>NZ_JBQFIT010000001.1:625000-2972500 GCF_056535665.1 Ruegeria sp. BJ3 | reverse complement strand
AAAGGAAATCAATTGATACTCCCCTAGTAGCGGCGAGCGAACGGGGACCAGCCGAGCCGGATAAGTGAGAAGAACATGTTGGGAAGCATGGCCATAGCGGGTGACAGCCCCGTATTCGAAGCTTTGACGGACGTATTAAGTAGGGCGGAACACGTGAAATTCTGTCTGAAGATCGGAGGACCACCTTCGAAGGCTAAGTACTCCTTGCTGACCGATAGCGAACCAGTACCGTGAGGGAAAGGTGAAAAGCACCCCGACGAGGGGAGTGAAACAGTACCTGAAACCGAACGCCTACAATCAGTCGGAGGCTCCTAGCGAGCTGACGGCGTACCTTTTGTATAATGGGTCATCGACTTGGTCTCACGAGCAAGCTTAAGCCGTTAGGTGTAGGCGTAGCGAAAGCGAGTCTTAATAGGGCGTATGAGTTCGTGGGATCAGACCCGAAACCGAGTGATCTAGGCATGGCCAGGTTGAAGGTGCGGTAACACGCACTGGAGGACCGAACCCACATCCGTTGAAAAGGATCGGGATGAGCTGTGCCTAGGGGTGAAAGGCCAATCAAACTCGGAGATAGCTGGTTCTCTGCGAAATCTATTTAGGTAGAGCGTCATCCGAATACCCCGGGGGGTAGAGCACTGGATGGGTAATGGGGCCCCACAGGCTTACTGATCCTAACCAAACTCCGAATACCCGGGAGTACTAGATGGCAGACACACTGCGGATGCTAACGTCCGTAGTGGAGAGGGAAACAACCCTGACCTACAGCTAAGGCCCCCAATTCATGGCTAAGTGGGAAAGCAGGTGGGACGACCAAAACAACCAGGAGGTTGGCTTAGAAGCAGCCATCCTTTAAAGATAGCGTAACAGCTCACTGGTCTAAACAAGTTGTCCTGCGGCGAAGATGTAACGGGGCTCAAGCCATGAGCCGAAGCTTAGGATGCCGTAAGGCATGGTAGCAGAGCGTAGTGTGACATAAGACTTATCCTCTTTAGTGTCTTTCGGGGCACCTTGGAGGATCGAGTCTTTTCGATGAAGCCGGCCTGTGAGGGATCCGGTGGAGAGATCACTAGTGAGAATGATGACATGAGTAGCGACAAAGAGTGTGAGAGACACTCGCCGAAAGTCCAAGGGTTCCTGCTTAAAGCTAATCTGAGCAGGGTAAGCCGGCCCCTAAGCCGAGGCCGAAAGGCGTAGGCGATGGGAACTAGGTTAATATTCCTAGGCCAGGAGGATGTGACGGATCACAGGTGTAGTTCAATCTTATCGGATTGATTGGGCTGCTGAGTGGTTCCCGGAAATAGCCCTCCATCAGACCGTACCCTAAACCGACACAGGTGGACTGGTAGAGCATACCAAGGCGCTTGAGAGAACGATGTTGAAGGAACTCGGCAAAATACCTCCGTAAGTTCGCGAGAAGGAGGCCCGGTTCCTAGGCAACTAGGGGCTGGGGGCACAAACCAGGGGGTGGCGACTGTTTATTAAAAACACAGGGCTCTGCGAAGTCGCAAGACGACGTATAGGGTCTGACGCCTGCCCGGTGCCTGAAGGTTAAAAGGAGAGGTGAGAGCCTTGAATTGAAGCCCAGGTAAACGGCGGCCGTAACTATAACGGTCCTAAGGTAGCGAAATTCCTTGTCGGGTAAGTTCCGACCTGCACGAATGGCGTAACGACTTCCCCGCTGTCTCCAACATCGACTCAGCGAAATTGAATTGCCTGTCAAGATGCAGGCTTCCCGCGGTTAGACGGAAAGACCCCGTGCACCTTTACTACAGCTTCGCACTGGCATCAGGACTGCAATGTGCAGGATAGGTGGTAGGCTTCGAAGCAGGGACGCCAGTTCCTGTGGAGCCTCCCTTGAGATACCACCCTTTGCATTCTTGATGTCTAACCGCGGTCCGTTATCCGGATCCGGGACCCTGCGTGGCGGGTAGTTTGACTGGGGCGGTCGCCTCCTAAAGCGTAACGGAGGCGCGCGAAGGTTGGCTCAGAGCGGTCGGAAATCGCTCGTTGAGTGCAATGGCAGAAGCCAGCCTGACTGCGAGACTGACAAGTCGAGCAGAGTCGAAAGACGGCCATAGTGATCCGGTGGTCCCGAGTGGAAGGGCCATCGCTCAACGGATAAAAGGTACGCCGGGGATAACAGGCTGATACTGCCCAAGAGTCCATATCGACGGCAGTGTTTGGCACCTCGATGTCGGCTCATCTCATCCTGGGGCTGGAGCAGGTCCCAAGGGTACGGCTGTTCGCCGTTTAAAGAGGTACGTGAGCTGGGTTTAGAACGTCGTGAGACAGTTCGGTCCCTATCTGCCGTGGGTGTAGGAGACTTGAGAGGAGTTGCCCCTAGTACGAGAGGACCGGGGTGAACGATCCACTGGTGGACCTGTTGTTGCGCCAGCAGCAGTGCAGGGTAGCTATGATCGGACAGGATAACCGCTGAAGGCATCTAAGCGGGAAGCCCCCCTCAAAACAAGGTCTCCCTGAGGGCCGTGGAAGACCACCACGTCAATAGGCCGGAGATGTAAGCGCAGCAATGCGTTCAGTTGACCGGTACTAATCGCCCGATAGGCTTGATTTGATCCAGTAACAGAAAGACAAATCACCAAAAGCATACACTGACCTTGAGTTGGACAATTACGTCGCTTTTGCTACGCAAATAGCGACGGTGTTGATTGATGTGAAACCCCGCAAGGGGTGACACAACAACCGTGCGGCAACGCGCATTCGCTTCGCGAATACGCTGCCTGCCGCGCGCCGCCTTTTTGCAAAGCAAAAAGAGCGACGGGGATTTTCCTCGGTTTGGTGGTCATAGCGCAAGTGAAACACCCGGTCCCATCCCGAACCCGGAAGTTAAGCACTGCAGCGCCAATGGTACTTGGGCTCAAGCCCCGGGAGAGTAGGTCACCGCCAAACCTAGAAAAATCCCCCCTCTCAAAAACGATGAAAAAACACGACCAGGTCTCAAACAGCCAAATAGGCAACAGACCAAACCAAAGTGTCGCGGGATGGAGCAGCCCGGTAGCTCGTCAGGCTCATAACCTGAAGGTCGCAGGTTCAAATCCTGCTCCCGCAACCACTTTTTCCGAACAAGCCGCCTCAGGGCGGCTTTCGTCGTTCTGGGCCAGACCAATCATTGCCGTCAAAGCGCCTTCAAAGTCAATTTGTACGCCGTCACCCTCATGCTGCACCGTGACACGTTCGATCAGGCCCCGGATGATCTCCAACGCCCCGGTGCGGATCGACGGGTCCGATAGTGCCTGCGCAAGATCTCCGACCTTGGAGCGATAAAGTTCGGACAGGTTCGGGTGCAATCGCACCGGGGACGGTGCGGGGTCGGAGAGCTTCGCCTCAAGATCGGCAATCTGCGTTTCGAGCTCTTCCAGCCTGGCCTGAAGACCTGGGGTGCGAATGCCTTCCGCAATCGCGTCATAAAACCCATTCAGTTTGCGCACGGCTTTGTCCCGTTCGGATTGCAGGCGGGTCCGGGTTGCCTCAATTGCGCCGGCTTCCGCGTTGACGGCTGTGCTGAAGGATCTGACAAATGCAGCCACGGCATCGGGCTGCATCAGTCGCTGACGAAGCAAATCCAGAACGGCGTCTTCCAGGACATTGCGGCGAATGGATTGCTTATGGGAACAAGTGCCGAGTTTGCGGGCGGCAGAGCAGGCGAGGTAGTCGCGCCCCACAGTGGCGAGTGGCCCTCCGCAGGTCCCGCAGAATGCAAGACCTGTCAGAAGGTGCTTCTTGCGGCGCTTCTCCCAAAACTTGGTTTCCTTGATGGCTTTGACGCGGGGATCAGCCTCGACCTCGCCTTGCCGCTGCTTGACCGCCTCCCAAAGTTCATCTCCGACGATCCGCAGATCAGGGACCTGCGCGATGATCCATTTAGACGGATCGTTGAGACGGGAAACACGTCTGCCGGTCTCTGGGTCCTTGATGTAGCGCAGCCGGTTCCAAACCAGACGGCCGATATAAAGTTCATTATTGAGAAGACCCGTTCCACGTGTGCGGTGCCCCCTGATGGCCGTGTCACGCCAAAGTTTGCCACGGGGACCGGGAATGCCTTCGGTATTGAGGTGGCGTGCGATGGCTTTCGGGGAATGCCCGTCGGTGAACTCTTGGAACACCCGCCGGACAATCTCGGCTTCCGCTGCGTTGATCACTCGTTCGCCCGTGACGGGTTGACCGTCCTGCCCGAGACGCCGGACGACGTCGTACCCATAACTGTTGCCGCCACCGGAGCGTCCAAGCTCCACCCGCCCGCGCAATCCCCGCCAGGTTTTATCTGCCAGATCTTTGAGGAACAGTTGGTTCATGGTCCCCTTGAGGCCCACATGCAACTCGCTGATCTCGCCTTCGGTCAGAGTCACGATGCCGACTCCTGCAAAGCTCAGGCGTTTGAAGATCGCAGCGATGTCTGCCTGGTCCCGACTCAAGCGATCCAGCGCCTCCGCCAAGATCAGATCAACTCGTCCTTCCTGGGTTGCATTGAAGAGCGCTTGCAGCCCGGGGCGCAACATGGACGCGCCAGAGACCGCCCGATCCGAATAGGCGTCTACAACGGTCCAGCCCTCGCGTTCTGCCCGTTCACGACACAGTCGCAACTGGTCTTCGATCGAAGCGTCCCGCTGCATCTGGCTGGAGAAACGGGCATAGATTGCGGCTCGGGTCATCGACGTACCTTTTTCTTCTGGTTGATCAGCGCCGCGTAATCCCGGCCTGCTTCAATGGTTTGGGCGTGGATATAGTGATGCTCTGCCGTTCCGAAGCTCGTATGGGCCAATATTGGCCGGATCAGCTTTGCGTGTTCCGGAGAAGAGCGCGCCAACGTCGTTGCGGCGGCATCCCGGAAGAAATGCGGCGGGATACGGCGACCCGTCAGCTTCAGGGTCTGCTCCGCGATCCGGGGGCTCAGCGCGGCTTTCTTCAAAGGAGTGCCAGACCGGCCAACCCACAGGACATTGTGATGTTGTTGGCCACGCTCCATTAAGAAAAGACGGGCTTCGTTGACATAACGGTGCAAGAGCGGCTCAACGCACTGGGGAACATCAGCCTCCCATGGCTGACCAGACTTGGTCAGATCCCCCGGGAGCGCGACGGTTATGGTGTCTGCTGTGACATGCAAGGATATGCCAATTTGAAGGCCTGCGAAGGCGCGTCGACGCATCGGCATCAAAGCCAACATGGCAATCATGGTGCCATCCCGCAGATACATCATTCTGCGAAGCGGTGTTGGTGCTGCTTCTGCATGATCCGTCGCCAGAGACATTCCCGCCTTGAATAGTACCTCGCTGGATAATACACGCCCAATTTTGCGATCCCGATCACCCCGACCCGCGGCGCGCTTCAATCCCGTTTTTAGCTTTCGTTGCCCAGACCAGTCCTGCGTCGGATCCGCTGCGGATAGGATACGCAACACGCCATCAATGAACATCAACCGGGTCATCGGCCGGGTGTGTGAGAGGTCCTGAAGCCATTCGGACAAACGAGGCAGGGTGGCGCGTCGCGCTGGATGCAGTCTGATCGCCTCCGTATCGCTGTTAATCAGCCATTGCAGCCAACGGGCATAGCGCAACTCCAAAGTCTTCAACGAGGTTGCGCGCAGATGAGCGAGGGCGCCGCAATCGTCAAGCGGGCCACCTTCTGTCTGAAGGTTGAGCCACATATCCCGGTCTTGCACGGGCCAATCAGACAGAGGCAGAACAAGGCTCATCAGCGACGCCCTTTCTTCGCGTCGATCAGGTCGGCAAAAGCACGTGTTGCCGAACGTGCCTCAAGACCGGAGTACATGTTGATGGTGTGGCTGACCTCGGAATGCCCAAGCAACCGGCGTGCAACCTCGTAGCCCCCAGGGTTGGCGTCGAGCCAGTTCATCACCGCAAAATGGCGAAACAGGTGGGCGTTCATCTCCAATCCCGTTTCCTTGCGGATCCGTTTGGAGATGCGTGCCGAAAGGGCGTTCGGGTCGATTGGGCCACAACTCTTTCGGCGTGGAAACAACCACGGCGTTCCCGCGAGGCAGAGTTCCGGACAGCGAGATTTGAGGTGCAAGTCGATCATGCGCACGACATCGCGTGGGATCTCGAACTCGACAGGACGCTCATTTTTTGTCTCGTCGTCTTCCAGAACCAGGTAGACATGCTCATCACCCGGGCGGCGCAAGTGCCGTTCGAGGTGGATGCCAGCCAGGTTCTTTACGCGAACCGGGCAGACCAGCAGAATGGCGATGGCGAGCGCGTCTTCGCGGGCCAGAGCCCAGCCATACGGCTTGGACGTGCCGCGTGGTCGCGCGAAGATTCGTTCAGGCAAGAGCAACAGCCGCTGCTGGTGCCGGTCGTCCTGCAACACGCGCAGCCTGCTTCGGTTCTTTGGGGTCATGCCATTCTGAGGTTTGATCGCCAGACGCGCGGCAAGCCCGGCCAGTGCGTCCCGCGTGTCATCGGGGGCATGAAGTATCCGGGCCAGGTTGCGGAGCAGCGCGGCAATCTCGCTGATCATCTTTGTGGTCTTGTTGTTGGTACGTGTCAGCATCTGGCGCAAACCAAGTTCAGCCATCACCGGATCGATCAGGACATCCAAACCGCCGATCTCCGTGATTGGGACACCGGAGTGAACCAGTTCGGAGGCGAACCGAACAAGCTGTCTTTGGTATTGAGACAGGGTTGCAGGACGGAGCCTTTTGTTCTGGCCGTCATCTGCCAGCGGGTCCGGAGTTGCAAGACGATGCATCAGTTTTGCAAGTTCGCTTTGGAAAGGCGTCGAAAATGCTGTCGCGGGAAAGGTGATGACCTTCTGGCGCGCTTCCAGAGGCAGGGTGATCCTGGGCCATTGTGAAATGCGTCGGACCGCCAGGTTCCAGCCGTTAACCGCAGCCCGATATGCAACATCAGGAGATTTGCTGAACTCGTTATGTTCAAGCGCTTCTCGATAGGCCGTGGCATGATTTGAACATACGTTGGAGGGCTCAATGCCCTGCCGGTTCAAAAAATGCACGAAGCGGCAGAGAGCGGGTTGCAAAGTCTTGTCGCCGGATGCCAGCACATCGGTCCAGAGCGCTTGCCAGCCGGCAGACAGATCATCGATCCGGTTGAAGCGCCGTTCAACAAGCCCGAACTGCGCAAGGGCGGCACGCGCATCACTGACCGCGTTTTGCCAACTCTTCGGTGCAAGACCGAGTGCTGCCGGTGTGACTTTGGACAGACGGGGCTGCAACCAGCGGCTATCGCAGGGCACATCCTCTGGCGGCAGCCCAAGGACTTTGGCCACGCGGCGCAGACCGGAGATCATGTCGCGGCGGCGTCCGTCCGACAGAGACCTCTCGGAGCGCAGTTGGTCGATGACTTCGGCAAACATCGGAGTGTCGACTTTGACGAAGGCAAGTGTCAATGGAACGGGGCTCTGGCTAGTCATCGGGATTGCGTTCCTTTGGACAGATCAGGTCTCGGGTGGACGGGTGTGGACAGGTGGTCCGATTCGGGAAAAGCGTAGCACAGAAAGTCCGCAACTTACGGTGATGGCCTCTTCCCGAATAGTTATTAACACATTGACATTAATGGACATTAATGGACGCGTTGGTCTAGCGGAAATGGGCCTGCCGGTAGGCAGCATGCGCTGCCGGATCGATGCGGATGAGGCGACCGCCAGGGCCGACCCGGATGACGTCGAGCAGGCCTGCTGCAATGGCACGGCGCACCGTCTTCTCGGAGCAATTGTCCAGTTCAGCGATGTCCTTCACCGTCAGCAGCTGGCGGGTTTGTTTTTTCATTGCATTGATCCGTGGCATCCTGATGCGCCTCCTTTTGGTCAGAGGCGTCCCGGCCCAGTTCCCGTACTGCCTGGGCAGCCAGCAATCGGACCAATTGGTCAATCGCTGTCTCAACCTGCGTGCGCGCGTGGTCGTCAGAAGGGGGTATGGCAGGAACGCGTGTCATGCCATGACCATGACAACGCAGGCTTGCTCATTCTAAGTGTATTGATTGCCCGATTCCGGCGGGGCCCAACGCTCCTTCTCTTCGCGCCCAAGCTTGTCGCGAAAATCGTCAATATCCACTCGGATCGTCTCACCGCTCAGGTTTTGCCCCGGCACGGTGATCATCTTAACGACAGCCTGTATAAAGTTGACGAGTGGACCTTGCCGTTGTCCTCCGGGGCGACCGTCTGAATATGTCGAATAGGTTAGGGGGCGACCGGCATCTTTCCAGATATAGCAGCAGCTCTCGACGATGTACCGACGGCGTTTGTCGCGCGAGAACCGCTTGTCTCGTGGCGACATCTCTGCAACCGCGCCGGGCGTCGCACAGATTCGCCGAAGGTCATCTATGACGTCCTGAGTGAATGTCGTTGCGGTCTCAAGCTTGTCGAGGACTTGGTCAAGAAGCTCTCCATCTTCTGGCGTCGCCGCGAAATAAGTCGAAAGCGAACCCAATGCGTTCCGGAGTTCTTGGGGACCAATGGAACTCTGTTTGGCTTTCCGCAAAAGTTGCCTGAGGTGCTTTTGACCTCGTTCAATCGCTTGCGAGCGTCGGACCTCAGTCAGATTGATTGCGATGTCGTCGTCGCTATTGAGGCAGTTCCCAAGAAGCGCAGAGAGTTCGCGTACGAGCTTAGTTGGCAGGTCAAACTGCTCAGCCAAGCTCCCGATCATGTCGTCGGAAAGAGCGCCGCGTTCTCCGTAACAGCCAAGCTTCCATGACATCGAGCTTTTGATCCCATCCATGTGCGGATAGACGGAATAGTCACCTTCAGTATCTGCAACGTCTCGATTGCCCGTCAGGCCGCTGTCGGCGTTAGCGCTCATGTTTTTCTCCGTTTGCACATTCTAGGGTCTGGTCGCACATCCAAAAGCTTACGTGCATCAAGGCAGTAACGTTTGCTCCGAAAGCGCTGGTTGAGACGAGGCGACCCCCTCAAAGGTTGCACACAAACAAAAGAACAGGAAGAGAACAATTTGGGTAGCCGCTGTGTCGAGCCGCTGACCGGAACCGCCTGCGCTATTGGTGGGCTACGGCGCTTCGGGTCAGCTAAGGTTTGTACAACTTGCGGCCGCGCGAAACACAAAGATCCCCCAAAAAAAGCAGATCAATACACTTAGTCAGCAAGAGCGCAAAATCGGACGTTACGGGCTGGGATGGGCCTCCCCGTCTCCGTTGCGCCCGGTTTATTCTTGCTGCTTTCCCTGGTGAACGATCAAAAAAAAGCGGTGACCACGGTACGTTCACGACCGGCCTCCAATTGTGAACTATGGTTCGGGGACTACCCCATCCCGCACCGACGCGGCTCCTTCTGGCCCGGTGCAGAAACGCGACTACGGAACCCACCGGACGACGGTCGTCTTCAGACACTCGTCGGACCGGGGACTGCCGAGACCGAGCGCGGTCAGAGCGGGGCAGGTGAGAAGCCTGCGGGGAAGCGGCTGGCCTCCGATAAAAGGCATCGCGCGGATACGAACCTGAAAGCGAAGGGCCTTCTCCCGCAAGACCGGGGGGAAGGAGCGGGGGCCGGATATTGCCTGAAAAAAGGCAAGGTGAAGAGGCGCTTTCAGTGAGTTCCGCAGAATACCGTACACAGCGGGTTCTCTAGCACACAACCCCAAGCCAATGGCTGTTTTGAGTAACCAGCCAACCATTCAGGCAACCTGCAGAGAACAACCGCTAAGAGCCCATATTTCCCCGATGCTGCATGCGGCACCAGCGTCGGCCATGCCGACCGTGCGGACTTTCGCCGCGAGCGCAAAGTCCCTGAGGGCATGTACGCAGAAGCGGTTCAGGTGGGCGGTTTCCGGAGCTTGGTCGCGGATACTGCCTAAGGCGGCATTGTGAATTCTCAAATTCATACTTCAGTGTTAGCATTTTCGAATGTCGGACACTTGCAACACTACCAGACTGGAACGTCCGATCTCTGGAAACGTGAGCGCGCTCGAAAAATCGTCGACAAGGAGAACCATGATGCGCCTGGCATTCGCACTTTGCATTGCCCTTGCAGTCCCGCTGATGCCCGCCAATGCCAGGGCGCAATCGGCGAGCTTTCAGGAGCGTATAGCCGGTGCCGAGGTTCGATCTGGAGTCTTCGACCTCTACCAAAAAGACGGCGATCTGTTGCTTGCGATACCGCGCGACATGTTCGAACGCAGCCTGATCTGGTACGCCGAAGTTTCCGGATATCCCACCGACGCAGTGGCATTCGGCGGAAACGCCTTGGGGGCCCGCCTGATCCAGTTGGAACGGCGGCCCGATCGGGTCATGGTGCGGTCCCTTTCAGGGACCTCGTTCGAAAAGGTTTCGGGCGATCCCTATTACACTGGCGGACGTGACAAGCTTCGCCCCGTGAACCTCGCTGTGGAACGCGCCAACCTTGGTCCCATCATCGTCGATTTCCCGATCCTCGCGGAAAGCGACACTGGCGCCGTACTTGTGGATTTGCAGGAGGTGTTCGGGGGCGATATCGTCGGTTACTCGGTCGCCGCCCAATTGGCATCTACCGGCCTCGCTCCCGGGCCGAACGATCCCGACCGATCCTACGTTGCTGAAGCATCAGTTTATCCCGACAACCTCTTTGTCCGCTCGCAACTGACCTTCGAGGCGACCGATCAGGCCGGGCTGGCACAGCCGATTTCAGTGGAAACGGCGCATTCGATTGCCGTATTGCCGGAAACCCCGATGGAGCGTCGCCCCTATGACGACCGGGTTGGATTTTTTTTCACCGAATATCTGGTTTTTGAAAGCGAGTTCGGCGATGTGCAATCACGCGACCGCGCTGCCCTTCGCTTCCGCCTGGAACACGCCGACCCGGATGCACCACGCCCGTCGGACCCGGTTAAACCGATCGTTTTCTATCTATCCCGTGAAATCCCTGATCGGTGGCGTCCCTATATTCGCCAGGCAGTGGAGGACTGGCAGACCGCCTTCGAGGCTGCGGGGTTCACAAATGCAATCATAGCGCGTGACGCGCCAAGCCGGGATCAAGTCCCGGACTGGTCCCCGGAAGATGTTCGCCACAGTGTGATCCGCTGGGTTGCACAGCCGGTGCAGAACGCGATGGGGCCGAACATTCACGACCCCCGGTCCGGCGAAATTCTCTCCGCCCATATTCTGGTTTGGCCGGACGTAGTGAACCTTTTCAGCCGCTACTACTATTTGCTGATGCACCGGACCGATCCCGCCGCGGGCAAACTGCCGCTGCCGGAGGAATTGCAGGGGCGCATCCTGCGGTATGTCGTGTCACATGAGGTGGGCCATACGCTCGGGTTGCGGCACAACCACCGCGCATCGACGGCCTGGTCGACGGCACAGCTCAGGGACCCGTTATTTACTGCGGAGAACGGCAGCACGTCATCCATTATGGCCTATGGGCGGTTCAATTACGTGGCGGAGCCGGATGATGGCGTCACGCAACTCATTCCTATCATTGGCTCCTACGATAGGCACGCCATCCGATGGGGGTATTCTTCCGATGTCGACGCAGAGGAGCTTGATTCCATCGCGGCGGAAGCCGAGGAGCGCCCCGAACTCATTTGGGGAGCAGGCGAACGTGGCGAGGAGTATCTTGCTCAGTTTGATCCCCGTGTTCAGACTGAGAACATTGGGGCAGACAGGATCCTGGCTACGCGCGCGGGGATCGCCGCGCTGCACGCGAGCCTTGCGGCGTTACCCCTGGCAGTAGAGGACACGCGCGATCCACAAGCCGTGCTTGAGGAGACCTACGGAGACGCGCTCAATCGCTATGTCGGTATCGCTGGAAGCGTCGGCAAGCTGATCGGCGGTGTTACACAGACCTCCGGCGACGACCGACCGTTCGCCTATGTAGACCCTGAAGAGCAGAGGCGGGCCGTAGAGTTTCTCACCGGTGAAGCTATCCATGGCCTCAATGCTTTCGCTGACCCGGACTTGCTCGGACGTTTTCGGCCGATCGGAGGGTTGACTTCGGTCGAAAACGCAGCGGCGCAGATCATGAACGAAGTTCTGAACCGGAAGAGCGTCAGGATGGTTTACATGCAACGTCGGCTCCTGGGCGACACAGCCATGTCGCTGCAGGAATACGTCTCGCTGGTCACCGAAACACTATTGAGCGATCTGCCGTCAAAGGAACTGGTTTCGCCAGCGCAGAACGGTGCAATTATAGCCTATATCGACATCCTGACCGACCTAACCACCGAGGATGGCAATGCCGAAGATCTGGTCGCACTGGTCGATGCCGAGTACCCCTTGGAGGTTGCCATGGTCACAGCTGGCGGACTGAAAGGAACCTCCATCGGGGAGATAGCGAGCGCGGAACTCGAACGTGTGAACGCTATGCTGGGTAAGGGTCTTTCCAAACAAGGCGAAGAGGAGCAGTAGCGGTGCTGGCTCGTCGGTCCAGCGCAGGGATTGAAGGCCCAGAAAGAACCCATTCTGTTTGACGAAGTCTGATGGCGCGCTAAGCTGATCACTACTGAAATTTGAAAGGACATTTTTAATGCTAAAAACTATCGGCGCCTGCCTTACATTGATGGTTGCAGCCAATGCTGCCCAAGCCTTTGACAGGCAGATAACCAACGCCCTCAAGACCTGTCACGACTACCTGTGGCAAGTTCCCGAGTTCGCGGATCTGCCCAATGCTGCGATTTCGGTGTTTCCCGCTTCGGAAAACGGCGACACCATCGTCGTGAACTGGAATGTCAACTGGGACCAGCCGACAATTCAAGCCGCGGGCAACTGCACGGTCATCGGCGGCAATGTCGAAGGGTTCGAGGATTACACCAAGTGACATCGCAAAATAGACGAGCTCTGGCACCGGCAATTGTCATCTGCCTGAGTGTGCTAGCCGCCTGCGACGCCAGCGAAGACGAGGTGCGGACGGCCGCGACCATCGGGGCCTCGGCTGCGCTTGCAGCGGAGGTCGCTGAGGAAACCAACAAAGCGACCGATTACGATGCGATCGCACAGGAAGCTGTCGCCGATGTGGATACATCCGATTTCGATGTGCTTACGAAATAATCGCGTTGTACAGAGGCCGGATGAGCTATGAAATGGCTGGTATGGACTGGGACCTTGTGCTGTCTGGCGCTTGCGGTCGTCGTCTTGGCCGTTCCACAGGTTCGGTTTCTGTTCTTCGGGCTTCCGGAGCAACGGCTGGAAGGTAGCGCAGTTTCCAAAGCCGAAACAGGATCGGCGCCTGTTGCCGAGGCGACCCGAGTTCAAGTGGAACAGGCGTTGCGAGATGCGGGCCTGAGCGAAAAGCCACTTCTGGGCGACATTTCTATCTCCGGTCATCTCGCCCGCCTCGATGACGGTGTGGTCTCATCCCAGCAACTGATGGAATATGCCGCGGGGCTCAGGGTGCTCGCTCTTCGAACCGGTGATTTCGGCCGCCAGATTCCATCGACCTTCTGGGACGTGGATACCGACCAGTTGCGCGCAGATGGTTGGGATGCTTATCGCGTTGTCGACGCGCTTGCGTCAGTAGAGGGCGAACCATACCTTGAAGCGCTCGGCGGCGCCTACACCCGGTTTCACGCCTTCAAGCTGGCCGAGATGTCAGGGGGCGGCACTGATGACACGGCGCTCGACACGGCGCTTGACCTGTTCCAGGCAGCAATCAAACTGACTGAGATAGTTCCGCCGGAGCACATGCTGGAGACTTCGGAATACATTCGCGGAAGGGAGCAGGCGGCGCTCTACCTCTGGCAGCAATTGATTGTGGGGTCCTCGCGCCGCAACCCACTCACACATATCAAGCTGTTCAACCACGGATTCACCACGCGGTTCCATGTTGGAACGATCTGGCAATATGAAACCGGGACCGCATTGGACAACTCATCGATCTGGGGCGTTTCCGGCTTTGCACCTGAATTCGTTGGCCCGCCGGAGAACAACAACCAAGTCGAACACATGTCGATCAGCATGACGGTTCAGGGCATCCTGCGAGAGCCGCTTCTGGTCCTTGAGGCCTTCGAGGAGTTCGAGACCCTTTCCGGATCGGCCACCGCAGCCGAGGCAGCTGCCGACGACGCGTTGAATGCTGCGATCCAGCAGGCGTTCATTCCCGGTTTCGAGGACGATCTTCCGTCGGCAGTTGCTGCGCTGCGTGAGCAACTACATGAGCGCTAATTGATTCAATCGCCAGTAATATCTGCAGCTTGCAAAAACGGTTTATGAAACCCACCTGTAACCAGCACATTTTGCCGAACAAGGTGCCCTTAGCGGTCGTCCGCTTTGAGTTTTGACTAACGGCCGCACTGCGTCGTTCGCTACACGCGGAGTTATGTTGCACTTGCGAAGCCGCCACAATACGAGAAGGCTGGCAAAGCTCAGTTGGCCGACGTCTAGTTGAGTCTGGTGAGCGGCGGGTTTGTCCGCATCTTAGCTGTTCGGGACTGACTAGGTGAAAGGCAGGTGCTCCGGTAATCTGCCATTCACGCTTGGCGCGGCGAAGATTTCAGGAGAGCCCACTTTGACCGATGCTGCGCGATCCCCCAATTACAGCAATGCGCAGGATAGGGACCATTGCATAGTTTGAGGACGGCCCAGAGCGGACTTTTAAGTAGCGCGCCGAGAATGGCGGCTTCGAAAGCCACAGCGAACAAGCAAGCTGCCCAACCCGGACGATGTGCGCCGCTACTCGGTGTGTCACACCGCACGGATCTCGAGTTACTCGCGACCGACGTCGCGCCTACCTTGGTGGCGAGTGTGTGAAAGGCACTGCGGGTATTGAACGAAACGGGCGTTGCGTTGTTCGAACGTTGGCTTTGGCAACTGGCAAGAAGGTCAGACGGGCCTTAACGTGGCGCAACACGTCAGACACCGAGACTACGGACCAGAAATGAAATCCGAGATTCCAAAACACAGCGCAATCTGGGGACAGATCATTGTCGGTGAGTTGAAGAAAACAGGCCTTTCCGAGCGGGATATCCGAAAGGAGTTCGGGATAACCAGATCTCAACTCGAAGACCCGGATGCTCGCTGGTCCTTCGACAAGACTGCCTGGTTGTTTGAAAAGGCGAGCGCTTTGACCAGGGACGACCTTGTCGGATACCGCCTGGCACAGTCGCCGGACCTGGTCAGGAAGGCCGGGTTGCTCGCCTATGTCGGCGTTTCGGCACCTACCGTTGGCGGTTACCTTCGAAACATCACCCGTTTTCAGCGCGTGATCGGTGACGCGAGCAAGACGGCCATGGAAGAAGGCCCGGAAACCACCCGGCTGACCTGGCACTACGATGTGCCAGCAAGCATTCCGACCGGGCAATATGCCGAGTTTGGAGCCGTTGGCACGGTCTTCGCCCTGCGGGACTACTCCAATCGGCAAATCCGTCCGACGCATGTTCGGTTCGCGCATCAGCGGCTGACTGGCACCGAGGCCCTCGACAGGTTCTTTGGCTGCAATGTCCTGTTTGGTGCCGCGGAGAACAGCATTGCCTTCAAGGCGGCTGATATGGATGTGCCGCTGTTGACGGCCGACGACAACTTGCAGCGGACGCTTTCGGTCATTTGCGAGAACACGCTGGCTCGGATGCCGCAGACACCCAACAGTGTGGCCCGGGTTGTTGAGAGGCAGATCACGGCGCGTCTTGCAGCCGGCACGGCCCAGCAGGACGCAATTGCGGCGGAACTTGGGATGAGCGCCCGAACGCTGGCCCGCCGACTGACCGACGAGGGCACGAGCTTCGCAGCGGTCGTCGCCAATCTGCGAAAGGCTCTGGCCCGGGACTATCTGCTCAACAGCACGCTTCCGCTCACCGAGATCGCCTATCTTCTCGGATATAGCGACGCCAGTACCTTCAGCACGGCATTCCGAAGATGGTACGGACAGCCCCCCAGCGACTTCAGGGAGCAGCCAGCAACAGAAGCGCCCCTGGCATAGGGCGAACGATCTGAGTAGAGGCCGGACTGCTCGGATCATAGGCCCGCACTTTCACGTTTCTCCGTCTTCCTGAACCACCCTGACGCAACAAACCCGGCAGGCATGAGGCCTAACGGGTTTGAAGCAGATGCCGGATCTCTCCAGCGTCGGTTGGAAGGGGTAAACCGTTCCGGTTGTCTCGTTGCGGGATCAGCGCTTGTGCTTGTTGCCACCCTTCTTGCGATCGTCCTTGCGATCTTGACGATCCCGGTCTTCGGCGATCTTGCCACCGAGCGCACCGGCGGCTGCGCCGAGGGCCAGGCCGTCCTTGGCGTCGCCGCCGGTGATTTCGGTCAGCACGGCGCCGGCCACAGCGCCCTTGAGGGCTTTCTCACCGATGTCACCGGCATTGGCGGCCATCGGGGCAGCGAGGGCGAGTGAGGCGGCAAGGGCGGCGAATACGGTGTTCTTGAGGGTGTTTGTCATCGGTTCCAACCTTTCTGACGGTGGCGACCTCCGTGGCCGCCTTCTGTGGAAAGATCTAAGCGAACCGCCATGCCCCCGCTTGAGAGCATCCGACAGCTTCATTGGAATGGCTGACATTGCAGAGCAACAAGCCAAATTCGACGGTTGTTCTGCCGTCAAGACTTTCGCCTGACGCAATGCCAATCATCCAAGGGGTCGCCTCCTTGGCCGCGATGGCTGCATGGGCCGTTCCGGCGCAGGCACGACACTCCCAACCAGACGGCATTCTATCCGCCGCTACTCAGGTCAAAGATTGATCCGCAGCCTCAAGCCGAAAACGGTCGTGTCCTGATCGTTGAAGCCCGGGTTGATCATGTGCTGGACGTCCGCCGTCAGGGCGACATTGTCCGACAGGTCCAACCGATAGAAGGCCTCCATTGTGGTCTGGGTGTCGAGCGTTTCATCTACCGGGTCCGCAACGGTCGCGCCAAACCCAAAGAGGTCGTCATAGAGGCCCGGCCGCCATAGAAGTCCAGCGTTGGCTGCGCGTCGGGCGATCGGCGCCTCACCCTCCGACCAGCCGAGGCGTCCGTAGATCATGAATTCCTCGTTGATCGTGTGGTTGGCAGACAGGATCGCACCGTAGCTCTCCGGCACGCCTGCCTCGGTGCGTTCATCGACGTGAAATACCCCGAGGTGAACGTTGGTTAGAAAGCGCTTCGAGCGTTCGGGCGTCCATCCGATCTCGGCGTATTTGTAGAACTCGGGGCCACCGGGAAACCACTCGACATCGGTCAGCGAGCCGTTTGCATCCGACAGGACACCGAGGGCATAGATCTGGTCGGTCAGGAAACCGCCCCCCGCAATGCCGAAGCCGGGATCGGGGATCGGCAGGACCGGGCTGAACAGGATCGAGAAATTGGAGAAAGTCGTGCGTGGGTTCACGTAGCCGAGGATGTCCGAGTAGTCTCCCGGATCGATCCGGCCGGCCACGAAACCGGCCTTCCCGCCAGCGAGCGTCTGGGACCAGTAGGCGACGGAGAGGGTCGTGTCGGTGTCACTGAATGTCGTTGCGGTGACGCCCGCATAGCCGATTTCCCCGGCAAGCCCGCTTGGCGCGATGTCCGTGCCGAGCAGATGGCGGTTCTCCAATGTGAAGACCAATTGCCCGGGATTTTCGCCGCCGCGATTGAGCAGCGTCCACTGGCCCAGAATGCGCGCCTGGCCCAAGGCGGCCTCGTCGATATCGGTCAGGCTCTCGGTCGCGGACTGGTAATAGGCCTGGTAGTCGAAGGAGAGGTTCAGGCCGGTGCGTTCGGCAAAGCGTTGCCGCGATGCCTCCAAGGGGTCCAAGGCCGCATCCAGCCCCGGCCAGCGAGAGTCCTGCAACCGCCGCACTCGGTCTTGTTCCAGTTGGGCCTGCGTGGATGCCGGGCCACCGAGCGAGACCGCTGCGGCGGCCTCCAGGGCGGACGTTGGCCGGCTTTCCTGCGCCAAGGCTCCGGTTGATAACCAGAAGCCAGCGACGATGACCGTACCGAGAAGCCTTGCCTGTCCCATATGAGGTCTCTCTTGTTGCTCTTGATTCTTCTTCGGCCCGCTCATGCAAGTATCGCCAGTACGACATCCCGGCCCGTCCAGAGGACGAAGGCCGAAAGCGTAGCCGTGATCATGGCAGGCACACCGTCTTTCCAAGTGTCCCAGATCAGATGACAACCGATTGCGCCAAGCGACGTGCCCAGAAGGGCAGCGGCCCCGAGCGGCCCGAGCAAGCTGCCTTGAAACCAGATCGCCACCGCCCCGAAAAGCTCGACACCACCGACAAGCGCCATGATCTGACGGTTCAGCCCGTATTTGACGAACATCGCCAGTTGCGTTTCGAAGATGAGCTTCTGCCAGCCAAGGATCTTGATCGAACTGGCGAAGAGAAAGAAGGCGGACAGCAGGCCAATGGCAACTATTTGCATAATACGACTCCGCCGACACACACAGGGCTGAAGTTCATTTGATGTTCCCTTCTGGATCGTCCCGAGTGTGCAGTCCGGTTACTTGAGATCGTCCTGCGCCTTGATCTCCGGCACACGGGCGAGGGCTTCGGCCATGTCGGCGCTGCTCATCAACTCGATCATCTGGTAATCCTCCAGCAACCCGTCACCGAGACGGCTGACATAGAAGGCCTGGATGAAGGTGGGGTCGTCCGGTAGGGCGACGGTGATGTAGTTCTTCCCGTTCCCAAGCCCCCAATAGTAGCTCAAAAGCTCGCCGCCGAGCGCCTCGATCCCACCCTTCACCGAGGCCGCGCGGTCCCCGGGATTGGCGATCTGCATCTCCCAGGCGGCGCTGTTGGATGCGCCGATAAACAGGAAGGTGCGCATGTCTTTTGTGTCCTGCGCCGCTGCAACTGTCGCAGAGACGCAAAGGGCTGTCGAAAGAAGGATCCTGTTCATCTTGCCACCCGGAATTGCTTCGATGTTGTGGTCAGTACAGCATGGCTGCCCTGACCGTTCTTGTGGGTTCAATGCCCCGGAGCTCCGGGAATGGAGTGTTCCAGCTCGGCAGGGCGGAGCGGGAACTCGGAATGCTCATCCTCTGGCGTTTCGATGTCGGCGTGCCAGGTGAATTCCTTGTCCCCGAGGTCCAGATCGATCTCGCCCCCTTCGATGACCGGGTAACGGATCGGCTGCCCGGGCCGCAGGTCGATATTAGCGACACCGTCGTCGATAATGACCTGCCCGCTCACCAGAACGTAGGGGATTCCCTTGGTGAAGGAGCCGTTCATGCCCTTCTTCATCGATGATGTTTCAGTGATCGTGTCGGGGTCGAAGATCGTGATATCCGCGATCATGCCTTCCTGCATCCGGCCGCGTTCCTGCATCGCCTTCAGGCCCACCTTGGAAAAGTACTTCGCGGGAATGTAGGAGGCGTTGTTCACCATCTCCATCAGCGCGATGCCCTGTTCACGGGCCTCGCGGAACACGATGCCATAGGTGCCGGCATTGCGCGGGTGCCCCCCGTACTCCGTGAAATCGGCCTCGATCGGCAGCGGTTCGCCATCGACGGTGAAGCCGACGATGTCGTTGGCGATCGCAATATCCTTCATGTGGATCCAGCGCTCCAGGTCTGCTTCGGGGCGGACTGTGATGAAAATCGGCTTGCTCGGATCCTCCTTCTGCTGCCGGAAGAACTCCTCGTCGGACTCGTAGAGTTCGCCGGTGCTGGTATCGAAGATATCGCGGGTCGGAACGATATTGTTCGCCTCGATCTTGTCCGGCAGCAGTTGCGGTGTCGCGATGTTCGGATTGCCGGTGATGGCCGGGTAGTATTCCGCGAAGATGGTCATTCCGCGCATTTGCAGGCGGCGCGCAAGCTCGTAGATTTCTTCCCACCCCTGGTTCTGGATGTGGGAAAGGATCAGGGCCCCGTCGAGCGCAACGGCGTTTGCGATCACCTCGTTTGCGCCCAGGGAATAGTAGAGCGGCAGGCTCTCGGTCGGACCGAAACGGGTATGGGCGCCAAAGAAGCGGTCATACTTCTTCGCCATTTTCTGAAGCGCGAAAATCTCCTTCGGATAGGTGTTGTATCCCATGTATCCCACCGTCGTGTTGACGGTGATCGCCCCGGCGCGAAGACCCTTTTCATACATGGTCATGACTTCGACGAGCTGATCCGCAGTCGGAATATCCAGCGCCCAGCTGGCATGTCCGTCTTCTTCCTCGGCTGCACCGCGTGACTTGAGGATGTAGGTCGGATCGGATGCCAGCTCGACTGAAACCCCATCCATCACGACACGCCGGATCTCCTCGTGCCCCATCCCGGAACCGAAGTTGAGAAAGGAATTGCCCTCGTACTTGTCGTAGAACAGGTCGGCATCCGCCACGCCGCTCTCGGTATCGAGGATCGTCGTCGTGCCATCATGGGCCATCATCTTCTGATCGAAGCCGCCAAAGGAATGCGAATGGGTGTTGATGAATCCCGGCGCGACTACATGCCCGGAAACGTCGATCTCGCGCTTGCCCGTCAAGGCATCTTCGGTGATCGCGGTGATCCTGTCGCCGGTCACGCAGACATTGCGCACGGCATCAAGATTGGTTTCCGGGTCCATGACGCGGCCGTTGAGAAGCGCGACGTCGCACTCCTGAGCAACCGCCATCGAACTGCAGAGGGCCATGAGAGTGGCAAGAGTGAGGTGTTTCACGGTCAGTCCTTCCGGGATGATTGCGTCGGGCAAAAAAACGCGGGGCGGACGAGGGAGACCGCCCCGCGCTCTCCTCAGTCCAGCGTGTTCTTGTAGATCACGCCGTCCTTCATGATGACCTTCAGGTTGGGATCAGGATCGGCCAGAAGAAGGATGTCTTCGAGCGGGTTGCCATCGACCAGCAGGAGATCCGCGTAAGCGCCTTCCTCGACCACGCCGAGCGGGCCGTCTTGATACGGATTGTTCAAGCCCGTAAGCCGGTTCATGCGGGCGCCGTTCGATGTGGCCATGCGCAGAATGTCGAAGGGTTTGAACTTGGCCTCGTGCAGGTATTTGAACTCGTCGTTCATCTTCTTGTCCTGCTCAAGCGTCTGGTCCCAGTTGTTGATGAGATCGGTGCCCAGAGTGTAGAGGTCGATCATGCCCGGTGTCGTCTGGATCACCTCGATCATGTTGGCGGCGGCGTCACGGACACTCTTCCATTTGGCGAACGAGGCTGGCGTGTAGAAGGCTTCCGCCTGTTCGGTCGTCACCGAGTAGACCGGGGCTACCGCCGTCGCGAACATGATCTGCTTTTCGACCATGATCTCGGCGGCCTCCTTGGTCAGGAACGGGATGTGCTCAACGGTCTTTGCACCGTTGTCGATACAGTTGCGGATCGCCTGCTCGGTGAACACGTGGCAGGTGACGTAGGTGCCCCATTGCTCGGCGGTCTTGACCGCCATCTGGATCTCGTCCGCCTGGTACTGAAGCGAATGCAGCGGGTCGAACTCGGACGTGACCCCACCGCTGACCATGACCTTGATCTGGGTTGCCCCGCGCCGCAGGTTCTCGCGCACCGCCATGCGGATCTGCTCCGGGCCATCCGCGATGAAGCTCATGTCCGTGTCGACCCAATGCGATGGGCCTTGCCCCGACAGGGTTGGATGCCGGTCGTTCAGCTTGCGGAAATCGGCATGGCCCGATGTCTGCGTGATGAAGGCCTCCGAGGAATAGATCCTCGGGCCGGGGAACATACCGGTATCGATGATCCGCGCGATGGACTTTGCCGGTCCGCCGAGGTCACGAACCGTCGTGAACCCGTTCATCAGGATGCGCTCGGACCGGATCGTTGCAACGCCACCAAGATGGAAGGGCGTGATGTTCTGGCGCAACCCGTCACTGAGCGGGTTGAACACCAGCAAATGCACGTGCTGGTCATGCATCCCCGGCATGAGCGTGCGCCCGCCGCCGTCAATCATGGTTGCGTTGGGCGCTTCGATCCCGTCCGTCGAAATTTCCTTGATCAGGTTGCCTTCGACCAGAACGCTGGCGTTTTCGATCCGCGCCTCGTTCACGCCGTCAAAAACATGGACATTGGTGAACAGGGTCTGCGGCAGCGCTTCGTCCTGCGCAGAGGACATGCCGGCAGCGAGCGACACCACGCCCGCCAGTAATGTGGACTTGAAAAGATGCTTCATAAGTTTGCCCTTCCGCAATGTTGACGGCGGGGCCAGCGCCCCGCCGAAAGTTCAGTTCAACGTGTTCTTGTAGAACTTGCCGTCCTTCATGATGACGCGAATGCTCGGCACGTCCTGCCCGCGTGGCTCGGCATCGAACCATGTATCGACAGCGCCGATGGCAGTGATGTCTTCGAGCGGGTTTCCGTCAACGATGAGGATATCGGCATAGGCACCTTCCTCGATCACGCCGAGCTTGCCTTCGGGATAGGGGTTTCCGCGTCCCGTCAGTGCGGCCAGTTCGCCGCCATTCGAGGTCATCATCTGCAAGGCCCAGAGGTTGCCGAACTCACGCGCCATGAAAGCCTTGGTGAAGTCCATCGACTGCCGGTACGGCACACCGGTCAGCAGCACGTAGTCGGAATCGAACACCATCTTCGGCTTGTACTTCCGCACCAGATCAAACAACTGCTCGCTGTTTTTCCGCAACCAGAGGAACTTCGCCGTCGGCGGGAAGGTCGGGTCCTGGTGCATCGGATGCTCAAGCGCCTCGGGCGCCAACGCGGTCAGGTTGGGCGAGAAGAACGCTTCCTTCTCTACCAGCTTCTGCATCGTCGGTTCCGTTATGGTCAGGCCGTGATCCACCACTTTGACCCCGAGATCGAGCGCGCGCGACAGGTCGCTATCCATGAAGACATGCATGGCGACATAGGAATCCATGTCCCCGGCCACCTCGACGGCAGCGGCGATTTCTTCGTCTGTAAAGGCGGACTGGTAGATCGGGTCCTTGATGGAGGTCACACCACCACTGACCATGATCTTGAGGTAGTTGGCCCCAAGCGCAAAGTTCCGCCGCGCGCCGTGGAGCACCTCGGCAGGGCCGTCGACAAGCCGCGTGATCTCCAGCCGTTCAAGATTGCTTTCGTTCTTGCGTTGCCCGGCGATCCCCCAGTCGCCATGACCACCGGTCTGGCTGAGGCAGGCGCCGGACGAGTATATCCGCGGGCCCGGAAGCGAACCCTCGTCGATTACCGCACGAAGTCCACCATGTGCACCGCACATGTCGCGCACGGTTGTGAAGCCCATCGCCAGCATTTCCTGCGCAAAGGCCGCAGAACGTGCGCCGATCTCCTCCCATGTCGTGTCCTGAAGGCCCGGGATCGTGCCATCCTTGTACATATTCACATGCACATGGCTGTCGATCAGTCCCGGCATCAAGGTGCGTCCGCCGCCGTCGATCACATTGACCTCGACCTCTTTGGTCTCGATACCGCGTTCGGTCTGGATGGTGAAAGAATAGCCGTCGATACCGCCAACAGGATCGGGCAGGCGCTTGCTTCCGCCCGTTCGAACTTCGACTTCCCACGTGCCGAATTCGGGAATGTCCTCTGCAATCTTGTGAATCTTGTTCTTGACGACGAGCACGTCGACATCTTTCAAGCCGTCATTCACCCCGTCGAAGACCATCACGTTCTTGAACAGCGTGACCTCCGAGGGAATGTTGGGGATATCCTGCGCAATGGCAGGCGTCGTGAGCGCAATTGCCATTGACATGGCCGGCAGCAACGCCTTCAGGTTGAGTGTTGTCATTCGGTGTCCTCCCAGGGGTCGGTCTTCCTGCGGACCGATCCTCCCACTATGCACATGTGCCCCGAGATTCTTTTGACCCGCTGATCCCGTGGTGCATTTTTCTGACCCGATCCGGTCAATTTCAGCCAATTTCTGCTTGGCCGTCAGGCGCCCGCGCCCGTAGCGTGTCGGAGAGCGAAAGGGTGATGTGGATGCCGCAAGGAGAACAAAAGGACGGTTTGTACCTCGTACGTGCTACGGTCCTCGGCCCCGTCGTAGCGATGATGCGGCGGCTCGATGCGGATCCGGCCTTTGCGCTCGGGCTGCATGGATTGAGCGAGGAACAGGTCCTGAACCCGGCCGAGTTCATCCCGCATGACACGGTCTATGCGGCGCTGGCCTCCATCGCCGACATCACCCGGCCGGATATCTGCGCCTTGGCGGGACAACAGACAGACCTGTTGAAGTTCCTGCCGCGTGGGGCGCTCCTCGGCCAGTCGGTGACCCTTGGCGATTTCTTCACCCGGTTCACCCAGATCGTCTCGAAGGAAAGCAACGCGGTGTCCTTCCGGCTCCTGATCGAGGAGGAACACGCCTACTTCACCACCAGTCGCAATTTCGAACCCGAGGTGTCGCCGGGCCATTCGGACGCCTTTCTCGTCGGGATCTGGATCTCCCTGCTGCACCGTGTTCTCGATTTCCGATGGGATCCAACCCAGGTTGTTCTGCGCCTCTGCGATCCGACCCTGCTGCCGGAGCAGTTTCATGGCGTGCGGGGCATCAAGTGCAACAACAGGGGATTCTCCATCCGCTTTCCGGCGGCCTGGCTGTCGCTTCCAATCAACCCCGAACTCCTCGTGAACCACGACAATGATATCGAAGAACCGGTTCAGGTCGATGTGCCCCTGGACTACCTCGAAGGCTTCGAAATTCTCGTGCGATCAAGGCTGTCCGATCCGGCGCTGACGGTGAGCGAGGCCGCCCGGATGTGCAGCATCACCACCAAGGTGCTGAACAAGCGCTTGTCCTCCTACGGAACAACGGCGTCCAAGGTGATCAACCGGCTGCGGATGGAAAAGGCCTCCGAACTGCTCACCACATCTGATCATTCGATCAAGGAGATCGCCCAATTGGTCGGCTTGTCCGAAACATCGGCACTCACCCGAGCCTTCACGCGGAACTTCGGCATATCCCCGAAAGATTGGCGCAATAAGGAGGCACAAGAGGCCCAAATTGCCGGAGCGCCTGCAGATTAGCCTGACCCCGCTGCGACTTCTCGACTACCGCAATCTCTTGGAACCTCGGTCGCCAATGGTAATGCCGAAGAGATGCATGAACCGGCGAGCCCTTCGCGGGGAGCAATCGATGGGAAAGGAGACCTCCATGCTATCCGCAGCGAACTCCCGCTTGCCGCCCAACGTGCTGATCAAGCATGACCGCTTTGGGCTGATTGCCTCCATCGTTCTCGGCAATGGGAGCGGCGGATTTGTCCCGCTCACCTCCCATTTGCCGCCTGGTCCTGAACGTCCGGAATGTGCCGCTTGCGGTCTACGGCATCGGCGAAAGGCAGAAGTGGGAACAAGTATAGCTTCGGGCTCAGAGCTACCTTTGCCCCCATTCCCTTGTCTCCGCAGTTAGAAAGCCAAGTCGCTGGAGAATATACGCCATGCGGGACACAGCCGCCCTGGCTTCATCTAGCTCAATGACCTCATAACCGCTCTGTCGAAAGGTGGCTTTAGGATGTTTTCCTCCAGTTTTTCTAAGATCGAGCTTTGACACACACTTGGCATTTTTTGAGTTTTCGCAAAACAACGATAGTTCGGCAAAGGCCAAATCCTGCTCCCGCAACCAACACAGTCGAACAAAACACCGAACGAGCCGCCCAAGGGCGGCTTTGCTCGTTTTCCACCGCTCGTTTTGCACCAACCCAACCATCGCCGACAAACAAAAGGAAAGACACGCGCAAAATGCGCGATCGAATCTCCCGAGACGCAGTCTACGACAGACCAACGGACTGCCGAGCCACGTCAGTGATCGGTCAGACCAAGTACACTCTTACACGCGCGCTTTTTCAAATGCGGCCCAAGCTACTTCAAATTTCCCGAAGTTGAAGCCGGGTTCAGAAGCCGCATTCAGAATTATTCGTTCGGTTTCAAATAATTTCAGAATGGCGTGTTCGAGCTGATCAATCAGATCGGCAGGGACAACAACAGCACCATGCCGGTCCGCATGGATGAGATCCGACGGATTGACCGTCAGGCCGAAGATCGAAACAGGCGTGTCGATTTCTCGGACGTGAACGAAACCATGGCTGGGCCCGATAGATCCGGCGATGACCGGGAACCCTTGCGGCATGTCACCAAGGTCTCGCATGACCCCGTTGGTGAGTGCGCCGGCCATTCCGAACCCCTTGTGCACAGACGTATTGATTTCGCCCCAATAGGCGCCGATGCAAGAGGGGAAATCGACATCCTCAACCACTGCAACAGAGGGAGTCGGGGCCTCGGCCATGTATCTGTAATAGTCCATTCGCCGCTGCCTGATGACTTCCGGCGCTTCGGAGGGCGGCTGCACCGCAGCGATCTTGGCGGTACGGGCAAATCCGACGATTGCGCCCTCGGACGGGGCCGAGCAGAACATCGTACCACGCGTGAATTGGTCAAACCCGCGCTGGCCTTGTGCCATCTCGATGGCGTTGCAGACTGTGGGTGTGTCGACCTTGCGTAGCAAGGCAAGTAGGGACGGTGTCATGGAACCTCCAACCAACGGCGCAACGCCGCTGTGGTTTCCTGGGGTCGCTCGAGGGTGGGTAGGTGCCCCGCACCGATTACGACCTCCAGCGTGCTGTTTCCGAGAAGCTTGTGCATCAGTTCGTGCCGCTCCAACGGACATAATCTGTCATCCTCGCCGCATAGAACGAGGCTTGGACCTTGATAAGCGGACAAGGTGTCCGTTTGATCCGGGCGGCCCATGAGTGCGATGGACTGGCGAAGAAAAACCTCGGGGCCCAGATCGGTTGCCATGGCCATACACAGGTCCAAAATTGCGCCCTGCCGAGGGCCATCGGCCAGATAGTTCGGCTTCAACTCGTCACGCATGACCTGCCGCAGTCCACCTTGGCGCACGGCCTCCATTTGCGGACCGCGTCGGGTTTTGACCTCGTCTGCTTCGGCCAGCGGGTTCGTGTCCAGGAGTGCCAGCCGTTCAACACGTTCTGGCGCTTGGCGCAGGACCTCCATGGCAACGATCCCGCCCATGGAAAGTCCCGCAAGGGCAAACATCGGCGGCGCGTGGCTCAGTACATCGGCAGCCATTGCCTCGACGCTGTCTTCGACGCTCAGCGGATGGGTCATCAACGGTACCCGTCCGGACAGGGCTTCGATTTGCGGCCCGAACAGTCGGGCATCGCACATCATTCCGGGAAGAAGAACCAGGGGCGTCATGCCGATGCCAATCTGGCACCTTCGGCCAGGGAGGCCAGCTTGGCATAGGCGATGTCCGGGTCGACCGCACCGAAGCCGGCAAATGTACCAAACCCGCAGTCACTCCCGGCGATGACCCGACCCGGCCCGACGATGTTGATGAACCGCTCGATGCGTTGCCGCACCAGCTCGGGGTGTTCGATGAAATTCGTTGTCGTGTCTACGACGCCGGGCACAAGGATCTTGTCGTCCGGAATTTCGCTCTTGCGATCCCGGAAGACGGTCCACTCATGGGCGTGGCGCGGGTTCGACGTTTCGAACAGAACATAGCGGGATTTGGTCGCCATCAGGGTCGTGAACACCTGATCCATCGCAATGTCGCAGCAATGCGGGCCTTCGTAGTTGCCCCAGCAGATATGCACTCGGACCCGATCTTGCGGAACATTCTGCAGAGCGTGGTTCAGGGCTTCAACATGCATCTCGGCGATCGCGATGAATTCGGCATCGGAAAGATCAGCGAACAGCATGTGCCGGGAAAGGGCCAGATCGGGGCAGTCCAACTGAAGATCCAGTCCCGCTGCGACGATCGTTTCATACTCCTGCTTCATCGCATCGGCGAGTGCGGCCAGATAGGCCTCGCGGCTGCGGTAGTGGGCGTTCTGCAGAAACAGAGAAATCACCCCAGGCGAGGCGGCGTTCATGAACCCACGTTCGACCCCGTGCTCAGCCATTGCCTGCTTGAGGTTGCGGATATCCTTGTTCAGTTCGTCCTGGCCTTTCGAGCGAACGTCGCCCGTGCATTGCGGCCGGGCGTATTGGGGTGTGCCCCCTTCGTTGGCAAGACGTTGCAAAAAGCTGGGAAACATCTTCAGGTCCGCGGGGGCATTCCGTGGACTGTCCCCTGAGAAGCCTGTGTAGCGGTCCTTTACGTATGTCGCGTACGAGATTTTTGAGGTCTCTCCGTCACTGACAATGTCGACACCGGCCTCGACCTGACGCCGAACCGTTTCAGACACGGCCTTGGTCATGCAACTGTCGAACGCATCGGCGTCATAGGGCTCGTGCCGCTCGCGCGCAAAGATGAAGTCGACAACTTCCTGGGATCGGGGCAGAGACCCCACATGGGTGGTAAGTATCTTTGTCATGCGGGGTCCTTTCTTGATCAGTAGCCGGTCCAGGTTGCGCCAGCAGGATCGTCGGTCGCGGTGATACGGTACAACCCGGCCGTACCGGTCATGGATGGAGTGATGGTATAGGCTTCGCCGGGCAGCACCAGCACCGTATCCCCGCCCGAAATTGTGGTTTCGACATCCTCGACAGTGACCCGCCAATGGCCGCTTGCCGGCATCAGCACGACGGGCTTGGCCGATTTGGTAGGGTCTTGAATACCAGAGCCGCGGGTAAGGAAGTCGACCTCAAAGCCGGGCTTGTCCTTGATCAGACCGTTTTCACCGATCACCTTGGCGGGTTTGTCGGCCGCCAGCGCCATCAGGTCCCAGTAACGGGCCACGTATTTGCCGATCACGGCTTCGACCGGCACTTCGGGATAGGATTTCAGCTGCTCTTCGGTCAGCACGGGCATAGGCCGGACGTTATGCGGGAGGTCCTGGCCCTTCTTGCTGTCGTAGAGCACGCCGTTGTCACCCAGCATCAACCCGTGCGCCCGTGCGTCCTCAATGACCTGAGGTGCCCAGGTGACACCGCCGCCGGCATCGTCACCACCCAGAATGGACATGATCATCCCGTAGTCGTCGCCCACGTTCTCGAAGCCGCGGAAGATGCCGGTGGGAATGTTGAAGATGTCTCCTTCCTCGGCAATGAACTCGCCCGCCGTGCCATAGCGACCCCAGAAAAACCGCCAGCGGCCCTTGGCGACAAAAAAGACCTCGGCCGTCGTATGGCTGTGCAGCGAGTTGCGGCATTTGGGCGGCTGGCCGGCGGCCCCGATATTGAAGCCGATCTTGTCGGTTATGTGCACATGCTGATCCGGAGACTCCGAAACTCCGCCGCCGATTATGGTAAAGTTCTCTTTTTGATCGCTGCCCGGCGTGTGGGCATCAATGAAGGCCGTCTTGCACGGCTTGAGCTCGCCATAACGGACGATGCGTGATGCGATGGTTGATTGTGTCATGGTTCTGGTTCCGGATTATGCGTTTGAGGGAATGGTCGGCAGATGCTCGATCACGTTCCCGGAGGCCGCAAATTCAGGCGGCGCGCTCGAAGGCTTTGCCGGAATAGGTGAAAGCGCCGGCTTGCACCGGTCTCGCGCAGGCCGCATGCCAGAACACGATATTTGACCGGAGCGTGCATTCAGACCTCTGCGCCTTGCAGAAGGATCTGCTTCCAGACCGAGGTTTCATCAAACAGGGTGTATTCGCGGCGCAGCTTGGGCTGGCCGCTGATCAGTTCGCCGAATTCGGCATGGCTGATGCCCAGAACATAGACCTGCGCCCCGGTGGGGGCGCCGAACACCCCCCAGCCGTCATGCTTGCCCCACAGGCTCCAGCGTAGTGCGGCACGGGGTGGCATGTTGGGATCGTCGCGGCCGATCTGGTGCTCGATGCGGAACTCGGCATTGGGGAAGCTGGCTCGCAATCCCATCCAGAACCGGTCGACCGGGTCCCAACCGTGTCCGGTGACCCCGCCCACATATTCCGACTGCACCGCCCGGTCGTATTCAGCCCCGATCGCGCCCATGTCGGCGTTCATGATCCGGGTCAGAATATCGGCATAGCGCTGGCCCCATTCATTGTTGTTGCCTCGACCCTTGTAAGGGCCGGGCTGGTCGATCTCGGGCGTCAGAGGTTTCACGCAGTTTTCCGGCCCGCCCTCGCGAGCGATCAGGTCGGCCGCGTATTCCTTGGGGTCCCAGCCCATCTGGCGCACGATGGCTCCCTGATCGCGGATCAGCCATTCATCGTTGATCTGATTGTCGATCGCATGGCAATCGGCCAGAATCCGGTACCGCAGCTTGGTTCCGGTTGGTTTGCCATAGACACCTTCGGCAAGGTGCGTGGCGGTCGAGATGATGCGGTGGGAACTCAGCATCCCCTCTTCGGGCGTGCCCGACCAGATCACGTCTTCGCCCAGAAGCTGCCGGTCGGGAAACTCGGCCAGGGTCGCCATCGTCGCGCCGATGACGTTTTGATTGCCCAGCACGACCGAACCCGGTGAACGGACAACGATGTCATCGCTGTAATATTCATGCAGCGTGGCGATCCCGCGATCTTCCCAGATTTCCTTGGTGATGCCGATGATATAGTCGGGAAAATCCCGGAATTTGGGGTCAAATCCCTTCATGTGTTCGTCCTTTTCGGGTTCCATCCCTTGGGCAACCGGGCCGAGGTTCGTACGATCAGCGGTCCGTCAATTGCCACCTTGCGGGGTTCAGAAGTCTTGGGCTCTTCGATGTGATCCAGCAGCGCGGCAACCGTTTCCGCGACCATCAGGTTCGCCCGCTGCCGGATCGTCGTCAGATTGTATGCGGGCCATCCGGCGGGGGGCACATCGTCATACCCCACGACCGAGACGTCTTCGGGGATGCGCAGGCCCAGCTCAAAGCGTAGAACATCCATGACCGCCAAAGCCATGTGATCGTTGGCGACGAAAACCGCGTCAGGTCGGCGCTCCGGTGCCACGTCGAACATGGTTCGGGCCGCCGCACGGGCATTTTCGGTGTGAAACTCGCCGATCCCATGTGCAAACAGATCGCTGCCGGCGTCGCGCAGTGCGGCAAGGAAACCAGCCTCGCGGTCGCGCTGGGTCGAGGCACCCTGCCAGCCCGCGATGTAGGCGATGCGTTGGTGCCCGCCCGCCAGCAGGAACTCGGCCACCTTGCGGCCGCCGGCATAGTTGTCCGAGGTCACGGTGGTGATGCCCTCAAGATCCTGGCTACGGTTGAACAGCACCACCGGAACGCCGGCCTGCTGGCAGCGGGTGGCGATGTCCGACGACATCGGCACCGAGGCCAGAATGACCCCGTCCACTTGATAGTCGAGGATTTCCTCCATCACGTCGTCGATATTTCCGGCCGAGCGCGAGGCCATGAAGATCAGCACGTGATAGCCATGCTCCTGCAGGCGGTTGGACAGTTTCTCCAACGCCTCGGGATAGAAGTAGTTGTCCAGGTAGCCGACAACCAGGCCGATGATCCGGCTTTTGCCCGACACCATCGCCCGCGCCAGCACGTTGGGACGATAGCCCAGTTCGGCCGCCGCCTTGCGCACCTTTTCCTCGGTCTTCTTGCTGACCGAAGCGCCGGGCGTGAACACCCGGCTGACCGCCGACTGGCTGACGCCGGCCAGTTGCGCAACCTGAAGCGATGTGACCTTGTCCGCCATCAGTCCGCCGTCCATCCGCCGTCGATCAGCATCGACGTGCCTGTGACCAGACCCGAGGCGTCGGAGGCAAAATAGAGAACCGCGCCCATGATATCCTCGACCTCGCCCACGCGGTTCAGCTTGATTTTGTCCATGATCCAGGCCGCACGTTCGGGGTTGTCGAAGGTCGATTGCGTCAGCGGGGTTCGGATGAAGGTCGGGCAGACCGTGTTGATGCGCACGCCCTGCTTGCCCCATTCGATCGCCATCGCCTTGACCATGCCTTCCAGCCCGTGCTTGGTCGCACAGTACAGCGCCCGGTCGATGCCGCCGACATGGCCCATCTGGCTGGAAATGTGGATGATCGAACCGGGCCGCCCGGTTGCCATCAGCGCCTTGGCCGCATAGGCCGACAGGAAATAGGCCGAGCGCAGGTTGACGTTCATGACAGCGTTGAAATCCTCGGGCGTGGTTTCGACCGCCGGCCCGTGCCGCGCGGTCCCGGCCGAGTTCACCACCACGTCAAAGGCCCGCCCGTCGAACAGCGCCTGCAACGCGGTCAGGTCGCCCTGATCCAGCACCCGCCCCTCGGCCGACCAACCCTGCGCTTGCAGGGCGGAAACCGCTTCGTTCAGCCGCTCGGCCCCGCGCGCGGCGCAGACCACATGCGCCCCGGCCTCGGCCAAGGCAACAGCGCATCCCAATCCGATGCCCGAAGACGCGCCGGTGACCAATGCGGTCTTGCCGCTCAGCGAGAACGAAGGGGTGCGGGGCAGTTGGGTCATCAGCTCATTCCATCCGGGGTTTCAATGCGGCCCAGGTTACGGGCCTTGTTGAATTCCCGCAGGCGGGCAAAGACGTCAACGCCAAGCTGCGCATAGGCGTCCAGAAGATCGACCAGAACCCAGTTTTCGCGGATCCGCCCGTTCTCCAGCCGCCAGAAATCGAGGCTGCGCATGGTGATCCGCTTGCCCGAAGGCGCGATGCCCATCCACCCGTCATGGGTGACGGTCTGGATCATGTTGGGCCAGCCGGTCACTGCCGCATAGTCGCCATCGCCGAAGAAATGATAGGTGATGTCGTCGACATATTGCCCGCGATCCGGCATCCCGTTCAGGAACGGGATCTGGTGCCAGTTGCGGAACCCGGCATAGCCGCGCCCGGTGCCGATGCCCGAAGGCCCGTACCAGTTCATGCGCGGATGCCAGAACCGTTCCATCTCCATCACCTCGGGCCCGCCCTGCGAAGGGTGCTTTTTCAGATGTTCCAGCATGTCGACGATGTGTTGACAGGTCGCGCGGCCCTTGTCGGCGTCGTAGGGCCCCGGCACCAGACCGTCCTGCGTGGCCGGGCCCGGCACATGCCATTCGCGGCCCAGGCTGGGCGCCATCGGCCAGGCACGGGCCTGCATCATCACTTCGGGGATGTCCCACAGGGCCTGCATCTCGACGATCCGGCCGTTTTCGAACCGGTAGAACTCGTGAAACCGCATGGTGACCTGATGGCCGGTGGGCGGGATGTCCAGCCACGGACCGGTGAAAGTGCCGGTGTAGTAGCCACCGCAGCCGACCCAGTCGGCGCCGAACTCGTCCGGTCCGGCCATTACGATATAGTCGCGCCGCTCGAGGTCCGGCCAGGCATCCAGCAGGCCCTTGTAGGCCAGATCGTAGAACGCCTCGCTGCCGGTGCTGTCACCGAAGGGGTGGCACAGGCGGAACAGGGCGTCGGGCGCGGTCACCTGCGCCAGCGCGGCCCGCACGCCGGGTTCGTCGAAATCATACATCGCCGCCCGAAGCGTCGCGATCAGCGCCTTGTGCTGCGTATGCCTGTCACTCATTCGGCGGCATCCCGGTATGGGGCCGGTGCGCCATAGGGCACGTTGATGCCGCCGTAGCGGCGCACCCGCACGTTGCATTGTTCGGCATGGCCCACGAACCCTTCCAGCAGACACAGGCGCGAGCCGTACTCGCCGATCAGGGTTGCCGCCTCGTCGGTCAGGATCTTCTGATAGCTGTGGGTCTTCAGGAATTTGCCCACCCACAAACCGCCGGTATAACGCCCGGCCTTCTTGGTGGGCAGCGTGTGGTTGGTGCCGATCACCTTGTCACCGTTCGATACGTTGGTGCGCGGCCCCAGGAACAGCGCGCCATAGCAGGTCATGTTGTCCAGGAACCAATCATCGCGGTCGGTCATGACCTGAACATGCTCCGAGGCGATCTCGTCGGCGACCTGCAGCATCTCGTCATAGCTGTCGCACAGGATCACCTCGCCATAATCCTGCCAGCTGACCCGCGCGGTGTCGGCCGTCGGCAGGATGCCCAGCAGGCGATCAATCTCGGACAGGGTCTCCTCGGCCAGCTTGCGCGAATTGGTGACCAGAACCGCGGGCGAGTTGTAGCCGTGTTCGGCCTGCCCCAGCAGGTCAGTGGCGCAGATCTCGGCATCGACGGTTTCGTCGGCGATCACCATGGTTTCGGTCGGGCCGGCGAACAGGTCGATGCCGACGCGGCCGAACAGCTGGCGCTTGGCCTCGGCCACAAAGGCGTTGCCGGGGCCAACCAGCATGTGCACCGGGTCAATCGTTTCGGTACCCAGCGCCATCGCGCCGATGGCCTGGATGCCGCCCATGACATAGATCTCGTGCGCGCCACCCAGATGCATGGCGGCGATCACCGCCGGGTTCGGCTTGCCCTGGAACGGCGGGGTGCAGGCGATGATGCGCGGCACGCCCGCAACGCTGGCCGTGGCCACGGACATATGGGCCGAGGCCACCATCGGGAACTTGCCGCCAGGCACATAGCACCCGACCGACTGCACGGGGATGTTCTTGTGGCCCAAGATCACGCCCGGCAGGGTTTCGACCTCGATATCGGTCATCGAGGCGCGTTGCGCGCGGGCGAAGTTCATCACCTGCTCCTGCGCGAACTTGATGTCGGCCAGTTCGCGGTCTGACAGCTGAGCGATCAGGTCGTCGATCTCGTCCTGCGACAGGCGGAACGAGGCGGGCGAATAGTTGTCGAACTTCTCGCTCAGCTCGCGCACCGCGGCGTCGCCACGGGTTTCGATGTCCTTCAGCGTCGCCTCGACCACGGCGCGGGTCTTGGCGTCATCCTCGGCCCGGTCTGCGTCGGACTTGCCGCGTTTGAGATACTCGATTGCCATTGTCTTGATCCTCAGTTGTCGGGGCGGGGCGGAGTTTTCTCGCCCCGGTCATATGCTTCCCAGCCGTGGCCCTGGAACAGGTCGACGCCCAGTTGCGCGGCGACATGGGCGAAATCGACATTCACCCAGTTGTCGACGATCTTGCCGTCGACCACTTTCCAGAAATCCATGTAGCGGATCTCGACCCGCTTGCCGGTGGGCGGGATGCCCAGGAATTCGCCCGAATGGGTCGCCTCCTGCCGGCCAAAGGCCGCGGCCCATTCGCCCATGTAAAGCCGCGCCTCGTCGATGCAGACCTTGTCGGAAAACGCAGCCTGGAAGGGGCGCTGCCAGTTGTCCTGAAACTCCTTCAGGCCGTTCTTCGTGCCGCAGCCCTGATTGCCCATCCAGCGGAACCCTTCCGTGAAGAACTCGCCAATGTCGTTGATGCGGTGGTCATTCAGGCCGTCGACCATGGTTTCGATCACGCGGCGCGTGTCTTCGGTTTTGTTCAGGTCGGTGTCGCGGGTCAGAACCGCTTGTTCAGGTCGGGAACCTTTCATCGTCTTGTCCTTGTCAGATTGTCAGGGATTGGGGATCGGGGGGACATGCCCCCAAATCCGGGAAAATCCCTGGGCAACCTGTTCAGCGCCGGATGGCGCGTCAGGGCGTTATGGCGGAACCGGCGGCTCATCAGCCTTTGACCGCGCCGGCGGTCAGGCCGCTGACGATCTGGCGCTGGAAGATCATGACCAGGAAGAAAAGCGGCGCGGTGATCGACACGGCGGCGGCCACGGCGACGACCTGGTCGGTGGTGGTGGTTTCGCGGTTGAACATGCCGGCGATGGCGGGAACCATGGTCTGATTCTGCGCGTCCAGCAGCAGCGAGGTCACCAGAAAGTCGTTGTAGGCCAGCAGGAAGCTGAACAGCCCGGTGGTGATGACGCCCGGCCACATCACGGGCATAATCACCCGACGGAAGGCCTGGAAATGGTTGCAGCCATCCACGCGCGCGGCTTCATCCAGCTCGGCGGGGATGTTCTGAAAGAACGACCGCAGCATCCAGATGGTAAAGGGCTGATTGATCGCTACCAGAACCGCGATCACGGCAAAGGGCTTGCCGTACAGCGTGGGCGCGTTTTCCCCCAGGATCGGGCGCAGCCATTCGGCCGAGTTGATGAAGACCGGCAGATAGCCCGCAACCAGAACCGAGTGCGGCAGCGCGCGGAACACCAACGCGACGATCAGGATCCAGAACGCCAGCGTCGAGCCCGACCGCGCCAGCCCATAGCCCGCCAGCGTGCCTACGGTCAGCGACACGGTCACGACGCCCGCGGTAACGATCAGCGAGTTCTTGAAGTTGTTGGAAAAGCCGCGGTCGATCCAGACGGTCTTGTAGTGCTCGGTCGTCAGACCAACCACGTCCCGCCCCAGCGGGCCGAAAAGTGGGTTCAGCACGTTCAGAACGGCCGGCAGGATCACGAAAAACACCAACAGAAAACCCAGCACCAAGGCCAATCCGCCGATGATCCAACCAAACCAGGCCTGACCCGGCTTGGTGTAGGTTCTTACCATCGAGGGCAGTGTTTTGGTCGTCGCAATCACCGCGACCCAAATGGTGACAATGCCGAGGATGATGTCGAGGATGGAAAGGCCTTCTCCGGTCGCAAGAGTCGCTGGACCGAAGATCACGTTCAGCGCGTTGCTGTCGAATGCGTCCACGGGTGATTTGAAGCTCATCACCGCGATCCAGAAGATCGGGAAGGCCGCCACAAGGCACCAGAACGCAAGAAACAGGTTCGACGACAGGCGCAGGCCGAGCGGTTGGCGAAGGGCGCGCGAGGACATATCAGTGACCTCCTTTGTGGTCGCGCCATGTCCGGCGCAGCGGTGCGATGAGAAGGATGACGATTCCGACCATGGTCAGCATGGCGCTGGCCGAGGCCCGGCTGATCGAACGGTTGCCCGCCTGATCCGGTACAAGGAAGTCATAGGTCAGCCATTGCAGCGAGATCACGTAGCCCTGGCTCGAGAAGCCGACGATTTCTTCGAACACCCGGTAGGAGTCCATCAGATGGATCATCGACACGAAGATGATCAGCGGCATCAGGTGCGGGATGACGATGTATTTCAGGCGCTGCCAGCGGCTTGCGCCGTCGATCACTGCGCTTTCAAGGCTGTCCTGGTTTACGGTCTGAAGACCGGCGTAGAACACGATCGCGGCAAAGGGTGCGACGTGCCAGACGCGGTATAGCATCATCAGCAACTCGATTGTCCAGGCCTGCGCGAACAGCGCGATGTCGCGGTTCAGCCACCATTCCAGCATGGCCGTCAGGATGCCGTCGCCGCGAAACAGCCAGTTGATCGACAGGGCGCCGATGACCGGAGTGATGATGAAGGGCAGGAGCGACACAAAGATCACCGGACCACGTATGACCGACGCCGCATTGTTGATCACGATGGCGATCAGCAGCCCGGTACCGATCACCAAGGGCAGAGTGATCAAGGTAAAGGTCAACGTAAAGCGCAGCGCCTTCCAGAAATTGATCGTGGACAGCACGCTCCAGCTGCCTTCGCTGATCGCGCGCCAGGCGCGTTCAGGCTCCAGCACGTTGCGATAGCTTTCCAGCCCGACAAACTGGGTCTGCGTGATGATCTCGCCCTCTTCGTCCAGCCTCGGAATGGACTTTTCCTCGGTCACGCAGGTCTGGGTCAGGAAGCCCGGCGTGCAGGTCTCGACCTCGACCGTCTCATAGATGGGCTGGGTGACGTAGAAACTCTGCTTGAACACGCTGACCAGCGGGAAAGCGATAAAGAGAAGCATCATAAAGACAGAGGGGCCGACAAAGGCGGCAAATGTCCGGAAATTCATGGCTCTGCCTTTCTCATGGTTCTCGTTGGATTGGGTGCGGGAGGGTCGAGGCCCTCCCGCGGCAGGATCAGTTGTTGACCAGTCCGGCCTCTTTCGCGGCGGTCAGATAGTCCGCCTCGATGTCTGCCAGCGTGGTCTGTGCGTCTTTGGCGCCAGTCAGATAATCGGCCAGGCCATTGCCAAGCGCAGTGTGCATGATCCCCATCGGGCCAGATGCGGGATAGGCTTTGGCGCCGGCTTCTGCCGAAGCGGCTGCACCTGCGGCCAGATCACCGGGCTTGTAGGCCGGGTTCAGCCAGACAGCGGCGTTGTTGTTGGCCTCGACCATTTCTGCATCCATGCCTTCCAGCGCCACGCGGAACGCGGCATCGGCCTCTTCGTCACTCATGTTCGAGGCAAGAACGATGCCGTCCCACCAGATCGTGGTTGCCGGAGCGGCCGAGCCCATCGGAGCGGCGGCCATGACGACCTTGCCGACGACCTGGCTTTCGGCCTCATCGTTCATTGCGGCAGCGCGGCTGGCCCACAGGTTGGCCATGGCGATTTTGCCCTGTTGGAACTGCTGCTGAACGTATGTCGAATCCGACACCAGATACTCGGGGTCCATGTATTCGGTCATGGCCTTGAGCGTCTCCAGAGCCTTCACGCCCTGATCGTTGTTGATTGCAGGCATGTTGCCGTCAGCAAAGAACTCACCGCCTTCGCCCAGGTACATGTTCACGAATTCCTGACCCAGGTTCCAGCCGGTCTTGAAGGTGCCGCCGATGGGGTAATCCATGACGCCGGCCTCTTTGATCTTGGCTGCAGCGGCCAGAACATCGTCATAGGTCTTGGGCTCTTCGATCCCCAGATCGGCCAGAACGTCGCTGCGGTACATCAGGTGCTGGGCGTTCACCATCATGGCGATCGCCATGGTTTGGCCGTCCACCTTGATCAGCTGGTTCGGCAGCAGGTCTTGGCCATATTTCGCGACCAGATCGTCCAGCGGACGAATGGTGCCCGCGTTCAGCAACGGCACCAGCGTCGCGTTCGACACGCCGCCGATCTGGTACAGAGCCGGATCCGCCGCGAAGGCTTCCGGCTGCTTCTCGCGGAACTCCTGGTCCAGCGATGCGCCGAAATTGCCGCACTCGGCCATCGCGTCGGTGACGGCCTTCCAGGCTTCGAACCCGGCGGACAGTGATTTGAGCGGAACGGTGTTCTCGAACGAACACGCCGCCCATGCAGTGCTGGTCACCATGGTCATGGCGCCTGCCATCAGAATTGTCTTGAGTTTCATGCGTTTCTCCCTGTCAGGATCGGTCCGTCGTCGACGTCCGGACCGTTGGTTGGCCCTTTCGGGCTTAGGTTGGGGTCAGCCCCCGATCCGCGCACCGCTCTCTGCTTCGAACAGGTGACAGATTTCTTTCGGTACCGAGAACGAGACCATCTCGCCTATTTCGGCACGGAATGCTTTGTCGGCTTTGACCGAGACCAATGCGCCGCCGACCCGGACCGAAATCATGGTGGCGTCACCCAGCAGCTCGAGCGTGTAGATCGGTGCCGTGATCTGGCCCTGACCTTCGGCCAGTGTCGCATCCTCGGCGCGGAACCCCAAGGTCAGCGGGCCGTCAGCAATGTCCAGCCCCGGGATTTCGACACCCTTGGCCCGGAACACGCCGCCCTCGACCTGACCATCCATCAGGTTCATGGCGGGCGAGCCGATGAAACTCGCGACGAAAGTGTTGGCCGGGCGGTCGTAAATCTCGGTCGGGCTACCGACCTGTTGCACGATGCCCTTTTTCATTACCACCACGCGGTCGGCCAGCGTCATGGCCTCGATCTGGTCGTGGGTGACATAGATCGTGGTGACGGCCAGTTCGTGGCTGAGATTCTTGATCTGCGCGCGGGTGGATACACGCAGCTTGGCGTCCAGGTTGGACAGAGGCTCATCCATCAGGAACACGTTCGGTTCGCGCACGATCGCGCGGGCCAGGGCGACCCGCTGGCGCTGACCGCCCGACAGTTCAGCCGGCTTGCGATGGAGAAAATCGTCCAGCTCGACCATGGCGCTGGCGCGGCGCACTTTCTCGTCATGGGTCGCAGGGTCGATCCCGCGGACCTTCAGCGGGAAGCGGATGTTTTCATAGACGTTCATGTTGGGGTAGAGGGCATAGCTCTGGAACACCATCGCCACGTCGCGGTCCTTTGGCTCGAGATCGTTGACCACCTTGCCGTCAATCAGGATGTCGCCCTCGGTCACGTCCTCAAGCCCCGCGATCATGCGCATTGTCGTGGTCTTGCCGCAGCCGGACGGGCCAAGCAGAACCAGAAACTCGCGATCGGCAATCGTCAGATCGAAGTTGTGAACCCCAACAAACGATCCCCATCGCTTGCCGACATTGCGCAGTTGAATTTCCGCCATGAAGCCCCCCGGGAAGGAATCGTTTTGCATACGTTTGCAAAAGGGTATTCTTGGTTTACCAATTCTGGCAAGACATTTTTGCATACGTATGCAAATATGCGGGAAATCAGTGATTCACCCCCGGGCAGAAACAGGCGCAATATGCTGCAAAACAATGAAAAACAGATGAGCTTTCAAAAAGAGAAAGATCTGGTGAAGGCGTTCTATGAGGACCTGCAGTTGGCCTCCAACGACAAGCTGGCAGACGTCATAGGGCGATTCTGTGCGCCGAATCTGCTGTGGCGCGGCTTTCACCCGTTCGGTCAGATTTCGGGGGTCCACGACGTAGCAGAAAACTTCTGGGGCCCGCTGCGAAACAGCCTCAAACGCATGCAGCGGCGTCAGGATATTTTCTTTGCGGGTTGCAACTCGCTGACCGACGAGCGCGAGGTCTGGGTGGTTTCCATGGGCCATCTGATGGGTCTTTTCGACCACTCCTGGTTGGGCATTCGACCGACAGGCAAAATGGCATTCCTGCGCTATTGCGAGTTCAACAAGGTGCAAGACGGCAAGATCGTCGAGACCGCGATGTATTTCGATATCCCGCATCTGATGGTGCAGGCCGGTCAGAACCCGTTTCCGCCCCAAACCGCAGCCCATCTTGTACAGCCCGGGCCCCTGACTCACGACGGTATCCTTGGCGCGGATCAACCGGTCGAAGAAGGGGAGCAGACTCTGGCGCTGATCAACGCCATGATTTCCGATCTGGGCCAGTGGAAAAGTGGCCTGACCCTGAGCGAAGAGCTGAGCCGCACCTGGCATGACGACATGATCTGGTGGGGGCCCGAGGGAATTGGCGCCACCTACACGATTGATCGGTACGGCAAGCAACATGCCGGTCCCTTCCGCGCGGCATTCGCCGAGCGGTCAAAGACCAAACATGTCTGCCGGCTGGCCGAAGGTCACTACGGCGGGTTTTTTGGCTGGCCGAACTTCACGGCTGTTCCTACCGGAGGGTTCATGGGCATGCCGGCGACCCAAACGCCCGGTGAGTTTCGAGTGATCGACATCTATCGCCGCGCGGGCGGCAAGCTGGCCGAGAACTGGATCTTCATCGACCTTCTGCATTTCTGGAAACAGCAGGGCGTGGACATACTGGAAAGAACCACGGGCATCGGATCGGCGCAGGTGTAGACCGGGGGGGCGGACTGGATGCAATGGGAGGGGATTTGGTGGAGCCTAGGGGAGTCGAACCCCTGACCTCTTGCATGCCATGCAAGCGCTCTCCCAACTGAGCTAAGGCCCCTTTCCGGTACCGCCTGTGCGGTGGACGGACGTTTATGAAACGACGTGCGCGAGTGCAAGACCAAAAAATCGGATTCGGTGAAAAAAGATGCGCGGCGCACGGGGTGCATCGGGGCGCGGGGCAGCCTGCGCCGCCCCGGCCGGATCACGAGTCTTCGTCTTCAGACGCGACGTCGGTGATGTCGTCCAACGAGACGTTGTCCTCGTCGTCGTCCTCAAGCAGATCGTCGTCCAGATCGACGTCGACCGCGTCATCATCGTCCAGCAGTTCGTCATTGGACGTGGCTTCGCGCGCCTTGACCGACGCTGCATCTTCGGCGTCGGCTGCGATCATCCGGCTTTTGCCGGTTTCCAATTCCACGATCTCGCCGGTATAGGGGCTGATGATCGGGTCCTTGTTCAGGTCATAAAACCGCTTGCCAGTGGTCGGGCAAACGCGCTTTACGCCCCATTCTTCCTTGGGCATGTCAATTCCCCTTGATATCAGGTGAGTCGTATCAACGATTCAGGTCACCTGCCACATGCGGCGGGTACTGTCAAAGCCTTTGCGCCAAGGAGATCGCACCATGGGGCGACATTCATTGCCCGGACAGCCTCCCGTTGCGCTGACCTTGCGCAAATCGGCGCGGGCACGCCGCATAAGCTTGCGTATTTCCCAGTTGGATGGCCGGGTTACGTTGACTTATCCGAAGGGTGTGTCCGAATCCGAGGCGATCGGCTTTGCGCAGTCAAAGGAGGACTGGATCCGCCAGCATCTGGGCGCGCGGCCCGTTCCGGCGTCAGTCGGCTTCGGGGAAACCCTGCCGGTCGAAGGTGTGCCAAGGCGAATCGTACCGGCGGAGGGGCGCCGGGTCAGTTTACACGCCGATCAGGTTGCGGTGCCCGAAGGGGCCGAGGCGCGGCGCCTCGCGCGCTTTTTGAAAGAGCTGGCGCGTGATCGCTTGATCGAAGCCTGCGACGACTATGCAGCCATGCTGGGGCGGGAGTACTCCAGCCTGACGTTGCGCGATACACGGTCGCGGTGGGGGTCGTGCAGTGCAGCGGGAGGGTTGATGTTTTCGTGGCGGCTGATCCTGGCGCCCCCCGAAATCCTGCACTATGTCGCCGCTCATGAGGTCGCGCATCTGGCCGAGATGAACCATTCGGCGGCGTTCTGGGCGCAGGTCGAGCGCCTGTTCGGCCCGCACAAAGCGGCCCGGCACTGGCTGCGCGACAATGGGGCCGAACTGCACCGTTACAGGTTCGATGCGCCCGCCGGTTGACCTCACGGGGATTTGTGATCACATGAGGGCATGTTGACCACCCGTAGCTCCGACTCTCAGATCGCGACCCATGATCAGGTATACCGCGCCCTGCGGTCTCGAATCATGCATGGAGAAATTCCACCCGGTCAGGCGCTGACGCTGCGCGGCATCGGCAAGGAGTTCGGTGTGTCCATGACGCCGGCGCGCGAAGCCGTGCGCCGTCTGGCCGCCGAAGGGGCGCTCTTTCTGTCCAACTCGGGGCGGGTCTCCACGCCCGAACTCAGCAACGACCGGATCGAAGAATTGGCCGCGCTGCGGGCCTTGCTGGAGGTCGAGCTGGCCAGCCGTGCGCTGCCTCGGGCGCATATGGCTCTGATCGACCGATTGCAGAGCATCAACATGACCGTGGCCGAAATGGTGACCAAGCGTGATGCGGTCGGCTACATCCGAACGAACCTCGAGTTTCACCGCACGCTTTATCTGCGGGCGCAGGCTCCGGCCATGCTTGCGATGGCCGAAACCGTCTGGCTACAGCTTGGTCCGACCATGCGCGCTCTTTATGGCCGCCTGCGACGGACCGAACCGCCGCATTATCACAAGCTGATCATCGCCGCTCTGAAGGCGGGGGACGAGCCGGGTTTGCGGTTGGCGGTGCGATCGGATGTGACCCAGGGTCTGCGCCTGCTGGTCAGTTGAGCGGGCCTTTGCCCAAAGTGAAAAATCCAAACGGACGGCGGTTGCGAAGCTGGCCTCAAAGCATTTGCTGCGCTACGCTGCTGCCAACAACAAACAAGAGCAGATTTCAGCCATGATCAATCGACGGACATTCTCACTGGGTCTCGGTGCAGGTTTCCTGAGCGCCTGCGCGGGCGGGTCCGCGCCAACCGGAACAACCGCGTCGCGAATGCGGGCAGTGCCCGATGCCGGCTGGGATTCCTGGGTTGCAAGTTTCAAGGCGCGCGCGGCCGGGCAGGGTATTTCGCAAGCGACGATCGACCGGGCGTTTCAGGGTGCCGGTTACCTACCAGATGTGATCGAACGCGACCGCAACCAGGTCGAGTTCAAGCGCTCGCTCGAAGACTATCTGGCCATCGCCGCGTCAGACGAGCGGATCAGTACCGGCAAGCAGATGCTGCAACGCCACAACGCCACCCTCACGCAGATCGAGTCGCGCTATGGCGTCGACAAAGAGGTCGTGGTGGCGGTCTGGGGGCTGGAAAGCCGCTATGGGCAGCGGCGGGGCGATGTGCCCGTTATTTCGGCCCTTTCCACGCTGGCCTATGACGGGCGTCGCGGGGTGTTCTTCGAAAGCCAGCTGATTGCGGCGTTGAAGATCCTTCAAAACGGTGACACGTCGCCGGCCAACATGACCGGCAGCTGGGCCGGTGCCATGGGGCATACGCAATTCATCCCGACCTCGTATCTGGCCTACGCCGTGGATTTCACCGGAGACGGCCGACGCGACATCTGGTCCGACGATCCGACGGACTCGCTGGCTTCGACGGCTGCCTACCTGTCGCGGGCGGGTTGGGTGCGGGGCCAGCCTTGGGGGGGTGAGGTCGGATCTGCGGCGGCAAACTCGGGCACACCGGTTGCAATTCTGCAGCCGCAGAAACCCGGGCCGCGCATAGCGGTGTTCCGCAATTTCCAGGTGATCAAACGCTACAACAACTCGGACAGCTACGCGATCGGGGTCGGGCACCTGTCGGATCGGATCGCCGGTGGCGCACCTTTTCAGGCGTCTTTCGGGCCCGACGAAACCGGCCTGACGCTGGAAGATCGCAAAGAGTTGCAGCGGCGTCTGACTGCTGCCGGGTATGACACGCAAGGCGCTGATGGGGTGATTGGCAAGAATACCACCGCGGCCATAACCGCTTATCAGCAAGCCAAGGGCCTGCCCGTAACGGGCGTGCCCTCGGTCAGCTTGTTGCGCTCTTTGGGTGGTTGACGGATCAGGCCGCCAGTCCCTTGGACCCCAGGTCCAGGAATTTCTGACGCCGGTCCTTGATCAGCGCGGCGGCATCCTTGCCGTTCAGATCCTTCAGCATCTTGGCGATCGCCTTGCCCACGGATTCGATCGTAGCCGGGCGGTCGCGATGCGCGCCACCTTTGGGTTCGGAGATGATCAGGTCGCAGACGCCCAACTTTTGAAGGTCCTGCGCGGTCAGGCGCAGCGCCTCGGCGGCCTCGCGCATTTTTTCTGCATCTTTCCAAAGGATCGACGCGCAACCCTCGGGCGAAATCACCGAATAGATCGAGTGCTCCAGCATCGCCACCCGGTTGGCCGTGGCAAATGCCACCGCGCCGCCCGAGCCGCCTTCGCCGATGATGACAGACACCAGCGGAACACCGATTTTCAGACACATCTCGGTTGAACGGGCGATCGCTTCGGATTGCCCGCGTTCTTCCGCGCCCTTGCCCGGATACGCGCCGGCGGTATCCACCAAGGTGATCACCGGCAGACCAAACCGACCAGCCATTTCCATAAGGCGCACGGCTTTGCGATAGCCTTCGGGGCGGGCCATGCCGAAGTTGCGCTCGATCCGAGATTTGGTGTCCGAGCCTTTTTCATGCCCGATCACCATCACCGGCTGATCGTTGAACCGTGCTAGGCCGCCGATGACCGCCAGATCGTCGGCAAAATTGCGGTCACCAGCCAGCGGGGTGAATTCGGTGAACAGGGCCTCGACATAATCCTTGCAGTGCGGACGTTGGGGATGGCGGGCCACCTGGCATTTTCGCCAGGGCGTCAGGTCCTTGTACAACTCGTCCAGCAGCTTGGCCGCCTTGGCGTCCAGCGCGGCGGCTTCGTCCGCTACGTCCATCTCTTCGTTGGCGCGGGCCAGGGCGCGCAGCTCTTCAGCTTTGCCTTCAATCTCGGCCAGCGGTTTTTCGAAATCCAGATACTGGGTCATGACGCCTCTCAACGCGAAAGTTCTCCGCTATATGACCCGAGGTCGCCCCGGATGCAACTCGGCACCGCATCTCGGGGTGCGTTTCCCCGCGCGCGGCGACATGGTACGCGAGCCGGCGACCTCAGTCTGGCTACAGCACCGGGTACAACGAAATCACCAGAAGAACCGCCATCGACCAGTTGAACACGGTCAGGCGTCGCCGGTTGGTCAGCACGCGCGCCATCTGCTGGCCCAGAACCGTCCAAGTGCTGACAGATGGCAGATTTACGCAGCCGAATACAAGGGCAACCAGCGCAATGGCTTGCAGGGTCTGGTCCGGGGCATAGGCGGTCGTCGCCGTCAGCGCCATGGCCCAGGCCTTGGGGTTCACCCATTGAAACGCCGCCGCCTGCAGAAACGTCATGGGCCGTCCGACGTGCCCCGGGCCCTTGGCAGGAGCCGCATTGGCAATTCGCCACGCGAGGAATAGCAGATAGGCCACCGACGCGATTTTGAGGATCACGTGGCTGATGGAATAGGTCTCGAACACCTGCACCAATCCTGCGCCGACCAACAAAACCATCAGCATAAAGCCCAAGCCGATACCCAGCATATGGGGGATTGTCCGCCGGAACCCGAAACTTGCCCCTGAGGCCATCAGCATCAGATTGTTCGGCCCCGGCGTGATGGACGAGACAAAGGCAAACGCGACCAGCGCAAGTAGGATGTCGTAAGTCATGGCGCAAAGATCGCCCAGGTTTGGTCAAATGAAATTGCGATTTCGTTTTCGATTACATAAAGCTTGCAACAAATGGCGAATATTGACCTAAAGAATCAGCAAATATTGCAAGAGCTGGCCCGAAATGGCCGGATCAGCAACCTTGAACTGGCGGACCGCGTAGGGCTTTCGCCGTCAGCCTGTCTGCGCCGGGTGCAAGAGCTTGAGCGGTCCGGCGTCATCAGCGGGTATCGCGCCGTTTTGAACCCTGCGGCGATGGGCGTCGGTTTTGTCGCCTATATCGGCGTCGGACTGGGTGAGCATACAAAGGCCGCTCAGGAAGGTTTTGAAAAAGCGGTGCAATTGGCGCCCGAAGTGGTCGAATGCCACAACATCACCGGTACGATCGAATACTTGCTGCGGGTGGAATGCGCCGACCTGTCGGCCTACAAGACCTTCCATACCGACGTATTGGGCACGTTGCCCCATGTCACCTCGATCACGTCCTACGTGGTCATGGGATCCCCGAAAGACCTGCGGGCCTGAGCTTGAGCCCACTGCCGCTAGGGCCTTGCAGGCATGTGTATCCCGGAATATCGTCGGCCTGAAAGCGCCAGAAATTCGGCATCAGATCGAACAGTGCGCGATGTCAGGGAGACACGATCATGAGTTTTGTTCGGACAGGCGCATTGGCGGCCTTGGTGGCGATTGTCGCCGGTGCCGCATTTGCCGCGCCTTTGAAATTGCAGCCCGCCAACCCGCAACCCAATCCCAAGGCGGGGTTGAACGTGAAATATGTTGGGCAGGGTACTCAGAGAAAGATCCGCGATCTGAGCCAGGCCAAAAGCGTGTTGTCCAAGGCCAAGCCGGGCAAGCCACTGCGCGGGCTGGACTATGCCGACACCAACAAGGGCGAGCCGGTTCTGACGTTCACGGACCCCTACAATGTTGCCGCTGAAATCACCGGGTACATGCGCTTTGATTCTCCAGGCATTTACGAACTCGAAACCTGGTCCAATGACGGGCTCGAGGCCTATGTCGGTGGTCAGCAGATCGGCCGTGTCACCGGGATTCAGGGGTGTGAAGCCAACCAGCGCACCGAGGTCGAAGTTCCAAAGGCGGGCTGGTACCCTCTGAAGATCATCTATTTCCAGAAGCTGGGAACGTCCTGCCTGATGATGAAATCCGGCAAGCAGGGTGAGAAGTTTACCTGGACACCAAACAACGTGTTCGGCCGCTGAGGCCAACCGAAGTCAGGAAAAGGCGCTCGGAACGAGCGCCTTTTTTATATCCCCATCAGCCGTTTGCGGCGATCAGTTCGGCCTGCGCCACGATCACCTCGGCCTGCTTGATCGAGGCGATGTCCACCAGCCGTCCTTTGTAGACCGTGGCGCCTTCGCCATTGGCCTTGGCTTGCTCCATCGCGGCTAGGATCTCGCGCGCTTCGGTCACCGCCTCGTCCGACGGGGTGAAAACCTGATTGGCCAGCGCGATCTGCTTGGGGTGGATCGCCCATTTGCCGACCATGCCCAGCGTCGCCGAGCGGCGCGCCTGCGCGATGTAGCCTTCGTCGTCCGAGAAGTCGCCGAACGGTCCGTCGACCGGCAGCACCCCGTGGGTGCGGCAGGCAGCCACGATGGCAGCCTGCGCCCAGTGCCACGGGTCCGACCAGTATTTCTGGGCCTCGCGCAGCATGTAATAGTTTTCCTGCGTGCCGCCGATTCCCGTGGTCTGCATCCCCATTGAGGCAGCGAAATCGGCCGCGCCCAGGCTCATGGCCTGAAGGCGCGGGGAGGAGGCCGCGATTTCCTCGACATGGGCGATGCCGGCGGCGGATTCGATGATGACTTCAAAGCTGATGGGCTTGGTGCGGCCCTTCGCGCGTTCGATCGCAGTGACCAGAGCGTCAACCGCATAGACATCTTCGGCGCAGCCCACCTTGGGGATCATGATCTGATCCAGCCGGTCGCCGGCCTGTTCCAGCAGGTCAACGACATCGCGGTACCAATAGGGCGTATCCAGCCCGTTGATGCGCACCGACATGTACTTGTTGCCCCAATCCACGGTGTTCAGCACCTCGATCACGTTGGCGCGGGCGGTCTCCTTGTCGGACGGGGCCACCGAATCTTCGAGGTCGAGGTTGATCACGTCCGCGGCCGAGGCGGCCATCTTGGGGAACAGCTTGGTGTTGGATCCGGGGCCGAACAGCTGACAGCGGTTTGGTCGCGCCGGGGCGGCGGGTTGGATACGAAAGCTCATCGGCACCTCGCTGAGTAATGAAATTGCGATTTCAGTTGGCAATTGGGTATTAAATTGCGCGACCCTGCGCAAGCCTGATTGTGCAGTTGCGGCAATGCTGTTGCAGAAAGCTGTGCGCAACCCCCGGAACGCAGCGGTCAAAGTTTCATCATTTTGAAAATTTCGAAGCTTTTTGCGCCACTCGGGGGAATCTTGCAAAATTCTCCGTTCGATGTGCGGCAGGTCGGAGGAAAACGAGAAACGCTCGTTGACGGCCTTCAATAGGTTGTGGCGCAAGAAAAGGAGAGCGCGCGATGATCGAGACACCGTATTTGCTGTTTTTGGGAGATGCCCCCGACCAACTGGCCGCCAAGGTCGCGATCGGCATTCGGGACTGGCGCCCGGAAAACGCCGTGGGTCAGCTGCGGATGGAGGGCTGCAAGGCCGATCTGGGACTGACCGACATGACCCTGGCCGAAGGCAAGGCCGCCGGCGCCAAGACGCTGGTGATCGGTGTCGCGAACCGCGGTGGCGTTATCAGCCAGGCCTGGAAAGAGGTCCTGATCGCCGCGCTGGAAATGGGCTATGACCTGGCCTCGGGCCTGCACAACCTGCTGCGCGACGAAGGCGATCTGGTGGCCGCGGCCCAGACCCATGGATGCACCCTGCATGACGTTCGCGTGCCCACGGTGGGTTATCCGATCGCCAACGGGCGCAAACGCAGCGGCAAGCGCTGTCTGGCGGTGGGCACCGATTGTTCGGCGGGCAAGATGTACACGGCCATGTCGATGGATGCCGAGATGCGCAAGCGCGGCATGAAATCGACCTTCCGCGCTACCGGTCAGACCGGCATTCTGATCACTGGGCAGGGCGTTCCGCTCGACGCCGTGGTGGCCGATTTTATGGCCGGTTCCGTCGAGTACCTGACGCCCGAGAACGATCCTGATCACTGGGATCACATCGAGGGGCAGGGGTCGCTGTTCCATGTCTCGTATTCCGGCGTGACCATGGCGCTGATCCATGGCGGTCAGCCGGATGCTCTGATCCTGTGCCACGAGCCGACCCGCACCCATATGCGCGGTCTGCCGGAATACTCCCTGCCGACGCTGGAACAGCTGCGCGACACGGCCCTGCCTTTGGCGCGCGTCGCCAACCCTGCCTGCCAGGTCGCGGGTGTGTCGATCAACACCCAGCACCTGAGCGAGGAGGACGCGAAAGCCTACATCGCCAAGGTCGAGGCCGAGATGGGCCTGCCAACGACCGATCCGTACCGGTTCGGCGCGGGCAAGCTGGTGGACGCGCTGGCCGCGATGTGATCCAACCGGGGCGCCGATGGCGGGGGAGCCCGCCACCGGCCCGGGAAATTGCAAAGAGTAAGGAGTGGACGCGTGCAAATCGACGTCTCTCGTGATGTGTTCCGGTTGGCGCAGGTATTCACCATCTCGCGCGGGTCGCGGACCGAGGCCAAGGTACTGACGGTGCGCCTGACGGATGGGGCGCATCAGGGCTGGGGCGAATGTGTGCCTTATGCCCGGTATGACGAAACGCTGGAGTCGGTCGAGGCCGAGATCCGCGCTTTGCCAGAAGCATTCACGCGCCAGTCGCTGATGGACCTGCTGCCCGCCGGCGCCGCGCGCAATGCGGTGGATTGCGCCCTGTGGGACCTTGAGGCCAAGCGGGCGGGCAGGCGCGCCTGGGAACTGGCCGGCCTGCCCGCGCCCAAGCCCGAGATCACCGCCTATACCCTGTCGCTGGACACGCCCGGCGCCATGCGGGCGCAGGCGGCGAAGAACGCGCATCGTCCGCTGTTGAAGATCAAGCTGGGCACGCCCGACGACATGCCGCGGCTCGAGGCCGTACGAGCCGGGGCGCCGGATGCGAAGATCATCGTGGATGCCAACGAGGGCTGGTCGGCCGAGGTCTATGCCGATCTGGCGCCGAATCTGGTGCGGTTGGGAGTCGCGCTGGTCGAACAGCCGCTGCCCGCCGGAGATGACGAGGCGCTGATCGGACTCGATCGTCCGGTGCCGGTCTGTGCCGACGAGAGCTGCCACGATCGCGCCAGCCTGCCCGGGCTGAAGGGCAAATATGACGTGATCAACATCAAGCTGGACAAGACCGGCGGCTTGACCGAGGCGCTGGAGCTGCGCCGCGCGGCGCAGTCCGAGGGCTATGGGATCATGGTGGGCTGCATGGTCGGCAGCTCTCTGGCGATGGCGCCTGCGACACTGGTGGCGCAGGGTGCGCTGGTGACGGACCTTGACGGCCCGCTTCTGTTGGCCGAAGACCGCGACACCCCGCTGATTTTTGATGATGCCGGAGTACACCCGCCCGAGGCGGAACTCTGGGGCTGATGGAGACGAACATGACCCGTACCGTTTACGTGAACGGCGAATACCTGCCCGAGACCGAAGCCAAGGTCTCGATCTTCGACCGAGGCTTTCTGATGGCGGATGCCGTCTATGAGGTGACAAGCGTGCTGGACGGCAAGCTGATCGATTTCGAGGGTCACGCGGTGCGCCTGAAGCGGTCGCTGGACGAATTGCAGATGGCCGAACCCTGCAGCAAGGACGAGCTGCTTGAAATCCACCGCAAGCTGGTCGAGCTGAACGGCATCACCGAGGGGCTGGTCTATCTGCAGGTCACCCGAGGCAGCGACGGCGACCGCGATTTCGTATTTCCCTCGGCCGGCACCAAGCCGACGCTGGTTCTGTTCACTCAGAACAAGCCCGGTCTGGCTGACAATCCGGCGGCGAAGAAAGGGGCCAAGATCATCTCGATCGAGGATATCCGCTGGGGCCGCCGCGACATCAAGACGGTGCAACTTCTGTACCCGTCCATGGGCAAGATGATGGCCAAGGCCGCTGGGTGCGACGATGCTTGGATGATTGAAGACGGGTATGTCACCGAAGGCACCAGCAACAACGCCTATATCGTCAAGAACGGCAAGATCGTTACCCGCCCGCTGTCGAACGACATCCTGCACGGGATCACCCGCAAGGCGGTGCTGCGCATGGCGGCCGAGGCTCAGATGGAAGTCGAAGAACGCCTGTTCACCATCGACGAAGCAAAAGAGGCCGACGAGGCTTTTACCACCTCGGCCAGTGCTTTCGTGATGCCGGTGGTCGAGATCGACGGCGTGGCGCTGGGCGACGGCACGCCGGGCCCGATCGCCAAGCGGCTGCGCGAGATCTATCTGGACGAAAGCCGCAAGGCGGCGATCTGAACCCCATGGCCCGCCGATCTGGCGGGCCTTTTCGTTAATGCGTCAGTCTTTTTTGCCGACGTTTTCCTCGAACGCGACCTTGAAGGCGGCCTGTTTGTCGGGGCTGGCCTCGGTCTGGTATCTGGATTTCCACTCGTCCATGGTCATGCCATAGAAAATTTCGCGGGCTTCATCCTTGCCCATTTCGATGCCTTTTTCATTGGCGGCTTCCTGAAACCACCGCGCCAGGCAGTTTCGGCAGAACCCGGCCAGATTCATCATGTCGATGTTCTGAACGTCGGTACGGTCCTGCATCAGGTGTTTTCGCAGGCGGCGGAAAGCGGCGGCCTGCAGTTCAATCTCGGTCTGGGGGTCCATGGGCGGGCTCCGGTTCGTGGGATTTGATCCAGACCTAGCAAGCCCGAGGCCATTGCACAACGCGCGCCGGTTCAGACCAGCTTGAGGGCAATCCAGGGCATCAGGCAGAAGATCAGGGTCAGGATCTTGTAGTTCGCAAGATACTTGAAATAGGCCTTTCTGACCTCGGCCTTGTCCATCTGGAACATGCGGCCGTGAATGGCGGCGATGCGGTCCTGCAGGGCCACCACCATCAGGGTCGACAGCAGCAGGACCGCAAAGTTCAGAACGGTCATCCAGCCGAAAAAGGCTGTCAGGGTTTCAGGTGTCATGACGGCCTCCTTTCAGCCCAAAAATGGGGACCGCCTGCGCGCCGCGCAAGAGCATGGGCGTCGTTTGGTCGCGGATTTTTCCAGCGTTACAGACCGCTTGCGGCCAGCGCGTCCTGCAGGATCGGCGCCAGCCGCTCGGCCCAGGCGCGCTGCCCGGCATGGTCGGCGATCAGGTCGTTGCGCAGCTCGATCAGTGCGTTGGGGCGGCCAAAGGCGGTGGCGTGCCGGTCGATCGCATCCCCGGGCAGCACGCCGGTATAGGGTTCGTTGACGCCGACGCACAGATCCTCCTCGGCCCGCAGGCGCTCGATCAGCGGGGCCGAGAACCGCTCGTCCTCGGTGTGAAGGATGCCGACATGCCAGGGGCGCGGCGGGCGGCCCCGCAGCTGGCGCGTGAAGGAATGCATCGACACGATTACGGCGTGGGGCAGGGCGGCCATCTTGGCCAGCGCTTCGTGATAGGGGCGATAGCACAGGTTCAGGCGCCGTTCGCGCTCGGCGGCGTCGGCGTGACGGTTGGCCGGAATGATCGACCCGTCATACAGCTTCATCAACAGGGTCGGGTCGTCCTCGCCCCGGTTCGGGTCGATCACCAGCCGAGAGAAATTGGCGGCAATCACCGGCGCGTTCAGGATCTCGCCCAGATGTTTCGATACCTCGTAGGCGCCCACGTCATAGGCGATGTGGCGCTCCATGTCCTCACGCGGAAGGCCGAGGTCGCCGCCGTTGATCTGCGGCGGTACGATATTGGTGGCATGGTCGCACGTGATCAGCCAGCGGGACGGGCGATCCGCCCCGTGCACGTAAAACGGAGTGTATGTCATGAGCCTGTCATCTTGTTTGCCGCAGGTGTAGGACAGTTGCCTCGGAAAGGGAATTGCGCAATAAGCAAACCGACTATTGTTTGCGGTAACATTCGACCATCAAGGAGAGCAAGATCGATGCGACGCCTGAGAAATGTGAAAATCGTGGCGACGCTGGGCCCGGCGTCCAACGACTATGATATGATCCGTGCTCTGCACGAGGCCGGCGCCGATGTTTTCCGCCTGAACATGAGCCATGGCAGCCACGACGAAATCCGTGAACGCCACCGGATCATCCGTCAGATCGAAAAGGACCTCGACAGCCCGATCGCCATTCTGGCTGACCTTCAGGGCCCGAAACTGCGGGTCGGTGTGTTTGCGAATGATGCAGAGGACTTGGTCGAAGGTGCCGCGTTCCGTCTGGATCTGGACGAAACTCCGGGCGATGTCAGCCGGGTCTGCCTGCCGCACCCCGAGATTTTTCAGGCGTTGGAAGCGGGGGCGCATCTGCTGGTCAACGACGGCAAGATCCGGCTTGTGGTTGAGAAATGCGGCCCCGATTTCGCGGATTGCAAAGTTGAAATCGGCGGGACCATCTCGAACCGCAAAGGTGTGAACGTGCCCGACGTGGTGCTGCCGCTGGCGGCCCTGTCGGAGAAGGACCGCGACGATCTGGAGTTCGTTTGTCAGCTGGGTGTCGACTGGCTTGCGCTGAGCTTCGTGCAGCGGGCCAAGGACGTGTACGAAGCGCGCGCCCTGGCTGACGGTCGCGCCGCTATCCTGTCCAAGATCGAAAAACCCGCGGCGGTCGAGGCGTTTGACGAAATCCTCGACGCATCGGACGGCATCATGGTCGCCCGTGGCGATCTGGGCGTCGAACTCCCGGTCTCGGCCGTGCCTCCGATTCAAAAGCGACTGGTCCGAAAGTGCCGCGCTGCCGCCAAGCCGGTTATCGTTGCGACCCAGATGCTAGAAAGCATGATCGAAAGCCCGATGCCCACCCGCGCCGAAGTGTCGGACGTCGCTACCGCCATCTACGAGGGAACCGACGCCATCATGCTGAGCGCCGAGTCGGCCGCGGGCTCGTATCCGATCGAGGCCGTTCAGACCATGAACAAAGTCGCGATCGAGGTCGAAGCCGACCCAACCTACAAACAGATCATCGACGCCTCGCGCCAGACCAAGGGAACGACCGTTGCCGACGGCATCGTGGCCGCGGCCCGTGAAATCGCCGAAAAGACCGACATCAAGGCGATCTGCTGCTTTACCCAAAGCGGCACCACCGCACTGCTCACCGCCCGCGAGCGTCCCGGTGTCCCGATCATCGCCATGACTTCGCTGCGGGGCACCGCGCGGCGTCTGTGTCTCAGCTGGGGCTGTCACTGCGTGATGACGCCCGAGCTCGAGCGGTTCAAAAGCGCCGTGGTCAATGCGGCGCGCGCGGCGCGAGCCAGCGGGTTTGCCGGCGCCTCGGATCAGATCGTGGTGACCGCCGGTGTCCCGTTCAACGTGCCAGGCTCGACCAACATCCTGCGCGTCGCACCCTGCGACGAGCGACTGATCTACTCGACGGATCCCGAATAGGATCAGCCACCCGGTCCGCCGGGCCTTGCTTTGGCGCCGACAGGCTCTTTTACGGTCTCCATAACCGTGAACGAGCTTGTCTGGTGTATCCCCGGAAGCTTGTTGATCTTGTCGCCCAAAACCGTTCGGAAATGCGCGATGTCGCGTGTCCGAACGGTCAGCATGTAGTCGAATGATCCGGCGACCATCAGGCAGGTTTCGATTTCAGGTACCCGTCGCACGGCTTCGTTGAAACGGTCCAGCGAGTGTTCGGCTGTGGCCGTCAGCGAAACCTGCACCACCGTCAAGTGCCCCAGCCCCAGCCTCTCTTTGTCGATCACCGCGCTGTAGCCGGTGATGTACCCGCTCTTTTCCAGCCGTTTCACCCGCTCGGAACACGGCGTGTTGGTCAGGTTTACTCGGGCCGCCAGTTCGACTATTGGCAGGCGTCCATTGGCCTCGAGCTCGGCCAATATCCGTTGATCGATCTTATCCAAATCCCTGTCCATCAGGCAATTTCCCTGCGTTTTTGAGGTCTGGCGGCATATTTTCTTGAAAATAGACCGAAAAAATCTCCTTTTCCTAGTGATTTTTCCTGATACTTGACCGAAGGGCAGCCTTGTAAAACGAGTTCCAGGTTCCGGCTGCCCTGCCGGGGGCACGGGCCCCGGCCAAATCAACAAAAACGGAGGAACGAGATGACAACGAAAATTGTCATAGGACTGGACGGGACAGAGACCGGAGATCGCGCGGTCGGCTTTGCCAAGGATCTGGCAAGTCGGATTGGATCGTGTGAACTGCTGGTTGCCTATGTCATCGAATGGTCGCCCTATACTTTCCAAACTCCCGAGGAAAACGCCCTGCGGCACAAGCGGCGCGAAGAGGAGATCGCGCTTGCCACCAGCCGCGTGGTGGAACCCGCCGTCGAGGCCTTGAAGGCCGCAGGCTTCAGCGCCCGCGGTATTGTCCGCCATGGCGATGTGGCCGAAACGCTGAACGCGATCACGGTCGAAAACGGCGGATCGCAGATCGTCGTGGGACGATCCTCGGCTGACGGCATCAAAAAGCGAATCTTCGGCAGTTCGACCCAGAATCTGGTCATGCACGCCGACGTTCCGGTCACAGTCGTGAACTGACGGGAGGAGCAGACATGAAATCGATCAAAACCCTGGGCCTGTCGGGTGCGGCCGCGGCCCTGCTGGCCAACCCCGCATTTGCGCAGGAGGCCCCCGGTCTGGATGAAAAGATCAACCAGACCTTCGCGAATCTGACGGGCCCCTTCGTCAGCTTCATCTTCGCACCGTTTCCGGGGACGAGCTTTCCCTGGATCGTGATGTGGCTGGTCGTGGCCGCGACGGTGTTCACGCTGTATTTCGCCTTTGTGCAGATGCGGTTCTTCAGCCATGCGATTAGCCTGGTCAAAGGTGACTATTCCGACCCCAACGATGCGGGCGAGGTCAGTCACTTCCAGGCGCTGGCAACGGCGCTGTCCGGTACGGTCGGCCTCGGCAACATCGCGGGCGTCGCGGTGGCGGTCGGCATCGGCGGACCCGGTGCGACCTTCTGGATGATCCTTGCCGGCCTTCTGGGCATGGCATCGAAATTCACCGAATGTACGCTGGGCGTGAAGTACCGCAACGAGTATGAAGACGGCACCGTTTCGGGCGGCCCGATGTACTACATGTCCAAGGGCTTTGCCGAGCTGGGTCTGCCCGGCGGCAAGATCCTGGCGGTCCTGTTCTCGATCTTCTGTATCCTTGGCGCGCTGGGCGGGGGCAACATGTTCCAGGCCAACCAGGCGCACCAGCAGATCGCGGGTATCGTCGGTGACTATCCCGGTTGGATCACCGGCCTGGTCTTCGCGGCCGTGGTGTTCATGGTGATCGTGGGCGGCCTGAAGTCGATCGCCCGCGTGACCGAGAAGGTCGTGCCGTTCATGGGCATCCTGTATGTCGCCACTGCGCTGGTCATCATCATCATGAACGCCGACATGATCGGCTGGGCCTTCGGTCAGATCTTTGCTGGTGCCTTCACCGGTCTGGGTGTCGCCGGCGGCATGGTCGGTGCTTTGATCCAGGGCTTCAAGCGCGCCGCCTTCTCGAACGAGGCGGGCGTGGGTTCGGCGGCCATTGCGCACTCGGCCGTCCGCACCAAGGAACCGATCACCGAGGGCTTTGTTTCACTGCTCGAGCCGTTCATCGACACGGTGGTGATCTGCACCATGACCGCGCTGGTGATCATCATCACCCAGCAGCTGGTGATCGACCCGGCAACCGGCCTGTACGTGCTGAACGAAGCGGGCACGGCGATCGCAACCGTGGATGGCAACTCGGGCGTCAGCCTGACTTCGGCCGCCTTCGGCAGCGCCTTCAGCTGGTTCCCCTACATCCTGGCCATCGCGGTGATCCTGTTCGCCTTCTCGACCATGATCAGCTGGTCCTACTATGGCCTGAAGGCCTGGACCTATCTGTTCGGCGAGGGCCACACCAAGGAACTGGTGTTCAAGATCATCTTCTGCGTCTTCGTGGTGATCGGGGCTGCGGCCAACCTGGGCCCGGTGATCGACTTCTCGGATGCGGCGATCTTTGCCATGGCCGTGGTCAACGTCTTTGCGCTCTACTTCCTGATGAAAGTGGTGCGTCAGGAACTGGCCTCGTACAGCGCGCGACTGAAAAGCGGCGAAATCCGCAAGTTCGCCGACTGATGACACCAACCGGGGCGGCCCTGCTGCCCCGGTTCCCGACCCCGGTGCAAAAAGCACCCGAACGGGTCAAAAACCCCTTGCCAGCATGACCGAACTTGCGTAAACGGCGCATCTGATCGCGCGACCGGCCGATGTGGCATGCCGAGTCGCGTTTCGGACCGAACCCTGAAAGGAGACGGAAATGCCCAAGATGAAGACCAAATCGAGCGCCAAGAAGCGCTTCAAGGTGACTGCGACCGGCAAGGTCATGGCTGGCCAGGCCGGCAAACGGCACGGCATGATCAAGCGGACCAAGAAGTTCATCCGCGACGCCCGTGGCACCACCACCCTGTCCGCCCCCGACGCCAAGATCGTCAAGGGCTACATGCCCTACGACCGCTAAGAGGAGATACCGATATGTCCCGCGTTAAAGGTGGAACCGTAACTCACGCCCGTCACAAGAAGGTCATCAAGGCCGCCAAAGGTTACTATGGCCGCCGCAAGAACACCTTCAAGGTTGCCCGTCAGGCCGTCGACAAGGCCAACCAGTACGCAACCCGCGACCGCAAGAACCGCAAGCGCAACTTCCGTGCTCTGTGGATCCAGCGCATCAACGCCGCTGTTCGTTCGCATGACGAAGCTCTGACCTATTCCCGCTTCATCAACGGCCTGAACCTGGCCGGCATCGAAGTGGACCGCAAAGTCCTGGCCGACCTGGCCGTGCACGAGCCGGAAGCGTTCGGCGCGATCGTCGCCAAGGCACAGGCCGCTCTGGCTGCCTGATCCTCTTTCGAGAGACAGTGAAAGAAAGGCCGTCCCGTTCGGGGCGGCTTTTTTCTTTGGATCGACCAGATTGGATTTCGCGTAAACCAAGTATGGGATTCCGTTATGGTCACTACACGCATTTGATGTAATCATCTGTTAAGTTTCACTGATGAATTGAATGCGGAATACTGAAATGCCTATTTGCCAAAGACTTACCCAAGCCCTTCTTGTCTTGACTGCAGTGGTGATCTGCCACCCGACAGTGGCACGATCACCGAACCTGACCTCCCTGACGTATTGGTTGAAACCTTTGATGGCGACGACACGACGCTCATACTGGGTGGGCAGATCGACTTTCAATCGGCCAAGCCGCCCTGGGTCGTCTATATGGCCGATGGAAAATTCGTCATGGAGAACAGACAGGATGCGCGCAGCCTTCAGTTCAACGACGTGGCGTGGGTGAAGTTTCCCGGCTCGGATTCGTTGGAGAGCACGCAGGACATGGTAATCTCTGCCGTGGTGGACGGAGAGTTCAGCGGCAAAAGCGGTGTGGGCATTCTGGTTGGCAGCGGAAAGTCCGGGAAATACGTGGCGTTCACTGTGGACGACAAAGGGCGCTATCACGTACTGCAAAAGGACGGCCGCCAATTGAGGCTGGTACACGCAGACAGACATGACGCGATACGCGTCGGCGCCCCGAACAAGCTGACCTTCCAGGTCCGAGGAGCGCATGTGGTTTTCTATGCCAACGGAACCAAGGTCGTTCAAACGCTGTTTTCAAAGCGAACGTCCTCGAACCCCGGCCAGGGCGCTCGGGCAGGGATAGGCCTGGCAGCCTTTGGAACTGGTCGTTTCGAATTTGATGAAGTTGAGATCAAAAGAGCCAACTGACGCCCAAAAACGCAGGTCGCGCGAACTGGAACCGTTGGGTGGTGTCCTCGCGAGGGTACTTGCCCCTCTGGCCTCCTGATCCTCATTCGCTAAACAGTGAGAGAAAGGACGCCCGACTAGGGGCGGCTTTTTTGGTGCCTGAGTGCCGGCTTTTTGCGCAGGCAGACATCCGGGCCAAAAACCGCTAGGCTTGCACGTGCTGAATTGACCAACATTGGTTTTGCGAGTGCCATGCTTGAATTTGATGCAGCAACAACGCGCCTACTCGATAGCGTGTATCAAGGTGCCGATGTCACCCGACGGCGGCGAGGGTCTTTTGACGCGTTGCGACCAGCCCCGGGTGATACCATCGCGGACGTTGGGTGCGGAAATGGTCTTTTAACAGCAGAGCTTGCTCGGGCGGTTGGTCCGACCGGGCGTGTTTTGGGCATCGACCCAAGTGAGGCGATGCGGAGTTCCGCCAAAAACCGCTGCCATGAATATGACTGGGTCCAGATCATGGAGGGTGAGGCAGGCCAACTTCCGGCCAAGGACGCGTCACTCGACAAGGCGGTGTCGGTTCAGGTTTACGAGTACTTGAACGACATTGCCGCCGCGGTGGAGGAGGCCCATCGCTGTCTCAGGACGGCTGGTCTGCTTGTCGTGGGCGACATCCATTTCGACAGTCTGGTTTGGTACAGTGATGATCCGGCAAGAATGGATCGGATGATAAAAGCCTGGGACAAGCACTTTGTCGGGAGAGACGTGCCCGCACGACTGCCACCGATTTTGAGAGACCAGGGTTTCACTGTGGAAAGCATCACGCCGATCACGATTTGCGATAACGAACTCCGGCCAGATGGGCTGGCCAATATGATGATCACCCTGATGAAAAGGTTTGCCGAGTCCAACAAGCTCGTTCCGGATCAGGAAGCCAAGGAATGGGCGGATGAGCAGAGATCCTTGGCCGCGAGGGGCCGGTTTTTCTTTTCGCTAACTCATTTTGTCATCAGCGGGCGCAAATCCTAGACTTTGGTCTGGATGCGCTGATTGACTCAAACAAAGGCTATTGCCTGAGCAAATGGAGCTAAAAAAAGAAACCGGCGCGAAGAACGCCGGCTTCACTTGGTCTTTTTTCCCGCGCTGGGTTTACCCGAACACACGCCCCAGTGCGCCATCAACCGCATCGGTGATTTGGTCGATGTCGTCCGCCGTGGCGATCAAAGCCGGAGAGAAGCATAGCGTGTTGTTGCGGCCGGGGACCGAGCGGTTGGTGACACCGATGATTACCCCTTGCGCCATGCAATCGGCCACGACCGCTTGGGCCAGCTTTTCGTCCACCGGTTCTTTGGACGCGCGATCCGCGACCAGCTCGGCCCCCAGGAACAGGCCCTTGCCGCGCACGTCGCCGATGACATTGTGCTTGTCCATCAGTGCCTGCAGATTGCCCATCATGCGATCCCCCATCGCGGCGCAATTGCCCAGCAGGTTCTCTTCTTCGATAATTCGCATATTCTCGATCGCCGCGGCCGGCCCGGCGGTGCAGCCGCCAAAGGTCGAGATGTCGCGGAAATAGTTCATCGGGTCCGCGGCATCGTCTTTGAACATGTCAAAGACTTCCTCGGTGGTCACCATGCAGGCAATCGCGGCATAGCCCGAGGCCACGCCTTTGGCCATGGTCACGAAATCGGGTTTCACGCCATATTGCTGGTACCCGAACCAGGTGCCGGTGCGGCCCACGCCGCAGACGACCTCGTCGATATGCAGCAGGATGTCGTACTTCTTGCAGATCTCCTGCACGCGCTGCCAATAGCCCTCGGGCGCTTCGATCACGCCGCCGCCGGCAGTCACCGGTTCAAGGCACAGCGCGCCCACGGTGTCGGGACCTTCGCGCAGGATCACGGCTTCGATCTGATTGGCGGCCCATTCGCCAAAGTTCTCGTCGGGCGCGCCGTCCAGTTCGTGCTTGCGGTATTCCATGCAGTGCGGCACGCGCACGAAATCCGGCGCAAAGGGGCCGTATTGCGCGTTGCGCTCATCCTGACCGCCCGCCGACATCGCCGCCAGGGTCGAGCCGTGATAATCGCGGTCGCGATACAGGATCTTGGTCTTCTTGCCGCCGTACTTCTTGTGGGCGATCTGGCGGACCATCTTGAACGCCTTCTCGTTCGCCTCGCTCCCCGAGTTGGTGTAGTAGACCCGGCTCATGCCTGGCATCTTCTCGATCAGCTTTTCGGCAAACAGCGCCCCGGGGATCGAGCCCGCCGAGTTCGCAAAATAGCACAGCTTCATCAGCTGGTCGTAAACCGCCTTGCAGATGGATTCGCGGCCATAGCCCACGTTCACCGTCCAGACGCCGCCCGAGACGGCATCCAGGTGTTCCTTGCCTTTCTGATCCCAGACGCGCATGCCCTTGCCTTCGACGATGATGCGCGGATCGTTTGTCTCAAACGGCTTGTGCTGGATCAGGTGGTGCCAGATATGGGCGCGGTCGGCCTCGACCACGCGGGAAAGATCGTTTTCGTTGAACGTGCCGTCCATGACATGTCCTTTCATTAAGACGCGACGCGCGGGAATCAGGATGCCCGGCAGGCGCGGATGAACCAGATACCGCAGATCAGCCCGAAAGCCCGGTACGCAGTAGGGCCAGATTACCCGATCACGTAGCTCCAGTATATTCGCCTCGCGTATTTTTACGGGTTTGTTTTGCGGCAACCTTTGTGCTCAATACGAAAAATCCGACGACTTGGGGAGGAGAGGCGGATGGCGACCCACAGCATTTATCAGCGCGATCTGGACAAAGGCCCGGCAAATTTTACGGCCCTGTCCCCGCTCAGCTATATCGAGAGGACCGCGGCCGTTTACCCTGACTATCCCGCCGTGGTCTATGGTGACCGGCGCCATAGCTGGGCGCAGACCTATGCGCGCTGCCGCCAGTTGGCCAGTGCGCTGGCCGCGCGTGGGGTGGGCGCGGGCGACACGGTATCGATCATCGCCGCCAACATCCCCGAAATGTACGAGGCGCATTTCGGTGTGCCCATGGCAGGCGCGGTGTTGAACACGATCAACACAAGGCTCGATGCCCCGATCATCGCCTTCATCCTCAACCACGCCGAATCCAAGGTGCTGCTGGTCGATCCCGAATTCTCGGGCGTGGTGAAACAGGCGCTGGAGCAGGTGGATCACGACATTCTGGTGATCGACATCGAGGACCCGAGTTTCGACGGCGGCGAGAAACTGGGCGCGTTGACCTATGACGCGCTGCTGGCCGAGGGCGACCCGGAATTCGACTGGTCTCTGCCCGCCGATGAATGGGACGCGATCACGCTGAACTATACCTCGGGCACCACGGGCAACCCCAAGGGTGTCGTCTATCACCACCGTGGCGCGGCGCTGAATGCCACGTCGAACATCCTGACATGGGGCATGCCGCAGCATTCGGTCTATCTGTGGACGCTGCCGATGTTCCACTGCAACGGCTGGTGTTTCCCCTGGACCATGGCCGCGAACGCGGGCACGTCCGTCTGCCTGCGTGCGGTGCGGGACGAGCCGATCTACCGCGCCTTCCGCGACGAGCGCGTGACCCATTTCTGCGGCGCGCCCATCGTTCTGAACATGCTGGCCAACGCGCCCGATCACCTCAAGGATTTCGACCACGAGATCAAGGTGATGACCGCAGGTGCCCCGCCGCCTGCCGCGGTGATCGCGGCGATGGAGGGGATGGGCATCGAAGTCACTCATGTCTATGGCCTGACCGAGACCTACGGGCCGTCGGTCGTGTGCGCCTGGAAGGACGAATGGAACGACAAGCCCGCCGAGGAGCGCGCCGCGCTCAAGGTGCGGCAGGGGGTGAAATACGTTGCCCTGTCGGGGCTGATGGTGGCTGATCCCGAAACGCTCGAGCCGGTGCCGGCCGATGGCGAGACCATGGGCGAGATCTTTATGCAGGGCAACATCGTGATGAAAGGGTATCTCAAGAACCCCGAGGCCACGCAAAAGGCGTTTCGCGGAGGCTGGTTCGCCTCGGGCGATCTGGGGGTGATGCATCCCGACGGCTATATCGCGCTGAAGGACCGGTCAAAGGACATCATCATTTCGGGGGGCGAGAACATCTCGTCGGTCGAGGTCGAGGATATCCTCTACAAGCACCCCGCCGTGATGGAGGCCGCCGTGGTCGCCAAACCGGACGAGAAATGGGGCGAGACGCCTTGCGCCTTTGTCGAACTGAAGCCGGGCGCCGAGGCGACCGAGGCCGATCTGATCGCATTTTGCCGCGACCACATGGCCCATTTCAAGGCACCCAAGACGGTGATGTTCGGGCCGCTGCCCAAGACATCGACGGGCAAGATCCAGAAATTCAAGCTCAGGGAACAGGCGCGGGCGCTGGGCTAGGCGCCCAGCCGGTCAAAGATCGACAGGTCCAGGTCCAGCATCTCGCCCATCCAGATCGCCCGGTCGCGGTGGTCGGGCAGGTGCTGGCCGGTTTCGGGGTGGGTGAACACGGTCAGCCCCTGCCGGTTCAGCATCAGCCACGGGATCACCTTGTCGAAGGCATCGGCGGCAAAGCTCAGCTGGCAGCTCCAGCGCGGGTGGGGGCCGACATTGCGGCTGTGCATGTGGCCCATCTGGACGGGGAGCAGGCGTGCAGCCTCCTCGCAGACATGGCGGGCAGTCTCCTGCGTTTCGGCGTCGAAATAGACATGGGCGTGATAGCCGGTGATCTGTGGCATCGGGGGCCTCGTGCGGTGGTTTCCGGCACAAGGCTAGGCCCGATCGGCGCCGGTGCACAGACGCATCGGCAAACAGACCCTGTGCGCGGCTCAGCCCGGCGCGTGGGCGTCCGGGTGGGCCGCTGCAAAGGCGGGGTGGTCGGCACAGGCCGCCTCGACCGCCAGAATGCGCGGTATGTCCGACAGATCCACCTGCCAGCGCCGGGCGTTGTACATCTGCGGGATCAGGCACAGATCGGCCAAACCGGGAGCCGGCCCCGTACAAAAGGGGGCTTGTTCGAAGTTGGCCAGCATTGCCTCGAAGGCCAGCAGCCCGGGCCGGATGAAATGGCGCATCCAGTCGCCGGGCATGTCGCCCCGTCCGCCGCTCAGCTGCGTGGCGTGGCGGGCGACCTTCAGGTTGCAGACCGGGTGCAGATCCACCGCAATGGCATGGGCCAGCGCCTGCGTCCTGGTCCGCGCAACCGGCTCGTCCGGCAGCAGGTTCAGGCGCCGCGTCCGGTCGAGATAGTCCAGAATGGCCAGCGACTGGGTCAGTTGCACGCCGTCGATCTCGAGCACCGGCACAAAGCCCTGCGGGTTGCGCGCCAGATACGCGGGCGCGGTCTGCTCGCCCTTGACCAGATCGACGGTCTGCGTGCGATAGGCGATCCCGGCCAGGTTCAGCGCGATGCGCACCCGGTAGCTGGCCGAGGACCGCCAGTAGTCATACAGGACGACGTCGCTCATCGGGCTTTGGCCGCGTCGATCGCCTGTTTAAGGATAGTCCGGTCGCCGATGTGGTTGGCCAGCACCAGCACCAGCCGCGCATTCAGCGCGTCGCTTTCAGCCTTGTCCAGACCGTCGTGCGCGGCCAGCAGATCGGCATAGAAATCATCCGCGCCGTCGATATTCGGGGTGAGGATCAGTTCATCCATTGTGCCTACTCCTTGCCGATGGCCCGGCGGATCGCATGCCGGAACGCGTTGTCTTCATAGCTGTCGCGCCGCGCCGCCACATGCTGGTCGGGCCGGATCAGATAGACCGCAGCTTCCGCGTCGCCCAGATACCGCCGCTTCAGCGCCAGCGTCCGGTCGTCCTTGACCGACAGCGCCAGCCGCTCGACCGTCACGCCCTCTTCCTCGATCGTGTCGGGGGCGTCGGCGTCGATGGTCAGCAGGGTGAACTTGTCCGCCAGCTTGGGCAACAGGAATTCATCCCCCAGCGGAGCATCGGGGCAGGGCGATCCGGGGCGCGTTTCGGCCGGACCATTCAGCGCATCGGCCGAATTCAGCAGCGAGCCGTCATAGGTGCAGGGCACGCTCAACCGCCCGGAATTCACCAGCGGACGGGCGAAGTCGTAGTGTTCGCTCAGGTCCAGAACCGCGTCGCGCAGGATGCGTGACATTTCCGATTTCGGCGTGATGAAATCAGTCGAGCGGGTGGAGTTCAGGATGTTTTCGTCGGCGCCGTGGATGCGCTCGACATCATAGCTGTCCAGCAGGCTTTCGGGGGCGGTACCGTCGAGGACCATCTTCAGCTTCCAGCACAGGTTGTCGGTGTCCTGCAGGCCCGAATTGGCCCCGCGCGCGCCGAAGGGGCTGACCTGATGCGCGCTGTCGCCGGCAAACAGGACGCGGCCGTGGCGGAACTTCTCCATCCGGCGGCACTGGAAGGTATAGATGCTGACCCATTCCAACTCGAACTGGACATCCTCGCCCAGCATCGCCTTGAGGCGCGGGATCACGTTTTCGGGGCGCTTTTCCCGTTCCTTGTCGATGTCCCAGCCCAGTTGCAGGTCGATACGCCAGACATTGTCGGGCTGTTTGTGCAGCAGCGCCGACTGGCCGCGATTGAAGGGCGGGTCGAACCAGAACCAGCGCTCGGACGGGAAATCGGCCTCCATGACCACGTCGGCGATCAGGAAGTTGTCCTCGAACACGCGGCCCACGAAATCCAGCCCCAGCATCCGGCGTGTGGGCGAATTGGCCCCGTCGCAGGCGATCAGCCAGTCGGCCTCGACGGTGTACGACCCCTCGGGCGTTTCCACCTCGAGCTTGACGTGGTCGTCATGGGTGCCGATCGCCTCGACCTTGTTGCGGCCACGGATCTCGATCGGTGCGCCCTGGGCCTGCAACTCGCGGACCCGTTCGACCATGAACTGTTCAAAGTAGTATTGCTGAAGGTTGATGAAGGCCGGATGGGCATAGCCCTCATCGGGCTGCAGGTTGAATTCATAGACCTTTCGGTCGTCGAAAAACACCTTGCCGGTGTTCCACAGCACGCCCTTGTCCACCATCGGCCGAGCACACCCCAGTCGGTCGGAGATTTCCAGCGTGCGCTGGGCGAAACAGATGGCGCGGCTGCCGAAACTGACCTTGTCGTTGTCGTCCAGCACCACCACCTCGACGCCCTGCTGGGCCAGGTCGATGGCGGCGGCCAACCCGACCGGCCCAGCGCCTATCACGATCACCTGATGCCGCACCGGGGTGGGGGCATCCTGATCGGGGCTGCGGGCATAGGCATAGAGCGGCTGTTCAAAAATCTTGTTCATGGGCTCTCTCCCCAAGTTCTGTGCGCGTGGCGCACAATCCCTGCCCACCGGCGCGTGGCGCCGATGGCTCTCCTCCATGGTCGCATCGTTTTCAGGCCGGCAACACGATCTGGATCAAGTCGCCGGGCCATTTCTCAGCCTTGCAGGGCCTCCCACATCTCCAGATCGCGCTGGGCGGTCCAGATGCGCGGGGTGTCGATGCCGCGCGCTTCATCATAGGCACGGGCCACGTTGAAGGGCAGACAGTGTTCATAGATGGCGTAGTCCGAGAATTTCGGATCGCATTCCGCACGCACTGCGTCCCAGGCCTCTTTCAGACTGCCGCCGCGCGCCGCCACCTTGGCGGCCGGGCGATAGGTGCTTTCGACGAAATCGCGGGTGTTCTCGATGGCGGCGTTCACCATTTCCTTGCCGACAAGCGCATCGCCGCGCCCCGGGGCGATGGCGTCCACGTCGAACCACTGGATCTGATCCAGCGTATCGCCCCAGTCGCTGAAATGCCCGTCACCGCAATAGCAGGCCGAGTGATATTCGACGATGTCGCCGGTGAACATCACGTTCTGGTCGGGCACGTGGATGACGATGTCACCGGCGGTATGCGCCCGCCCCAGATGCATCAGGTCGACCCGGCGGTTGCCCAGATAGACCGTCATCGTGTCGTTGAAGGTGGTGGTGGGCCAGGTCAGGCCGGGGATGCTTTCGTGGCCTTCGAACAGGCGAGGGAAACGCTGGAACTCGCTGTCCCAGTCCTCTTGCCCGCGCGCGACGACCATGGCGCGGGCCATGTCCGACATGATGATCTGTTGCGCACCGAAGGCGCTGGCGCCCAGCACGCGGACCGCGTGGTAGTGGGTCAGCGCCACATGAGTGATCGGCTTGTCAGTTACGGACCGGATGCAGTCGATCACCTTTTGCGCCAGGCGCGGTGTGGCTTGCGCCTCGACCACCATCACGCTGTCATCGCCGATGATGACGCCCGAGTTGGGATCGCCCTCGGCGGTGAAGGCATACAGCCCTTCGCCCACCTCGGTGAACGAGATCTTCTTTTCGGTCATGTCCCCTTGGGACGCGAATGCCTTGGCCATTTGGCGCTCCTTATCGTGCGTATGGGTCTTCAAGGGCGGGCAGCACCGTGCCGGTGCAATCGCCGAAGCCGATCGTGTAGCCGTCGCCCAGGGCAGCGCCCTTCAGGGTCAGCGTGTCGCCGTCCTCGATGAAGCTGCGCGTTTCGCCGGTCTCCAGCGTGATGGGTTCCTTGCCGCCCCAGCTGAGTTCCAGAAGCGAGCCGCGGCTGTCCTTCGTCGGCCCCGAAATCGTGCCCGAGCCAAGCAGGTCGCCCACGTTCATCGGGCAACCCGAGGTGGTATGATGCGCCAGTTGCTGCGCCGAGGAATAATACATTTCCTTGTAATTGGTGCGGGCGATGGTGGATGCCGGTTTGCCCTCGGGCGCCATCGTCACCTCAAGCTCGATGTCATAGAGCATTGGGCCGCAGTCCTTGAGGTGGTCCAGCAGTTCGACCTCACGCGGGGGCGTGTCGCAGCGGAAAGGGTCCAGCGCGGCCTTGGTTACGATCCACGGCGAAATCGAGGTAGCGGTCGCCTTGGCCTGGAACGGGCCCAGCGGCTGGTATTCCCAGGCCTGGATGTCGCGCGCAGACCAGTCGTTCAGCAGGACATAGCCAAAGATATGATCGTCGGCCTCCTGCACGGTGATCGGGCCGTCGGACGGGGTGCCGACGATGGCGCCCATCTCCAGCTCGATGTCGAAACGGCGGCTGGGCAGGAAGGCGGGGCGGTCATGGTCGGGCGACTTCAACTGCCCCCACGGGCGGCGGATATCGGTGCCCGAGACTACCACAGACGAGGCCCGTCCGTTGTAGCCAATGGGGATGTGCAACCAGTTGGGTGGCAGCGCGTTTTCCAGGCCGCGGAACATGGTGCCGACGTTGGTGGCGTGGTGCTTGCCCGCATAGAAATCGGTGTACTCGCTGACGGCGAAAGGCATGTGAAAATGGGCCTCGGCCTGCGGAACCAGCAGCGGTTCGACCTTGTCCTGTTCTTTCGACCCTTTCGCCAGCAGGGCGGTCAGCCGCTCGCGCAGCGCGGCCCAGACGGCCGGACCCTGTTCCATCAGCGGGTTCCAGAAGGGCAGATCGAACAGCGGCTCGTCGCCCAAAGTGATCAGCCCCTCGGCCTCGGCGGCGGACACGTCGAGGATCATGTCCCCGATGGCCACGCCGCAGCGCGGCTCGGAACCTGCAGTCGAAAAGACGCCATAAGGCAGGTTGTTCAGCGGAAACGGGTGGTTCGCGTCATTGGCCGAGGCCACCCAGGATTTCATCAAAGGCATTGCGTTTCCTTGTGCGGTGCGGTGGCCGTGGGGCCACCGGTGTCATTTCTTGCCGGGCGTGCCGTCGAATTTCTTTTCCAGATCCGTCCAGCAATCGATGTAGTCATCCTGCAGCGGCGCCTCGTTCGCGGCAAAGGCGGTCAGGTGCTGCGGGAAGCGGGTCTCGAACATGAAGGACATGGTGTTGTCCAACTTGTCCGGACCCAGATTGGCGTTGGATGCCTTTTCAAAGGCTTCCTTGTCGGGGCCATGCGGGATCATCATGTTGTGCAGGCTCATGCCGCCCGGCACGAAGCCTTGCGGTTTGGCGTCATACTGGCCGTAGATATTGCCCATCAGCTCGGACATGATGTTCTTGTGGTACCACGGCGGGCGGAACGTGTCCTCCATCACCATCCAGCGTTCGCGGAATAGGACGAAATCGATATTCGCCGTGCCCGGCACGCCCGAAGGCGCGGTCAGCACGGTAAAGATCGACGGATCGGGGTGGTCGAACAGGATGGCCCCGACCGGGCAGTAGGTGCGCAGGTCGTATTTGTAGGGCGCGTAGTTGCCATGCCAGGCCACCACGTCCAGCGGGCTGTGGCCGATCTTGGTGGTGTGGAACTGGCCGCACCACTTGATCGTCACGGTCGAGGCCACCTCGCGATCTTCGAACGCCGCGACAGGCGCCTTGAAGTCACGCGGGTTGGCCATGCAGTTGGCGCCGATCGGGCCACGGCCCGGCAGCTCGAATTTCTGGCCGTAGTTTTCGCAGACGAAACCGCGGCAGGGGCCTTCCAGCACCTCGACACGGTAAACCAGGCCGCGCGGGATGATGGCGATCTCCTTGGGTTCCAGGTCGATGATGCCCAGCTCGGTCGCAAAGCGCAGCCGGCCTTCCTGCGGCACCACCAGCAGCTCGGAATCGGCCGAGAAGAAATAGTCGTCGACCATCGATTCAGTGACCAGATAGATGTGGCTGGCCATGCCGACTTGGGTGTTCACGTCCCCGGCGGTGGTCATGGTGCGCATGCCGGTCAGCCAGGTCAGCGGCTGGTCGGAATGGGGCACCGCGTCCCAGCGGTACTGGCCCAGGCTGATCACGTCTGGATCGACATTTGGGGCGCTTTTCCAATAGGGCAGGTCGATCTTTTCATAGCGGTGGGAATGCTTGACCGACGGCCGGATGCGATAGCACCAGGTGCGCTCGGGCGGGTTGGCGGTGAAGGCGGTGCCGCTGAGCTGTTCGCCGTAAAGGCCATAGTTGCATTTCTGCGGGCTGTTCATGCCCTGCGGCAGCGCGCCGGGCAGCGCCTCGGTCTCGAAGTCATTTCCAAAGCCGGGCATATAGCCTGCGTGGGTGCCAACGGGCGTGCTGGCTTGGGTCAGAGCGTGCGGGTCAGTCGGACGATTCATCGGGGTTCCTCCGTTTGCTGCTTGTCGAATAATAGTTGATTTTGTAACTAACAACCATGACACAGCCAGATTCCGCCGAAAAAGATGACTTCGACCTGCGAAATTTCCTGCCCTTCCTGCTCAACCAGGCAGCCGAGGAAAGCTCGTTGGATTTTCAAAAGGTCTACAAGAACCGCTATGGGATGCTGCGCACCGAATGGCGCGTGTTGTTCCACCTGGGCAATTACGGAGAGATGACCGCCAAGCAGATCGGGGAACGTGCCAAGATGCACAAGACCAAGATCAGCCGCGCGGTGCACAAGTTGGAACAGCGCCGATACCTGCGGCGCACCCGCGACGAAAACGACCGCCGGATGGAGCGGCTGACCCTGACCCCCGCCGGTCTGACGGTGTACCGCGAATTGCGCGACATCGCCCGCGACTATGACGCCCGGCTGGCGGGCATGTTCACCACAGGCGAGGCGGCCCTGTTGCGGATGATGCTGCGGCGGCTGGCCGGGATGGACTGACCTCTGGTAATCTGGCCCCGCAACCCCCAAGTGGGGTGCAGACCAGACGGAGCCACAAGATGCCATCCACCGACCCCAAAGCCTACGCCGAAAACCTGATCGGATGGTTGCTGGACCGGGGGCTGGAGGGGGCCGAACAGTCGGAAATACTGGAAGGCTATTGCCTGCGGCTTGTGGATGCGGGCGTTCCCCTGATGCGGTTTCACGCCGCCCAGAGCGCCTATCACCCCACTTATGGCGGTACCGGCTTCAACTGGTACCGTGACGAAGGGGGCAGCGTCGAGAATTACGAACACACCGAGGTACCGCCCGCACAATGGGTGAACAGCCCGCTTTACGAGATGCTGCAGACCGGCGCGAAGGAACTGCGCGAGAGGTTGAAGGACCAGAACGAACCCAGCCGGTTTCCGTTTCTCAACGAACTGCACCAGAGGGGCGCCACCGACTATTTCGCATCCGGGCTGGTTTTGCAGAAGGTCGAACCCGAGCGCCGGATCGCGCTGGACCAGATGCCCGAGGGGGTTCTGATGTCTTGGGCGACGGATCACGCCGAGGGGTTCGACGAAACGCATCTGGATCTTATCCGATATGCCCTGCCGCATCTGGGCCTCGCCTTGAAATCGGCCGCGAACCGGAAGATGGCGCAGGATCTGTTGCGTGTCTATCTGGGCGGGGATGCTGGCCACCGTGTACTGTCGGGTGAAATCCGGCGCGGGTCGCTACAGCAGATCGACGCTGTGATCTGGAATTTCGACCTCGAGGGCTTTACCGGCCTGGCCGAACGCCTTCCGGGGTCGGACATCATCGCGATGCTGAACGACTATCTGGCCGTGGCGGTCGAGGTCGTTCAGGGTTGTGGCGGCAATATCCTGAAATTCATGGGCGACGGCTTGATGGCCATGTTCGACGTGGGCGAGATCGACGAGGACGCCCGCGCCGCGCTGGCCGCTGTGACTGTTCTGCAAGAGCGCATTGCAGTGCTCAACGCGGAACGGGCTGCCGCCGGCTTGCCGGTTGCCAATTTCACCCTTGCTCTGCATTCGGGCGAAATCCTTTACGGCAATATCGGTGCTGAAAGCCGGCTGGATTTCACTGTGATCGGACCGGCGGTGAACCAGGCTGCGCGTATTGCAGGCATGCACCGATCGCTGGATCGACGTATCTTGATCTCGGATGACGTGGCCCGCGCCGCTCAGCCCTGCGAACAGGAACTGATCTCGGTCGGGCGCTACATGCTGCGCGGCGTACCCGAACCCAAAGAGCTGTTCACGATCTTCGCGCCGACGGCTTAGAAGTCGATCTCGACCCCGGGCAGGTTCAGTTCACGCATCATGTCGCGCAGCTCCTGCCGCGCGGCGATGTTCGAAATGTTGAGCTGTTTCACCCCGATATCCTTGAGGTCCAGCAGAGTCAGCCCGCGCGGAAACAGTTCGCGAAAGATCACACGCTCGGAAAAGCCCGAGGCAACGCGGAAGCCGATGCGCTGCGACAGCATTTCGATGGCGCGCTGCATCTTTTCCTTGTTGACCATGCGTTGGGTGCCCACGCGGTTGCGCACCACGACCCAGTCGATCGGTTTCAGCCCGGCCTGCGCCCGCAATTGCCGCGCGTTCCAGACCATCTCGGAATAGACCGAGGGGCCGAGAATCTTTTCGCCCTTCGAGTCGATCCGGGCCAGCAGGTCGAAATCGATGAAACTGTCGTTCAGCGGCGTGATCAGCGTGTCGGCCAGCGAATGGGCCACCTGGCTCAGCCTTGTGTGGGAGCCGGGGCAGTCGATCAGGATGAAATCGCTGTCGCTCTCCAACTCGGCCACGGCGGCGGACAGGCGGTGGTCATAGATGTTCTCTCCGGGTTTGAGCTTGCTTGCGTCGATCTCGGGCAGGTCATGGTGGCGCGGGCTGGGCAGTTCCAGCTTTTCCGTGGACAGGAAATTGCGGCGGTTCTCGAAGTAGCGGCCCAGGCTGCGCTGCCGCAGGTCCAGATCCAGGGTGCTGACCTTGTTTCCCAAACGCGCAAGCGCGGTTGCAACATGCATGGAAACCGTCGACTTGCCTGCGCCGCCCTTTTCGTTCCCCACAACGATGATATGTGCCATACCTGTATTCCCAAGTCGCGCCGTGTTTGCCTACACGTTGTTTGAACCCACTATATGTTGTGTGATCCGCGAAGAAAAGCGGTCCTGTAGGGTCTGCGGGACAATATCAGTGTCTAAATTGGATTTTTTCGCGATACCCGCCGCTTGACGCTTGGATGTTGCCAAACGGGGCGTCCGTCGCCACAGTCTGCAAACTGACTTGGACGCAAGGACCCGGTTTGGAGCACGTATTCCTGAACGTATTGAACATCGTTCTGCCGGTGCTGATCTGTGCCGGTGTGGGGTACGGGCTGGCGGTCGCGCGCGCACCGTTCGACAACAAGGTGATCGGCGGGATTGTCTCGAAGGTGGGATATCCGACACTGATCATCTCCCATCTGTCCGCCACCAAGATCCAGATTGCCACGTTTCTGGACATGATGGCTGCTGCTGCCCTCGCCATTGCGGCGTTCGGCGTGCTCGGATTTCTGGCGTTGCGGCTGTTGCGTTGGCCGGTGCGGGCGTTTCTGACCCCGCTGATGCATGGCAATGTGGGCAATATCGGATTGCCGATCACTTTGCTGGCACTGGGCGATGCGGGCATGGCCTATACGATGGCTTTTGTCGTCGTGGTATTGGTGAGTATTTTCACGGTCGGCATGTGGATCCCGGCCGGAGAGTTCTCGGCGCGCAAGCTTGCAACATCTCCGATCATCTATGCGGTTATCATCGCGCTGACGCTGATGGCTACGGGGTCTACCCTGCCGCAACCGATCGCCAAATCCTTTGACATTCTGGGCGGGCTGTCGATCCCGCTGATGTTGCTGACACTGGGTCACACGCTGGCCACGCTTCGGACGGGCAGCCTTGGCCGGGCGGTCGTTCTGACAGGTCTGCATCTCGTTCTGGCCGTCGGGATCGCCACCACGCTTGTCTGGCTGTTCGGCTTTACCGGGGTCGAACGCGGAGCGCTGATCCTCTGCTGCCTGATGCCGTCCTCGGTTGCGACATACCTGTTCATCGACCAGCATGTTCCGGAATATGGCCCGGAAGTGGCCGGATACATCATGGTCTCAACCCTGACGACGATCCTGGTGCTGCCACTCGCCTTGGCCTACTGGATCTGACTTTGCCCAACCAGGAACCGAAATCATGATATTGCACTGCGTGTTCTTCACTTTCCGATCAGATGCACCGCAGGACGCGCGCCGTGCCGTTCTGACCGGCTTGGCCGAGCTATGCGCCGACCTGGAGGGGGTCTTGACCTTTGAAAGCGGCCCCAATCTCGATTTTGAAGGAAAGTCGCAGGACTATCGCGATGGGTTCGTGATCCGCTTTGCGGATCGAACCGCCGTGCAGGCTTATGCCGAACACCCGAAACACCGCCGGTTGGGCGGTCAGCTGTGTGATCTGTGTCAGAATGGTGCTGACGGGATCATCGTCTTTGATCTCGACGTGCCGGACGCGCAATAGAAGCGGCCAACGAAAAAGGCCGCCCCCATGGGGACGGCCTTGGAAATTCCGAAAAGGCGTGGGTTCAGAAACCCAGGCCTTCGTATTTCTTCTTGAACTTCGACACGCGACCGCCGGCGTCCATCAGACGCGACGAGCCACCGGTCCACGCGGGGTGCGAGGAGGGGTCGATTTCCAGGGCCAGCTGATCGCCTTCGGCGCCCCAGGTCGATTTCATCTGGATCACGGTGCCGTCGGTCAGTTTGACGTCGATCATGTGGTAGTCGGGATGGATGTCTTTTTTCATCTTTCCGCTCCTTACGCCTCGGCGCCAGCCTTGGGCTTGTAGTTGGTGACTTCTGCGATACGAGCGGATTTACCGCGACGGGTACGCAGATAGTACAGTTTGGCGCGACGGACGCGGCCACGACGGACAACGGTGATGCTGTCGATGTTGGTCGAATACAGCGGGAACACACGCTCCACGCCTTCGCCAAACGAGATCTTGCGAACGGTGAACGATCCGGCGATGCCGTCGCCGTTTTTGCGCGCGATGCAGACGCCTTCGTAGTTCTGCACACGGGTGCGCGAGCCTTCGGTCACCTTGTAGCCGACACGGATGGTGTCACCGGCTTTGAAGTCGGGGATGTCTTTCCCCAGGGCGGCAATCTGTTCCGCCTCAAGCTGTGCGATCAGGTCCATCGCAGTTACTCCTATCTGCTCGTGGTTGGTCCACGAAGTTGGGCACGATCTGAGAGCTCTTGGTCTTCTCCGGGTCCCGCGATCTGCAGCCCGCCAGAGGTCAGGTCGAATGTTCCTTTTGGTCCGGGTTATTCCACAGCTTCCCTGATCCGAAGAAGGGCAGGTGCGTTCCTGCGATCAACCCAAAACACCGGAGTCGCCCGAAAGGCGGCACCAGATTGCGCCCGTTTAGGGAAGTCGGACGTGTATATCAAGCCCAAATCGCCGGTTTTCCGGCCAAATCGCGGTGGATTTGGTGGGAATCCGCCGTCACCTGTACCGCGACGTTGCCTTGTGCCGGGGATCGGGCATTCTGGGTCATAATTTGAGGGCAGGTTTAGAGGCAGAGCAACAGGATGAGCAAAGCGATTTTATGCGTGGTTCTAGCGCTGGCACTGATGTCTTGCGGGCGTCGTGCGCCGGCGCCCCAAATCGTAGACCAACCGATGGTCGCGGGCCTTTCCGGACCTTCGGTTTTGTACCCAGCCTTTGCGGATGCCGACCCGCATGACTGGGAGCGGCGGCGGCCCGAGCACTATCCCGTGCATGGGCTCGACGTCTCGCGCTGGCAGGGACCGATCGACTGGCGCCAGGCCAAGGCCTCGGGGGTCAGTTTCGTGTTCATTAAGGCGACCGAAGGGGGCGACGTGGCCGATCCGATGTTCCAGGATCACAGTCAGGGCGCTCGTGCGGCAGGGGTTCCGTGGGGGGCATATCACTATTACTACTTCTGCCGCCCCGCGGCCGAGCAGGCCCGCTGGTTCATTCGAAACGTTCCACGTGGGGCCGACCTGCCGCATGTGCTGGACATGGAATGGACCCCCCATTCCAAAACCTGCACCCTGCGCCCCGATGGCAAGACGGTGCGGGCCGAGGCGGAAAGGTTCCTCGACATACTGGAGCGACATTACGGCCGCCGGCCGATCGTCTACACCACGGTCGATTTCTACGAGGACACAGGGATCGGACGGCTGCCAAAGACCGAGTTCTGGCTGCGCTCGGTCGCGGGGCATCCGCGCAATGTCTATCCCAAGGCAGTCTGGCGGTTCTGGCAGTATACGGGTACCGGTTTGGTTCCCGGCGTGCAGGGGCGGGTGGACATCAACGCCTTCAATGGCTCGCCTGATATCTGGGCGCGATGGAAGGCGGGCGCACCCTAGTCGTCGACTTCCCCGCGCGCCTTCAGGTAGGCATCCCACAGGTCCGGGCGGCGCGTGCGGGTAATCTCTTCCGCCATCTGGTGACGCCATTCGGCGATGCGCCCATGATGTCCGGACATCAGGATCGGAGGGATCTCGCGCCCGTTCCACTCGGCCGGCCGAGTGTATTGTGGATGTTCCAGCAAGCCGGACGAAAAGCTCTCTTCCTCGGTCGAGGCCTGATTGCCCAGAACGCCGGGCAGCAGTCGCACGGTGGCATCGATCAGCGCCTGGGCGGCAATCTCGCCTCCGGTCATGACGAAATCGCCCAGCGAGACTTCCCGGATGCCGTAGTGCTCCAAAACCCGTTCATCAACGCCTTCAAAGCGGCCACACAACAGGGTTATGCCATCGCACCGGGCCAAATTCTGCATCATGCGCTGATCCATCCGGCGCCCGCGCGGGCTGAGGTAGATCAGCGGCCAGTTGCCCTGTACCCCATCCATCGTGTGATCAATGGCGGCCCCCAGTACATCCGGCCGCAACACCATGCCGGCACCGCCGCCTGCGGGCGTGTCGTCGACATTGCGATGCTTGCCGACTCCGAACTGCCGCAGATCGACCGTTTCCAGTTGCCACAGCCCCTCTTGCAGCGCCTTGCCGGTCAGGCTTTCGCCCAAGACGCCGGGAAAGGCAGATGGGAACAGCGTGATCACCTTGGCCTTCCACACGCCATGCAGGTCCGGCGTGGGCGTCAGCAGCTCACGCGGTTTCAGCGTGGGGCGAATAGCCTTGCGGCCATATGACTTTGCAGGTTTGTCCGTCATGTGTTCGTGGTCAGGCTGTTTTGGGCGCGTTCGACGATGCGGGCTTTCTGTCGGACCAGCGCCGCCTCGTCCAGCCCCGATCGGTTCAACTCGAGCATTTCGGACAGCGCTTCTCGCGGCAATGCCGGGTTTGACCGAGTGGGCTTGACCAGCAGGGCGGCTTTCTCGGGCGGAAGATCCAGGAACTCGGCAAAAGGTGTGCCGGGGCCAAAGCTGCGCTCACGCAGGTCTTCCAGCCATTCGGTCTGCACTCGAACCGAGGGCAGCCGATCACGAACGGCGTCCGCAGTCTGCTGCAGCGACGGGAGCTCTTCGAGCTTCTCGCGGAACGTGTCAAAATCCTGCACAAGCCGCGTGCGCTGAAGATCATGGGCCCAGAGGCTGCGGATCCAACTGCCGCGCTGGCGCAACGAGAGATAGACGGTGATGTCCAGTTCCGACCCGACAAGCCGGTTGCGCAGCGTATCGACCACGCAGGCGGCCAGATCAGGGGCTTCGGCGTATCCCACAACCAGATTGCGGCTGGGGCGAAGCCCCGAGAAGTTCTCCTCGCTCAGGATCAGCCCGCGCTTTTCCCCGAAATCCAGCTTCGCCAGAATTTCGCGCCAGCGATTGCCGAATTCGGACAGCGTACCGAATGTCCCATACAGCGAATGGCGCGTGGCGGCTTCGGATAACCCGGATTTGCGGGTGACATATGGCAGAACCAATGCGTGGCGCGGCCAGATAAGCGCTCGGTTCTCGAACAGAAAGGATTGCGCGGCAGTCGTGCCGGTCTTGTGAAGGCCCAGATGCAGCAAGATGCGCCGCGTCACAGCAGACCCTCGGGAGGGTCGGCGACGATACGCCCAGCCTCAAGGTCAACTGTGGGTACGGCGGCCTTGGTGAATGGCAGGAATACAGTCGATTTTAGCCCCGGCCCGTGCAGTTCGAGCAGGTCGTCGGCGCCGTGGTTTTGCACCGATTTGACCCGCCCCAACAGGGTTCCGCCGGTGTCATAAACCTCAAGCCCCAAAAGGTCGGCGTGATAGAATTCGTCATCCGGAAGCGATGGCAACTGCTCGCGCCGGGCATAAAGGCGCAGCCCCTTCAGGGCGTCCGCCTGTTCCTTGGTTTCGACCCCGCCCAGACGCGCGGCAAACCCGTTCTTGATTGCGCGGGTGATGATCAGTGGATAGCGCTGGGCGCCACTCTCGTCGGTCAGGGGGGAGTAGGTCTCGATATCCTCGGGTACCGCACAATAGCTTTTCAGGCGGACCTCGCCGCGTACGCCAAAGGACCCGGCGATGCTGCCGACACAGATCAGATCAGTCATTGGGCATTTCCGTTGTCACGCATATTCCACTTTCCCAGACACCGATTTCGCCGCAGGCTTCGCGTTGATTGTTGCGTTCAAAGAACACGCCCACAATAAAGGCGATCAGCAGCAGGATGGGAAGGCGTATCAATCCAAACATGCCACCCTACCGCGTTTCCACCGGCAGGCTGCCGCGGCGGCACTCCCAGCCATGGGTTTCCAGGTCGGGCGTGTCCGAGCAGTCCTCGGGCCAGCCCACGCAGAAATAACCGATCAGCCGCCAGCCTTCGGGCACCGACAGGTCGCGGGCTAGCCGGTCGGGATCGAGGATCGAGACCCAGCCCAGCCCCAGGCCATGCGCGCGCAGCGCCAGCCAGAACAAAGTGACGGCCGAGACCACCGAATAACGGCGCATCTCGGGCATGGTGCCTGCGCCCAGCCCCTGGCCCTTGTCGGTGGAGTCATCGCAGAACACCGCTAGCTGCACCGGCGCCTCCTGCATGCCCGACAGTTTCAGCTGGCTGTACAGCTGCGCCCGGTCACCGGAATAACCCGACAGCGCGGCGTCATTGGCCGCCTTGAAATTCTCCAGCGCCGCGGTCCGGGCCGCTGGGCTCTCGACGCGGATCACGCGCCACGGTTCGCTCAGCCCCACCGAAGGGGCCAGCTGAAACGCGTCGAGGCAGCGCGTCAGCACTGCCTCGTCCACCGCGTCGGTGCGGAACCGGCGTACATCGCGCCGGAGCCGCATCAACAGATCGAACTGCGTGCGGAAGTCTTCGGTGAAAGCCTGATCCTGCACGCGCCCGCCTGTTTACTCTTCTGCAGCAGCAGCTTCTTCTTCGGCCGGAGCGGCAGCAGCCTCTGCGGCTTCAGCAGCCTTGGCGGCTTTCTCTTCGGCGCGCTCCTGGGCCTTCTTGCCCGGGGTGCCCTTCTGAGGGTTGTTGCGCTCGGCTTTTTCCTTGGCGCCGGCGGCTTCCAGCATGCGGGCGATCCGGTCGGTCGGCTGCGCGCCCTGGTCCAGCCAGTACTGGATGCGCTCCATGTTCATTTTTACGCGCTCTTCGCTGTCCTTCGGCAGCAGCGGGTTGTAGGTGCCCAGCTTCTCGATGAAACGGCCATCGCGAGGCATGCGGCTGTCAGCTGCAACGATGCGGTAGAAGGGGCGCTTTTTCGAGCCGCCACGGGCCAGACGAATTTTCATTGCCATTGTGGTATCTCCTTTGGATGGCGTTGGCCGGAATGTTCCGGCTATTTCTGGTGTTTCTTGTGGTGTCGGATGACTTCCTGAATGATGAAATTCAGGAAAGCCTTGGCAAAATCGGGGTCCAGATCCGCCTCTTTCGCCAGGTCTTCAAGCCGTGCGATCTGCGCGGCCTCGCGCGAGGGATCGGACGGGGGAAGTTCGTGTTCGGCCTTGAGCTTGCCAACGGCCTGCGTGTGCTTGAACCGCTCGGCCAGCGTATAGACCAGGATCGCGTCCAACCGGTCGATGCTTTCGCGGTGGTCTTTCAGCAAGGCCGCGGCCCGCGTCACGGGATTGTTCATTGGCCGGTCCTTTCGGTGGTCAGATCGGTCGTTGACGTGTCGAGTTTCGGGTGCCGCCAGATCTGCGCGGACTTGCCCAGCACTTCGCCCTCGCGCTCGTAGGTCGCACCGAGGCGCTCCGCCAGAGCGCGCGAGCGGTCATTGGCGTGGGCGATATAGCTGATGACGCCGTTCAGCCCCTGATGGCGCGCCGCGTGGTCGCGGGCGGCCTGCGCGGCCTCGAAGCCCAGGCCCTTGCCCTCGGCCTGTTCCATCAGGGTCCAGCCCAGTTCGGGTTCGTCCCAGCCCGGCACATAGATCATGCCGGTCCAGCCCACGAAAGAACCGCTGGACTTTTCGGTCAGGTGCCACAGGCCATAGCCACGCAGCGCCCAGTGGCCAAGCCGGTTCGCCAGTCCGTTCCAGCAGCCCGCCGCATCCCTTGGCCCGCCCACCATGTGGCTGCGCTCGGTCGCGTAGAAGGCTGTCATCGCCGGCAGATCGTCCAGATGCGGCGCCCGCAGGATCAGGCGCTCGGTCTCAAGGGTCGGGATGGCGAAGGTCGTCATGCGTAGGCCTCCATCCCGCCATCTTCGTCGCCGGGCAGGTGGCGATAGACCAGAACCGGCTCGTCGAACCCGGCCTCGGCCTGTAGGTCGCGCTGGGCGCCCAGGCGCTCGGCCACGCGGACCGAGGCCGCGTTGTCGAGGTCTACATAGCTGACCAGTGACGGCAGGGCCTGCGGACCCAGCGCAAAGTCGCGGGCGGCTTCGGCCGCCTCGGTTGCAAAGCCACGCCCCTCGGCGGCTTCGGTCAGCAGATAGCCCAGCTCGTGTTCGCGGTCGCCGAATTCCATGCCGACCGACACGAACCCCAGAACCTGACCGCCCGAGCGGTCCTCGATGGCCCACATTCCCGCGCCGCGCAGCAGCCAGCCCGCGACGTATTGCGAGAAATCTAGCCAAGCCGCCTGCCGGTCAAACGGGCCGTCCATGTGTTTGGCGCGGTCCGACATCAGGATGTCGGCATAGGTGTCGAAATCCCCGATCCGCGGCGCGCGCAGCACCAGCCGCGCAGTCTCCAGCCGCGGCAAGTCCGCAGCCAGCCGCGCCGACAGAGCGGCAGCGGGGCCGGTGGCCGGAGCCTCCCAAGGATATGCGACGGGCGCGGTCACTTACTTCTTCTTTCCGAACCCGCTCAGGCCGGGGGGCAGGGCCATGCCGCCGCCCATGCCGGGCATGCCGCCGGGCATCTTGCCGCCCATCGCCTTGGCTGCGGCTTCCAGCGCCTTGGGGTCCATGCCCGCAGCCATGTCCTCGGGGCTGGGCCCGCCTTTGCCGAACATGCCTTTCATGGCCTGTTTCAGCATCTTGCCTTTGCCCATCTTGCCCATCTTCTTCATCATGTCCGACATCTGCCGGTGCATCTTGAGCAGCTTGTTGATGTCGCTGACTTCCATGCCCGAACCGGCCGCGATGCGTTTCTTGCGGCTGGCCTGCAGCAGCGCGGGGTTGGCGCGTTCCTTCTTGGTCATCGACTGGATCATGGCGATCTGCTGGCGCAGGATCCGGTCGTCCAGTCCGGCCTGATCCATCTGCTTGGCCATCTTGCCCATGCCCGGCATCATGCCCATCATGCCCTGCATGCCGCCCATCTGGATCATCTGCTCCAGCTGCATCTTCAGGTCGTTCATGTTGAACTGACCCTTCATCATGCGCTTCATCATGCGCTCGGTCTGCTCGAGCTCCATGGTCTCCTGGGCCTTTTCGACCAGGGCCACGATGTCGCCCATACCCAGGATTCGGCCCGCGATGCGGTCGGGCTCGAAGGTTTCCAGCGCATCCATCTTCTCGCCCAGACCCACGAAGCGGATGGGCTTGCCGGTGACCGCGCGCATCGACAGTGCCGCGCCGCCGCGCCCGTCGCCGTCCATCCGAGTCAGGACCACGCCCGAGATGCCGACCTTGGCGTCGAACTCCTCAGCCACCTCGACGGCGACCTGACCGGTCAGGCCGTCGACCACCAGCAGGGTCTCGCGCGGGTCGACCACGTTGCGGACCTGCTCGACTTCGTCCATCAGCACTTCGTCGATATGCAGACGGCCCGCGGTATCCAGCATGTAGACGTCATAGCCGCCCAGCGTGGCCTGCTGCTTGGCGCGCTTGGCGATGTCCACCGGTTTCTGGCCCGGCACGATCGGCAGGGTGTCCACCCCGATCTGGGTGCCCAGAACCGCCAACTGGTCCATTGCCGCCGGGCGGTAGACGTCCAGCGAGGCCATAAGGACCTTCTTGCCCTCTTTCTCTCTCAGACGTTTCGCCAGCTTGCCGGTGGTCGTCGTCTTGCCCGAGCCCTGCAGGCCGACCATCAGGATCGGCGCGGGCGGGTTGTCGATCTTGAGCTTGCCGGGGTCTTCCTCGCCGCGCAGGGTATCGACCAGCGCGTCGTGCACGATCTTGACGACCTGCTGGCCCGGCGTGATCGACTTGGTCACCGCCTGGCCGGTCGCCTGTTCCTGCACCTTCTTGACGAACGCACGCGCCACCGGCAGCGACACGTCAGCCTCAAGCAGCGCCACGCGAACTTCGCGCAGGGCGGTCTTGACGTCTTCCTCGGACAGGGCGCCCTGTTTGGTCAGCCGGTCAAAGACGCCAGAGAGGCGTTCGGATAGATTTTCAAACATGCCTTCGGCCTCCTTCGCCGGTTGTCGGTTGGCGCCCCATAGATAGGGGCAGACGGGTCAATGCACAAACGCCCCCACGGGCGAAACTCGCTGGTGGGGGGCGATCCCTGAACGACTCAAGGGACCGGAAGAACAGACGCTTCCGGATGTTGCGTTGGCGTTTAGGCCCATTGGCCACCCGAGTCAACCATCCGCGCTTGCCGGGTTGCATCGTCTTGCCCCGTCGGCCATGACTGCTGCGCTATTCGGGAGAAGACCATGGACGCCTCATCCGCCTTTCAGGACACATTGCCGCTTAGTTCCGATGCACTGCTGGCGCAGCTGGACGATTGGGGGCTGCCCTATCGCCTGCACAGCCACGTCCCGCTGCGGACGGTCGAAGAGTCGAAGGCGGTCGAGGATCAGTTCATGGTGCCGGGCGAAAACGCGTTGCGGCTCAAGAACCTGTATCTGCGCGACAAGAAAAAGCGGAACTACCTGGTGACGCTGGAGCAGAGCCGCGAGATCGACCTCAAGGCGCTGGGCGCCGAACTGGGGGTGGGCAACCTGTCCTTCGGGTCGGCGGATCGGCTGATGCAGAACCTTGGCATCCGTCCCGGCGCGGTCAGCCCGCTGGCGATGATCAACGGCGTCGGCAACGATGTGCGGTTTTTCATGGACGACGCGGCGCAGCATGCGGACGTGATTTATATGCATCCGCTTGTCAACGACCGGACGGTGGCCATGGCGCGCGACGACCTGATGGCCTTCTTCGACCGGATCGGGTGCGAGGTTACCTGGCATCCCTGATCAATCGCTCAGCGCCTCTTTCAACGCGGCGGCGACATGGGCGGCCGAGGGATTGACGAACAGGTGCCCGTCGGTCTCGAAAACCGGGTCATCAAGATGTTGGGGAAAGGCCAGCGGCAATTCGGTGCAGGCCAGCAGGATCGCGGTTCCGGGGGCGGCGTGCCGGTTGCAGAACGCCAGCAGACGGTGGCGGGCATTGGCCGAGGCACCGCCATAGAACTCGGTGTCGATCATGGCCTGCATTTCCGCGATCTGGTCCTCGGGAAGTCGGTCATTGGCTGTGATGCCTTCAACCGCCAGCCTTTCCGCATAGTGGCGCGCTTGCATCGTGACCGAGGTTCCCAGCACCAGCGCGCATTTGGCGCGTGTCGTTTTGGTGGCCACGGCGGTTGCATCAAAGATACTCAGGATCGGCATGGTCACGCCCTGCCGGATCGCATGCAAACGGGCGTGAGGTGTGTTCGAGGCAATGATGCCGAAATCACATCCCGCCTGCTCAAGCGTCAGCAGTGCATCGCGGAAAAGGGCATCGAACGCGGACCAGCTTGCTTCGTCGCCGGCAGTTCCGCGCAGCGCGCGGGTTCTGGCCTGGGTGACGGATTCGATGGTCATCGGAGGAACAGGCAGCGGTGATCCGTGCCCACGGTCTGCAAAATGGCGCCCGGCGCCCTCGGCGATGGCGCGGTAATAGTCTATTGTCGACGCCCAGCCGACCCCGCCCAGAATTCCGATCTTCTTCATGACAACCGTCCAATCTGCCGATCCAGTTCGGGTGCAGATTGGACGGTTTGACCAAGGATGGCCAGTGGCCGGATCAGGCGGCCAGTTCGGCCACGGCTTTCTGCGCGTTGCTCAGCGCGGCTTCCGGATCCAGCGCCATGCGGTCGGCGGCCACCACATCCACGTCGTGGATGCCGATGAAGCCCAGCACATGGCGGGCGTATCCGGTGGCGAAGTCGATCTCGGACCCCACGGCAGTGCCGCCCGAAGCGATGGCGAGGATGGCGCGCTTGCCTTCCAGCAGGCCCTTGGGGCCGTTTTCGGTATACGAGAATGTCAGTCCCGCGCGGGCGACCAGGTCGATCCAGGCCTTGAAGGCAGCGGGGACCGAGAAATTGTAGATCGGCAGCCCGATCACCACCGTGTCGGCCTGCTGCAGTTCCTTGACCAACTCGTCCGACAGGGCCAGCAGGTCGCGCTGGGTGGCGTCGCGTTGATCGGCGGGGGTGAAGTTGGCGGTGATCCAGTCCTCGGTCAGCAGGGGCAGGGGCGTGGCCAGGTCGCGGCGGATGATGCGGCCGGCGCCCAGGTGCTGGACGATGCGGGCCGACAGGTCGCGGGTGGCCGAGCCGGTGCGGCGGGCCGAGGCGTCGATATGCAGGATGGTCTTTGTCATAGCGTGGGTCCTTCTCAGGGTTCGGATTTTGTGTCTGAGCCCAATATGAGTATTGCGTGAGCGAACGAAACTGGGATAAATCAACAGTCATTGTTGGAAATCGCACAGAATTGGTATTGTCATGGACAATTGGGACGAGGTCCGCACCGCCTATCAGGTAGCGCGTATGGGCACGGTCAGCGGCGCGGCCGAGGTTCTGGGGGTGCACCACGCCACGGTGATCCGCCATATCGATGCGATCGAGGCCCGGCTGAAGGTCAAGCTGTTCCAGCGCCACGCGCGCGGCTACACCCCGACCGAGGCGGGCGAGGATCTGCTGCGCGTGGCCCAGGCCACCGAGGATCAGTTCAACCAGCTGGTCGGGCGGCTGAAGGGGCGCGGAGACGATGTCTCGGGCGAGCTGGTGGTGACTTCGCTGGCCTCGCTGGCACCGCTGGTGGTGCCCACGCTGACCGCGTTCCAGCAGGACCATCCCGATCTGATCGTGCGCTATCTGACCGGCGACCGCCTGTTCCGCCTGGAATATGGCGAGGCGCATGTGGCCATCCGTGCCGGTGCGGCCCCAGATCAGCCGGACAACGTGGTGCAGCCCTTCATGACGCAAGAAGTGGGGCTTTATGCCAGTCAGGACTATATCGCGCGGCGCGGCCTGCCCGCGGGCGTCGAGAATTTCCCCAACCACGCCTTCGTCGGGGCGGATGACGAAAACAGCCGCGCGCCTTTTTCGCGCTGGCTGCGCGCCAATGTCCCGGCCGAGGCGATCACCTTCCGCTGCTCCAACAACTTCACCGTGGCCGAAGCGGTTCTGGCCGGGGCAGGGATCGGCTTCATGGCCCGGTGGGAGGCCGCCCGCCATCCGCAGTTGCAGGAGGTGATGGAGCCGCTGCCGGAATGGGCCGGCAACCTGTGGCTGGTGACCCATGTGGATCTGCACCGCACCAACAAGGTGCAGACCTTTCTGAAATTCCTCAAGGAGCAGGCAAAGGACTGGCTGCCATGAGCCCGCAGGCGCGTGGCCATCTGGCCATGCTGGTGTTCTCGGCGCTGGTGGCGGGCAGTTTCTCGCTGGGCTCGATGATCGCCAACGAGATCGCGCCGGCGGCGTTGAACGCCGCGCGGTTCGCAATTGCCGGCGTGGTGATCGGCATCGCGGCGCTGATGACGACCGGCCTGCCGCGCAGCGCGGCGCGCGCGCCGTGGCGGTATCTGGTGCTGGGCGGGCTGTTCTCGGCCTATTTCGTGTTGATGTTCTACGGGCTGAAGACCGCGCCGCCGGTCAGCGCGGCGGCGGTGTTTACCCTGACGCCGATCCTGTCGGCGGTGGCGGGTTGGGTCCTGCTGCGCCAGATCACCACCCCGCACATGGCCCTTGCATTGAGCGTGGGCGCGGTTGGCGCGCTTTGGGTGGTGTTCCGCGCCGATTGGCTGGCCTTTCGCGCCTTTGAGATCGGGCAGGGCGAGATCATCTATTTCTGGGGCTGCGTGGCCCATGCGATCTATACGCCCATGGTGCGCAAGCTGAACCGGGGCGAGCCGCCGGTCGTGTTCACCTTCGGCACGCTTGTGGCCGGATGCGCGGTGCTGACGGTGTTCGGCTGGTCCGACATCCGCGCGACCGACTGGGCCAACCTGCCGGCGATCGTCTGGATCGGTCTGTTCTATGTGGCCGTCTGCGCCAGCGCGGCCACCTTCGTTCTGTTGCAATATGCCACGCTACTGCTGCCATCGGCCAAGGTCATGGCCTATACCTACCTGACGCCCAGCTGGGTGATCATCTGGCAGATCGCGCTGGGCCAGCCGGCGCCTGGCCTTCTTGTTCTTGTGGGGATAGGGCTGACGATCCTTGCCCTGGTGCTGTTGCTGAAAGGGGATGACCTGGGGATGGCTCGGCGACAAACCGCGTTGGACTGACCTTTGCCAAAGCGCCCGTTCGTGGCAGGGTGGGGCAAACTCCGAAAGGACCGGAACATGCACAGATTGATTGCCTCGGCCACGCTAATGCTGGTTTTTGGGTGTACGCAGGACACCACCGACAATTCAACCCTTCAAGCCAGCTGCGAGGCATTGGTGGCTGCTGAGGCCAACCGGAGCCCCGCGGATGTCCAGGCTCTGTCGACAACTGCCGAACCGGCGGGAACCGTCACACAAGTCACAGTGGCCGGCGCTCAGGCCCCGTGGCTGTGCCGCGCCGATCCCAGCGGTGTGGTCACAGGGGTCGAGTACAGCCAGCAAGGCTGATCCTCTTGGATTGAGCCACATCAAGGGCCGGTTATGTCAAACCCGCTAAGCTGTCGGCGTGAAAGGAGGGACTGATGTTCCAACACATAATGTTTCCCGTCGATCTGCATCTGCCACCCGAAGTGCGCAAAGCGGCCGAAGTTGCGGCACAGATCGCCCGGTGGCAGGGCGCGCGGATCACCATCGTCAGCGTGACAAGCAACCAGCCCGGCGACCCCACGCAAACCGAATCCGCGATCAAGGACCACCTTTCCGATCTGGCGGACGAGTTGTCCCAGGCCAGCGGAGCGCAAGTTGATTTCCGCAACATTCATTCGGTGGATGTGGCGGTCGAAGTGGATGGTGATCTGGCCCGCACCGCTGAAGAGATCGGTGCCGACCTGATCGTGGTGGGCACCCATGCGCCACGGATTACCGACTTCATCCTGTCCAGCCATGCCGGATATCTGGCCAAACATGCCAGCATGTCGGTCTTCGTGGTGCGCTAGGCCTCGTCCCCCGCGGAAAGCTGGTTTTCCAGAAACCGCTCGAACGCGTCCAGATTCACGGGTTCGAACTGCCCGAACCCCTGCATCCAGACCGAGGCCGCGCGCAGGGCGTCGGGTTCCAGCTTGCACCATTTCACCCGGCCACGCTTTTCCTGACTGATCAGCCCGGCTCGGGTCAGGATCGTAAGGTGCTTCGAGATCGCCGCCAGCGACATCTCGAACGGCTGGGCCACGTCGGTGACGGCCATGTCATCCTCGAGCAGCATCGCCAGTATCGCGCGCCGCGTGGGGTCGGCCAGGGCCGCAAAGACGGTATCGAGGTCATCGGACATGATCCCGCTGAACCACAGCGGGAAAGTTTGGTCAACCATTTGGTTGAATATGCGGAATCCGATGTTTCCAGCGGCATGGTTTGTTCGCGGCCCGATCGTCAGTCAGAGCGTGTCCATAAAAATCATTTGAAAACATAGGCTTAAGCTGCGTCAATTGGAGCCATCAACAGCGTTGACTCTGCGCGCGAGGCCGCTTAGCAACTGCGCCAAGACTGTGCGAGGGAAACGCCCGTGACCGATGACGACCCAAAGCAGCGCCTGACGCAGCTTGAGGCCAAGATCGACGCGGCAAAAAAGGCCAAAGCGCCGAAACCTCGTGCGGACGCTGACATATCCGGGGGCGAGCTGGCCTGGCGGATGGTCATCGAGATGGTTTCCGGTCTGGGGATCGGATTTGGCATCGGGTACGGGCTGGACAGCCTGTTCGGGACGATCCCGATCTTCCTGGTGCTGTTCACATTGCTGGGCCTTGTCGCGGGCGTGAAGGTCATGCTCCGCAGCGCGCAAGAAGCTCAAGAGAAACAAGCGGCCTCGACACAGGCCGAGAAGGACGAGAGGGACTGAACGTGGCGACCGAGACCACCGCAGCAGAAGGCAGCAGCCTGGTTTTCCATCCGATGGACCAGTTCATCGTCAAGCCGCTTTTCGGCGGTGAGATGGCTTGGTACACGCCCACTAACGTGACCCTGTGGCTGTTCTTCGCGGTTCTGGCCATCATCGGCCTGCTGGTGCTGAGCACCTCGAAGCGCGCCATCGTCCCGACCCGCATGCAATCGATCGCCGAGCTGGCCTACGGCTTCATCTACAAGATGCTGGAAGACATCTGTGGCAAGGAAGGCGTCAAGTACTTCCCGTATGTCATGACCCTGTTCATGTTCATCGTCACCGCGAACTTCCTCGGCCTGATCCCGACCTCGTTCACCACCACGTCGCATTTCGCAGTCACAATTCCGCTGGCGCTGGCCGTGTTCCTGACCGTGACCGTTCTGGGCTTTGTCAAGAACGGCGCCGGGTTCCTCAGCCTGTTCTGGGTGTCCAGCGCGCCGCTGGCGCTGCGCCCGATCCTGGCGATCATCGAGCTGATCTCGTACTTCGTGCGCCCGGTCAGCCACTCCATTCGTCTTGCGGGTAACGTCATGGCCGGCCACGCCGTGATCAAGGTTTTCGCCGGCTTCGCCGCGGTCGCCGTGATCTCGCCCGTATCGGTTCTGGCGATCACCGCGATGTACGGCCTCGAGGTCCTGGTGGCCTTCATCCAGGCCTACGTATTCACCATTCTGACCTGTGTTTATCTGAAGGACGCTCTGCATCCGCATCACTGATCAGGGGCGACCCTGGCACAGGAACGATAACCCAAAATCGAAACTTCCAATTCGTAAGGAGATACATCATGGAAGGCGATCTCGCACACATCGGCGCAGGCCTGGCAGCAATCGGTTCCGGCGCGGCCGCAATCGGGGTGGGCAACGTGGCCGGCAACTTCCTGGCCGGCGCTCTGCGCAACCCTTCGGCGGCTGCTTCGCAGACCGCAACCCTGTTCATCGGTATCGCATTCGCAGAAGCCCTGGGGATCTTCGCATTCCTGGTCTCGCTGCTGCTGATGTTCGCCGTTTAATCTGCGGAACCTGATCCTTACGCGCAGGTGGGCCCAAGCCATAGCGGCCCACCTGTTGTAAAGACAACGTTCCGACGGAGGACATCATGGCGACAGAACCCATAGCTGCAGAAGCAGTCGGCAAATGCGTCGATTCCCATGGCTCGGCCATCGGGATGCCGCAGCTCTGCTTCGATTGGTTCCCCAACCAGATCTTCTGGCTGGTCATTACGCTGGTCGTCATCTTTCTGGTCCTGTCCCGCGTGGCCCTGCCGCGCATCGCGGCGATCCTGGCCGAGCGTCAGGGGACCATTACAAATGACCTGGCTGCGGCCGAAGATCTGAAGGCCAAGGCGGTCGAGGCCGAAGAGGCCTATAACAAGGCGCTGGCCGATGCCCGTGCCGAGGCTCAGCGGATCGCAGCCGAAGCGCGTGCCGAAATCCAGGCGGACCTGGATGACGCGATTGCCAAGGCAGACGCGGAAATCGCGGCCAAGGCGGCAGAATCGGAGAAGGCAATTGCCGAAATCCGTGCCGGAGCGCTGGAAAGCATTCAACAGGTTGCCAACGATACGGCGGCCGAACTGGTGACTGCGCTGGGCGGCGAGGCGGATGCCAAAGCCATCAGCAGTGCCATCAGCGCGCAGATGAAAGGATAAGTGACATGCGGAATACACTTGCTCTTATCCTGACCGCAGGCTTCGCCAGCCCGGCGCTGGCCGCAAGCGGTCCGTTCTTCTCGCTGGCGAACACTGATTTCGTCGTGACGCTGGGCTTCATCGTCTTTATCGCGGTCCTGTTCTATTTCAAGGTTCCCTCGATGATTGGCGGGGCGCTGGACAACCGCGCCGAAGGCATTAAGGCCGAGCTGGACGAGGCCCGTGCCCTGCATGAAGAAGCGCGCAGCCTGCTGGCCTCATACGAACGCAAGCAGCGCGAAGTGCAGACTCAGGCCGAAGCCATCGTGGCCGCGGCGAAGGAAGATTCGGTTCTGGCTGCCGAACAGGCAAAGGCGGATCTGGAGAAATCCATCGAGCGTCGTCTGGCTGCCGCACAGGATCAAATCGCATCGGCCGAGGCCTCGGCAGTGAAGGAAGTGCGCGACCAGGCTGTTACTGCGGCCGTTGCGGCTGCCAAGTCCGTGTTGGCCAAGCAGATGACTGCGGCGCAAGCCAACAAGCTGATTGACTCGGCGATCTCCGAGGTCGGTGACAAGCTGCACTGAGCTGTTCGGCACGAGCCAATTGCAATCTCCAAAACCCGAAAGCTGTCCGCTTTCGGGTTTTTTGCTTGTAGCCCTCGTCATAGTCTGTTGATTCAGGGCAGTCAGCTTGTGGCATTTCGGTGAGGTACGATGACATCCGGACATACCAAGATTGTTGATCCCGCCCCTGTGTGCGTGTTTGCGTTCAACCGACCCGAACATACGCGACGGACGTTGGATGCCCTGGCGCAATCGCCCTTCGCAGCGTCGACATCCGTGACCGTATTCATCGACGGCCCCCGCAATGATGCCGAGAAACCGATTGTCGACGCCGTTGCGCAGGTCGCCGAAACGCAGCAGGGTTTCGCCAGTATCGAGCTGCGCCGACGTGACCAGAATGCAGGGCTGGCCGTCTCGATCGAAGAGGGTGTTTCGCAGATGATGGCCGAGCATGGCCGCGCGATCATTCTCGAGGATGATATCCTCACGTCGCCAGCCTTCCTGTATTATATGAACCTTGCCCTGGAGCGCTACAGGGATACTCCGGATGTCTGGCATATAGCCGGGTACAATGAGGACGTGCCTGCCTTTCGCCGAGCGCAGGGCGCATATCTGTGGCGTTTCATGAGCTGCTGGGGATGGGCAACCTGGGCGGACCGTTGGGCGCATTACAGCCGCGACCCTGACGCGCTGGTGGATGAGTTTTCAGACGCAGACATCGCCCGCTTCAACCTCGACGGGGCACAGGACTATTGGTCGCAGGTTCTGGCGAACCAGACCGGCGAGTTGAAGACATGGGCGGTTTTCTGGTACGCGACCATTTTCCGGAATCGCGGATTGTGCCTGTCCCCATATTTTTCCTATGTAGAGAACATCGGTTTTGATGGATCCGGCAGTCATGGTGTGGTGAACAAGTCCTACACGCGCAGCCGCCTGAACTCCAACCTTTCGCCGGGCTTACCTGACCAGATCTCGGAAAATACCGATGCGGTGGAGCAGGTGAAACTGTATTACCTGACCAAACCCGGCAAACTGGAAAAGATCAGGCGCAAGCTCAACAGGTTTGTCGGCAGGCTCATGTCCAAGAGGGAAAGATGATAGAGCGCATAGGAAACTGGCTTCGCGAAAAGCGCTACAAGCGCCACAGGCTGCAAACGGTTCGGGCCAGGCACGGTTTGCGCCTGGTCACACTCGGCTCTGACTATGGTGGCTGGACTTTCCTCGAGGACGAGAGTCTGCAGGGCTGCACGATCGTCAGCGCTGGTCTTGGAGAGGACGCGTCTTTCGACGTCGAGTTTGCGAACCGCTACAGCGCTAGGGTCGTGATCATCGATCCGACACCTCGGGCCGTGGCCCATTTTGGCGCGATGAAAAAGCGTTTCGGCCAAGTGGGTGAAACGGGCTACGTTTCAGGTGGTTCACAGCCCGTTGAAGCCTACGACCTGAGCACCTGCAGTGAAGACAACCTGATAATGGTCGATCGCGCCCTTTGGTGCCGCAACGAGACACTGCGTTTTTTTCTTCCCAAGAACCCCGAGCATGTGTCGCACTCGATCGTGAATTTCCAGAACGATTATCGTCAGGATACCGATCACCTGATGGTTCAGGCCGATACATTGCAGGAAGTACTGGACGATCACGCAATTCCAATCGAGGAAGTCCAGCTGTTGAAGCTCGACATAGAAGGTGCGGAAGTCGAAGTTCTTGAGCAGATTCTGGCAGACGGGCTGCGGCCCCAGCAGATCTGCGTCGAATACGACGAACTCAACCGGCCCGGAAAGAAAGCCTTTCAGCGGGTTGATGCCGCAGACAAGGCGCTGAGGGCAGCAGGGTATGTCTGCGTCTATGGAAATGGCAGTACCGACTATTTGTACCTGCACGAGAAACAGCCCTGACGTGCTTCTTTCGAGTATTTCATGCGCTAGAAAACGGGCGGAACCAAGCGTCGTGACTCTGGGGCTCGTGACCAGATTCTACGCCGGACAAATGGAGTCGCGGTGCTCAAGGTAAACCACATCAGTTTCAGTAGTTCTGAGGGGGGCGCGGCGATTGCGGCGCACCGGCTGCATATGGCCCTAAACGCCAGCGGCGTGAACTCAACCATGACCGTTGCGCGAGGTCAGGAAGGGCCAGGCATCACCACGTTCAAGCCGGCCAAGGGTCTGGGACGAATGATTCAACGGGAAATGGCGCGCAGTATCCGGCGCCGGCATGAAGCGGATTTCTCGGGTTTGATTTCGCTGGGTCAGGTCCGTTCGGGCTTGGCGAAGTACCTGAACCAGCAGCCCTCACAAATTCTGAACCTGCACTGGGTCAACTCGGATCTGATGTCAATCCGCGAGATCGGAAACCTGTGTCATCCGGTTGTATGGACCATGCATGACATGTGGCCGTTCTGTGGGGTGGAGCACTACTCTGAGGGCGATGCCTGGAAAAACGGTTACGCGACCGAGCAGGATAGCCGAGCGAGCAGGCTGAACCGCCGTGTCTGGAAGAGAAAACAGCGGTTTTGGACGCGGCCGTTCCATCTTGTTGCACCCAGCCGCTGGCTGGCGGATTGCGCCCGGCAAAGCACCTTGACGCAGGACTGGCCCGTTTCAGTCATTCCCAACGCAATCGATACCGATGTCTGGCGCCCCACCGACCGAGACGCGGCAAGAGATCGATTGGGTCTGCCACGCGACTCTGCTGTCATCGGTTTTGGGGCCATGGGGGGCGACAGCGATCCGCGCAAAGGATTTAGGCACCTCAAGGAAGCTCTGTCGATCCTGAAACAGGAAAGATCTGATATCCGGGTTCTGATATTCGGCGCGGATGCGCATGAGGTCGATCTGCCCTTTCCGGCTCATTTCACTGGACAACATTCAGTGCCCGAGGAACTGCGGTCTGTTTATGCGTGCGCGGACGTTTTTGCGTTGCCGTCCCGACAAGACAACCTGCCCAACACCGGCGTCGAGGCGCTTTCTTGCGGTATTCCGATCGTCGGGTTCAAGATCGGTGGATTGCCCGATCTGGTCCCGAACCCCGGGTGCGGGCGGCTGGCCAAGCCGTTTGATGCGCGGGACTTGGCGGATTGCCTAAAGGGGGTGATTGATGATCAGCGTTCCTGCGAGGCTCAAGGGCAGAAGCGCGACGGGAATGCTGCGCGCAAACATGCCCTGCAGAGCTATGCGATGCCAATCGTGGCCGAGCAATACAGGCGCCTTTATGAAACGCTGGGGTTGAAGGCGCAGTGAGAGGCAGAGGGCCTCAACCGCCCAAGTTGCCAACCTCATGTTCCAGCCGCTGGCGCGCGATCAGTTCGTTGCGCCGGGCCTTCTGCTGGTCTTCCATGCAGCGTTCGACAAAGCTCAGATGCTGTTCCACTGCCTGCCGGGCGGTTTCGGGGTCGCGGGCCTGAAGGGCTGCGTTGATTGCCCTGTGCTGGTTCAGGATAGCGTCGCGTGTGGTGCGCTGGTGGAACATGATCTGGCGGTTGTAGAACACGCCCTGCCGCAGCAGATCGAACATCGACCGCATCATGTGCAGCATCACCACGTTGTGGCTGGCCTCGATGATGGCCATGTGGAACTGCGCGTCCAGATGGGCCTCGTCATCGGCCGCGTTGCGGGCATGGGCGGCCTCCATCTTGTCGAAAATCGTCTGGATCACCTTCAGGTCGCTGCCCGAGCCCAGACGCGCGGCGCGTTCGGCCGCCAGCCCTTCCATGTCGCGCCGGAACGACAGGTAATCGAATACGGCCTCGTCATGGCTGCCGAAAAGACGGATCAGTGCGGGCGAAAAGGCCGAGCCCAGAACCTCGGCCACATAAATGCCTGACCCTGCCTTGGCGGTCAGCAGGCCCTGCTCCTGCAGTTGCGAGATCGCCTCGCGCAGCGACGGGCGCGACACACCCAGCCGGTCGGCCAGCTCGCGCTCGGACGGCAGGCGCTCACCGGGGCGCAGGATCCCGCGCAGGATCAGCAGTTCGATCTGTTTGACGACGGCCAGGGACAGTTTCTCGGTCTGGACTTTCTGAAAGGGCATCGGATCATCGCTGAAAATTGGTCAAATCATATGACCACATATGCCCGGCCCGTGCAAGAACGGGCCGCGATCACATTGGCTGAAACACTAGGTCAGTATTATTGACTTTAAACGCAGAGGTCATAGCGTCGGTCCGACCCAGCGGAGGAGGCTCGGCACATGCACCAGCTATTTGCAACGCGCGCCGCGCGAATGAAGGCGTCTGAAATCCGAGAGCTGCTGAAGCTGCTGGATCAACCCGGCATCATTTCCTTTGCCGGCGGTATCCCCGACCCGGCGCTTTTTCCGACCGAGGCGTTTTCTCAGGCATTCCAACAGGCACTTGGTGCTGGCGGCGGCGCGCAGGCGCTGCAGTATTCCGTGTCCGAAGGGTACATGCCGTTGCGGGAATGCATCGCCGGCCACATGCGCAAGATCGGCATCAACTGCGGCCCCGACGACGTACTGATCACCTCGGGCTCGCAGCAGGCGCTCGACTATCTGGGCAAACTGTTTCTGTCGCCCGGCGACACGGCGCTGGTCGGGTGGCCGACCTACCTGGGCGCCTTGGCGGCCTTCAACGCCTATGAACCACGCTTTGACCGGTTGCGCGAAGGCGGCAATGCGGGCGCGGCGCAATACCGGGCCGCGGCGGGGCCGGGGACCGTCAAATACGGCTATCTGTCTCCCGATTTTGCAAACCCGACCGGTGAGACCGTCGATCGGCAGGGGCGCGAGGCCCTTCTGGATCTGGCCGAGGAGTTGGACTGCGCCCTGATCGAGGACGGCGCCTATCAGGCCCTGCGCTATGACGGGCAGGCGATCCCGCCGATCCTTGCGCTGGAACTGGCGCGGAAGGGCGATCTGCAAGCCTGCCGGACGATCTATTGCGGCAGTTTTTCCAAGACCCTGTCGCCCGGATTGCGGGTGGGTTGGGTCGTGGCGGCGCGGCCCGTCATCGCGCAGCTTGTGCTGATGAAACAGGCCGCTGACCTGCATTCGGCCACCATCAACCAGATGGCCGTGCACCAAGTGGCCCAAACCTGTTTCGACAGCCACATCCTGAAAGTGCGCGCAACCTACGGTGCGCGCCGCGACGCGATGCTGGCGGCGCTGGATCGGCACATGCCCGAAGGCGTGCAATGGACCCGGCCCGAGGGTGGCATGTTCATCTGGCTGACCCTGCCGCCCGGCTCGGATGGCGCGCAGCTGCTGGCCCGCGCGCTTGAGACGGTCAAGGTCGCCTTTGTGCCCGGCCAGGCCTTTCACCCCGATGGCAGCGGCGCCAACACGATCCGGCTGAGTTTCTCCAACTCGGACGAGGCCACGATTGCCGAGGGCATTGAACGGCTGGGCACGCTCCTGCGCGGCTGAGCGCGGGAAAGCTTTCGTTAACCATTTTGCCGCAAAGCTGCGGCATGATCCGGTTCCTCGCCTTGCTGTTGCTGGCCGGTTGCTCGGCCGGCACGCCCCATTTCCGCGACGTGCCAGCGACCCGCGTGGCCGTGAACGGCAGCGTGTTCGACGTGCGCCTGCGCGGTGACCTGGCCGAGGCGGTCCGCATCAACAGCCAATATGCCCCGCGGCTGGGGCCGGTCCGAGATCGGGCCGCCTTGGCCATGGCTCAGGTCGCGGGCTGTCCGGTCGCCGATGTGCTGGGCGACGCGGCGGTGACCGTGGGCATCCTCGCCTGCGACCGCAGGGCGTCGGACCGGCTGTTGCTGGCTGCGGTCACGCCGACCAACTATGAATGCATCGACTTCGGAACCTATGAAAGCGGGGCGGACACCGGATACCAGGTGTTCGAGTGTTCGCCTTATTGACTCCGCGCAATTCCGCCCAAATCAGCAAGATATTGTGGATAACTCGGCCCAATATCCCATATCCTGCGCAACTTCGTTGACTCGCGGGCATTCCCTTGTCCAGACTTTCAGGGAACGGGAATCATGGAAATCGGCCTTTGCGCTTCACCAAACTCAAACTCACCGGCTTCAAAAGCTTCGTCGATCCGACCGATCTGATCATCGCAGACGGGTTGACCGGTGTTGTGGGGCCCAACGGCTGCGGCAAGTCCAACCTGCTCGAGGCGCTGCGCTGGGTGATGGGCGAGAACCGTCCCAAATCGATGCGCGGCGGCGCGATGGAGGACGTGATCTTTGCCGGTGCTGCCACCCGTCCAGCGCGCAACTTCGCCGAGGTCGTCCTGACCATGGACAACTCGGAACGTCTGGCCCCGGCCGGGTTCAATGACAGCGACCAGATCGAGATCGTGCGCCGCATCACCCGCGACGTGGGCAGCGCCTACAAGGCCAACGGCAAGGACGTGCGTGCCCGCGACGTGCAGATGCTGTTCGCCGACGCCTCGACTGGCGCACATTCACCCGCGCTGGTGGGGCAGAACCGGATCGCCGAGCTGATCAACGCCAAACCCCGCGCCCGCCGCCGCATTCTGGAAGAGGCCGCCGGCATCTCGGGTCTGTACCAGCGCCGGCATGAGGCCGAACTGAAGCTCAAGGGCACCGAGGCCAACCTGACCCGCGTCGATGACGTGCTGGAACAGTTGGGCACGCAGTTGGCGCAGCTGGCGCGCCAGGCCCGTCAGGCCGCGCGGTATCGCGAAATCGGCGAGCAATTGCGCCAGGCCGAGGGCATGTTGCTGTATCGCCGCTGGAAAGAGGCCGACATGGCCCGCCAGCAGGCCGAAGAGCGTCTGCGCGACCGCACCACCGAAGCCGCGCGCGCCGAGGCCGAGGCCCGCGCCGCAAGCGCGAAACGCGCCGAGATCGAAGAAACCCTGCCGCCGCTACGCGAAGAAGAGGCCATCGCCGCCGCCGTCCTGCAGCGCCAGCAGGTGCAGCGCGATCAGCTGTCCGATCAGGAAACCCGCGCGCGCCAGACCATCGAAACCCTAACCGCCCGTATCCAGCAACTGGGCCGCGACATCGAGCGTGAAACCGGTTTGAACCGCGACGCCGGCGAGATGATCGAACGGCTGGAATGGGAGGCCCGCGAACTGGCCAAGGCCGCCGAGGGCCATGACGACAAGCTGGCCGAAGCCGCCGAAATCGCCCGCGAAGCCGCCGCGGTTCTGCAGGAGCGCGAGGATCTGCTGGCGCAGGAAACCGAGGACACCGCCCGCCTAGTCGCGCGTCACCAATCGGCGCAGCGCCTGGTCGAGGACAGCCGCAAGACGCTGGCACGCTCCGAGGCCGAAGAGGAAAAGGCCCGCGCGGCCGTTGCCGAGGCGCGCGCCGCGCTGACCCGCGCCGACGAAGCGTTCGAGGCCGCGCAAGCCGCCGAGGAAGAGGCGCGCGAGGCCGCCGAAGCCGCCGAAGAAGCGCTGGCCGCCGCCGACGAGCTGCGCGGTGAAACGCAGGCGCGCGAGGCCGAGGCCCGCGCCCAACGCTCCGAGGCTGAGGGCGAGTTGGGCGCGATCCGGGCCGAGACCACCGCGCTGGCCAAGCTGGTCGAGCGCGACACCGCCGAGGGCGGGCAGGTGCTGGACCTGCTGCGGGTCGAGCCGGGCTTTGAAAAGGCGCTGGGGGCCGCGCTGGCGGATGACCTCCGCGCCCCGCTGGTCGAGGGCGATGGCCCGTCGGGCTGGGTGCAGGTGCCGGGCTATGACGCCGATCAACCGTTGCCGGACGGGGCCGAGCCGCTGGCGCTGCACGTCTCGGGGCCGGACCGCCTCAGCCGTCGCATCGCGCAGATCGGCCTGATCGACGCGGATCAGGGTGCGCGGCTGCAACCCTTGCTGAAACCCGGCCAACGGTTGGTGTCGCGCTCGGGCGATCTGTGGCGCTGGGACGGGTTCCGCGCTTGGGCCGAGGATGCCCCCAGCGCCGCGGCGCTGCGGCTCGAGCAGCTCAACAAGCTTGAGGCGCTGAAACAGCAGCTGGCGCAGGTCGAGGCGCAGGCCGACGGCGCCCGCGCCGCGCATGAGGCTCTGTCGCGGCAACTGACCGAGGTGACCGAGGCCGACCGCCGCGCCCGCGAGGCCCGCCGCGCCGCCGACCAACGCATGGCCGAGGCCGCCCGCGCGCTCAGCCGGGCTGAGGCCGACCGCAACCTGGCGCAGGGCAAGCTGGAGAACCTGACGCTTGCGGTCGACCGTCACAAGCAGGATGCGATGGCGGCCCGCGCCCAGCTGCGCGAGGCTGAGGCCGCGGTGGCCGAGTTGGGCGATCTGGACACCGCCCGCGCCCGGGTCGAGGACATCAAGCAGACGGTCGAGGCCGCGCGGATCACCATGCTGACGCATCGCTCGACCCATGACGAGCTGCGCCGCGAGGGCGAGGCCCGCACCCGCCGCACGCAGGAGGTGGCCAAGGACCTGAGCGGCTGGAAACACCGTCTGGAAACCGCCGAGAAGCGCATCGCCGAGCTGGCCGAGCGCAAAGCCAGTTCCGAGGAAGAGCTGACCGAGGCGATGGCCGCGCCCGCCGAGATCGCCGAGGCGCGCGAAGAGCTGAACGAGATGATCGAGGCCGCCGAGGCCCGCCGCGCCGAGGCCGCCGACAAGCTAGCCCAGGCCGAAGCGCTGCAACGCGAGGCCGTGCTGGCCGAGCGCGGGGCCGAGCGCAAGGCCTCGGAGGCGCGCGAAGCCCGCGCCGCGGCCGAGGCGCGGTTCGAGGCGGCTAAGGAAAGTGTTGCCGCTGCTGCTGAGCGCATCGCCGAGGATCAGCAACTGACCCCGAACCAGCTGTTGAACCAGCTGGACGTGAACCCCGATGACATGCCCGCCGCCGATGCCCTGGAAGCTGAGGTGAACCGCCACAAGCGCCAGCGCGACGCGATGGGTGCGGTGAACCTGCGCGCCGAGGAGGACGCCAAGGAGGTTCAGGAGGAGTTCGACACGCTCAACAGCGAGAAATCCGATCTGGAAGAGGCGATCAAGGCGCTGCGCAGCGGCATCGCCAGCCTCAACCGTGAGGGCCGCGAGCGCCTGCTGACCGCTTTCGAACAGGTCAATGCGAACTTCGCCATGCTGTTCAAGCATCTGTTCGGCGGTGGCGAGGCCAACCTGGTGATGGTCGAGAGCGACGACCCGCTGGATGCGGGGCTCGAGATCATGTGCCAGCCGCCGGGCAAGAAGCTGTCGACCCTCAGTCTGTTGTCGGGCGGGGAGCAAACCCTGACTGCCACCGCGCTGATCTTCGGCGTGTTCCTGGCCAACCCCGCGCCGATCTGCGTGCTGGACGAGGTTGATGCGCCGCTGGACGATGCCAACGTGACCCGGTTCTGCGATCTGCTGGACGAGATGTGCCGCCAGACCGACACGCGGTTCCTGATCATCACCCACCACGCGGTGACCATGGCGCGGATGGACCGTCTGTTCGGCGTGACCATGCAGGAACAGGGCGTCAGCCAACTGGTCTCGGTCGATCTGAAGAAGGCCGAGCAGATGGTCGCCTGACCGCTCACTGCAACGTTATTCCGCGATCGGGCCGGGCCGGGCTAGGCTGGCTGCATGAAACACGTGTTGCTGATCGCCGCGGCCTGCGCCGCCTCGCCGCTCTGGGCTGCCGAATGGGCTGTACGCCCCGGTGATATCCCCCTGAGCCCCGCTGAACTGAACGCGCTGGCCGGGCGAACGCTGACTTTCTATGACGACGGGCAGTCGAAATACTCGGCCGGTGGGGCCTATTCCTATACTTATTCGACGGTCAATGGCGGCGGAACGGCCTTCGGAACCTACAGCATCGCCGCTGATGGCAGCATCTGTGTGCAGTACCGCAACGGGTTCGACCGCTGCGATCTGTACGTGCGCAACAATGGCCGGTTGATCCTGATCACCGAAAAAGGTGAACGTTACCCGGTGCGACCCGAGTGATCGGGGCCTCTCCTTCACCCGCCGTGCCCAACCAGGAATCGACCGATGACCCGACCCGCTCCGACCCTGCACATGCTTTGCGGCAAGATCGCCGCGGGAAAATCGACGCTTGCCGCCCAGCTCGTGAGGCAGCCCGGCACGGTTCTGATTTCCGAGGACGCCTGGCTGAAGCCGCTTTTTGCCGATCAGATGGTGACAGGTGCCGATTATCTGCGCTGTTCCACGCGTCTGCGCGCGGCGATGGGTCCGCATGTCACGACTCTGCTTGAGGCGGGCATGTCGGTTGTTCTGGATTTCCCGGCCAACACGGTCGAAACCCGTGCTTGGATGCGCGAAATTCTGGATCAGACCGATGCCGCGCATCAGATGCATGTGCTGACCACGCCCGACGCCGTTTGTCTGGCCCGACTGCAAGCACGAAACGCAGCGGGCGACCACGCCTTTGCCGCGACCGAAGAACAGTTCCGCCGGTTTTCCAGGCATTACGCCGAACCGACGCCTGAGGAGGGATTCACGCTGGTGTTCCACGACCCAACGGATTGAGCGGCTAGAGCCGGTTCAGCAAGTCAACCGTCGGCCATGCGTCCGCAGGCAGTCCCAGCCGGGCCTGTTCAGCCTGTACTGCAGCGCGCGTTCCGGCCCCCAAGATGCCGTCGATCTTGCCCACGTCGTGGCCGCGCGCCTGCAGTTTCGCCTGCAGCTGTTTCATCTGGGCACCGGTCAGGCCTGGATCGGGGTTGCCCGCAGAATAGACTTGTGCGCCTTCGAGACGCGTTCCGAAATAGGCAGCGGTCAGGACATAGACAAAGCTTTGGTTCCACTCGAAATAGACATCGAAATTCGGATAGGCCAGAAAGGCTGGCCCCTTGCGCCCCTGCGGCAGGATCAGCGAAGCCGGCAGGTTGGCCAATGTCCCGCTGCGCGCCTGCACGCCCATCGCCTGCCAGTCTGACACCGGGCGCGGTTTGCCCGGCCCGCTCAGCGACCAGTCCATCTGTGCGGGCACGGTGACCTCCTGCAGCCAGGGCTGACCGGGCTGCCAGCCCAGATGAGACAGCATCTTGCCACCCGACATCAGCGCATCGGGGGGCGAGGTTTTCAGCCGCACATGCCCGTCGCCATCACCGTCCACGCCGTTTTCCAGAATGTCGCGGGGCAGCATCTGCACCATGCCGATCTCGCCCGCCCATGCGCCCGTGGTGCGGTTCGGGTCGAAATCGCCGTTCCGGAACAGCTCGATCGCGGCGAAGATCTGCGGCCGGAACAGCTCGGGGCGGCGGCAATCATGGGCCAGCGTCACTAACGCATTGCGGGTGTTGAAATCGCCCTGGAACGCGCCGTAATCCGTCTCGAACGCCCAGAAGGCCAACAGGACCCCGCGCGACACGCCGTATTCGGCCTCGATCCGGTCGAACACGGCGTCGTATTTCTGTGCCATCGCCTGGCCGCGCCTGATCCGATCCTGCGAGATCAGGCGACGCGAGAATTCGATGAACGGTTTCTGGAATACGCCCTGCGCGCGGTCGGCCTTCAGCACCTTGGGGTCCTGCTGCACACCGTTGAAGAACGCATCGACCGTGGCCGTGTCGAACCCCTGCTGTGCCGCTTCGGTCTTCAGTCCGCGAACGAAGGCGTTGAAGCCGCCGCCGCATTGGGCAAGGGCCGGGGCGGCGAACAGGCAAGCGGCCACAAGGCCCGAGACAAAGCGCATGACGAAAACCATCCTCAGAAAACCGTGTTCAGAACAACCCACACCGTCAGCCCGGCCAACGCAAGCCCCCAAACCTGCCAAAGGATCCCGCATGCGCGGAAAACCTCCGTTGCGCCGATCGTGCGCCGGGCCTCGCCGTTGACCCAGGCCAGATCGCGCATCTGCCCATCATAGCTGCGCGGCCCGGCCAGTGCCACGTCCAGCGCGTGGGCCATGGCGGCCTCGGGCCAGCCGGCATTGGGCGAAATGTGGCGCTGCGCGTCCGCGAAGATGGCCCGCCATTGGCGCCACTGTCCCGACAGGGCCACGATCATCAGGCAAGTCAGCCGCGCCGGGATCAGGTTCAGCAGATCGTCCAGCCGGGCGGCGGCCCAGCCGAAGTCTCGGTACGTGTCATTGCGGTAGCCGATCATGCTGTCGGCGGTGTTCACCGCCTTGTAGACCAGCAGCCCCGGCAGGCCGCCCAGCAGGAACCAGAAAGCCGGGGCGATCACCCCGTCGCTGAGGTTCTCGGCGGCGCTCTCGATGGCCGAGCGCGCCACCTGTGCCTCGGTCATCTGCGAGGTGTCGCGCGACACGATCATCGCCACCGCCGCGCGTCCCTCGGGCAGGGACCGCCGCAGCGCGACGCCCACGGCGCGGACATGCGCCACCAGAGAGTTCTGTGCCAACAGGATCGCGCAGACCACGACCTCGACCGCCCAGCCAAGCCACGCAAGCGCGGCACCGACCACCCAGCCGCCCAGGACCAGCAGAATGGCGACGAGCACGCCCTTGGCCCGTCGATGCGTGCCGTGGTTCAGGCGGCGGTCCAGCCAGCCGATGGCGTTGCCCATCAGCACCGCCGGGTGGCGCAGACGCGACCACAGCCAGTCGGGCTCGCCCAATGCGGCGTCCAGCAGCATCGCCAGGGTCAGCGTCAGGGCGGTGCTCACAGCGCCGCCTCGAGGCGTGCCCAGCCATGCTCGGGCGGTAGGCCCAGCCGCAGGAACCGGTCGGAATAGGGGAAGATGCGGCTCCAGATATGGGCCTGTGCCAGCCGGTCCTGCCAGGCGGCGGCATTGTCCACGTCATACAGGCGGAACAGCGTGGTTCCGCCGACCAAATGCGCGCCCTTGCCGGTCATCAGCGTATCCAGCCGTTCCGTATCACGGGCCAGTCGGGCGCGTGTGGCCTCGGCCCAGGCCGTGTCATTCAGGGCCTGCGCGCCGATGCGCAAGGCCGGCCCGGACACCGCCCAGGGGCCGGTCAGATCGTTCAGTCGCGCGATCAGGTCGGGATGCCCGATGGCAAAGCCCAGCCGCAGACCTGCAAGTCCCCAGAACTTGCCAAAGCTTTTCAGAACGATCACGCCGGAGCGCTCGGACAGGCGGATCAATGATGCTTGGGGCGTCACGTCGCAAAAGCTTTCGTCGATCACGGTCAGCGGCGCATCGGCGTCCTCGGCCTGCCAGATCCGGCCGTCGGGATTGTTGGGATGCACGATCACCCGCGCCTGCGTCGGGCCGCCGGGCTGCACCGTCCAGCCCTGCGCGGCAAAGGCGGCGGCATGTTCGTTGTAGGTGGGCGTGGTGATCTGGACCGCACCAACGGGGGCCAGCGCCGGGATCCGCGCGATCAGGGCCGAAGCGCCCGGCGCGGGAAGAATCGCCGCGCCGTCCGGCACACCCCAGAACCGGCGGGCCGCATCGCTCAGCCGGGCAAAGGCCCCGTGGTCGGGCAGGGCGGTCCAGTCTTCGGACGTGAGGTCCGCCACCGGGTAGGGGTGCGGGTTGATCCCGGTCGACAGGTCGATCCATTCCGCTCGCGCGCCGCGGTGGCGGGCAATGGCGTCGTCCAACCCACCGCCGTGGTCACGCTTGCCGCGTGGGTTCAAGTCGTCAGTGCGGTCAGTCATGCCGGAATCGTCCAAAACGCCGAATTTACCCCGCTTCAAGCGGATTTACGCCGTTTTTACAAGCAAATCCGGTTCATAGAGGAGGGCTGGAGCGACCGTTAACCCTTTGTTAACGAAATAACGTGATCACAGCTTATGGGGGTCGGCACCACTCACCTTATCAAGTGCCGAGGTTGTTGCAAATGAAAGTTCTGATTGTTGAGAGTAACCCCGACCTGGGTCGGGTCTGGCAGCGGCACCTGGAACGGCAGGGGGCTGAGGTTTCTCTGGTCGAAAGCCAGGAGGCAGCGATCCTTGCACTTTACGGCACGCCCTTCGACATCATAATCCTGGACTTGGTTCTGGATTCAGGCAGCGCGTTGGCGGTCGCGGATTTCGCCAGCTATCGCCGCCCGGATGCCCGGGTGATCTTCGTCACCAACACAACGTTCTTTTCCGACGGATCGATCTTTGCGCACAGCCCCAACGCCTGCGCCTATGTCCAGAGCGGAACGCCGCCCGAGGATCTGGCGGCGATGGTCGAACACTACGCCGCGGGGCGTTGATCGCGTCCGTGCGGCTCCCAATAGTCCAGGGTGGGGTTGATCGGGATGATCCGGTGCGGATTGATGCTGTCGTGACTGTAGTGATAGTGCCGCACGATATGGTGCATGTTTACCGTGCCCGCCACGCCCGGCCATTGATACAGTTCGCGCGTGTAGGCCCACAGGTTGGGATAGTCGATCAGCCGCCTGCGGTTGCACTTGAAATGCAGGTGATAGACCGGGTCGAACCGGATCAGGGTCGTGAATAGGCGCCAGTCGGCCTCGGTCAGGCGATCCCCCATCAGGTATCGGTGCGTGGACAGCCGATCTTCCAGCCAATCCAGCGTGTCGAACAGGGGGTGCACGGCCGCGTCATAGGCCTCCTGCGAGGTGGCAAAGCCGGATTTGTAGACGCCGTTGTTCACGTTTGAGTAGACCCTCGCATTGACCTCTTCGATCGCGTCGCGCATCTCGGCGGGCCAGTAGTCGTCGGTGTTGCCAGTGATTTGGTCGAAGGCCGAATTGAACATGCGGATGATTTCCGAGCTTTCATTCGACACGATGGTCTCTTGCACCTTGTCCCACAGGATCGGCACCGTCACCCGGCCCGAGTAGTTCGGGTCGGCGCGTGTGTAGACCTGATAGGCATAGTCCAGCCCATACAAAGCATCGCCGGTGGCGCCGTGATCGTCGGTCTGGAAAGTCCATCCGCGGTCCAGCATGTCCGGATGAACCACCGATACGGTGATCAGGTCCTGAAGTTCCTTGAGTTGGCGGAAGATCAACGTCCGGTGCGCCCATGGACAGGCCAGGCTGACATACAGGTGATATCGCCCGGCTTCAGCCTTGAAACCATCCTTGCCCGAGGGACCCGCACTGCCATCGGTCGTTATCCAGTTTCGAAACTGGGCAGCCGAACGTTTGAACGCTCCGCCGGTGGATTTCGTGTCATACCAGGTGTCGTGCCAGGTGCCGTCGACCAACAGGCCCATCTTGGATCCTCCGTTTCCGTCTCCGGACAAAGCTTAGTGCGACAGCGCCGCAGTTCACATCGCCGAAGGCGCGCAGCATCTCTGCGCAGTCGCACAGTGCCACCCGGGATGTCTGTGCAACAAATCGCCCACAGATCCGCGTCAACGGTCGGGCTTCACTGGATTTTTACGAAGATACCCCCACAATAGATGGCATAGCTTGGGGGGAATTTTGATGAGTACTTATGTTTCCAAGGAAATTAGCGCCGAATTGGATGCGGCCCGAATCGCATCGCTCAAGAAGTCCAGCCGTCTGCGGGTGGAAATGGGCGACAATACCTACAGAATCCTCAAATTGTGGAAGGATGGTTTCGCCGTCGAGGCCGAGACAACACCGCGTCTACGTGGACTGGTCGATATTTTTGACGGCGCCAACCACCTGTATCAATGCCTGATCGTCGCTGACGAGGAAGACGGCGGCCAGATGCGATATGAGTTCAAGCGCAGCACCGTCGCGGCGGACAAGGCGCCACTGGATTTCTATCGCGCGCCGGATGCCCCAATCGCCCTTCTCGGCAAAGACGACTAGGGCAGACCGTTCGCGCGGCCTTATTGAAGGTCGGAAAAAGCAAGTTTCAAACGGGCGCACGCGTCCTCGACCCGCGCCCGCTGAGTGGCGAGATTGAACCGTTCGAAGGTCTCGCCTCCCGTTCCAAACCCCGGACCGGATGACGTTGCGATCCGCGCATCATCGCGCAGACGGCGCACGAATTCGGCGTGGTCCATTCCGGTGCCCGAGAAATCGACCCAGGCCAAGTAGGTCGCCTGCAGGGGCATCGACCACAGGCCGGGGATCTCGGAAATCGCGGCATCGAACAGCGCGCGATTGCCGTTCAGGTGGTCGATCTGGGCATCCACCCATTCGGCGCCCTCGGGTGAGTAGGCTGCGGTGATCATCGCCACGCCCAATGCGCTGGGGTCGTAGTCCAGCGTGTTCAGCCGGTGGCGCATTTGCGCCCGCAGCTTGTCGTCGGGAATGATCATGTTGCCCGTGCGCTGGCCGGCGATGTTGAAGGTCTTGGACGGTGCGGTCAGCGTCACCGTCCAGGGCCGTGCATCCGGCGCGGCAACGTCCATCGGCACGAATGTATGCCCGGGATAGACCAGATCGTGATGCACTTCGTCCGAGATCAGGATCAACCCATTGCGTTCGGCAAAAGCCGCCACCGCGCGCAGCTCGTCCGGTGTCCAGACCCGCCCGGACGGGTTCTGTGGTGAGCACCACAGCAACAGCTTTTCCGACCCGTCCAGCCGCGACTGAGCGTCATCCAGGTCGATCTCATAGGTGTCGCCGGCCCGCACAAGCGGGCATTCCACCACCCGGCGGCCGGTCTTGTTCACCTTGTGCGCAAACTCGTGATAGACCGGCGTGAAGATCACAACCCCGTCACCCGGTTCGCTCCACACATCGAGGCTCAGCGCGATGGCGTTGCCCAGACCCTGTGTGGTCAGAACCCAATCGGTGTCGATCGCCCAGTCGTGGCGGTTCTGCATCCACCACTGCACCGCCTGCAGATAGGCCGGGTGCTGCCAGGAATAGCCGAACACCCCGTGATCCGCCGCGCGGCGCACCGCCTCAATCACGCAGGGCGCGGTGGCATAGTCGGAATCGGCGGTCCACATGGCGAGCCCGTCCTCGGGCGAGACACCATAGAGTTTCTCCATCTTGTCCCATTTCGAGCTGAAGGTGCCCCGGCGGTCGATCAGGTCGTTGAAAGTCATGTCTGCTCCATTCGTTGGCCCGAAAGCTATCGGGAAATTCGCCCGGCGCAAGGGGGGCGTTGCGGCCACGCGCGCGATGACCTAAATCAGCCCCATGAAACGCAACATCCTGATCCATCCTGATCCCCGCCTGAAAAAGGTCTGTGCGCCCGTGGACGACCTGTCAGACGAGCTGCGCACGCTGGCCGACGACATGCTGGAAACCATGTATGACGCGCCGGGCATCGGGCTGGCCGCGCCCCAGATCGGCGTGCTGGAACGGCTGATCGTGCTGGATTGCGTCAAAGAGGAAGGCGCCACCCCCCGCCCGTTGGTGATGTTCAACCCCGAGATCATCTCGGCCTCGGACGAAACCAGCGTCTACGAGGAAGGCTGCCTGTCGATCCCCGATCAGTTCGCCGAGGTCACCCGCCCGGCCGAGGTCGAGGTCGTCTGGATGGACCAGAACGGCAAGGCGCAGCGCGAAACCTTCGACGGGCTCTGGGCCACTTGTGTGCAGCACGAGATCGACCACCTGAACGGCAAGCTGTTCATCGACTATCTCAAGCCGCTGAAACGCCAGATGATCACGCGCAAGATGGTCAAGCTCAAGCGCGAGCTTGCCCGCGCATGACCGTCCGTCCCTGCCTGCCATGGCCCGACAAGCGCCTGCGCACCAAGGCCGAGCCGGTGACCGAGATCACCGATGAGATCCGCGCCATCTGGGACGACATGATCGACACGATGGAGGCGATGCCCGGCGTCGGCCTGGCCGCGCCCCAGATCGGAGTGATGCTGCGGCTGGCGGTCGTGGACGGCTCGGCTGAGCGCGGCCGCGCGGTGCGCCTGGCCAACCCCGAAATCCTGCACAGCTCGATCGAGCTGCGCGAGCATGACGAGGCCAGCCCGAACCTGCCGGGCGTGTCGGCCAAGATCAAACGTCCGCGTGCGGTGACGGTCAGATTCCTCAATGAAAAAGGCGAGATCGACCGACGCGATTTCGTCGGCATCGAAGCCACCAGCGTACAGCACCAGATCGACCATCTGAACGGCCGGATGTATTTTGACCGTCTCAGCAAGGTCAAACGCGACATGCTGCTGCGCAAGGCGAAAAAGGCGGGGTAGGGCGGCATGCGCGTCATCTTCATGGGAACGCCTGAGTTTTCGGTGCCGGTGCTGGACGCGCTGGTGCAGGCCGGGCATGAGATCGCCGCCGTCTATTGCCAGCCGCCGCGTCCTGCCGGTCGCGGCAAGAAGGACCGGCCCACGCCGGTGCAAGCCCGCGCCGAGGAGCTGGGCCTGCCGGTGCGCCATCCCACCTCGCTGAAATCGCCCGAGGAACAGGCCGCCTTTGCTGCGCTGAAGGCCGATGTGGCCGTGGTCGTGGCCTATGGGCTGATCCTGCCGCAGCCGATCCTGGACGCGCCCCGGCATGGCTGCCTGAACATCCACGCCAGCCTGCTGCCGCGCTGGCGCGGGGCCGCGCCGATCCACCGGGCGATCATGGCGGGCGATGCCGAGACCGGCGTCTGTATCATGCAGATGGAGGCCGGTCTGGACACTGGCCCCGTCCTGCTGCGTCAGGCCACCCCGATCGGAGCCGAGGAAACCACCGCCCAGCTTCATGACCGCCTGTCGGCGATGGGCGCCGATCTGATCGTGCAGGCTCTGGACCGCCTGCCGGACCTGTCCCCCGAACCGCAGCCCGAGGTCGGCGTGACCTATGCCGCCAAGATCGACAAGGCCGAGGCCCGCGTGGACTGGTCGCGCCCCGCCGTCGAGGTCGATCGCCAGATCCGCGGCCTGTCGCCATTTCCCGGCGCCTGGAGTCAGATCGAGGGCGAGCGCGTCAAGCTGCTCGCCTCGCGCCTGTCGGACGGGCAGGGCGTGCCGGGCGAGGTGCTGGACGACGCGCTGCGCGTGGCCTGCGGCACCGGCGCGGTCGAGCTGCTGCGCTTGCAACGGGCGGGCAAGGCGGCGCAGGATAGGGAAACCTTCCTGCGGGGCTGGCCGATCCCGGCCGGAACCCGCCTCGGCTCGGAGACGTCCTGATGTTCATGGTGATGATGGGTACCGTCGTGATTGCCGGCATCGTCGGCTATCTGTCCGAGGTGACGGGATTTACCCACAACGGGTATCTGCAATCCATCATCATCTGCGTGGGCGGGGCGTTCCTGTTCTATTTCATCCGCATCATGTTCGGCATCAGCTTTGGACCGCCTGGGCTGGATGCGGTGATCTCGTCGGTGGGGGCCTTGATCATCGTGCCCACGCACTGGAGGAAATGAGATGCCCGTCCTTGCCCTGATCGTCATCGGCGCCGCAGCCGGATTTCTGGCCACCCGCCTGATGCGGATCGAGGCGGACATCCCCACCACCCTGCTGATCGGCATCGCCGGGGCCGTCGTGGGCGGGCTGATCATGCGCGCCTTGCTGACGGTCATGGGCTGGATGCCCGGATTCGTCGGCGCGGTGCTGGGCGCGCTGCTGCTGATCTGGATCTGGAAGACCTATTTCCGGCGTTGATGCGGCAGGTCGAAGCCGCGCTAGACAGTGCTTTGGCAATCAACTAGGCATCGGCAATGAAAAACTATTTCTTGCCACAAGCTTATAACAACGCATGGGCCAACCACCGAATTCTGGAGGCTTGCGCGCAATTGCCCCCCGAGGAACTGGCGAAGCACCGTACTGGTTTCTTCCCGTCCATCATCGAGACTCTCAATCACATTTATACGGTTGATCTTTTCTACGTCACCGCTCTGGAAGGCCGGCCAATGGGATTGGACGCCTTCGACCCGGAAACTCCCTATCCCGACTTGCCCGAGCTTTCGGCGCACCAACGCGCCATCGACCAACGTTTCGTGGATGTTTGCCGCGATGAGAAGGTTTTGGATGAAACTGCGCGCGTCAGGATTCCACGTGGGGACGTAGTGCAAGTCGAGCGGTACGACCGCACGATCCTGCACTTGCTGCAGCACCAGATTCACCATCGGGGACAAGTGCATTCGATGCTTTCGGACACGATGATCGCTCCGCCGCAACTGGATGAATTCTTCATGGAGTGGGAGGCTGACAGATCGCTGCGGGCCGAAGATTTCACATCTCTGAACCTGACCGAGGAAGAGGTCTGGCGCGGCCTCTAGCTCCGCGGCGGGCGTGCCTTGTAGACCGGCAACTGCCAGCCGAACAGCAGCGATCCGGCCCTCAGCGCCCAGCAGGACAGCGCGCACAGGCCCAGCGCCAGAAGCGTCTCCAGCCCCAGACGGGTGGCCACCACGGCCACCAGCGCACCGGTGAAAGCGCACGAGACATAAAGCTCGCCCTGTTTGAGCACCAGCGGCACCTCGTTGCAGACCACGTCGCGCATCAGCCCGCCAAGGCAGCCGGTGGTCACACCCATCAACACCACGATCACGCCCGACTGACCCAGCGCCAGCGCCGCGCCCGTTCCCGCGGCCACGGCGATCGACAGCGCGAAACTGTCCAGCCAGACCAACCAGTTGTAGCGGCTTTCGACTAGATGCGCGGTGAAGAACACGACCACCGCCGCCGCCACTGCGATCAGGATATAGTCAGGTTGGCCCACCCAGAAGACGGGGTGCCGATCCAGCAGCAGATCACGTACCGTGCCACCGCCCACCGCCGTCAGGCAGGCGATGAAGGCAAACCCCACAAGATCCAGCTGTGCCCGGCTGGCCACCAGCGCCCCGGTCAGCGCAAAGACCAGAACCGAGGCATAGTCCAGCAGGGCCAGACCGCTCATGTACGGGCCTTTTTCGGCTTGAACGGGGCCATGCCCGCGCGTGCCAGTTCGTCGGCGCGTTCGTTTTCGGGGTGGCCGGCATGGCCCTTGACCCATTCCCAGGTCACGTCATGGCGCTGTTGGGCTTCGTCCAGCCGTTGCCACAGGTCCACGTTCTTGACGGGCTTCTTGCTTGCGGTCTTCCAGCCGTTGCGCTTCCACCCGTGAATCCAGCCGGTCACCCCGTTTTTCACGTAGGCGCTATCGGTCACAATGGTAATTTTCGAGGGCCGCTCCAGTGTCTCGAGCGCGCTGATCGCGGCCAGCAGCTCCATCCGGTTGTTGGTGGTCTCGGCCTCGCCGCCGTTCAGTTCGCGCTCTTTCAGGACGGTTTCTCCATCCATCGCCCGCAGCAGCACGCCCCAGCCTCCGGGGCCGGGATTGCCGGAACAGGCACCATCGGTATAGGCAAACAGATCAGGCATGGGCCAGCACCAGAATGAAACCGTCATAAGAACCGGCCAGCCCCTTTCCCATACCGGTGGTGACACGGTCTATGACGAACCCGGCCTCGATCAACGCGGTCTCGATCTCGGGGCGCGTGAAATAGGTGTAATAGCGGTCCAGTTCGTCGCGATGCTCTCCGGTGCCCAGTTTGAGGCCCAGAAAGAACACGCCGCCCGGCTTCAGGGCCTGGTGGATGGCGGCCAGGTGTCGAGGGAATTCGGCGCGCGGGGCGTGCAGCAGGGAAAAGCTGGCATAGAACCCATCGTATTCGGCCGTTTCGGTCACGTCGTCGAACGTGCCCAGATGCGCGTCCACGCCATTTGCGCGGGCGTGTTCGACAAAGGCCGGTGTGGCGTCCAGCGCCCGAACCCGCAGCCCCTGGCGCAGAAAGAAACCGCTGTCCGAACCCGGACCCGACCCCAGATCCAGCACCAGCCCGTCGCCGACCGCCTGCGCGAATGCTGCGCGCGCCTCGATCTGTTCGGGCGGCAGCGGCACTTTCAGATAGTCGTCCACACGGGTTGTGTAGGCGTCGATGGTTCGTTTGTCGCTCACAGGAATACTCCAACGGCCAGGCAGGCCAGTACGACGGCGCTCAGCAGCAGCCGCAGTTTCATCCACCAGCGCGGGGTCAGGCCCCAGGACCAGAACAGCGCGTCCAGCACCAGCAGCCCGGCGAAGCCGATCATCAGGTTGGTGCCCGCGTCGACCGGCCCGCCGCCGGTGGTGAAGAACGCCCACAGCGCCGGCAGGACCGACAGCCCATAGCACAGCGCCGCCCGACTGCCCGATGTCTTTGTGGCAAAACCCCATAGAACGCCGGACATAAAGCTGAGGATCACCGCACCATAGAACAGCTGCACATAGGGCCCCACGAACCGGGGACCCAGCGCGCGGCTGCCCCAGTCGTTCAGGTCTCCGCTCAGGTAGGTCAGCGCGCCCCAGACAAAGGGGATCAGACCGGCCAGGCCCAGAACCAATGGTGCGCGGGGGATGCCGCTCATGCGGGCACGCGCAGAATGCGGGGCACCTTGAACTCGACATTCTCGGTGGCGGTCTCGACGGTTTCGACGGTCACGTCATAGCGGTCGCGGAAGGCGTCGATCACCTCGTTCACCAGGACCTCGGGCGCCGAAGCCCCGGCGGTGAGGGCGATGCTGGAAATCCCGTCGAGCGCGCGCCAGTCGATGTCGGAGGCCCGCTGCACCAGCTGGGCATAGGTGCAGCCCGCCTTGGACGCCACCTCGACCAGGCGGCGCGAATTCGAGGAGTTGGGCGCGCCCACCACCAGCAGCGCATCTGACTTGGGTGCGACGGTTTTCACCGCCTCCTGGCGGTTGGTGGTGGCATAGCAGATGTCTTCCTTGTGCGGGCCGACGATGGCCGGGAACCGGTCCTGCAGCGCAGCCACGATGTCGCGCGTGTCGTCCACCGACAGCGTGGTCTGGGTGACGAAGGCCAGTTTTTCAGGGTCGCGGACCTGCACCGCGGCCACATCGTCAACCGTCTCCACCAGCAGAACTTCGCCCTCGGGCAGCTGGCCCATGGTGCCGACGGTTTCAGGGTGGCCCTTGTGCCCGATCATGATCATCTGCAACCCGGCCTCGGCGTGGCGCTGGGCCTCGATATGGACCTTGGACACCAGCGGGCAGGTGGCGTCGACATAGATCATCTCGCGCGCGGCTGCGGCGGCGGGCACCGATTTGGGCACGCCGTGGGCGGAAAAGATCACCGGCCGGTCATCGGGGCATTCGTCCAGCTCTTCGACAAAGACGGCACCCTTGGCGCGCAGCCCGTCCACGACGAACTTGTTGTGCACGATCTCGTGCCGGACATAGACCGGGGCGCCCCATTTCTGCAGGGCCATTTCCACGATCTTGATCGCGCGGTCCACGCCGGCGCAAAACCCGCGCGGGGCGGCCAGATACAGGGTCAGGGGGGGCTTAGTCATGCGTCTGTCTCCTTGAAAGGGACAGGTAAGGCTTTTCCACCTGTTGGTCCAGTCAGGACAGCCTTGTCATCATGCTGACATGAAGTCCTGTTAGCCAATACCCGTTTGAGCACGGGTTCTTGATTAAAGAAGCGCGGCCAGGACAAAAAGTCCTGACCGCGCGATTGCTCCACATGTGTGAGTGGTGGATGGCGGAGTTCTTATTTTCCTGCGACGGCTACCGTACGCGGTTCATCGGACACGTCCCGCGGAGGGCGTCCGATCACGTCGCGCAGGTCGTCAAGCTCGATGAAATTGTCGGCCTGACGACGCAGCTCGTCCGAAATCATCGGCGGCTGGCTGCGGATGGTCGAGACGACCGAAACGCGCACGCCCTGACGTTGCAGGCTGGCAATCAGCGGGCGGAAATCCCCATCACCCGAAAACAGCACGATATGATCCACGCGCGGCGCAAGCTCCATGGCATCGACAGTCAGTTCGATGTCCATGTTCCCCTTGACCTTACGGCGCCCCATGCTGTCGGTGTATTCCTTGGCCGGCTTGGTCACCATGGTGAAGCCGTTGTAGTGCAGCCAATCGACAAGCGGACGGATCGGTGAGTATTCGTCGTTTTCTAGCAGCGCTGTGTAGTAGAAGGCTCTGAGAAGCTTGCCTCGACGCATGAATTCCTGGCGAAGCAACTTGTAATCGATGTCAAACCCCAGTGCTTTTGCGGCGGCGTACAGATTCGAGCCGTCGATGAACAGCGCAAGCCGTTCGTCCTTGTAAAACATTAATTTGTCCTTCCGGTATCGCTCAACGCGCGGAGGTGTCTGTGAGTGAAAAAAATAAATTCGCGCATTGATGCCTTTAAAATAGGCTATTTGACCTGTATCGCAAGTATTCTCTGAACGGAATACGGGGATAAAAGTGGTCAAATCCATGTCAAAAGTGGTCGTGGCGTTGGGGGCAAATCTCACCTTGAGAGGAAACGGGCCCAAGGTGACACTCGCGCAGGCTCTCGAGGTCATGGAGGCCAAGGGGCTGGTGATTCGGGCCAAAAGCCGGCTGTTTTCGACCCCCTGCTTCCCTGCGGGCGCCGGCCCGGACTACGTGAACGCAGCCGCTGTGATCGAGACGGAACTGGATCCGCGCGGTGTTCTGGACCTGCTGCACGAGGTCGAGGCCGAGTTCGGCCGCGCCAGGGTTCAGCGTTGGGGTATGCGCACACTTGATCTTGATCTTGTCTGCTGGGACGACCGCGTTCTGCCGGACCTGGACGGATACCGCCGCTGGTTGGATTTGCCGATGGACCAGCAGGTGCGATCCGCGCCCGAACAACTGATAGTGCCGCACCCGCGCCTGCAGGACCGGGCATTCGTGCTGGTTCCGATGGCTGATGTCGCGCCCGATTGGCGCCATCCGGTGCTGGATTTGACCGTCCGGGAAATGATCGGACAGCTGCCTGCGGACGAGGTTGCCGCCGTAACCCCTCTCTGAGCCGCCAATGCTGGGCATTTCCCGCTTGTCAAGGCAGAGAATCGCGCTTAGATAAACCCCTTCCTGACACGGATTCATTTGTGGAGAGCGCCTCATGGCCCGCGTGACGGTCGAAGACTGCGTAGACAAGGTACCGAACCGGTTCGAACTGGTGATGCTTGCCGCCCATCGTGCGCGCGAGATTTCCACTGGCGGATCGATCACCGTTGACCGCGACAACGACAAGAACCCCGTCGTGTCTCTGCGCGAGATTGCAGAAGAAACCCAGACGGCGGACGAGCTGCGTGAACGTCTGATCGAGGCCAACCAGACCCAGATCGAGGTCGACGAGCCCGAAGAAGATCAGATGGCGCTGTTGATGGGTGCAGAGTCGGACAAGCCGGCAGATGACGACATGTCCGAAGAGAAACTCCTGCGTGCCCTGATGGAGGCCCAGGGGCAGGGGTAAGCCCTGCAAGCGAAGGTGCGGACCGGATGATTTCTGTTGACGACCTGATTGCGCTGGTCCGCAACTACAACCCCAAGACAAATGCAGATCGCATCGCCCGGGCCTATGAGTTCGGACTGCAGATGCATGAAGGGCAGTTCCGGCATTCGGGCGAGCCCTATTTTTCGCATCCCGTCGCAGTCGCCGCCATTCTGACCGAGCAGCGTCTGGACGATGCCACGATCATCACCGCACTGCTGCACGACACGATCGAGGACACCAAGGCCAGCTACTCGAAGATCGCCGAGCTGTTCGGCGACGAGGTGGCGATGCTTGTGGACGGCGTCACCAAGCTGACCAACCTGCAGCTCTCCAGTCGCGAAACCAAGCAGGCGGAAAACTTCCGCAAACTGTTCATGGCCATGTCCAAGGACTTGCGGGTGATCCTGGTCAAGCTGGCCGACCGGCTGCACAACATGCGCACGATCAAGGCGATGCGCCCCGAAAAGCAGGTGCAGAAAGCGCGCGAAACGATGGACATCTACGCGCCGCTGGCCGGCCGGATGGGCATGCAGTGGATGCGCGAAGAGCTTGAGGACCTGGCGTTCCGCGTCCTCAATCCCGAAGGCCGCCAGTCGATCATCCGCCGCTTCATCACGCTGCAGCGCGAAACCGGTGACGTGATTCACCGGATCACCGGCGACATGCGGCACGAGCTTGAGAAAGCGGGGATCGAGGCCGAAGTCTTTGGTCGCGCCAAGAAACCCTATTCGATCTGGCGCAAGATGCAGGAAAAGGATCAGGGCTTCTCTCGCTTGTCCGACATCTATGGCTTCCGCATCATCACCCAGACCGAAGAAGACTGCTATCGCACCCTTGGGGCCATCCACCAGCGCTGGCGCGCGGTGCCGGGACGGTTCAAGGACTATATCAGCCAGCCGAAATCGAACGGCTACCGGTCGATCCATACGACGGTCTCGGGCCGTGACGGCAAGCGGGTCGAGGTGCAGATCCGTACCCGTCAGATGCATGACGTCGCCGAGACCGGTGTTGCCGCGCACTGGTCCTATCGTGACGGTGTGCGGACGGAAAACCCCTTTGCGGTCGATCCGGCGAAGTGGATCGCCAACCTGACCGAGCAGTTCGATACCGAGGAAGACCACGAAGATTTCCTCGAGGCGGTCAAGCTCGAGATGTATTCGGACCAGGTCTTCTGCTTCACCCCCAAAGGCGATGTGGTGAAACTGCCGCGTGGTGCGACCCCGATCGATTTCGCCTACGCGATCCATACGCGCATCGGCCATGCCTGTGTCGGGGCCAAGGTGGACGGTATTCGCGTGCCGCTGTGGACGCGGCTCAAGAATGGCCAATCGGTCGACATCATCACCGCCGACGGCCAGACACCGCAGGTTACGTGGCTCGAGATTGCGGTGACTGGCAAGGCCCGCACCGCCATCCGCCGCGCCCTGCGCGAGGTTGACCGTGAACGGTTCATCAAACTGGGGCGCGAACTGGTCCGCGCGGGGTTCGAGCATGTCGGCCGCAAGGCGACCGACAAGGCATTGGAAACCGCCGCCAAACACCTGCGCATCAAGAACAGCGATGAGTTGCTGGCCCGCGTCGGCAGTGCCGAACTGACCGCCCATGATGTGGTGGCCGCGGTCTATCCCGACCTGACCCGCGACGAGGGCGAAGCAATCCCCTTGCGTCGCGCCGTGATCGGGCTTGAGCCGGGGCAGGGGTTTGAACGCGCGCCGTGCTGCCAGCCTTTGCCGGGCGAACGCATCGTGGGTATCACGTCTCGGGGCAAGGGCGTGGTGGTGCATTCCATCGATTGCGATCGCCTTGCCGAATTCGAGGATCAGCCGCAACGGTGGGTGAATCTTCACTGGCATACCGGCACGCATCCGGCCGCTTACGGCGCCACGTTGGAACTGACCATCGGTAATGACGCCGGCGTGCTGGGACGTATTTGCACATTGATCGGCGAGAAAAAGGCCAATATCTCGAACCTGGAATTCGTGGACCGGAAGCCCGATTTCTATCGTCTGCTGATCAGTATCGAGGTGCGGGATCTTGAACAGCTGCATTCGCTGATGCTGATGCTCGAGGCGGAAAGTGACGTGGCTGCGGTCGAACGGTACCGGGACATGACAAGCGCTGCGGTCGCAGCTGGCTGAGAAGGGGTGATCAGGAGTGGTTTTCAAGCGCCGTGATCGCCGCTCGGTACTCCAGGTCCTGTCCGAGTTGGTGTATCCTCGCGGCGGTTGGACCCGCGCCTTCCACTATGTCAAACACCGTGTCCGTCGTCTCCCGGATTCGCCCGAGCGCATTGCCCGTGGGGTCGGGGCCGGGGTGTTCGCGTCCTTCACTCCTTTCTACGGCCTTCATTTTCTGGTTGCCGCGGTCTTGGCCCGGCTGCTGAACGGCAACATCCTTGCCGCGTTGAGCGGCACGTTCTTCGGCAACCCGCTGACCTACGTTCCGATCGGCGTGGTCTGCCTGCAAACTGGGCATTTCCTGCTGGGCACCGAATACGAAGAGGGTGACACCAAGGGACTGATGGGCAAATTTGCCAGCGCGATGGGGGACCTCAAGGATAACTTCCTGGCGATGTTTTCCGATCGGGTCGCTGATTGGCACGGGCTGTCCCAATTTTATGACCACGTGTTCTTTCCCTACATGATTGGCGGCATCATTCCCGGCATCGTGGCCGGCGTGATCTGCACCTATATCAGCCTGCCGGTGATCCGAACCTATCAGATGCGGCGCCGCGCAAAGATCAAGGCGAAGTTCGAAGAAATCAAACGCTTGGCCGAAGCAAGCTCTGCCGTTCCCCGACCAAACCCGATAGGCTCGGGCGACGCGAGAAAAAAGGATTCGAAGGATGTCTGACACCCCTCTGCGCCTGGGCGTGAATATCGACCATGTCGCCACCGTGCGCAACGCCCGTGGCGGCGCCTATCCCGACCCGCTTCGCGCCGCAAAGCTTGCCGAAGAGGCCGGGGCCGACGGCATCACCGCGCACCTGCGCGAAGACAGGCGGCATATCTCGGATGCCGATATCGACGGGCTGATGGAGGTTCTGTCGGTTCCGCTGAACTTTGAAATGGCGGCTACGGATGAGATGCAGAAGATCGCTCTGTGCCACAAGCCGCACGCGGTCTGCATCGTCCCCGAAAAGCGCGAGGAACGTACCACCGAAGGTGGCCTGGAAGTCGCGCGCGAGGAAAACCGTCTGGCGCATTTCATCGCGCCCCTTCGTGACGTCGGTTGCCGGGTGTCGATCTTCATCGCCGCAGACCCCAAGCAGATCGAGGCCGCCCACCGCATCGGCGCCGAAGTGATCGAGCTGCACACTGGTGCCTATTGCGACGCCCATGCCGAGGGTCGGGTGGACGACGCGCAACGCGAACTGGAGGCGCTGCGCAAGATGTCGGCCTTTGCCCATTCGCTGGGCCTCGAAGTGCATGCCGGCCATGGCCTGTCCTATGACACGGTCCAGCCCGTTGCCGCCTTCCCCGAAGTGCGCGAGTTGAACATTGGTCATTTCCTGATCGGCGAGTCCATCTTCCGGGGTCTCACCCCAGCGATTCAGGAAATGCGCCGCCTGATGGATGAGGCGCGCCAATGATCCGCTGCCTTGAAGCCTCCTTCTTCTGGATCTCCCGATGCGCTTGAACATTCCCAGGTTTCTTGTCGTCTTCGTAATCACATCGATTGCGGTCCCGGCTGTTTTGTTTGGCGTTTCGGCGGTGTTCGGAATCGACTTGTCCAGCAGTTTCCTGCCGTTCATCCCCTTTTTGGCCGCTGCGACATTCGAAGGACACCGACAGGTTCAGACGCACAAGACCATGCCGGGCAGCGGCGACATGTGGAGCGCCGCACTATGGATGGGCATCGTCGGCATGTTGACCAACCTTGTCATGGCTGGGCTGTTCTTTCTTGTCGTTCCGGGCATGTCCGAGGGATTGGCCGGTATCCCGGTGAACTTTTTGGTGATCGGTTTCACGATCACCTTTGTCGTGGCGTTTCTCATTTCGCGGCTATTCCTGTGGGTGGGCGCCCGGTCGGCGTTCAAGGCTCTTGAACGGGCAAAGAAAGAGTCGAACTCATGATACTCGGCATCGGTACGGATCTTGCGAATATCGAGCGCATTCAGGGCACGCTTGATCGGTTCGGTGACCGGTTCCGCAACCGTGTCTTCACCGAGACCGAGCAGCGCAAGGCCGAGCGCCGGCGGGATACGGCCGGAACCTACGCCAAGCGCTGGGCCGCGAAAGAGGCGTGCTCCAAGGCGCTGGGCACGGGGCTGCGCATGGGCATCGCTTGGAAGGACATGGCTGTCACCAATCTGCGCACCGGTCAGCCCGTCATGCATGTGACCGGCTGGGCCGCGGAACGGTTGAAGGAAATGACGCCCGAAGGACACGAGGCGATCATCCACGTCACCTTGACCGACGATCATCCATGGGCGCAGGCCTTCGTGGTGATCGAAGCGCGCCCGCTTGGTGATCCCGACGCAGCGGCCTTGACACCCCCGCGACCGCGCCGCATGTAAGCCCCCGAGCCGAGCAAGGACTGGAGAGCAGTATGGCCGAGCAAGCCAAATCCGGAAACGCCATCTGGGAGACGATCAAGACAATCGTCTATGCCCTGCTGATCGCGGGCGTTTTCCGCACTCTGTTCTTTCAGCCGTTCTGGATTCCGTCGGGGTCGATGAAACCCACGCTGCTGATCGGTGATTTCCTGTTCGTCAACAAGATGGCCTACGGCTATTCCTACGCGTCCTGCCCCAGCCTGATCATCCCCAGCGTCGGGCTCGATGTCGATGCCGAGGACATCTGCGGCTGGATGGGGGGCGACAATACCCGACTGCTGGGCGGCGAGCCTGAGCGTGGCGACGTCATCGTGTTCCGCCATCCGGTTTCGGGGCGCGACTACATCAAGCGCCTGATCGGCCTGCCCGGAGACAAAATTCAGATCAAGGATGGCGTGGTCTACATCAACGGCACCGAAGCCAAGCAGACCCCGGATGGCACTTTTACCGAAATCGCCGAGCCTCAAGGGCCTCAGCGCCTTCGGCCGCGCTGTGAAAATGGCCCGGTCGGCGTCGGCGGTACCTGTGAAAAGACCCGGATGATCGAAACGCTGCCGGGCGGCGTGTCGCATGAAATCCTGAATATCGGCAATCAGAGTACCGACAACACGGGTGTCTACACCGTGCCGGAAGGGCACTACTTCTTCATGGGCGACAACCGTGACAATTCCAGTGACAGCCGCGTGCCACAGGTCGCAGGCGGCGTCGGCTACGTTCCTTATGAAAACCTGATCGGTCGAGCCGACCGCATCATGTTCTCGTCCGCCGGGCGTTCGATGCTGTTCTTCTGGACCTGGCGCGGTGACCGGTTCTTCAAGGCGGTCAATTGAAGCTTTCGGCCGACATGAAGGCGTTCGAAAAACGTCTTGGACACAGGTTCTCCAACCCTGAACTACTGGTTCGGGCACTGACACATGGTTCGGTCTCGTCTTCGACACGTCCAGACAACCAGCGGCTCGAGTTTCTGGGTGACCGTGTGCTGGGTCTTGTGATGGCCACCGCATTGCTCGAAGCGGACCAGAAGGCCACTGAAGGCCAACTGGCCCCCCGTTTCAACGCATTGGTGCGCAAGGAAACCTGTGCCGACGTTGCCCGCCAGATCGATATCGGCGCGGTTCTGAAGCTGGGTAGGTCAGAGATGCTGTCGGGCGGGCGCCGCAAGCAGGCGCTGTTGGGCGACGCGATGGAGGCAGTTATCGCCGCGGTCTATCGCGATGCCGGTTTTGAGGCCGCGCAGAAAGTGATCCTGTCGCTGTGGGGTGACCGGATCCACACGGTCGAAGCGGATGCGCGCGATGCCAAGACATCGCTTCAGGAATGGGCGCAGGCGCGCGGGCAGAAACCGCCCGCCTATGTCGAGATTTCACGAAGCGGTCCGGATCACGCCCCCGTTTTCACTATCGCGGCCCGGCTGCAGGACGGATCCGAGGCCCAAGCAACCGCCGGCTCCAAACGTCAGGCGGAACAGGCGGCCGCGCAAGCTCTGCTGGATCGTCTGACAAGCTGATCTCTTCGATCGCGGCGTTGCCTGCTCTTCATCTGTCCGGGAATGTCCGCAATGGCTGGCCACCTATCACGAACCGCGTCAGCAACCGCTAGACCTTGCGACTCAAACGACCCGCAGGAACCCGGTCAGCCCGGTCTTCTGATGTTCGATCACATGGCAGTGAAAGGCCCAGTCGCCCGGATTGTCTGCGACCAGCCCGATTTCAACGACCTCGTCCTTCAACAACAGCATGGTGTCGGTCACCAGCGGCGGCAACTCTCGCAGGTTTGATCGCAACGGCACAAAGACCAGCCCGTGCAGATGGATCGGATGCAGGTTCGGAGATTCATTGCGCAGCCTCAAGACATAGCTTTTGCCCAGTTCCAGCGTCGCCAATGGCGCGACATCCGAGGAAGCATCTCCGGACCAGGGAACCCGGTTGATGGACCAGAAATTGTATCCAAGAGACCCGCAGAACCCATTGTCCGGCAGTTCACCTTCTGGCGTCCATCCGAAGACGAATTCGTGCACCTGAGCTTTGCCGAGATCGGGCAGGGCGACCGGGTTCTTCGGCAAAGGCTTCAGTTCTCTCAGGTCTCGACTCGCGGATTGCCCGACCGATCGCAGGCTGGCCATCGTCCTCAAGGGCTGACCGGGCAGTTTGGCCACAAGATCGACCTGTGCCCCTTCGCCGTCTGGCATCGCAACGGCAAAATCCACACGCTGACCGGGGCCCAACAGCAGGGGATCGTCGGCACTCGGCATCGGTAGTTCGGCGGTGACCGGGTGACCGTCCCACGCGATGACCTGCGCGTTTCCGTCCGTCAGGTGCAACTTGTAGATCCGGGTCGTATCCGAATTGAGCAGTCGCAGCCGCACGAGGCTGCCGGCGGCGTGGTCATAGACTGGATGCTGGTGCCAGTTCGCGGTCTGCACATTGCCGAAAGTTCCGGCTCTGGCCGCGCCCCGCTGGGTGTAGGCTGGCAGAAATGCCCCCGTCTCGTCCAGGCGAAAGTCCCGCAGGTTGATCACTTGCTCGCTGTCGAACCCGACGTCTTCAGGCTCGGCGATAACCATCACTCCGGTCAGGCCGTGCGCCATCTGCTCCATCGTCATGCAGTGCGGGTGATACCAGTAGGTTCCGGCGTCTGGGGGCGTGAACTCGTAGGTGAAGCTTTCGTTCTGTCCCAGGGGCATCTGGGTCAGATAAGGCACACCATCCATATCATTGCGGATGCGCATCCCGTGCCAGTGCATCGAGGTATAGTCGGACAGAGTGTTTTTGACCGTCAGTCTCATCGCTTCACCCTGACGTCCAAAAAGGACGGGCGGAGGAGCGTCGGGGCTCAGGCTGACCATTCCTTGCGTAGGCTGGTCCCGAAACATGTAGCTGGCGCTTTGAACCACCAGTTCCTGATCGGAGCTATTGGACGCGAATGCAAGTCCACCCAAGCCTGCGGCCCCCATTGCGGCGCCGCCCGAAAAAAAAAGAGACTCCCGTCGTCTCATGCCTGATCCTCAAGATGCGGGTCTGCGGCCTGGCTGGGATCGGCTTGGCCTGTGCGCCTGTCCTGCCATTCCCGTACCGGCCCGGCAATGCGACAAATGCCTCTGGCCCGCTGTGCCTTTCTGCGATAGGGATGCGCACTTGAAAACAGGATCACCACACAATGACGACACGCGCCGGATTCATCGCCCTGATCGGAGAGCCCAACGCAGGCAAATCCACCCTTCTGAACCGCATGGTCGGGGCCAAGGTCTCGATCGTGACGCACAAGGTGCAGACAACGCGTGCCCGGATCCGCGGCGTCGCGATGGAGGGTGATGCGCAACTGGTCTTCGTCGATACGCCGGGTCTGTTCAAACCCCGCCGCCGGCTTGACCGCGCGATGGTCGCGGCGGCCTGGGGCGGGGCGGCCGATGCCGACATCATCGTACTGATGGTCGAGGCGCATCGCGGTATCACCGAAGGCGTCGAGCGCATCCTGGATGGCCTGTCCGAGATCGCGCAGGGCCGCAAGGTGGCGCTGGCGATCAACAAGATCGACCGTGTCGAGGCCCCCGCGCTGCTGTCTCTGACCCGCGACCTGAATGACCGCTTCCCCTTTGCCGAAACCTTCATGATCTCGGCCGAAAAGGGCCACGGCGTCGAAGACTTGCGTGCCTGGCTGGCACAGCATCTACCCGAAGGCCCCTGGCTTTATCCCGAAGACCAGATCGCCGATCTGCCGCTGCGCATGATCGCGGCCGAGATCACGCGCGAAAAGCTGACCCTGCGCCTGCATCAGGAACTGCCCTATCAGCTGACGGTCGAGACCGAGAACTGGGAGGAGCGCAAGGATGGTTCGGCCAAGATCGACCAGGTCATCTATGTCATGCGCGACGGCCACAAGGGCATCGTGCTGGGCAAGCGCGGCGAGACAATCAAGGCCGTCAGCCAGGCCGCTCGGGCCGAGTTGGAGGAATTCCTTGATCGCAAGGTCCACCTTTTCCTGCAGGTGAAGGTCCGGCCCAACTGGCTGGAAGAGGCCGAGCGCTACTCGGAAATGGGGCTGGACTTCAAAGACGGCAACGCATGACCCGCCTGACTGCCGAGTTCTGGGTCCACGCCTACCTAGCCCGGCTGCGCCTGCACGAGATCCCCGCCTTTGTCGTATCCCATGGCGACGACACTGCCGGCGCGGTTCTGGTCAAGCTCAACACGCTCGACGGCAATGCCACCGCCTTTCAGCGCAGCTTCGACCTGCTCAGCGGCGCACGCAAATGGATCGAGCTCGCCACAGGTCCCGAAGCCGAGGTGGACGAGGCCATCGCCCGTCAGCGCAGCTTTGACTCCGATCTCTGGGTGATCGAGGTCGAAGACCGGCAAGGCCGGCATCTGTTGAACGAGGAAGGGCTGGACTGAGACCTGGACCTTTCAGGTCTGCCGATACAGCGCATTACGTCCGAATTTTCCGCGCAATTCATAGCCGTTTTGCTCCAGTTTGCCCGCAATATCGACCGACCAGAACCGTTCGTGCTGGAGTTCGAAAAAAATCGCCTTGGGTTTCTGGGTGGCCGAGGCTTCGGTGATCAGCGGGGCAAGCACCCGGTCTTCCTGGCCCTCGACATCCACCTTGACCAGATCGATCGGCGTATCCGGGTCGGATGGCAGAAACTCGGTCAGCGTCCGCACCTGAACCGATATACCGTTGGCGCCGCGCATCGGTTCGCCCAGTCTGGCCAACCCCAGGTTTCCCTGCGCTGGCACGAACAGCTCCATCTCGCCGCTATTGTCCGAAACCGCGCAATCATGGACCCGGATACAGTCAAATGCGTTCAGGCGGATGTTTTCTTCCAACCGCGCCCGCATGACAGGGTTGGGTTCGAATGCGTGGATCACCGATCCAGGCGCCGCGACGGCTGCCAGGCGAAGGGTGTGAGCCCCGGCATTGGCGCCAACGTCATAGGCAACGATCGGGCGGTCTTTGGGCAGGTCTTTCAGAATATGCCGCAAAGCACGTTCTTCTTGGGTGCGCCCCATGCGCCAGATCTGAAATTCCGTGTTGTTGTCGGCGGGATGAATACGCATCCGGCACCCGCGATAATCGACCTCGGTGGGTTTCAATTCGCGGCGGATGCGTTTCCTGATCTTGTTGGGGGTGTCCGGGTCATTGAAGATGTCGCGCAGAAGGTAATTCGGCCAGTCCATGGCATTGGATCCCGTTTTTGTTCCCCGTTCCGAGTGCTTTCTATCAGTCGGATCTGCATTGAAAAACACTTATTCCTATTTCCTGATCGGGCCGTTCCGCGTCTGTCAGGATGCTCCGGGCACCCACAAAGGCGACAGCGCCAGCCAGACGCCCGCGAACATGGCGATCCCGCCCAGGTTCACCCAGATGTGCCAGATCGCATAGCGGTAGGGCAGCGTCTTGCGGGCGTAGAACGCGGTTCCGATCACATAGCAACCCGACCCGGCCAGAATGCACCACAACGTCGCCACCGGTAGGCCCCGCAGATCGGGCAGGGCCAACAGCCCCAGCGCGCCCAACCCTAGGTAGGATGCCGTCGACCAGCGCGATTTCACTGTCTCGTTGGTGATCTTGTTCCAAACCGCCACCGCCGTCAGCGCCCAACACACTACCAGCAGGCCCAGGGTCCAAGGCGTTCCAGCCAGTACGAAGAATGGCGTGAAGGTGCCCGTAATGCTGGGATAGATCGCCGCGTGGTCGATGCGCCGCAGCAGTGTGCGCCGCTCGTGCAGCGGCAGAAAGTGATAGGCCCAGGACGCCAGGTTCGACGCTAGCGCACACAAGACGTAAACCACGACGGCGGCCACCAACGCGGCTTGCAGATGGGTTGCCGCCTTAGCTACCAGCAAGCCGCCCGCAATCAAGATCAACGCCAGGCCCACTGCATGCACCGTCATGTCCGCGCGGCGGAAGGCGGGAGAAATGCTGGGAAAGGTCGCGTCGGTCATGTCTGGTCTCGTGGCTGCCTGTTCTGGGTAATGCCGCCCTGGGTCCAGGTCCACAATTCCGGCACGTCAGCCGGCGTCTTCCGATTGAATTTGCTTCTTTCCGCGCCGCGCTCTACCGTCGCGGTCCGACGCGACCTCAAGGCAACCCAAGGGCCCCGCATGGACTGGCGCGACCATGGCATTCTTCTGACCGCCCGCCGCCACGGCGAAACCGCGGCCATCATTGAGGTGTTCACCGAAACCCATGGCCGCCATGCGGGCGTGGTGCGCGGGGGTGCCAGCCGCAAGATCGCTCCCATTCTGCAACCTGGCGCGCAGTTGGACGTGCTGTGGCGGGCGCGGCTGCAGGAACATATCGGCACCTTCCAGGTCGAGCCGTTGCGCTCGCGCGCGGCGGCGGCGTTTTCGGGGCGGCTGGCCCTGTCGGGGCTGAACGCGGTCGTGGCGCTGCTGTCCTTCTGCTTGCCCGAACGCGAACCGCACCCCGGCATCTATCGACAGACGGAACAGCTGATGGATCTGCTGGGCCAGGACGAGATCTGGCCGCTGGCTTACCTGCGCTGGGAACTGGCCCTGCTTGAAGAGCTGGGTTTTGGGCTGGACCTGACCCGCTGCGCCGTGACCGGCACGACCGAGGGGCTGGCCTATGTCTCGCCCAAGACCGGCCGGGCGGTCAGTGCCGAAGGGGCCGGGGATTGGGCCGACCGCCTGCTGCCTCTGCCGCCGGTGCTGCGCGGGCAGGGGGCCGCCCCGGATGACGAGATCGCCGCCGGGCTGCGCACGACCGGCTATTTCCTGGCGTATCGCGTGGCGCCATCGCTGGGTCACACGCCGCTGCCCGAGGCTCGTGCCCGTTTTGTCGATCAGTTCACTCGGCGGCTTTGAACACCATCTCGTGCCCGTCCTCGTTGCGCAGGATCAGCACGTCGCCCGACACCTCGGACTGCGTCATCGCCAGCAGCGCGGCGAAATAGAATCCTTCGGCCTCAAGCCCGGCGCAGGCGGCGCGGGTGGCGGTCAGGTCGGTGATTTCGAACCACGGATAGGGCGCGTTCAATGTGCCCGAGTAGCTGTTGCAGGGCGCGTTGCCTGCAATCTTGCCGTCTTCGGGAAAGCGCAGCAGGGCGCTGGCCTCATAGGGCTGGCCGTTTACTTCCTGCAGCACCCAGGTGCGGTCGGCCGCGCCATAGGCGGCAACGCTTTCGTCGCGGTCACATTGCAACAGGGCAAGGGCGGGCAGGATCAGGCTCAGACGCAGCATGAGGGCTTTCTATCGCGACTTTGGCGTCATTGCGCCAGCAGTTCGGCGCGCACCTCCATCCGAGGGCGCCAGTTGTAGCGCGTGTCCTCGCGCACCGGCGCCCAGAACAGATCACCCCCGTTGCGCCAGCCGTCCAGCACGATCGCGTCATAGGGCCCGTCACCCTTGGCACTGATCGCGGCGGAGTGGTGGATGATGCGGAACGGGGTCGGCGGCGAAGTGATCCAGTGCAGGTCCAGCGTGCGGAAGTTCTCTTGCCGCAGCCGCTTCAGGATGTCCTCGGCCCAATCATTGCACAGCCCGCGTTCGCGAAAACCGTTGATGACCTTGGCGTTGTGGATGATCGCCGGATCGGTGACCCGGTACTCGGCCCTCAGCTGCAGCGCATAGTCATGGGCGATCTGCGCCGCGCGGGCGGCTTCCTGCGGATCGACATCGGGGCCGAGGTTCTGAATGGCGCGGGTCAGACCGGCAACATCGCCCGAGGTCGTGCCGGACGGCGTGCTGCATCCCGCGATCAACAGGCCAAGAACAAGGATCAGAAAGCGCGCCATGGTTTCTCCGCAAGGCTTGTTCGGGCATCTGCATTGCGGCGGCGCAGCATGATGCGGTTCGCAGGCTACTTAGCCGAAACCGGTGCCTGAACCCAAGGCATATTTTGTTCTCCGCCGGAGCGTACGGTCCAGATCAGGGATGTACAATCCGGAAGATCGGGGCCCGAGAACCTGTTTGATTTGTACAAAAGAAAAGACCCGGCGCTGGGCCGGGTCAAGTTGGGGAAACCGCGACGGCCGGGCGCTCAGGCCAGCAGACGCCGCGCGATGACTTGCGCCTGAATCTCGGCAGCACCTTCAAAGATGTTCAGGATGCGGGCGTCGCACAGCACCCGGCTGATCTTGTATTCGAGGGCAAAGCCGTTGCCGCCGTGAATCTGCAACCCGTTGTCGGCCGCCGCCCAGGCGACGCGCGCGCCCAGCAGCTTGGCCATCCCGGCCTCGAGATCGCAGCGGTGGCCGTTGTCCTTTTCCCAGGCGCTGAAATAGGTCAGCTGACGGGCGATCATGATTTCGACCGCCATCATGGCCAGCTTGCCGGACACGCGCGGGAAGTTGATCAGGGCCTTGCCGAACTGCTTGCGCTCCTGCGCGTATTGCATGGCGATGTCCAGCGCGCTTTGGGCCACGCCGATGGCGCGGGCGGCGGTCTGGATACGCGCGGATTCGAAGGTTTCCATGAGCTGCTTGAAGCCCTTGCCTTCCTCGCCGCCCAGCAGGTTCTCGCCCTTGACGTGGAAGCCGTCGAAGGCCAGCTCGTATTCCTTCATGCCGCGATAGCCCAGCACCTCGATCTCGCCGCCGGTCATGCCGGGGGTCGGGAAGGGGTCGTCGTCGGTGCCGGGCGTTTTTTCAGCCAAGAACATCGACAAGCCCCGGTGATCGGTGGTTTCGGGATCGGTGCGCGCCAGCAGCGTCATCACATGGGTGCGCGCGGCATGGGTGATCCAGGTCTTGTTGCCGGTGATCTTGTAGTCACCGTTTTCGTCCTTGACCGCGCGGGTGCGCAAGCTGCCGAGGTCCGAGCCGGTGTTGGGTTCGGTGAACACGGCCGTCGGCAGGATCTCGGCGCTGGCGATCTTGGGCAGCCATTGGGCCTTTTGGTCGTCGGTGCCGCCCGCGATGATCAACTCGGCCGCGATCTCGGACCGGGTGCCAAGGCTGCCGACGCCGATATACCCGCGCGACAGTTCTTCGGAGACCACGCACATCGACGCCTTGGACAGGCCGAACCCGCCGTATTCCTCGGGGATGGTCAGGCCGAATACGCCCATCTCGGCCAGTTCCTCGATGATTTCCATCGGGATCAGCTCGTCCTTGAGGTGCCATTCATGGGCGTTTGGCTCGACACGATCCAGCGCATAGCGGCGGAACTGCTCGCGGATCATCTCAAGCTCTTCATCCAGGCCCGAGGCGCCGAACATGGTGGCCCCGGATTGGTCTTGCATCAGCTGAACCAGACGGCTGCGCGCGGCCTGGCTGTTGGCCTGTGCCATCAGAGTCTGTACCTCGGCGCATTGGAAGCCCGACAGCGCATCCCAGCCCAGCCCCAGATCCTGCAGGCGCACGACCTCGCCCTGGTTCATCGGGATGCCGCCGGCGACCTGGTGCAGATATTCGCCAAAGGCGATCTGGTGCAGCAACTGCTCCATCTCGCCGAACTTGCCCTGGGCGTCCAGCGCCTCGGCCCATTTCTGCATCTGCTGCAGCGACTGGTTGTAGGTCGCCAACCAGGCCAGCCCATGCGCGGCGGTCTGGTTCGCCTCGACCAAAGCGCCCGAGACGCGACCCTCGGCCGAGACCATCGCGCGCACGGCATCGCGCGCCCGGTCAAAGACGGACTGAACCGCCGGCAGCGCGGCCCCCGTCAGGGTCAGAAGATCAGGCAGAACCGGCTGAGAAGTCATGTTCGTCATATCTTGTCCGTCATGGGCCATGAATCACGTCCTTTGCTGGGTTATCTGGTCATATCATGCTGCAACTGCAGCGCAACAAAAATTCACAAAATGCGTCGAAAAGGTCCAAAAATTACGTAACGAATTTTGCGGTGCAGAGAAAATCTGCGGTGGTATGTAGGGGCAATGGATCTGTTTTCTTTGATGTCCCTGCCCGAACTCTACCTTGCGTTCGCGGTCGCCTTTCTGGCCGGAGCGGTGAAAGGCATGGTCGGTTTCGCCATGCCGATGGTCCTGATTTCGGGGCTCAGCATGATGCTGCCGCCTCAGCTTGCGCTGGCCGGGCTGATCCTGCCAACGGTTGTGACGAACGGGATCCAGGCCTTGAGAGAAGGACGCGCGGCAGCGATGTCTTCGATCCGGCAGTTCCGGGTCTTTCTTTCCGTCGGGCTGGTTTTTTTGTTGGCGAGCGCTCAGCTGATCAGCCTGGTTCCATCGCAGGCTTTCCTTCTGATGATCGGAATTCCCGTCACGTTCTTTGCCACGATCCAACTGCTGGGCGTGAAACTGAGCCTGTCTGAACAATCGCCGAAGATCGAGGCCGCAGTCGGTGCGGTTACCGGGTTCATTGGCGGCATATCAGGCGTTTGGGGACCTCCGACCGTTGCCTATCTGACTGCGCTGAATACCCCCAAATCCGAACAATTGCGCATTCAGGGCGTAATCTATGGCTTGGGAGCCTTGGCTCTGGTCGTGGCGCATATTGGATCAGGCGTGTTGCGGGCTGAAACCGTGCCGTTCTCGGCTGCGCTGACCCTTCCGGCTTTGGCCGGCATGTGGCTGGGATTGCAGATGCATGATCGGATTGATCAGGCCACGTTCCGCAAGGCGACTTTGTTGGTTCTGATGATCGCAGGTGCGAACTTGCTGCGCAGGGGGGTGTTCGGTTGAACGCTCAACCCTTACGTTCAAAATAGCGGAAGGCAAAAAACAGTCCGAACATCAGGAACAGCAGTCCCGAAAGATCGCCGATCAAAAAGGCAAAATACTCGGCCGTCGCGCTGCCAAAAGCCAGGTTGGTCAGGCCGGACACCAGGATTGACGTGATGACTCCGACCCCCATGATGCAGGCCCAGCAGGGCGCCCGATCAGCGGCGGGAAACAGATCCCATCCTAGCCATTTCAACAAATAGAATACGGCCGGCGCCGTCGTGACCGCAATCAAGATGGCCAGCAGGCGGCTGGTCAGAAAAACGTCCGAGCCACCGAGTGTCGCGAAAACCAGAAAGACACCGGGCAGCATGGCAAGTATCGCACGCCACCCCAAGAGCCACGCCGCAAGGACCCGCACGCCGTGCGGAAGAAATAACAGGCTGGCGCGGCTTGGGTACTCTGGAAAGAACACGTTCTGCATGGGCATCAGAACCCAAAAGGTCAGAAACGAGGCGCCGATATAGGCCAACGAAGCAAAAAACGTGTCAGAGGCCCACGATCGCATAATGCAATGCTTCTTTTAGGTCTGCTCAGCGGTCAACGCGGGGCGTTGACGACATACCGTCCCCGATTGGCGTTTCCGCTTTGAGACAAGTAGCCCTTCTGAACCAGCGACTTGAGGGCGCGGAAGAAGGTCGGGCGCGAAACGCTTTGCACCAAAGTGTGCTCGATCAGGCCATAGGTCCGGACTTCGCGCGTGTCTTTCGACAGCTCTTCGGCCGCGTAATAAATGTCACGCTCTACCGGAGAAAGCTCTTCGAGCCCCAACGTGCGTTCCATGCTCTGCATCAACTTGCGCAGTTCCGCCAGTTTCGAGATCTCGGTCATTTCCATTCCTGATTTTACCAGTGCCACGAATTGATATCCGCTTGGTCAAATGACCCATGATAGTCGCCTATCACGCGGCATATCTCATGTTGACACTCATCCCCTTGATAATACACTACCGCCTTGATTAGGCTGCTCATCTTGCGAGTGTGAGTGTCCGCGCGCGAGCTGCCCAAAGGTTTTTTCAGTCTTGGCCCGGTGCAATTTGCGCCGGGCTATTTCCTTGTAATGGGTCCTTGACTTACTGCATGATTTTTAGGCGGGCAACGAATTTGTTCATGCCAATGTCACATTGCAACTGCAGGAAGAACAAATAACTGCAAGGACCCGTTATTGTGCGCGCAGGGGCCCGCAACCGCGCCCCTGCATGTCGGTTCAGCCGATTGCGACGGCTTTGATGTCTTCGTCGATGAACGGCAAATACTGTTCAAAGTTCTCGGCGAACATCTGCACCAGCTTTTCGGCTTGCCGGTCGAATGCGGCCTGATCGTCCCATGTGCGGCGCGGATCCAGCAGAACTTCGGGCACACCAGGGACCGTCACCGGAACGTCGAAGCCGAAATTGGCGTCCTTGCGATACTCGGCATCGGCCAGCGACCCGTCCAATGCGGCCGTCAGCAGGGCACGCGTGGCTTTGATCGGCATCCGGCTGCCAACGCCGTATGCGCCGCCGGTCCAGCCGGTATTGACCAGCCAGCAGGTTGCGCCGTGCTGGGCGATCTTGTCGCGCAGCAGCTTGCCGTATTCCTCGGGGCGGCGCGGCATGAACGGGGCGCCGAAGCAGGTCGAGAAGGTGGGCTGCGGCTCGGTCACGCCGCGTTCGGTTCCGGCAACCTTCGAGGTGAAGCCCGACAGGAAATGGTACATCGCCTGCGCCGGGGTCAGCCGTGCGATCGGCGGCAGGACGCCAAAGGCATCACAGGTCAGCATGATGATGTTTTTCGGGTGCCCGCCCAGAGCCGTCTTGGAGGCGTTCGAAATGTATTCCAGCGGGTAGGCGCACCGCATGTTCGCGGTCAGGCTGTCATCGTTGAAATCCAGTTTCAGGGTTTCGGGATCGAAGACCATGTTCTCGATCACCGTGCCGAACTTCGACGTGGTCGCGTAGATCTCGGGTTCCGCTTCGGCGCTCAGATTGATTGTCTTGGCATAGCATCCGCCTTCGAAGTTGAAGGTCCCGCGATCCGACCAGCCGTGCTCGTCGTCGCCGATCAGAACACGTGCCGGATCAGCCGAAAGCGTGGTCTTGCCGGTGCCGGACAGGCCGAAGAAAACGGCGGTGTCGACGGGGTTGCCCACAGCATGGTTGGCCGAACAGTGCATCGGCATCACGCCTTTTTCGGGCAGCAGGTAGTTCAGAAGCGTAAACACGGACTTCTTGTTCTCGCCCGCGTATTCGGTGCCGCCGATGAGAATCAGTTTGCGGTCAAAGTTCAGCGCGATCACCGTTTCGCTGCGGCAATCGTGCTTTTTCGGGTCCGCCTGGAAGCTGGGGCAGTTGATGATGGTGTAATCTGCGATGAATTCGTCCAGGTCCTCGCGGTCCGGGCGACGCAGCAGGTGCCGGATGAACAGGTTGTGCCAGGCCAGTTCCGTAACCATGCGCACATTGATCGCATAGGCAGGATCAGCGCCGCCAACCAGATCCTGAACGAAGTAGTCCTTGCCTTTCATATGGGCCAGCATGTCGGCGTACAGCGCGTCAAAGCCATCGGGGCTCATTTCCGCGTTGTTTTCCCACCAGATGCTGTCCGCCACGCTTTCGGTCCGGACGACGTGCTTGTCCTTGGGTGACCGGCCCGTGAACTTGCCGGTGGACACCAGAAACGCTCCGCCATTGCCCAGCGTGCCTTCATTCCGCTTGAGCGCCTTCTGAATCAGCGCCGGCTCCATCAAGTTGTAATAGACATTGCCCAGCCCCTCGATGCCTTGATCTTCGAGGCGGAACTGCGGGTTTACCCGTCCAAATGTCATTCGTGTCTTCTCCTGTGGCGGCGCTGCGGCGGTTGGGGCCGTCTGCGCTCATGAGGCGTAGTGCCGGTTAGTCCGGCGGATAAGGGCCTCATATCACGGCCGTTTAGGGCATGAACAGGACGGTTTGGCACAGTTAGCGCAACCAAGGCCGGGTTTAGCGCAACCAAGATTTTCCGGTCGGAAAACCCGGGCACTTTCGGAAGCGCAGGACGACCTTTTTGTCGCAGGATCGTGAACAATGTGGCGCGATTCGTACATCCGGATTGATTCGCGGCCTTAAAAAAGCCAAGAATGCCCTACAAAAAGCAAAAATACATCGTGAGTGAGCAGGTAAAGGGGCAGCCCTATGTCTAAGATTGCACTGGTGGATGACGATCGGAACATTCTGACGTCCGTATCCATGACGCTCGAGGCCGAAGGGTTCGAGGTCGAAACCTACAATGACGGGCAGGCAGCCCTTGATGCGTTCAACAAGAAACTGCCGGACATGGCGGTTCTGGACATCAAGATGCCCCGCATGGACGGCATGGATTTGCTGCAGCGGCTGCGGCAGAAAACCCAGATGCCGGTGATTTTCCTCACGTCCAAAGACGATGAGATCGACGAGGTTCTGGGCCTGCGGATGGGCGCGGATGACTACGTGAAAAAGCCATTCTCTCAACGCCTTCTGGTCGAGCGCATCCGTGCACTGCTGCGCCGTCAGGAAGCGACCGACGGGGATGCGTCGGCTGCAACCACCGGGGACGCAAAGGTGATGGAGCGCGGCGATCTGCGCATGGACCCCCTGCGTCACGCGGTCAGCTGGAAGGGGACCGATGTTTCGCTGACGGTCACGGAATTCCTGCTGCTGCAGGCCTTGGCGCAACGCCCCGGCTTCGTCAAAAGCCGCGATCAGCTGATGGATGTCGCATATGACGATCAGGTCTATGTCGACGACCGGACCATCGACAGCCACATCAAGCGTCTGCGCAAGAAGATGCGTGCGGCTGATCCCGAGTTTTCGGCTATCGAAACGCTGTACGGTATCGGGTACCGTTACAACGAGGAATAAGCCGGGCCGGCTTTCTGCAAAGGTGAATTTGTTTCGTGCGTGACACCGAGCAATCCAGCGAGTTGCGCGACGGTGACGTCGTTCTGGGCGATGATTGGGTCATCCCGCAAGACCCCGAGTCGGCCGAGCTGCGCGCGCGGCGATCGCGGCGTACTCTGTTCACGCTGCGCAACTCGCCGCTGGCGCGCAAGATCATCACGTTCAACCTGATTGCTTTGGTGATCCTGGTCGCAGGGCTGCTGTACCTGGACGACACCCGAAAAGAGAGGGTCCAGCAAACGGCGCGGAACCTGATCGGCGATGCGCAACTGGTCAGCAACGTCTTCGAGGCCCAGCTGCGCCAGGTTGCCGGATCGCGGGACGCTTCTGACCTGAACGTCAAAGCGACACTTGCCGGGCTGAGCATCCCCGAAGGCGGCGAAGTCTTCGTCTATGACAGCACCGGCACGTTGATCGGCTGGACACGGGGTTCCTCGACCGTGTCGGAATTGCCGGGCCTGATTCAGGCCGAGGCGGATGTTCCGACCGGCAGCACATTGATCTCTGATGCCCTGACCGCCGTCTGGAATGGTCTGTATTCGGTTTTCACCACCGGATCTGAAACCGAGGCGCCGACGCTGGCACAGCGGGTTCAGGACATCATTCCAAACGCGCTGGACGGCCACATGCAGGTTCACGCCGTGTCTGATGCGGCCGGAGACACCGTGATTGTGGCGGCGTCGCCAATCGTTCTGGATGGCGCCCCTGTGGGGGCTGTCGCAATGGCTGGCCCCGCCGGAGAAATCGATGCACTGGCTCGAAAAGAGCAGGAGCGCATTCTACAGATGTTTGTCGTTGCCCTGCTGGTCTCGGTGGGTCTCAGCCTTGTGCTGGCCTCGACCATCGCGAACCCGCTGGCGGATCTGGCCGCTGCGGCGGAAATGGGCAAGGACCGCGGCACTGGGGTCAATCCCGGCCGTATCCGCATCCCCGACCTGAGCGCCCGCCCGGACGAGATTGGTCGGCTTAGCCGTGCGCTGCGGGGAATGGTGACGGCGCTCTACAACCGGATAGACGCCAACGAACAGTTCGCGGCTGACGTCGCGCATGAAATCAAGAACCCCTTGGCCAGCCTGCAATCGGCCGTCGGTACGCTGCGAATGGTCAAGCGTGACGATCAGCGCGAGAAATTGTTGGGCGTTATTGAGCACGATGTCCGCCGATTGGACCGCCTTGTCAGCGACATCTCGAATGCGTCCCGCCTGGACGCTGAACTGGTCAAAGAGCAGGAGCAGCCCTTCGATCTTCTGAAGCTGATCGGCAATATCAGTCAGTACCTGGGCGAAGACGCCCGGTCGAAGGGAATCGACTACATCACGGATTTACCGTCCAAGCCCATCGTCATAAACGGGCTCGAGGCCCGTCTGGCGCAGGTTTTCGTGAACCTGATTACAAATGCCATTTCCTTCTGCGAGGAAAGCGATGCGATCCGCGTTTGGGTGCGCCAACGCGAAAACCGGGTTCTGGTTGTTGTCGAAGACACCGGCCCCGGTATTCCGGACCAGGCCCTGACCAAGGTTTTCAAGCGCTTCTACTCGCAGCGCCCGGCCGAGCATTTCGGTAACAACTCGGGCCTTGGACTTGCGATCTCGAAACAGATTGTCGAGGCCCACGGGGGCGTCATCTGGGCCGAGAACATCCGCCCGACCGAGGCGGACATCACGTCGGACCCGCAAGGTGCGCGGTTTGTCGTGGGTCTTCCCCTTTAAGCGATGTGCGCTTTGCGCCTTCCCGAAAAACCCAGCGATGATCCGGTCTGCGTGCACGCCACATGCGTTGCCGTTGCTGGCCGCGGCGCACTGATTTCGGGGCCATCCGGGGCCGGAAAATCGGCACTTGCATTGCAGATGATGGGCTTCGGAGCGGACCTCGTCGCCGATGATCGTGTGAATTTGACCCTGTCGGGCGACCGGGTGCTGGCGGATGCGGTTCCTCAGATCCGTGGATTGGTCGAAGCCCGCGGCGTCGGGCTGCTGCGCGCCACGGCCTGCGGTCCCGTTCCGTTGGATTGGATCGTGGATCTGGATCAGGTGGAATCCCAGCGACTGCCGGAACCGCGACAGGTTCTTGTGCTTGGACATCCTGTTCCCTTGCTTCGTGCCGCCGGCGTCCCCAACTTGGCGTCAGCACTTGTTCAACTGATGAAAATGGGGCGCGTCGATCCGCAATGGCCAAGCACATGACAGCACAAACGCGCATCGTTCTGGTGACAGGTCCGTCGGGCGCGGGCCGGTCGACGGCGATTCATGTGCTCGAGGATCTGGGCTATGAGGCCATCGATAACTTGCCGATGGGCATGTTGCTGCGCTTGATGGAGGGCGCGGATCCTTCCCGGCCGATGGCGTTGGGGATCGATGCCCGCAATCGTGATTTCTCGACCATCGGTTTTATCGAATTGGTCGCCAAACTGGGTCGGATGAGCCAGGTGGACCTATCCACGCTTTATCTGGATTGCAGCGACGAAGTGCTGTTGCGCCGATTTTCGGAAACCCGGCGCCGTCATCCGGTCGCAACCGATGCCAGCCCCGAAACCGGTATCCGTCAGGAGAAGGAATTGTTGGAGCCGATCCGCGAGATCGCCGACACTCTGATCGATACCAGCGTGCTCAACGTGCACCAGCTGCGATCCGAGGTCGAACGCTGGTTCGCGCCGGAAGGGGGCCGGCATCTGGCCGTTTCAATCGAGTCCTTCTCCTACAAACGGGGGCTGCCGCTGGGTCTGGACATGGTGTTCGATTGCCGATTTCTGGCCAATCCCTATTGGCGTCCGGAACTGCGCGAGGCTGATGGTCGCAATCCGGACGTTGCGTCCTATGTTCAGGCTGACACAAACTATGCCGCCTTCTTCGAACGGGTGGTGGAACTGTTGCTGTCTCTGCTGCCCGCCTTCAAGGCCGAGGGCAAAACGCACCTGTCGGTCGCTTTTGGCTGTACCGGGGGTCAACACCGCTCGGTCGCGATGGCCGAAGCGGTCGCAAAAGCCCTTGCAGAGCAGGGGCAGCCGGTGGCAATTAGACACCGCGAGATGGAACGTCGATCGTTGAATGTGAGGCCGGATTGATCGGAATTGTAATCGTGGCGCATGGCGGATTGGCCCAGGAATACCTGGCGGCCATGCAGCACGTCGTGGGCAAGCAACCCGGCCTTGTGGCAGTGTCGATCGACGCCGATCATGATCGCGAGGAAAAGCAGGCCGAAATCTGCCGGGCCGCGGATGCTGTGGATGTCGGCGACGGAGTTGTTGTCGTGACCGATCTGTTCGGGGGCAGCCCCTCGAATCTCAGTCTACGCGCCTGTGCGCCGCAGGACCGCAGAATTCTTTACGGCGCCAACCTTCCGATGCTGATCAAACTGGCCAAAAGCCGCCAACTTCCGGTCGGGGACGCCGTCCGTAGGGCCATGGAGGCTGGACGAAAGTACATCAATGCGCAAAATGTGACATTGGACTGACATCGGATCGATTGAATATGGCCACCAAAAGCTTGAAAATAATCAACGAAAAGGGTTTGCACGCGCGCGCTTCAGCCAAACTGGTCGAGGTGGTCGAAGGGTTTGACGCCCGCGCCGAAGTGTCCAAAGACGGAATGTCCGCGTCGGGTGACAGCATTATGGGCCTTTTGATGTTGGCGGCTTCGCGTGGAACGACTATTGACGTCGAAACGTCCGGGCCGGATGCTGAGGCGCTGGCAGTCGCGCTGGAAGCATTGGTGAACGACAAGTTCGGCGAAGGTTTCTGACGCAGGGCACTGCTACGAAACAAGAACGGGAAGACCAGGAATTGGCGGAAACCACGCACGATACCAAGACCAACACGGTGGTGGCCGAGACCGCGGAAGCGGGCGAAATCTACGACCGCCGCACGCTGACCTACGCAAATTCGTTTGACGACGCCTGGACCTCGACGGCCATCAAGGCGATCGAATGGTGCACAGGCAAGCTGACCATTCTGCGCATGGTCAACAAGTTCGAAAAGCAGAATGAAAAGTATCGCGGCCAGAAATTCTGGGGTGGTGCCCTTGGTATCATGGGAATCGACCTGACCACGCCCGAACACCAGATTGCGCGCATTCCGAAAGAGGGGCCCGTTGTGGTGGTAGCCAATCACCCGCATGGGATGGTGGACGGCATGATCCTGGCCGAGTTGATCGGACGGGTGCGCCAGGACTACCGTATCCTGACCCGCTCGGTTCTGACCGGGCTGGATGAGGCCGCGACCTCGTTCATGATCCCGGTCCCGTTTCCACATGACCCCGAAGCCCAAAGCAAGATGCTCGAGATGCGGGGCAAAGCGATGGAGCACCTCAAGAACGGTGGTGTCGTCGCGCTGTTCCCATCCGGGGTGGTGATGTCTTCCGACACCTGGTTCGGCCCCGCTCAGGAACGCGAATGGAACGTGTTCACAGCTAAGATGATCCGGCGATCCGGTGCTAAGGTCCTGCCCATCTACTTCCCCGGCAGCAACTCGCGCTGGTACCAGATTGCCAACAAACTATCGGCAATTCTGCGTCAGGGACTTCTGCTGCATGAGATCGTCCGGTCCTGCAACAAACCGATCGGCCCGGTAATCGGAGAGCCGATTTCGGACGAGGACATGAAACTGCTCGAACGCGACCCGCGCGGATTCATGGCCTGGCTCAGAAAACACACGCTGGCCTTGGGGCAGTCACCACAAGCCTGATCCACCGTTCATTGGCGCGAAAATATCGCGGGCGAGCGGGTCGGTCCCTTGACGGCTTAGCGCGTCGGGACCGGAACCTCGCCACGGTAGTCATAAAACCCGCGATCGGTCTTGCGGCCCAGCCAGCCGGCCTCGACATATTTCGTCAGCAACGGGCAGGGGCGGTACTTTGTATCCGCCAACCCTTCATGGAGGACGTTCATGATGGCCAGGCAGGTGTCCAGCCCGATGAAATCGGCCAGTTCCAGCGGGCCCATGGGATGATTGGCGCCCAGCTTCATGGATTGGTCGATCGACTGAACGCTGCCGACCCCTTCATACAGAGTATAGACGGCCTCGTTGATCATCGGCATCAGGATGCGGTTCACGATGAAGGCCGGAAAATCCTCGGCGCTGGCGGCGGTTTTGCCCAACCGATCCACCACGGCCTTGCAGGTAGCAAAGGTTTCTTCGTCGGTGGCGATACCGCGAATCAACTCGACCAATTGCATGACAGGAACCGGGTTCATGAAGTGGAACCCCATGAACCGCTCCGGCCGATCCGTCCGGCTGGCAAGCCTTGTGATCGAAATGGACGAGGTGTTCGACGTCAGGATCGTGTGAGCCTGCAAATGCGGCTGCAGATCCTCGAAAATCGCATGCTTGATGGCCTCACGCTCGGTCGCGGCTTCGATCACGAGGTCCGTCTGGCCGATCTCCGGAAGGTTCAGCGTGGTCTTGATCCGCTGCAGTGCGGCCTGCATCTCGTCGTCACCGATCTTGCCGCGTGACACCTGACGAGCCAGGTTGCCCTTGATCGTTTCAATGGCAGCATCCAGCGCATCCTGGCTGATGTCGTTCAGCAGAACGTTATACTCTGCCAACGCCATCACATGGGCGATTCCGTTGCCCATCTGGCCCGCGCCGATTACTCCGACTGATTTCACGTCCATATTGAACTGCCTTCCGCATCAAGGTTCAGGGGGGACATTATCGGCAGTCCGGGTTGCGCGGCAAGGGGTTGGGACCGGTCCAATTCGCTTCAAATGCGCACATTAGAGTTTTCTAAACACCTAAGGCCGCAGAATGGCGATTGGGTGAAGAAAATGGGTGGCTGACATGAGTTATCATGAGTCGGGCGCGACTGGTGTCGAGGAATCCGTCTGCCGGTACGGGGCGTCAAAATTGTGGTTTCGCGGGCCAAAGCGAGCGTTGCAGGTACCATATGTGGCCTGCGTCGGCGGCACCGAGACATTCGGTCGGTTCGTCGATTCTCCGTTTCCCGCCGCGTTGGAGCAGCGGCTGGAAATGCAGTGTCTGAATCTGGGCAGTCTGTTCACGGGTGCCGAGGGGTTGGCGCGGGATCCGGAAATTCTGAGCCTGATGAATGGCGCCGAGGTTTGCGTTCTGCAACTGCCATCGGCGCTGAACCAGTCCAACCGGTTCTACCGTGTTCATCTCCGACGCAATGATCGGGTGCTCGAGGCGACCTCGGACCTTTCCGCCTTGTACCCCGAAGTTGACTTCGCCGACGTTCATTTTGTGCGGCACCTTATGTCCAGGTTGTCGGCCTTTTCGGATGCACGGTTCGAAATGGTGGCCGCCGAGTTGCGGCGGGCTTGGGCAGTGGCGCTTCGCACCCTGTTGGACAACGTCACCAGCCGGGTTCTGCTGCTGTGGCTGGACTGGGATCACAGCCCGGCAGTCGGGCTGGATGCGCGCGGGGTATCTGATCCGGTACCAATTACACAGGCCATGATTGATGGGGTGTCGGATGGAGGGGTGCCAACCGTGAAGATGACGGTGCGCCCTTCAGGTGCTTCGGATGATCTTGAGGACATGCTGTTCGGCACGATGCAGCAACCGATGGCGGAATATATGATCGGGCCAGCCACGCACCGGGCCATTGCCGAACGTTTGCTGCCTGCGATCCGAGACCTCGAATGAAAAAGGCCCGCCAATTTGGCGGGCCTTGAGTTCTCGAAAAGAAGGACCGTCAGCCCAGCTTTTCGGTAAGCTCCGGCACGGCCTGGAACAGGTCCGCGACCAGGCCATAGTCCGCGACCTGGAAGATCGGAGCTTCCTCGTCTTTGTTGATCGCGACGATGATCTTCGAATCCTTCATGCCGGCCAGGTGCTGGATCGCACCCGAAATGCCAACCGCGATGTACAGATCGGGTGCAACGACCTTGCCGGTCTGACCCACCTGCCAGTCGTTCGGGGCATAGCCCGAGTCGACTGCCGCACGCGACGCACCAACCGCGGCACCCAGCTTGTCGGCCAGGGCTTCGATCAGTTTGAAGTCTTCTTCAGAGCCAACACCACGGCCGCCCGAGACAACGACGCCGGCCGAGGTCAGTTCTGGACGGTCGCTTTCGGCGACCTTGTCCTCGACCCACTCCGACAGGCCGGGGTTTTCACCGACCGATACGGTCTCGACCGGGGCCGATCCGCCTTCGCCGGCCGCATCAAAGCTGGCCGTACGGAAGGTGATGACCTTCTTGGGATCGTTCGACTTGACGGTCTGGATCGCGTTGCCCGCGTAGATCGGGCGCTCGAAGGTCGAGCCGTCAACGACGCCGGACGCGTCCGAGATCACCATCACGTCCAGCAGCGCGGCCACGCGCGGCATGACGTTCTTGGCGTCGGTGGTGGCGGGCGCCACGATATGCTCATAGCCGTCGGCCAGGCTGACGATCAGCGCGGCGGTCGATTCGGCCAGACGGTGACCCAGCGACGGGTCTTCAGCGACCAGAACCTTGGACACGCCGTCGATCTTGGCGGCGGCTTCGCCGGCAGCGGCGGCCGAGCCGCCCGCGGCCAGAACGGTCACGTCACCCAGCTGCTTGGCAGCGGTGACCGCCTTGGCGGTTGCGTCGATCGCCAGTTCGCCATTGTTGACTTCGGCAAGCAGAAGTACAGCCATTACACAGCCCCCGCTTCTTTGAGTTTCCCGACCAGCTCGTCGACCGAGCCCACGATGATGCCAGCGGCGCGTGCCGGCGGCTCTTCGGTCTTGACGACTTCGAGGCGCGGCGTGACGTCGACGCCGTAATCGGCGGCGGTTTTTTCATCCAGCGGCTTTTTCTTGGCCTTCATGATGTTCGGCAGCGACGCATAGCGCGGCTCGTTCAGGCGCAGGTCGACGGTGATGATGGCCGGCATCTTGACGCTGATGGTCTGCAGGCCGCCGTCAACTTCACGCGTGACCTTGGCAGTGTCGCCTTCGATGTCCAGCTCGGACGCGAAGGTGCCCTGGCTCCAGCCCAGCAGAGCCGACAGCATCTGGCCAGTGGCGTTCATGTCGTTGTCGATCGCCTGCTTGCCGCACAGAACCAGTCCAGGCTGCTCTTCCTCGACCACCTTGGCCAGGATCTTAGCGACGGCCAGCGGTTCGATGTCCTGGTGGACGTCATCAGCCGCGACCACCAGAATGGCGCGGTCAGCACCCATGGCCAGCGCGGTGCGCAGCGTTTCCTGCGCCTGCTTGACGCCGATCGAAACGGCCACGACCTCGTCGGCTTTGCCGGCTTCTTTCAGGCGGATCGCCTCTTCGACGGCAATCTCGTCGAACGGGTTCATCGACATTTTGACATTGGCGAGATCAACACCGCTGCCGTCCGCTTTGACACGAACTTTCACGTTGTAGTCGATCACGCGCTTGACAGGCACAAGTACCTTCATTTTTGCGTACGCTCCTTACAAAAACGGCAAGCCGCAATGCGACTCCACCAATGCTCTCGTCGGCCTAGATAGCGCCTTGCGGGGCGTCGGGACAGGGCAAAATCGTCACGTCATGTCGTGGGGACGTCGCGTTTCACGCTTTTTGACGTGAAGGAACGAAAGATTGTTACCCGGCCGATGGGCGGTTTTGCCGCGCCGGATGGTGCGAAAACGCGTTCAAGAAGCTCGGGTTTCAGCGGTTCGCGCCGGCCATTCGGGCCGGGGCTTCGCCCTTCCGGTCGCCACAACGTCCACTGGACGTTGTGCCGCTTTCAGCGGTTCGCGCCCGGAACCCACAAGACGTCATCGCGGCCGCCATTGTTGGCGCAACGGGCTGCCACGAAAAACCAGTCGCTGAGGCGGTTGAGGTATTTCACCGCGGCCTCGTTCACCGGTTCCATGTTGGTTAATTCGACGGCCAGGCGCTCGGCGCGCCGCGAGACCGTGCGGCAGACATGCAGATGCGCCGCCAGCTTTGATCCGCCCGGCAAGATGAAGCTGCGTAGTGGCTCAAGGTCGGCATTCATCGCGTCGATTTCCGACTCCAACCGGTCGATCTGGGCCGGGGCGATCCGCAAGGGCGGGTAATCAGCCTCGGCATCTTTTTCCATGTCGGGGCGGCACAGGTCAGCGCCCAGGTCGAACAGATCGTTCTGGATGCGTGCGAGCGCCGCATCGACCTCGCCCTCGGCCTCGGTGCGAGCCACGCCGACAAAGGCGTTCAGTTCGTCCACCGTGCCATAGGCCGCCACGCGGCCCGAGTACTTCGCAACCCGTTCGCCATTGCCCAACGCGGTTTTGCCGTCGTCGCCGGTGCGGGTATAAATCTTGTTCAGAACGACCATCTACTGCACTCCCTGTCCACGCAGATAGACGTAGAGCACGATCAGCACCACGGCAATGAACTGAAACAGGATGCGCAGCCGCATCATCTTGTTGCTTTTCTTGGCAGCCGCCATGCCGCCCTTGCCGAAATTGGATATGCCGATGGCCAGAACAACGACGACCGCCGCCATGGCCAAAAGAAGTACGCCCATTAGAAGGTCCATGAACTCACCGTCCGCATTTGTTGTATCCTTGCCGCTCCATCTAGCGGGGCGGCCCGCGAAAGCGAACGGGTAATTTCGTCTCAGATACCCGAAAGGATGCGGTCAATCGTACCCGTTGGCAGAATGCGGCGCAAATAACCCGCGATATAGGTCGGTGTGGTCACGTAGTATCGAGCCTTGGGCGACTTTGCCTCGAGCGCGCGGGCAAGTTTGTCGGTTACCGCAGACGCCGGCAGCTCGAACCGGTCGGGGCCCGAGTCTTCGTACAGACGTTTGAGCAGCGACTCCTCATACTTGTCGCGCAGGGCCGAGCTTTCCCAATCTATGAACCGTTCAAAAATCGGTATGGCCTTCTCGCGCAGTTTAGAGGTGATGGGACCGGGTTCAATCAGCACCACTTTGATGCCGGTGCCGCGCAGCTCCAGCCTCATCGTGTCGGTCAGGCCTTCGATAGCGTATTTCGTGGCGACGTAGGCGCCGCGCCAAGGAAAGGCAACCAAACCCAGTACCGACGAGTTCTGCACGATGCGGCCGTGGCCCTGTGCACGCATGACGGGTATCACCTGGCGGGTCAGTTCGTGCCAGCCAAAAACATTGGTCTCGAAGATATGGCGCAACCCGTCGGTGGGCACGTCTTCGATCGCGCCGGGCAGCCCATGGGCACCGTTGTTGAACAGCGCGTCCAACGTGCCGCCCGTTGCTTCGAGAACATTGTCCAATCCCGAAGTGATCGTTTCGGCATCGGTATAGTCGATTCTTGGGCTGTCAAAGCCTTGAGCCCTCAGCCTGTCGCAATCGCGCTGATGTCTGCAGGCGGCAAACACACGCCAGCCGCGCGCACGCATTCCGTGTGCCGCGTCCAGACCAATGCCGGATGAGCATCCGGTGATGAGGATGGATTTCTGCATGTCTGCCCCAAAGTCGTCCTCGGCAAAAACTATTGCGAGGATCGGCCTCCGGCAATGACGGCATCACGTCAATTTGTGCTTTTTCGGATCAACGAGGAGGAAATCCAGCCAACCTGTTGCTCGGGCAACACGCGCAGGCGCAGCCAACCGGTTCCGGACTCGCTCAGAACTTCGACCTGCTGACCCATCCGCGCTTTGCCGATGATCGGATAGATCGTGCCGGGGCCGTCGCGCATGTTCACGCGAGTGCCGGACACGATGCGAATGTCTTTCGGCGGCTCTGACGGTGCAGGGGCTGCTGCTTCCGGTTCGGACTCGGTGTCCAGAACCTGGACGGCCGCGTTTTCATCCAGCGACGCCAGCGAGAAGGTACCGCCGGTATTGTCGAAACTGGACAGATCAGAATTCAGACCGGCGGCGATCTGCGCCAGCAACGCCTCGGTATCGACGGCATCGGCTGCTGGGATCGGTTCCGGCTTGGGTTCGGACGGCTTGGCGGGGCGCAGGGCCACCTTCGTCACAAGTTCGGTTGCCGGGGAGGGGACCAGTGGCCTGGGCTCGGGTTTCTCAGCCGCCGCAACGACGGGTGGTGCCTCGGCGCGCGTGCCGCGCGGTTCGAATTCGGATCCACCGCTCATGACGTAGAAGAACCAGCCGAGCATGGCAAAAGTAACAAGCATAAGGCGCGTCATGGCGCATCCCCCGGTAATCATAACAACAAGAAAAAGGCAGCATTCAATTGTTGGGATCCTACCATAGTTCGGGTCCCGAGTCGAAAATCGGGGGAAATCGCCGGGTTGGCTCCCCCTGTTGCAAAAACCGCGACTTGTCCCCAGCAAAATATGCCTTGGTTGCTTTACCACGCGCGCCGGGCGTCGTATCACATCATCTATGAACGACACGATCGACGACCCCAACATGGAGGCCCCCGACGCCGGAGGCGAGGTGGCCGAACCGCTGCGGCGGGCAATTGGCGAGCGTTATCTGACTTATGCGCTGTCCACCATCATGCACCGCGCGCTGCCCGATGCGCGCGACGGGCTGAAGCCGGTTCACCGGCGAATCCTCTACGCCATGCGCGAGCTGCGACTCAGCTCGACCGGTGGGTTCCGTAAGTCGGCCAAGATCTCGGGTGACGTGATGGGTAATTATCACCCGCACGGGGACGCCGCGATCTATGACGCGATGGCGCGTCTGGCGCAGGATTTCAACGTCCGCTACCCGCTGGTCGACGGGCAAGGCAACTTCGGCAATATCGACGGCGACAACCCTGCGGCCTCGCGCTACACCGAGGCCCGGATGACCATCGTTGCCGAGGCGTTGCTGGAGGGGCTGAACGAGGACGCCGTCGATTTCCGCGACAACTATGACGGCACGCTGACCGAACCGGTCGTCTTGCCGGCACAGTTCCCGAACCTTCTGGCCAATGGCGCCTCGGGCATTGCCGTGGGCATGGCGACCAACATCCCGCCGCACAACATTGCCGAGCTGTGCGACGCCTGCCTGCATCTGATCAAGACGCCCGACGCGCGTGACGACACGCTGCTGAACTATGTGCCGGGGCCCGATTTCCCGACGGGCGGCGTCATCGTCGAACCGGCCGAGAATATTGCGCAGGCCTATCGCACCGGGCGCGGCTCGTTCCGGCTGCGTTGCAAATACGAGGTCGAGGATCTGGGCCGCGGCCAGTGGCAGATCGTGGTCACCGAGATCCCGTATCAGGTTCAGAAATCCAAGCTGATCGAAAAGATCGCCGAGCTGATCCAGACCAAGAAGATTCCGATCCTGGGCGATGTGCGCGACGAATCCGCCGAGGACATCCGCCTCATCCTCGAGCCGCGCTCCAAGAACGTGGACCCCGAGGTGTTGATGAACATGCTGTATCGCAACTCGGATCTCGAGGTGCGGTTCAGCCTGAACATGAACGTGCTGATCGACGGGGTGACGCCCAAGGTCTGTTCGATGAAGGAAGTGCTGCGCGCCTTCCTAGACCACCGGCAAGAGGTGCTGCTGCGCCGCTCGCGTCACCGGATGGCCAAGATCGACCACCGGCTTGAGGTATTGGAGGGCTTCATTGTTGCCTTCCTGAATCTGGACCGCGTGATTGATATCATCCGCTATGACGACGACCCCAAGGCCGCGCTGATGCGCGAGAATTGGGGCATCGACCATGTCCGCGCCACCAGCGAGGCCGACTATGTCTCGCCCAAACCGGGCGAGGGCGAACTGTCCGAAGTTCAAGTCGACGCGATCCTGAACATGCGCCTGCGCAGCCTGCGTCGTCTCGAAGAGATGGAACTGGTGCGCGAGCGTGACGCACTGATGGAAGAGCGCGCAGAACTTGAGGATCTGCTGGCGGATGAGGGTCTGCAATGGGCCAAGATCGCTGAACAGCTGAAAGAGACCAAGAAGACCTTCGGCAAGGATTATGAGGGCGGCGCGCGTCGCACCCGCTTTGCCGAAGCAGGCGAGGTCGAGGACGTGCCGCTTGAGGCGATGATCGACAAAGAGCCGATTACGGTCGTCTGCTCGCAGATGGGCTGGATCCGCGCCATGACCGGCCATATCGACCTGAACCGCGAGCTGAAGTTCAAGGACGGCGACGGGCCGCGGTTTATCTTCCACGCGGAAACCACCGACCGGCTGCTGGTCTTCGCATCGAACGGGCGGGTCTATACGGTCAGCGCCGCGAACCTTCCCGGTGGCCGGGGAATGGGTGAGCCGCTGCGCCTGATGGTCGATCTGCCCAACGAGGCACAGATCGTCGACATCCTGATCCACAAGCCGGGGCGCAAGCTGCTGGTTGCTTCGGATGCGGGCAACGGGTTCATGGTGCCCGAGGACGAGGTGCTGGCCCAGACCCGCAACGGCAAACAGGTGCTGAACGTCAAGGATGACGAGCGCGCGGTGATCTGCAAGCCGATCGAGGGCGATCACGTCGCTGTGGTATCACAGAACGGCAAGTTTCTGGTGTTCCCGGTCTCCGAACTGCCCGAGATGACGCGTGGCAAGGGTGTGCGTCTGCAGAAATACAACATGGCGCGCGGGCGCCAGGGCACGCTGGAGCTGGATGGTGGCCTGTCCGACCTGACGACGTTCAACTGGGAGGACGGTCTGAAATGGTCAATGGGCGGCGACAAGACGCGGCATGAGGCAGATATGTCTCAATGGCTGGCAAAGCGCGCAAGCGTCGGAAAAAAACCGCCCTATGGGTTCCCGCGCGATTACAAGTTCTCGTGATCTTGCGCCGACCACGGTGGAAATCTGCCGATACGGCTTGGCACAAGCTGCATCGGTGCGCTAGATCAAAGAAAAACAGGCCTATCGAGACGAGACAATGCTGCGCATTTTGACCCTGATTACCGGACTGGCCCTGGTGGGCGCCTGCACGCAGACGCAACTCTATGAAGAGCCGGAAGATCTGGGCGAATTCAAGTTGCGCGTGAACTATGCGTTTGCCGACAAGGCCGTCCAGGGGCCGGTGTCTCGGGACGCGACGCCCCAGGAATGGACCGAAGCGATCCAGAAGGCCGTCGATATCCGCCTTGGTCGCTATCAGGGCTCGCAGGAGTATGACATCGGGATCAGCCTCGAAGGCTATATGCTGGCGCCTCCCGGCATTCCGGTGATCTACAACCCCAAAAGCACAGCGATCGTCCTGGTCAACGTTTACGATGTCGGCAAGAAACAGTTTCTGGCCAAGGGCAAGCAGTTCCAGGTCCTCGAAGATACGACCGGTGGCAGCGCTCTGAAGGGCTCGGGCAACGAACGCACCAAGGAAGAGCAGATGAGCGGTTTGGCACTGAAAGTGGCGGACCGCGTCGAGGAATGGCTGGCTGAAGAGCACAAGGACAACGGTTGGTTCGACCTGCGCCCCGGCCTGATCCAACCGATTGAATCCGGACAGGCGATACAAAACCCGGCATAGTTTTGAGGATTTCCCTCAGGATGTGCTTGATTTTCCGCTTTGAACCAAATATCTCGCGCGCGCAGATGTAACCACGGGACCAAGGGTCCCCCAAATCGCAAAAGGGCGCCTGAGGAATGGCAAAGGAAAAGTTTGAGCGTACAAAACCGCACGTCAACATTGGCACGATTGGCCACGTTGACCACGGCAAGACGACGCTGACCGCAGCAATCACCAAGTATTTCGGCGACTTCAAGGCGTATGACCAGATTGACGGCGCGCCGGAAGAGAAAGCGCGCGGCATCACCATCTCGACCGCCCACGTGGAATACGAGACCGACAACCGCCACTATGCGCACGTCGACTGCCCCGGCCACGCCGACTATGTGAAGAACATGATCACCGGTGCGGCGCAGATGGACGGCGCGATCCTGGTTGTGAACGCAGCTGACGGCCCGATGCCGCAGACCCGCGAGCACATCCTGCTGGGCCGCCAGGTTGGCATCCCGAAGATGGTCGTGTTCCTGAACAAGGTTGACCAGGTTGACGACGAAGAGCTGCTGGAACTGGTTGAGATGGAAGTTCGCGAACTGCTGTCCAGCTACGACTACCCCGGCGACGACATTCCGATCATCGCAGGTTCGGCTCTGGCCGCGATGGAAGGCAACAACCCGGAAATCGGCGAGAACAAGATCCGCGAACTGATGGCGGCCGTTGACGAGTACATCGACACGCCCGAGCGCGCTGTTGACCAGCCGTTCCTGATGCCGATCGAAGACGTGTTCTCGATCTCGGGTCGTGGTACCGTTGTGACCGGTCGTGTCGAGCGTGGTGTGATCAACGTTGGCGACGAGATCGAAATCGTCGGCATCCGCGACACGCAGAAGACCACCTGCACCGGTGTCGAGATGTTCCGCAAGCTGCTGGACCGCGGTGAAGCCGGCGACAACATCGGCGCCCTGCTGCGTGGTGTGGATCGTGACGGCGTTGAGCGTGGCCAGGTTCTGTGTAAGCCGGGCTCGGTTACTCCGCACACCAAGTTCGAAGCCGAAGCCTACATCCTGACCAAGGAAGAAGGCGGCCGTCACACTCCGTTCTTCGCGAACTACCGTCCGCAGTTCTACTTCCGTACGACTGACGTGACCGGCACAGTGACCCTGGCCGAAGGCACCGAGATGGTCATGCCCGGCGACAACGTGTCGTTCGGCGTTGAGCTGATCGCCCCGATCGCCATGGAAAACGGTCTGCGCTTCGCCATCCGCGAAGGCGGCCGCACCGTCGGCGCAGGCGTCGTGTCCAAAATCATCGAGTAAGGCGCATCAGCGCATATTGATGAAAAGGGCGTCCCTTGGGGCGCCCTTTTTCTTATTGGGAAGCCGATCAGACGGTTCCAAGTCTGCCAGTGTTTTCGATTTGATGGTGCCCCCGACCCTCGGCTTGAGAAATCTTAACCTTCCGCCCATCTGCTCCAGAAGCTGAACGTCTACCTGATGTGCAACGCCGAAAGCGACCTGTGCACGCTCGGCAGAATGCCCGAACAGCAGGAGGACGCGATGTTTGGCTTTGAGTTTCTGAAATACGGGGCGCAAATCCTTCACAACAAGGACCTGGAAGATATGCGCGAGGCCATTCTCAGCGATGATGATCACGAAGTCGACTGCACCGTCAGAGATTTTTTTCGGGAACGCAGAAGGCTTGGGGGCAAGCAAACCGGTGCCCTTCGCCGTGACTTTGGCGGAAAGCAGGCGGGCTGATCAGAGCTTTGGTTCCCACGGGGCGCGACCGACCATACGATCGGCCTCGGCGGTGATGTCATTCATGTGCTTCTCGAGGCTTTGGCGCAGTTGCTCGATCTGCTCGTCCGTGGCCTTGCGGGGTACGGTCTCAGTCCATTCGCGGCACAGAAAGACGCCTTCGTTGCGCCAGGGGCGCGGCAGCAGCAGCCGGTCCCAGGTGCCTGCCTCACGGCCATGGCGGGCCGAATAGGTGATGCCAAAAACGCGTTTTCCTGAGCTGCGCGCCCAGACCAGCGGGACGGTCGAGCACACCCGTTCCGGGCCGCGTGGACCGTCGGCAGCTATGCCGATCGAGATCCCTTGTTTCATCTTGCCCAGCACTTCACGCGACAGGGCCACGTGACGCTTGTGGCTGGACATGGCGATGGTGTCCATGCCGAAGAGCTTCTGCACCCGGCCCACCATGCTGCCGGCGCGCGCGGCCGATGTGATCGAGCAGATGCGCCCTTTGTCCAGCGGAAAGAAATAGGGCGATTGTGCCAGCCGCTGGTGCCACAGCACGACGATGACCGGCTCGCCCTGTTCCGCGAGCTTGTCCAGTTCATCATAGCCGATCCGCTTCCATTTGGTGTTACGATGGACCATCCTGATGTAGCTGGCGATGCGGCGCGCGGCCCAGTTCAGGGTCGTCTCGCTGTCGGCAATCTTCTTGCGAAGGCTCAAGGGTAATTTCCTCTCGGTGGGCCGAACCTTGTCTTATAGAACTGCACGACGCACGCAACTTCTTTGTCGATTGCATATGTGTCCGAGAAACTGAAAAAGCCTCTTGAGTCCGTCGCGCCGCTGGCATATCTGATGGCGCACCACAGGGGTATAGCTCAGTTGGTAGAGCGACGGTCTCCAAAACCGTAGGTCGCGGGTTCGAACCCTGCTGCCCCTGCCATTCTCCAAGCAATTCAGCAATGCTGCCTCCAAGGTCAACCGTGCTGTGCCGGTTTGGTTCGCCAAACCTCTTGACGTGCGGGTAAAGAACGAAAAGGCTGTTCAGTCAGTTGGATAATGAACGGGTCACGGTTTGCGACGCGCGATCTGCGCGGGGTGGACCGAGCCAAAACAAACCGGCGTTGGACAGGCCGTTGGGGGAGAAATGACGGATATCGCCGCTTTTCTGGAGAAGTTGGGGCTGTCCAAATACGCCCCCGCTTTCGCTGCGGCAGAAGTGGCCTTGTCCGACCTCGTTCATCTGTCCGAGCATGATCTGATCGATCTCGGGCTGCCGCTGGGTCCGCGACGTCGCCTAATTGCCGCAACCGCGCGTTTTGCCCAGGATACGGCCGGTGACGCCGTGCACACTCGCCGACAGGGGAAAATCGTGGCCGAGCGCCGGCAATTGACGGTCATGTTCGTTGACCTCGTCGGCTCGACGGCAATGTCCGAGCGCCTGGATCCGGAAGACCTGGGCGAACTGGTGCGTCGATTCAAAGAGACTTGCACAACCGCCGTCTCGAAATTCGGTGGTCACATCGCCTGTTTCATGGGGGATGGTGCGATGATCTATTTCGGCTATCCGCACGCGCAGGAGGATGCGGCCTCGCGTGCGATCGAGGCCGGGTTGCAGATTTTGGACGAACTCCCCGCGATCGACCGAAAGGAAGAGCTGCAGGCGCGGATCGGAATCGCCACGGGACTTGTGGTGGTCGGCACAATCTATGGGGACGGGTTGCGGGAAAACGACGTGGTCATGGGGCGGACGCCGAATCTGGCCGCCCGCCTGCAGGGTCTGGCCGAACCAAATTCGCTGATCATCAGCCCCTCGACGCGCCGCCTGATCGGGGGCGCTTTCCGGCTGAAGGATGCGGGCAGGCATGTTCTGAAGGGGTTTGCGGACGAGGTTCAGGCCTGGACCGTGGAGGGTGCCGCACGGATCGAACGGCGGTTCGAGATCAATCCCGAAGCGGGTTCCGGCCGTCTGATCGGTCGCGGCTCCGAGTTTCGCAAGCTGTGTGACAAGTGGAACGAAGCCAGTCACGGGGCGGGTCAATCCGTTCTGATCTCAGGTGAGGCGGGGATCGGAAAGTCCCGGCTGATCGAAGGGTTGGCGCACGAGTTGCAGGGTCAGGACATTCTGCGTCTGAATTTTCAATGCTCGCCGCTGCACTCAAGCAGTGCTCTGTATCCGATCGTGCAGCAACTGGAACGTTCAGCCGGGTTCGCGCCGGCGGATACGGACGCCCAAAAGCTGGACAAGCTTCTGCCGCTGCTGCGGTACCTGACGTCCGAACAGCAGCGCCTGATTGCGGATTTGTTGAGCATCGATGCCGATGATGCACTAGGACCCTTGGACTTGCCGCCGCAGGTCAAGTTGGAAAAGACGCTGGAAGCCGTAACGCAGCAATTGGTGTCGATGGCCCGAAGCAAACCCGTTCTGTTGCTGTTCGAAGACGCGCATTGGGTGGACCCGACCACGCTTTCGCTGACGGATAGGGTGATCGAGCGGATTCGTGACCTGCCGGTTCTTATCGTGGTCACGGCCCGGCAGGGGTTTGACCCCAGCTGGGGGCACCACCACAACACGTTGCACATCCCCCTGACCCGATTGTCGAATGCCGAGGTGGCGGAAATCGTCACGGATGTCGCGGGGGGCAAGCCTTTGCCGGGACCGGTCTGCGACCTGATTGCCGCCAAGACCGATGGGATCCCGCTCTTTGTACAGGAGGTGACGCGCGGCCTTCTGGAATCCGGCCAGTTGCGGCTGACCGAGGATGGCTATGTCCTGCGCGGTCCGCTGCCGTCGCTGTCGGTGCCCAGCACGCTCAAGGATTCGCTGATGGAGCGACTCGACCGCCTGGGTATGGCAAAGGACGTGGCGCAGACCGGCGCCGTGTTCGGGCGACGCTTTTCGGTGGCTCTGGTCGCGGCGGTCTCCATGCTGCCGGCGGCGTCGATGCAGGCCAGCCTGGAACAATTGGCAATGGCGGGCATCATCCAGCGGCCACCGGACGGGGCCGAGGACGAATACCTGTTTCGCCATGCCCTGATCCGGGACATGGCCTATGACAGCCTTCTGCGATCCGAGCGGCAGGTCCTGCACGACCAGGCTGCGGGTGTATTGCTGGACCAGCAACCCTATCTTGCACAGACCCAGCCCGAAGTTCTGGCCCAGCACTATACGCTGGCAAATCGCCCCGAAGAGGCCGTTACTCATTGGCAAAACGCCGGTCAGAGAGCGATCGAGCGGTCGGCCCTGTCCGAAGCACTGACCCATTTGTCCAAGGCGCTCGGTCTTGTCTCAGACCTGCCGAAAAGCCGCGACCGCGACTTGCGCGAGATTGACCTGCAAGTGCTTCGGGCCGGTGTCTTGCGCTCGACTGACGGGATTGCAGGCGAAGCGACAGGCGAGGCCTATGGCCGGCTGCGCGAGCTGTGCCGTCGGGCCCGCGAGACGGAACGCCTTTTCCCGGTTCTCAATGGGCTTTATGCGTTTCACCTTGTGCGGGCCGAGTACCGCCTGGCCGGTGAGGTGGCGGACCAGATCCTGGACCTGGCTGAAGTCAGCGGCCGGACCGAGCACCGGATGGTAGGGCACCGCGCCATGGGGGCCGTACAACTGCACATCGGCAATCTGACCGATGCCAGAGCGCACCTTGAGCAGGCCTGGACCCTTTACGATTTCAAAACACATGGGAAGCTGGCCTATGTCTATGGCACCGACCATGCGGCCATCACAGCTGGCTTCCTGGGGGTCTGTTACAGCCTGATGGGTGAGCCGGCCCGTGCGCGAAAGGTTCAGGCGCAAGCTTTGGACTGGGCCAATGAATTGCAACACGCGCACAGCGTAGCCCAGGTCTTGACCTATACGTGCATGGTCCATCTGTTGCACCGTGATATCGACGCACTGATCGCGACCGTCGCACCGCTGGAGGAGATTTCTCGCGAGCACAGGTTGGCCTTCATGTCGATCACCGCCCGCATGTGGCTCGGTTGGGCGCGGGCGCACCGGACCCCGGACGCCGAGCACATCGCGGCCCTGCGGCAGGCGTCGGATGACTGGTGGTCTAGTGGCGCCGGAAACTACAAAAGCTTCTTTCTATCGCTGATCGCGGAACTTCTGGTGCGTGCCGGGGGGCTCAAGGCCGCCAAGCAGGCGCTGACGCAGGCTGAACTTTGGCGCAAAGATACCGACGAAGGCTGGGCCGATGCCGAGGTTTTCAGGGTCCGCTCGTTGCTTGACGATCATGAGCGGAAAGATCCTGAACCGATCCTCAAACAGGCGGTGTCCGAGGCGCGCAAATGCGGGGCCAGCCTGTTCGAACTGCGCGCAGCCGTGGCGCTGACGCGCCACGTTTCCAAAACCGCGGGGAAGCCGGGGCCATGGCTGTCGGATGCCCTGGAACGTTTCGACCCAAAGGCCGACATCCCGGAATTGCTTGAAGCCCGGGCATTGCTTGAAACGATCTCTTGACCGGTACGGAAGCTTTCTGCCAGCTTGGGACGGGCAGAAATGGGTTGATGGAAAGACCGTAAAACGTGCGCGCAGTGTTTTTTCCCTGCGCGTTCTGCATGTTATGCCAAGGGAGCGCCCATCATGCGCAAGATAAGCAAGACCATTCTGGCCAAGGATCGCGTCGCCTCCAGCCGAACGGACCTATCGCTGCAGCGCTATCATCCGATTACGCCCGAGCAGATACGGGAGTTTGAAAAAGGCCTGGTTGGATCGGTCGTTTTGCCGACGGACCCGAACTACAACACGGATCGCCAACTTTGGAACCCGGCCTTTCAGGACTACCCGGAAATCATTGTCTATTGCGAAACCATTCAGGACGTGCGGGCCAGTCTGGCCTTCGCGCGGGCCCATGATCTGTGGGTGGTCAGCCGATCGGGCCGGCACAGTACGGCGGGGTACTCGGTCAACAATGCGATGGTGCTGGATACCAGCAGGATGTGTTACGTGACGGTCGATCCAGATACCCCGATGGCCTATGTCGGCCCCGGTACCCCGTTCAAAGTCCTGAACTCGGTGCTGGATTCCTATCACCTGCATGTGCCGGGTGGCGCGTGTCAGGATGTCTGCGTGGCCGGATTCATGATGGGCGGAGGATACGGGTTCACGTCGCGCCTGTTCGGAATGGCCTGCGACAATGTCCTGGGCGTGACGGTTATGCTGTGGGATGGCAGTATCGTAATCGCGGATGACACGACCAACCCCGATCTTTTCTGGGCGATCCGGGGAGGCACCGGCAACAATTTCGGGGTGCTTCTGGAAATCCGGTTCAAGCTGCACAACCTTTACGAAGTTTGGGGCGTTCATATCAAATGGCCGCTGGACAGGGCTGCCAAGGCTTTGGAGTTTCTGCAGGCCAACTACATGAAGGACGGACTCTCGGACAAATTTGGGGCCTACATCTTTCTGGCTTATCAAGGAGACCAGAAGGTTCTTTTGGTCTCGGCCCTATATCACGGCCCCGAAGACGAAGGGCGCCGGGTCATCCAGCCGCTGCTGGACGAACCCATCGGCGGCCACATGGAAAACAGCAAGACAGGAACCTACCAGCAGATCAATTCCTGGCTGTATGACGAGAAATACGACATCCCGGTGGTCCCGGATCAAGCCCGCGAAGACAAGCAGGGCGGGTATATCGCCCGCCAGTTGTCGCAAGATGAATGGCAAAGGGTCGTCGATTATCTGGACAGCACGCCGAACGCCTACGGGGCGGTGGCGATCGAGCCGTATGGCGGGGCGATCAACCGAATGCCGGTTGGCAAACAGGGAAACGCCTTCATTCACCGCGACGTGTCGATGAATTTCTACGTTGACGTGTTTTGGTTGTCCGAGGATGAGAAAGACGTCGTGGTCCCATGGCTGGATGGGTTCATGCAGATGATGACGGACGAGGGCTTCTTCATCGACCGCTGTTATCAAAATTATCCGCGGCGCACTCAGCTGAACTATCGATGGCTCTATTGGGGCGACAACTTCAACTCACTTCTGTTCGTGAAGCAGAAATTCGACCCCCAGAACTTCTTTCACTACCAGCAGAGCATTTCTCCGGTTCCGGACGACGCGCCGCCGGACATCATTCGGGATAAGTCGACTCCGTTCTTCTCGGACCCGACGATCACCTATCAAAGCTATTCGTACCCCTGAAAACAGGTTGCGGAGCGGCATGGCCAAACTGGAGAGGGCCCGGCATGGACACGATACAGGAAATCTTCTTTTTGCCGCCGATGGCCGTTGCCAGGCTTGGTCCGGGCGAGACCCCGCTGGAAAGCTACGAATGGCAGCAGGATCTGGACGCGCATGGCAACAACAAGACGGTCATACGCTCGAACGTGACTTTGCGGGAAAACGAGGATGGGAGTGTCTCGGCCCACCTGCCGGACCCGCGGAAGATCCGATTTCGGGATGAAGGCACCGGCGCCCTGCGCCCGGTCGCGCCGTTCTTTGAGCTGTGGGCGCGGATGTTCGATGCTGAAACCGGCGAGGCCTATGAAACTCCTGTCACTCTGAACCTTCTTGAAGGGCAGGGGCTGTCGCTGAAGAACATCCGCTACACTGTCGCTGTAGGCAATCAGAAAGCCGCCCGCCGCACCGGAGATGCAGCCTGCGGGTTTCGCGCCCGGGTCGAGATCGCGGCCGAGGACTTTTCTCCCAAACCCTTGCTGGCCTTCAGCCCGCACACGTCGGAACAGCAGCCGCTGGTCTATGAACACAACCCGATCCCGCTGGGCTCGGTGCGGGTTGTCCGCCCGGTCCAAGGGACGGACGAGCCGGTGCCCGGCGAGATGGTGGACCGCAGTCTTCTGCGTTTGCGGTTCACTCCGCCCAAGGGCGAGGTATACGGCCCGCCCGATGCCGCCTTCGGCCCTGCAACCCTTGCTGTGCCGGGATACAAGAATGACCCGCCCAAATCGGAATATGGCCGGATTCATGAGATCGTGCCGGCGCAGAACCGCATCCTGAACCCGGACACGCCCTGGTCGAAATGGATCATGATGTCGGGGTTGTCTGATGATCCCGAACCGCATGACAGTTATGATGGTGCCCGAGTCGGCAACGATCAGTCCTGGGGGGTGGTTGACGACACCTGTGATGGAACGATCGAAGCCACGCTGGCTGTTCGAGGTCAGCGTTTGGTCGCCCGGGCGCGCATCTTCACCGGACCGCCGGATTTCGCTCCGGATTGCCGGCCTTTCTACAGCCTCGAAGACGATCTGGCGGATCGCGACATGTCGTTGATCTCGGTCACCGCAGAAAACTACCTTGATGCAAAAACCGAAGTGGTCGACATCTTCCGAAAGGCGTTCGAGACCAACAGCCTGATCAATCTGGATGACATCCGGGCACAAGGCCTCAAAGACAACGCCTCTCTTCAGGCTCAGACCAATATCGCTCCCACACCGGGCCTGCCGTCCACCGATGCGGCATCGATGACGGAAAAGGACGCGGTGCCTCCCGACAAGATCGACGAGTTGATCCGCCCACAGCCGGTGTCGGTTTTCTCGAACTCGGTCCCGAATGAACAGCTGCCCTATACGGTCGCCACCAAGTTTGTGCACGAGCAGTTGATCGATGAGGAAAACCTTTTGGACTTTCTGCGCCGCAGGCCTGATTTCGTGCGGCGATTGATGCGCCCGCCCTTTGGCATTCTGGCCCAGTTCGAAGAGGATCCGAACCCTGACCAGACACCCGATCCCGCCTTCCGCGACCCGCGGATCGTGCGCGACATGATGCACGACGCCCGCATGCCGCCCTACATGCGGGATTCCAACTATTTTCCGCTCTCGCTGTCACGGCGGCAGTACCATCTGGTGATGTCTTTCATCGATTACCTCGAGGCGCACCCGCCCGCGCCCGGAACCGAACCGGTAGGAGAGCCTCGGGATGTCTGACAAACCAGCGCCGATCCGCATCAAACCCCGCAATCTGACGGCCCGTGCGGCCTACAAGGTGCCCGGCAACCCTGACAACACCCGGCTGGACGGGTCGGTCGGAAATTGTTTCCCGGGGCTGGAAATGGACGTACGCGACCTTGATCGCCGGTTCTTTCCGGGATTGGTTTTCAATGCCGTACGTGTCCCACTGAACCCGGTTCCGGAAGCACCCGAAAACACGCAAGGGTTTCATCTGGTCTATGTCGACTATTTCTATGACCCGATGTTGCCCGATGACAGTTCGGCACCTTGGGTGCAGGACTTGCTGGACGCCTATCGTGGCGAAATCGGCGCCGAGCTGTCCAGCGGCCGGTGGTTTCTGGCCTGGGTCGAACAAGGCGGCCGACGTATCTCGTTCCGCGACGACACGGGCAAACCCTACGACGGCATGCTGGTCTGGCGGTTCATCCGCAGCCTTGAATGCGGCGACGACCATCCGGTGACCATCGCACTGGAGCGGCGCAATCACGACGGTGTCGTCGACGCACCGCCGGTCGTCCTGCATGGATACCGCCGGCAGTACCGCACCGAAGCCGGCGTGTTCGATACGGCCTACGACCCCGGAGAGCTGACCCAAAGCCTGTGCAATCCCTGGTCGCATGACTTTCGGGATTGCGGCTGCCACTACTGGCCATCAAACCACCCGGATGTGGTCACTGCCGAAGTACCGCATGACACCCGCCTGCCGACTGGTGCGCCCGACGATCCGGTTGTGGCCGAAACCTATCTGGATTGGCTGCGCTCGGACAAATCGCCCTCGGGCAATGTGGCGGCGTTGAATACCGTCGAACAGAACCGCCCGTTTCAGATCGACCATTACGAGGTCAACCAGATGTGGAGCGACCTGCCGATCGTAGTCGAGGGACGCGAGACCGGCGAAGTCTATGAGGCCGACACGGACCTGCCCGGTGTCGAACCGTATGAAAGCGTAGCGGCGATGGTCAAAGACCTGCAGACCCGTCTGGCGCCGATGGAGATGACGCTCAGCCTGCAATACCTCTATGCCTATTTTTCGCTGGCCGATCCCGAAACCGTCGGTTCCGAGCGCTGGCCAACGCTGAAGGATGATCTGATCTTTGCGCGGCGCGCCCTGCTTGAAGTTGCGATCGGCGAGATGACCCACATGCGCTGGGCAAACCAGTTGCTGTGGTCGTTGCAGGGCAAGGATTACGAACCGGTGCTGACGCCCGCGCTTGCCCTGCCCATCGGACCCAAGCGGATCATCCCACGGTCGTTGCGCCCTTTGACGCCTGAGGCCATCGACGACTTCATCGAGATCGAACGCCCCGACGGGTTCATAGACCGCGCTTATGCCCAGTGCGTGGCGACACTGGAACACAAGGCGTTCACCGATCGGCGCCTGTATGCTTTGGCCGTGCGGATCGACACCGACGGCGACGAACATTTTCTGCGGTTCCGCCAGATGAAGGACGTTCTGGCCAAATACCAAACGGGCCGCGGCACACCTGCCTATCTGCGCCCGATCCAAGTGGGCTCGGAAACGCAGGCGAAAGAGGCACTGGATCTGTTCCGCCGCATCACCGATGGGCTGGAACAGGCCTATCAAAACGAGGCTCAGAACCGATTCACCGAAGCGCAGGAGTATATCCAGCAGGTGCGCGACACGATGAAAAGCTTCCGGGTCGCCGGTGAAGCCTTGGCGGAAAAGGGTATAGGTATCCCGTTCTGGCCCGAGGTCGAGACATGACCCACCCATCTGCCGAGGTGCATTTTTTCGAAACGACCTTGGGCGAGCACATGCTGGCCGTAGATGGCTCGCGCGTGTTCGACGTGCCCGACGGAACGGCGGATCACTTCGCCCGTATGACCGCCGAAGGACAGCGAGGGTTTCTGTCGAAGATGGGTCTTGATGGTGTGCCGTTCATTGACGCCGCGCCGCCGCGCCGCATGCCGGTCAGGTCTTTGTCGCTGGCGGTCGCGCAGAAATGCAACTTGGCGTGCACATATTGCTATGCCTCGCAGGGCAGCTTTGGTGGTCCTGCCCGCAGTATGGAATGGGAGGTCGCGAAAGCCTCGGTCGATCGGCTGATCATGGACGCGGAACCCCGCTCCCGGATCAATCTTGCCTTCCTGGGAGGCGAGCCGTTGATCAATCGCGACCTGATCCGAAAAACGACGATTTATGCTGCCGAACACGCGCAACGCAACAACGTGGATGTGGGCTTTTCGATCACGACGAACGGCACGTTGCTGCGCCCGGAGGACGCTGAGTTTTTCGAAGACCACGCCTTTGCCGTCACCATCAGTCTGGATGGTGTTGGCAAGGCACATGACCGGCTGCGCCCCAACCGGGGTGGGCGCGGCAGCTACGACATCATTCTGCGCAAGGTGCAGCCGTTGCTGGACAAACAACATCGCATGCAGGTGGGCGCTCGGGTCACCGTGACACCGCGCAACCTCGAGCTGCCTGAGACCCTGAACCATTTCATAGGCTTGGGTTTCCACTCGGTCGGGTTCTCACCCATGCTGGCTTCGCCAACCGGGCGCGAAGAAATGAGCAGCAAGGACATGGCCGAAATGCTTTCGCAGATGATCCGCTGCGGACGCGTTTTCGAAGACGCCGTGCTGCAGGGCCGCCGCTTTCCCTTCTCGAACATGGCCGCCGCAATGCACGAGATCCACCGTGGCACGCACCGGCCCTACGCTTGCGGAGCCGGTGGCGGATATTTCGGGGTTTCGGCGGATGGCGATCTGTTCGCCTGCCACCGCTTCGTCGAGGATGACTTGGCCGCGATGGGCAACGTCCATGACGGCCCGGATGCGCGACGAGAAGCCTGGCTGGCCGAGCGCCACGTGCACAACCAATCGCCGTGCAACACCTGTTGGGCACGGTACATGTGCGGTGGCGGTTGCCATCACGAGGTCATTCATCGTGGCCGCCCGGCATGTGATTATATCCGCGGTTGGCTGGATTTTTGCCTGCAGGCCTATGTCCGGCTGTCGGCTGCCCGCCCGGATTTCTTCGGCGACGCAGCCCGCCGTTCGGCCTGAGGGCGCAGCGGATGGCGGCCGAGATTGAAACCGAGATCTGCGTGATCGGCGGTGGTCCGGCCGGGGCTATGACGGCGATGCGGCTGGCACAGCTGGGGCGACGAGTCTGTCTGCTGGAACGCGCCATCTTCCCACGCCCACATATCGGCGAGTCACTTCCTTCCTCCATCTGGCCCATTCTGCGGTTTCTGGGTGTGGACGATGCGATGAAAGCTGCGGGATTCCTGCAATCGTCGGGTTCCGTCCTTATGTGGGGCGCGGCGTTTGAAAGGAGAGGTGAGCCAGTTGACGATCCGGGCCTTCTGGTGGATCGCAGCCGGTTCGATGCCATCCTACTGGACGCTGCACGCCAGTCGGGTGTTCGTGTGTTGCAACCCGCACGCGCCTATCGACCACGGCGCACCGGCGCCGGTTGGGAGGTTCCGATCCTGACTGCGCAGGGAAAAAGCCGACTGCGCGCCGACCTTTTGGTGGATGCGGCGGGCAAGCATGCGGGCCTGGGTCGAAGGTTCCGCCCGGCCTCAGCGCCATTGACAGCGCTCTATGCCTATTGGCAAGCCCCTCCGGGTTTTGGCACGCAGGCCCGCGTGGAGGCTGGTGATGCCCATTGGTATTGGGGCGCAGCACAGCCGGATGGTACGGTCAACGCTTGCATTTTCATTGACCCGTCGGATTGCACTGGTTTGTCGCCGGCAGCCCGGCGTGATCTGTATCTGAACCTTCTGGCACGATCGACTCTTCTGGCCGGCTGTCTGGAGCAGGCGCGGATGGGCCCGGTGCGCCGGTGTGATGCCAGCAGCCAATGTGAATTGACACCGCCCGCCGATGATCTGCTGCGTGTGGGCGAAGCGAGTTTCTCGGTCGATGCGCTGTCATCGCAAGGGGTGCAACTGTCTATGGCGCAGGCCATGCAGGCGGCAGTGGTTGCGAACACGATTCTGACTCGGCCCTGCGACACCAACATCGCGCTGGGATTCTATTCGGGACGACAGCGCGAACGCGTAGAAACCCACGCCGAATTGGCGGCGGCATTCTATGCACGTCACCACGAGGTCACCTCTGGTCCGTTCTGGAGCCAGCGCGCACAGCCTCTGGACTGGCTTCGCCGCCCGCCTGCGGACCTGCAGAACGCCGAGTTGTCCCCGGGCGAGGTGCTTCGCCGGTCGCCGGAGGCGAAGCTGATACAGGGCGGTGTGCAAGGCGACGCGTATGTTGTGCGGTCAGAGATTCTGACCCACCCCAATTTGCCGCGCCCGGTCCACTCGCTGGCGGGGGCCGAACTGGCGCCGTTGATATCCGATCTGCGCGACTCACGCTCTGTGCCCGATATTCTGCAGCGATGGTCGAGCCGCATCGGACCCACCTCGGCGGCACAGGTCCTGCGGTGGCTGTGGCACACCAAAATCCTTGTGCCGGCCGGTGAGTTGGGGCGCAATCGCGGTTCCCCTTGACTGGCGAATGGCCTAATGTCCCGCCAGGATAAAACAGCCGAAAGAGGTCACATGTCGCGCTTTGATGGGTATTTCCTGCGGCAGCTATTGGTTCTTTTCGGCTTTTTCACGCTTGTTCTGGTGGGCGTGTTCTGGATCACCCGCTCGGTCAGCCTGTTCGAACACGTCATCAGTGGCGGCCAGTCGGCTATGGTTTTTCTGGAGTTCACGGCGCTGACCCTGCCAACACTTGTCCGAACGGTCATGCCGATGGCGGTCTTTGCCGCCGCAGTCTATGCCACCAACCGGCTGAGCCGGGAAAGCGAACTGACCGTGATGCTGGCCACCGGTTCCAGCCCATGGCGGCTGGGCCGGGCGGTGTTGCTGTTTGGTCTGGTGGCGGGGCTGATGATGGCGATCGTCAGCGTCATTCTGCGGCCCGCTTCCGTAGAACAGCTGGAACTGCGCCAGGCCGAGGTGGCAGGTGACATCACCGCGCAGTTGCTCAACGAGGGGGAGTTCATGCACCCGGCTCGGGGCGTGACCGTCTATATCGGTCGGATTGATCTGGATGGCACATTGCACGAGGTGTTCGTGTCCGACCGTCGCGATCAGGAAAACCCCGCCACATACTCCAGCACGTCCGCCTATCTGGTGAACAACGGATCCGGCGTTCATCTGGTGATGGTGGATGGGGTTGCACTGCGGTTGAACAAGGAAGGCAAGACCCTGTCGTCGACCCTTTTCGACGATGCATCATACGACATTTCGGAGCTGTCCCGAAACACCGACAATGGACGCCGCAGTCTTGAGGCGATTCCGACGATCGAGTTGTTGGGCGATCTTGACGCCGTCGCTGCGGCGGATGGCTACCCGTTGGGGGAATTGGTGGAAGAGCTGCACCAGCGGTTTTCCTGGATCGCGATCTGCATCACCGTGGCGCTGGTGGGGTATTCGACTCTGATGCTGGGTAGTTTTTCCCGGTTCGGCCTTTGGCCACAGATATTCGCAGCATTCACGATTCTTGTCTTGTTGGAAGGCGTGCGTGGGTTCGTATCTCCGGTGGTGATCAAGGATGCGAAGCTATGGCCGATGCTCTATGGTCCAGCCGTTGTCGGGTTCGCAATATCGGCCGTGTTCCTGGCTTTCGCCGGAAGACCGATCATTCGCCGGCGGGTGAGAGCCGCCGCACCCGCGCCATCCCCGGTCTGAGATTAGCCCCGCAACTCCGACAGGCACTGGTGTAGTTCACCCAACAGTTTTTGGTGGTCATCCTCTGCGCGCGAGACAAGGTGGACTGGTAGAATTAGCGGTGCCGCTTCGTCGACCTTGCGAAGCGCGCCATTCGCAAGGTGTGGGGCGACGACGCTGTGCGGGAAAAAACCGCGCCCGCCGCGTTGCAGGATATAGCGCAGTGCCATCATGCAATTGCCCAGAAACACGGTTTGCCCAGCAGACAACCGGGCCAGACCGCGTACATGCTCCTGATAGCCTTCACCAAGTTCGAGGTTGATGAAAACAGGATCGCTGCCGGACTTAGCCAGATGGGGCGTCTCGACAAGGATCAAATGCTCAGGCGGCAAGTCCTGGCACGAGATCCCGGACCGCGATGGCCTCTCATGTGTGAAAGCCACGTCCAGAACGTGCGAAGCAACGGCCTCGGCCATGTTCAGCGTGTGGTCATAGTTGAGCGTCAACAGAAGTTTGCCAAACCTCTGCTCGAACCGGACGGCCAGATCGACCAGAAGCGGGTCCCAGATGCTGAGCTGAGCGCCCAGGCGAAGGGCCACACGACCTTGACTTTGGGCCGGCAGGTCTTGCGAGGCGAAGGACCAAAGCGACAGCATCTGTTCGGCATAGGGTTTGAACTGCGCCCCGAAGTCGGTGAGGCTGGTACCGCCGGCACCACGTGAAAACAGGGCTTTGCCCGTGGCCGCCTCAAGCTGGCGGATCCGTGCACTGACAGCCGTCTGTGTCACGTTCATCCGTCGGGCCGCAGCATGGAAACCACCGGCTTCCGCCACACATAAAAACGTTTCGAGCTCACGCATCTGCATGTGAAACTATTTTTTGATCGGCGTGATAAAATCAATTCATTTTTTCTATTGGGTGGTCGCGACTAGTCTGGCAGTGACCCGCAGACAAAGGACCCGCCATGCTGGACAAAAGCCACAAACCCACCTGGACCAGTTTCGAAGAGGCCACCAAGGCCGATTGGGACGCCGTCATGGAATATGAAGAGGCGTACAACGCGGCTTTGCCCGACCGGATTCTGGACGCGATCCGGTCCTTGGACGAGGAATGGACACCCTATCCGGTCAACCGGTATCAGCACAGCCTGCAGGCCGCGACGCGGGCCTACGAGGATGGCGCGGATGAGGAACTGGTCGTGGCTGCTCTGATCCATGACACCGGGGACATCCTGTCACCCTACAACCACGGCGAGCTGTCAGCGGCGATGATGAAGCCCTATGTCAGCGAACGCACCCATTGGATTTTGAAACATCACTGTGTGTTCCAGGGCTATTACTACAATCACCATCTGGGCGGAGACCGCAATGCGCGCGACAAGTATCGCGACAGCCCTTACTGGGAGGACTGCCGCTATTTCTGCCACGAATACGATCAGAAGGCGTTCGACCCGGACTATCCGACCAGGCCACTGGAGTTCTTCGAGCCCATGCTGCGCCGCGTGTTGAACAAGGGCGAGGGGCACATGGAACTCAACGAAACCGCCGAGGACTAGCAGGACGCCATCAGGCGATAAACGATCTGTGCCGTGGTGAAATCCCACGCCGCGTTGCCGTCCGGGGCCAGTTCGACCACGTCGAAGCCCACGCAGCGGCGGCCTTTCAAGGCGTGTTCGACCAGATGCAGCGCCTGATAGTATCCCAGCCCGCCCGGAACCGGCGTGCCGGTTGCGGGCATCAATGACGGGTCCAGCCCGTCGACGTCAAAGCTGACATAGACCAGTTCGGGAAAGTCCTCGGGCAGGTCGACGGCATGAATGTTGCCGGTGACCAGCTCTTCGGCATCCACATGGAAGACACGGTTCCTCAGACGGCTTTTGGCTTCTTCGGTCGAGAAGGCGCGTACGCCGAATTGCGCCAGACGGACGCCTTCCTCGGCCAGCAGGTGCATGACCGAGGCGTGGCTGTGTTTCTCGCCCTGATAGGCGTTGCGCAGGTCGGCATGGGCGTCGATTTGCACGATGCCGAGGGGCTGACCCAATGCGCGGGCCACGCCCATCACCGCGCCATAGCTCAGCGAGTGTTCACCGCCCAGCGTGACCGGCACCGTGCCGGCGCGGATCGCGGCCTCGGTGCGCTGGGCCAGACGCTCCATGACGTCCGGCAGCGGGCCGGTGCAATCCAGCGAAGGTTCGGTGAAGATGCCATCGACACAGGGTTCGGAATGTCCAGTGATGCGTTCGAGTTCATTGCTGGCTGCGATGATCGCGGCGGGGCCGCATGCAGTGCCCGAACCGTAGGAGACCGTCCGTTCCAACGGCACCGGGATGACACGGAACCGGGCGTCTTCGCTGCGTTCGGCCTCGGTCAGTTCGCTGTCGAGGAAAATGCTCATGAAAGCCTCTCTTTGAAGTCGTCGTAGCCGAATTCCCTGATGATCTTCAGGTCATCGGTTTCGCTGTTCCACAGGGCGATGGTGGGCAGAGGCACACCGTTGAACGTGTTGGTCTTGACCATCGAGTAATGCGCCTGATCGAGGAAGGCAAAGCGCTGCCCGATCTGCAGCGGCTCGGCCCAAGTGTAGTCGCCGATCACGTCGCCCGCGAGGCACGAGGGGCCGCCCAGGCGATAGGTGTGGCCGGTTTCGGCTTCGTCCATCAGGGCGGGGCGGTAGGGGGCCTCGATCACGTCGGGCATGTGGCAGGTGGCCGAGATGTCGGTGATTGCCAGATCCATGCCATTGTGCGGCAGGTCGAGGATTTCGCCCACCAGGATGCCCGCATCCAGTGCCACGGCCTCGCCGGGTTCCAGATAGACCTCGACGCCGTATTTGGCGCGGATGGTCTTGATGAACTCCACCAGCCCGTCGCGGTCATAGTCGCTGCGGGTGATATGGTGGCCGCCGCCGAAATTCAGCCATTTCAACCCGTTCAGGAAGGGGGCGAGTTTCGGTTCGATCGCCGCCCATGTGCGCGCCAGCGGCTCGAACCCCTGTTCGCAGAGCGTGTGCATGTGCAGGCCATCCACGCCCTCCAGCGCCTTGGCGTCTAGTTGGCTGACCGGGGTGCCGAGGCGCGAGCACGGGGCGCAGGGGTCGTATTTCGCAACCTCGCCTTCGGAATGCTCGGGGTTGATGCGCAGCCCGACCTGCCGCCCGGCGGCCTGTGCCTTGGCCAAAAAGCGGTCTTTCTGCGCGGGGCTGTTGAAGATGATGTGATCCGACAGCGCGAGGATTTCGTCGATATCGGCGTCCTTGTAGCCCGCGCAGAAAGTCGCGACCTCGCCGCCATATTCCTCGCGCCCCAGCCGCGCCTCAAAGATGCCGCTGGCGCAGGTGCCGCCGAGATACTGGCGCACCAGCGGGGCCAGCGCGAACATCGAAAAGGCCTTGAGCGCCGACAGGATATGCGCGCCGGAATGCTCTCCGATATCGGCCAGAACCGCCAGGTTCCGCTCCACCGCCTTTTCGTCGACGACGAAGCAGGGAGAGGGGACGCGGGTCAGGTCGAAGTGGCGGAAGGCGCCGGCGTCTCCGGCTTGTGTCTGCATCAGTTGGGTCATGTCCGGCGTCTCCGATTGGTGGATAGGCCAGGGGTGCGACTTGTCGCCATTGGCGCTCGGACCAATGGCGACCCCCCGGGATATTTTGGGCCAGATGAAGCAGGGCGGTCGCGAGGACCGCCCCGAGGGTTCAGAACTCGACCGGGCCGTCGAGTTCGTGGACCTGCCAAGGCAGGCCGTGCTTGTTCAGCATGTCCATGAAGTCATCCGGGTCGAGCTGTTCCATGTTCCACACGCCCGGCTCGCGCCAGTTGCCTTTCAGTATCTGTGCCGCGCCGATCATGGCGGGGACGCCGGTGGTGTAGCTGACGGCCTGGCTGCCGACCTCGCGGTAGCATTCCTCGTGGTCGCAGATGTTGTAGATGTAATAGGTCTTTTCGCCCGAGCCGTCCTTGGCCTGACCGGTGGCGATGTCGCCGATGCAGGCCTTGCCCTTGGTTTCGGCGCCCAGATCGCCGGGATCGGGCAGCAGGGTTTTCAGGAACTGGATCGGGATGATCTCGACGCCGTTGTGCACCACCGGGTCGATCCGGGTCATGCCGACATTCTGCAGCACCTTGGCATGGGTGATGTAGGCGTCACCGAAGGTCATCCAGAACCGGGCGCGCTCGATCTCGGGGAAGTGGGTCGACAGCGACTCCAGTTCCTCGTGATACATCAGGTACATGTTCTTCGGGCCGATACCGGGGAAGTCGAACTCGACCTTGTGGGTCATGGCCGGTGTCACCTTCCACTCGCCGCCTTCCCAGTGGCGGGCGTCGGCCAGAACCTCGCGCAGGTTGATCTCGGGGTTGAAGTTGGTGGCGAATTCCTGATCGTTCTGGCCGCCATTGGCGTCCAGAACGTCGATCTGGCGGATCGTGTCCAGCTTGTGTTTCTTGAGCCATTTGGCGAAGACGGATGTAACGCCCGGATCAAAGCCCGAGCCGAGGATCGCGGTCAGGCCGGCCTGCTTGAACTTGTCCTGATAGGCCCATTGCCAATGGTATTCGAACTTGGCCTCGTCCTCGGGCTCGTAGTTTGCGGTGTCGAGGTAGTGGCACCCGGCCTCGAGGCAGGCGTCCATCAGAACCAGGTCCTGATAGGGCAGGGCCAGGTTCACTAGAAGCTCGGCCTCGGTGTCCTTGATCAGCTTGACGGTGTCGGCGACGTTGTAGGCGTCAAGCTCGGCCGTCTTGATGTCGACGCCGGTGCGTTCCTTGACCGATTTGGCGATGGCGTCGCATTTCGCCTTGGTGCGGCTGGCCAGCGTGATCTCGGTGAAGATGTCGGAATTCATCGCCATCTTGTGCACGGCGGCGTGGCTGACGCCACCTGCGCCAACAACCAGTGTCTTGCCCATGGAAAATTCTCCTTTCGCCGGGGTTATTCGTAGTAGGTATAGCCGTTGATGCTGTCGCGGTAAGCGCTCATCAGGGTTTTGCGGTCTTTGGCCTGAAGCGTGCCGGTCGAGATCGCCTCGTCCACCATCTTGCGGAAGGCAGCGATGCAGTCGCTGGGGTCGAACTCGACATAGGACAGGACTTCGCTGATCGTATCACCCTCTTGTTCGTGCAGCAGGTCGAACCCGCCGTCGGCGCGCAGGTCAATCGTGACCACGTTCGTGTCGCCGAACAGGTTGTGCAGATCGCCCAGTGTTTCCTGATAGGCGCCGACGAAGAAGACACCCATGTAGTAATCGCGATCTTCCGGCAGGGAATGCACGGGCAGGCTGGGCGAGACGCCGTCGGCCAGGATGAACCGGTCGATCTTGCCGTCGCTGTCGCAGGTGATGTCGGACAGCACCGCGCGGCGGTCGGGGGCCTGGTCCAGCATCTGCAGCGGCACGATCGGGTGCAACTGGTCGATCGCCCAGACATCGGGCAGCGACTGGAACAGCGAGAAGTTGCAGTGATAGATGTCGGCCAGCTTCTCCAACTGGTCGTCCACATCGGTTTCGACCTCGTCCGAGGCCGCCAGTGCCTTGATCCGCGCCATAAGCGACAGGTAGATGCGCTCGGCCCGGGCCATCTGGCGCAGGTCGACATAGCCACGGCGGAACAGGGCGCGCAGCTCGTTGCGATAGAAGGTGGCGTCGTTCCAGCATTCCTGCAGCCTGTCGTGGCTGAGATAACCGTTCACCGCCGCCAGATCGGACACCATGTGGTGATCGTCGGGTTCCACCTCGGGGCCATCGGGCGCGTCATAGAGCGTGCTTTCCAGCACGTTGAACACCAGCATCGACGAGGTCGCCACCACGGCGCGGCCGCTCTCGGTCACCAGCGTGGGGTGGTCCACCTCGGCCTCGTCCATGGCATAGGCCACGGTCTCCACCACATTGGCGCAGTATTCCTCGACCGTGTAGTTGATCGAGTTCTCGGTCGCCTTCTTCTCGCCCGTGTAGTCGACGCCCATGCCGCCGCCCAGATCCAGGTGCGTCAGCGGCACGCCTTCGCGGGTCAGCTCGGTGTAATAACGGCAGGCCTCACCCACGGCGCGGCGCACGTCGTTCACGTCGGGCACCTGGCTGCCCAGATGCGAATGCTGCAGCTTCAGGCAATGCAGCAGGCCCGCATCGCGCAGCTTGTCGACGACCGCGACCAGCTGATCGGTGTTCATGCCAAAGGTCGACCGATCCCCCGAGCTTTCCTGCCATTTGCCGCTGATCTGGTTGGTCAGTTTCACCCGCACGCCAAGCAGCGGCTCGATGCCCAGCCGTTCGTAGACCTCGATGACCGTGTCGGCCTCTTTCGGGCTCTCCAACACGATGACCGTGTTGAACCCGATCTTGCGGCTGAGAATGGCCAACTCGATGAACTCTGCGTCCTTGACTCCGTTGCACACGATCAGCGCCTCCGGGGCCAGACGGTGCGCCAGGGCGATCACCAGTTCGGGTTTCGAACCGGCCTCGAGCCCGTAATTGTATTGCTTGCCGAACTCGACGATCCGGTCGACGACCTGCGCCTGCTGGTTCACCTTGATCGGGAACACGCCGCGATAGGACCCCTTGTAGCCGGTGCGCGCAATCGCATCGCGGAAGCTTTCGTTGATATGCGCGATCTCGTGCTCCAGATACGAGCTGATGCGCAGGATTATCGGCGCCTTGATCCCGCGCTGATCAAGGTCGTGCAGAATGCCAGGCAGGCTGATGGCCGCCGCATCGGGTGCCATGGGATTGCGCAGACCGATCTCGCCGTCCTCCGTCACCTCGATGAGGCCCTTGCCCCATTTTTCAACTCCGTAGATGGAATGCGGTGCGACGGGCGTCTGTTTCAATCAAGTCAGTCCTTGCGTTGCAGGCGTGGAAATTTCGCCCGCCAATACGGCAGCCGTTCGATTCTTCCAAGTGTAATCTGTATCGGAGGTTAGCCCAATTCAGATCGCAGGGCGAATGGGAACCAGATGGTTGTCCCAACGGACCCGAGGATGGGGCGATATCGCCGGGTTTGGCCCGACCAAATGCCCCACATCGCCATGCCCGGCGGTAAAGACAAAGCCGGATGGCCCGGGGCCCAACCCGCACACGTCGCTGAGCGAATGGGCGCGTTCAAAACGGGCTGCCTCGGCATCAAAGACGTGCAGCGCGTTGCCGCGTGGGCAGGTGATGGCGACCTGCCGCCCCTCGGCGGAAAAGGCGACACTGCCTGCATAGCCGGCCAGCGTCGCCTGTATGTCTTCCGGTGCGGACAGCAGGTGGTAACGGCCACCTCGCCGATGCAGCCCCAGCAGCGCCGGGTCGTGGGACAGGTCGCCCTGCCACTGCATCGCAAAGGCCAGCAGGCCATCCGCGCGAACGGCCAGATGCCGGATCGAATTCTTGTGCAGCGCCGCAGGCAGTTCGACCTGCTCCAGAACCGATCCGTCGAGGCTGACATAGGTCAGGTTCGGGCGCATGGTCGGCAGGTTCAGCTTGGTGCGGCCTGTGTCCGGATGGGTTTCGATGCCGCCGTTGGCGATGGCCAGAGATTTGCCGTCGGGCATCAACACCACATCATGGGGGCCGACCCCCGCTGAAGAAAACTCGCCCATCCGGGCATAGCCCTTGGCAGCGTCCCAGACGCCGATGACACCGGTGCCTGCCTCATAGTCGTTTTCGGTGGTGAACAACCGGCGGCCGTCGGGCGAAAACGCGCCGTGGCCGTAGAAGTGACGCCCGTCTGGCGCCTCGAGCTGGGCAAGCTGGTCCCCGGTCGCGCAATCGATCACCAGCGCAAACCGCCCCGGACGGCGCGCAAATGCAACGGCCCGCGCCAGATGGGGATGGGCGGCGGCGGCGTGCCCGCGGCCGGGCAGGGGGATCGAGAACCGAACCTCCCCTGAAATGGTCAACCCGACCAGGCGGTACGACCCATCGTCGAACAGCGCAGCTGACAGGAAATCGGGCGAACCGACCGCAGCCCAGCCCGGCAGGGGGGCAAGAGTCGCCGCTGCCAAACCGGTCAGGAATCTTCGGCGGCTGGTCATCGGTCAGTCTCCGTCCAGCGAATTGAAACCTGCACTGATACCCAAGGTCGGACCCAACTGCGCGGCGGCAAGGCCGCGGATGTCGTTGATCGATTGCTGCAGGGCCTCGATCCGCAGCCGCCCCTGTGGCTCGGACACGCCAGCCAGCGCGGGATCGTCCAGCGCCTGCGCCCGGGCGATGCTGCGGGCAAAGGCATCATCCAGCGAGGCGGCAATCTGCGGGTGGTCGGCCGCCAGCCGCGCCGCCAGATCGCGCAGCGCCACCAGCGACAGTTCCACATGCCGCAGCGACCGCAGCGACCGCCGGGCCTCGGCCCGGTTGGGGCGGGGGCGGTCGAAACTGCCCATCGGGCGGCCCAGGCGCGTATCGGCTGTGAATTCGAACCCGGTGACAAGGGCCTTGTAGAGCTCCTGCAGGGCTTCGTCTTCCGATCGGTAAACGCTGCCGGTACCGGGCTGGTTCAAGTTCACTGCATAATCTGCCCAGTCGGCAGCGATCGCGGCGGCATTTCGGTGAATGTCGGACGCAATCGCACGGATCAGGTCGCAGTGATATGCTGCATCTCCCCGCCTGGAAAATTCGGGGTCGTACAACATGAGTTCCAGTGCAAAAAAGCCGCGCCCCGCGATCGATGTTTCGGCAAACGCAACTGCATCGGTGACCGCAGAATCCTGAGCCGAGATCATTCCGGCCAGAGCCTTGGGCGTAAAGCCCTTGGTGTCCGGCCAGAAGGCAAGGGCAAAAGCGCGATCATCGACTTCGGACGGACCAAATCGCAAATGGCTGGCAGAAATCCATGCATCGAACGCCGAATGGAATGCAGCGCGGAGGTTTTCGGAGTCCGAAGAACAGTCCTGTTGCGCAACCTCGGAGAGTTCTGCCGATCTGTCGGAAAGCTCTTCAAATCTTGGAAGGATGTGGTTCTGCGTAACGTCCTCAGGAACTGTCGCCCGATCTTGAGCGGCAACAGCCAGGGGAACCAGAACGGCGATGATCAGGGGGACAAGGCGCATCGGTCATAGGCTTTCAAGAAATTCGATCAGGGCGTCCCGATCTGGTTTTGGCATGGAAACAACCGCATCGCGCGCGGCCTGGGCCTCGCCCCCGTGCCACAGGACCGCTTCGAGCAGCGAGCGCGCGCGGCCGTCATGCAGGAACTGGGTGTGGCCCGAAACGCGTCGTGTCAGGCCGATGCCCCATAGTGGAGCGGTGCGCCATTCTCGGCCCGTTGCGCGGGCCTCGGGGCGGTTGTCGGCCAGTCCTTCGCCCATGTCGTGCAGCAGCAGGTCACTGTAGGGCCAGATCAGCTGGAAACTGTGCTCGGGCCGGTCGGGCAGGCGGTGGGTGACGAAAGCGGGCGAGTGACAGGACGCGCAGCCAATGGTGTGGAACACCTCTTTCCCGCGCAGAACCTGCGGGTCATTCACATCGCGCCGGGCGGGAACGCCCAGGTTGCGGCTGTAGAAGGCCACCAAATCCATGCCCTGCTGGTCGATCTCGAAGCCGCGTTCGTCGCCGTCACCATGCGAGGCGGCCTGGCAATCGGCCTGCGCCGGGGTGCAATCGCCAAAAGGCGCGGGGTAAAGCGGGCTGGAAATGCCGATATCTCCGGAGAAGGCCGCGGCCGACTGCTCCATGATCGTCGGCATGCCCGCCTTCAGCCCGAACCGGCCCAGCATGGGTTCGCCGAATTCCGTCGACCACACGATGTTGGGCCGCCCCGAGATCCCGTCTCCATCGGCATCGTCGGGGTCGGCCTTGGCCAGGATGTCCTCGGCCGGGATCGCCTCGAGCAGACCCAGACCGATCATCTGCGGCGCCACGCGCGGGCTGAGCATCGCGTCGGGGTGCAATGGCCCATAGCCCAGATCCGCCGCCCTGTAGGTAGGCTTGCGCAGCGACACGGTTTCGCCATCGGACAGCTCCACTGGTATTTCCTCGTAGGTGATGTCCAGCCGGTATTCGGCCTTGTGGCCGGGTAGGGCGAAATCCTGCATCTGGCCGCCATAGCTGGGTTCGGGCAGGGTGGCGAGATACCCCTCGATCCCTTCCGGCGCGTCCGCGGGCGTCCCGGGGATGGAAACGCGCAGGAACATCGAAATGGCGTTGTCCTCCGGCCCGGCAGGGGTGTGGCCACGCCCGTCCTTGATGTGACAGCGCTGACACGACCGCGCGTTGAACAGCGGCCCCAACCCATCCGAGGCCAGGGTCGAGGACGGGGACGACACCCAGACCTTCTTGAACAGCCCGTTGCCGACTTTGAAACCCAGTTCCTGCTCAAAGCTCAGGTTGGCCGAGGGTTGCGAGAATGCATCCGCATCGGTCCGGGCGCGCACCGTTGCGGCGCCTGCCGGCAGGTCCTCATAGCGCTGGGGCTGTGTGAAATCCGACGGCGCTGCGGTGACTGTGGCAATCCGTGCCCGTTCAGCGTCGGTTCGGGGGAGGGGGTTCAAATGACTGTCCCGCAGATCCTGCGACAGGGAAGGGGTGGCCGCAAGGACGGCCACCGCCAGAAAACCAGACCTATTCGGCCTCGTCCATTTTCGATGCATTGAGTTGCGCATAATTTGCTTCGCCGAGTCTTTCGTACAGATCGAGCTGGGTTTCGAGGAAATCGATATGGCCTTCTTCATCGGCCATCAGTTGTTCGAACAGCGCCATCGACACGAAGTCGCCGGCCTGTTGGCAGTATTCGCGCGCTTCCTTGTACAGGGCCCGGGCGTCGATCTCGGCCGCCAGGTCGCATTCCAGGGTTTCCTTGGGCGTCTGGCCGATGCGCAGCGGGTCGAGCTTTTGCAAGTTGGGGTGGCCGCCCAGGAAGATGATCCTCTCGATCAGCTTGTCCGCGTGCTGCATCTCTTCGATGCTTTCCTCGCGGCTTTTCTTGGCCATGTGGCCCAGGCCCCAGTCCTCCTGCAGGCGGTAATGCAGCCAGTACTGGCTGACTGCGGTCAATTCATGCCGCAGGGACTTGTTTAGGTATTCGATGACTTTGGGGTCGCCCTTCATCTGCACTCTCCTGTGTAGCATCCACGCGCAGGGCGCGGAGTTGCATGGGTACTTCGAGGTTATCGGTTGCGCGCATCGTGTCCAGAAACAGCGGCATACACCCGCCACAATCCGCCGATTTTCCCAAAGCATGGTAAATCTTGCCCGGCGTGATGATGGTTTGAGGATCTGCCGCGCGCATCCAGTCGATTGCCGCGCGGATGTCGTGATCCGTGATGTTGGTGCAGTGGCAGACGATCATGGCGACTCGGCTCTTTTTAATTCCTAGTCAAATAGTAGGGTATTTGCTTCGGGTCCAGACACAGCTTGTCGCAGGGCCGGGCGCAAGCAGTCGCCACGCCCGGCCGCTTTGGTTCATCAGTGGAAAACGGCGTCGGGGTTGTCGAGGCTGTCGGACCCTTCGAATGCGACATTGCCCAAGCCCAGCACGGACACGATGCGTTCGATCGTCTTGGTCTGATCGATCAGACCTTCGACGCCGCCCATGATCAGCGTTTCGCCACCGACGTTCCCGCGCTCGAGCATCTGATCGTATGCAAATCCGGCCTCGGCTGCGGTTTTGATCTGGCCGAGCGCGTACATTGTGGTGGCCAGCTTGGTCTTCATCTCGGTGTCCAGAGCCGGGTCCGAGGCTGCAACCAGATCCGACAGGGACGGACCCGAAACCGGAGTGCCGTCAATCCGGACATACCGACCCAGATAGACGTTCTGAATCCCCAAACCGTCATAATAGTGGCTGTTGTGCGTGTTGTCCGAGAAACAGTCATGCTCTTCTTCCGGGTCGTTCAGCATCAGTCCAAGACGCATGCGCTCACCGGCCTGTTCGCCATAGGACAGGGATCCCATGCCTGTCAGAATTGCACTGATGCCCGAGTCGGCGTCGTCGGTCAGGGCCGCGCGTGCGGCACCGTCGTCCTGCCATTGGGCGGCCATCCACTCCAGATCCGAGACCAGCAGGTCGGTCGCCGCCACCAGATACTGGGCCCGGCGATCGCAGTTGCCGCCGGTGCAGGACTCGTCCTGCGCATAGTCCGTCCAAGGACGGTTGCCGGCGCCCTCGCCGTGACCGTTCAGATCCTGGCCCCACAGCAGGAACTCGATGGCGTGATAGCCAGTTGCCACATTGGCCTCGATCCCGTCGGCCTCGTGTAGTGTTTCTGACAACAGTTCGGGCGTGATCTCGGTCGCGTCGACCGGCTGGCCAGACAGCTCAAAGCTGGGCGAGGCAATCACGTTCAGAACCGCAAGCTCGTTTTCGTCCGTCGCGCCGCCATAGGCCGCATCCACATAGTCGATCAGACCCTCGTCCAGAGGCCACGCGTTCACCTTGCCTTCCCATTCGTCGACGATGGGATTGCCGAAGCGATAGACCTCGGTCTGTTGGTAGGGAACGCGCGCCGCAATCCAGGCCTGGCGTGCGGCGGTCAGGTTTTCAGCAGAAGGCTGTTCAACCAGTGCGGCAACGGCGGCCTGCAACCTGCGGGCAGCACGCAAACTGTCGTCATATTTTGCTTCGGCAATGTCAGCATAGGTGTCCAGGATGTCGACCTTGGCAGGGGCGTCGCCGGCGGCTGCCGCTGTTGCCATCAGCAAGGCTGCCAGGCTGGTCGTCGAAAATACGCGGGTCATGAAGTTCAGGCCTTCCTGTCGAAAAAAATGGGCAAGAGCACCCGGTGCGGGTGCAGAGATGAATATTAACTGAGTGAAATTGTAAGTTATGTCAACCCGAGTCTTTAAGTCGGGAATAAATTGGGAAACACGCCGCTGTTTTGGCCAAATGCGGATTGGCTGGATGGGTTCTCCGGATCTGTCTAGCCATTTCCGGCGGGGTCAGACGGGGTTGCGCGCCGTTGCCTGCCGATGGCGCGCAGATAAAATGATGGTGTGATTCTTGAGTTGGTGGTGGTTGCGTGATGAGATCCCTGGCGTTTGCCCTTTGCGTGTTTCCCCTTGCGTTGGACGCGCAGCAGGAAGGGGCGCCAAAGCCCGCAGCACTGGAGATCGCGTTTTTGGCTTCGGGGTACACGCTGTCTCTGTCTGTTCCCGCGTCAGAAATCGTTGACTTTGATCTTCCCGCTTCGAGCGCAGAGGAAAAGGCGAAGGTCGCGGTCGCCATTTCGGACCTGTCACAGCCCATGACCCTGTTCGCGGTCACGGCCGAGGCGGGTTGTGCCGCGTCCACGGCGAACGTGGCGCTGGTGGGCGGTGAAGCCGGGTCGGCCTTGGGGTCTGACGATCACCGGCCCGAATTTCAGGCCGAATACACGATCAGGTGCAGCAACCTTCAGGCGCTTGGTGAAATGAGATTTGATTACTTCGACCGGTTTTCGCAGGCTGAACGCGTGGACGTGCGGGTTCAGTCCCCGGGTGGTAGTCACGCCGTCGCGGTCACACGAGAGACCCCGTTGGTTGATCTCTCCGAGTTGATGTGACCGGGGTTTCTTTCATTCCTTGTGGTGAAAGATGAAGCCGATGAAGTTCAGCAACAGCTGCGCGGCAAGGATCTGCGTGCTTTCGGTCGGGTCATAGGCCGGGGCAACTTCGACGAGGTCGATGCCGGCGACCTGCCCTTTCCGGGCAAGGCCCTGCAGGATTTCCAGAACGTCGTAGTACAAAAAACCGCCGTGGCTTGGTGTTCCGGTGCCCGGTGCAATGGATGGGCAAAACGCGTCAATGTCGATGGTCACGTAGTATCGGACGCCCGAGGGGATGCGGTCCAATACCCCCTGGGTTCCCAGGTTGCGGACCTGCCGTACCGACAAGATGTCGGAGCCGCGCGCGCGTGCATCCTCGTAACCTTCTTTCGCGGTCGATGAGACATTGCGGATGCCCAGTTGGGTCATACCCGAGACATAGTCCTTTTCGATCGCCCGCCGCATCGGGTTTCCATGGCCCGCCGTAACGCCATGACGCTCGTCCACGAAATCCAGGTGTGCGTCGATCTGGACCACGTGAATGGGACCGTTTCGGGCGCAGTCTTGATCAAAGGCGTTGATGCAAGGAATGTTGACGGAATGGTCACCACCGATCGTCACGGGCAGAGCGCCGGCCTCAAGGATCTTGCGCACCCCGTATTCGATATTCGCGTGGCTGGCTTCGGTTTTGGTGTGGATGATGTCTGCATCCCCCAGATCGACGATGCGCACCTCTTCGCCCAAATAGGTGGCATCGTCCTCGTGATCATAAGCACCTGCATGACCAAAGCTGAACAGAGTCGATGCCTCGCGCACCGCACGCGGGCCGAACCGGGCTCCGGACCGGTATTGGCAGCCGAAGTCGAACGGGGCGCCCAGGATGGCGACATCGGCATCGATCCGGTCCCAATCCTGCACATATGGCTTCTTACCGAATGTGGCGATGCCGACGAATGGCAGATTCAGGCGGCCGGATTCATATCCATGTTTTGACATTGGGGGCTCCGTTGCTTTGAACCGGCCGCGGGTCTGGCGGGTTGCTTGCACGTTGGCGTCTATCACCCGATCAATCAAGGCCGCTTTGCCGCAGCGGCGCATCAAGCTGCGAAGCCGGGTAAACCCCACAATCCCAGTGATTTTTCTACAAATCTGTACTAAGAATGCAGGTATCGCTCGTATTGCCTGTGCAAATTGAGGGGTGGAGTCAGCATTGAATGGCGCCACGCGTCGGGCGGTCTGCCGTTTGTCCGGCGGGGGAGACTGCAAAGTGCAAATGCTGATTTCAGGAAAGTGACCACGAAATACGAAACCATTGCGCCACTGACTTTTTGGGGGAGGAACTGGCCGTGACCACACAAACGATTTCCAATTCAAAACCGATTGAAGCCACATCTGCCGATTGGGAGAAGATATTCGCCGTCTTGCCCGGCGAAAAGGTGCGGCAGAGCGCCGAGCGGCTCAGGCAGCATTTCGATCTGTTCGAAGTTCTTGAGGACACGGTACTACCGCCGCGCGGGATGTATGTGGTTTTGGACGGCATCGTGAAGCTGCGCCAGAATGACGTTGATCTGGCGACCGCCGATACCGGGGACTATTTCTACGAAGAGCATCTGGAGATCCGCGACATACCGGTCAGCCTGCAGGCCGTGGCCTTGCCCGGCACTCGGCTTGCCTTTCTGGCCAGTAACGAGTGGCTGGATATTCCCGCGGAAATTCGACGCGAATGCTACGCCACGCTGTTCGGCGATCTGGTCAGTGTGCATCTTCAAAATTTCCAGCAGCCGATCAACTGCTGCAGCGTGACCGCGGCCGCGCTGAGCATGTCGGCGCTGGGCTTCAGCTGCGAGGTGAACGACATCTTCCGGGTCTGCGAACTGCCCACCAGCTTTGTCGTCAATGACGGCATCTCGCTGGGTGAACTGTTCGATGTGGCCTGCACCTATATCCATTCGCAAGGTCTGCGCGACCTGGTGCAGGTCCAGGCCTATTTCATGGACGAGGCGACGACCTCGGTGCCGCTGCTGCTTGAGGCGATTGACGAATCCAATCGCCTGGGTGGGGACAACGACATTCTGGTGGCGAATTTTCAGGTTGGGGTCGCGCATGGCAAGCCCACCATGCCCGGCGGCCATTTCGCGGTGATCGCCAAGTGCAACCCCAGCACCGGTCTGGTGCACATGATGGATGTGCATCCCGAAAAATACGGCAAGCTTTGGGTCACCACGATCGACCGCCTGTACGCGGCCATGTCCGACCGCGACGGCACCTCGATGCGGGCGCGCGGGCTGCTGCGGTTCTCTGCACGCGAAGCGGTCAAGACTACGCTGCAGACCTTCCGGCAGAACTGCAACTATGTGGACAGCACCCGGTATCTGGCCCGCGATCCCAAGAAGCGCCGCAACCTGTTCCGGAGGGCCAGCCCGAACATGAACAGCCTGGGCGTTCTGGCGGAAAGCCTGCAGATACTGGGCGATGTCCAGGTCACCGAAGACAAGCTGCTGATCGCGACCCAGACCTCGTACACCGAGGCGCTGAGCCGGGTTTCGACCGCCAAGAAGATGAGCGAGATGGCCCAGCGGTATCTGGCTGGAACGTCCGAGGTGCATATTGGCAGCACCTTCCGCAGCTATGCGAAACGACCCGGGAAGGACAAAAGGTCGCCGCAAGACTGGTTCCGGGATCAGCTGCGCAGTCTGAACGAACATGAGGGGCGCCACCTGATGATCAACATCGACTTCAACCGCGTGTTGGGGTTCGAGGTGATCCGGCCGCCCGAAAACGTGTTCCGCGAGACGGCGCTGCTGGAAGAGTTCTGGTGCCTGTGCGTGGCCTATGACGAGAAGGCCGATCTTGTCACGGTCGTAGATATGAGCCCGGCCACATCGCAGGTCTGGCAGGCGCCACGCGGGCATATCTTTCGCGGGCTGCGCGACCTGAAAAGCCCGGCCATGCTGGTGATCGAAGAGACTCAGCCTCCGGAAGACCCCAGCGACGTGGCGCGGATCGTCCGGGAAAACCCGCTGGTTCTGTTCTACGAGGATGAGGATCCGTGGTCGAACATGCTGAAGAACATTCTGGCCAATATCGGCGCGACTGGTCTGAAATTGGTCGATGTCGCCGGGCACGGGGCCAACGCCATGAAGATGCGCCGGCAACTGGTGGCCGAAAGCAGCAAGGAAAAGGTGCCTTACCTGTTCTTCCAAGGGAAATGCCTGGGCAAGCGCAGCGACATCGTCGACATGATCCTGGACGGCAGCCTGCAGGAAGACATGAAGAAAGCCGGTCTGCCTGTCTTGCTGCGCCACGAGTCGCCGAGCCTCGACAAGAACATCTTCGGGTATCCCAAGGGCGGGTTGACAGCCCCGCCAAACGGTCGCCGGAACGTTCTGTTGTGCGCCTGCGGCTCGTCGGCTGCGGACAAGGTGCCACAGTTGGTCGCCCGGATCACCGAGGCAGGTCACAATGTGAAACTGATCCCTTCGGTTTCGGCCGAAAAGTTCTTTCGCGATATTGGGACCGACAAGGCCAGCGAGGCCCGCAAGGCAAAAAGGACCGGGAAGAAAACCAAGACGGTCGACGACTACATCACCCACAACGACTACTACCGCGACGATGACGAGTGGAACTTTCGCTATACCGAGTTCGGGATGCCCTTGCGCGCCTCGCATCTTGCGCTGTGCGACTGGGCCGATTGCGTGATCGTCGCGCCGGTAACCTGCAACACAATGGGCAAGATCGCCAACGGCATTGCCGACAACCTGCTGACCTCGGTCTTCGTGGCCTGGCAGTACCGCAACAAGCCGGCGATCCTTTGCCCGGCTTGCAACACCAACATGTGGAACAACGTCACCACCCAGAATAATGTCGAAAAGCTGCGCGATCTGGGGATCGATCTTGTGGGTCCCCGCAAGGGGCGCTTGTCGAACGGGATGATGGGCATCGGCATGATGGCTACGCCCGACCAGATCATGGAGGTGCTGGAAGAAGCCTTCGAAGAGCTGGAAAACCACGAACACAATATCTGCAAATGGGCGCAGGATGCTGCGGCTTCGGATGACTTCGCCCAATGGGAGCCCGTGTTTCAGGCCATAGATGATGGGGTCGCCGGTATCGACATTGTCGATGACCATAATGGCGACACGCTGCTGCACTATGCGGCCGGGGGCGAGGGCGAGCTGACCGAGAACGGGCAAGATCTGGGAAAACCGGACATCGAGGCGGCCAAAGCGCTGATCGCAAGAGGTATCAACGTGAACGCGGTCAATGACCACGGATTTACCAGCCTGCATGTCGCCGTGATGAACAACTCGGCCGAGATGGTCGAAACCCTGCTGGCGGCGGATAGCATCGATGCAAGCCCTCTGATCCACTTTCTGCAGGATCCGGTGCGGTCCAGGGGCATCAGGGTGTCGGACGAGATCCGCGTGATGCTGGACGAATGGGCCAACACGCACGCCCTGTCAGAACCGGAAGAGGTTGAAGACGAAGACGACCTGATCGATGAACGCGAAAAGACCTACCTTTATTTCACCTATGGATCGCTCAAGAAAGGATTTCCCAACCACGACGCTCATGCGGACGTTCTGGATGATTTCGTTGGACAGGCGGTCACTCGGCAGCCCATGCCCCTGATCGTTCCGAAAGAGCCGTTTTGCGACAACCCGAACTGTGCCTACCTGCACCGCATGGCCACACTGGTGGATCGCAAGGGTACTGGCCGTCCGATCAAGGGCGAGGTCTACCGGGTCACCTCGGGCGGGTTGAAGGAACTCGACAAGCTCGAGGGCTTTCACGGACCGGGCGCGGTTGACAATGTCTATGTCCGCAAGCGGATCAATGTCCTGATGGATGGGGTGAAAAAACCGGCCTACGTCTACGTGATCGCCAATCCGGAAAAATACCTTGCCGAACTGGAAAGCGGTGCGTCCGAGTTGGTCGACGAATACTCGATCGACATGGCCACCGGAACGCTCAAGCCCGGGCATGAGGCGGCCGCTAGCCGTCCTGATGCGTGATGGCCTCGGGTACATCCCTTGACGGAGGTGACTTGAGGCTGAGGTTGTAGGCGGTGATCGCGATCATGCAGCTCAGGACAAATGGCCAGAACGCGGCCTTTGGAATCAGGTTGTCACGATAGTGGATCAAGCGCAGCGACGGCGCGGACTCGGAGACGAACAGATAGGTGTTCACCGACACCACAAGCAGCATGAAATACATCAGGAAAAAGAAGGACTCCATGTAGATCACCGGTGACCCGGCAAAACCCTCGCGCAATTGCACATGGGCCAGCAGGATCACGAAGAACAGGACCGAGCAGGTTCCGATCACGCTTGAGGTGCTGAAATCGTGCCGTTCGACCAGGTTTGGCTTCCGCGTCACCGTCATTACGGCGCCGAACAGAAGCATCGTGACCACGATCAATGGGATCATGTGCACCACGAAGGCGTTCGCAAAGTTGCGTTTTATGACAAAGTTGTAGTGCAGCTCGGGCAGTCTGGTCTGAAACTCGTTCTGGTTGATGCCCAGCGTCGTGTCCAAATCGGACAGCTTGTAGTCAAAATAGGTGTTTTCGCGTTCCCAGGTGCCCATGACGATGCGGTTGTCGATCCCGAAAATGTCCTTTGGCCCAGTCGCGGGATAGGCGTCGAAGTCGGGAACCAAGGCGACGTTCACGTCAAACCGGCCCGGCCAGAACCGCACCCAGACGGTTTTGTGGTCGAAAGGATAGCTGGTGTAGTCGAAGGACTGGCGCAGGGTCTGCTCAAAGTACCAGCCAATCACTTCGCCACCGGGTTCTGGCATCCGGTAGGCTTCTTCGATAAGACCGCTCCCGACATCCACGGACTCGGGCAGAAGGAACCCGGCCTGACCGGGTTCGGGTTTGATCGCGTCATGGACGCCGGTTTGATAGTGTTGCCAGACATAGCCCGTGACGTGGATATCGCTTGCATCGACGAAACTGAAGGATTTGAGGAATATTCCCGTCCTGACCCGATAATCCGGCGCGTTCTCCAGCGACTCCAGATAGGAATCGACCGAGGCCTGATCCGGCAATTGGGTCGGGTCCTGCTCGAAATGGTTCAGCGATGCCCAAAGGTAGAACAATACGGCCGTCAGTATCAGCGACACGAGGCCTGACAGGCCCCAGACCTTTTTCTCTACCGCCATTCCGCGCCCTGTTTTTTCGTGTTGTTCTATCGTCATGCGGTTCATGCCGTCGGTTGACCGGCCATCCCGGCCACCGGGAAATCCAGATGCCCCATCAGCGACCGCACCACGCCCAGGTCATCGAACTGCGATCGAAGTTCGGGAAACTCGGCGTGGTCAGACAGGGCGAGGCCCTGTTGCCCGGTCGCAGCCAGAAGGCGCGTGTGACGGATGGACAGATCGGCCATCGGCAGCGGTTCTGGGGCGGTGAACTCGGACAAGGCGTCGGCAAAGCGGATCGCGCGGTCCCAATCCTGGCGGGCCAGCATCACTGCGCAGGCATCTGCGTAGAAATGCAAGTGGCTATGCCCAACGCAGCCTTCACTCAGTATCCTGACGCCCTGATCCAACAAATCATCCTGGGCATCCGGATCGTCCAAAGCCAAGGCCAATGCCGACAGTGCCTTGGGGCCGACAAAGTTGCGGCCATGTTCCAACGCGATTTCCACGGCGCGGAGCCCCACCTGTTCAGCCTCGTGCCTTTGCCCGGCATAAACCTGCGCCCGCGCCAAGTGTTCCAGCGCCTGAGCCTCGAGTCGCTTGGCACCGACGCGCTGGGCGATATCGGCGGATCGGATGAAGGCCTGCAGCGCGCCGTCCATGTCATCCTGAAAGGTGCACGCGACGCCCAAGCAGGTCTGCGCGACACATTCCGGTACGAATGCAAAGTACTTCTGCGAGATTTCGATGGCTTCCTGCGCATCGGCCCGGCCCTGCGCAACGTCACCTGAGTAACTGCGGGCAACACTGAGATTGTGAAGGTTGGCGGCCAGGTCCCGGACCAATCCTTTGTCTCGCGCTCTTTCGACGGCCTGAGTGTAGAACCCTGCGGCGGTGCGCATTGCGGCATTCATGAAATTTGCATCGCCAAAGCCGCTGAGCGCGCCGACCTCCAGCCGGACGGATTCCAGTTTGCGGGCCAGCGTCAGCGCTTTTTCGTTGCTTTGCAGAGCATCCGAGACCCGTCCCAGCGGGAAATAGATGTTTCCGCGGACATAGCTGATCTGGGCCAGATCCCGTTCCGATCCGATACGGTCAGCGGCGGCCTCGGCGATGTCGAGGCTGTGCAGCGCATCCTGGTACAGGCTGGCCTGGCGCGCGGCCTGTGCCAGACCGATATGAACGCGGCAGATCTGCGCGTCAGTCTCGGCCAGGGCGGCGGCTTCGTTGAACTCGCTCAGGGCCTTGTCCGACAGGCCCTGAAGGCGATGGGTTTCCGCCCGGGCACACATCAGGTCAAACCGGATACCCGGCGGAGCCGAAAGCTCGAGCGCGCGTTCGATCAGCGGGCTGGCCTCGTCAAACTGGAAGGCCTGGATCAGGTTTTCAGCGGCCTCCAGATAGGCTTCGGCTGCATTGGAGGCGTCGGCACGGTCCAGGTGTTGGGCGCGCAATGTGGCGTCCTTGCCTTCGTACCAGCTTGCTGCTTGCCGGTGCAGCCGGGCGCGCTCGGACTTGACCAGCGTCGCATAGGATCCGTCGCGGATCAGAGCATGCGCAAACATCAGATCTGCCCCGGCCTCGCGGATCAGGGCCGAGCGGATCAGGTCGGACGTGTCCAGATGGCCTTCACCCAGCAGATAATTCAGAACTTCGGGAGAGAACCGTTGCCCCAGAACCGATGCTGCCTGAATCGCCGTTCTGCTACGACGATCCAACCCGTCCAGACGGGATTGCACGATGCCTTGGATGCTGCCGGGGACGGTGTCGCGGGTCAGGCCGTCGATATTGCGCAGCAGTTGCTCGAGAAAAAGCGGATTGCCTCCGGCACGTTGCACGCAGGTTTCCAACAGCTCTGGGTCGATGGCGGTGAATTCCTCGACCAGTTTCCGCGCCTGTTCGTCACCCATCGGCGACAGCTCCAGCTTGGATACCAGCGCACCATCCGTTCCCATCTGCCATTCCCGATCGATCGGGTCACCTTCGACCCGGCTGGTCATCATCAGAACGCAAGGCAGGTCCCGCGTCGCGGCAGCCATGTAAGAACACATGGTCAGAATGTCCGATGGCGCCCAATGGATGTCCTCGACCTGGAGCAGAAGGGGGGCCTCGCGGCTGCGGGCCTGCAGCAGTTCGTCGATGACCTGTCGCCGACCCCGCATGCGTGCGGCGTTGTCCATCGCGGCATAGACTTCGGCCAGCCCGGGATCCTGTTCAAGTTCGAGCAGGGCGCTCAGATGGGCTGAACTGGCGGGGTTGATCCACCCCCGGTCGATCGCGTCATGAGCGGCCGCGGTGCTGGCATCGGAGTTGTCGGTCGGGTCGAGGCCCAGAAGGCTGCGGGCGATGGACTGGATGGCCGAATGTCCCTCGCGTGTGCCGAAATCCATCACCACGCCCCCGTGGATCGAATAGGACCGGTTTGCGGCCAGCTCGGCCACCTGTTCCGAAAAGTGGGTCTTGCCGATACCGGGTTCGCCAAGAATGATGTGAACCTCACCCTTTCCATGGCGCTGGCACCGGTCGAATGTTGCCGAGAACAGCGACATCTCGCGTTCCCGCCCGATGAATTTGTGGCGCCGCGTGCGAATGTTCCGGGCCAGACGGTCCAGACGCCAGATTCCGACCTCCTTGTTAAGGCCCTTGATTGCCTTGGTGCCGATCGCCTCGCCGACGAACAGTGGGCCAAGCGCGCGCTGGATGTCATCCGACACCAGCGTCTGACCCGGCGCAGAAATGTCGGTCAGGCGGGACGCTAGATTCACGCCGTCCCCGGTCACGGTGTATTCGGTATGGGCCTCGCTTCCGGTGGTGCTGGCGATGACCTGCCCCGAGGCGATGCCGATATGGCACGACAGGGGCGGGTCAAGTGTGGGCAGCGCGGCGTGAATCTCCAGCGCGGCGCGGGCCGCCCGTTCGGTGTCATTGGTGTGCGAGATCGGCGCCCCGAACACCGCCATGACGGCGTCTCCGATATGCTTGTCGATCCGGCCTCCAAATTTCTCGACGGCGCGGTCGACCTTGCCGAAGAATGCATTCAGCAGCGCGTGCATGTCTTCGGCGTCGTGTTCGCTGGACAATTTGGTAAAGCCGGTCAGGTCCGCGAACAGAACCGTGACCTGACGTTTTGCCGGTTCCAGTTCAACCTCGGGTTCAAACGCGCCGACGGTTTCCGGGACGTCCAGCTCGGATATCGCGCGCAGCAACCGGCGACGGTCGCCGACGGCAGTCACTCCGATCTCGCGCAAATCCTCGCCCGTAAGTTCAGGAAGAATTGCAAAGTCGATTTTGTTTTCCGCGAACGCTTGGGTGTAATCGGACAACCCAAGGGCGCTCAGCCATTCCCTTAGGTCGCCAGACATTGGTGCCCTCAGAAGTATCCACCCGCAGGCAGCCTAGTACAGACCACCGGGTCGAGTCTGCATTTTTTATAGTAATATTCGATTATGACTGCGCAATCCGCCGTTTCCGGTTTTTCGGATCAGCTTTGTGCCGCGCCTTTCCAGAGTTGGATTTCAGGAAGGATTCGTTTGCTCAATCCATGAGCAAATCTGATCAAGATCAAGTCAGAGTTGACTCGTATCCGCTATCCACGCAGCATGAACGGAGTACCACAAATGTTTCTAGAACAGGTGGGCGGCACATGTCTGCAGTAGCCAGCAGGCGCGCGTTCCTGACAGGACGCCTGCCTCGCGAAGACGACAGCGTGAAGCGGCCGCCAGGAGCGGCGCGCGAAAACTTCCACGATCTCTGCACTCGATGCGGCGACTGTGTCTCGGTTTGCCCCGAGGATGTCCTGGCGATGGACGACGCGGGCTTGCCGGTGTTTCAGCCGCAGCAGGGTGGCTGCACCTTTTGCGGAGGCTGCGCGGATGCCTGCAAGACCGACGCATTGAGCCTGGACCGGTTCGCCGAGTGGCCGTGGCGCGCGAAAGTGTCCGACACCTGCCTTTCGGCAAATGGAGTCAGTTGCCGGGTGTGCCAGGACAGCTGCGATCAAGGGGCCATCCGATTCCGCCTGAAAACCGGAGGCCGCGCCGAAGTGAACCTGGACCTGGCATCATGTGTCGGTTGCGGGGCCTGCTCGGCCGCATGCCCGACCGGTGCCGTTTCCCTCGAGAGATACCAGCCCGCCACAGTGGAGGTGCGTGAATGAATATCTGTGGATGCCTCGTGCATGTCGCGCCGGACCAGACCTCAGCGGCACGGTCGGCGATGACCGCGTTCGACGGGGTCGAAATCCATGCCGAATCCGACGACAGCCGGTTCGTTGTCGTCGTCGAGGACACGCCGACACGGTTGGCGTCCGAGATCATCATGGACCTGCACCAGATCCCCGGGGTCGTTTCACTGACCCTGACATATCACCATTTCGAAGATCTCGCGGAGACCCGTCCGCGTCCTGAAACTCCCAGCCAAGATTCCAGCCGGAGGCCCTTGTCATGACCATTTCCGAATCTCGCCGTACGTTTCTGAAAGCAACCGCCGCCGCAGCGACAGCGTCCGCGGCCGGTATCCCGCTGGCGACTGGCCAAGCTGCCGCCCAAGTCGCCAATGCCGACATCCGCTGGGACAAGGCACCTTGCCGGTTCTGCGGCACGGGCTGCTCGGTTTTGGTGGGCACCAAGGAAGACCGCGTGGTTGCCACGCAAGGCGACCCGGACGCTCCGGTGAACCGGGGGCTGAACTGCATCAAGGGCTATTTCCTCTCCAAGATCATGTACGGCAAGGACCGTCTGACCACCCCGTTGCTGCGCAAATCTAACGGCGTCTATGACAAGAACGGTGACTTCGAACCTGTCAGCTGGGACGAAGCCTTCGACGTGATGGCCGAGAAGTGGAAAGAGGCGCTGGCCAAGAAAGGCCCGACCAGCGTGGGCATGTTCGGCTCGGGACAGTGGACCGTGTGGGAGGGCTACGCTGCGGCCAAGTTGATGAAGGCCGGGTTCCGCACGAACAACATCGACCCGAACGCGCGGCACTGCATGGCCTCGGCCGTGGTGGGCTTCATGCGTACCTTCGGCATTGATGAACCGATGGGCTGCTATGACGACCTCGAACATGCCGACACGTTCGTGCTGTGGGGTTCGAACATGGCCGAGATGCACCCGATCCTGTGGTCGCGCCTGACCGACACGCGCCTGACCAAGCCGGGCGCGCAGGTACATGTGCTGTCGACCTTCGAGCACCGCTCGTTCGAGCTGGCCGACAACGGTATCATCTTCAAGCCGCAGACCGATCTGGCGATCCTGAACTACATCGCAAACCACATCATCCAGACCGGCGCGGTGAACGAGGAGTTCGTCAAGAACCACGTCAACATCACCAAGACCGCTACCGACATCGGTTACGGCCTGCGCGAGACCAACCCGCTGCAACAGGCCGCTGCGAACCCGGACTCGGGCAAGCTGGAGCCGATCTCGTTCGAGGAATACGCCGCCTCGGTTGCCGACTACACGCTGGAGTACGTCTCCGAGTTGTCGGGCGTGCCGGCGAACCAGCTTGAGCAACTGGCCAAGGAATATGCCGACCCGAACCGCAAGGTCATGAGCCTGTGGACCATGGGCTTCAATCAGCACACACGAGGGTCCTGGGTGAACTCGTTGATGTACAACGTGCACCTGCTGGTGGGCAAAATCTCCGAGCCGGGCAACTCGCCGTTCTCGCTGACCGGTCAGCCTTCGGCCTGTGGCACCGCGCGCGAGGTTGGCACTTTTGCGCACCGTCTGCCCGCCGACATGGTGGTGACCAATGATGAACACCGCAAGATCACCGAGACCAAGTGGAACATTCCCGCAGGCACCATTCCGCCCAAGCCGGGTTTCCACGCGGTTCTGCAGAACCGCAAGCTGAAGGATGGTGACCTGAACGTCTATTGGGTGCAGTGCAACAACAACATGCAGGCCGCGCCCAATATCAACGAGGAAGGCTATCCCGGCTATCGCAACCCAGAAAACTTCATCGTCGTATCGGATCCGTACCCAACGGTGACTGCCGTTGCGGCCGACCTGATCCTGCCCACCGCCATGTGGGTCGAGAAAGAAGGCGCCTATGGCAACGCCGAACGCCGCACCCAGTTCTGGCGTCAGCAGGTCAAGGCCCCGGGCGAGGCCAAGTCGGACCTGTGGCAGCTGATGGAGTTCTCGAAACGCTTCACCGTCGAGGAGGTTTGGGACGAAGAGCTGCTGGCCAAGATGCCCGAGCATCGCGGCAAGACCCTGTTCGACGTACTGTTTGCCAACGGCAAGATCGACCAGTATCCGCTGTCGGAAACCGCCGAAGGGTTCCACAACGATGAGTCCGAGCATTTCGGCTTCTACGTCCAGAAGGGCCTGTTCGAGGAATATGCCAGCTTTGGCCGCGGCCACGGGCACGATCTGGCGCCCTTCGAAACCTATCATCAGGCTCGCGGGCTGCGCTGGCCGGTCGTGGACGGGAAAGAGACGCTCTATCGCTTCCGCGAGGGCTACGATTCCTATGTGCCTGAGGGTGCCGGCGTCAAATTCTATGGTCACAAAGACGGCAAGGCCAAAATCATCTTTGCGCCCTACGAACCGGCAGCAGAGGAGCCGGACGAAGAGTTCGATCTGTGGCTGTGCACCGGCCGGGTGCTGGAGCACTGGCATTCCGGGTCGATGACCCGCCGCGTACCCGAGCTTCACCGCGCCTTCCCCGCCGCCGTGGTGTTCATGCACCCCGAGGACGCCAAGGAACGCGGTGTGCGCCGCGGGCAGGAGATCGTGCTGTCCACGCGCCGCGGCGAGGTGATCAGCCGGGTCGAGACCCGCGGGCGCAACAAGGTGCCGCGTGGCCTCGTGTTCATGCCGTGGTTCGACGAGGGCCAGCTTACCAACAAGCTGACGCTGGATGCGACCTGCCCGCTGTCCAAAGAGACGGACTTCAAGAAATGCGCCTGCAAGGTCGAGCGGGCGTAAGGGCAGGAATCGCAGAGGACGGGTGTGATGTCTCTGGTCGGCAAACCTCTTTCGCCGCAACGGCGCCGGTTCCTGCAGGATTCGGCGCGCGCGGCGGGTGGCTGTTTGGTCGCCGGGTCTTTGCTGGCCTATCTGGCCCGCGACGCCCGCGCCCTGCCGGCCGAGGCCTTGCGCCCACCGGGGGCGTTGCCCGAAGATGGCTTTCTGGGCGCCTGCGTTCGCTGCGGGCTGTGCGTCCGTGATTGTCCCTATGACACGCTGAAGCTGGCCGAGTTGGGCATCGATGCGGTTGCGACAGGTACGCCGTACTTCATCGCCCGCGACGTGCCCTGCGAAATGTGCGAAGACATCCCCTGTGTTGCGGCCTGCCCGACCGGGGCGCTGGACAAGGGGTTGCAGGACATTGACGACGCCAAGATGGGTGTTGCGGTTCTTGTGGACCAGGAGAACTGCCTGAACTTCCTGGGGCTGCGCTGCGACGTGTGCTATCGGGTCTGCCCTGTCATCGACGAGGCGATCACGCTGGAGCTGTCGCACAATGACCGGTCCGGCCACCATGCGATCTTTGCGCCGACGGTTCATGCCGACCGCTGCACCGGCTGTGGCGTCTGCGAGAAAAGCTGCGTTTTGCCCGAGGCCGCGATCAAGGTTTTGCCCGCCCGCCTGGCGCGCGGCAGTTCGGCCGAACATTACCGCAAGGGATGGGAAGAAAAGGCCGAAAAGGGCGGACCGCTGGTCGAAGGCATCATCGACCTGCCCGATCGCCTGCCCGGACCGGGCGCGGACAACCTTGCCGCGCCGGGCGGATACGAACCGGGCTACAACCTTCCGGGGGCAGGCCAATGACGGCGCGGACACATATGCCCGTCGGGCACGAGGCCCGCGAGGTCAAGGGATGGTTCGGCGCCCATCGGTTCCTGCTGCTGCGGCGGTTCAGTCAGGTGTTCTTTCTGGTCCTGTTCCTGCTGGGGCCGTGGTTCGGCATCTGGATCGTCAAGGGCACGCTGGCCGGATCGCTGACGCTGGACGTGCTGCCGCTGACCGATCCGTTCATCCTGCTGCAGGGGCTGGTGGCCGGCCATTGGCCGGAAATGACCGCGCTGGTCGGCGGGCTGATCGTTCTGGTGGCCTATGCGCTGATCGGCGGGCGGGTCTATTGCTCGTGGGTGTGCCCGATCAACCCGGTTACGGATGCCGCGCATTGGCTGCACCGTCGGCTGGACCTGCCCAAGGGCTGGCAGCCCAAACGCAGCACCCGGCTGTGGATATTGGCGACCGTTTTGATCGTGTCAGCCCTTACCGGCGTGATTGCATGGGAACTGGTGAACCCCATCACCATGCTGCACCGCGGGCTGGTCTTTGGCATGGGTTTTGTCTGGGCGATGGTCGTGGCGATCTTTGTCTTTGACCTTTTCGTGGCCCGGCACGGATGGTGCGGCCATATCTGCCCGGTCGGGGCCTTCTACGGCCTGATCGGCGCCAAAAGCCTGCTGCGGGTCAGCGCCACCAACCGCGCCGCCTGCGACGACTGCATGGATTGCTATGCGGTCTGTCCGGAAAACCAGGTGATCTCGCCCGCACTGAAGGGCAAGCCGGGATCCAGCCCGCTGATCCTGTCGCCCGATTGCACAACATGCGGCCGTTGCATCGATGTGTGCTCGGTCGATGTCTTCAAACTTACCCACCGGTTCGATGACGCCGTCGTCGCGCCACCCGATCCAGCCGCCGCGCCAGAACCGCGCGCCGCCAGACCTGCTTAAGGGAGTGCCAAGATGAAAAAATCAATAGCGACAGGCGCAATAGCCCTGATCCCTGTTCTTCTTGTGACCGGGCTTGCCTTTGCGCAATCCGCGTCCGTGACCACGTTGCGAGGCGTGGATATCGATGATCCGGCCATCCTAGATGATGTACACCGCAACATCGAAGGGCGCATGCAGCGCAACTATCGCCAGCAGCCGCCGCTGATCCCGCACAAAATCGACCAGTACCAGATCGACATCCGCACCAATCAGTGCCTGTCCTGCCACGACTGGACCAAGGCCGGTGAGCGTAACGCGCCGACCCTGTCGATGACCCACTATCTGGATCGCGAAGGCAACGAGCTCGATCAGATCGCGGGCACCCGTTATTTCTGCAACCAGTGCCATGTGCCGCAGGCGGATGCGCCGGCCCTGGTCGACAACCTGTTCCAGCCCTCGGCCGGAAACTGATCCAGCTTTGGACTGAAAGGAGCACCGAATATGGCAGACTCTCCTGAAAAGCGCGGCTTGATCGGCCGCATCTGGGCGTGGATCTGGACTCCGGCCGCCGCGTTCAGCGCAGGCTTTCTGGTTCTGGCGGGCTTTCTGGCCGGCATCCTGTTCTGGGGTGGGTTCCACTGGACGCTTGAGATGACGAATACCGAAGAATTCTGCGTCTCGTGCCACACGATGGAAACCAACCTTGGCGAATACCGGGAAACGATCCACTACAACAACCACTCCGGCGTACGGGCCATCTGTTCCGATTGCCACGTGCCCAAGGAATGGAGCTTCAAAATCGAAGCCAAGATCATGGCGGTGAAAGACGTCTATCACGAGCTGGTCGGCACCATCAGCACGCCCGAGAAATACGAGGATCACCGCCTGCAGATGGCCTCGGCCGTGTGGAAAAAGATGAAGGCCTCGGACAGCCGCGAATGCCGCAACTGTCACAATTTCGAATACATGGACTTCACCATTCAGGAAACGCGCGCCGCCAACGAACACCAGCGTGCGATCGACGAGAACATGACCTGCATCGACTGCCACCAGGGCATCGCGCACAGCCTGCCGCCGGGCTATCTGGAGGAGTATCAGAAAGTGGTCGCCTCGCTGGATCCGGTGACCGGCACTGAAATTGCGCAGAGTACCGGCGCGGCCGAGATCCGATCATTCCTGAACAGCGCATCCGACTAGGAGTGGCACGACATGCTTGAGATTCTTGGAACAATCGGCGGCAACATCCTGAGCCTGCCCGGCATTCTGGGCCTTGCGGTGGGCATGATGACCCGCCAACTGTGGTTGGCCGCGACGATGGGCGCGGTGATCGGCATACTGGAAACCCTGGCTTTCGCGCATTGGACCTTTGCCAAGGTCGAGCCGATGGAGTTGATCATCGGCGTTCTGGTCGGTGTGTGCGCCAGCAGCATTGGCTGTCTGATCCGTCAGAAAGGGGCGACCGTCTAGGCGACAGTCGCCGCTTACTCTTTGCGGTTCTTCAGGTGTTTCAGAACGGCGCTTGCGATCATGCTCACCAACCCGGGGGCAAGCGTTCCCAGAGGGTCGCGTGAGACGGTTCTAAGGTCGCGGACCGTCTCGCGAGCCTCTGACATCATGTCCTGAACCTCGGCCTCGATATCGCCGATCGCCATGTCGCGCAGTTCTGCTACTGGCGCAGTGTCGGCCTCGGCGCTGACCGAGTTGGCGATGGCCGCGAGTATCAGCGCTACGATCAGGTTGATCAGGGCGATGACCAGTGCAGCCAACGGCTTGGACATCACTGACGCAAGAGCAAGATAGCCCGCGACATTCAGCATGATGATGGCCAACCCGCCCGCCAATCCGGCTGCGGCGAAAAAGCCTGCGCGTTTGGCCAAGACGGTCATGTTCCGCTGAGCGATCAGCCGTTCGGTGCGCAGGATGATGGAAATGTTTCGGGAAATGCGGCTCATCTGACTGTCTCCTACCTGGACCGACCGATCACGTAGCCCAGAGCGAAAACGCCCAGGGCGAACAGGATGGCTTTCTTGTGTGGCATGGCATCCAGCTCGGCCAGCGCGGTCTCGATCTCACCGGACCAGTCTTCGAACTCGGCCGACAACTTGTCGGGAATGTCGTGGACGGCCTCTTTCACCTTTTCGCCCGCCTTGCGCGCGCCCGACTTTTTGTCCTCGGCCTGCTCTTCAAGCTGCCGCTTCAACTCAGCGACCTGCTGTTCAAGTTCCGCTTTGGTAACCATTGGTGTTGTCCTTTCGTCAAGCGGCCAGTCGCGCGGGCGATGGGCCGATAATCCGGTTTGGCGGCATCGAGATCAGTCTTTGGGACCCACACGGCCATCGCCCGACATCAGTATGGCGATGGGGCGCGTGGCCGGAATGTGGGTCAGAATGATCATGATGCAGACAGTGATCGGCACGCTCATCAGCGCACCGGGAATGCCCCAGATCGCGGTCCAGAATGTCAGGGCCAGTATGACCATGAGAGGGGACAGGTTCAGGCTTTTGCCCAGCAAGGTCGGCTCAAGAATATTTCCGACCGAGAATTGCACGGCCCCGCATCCCAACAGCACCATCAGGAAGGGGCTCAGTTCCTCGAACTGGACAAGAGCGACCAGAGAGGGCAGGGCGACACCGATGATCGAGCCGACCGTGGGGATGAAATTCAACAGAAAGGCCAGAACCGCCCAGGTCTCAGCGAAATCCAACCCGACCGCCCACATGACAAGAAAGCTGCCGAACCCGGTTAGCGCGCTGACGAAAGTCTTGATCCCGACATAGCGCTGGATGCTGGCGGACGTGCTGTGCAGCACGTTGCGAACTTTGTTGGCAAGCATTGGATCCGAGATCGCAAGGTCAATCTTGGTCTGCATCGGCAGGCGTTCAACCAGCATGAACGGCACGTAGAGCAGCACAAGGAAGAAGGCGCTGAGAAAGGCGCCAGCGGATCCGATGATGCTGCCGGCAAAACCCGACAGGTTGATCTGGCTCAGCGCCTTCTGGGCCGCGGCATAGTTCTCGTTGCCGACGAGGGCGACAAGTTTTGCCAGAATACCGGACAGGCGCTCTTCGTATTTCGGGAAAGCCTCGGACACCAGACCGGCCTGGCTGGACAGGATCGACAGGATGATCAGCAATCCAAACAGGATCAGGCACAAGGCCCCAAGATGCGCCATCCATTTCGGTACGGAATGGCCCAGAATGACGATCCGGTGGATCCGGTCAGATGTTGCAGTGAGCAGCACAAACAACAGTATGGCGAAGGAAAGCGGTATCAGAACCGAGGACGCCAGCACCAATGACGCGATGGTCAGAAACAGCAGAACAACCAGCTGATACCAGAAGGTCAGCCCAAGCTTGCCCGCGCGCTGGTTGTCGGCCTTGGGTTGAGTTGCCATGCACGTCTCCTGCGGGCTCAGCGCCGTTGCGGCCCGCCACCGTTGGTCGGTTCCGCCATTAGGCACAGATATTCGGCTGTTCTCAAACAAAATTCTCGAAAGAGTTGATTTCTGGACAGGTTGCAAGCGGGTCTCTACGCTCGGCTTTGGATCAAATCCAAGGACCAAAGCCCATGCGCCGCACATCTACCAACTCGCTGCTTGTCATCGCGCTTGCGATCAGCGCAGGCATTGCGATTTGGGGTCTTGTCGACCCGGCGGGGCTGGGCCGGTTGGCGTCTGCCGCGGTTGCGACGCAGTTCGTAAGCCGGGGTTGGTTCATCATGCTCGAGGCCAGCGGCCTGTTGTTCGTTGCGCTGTTTCTGGCCTTTTCGCGCTTTGGGTGCATCCGGTTGGGGCCGGATGGTGCCGAGCCCGAGTTTTCGACTCCCGCATGGATCGCCATGCTGTTCGCGGCCGGGATGGGGGTTGGGCTGCTGTTTTATGGTGCGGCCGAGCCGCTGACCCATTTCGAAGAGCTCAGAAAATACGAGCCAGATCCGAGGGCCGCCGGATACGCGCTGTTCGTAACCTACCTGAACTGGGGCTTTCATGCCTGGGCAATCTACGGGGTGGTCGGTCTGATCATTGCCTATTTCGCCTTCCGCCGTGGGGGCACTCTGCTGCTGAGCGCGCCGTTGAACGACGCTCTTGGGTCGGCCCCGTGGGTTCGGGCGATGGGCTGGGGCTTTGATCTTCTGTCAATCGTTGCCATTGCCGTGGGGTTGGCTGGCTCGCTGGCAATGGGAGTGTTTCAGGTTCAAACCGGGCTGGCCGGATTGCTCGGCGTGGCGGATTCGGGGGCTCTGACGCTTCCGGTCTTTTTCGCCATGTGTGTGGCCTTTGTCATCCCTCTGCGCCGGGATTTGGGGGACGGCATGGCCAAACTGTCCAATGCTGCGATGCTGATTGCCGTGGCAATGATGATCTATCTGTTGATCCTTGGCCCCACCTCATACCTGATGAACGGTATCGTGAGCGGCTTCGGGAGATACGTGTTCCACGTTCTGCCCGCCGGGTTTGCCACAGCCGAGTTCTTTGGTGACGATCTCGTCAACTGGTTCCAGGATTGGACTCTGAACTATATGATCTGGTGGCTGGCCTGGTCGCCGTTCGTCGGTATCTTCATCGCCCGGATTTCCCGGGGCAGAACGATCCGGGCGTTTCTTCTGGGTGTGATCGTCGCACCAACCTTGTTCTCGATCCTTTGGTTTGGCGTGTTTGGCGGGCTTGGGTTTTTTGATGCGCTGCGGCAGCAAGGCTCCCTGTCCGTGGTCAATCAGCAGAACCTGGATGCGACCACATTCGCGTTGCTTCAGCGGTTTCCACTGTCGGGGCTAACGCAGACAGCGACCATCGTCGCGGCGTTTCTGTTTGTGGTCACCAGCGTTGTCAGCGCCGGATTTACCCTTGCGATGATCGGAACCGGTGGTGATGAAAACCCGTCTCCCCGGATCCGCACGGTGTGGGGGGCAATTCTGGGTGCGTTGGGGCTTGCCATGGTCTTTGTCGGAGATATCGGGCTGGTGCGATCTGTCATCGCAATTTCGGCGATCGCCTTTGTTTTCATCGTTCCGGTTCTGGTGGTCTGTCTGTTCCGGGTGCTGGCGCTGGAGGAAGGGCCATGACAGGCGAGTTTCTGGATACCGTTCTGAACGTCACCGTCTTTCTTTACTTGGGCTTTCTGATCTGGCTGTGCCTGCGCCCGGATCCTTGAGGCCCGTTTGCCGGGAAAGGGGATGTCACCATCCGTCAAACCTGATGGACGTAACCCAAAGAACGCGCGCGTTTTCCCTGCAGGTTGAATTGCAGCCATGCCCCATGCTGCGGTCGTCATGCAACGAGACACCCGCCTCGATCTCCGAGATATAGGGCAGCATGCGCAAGAGTAGACAACCAACAGCGAACTAAGTCTTGAGCGCCCAAACAGCGTTTTGGCGGAGAACCTTTTGATCTGCTGCCGATCAAGGAAACCGGGTGAGGACCTGGCATTCCGCCCTATTTGCGTCATATGAATATGCGCGCCGGATTCCGGTGTTGACATTTTCTGATCTCGGTTAATAATTTTACCAACTAAAATAATGTGGGTGAGGGCGCGTCTCGTGTATCTGGGTTTGGATCTGGGGACCTCGGGTCTCAGGGGAATTCTTGTGGACGAGGCCGGGCAGGTTCTGGCCGAGGCCGAGGCTGAGATCGCCACGTCGAACCCGCAACCGGGCTGGTCCGAACAAGCCCCGCAGGACTGGATCGACGCCTGTGTAACCGTAATGGGCCGACTGCATGAGACGAACGGCGATGCGCTGGCGCAACTGCGGGCGATCGGACTGAGCGGCCATATGCACGGCGCAACGCTGTTGGATCGGGACGGCGCCGTCCTGCGGCCGTGCGTTCTGTGGAATGACACCAGATCCGCGCAAGAGGCCAAAGAATTGGACCAGACCCTAGGGATGCGCGAGATCACGGGCAATATCGTGTTTCCCGGGTTCACCGCGCCCAAGCTGGAATGGGTCCGTGCCCATGAGCCCGACCTGTTCGCCCGTACGGCCATGGTGTTGTTGCCGAAGGATTATCTGCGGTTCTGGCTGACCGGGGAGTATGTCAGTGACATGTCCGACAGCGCGGGAACGTCGTGGCTGGATGTCGGCGCGCGAGACTGGTCGGACAGGGCGCTGGAGTTGGGTCACATGAGGCCCGATCAGATGCCGCGGCTGGTCGAGGGCGCCGACCCCGGTGGCGAGCTGCGGGAGGAACTGCTCCGGGAGTGGGGGCTGTCCGGCCCGGTTGTGGTCGCTGGCAGCGCTGGCGACAACGCCGCGGCCGCTTGCGGTATCGGCAGCATCGACGAAGGGTCCGGGTTTTTGTCCCTTGGCACCTCGGGTGTGCTGCTGATGGCCCGGAATAGCTATGCACCTGCCCCCGAGACGGCGGTTCATTGCTTTTGCCATGCGGTCCCCCGGCGTTGGATACAGATGGGCGTCATCCTGTCGGCGACCAACAGCCTGAACTGGCTGTCACGCAACCTCGGCCAGTCGGTCGAGGCGCTGGCAGGGGCGCTGCCCGCCCAGCCAAACGGGCCGTCGTCGTTGACCTTTCTGCCCTACCTGTCCGGCGAGCGGACGCCGCACAATGACAGCGCCATCCGAGGGGCTTTTCTGGGCCTCGACATCGCCTCGGGGTCGGCGGATCTGGTGCAGGCGGTGATGGAGGGCGTCGGTTTCGCAATGCGGGATTGCCTTGAGGCCCTGAGGAGCACAGGCACCGAACCGTCGCAGTTGATTGCCGTAGGCGGCGGTGCGCGGTCCCGGTATTGGCTTCAGACCATCGCCACCACGCTGAATGTGCCGCTGGCCCTGCCCAAGGGGAGCGCGTTCGGGGCTGCGACTGGTGCCGCGCGGCTGGCCATGTGCGCTGCCGGGGACGCAACACCCGAACAGGTCATGACCCCACCAGAGATCGACGCCGTCATCGAGCCGCAGAGTGATTTGACCGAAGCCTATGACAGCGCCTACAGACGATACAGAGCGTATTACAAGGCCCTGGCGCCATTGGCTGGATGATGAACAAAAGTCGCAATGATTGCACTGATATCCCGGTTGCCGACCTGCGAGATGGGGACATGCGGGTGTCATTGCTGGGCTATGGGGCGATCACGCAAGGGTGGTGGTACAAGGACCAACCGCTGATCCTTGGCTATGACGACCCGACCGAATACCTGAACGACCCGTTCTATCTGGGCGCGCTCGTCGGGCGGGTCGCCAACCGGATCGGCGGCGCAGGGTTCGATTTGGACGGCACCCATCATGCGCTGATTGCGAACGAAGGGTCGAATACGCTGCATGGGGGGCATGAAGGGCTCTCGCGCCAGTTTTGGCAGGTCGAGCAGCTCTCGCCGCGCGAGGCGGTGCTGGTCCATGTCTCACCTCACGGCGTGGGCGGATTTCCGGGGGCTGTTCGGTTCGAGGTCGGGGTCCGGTTGGAATTCCCTCGCCTGACATATTCGATCTCCGCCTGGCCGGACAGGCCGACCCCGATCAGCATCGCGCAACACAACTACTATACGTTGGGGTCTGCTCAAGGCATCTCCGAGCACCGATTGCAGTTGGCGTCGGATCGTCACTTGGAGCTGGACGATCAGGGGATACCGCATGGCGGGATCGTCGACTCTGCATCGGTCGGGCTGGATTTCGCCGCCCCCCAACCGATCGGGCAGGCCGCCATGGACCTCGATCATTTCTTTCTGTCCCGCACCCGCGGTATGGTGGCCCAACCGGTGGCCACCCTTGCGGCGCCGTCGGGTCTGACGATGACGGTCCATTCCGATCAGCCCGGGGCGCAGGTCTACTCTGCCGCCCATCTGTCCGCGCCATTTGCGCCGCATGCCGGGGTCTGTATCGAACCATCAGGCTATCCGAATGCGCCGAACGTCCCCGCGTTCCCCTCGATCATATGCACGCCCGACAAGCCGTATCACCAGACGCTGATGCTCGAGATATCCGAGGCAGTGGCATGAGCGTGATCCGTTCCTTATCGGCCTTGGCTGTTCTCGCCAGCTTTGCCACCGGGACAGCGGCCCAGAACCTGGGCCCGGCTCCCGAGTTCATCGAGCCCGACCTTGCCATCGTGGAACTGGGCCAAATGCTGTTCTACGACCCGATCCTGTCGGGAAATGAAAACATCAGTTGCGCCACCTGCCACCACCCAAGGTTTGGGACCTCGGACGGGATGTCGCTGGGCATCGGAGAAGGCGGGGTAGGGCTGGGCAGCGCCCGCGGGCTTGGGTCCGACAACCTGCCCGAACAGCGCATCCCGCGCAACTCTCCGGCCCTCTGGAACCTTGGCGCGACCGAGTTCACGACGTTCTTCCACGATGGCAGGCTAGAGGATGATCCAGCGCAACCTTTCGGCATCAGAACACCATTGGGGCAGCATATGCGGCCGGGGTTCCGCTCGGCATTGGCGGCTCAGGCCATGTTCCCGGTTCTGTCGCCGGATGAGATGGCCGGACATTACTCGGAAAACCCGATCAGCAAGGCGGTGCGGCTGGGCCTTCTGACGCAACAGGGTGGTGCATGGGACCTGATCGCCGGGCGGGCGGCTGCAGTTCCGGAATATCAAAGAATGTTCCGCGACGTGACCCCCGAAAAGGAGGTCTCGTTCGTTGCCATCGCCAACGCGATTGCCGATTTCATCGCCTTTGAATGGCGTGCCGACAACAGCCCCTTTGATCGCGCGATGCGCGGAGAGGAACCTCTGCCGCCCGACGCGGTGCGCGGCATGCAGCTGTTTTACGGCAAGGCCGGTTGCGGATCGTGCCATTCGGGGTGGTTTCAGACCGACCACGGGTTTTATGCGATCGCGATGCCGCAGATCGGCCCGGGAAAGGCTGCTCGGTTTGAAAACCACGTCCGAGATGATGGCCGACTGCGCGTAACCGGTGCAGCCGAAGATGCGTTTGCGTTCCGAACGCCGTCGCTGCGCAATGTCACGCTGACTGCGCCCTATGGCCACGATGGGGCCTATGCTCGGCTCGAGGACGTGGTTAGGCACCACCTTGACCCCGAAGGCGCGTTGCGGCGCTACTCGATCGAAATGGCAGAGCTGCCCGCCTTTCCCGGAGCCGATGATCAACGGCCGCTACAGGATCCGGCCTTGGTCGATGCCATCGCCGCGGCCAATGAGTTGCAACCGATTGCGCTGTCAGATGCAGAGATTGACGACATCCTGAGTTTTCTGGCCGCGCTGGAGGATCCCGCCGAACGGCTGGGTGTACCACAGCGGGTGCCCAGTGGGCTGCCAGTCGACAAGTGATCAGCGCCGCAGTCGGATGATCCGGTTGGTGTCGTATGTCTCCCAGTCCGAGGGGTCTCCGCCGGGCCAGACAACACGAGTGTCCACGGTCTTGGCATTGCCCAGACCGAAATGCTGCGGCCCGGCCATCCCGCTGGCATGGCCGCCGCCGATCGTGATCTCGCGGGTCTGAATTCCGGCAGCGGTCCGGACTTCGACAAAGGCACCGATGGCCTGCGAATTGACGTCATGCTGGCCCAGATCCACCATGATCCAGTTCCCCGCGGCGGGCTGGTTCTGATAGATTTCGGCCGGTGATCCGCGATTGACCACAACCAGGTCCAGCCAGCCGTCATTGTTCAGATCATGCAGTGCGGCGCCGCGAGATTTTGCCATCGATGCCACACCGGCCTCAGCCGCGGATTCGAAAAACTGACCGGATTCCAGCTGCAGCAATAGGCTGTTGGGGTCGTCCTGCGCCGCATCCGGCATCTGTTCGACATTGCCCTTCGCGACGAAGATGTCGTCACGCCCATCGTTGTTCACATCTGCGAATTGCGCGTGCCAACCGGTCGATGGTCGCCCGTCCGCGCCAATGTGCGGCCGGTGTGCGGTCGTGCCCTTGTCATAGGTCGCATCACGCCATGTGGGACCGCCGGCTTCGGGGTCGAAAATCTGGAATTTCTGATCTCCCATCGAGGTCAGGTAGACATCGGGATAGCCATCCCCCGTCAGATCGCGCGAGGCGATGCCCATGCCCCAGATTGAATAGGGCAACCAGCCTTCGGCCTGATCATACAGGCGCGGAGTATCTTCCATCGCCCACATCTGTTCCTGTCCGTCTCGGACATAGTAGTGCCGATCGTTGCTGATCCGCAGATCCGCGCGCCCGGTCCGGCCCCAATCCGAGAACAAAGCCGACAGCGCACAGTACCCAGGTTCCAGCCGAAGGGGCGGGCCATAGGTTTCGCCAAGGGGGCGGTACAGCAGAGTGGGGTCGCAGGCCTCGAATGGGCCATTCGGATTGTCGCGGTCCACATAGGTTCCGAAGGCCAGAGTGGGCAGTGTCTGCCCGGGTTCCCATGTTGCCGAGAAGGCTGTGGTCCAGTGGTCATCGGAGTGAAACCCAAGCCCCGCGAATGGGCTGAACTGGCAATCGGGCCCACCTTTGAGCAACAGGTCCGCCCCAACGCGCAGAACCACAAGGTCCAGGATGGCGTCGCCGTCGATGTCCATCGGGTAGGCGCCGGTCACACCTGTCAGTGACAGCGGCTCCGGCGTGTTTGCCTGAAAGGAGATTTGCGCCTGAGAGGTGTTTCGGAACAGCTGCGATGGGTTCGCCCCACCAGCAAGGAAGAGTTCCGGCAAGCCGTCCCCGCTGCAGTCGAAAACCGCGACGCCGCCACCAACAAAATGCTCCCAACCGCCGTCGTAGACATGAGAGGGAATGTCGATCGGTTGATACCGGGGGATGGCAGGATCGGCACTGGCGGTCGTGGCGAAGGCCGCCACCAAGGCGAGTTCAGCTCGCATGGGCTGCGATCTCCTGCACCTTTAGGATCGACACTTGCTCGATCCCGTAGGCCGCCGCGCCCTTGGCCCACATGAGGTCGCCCCAATGATGCACCTTGATCTCGGGCAGGGCGGTGTCGACATTCACAACTCCGTTTCGAATGCGCGCCATCACGTCGTCCGAACACAGGTGCTCAAAGCTGACCTGTGCTCCGGACAGAATGATGCAATCGGGGGCAAACAGATTTATGAGGTTGGACAGGCCCAAGCCGAACATCTGGCCCGCGCGGGCCAGAACGGAAACGGCTCGTTGGTCTCCGGCGTGCGCGCGTTCGTGAATGTCGGAAACGGTTTCCAGCGCGCTGCTTTGCCCGGCGACGGTCATTTCTCGGATCAAGGCATAGTCGCCGACATAGGCCTCGAGGCATCCCCGTTGCCCGCATTGGCACAGCGCCCCGTCCAACTGGACCTTGGCGTGCCCGAATTCGGCCCCGCAGCCGTGGTTGCCCCGGAACAGCTTGCCGTCCAGAACGATGCCCAGTCCGACACCGTGCTCGATCGTGACGACAAGAAAGTTCGACAGGCCCTTGCCCAGCCCGAACAGCTGTTCGGCCTTGGCCACCAGGTTCGCATCGTTCTCGATGAAGGCCGGGCAAGGCAGGCCTTCGTCCAGAAACGCGGCGAAGTTCACATTGCGCTCGGTGATCGAAGATGACCAGTGCACGAAATTCCTCTCGGCATCGACCAAACCGGCGATGCCTATGGAAACACCTGAAAGCCCGTCGATCGTACGGTCGATCTTTGCGCAGGTCTCCTCAAGCGCAAGGCGCACGGTGCGGACGAAATCGCGCGGAGACATTCTGGCATCTTGCAGGGCGTACATGTGCGAGGTGACTTCGTTGCCTTCGAAATCGACCAGGATGACCGAGATGACCTGACGCGCGACCTTGAGGCCCGCCACAAGATAGGAGGGCCCGTCCAGTTGCAGAAGAACCCGCGGCCGCCCGCGTTTGGCCGATTTGGAATGCGCCTCGCCCTCGGTCTCTCGCACCAGGCCGGCGGAAATCAGGTCAGCGGTTGCGGCGGTTACGGTGGCCGGGCTGGTCTGCAGGGCCGATGCGATATCGATCCGCGAAATCGACCCCTTGGTTCGGATATGCTCCAACACCCGCAGGCGCGTGGCATTCCGTTGGTCCAGCGAGTTTTGAGAAGCCTTGCTTTTCAGCATCTTGTCTCCGCGAATCTTCTGTTGGCCTCAATCTATTGGGATTTGGAGCCTGCGAACAGAGTAAATATTTTACCCGCTGAAATAAATATGATACGCAGAAACACGAGGGCCGCGAATCATGACGCGATGGCCCCATCAACGGGAGGAAATCATGAAACGAATTCTCAGCTTTTCAGCTGCTGTTGCCATGGTTGGCTCGGCTGTCTTTGCCGAGCCGGTCGTCGGCGTAAGCTGGTCCAACTTTCAGGAAGAGCGCTGGAAAACGGACGAAGCGGCAATCAAGTCTGCGCTTGAGGCCGGTGGGGCCGAATATATCTCGGCGGACGCCCAGTCGTCCTCGGCCAAGCAGCTGTCCGACATCGAAAGCCTGATCGCACAGGGTGTGGACGCCCTGATCATTCTGGCGCAGGACGCGCAGGCCATCGGTCCGGCCGTACAGGCCGCCGCGGATGAGGGCATTCCCGTCATCGCCTACGACCGCCTGATCGAGGACGATCGCGCCTTCTACCTGACCTTCGACAATGTCGAAGTGGGGCGCATGCAGGCGCGCGCCGTGTACGAGGCGATGCCCAAGGGAAACTACGTCATGATCAAGGGTTCGCCTACGGATCCGAACGCGGACTTCCTGCGCGGTGGCCAGCAGGAAATCCTTCAGGCGGCGCTGGACAGTGGTGACATCGTGATCGTCGGTGAAGCCTATACCGATGGCTGGTTGCCCGCCAATGCGCAGCGGAACATGGAACAGATCCTGACCGCCAATGAAAACAAGGTCGATGCGGTTGTCGCGTCGAATGACGGGACCGCAGGTGGCGTTGTCGCGGCGCTGACCGCGCAGGGCATGGAAGGTATCCCAGTGTCGGGTCAGGATGGCGATCACGCCGCGCTGAACCGCGTGGCCTTGGGTACGCAGACCGTTTCCGTCTGGAAGGACGCACGCGAGCTGGGCAAGGCCGCCGGCGAGATTGCCGTCGCACTCAGCAGTGGCACCGACCCGTCGGAAATCGACGGAGTGGTCAGCTGGACCTCGCCGGGTGGAACGACGATGAATTCTGTCTTCCTGGCTCCGGTTCCGATCACCAAGGACAATCTGTCGGTTGTTGTGGATGCCGGATGGATCGCGCTGGAAGATCTGTGCCAAGGCGTCGAGAACGGCCCCGCACCCTGCAACTAAACTCCAAAGTCCCCGGCCTGCATGGGCGGGCCGGGGACCCTTGCTGAATTTGAAAGATCGGAAATGACCGAAACTTCGTCTCAGCCGATACCTCAGAAAACCAAGCCAAGCCTGTTCCAACAGCTGGAACTGGACATGCGGCTTTTGGGCATGATCGGCGCATTCGTGATCCTGTGCATCGGGTTCAATATCGTCACTGACGGACGGTTCCTGACGCCCCGCAACCTGTTCAACCTGTCGATCCAATCGGTTTCGGTGGCGATCATGGCCTGTGGTATGGTGTTCATCATCGTAACCCGGCACATCGACCTGTCCGTTGGCGCGTTGCTGGCGACCACCTCGGCGGTGATGGCCATGACGCAGACCGAGTTGTTGCCGCGCGTGTTGGGGATGGGGCTGGACCATCCCGCCACCTGGATCATCACCATCCTGGTCGGTCTTGCCATCGGAACGCTGATCGGAGCGTTTCACGGCTGGATGGTCGGCTACCTGACCATTCCGGCGTTCATCGTGACTTTGGGAGGCTTTCTGGTCTGGCGCAACGTCGCCTGGTATCTGACCAGCGGGCAGACAATCGGGCCGCTGGACAGCAATTTCTTGATGTTCGGGGGAACGAACGGAACCTTGGGAACAACGGCAAGCTGGCTGTTCGGGTTGTTTGCGGCGGCCATTGCGATCTGGGCGCTGTGGGGCAGTCGCCGGGCCAAGGCGGCGCATGGCTTCCCGGTCAAACCCGTCTGGGCCGAGGCAACGCTCGCCGGTATCATTGCGGCGAGCATCCTGGGATATGTGTACATCCTGAACAGCTATGCCATTCCGACGCGCCGGTTGCAGCGTATGTTCGAAGCCCGTGGCGAGACGATGCCCGAGGGCCTGATCGTCGGGTACGGCATCCCGATCTCGGTCCTGATCCTGATCATTGTCGCCGTGACCCTGACGGTCGTGGCCCGCAAAACCCGGTTTGGGCGCTACATCTTCGCGACCGGCGGCAACCCGGACGCAGCCGAGCTGTCCGGCATAAATACCCGCCTGCTGACCGTCAAGATCTTTGCGCTGATGGGCTTCCTTTGCGCGGTTTCGGCGGTGGTCGCCTCGGCGCGGCTGGCCAACCATTCCAACGACATCGGAACACTGGACGAACTGCGGGTGATCGCGGCAGCGGTCATTGGCGGAACCGCCCTGTCTGGTGGCATCGGCACCATCTATGGCGCGATCCTTGGTGCGCTGATCATGCAGGCACTGCAATCGGGCATGGCCATGGTCGGCGTGGATGCGCCGTTCCAGAACATCGTCGTCGGCAGTGTGCTGGTTCTGGCCGTCTATATCGACATCGTCTACCGCAAGCGATTGGGTGGAAAATGACGCAAGCGCAGGGAACTAAGAAAACGCCGCCGGCATCCGGTCGCGGATCCGGGCAACCACCTCTGGTCGAGATGCGAGACATTTCGATCTCGTTCGGCGGGATCAAGGCCGTCGACCAAGTCTCGGTCGACCTGTATCCCGGCGAGGTGGTGGGACTGCTGGGGCACAACGGGGCTGGCAAATCGACGCTGATCAAGGTCCTGTCCGGAGCCTATCAGATGGACCACGGGCAGATCCTGATCGATGGCAAACCGGTCGAGATCAACAACCCGCGCGACGCGCGGGCCAACAATATCGAGACGATCTACCAGACCTTGGCCCTGGCCGACAATCTGGACGCCACCTCGAACCTGTTCCTGGGACGCGAAATGACGACGCCTTTCGGTCTGGTCAACGACGCGGCGATGGAGGCCGAATGCCGTAAAATCATGGCGCAGCTGAACCCCAACTTTCAGAAGTTCAACGATCCGGTTTCGGCTCTGTCCGGTGGCCAGAGACAGTCGGTGGCCATCGCGCGGGCTGTCTATTTCAACGCCCGCATCCTGATCATGGACGAACCGACGGCCGCCTTGGGTCCGCACGAGACGCAGATGGTGGCCGATCTGATTCACCAGCTCAAGGCGCAGGGGATCGGAATTTTCCTGATCGACCACGACGTACACGCAGTCATGGATTTGTGTGATCGGGCCTCGGTCATGAAGAACGGCAAGCTGGTCGGCACGGTCGATATCGCGGACGTGACCGACGACGATCTGCTGTCGATGATCATTCTGGGTAAGCAGCCCGGGCAAAACTCGGAATAGGGGGCAGGTATGACAAGCGGATTCTTCGAGGGTATCGAAAAGGTCCGGTACGAAGGCGTAGACAGTCGGAACCCGCTGGCGTTCCGTCACTATGACCCGGACGAAGTGGTGTTGGGCAAGCGCATGGAGGACCATCTGCGCTTTGCCGTCGCCTGGTGGCACTCTTTCGCATGGGAGGGCGGAGACCCGTTCGGCGGTCCGACCCTTGTTCGCCCGTGGCACCCGCAAGACGACATGGGACGCGCCCGGATGAAGGCCGATGTCGCCTTTGAGATGTTTGAAATACTGGGACAGCCCTATTTCTGCTGGCACGACGCGGATATTCGCCCCGAACAGGGCAACTTTGCCGAAAACTTGCGCACGCTCGAGGAAATCACCGACTATATCGGTGAAAAGATGCAGGCGTCGGGAACCAAGCTGCTTTGGGGGACCGCCAACATGTTCAGCCATCGCCGCTGGATGGGGGGTGCCAGCACGAACCCTGATCCGGACGTCTTTGCCTTTGCCGCAGCAACCGTGAAATCCTGTATGGATGCGACCCACAAGCTGGGCGGCGAGAACTATGTGTTGTGGGGCGGGCGCGAAGGCTACGAGACGTTGCTGAACACCGATCTGGGGCTGGAACTGGACCATATGGGACGGTTCCTGAACATGGTGGTCGACTACAAGCACAAGATCGGGTTCAAGGGCACCATCCTGGTCGAGCCGAAGCCACAGGAACCCTCCAAGCACCAGTACGACTACGACGCCGCAACCTGCATCGGGTTTCTCAGGAAATACGGGCTGGAAGACGAAGTGAAGCTGAACCTGGAACAGGGCCACGCGATCCTGGCTGGCCACAGCTTTGAACATGAGATCGCCGTGGCGGCGGCCGAGGGTATGCTGGGTTCGATCGACATGAACCGGAACGATTATCAATCTGGATGGGACACCGACCAGTTTCCCAACAACGTGCCCGAAGTCGCGTTGGCCTACTACTACATCCTCAAGGCCGGAGGGTTTTCGACCGGGGGCACGAATTTCGACGCCAAGATCCGCCGCCAGTCGATCGACCCCGAGGATCTTGTCGCGGCGCATGTGGGCGGCATGGACGTCTGTGCCCGCGGGTTGAAGGCCGCCGCCGCGATGATCGAGGATGGCGGGCTTGATGCCGCGTTGACCGACAGATACTCCGGATGGGGCAGCCCGGAGGCGCAATCCATGCTTGCCTCATCGCTGGATGAAATCGCGGCTCGAGTGTTGGCCGAAGGTATCAATCCCGAGCCTCGATCCGGAAGGCAGGAGCGCTTGGAGAACTACGTCAACAGGTTTGTCTGACGGCTAAAGGTTCAACGGTTCCGCGCCCGGAAGCCTAAGACTGGTTCGGTTTAATCAGCCGGTATTCATGACTTAAGACCGACTGTGCACCACCGGGCCATATTCGAATGCGTGTTGTGGGCGCCGGTCCTCCGCGGCGGGTGCCCCCGATCGACCCGCGTGCCTTCTGGCTTCAATCAGATGCCGGGACTACCAGCCCAAGTTCTTTGTCCGATGCCGTCCCGGCATATTTGTCCCGCGGTGGCATTGGCCTCGACTTCCAATGTGGCTCGAACGCAAAGCTCGACACTTTGCGGCCGCCCACCAACGCTCCGTTTCCGGCACCCAATGCATAGTCGTAGTAGAGTTTCACGATTTCGTCTTGTGTCACCTGCCCCGTGGCCTCATGGGCCATGCAGGCGGCTTTCCAGTTTCGGACTCTGTCGTACTCGCCGTTTTGCGGGAGTTCAAAGTCTTCGTAGTATTCCAGAAACCAGAAGCGCTGGAACATCGGTGTGAATACCGCCTCGGCCAACCCGAACTGATCGAACAGAAAAACACCGTTCGGGTTGTGGGTCAGAAGAAAGTCATTGAGGTCACGATAAAGCGCGAGCAGTTTTTCGTTGTGGGCATCTTTCTGCGCGGGGTCCTGGTTCATCACATAGACGTAGCCGGTCATCGTGAAGGCGCCCTCTTTGGCAATCAGCATCGACTCGACCGCATGCTCGGCCGGGTCGCTGCGCCGCAGCTTTGGCCCTTCGAGCATTTCATCGAGATAGCGCAGGATCACGAGGCTTTCCTTGATGATCTGCCCGTCCGGAGTCTCGAGAACCGGCAGAGCGGTCGTTCCGCGCGTTTTCTTCAGCAGCTCTGGATCGCGGGGTTTGGTGATGTCCACGACGCGGAACTCCACCCGGTCCCTCATCCCCCGCAACGCCAGCAGAATTTCAAGCCGCTGTGAAAAGGGACACACAGGAATATGATAGACGATGTGCTGGGTCATGACGTTCAATCCAATGGAGGGCCAGTAAATGACAGGTTGTACTTGGCGGCTACGGCCTCGATGTCCGGCATGTCTTCCGGAATTTTGTACTGGGCCGTTGCCATGGCGTGGAAAAAGCCCTCGAAACCTCCCGGTGTGAGAATGACAAGGTGACGGCTGGGCTCATCACCGATGACCTTGAACGTGTGTTCTTTTCCGCGGGGTATGAAGATACTTTCGCCCGGGCCGACACGCGTTTCGACACCTTCGACCCAGACTTTGCAGACACCGGTCAAAATCACGAAGACTTCGTCTTCTGCCTGATGGATGTGCCGTGGCGGACCGCTTCCGACCGGCGAAAGGCTGTCTACAATCGACATGGCGCCCCCGGTTTCAGCGGGGTCCAGAATTGTTTTGTAACGAACGCCCTGCCATTCGAGCGTGGCGTCATCAACCAGATGATCATGCATCGCTTCTGTCCTTTGATCCGACATGAAACGAAAGCGCTTTCGGTACCTTACTTGTAGGCGCAAAAAACGGTATCAATCTAACGAAAGTTCATAATACACGGTATTACCAACATGAATTTCGTAACGCTTGATCTGAACCTACTCCGTGTTCTTGATGCGATTCTGACGGCGGGGTCCACCACCAAGGCAGGGGAAAGACTTGGGGTCTCGCAATCCGCAGTGTCGAATGCGTTGAACCGCCTGCGGCACGCCTTGGGTGACGATCTGTTTGTGCGGCGGGGAAATCAGCTTGTCCCAACGGATTTTGCGGTTTCGATCAAGGACGGGCTGCGTGAGGAACTCAATCGACTGGAAAGTTTGCTGAGCCACAATGACGATTTCGACCCCAGGCAGGCATCCGAAACTTTCAAGATCGCGGCCAGCGACTTTTTCGCCGAGCTGCTGATGCCCGGTCTTGGGGGTGTTCTGAACCGCAAGGCTCCGAAGATGGTCGCGCAATTGGTGGATCTTGTTCCCGAGAACTATGTCGAGAGTATTGAGCGCTACAATGCTGATCTCGCGTTGATCCCGGATACAGATGCACCGGATTGGATCAGCAGAGAAGTGCTGTTCCGGTCGTCCTTCATGGTCGTCGGCCGCGTTGACAACCCATTCCTTGCACAGATCGAAGACGGCACCGAACTTCCGATGGAAACGTTCTGCGCCTTGTCGCATGTGCTGTTTTCACCCGAGGGCAAACTGGCGGCGATGGGTGATGCGGCTCTGGCGAAAGTTGGTCGGAAAAGGCACGTCGCGATGACCCTTCCGGTGTTTTCAGGGGTGTGCCGAGTGGTCAGTGCAAGCGATCTTGTGGCCTTGGTGCCTTCTCAGCTGGCCAGGAAGTTGGCGCCGGAGTTCGGCCTGAAGGTACTTGCCCCGCCGTTCGAAATCGAACCCGTCAACATCATAGCTATCTGGCACAGACGATCGGATGCAAATCCGATGGCAAAATGGATGCGGCAACAAGTGTTCGATCTGTTGAAGCCGCTGGACACCAGGTAGCCGGACAAGCGCGGGTTGAGTTTCTATTTGCTGACGATTTCCACGGTATAGGCGCGCCGGGCCGAGGCCGGCGGCGGCGGGAAGGGCGCGGCGGCCCGGACCTGCGCCAGTGCGACCTGATCCAGCCGGGCCGAACCCGAGCTGCGGGCGACGCTGACCGACGCCAGCGCACCGTTGTCGGCGATACGAAGGGCCACCAGAACCGAGCCTTGGATATTCACGCTTTTTCGACGGGCGCGCAAAATCTTGCGCTTGACCAGACCGGCATAGGTGCTGGCCTCGGCATTTCCCTGTTCCTGCGCGGCGCGGTTCGTCCGTTTCGCCGAGGCCGCCCCGGTCGCCGCCTTGCCGGTGGCGCTGCCCTTTTTGCGGCTGTCCGCGGCATTGCCTGTCGGGGTGGGTGGTTTTGGAGGCCGGGCCTGCTGCGGCTGGGGTTTTTGCAAGGTCGGTGTATGGGCGTTCTGCCGCTGGGCCGGGGCCTGCGCCCGCACCCTAGTGGCCGGCTGCGCGCGCGCACGGTCCGCCGGGGCCTCTGGCGAGGTCTGTGCTGGGGCAACGGGTGAGTGACGGGTGGTGGCGGGGGGCGGGGACACGGTTCCGGCCGCATAGTCCCGGAACGAGGACCCCAGCGCCACAGGGGCAACTGCGCCACCGCCTTCGATGAGAACTGCCTCGTCCGTGTCGAATTCGAACAGGGCGGCGGCGTGGGTCGCGGCGGCCAGCACGACCAGCACGGTGGCCATAGTGCGGGATTGCGGGATCATGGCAGGCCCCGTTCGGTCACGACGAAGACCCTATTGGCGCCCAGGGCCCGCAGGGCGTCGCTGACCTGTTTCAACCGCACCGCCGGCAAGGCCCGGTCGGGCACCAGCCGCACGGCATCCAATGGCAGGTCGATCGAGGCGCGCTCGACATAGGCCGCCACATCCGTCAGCTCGGCCCCGCGATATTCCAGCACGCCGTCGGCGCGGATGACCAGCGCATCCGGGGGCTCGCGCCCTTCAAGATCCGCCGTCCGCACCAGTTGCACCGACTGGCCCAAGGGCGGCGCCAGCGTGCCCGCGATCATGAAGAAGACCAGCATCAGAAAGACCACGTTGATCAGGGCGATCGTCGGTTCGCGGCCGGGTTTCGTTTTGGGGGTCAGCCGGATCATCCGATGACCTGCGTGCTGAGGCGGGATACGGGTTCAAGGGCGGTCAGCAAGTCGATCAACTGCTGCGAGGTCGCCCCGCCGCCGAGGCTGATCAAGGCCAGCTGGTCGGTTCGGCCGTCGAACCGTGCGGCGACCGCGTCGGGCGCGACTTCGGTGCCGTCGATCAGGATGCGGTCGCGTTCAAGCTTGATGAAGCGGATAGATCGCTGGGCCTGCGACCCGCCCGCCGCGGCGGTGGTCAGCTCGATCTCGGCGTATTTCGAGAAGGTCGAGGTGAGCATGAAGAACAGCAACAGCAGAAAGATGACATCGATCAGGGATGTCATGGACAGGCGCCGGCGCCGAATTTTGCGGGTTTCAAGCGCCATGGGCCAGCGCCTCGGACGGCGGGGTGGCCGGGCGTGGCGCGGCGGCGTGGCCGGGGGCAAACACCGTGCGCAGGGCGCGGTTGGCAAAGACCCGTTCGCGGGTCATGCGCGCCTCGAACCAGGTCAGGACCAGCGCGGTGGGCATGGCCACGGCCAGCCCTGCGGCGGTCGTCATCAACGCAACCCAGATGCCGCCGGCAAGCAGCGCCGGATCCACCGCGTTGCCGGCCGCCTGAAGAGTGCGGAAGGCCTCGATCATGCCCAGCACGGTGCCGAACAGCCCCAGCAGCGGCGCAAGCTGCGAGACCATGTCCAGCACGTTCAGCCCGCGTTCCAGCCCGGCAAAGCGCGCCTCGGCCTCGGCATCGGCGCGGTCCATCAGTTCCGGCCCGTGCCCCTCCAGCGCCATGGCGACTACCGGCGCCAGATAGCTGCGGCTTCGGTCCAGATGCGCGCGCGCGGTGGCCCGATCGTTGCGGTCCCAGGCTTCGATGGCCTGCGACAGCTCGACATGCCGCCCGACTCCGGCGGCCTTGTACTGCCACAGCTTGTAGAGGATCAGCGCCATGGTCGCGACCGAAGTCGCGATCAGCACCGCCACGACCGGGCCGCCCAGGTCCAGAATCGCGGTCAATCTTTGCAGAAACGCATCCATCGGGTCATCCAATCAATTCGGTTTCAAGGCGGCTGCGCAGCGTCAGGCCGGACAGGCAGGCATCGGCCAGATCGCCGGGATAGGCGCATTCCTGCACCCCGTTGATCAGGATCCGGCTGATCTGATTGCAGGCCAGGCCGTCGAATTTGAACTGGCGCACGCGGGGCCGCCCGGCGGGCAGGTCCTGGAAATCCAGCAGCGTCAGCAGGGCCACTTCGCCTTGCGCGCCGAACAGCACCGTTTCATAGACGGCGCCGCCGATATCGGCGGGGTGGGCGTTTTCGACCACGAAGCTCAGCAGGCAGCCCTGATCCTGGTCCACGGCCGAGCTGAGCTCGATCGTGACGCCGCCCGCGCCCTGCGTGTCTTCGGCACTGGCCAACCCCGCCCCCGCGATGGGGGGCAGGGCCAGCAGGACCGCCCGAACAAGATTTTGCACAGCTTTTCTCATGACGGGTCCTTTCCCTGAGGGGTTCAGAAGGTCTTGGCCACGGTCAGCTTGAAATTCCGGCCCGGCGAATTGCGGGTCGACAGGTTCGGCTGATAGGCCTTGTCAAAGATGTTCTCGATCCCCGCGCGCAGCTCGAACCCGGCCAGCGCGGCCTCTTGCGGCAGATAGGTCGCGCGTAGGGTGTTCACCCCATATCCGGCAACCGGATCGCCCGAGGAATCGAGACCCGACTTGGCGCCGAAGATCTCCCAGCTGACATCCAGGGTTTCGCCAAACCGCTTGCCCAGGGTGATCCGCGTCGAATCCGTGGGTTCGTTGCGCCACGGCGATCCGATGCCCGCCGCGCTGAATTCGGTGGCGCTGACGATGTTGGCGTTGAAATCGACGTAGAAGCCCGTGGCATGGGCATAGGACGCCTCGATCTCGACGCCCTCGGTTTCGACCTTGGACAGGGGCAGGGACGGGGTGCCCGACACGTACGAGGTGATGTCCCACAGATCGGTGCTGTAGAAATTGACCTTGGCGCGCAGGGCGTCGCCGGCGGCGAAGATGTCGCCGCGGTCATAGGAAAAGCCGGCCTCCCAGGTGCGGGATTTCTCGGGCTGGGTCATGTACAGCGGTGTGCCCAGATCGTCGATGATCGGCAGGCTTTCGGTATAGGCCCCGCCCGCGAATACCGCGAAGCCGATGGCGAATTCATAACGGGCCGACATGCCGCCCATCAGCGCGTCGTTGTCATAGCTGCCGTTGAAGGGCGCGGCCGCGTCGCCCTTGCCTTTGATGTCCTGCGTTTCGTACCGCAGCGCGGGCGTGACGGTCAGCTGGTCGCCGAACTGGATGTCGTCAACGGCAAACAGCGCGATGCGGCGGTCGGTGCCGCCCGGTGCCGATGGGGCATCCAGCCGCTCGCGGTCGATGAATTCGACCCCGAACCGCAGATCATGCGACGCGGCCCCGGTCTGGAAATACGCGCTGTTCTTGATCGTCAGCTTGGTGGTTTCGTAATTGTGCGTGGCATCGGCCAGCGCCCGGATGCCGGGGAAGAAGGGCGTTCCCTCCAGACTGGACGAACCGGGCACATAGCTGCTGTCGATGGATTGTTCGGAATAGCTGAGATTGACGTCCAGATCGACCAGATCGTTGCCCGCCGGCCGGTACTGGTAACGCAGAACGGCGATCCGGGTTTCGATGTCGCGGTCCACGTTGCCGAAGGCGTCCGCCGTCATACCGAAGGAATCATAGGGCACGTCGCGCTCTTCCGAGGTGGACTGGTTCCAGGACGCGGTGATCGAATGTTCACGGTTGTCGCCAAAGCTGTATTTCCCCTTGGCCAGCAGCGAAGGCAGGGTAAAGGCGCTGTTGCCGATCGTGTCGCCGTTCCCGTCCTTCTGATCGCTTTGGTCGCGATAGGTGTAGTTGAGCAGGAATTCGGTCTGCCGGTTGGGTTGCCACGCAAGGATCGACGACGAGGCAAAGCCGCTGCCGTTGGAATACCCCTCGAGTGTCTGGCGGAAGCGGAACCCCGGCTCGCCGCCGGTAAAGTCGGACGCGTCCTTGGTTTCCAGCTGAACCACGCCGCCGACGACGCCCGAGCCGTATTCGAAGGACCCGACCGTGCCGCGGATGACCGAGACGCTTTTGTACAGCTGCGGATCGGTGAACAGCTGGTTGCCGATCCGGTACAGTTCTTCCGCGCCGGTGGTGGCGCCGTCGACCAGGATCAGAACCTTCTGGTCGGTGCCGAAGGTGCCGTTGGCTCCGTATCCGCGGATATTGATGCCCGATCCTTGCGGGGTCGAGCCGTTCACCAGGGTGACGCCGGGAACCGAATCGATCAGCTCGGCCACCGTGTTGGCCTGACGGTCATCAATCTCTTCCTGGTCGATATTCGTGACCGGAACCGCGGTGCCGGTCTGGATCTCGCGTTTGCTTTCGCCCAGTTCCAGGGTCCCGAGGAACCCGTCATCCTGTTCCTGCGCCCAAACCATGGACGCCATCAAACCAAGGCAAGAGGCAGTCCCAAGCAGGCCTGCAATATGAGTACGCGCACGCATTTCTGTCCCTTCGAAACAAGTGTGAGGACCGGAGATGCTTGCAGTTCGCTGGCGCTGGTCAGTTTTTTTGCTGTTTTTTGGAATCGCCTTTTCGTGGCGACTTGTGTTCGTTAATAAAGGTGACTAAAACAGTCAACATAGTTTCGTGCCTTTAATTTCGGCACTGCCAGCAGGACGCTGTTTGCGATCAGCGCCCGGGCCAGCACCCCCTTAAAACCACGATGAAGACGGGAAACCCGCTATGGAACAGGTGCTTATGGCTCCTCAGGATATTCGTGCTGCCTATGCGCAGAAGACAGGCCAGCGAGACCGCGATTTAGCGGAATCGCTGGGGTTGAGCGAGGGCCAACTGGTCGCGGCCTTTGCCGGGGAGGGCGTGACACGGCTGAACCCCGACCTTGACGGGTTGTTCGGCCAGTTGGCCGGCTTGGGCGAGGTCATGGCGCTGACGCGCAACCCGTCCTGCGTGATCGAAAAGATCGGGCGATACGACAATTACCACAGCGGCCAGCATGCCGCGATGGTGCTGACCGAAGAGATCGACCTGCGCATGTTCCCCACGCAATGGCACCATGTCTTTGCGGTCGAGCGGGAAACCGAGGCCGGTCTGCGCCGCTCGATCCAGGTGTTCGATGCGGCCGGGGACGCGGTTCACAAGATCATTCTGCGGGATGGCTCGGATCTGGGCCACTGGGACAGCTTGGTTCGAACACTGGCCGCCGAGGATCAAGGCCAGACGATGACGGTCGCGCCGCGCAAACCGGCCGAAGCGCCTAAAGCCAATGCCGACAAAGCCGACGACCTGCGTCGCGAATGGGCAAAGATGACGGACACGCACCAGTTCCTGCGCCTGACCTCCAAGCTCAAAATGAACCGGCTGGGCGCCTATCGCATCGCGGGCGAACCGCTGGCCCGCGCGGTTGATCCCGCGGCGGTCACCGGCCTGTTCGAACAGGTGCGGGACCGGCAGATCGAGGTGATGATCTTCGTCGGTAACCGCGGCTGCATCGAGATCCACGGCGGGCCGGTGCGGAATCTTCAGCAGATGGTGCCGTGGTTCAACGTGCTGGATCCGGGCTTCAACCTGCATCTGCGCAGCGATCACATCGCCGAGGTCTGGGCCGTCGACAAGCCGACCCAGCGCGGCCCGGCGATCTCGGTCGAAGCCTTCGACGCGGACGGCGCCCTGATCCTGCAGATCTTCGGGCGCCGCACCGGCGAGGCCGATCATCGCCCTGCCTGGGACGCGCTGGTTGCCGCGCTGCCCGGCCCGGCCGATACCGGAGCGGCATGATGCGGGGATTGGTGACACTTTGCGCCGCTTTGCTGGTTTCGGCGGCGGCCGCGCAGGCCGAGAGCAAACGCGTGATCGCCATCGGCAGTTCGCTGACCGAGATCGTCCATGCCCTGGGCCAGCAGCACCGGCTGGTCGGCCGTGACCGCAGTTCGACCTGGCCGCCCGAGGCGGCGGATCTGCCCGATGTCGGGTATCGCCGGGCCCTGTCGCCCGAGGGCGTGCTGTCGGTTGCCCCCGACCTGATCCTGGCGCTCGAAGGGTCGGGCCCGCCCGAGACCATCGCGGTGCTGCAAGAGGCCGGCGTGGATTACATCACCATTGCCGACGAATTCTCGCGCGATGGCGTCATCGACAAGATCCGCGCCGTGGGTGTCGCGCTGGGGGTCGAGGCCGAGGCCGAAGCCCTGGCGGCCGAAACCGCACGCCGGCTGGACCGGGCGCTGGCCCAGGCGTCCGACGCGCAGGACGCGCCGGTGAACGTGCTGTTCCTGCTTTCGGCTCGGGGCAGCGAATTTGTCGTCGGCGGGGCCGAGACCCAGGCCGATACCATCATTCGGATGGCCGGAGGCAAAAACGCGGCCGCGGGTGTGACGGGTTTCAAGACGATGACGCCCGAAGCCATGGCCGCCACCGCGCCGGACGTGATCCTGATGATGGAGCGCCAGGGCGAGCCGATCCTCTCGGAGGAAAAGCTGTTCGCGCTGCCCGCGGTCCGGCTGACTCCGGCGGGGCGGAACCGGGCGCTGATCCGGATGCCCGGCGCCTATCTGCTGGGCTTTGGTCCGCGCACCGCCGACGCGGTCATGGATCTGTCGGCCGCATTGCGAGGCGTCAGGGGCTCATGACGCTGGCACTGGACAACGGCGCGCCCCCGACCGCCGCGGCCCGCAGGTCGCGGGCGGCATGGGTCACCCTGGCCCTGGTCGGCCTTCTGGCCGTGACCAGCGTGGCCAGCATCTCGGTCGGCGCGTCCGAGGCCTCGTTGAAGATGGCCGTGTCGGATCTGCTGCATGGCCGAGGCCTGTCGGATCTGAACCGGATCGTGCTGTGGGACATCCGTCTGCCGCGACTGGCGATGGGCATCCTGGTCGGGGCGGCGCTGGCGGTGTCGGGCGTGGTGATGCAGGGGCTGTTCCGCAACCCGCTGGCGGATCCGGGCATCGTCGGCGTCAGCGCGGGGGCTGGGCTGGGCGCGATCACAGCCATCGTCTTCGGCAACCTACTGCCCGCCGCCGTTCTGGCCTGGGTCGGCAGTGGTCTGGTCGCGGTTGCCGCCTTTCTGGGCGGCTGGGCGTCGGTCCTGATCCTCTATCGCGTTTCGACGCGTCAAGGGCAGACCTCGGTGGCCACGATGCTGCTGGCCGGAATCGCCCTGGCGGCCCTGTCGGGCGCGGTGTCGGGGGTCATGGTGTACATCGCCGACGATCAGCAGCTGCGCGATCTGACATTCTGGGGCATGGGGTCTCTGGCCGGCGCGACCTGGACCAAGGTGGCGACCGCCGCGCCTCTGATACTGGCGTCGATCCTGTGCGCGCAGCGTCTGGCCCGCGCCTTGAATGGCCTGGCCATGGGCGAAGCGGTGGCGCATCACATCGGTATTCCGGTGCAACGCAGCAAGAGCATCGCGATCCTGACTGTGGCCGCCGCCACCGGCGCGGCCGTGGCCGTGTCGGGTGGGATCGGGTTCATCGGCATCGTCGTGCCGCATCTGCTGCGGCTGGGCACCGGCCCCGATCACCACCGGTTGCTGGTGAATGCGGCCTTGCTGGGCGCCGCCCTGCTGCTGGCCGCCGACATGATCAGCCGGGTGATCGTGGCCCCGGCCGAGCTGCCGATCGGCATCGTCACGGCCATTCTGGGCGCGCCGGTGTTCTTCTGGATCCTGCTGCGCCGCCACGGATCGATGGGTATGTGAATGATGAAAGCTGAAAATGTCAGCGTCCGCATCGGGCGCAAGCAGATCCTGCGCGATGTGGATTTCCTGGCCGAACCCGGACAGGTCACCGCGATCATCGGGCCCAACGGCTCGGGCAAATCCACCTTGCTTAGGGCGCTGTCGGGCGACATCCTGTACACCGGCCGTATCACCTTGAACGGCCAGGACATCGCGGCTCTGCAGCCCTGGGAACTGGCGGCGATGCGGGGCGTTCTTCCGCAATCCTCGGCCGTCGCCTTTCCCTTCACCGCGCTGGAAGTCGTACGCCTGGGCCTGCCCGGCGGCCTGGCCAACGGCGACGACGCCCTGCCGTCGCGCGCGATGGCGCATGTCGATCTTGCGGGGTTCGAGCCGCGCTCGTACCAGAACCTGTCCGGCGGCGAGCAGCAACGCGTGCAGCTTGCGCGCGTTCTGACCCAGGTCTGGAGCTCGGTGCGGCGCGACCGGCCGCGCTGGCTGTTACTGGACGAGCCCGTCGCCAGCCTGGACATCGCGCATCAGTTCACGGTTCTGCGCATCGCGCGCGAATTCGCCGATCAGGGCGGGGGCGTCGTGGTCGTGATGCATGACCTGAACCTGACCGCGTTGTTCGCCGACAAGGTCTGCGTTCTGTCGAACGGAGAGGTCTGGCGCACCGGGGCGGTTTCGGACGTCATGACCGACGAGGTGATGCGGCAGGTCTACGGCATCGATCTGCCGGTCAGCACGCTGCCGGCAACTGACGTTCCGTTTGTCTTGCCGCAGGCTCTGGTTTGAGGCCCAATCCCCACTGAGCCAAACTGCATGGCAGCCAGATTTCATGCAGCAGGCGTACCAATCCAACGCACGGTCTCACGGGTTTCACCATGACGCGTGGGACCGCTATTCGGAATTTAGCGAAACCACTCTGCGAGAATTTCGAAACCGTGACCCCGGTTCGAAGTTGCGCTTGATGGGTCAAACGGCAGGTGCTTCACTTTTTTCAGTGCGGGGCGTGTTCACATGCGAAACGCGCTCAATACACCCGAGACGCTGACCCGATCTCGACGATCAGGCCCGTCCGCCTGATCGCTTTCGATCAACGAGAATCAGCGCCGAAGACGACCAACATGGAGAGATGCAACATGAACAAACTTGCTACGTTACTGGGGGGCGCATCGATGGCGGTCGCTGCCCCGGTTTTTGCTGCCGATATCGTGATCGGTGTCCCGAACTGGGCGTCGGTGAACGCCACCGCGCACATTCTTGAAGTCGTTATCGAAGAAAACCTGGGCCTTGATGTCGAATTGCAGAACGGGACCAACCCCATCGTGTTCGAAGCGATGGATTCCGGCGCGATGCACGTCCACCCGGAAGTCTGGATGCCGAACCAGCAGAACCTGCACGACACCTATGTCAAACAGAACGGCACAGTCGTGATGAACGAGAACCCGGTTCAGGCCGAGCAGGGTATGTGCGTTCCGACCTACATTGCCGAGGAATATGACATCAAATCCATCGACGACCTGAGCGATCCGGACAAGATGGCCATCTTCGACACTGACGGAAACGGTACCCCCGAGGTTTGGATCGGCGCACCCGGCTGGGCGTCGACCGTGGTCGAGAAGATCCGCGCCAAGTCCTATGGCTATGACCAGATCTTCGAGCTGACCGAGTACGAAGAAACCATCGCCTACGCCAATTTGGCAAACGCGACCAAGGCCGGCGATCCGTGGATCGGGTTCTGCTACAGCCCGCACTACATCTTCGTGACCCAAGAACTGACCGTGCTGGAAGAGCCGCCGCATGATCCGGCCACTTGGACGATCGTTCAGCCCACCGATGACCCGGACTGGCTGGACAAATCCGAGGCCTCGACCGCGTGGAACGGGGCAACTCTGCACCTGCACTACGCCAAAGAGCTTGAGGAAAACCATCCCGAGGTCGCGGCCCTGTTCCGCAACTACCAGATGCAGGGTGATGATCTGAGCGCGATGGGCAAGGCGCTGGCTGTGGACAACATGGAAGCAGCCGATTTCGCCCGCCAGTGGGTGGCTGAAAACGAAGACACCGTTATCGGCTGGCTGACGAACTAAATCACAAACGCATGGGGCCGTCGCGACTGATCGCGGCGGCCCTTTGCTTGTTTGCCGGGATGCAACCCCGTAGATGAGGGGCAAATGGACGAACCTGTCGTAAAACTAGAAAATGTCTGGAAAATTTTCGGTGCACGGGCCGAAGAAGCCATGGCTGCGGTCCGGAATGAAGGTATTGGAAAACCTGAAGTTCTTGAAAGATTCAATTGCGTGGTCGGCGTTCAAGGCGCCACGTTCGAAGTGCCGCGTGGCGAGATTTTTTGCATCATGGGCCTGTCGGGTTCAGGCAAGTCGACCCTTGTGCGCCATGTCAATCGCCTGATCGAGCCCACGGCCGGAAAGATCGAGATCATGGGGCAGGACGTGTCCAAGATCTCCGAGTCCGAGCTGCGCCGCATCCGCGCCCAGCAGATCGGGATGGTGTTCCAGCACATGGCGCTGATGCCGCACCGCTCGGTGCGCGACAACGTGGCCTATCCGCTTGAGATCCGCAAAGTCTCGAAATCCAAGCGCTGGGCGGTGTCCGATCACGCGCTGGGCCTGGTGGACCTGACCGGGTACGAGGACCGGTTGCCCAAGGAACTGTCGGGCGGGATGCAGCAGCGCGTGGGCATTGCGCGCGCGCTGGCTTCGGACCCGGAAATCCTGTTGATGGACGAACCGTTCTCGGCGCTGGACCCGCTGATCCGGCTGCAGTTGCAGGATCAGTTCAAGGCTCTGGTTGCGCAGCTGAAAAAGACCACGCTGTTCATCACCCATGACCTGGACGAGGCCATTCGCATCGGCCACCGCATCGCCATCATGAAGGACGGTGTGATCGTCCAGATCGGCACGCCCGAGGACATCGTGATGAACCCGGCGGACGACTATGTGCGCGAGTTCGTGCAGGGCATATCCAAACTCAAACTGGTCAAGGCACATTCGATCATGGAGCCGTTGGACAGTTATTCCGGCCCGCTGGATGGCGCGCCGCGTGCCGATGAGGGCGCAGACCTCGACCAGCTGATCGATCTGGCCGTGAACACCGAGCTTCCGGTGGTGATTACCGATGGCGGTCAGGATGTCGGCGTCGTGACCAAACCACGCCTGTTGCGCGGAATTCAGGGGGGCAAAAATGACTGATGCAACCACGGAATTGAAAGTCACGGCCGCCTCCGACATCGAGGTGGACCGCGAGGCGCTGGATCGGTCGATCCACGAATTCGCAGGCCCCAATGGTGATTATTACGTCAACGCCTTTCACAAGATCCACGATGCAACCAGTCCGATCCCGAACACGTTCAACCTGTGGGCGGCGGTTTTGGGGCCGTTCTGGTCCGCCTCGCGGGCGATCTGGGGGATGTTCTGGACCTTCCTGATCCTTGAGATCATCGCTTGGGTGCAGATCGGTCGCGGCGCCTGGGGTAACCCGGGGGCCGATCTGGCCGAACGCGCGGCCCGTCAGCAGGAACGCGCAAACGAGCTGCTGGCCCGCGCGGCGGATTCAACCGAGAAGGCAGACATTGACCGGTTCAACAAACTGGCCGCGAATATCCAGAAAGCGGCGGACAGCAGCCTTGAGAAAGCGCAGCTGGCACAGTCCGAAGCCCTTGGGATCATGGTCACCGGGCTTCTGATGCTGTTGGTTTTCAAACTGGTTCAGGGGTTCTACGCTGACCGGGTGTACGAAAAACAGTACTCGAACTGGCGGATCAACCCCGACAGCACCGAAAGCGGCCGCTCGGCGCGGAACACGGTTCTGGGGGCGGTTCTGATCGCTGCGATCGGACCGCTGATCGTTTACAAGTTCACAGTGAATGCCTCGCTTCCGCTGCTGGATGCCTTCCCCGAAAAACAAGTGTCCGAGATGATACTCGGGCCTGATCAGGGAACATTGTTCTCGGTCGTGGCCAGCTGGATGGAGGCCCGGATCGACGCCGCCGCCGCCGCGGGCGGAGACATTTTCGACGGGATCGTTGCCGGTGTACGCTCGGTCCTGGACGGGCTGACCGTGGCCCTGATCGGGTCGCCCTGGCCCGTGGTCATGCTGGTGATCTGCGTGACCGCGTGGCGCGCAGCGGGTCCGCGCGTGGCGATCTTCACCGCCGCATCGCTGGCCTATATCGCGCTGCTGGGCTATTGGGACGTTGCGATGGAAACGGTGGCACTGGTGGGCGCGGCCGTGCTGCTGTGCGTCACCTTCGGCATTCCGCTGGGCATCTGGTTCGGCAAATCCAAACGCGCCTATCGCGCGGCCGAGCCGGTGTTGGACCTGATGCAGACTCTGCCGGCCTTCGTGTATCTGATCCCGATCATCGCCTTCTTTGGCACCGGCAACCCGCCGGGCATCCTGGCCACGATCATCTTCGGCATGCCGCCGGTGATCCGCCTGACGGCGCTGGGCATGCGCGGGGTGCCTGAAAGCATCAAAGAGGCCGCCGTGGCCTTTGGTGCCTCGAAATGGCAGTTGCTGAAGGACGTGGAAATCCCGCTGGCGCTGCCGTCGATCATGACCGGCGTGAACCAGACCATCCTGATGTGCCTGTCGATGGTCGTGATCATCTCGCTGATCGGCGGCGGGGGCCTGGGCAAGGAAATCCTTGAGGCGCTGCAATACGCGGCCAAGGGGCCGGGCTTGCTGGGCGGTTTTGCGATCCTGTTCCTGGCCATGGTCATGGACCGCATCGTTCAGGGCGCCTTCCGACGCGAAGACGAAAAGATCTGACGCGACAGCCGCCCCCGGGTCACCCGTGGGGGCGGTTTCATTTCAGGGCGGGGAGACACGATGGCGGACCGCTACGAACAATCCATGATGGACAACCTTTACTGGTGGGGCGTGCCCACCCTGTTCCGGTGCCCCCATGTGGGGCCGCAGGATCAGGATATCGCCCTTGTGGGCGTGCCGCATTCCGCCGGCAACGGCACCACCGAACGCGACCAGCATCTGGGCCCGCGTGCGCTGCGTCATGTCTCGGCCGTGCAGCGCCGGGTGCATTCGCTGTTCCAGATCGACCCGTGGTCGAGCGCGCGCATCGCCGATGTGGGCGACGTGCCGTTTCCGCGCGCCAATGACAACGAAGACTGCATCGAGCGTATCACTGCCTTCTACCGTGACATCGACGCGGCCGGTGCGCGGCCCGTGTCGATCGGTGGCGATCATTCGATCACGGGCGGGATCGTGCAGGCGTTGGGCCGAGGCGAACTGGCGGGCGGGCAACCGGTCAGCTTTCTGCATCTGGACGCGCACACGGATGTGTTCACCAAGGTCGATCATTTCCTGGGGGCCAAAAAGTCGGCCGCGCATTGGGGGGCCTACCTGGCCGATCAGGGGCAGGTGGACCCGACCCGATCGATGCAGATCGGGTTGCGGGGGCATCCGCGCAGCCTGGACTGGCTGCAGCCTTCATATGACTATGGCTACAACATCGTCACCATGCGCGAGTTCCGCCAGCGTGGCTTGGCCGATGTGGTGGCCCAAACACGCGAGGTTCTGGGCGACCGGCCAGTCTACATCACCTTCGATCTCGACTGCCTTGATCCGACCATCGCGCCGGGCGTGTCGAACCTGGAACCCGGCGAAAAGGGTTTTGACATCGACGAGGCCGTGGGCATCCTGCATGCCGCGCGGGGGCTGAACATCGTCGGCGGCGATGTGGTCTGCATGATGCCGACCAAGGACAGCCCCAACAATATCACCGCGCTGACGGCGGCGGCGGTCATGTTCGAGATGATCGCGATGATCGCCGAGAACGTCGCGCGGGCCTAGCGCCGCGCGTCGATCGCCTGGGCCAGCACGCACAGCAGCTCGAACATCAGCGAAATGCCCAGCCAAGCGGTACCGCCCGATGGGTCGAAGGGAGGCGAGACCTCGACCAGATCCGCGCCCACAAGGTTCAGACCTTCCAGCTTGCGGATGACCTGCTGGGCCTGAAAGCTGTTGGGGCCGCCGATCTCGGGCGTGCCGGTGCCAGGGGCATGGGTGGGGTCCACGAAATCGATGTCATAGGTGCAATAGCAGGGCGCGTCGCCGACGATGGAGCGGACCTCGGTCATGACATCGTCGATGCCGCGGTCGAACAGCTCTTCGATGCGGATGATGCGGATGCCCTGCGCCTCGCCCCATTCGATATCCTCGGTGTTGTAGGCCGTGCCGCGAATGCCCACCTGCACGAAACGTTCGGGATCGACCAGCCCCTCCTCGACCGCGCGGCGGAACGGGGTGCCATGGGTATATTTGTGCCCGCCGAAATAGCTGTCGAACAGGTCGGTATGGCTATCGAACTGGATCAACCCAAGCGGGCCGTCGCTGGCCAGCGCCCGCAGGACGGGCAGGGTGGTCAGGTGATCGCCGCCCGCCGTCAGGGGCACTATGCCGCGCAGCATCAGGTCGGTGTAGAAGCGGGTGACGCGATCCAGCGTATCCTCGATATCCACCGGGTTGGGCGGCACGTCACCCAGGTCGGCACAGTTGACCAGTTCGAACGGGGCAACCCCGGTCACCGGGTTCATGGCGCGGATCATGGTGGACTGGTCGCGCAACTGCCGCGGCCCGTGCCGCGCGCCGGGCCGGTTGGTGGTGCCCCCGTCCCAGGGGATGCCGACCAGCCCAAGCTCGACCAGATCCATCCGGTCGTCGTCCGCGGTCAGGGCCGGCAGACGCATGAAGGTAGGGACACCGGCGAAGCGCGCCAGCTCCATCGCCGAGACGGGTTGAAAGAACGCATTTGCCATGAGGCCCCCTGTGTCGTCATTTGCCCGAGCCTAGCGCCAAGCCCGCGTCAAAAACACCCAGTCCGCGACACAGCAACGTCGGATCAGGACAGAACCCGGAAAATGGCGCGGATCTCGGCCTCCTGTTCGGGGCTGAGGTATTGCGGGTGATGCGTGCGCAGGATTTCACGCGCGCGGTCGCGGGCGGTGGACCAGGCATCGCGGGCGCCGCTGTCCTGCCAGCTGCGCGGCTCGGCCCGGTCGGCAAGGGCGGGGTAGAAATAGTCACGCTCCATCGCCGCATGGGTGTGGGCGCTGCCCAGAAAATGGCCCTCGCCCAGAACTGATTGGCAGATCGCGTCAAAACCCAGGTTTTCTTCGGTCACCTCGATCCCGCGCAGGGCGCGATAGGTGTGCGAGTGCATTTCGTCATCCAGCACGAACCCCTCGAAGCTGACCCCCAGCAGCGAGGCCGTCATGCCCGAGCTTTCATAGATCAGGTTGCCCCCGGCCAGCGCGGCGGCCAGCGAGGTGATGCCTTTTTCGGCGCCGTATTGCGCGTCGATGGCCTTGGCATCGGTCATCGAACAGGCCACGCCCGAGGGCAGCCCCAGCCAGTTGGTGATCTGGGCCGAGGCCGCGTTCAGCACGGCGGTTTCGCCACTGCCGCCCGAAAACGCGCCGGTGCGCAGATCGATGATGAAGGGCCAGTTGGAAAACACCATGGAAAAGCCCGGCCGGATCGCGTTGACCATGACCAGGCTGGCCAGAGTTTCGGCCAGAGACTGGGTCAGAAACCCGGCCATGGTGGCGGGCGCGGTCGCCCCGGCCTGGGCTGCTGTGATGCAGGACATCGGGATGTTGTGCGCGATGCATTCATAGACCACGTCCACCGCATCTTCGCCGTACCGCAAGGGCGAGATCACCGGGCTGATATGCGCCTTCAGGAACGGGCGTTCCGCAAAGGCGCCTTGGCCTCCGGCGGCGATATCCAGCATCCGCACGATGGGCGCGACATGTTCGGCCAGCGTGAACGAGGTCGCCACCGGTTTGGTGGTATTCCGGATCAGCGCATAGGCGGTATTCACGTCCAGATCGAAATTGTCCGGCACGTCGGTGGCGACGCAGCATCGGGTGAACCAGCTGACATTGGCCAGCGTGTCCTGAAGGCGGGTGAAATCATGCAGATCGGCCAGGGTCGACGGGCGATAGAGCCCGCTGTCCAGGTCCAGCGTCTGGACCGCTGCTCCGCCGGTGCCGAAATGCACGCGGTCGCCGCCCACTTCGATTGACCGGGCCGGGTCGCGCCCGTGCAGGGTAAACCGCTTGGCGGCCCGCCGGACCGCGCCTTCGACCATCGCTCGTGGAAAGACCAGCCGTCCCGGCGGGCCTGGCCGCGCACCTGCGGCGATCAGGTCTTGTGCCAGGCGGTCGGGCACCTCGCCCATGCCCAGCGTTTCCAGCAGGCGCAGGGCGGTGTCGTGGATCGCCGCGATCTCGGGCAAGGTCAGGGGTTTGTACTGCCCGCCGATCTGGCCGGGCGGGCAGGGGTCAAATGCCGGTTTGGCCGCCCGTTGCGCCAGCCTGGCCCGCCGCCCGCCGCGTTTGCCCTGTTCTGGCATCTCCGAAGGCTCCTGATCCGATCCTGCCCTGCAGGGTATGCGGCAACGCGGGGTGCAGCCAAAGCGGAAATGCCGTTTTGAGAAATCTCAATTCCCGTTTCGATTTTTCGGGACCGGCCACTGCGCCATTGCCCGCCCGCTGCGCCGTTCGGCAGGGTTCGGAGAACCTCAGAAGGAGCACACCCATGAAATCGCGCACCAAAGTCGTGGTGATCGGCGGCGGAATCGCCGGCTGTTCAACCCTGTATCACCTGACGCAGGAAGGCTGGAGCGACGTGGTTCTGGTAGAGCGCAACGAGCTGACATCCGGCACCACATGGCATTCGGCCGCGCAGGTGACGAATTTCGGAATGAACCAGACGATGGTGGGGCTCAAGTCGCATTCGATCCGCCTGTATAAGGAACTGGCCGAGGACCCGGACTATCCGATCAACTACCATCATGGCGACGGCGGCATCCGGTTGGCCAATACCGAAGCGCAGATGCAGGGCTATCGCCATTTCGCGTCGATGGCGCGAGGGATGGACGTGCATTTCGAGGTGATCGACGCGCAGGAATGCGCCCGCCGCCACCCGCTGATTTCCACCGAGAGCCTGCTGGGTGGCCTGTGGGATCCGCTGGACGGGGACATCGACCCGGCACAGCTGTGCCAGGCGCTGGCGCGGCGGGCGCGCAAGGCCGGGGCCGAGGTCTATCGCAACACGCCGGTCATTGCTCTGAGCCAGCATGGGGACGACACTTGGACCGTTCATACCGAGCACGGCGACATCGACTGCGACATCGTGGTGAATGCCTGTGGCTACCGCGTGAACGAGGTGGGCGCGATGATGGGCGTGCACCATCCGGTGGCCTCGATGGAGCACCAGTATTTCCTGACCGAGGAAATCCCCGCGATCCGCGACGCTGGCCACCGCATGCCGCTGCTGCGCTGCCCGATCAGCGATTATTACTGCCGGCAGGAAAAGAACGGCCTGCTGTTGGGCTTCTACGAACAGGACTGCAAGACCTGGGGCATGGACGGGATCGACCCGAACTTCGTCAACGCGCTGTGTCCCGACGATCTGGATCGGGTGACCGATGTGCTGGAAGGCGCGTTTGCCCGCATGCCCGCGCTGATGGAGGCAGGGATCCACACGGTCGTCAACGGCCCGATCACCTACACGATCGACGGCGCGCCTCTGGTCGGGCCGATCCCCGGCAAGCGCAACGCATTCTGCATCATCGGGCTGCGGGCCGGGCTGGGCGAGGGGGGCGGCCACGGCTGGCTGCTGGCCCAGCAGATCGTGCATGGCGAGGCCTGTTATGACACTTGGTGCCTCGACCCGCGCCGGTTCGCCGGGCACGCCAATGTCGAGCTGACCGCGCTGAAGGCGATCGAGGATTATCAGAACGAGTTCCGCTTTCATTTTCCGCACGAGCACCGCCCCGCCGGGCGGCCCGCCAAGACCACGCCGCTGACCCCGGTTCTGGCCGCCGAGGGCGCGGAGTTTACCGTGGTGAATGGGTGGGAGCGGGTCGAGTACATCAAGCCCACGCCCGATTTCACGCCGACGCTCAGTTTCGATTTTGACGAAACCTTCGACGTGATCGCCGCCGAGGTCGCCAACGTGCAGCAGAATGTCGGGCTGGCCGAGGTCAACGGGTTCAACCGGATCGAGATCACCGGCGCCGACCGGCATGCGTTCCTTGACCGGATGATCTGCGGCGCGCTGCCCCGTCGCCCGGGTCGGGTGGGGTTGGCCTATCTGCTGAACCATCAGGGCATGGTCAAGGCCGAGGCGACCATCGCCAATCTGCCCGCCAGCGACCGGGGGCCGGATCGCGTCTGGTACGGCTCGGCCGCCGCGGCCGAGCTGCACGACATGGATTGGCTGTCCCGATACATCGCTCCCGACGAGGACGTGCAATTGCGCAGCCTGACCAACGACCAGACCATCCTGGTTCTGGCCGGACCACGGGCGCGTGACGTGTTGTCGGCCTGCTCGCGCGGGGATTGGTCGCGGGACGCCTTCCCATGGCTCAGCGCACGCGAGTGCTTTGTCGGGATCGCGCCCGCTACCGTGATGGGCGTCAGTTTCTCGGGCGAGTTGGCCTATGAGATCCATGTGCCCAACGCCTCGCTCCATGCGGCCTATCTTGCGCTGCGGCAGGCCGGACAGGCCTTTGGCCTGCAACTGTTCGGCGCGCGGGCAGTCGAGTCGATGCGGATGGAGAAAACCTTCCTGCATTGGAAGGCGGACCTGATCACCGAGTTCGACCCGTTCGAAACCGGGTTGGGCCGCTTTGTTCGGCTGGACAAACCGGAGTTCATCGGGCGCGCGGCGCTGATCGAACGGCAGGCCAAGGGGCCGTCACGCAAGTTGGTTGCCCTGCAGGTGCAGGCCGCGCACGCGCCCGCGCATCCCGGTGCGTCGCTGATGGCAGGGGATCGGGTGGTGGGAACGGTGACCTCGGGCGACTGGGGGCATCGTACCGGGCTGAACCTTGCGCATGCCTTTGTCGAGCCACACCAGTCGCCCGAGGGCAGCGAGATGATGCTGGACCTGTGCGGTGACAGGGTTCCGGCGCGGGTGATTCCTGCCTGCCCCTACGATCCCGACTTCATCCACATGCGCAGCTAATTGGGGTGACCAACATTCACCATTGCCCGAAAGCCAAAACTCTGTTTCGCTAGTTTCGATGAAATCGAAATTGCGGGAGGGTTTTGCCCCGTGTCCAAAACACTGAGCTTGCGCTGGTTGGAAGTATTTCGCCTGATCGCCAAGTCCGGTTCGATTCAACAGGTGGCCTCGGAAACGGGTTTGTCGATCAGCACCGTGTCCAACCATCTTCGCAGTCTGGAAGACGCCCTTGGCATCGCATTGGTGGATCACGGCCGTCGTCCGATGAGCCTGACACCGGCTGGCGAAGTATTTTCGCGTTATGTACGGGATGGCCTGACCGTGTTGAAGCGGGGCGAGGCCGAGATCCGGTCTGGCAACTGGCGCCACGCCACCGATCTGCGGCTGGCCCTGGTGGACGATTTCGACAACCAGATCGCGCCCGAACTGATCCGGTTCCTGGCCCATGCGCTGCCGCGCTGCAATTTCCGGCATTTCACGCGGCCCAGCCACGAAATCATCGAGAAATTGCAGGAGCACAAGCTGGACGCAGGTGTGGCGACCCGACCGCCCGGCGGCACACAGGGGCTGATCGAATATCCTTTGATGCGCGATCCGTTCATCGTGATCGTGCCCGAAAAGTTCAAGGGCGAGGTGCAGGACCTGTTCTCGCCCCATTCCGACCTGCCGCTGCTGCGGTATTCGCGAGACTACACGATCGGCAAGCAGATCGAGATCCAGCTGACGCGCAACAAGTACAACCTGCCCAACCGGTTCGAGCTGGAATGCAACCAGTCGATCATGGGGTTGGTGGCCGAAGGCAGCGGATGGGCGATCACTACTGCCGGGTGTTTCCACCGGGCGCATCGCTATCATGACTCGGTTCGGGCAACGCCTTTTCCGGGGCGGAACTTTGTCAGGATCGTTTCCCTGTTCACGACCGAGGTCTATCCTGACACCACTTCTAAACTGATCCACAAGGCCCTCAGCAGCTTGATCCGGCAGTATTTCACCGAGCCGATGTGCAAACGGCATTTGTGGCTGAAGGGTGATTTCCGGACGATGGAAGATCAGGCCGCCTGACCCGGGCACGCGGATTACCGCGAGTTGGCAGGACCCAGAGACTGTCTTTCGACGATATGCGTGTACAGGTGTTCACCGGCCGCCGGGGTCCTTTTTTCAACCATTTCGATCAATGCTTTCGCGGCTTTTCCACCCATTTCCCGATGCGGCACATGCACAGTGGTCAAAGCCGGGCGCAGGATCCGGGCCAGTTCGATGTCATCGAACCCGGTGATCGAGACATCCTGCGGCACTTTCAGCCCCATGTCCTGAGCCCTGAGCAAAGCGCCAGCGGCCAACACATCGTTGCCGCACATGACAGCCGTCGGCGGCGTGTCCTGCGACATGAAACGCGCGAACGCTTCGGCGCCGTTTTCGATTTCATACGGGGTCTCGATGACCTGAAGCACCTGCGGGTCAAGCCCGTGCTGCCGAACAGCGTCGCGCACGCCGTCCAGTCGAAGGCGCGCGCGGTCGTTGCCGTGGGTAATGCCGGATATCACCGCAAGCCGTCTGTGTCCGAGGTCGAGGACCCATTTCGCCAGCTCGTACATGGCCGCCCGGTTGTCGAATCCGATGGAGGGCAGACGCCCGTCCGGGGAAAACGACCACGCAACCAGCGCCGGAATTTCGCGGTGTTCAAGAAATTCGTAGATGCGCGGCGCCCGGTCGTGACCGATCAGCAGCAGGCCATCGGCGCCGCGGGCGACTAAAGTTCGGATCTGCTCTTCTTCGGTTGCCGGTTTGTAGGCCGAACTGGATACCAGTAGCGTATAGCCATGTTGGTGCAGCTCTTCCTGAAAGGCCTGCAAGCCGCGCGCAAAGATGGCGTTTTCCATCGTCGGGATGATCGCGCCAATGGTAAACGTGCGCTTGGCCGCCATGACCCGAGCCGCGAAATTCGGTGTATAGCCCAAGGCCTCGATCGCCGATTGCACGCGTTTTCGGGTCGCTTCGACCACCCTGTCCGGGGTGTTGATGCAACGCGAGACCGTAGCCGTGGAAACGCCTGCCCTTCTGGCAACGTCATCCAGTGTCGGGGCGGGCTTCAGCTTCGACATTTCCAAACCTAATCTTTGTTCTCTTCAATTCTAACCGGATCGGATTGGCAATGAAAGGTGAAATGTAAGCGCTTGCATTTTCTATGTAAGCGCTTACAAATGGCATCAGTGCCGATTCTACCCGGAGTCCCGAACATGTTCCTTGCCGCATCCGCCATCGTCTTCGTCGTCTATTTCGCGAACGTGGCGCTGGGTGCGTTTGCAGGCCGCGCGTTTCTTGGGGATGTGGGCGAGATGCTGGTTCTGTTCGCGGCGTCGATCCTGTTCGTTGTCGCAATTCTGAAAAAAGAGGCCGCGCGCGAGGAGAACGGCGGCTGAATTTTTCCAATGGGAGGGCAATCAATGAACAAAGATCAAATGGAACTGGCGTCAACTGAACGCCGCAATTTCCTCAAACTCAGTGCCAGTGGCGCGTTCACGGCCGCACTGGTGGCGGGCGCAAGCGGCGTTTTGTGGTCATCCGAGGCCGCAGCGCAGACCGCGAAGGAGGAAAAGGAACGCGAACAAGCTGCCGAGCATGTGATGACGGTCGCTACAGCCTATGTGCTGGGCGCCTCGCGCAGCTATCCGATCATGCAGCTGGACCTGAAGGAGAACATCCAGAACGCAACCAACGGCAAGGTCTATGTCAAGCTGGCCCCGGGCGGGCAGCTGGGCGCGGGCGGCGCGTTGGTGCAGAAGGTTCAGGGCGGAACCATCCAGGCCGCGCAGCATTCGCTGTCGAACTTCGCACCCTTTGCCTCGACCGTGGACCTGATCAACATGCCGTATCTGTGCGGCTCGAACCAGCGGTTCACCAACCTGGTGCATTCCGACACCTGGAAGAACGAAGTGCATCCCAAGGTCGAGGCCGCAGGCTTCAAGGCGCTGTTCTATGTCGTGATCGACCCGCGCGTCGTGGCCGTGCGCCAGGGCGGAAATGCCATCATCACCCCCTCGGACATGAGCGGTGTGAAATTCCGCGTGCCCGGGTCCAAGATGCTGCAGCAATACTACCGCATGGCCGGCGCCAACCCGACGCCTGTTGCCTGGGGCGAGACCCCCTCGGCCATCAAGCAGGGCGTGGCGGATGCGCTCGACCCGTCGGTCGGCGCGCTCTATGTGTTTGGCTTCAAGGATATTCTGTCTCACGTCACCTTCACCCAGGCGGTGCCGGACAGCCAAGTCTATTCCTGCAACCTGGAATGGTTCAACTCGATGCCGGCCGACGTGCAGGAGGGCATCATGTGGGGCTCGGAGATGACCAGCCACCAGAACCTGGCCAAGGTCCCCTCGGCCCGCGCCTATGCCATGGCCGAGTTGAACAAGGCTGGAGTCGAGTTCCACTCGCTGACCGACGACCAACTGGCCGAGTGGCAGGAGGCCGGCGGTTATCAGCGCTCGGAGTGGGACCCCTTCAAGACCGAGCTGGCCGGGTCGATGGATGCCTTCGAAAAGCTGGTCGAGGCGGCCGGCACCCAAGGCAAATACTACGTCCACGACGCTTGATGCGGACCGGGCGGGCGCCGGAGGCGCGCCCGCCCTTTCCAGACCTGCGCGGCCTGATCCTTCAGGCCCATCCCCCCAGCCTTGCCGAGGGAAGCGATGTCCTTACTCAAAACCATAGACCGCAACGCCGAACGCTGGCTGCTTCTGGTGTTCTACGTGATGCTGGTTATCACGATGGCAATCGAGGTGCTGCGGCGCGAGATCTTCGCCTATTCCTCGATCTGGGGCGAGGAGATCGTCCGCTATTCCTTCATCTATCTGGCCTGGATCGGCGCGGCCGCGGCGGTCAAGGAACGCGCCCATATCCGGATCGACGTGATCATGCATTACCTCGGGCCGCGGCCCAAGGCGGTGCTGTATATCTTCGGTGATCTGGTGATGTTCGCGGTGGCGGTCATCGCGCTCTACTGGTCCTACGAGGCGGTGCATGTCTCGGCCAAGTTCGGCTCGGTCACTGACGGGCTGCGGGTATCGAAGGTGTGGTTCCTGATGGCGGTGCCCACGGGCTTTGCCCTGATGATCTGGCGCCTGATCCAATCGTTGATGAATGACATCAAAAGTCTTCGTGACGGCACGCCCGTCTTCGAAGGCGACAAGCTGTTTGACTGAGGAGAAACCGGATGCTGTGGAGTTCTCTCAATCAAACGGTCGAACTGGGCTGGGATTTCTACCTGCCCGTGATCCTGTTCGTCGGCCTGATCGCGCTGGCAGTTCCGGTCTGGGCCGCGATCGGCTCGGCCGCGATCGTGATGCTGATCATGTCGGGGGACCTGCCGCTGAGCCTTGTGGGCGAAAGCCTGTTCACCGGCATCGACGCCTTTGCCCTGACCGCGGTGCCGCTGTTCATCCTGACCGGTGACGTGCTGGTGCGAACCGGGCTGTCGCGCAAGTTTCTGGACGTGGCCGAGGCGCTGACCTGTTTTGCCAAGGGTGGGTTCGGCTCGGCCACGGTTCTGGTTTGCGGCATGTTCGCGGCCATTTCCGGGTCTGACGCGGCCGGCGCGGCGGCGGTGGGTCGGATGACGATCAACCGACTGGTCGAAAGCGGCTATCCGCGCCCCTATGCCTGTGCGCTGGTGGCGGCGGGTGCCTGTACCGGCATCCTGATCCCGCCTTCGATCGCCTATATCATCATCGGGCTCGTGCTGGGCATCTCGGCCTCGACCCTGTTTCTGGCCGCTCTGATCCCGGGGCTTGCGATCCTGATCTCGATTCTCGTGACCAACATTATCATGAACCGTCTCTATGCCTATGAGGGCGGCGGCATGATGACCATGGGCGAATGGCTGGCCAACCTGGGCAAGGCGCTGAAATCGGGCTGGTACGCCTTCATCGTGCCGGGCATCATCTTCTATGGCATCTTTTCGGGTCGCCTGACCCCGACCGAGGCCGGCGCGACCGCCGTTGTCGTCACCATCATCATGGGGTTCATCCTGCGCACGCTGACGCTGGCGGACTTCCCGTCGATGCTGGTCAGCTCGGCCAAGGTGAACGGGGTGATCCTGCCGATCATCGCCTTCTCGGCCCCGCTGGCCGAGGCGCTGGCGATCATGGGCGTGCCGCAGGGCTTCGTGGCCTCGGTGACCTCGCTGACCGAGGATCCGTTCCTGCTGATCCTGCTGATGATCGGCATTCTGATCGCGGCCGGTTGCGTCATGGAGACGACACCGAATATCGTCATCCTGGCCCCGATCCTGAAACCGCTGGCGGACAATATCGGCATGAACGAGATCCAGTTCTGCATCATGATGATCACCGCCTTGGGCGTTGGCTTCATCACGCCGCCACTGGGGCTGAACCTGTTCGTGGTTTCGGGGATCACGGGTGAATCCATCCTCAAGATCGCGGCCCGCGCCGTGCCCTTCGTGCTGACCATGCTGATCGTCGTCATCCTGATCGCCTACGTTCCGGCGCTGTCGACCACTTTGCTTCCTGAAATCTACCAATAGGATCTTCTGAATATGTCGCGTGAATACCTCAAGAAGGCCACCCTGACCGCACAATCCCACGCGTCCGAGGTGCATGACACGGTCAAGACCATTCTGGCCGACATCGAGGCCGGCGGCGACGCCAAGGCGATGGAATACGCGGCCAAGTTCGACAAGTTCGAGGGCAACGTACTGATGACCCCCGCGGAAATCGACGCCGCCTGCGCCCGGGTGCCGGAAAAGCTCAAGGCCGACATCCGCTTTGCCCAAGACAACGTGCGCCGCTTTGCCGAGGCGCAGAAGGCCACCGTGTCGGATGTGCAGCTGGAAATCGTGCCGGGCTTCATCGCGGGGCAGAAGGCCATCCCGGTCGATGCGGCGGGCTGCTATGTGCCCGGCGGGCGGTATAGCCACATCGCCAGCGCCATCATGACCGTGACCACCGCCAAAGTGGCGGGGTGCCGTCACATCACCGCCTGTTCGCCGCCCCGCCCGGGCGAGGGCGTGGCCCCGGCGATCGTCTACGCCGCCCATATCAGCGGCGCTGACAGCATCCTGGCCATGGGGGGCGTGCAAGGCGTGGCCGCCATGACCTATGGCTTGTTCGGGCTGCCGCGCGCCAACATCCTTGTGGGGCCGGGCAACCAGTTCGTGGCCGAGGCCAAGCGCATTCTTTACGGTAAGGTCGGCATCGACATGATCGCGGGTCCGACCGACAGCCTGATTTTGGCGGATTCCACGGCCGACCCCTTCGTCGTGGCCACCGACCTGGTCAGCCAGGCGGAGCATGGCTACAACTCGCCCGTCTGGCTGGTGACCGATGACCGCGATCTGGCGACCCGGGTGATGGAGCTGGTTCCGACCCTGATCGCCGATCTGCCCGAGCTGAACCGCGAGAACGCCGCCGCCGCCTGGCGCGACTATGCCGAGGTGATCCTGTGCGCGGACCGCGAAGAGATGGCCGCGTGTTCCGACGACTACGCCCCCGAGCATCTGACCGTGCAGGCCGCGGATCTGGATTGGTGGCTGGATCGGCTGACTTGCTATGGCTCTTTGTTCCTGGGCGAAGAAACGACCGTGTCCTATGGCGACAAGGCCACCGGTACGAACCACGTCCTGCCCACCTCGGGCGCGGCCAGCTATACCGGCGGGCTGAGCGTGCACAAATACATGAAAATCGTCACCTGGCAGCGGGCCACGCGCGAGGGTTCGAAACCCATCGCCGAGGCGACCGCGCGGATTTCGCGGCTGGAAGGGATGGAGGGCCACGCCCGCGCCGCCGACGTGCGTCTGGCCAAGTATTTCCCGGACGAAAACTTTGACCTGACCGCAGATGAATGACCCCCGCGACCTGTTCGATCTGACCGGCCGGGTGGCCTGCGTCACGGGCGCCAGTTCGGGGCTAGGCCGGCGCGTTGCGCAGGTGCTGGCGGCTGCAGGCGCGAAGGTGGTAGGCGTTGCCCGACGGGCCGAGGCACTGGCCGAGTTACAGGCCGAGATCGGTTCAAGCGCTGCGGTGGTCGCGGGTGACGTGGCCGACCGAAGTGGCTTGCCATCGCTGCTCGAACAAATCTCGGCCCCGTTCGGCGCACCGGATATCGTGGTTCATGCCGCTGGGGTGAATACGCGACAGGCCGCCGATGACGTCACGCCCGAAGGCTGGGACGCGACGCTGGGCCTGAACCTCGGTGCGCCGTTCTTCCTCAGCCAGGCCATGGTTCCCGCGATGAAGGCGCGTGGTTGGGGCCGGATCGTGAATTTCGCCTCGCTGCAGACGACGCGGGCCTTTCCCGGCGGGATCGCCTATGGGGCCAGCAAGGGCGGGATCGCACAGCTTACCCGCGCCATGGCCGAGGCCTGGTCGCCGCACGGGATTACCGCCAACGCCATCGGGCCGGGATTCTTTCCGACCGAGCTGACGCAGGCGGTGTTCGATGACCCCGCCCGCGCGGCCCGCAACGCGGCGCAGACCTGCATCGGTCGCAATGGCCGCATGGACGATATCGATGGGCCGATCCTTTTCCTGTGCTCGCAGGCATCCGACTATGTCACGGGGCAGATCCTGATGGTTGACGGGGGGTTCATGGCGAAATGAAAGCTCTGGTTTATGAAGGCGTCGAACACCTGGTCTACCGCGACGTACCGGACGCCGCGCCGCAACCGGGCGAGCACCTGATCCGGGTCGAGGCCGCTGGGATCTGCGGGTCCGACATGCATGCCTACTTGGGCCATGATGCGCGCCGCCCGGCGCCCTTGATCCTGGGGCACGAGGCGGCGGGCACGGTGATCGGCGGCCCCAAAGACGGAACGCGGGTCACGATCAATCCGCTTGTAAATTGCGGGCAGTGTCCGGCCTGCCAAGCGGGACGGGAAAACCTGTGCCCCGACCGTCAGATCATCTCGATGCCCCCGCGCGAAGGCGCCTTTGCTCAATATGTTTCGATGCCCTGGGACAATCTGGTCGAGGTGCCGGACCATGTACCCTTCGCCAAAGCCGCCTTGGCCGAGCCGCTGGCCGTCAGCTGGCACGCCGCACGCCTCGCGCTCGAGGCGCTGCACCCGGCGATGGAGCGTCGTGCGCTGGTGATCGGGGGTGGGGCGATTGGCCTTGCGGCGGCGCTGGCGCTGCGGGCGATGGATGTCGTGGATGTGACCGTGGTCGAACCCAACGACCTGCGGCGGACGTTCCTGCAAAGGCTGAATTGCGCCAAGGTCGTAGCTGAAGCGCAGGGCGACTTCCCGATCGTGGTCGATGCCGTGGGCTTTGCCGCCACCCGTGCGGTGGCCTCGGAACGGGCCCAACCCGGCGGGGTGATCGCGCATGTGGGCCTGGGCGAGGACGCCGGCGGGCTGGACGTACGGCGCATGACCCTGCAAGAGATCACCTTCATCGGAACCTACACTTATACCGCGCAGGATTTCCGTCAGACCGCCCAAGCCATCTTTGACGGCGCGCTGGGGCCTCTGGACTGGATCGAAGAACGCGATCTGGCCGATGGCGCCCGGGCCTTTGCCCAGCTACGCTCGGGCGAGGTCGCGGTTCCGAAAATCGTGCTGTCCCCGTGGGCCTGACCGCCCGGAACTGGAGGTAACCATGTATAAGAAAATTCTTGTCCCCATGGCGCTTGACCACGGCATTTCACCGCAAACGCTCGAGATCGCCCGTGCCTTGGGCGGCGGATCCGCCGAGATCGTGGCTCTGCATGTCTATGAGATGCCTCAGGGATCGGTCAGCGTCTATCTGGACAAGGATGCCGTGGCCGATGGCTTTGCCCGGGCCCGCGAAGTCCTGATGGAAAAGCTGAAAGGCCTGCCGGATGTAAAGCCCGAACTGGTCAAGGGCCACACCGCGCGCACGATCATCGACTATGCCAACGACCACGGGTTCGATTGCGTCGTCATTGGCTCGCACCGTCCCGGACTGACTGATTATTTCCTTGGCTCCACCGCGTCGCGCGTGGTGCGGCATGCAAAATGTGCCGTCCACGTCCACCGCAGGGCCTGACCCGTCCATCGCGCCCTCGGCGCCCCAACCCAGGAACAGAAGTTTCGACATGAACATAGACAAGAAGATCACCGAAGATCTGGTGGCCAACGACATCTCGTTCGTCACCACGGTGCCATGCAAGCAATTGGCCGGCGTCATCGCCGAGATCGACGCCCACGACTCCATCTACCACATCCCCTCGAACAAAGAGGACGAAGGCATGGGCCTGTGCGCCGGGGCCTGGATGGGCGGCAAGCGCCCCGCGATCATCATGCAGAACACCGCGATCGGGGTCACGATCAACACGCTGGCGACGCTGATTCAGTATTACCGAATGCCGCTGCCGATGCTGATCTCGTACCGGGGCGAACTGCGCGAGCCCATCGCCTGCCAGGTCGAGATGGCCGTTCACACCAAGGCCCTGCTGGCGCAGATGCACATTCCGACCTACCATTTCCATCATCAGGAAGACGTGGCCGAACTGGACGCGATCCTGAAATACACCTTCATGTGCAACAAGCCCGTCGCGATCCTGACCGACGCCAATTTCTGGGGAGGCTATGGCGACCAATGATCCGTTCTGAAATCCTGAAGGAAATCGCCCCGATCCTGCGCGACCAACTGGTGGTGTGCAACATCGGCATCCCCAGCCAGGAACTGCATGCCATCGACGATCAGCCCACCAATTTCTATATGCTGGGCACGATGGGGCTGGCCTCGAGCATCGGTTTGGGGCTGGCGCTGGCCCAGCCGAAACCGGTGATCGTGATCGACGGCGACGGCTCGATCCTGACCAACCTGGGGACGCTGCCGACCATCGCCAACAACGTGGCCGACAACTATATCCTGCTGATCATCGACAACGGCTCCTACGGCTCGACCGGCGATCAGCCGACCTATGCGGGGCAGAAGACCTCGCTGGCCAAGATGGCCGAGGCGGCGGGATGCGAGCGCGTGATCGAATGCCGGGCCGAAGAGACCGGCCGCGTGCTGCAAGAGGCGCTGGACGCCCGCCAGATGACCATCATCGTCAGCAAATGTGAAAGCGGAAACGCCAAGATGCCGCCGATCACGATGGACCCGGTCGTCATCCGCGACCGCTTCATGAAGGCCGTTCAGGCCTGATGGGCGCAAGCGCCATCCACAGCGCCGAAGACGCCCGCCGGCTGGCCCGGCGGCGTCTGCCATGGATGGTGTTTGACTATATCGACGGGGCCGCCGGGTCCGAGGCCGGGGCCCGGCGCTCCCGCGCGGCGCTGGACGCGATGACCCTGCGGCCCCGGATCCTGCGCGATGTCAGTAGCCGGTCACTGGCAACCCGCGTGTTCGGGCAACCGGCCGACAGGCCCTTCGGCATCGCGCCCATGGGCATGTGCAACCTGTCCGCACCGGGCGCCGACCTGATGCTGGCGCGGCTGGCGGCGCAATACGGGGTGCCGCTGGGCGTTTCCACGGTGGCCTCGACACCGATGGAGGCGCTGATCGAAGAGGCCCGGGGCCATGCCTGGTTTCAGCTGTATTTCAGCGGCGATGGCAGCGGCACGTTCAAGCTGGTCGATCGGGCAAAGGCCGCGGGCTACAAGACCCTGATCCTGACGGTTGACGTGCCCGAAGTTGGCCGCCGCCCGCGCGAACTGCGCCGCGGCTTCCGCATGCCGTTCCGGATCGGGCCGCGGCAGTTTCTGGATTTCGCGCTGCATCCGCGCTGGTCGATCTCGACCTTGCTGAAGGGCAAACCGCAGATGGCGAATTTCCTGATGGAGGGGTTCGAGTTCGACCGCACCGAAAGCCGTGCAAAGGCCGATTGGGACACGCTGGCAAGGTTGCGCGACCGGTGGCCGGGCAAGCTGGTGGTCAAGGGCGTGCTGGACGTCGAAGACGCGGTTGCGCTGAAGGCGGCCGGTGTCGACGCTATCCAGGTCTCTAGCCACGGCGCCCGCCAGTTGGAAAGCGCACCCGCACCGATCTCGGTCTTGCCGCAGATCCGCGCAGCGGTCGGCGACGACTATCCGCTGTTCTACGACAGCGGCCTGCGGTCCGGAGAAGATGCGCTCAAGGCTCTGATGGCCGGCGCCGATTTCCTGTTCTTCGGGCGGATCCTGCAGTTCGCCATCGCGGCGGGCGGCGAGGCCGGTTTGCACAGGTTGTGGGCGGTGCTGTCCGAGGAGATGGACATCGCCATGGCCCAGATCGGTGTCAGCACCTTGTCAGAGATTCAACGACCGGACGGAGACTAGCGCGAGTGGAACAGGTTCTGGAACTCCTGCCTCATCCGCAGGCGTTCTGGGTATTCCTGCAAAAACCGTTCGGGCGGCTTGCCCTCCCAGACCTGGGCGTAGACGCGCATTTTGTTGCCACCGTAGATTTTGGCGAGGTCCTCGTTTGAATAGCCCCGCGCCCATAGATCGTCGGTTATCGCGGCAAGGATCTTGGCCAATTCACCATTCCCGGTTGCGCCTTTGTTGAACGCATCAATCATGTAGCCGCCGTCGTCATACATGCTGGCATTCGCGGTCGCGAACTGAACGACAAGCTCGGTTGAAAACATGTCGTCCGTCGCGATCCCGACATGGTCGACGCCGACAAGTTGGACATAATAGTCGATCATATCGGCGGCTTGTTTGGGTGAGATATCTTCGGGCCATACCCCGTCCATCATCCATTCTGTGAATGTGGGCGATATGTATCCTCCGGACTTGGCTGCCCGCAGTGCCTCGTCGTCCGGGATGGCTCGGTAACAGCCCTTGGTCGTGGCGTTGGGCTCATTCGCGTAGAGCCCCGCCGGAACCGAGTGGGTGTAGACATAGGGCACGCCGGGATAGTTCTCATCCATGTAGTCCATCGCGTCGTTGGCCGTTTTCGACCCGGTGTGGCTAAGGTCCAGCAGGATGCCAAAGCGCACCATCTCATCGATCACGGATTTGCCCCATGGGGTCAGACCGATGTCCCGTCCGTTGTAAGCTGCCAACTGCCCTGATCCGGTTCGGAAAATGTCGTTGTAGGCCAGGATCATGCTTTTGATGCCCATGTCCTTGAGCAGGGCCATCTTCTTGAGGTCGCCATCCAGAACCGTTGCCGTTTGGCTGTTCCAGATCACAGCCGTCTTGCCCTGAGCATGCGCGGCCTCGATATCGCGTGTTTCATTCACGATCAGATAACTCTCGGGCTGCTGCGCCATGGCGGCGCGGAAGTGATAGTGCTGTTCAAGCAACGTGTCGAACGACATGTCAGCGGCGGCCAATGTCATTTCATGGCCGGTGATGCCGTTGTCCCGGGCGCGTTGGAAGTAGGTGTGCAGTTGTTCGTCTTCGGTCCAGCCGGTTCCGTAGGGGCTGGCCAGCATGCCCAATACGATCGTGTCCTGCACGAACTGCCTGGCTTCCTCCGATGCGTCCCAGGTCTTGCTTTCTTCGCTGGCGTGAAGGGGTGCGGCGATTGTCAGGACAGTTGCGGCTGCAGTCATCAGTGGCTTTATCGAGTGTCCTTCCATGGGTTGCATTACCTCAAGTGGGCAGACCCGGCCAGCGTCAGAACACGAGCCTTGTCCGAAGGCCGAACAGGGCCACATTGTCCTGGCCGGGGTTCAGCAGTGGGTTCGAGATGAACTGCACCGACGGCGTGATCTGCAAGCCGGGCGAAATCGAAAAACGGTAGAAAGCTTCGAGGGTGAACTGATCGCCGTCGATGCCACGGGCTTCGGCCCAGTTCAGCCCCAGCCCAGCCAGATCGGTGTTCCGGCCGTAGTACCCGATGCCGGCTGACAGGGACCGATCATACAGCGCCGCCGTTCCCTTTGCCGCGCCGGCGCGCAGGAACGGCATCCATTGGTTGCCCACGAACCACGCGGCGGAGAAGGCCGCGCCATAGTCTTCGGCCCGGCTGCCGTCATCGGCTGCATCCGCGTGCCAAAGTGTCAGATGGATGTTGTCGAAATAGATCCGATCAAAGCCCGACGTGTACCCCAGTTCGAGCGATTTGAAGAGGTTGCCGTCGCTGAAAACGTCGAAGTTCGGATCGGACGGATCGGCGTTTGCGTCAGCGACACTGGCCACAGCATAGAAATTGCTGCCCAGCCGCACGCCCCCGGCAAGACCCAGCCCGGGGTTGGGGGCGTTTATCGTCGGATTGGTGTTGAACGACAGGTTCTGGAAACCGCTATAGGGACTGACAAGGCCATAGATGTCGACGAAGTCGGTCACGTCGATCTGACCGAATTGCAGCGTCCACGACCCGTCCGCGGCCCGCTGCGACCAGAACAGGTTGGTCAGCAGCAAACCCGTGTCGTTGAAGGCGGTTCCTGTGATCGAAAGCGCGCCTCCGTCCAGGCCCAGAAACTGCGGAGCGACATCGGTATAGCTGTGCCGGTGTTCGACCTTGAAGGTCAACGAACCCTGTTCGGTTGCCTGCCAGCTGCCATAGAAACGGGCAATTCCGCTGGCGGCTTCGCCGGTGCCCAGGTCGGCATCCGTCGTTTGCCCAAGGGCGAGATAGTCAATGTTGAAACGGAACCCGTCTTCGGCCAGACGATCCTTCCAGGCAAACCATCCAGGCGCGATATTGCGCGGAAAATCCGACCGGAATTGCGGATCGGTCAAGCCGTCTCCGGGCTCAAGCTCGGCATTCACCGACGAGGGACCTGACAATCCCTGAGCGACCGCACCCGAAGCCCAGACAAGGGCCGCCAGCACCAGCGCAATCCGCCGGATCATTCCGAGGCCGCCTGACCACCGGTTTTGCGCCGCCCCGCGGCCCGAAGAATGTCTGTCGCGTCCTCGCTCCACTCCAGCCCGTCGGTGCGGTTCTGGAGCGTCTCGACCTTGTCTGCCTCCAATTGGAACGTGGCGCGCATCGGCATCAGCCCGTCGACCACGACCATCTGGTGATCGGTCGGCGAAATCGTCAGACGCCCCGTCAGGCGGACGGGTTCGTGGACATAGCTGGGAACCCAGTCGGCATCCAGCATCACACGGATCATCTGGTTCGGCGGCGGTGGCGGCATATGGCTGCACATGCCCCGCTCGGGCACCAGATAGACAACGGATCGCCCGTCCGCGTCCGCAGGAGCCGGAATGGCGAAACCGGACAGCGTGACCTCTTGCCCGTCATACAAGGGGTTGCCAAGCGTGGCTGCTTTTTCCCTGCGTTCGGTCACGACCTGGCGTTGACCCAGCAGCCAGTCCACGTCGACACCGCCCGCGGCTAGCGCATCCTCGGTCTCGTGCAGAAGCTCCTGCCACTTCTGGCGGTCCTCGTCCGTGCCGACATCCTGCTGCAGCCGGCCACGCAGCCGAACGACGAACAGGACGTCGTCGAACTGTTCGGGGCTGAGATCGCGATAGGGGTCTTCGAAGGTCTGAACGGTCGGGTCGGGCAGATCGTCCCAACCAACCGAGAGGCCAGCCCAGGACGGCGCGCCCGCACCCAAGCTGAGCGTCGCCGCAATCAGCAGAGTTCGGACGGAGTTCAGAAAAGCGGGCTTGTCATGGCGGTCCCGTCCGCGAATCCTCATCATGGCCCTAGTTGAGCGTATTTTTGTAGATCACGCCATCCTTCATGATCAGGCGGATGGTCTCGGGGCTGTCAGGCCGCGGGTCCGCACCGAACCACTGGTCACCTGTACCCACGACCGAGAAATCTTCGAGCGGGTTGCCGTCGATCAGCAGAATGTCTGCATAAGCGCCTTCCTCAATCACTCCAAGCTTACCGGCGGTGTAGGGATTGGTGAAATCGCCGGACAACTGGGCGATCTCGCCTCCGATCGAGGTCAGTGTGACCATTGATTGATAGGGACCGAAGAATTCGTTGTTCAGGTGTTTTTCATACGCGATCTGGATGTTGCAGGCTTCGACTGTGCCTACGCAATCGGTCTGGAACCCGCGCTTGACCGGGCATTCCTTCATGTTCGGGATGTAGTTCTCGAAGGTCGCCGAAGCCGAGATTGCCTTGGCAAGGCTCGATGGTTGGTTCTTGACCGCCGGTATATCTAGAAGGCCCGGATCGAACGCTGTTAGATTGGTCGTGATATACGCGCCCATTTCGTTCATCTTTGCAGCGATTTCGCAGTCGAACGAAAATCCGTGTTCGATGGACATCACTCCCGCGTCGAGCGCACCCAGAATTGCTTCCTTCCGATAGGAATGAGCCATGACATAGCTGCCATATTCATTCGCGACCTGCACGGCGGCTTTGATCTCTTCTGGCGATCCGGCCAGCAACTGCCAAGGGTCGAAGGCCGAAACGACACCGCCCGATTGCATGAATTTGAGCTGGGTCGCGCCCATCCGGAAGTTGTTGCGTCCGAATTTGTAAACGTCGTCAACGCCGCTGATTTCCTGTGCCATGTTCAGGCGGCTGAAATTGGTGTCCGTCCCCGGAGGTGCAGTGAAGTTGCCAAAGTCGGCGTGGCCTCCACGAGTGCTTAGAAAAGCGCCCGACGGATAATAGCGTGGCCCTGGAATCTGACCCGAGTCGATAGCCCGGCGAAGTCCACCGTTGGCCCCGCCTGCATCCCTGACCGTTGTGAAACCCTGCATCAGATACATTTCGGCCATCCTTGTGGCATGGATTCCGAAATCCTCCCATGTCGAATTGGCTTCCATGGCGCTGAGACTTGGCCCCATCAACATGAGATGCGCGTGGTTCTCGATGAACCCAGGTGTCAGTGTGCGCCCCTCGCCGTCGATCACCGTGGCGTCTGGGGCGTCGATCGCTTCGGTCGAAACCGTTTTGATCAGATTCCCTTCGACCAGAACACTGGCGTTTTCGATGCGTTGTTCGCTTGTGCCGTCGAAGACATGCACGTTGGTGAACAGTGTTTGAGCTGGCTTTTCATCCTGGGCCGCCGCCGGCCAAGCGAAACTGAGGGCACAGACCACTCCAAGGTATAGACGTTGCATCACTGTTCCTCCCGCTTGTGCCTGTTTGGCTATCATTATCCTAAATTTGAATATGATAGGGCCGGCCATCCAAAGTCAAACCTGCGGCGTCGATAATTGGAGGAGGGGGAAACAGCCCGTTTGGGCAAACCGCTAAATGCAGACGGGTGGCATGAGGGCATAGGCGGCAGTCGATATCAACGGCGACTGGCTCAGAGGACGCTGCCCAAGGCCAAACTCGAGGATTTCAGGGAAGTGGTAGCGGAGGAGGGACTTGAACCCCCGACACGCGGATTATGATTCCGCTGCTCTAACCAACTGAGCTACTCCGCCACGGTGAGAGGCGATTTAAGGGAGGGGCCGGAGAGGGTCAAGAGGGAAATGCTACGAAAATGCGGGATTCTTCATCCGGCCGTGTTGGCGGGTTTCGACGGCGATTGCGAAGCGCTGGCCATGCGGCGGACGAACTCTGCGCAGGCCTCGGGCGCCGTCAGGGGGATCATGTGGCCGCGGTTCTCGAGCTCTTCAAAGCTCAGCCCGTAGTCCACCATAGGTGCGCCTTGCTGGCTGGGTGACAGGATCGGATCCTCGGCCCCGTACAGGATGCCACCCCCAACCTGCAGTTCGTGGTAACGCTGGGACTGGGCGTCGATGCTGGCATCCACGCCCGCCAGATCCTGCGATCCGGTGATATAGGCTGACGGGCGCAGCCCCAAGGCGCCACCGGCGCGGTCCAGGAAATCACTCGGGGCCGGTTCCGGGGCAAACGCCTCATCGATCACATGCGGAGCCGTGGTTTTTGCCAGGGGAACAGCGATTGTGTTGGCGATCAGGCTGCGCAGCCATTCGGTTCGGATCTCCAGCGCCTTGAAGATGGCGGGTGTGCTGGGTACCCGATGCGTCAGCGGAGCCAGCAGGGCCAGTGCCCGAACCCGTTCAGGATTGTCCAGCGCCATGGCGAGCGACACCGCGCCCCCGAGCGAGTGTCCGACCAGAATGGCCTGCGATACGCCCTTGGCTTCGAGGAATTCGTGGATCATCCGCGCCTGTTCCGGCGGGGTAGCCAGTCGCGCGTGGTCGCGGGTCGAATAACCGCACCCAGGCCGGTCAACCGCGATGACGTGAAAGTCGTCGGCCAGAAGGTCGGTCATGGCATAGGTGAAGTGCTGCAACTGGCCGGTCAATCCGTGGATCATCACCACCGTCGGCTTCTCTGGATCGCCCTGTTCGACATAATGGATCGTACCGCCGTTCACCGGCAGGATCTGCCCGGGCTGAGGCACGGATTGGACTCCCATCCGCGTCAGGCGCCGGGTCCACAGATGCATCAGGATCAACGCGACGCCGATGATCAGCGCAATGGTCAGCAGGGTGGTCATGTCGGAGGTCTTTTGGTCTGGGCGGGATCAACGGGATGGTAATGCTCGAGCCCGGCCTTCGCCAGACGTTTGCGGAATTCCGAAACTGTGCCGGGCCACAGCGTCGTATTGCGCCCCTGTGCGTCCTGATACCACGAAGTGCATCCGCCGGCCTGCCACACACTGTCGGCATGACGCTCCTGCATTTCGCGGGTGAAGTCGGCCTGCCGGTCAGCGTTTGGAGCAATCGCGGGCAGACCCGCGCGCCGCATCGCCTCCAGCACCCGTCCAATATGGGCAACTTGCGCTTCGATCATCAGAACGACCGAATTGTGACCCAACCCGGTATGCGGACCCAGCAGGAAGAAAAAGTTGGGAAACCCGGCAATGGCGGTGCCCAGATTGGCCTGCATGCCGTCGGCCCAGGCGTCTTGCAGGCTCAGCCCGTCCGCGCCGCGGATGTCCAGCCTTTGGACCGCGTCCGTCACATGGAAACCGGTGCCCCAGATCAGAATGTCGGCCGACGTCCGACTGCCGTCGGTCGCGATGATCTCGGATCCTTCGATCCGCTCGACCCCATGCGGGATCACGCTGACATTGTCGCGGGCCAGTGCCGGGTACCAGTCGTTCGAGCTGAGGACGCGCTTGCAGCCGATCCGGTAGTCCGGTGTCAGAATGCGGCGCATCTCGGGGTCGGATATGGCCTCCTCCAGCCCTTTGCGCCACATCTTCATGGCAAAGTCGACCGCGCGTTTTTCGCCGCGAAACACGCGGTGGCGGAATTCGAACAGCCAATAGATGCACTGCCTGCGGATGCGCGGCAGCAGCGGAATGCGGCGATAGAGGTGCCGGACCCAGGGCGCAATCGGCCCGTCGGGACGCGGCAGAACGTAAGGCGCGCTGCGTTGGAAGATGGTGACATGGGCGGCGGTTTTGGCGATTGCCGGCACGAACTGAACGGCGGACGCGCCGGTGCCGACAACTGCTATGCGTTTGCCCTGCAGCGGCACCGTGTGGTCCCATTGGGCCGAGTGGAATGCCGGACTCTGAAAGCCCGCTGCTCCCGGGATCTCGGGAATGCTGGGGATGTGCAGGGCGCCGATGGCCGACACCAGGAACCGTGCCGTCCACTGCGCGCCGCCGGTCGTCTCGACCTGCCAATGCGTGCCGTCCCAGCGGGCCGACTTCAGTTCGGTGTGGAAATGGCACAGTTCGTACAGCCCTTCGTCACGCGCAACGCGGCGCATGTAGTCCCAGATTTCGGCCCCGCCTGCATAGGCTCGGGTCCAGTCCGGGTTCGGATGGGTGGCCATCGAATACAGGTGCGAGGGCACATCGCAGGCCACGCCGGGATAGGTGTTCTCTCGCCATGTGCCGCCGATGTCGTCGGCTTTTTCAAGGATCGCGATGTTGTGGATGCCGCGTTTGCGGGCTTCGATCGCCATGATCAGCCCCGAGAACCCGGCCCCTACAATCAGCATGTCGATGTCGTGGGTCATGCCTGCACCTCCTCCCAAAGGTACAAGGTCAGGATAGGGTCAAACCGCGTTTCAGGAAAACCTGCCGTGGGGTCAGTCTTGGTTCAGATCCTCGGGCAGGGGGCGCGGCAGTTGGTCCAGCAGGCGGAACACCTGCGCGCGACAGGCCGGGCCGGTCCAGTCCGGCGGGCAGAAACTGTCGGGCAGGTCGGGTAGACGCAGAACGACGCGCCGCCACCGATGCACGATCAACGTGCGCAGCGTGGCGATCTGACAGGGCGTGGGCTCCCAACTGGCCGGGCGGCCTTGGGACACGTGGCGCACGGCCTCGTGCAGGGACCGGCAAGCCGCGCGCAGATCTGGCGGGAACAGTTTTTCATGCACCCATCGCGGAACCGAGCGGGCGGTGACCTCAAGGATCAGCAACTCGTCCTGGTCCACGGGCGGTGACCCCGGTCCCAACGCGATGTTGCGCCCGATCGGCGTGTAATCGTGGCTGAGCAGGATGTCTTCCAGCAGCCGGGTGCCGGTGCCATCCTCGGCGATCAGCAGGTGCAGCGGCGTATCCGGCGCAGGGTCACGCGCATAGATGCGCGGCGTGACCCGGGCCGATTGCGTGCGGCCATATTCGGTCAGGAAATGCATCGAGACGCGCCCGACCCGGTCGCTTTCGATCCAGCCATCCTTGCGCAGACGGTGCAGGGCCACGCGGATCGCCTCGGGCTTGATGCCCATCGGTTCGATGATGCGGCCCAGCGCCCCGCCCGATATCTTGGCGCCACGCTCCTGCGCCATGTCGCCGAACAGCGACACGATGATCGACCAGACCCGCTGATTCTGCGGGTCGGCCAGTTCGGCCACAGCCTGAGTGAACCACGGATGCGCGTTGGTCATGCGCCCAGTCTATCCGGCCCGGCTGTGCAAGAAAAACACTTTGCCGCGCGCTCAGTAGGCGTTCATGGTCAGCAGTTCATATTCGGCGACCTTCTCGTCATCCTGATTGGTCAGGGTCACGTGCCAGCGCATCTCGCCATATTCGTCGGTGCGGCGAGTCTTTTGCTTGACCGTCAGGCGGACCTTGATGCTGTCGCCGGCCACCACCGGCTTCATGAAGCGCAGGCCGTCCAGCCCGGTATTGGCCAGCACCGGCCCTTCGTTCGGCTCGACGAACAGGCCGGCGGCAAAACTCAGCAGCAGATAGCCATGCGCCACCCGGCCCGGAAAGAACGGGTTTCTGGCCGCTGCGTCCTCGTTCATGTGGGCGTAGAATGTGTCGCCGGTGAAATGGGCGAAATGTTCGATGTCGTCCAGCGTGATGGTCCGGGGCGCCGTGTGCAGCGTCTCGCCGATCTGCAGTTCCGTGAATTTGCGGGTGAAGGGGTGCGCGGGGCCTTGGATCTCGGGCGCGCCGGGGATCCATTTCCGGCCGATCGTCGCCAGCATCCGGGGCGAGCCCTGCAGGGCCGTGCGCTGCATGTAGTGTTTCACGCCGCGCACGCCGCCCATTTCCTCGCCGCCACCGGCGCGGCCGGGGCCGCCATGGACCATGTGCGGCAGGGGCGAGCCATGGCCGGTGGATTCCTGCATCGAGTCGCGGTCGTTGATATAGATCCGCCCGTTGAAGGCGGCTGCGCCCATCACCACCTGGCGCGCGACCTCGGGGTCATGGGTGATCAGCGAGGTGACCAGCGACCCCTGGCCGCGATTGGCCAGCGCGATGGCGTGGTCCAGATCGCGATAGCCCATGATGGTCGAGACCGGGCCGAACGCCTCGGTGTCATGCACGTGCCGGGCGGCGTCGGGATCGGCGCAGTGGAACAGCATCGGCGGCACGAAGGCGCCTTTTTCGGCATCGGCGCCGATCACCTCGAAGGCATCCGGGTCGCCGAATACGCGTTCGGCCTCCTGCCCGATGAGGCTGGCCTTGGCCAGAACGTCGGCCTTCTGCCCGTTTGAGACCAGCGCGCCCATACGCGTGCCGTCCAGCCGCGGATCACCGATCGTGGTTTGCGCCAGCTTGGCCGAGATCGCGGCGATCAGCGCCTCGACCTGCGCCTCGGGGGCGATGATGCGGCGGATGGCGGTGCATTTCTGCCCGGCCTTCGTCGTCATCTCGCGCACGACTTCCTTGACGAACAGGTCAAATTCGGGCGTGCCGGGTGCCGCGTCGGGGCCAAGGATCGAGGCGTTCAGGCTATCCTGCTCGGCCACGAACCGCACCGAGTTGGTCACGATCACCGGGTTCTGCCGCAGCTTCATCGCGGTGTCTGCCGAGCCGGTAAAGCTGACCACGTCCTGACAGGTCAGGTGATCCAGCATGTCGCCCAGCCCGCCCGAGACCAGCTGCAGTGCGCCGTCGGGCAGGATGCCGCTGTCCAGCATGATCCGCACGGCCAATTCGGTGACATAGCAGCTGTTGGTGGCGGGTTTCACGATCGCCGGAACCCCGGCCAGCAGGGTGGGGGCCAGTTTCTCCAGCATGCCCCAGACCGGGAAGTTGAAGGCGTTGATATGCACGGCCACGCCCTGCAGCGGGGTGCAGACATGCTGGCCCAGGAAGGTGCCATTCCGTGACAGCTGTTCGACATCGCCATCCAGAAAGACATGGCCGTCGGGCATCTCGCGCCGCCCTTTCGAGGCAAAGACGAACATGGTGCCGATGCCGCCGTCGATGTCGATCAGGTGATCCTTCTGCGTGGCGCCGGTTTCAAAGCTGAGGTCATAGAGCGCCTGTTTGCGTTCCGACAGCGCCTGCGCCAGCGCCTTGAGCATCTTGGCGCGTTCATGAAAGGTCAGCCGACGCAGGGCCGGCCCGCCCATGTCGCGGGCATGGGCCAGCATCGCCTGCACGTCCAGCGCGTCGTTGCCGGCGGTGGCAAAGGGCTCTCCGGTGATGGCCGAGGCGATGGTGCGGGCCCCGGCTCCGGGCGCAACCCACTGGCCCGCGGCGAAACTGGAAATCTGTTTCAGAGACATGAGATGCTCCTGTATTGGGGCCGCCTTGCGCGGCGAAATGAGCTCAGTGACCCAGCGCGCCCATCTGTTGCGGCAGGTACAGAACGATGACGGGAACTAGGACGATCAGCGCCAGGCGGAAGATGTCGGCCACCCAGAACGGGGTCACGCCGCGAAAGATCGTTCCGGTCGAGACGTCGCCCACCACGCCTTTCAGGATGAACACGTTCAGGCCCACCGGCGGGGTGATCAGCGAAATCTCGGTCACCACCACCACGACGATGCCGAACCAGATCGGGTCATAGCCCAGCGAGGTCACCAACGGGAAGAAGATCGGAACCGTCAGCAGCAGCATCGACAGGGACTCGAATACGCAGCCCAGGATGATGTAGATGCCCAGGATCATCAGGATCACCACGAACGGCGCCACGTCATAGGCGGTGACCATGGCGATAAGCGCCTCGGGCAGGCCGGCCAGGTTGATGAAATTCGAGAAGATCTGCGCGCCGATCAGCACCGCGAACAGCGCGGCGGCGGTAAAGCAGGTTTCCTTCAGCACCTCAAAGGTCGATCCTACGGTCAGCCCGCCGCGGAACAGCGCGATCAGAAAAGCCCCGGCGGCGCCCATGCCTGCGGCCTCGGTCGGCGAAAAGGTCAGGTTCAGCGGTTCGAAATCGAACACGCCATACAGCCCGCCGATCACCAGGAAAAACAGCAGCAGCACCGCCCAGACGGACCCCAGCGCGCTGATGCGCTCGCCCCAGCTGGCGCGTTCGCCGGCTGGTCCGGCCTGAGGGTTGCGCCACACGGTCCAGCGCACGGCGAACAGGTAGAACAGGATGCCCAGAATGCCGGGGATGATGCCGGCCATGAACAGCTTGCCGATCGAGGTTTCGGTCAGCAGCCCGTAGATGACCAGGATGACAGAGGGCGGGATCAGGATGCCCAGCGTGCCGCCGGCCGCGATCGAGGCGGTCGACAGTTCGTCGGAATACCCATAACGGCGCATCTGCGGCATCGCGACTTTGGACATGGTCGCGGCGGTGGCCAGCGACGATCCGCAGATCGCCGAAAACCCGCCGCAGGCCGCTACGGTCGCCATGGCGATGCCGCCGCGCATGTGGCCTAGAAAGGCGTTGGAAACGGCGTAAAGCTCGCGCGCCATGCCGCCCTTGTTGACGAACAAGCCCATCAGGATGAACAGCGGCACGACCGACAGGCCGTAATCCTGCGCGGTATCGGTGATCTGGCGGCCGACCATCGACATAGCGGCCTTCAACCCGCGCTCGTCAAAGATCGAGCCGCCGCGTTCATAGGCAAAGCCCAACGTGCCGACCAGCCCCATGGCAAAGACGATGGGCAGGCGCATCAGCACCAGGATCAGGACAAGGGCAAATCCGATGAGGGCAGCGGTCATTGAGTGGATTCCGTCAGGGTCTTGGGGGCAAACAGGTACAGCAGTCCGGTGATGATCATCACCACGGCGGTGATCGCCACCGATGCAGTGATGAACCAGCCGACGAGGTATGTCGGGATGCTGAGGTATTCGGTGACATCGCCATAGTCGCGGGCGCGTTCGGCCAGGATCCACACGCGCTGGACCGGCCAATACAGCATGGCGCCGCTGAGGATATAGATCACAGCATCGCGCAGGCGGCTGAGCCGCAGGCGGTGGAAGATACCGTCGGTCAGGTCCACGGCGATATGCCCGTTGGTGACCGAGATGATGGGCAGCACCGAGAACACCAGAATGGCCATCAGGATGCGCGTCAGTTCGGTGGCGGCCTCGATCGGCGCGTTGAAGACCGATCGCAGGATCACGTCGCAGAAGGTCATCACCATCAGGATGAACAGGGCCGTGCAGGCGACGATCACCGGCAGGACGCTGGCGCGCCGTACAAGCTGGATGAGAGGGGTCATCGGGTGGCTCCGAATGGGGCTGGGTGGGGGCGGCCTGCGCCGCCCCGCAGCAGGGATCAGTTCGAGGACATTTCCGACTTGATCTTGTCATAGGCGGCTTGAGCATCGACACCGGCGTCGTTGACTTCGGCAATCACCTTGGCGCGCACGTCCTCGGCGATCGTCGAGAATTTCTCCATGTCCTCGGCGGCGGCTTCGTGGATCGCATTGCCCTCGGTGCTTTGGGTCGCTTCACGACCGATGGCGTCAATCTCGTCCCAGATCTTGCCGATCTCGCGGCTCAGCGGCTCGCCGAACACGTTTTCCTCCAGCGCTTGCTGGATGTCTTCCGGCAGGTCGGCAAACGTGTCTTCGTTCATGATGAAGGCAAACGACCCGCGATACAGGCCACCCGGCATCTCATAGACGTTCGGGGCAACCTCGGTCAGCTTGAAGCCCTTGCGCGATTCGAGGGGCATGACCACGCCGTCGGCGGCCTTCGAGGCCAGTGTCTCATAGACCTTCGGCGCCGGAACCTGGATGCCGGTCGCACCCAGCGCGGTGCCCACGTCGCCACCGACGCCACCGGGGATCCGCACCTTGAGGCCCGATATTTGGTCCATCGAGGTCACCGGACTGCTGGTGTGCAGCTGGGCCGGGCCGTGGGTGTGCAGAGCGATGACCTTAACGCCGCGGTGTTCGTCAGCGGCCTTCAGATACTTTTCATAGGCGCGCCAATAGGCAACCGAGGCGGCCTCGGCCGAGCCTTCATAGCCCGGAAGTTCGATCAACTTGGTCGTCACGAAGCGGCCCGGCTGATAGCCGTGGAAGATGATCGACGCATCCGCCGCACCATCCATGATCAGGTCCATCTGGGCCGGGGGCGGGGCGATGCCTAGCTTCAGCTCGGCGGTCACCTTGCCGTCGGTGGCCTCTTCGACCATCTCGACGAATTTGGGCCACATCTTGGCGTTGATCCCGTGGGTGGGCGGCGCCCAGCTGGAAATCGTCAGGGTGTAATCCGCCGCAAATGCCACGCTGCCCGACACTGCCAAGGCAGCCGTCGCCAACAGCGTTTTGATCCCGTTGAGTTTCATGACTGGTTTCCTCCTCCAAAACATGAGTCATAAATGCGTTAATGGTCCTTTTTGTAACCATCAACCGGCCGAAAGCCCGGATTCGGCGCTTCGTCGGAGAAATTTATTGACCAACCGTTCGGTTAATGCAAGAAGAATATCGAAACGAATGCAAAGCGAGCGGCCCATGAGCGATACGATTCTTGCGCAGCGGCGTGGAAATTATGTGGAAATCACTCTCAACCGCCCTGATCGCCTGAACAGTTTCACCGAGGAAATGCACCACGCCCTGCGCCGCGCCATCGAAGGCGCGCGCGATGAGGGCGCGCGGGCGATCCTGCTGACCGGAGCCGGGCGCGGGTTCTGCGCGGGGCAGGATCTGGCTGATCGCGATCCGTCGAAAATGGACGGCCTACCGGATCTGGGCCACACGGTGCGCACCTTCTATGCGCCGCTGGTGCGGTTGATCCGGTCGCTGAACTTTCCGGTGATCTGCGCGGTCAACGGCGTGGCCGCAGGCGCGGGCGCCAATCTGGCGCTGGCCTGCGATATCGTGCTGGCCGCCGAGTCCGCGAAATTCATCCAATCTTTCGCCAAGGTCGGGCTGATCCCCGATACCGGAGGCAGCTGGCACCTGCCGCATCTTCTGGGCGAGGCGCGTGCCAAGGGGCTGGCGCTGACCGGCGAGCCCTTGGCGGCGAAAGCGGCTGAAGACTGGGGCCTGATCTGGAAAGCCCTGCCCGATGCCGATCTTATGACCGAGGCGCGCGCGCTGGCCGAACGCCTGTCGAACGGCCCCACGCTGGGCCTCGGCCTGACCAAGCAGACCATTCAGGCCGCCGCGACCAACAGCCTGACCGATCATCTGGAGATCGAGGCCGACGCCATGAAGACCTGCGGTGAATCCGCTGACTATGCCGAAGGCGTCGCAGCCTTCCTTGAAAAGCGCAGCCCGGAGTTTCGGGGCAAATGAACATGACACCGAAAGTACGCGCCGAAAAAGCCGCCGCCGCGATGTGGGCGCAGGACCATGCCTCGAAATGGGCGGGGATGGAACTGATCGAGGTCGACGAGGGCACCGCGACGCTGGCGCTGACCGTGCAGCAGCATCATTGCAACGGGCACGGAATCTGCCATGGCGGCGTGACCTTCATGCTGGCCGACAGCGCCTTTGCCTTTGCCTGCAACAGCCGCAACCAGTCGACCGTGGCCCAGCACAACGTGATCAGCTATGTCGCGCCGGGCCGGCTGGGCGACCGGCTGACCGCCCGTGCGACCGAGCAGAGCCTGACCGGCCGCAGCGGCATCTATGACGTGACAGTGACCAACCAGGACGGCCAAAAGATCGCCGAGTTCCGGGGCTTTTCCCGCGCGATCAACGGCACCCTGTTTCCCGAGACCTGAGGTGAGGAGGACATCATGAAGGATCTGACCCCGAACAAAGCGGATCTTGACCCGATCGAGATCGCGTCGATCGATGAAATCCGCAGCTTGCAGTTGGACCGCCTGAAATGGTCGCTGCGCCATGCCTATGAGAACGTGCCGATGTACAAGCAGCGGTTCGACGAGGCCGGGGTGCATCCCGACGATCTGCAGACGCTGAGCGATCTGGCCAAGTTCCCCTTCACCTACAAGAACGACCTGCGCGACAACTATCCGTTCGGCCTGTTCGCCGTTCCGCGCGAGCAGATCATCCGCCTGCATGCCTCGTCCGGCACCACGGGCAAGCCGACCGTGGTGGGCTATACAAAGAACGACATCGACAACTGGGCCGATCTGGTGGCCCGCAGCCTGCGCGCCAGCGGTCTGCGCAAGGGCGACATGATCCACAACGCCTATGGCTATGGCCTGTTCACCGGCGGTCTGGGCGCCCACTATGGCATCGAACGACTGGGCGCCACAGTGGTTCCCATGTCCGGCGGTCAGACCGAGAAACAAGTGGCCCTGATCACCGATTTCAAACCCGACGGCATCATGGTCACGCCGTCCTACATGCTCAACATCCTCGAGCAGTATCACAAGGTCGGGATGGACCCGCGCGAAAGCTCGCTGTCGGTGGGCGTGTTCGGGGCCGAGCCCTGGACGGATGCGATGCGCAAAGAGGTCGAGCAGGCCTTTGACATGCACGCCGTCGACATCTACGGCCTGTCCGAGATCATGGGGCCGGGCGTCGCCAACGAATGCGTGGAAACCAAGGACGGCCCGGTCATCTGGGAGGATCACTTCTACCCCGAGATCATCGACCCGCAGACCGGCGAGGTTCTGCCCGACGGCGAAATGGGCGAGCTGGTCTTTACCACGCTGACCAAGGAAGGCCTGCCGATGATCCGCTACCGCACCCGCGACCTGACGCGGCTGCTGCCGGGCACCGCGCGCTCGATGCGGCGGATGGAGAAGATCACGGGTCGCTCGGATGACATGATCATCCTGCGCGGGGTCAACGTCTTCCCCAGCCAGATCGAGGAACAGGTCATGGCCACCGGCGGCATCGCCGCGCATTACCAGATCGAGCTGTACAAATCCGGCCGCATGGACGCGATGCGCGTCTATGTCGAGGCGATGCCCGACGCGGCGGATGAGCTCAGCAAGACCGCCGCCGCGCGGATGCTGACCAAGCGGATCAAGGACATCGTTGGCGTTTCCACCGAGATCGTTGTAGGGGACCCCGGCGATGTCGAGCGCAGCCAGGGCAAGGCCAAGCGCGTCGTCGACAACCGAGACAAGGAGTGAGGTTTGGCCCGTACGATTGCAAAAGATCACGACCAGAAACGCGCGCAGATCCTGAAATCGGCGGCGCGGGTCTTTGCCCGCGAAGGCTTCGACCGCGCCTCGATGACCCAGCTTGCGCGCGAATGCGGGATCTCGAAGGCCAACATCTATCACTATTATGACAGCAAGGACGCGATCCTGTTCGACATTCTCGAGACCTATCTGCGGGAACTGCGCGACCTGATCTGCGGTCTCGAGATTGAAGGCCTGAGCCCGCCCGAAAAACTGCACCGCGTGGTGGCCGAGATCCTGCTGGCCTATCAGGGTGTGGATGACGAACACCGGGTCCAGACCAGCGGCATGTCGGCTCTGCCCGAGGATCAGCAGCGCCTGTTGCGCGGGTATCAGCGCGACATGGTGAATTTCCTCAGCGGGATCCTGTCCGAGGTCGCACCCGACGTGTTCCAGGGCGACGGAGCCAAGCTGCGGTCGGCCACGATGTCGGTCTTCGGTATGCTGAACTGGTACTACATGTGGAATTCCGGTGCCGATGCGCAGGCGCGCCGGGACTATGCCGCGCTGGTCAGCAACCTGACCCTGTCGGGCGTCAAGGCGCTGTAGCTCCGGCCCTGCCGGCATTGTGATTTGGCTTTCGCGGGTGTCTTGGCGTTTACTTGCGGTCGGAGGGCGCCATGCAAAAACCGGAACGGTTCGACAAATTCTATTTCGCCAAGGTCGGGATGGGCGAGGCCTGCGGCTGCGCCGAGCGCATCATCGACGTCTATGAATTCAACCGCAAAGCGGGTGCGCGTGACGCGGGCACGGGCAAGCTGGCCCGGTCAAGGCGTCGCGGCCTGCGATCGCTTGCCCGGAAATACGGCCTGATCAGCCGCCCCAGCGGGCGGTGATCACGGGGTGCGCAGGCCCAGCCGCGTGACGACCTCTGCGGCCTCGGCCAGCCAGCGGTTTTTCAGTTCGACCCCCGAGGCCCGGCGCAGGCCCATCTGGCGCAGCTTTTCCATCCGCTCGGGGTTGCCCGCTCCGAAACCTGCGGCCACCCGGGGCCACCAGTAATCGACCGATTCCCGCATCGCCGGCGCCGCGCCCTGTTCCAACAGCTTGACCGCGCCTTCCAGGGCCAATTCACCGTGATGCGCCTCGATCGGGGCGATAGCGCGGAACGCCTCGGCCAGCGGCTGATAGGACACCAGCGCGAACTCGGCCAGTTGCACGCCCACGGCCCGGCTCATCAGCAGGTTCATCACCACCGCATCGGTCCAGCCTTCGATTGGATAGTTGAAGACCGCAAGGCGCATGTCATGTTCGCTGCGCGTGGCCCCGATATCGGCGGAACGGTCCAGCCGGGCGGTCCACGGGTGATGCGTGGCATAGCGGTCGGTATCCGCGCCGAACTCGCCCATGATCTTCAGCACGCGGTCGGCATTGTCGGTCTTTTCCAGAACGATCTTCGCCGCCGCGATGCGTTCCTTGATGCCCGGCCCCTGGTTGATGATGTCCGCAAACCCAGCCGCACCGGCCAGTTCGCTATCGACGAAGGTCGCCATCAGTTTCATCAGCTCGGCCCGGTATCGGGGTGGCACATTGGTCGGGTTGGTCAGAACGCCGCCTGCCGCTAGGTAGCTTTCGATGCTCATGTCTTCGGCCATGGTCCCTCTCCCTTTACTGGTCGTAATCGACGACGACATTGTCGGTCAGCGGGTAGGCCTGGCAGCTGAGCACATAGCCTTTCTCGACCTCGTAATCCTCGAGCGCGTGGTTGGCGACCATCTCGACCTCGCCTTCGATCACCTTGCAGCGGCAGGTCGAACAGACCCCGGCCTTGCAGGCATAGGGGGCGTCCATCGCGTTTTCCAGCGCCGCATCCAGAATGGTCTGGTCCTTGGGCATGGTGATGGTCTGGGTGGCGCCGTCCAGCGTGACCCGCGCCTGGGTCTGGTTGGCCTGCGCGGCGCTGGCGGCATCGCCCTGCTTGCGTTTGGCGCGGCCGGGTTGGGCGCTTGCGAACAGCTCGAACTTGATCTGGCTGTCGTCCAGCCCGTGTTCGCGCAACGCCTCGGCAATGCCCAGCATCATCGGCTCGGGGCCGCAGATGAAGGCGGTGTCGGTGTTTTCGACGTCGATCCAGTGCTGGAACAGCTCGGCGCATTTCTCCTTGGTCACCAGCCCGGTGAACAGGTCGATCTCTTGCGCGTCGGTTTCCAGGATATGGATCACGTTCAGGCGGCCCATGTACTGGTTCTTCAGGTCTTCCAGCTCTTCGCGGAACATGATCGTGTTCACGCCCTTGTTGGCATAGACCAACGTGACGCGCGCATTCGGCTCGCTCGCCAGCGTGGTCTTGAGGATCGACAGTACGGGCGTGATGCCCGACCCGCCGGCAAAGCCCAGGTACTGCCGGTGCGCGGACGGGTCCAGCGGCGTGTGGAAGGCCCCCATCGGTGGCATCGCTTGCAGCCTGTCGCCCACTTCCAGTTCGGTGTTGGCCCAGGTCGAAAAGGCGCCGCCCTCGACCCGTTTGATGCCCACCTGCAGAACGCCGTCATCCTTGCCCGCGCAGATCGAGTAGGAGCGGCGCAGCTCTTCCCCGTCAAATTCGCGGCGGAAGGTCAGGTACTGGCCCTGGACAAAGTCGAATTCCTCGGCCGCGCCGTTCACCGGCTTCAGCGTGACCACGACCGCGTCGCGGATGGTCTTGTGGATGTCGGTGACTTCCAGATCGTGAAAACGTGCCATCCGGTCCTCCTCAGATGCACTTGAAATAGTCGAAGGGTTCCAGGCAATCGGTGCAGCGCCAATGCGCCTTGCACGGGGTCGAGCCGAACTGGCTGACCTTTTCAACTGCCGTGCTGCCGCAATGCGGACAGCGGTCGGGTCCGCCTGCGGGCTGCGGCGGCGCGATGCCATAGTCCTTCAGCTTCGCACGGCCATTGTCGCTGAGCCAATCGGTCGTCCAGGCCGGAGAGATGCGGGTCTCCAGCTTGATTTTGTCGATGCCGTGGTCGCGCAGGGCGGTTTCGATGTCCATCGCGATGACCGAGGTCGCCGGGCAGCCCGAGTAGGTGGGCGTCACGGCAACCTTCAGCGTGTCGCCTTCCCATGTCACATCGCGCACGATTCCCAGATCGACGACCGAGATCACGGGGATCTCGGGGTCGGGTACGGCGTCGAGCCATTCCCAGACCTGCTCTACGGTGGCGCGGTTCATCGGGCTTTACCAGGTTGTGCCCGGATAGGCCCGCTGCAGCCATTGCATCTGGGTCAGCAGATGGCCCAGATGTTCGGTATGCATGCGCCCGTCGCGGCCGCCCTTGTGGGAAAAGCGGCTGTCGGGAATGGTCAGGGTGGCCTCGGTCAGCACGCGCCGAACCAGCGCGTCGTATTCCTCGCGCAGGCTGGCCGGGTCGGGTGCGATACCCGCGGCGGCCATCTCGGCATCGACGTCGTCGCTGGCGAACATCTCACCGACATAGGGCCAGAGGTAGTCCAGCGCCTCCTGCATGCGCCTGTGGCTTTCTTCGGTGCCGTCGCCCAGTCCGACCACCGTGTCGCTGGACCGTTCCAGGTGATAGGCGACCTCTTTGCTGGCCTTCTCGGCAATCGCCGCGACCCGGTCGTCGGACGATTTCAGCAACCGGCCCAGCATGATCGAGTGCCAGGCATCAAAAAGGAACTGGCGCATAAGGGTGCGGCCGAAGTCGCCGTTGGGCACCTCGACCAGCAGCACGTTGCGGAAATCCCAAGCGTCGCGCAGAAAGGCCAGATCGTCGGCGGACTTGCCTTCGCCCTGAACCTCTCCGGCCAGGCCCAGCCACATCTGCGTCTGGCCGATCAGGTCCAGCGCGGTGTTGGCCAGCGCGATGTCCTCCTCCAGCACCGGCGCATGGCCGCACCATTCGCTGACGCGATGGCCCAGGATCAGCGTGCTGTCCCCCATCCGCAGCAGGAATTGCAGGAATGCCTCGTCGCGGGTCATCACATCGCCCCCACTTCTTCGGGGATGTCGAAAAAGGTCGGATGACGGTAGACCTTGCTTTCGCTGGGCTCGTACAGCGGGCCCTTGTCGCTGGGCGAACTGGCGGTGATGTTGTTGGCCTCGACCACCCAGATCGAGACGCCCTCGTTGCGGCGGGTATAGACGTCGCGGGCGTTCTTGATCGCCATTTCGGCGTCGGGTGCGTGCAGCGAGCCGACATGGCGATGGCTCATGCCGTGCTGGCCGCGGATGAAGATTTCCCACAGGGGCCATTCGTTTTTCATCAGGTGTCCTCCTATCGGGCAGGTTATTCGGCTGCGACCTTGCGGGCGCGTTTCTTGCGGGCATGTTCCAGCAGACCGTCACGCACCCATTTGCCCTCGTCCCAGGCCTTGTTGCGGGCGGCCAGGCGGTCGGTGTTGCAGGGGCCGTTGCCCTTGATCACGTCAAAGAATTCCGACCAGTCGGGCTGAGTGAAATCGTAATGCCCGCGCTCTTCGTTCCACTTCAGGTCCGGGTCAGGGATGGTCAGGCCCAGATACTCGGCCTGCGGCACAGTCTGATCCACGAATTTCTGGCGCAGCTCGTCATTGGTGTTGATCTTGATCTTCCACGCCATCGACTGGGCCGAATGCACCGAGTCCTTGTCGGACGGGCCGAACATCATCAGCGACGGGTACCAGAACCGGTTCAGCGCGTCCTGCGCCATCTTGCGCTGTTCAGGCGTGCCCTCGGCCATCTTGCGGATCGCGTCATAGCCCTGGCGCTGGTGAAAGCTTTCTTCCTTGCAGATGCGGATCATCGCGCGCGAATACGGCCCGAACGAGGTGCGCTGCAGCGGCACCTGGTTCATGATCGCCGCCCCGTCGACCAGCCAGCCCACCGCGCCGATATCGGCCCAGTTCAGCGTGGGATAGTTGAAGATCGAGCTGTATTTCATCCGCCCGTCCAGCAGCATCTCGGTCAGTTCGTCGCGGCTGACGCCCAGGGTTTCGGCGGCGCAGTACAGGTACAGGCCATGCCCGGCCTCGTCCTGCACCTTGGCCAGCAGGATCGCCTTGCGTTCCAGCGTGGGCGCGCGGGTGATCCAGTTGCCTTCGGGCAGCTGTCCGACGATCTCGGAATGGGCGTGCTGGCCGATCTGGCGGATCAGCGTCGCGCGATAGTCGTCGGGCATCCAGTCCTTGGGCTCGATCTTGATGTCGGCGTCGATCTTGTCCTGAAAGGCGCGTTCCTGCTCGGTCATTTCCTCGCGGGATTTGACGCCTGTTCCTGCCGTCTTGATCATCTGAGCGTACATGTCGGGTCTCCTCCCTTACACGCGTTCGAGAATAAGCGCGGCGCCTTGGCCTACGCCCACGCACATGGTGCACAAGGCATAGCGCCCGCCGGTGCGGCGCAGCTGATAGGCCGCCGTCATGACCAGCCGCGCGCCGGACATGCCCAGCGGATGGCCGATGGCGATGGCACCACCATTGGGATTCACATGGGGTGCATCATCGGCCACGCCAAGTTCACGCAGGGTGGCGAGACCCTGGGCCGCGAAAGCTTCGTTCAATTCTATCACATCCATCTGCTCGATGCTCAGCCCCGTGCGGGCCAGCACTTTGCGGGTGGCCGGGACCGGGCCGATTCCCATGACCCGAGGCTCGACCCCCGCGACCGCCATGCCCACGACACGGGCCATCGGGGTCAGGCCGTTCTTCTGCGCGGCAGCTTCGTTGGCCAGCAGAATGGCCGCGGCGCCGTCATTGACGCCCGAGGCATTGCCTGCCGTCACCGTCTTGTCCGGCCCGTTGACGCCCTTCAGGCCTGCCAGCTTTTCGGCCGTGGTGCCGGGGCGGGGATGTTCGTCGGTGTCCACCACCAGCGGGTCGCCCTTGCGCTGGGGGATGGTGACGGGGGTAATTTCCTCGGAGAACACCCCGGTCTGATGCGCCGCCGCCCAGCGGGCCTGGCTGCGCGCTGCAAAGGCATCCTGATCGGCGCGGCTGATGTCATAGTCCTCGGCCACGTTGTCGGCGGTTTGCGGCATCGAATCCGTGCCGTACATCTGCTGCATCTTCGGGTTCACGAAACGCCAGCCGATCGTGGTGTCATAGACCGCGTTGGCGCGGGAAAAGGCGCTGGCGGCCTTGGGCATCACGAAGGGCGCGCGCGACATGCTTTCGACGCCACCGGCAATCGCCATGTCATAATCGCCCGCCTTGATGGCTCGAGCGGCCATGCCGACCGCATCCATGCCGCTGGCGCACAGGCGGTTGATCGTGGTGCCGGGCACTTGAACCGGGAAGCCGGCCAGCAGGGCGGCCATGCGCGCCACGTTCCGGTTGCTTTCGCCGGCCTGGTTGGCATCGCCCAGAATCACGTCATCCAGGCTGGCCCAGTCCACTTGCGGGTTCCGCTCTTTCAGCGCAACCAGCGGGATCGCGGCCAGATCGTCGGTGCGAACCTGGGACAGGGCCCCGCCATAGCGTCCGATCGGGGTGCGCTGTGCGTCGCAGATGAATGCGTCCATGCGTCAGAACCTCGTGTCTTGCGTCCGGGGTCAATAAGTGACCGTTTGGTCGGGTAATACGCCCGGAAGCGATTCGCGGCAAGAAAAATGTAACGCAATTGGGCATCAAATCGAAATTCAGTAACGTATTTGTGCTGACATGAGAAAACCCGCACGGGGGCGGGCGATCTCGATCTTCGGGACAGGAACCGGCTAAAGCTGACCGGCCTCGGTCAGAACCTTGCGCGCCACGCGAAAGCACTCCAGCGCCTGCGGGACGCCGCAATAGATGCCGACGACATGGATGATCGCCCGGATTTCCTCCTTGCTGACGCCGTTGTTCAGGGCTCCGCGACAGTGGATCTCCCACTCGTGCATCTTGCCCAAGGCACCGATCATCGACAGGTTCATCATCGAGCGGGTCTTGGGGTCGATCACCTCGTCCCCCCAGCCAAAGCCCCAGCACCAGGCTGTCATGGCCTCCTGAAACGGGCGGGTAAATTCGTCCGCCGCGGCCAGGTTCCGTTCCACGTATTCGTCGCCCAGCGTCGCCTTGCGCTGTGCCAGTCCTTTCAGGAAAAGGTCTTCGTCAAAGATGTCGGCCATCGTCTACTCCGCTTGCATTTGTATCTACCGCCTCGCGCATCCATTGCTGCAAGCGGGCGATCGAATGTTCCGACATTACGCCGCAAGCCGGGTCCAGCACCAGAGGGCCGGGGCGATAGCCGCGCGATTTCAGGCCGCGATGCACGCTTTCAACCAGCCGGATGTCTTCTTCGACGGTGGTTTCCCGGTCCTGCACCGCCAGTTGGCGGATCACCGCGCTTTCGGACCCGCCCTCGGTGTACCATCCGCGCCAGACGGTGCAGTGATCGGCATCCTGCGCGCGCCAGTGATAGGTGTTCAGCACATTACCGGGATAGCACTGGAACGAGAACATCGGCCACAGAAACCATGACTGATAGTCGCCCGCATGTGGCACCGAAAGGTCGATGGGATAGGTCATCTTGTCGAGGCTCTGACACTCGGTGGTATGGCGCAGGACGTATCCGCCGCCTGCATCGGGTTGAATGTCATAGGTTTCGGGTTTGACCACACCGGTGGCAAAAGTCGGGTGATTGGTCGGGCAGTGATAGCATTCCGAGTAGTTCTCGATACTGACCTTCCAGTTGCAGTTTTCGGGGATCTCGACCCACTCCAGCGGCTCAAGATCGTCAATGTGCGGGACAAAGGCGCGGATTTCCGCGCGCACGCCGGGGTACCAGTCGTCCATTGGCGCTGCATCGTCGTCGAGGTTGACGAAGATGAAGCCGTTGAACAGCTCGGTCCGCACCGGCGTCAGGCAGATCGCGCTGCGGTCGAAGCCCGGAACCGATTTGATGTTCGGCCCGGCGCGCAGTTGCCCGGTGAGTTCATAGGTCCAGGCGTGATAGGGGCAGACGACGACGCGGGTGTTGCCGGCCCCGGTCACCATCTCATGCGCGCGGTGCTGGCAGACGTTGTAGAAGGTGCGGATTTCGCCGTCGCGCCCGCGGATGCAGAACAGGTTCTGGCCCGCGATTTCAAAGGCGAAATAGTCGCCCGGCTCGCGCACCTGCGCCACATGGCCGGCAAATTGCCAAGTGCGGGCCAGAAGGCCCTGTTTCTCCTGCTCGAATATCGCCGGGTTGGTGTAGTAGCGGGCTTCCAAGGAGCGGGTCAGCGGTGCGGTCATTCAGGCTCCTCCGCATAGAGGCCAAGTTGGTGCCGGCGGCGGTGAAACCGCTCCACACGCTCGACGATTTCATCGCTGGACAGGGCGACCACGAAGGACAGAAGTGTCTCCAGCAGCGCGATGGTCGAAACCGATGACGGAAAGAACTGGGGCGTGTCGGCGGCGACGACAAACCCATGTTGCGCGTTCAGAACGACCGGGCTGGCGGGGCTGTCGGAAATGCCGACCACAGTCATGCCCTGTTCGCGGGCCAGCTTCACCGCCTCGATCACCTCGGTCCGGTAGGGGTGGCAGGTCATCGCGATCAGCACGTCCTGTTCATCGGCCCAGGCCAGATCGTCCACCGGGGTCGAGCCGGGGCGGGGAACGGCGTGGAACTGCTTCATCCCGGTCGAGGCGAGGTAGGTAAAGTTACGCGCGTTCGCGTTGTTGACGCCGACGCCCAGCGTGAAAACCTGCCGCGATGTCCAGATCGCCTCGGCCGCGGCCTGCATCCGGGTGGCGTCGATCCCGGCGAAGGTTTCCTCGATATTTCGGATCGCAGCCCCGACCATATCGGCATAGAGCCCGCCCAACTCGCCGGATTTGCCGATCTCCTGCAGCCAGCGGGCGCGGTCGGGGAACGACACGGTGCCACGCCGGATGGCGTCGCGGAACGGCGCGCGGAAATCCTCGTAGCCCTCAAACCCCACCTGCCGTGCCATGCGGACGAAGGTGTTGGGTTTCACGTTTGCGGCCTCGGCGATCTCGCGCACGGTCGAAACGCCCACATCCGCCGGGTTCTCCAGCACATAGCGGGCGGCCTTCTGCGCCTCGGGCGTCAGGGCATCCCATTCACGGGTCAGCCGGTCAAGAACGGTTTTTGATACATTTGTGTCATTCATGATTGACGATGGTACAAATGTGACCTTAGCCTGTCGAGTAGAAATGCGACTCGGTGAGAGGAAAAATCATGTCCGGGAAGGAACTGCCGTCACAGGCCCGCGTGGTGATCGTGGGCGGGGGTGTCATGGGCGTCGGTCTGGCCTATCACCTGGCGCATGAGGGCTGGACGGATGTCGTTCTGCTGGAAAAGGCCGAGCTGACCAGCGGCAGCACCTGGCATGCGGCCGGGCAGATCACCCATTCGACAAGTTCCTTTGGTCTGGGCAAATGCGTGGACTACAACATCGGGCTTTATTCCGGTGCGCTTGAGGCCGAGACCGGGCAGGCGGTGACATGGCACGGCTGCGGCTCGTTTCGGCTGGCCTATACCGAGGACGAGATGGACTGGCTGCGCCATACCCTGTCGGTGGGCCGGTCGCTGGGCTTCAACATTGAACTGGTCGGTGCCGACCGCGTGGCCGAACTGCACCCGTTCTACAACCTCGACGGGGTTCTGGGCGCGCTGCATACGCCGGACGACGGGCATGTGGACCCGACGAACGTGACCATGGCCATGGCGGCGGGGGCGCGTCAGCTGGGCGCGCGGATCATCCGCCGCTGCCGGGCCACCAACATCACCCAGGCGGCCAATGGCGAATGGGTGGTCCAGTCCGAACGGGGCACGATCCGCTGCGAACACGTGGTGAATGCGGGCGGCACCTATGCCCGACAGATGGGCGAATGGTCGGGGCTGCAACTGCCGATGACCTCGATGACTCACCACTATTTCGTGACCGAACCGGTGCCACAGTTCCAGGACCTCGATCACGAGCTGCCGGTGATCCGCGATGATCGCAAGGTCTCGGGCTATATCCGCATGGAGCAGAAGCGCGGGCTGATCGGGATCTACGAGAAGGAAAATTCGAATTCGGTCTGGCATGACCATTGCCCGTGGGACTATGAAAACTGGCTGTTCGATGCCGATTACGACCGGGTTATGCCGTGGCTTGAGGAGAGCCTGAACCGGATGCCGGTTTTTGCCGATCTGGGGATCCAGCGCGAGGTTCACGGGGCGATCTCGCACCCGCCTGACGGCAATCCGCTGATCGGCCCGGCGCCGGGGGTGCGAAACTATTGGTGCTGCTGCGGCACGCAGATCGGCATCGGCTGGGGCCCGGGGCTGACGCGCGAACTGGCGCGGTGGATGGTGCATGGGGCGGCGGACATCTCGATGCGCGACTATGATCCGCGCCGGTTCGGGGCCTATGCCACCAAAGACTGGCAGGTCACCAAGGCGCATGAGGATTACAAACTGCGCCACGAAATTCCGTTTCCGCATTTCAACCGTCTTGCCGGGCGGCCGATCAAGCCGTCCCCGCTGTATGACCGGCTGAAAGCCAAGGGGGCGGTGTTCGAAGAGGTCTATGGCCACGAGCGCCCCCGCTGGTTCGCAAAGCATGGCGTTGAACAGTGCGACCATTATTCCTTCCGCCGCAATGTGGTGCACGACATGGTCGCCTCCGAATGCAGGGCCGTGCGCGAGGCGGTCGGCATCATGGATATCTCGGCCTTCACCAAGGTCGAGGTAAGCGGCCCGGATGCCCGGGTCCTGCTGGACCGGCTGGTCGCCAACCGCCTGCCGCAAAAGGTGGGCGGCATCGCGCTGACCCACATGCTCAACCGCCGTGGACGGATCGAGCTGGAGACCACGGTCGTGAAGCTGGCCGAGGACCGGTACTACCTCGTCTGTGCTGCCTTCTTCGAGCGGCGCATGCTGGATCACCTGACCCAGCATCGCGACGAAGAAAACGTCGATATCATCCTGCGATCCGACGACTGGGCCGCGCTCAGCCTCAATGGCCCTAGGGCGCGCGAGGTTCTGGCCGCCTGCACCGATGCCGACCTGAGCAATGCCGCTTTCAAATGGCTGACCGCGCAGGAAATCGACGTGGCGGGTCACCGGCTCTGGGTTTTCCGCATGTCCTATGCCGGTGAATTGGGGTGGGAACTGCACATGCCGCGTGACAGCGCCTTGGCCGTCTACGATACGCTCTGGGCCGCGGGCGCGCCGCTGGGCATCGCCGATTACGGGTCGTTCGCGATGAACGCGCTGCGGATGGAAAAGGCCTTCAAGGGCGCGGGCGAGTTGACCAACGAGGTCACCCTGGCCGAGGCCGACGTGCTGCGCTTTGCCCGCACCGACAAGGAATACCTGGGCAAGGACCGGACCCTGAACCCCGATCTGCGCTGGCTCTGCGCTTATCTGGAGATCGAACCGGATGGCCAGAACGATGGGCATGGCGGCGAGGCGGTCCTGCTGGACGGCAAGGTTGTGGGTTCCACCGCCTCGGTGGCCTACGGGCATACGGTCGGCAAGATCCTTGCCTTTGCCTATGTCAAACCGCAGGCCAATGTGCCGGGAACCGAAGTGCAGGTGGTAATCGCCGGCGCGCCGCGTCCCGGGCGGATCCTGGGCGCGCCCGCCTATGACCCGCAAAGCCTCCGGCCCCGCACCGATGCCGCGATGGAGGCTGCGGAATGATCCCGAAGACCATGAAGGCCATGGTCCTGACGGGGCATGGCGATCTGGACAAATACGAATGGCACGAGGACTGGCCCACCCCCACAGCCGGCCCGATGGAGGTGTTGATCAGGGTGGGCGCCTGCGGGCTGAACAACACGGATGTGAACACCCGCACCGGCTGGTATTCCAAGGCGGTGGACGAGGCCACCACCGGCGGCGCCTATTCCGAGGTGGACGACGACGACAGCACCTGGGGCGGCGCGCCCCTGACCTTCCCGCGTATTCAGGGCGCGGACGCGGTCGGCACGGTCGTGGCCGTGGGCGAGGGGGCCGATCCTGCGATCATCGGCCGGCGGGTGATCGTGGCGGGCTGGCTGCGCGACTGGTCCGATCCGATGAACCGCGACAAGGCGGGATATTTCGGCTCGGAATGTGACGGCGGCTTTGCCGAATACACCAAGGCCGACATCCGCGGCGTGGCGGCGATCGACTCCGACCTGAGCGATGCCGAACTGGCGACCTTCAGTTGTTCCTATGTGACGGCCGAGGGCATGTTGGACAGGGCGCAGGTCGGCGAGGGCGACACGGTTCTGATCCCCGGTGCCTCGGGCGGTGTGGGAGGGGCGCTGATCCAGCTGTCCAAGCTGCGCGGCGCCCGCGTGATCGCCATGGCCAGTGAGGCCAAGCACCCCGAGGTCGCCAAACTGGGCCCGGATCGCATTCTGGCGCGCAACCCCAGAAACCTGCGAGCCGAGCTGAAAGGGGACCGGATCACCGTCGTCGCCGACGTCGTGGGCGGAGAGATGTGGCCCAAACTGATCGACATGCTGGAGCGTGGCGGGCGCTATACCTGTTCGGGCGCGATTGCCGGTCCGATCGTGCAATTCGACCTTCGCACCTTCTATCTGCGCGATCTGACCTTCACCGGGTCGACCGTGAACACGCCGAAGAACTTCTTTGATGTCGTGAAATACATAGAAAATGGGCAAATCAAGCCAGCTTTGGCCGCCACTTACCCGTTGACTGAGCTGCGAGAGGCCCAGCAGGCCTTCATCGACAAGCAACATACCGGCAACATCGTGGTGATCCCATGACCCTGGAAAACGTTCTCGAAGCCGCGCGGCAACTGCATCAGAGCCTGCCGGCGCTGTCCGAATTCGGCACCTGGCCCACCGACCTGACCGCGGCCGGTTTGCAACCGCGGGCGATCCCCGCCACGCCGCTGGTGCAGGCGCTGGATCAACCCGGATCACCCCGGACAACGGGGTTGGTTCAGGCGATCCGGTCGGCGGCGCATCTTGCCCACTGGAAACGAACCTATACCGAGGCAGAGGTCGGCGCCGATTTCCGAAATCGGTACGGGTATTTCGAACTGTTCGGGCCAACCGGTCATTTCCATTCGACCCAGCTGCGGGGCTATGTCGCCTATTGGGGAGCCGGGCTGGACTATGACTGGCACAGCCACCAGGCCGAGGAGCTGTACCTGACGCTGGCTGGCGGCGCGGTCTTCAGGGTTGGCGGAGATCGGACCTTTGTGGGCGCTGAGGGCACGCGCTGGCACGCCAGTTGGCAAAGCCACGCCATGTCCACAGGGGATCAGCCGATCCTCACTTTCGTACTTTGGCGGGGCGAGGGGTTGAACGACCTGCCCAGAATGGACGCCGCATGAAGATCACCCGCATCTCGGTCTTTCACGTCGATCTGCCGCTCGAACATCCCTATTGGCTTTCCGGCGGACGTCTAAAATTCGAGGTGCTGGATGCCACCTTCGTCATGATCGAAACCGATGCCGGGCTGACCGGCTGGGGCGAGGGCACGCCATGGGGCCACACCTATGTACCCGCGCATGGGCCGGGCATTCGGGCGGGGATCGAGACCATGGCGCCCTTCGTCCTCGGGCTGGACCCGCGCCGGGTTCTGGAGGTCGAGCGGGTGATGGACCACGCGCTGCCCGGGCATCTTTATGCCAAGTCGCCGATCGACATGGCCTGCTGGGACATTGCCGGACAGGCGGCCGGTTTGCCGATTGCCGATCTGATGGGCGGCGGGTCGCGCAGCCCCGCGCCGATCGCCTCATCGGTCGGGGCCAAGACCATCGAGGAAACCCGTGCGGTGATGGATCGCTATCGCGGCCGCGGCTATTGGGTGCATTCGGTCAAAGTGGGTGGCGACGTGGATCGTGACATAGAACGCATCCGCGATGTCGAGGCGCACCGCCCCGCGGGTGAGCGCATCCTCTATGACGTCAACCGCGCCTGGACGCGGCAACAGGCGCTGCGGGTGATGAAGGCCACCGAGGATCTGGGCGTGATGTTCGAACAACCCGGCGAGACGCTGGACGACATTGCCGCCATCCGGGCCCTGCATTCCGCGCCGGTCAGCGTGGATGAAAGCCTGGTCACCCTGCAGGATGCCACGCGCATTGCCCGCGACGGGCTGGCCGAGGTCTTCGGGATCAAGCTTAACCGTGTCGGCGGCCTGACCAAGGCCGCGCGGATGCGGGACATCGCGCTGGCGCATGGCATCGACATGTATGTGATGGCCACCGGCGGCTCGGTTCTGGCCGATACCGAGGCGCTGCATCTGGCCGCCACCATCCCGGATCACAACCGCCTGGGCGTCTGGGCCTGTCAGGACATGCTGACGCTAGACGTTGCGGGCGGGCGCGGTCCACGCAACCGTCAGGGCCATCTTGAACTGCCCGAGGCCCCCGGCCTCGGCGTCGCCCCGGATGAAGATCTACTGGGGGAACCAAAGGCCGTGTACCAATGACACGCATCACCCGCATTTCGCTCTGGCATGTGCCGCTGACCAGCCATCAGGCCTACTACATGGCCGACGGCAAGGCCTGCGACACAGTTGAAACGGTGGTTCTGGCGCTGGACACCGATGACGATCTGACCGGCTGGGGTGAGGTCTGCCCGATTCCGCATTACCTGCCCGCCTATGCGCGCGGCGTGGCCCCGGCGGTTCAGGACATGGCCGCGGTTCTGCTGGGCGCCGACCCGATCGGACCCGAGGCGTTGATGGCGCGGCTGGACCGGCACCTGCCGGGGCATGTCTATGCCAAATCGGCAATCGAAATCGCGCTGTGGGATCTGACGGGGCAGGTGGCAGGGCTGCCGCTGCACGCGCTCCTGGGCGGTCGGCGGGCGCAGACGATGCCGCTCTATCACTCGATCACCTGCATCGCGCCGGCCGAGATGGCCCGCATCGCCCGCGAGGCGCAGGCACAGGGCATCACCCAGTTCCAGGTCAAGCTGGGCGCGGATGCCGATTGGCAGGCCGATGTCGAACGCCTGCGTCTGGTGCGCGAGGCGGTGGGCGACGGGCCGCTGGTCTATGGCGACTGGAACTGCGGCGCCACGTCTCTGGATGCCAGCCGGGTGGGGCGGGCGGTCGCGGATCTGGATGTGATGCTGGAACAGCCCTGTGCCACGATCGAAGATTGCGCCCGCGTGCGCGCTGCCACCGGCCTGCCGATGAAGCTGGACGAATGCGCGCACGACACCGCCAGCCTGCTGGCCGCGCATGCGCTGGGCTGCATGGACGCGGTCGCGGTGAAGCTGTCGAAATTCGGCGGGCTGTCGGCGGCGCGCCGCGCGCGTGATCTGTGCCTGCATCTGGGGGCGAAGATGTGCGTCGAAGACACTTGGGGGTCTGACATCACCACCGCCGCCCTGTTGCATCTGGGCGCGGCCACGGAACCGGCGCGCCTGATGAACGTGTGCGACCTGTCGGGCTATGTCGCGCCGCGGCTGGCGCCCGATGGCCCGGCCCGCAAGGGCGGTCGGATCGCGCCGCCCGACGGGGCCGGCCTGGGCGTCGCGCCCGACCGCGAATACCTGGGCGCGCCGGACGTGATACTGGATTAGGGAGGCGACCATGCCGCGACATCTCAGCCAATCCGAATGGGGCCAACGCGCCCGCGCGGTACTGCCCGGCGGTGGCTTTGGCAATTTCGACCCGTCGGTCTTCATCCGCGAGGGCCGGGGTAGCCGCGTCTGGGACGAAGACGGGACGGAATATGTCGACCTGCTGATCGGCTCGGGGCCGATGCTGCTGGGCCACGGCCACCCTGAGGTGTTGGAGGCCGTCGCCGAACAGATGCCCAAGGGCATGACGTTTTTCGCCAACAACGCGCGCGCGGTCGAGCTGGCCGAGGAGATCTGCGCCGCCGTGCCCTGCGCCGATCAGATCCGCTATGTCTCGTCCGGCGGTGAGGCCGACATGTACGCGATCCGGCTGGCCCGCGCCTTTACCGGCCGCGACAAGATCGTGAAGTTCGAAGGCGGCTACCACGGCATGAGCGCCGAGGCGCAGATGAGCCTGGCCCCGTCGCGGATGGTGAATTTCCCGCAGGCGGTTCCCGACAGTGCGGGCATACCGGCCAGCGTTCAGGCCGAAATGCTGATCGCGCCGTTCAATGACCCGGACTACATCCGCTCGCTGCTGGCCGAGCACGGCAACCAGGTCGCGGGCATCATCGTCGAGCCTTTGCAACGCATCATCCCGCCCGAACCCGGTTTCTTGCAGCTTCTGCGGGACGAGGCCGACAAGTACGGCATCGTGCTGATCTTCGACGAGGTGGTGACCGGGTTTCGTTTCGCCTATGGCGGCGCGCAGGAGCTGTATGGCGTGACCCCCGACATCGCCACGCTGGGCAAGATCATCGGCGGCGGCTTTCCCCTGGCCGCGATCGCCGGGCGGGCCGAGATCATGGCCCATTTCGACAAATCCGCCGTTGGGCCAGAGAAGTGGCTGATGCAGCTGGGGACACTGTCGGGCAATCCGGTGGCCGCGGTGGCCGGGCTCAAGACGATGGAGGTGCTGCGCCGTCCCGGTCAGTACGACCGGCTGCGCGCCAATGGTCAGCGTCTGATAGACATGGCCTCGGCCGCGCTGACCAAGCGGGGGGTTGCCCATCGCGTCATCGGCGATCCGACCCTGTTCGAAATTGTGTTCACGGAAGGAAGGGTGCGGGATTATCGCCATGTGGTCCGCGCGGACACGGCCAAGGCAACCCGGTTCAATGCGGTTCTGATGCAGAACGGGATGTTCAAGTCGCCGGGCAAGACCTATCCGTCCCTGGCGCTGACCGAAGCGGACTTTGACCTGTGCAAAGCCGCTTATGCCAAGGCGGCGCAGGCCGTGGCCGAAATGCAGAGTGCGGGCGTGTCCTAGTAGACGCCCGCCATCACCAGGCGCACGATGTCTTCGCGCTTGAGGCCGCGCGCAGCCAGTTCTTCGTCGGTCAACTCGCTGAGTTGCTTGATCTTGATGACCTTGGCATTTGCTTCGCCCATGCGGATCAAAGCATCATAGATGCCACTGAACACATCGGCGACGGCCGAGAACAGGTTCAGGATTGCAGGGCGGTGCGTGCTTGTCTGTGCCATGAGCGGGCCTCTCTGGTCTGTATGTGACCAAAGAGATTTAGACCTGATGCTGCAGTGCGGCTAGGCACTTGAGGGAATAGCCGCTGTGCATCTGGTGCAAGTCTGGCCCGACAGGCGCAGCCTCAGGCCTTGAACTGGTCGTCTACCGGCACCTGCAAGGCGGTGGCCAGGGCGTTGGTCTGGCTGGCCATCGCGATCACCGCCAGCAGTTCGGCCTGCATCTGATCGGTCATGCCCTTGGCGCGGGCCGCGGCCGAATGGGAGTACACGCAGTATTCGCAATTGTTGGCGACCGAGACCGCCACATAAAGCATCTCTTTCACAAGCGGGTCCAGCGCGCCGGGGGCCATGACGGTCTTGAGCCGCTCCCACGTCGTTTTCAGCAGTGCCGGGTCGTGGGCCAGTGCGCGCCAGAAATTGTTGATGTAATCGGTGTTGCGGGTGGCGCGGATGTCATCGAAGACGGCCAGCGCCTCGGCGCTGACCTCTTCGTCCGTCAACAGGCGAACCGTTGCCATGCTCAGACCATCGCAAAGATGCGCGCCGGGCCGCCCGACCCGCCACGATGGGCCGGCGCGCCGACCACCAGCGTCGCTCCGCTGGCGGGCACCTTGTCGAGATTGGCCAGGTTCTCGATGCCGTAACGGTTGGTGGGCAGCCACGCGTAATGCGTCACGAAATCAGCCGATGGCCCGTGGTCCAGCGACAGCGTGTCGACGGCCAGAGCAACCGCGCCGGTTCCTTCGATCAGCATCTGCGCCGCTTCGACGTGGAAGCCAGGGAAATGCATCTTGCCGTCGCCGTCGGCGTTGCGGAACTCGGGAGTCGCGGTTTTCCCGGCCCATCCCGAATGCATGGCGACACAGGCGCCATCGGGGATGTCGCCATTTGCTGCGATCCACGCCTTCAGATCGTCGGGGGTCACCTGCGCATCCGGGTCCTCGGCCGCGCGGGCGGCAATGTCCACCACGCACAGAGGGCAAACGAGGTTCGACACAGGGATTTCGTCCACCGACTGCCCATCCGCCGAGAAATGCAGCGGGGCATCGACATGCGTGCCGGTGTGTTCGTTGACGGCCAGGTTGAACAGGTTGAAGCCATGTTCCTTGAAATTGAAGGCCTGTGTCGCCTCGATCCCCGGCTGGCCGAAATAGGTGGGGAAATCGGCATCGTAGACATGGGTCATGTCCAGCACCTCGCCATGGCCGGCCGCAAGCGCTGGTGGGGCAGCCACCGTCCCAAGCGCCGTGCCTGCCGCCATCGCTGCGCCAGCCTTGAAAAAGGATCGACGCGACAGCATCCGGTCTTTCACCGCGTTCATTACGCAAACGTCACACATTTCAAAACTCCCTGTTCTGCAATCTGTTTTCGTTCCGGGCCGAATTCATTGGCCGGGTGGGCAAAGCCTAGCACGGTTTTCCGCGATCCGGTTCACAAGTTGTTTGGGGCCTGCTCGCCGGCAACATATGCGGCCCGGCGGCGCAGTCGGGTATAAGGGGTTGAACCCGCGCGCGGACGGGTTCAATCTATTGCGGAATATTGTTCCGCCATGCGGAACAAGCTGGGGTTGGCAAGAGGAGACCAAGTCTGATGTCCGAGGCGGTGGAATACGAACGGATTGGCGATATCGCGGTGCTGGCGGCGAACAACCCGCCGGTCAATGCGCTGGGCGTGGATGTGCGCCGGGGCCTGCTGGCCGGGATCGAACGGGCCGAGGCCGAGGGCGCAAAAGCGGTGCTGATTTACGGCAAGGGCCGGACCTATTTCGCGGGGGCCGACATCCGCGAGTTCGGCAAACCCCCGCAAGAGCCCTGGCTGCCCGGCCTGTGCGACCGGATCGAGGCCTCGCCCCTGCTGGTGGTATCGGCGTTGCATGGCACGGCGCTGGGCGGTGGGCTCGAAGTTGCGCTGTCCAGCCACTACCGCATCGCGGTTCCCTCGGCCAAGGTCGGCCTGCCCGAGGTCAATCTGGGCATCCTGCCGGGTGCCGGGGGCACCCAGCGTCTGCCGCGCGTGGCCGGGGTCGAGGCCGCGCTGGACATGATCACAACCGGTCGCCATGTCCGCGCCGACGAGGCGCTGAAGCTGGGCGTGATCGACAAGGTGCAGGATGGCGACCCGCGCGAGATCGGGCTGGCCTATGCGCAGGAGCTGCTTGACTCGGGTACGCCCCGCCGCGCGGTCGGAGAGATGCCCGCGCCGGACCCCGTCGATTTCGATGCGGTCTACGAGGCCGTTCTGAAGAAGGGCCGCGGCCAACTGTCCCCCGCCGTTGCCGTGCGTGCCGTGCAAGCCGCCTGCGAGGCGCCCAGCTTTGCCGAGGGCATGGCGCGCGAGCGAGAACTGTTCATGCAGTTGATGGAATCGGATCAGCGCAAGGGTCTGATTCACGCCTTCTTCGCCGAACGCGCCGTGGGCAAGCTGCCCGAACTGAAGGGTGTCGAGCCGCGTCCGGTGCATCAGATCGGGGTCATCGGCGGCGGCACGATGGGCGCGGGGATCGCCACCGCCGCCTTGTTGGCCGGTCTGCCCGTGACCTTGCTGGAGATGACGCAGGAGGCCGCCCATGCCGCCAAAGACCGGATCGCCGGAAACCTGGCAGGCGCCCTGAAGCGCGGCAAGATCAGCCAGCAGCAGTACGACTCGATTCTGTCGGACCAATTGCAGCTTGCCACCGGTTATGACGCGCTGAGCGCCGTCGATCTGGTGATCGAGGCCGTGTTCGAGGATATGGAGGTCAAGAAACAGGTCTTTGTCCAGCTGGATGCGGTCTGCAAGCCCGGGGCGGTTCTGGCGACGAACACCTCGTATCTGGACGTCGACGAGATCGCCGCCGCCACCACGCGGCCGCAGGACGTGATCGGGCTGCATTTCTTCTCGCCCGCCCATGTGATGAAGCTGCTCGAGATCGTGGTGGCCGACAAGACCGCGCCCGAGGTGGTCGCAACCGGCTTTGCGCTGGGGCATCGGCTGAAGAAGGTCTCGGTGCGCGCAGGGGTGTGCGACGGGTTCATCGGCAACCGGATCCTCAGTACCTATCGCACCTGCGCCGACCACATGGTTCTGGACGGGGCAAGCCCGTTCCAGATCGACAAGGCGCTGACCGATTTCGGCTTTGCCATGGGGCCGTTCGCGGTGTCCGATCTGGCCGGGCTGGATATCGGCTGGGCGGTACGCAAACGCAAACGCGCCGAGGGGCTGGACCCGCGCGCCCGCGACAGCAGCTATGCCGACAAACTCTGCGAGGCCGGGCATTTCGGGCAGAAGACCGGCAAGGGCTTCTATGTCTATGAAAGAGGCAAGCGCGGCGGCACGCCGAACCCCGAGGTTCTGGACTTGATCGCGGCCGACCGCGCGGCGCAGGGCATCACCCCGCGCACGTTCACGGATGACGAGATCGTGCGGCGATATATGGTCTCGATGGTCAACGAGGCCGCCAAGGTGGTGGGCGAGGGCATCGCCCGCCGCCCCTTGGACGTGGATGTGGTGCTGCTCTATGGCTATGGCTTCCCGCGTTATCGCGGCGGGCCGCTGAAATGGGCCGATCTGCAGGGCCTGCCGGGTATTCTGGAGGACATCCGCGCCTGGTCGGCCGAGGATGACTATTTCTGGCAGCCCGCGCCGCTGCTGGAAAAACTGGTGGCCGAGGGCCGCAGCTTTGACGATCTGAACAAGGACGCCCAGTGATGAAACAAGCCGTAATCGTATCCGCCGCGCGCACCGGGCTGGCCAAGTCGTTCCGGGGCTCGTTCAACATGACCCACGGTGCCACGATGGGCGGCCACGCGGTTCAGGCCGCGGTCGCGCGGTCGGGCTTGGATGGGGCCGAGATCGAGGATTGCATCATCGGCTGTGGTTTCCCCGAAGGCGAGACCGGTGGCAACATCGCCCGCCAGATCGCCATCCGGGCCGGTCTGCCGGTCAGTGTTTCGGGGATGACCGTGAACCGGTTCTGCTCGTCGGGGCTGCAGACCGTGGCGCTTGCGGCGCAGGCCATCACCGAGGGCGGCGCGGGCCCCATCGTGGCTGGCGGGATCGAAAGCATCTCGCTGGTCCAGCCGAAAACCCGCCCCGTGCCCGAGGCGTGGATTCAGGAGCACAAGCCGGCGATCTACATGCCGATGATCGAGACCGCCGACATCGTGGCCGAGCGCTATGGCATCAGCCGCGAAGAACAGGACGCCTACGGCCTGCGGTCGCAGCAGCGCATCGCGGCGGCGCAGGCGGCGGGCAAGTTCGACGAGGAGATCGTGCCGATGCAGACCACCATGGCGGTCAAGGACAAAGAGACGGGCGAGGTCTCGCACAGGCAGGTCACCGTGGACCGGGATGAATGCAACCGGCCGAACACGACTCTGGAAGGGCTGGCCTCGCTGGAGCCGGTGCGCGGCCCCGGAAACTACATCACTGCCGGCAATGCCAGCCAGCTGTCGGACGGCGCGGCCGCGGTGGTCGTGATGGACAGCGCCGAGGCCGAGCGTCGGGGTCTGGAGCCCATGGGCGCGTTCAAGGGGTTCTGCGTGGCGGGGTGCGAGCCCGACGAGATGGGCATCGGCCCGGTCTTTGCGGTGCCGCGCCTGCTGGAACGGCATGGTCTGAGCGTCGAGGACATCGACCTGTGGGAGCTGAACGAGGCCTTCGCCTCGCAAGCGCTTTACTGCCGCAACCGTCTGGGGATCGATGACGAGAAATGCAACGTGAACGGCGGCTCGATCGCCATCGGGCATCCATTCGGCATGACCGGCGCGCGTATGGTCGGCCATCTGCTGCGCGAAGGGCGGCGGCGCGGGGCCAAGCTGGGTGTCGTGACCATGTGCATCGGCGGCGGCATGGGCGCGGCTGGTCTGTTCGAGATCTATTGAAGCAAGGGGCGCCGGGCCAGCCCATCGAGGGCCGGCCCGGCGCTGCCCGGCCCGTAGGGCCGAGCAGGCAAGGTTCCGATCGCATCGAGGAGGAGGGCGGCTGTGGACTTGAATTATACGGACGAGGAGAAGGCCTTTCGCGACGAGGTTCGAGCCTTTCTGGCCGAAAAGCTGCCCAAGGAGATCTCGGACAAGATCCGGGCTGGCCGGAACATCGGCAAGGAAGGGTATGAGTGGTGGCACGCCACGCTGAACGAGCGCGGCTGGTTGAATTTCAACTGGCCGAAGGAGTTTGGCGGCGCCGAGTGGAATGCGGTTCAGCGCCATATCTTCGAGGAGGAATGCGCCGCCGCCTTTGCGCCGCGCATCGTGCCGTTTGGCCTGTCGATGCTGGGCCCGGTGCTGCAGAAATTCGGCTCGAAGGAACAGCAGGAGTATTTCCTGCCGCGCATCCTGAATGGTGAACACTGGTGGTGCCAGGGCTATTCCGAGCCGGGTGCCGGGTCGGACCTGGCCTCGCTGAAGACCCGCGCGGTGCGGGACGGCGACCACTATGTCGTCAATGGCCAGAAGACCTGGACCACGCTGGCGCAATACGCCAACTGGATCTTCTGCCTGGTGCGCACCGACCCCGAGGCCAAGGCGCAGGAGGGGATCTCGTTCCTGCTGATCGACATGAACACGGCGGGGATCGAGGTGCGCCCCATCGTCTTGCTGGACGGAACGCCCGAGGTCAACGAAGTGTTCTTTGACGATGTGCGCGTCCCGGTCGAAAACTTGGTGGGCGAAGAGAACAAGGGCTGGACCTATGCCAAGTATCTGCTGACGCATGAACGCACCAACATCGCCGGTGTCGGCTTCAGCCAGGCGGGGCTGGACATGGTCAAGCGGATTGCCCGGATCGAAACCGCGAATGGCCGCCCCCTGATCGAGAACCCGCATTTCGCCGCCCGGCTGGCACGGGTCGAGATCGACCTGATGGCCATGGCCACCACCAACATGCGCATCATCAGCAAGGCTGCGGCCGGACAGGCACCGGGGGTCGAAAGCTCGATGCTGAAGGTCAAGGGTACGATCATCCGGCAGGAGATCAACGACCTGGCCCGCCGCGCGGTGGGGCCTTATGCGATGCCTTTCGCCTCCGAGGCGGTGGCAGGCGACAACGACCCGATCGGGCCGGACTATGCCGCGCCGGTCGCCGCCCAGTATTTCAACAACCGGAAACTGTCGATCTTCGGCGGGTCGAACGAGATCCAGCGCGGGATCATCGCCAAGGTCAAGATGGGGGGCTGAGATGGATTTCAACCTGACCGAAGAACGGCAGATGCTGCAGGACACGCTGCGGCGCTATCTGGCCGACAGATATACGACTCTGGTGCGCAACGACATTCTGGACAGCCCGGCGGGGTTCAGCGCCGACATCTGGCGCGAACTGGCCGATCTGGGCGTTCTGGGCGCGCTGTTCGACGAAGCGGATGGCGGGTTCGGCGGGGCGGGCTTTGACATCGCCACCGTGTTCGAGGAACTGGGCCGGGCCGGGGTGGTCGAGCCGGTTCTGGACAGCTGCATTCTGGGCGGTCGGCTGATCGCGCAGGTGGGCAGCCCCGATCAGCGGGCCCTGCTGGATCAGGTGATCTCGGGCGCGTTGCATCTGGCGCTGGCGCATGGTGAGCCTGCCAGCCGGTATGACCTGAGCCGGGTCGAGACCACCGTGCGGACCGACGGCACGGACTTGATCCTGAACGGACGCAAGGCTGTGGTCGTGAATGCCGAGGTCGCCGGGCAGTTGATCGTTTCCGCGCGCGAAACGGGCGGGCCGTTCGAACTGGACGGCATTTCGCTGTTTCTGGTGCCTGCTGGCACACCGGGTCTGGGCTTGCGCGGGTATCCGATGCTGGCCGGAGGCCGCGCGGCCGAGGTCACTCTGGACGATGTGCGCCTGCCGGAAACCGCGCGTCTGGGCGCCGCGGGGCAGGGGTTCGATCCGCTGATGAACGTTGTGGCCGCAGCCAATGTCGCGCTGGTCGCCGAGGTTCTGGGCGCGATGGAAAGCGCGGTGGAACTGACACGGCAATACCTGATGACGCGCAAGCAATTCGGCCGCCCGATCGGGACCTTTCAGGCCCTGCAGCACCGGTTCGCGGACATGCTGATCGAGCTGGAGCAGGCGCGCTCGGCGGTGATCAACGCGGCAGGTCACCTTGAAGCACCCGATCGCGACCGGCAGATTGCCGCGGCCCGCAACCTGGTGTCGCGGGTGGGCCGGCTGGTGGCCGAGGAAACGATCCAGATGCATGGCGGCATCGCCATGACGCAGGAATATGAGCTGGCGCATATTGCCAAGCGGATCGTCATGTCGGATCACAGGTTCGGCGACGCGGATTATCATTTGGAGCGGTTCATTGCACTCGGCGCAGCCTGAAGACGACCCAAAGGTCCGGCGGTCGGGCTGTCAGAACGCGATCGGGTTCGAGGTGGATCTGTCCGACCCCGACGGCCGGGCCCGGTGCCATTTGACCATCCGGGCGGATCACCTGAACAGCCAGGGCATCTTGCATGGCGGCATCATCGCCATGCTGCTGGACGTGGCTTGCGGCAACACCGCCTCGGCCTGGTTCGACCGGGACGACCATCCGCTGGTTCTGACCCTGTCGCTGAACACAAGCTATGTAGCGGCAGTGCGTCAGGGGCGCGTGACGGCCACGGGGCGCGCAACGGGTGGCGGGCGCACGCTGGCCTATGTGACCGGAGAGTTGCACGGCGACGACGGAACCCTGATCGCGACGGCGGCGGGGGTGTTCAAGCGCACCACGAAACGCTGAGCGCAAAACCGGTTCCGGCGCAGGGGAGGGCGAAGGGACATGAACAAGTGGCACGACTATCCGGATGCCCAGATCCGGACCCGCCCGCAGGCACGCGCCTTTGCCGACGGGTTCGGCGCCGATTGGAGCTTTGCCGACCTCGACCGCGCGATTTCCGAGCTGTCAGACATCCTGCTGGCCTCGGGGGTGCGCCCGTGCGATCGGGTCATGCTGGTGCTCGAGAATTGCTGTGCGGCAGTGGCCGCGCTGTTTGCCTGTTCCCGGATCGGCGCCTGCGTGGTGCCGGTGAACGCCCGTCAGACCGAGGCTGAGTTGGCGCGCATCGTGGGTCACGTGACTCCGGCGGTGATCCTGTTCACATCGGCGGCGTCGCCGGAGGCGCGCGACCATGCGCAAACGGCCGGAGCCCAGCCCGTTTCCGGGGCCTTCGGGCAGATGCACCTGGCTGCGCCGAACCCGAGCGCACCCGACCCCGATCTGGCGGATGTCGCGGCGATGCTGTTCACCACCGGCACGACCGGAACGCCCAAGGGCGTGATGCTGACCCACGAAAACCTGCGGTTCGGCGGGCTGACCTCGGCGAATTTCCGGGGGTTGACGCAGGATGACGTGGTCTATGGCGTTCTGCCGATTTCGCACATCTTCGGGCTGGCTTCGATCGTCACTGGGTCGGAGTTGGCCGGGGCCTTCGTCCAGCTGGATGCCCGGTTCGCAGCGGACCGCGCCTTTGCCGCGTTGAATGCGGGCGTCACGGTGTTTTCGGGTGTGCCGCAGATGCATGCGCTGCTGATGCAATATGCCAAGGAACAGGGGTTGGAGCGGTTGCCCTCGGGCGCCCTGCGCTACACTTCGTCCGGGGCTGCCCCGCTGGATCCGGCGTGGAAACGCAAGGCCGAGGCGTTCTATGGCGTCGCGCTGCAGAACGGCTATGGCATGACCGAAAGCACGGCGGGGATCTGCGCCTCGCACAACCGGATCGGGGATCCGGATATCTCGGTCGGCCCGCCCTTGCCGGGGGTCGATCTGCGCATTGACGAAACCATACCCGGCGGCGGAGATGGCGTGGGCGAGATCCTGACGCGCGGCCCGCATGTGATGAAAGGGTACTATCGCAATGCGGAAGAAACGGGCCGGGTTCTGGCCCAGGGATGGTTGCGCACGGGCGACCTCGGCCGTCTGGACGCGCAGGGCAATCTGCACGTCGTCGGCCGCGCCAAGGAACTGATCATTCACGGCGGCTTCAACGTCTATCCGCCCGAGGTCGAGGCCGCGCTGAACGACCACCCGCAGGTGATCCAGTCTGCGGTGATCGGGCATCGGGTGGGCGGCGACGAACAGGTGCTGGCCTTTGTTCAGGTGCCTGAAATCGGCGCTGTGTCCGAGGCAGAGTTGGCGGTGTTCGTGGCGGAACGTCTTGCGGGCTACAAACGGCCCAGCCGGATCGTGCTGGCCAAGTCACTGCCCGCCGCGCCCACGGGGAAGATCCTCAAGCACAGGCTGCTTGCACATTTCGCGGATCAACTGGCCTAGGGGCAGGGCCGGCAAAACGCTCCCGCGTCCGCGCGACATCGGCTGCGCCGATCCCGCTTGCGGCCTTGGGCCCGGCATCGCGCCATGCGCGATGCCGGGCCCAACAGGAGGAGACGTTTTGCAAAAACGTAGACGACGGGCGGGAGCCGCCGTCAGACCGCGTGGCCTTCGGCTGCTGCGCGAATGGCACGGATGTTCTGGCCATAGATGTCCGGGTTCGCAACCGACCCGCCCTTGAAGACCGCTGAACCGGCAACAAGAACGTCGGCACCGGCCGCTGCGACCAACGGGGCGGTCGAGGGATCGACTCCCCCGTCGATTTGGATATGCACCGGGCGGTCGCCGATCATCTCGCGCAGGCGGCGGACCTTCGTGGTCATGTCGATGAATTTCTGCCCGCCAAAGCCGGGGTTCACCGTCATCACGCAGACCAGATCGGCCAGATCCAGCAGGTGCTCGACCGCGTCGGCCGGAGTACCCGGGTTCAGTGCCACGCCTGCCTTCATTCCGGCCGCGCGGATCGCCTGCAACGTGCGGTGCGTGTGCGGACCGGCCTCGACATGGGCCGTCAGATAGTCCGCGCCGGCATCGGCATAGGCCTGGATGTAAGGATCGACCGGCGTGATCATCAGGTGCACATCCATCACCGTCTTGACATGCGGGCGGAACGCTTTGACCGCCGGCGGGCCGAAGGTGAGATTTGGCACGAAATGACCGTCCATCACGTCAACATGGACCCAGTCGGCGCCCTGGGTCTCGATGGCTTGGATTTCCTGTCCGAAATTGGCGAAATCGGCGGACAGGATCGACGGTGCGATCTTGATCTTGCGGTCAAAGCTCATGGCGGCCTCATGTGACAGATCTGACGGTTCAGGTGTTGAGCTCGCGTATAGACGGGACGAGCGGCATTGCCCAGCCCTTGCATAGGCCATCCGCTTTCAGCCCGTTACAAAAGCTTCACCGGATCGACACATCACCGTTGAGCACCAGCTGTAGACGACCTCCATCACGAATTGGGGGTGGCACGTGCTGCGCATCGAAAAACTGACCAAGCGCTTCGGCGACAATACTGCCGTCGATACCGCAACGCTGGACGTCGACAAGCCATGCATGATCGGGATCATCGGGCGGTCGGGCGCGGGCAAGTCCACCCTGCTGCGTATGATCAACCGCCTGACCGATGCCAGCGCAGGGCAGATCCTGTTTCACGGGCGCGACGTGACCAAGTTGAAAGGGCGCGAAAAACGTGCGTGGCAGGCCGATTGCGCGATGATCTTCCAGCAATTCAACCTTGTGCCCCGCATGGACGTGGTCTCGAACGTGCTGCATGGAACGCTGAACCGGCACTCGACGCTGGCGACCATGTTCAACCTTTTCCCGATGGAAGACATCCATCGCGCCATCGACATTCTCGACCGTCTTGGCATCGCCGAACATGCCCCCAAACGGGCCGAGGCGCTTTCCGGCGGACAGCAGCAGCGTGTCGCCATCGCGCGGGCGCTGATGCAGGACCCCAAGATCATCCTGGCCGATGAACCCATCGCCTCGCTGGACCCGATGAACGCGCAAGTCGTGATGCAGGCCCTGCGCCGCATCCACGAAGAGGACGGCCGTACCGTGATCGCCAATCTGCACACTTTGGACACTGCGCGCCGCTATTGCGACCGCGTGGTCGGCATGCGCGACGGTCGCATCGTGTTCGACGGCCTGCCCGAGCAGCTGACCACCGGCGTCGCCCGCGAGATCTACGGCGCTGATGCCAGCTTCTCCGAGGCCGCGACCTCGACCGAGATCGAAACGCTGGATGCCAACCGGAAAGCTCTGATGGAAGCCGAGGCCACGATCTGAGCCCCAAACACCTCATTCATCGCCCGGCCCGATGAATGGGGTGGGCCAATCAACCTGGAGAGAGACAGATGAAGAAACTTGTTGCCGCCCTGGTCGCGACCACTGCCCTGAGCGCGCCTGCCATGGCAGAGGAGATCAGCGAATTCCGTATCGGCATTCTGGGCGGAGAAAACGCACAGGACCGTCTGAACAACAACGAATGTCTGCGTGAATACACCGAGGACGCGCTGGGTGTCGAAACCAAGCTGTTCGCCCCGGCGGACTACAACGGCGTGATCCAGGGCCTGCTGGGCGGCACGATCGACATGGCCTGGCTGGGCGCCTCCGCCTATGCCAAGACCTATCTCAGCGACCCCGAGGCGGTCGAACCGGTTCTGGTCAAGGTGAACGTAGATGGTGGGTATGGCTACTACTCGGTCGGGTTCGCCCGCAAGGATAGCGGCATCACCTCGCTTGATGACATGAAAGGCAAGGTATTTGGCTTTGGTGATCCGAACTCGACCTCGGGCTACCTGATCCCCTCGATCGAAATCCCTCAGGCAACGGGTGCGACGATGGAGTCGGGTGACTACTTCGGTGAAGTAAAGTTCACCGGTGGTCACGAGCAGACAATCGTCGCCGTGAACAACGGTGACGTGGATGGTGGCGTGACCTGGGCCGATGGTCTGGGCAACTGGGAAGACGGCTACAATTCGGGCGCGCTGCGCCGCGCCGTGGATGCCGGACTGGTCGACATGAACGACATGGTCGAAATCTGGAAATCGAAGCCGATCCCCGAAGGTCCGGTGGTTCTACGCAAGGCATTGCCGGCAGATGTCAAAGAGAAGATGACGGCTCTGATGGCCGGGCTGGCCGACAAAGACCGTGAGTGTTTCTATGGCGTGGCCGCAGGTGAAGCCAAAGCATTCGAGCCGATCACCCACGAGGCCTACGAAATCATCATTGAAGCCCGCAAGCTGAAGTCGAACTAAGCCTGCGCAACTTCTGTTCGGGGTCCGGCGGTGAACCGGACCCCACTATCCCCATCGGAGCCTTTCATGACCGACCTGACCGCGGGAACCGCCGGACTCGACCGGATTCGGGAGGATTACACCATCATGACCCGTCGCAAACGGGTTTACGGTGGGATACTCCTGATCCTGTTCGTGGCTCTTATGGCGGCCGGATTCCGGACCGCCGACATGCGAAACGCCGGTAGTTTTGCCGATGGGTGGAACCGCATTTTCGATTACCCTGCCGAGGTTCTGACTGAGGCCTGGGAGAAAATCGGGGAATTGCCCGCAATTTTGGTCGAGTTCTTTCCCGCGCTGATCGAAACACTGAATATCGCCGCCGCGGCCACGCTGTTGGGCACTCTGGGCGGCACCTTTATGGCGCTGATGTCCACCCGCGGCATGGCGCTGTGGCCGTCATTGATCCCCGTTTTTCGCCGTATTTCTGATATTTGCCGGGCCGTTCCGGAAATCGTCATCGCGTTGGTACTGATCTTTGTTCTGGGCGGCGGGCCTGTGCCTGCAATGATTGCCATCGCCATTCACACTGCCGGTGCTCTGGGCAAATTGTTTTCCGAAGTGAATGAAAACGCCTCTCTGAAACCGGTAGAGGGGCTGCAGTCGGTTGGCGCCAACTGGTCGCAGCGGATGTATTTGGGCGTGATCCCGCAGGTCGGGCCAAACTACGTCAGCTACGCCCTGCTGCGGTTCGAGATCAACATCCGCGCTTCGGCCATTCTTGGTTTCGTGGGGGCAGGTGGCTTGGGGTACGAACTGCGCAACGCCATGTCCTGGGGGCAGGGGCGTTACGACGAGGCGGCGGCCATCTTTCTGCTTCTGTTCGTCACCATCGTGGCCGTGGATCAGCTGTCCGGCATTTTGCGTGACCGTCTGACACACGGTTCCGCCAAAGGAGCCGCAGCATGAGCACCTTTGCCACTGATCTGCCGATCAACGACTTGAAAGCCAGAACCGACCACATCTTTCGGCGCAAACGGGCGCTGAGTTTCGGGTTGCCGGGGCTGGTCATTCTATACCTGATCTATGTTTTCTTTGCCTTTGACGTGCCCGGCTTGGCCGAGCGGGCCAACTGGGAAAACGGCAAGACGCTTGTATCCGACAGCTACAGCTACAAGACACACGTGACCCGGGACAATCGCAACGGAGAAGTGTCCGTTGCGATCGGGGGAGAGCGCAAGGGCGCTTACCCGGATGGCACTGCGCCGGAATGGGTCGCTTTGGGCGAAACCACCGTGATTGACCTGCAAGATAGCCACATCGTTCGTTTTGGACCTGAAACCGTGGAATATGACATCCCGGGTTATGGAACCGTGCGCGCAACGCCCAGCCGGTCTGCCGGAGTGCAGGCCGACTTACCGACTGCCGAGGTGCCGGACTGGATCAACATGTCAAAGAATCGCCTGGCGATCACCACGCCGGCGGGTCGGCTGACCGTGACACGCAACCGGGCCGAGGTGTTCCGGTATTTCAACGGTTGGGAACTGTTCTGGTTCACTTTGGACAGCCCCTATCACGGTCAGTCTTTCAGCCAGTTGATGGGGCGTGCCGCTTCGGGCGAGGCCGCAGAAATCTTTGACGATTTCTGGACCAACAAGATGTGGCGCCATCAGGATGTTGCGTGGGCGATCTTTGAAACGCTTCTGATGGCTTTTCTGGGTACATTGGGGGCAGGGATGATCGCTTTGCCCCTCGCATTTCTGGCGACACGAAATTTCAATCCGTTTAGAACGGTCCGATTTGCCACTCGTCGTATCTTTGACTTCGTGCGCGGTGTTGATGCGTTGATCTGGACGGTGGTTCTGGCACGCGCCTTCGGGCCAGGGCCGCTAACAGGGGCGCTGGCCATCCTGGTCACCGATACCGGCACCTTCGGCAAGATCTTCTCCGAGGCGCTGGAAAATGTTGATCAGAAGCAGATCGAGGGCGTGCAGTCTACCGGGGCCAATGCGCCGCAGAAATATCGTTTCGGTGTGATCCCGCAGATCACGCCGGTTCTGCTCAGTCAGCTCCTGTACTTCCTGGAATCCAACACCCGCAGCGCAACCGTGATCGGGGCGATAACCGGGGGCGGGATCGGTCTGTTGCTGACACAGGCGATTATCACCCAGAAAGACTGGGAGGAAGTCGCCTATTACATCGTGCTGATCATCCTGATGGTCATGCTGATGGACTGGTTTTCGGGCTGGCTGCGCAGGCGGCTGATCCAGGGCGGGCCGCCCAAGTCGCGCAAACAGCGCGATCCGCAGGCCAAGCCCCTGATGTTGCCTTGAACCGTATACGAGGACTTGCAGACCATGGCGCGCTTGCGACCGGACCAGCCTTTCATTCACCCGGATTGCCAGATAACCGGCAGCAGCTTTGGCGCCTTTGTCGAAATCGGTGCCGGAACGCGGGTGACGAATTCGGTGTTGGGGGACTATACCTATTGCGACCGCACCTGCGACATCGCCAATGCACGGATCGGGAAATTCGCCAATATCGCCAGTTTCACCCGGATCGGCGCCACCGACCATCCGATCGAGAAAGCGTCGCTGCATCACTTCCACTACCGCTCGGCCGACTATTGGGACGATGCCGATGACGACGCGGACTGGTTCGCCCTGCGCGCGGGGCGGCTGGCGCATATCGGGCATGACACCTGGATCGGCCACGCGGCCATCATCAAGCCCGAGGTAACGATCGGGCACGGGGCAATCGTCGCCTCTGGGGCGATCGTGACCAAGGACGTGCCGCCTTATACCATCGTCGGGGGTGTCACCGCCCAACCCATCCGCCGCCGGTTCCCCGAGCACGTCGCCGAGCGGATGATGGCTCTGGCCTGGTGGGATTGGGACAATGCCCGCTTGCGCGCGGCGCTGCCGGATTTCCGCGCTCTGCCCGCCGTGGCTTTTCTGGAGAAATACGAGGATTGACCGCCATCACCCGTGATCGTCATCCAGCGTCAGAGTGACCCGCTCACCGGCAAAGACGGTCTTGCCGTATTCAACCGGATGCCCCTGCGGATCGGCATTGATGCCGACCGAATGCAGAACCGGAGCGCCCTCGATCAGTTGCAGGTGCCGGGCCTGAATCGCATCGGCCGCGCGGGCTGTCAGGCGGGTCGAGATGCGGGTATAATCCGCCACGCCGCAGTGCCGCAGCGCCCGCGTGACCGAGCCGTTCTGGGCCAGCACCTCGGGCAGGTCGGGCAGGCGGGCGGCGGGAAAGACGCTTTGGAACACCGCGATCGGTTGGCCATCGGCCAGCGACAACCCGTCATAGACATGCACCGGGTCGCCGGGGGTCAGGGCCAGCGCCTCGGCCTCGGTCTTGTCGGCGGCGCGGGTGATCAGCGACAGCACCCGCTTGCCCGGAATCTTGCCGCTGGCCGAGATGTTCTGGTGGTACCGGACCCGCTTGCCGATCGGGTAATCGGTCGCTGCTGCCGAAACGAACACGCCGGCCCCGCGGCGCGGATGCACCAGCCCCTGCCGGGCCAGTTCGGCCAGGGCCCGGCGCACCGTGTGGCGGTTCACGCCGTGGGTTGCGGCCAACTGCGCCTCGGTCGGCAGGCGGTCGCCTGTGGCAAAGCGCCCCTCGGCAATGTCGGCGGTCAACGCCAGCGCGATGGTCTTCCAGATCGGTGTTTGGCTCATGTCATCAAAACTTCACAGCATATTCGTTGCGAGTCACCGGCTGCCCCGCTATGATTTGTCTAGTTGTATAGAATTTGTAGACAACTTGGCCAAGAGGCTTTGATGGCGGATCAGACAAAAATTGCGACAGGTGATCGACCGGCCTGGTTGGGCCTTCTGGCACGTGCGCCGGCCGAGGCGCTGGCGGCCTTGTGGTCCGGCTATGGCGCGCGCCCCGAATTCCAGTGGTTGCGCACGCCCGAGATCGGCGGCGTCATGGTGCGGGGGCGGGCAGGCGGCATCGGCGCACCGTTCAACCTGGGCGAGATGACGGTCACGCGCTGCGCTCTGGTCTTGGCCGACGGAACCGAGGGCCACGGATATGTGCAGGGGCGCGACAAGACCCATGCCGAAACCGCCGCTCTGATCGACGCGCTGATGCAGACCGGTGATGCGGACACGGTGCGTGCCAAAATCCTGGAGCCGCTGACCCGTCAGGTTCAGGCGGCCAGATCGGCCCGTGCCGCCAAGGCCGCGGCCACCAAGGTCGAGTTTTTCACGATGGTTCGCGGAGAGGACCAATGACCCCACAGACCCGTTTTTCAGGCGGTTTCACCGATGCTCCGGTTCAGGCGGCGCACGCCTTTCGTGCGGCCATGACCGTGATGGCGCGGCCGGGCGAGTTGCGGCAGCAGGTCGGCGCGACCCCGCCCGAAGGCCTGTCGGTCGCCGCCGGAACGCTGCTGCTGACGCTGTGTGACGCGGATACGGGCGTTTATCTGGCGGGCACGGCCGACAACCCGGCCATTCGCCAGTGGCTGACTTTCCACACCGGTGCGCCCCTCGTGCCCGCCGCGCAGGCGGACTTCGCCGTCGGTTTCTGGCAGGATCTGGTGCCGCTGGACCAATACCGGATCGGAACGCCGGAATATCCCGACCGATCCGCCACCCTGATCGTGGAGTGCGACGTGTTGCGCAAATCCGGCGCCACCCTGCGAGGCCCAGGCATCCGCGACACTGCACGCCTGGCCGTGCCCGACATTGCGGCGCTTCAGGCCAATTCGGACCTGTACCCGTTGGGGTGCGATTTCTTCTTCACCTGCGGGGATACGGTCGCGGCCCTGCCGCGCAGCACTCGCATCCAGCCTGAGGGTTAGGCCATGTACGTAGCCGTCAAAGGGGGCGAAAAGGCGATCGAAAACGCCCATGCCTGGCTGGCCGAGGAACGCCGGGGCGATCTTGGCGTGGCTGAATTGTCCTTGGCCCAAATCCGCGAACAACTCAGCCTTGCGGTGAACCGCGTGATGGCCGAGGGCTCTCTGTACGATCCCGATCTGGCCGCACTTGCGATCAAACAGGCGCGCGGTGATCTGATCGAGGCGATCTTCCTGATCCGCGCCTACCGCACCACCCTGCCGCGGTTTGGTTGTTCGTCCCCAGTCGATACCGGCGGCATGACCTGCGACCGCCGGATCTCGGCCACGTTCAAGGATGCACCGGGCGGGCAGGTTCTGGGCCCGACCTTCGACTACACGCACCGCCTGCTGGATTTCAAACTGGCGGCCGATGGCGCGGTGCCCGCGGCCCCCACTGCCGCGCCGCGTCACGAGCCGACCCCACACATCACCGAATTCCTCAAGGACGAAGGCCTAATCCAGGATGAACCCGCCAGCGATGAGCCGCCCGGTGACCTGACGCGCGAACCGATGGAGTTCCCGGCCGACCGCCCCCTGCGCCTGCAAGCGCTGACGCGCGGGGACGAGGGGTTCGTGCTGGGCATGGCCTATTCGACCCAGCGCGGCTATGCCCGCAACCACGCTTTCGTGGGTGAGCTGCGCATCGGCACCGTCGGGGTCGAGATGGAAATCCCCGAACTGGGTTTCGCGATTGAGATCGGCGAGATCGCCCTGACCGAATGCGAAACGGTGAACCAGTTCAAGGGATCAAAAACCGAGCCGCCGCAGTTCACACGCGGCTATGGGCTGGTCTTCGGCCAGTCCGAGCGCAAAGCCATCGCGATGGCGCTGGTGGACCGCGCCTTGCGCTGGGAGGAATTGGGCGAAGACGATCTGGGCGCTCCGGCGCAGGATCAGGAATTCGTCCTCAGCCATGCCGACAACATTCAGGCGACCGGCTTTCTGGAGCATATCAAGCTGCCGCATTACGTCGATTTCCAGTCCGAACTGGAACTGGTGCGCAAATTGCGCCGCGAGGCCGAAGGACGCTTGGCGTCACCGGAGGCGGCTGAATGACTCCAGTGACCTTCCTGCATCCTGTCCGCTTGATGGGTTGTTTTATCGGCGGCCAATGGCTGAGTGGCGGTTTCCGAGCCGATCGCGGACCGTTCGCCATGTTGGTCGCGTCGCATGGCCCGGCGCCGTCGCCGGGAGTGTATCCTGCGCCAGAGAAAGTACACCATGACGACCGCGAAGGCCGAGGCAACCAGATAACCGTCCACAACAACACCAAAAACCGAAAGTGATACATCAAATGAATGAGTATAACTTCGCATATTTGGACGAACAAACCAAGCGGATGATCCGTCGGGCCATTCTCAAGGCTTTGGCGGTGCCCGGCTATCAGGTGCCTTTTGCAAGCCGCGAGATGCCCATGCCCTATGGCTGGGGCACGGGCGGGGTTCAGGTCTCGGCCGCGACGCTGACCCCCGACGATACGTTCAAGGTCATCGATCAGGGTGCCGATGACACGACCAATGCCGTGTCGATCCGAAAGTTCTTTGAAAAGACGGCGGGCGTGGTCACGACCGAAGAGACCGGGAAGGCGACCATCATCCAGACCCGCCACCGTATCCCCGAGGCCCGGCTGCGCGCCGATCAGATCCTGGTCTATCAGGTCCCGATCCCCGAACCACTGCGGTTTCTGGAACCGCGCGAAACCGAGACACGCAAGATGCACAGCCTGCAGGAATACGGGTTGATGCATGTGAAGCTCTACGAAGACATCAGCCAGCACGGCGCGATTTCCACGGCCTATGCCTATCCGGTCCGGGTGGCCGACCGCTATGTGATGGACCCGTCTCCGATCCCGAAATTCGACAATCCGAAACTGGAAATGGACGCGATCCAGCTGTTCGGGGCCGGGCGCGAGCAGCGCATTTATGCGGTGCCGCCGCATACGCGGGTGGTCAGCCTCGATTTCGAGGACTATCCGTTCGAGGCCAGCAAGGCCGATCACGCCTGCGATCTGTGCGGGGCCGAAGACAGTTACCTGGACGAGGTGATCACGGACGATGCAGGCAACCGGATGTTCGTGTGTTCGGACACCGATTTCTGCCGGTCCCGCCGCGAGGCCGGACACCAAGGCCGTTTGGCGCAGGAGGATGCGGCATGACCCCGCTCTTGCAGGTCAAAGGCATCGAGAAGCGCTATGGCGCGCGGATCGGCTGCCGGGATGTCAGTTTCGAACTTTACCCCGGTGAGGTGATGGGGATCGTCGGCGAAAGCGGGTCGGGCAAGTCGACCCTGCTGAATTGTCTGGCCGGGCATTTGAAACCGGATGGCGGGCAGGTGATCTTTGATACCCGCGCCGACGGGCCGGTGGACACGGTCACGATGTCGGAACCGGCCCGCCGGATGCTGGGGCGTACCGACTGGGCCTTTGTGCATCAGCATGCCCGCGACGGGCTGCGCATGTCGGTCAGCGCCGGCGGCAATATCGGCGAGCGGCTGATGGCCGTGGGGGGGCGGCACTATGGCCAGATCCGCGGGCAGGCTCTGGATTGGCTGGGCCGGGTCGAGATAGCAGAAAGCCGCGTGGACGACCGACCCAGCGCGTTTTCGGGCGGCATGCAGCAACGGTTGCAGATCGCGCGCAACCTGGTGACCGGTCCGCGGCTGGTCTTCATGGATGAACCGACCGGTGGGCTGGACGTCTCGGTGCAGGCGCGGCTGCTGGACCTGCTGCGCGGTCTGGTGCGCGAGATGGGGCTGAGCGCCATCATCGTCACCCATGATCTTGCCGTGGTGCGGCTGCTGGCGGATCGCTTGATGGTGATGAAGGATGGCGAGGTGGTCGAGGCGGGGCTGACCGATCAGGTGCTGGACGACCCGCAGCATGCCTATACGCAACTGCTTGTGTCCAGCGTCCTGCAGGTTTGAATGCTACAGAAAAGATGAAATCCGATGATTGAACTGATCGACGTGAGCAAGAGCTTTACCCTGCACAATCAGGGCGGCGCCGTGATCCCGGTGATGGCGGGCGCGTCGCTGCAGGTCGGGGCCGGAGAATGCGTGGCCCTGACCGGGGCCAGCGGGGCCGGGAAGTCCACACTGATGCGGGTGATCTACGGCAATTACCTGGCGGCCTCGGGGCAGGTGCGGGTGGGTGGCCTGGACGTCGCCCGGGCCCAACCGCGCGAGATCCTGCAACTGCGCCGGGAGACCCTGGGCTATGTCAGTCAGTTTCTGCGTGTTGTGCCGCGTGTGCCGACGCTGGAGGTCGTGGCCGAACCGCTTCTGGTTCAGGGGTGCGAGCGGCAGACCGCACTGGACAAGGCAGCGGGCCTCCTTCAGCGCCTGAATATTCCGGAACCGCTTTGGCGCCTCAGTCCCACGACATTTTCGGGCGGTGAACAGCAACGGGTGAATATCGCGCGTGGTTTTGCGCATGACTATCCGGCTCTGTTGCTGGATGAACCCACGGCCAGCCTTGACGCACGAAACCGCGAAACCGTGCTGTCCCTGATCCAAGAGGCAAAGGCCCGCGGCGCGGCGATCATTGGGATATTCCACGACCAAGAGGCCCGTGACCGGGTCTGCAGCCGCGTGGTCGACGTCACGCAGTTTGCGCCGGGGGCGGCGGCATGAAGATGGCCCCGGTCATTGCAGTTGTCGGGCCTTCGGGTGTTGGAAAAGACAGCGTGATCCAAGCACTGCTGGCGCGCGCGTCGAACTTCGAAAGGGTGCGTAGAGTCATCACCCGTCCCCATGGCGAAGGCGGTGAGGATTTTGACCGCGTGTCCGACCGGGCGTTTCAAACAATGGTCCAAAAGGGCAGCTTTGTTCTGTGCTGGGCCGCGCACGGGCTGCACTACGGCATACCCGTTGCGATCACGGACCAACGCCGAAGGGCCGATGCAGTTCTGGTCAACCTCTCAAGGGCTGTGTTGCCCGAGGCGCAGAAGGAATTTCGAGAGCTGATCGTGATATCCCTGACGGCCGAACCAAAGGTTCTGGCACAACGTCTGGCAGTGCGCGGCCGGGAAAGCGCGGCTGATCAAGCCCGGCGTTTGGGGCGCGCCACTGCAGCCCTGCCCGAAGGCCTGAACCACGTGATCGAGGTCGACAATTCCGGGTCACTGGATGCAACCGTTGAAACCATCTTGTCCGGCCTTCAACCCGAAAGGGCGTACCGTTGAAGCATATGGAACCGCCCGTCTTCAGCCTCGCCCACAAGGGCCAGGTCCCCTATGTCAAAAGGGGCTGGCAGCAATGGGACAAGCCGTTGGTTCAGCACGGTTTGCACGTTTGCCAGCATCGGCTTGCTCAGGCGACCGGACAGGGTGATGTGAAAGCGGAAAGCCTCCAGAACGTATGGGTAGCCCCAGTTCGTCAGATTGGCGTCCTGCTCCATGGTCAGCCCGGCCGCTCGGCGCCGGTTCATCTCGGTTTCCGAGGCCGGGGCACGAAAAGGGTCCAGGTCGCGGACGCAAGCCGCCGCAAGCGCGTTCAGGTCTCGTGTGTCGCCCACGGGCCGCAAAGCAAGAAACCGACCAAGGCGTGCAACTTCGAGCCCGTCCAGCGAAACGGGGGCGAATTTACCGGCCAAACGGGCGCAGGTGTCCTCCAAAGCGGACAGCGACTGATCTTCACGCAAGCGAAATGGCGGCTTCATCGTGGCATGAAGCCCGTATTTGCGCGGCACTTGTGTTACCGAGGCGACGTCCAACCCGTCAATGGCCGGATGGTCGACGGTCCGTCCCGCATCGATGTCCCACCCCAGCCACGCGGTTGCAAACCTGCTCCAGTCGGATTGGGCTGGGGGAACGAAATAGATCGCGTATCGCGCAAAATTCACAATGGCCTCCTGTTGCGTGGCCTCTCCTTACCTCAAACCACGTGAAATTCCGATGACAGATGAACTGACCCTTGCCAATGCGTTGCTTGTTCTGCCGGATGAGACTGTCCGGGGGTGTGTCCGTATCGTTGGCCAGACGATCGCTGATATAGAAACCGGCGCGGCTGTTCCGAATGGCGCGATTGACTGTGACGGGGACTATGTGTCGCCCGGCCTGGTCGAGTTGCACACCGACAACCTGGAACGCCACATCCAGCCGCGGCCCAGGGTGGACTGGCCCCATGCCGCAGCCATTCTTGCGCATGACGCGGAACTGGCCAGCACCGGGATCACGACCGTCTTTGACGCTATGCGCGTGGGGTCGATCCCGTCCGGTGCTGGACGGTATCTGAAATACGCGCGCGGACTGTCGCGCGAGCTGTGGGAGTTGCGAGAACAGGACGCACTCAAGATCAGCCACTTTCTGCATCTGCGCGCCGAAGTCTGTTCTGAGACGCTGGTCGAAGAGCTGCAGGAATTCGGTCCAGAAGACCGGGTGGGTATCGTTTCGTTGATGGATCACACGCCGGGCCAGCGCCAGTTTCGGGACCTGTCCAAGTTCGAAGCCTATCTCAAAGGCAAGTACGCAATGGATGACGACATGTTCGCACGGCACGTCGACCAGTTGCGGGGGCTGAGGGACCGCAATGGAGACCGCCACGAGCAGGAGGCCGTGGACGCCGCGCGTCGCTTCGGAGCGGTTCTGGCCAGCCACGACGACACGACCGAGGCGCAAGTAGCAATATCCGCCCGTCATGGCATTCGGCTGGCCGAGTTTCCAACGACGGTCGAGGCGGCACAGGCCTGTCACGCTCATGACATTCAGGTCATGATGGGCGCGCCAAACCTGATCCGGGGCGGGTCACATTCTGGGAATGTGGCAGCAGGGGAACTGGCCGACTTGGGGTGTTTGGACATTCTGTCGTCGGACTATGTGCCGTCAGCCTTGCTGTTGTCAGCCGTTACCCTTGGGCGCATCTGGGATGACATGGCGCGTGGCATCGCCACTGTCACACGGGCTCCGGCACAGGCGGCGGGCCTTGCGGATCGCGGCGCTCTGAAACCGGGGCTGCGGGCAGACCTGATCCGTTTTCGAATGCGGGGTGACGTCCCGGCCCTGACTGCCGTCTGGTCGCGCGGACAGCGCGTGGCCTGATCAGGCGAGGTAGAACAGATAGCGGTCGGGCGCGATGGAGTCCGGGCCGTTGATCTGCTCGAACCCTTCCAGCGGTTGGCCGGAAATCAGCAATCCGCCTGGGACCATGACCGAGCCAATCAGCTTGCTGAGCCTCGCCGCTTCGGCCACGTCTTCATGTTTGATCCCGCGACCAAAATCATAATGCGCTAATGCGATCCGCGGGCCGTCTTCGGCCAGCTTTTTCAGCATCGGTTCGGCCTCGCCCTGCAGAAAATCCTCGGCCGGCGGGGTGCTGTCCGGGTGACATTGCAGAACCCGGTCCATGACCCAGATACGCCGGTCGGGCAGGATCTCGCGTAGGTGGTCATAGGTGCGGCCGTTGCCCAAACCCATGTCCAGCACATCGCCTTTCAGCCCTTTGATCCGCGCCGCAGCCCAGTTCAGCCCGTCGCGCTGGGCGGTCAGGCGTCGCAGCATGGAATCCAGTCGGCTCATCAAGGTCTCCTCGGGTAATCAGTGTGGTCCTGCGGACCAGACGCGTGTGGGGCCAGCCATGAGGCAATCCAACAGCGCCTCGGTAAAGTCCCAGATCTGTTGATCATGGACAAGATGATGGGTCAACACGCCAAAAGGTTCGGTTGGGTCGGCACGTCCCTCGCGACGGCCCTGCAGCATCGAAACGGTTTTGGCGATCAACGCATTCGGATCGGCCAACCCACGCGTACCGCGCCAGTCGATCGGATCCAGATGGGTATTGACCTGAGTCAGGCCCGGTGCGGCGTCTCTGCGCGTTCTGGGCGTGGCCGTGGACAGGAACTGATAGCCGATTTCCGCAAGCTCTGCCGTCACCTCGGGCGCGATGCGGTTCCAAGGGGGGACGAACATCGGGCACAGACGATCACCGAAGGACTCCTGCAGACGCATGAAGCCAAGGCGTGCATCAGACACAATTGAGGCGAGCGGACGATGCAGGCGGAACTCGGATTTCTTTTCGCCCTTTGGTGCGTGGTTCTGGTGCGCCCAGCCGTGAACCACCGGAACCAAGCTGGGCTGTTCGGCGACCTGGTTGACCAGACCCTGACTGGCATCGCGTGGAATGACGGCCAGATGAACCGGCAGCCCGGTTCGGGATGACAGGTCCACCAAACGGTCCAATTGCCGGCTGGGCGCGATCGCGTCATCGTCCCGCCACCACAGTGGAAGCGTAAGCCCAGCCTCTCGCCACACCTGCAATTCGGACCGCAGCGGTGTCCAATCGGTTGTCATTGCCGAGCCTCCCAAAGCGAAGTGGCAATCTCTACCGACTTGCGGGCTCCGTCAAACCCGCCATCCAATGGTTTGCGCGGGCCTTGATGTAGGACGCGGTCGACTGCTTGGGCCAATGTCTCTCCGGTCAGCTTCGCGCTGGGCAGCACGTCGACGGCAGGCAGGCGCGCCAGGCTGTTTGCCCTCAGGGTCTGTTCCACTTCCTTGCCATCGTCAAATGGGATCAGAACGGCCGGGGTCGCGCATTGCAGCAAGTCCATGGCGGTGTTGTACCCGCACATGCTGACCGAGGCCGCGGCCAGCGGTAGCATTTGTCTGAAATCCGGACGTACGGGCTCCAGAATGACTTTTTCGCCATGTGTCATGTGCCTCAGTTCGGCAATCCGGTCTTCGGAATCCCGACCGCCGACCAGCAGGCGCCAGCGCCTGTTGGGCATCTTTTGGGCGGCCTCGATGGCCGCGCGAAAGATCGGTTGCCCGACCGATCCGCCGCCAGCGCTAACCAAGATTTCATTCGCTCCTTCCCCTTGTTCATGAGGGCCCGTCGCAGGCGGGGCAACAAAGCCGGTATAGAACAGGCGTCCGGCCAAATTGTCTGTAACCGGCCAGCTGGAATGCAGCGGCGTGATTTCGGGGTCGGAATGGACCAGTACGCCGTCATAGAAACGCGTAATGATTTCTTCGGTCCGCACAGCCTTGGCGGGTTTCGACGGTGGCGCGAGGATGTCCCGGATCGAACTCAGAACAACCGGACTGGACGGCAATGACCGCGCAGTGGACAGCAGGGCCAGAAATTCGTCGGCCAGGCTTCGGCGCCCGAAGGGAAAGAGTTCCGTTATCAGGACATCAGGGTTTACCCGTCGAACAGCCTCGGTCAGGGCAATAGCGCGGGAGTTCAGATAGGTCGCGTCTGCAATATTTCCGTCGGCCGTCAGCAATCGCGTGAAATCGGTACCATCCGAACGCAGCGGTGGCAGCGCCAGCAGGGAAACTCCATCCGTGTTCAGTTGAGGTGCAGGCATCCCGCCGGATGCGACGGTCACGTCGTGTCCGGCATCCGCAAAAGCCCGACCCAAGGTCAGGGCGCGGCTGAGATGTCCGGTCCCCAGCAGATGGGTGACGACGATCATGGTCCTCATGACCCGGCCTCGCGCGGGATAAGCCGGACGGGCTCAGCCTCCGGTCGCATTTGCTCCAAATCGACCACGTAGAGACGATTGCGTTTGATGCGGAACGGCGCGGGGCCTGTGAACTCCCACCCCCAGGCAAGCGCCAGGATGACCCGCATGATTCCGATATGGCAGACGGCTACGTTGTCACCGGTCAGGCTGCACAGCCATGGCACAAGGCGGCGGCGAATGTCGGCCGGGCTTTCGCCGTTGGGGGGACGAAATTCCCAGCTCCAATCCTCGATATGCTGGTATCCAGTGTTGGCATCTGCAATCAGGTCTTCCCCGCGTCGGCCTTCCCAGTCGCCCCAATTCATCTCGACCAAAGCGGCCGAGGTTGCGGGTTCGCGCCCGGTGACCAGCCGCGCAGTTTCGCTGGCGCGGGTCAGGGGGCTAGACCATAGTTCGGCCCGGTCCCAAGGAGTTGGCAAGCGATATCGGGCCAGTTCGGCCTTGGCCTGATCATCGAGGCTGATGTCGCTGCGCCCCTGAATGCGCCCTGCGCGGTTCCAGGCGGTATGACCGTGGCGCAGAAGGGCCAGACGTGTCATGACATTTCCCCTACCAGCGAAGAAACACCCGACCAGAACGTCCGTGTTGCGTTTGGCATCAAATGACGGCCGGCCACGTAGTCGCGCGCTTTTTGACCTTCGCTCCGACGCAGTTCGGGATCGGACAACAGCCGGTCAACTCGCTCGGCCAGCGCGGCGGCGCCGTATTCAGGGGCAGGATGATCGGCAGGCGCCAGTACGTCGCGCACACCGGGGCGATCCTGGGCGACAACAGGGACGCCCGCGGACTGCGCCTCGAGATAGGTCATCCCGTAGGCTTCGTTGACGCCCGGCCAAACCAACAGAGCAGCATCGGAGTAGATCGTTTCAAGGTCATCGCGGCTCAGCAGGCCCAGAAAACGGACACGTGTGCCGAAGGAGGACATCAGAGCCTCGACTTCCGGGCGGGCTGGCCCGTCGCCGGCGATGTTCAGCGTCCAATCCCCCTTCAGCAAAGCCAGTGTATCGGCCAGAATGCGGAAGGACTCCAGCTTGTCCCCGTAACGCATCATTCCCACTGTCAGCATCGGCCCGGCGCATCGAGAGGACCGAGGCAGGTCCGATCGGGGCAGGAAGGGTGGGAGTTCAATCAATGACTGATCACCGAACCGCTCGCGTTCCAGTGTGATCAAGTCATTTGCTGTGTGGTAGAAGATCACCTGTGCGGCGTCGCAGGCATCGTGCGCAGCTTGGGCAAAGCCGGCCCAGGGCCCGGAAAGGCGCGACATGGCGCGGGTGCTCTCTAGCTGAACATAGGGAATTCCGCGCGCCCGGCAGACTGCCGTCCCCAAAAGGTCCGGAGCTTTGTAGTAGTTGTGATAGGTCACCCAGAGGCCTGTATCCGCAGGTAGTTCTTCGCTCAGTCGGGTGGCCTCGGTCGCGGCTTCGCGGTAGAGACGGTTCTGGAGGTCCAAGTCTCCGGTCTTGTCATAGATGCGCAGCCGCGAGACCAGATCAACGCGATGCCCATCGGCCCCGATTGCAGCCATCAGGTTACGAGCCATTTCGCGGTCGCCGGACGGAACCAGGCTGTCTGGGGCTTTCATCGGCGCATAGAAGGCGACCCGAACCATCAGGCACCCTCCGCGCACAAGGCTTTCAGGCGGCGGGACAGGCGTGCAATGCCGGGGTCCATGCGAAAATTGGCAAGCAAGCGGTCATAAGCCGCATCGGCCATGATTGCCGCTTTCTGCGGGTCGGCGGCCAAGGTGGAAATAGCGTCTGCAAGCGCCTTGGGTTCGTCATCGGACAAGATGCCGTGCACGTTGTTGCGGATGAATTCGGGAATGGCCGAGACCGGAGTGGACAGGATCGGCAGTTTTTGCGACGCGGCTTCCATCAAGACATTGGGCAGGCCGTCCCGGTCCCCGTTCGCGGCGATGCGGCTGGGCAGCACGAACAGATCCGCCTTGCGCATGGCCGCAATGACCTCGGGTTGATCGCAGGCGCCTTTCCAGGTGATGCGATCCTGCAGGCGCAGGTTTTCCGCCAGGCCGCGCAGGTTGTCCGACAAGGTGCCGCCGCCAATGTGGGTCCAGTGCCAGTCGATCTTTGGGGGGAGCATGGCCAAGGCGTGGATCAAGCGATCAAAGCCTTTCTTTTCCACCAGTCGTCCGACGGACACCATATGGAACCGGTCATCGAAGGATCGCAGCTTTCGTGCGGGCGGCTCAGGAAATCGCGTCAGGTCCAGCCCGTGATAGATCAGATCGACACGGGCGGGGTCATCGGCCAGATCGCGCAAGTGCCGCGCGCCGATCTCGGTGCAGGTTGCGCCGAACGCCGCTCCGAAGGTGTCGGCATGAAGTTTTTCACGCTTTTCCCACTCGGGCGACGTCCAGATATCCTTGGCGTGAGCCGAAAAGCTCCACGGCAGGCCGCGCATGATTGCAGCATAGCGGGCAACCGAGGACGGGGTATGCAGGAAGTGGGCATACAGCGCGCGCGTGTCGCCGGGCAATTCCGCGGCCAGAACGCAAGCCTGTCCAAAGCGGCGGATCCGGTTGTGCGTGGGATCACGACGCAGATCCTGTCGCCACACCCGGTAGGCCTGTGCGTAACCCGGAAGCGCCTGTGCGGTTCGTCTCGCCGCCCATACGCGTTGGGGTTCCTGGTACAGGTATTCGGGAAGATAATGCACCCGCCCCTGAAACCGGTCGTGCAGCGGGTGGCGTTTGGTGTCGGTTGGGTGGCGCAATGACCAGATGTCGAAGTCGTGGCCGGCATCCTGCAAAGCAACCAGTTCCTGAGCGATGAACGTCTCGGACAGGCGCGGCCAACCTTTGACCATCACCGCCAGTCGCGGCTCTGCTTTGGTCATCCGGTCGCTCGTTCCTGTTCCACGCTCAGCAGGGCCTCGACCCGATCAGACACATAGTCCAAGCCATCCAGCAAACCGGCCCGGATCGCCTGCGAGGGAAGGGGCTGCTGCGGCAGGTTGCGAATGGCGGTGATCATCGCATCGGCCGTCAACCCATCACGGGTTTCGTCCAGCATCCGCACAAGGCCCAGTTCCTCGGCGCGCGAGGCGCGGATCCACTGTTCCAGCCGCGGGGTCGTTCGCGGGACGATCACCGCGCGTTTGTCAAAGGACAGCACCTCGCAGAACGTGTTGTATCCGCCCATGCAGACCACACCCGCCGCGCCGGCGAACAGGGTTTCGATCTGGGATTCGAACCCGACCGCCGTCACACGACCGTTCAGGGCCGCCACGCGGGTCTCGAACTCTTCGCGCAACTCACCGGACAGGAAAGGGCCATAGACAAGCACAGCTCGGGGGGACAGATCAGGGTCTTTTTCATATGCAGACAGGACAAGGTTGACCATCGCCTTCCCGTCACCACCGCCTCCGGGCGTGATAAGGATATAAGGCTGCTCGGGAGGTTCGCCGACAGGGCCGAGATCGCGGCGCAGATAACCGGTCCAGTGAATGCGGGCCTGCGCCGACGGGCTGAGCGGCAATCCTTCTGTCGGGTCATAAACAGACCGCAGGCCGTAGACCCAGATTTCGTGATAGTATTTCTCGGTCGCGGCGGCGGCATCCTTTCGGGCCCATTCCGCCGCCAGAACCTCGGGTTCGTCCAGAACGTCGCGAAGGCCCAGCACCAGTTTGGCGCGCCCGGATTGATGCAGCTGTTCCAAGGTAGGCAGCAGTTCGCCCCGGAACCCGGTTGGCTCCTTGTCGACGACGACGACGTCCGGGTCGAATTGGCGCATGGTGGTCTGGATCAGTCCCGAACGCAGTTCGGTGACCTCGTCAATCCCCATTCCGATCGTGCGCGCGGCATACGAGCCGTCAGCCCGCTTGGTCACACCCGGCAGGCGTACATGGTCCACGCGCCGCGGAAAAGTGAAGCGCCCGGCAACGGGCGAGCCCGTCAGGATCAGGGCCGAGGCCCGCGGGTTCGCCCGCGTCATTGCCGCAGCCAGCGCTCGGGAGCGTCTGAGATGACCCAGTCCGAACGTATCGTGACTGTAGAACATTATGCGCGGAGCGCGACCGGTCTGTTTGTCGTCGATGCCTAGGCTCATGCCCTCGCTCGTATCTTTGTTACGGTGCAGTTTCCGCGCGTTTCGCACCAGTTATCTTATATTTTTTGACGCCGCCTGCCAAAGGGTCTGTGTCAAAGCCGCAAATGCGTCAATCATTGCGATTTGGCAACAGCCATTGCGCAAGTCACCAACAATGCGAAGCCTGCAACATTCCCCGAAGTTGGCAAAGCCCGGATTTGCCGGATGCTGCCTGCTCTTATAGGAATTCCAGAGGGTTGGAAACATCCTGCCTTTGGGCTTGCGCCAAAAACACGGTCCTACACGATGTCGGGAAGCGACGAGTGGATCGTTTGATCAAGGCCGGTGCCTTCTATAGGCTGTCGTGCAGCAAGAGATCAGGATGCAAGACCTTATGAAACCGAACTTTCTTGTCCGTGTGCTGTTCTTGACGTGGACAATCGCTCTGGCCTGCGCGACCGGTGCGGCGGCGCAGACCTCGCTGATCCCGGGGTATCCCGGGGCGTCCAGTGAAACAGAGGCCCCGCAGGACAACGATGTTGCAGCCGCGATCCGCGCCGCGACCGAGGCGGGCGCCAGCGTGATCGTCATCGACAGCGCCGGGCAGGTCGTATCCTCGGTTGGGCAGGCTGGTGGCCAGCCCGAGGACGTCGTCCACGATCCGATGGCGGAAAGTTCGCAGTTGATGAAGGCGCAGGAGCGCTTTGCCAAGTTCAGCGAAGCCGTGCGATCCCGCCTTGAGGCGTTGCCCTATTCGATCTTCGAGGTGCGCTACATCCTCGAGCAAACCAGTCCTGATGGCCGGATATTCACCTATGTCGAGGTGCTGGGATGGAACATCCTGTTCCTGATGGTTGGTCGATGGCTGTCGATCGAGCTGTACGGCAAGCGCTTTGCCCGACGGTGGGTCGTCGCCCGGATCAAGGAAAACCCGCAGGGGTATCGGGAAAAGATGCCGTTCCTTGTGTTCCGGTTCCTGATGGGTATCGGAGCCACGGTGTTCGCAATGCTGATGGCTCTGATCGTCGGGTATCTGTTCTTCGGCGAGGCCGAAGATATCTCGATCCAGTTCACCGTCACGGCGATTTTCACTGCGTTTTTCCTGTCACGTACGGTTTCCGACCTGTGGCGGATGGTGCTGTCGCCGTATCTCAGCCAGTACAGGCTGCCGCCATTCTCGGACCGTGACGCCAAGCGGCTGTACATCTGGGCATCGGCGCTGGCGACCTATGACATCACCGCTGTTCTGTTTTCCACCTGGGTGGCGGATTTCGGGCTGAACTACAACGTCTACGCGATGGTTTATGGCGGGCTGACCCTGATCGGGATGGTCGGAAACATCCTGATGATCCTGTTCAACGCCCGGGCCATTTCGAACGCGATCCGAGGCGGCCGTCAGCCGGACCAGGTGTCCTGGCTGCTGCGGTTCGTGTCATTTGGCTGGGCCCCGGCCCTGATCGTCTATCTGGTCTTCAGCTGGTTCAAGCTGGCGGTGGATCTGGTGCTCGAGACCGAGGACTCGCTGCCGATCGTCGCAAGCAGCTACATGATCTTCATGTCGGTCGTCATCGCCTATGGCGCCATGAACTATCTGCTCGAGCGGTACTTCGATCGCAATCGGCAGATCGAGGCTCTGAATGCCGAACTCGATTCCGATGAGGACGCCGTTCGCACCTCGGAGACGCCTGAGGCGGAGCAGCGCAAGCACACATTGGTGACCTACGAAGATCTTGCGCGGCGTGTCGCGGGTATCCTGGCCTTTGTCGTCGGCATCTATGCACTGGTCGTCATCTGGAATCCCGAAGCCAGCTGGAGCGAGGATTTTCCCATTGGCCGGGCTTTGGATGTGATGGTGATCCTGTTCATCGGCTACATCCTGTTCCACTTCTTCCGGATCTGGATCGACACCAAGATCGCTGAAGAAACCGATGATGGAGCCGCCGAAGCCGAGTTGGGTGACGAGGGCGGAGAGGGCGGTCAAAGCCGCCTTGCTACGCTGCTGCCGCTGTTTCGGGGCGCCATACTGGCTGTGGTGGTCGTGACCATCGTGCTGATCGTTCTGATGGAGCTGGGCATAAATGTCAGCCCGCTGTTTGCAGGCGCCGGCGTTGTCGGTCTGGCCGTGGGCTTTGGCTCGCAAACACTGGTGCGGGACATTTTCTCAGGCGCGTTCTTCCTGATGGATGACGCGTTCCGCAAAGGGGAATACATCGACATCGGAGATGTCAAAGGCACTGTCGAAAAAATCTCGGTCCGGTCTTTCCAGCTGCGCCACCATTTGGGGGCACTGAACACGATCCCGTTTGGTGAAATCAAGGTTCTGACCAACTACTCGCGCGACTGGGTGATCATGAAACTGCCTCTGCGCGTGACCTATGACACGGACGTCGAGAAGGTCCGTAAACTGATCAAGAAGCTGGGACAGGAGTTGCTGGAGGACCCGGTGATCGGGGACAACTTCATCCAGCCGCTCAAGTCGCAGGGCGTTATCGAGATGCAGGATTCCGCGATGATCATCCGGGTGAAGTTTATGACCAAGCCGGGCGACCAGTGGCTGGTGCGCAAAAAGGTGTACCAAGAAATCCGCGAGTTGTTCGCGCGCGAAGGCATCAAGTTTGCCCACCGCGAAGTCACTGTACGACTGGCCGATGGCAAGGAGCCCGAAGACCTGTCTCCGAAACAACGCGAGGCGGTCACCGGCGCGGTGCAAGCCGCGATTGACGAGGATTATCTGGACGATATCGGCCCCGGTGGAGACGACCGCTAGGGCGCTCCCGCCCCTTTGACCTGCGGCGCAGGTGTGCCGCCGTTCCAAGCGTTGGGCAGGGCCGCGCGGCGGTCGGGCCTTTGTTCAGGTGGTTTGCCACGTTGGATCGGACGTGCCGAGCCGGGATGCCGGGATCGGCCAGTGCATCCGTGCCTTACCGACGCTCAGCGCGGGTTTCAGCCGTTTGCCGGGGCCCCAGCCGGACTCTTCCGATCGGGATGCGTAGTCCCCTGGTTCGGCAGCGGTGATCGGGTCGCCTGTCTCGGATTTCGCGAGGCTGGCCAGCAACTCGGCGGTGCGCGCCAGCGACAGGCGCCCATCCATGATCGAATGCCCCGAAGCCGCTTCTGTCAGGGCCGAGAGGACAGCGGCGGCCATCAAATAGCCGGTGGCATGGTCAAGTGCCTGAACAGGCAACGGTGTGGGCTTGTCCGCTCCGGCCCAAACGCGGCCGGCGTCAGCGATTCCTGCGCTCATCTGGACGAGGCTGTCAAATCCGCGACGGGTGGCCCAGGGTCCCTGCCAACCATAGGCATCCAGCGTAACTTCGACCCGGTTTGGAGCGACCGTATCGCGCACCTCTTTGGTCAGGCCCAGGGCCTCCAGCGCACCGGGACGGTAGCCGTGGACAAAGACATCCGCTTGCGCCAGCAGCTCTTGCAGCTTTTCCAGGCCGGCGGGTGTCTTGAGGTCCAGATACGCGCAGCGCTTGCCGAGCGAGATATCGGGGATCACGCCCGGCTCATCCCAACCTGGTGGGTCGATGCGCAGCACTTCGGCTCCGAACCCGGCCAGCGTTCGGGTGGAAACCGGGCCGGCCAGCACGCGTGTCATGTCGAGAACCCGAAGCCCGGCTAAAGGCCGATCCGCGCGTGCCTGTCGCCTGTCGCGTAGGGTGATCCGGCGTGGACCGTGCCAGCCGATCAACGGATCCCGCGTCACGGCCCGGCCTTGCGGGTGGTCCAGCCACTCGGCCCGGCTGCGCATGGCGGCGGCAACACCACCCTGCGCCACGATATCCGTTTCAAGGTTCGAGACCGACCAGCTCTTGATGGCCTGCGTCACCGCGGCACGATCCCCCTCGGTCGCCAAAACCTTGAGGGCCGCTTCCCTATGGTGGGGGAGGTTGGTGTGCAACCTGATCCAGCCATCGGCTCCCCGATAGTCGCCCGCGATCGGATCCCAGAGGCTTTGCATATCCCAGCCTTCGGGCTTGAACGAATACCCGAACCACAGCGACGCGAGGCGGTGATCGACCAATGACTTTGGTGGGAGCGAGACAAGATTGGTGGCCTGCATGAACCGTGCAAGCTCGTGGCCCACGGCTGCAAAGCTGGCTGTTGCCAGCTCGGACACGGCAAAGGCGCTGGGAAGCGCACCGGAGCCGGCGACCTGATAGGCCTCGGACGGTGGAAGCGAAGCCAGCAGGCTCATTGCTGATAAGGGTCCAGACTGTCGCGCAGCCCGTCACCCAGGAAATTGAAGGCCAGCACCACCACGATGATCGGTAGCATCGGGATGGCCGTCCACGGATAGATCTCGATCGAGGCGAGGTTTTGCGCGTCGTTCAGCATCACGCCCCAGCTGACCGCCGGTGCCCGTAGGCCCAAGCCAAGGAAGCTGAGCGCCGTTTCCCCTAGGATCATGGCTGGGATCGACAGCGTGGCCGAGGCAATCAGGTGAGACATGAAGTTGGGCAGCAGATGCTTGCGGATTACCCGGCCGGAACTGGCACCCATCATCTCGGCGGCGCGCACATATTCTTCTTCGCGCAGCGACAGGAATTTGGCGCGCACGGATCGGGCCAGCCCGGGCCAGTCGAGGATGCCGAGGATGATCGAGATGATGAAGAACACCGCAACAGGCGACCAGTTCGACGGAACCGCGGCCGATAGTGCCAGCCACAGGGGGAGTTCGGGCAAAGACCGCAGGATTTCGATCACGCGGTTGATGACCCAGTCGATCCGTCCGCCGAAATAGCCGGCCAGCGACCCGAAGAGGATGCCAAGGAAGAACGAGACCGAAATGCCGATCAGGCCAACGGTCAACGAAAGCTGTGCGCCGTATAGGATGCGGCTGAAGATATCGCGGCCCAGCCGGTCCGAGCCCCAGAGGAACAGAGTCGTGCCTTCCGGGGCGCAGAACAGATGCGTGTTTGACCGGATGAGCCCGGCCAGCTTGTACTCGGATGCCTCGCAGAAGAACCGCACGGGTCGCGGATCCTCGGTGTCAGGGACGAATTTCCATTGAAACGTCTCGAGGTCGGCCTCGGCCACGATCGGGTAGACGTACGGCCCGATGAACTCGCCTTGGTGGAACCAGTTCACCGATTGGGGCGGTGCGTAGAGATGTTCGCCATTTCGTTCGTTCGGGCCATAAGGCGCGATGAACCCTGCAAACGGGAGCATCAGGTAGCACAGCAGCAGGAAAATGCCCGATATCAGACCCAGCCGGTGTGTCTTGAACTTGCGCCAGACCAGAACCCAATTCGGGGCGTCCAGATCCCTGCGCTCCAATTGCTGCAAAGATGCTTCGGGATCGAAGGGAGCGTCGTCGACAAAGCGACCGTCGGGAAGTTTGCTCATGCTTCGCGCCCCTCGTACCGGATACGCGGGTCAAGCATGACCAGCAGAATGTCGGAGATCATGGTGCCGATCAGCGTCAGCAGTGCCACGAACATCAGAATGAAGGCTGACAGGAACTGGTCCTGTGTCTTGAGCGCCGTCAGCAGCGTGGGGCCGATGGTCTGCAAACCCAGCACCACCGAAACCAGAACCGATCCCGACACCATAGAGGGCAGCAGGTTGCCAATATCGGCCACAAAGGGGTTGAAGGCCACACGCAACGGGTACTTGGTCAGCATCCGCGACGGCGACATACCCTTGGCGATAGCGGTTTCAACATAAGGCTTGCCCAATTCGTCCAGCATGTTGGCGCGCAGGCGCTGCATCATGGCCGAGGCGCCCGAGGTGCCGATCACGAATGTGGGCACGATCAGATGAACCAAGATGGACTTCATCTTGTCCCAGCTCATGGGTTGCCCCTCGTACACCGGGTCCATCAACCCGCCGATGGGCAAATCGAGGTAACGGTGACCGTAGTAGAACAGGATGAGCGCCAGCAGAAAGTTGGGCGTCGCCAATCCCAGATACCCCACGAAGGCGGTCGAATAGTCCACCCAGGTCCGCGATTTGGCCGCCGCCATTACGCCCAGAGGCAAGGCCACGGCATAGACGAACAGGATCGCGGCAAGGTTCACGACCACGGTCAGCCACAGCGTGTCCCCGACGATGTCGGCCACCGGACGATCGAATTCAAAGGACCAGCCGTAGTTGCCCTGCAGCAACCCCTCAAACCCATGAGGGCCGGGAAAGAAGCCGACCCAGATCAGGTATTGTTCCCACATCGGGCGGTCCAGAGCGTATTCCTTTCGCAGGAATTCCGCCTTGGCCACACCGGCCGACTGCCCCGAAGCTTGCAGTTCGGCAATCTGGTTGCTGAGATAATCTCCCGGCGGCAGGTTGATGATCACGAAGATCAGCATCGATACCACCAACAGGGTCAGCAGCATCGTGAAAAAGCGATACACCGCGTAGCGGAGCATGATCATCTATCCGCTCCTGTCAGTCGGCGAGAAAGAATTCGTCTGGGCGGTGCACTCCGAAATGCGCGCCGGGTTCCCACGCCCACATGGCCTGTTCGGGAACATTGCGCAGACGGTTTGAAACCACGATCGGCTGGGGCGCCCCGTTCAGAATTCCGATGCCATAGATCTGGTCGGCGTGTATCTTCAACATCTCCTCCCAGACCGCCCGGCGTTCATCCTCGGTTTTTGCAAGTTCCCAGACGTGGTTCAACTCCAGCAAGCGCTGGGCTTCGGGCAGGTCGGGCGGCTCGCCGGCTTCGCCGCCGGTTTGATAGTGCTGCCCCCATTTTGGCCAGGCCAGAAACACCTGGTCGGTCGGGGCCAGGTAAACCGGTGACGTATGCAGTTGCGGGATGCCATCATCCCAGCCATACCAGACCGAAGCCATCGTATTGCCGGCGAATACGCGGTTGCGCAGGATGTCGCGGTCAAGCGGTCGCATGACCAGTTTCACCCCGATTTCCCGCCAGGTATCAGTCACGATCTGCAGCGCGTTCTCGACCTCTTGGCGTTCCCCGGCCGTCTCGATCACCAGCTCCATGGGGCGGCCGTCCGGCAACAGGCGTGTGCCGTTCTTGTCGCGCTGCGTCAGCCCGACCTCGTCCAGCAGGGCGTTGGCCTGTGCGACGTCGTATTGCGCCCAGGCCTGCGCGTTCTCTTCACTGTAGAAGGGCGAGGCAGGCAGAACGGACATGGCGGCCGGATGCGCCAGTTTGAAGTACAGCGCCTGGTTGATGGTCTGCCGGTCGATGGCCAGCGAAAGAGCGCGACGGACACGGACATCGCGCAGCACATTGCGCCAGACCTCGTCTTCGAAATTCAGGTTGGGGTAGATCGCGATCTGTGACGCGACACCGGTTTTCCAGAGTAGCGTCTTATAATTTCCGTTGGTTTCGCCCTTTTTCAGGATCGACGCATCCCGAAAATCAAGCCCACGACCCTGCAGGTCGGTCTCACCGGCATTGGCCTTGGCCGCCACCAGGCCGGGAGCCACGATCTCCATCTCGATTACGTCGATGTATGGCAGTTGCAAACCCTTCGAGTCGATGCGGTGGTAATATGGGTTGCGGACGAAATTGTGCCGGATCTTCTTGCCCGAGCTGGCGTTCAGCCAAGGCTGCAGAGTGGGCAGTTCGTGATTGTCGTACTTGTAGAGGTTGTCCAACTTGTTGTGCAGGGCAGCCCAGCTTTTGACACGTGCGTCACTGACCTCGAAGTCCAGTTTTTCCTTGTCGGCATATTTCTCGTGATAACGCTTCAGGAACGCAGCAGGGCGGTAGATGAATGGCGGTCGCGCCTGCGCCAGTGAGGCCAGAAAGTTTGGGTTCGGGTCGTCCCATTCGTAGATCACCGTCGTTTCGTCCGGGAACGTGACCGTGGGGAGCTTGCCCTCAACCCGCAGGAAATCAGGGGGGCCGGACGGGCTGAGAAGCTCGTTGTTGGCCACGTCTTCCCACCAGTATCGGAAGTCTTCCGAGGTGAACGGTGTGCCGTCCGACCATTTGTGCCCCTTGCGCAGGTGCAGTGTGTACTTGCGGTTTTCGTCGTTGTCGTAAGACGCCAGCAGATCGGGGACCAGGTTGTACTGGGCATCGAAGCCCACCAGTCGGGCGTAGCCATAGACCACCATCTGCCGGATATCCTTGGACCGGGTGACCATCGTGCGCAAGGTTCCGCCCTGTTTGCCGAATTCGCGCCCTTTCGAAGACAGGTCGACGATCAGCGGTTCCTGCGGGATGCGATCTTGCACCGGGGGCAGGTTTCCGATGTCCACCTCGGCTTTCCAGAAGGTGCTTTCCTGCAGGTCGGGAAGGGTGTCGGCCCAGGCGGGCAGGGCCGCGCCCAGCGTCAGCGCGGCGGCCAGAAACTTGAATCGAGTGGTCTTAAACATGGCAACGTACCTTATGGCCGGGCTCCATTTCCACGAGTGAAGGTATCATGGTGTCAGAGAATCTAAAGGCGTCATCCCAACTGTCCGGGGAGCCGGCGCCAAGGGCGACCAGTTTCAGATCGATGGGACGATTGATATCGGGTTCGGGTTGTGCGGCAATCAGGGCCTTGGTGTAGGGGTGGCGCGGGTTGTAGAACAAGGTCTCGGGCGGAGCCTGTTCGACGACCAGCCCTTGGCGCATGACCGCGACCTCGTCCGCGATGCGGGCGACCACGGCCAGATCGTGAGAAATGAAAAGATAGGAAAGGTTCAGACTGTCCTGCAGTCTCTCCAGAAGGGTCAGGATCTGTTCCTGGACCGAAACATCCAAAGCTGATGTCGGCTCGTCGCAGACGATCAGGGACGGATCCAACATCATCGCACGGGCGATTGACAGGCGTTGGCGTTGACCGCCGGAAAAAGCGTGCGGGTAGCGTTTGAGCATCCCGGCGTTCAGTCCCACACGTTCAAGCATCTCAGCGGCTTTGTCGCGGCGTTCGGCCGTCGTGCCGATATTGTGGATCTCCAGCGGTTCGGTCATCGCATCCTGAATGCGCATGCGCGGGCTCAGAGAACTGTAGGGATCCTGAAACACCATCTGAGCCTTGCGCTGAAACGCCTTGCGCTCCTCGCGGGTCATCTGGTGGACGCGGATCGGGTTTTCGCCCGGCGCGGCTCGAAAAAGCACCTCGCCGCCCGGGTCTGGCAGCTCGGCCCCCAGCGCAATCCGGGCCGCGGTGGTTTTGCCCGATCCGCTTTCACCGACTACGGCCAGCGTCTTGCCGCGGGCCAGTTTCAGGTCGACGCCCCGGCAGGCATAAATCAGCTTGTCCGCTTTCCAACCGCGCGACGACCGCATCGTGTAGGTCTTGCACACATCCTTCATGTCGAGGATCAGATCCTCGTTCGGCATCGGGATTCCCACGGCTTCCTTGTCCGGGATCTCGGGTGCCGCATCAAACAGCTGGCGGGTATAGGGATGGGCCGGAGCATTCAGGATCAGCTCGGCCGAACCCGCCTCCATCACCCGGCCTTTGTGCATGACGACGACCTGTTCGGCCATATTGGCGACCACGCCCAGGTCATGCGTCACCAGAACCAGCGCCATACCAGTTTCTTTCTGTAGATCCTTGATAAGGCCCAGCACCTGAGCCTGGGTCGTCACATCCAGTGCAGTTGTTGGTTCGTCGGCAATCAGCAGTTCCGGTTTGGACACCATCGCCATCGCGATCATCGCGCGTTGACGCATCCCACCCGAAAGTTCGAAGGGATACGAGTCATAGGCACGAGCCGGATCGGGAAAGCCCACGCGTTCGAACTGCGACAGCACTTCCTTGCGAGCCTCAGACTCGGAGGCGCCCCGATGGAGCCACAGAACCTCGCTGACTTGGTTGCCGATCTTGTGCAACGGAGAAAGCGACCGCATAGGCTCTTGAAAGATCATCGAAATTCGATTGCCGCGGATGCCACGCATCTCACGTTCGGAAATTTCGGACAGCGCGACGCTGCCCTTGGAAGTGTTCAGCTGCATTACGCCGCTGCGGATCTGGGCTGTCCTGGGCAGAATGCGCAGCACCGCCCGGCAAGAGATCGTCTTGCCCGACCCGGATTCCCCGACCAATGCCAGCGTTTGCCCGGCCTCGACATCGAAATTCACATCTCTGACGACGGGCTCCCCGGCGCCGAAACCGATGGTCAGATCTCGGACAGACAACAAGGCCGTCATTCGGGCTTTCCACCCGTGTGGCCACCGCGTGACATTGGTTTTGAACTCCCTGGTTTTTTGTCGCAGTTTCGCGCGCTTGGGGGCGACTAGTCAAATACCTTCTTGGGCTGAAATGTCGCGGAAACGTGACGAACAGTGCATTGTGCCTACACAAAGTCTTGAGTTTTTGTCATCAAAGCCGCGATTGACCATGATTGGTGGTCGTTAAGGTATCAGGGAGATATTTCGCAATGTCCGACGCGCAAAGCCGACTGGATCTGTTCATTGATCGCATGGTCTCGCAGCGGGCATGTCTGGATTTCGCGATCGCCGACACGGCAGACTTGGCCGGTCCGGTGTTCGAACTGGGTCTGGGCAACGGGCGTACCTATCATCACATGATGAACCGGGTCCGGAACCGACCCGTCTATGTGTTCGAGCGCGCTGTGGCCTCGCACCCCGATTCCACTCCGCCCGAAGATCGCCTGATCCTGGGCGACGTGCGCGAGACTCTGCCCGCCGCGCTTGATCGGTTCGGCGCAACTGCCAGCGTGATTCATGCCGATCTGGGCGGTCACAACCGCGAAAAGAACGACGCTTTCGCCCGCTTTGTGTCACCCCTGATCGAACCGCTGCTGGCCAAGGGCGGGCTGATGGTCTCGAGCGACCGGATGTATTTCGAAATGCTGACGGAACAACCTCTTCCCGAAGACGCGGTTCCGGGTCGCTGCTTCATCTATCGGCGCTGAGCGGCGTTCCGCAGGGTCACTTTGCGCGGGGACTCGATCCCGGCACGGCGGGCGGTCTAACCTTCGCGTGACGCTCACGCAAAGGACCGCCCATGCTGTTTTACGATTGCTCGACCGCCCCGAACCCGCGCCGCGCCCGCATGTTTATCGCCGAAAAGGGGCTGCAGATCGAAACCCGCGACATCTCGATAGCCAAGGGCGAGCAAATGAGCGAGGCGTTTCGCAAGGTGAACCCCCGCGCCACCATCCCGGTTCTGGTCACCGACGAGGGGACCGTTCTGACCGAGAACCTCGGCATCGCCGCCTATCTCGAGGCGCGCTTCCCCGAGCCCCCGTTGATGGGGCGGACACCGGACGAGAAAGGGCTGGTGCTGATGTGGAACGCGATCGTCGAACAGCAGGGCGGGGCGCCCATCGCCGACGCGCTGCGCAACACGCATCCGGCCTTCAAGGACCGCGCCATCCCAGGCCCGCAGAACCACGCGCAGATCCCGGAACTGGCCGAACGTGGCATCGCGCGCGTCGGAGCGTTTTTCGACCTGCTCGAAGAGCGCCTGCAAGACAGCCCCTTCATCGCGGGCGAGGCGTTCTCGCTGGCCGATATTTCGACCTTCGTGTTCGTGGATTTCGCCCGCGTCATCAAGATGCGCATCCCCGAGGGCAACACGGCAACCCGAGCCTGGTTCGACAGCGTGCAGGCGCGGCCCAGCGCCAGCGCCTGACAGCACTGTACAGAAATGTCTAGACAGAAGTGAACAGTGCCCCTAGCGTCCTTTGGGAATCGTCCAGGGGAGGTCGGGATGAAGTCGCAGTATCGCGTTGTGGTCATCGGGGGCGGCGTCGTCGGCGCCTCGGTTCTGTATCATCTGGCCAAGTTCGGCTGGTCGGATGTGGTCATGCTGGAACGCCGGCGTCTGGCGTCGGGGTCGTCATGGCATGCGGCGGGGGGCATCCACGCGCTGAACGCCGATCCGAACATGGCGGCGCTGCAGGCCTATACGATCGACCTTCTGAGCGAGATCGAGAAGGAATCGGGTCAGAATATCGGCCTGCACATGACCGGTGGTCTGACATTGGCCGGAACCCCCGAACGGTGGGAGTGGTTGCAGGCGAATTACCGCATCTTCCAGTCCATCGGCATAGACGATTGCGAATTGCTGAGCCCGGAAGAGGCGCAGAAACGTTGCCCGATCATGTCCACCGACGGCATTCTGGGCGCGATGTGGGCCGACCGCGAAGGCTATATTGATACCACGGGCACCGTGCAGGCTTATGCCACCGCAGCCAAAAAGCGCGGGGCGGAATACTACGAGGAAACCAAGGTCGAGGAACTGATCCAGACCGCCGATGGCTGGCAGGTGTTGACCGACCGGGGCACGATCACCTGCGAACATGTGGTCAACGCTGCCGGCCTGTGGGCCAAGCAGGTGGGGCGCATGGCAGGGGTCGAACTGCCGGTCTCTCCGCTGAAGCACCATTACCTGATCACCGACACGGTGCCCGAGGTCGCGGCGGCCGATTTCGAGATGCCGATGACCGTGGATCTCGAGGGCTTCACCTATATGCGGCAGGACCAGAAAGGTGTTCTGGTCGGCATCTACGAGGTCGATCACGAGCACTGGGCCATGGACGGTGCGCCGTGGAACTATGGCGAGGAGCTGTTTCAGGAACAGCTGGACCGCATCGAGAACGAACTGATGCTGGGGTTCGAACGCTATCCGGCGATCCAGAACGTGGGCATCAAGACATGGGTGAACGGCGCCTTCACCTTCTCGCCGGACGGCAACCCTCTGGTCGGTCCGGTGCCGGGCAAACGGGGCTATTGGACCGCATGCGCGGTGATGGCCGGGTTCCTTCAAGGCGGCGGCGTGGGCAAGACACTGGCCGAATGGATGATCCATGGTGAGCCCGAGGCCGACGCCTGGCCGATGGACGTGGCACGCTATGGCGATTTTGCCCAGAACAAGCGCTATATCCGCGAGACGACGGGCCAGTTCTATTCCCGCCGTTTCGTGATGACCTATCCGAACGAGCAACTGCCCGCCGGACGCCCGTTGAAAATGTCGCCGGCCCATGACGCGATGACCGAGGCGGGTTGCAAATGGGGCGTCAGCTGGGATCTCGAGGTGCCGCTTTATTTCGCGCCCAAGGGGTTCGAGGAAACGCCGACCCTGAAACGCTCGAACGCCTTCGACATCGTGGCCGAGGAATGCCGCACGATCCGCGAAGGCGTGGGCCTGATGGACATCACCGGGTTCTCACGGTTCGAGGTTTCGGGGCCCAATGCGGAAATCTGGCTCAACAAGGTGATGGCCTCGAAACTGCCGGGACCGGGCCGCGCGAAACTGGCGCCGATGCTGGGCGAGAACGGGCGGCTCAAGGGCGACCTGACGGTGCTGAACTGGGGCGACGGCACCTGGTGGATCATGGGCAGCTATTACCTGCGGGCCTGGCACATGCGCTGGTTCGACGATCACATGATCGATGGCGTACAGGTGCGCAACCTCGGCGAAGAGGTCTGCGGCTTTGCCGTGGTTGGCCCGAAATCACAGGCGGTGGTCGAGAAACTGGCCGAACAGGATATCTCAACCCTGAAATTCATGGGCTGCGGTGACTACGACATCGGCCTCGTGCGCGCCCGGGTGGCCCGCATGTCGGTCACTGGCGAAAAAGGTTATGAGATCAACTGCCGGTATGGCGACCACATCGCCCTGCGCCGCGCGCTGCTCGAGGCCGGAGCCAGCGAAGGCATCCGCGAATGCGGCTTCAACGCGATGCTGTCCACGCGGCTTGAGAAGAGCTTTGGCATCTGGTCGGCCGAATTCACCCAGGCCTACACCCCCGGCATGACCGGAATGGACCGCTGGATCGACTGGGACAAGGACTTCGTGGGCAAGGACGCGGCACTGGCCGAGCGTGAGGGCACCGGCCCGGCGCAGGTTCAAGTCACGCTCGAGGTGGACGCGCTGGATGCCGACGCCAGCGGGTATGAACCCGTCTGGGCTGGTGACAAGCGCGTGGGTTTCGTGACCTCGGGCGGGTATGGCCATTACATCGGCAAGTCGCTGGCCATGGCGCTGGTGGACCGCGACAAGGCGCAGCCGGGCACCGAGCTGTCGGTGCACGTGGTCGGGGTCGAGCGGCCCGCGCGGGTAATCGCGCCGTCGCCATATGATCCCGAGGGCAAGGCGATGCGGGGCTGATCATGGCGGCGCGGGGCAGGGATCGCCGTCGGCGGGGCCGGGGCGCGGAGGCCGCGCCCGCGAGCCGTGATGTGAACTATCGCCAGTTGCGCAACCCGTTTCCGGTGATGGAGGTCTTTCCCGCCGATCAAATCGCCGACATGCACGAAACTGCTATGCGCACGCTGGAGGAACTGGGCGTCAACGTTCTGCTGCCCGAGGCGCGGCGCCTGTTTGCCGCCGCGGGCGCGCGGGTGGATGAAAACAGCGAGATGGTGTTCATCGGTCGTGATCTGGTCGAGGCCGCGGTATCCTCGGCCCCGAAATCCATCGACTGCCGGGCCGGGGCGCGGCATCGCGACTTCACGCTGGAGCTGGGCAGTCTTGTGTTCCAGCCCGGCGCAGGGGCGCCCAATGCCACCGATCTGGAGCGCGGCCGCCGCCCGGCCAGCGGGCAGGATTACCTCGAGTTCCTGAAGCTCACCCATCATTTCGACGTGTTCCAGATGATCTCGCCGCAGGTCGAGCCGCAGGACGTGCCCACACACCTGCGCCACTATTTCACCACGCAGGCGCAGGTGGAGTTGACCGACAAGTTCCCGTTCTTCTTCTCGCGCGGGACGCCGCAGGTGATGGACTGTTTCCAGATGCTGGCCGTCGCGCGAGGCCTGTCCGACAACGAGTTCCGCGCCCGGCCGCATTGCTACACGATCATCAACACCAACAGCCCGCGCACGCTGGACATTCCGATGGCGCAGGGGCTGATCGACTTTGCCCGTCACGGGCAGATGTCGATCATCACGCCGTTCACGCTGATGGGGGCGATGGCGCCGATCACGGTCGCGGGCGCGATCACCCTCTCCCATGCCGAGGCGCTGGCGGCCCTGACGCTGACCCAACTGGCAAAACCCGGCGCGCCGGTCTGCTATGGCACCTTCACCAGCAACGTGGACATGAAATCCGGCGCCCCGGCCTTTGGCACGCCCTCGCATTTCCAGGCCTCGCTGGCGGCGGGGCAACTGGCGCGGCATCTGGGCCTGCCGTGGCGGTCGGCGGCCGGGTCGGCCTCGAACGCCAATGACGTGCAGGCCGCCAATGAAAATCAGTTCGGGCTGTGGGGTTGCCTGATGGCGGGGGCCACGGTGATCATCCATTCGGCCGGGTGGCTGGAAGGGGGGCTGACCGTGTCCTTCGAAAAGCTGGTCTGCGATGCCGAGGTGCTGAACATGGTAGCCGAGCTGTGCGCAGGGGCTCAGGCGGGTTCGGCCGAGATCGGGTTTGACACTGCGTTGCGCGAGGTCGAGCCCGGCAGCCATTTCTTCGCCGCCAGCCAGACGATGGAGCGCTACACTACCGAGTTCTACGAACCGCACCTGCATGACTATGCCAATTTCGGCACTTGGACCGAACGCGGATCGCTCGATGCGAACCATCGGGCCACCGCGGTCTGGCGGGACATTCTGAACAATTTCGAACCACCCGCGCAGGGCCAGCCCGGGCTGGACGCCATGCGTGATTTCATCGCCCTTCGAACCGCTGAGGGCGGCGCGCCGCCGGAGAGTTGAGATGAACAGCAAACCCATCCTGCATCGTGACGACCCCAAGGCCGAGCCTCTGGTCGGCAACGTCAAGGTCACGCGCGACGACTGGCTGAACGTGGCGATGGACGTGCTGATCTCGGACGGGGTCGAGCAGGTCAAGGTGCTGAACCTGGCCGAGCGCATGGCGGTGTCGCGGTCCTCGTTTTACTGGTACTTCAAGTCCCGGCAGCACCTGCTGGATGCGCTGCTGGATCGCTGGCAGGCCACCAACACCGCCGCCCTGATCGCGCAGGCCGAAGCGCCGGCCGAGACCATCACCGCCGCCGTCTGCAACGTGCATCGCTGCGTGGTCAACACCGCCTTGTTCGACACGGCGCTGGACTTTGCCGTGCGCGACTGGGCTCGGCGGTCGGGCAAGGTGCGGCGGATGCTGGACCAGTCCGATGCGCGCCGCCTGGCCGCGCTGCGAGCCATGTTCACCCGTCATGGCTATGAGGCGGTCGAGGCCGAGACCCGCGCGCGCGTGCTGTACTACATGCAGATCGGCTATGATCTGGCGCAGTTGAACGAGCCGTTGGCCACGCGCCTGTCTCTGGTGCCGCATTACCTGTACGTCTTTACCGGGGTCGAACCGCGTCCCGAGGAAATCGAGGAATTCAGCGCCTATGCCAAGCGCTGTTGGGAGGGAGGAGCGGACCATGAGCCAGCCTGACGCAATCATCATCGGAACCGGCGTGATCGGCGCGGCCATCGCGTTCGAGATGGTCAAGGCCGGCTGGAAGACTCTGTCGCTGGACCGCAACGCGCAGGTGGGGCATGGCTCGACCGCCGGGTCCTGCGCGATCATCCGGATGCATTACTCCACCTTCGACGGCACCGCCTTTGCTTGGGAGGGCTATCATTACTGGCGCGACTGGGCCGACTATCTGGGTCTGCCCAACGGGGCCGATCTGGCGCAGTTCCGCGAGACTGGGTGCCTTGTCATGAAGACCGAGGCCAACGGCCACCTGTCAAAGCACATGAAATACAGCGCCGAGTTGGATTGCCCGTTCGAGGAATGGGCAACCGAGCAGATACTCAACCGCCTGCCGATCTATTCGCTGGACAGTTTTGCCCCGGCCAAACGGATGGACGACCCAGCCTTCGGTCAGCCCAATGGCAGCAGGATGCAGGGGGCGGTGTTCTGGCCCAAGGCCGGCTATGTCACAGACCCGGCCCTGTCGGCGCAGAACCTGATGCAAGCGGCCACGCAGCGCGGCGCGCAGGTGCGGACCGGGGCCGAGGTCGTCGAAATCTTGCAGGAAGGTGGCAGAGTCAAAGGCGTCAGGCTGGCCTCGGGCGAAGAGATTTACGCGCCGGTGGTGATCAACGTGGCCGGGCCGGGATCGTCGATCATCAACCGCATGGCGGGTGTGCTGGACGACATGACCATCGAAACCCGCCCGCTGCGGCAGGAGGTGGTCCACGTTCCCGCGCCGGAAGGGTTCGATTTCGAGCGTCAGGAAACCATCGTATCGGACGGCGATATCGCCTGCTACTGCCGGCCGGAACATGGCAACCATATCCTGATCGGCTCGGAAGACCCGGACTGCGACCCGCATCAGTGGTGCGAGGACGATGTCCGCTACAACCACGACTTCACCGACCAGTGGACGACGCAGGCCATGCGATACGCGCAGCGCGTTCCCAGCCTGGGCATCCCGTCCAGAACGCGAGGTGTGGTCGATCTGTACGACGCTTCGACCGACTGGATCCCGATCTATGACAAGTCCAGCCTGCCAGGGTTTTACATGGCCTGCGGCACCAGCGGGAACCAGTACAAGAACGCGCCGATCGCGGGCAAGATGATGGCCGCGTTGGTCGAGTATTGCGAGGGCGGGGCGGATCACGACGCCCAGCCCCTGCAATTCGAGCTGCCCCATATCAAACGCACCATCGACGCGGGCTTTTACTCCCGCAGGCGCCCGATCAACGCCGAGAGCAGTTTTTCGGTCCTTGGCTAGCCATGCCGGACAAATGCGCTAGCTCTCGGGAAACACTGAGAAAGGGCGGGCGCGATGGCGGAGAATGACACCAGAGTTCTGATCTTGGGAAGTGCGCCTGCGGCGCTGGCGGCGCGGGATTGGGCGCGTGGGTCGTTCACTCATATCGTGGCCATCAACAACGCCTGGCGCATCCGCGAAGATTGGGATTTCCTGATCCATCCCGAGGATTTTCCGGCTGAGAACCGCCCCGACTGTCCGACAGCGACGCAGCGCATCGTGACGGCGCAGGATTATGTTCCGATCCAGAACGCGTATGGCGGCTTCGTCTATGCCGGTGGCACCATGGCCTTTACCGCCGGGTACTGGGCGCTGGGTGCTCTCAAACCATCGGTGATGGCCTTCTTTGGCTGCGACATGGTCTATCCGCGCTCGGGCAACACACATTTCTACGGCCAGGGAACAGCCGATCCCTTGCGCGCCGACGTCACCCTGCGCTCGCTCGAGGCGAAATCGGCACGGCTGGCGCTGCTGGCGGCGCGTCAGGATTGCAATATGGTGCGGTTGTCCTCTGGCCCCAGCCGGCTGGTCTATCCGTCCGTCTCGCATACCGGAATGACCTCCGAGGCCCTGCCGAGCACCGAACACGTCGATGCCCTGCTTCAAGCCGAGTGTGAGGTAGGTTACGTGGTGCCATCCGGCCGGTATTGGGAGGTCGAAGAGCGGTTCGATCCAGCCGTTGTCGACCGGCTGGATGCGGCTTGGCTTGCGGCCTACAAGGCCTCGGCGCTGGATCAGGCGGCCTGAGCGCGCGGCACGCGCAACAAGTCATCGACCTTTCGTCTGGCGGTCTCGGCCGCTTGTATCCGAACCGGGCCGTAACCGCGGATCTCGTCAGCGCAGGCCAGGATGCTTTGCCACGTTTCGGCATCCCGATCGCCGTACTCGGCCGCAACAAGGTCCAATAGCCCTTGGTACCAATTCAGCAGATCGCGGTGCAGGCGCGCTTCGGCGTGATAGCCGAACGGATTGAGAGCTGTTCCGCGCAGCGCCCGCATCTTTGACAGGCCCCGCAGAACCGGCTGCATCCAAGGTCCGAACGCCTTTTTCAGCGGTCGGCCCCGGACGTCCGTTCTGCGGCTCAGCAGGGGCGGGGCCATATGGAAGCGGACCGCAAAATCGCCCTCGAACTGGTTGGCCAGATCCTGCGCGAAATGGTCCGAAGTCATCAGCCGCGCGACTTCGAACTCATCCTTGTAGGCCATGAAGCGGAACAGGTTGCGAGCGACGCTGCGCAGCAGGGTCTCGTCAGCCTGCGGCAGAGCCGAGCGGAAGGTGGCGATACGATCGGCATAGGCCTGCGCGTATTTCGCGCTTTGATACTCGGTCAGGTAGGCGGTACGGCGCGCAATCATCTGATCCAGTGTTTCTTCTGAACCAACGTCGTCGGAAGGCAGCGCCAGAACGTCCGGACGAACTGCCATGTTGCGCCCGATTGCAAAAGCCAGACGGTTCTTCTCGACAGCGACGCCATTCAGCAGAATCGCCTGACCCAGCGCGACATGCGATACCGGCACAAGACCGTGCTGCCACGCAAAACCCAGCATTATCACATTGGCAAACACCGCATCACCCAGCAGGGTTTCCGCCACCGCGTTGGCGTCGAAACCGAACAGGTTTTCAGCCCCGACCACGTTCTGAATGGCCTGTTCACGGGCATTTGCCTGCAACTGAGCGTCGCGGCGCAGAACGATATCACCGGTCGGCATTTCAGCCCGGTTCAGGACCACGCGCGTACCCTTGCGGTAATGCGCCGAGGCTTTGGGGGCCGAACTGACGACGACGTCGCAACCAATCACCGCATCGGCCGCGCCCTGATCAATGCGGACCTGGTTCAGCGCGTTTGGAGTGTCTCCCAAACGGATATAGCTGAGAACGGTTCCGAATTTCTGAGCAAAGCCTGTGAAATCCAGGACCGAGGCGCCTTTCCCTTCGAGATGGGCCGCCATCGTGATCAGCGCACCAACCGTCACCACGCCTGTGCCGCCCACGCCGGTTACCAGCAACTCGAACGGTTTGTCCAGGCGGGGCAGGGTAGTGTCGGGGAGCCCGTCCTCGAGTGTTCCCAGATCCAGCTTTGTAATGCGTTTGCGGCGTTCGCCGCCTTCGATGGTCACGAAGCTGGGGCAGAATCCGTTGAGGCACGAGAAATCCTTGTTGCACGAGCTCAAATTGATCTTGCGCTTGCGGCCCAGCGGGGTTTCGCGCGGCTCGACGCTCAGGCAGTTGGATTCGACCGAGCAGTCGCCACAGCCTTCGCAGACCAGATCGTTGATCCAGACGAACCGCTTGGGGTCCTCCATCGTGCCGCGCTTGCGGCGGCGGCGTTTTTCGGTGGCGCAGGTCTGTTCGTAGATCAGAACGGTCACGCCCGGGATCTCGCGCAGTTCGCGCTGCAGGGTGTCCAGCTCCGCCCGGTTGTGGAACGTGGTTTCCGACGGGAAATCCGCGTGGTGGAACTTCGAGATGTCGTCAGACACGATGGCGATCCGCTCCACGCCCTCGGCGCGGCAGGTCTGGGCGATGCCGGCGACGCTGACCGGGCCGTCCACCGGCTGGCCGCCGGTCATGGCCACGGCGTCGTTGTAGAGGATCTTGTAGGTGATGTTGGTCCCGGCCGCGACCGCCTGCCGGATCGCCAGCGAGCCCGAGTGATACCAGGTGCCCTCGCCGAGATTCTGGAAGATGTGCTTGCCGCCGTTGAACTTGGACGCCACCACATGCGGCACGCCTTCGCCGCCCATCTGGGCATAGCCGACGGTGTGGCGATCCATCCACGAGGCCATGACGTGGCAGCCGATGCCGCTGGCCGCGATCGAGCCGTCAGGCACCTTGGTCGAGGTGTTGTGCGGACAGCCCGAGCAGAAATAGGGCGTGCGGGTTGCACCAGGCACGTTGATCAGTTGCGGCGGCTGGTCCGTCAGCGCCTTGGCTTTGGCGGGCAGGTCCTCTTCGGGGAAAAACCGGTGCAGGCGGTCGGCCACGATCGGCACCAGCATCAGCGGGCTAAGTTCACCCGTCCAGGGGATCAGCGGCTCGCCGTGGCTGTCGTATTTGCCCACCATCTTGTGCGGCTTGTCGCCGGGCCAGTCATAGAAATATTCCTTGAACTGGCTTTCGATGATGCCGCGCTTTTCCTCGACCACGAGAACCTCGGCTTTGCCCTTCACGAAGCGCAGCGCGTTGCGTCGGGCCAGCGGCCAGACCATGCCGACCTTGTAGATGTCGATGCCCAGACGGCGGCAGGCGGCCTCGTCCAGTCCCAGCAGGCGCAGCGCCTCCATCAGGTCCAGATGCGCCTTTCCGGTGGTGACAAAGCCGAACTTGGCGTGGTCGATGTCATAGATGCGCTGGTCGATCGGATTGGCTTCGGCAAAGGCGCGCACGGCGCGCAGCTTGTGCTGGATGCGGGTCTCGATCTCGGGCGAGGGCAGGTCGGCGGCGCGCACATGCAACCCGCCGGGGGGCAGGTCGATCTCGGGCAGGATGAACTGTCGGTCGGGGCGCAGCTCGACCGAGCGGGCGCTTTCGACGGTTTCCGAGATCGCCTTGAACCCCACCCAGGTGCCGGAAAACCGCGACAGCGCAAAGCCGTATTCGCCGAATTCCAGGAATTCCTCGACCGAGGCCGGGTTCAGCGTGGGCATGAACCACGCCATGAAGGCCACGTCGGACTGGTGCGGCATCGAGGAACTGACGCAGCCATGGTCGTCGCCGGCCACGACCAGCACGCCGCCCTTGGGTGCCGAGCCATAGGCATTGCCGTGCTTCAGCGCATCGCCCGAGCGGTCGACGCCCGGCCCCTTGCCGTACCACATCGAAAAGATGCCTTCGAATTCGCAGTGCGGGTCCAGCGTCGCCTGCTGCGCGCCCAGAACGGCGGTTGCGCCCAGATCTTCGTTCACGGCGGGCATGAACGTGATGCGGTCGGATTTCAGCCGTTCACGCGCGCGCCACAGCTCCAGGTCGAGCCCGCCCAAGGGCGATCCACGATAGCCCGAGACGAACCCGCCCGTGTTCAGCCCGGCATCGCGATCGCGCCGCGCCTGATCCATCAGGATACGCGCCAGCGCCTGTGTGCCGGTCAGGAACACGCGACCCTCGGTCTGTTCGTACCGGTCTGTGAGTTGATAAGTGCGAAGACTGCTGTCGTGGCGGCTCATGGCTTGGACCCGGATTGGCTTTGAGATTGAACAACTGTAGTTCGGTATTTGCGAAATGTTGTGCCAATGGATCCGCAAATTTGGTACAACTTCGATAAAATTAACCAAAGAACCCGAACAACACGGAAGAACATACCAAATGATACAGCTTGACGACAGGGATCGCCGGATTCTGACCCTGCTACAAAGGGACAGCCGCGTGTCGAATGCGGACCTTGCCGATGCGGTCGGTATGTCGACCTCGGCCCTTTGGAGACGGGTGCGCGCATTGGAAGAGGCCGGGATCATTGAACGCTACGGCGCAGTTGTGAACCCGGTCGCGCTGGGGTTGGGGTTCGAGGCGATCGTACATGTGCATCTGACGCGGCATGATCCCGACAAGATCGTGGAGTTCATCCGGGCAATCGAAACCTGCAAGGAAGTTCAGGAATGTTTCGCAACGACCGGTCAGGCAGACTATCACCTGCGAGTGCAGTCTCCCGATCTTGCCGCCTACAACGTCTTTTTGGAGAGGTTTCTGTTTCGTTTGCCGGCCGTGGCAAGTGCGCAAACGAATGTGGTACTGCGCGCGGTCAAACGCAATCGTTCGGTCGAGTTCTGACTAGCGCGCGACGAATTCAACCCAGGCCCAGGCCATCGCGATGTAAGTGAGGTTGTGCAGGCATTGATCCAAACCGGCGGCCCGCCAAAAGGCGGCCTGATCAGGTTGCAATTGTTTCTTGTCGGAATAGCTGGCTTTGGCGAAATCGATATTGAAATGCACGATCCACTCAAGCGCACCGATGATCAAAATGAATGAAAGCGGCGCGCCGAATATCAGGAAAACCACGACTGAACCCACAACATGCACCGCAGCATGCTGTGCGCGCCCGACATGCAGGTACTCTCCCCGCCCAGACAGCATCTTGGGCGTTTGAAGGTAGAAATCGGCAAACATGTGTTTGATCTGCAGTGCACACAGCAGAAGCAACACAGTGCCAAGTGTAGCAGGCAAAAACTACCCTCCCGATATCGTCCTGACCTTCAGACTAAGGGCTATGAGACAGGATCGCAAATGAACTAGTTCACACAAGTCGAAATAGTTTTCGCCTTGGAAACCATTTGCCTATCCAAGCGCGATTGCAGTACCGTCGTGCTGCTTTGACCGCGGCAGGATCGCTGCAAAACAGTTTCGGGTCACCAGTAGGGGCAGGGGCCATAGAACGTTCAATTTTTGGATTTATTTGGAAGTATTCCAAGCGTGATCAGCTTGTTCTGCTGGCCGTGACGGCAACTTTGTTCCCACTGCTGTACCTGACGCTTGAATTGCCCAAACGCATCATCAACGACGCAATCGGCGCCTCCAGCGAGATCGTGGATGCCTGGGGATACAGTCTGTCGCAGACGACGTTTCTGGTAATTTTGTGCTTCGCCTTTTTGGCGGCGGTGTTGGCGCATGGTTTGATGAAGATGCGCATCAACACGATGAAAGGCGTTCTCAGCGAACGAATGCTGCGCCGGTTCCGATACCAGTTGATCAACCGCGCACTTTTGTTTCCTCAACCCTATTTCGAGCGCGTCAGTCAGGGCGAACTGGTCTCGATGATCACCGCCGAAAGCGAGCCGATGGGCGGGCTGATGGGCGATGCAATCAGCCAGCCTGTCCTTCAGGCGGGGCAGATGCTGACAATCCTGTCCTTTCTATTCCTGCAAAGCGTCTGGTTCGGGTTGGCTGCTGTCGCGCTGATCCCATTGCAGGCCTGGCTGATCCCGCGATTGCAGCGCCAGATCAACCTGTTGAACAAGCGCCGGATCCAGGAGGTGCGCGTACTGGCCGCGCAGATCGGCGAGAATGCAGCGGGCGCGGCAACTCTGCGGCAGAACGGCGGCTGGCGCCATCGCCGAGCGCTGATTTCAGATCAACTGTCCCGGCTGTTCAGCATCCGGTTCGAGATCTACCAGAAAAAATTCTTCATGAAGTTCATCAATAACTTCATCTCTCAATTGACTCCGTTCCTGTTCTACCTGGTCGGTGGTTTGCTGGTTCTGCAGGGGTCAGTTTCGCTTGGTGCTCTCGTGGCAGCGCTCGCTGCCTACAAGGACCTCAGCTCGCCTTGGAAGGAGCTGCTGACCTATTACAACCAGACACAGGACATGTCGCTGCGCTGGGAGGTGGTCATCGAACGGTTCGCCCCGAGCGGCATGCTGGATGAAACCCTGTTCGAAGGCGAGCCCGACAGCCGACCGCACCTGAATGGCCCGATCGAGTTGGAGCAAGTCTCGGTGCGTGATCTGGATGGCAATCAGGTTCTGGATGATCTGAACCTGACCTTCCCCGCCGGTAAGACCATAGGGATCGCCGCCCCCAGCGAAGAGGACCGCCGGGCCTTGGCGGATCTATTGACCCGGGAGATCCTGCCAAGTTCGGGCCGGGTCGAAATTAGGGGTGTTAACCTGTCCTCGCTGCACCAGGCCGTCGTGGCGGCCCGGATCGGTCATGCCACATCGCGACCGGTGATGTTCCAGGGAACCGTTGGCGGCAACGTGATGATGCCGATGCAGCTCAGGCCTCTGACCGCTCCACCGGAGGACGCGGACCACCTTGAAACGCTGCGTGCGGGAAACAGCCCCGATCCCTTCCGGGCCACATGGCTGGACCCTTCACTGGCCGGGTTCGAAACGGCCGAGCAGCTGCGCGATTGGTGGTTGAAGCTGATCGACGGACTGGGCTCCGGGCCCATCTTGTTCCAACGCGGGGCCGAGTTGGGTTTCGATCCTGAAAAGCACCCCGACCTTGCTGCCAAGCTGATCGAGCTGCGGCCCTTGGTGCAGGACGCCGTCAAAAAGGCCGGTCTGGAGTCGCAAGCCCTGATTTTCGACCGCATGACGTACAACGCTGCACTGCCCGTTGCCGAAAACCTGCTGTTTGCTGTGCCACGCGTGCAGGTGACGCAAGAGTTGCTGGCCCGGCAGACCGTTTTCCTCGGGCAGTTGCGCGAGTTGGGTCTGGATGAAACACTGGTCGGCCTGACACGTGACGTGATCGAAATGCTGCGTCAGATCTTTGGTCTGGACGGGACGGATCACCCGTTGTTCCGCAAGCTGGGACTCGAGGCCGCCACCTATGAGGCCGCTGTCGACCTAGTGGAAAAGACCCGGGAAACCGGCGCGTCAGGGTTGGACGATGACCAGTTGGCCAGCCTGCTGGCCGTGCCTTTCGTGATCTCGGCCGAACAGATTGGGCCGGCCTTTTCCGAAGAGCTCAAGAACCGCATCCTCGAACTGCGGCACAGCCATTCCAACAAGTTGATGGAGCGCCTGAACGACGTGTTCGAGCCGCTGGACCCGGCCACCTTTGCGCCCGGATTGACGGTTATGGAGAATGCGCTGTTCGGCAAGGTCAGCCAGATCGGGGGCGCGCGGTCGGACGAGGTTCGGAAAGTGATCGCAGACGTGCTGACCGAAAACGGAGCCCGTCCGCTGGTGGTTGAGCTGATCTACGATGTACCGGTCGCGCTGGGCGGGCAAAACCTGCCGGCCGCGCTGGCCGAGCCTTTGGCCTTTACCCGCGCGACGATCAAGAAGCCGGATATCCTGATACTGGAAAACGCGCTGGCGAGTTATGGCATGGACACGCAGGTGGCTGTGTTCAGAAACCTGCGAGAGCTGCTTCCGGACGCCACGATCATCTACCTGAACGAACAGTTCAAGAACCCCGGCGCTTTCGACATGTTTGTCGAGATCCGACAGGGGCGCGTAGTGTCCGATCAGGTTCCGTCGGATGTTGAAGGTGACAGTGCAGCCTCGGCGGACCTCACGCGAAAGCTGCGTGCTTTGGAACAGACACCGCTGTTTTCGGGGCTGGATCGTCGTCAGCTTCGACTGCTGGCCTTTGGTGCGCGCTGGTACGAGGCAAAGGCCGGCGAAGTCGTGTTCCTCAAGGATGACCAGCCGACCGATGGTGCCTACATGATCATCGACGGTGAAGCTGGCCTGTACCTGCCGCAGCCGCCCGAGGAGGATCGGCTGGTGACCCGCGTCGGCAGCGGTACCTTGGTAGGCGAACTGGGCCTGATCCGCAAAGAGCCCCGTGCGCTCAGCATGGTAGCCGAAACCGATCTGACCTGTCTGCGTATCGGCGAGGAAGAGTTCCTGGCCGTGGTCGAAAACGATGCTGCGACCGCGTTCAAGCTGTTGCAGGTGATCGCAGGCTATGTATCACGCTGACAGGTTCAGGCCTCCGGGCTACAGAACAGGGAATGCATCAACTCGATCACTTGCTTGGCTTTGCCGTCGCGCAGCGAATAGTAGATCGTCTTGCCCTCTCGGCGGGTTGAAACCAGGCCTTCGGTTCGCAGACGCGCCAGCATCTGGCTGACAGCGGCCTGGCGCAACTTGAGCAAGGCTTCAAGCTCGCCCACCGAGCGTTCTCCAGCCGCGAGATGGCACAGGATCATCAAGCGGCCCTGATGCGCCAGCGTCTTGAGGAAAGCCGCAGCTTGCGCGGCGCTTTCCTCCATTTCCGAGGGCAATTCGGATTGTGGGGTCGTCAATTCGGCGTCAGTGAAAGTCACGTGGTACCTTGGGGATGAAAATAAGGGGTGGACGCAGTATGCACCAACTTGTCGGAAATTGTCATCCCTCGGTTGCCGGGGCCCCGCCCTGAAACGCATTGCCGTTGACATAGTCGCAGGGGTCTTCCTGCATCTGCAGGTGCAGACCGTCGCCGGAATAGGGGTGGGCACGGGCCAGTTCCTCGTCGACCTCGATGCCCAGGCCGGGGGCGGAAGGCGGCTCGACAAAGCCGTTCTCGACCCGGATCGAGCCCTTTATCAGCTGGTCATGAAACGGCGTTTCGATGGTCTCGAGCAGCAAAAGGTTCGGGATCGAGGCCGCGAGATGGATGTTCGCGGCCCATTCCACCGGCCCGGCATAGAGATGCGGCGCCATCTGCGCATTGAAGACCTCGGCCATGGCGGCGACCTTTTTCATCTCCCAGATTCCGCCGGCCCGCCCCAATGCGGGCTGCAGGATCTCGGCCGCGCCGGCGCGCAGAACCGCGCCGAATTCGGCCTTGGTGGTCATCCGCTCGCCCGTGGCCACGGGGATGCGGACGTTGCGGGCGACGCGCGCCATGTCCTCGATCATGTCCGGGGGGGTGGGCTCTTCGAACCACAGCGGCGAATAAGGCTCGATTGCCTGCCCAAGACGGATGGCGCCCGCGGTGTTGAACTGGCCATGGGTGCCGAACAGCAGGTCGGCCTTGTCGCCCACGGCGTCACGGATCGCCTTGCAGAAGGCCACCGACATCGAGATGTCGGACATGGCCGGCATATGCCCTCCACGCATCGTGTAGGGGCCGGCGGGGTCGAACTTGACCGCGGTGAAGCCGCGCCGGACCATTTCGGCGGCGCTTTCCCCGGCCTGTTCGGGCGAGGTCCAGAAATCGGTCAAGTTGTGTTGGGGCAGCGGGTAGAGATAGGTGTAGGCGCGGATGCGGTCGTTCATCCGGCCGCCGATCAGAGCGTATACCGGGCGGTCCCGGTCCTTGCCCAGAATATCCCAACACGCGATTTCCAGCCCCGAGAAGGCGCCCATCACGGTCAAGTCGGGGCGCTGGGTGAAGCCGCTGGAATAGGCGCGGCGGAACATCAGCTCGATATTCTCGGGGTTTTCGCCAGCCATGTGGCGGTCGAAAACGTCACGGATGACGTGTTTCATCGCCTCGGGACCCACCGAGGAGGCATAACACTCGCCCCAGCCCGTGATGCCGGTATCGGTGGTGACTTTCACCAGAATCCAATAGCGCCCGCCCCAGCCCGGCGCGGGCGGAGCGGTCACGATGATGTCGAGATCCTGCAGTTTCATCCGGTCTCCTCCCGCCGGTGGTCCGGGGCCGTCAGCCCCGGTCGAATACGATCACGTTGCGCTTGGCCGAACCGGTCTTGGTGTCCTCGATGGCCTCGTTGATCTGTTCCAGCGTCCAGCGACCCGAGATCAGCTCGTCCAGCTTCAGACGTCCCTGTTCATACAGATCGATCATCCACGGAATATCGCGCTGGATCACCACGTCGCCCATCTTCGACCCGACCATGCCCTGACCCAGGGCCGCCAGAATGACCGGCTCATAGCTGGATTGCGCGCCGGAATGCGGCATGCCGATCATCACCGCCTTGCCACCGCGACCCAGATAGCGGGGCGCCTGATCATAGGCGGGGATCGCACCGACGGTGATCAGAACCGCATCGGCCCCGCGACCGCCAAGGGCCTTGTAGGCTGCTCTCCACGGTTCTTTCAGCGTGGCCAGAACCCCATGCGTGGCGCCGAATTCCTTGGCGATTTCCAGCTTTTCCTCGGTCATGTCGACGGCCACGATCCTCCGGGCCCCGGCCAGCCGCGCGCCCTGGATGGCGTTCAGGCCCACCCCGCCGGCGCCGATGACCACGACATCCTGACCCGGGCGCAACTGCGCGGCGTTGACCGCCGCCCCCACGCCGGTGATCACCCCGCAGGACAGCAGGCTGGCCACGTCCTTGGGCATCGCGTCGGGTATCTTGACCATCTGGCGGTGGCTGACCACGACCTTTTCGGCAAAGGCACCACAGGCCATCGCTTGTTCCAGCGGCCCACCGTCCGCCGTGCGCAGCGGACCCTTGACGGTGTCATAGGGCGTTTCGCAGATCACCGGCTTGCCGCTGGCGCAGGACGGGCACGATCCGCAAGCGCGGATCAGGGTCACCACGACCGCATCGCCAACCTTGAACCCTCCGCTGGCTTCTCCGACGGCCGAGACCACACCGGCAGCCTCGTGCCCGTAGACGGCGGGCAGAAACCCGCCCCAAGCGCCGCTGGCATAGGTGATGTCGGAATGGCAGATCGCCACCGCATCCAACGTGACCTCGACCTCGCCCATGCCGGGCGGCGCGATCTGGATGTCTTCGATGACAAGCGGTTCGTTGAAGGCGCGGCATACGGCGGCTTTGATGGTCTGCATGGATCCCTCGTTTGGTTTGGGCCACGGTGACGCGGGAACCTGCGGTCCGCAAGGCTGAAACCGTCATTCCCGTGTCGTTGTTACGTTTCGCTGCGATGTGCGCGCAGAAACAGGACGAATCCGGCCAGCATCAGCAGCAATGCCAACAGGAACGGGGCCCCTGGAAGGTAGAACGCTGCATCAACCCGCGCGAATTGGGCGAAAACGGTGGTCATAACCAACGGGGAGATCACCATCGACAGCGCGTGGAGAGCGGCCAGAACCCCCTGAAGCTCTCCCTGCTGCGAATCCGGCGTTGCGCGTGACATCTGTGCCTGAAGGGCTGGCGTCACGACGGCGCCCAGTGCGGTGATCGGAATCAGCATCAAGGCAATCGTGCCGTTTGTGAGAAAACCCAGAGCCAGAAAGCTGACGATCTCGAAGATCATGCCCCAAACGATCGTGGTCCGCTCTCCCAAGTGGCGGGTGGCGGGGCGGATCAAGCCGCCCTGAACCGCAGCCATTCCCAATCCGTAGACCGCAAGTGACAACCCGATCATCTGCGGCGACCAACCGAAACGCTCGGTCGTGAAGTATGACCAGATGGCGGGATAGACGTAGATCGATACCGAGTACAAAAAGTATACCCACAGCAACGGTCGGATGCCGGGCAGGGCGGCGATGGCACGCAATGCGCTGTCAGGACGCGCGCGGTGCCAGCGGAATCCGCGGCGGTTTTTGTCCGTGACCGTCTCAGGCATGACCGCGAGGCCCAGCAGGAAATTTGCAAATGACAATCCGGCGGCCGCCCAGAACGGGGCGCGGGTTCCGTATTCGCTCAGCAATCCTCCCATCAAAGGGCCGAGGACAAAACCTACACCAAAAGCCGCTCCGATGAGACCGAAATTGGCGGCTTTTTCATGAGGTTTCGAAACGTCCGCCATAAAGGCCGCTGCGGTAGAGTGGGTCGCCGCGGTGATGCCACCCACGATGCGGCCGATCAGCAGCAGCCAGATGCTGCCGGCCATGGCCATGACCACGTAGTCCAAGCTCATGACAAACAGAGAAGCCAGCAAGACCGCGCGGCGTCCGTAAGCATCCGACAGGTTGCCCAGCACCGGACCGAACAGGAATTGCATCGCGGCAAAGGCCGTGCTGAGGATCCCTCCCCAAATGGCTGCCGATGCCAGAGAGCCGCCCTGAACCTCGACGATCAGCTGAGGCATGATCGGCATGACCAGTCCGATGCCCATGGCATCGATCATGACAGTGCCCAGTACGAAAAGAAAAGGAAGACGCATGAAACCGAACGAATGACTTATTTTGCAGGACCTTAGTCGCCCGCCTGTCGTGTTGTAACCCGGTCATTTGTGATCGAGGCGAAATTCTCGACCGACGGTACGTCAGCCTTGACCCGGCCGGATCTCAGACGCGGGTGGCGATTGCGTCCAATTGACGGGCCAGATCCGCGGGATGCGAGAAGAATGGAGAATGGGAGCTGTCGATCGTCAGGCGCAATTCGGGCGGCGCGCAATGGCTCATCTCTTCCTGGTATTCAGTTGGAATCGTCCGGTCATCCATGGTGCGGATATAGGCCTTGGGAATTCCGTCAAAACGCTCGCTCAGATCCAACGGCGTGTCCTGCGGGCGGATCGCCTGCGGGCACAGGCGGGCTAGGGCATAGGTGACAACGTCGGCCGGACAGTCGTGGTAGAAGAGGGATTGCACCCGGTCCGGCAACACGCTGTAGGACAGTCCGTCTGCCGATTTCTCGACCGCATCGCCAATCAGCTGTCTTGGTGCACGCCGGCGCATTTCGATCATCGACAGCCCGGAGACCGGCACGTAGGCGCAGACATAGATCAGGGCCCGCATCCGGTCTGGGGCGAATTCAGCGGCCGCACTGATCGGGTAGCCGCCCCAGGAATGGCCGACAAGGATCGTTTGCGGGGTCGTGGCATTCAAAACCGCATCTCGGCACATCTCGAGCGTGACCTCGGACACTGGGGTCGGGTCAGAACCATGGCTGGGCAGATCGATCGCACGGACCGAATGCCCCAGATTCTCAAGTACCGGTATCAGATCGCGCCAGCACCATGCGCCGTGGCAAGACCCGTGAACAAGAAGAAATTCCGCCACCGTGACCTCCTTCAAATATGTCCGGTTTCTCGCAGAAAAGCGTTCAGCAACTCTGCGTAGACCTCGGGCCGCTCGACGCAGGGCAGGTGCCCGGCCTTGCGGATCAGCTCGAACCGGGAGCCGGGGATCAGGTCGATGGTTTCGCGCACCAGATCGGGAGGGGTCGAGCCATCTTCCGAGCCCGCAATTCCCAACGTCGGCAGTCTGAGCCCGCTGGTTGGCGTATAGAAATCCGTGCCCGAGATGGCGGAGCAGCAGCCCAGATACCCCTGGACCGGTTGGCGTACCATCATATTGCGCCATAGCTCAACATCGGGGGTTTCCCGAAATGCTTTCGAAAACCAGCGCTCCATGGTTGCTTCGGCCAGCGCCTCGATCCCACCTGTACGAACGGCTGCCATCCGATCGGCCCACATAGAGGGCGTCCCTATTTTGGCGGCCGTGTTGGACAGGACCATCGCCCGGATCTGATCCATCCGCTTGACGGCCAGCCCCTGCGCGATCATTCCGCCAATCGACAGGCCGACGAAGATGCAATCCCGTACCTCGAGAAAGTCCAGAAGCCGCTCGGCATCGCGCACCAGACTTCCCATCGAATAGGGGCCATCCGGTTGCGAGGACAGGCCGTGCCCGCGCTTGTCATAACGGATGATGCGCAGACCTTTGGGAAGCAGAGGTAGCACGGGGTCCCACAAGCGCATGTCGGTGCCCAACGAATTGGCAAAGACCAAAGGTGGGCCATCCGGGTCACCGTCCAAGCGATAGTGAATCTGAACATCTCCGAAATCAGCGATGTGCATCTGGTCAGCCTTTTTTGCTGGTATCATTCCGACAGTTTACGCCGCGATTTATTGCATCTGTCCTAACCCGTTGTCAGGTAAGGAATTCCAACGCGCGGGCAAAGACCTGTGGATCGACATTCCCGCCCGATGCCACGACGATAACGGCGTCGCCCTGGATATCGTCCTTGCGGAACAACGCCGACGCCAACGAGACTGCCCCGCCCGGTTCCAGAACGACCTTGAGGCGCAGGAACGCCAAGGCCATGGCGCGGAGAGCCTCGTCTTCGGATACCGCCAATCCCGGTCCGCAGAGGCGACGGAGGATCGGGAAGGTGATATCACCGGGCCGCGGTGTCAGGATCGCGTCGCAGATATTACCTGCGGCTGCGTTGTTGGTCTGAACGGACCCCGAGGCCAGGGATCTTTTGACATCGTCGAATCCTTCGGGTTCGCAGGGGCGCGCCCTGAGACCTGGCGCATGTTTTTCCAGGGCAAGTGCCACGCCTGAGGTCAGTCCACCGCCACCACAGCATACCAGAACATCGGCGTCGGTCACACCGAGATCGCGCGCCTGCCGCGCCACCTCGAGGCCGACGGTGCCCTGACCGGCGATCACCTGCGGTTCGTCATACGGCCGGATCAACGTAAGACCGCGCTCCCGGGACAACGCCTCGCCGATCTCTTCGCGGCTTTCATTGGCGCGATCATAAAGGATGACCTCGGCGCCCAAAGCTCGAGTGTTTTTGATCTTCAGGGCCGGTGCGTCGGACGGCATGATGATGACGGACTGAACACTATGAAGTGTAGCCGCATGCGCCACGCCCTGCGCATGGTTGCCTGATGAATACGCGATGACCCCGCGTTTGCGAGCCTCGGCATCCAGTGCGGAAATCGCAGACCACGCTCCGCGAAACTTGAAGCTTCCGGTATGTTGAAGGCACTCGGGCTTGACCAGAACGCGCCGCCCGGCAAGGTCGTCCAAAAACGGCGATGTGAGGATCGGGGTTTCGCGCGCGTGCCCGTGTAGGCGCACGGCAGCGGCTTCGATCAGGTCAATTGTGCTCATATCAAATCCAGTACCTTGCGAATGACGGTTAGGGACTGCGGTTCGTCCAGAAATGGAACATGGCCCCGGTCGGGCACTTCGGCCGAAATCAACCTCGCATGACGCTGGTGCATCTCTGCAAGGGTCTCGGAGCTCAGCAAGTCCGAGTTCGCTCCACGGATCACTCCGGTGGGAAGCGGGTTCAGGGCTTCGAACACTGGCCACAAATCAGCGGGCGGGCCCGCTGCAATCTGTTCTTGCAACGCGGTTCTCAATGCGGGGTCATAACGCAACCGCAGGCCGGTGCCGGTTTCTTCGTATTGGAATGCGGTCTGCTTTCTCCAGGTTTCAATCGATACGCCCGGAAACTGCGGGTCCATTGCCTGTTTCAGCGCAAAAGCGGCCTGTTCCAGCGTTGTTGCGGCAGGAGCCTTGCCGACATAATCCATAATGCGCCCGATGGCCGACGGTTCGATTACGGGGCCGACATCATTCAGAATGACGGCACTCAGACGTTCGGGGCGAATTGCGGCGAGTGTCATGGCAATCAATCCGCCACGCGAGGTGCCAAGGATGCTGACCCGATCGAGCTTGAGGTGATCCAGCAACTCGATCACGTCCTGCGCTTCGCGCGGAACGGAATAGTTGCGATAATCCAGATCAAAATCCGAGTCGCCGCGCCCCCGATAGTCCATCGTAATGAGCCGTAGTCCGTTGGCGTGCGGCATGAAGAAGGAAAAATCCCGGCTGTTTCTAGTCAGGCCGGCAAGGCACAGCAGCGGCTTGCCGCTGCCTGTATCTTCGTAGGTCAGGCGCAGACCGTCAGACGTCGTGAATTGTGGCATCAAACGCCCGCCAGTTCCGGAATCAAGGTCAGGTCGAACAGGACATGCGCCGGGGTCCACGGCAATCGGTCCATCGGCTCGCCGGCGCGGTTGACCCAGGCCGTAACGAACCCGTACCCGCTGGCTCCGGCGGCGTCCCAACCATTCGAGCTGACGAACAGAACGTTCGATCTTTCGCACCCGAAGCGGTCGCACACAAGATCATAGACCCTCGCATCCGGTTTGAAGACGCCGACGCTTTCGACTGACAGAATGTCGTCCAATACGCCGCCGATACCCGCAGACCTGACCGCGCCTTCCAGCATGGGCGGCGATCCGTTTGACAGGATCGCGGTCTGCATCCCGCCATCCTTGAGCGCCTTTAGCATGGTGGGGACCTCGGGATAGGCCTGCAGTTCCCAATACAGGTCCAGCAGTCTCTGCCGCAGCGCAGGATCCCCCTGCAGGCCCGTCGCCTCGAGCGCCCAGTCCAGGCCATCCTGCGTCACGTCCCAGAAATCGGCATGTGCGTCGGCCACTGCACGCAGCCACGTGTATTGCAGCTGTTTCAGCCGCCAGTGGTTGGCCAGTTCAGGCCACTTGTCACGCAGCGCATCCTGGCCCGGTTCGGCGGCCGCCTGACGCGCGGCTGCGGCCACGTCGAAAAGGGTTCCATACGCATCGAAAACGCAGGTTGTGATCGCCATCTGCCTCTCCCCATCTTCCGGGGCAGGTTGGCACAGGCCATGCGCGGGTTAAAGCGTAAAAGGGTTTACATTGGCGGGTCAGTCTCTAGGTTTGACCGCTCATTCTAAACTCAGGCCGGAGACAGTTATGACCGCAATCAAACAAGGCGACACGGTTCGCATTCACTACACTGGAACTTTGCGGGACGGCAACGTTTTCGACAGCTCGGAAGGACGCGATCCGCTGGAGTTCGCCGTGGGGTCCGGCCAGATCATTCCCGGTCTGGACGCCGCTCTGCCGGGCATGGAAATCGGCGAGAAGAAACGGGTCGAAGTGGATTGCCAGGACGCTTATGGGCCGATCAACCCCGCGATGCGCCAAGACGTCCCGCGCGAAGGCATCCCGGACGACATTCCGCTGGACCCCGGCACCCAACTGCAGATGCAGACCCCCGATGGTCAGGCGTTGCCTGTGACGGTGGTGGACGCCAACGAAGAAACCGTGACCCTGGACGCAAACCATCCGCTGGCGGGCCAGGATCTGATCTTCGACATCGAGGTCGTTTCGATCAACTGATCAGGGCGCGTTCAGCCGCCCAACAATGACCCAACCGCCTCACGAAGCTGCGGTTGGGTATAGAAGATCCACAATACCAACAATGTCGTCAGGGTCAGCAGTAGCTTTCGCGCGCGGCTGCTGAGCACTCCGGTCTTGCGGCGAGAGTGAGATGCACGCGAATTGGTCGCGATTATCCGGTCTAGTTTGCTCATGTGATATCCCTGCCGCGGAAGTTTGGTAAAATCTTGGCAACGACAGGGAAAGATCGCGTCACATGAAGTCGGGCTGTGGCATTCCCAGGATGTGGAAACCGCCGTCTACGCGAATGATTTCACCGGTGGTGCAGGCCCCCGCGTCCGACGCAAGGTAAACGGCCGTGCCGCCAACCGCTTCGAGCGTGGCGTTCGATCGCAGTGGGGCGTTCTGGTCGCAGAACTTGTAGGTCTTGCGAGCCCCCCCGATGGCCGCGCCGGCCAGGGTTTTCATCGGTCCGGGCGAGATGGCGTTGACCCGGATCCCGTCGGGGCCCAGATCATTTGCAAGATAGCGCGTCGCCGATTCTAGGGCAGCCTTTGCAACACCCATAACATTGTAGTTCGGCACGACCTTGTTCGAACCCTGATAGGTCAGGGTGAGCAGCGTCCCGCCGTTTTCCTTCATCATCGGATAGGCGCGACGGGCCACTTCGATGAATGAATAGGCCGAGACATCCAGCGAGTGCTTGAAATTCGCCCGCGTGGTGTTCAGGAACCGCCCGGTCAGCTCGGTCTTGTCCGAGTAGGCGATGGCGTGGACGAGGAAATCAATCGTTGGCCAACGGGCGGCCAGTTCGTCGAAGGCCCGGTCCAGCGATGCGTCATCGGTCACGTCCGCATCGACCATGAAGTCGCTGCCCAGGCTCTGTGCAAGCGGTTCCAGCCGTTTTCCGAAAGCCTCGCCCTGGTAGGTGAATGCCAGTTCAGCGCCCGCCTCGTGCATGGCCTTGGCAATGCCCCAGGCGATCGACCGATCATTGGCGACGCCCATGATCAGCCCGCGCTTACCCTTCATAGAATCCGACATCATAATCACCCGTTATACTTGGACAGAATCATGGAACCGTTGGTGCCACCAAAGCCGAAGCTGTTGGTCATGACACTGTCCAAACCTGCGTTTTCAACAACCTCAGTTGCAATTTCGCCGGGCTGGATGCCTTCGGCCAGCGTGTCGACATTGATCGACGGCGCAATGAAATCATGCTGCAGCATCAAGAGGCAGAAAATCGCCTCGAGCGCGCCGGCAGCACCCTGAGCGTGGCCGGTCATCGACTTGGTCGAGGAGATCGGCGGCACATTGCCCTCGCCGAAAATCCGGCGGACGGCTTCGACTTCGCCCACATCCCCGACCGGTGTCGAGGTCCCGTGCGCGTTGATGTAGCCGACCTTGCGACCTTCGGGCAGGGTGGACAAGGCCAGGCGCATCGCGCGCTCTCCACCTTCTCCCGAGGGCGCGACCATGTCGTGCCCGTCCGAGGTTGCGGCATAGCCCGTCACCTCGGCATAGATCTTCGCGCCGCGGGCCAGAGCATGTTCCAGCTCTTCCAGAACGACGATGCCGCCGCCGCCCGAGATCACGAACCCGTCGCGGTTCTGATCGAACGCGCGCGAGGCTCTTTCGGGGGTGTCGTTGTATTTCGACGACATCGCACCCATCGCATCGAACAGGCAGGACAAGGTCCAGTCCAGTTCTTCGCCGCCACCGGCGAACATCACGTCCTGTTTGCCCAGCATGATCTGCTCAGCCGCGTTTCCGATGCAATGCAACGACGTCGAACAGGCCGAGGTGATCGAGTAGTTGATGCCCTTGATCTTGAACGCAGTCGCCAGGTTGGCCGAGATCGTCGAGCACATGCATTTCGGAACGGCAAACGGTCCGATGCGCTTGGTTGCGCCGGTTTTTAGAACAGTCTGGTGTGCGGTCAGCATGGCGCTGGTGGACGGTCCACCGGACCCGGCAACAAGACCGGTACGCGGATTGACGACCTGATCTTCGCTCAGCCCCGCGTCAGCGATTGCCTGGCTCATCGCGATATGGGCATACGCGGCGCCTGGTCCCATGAACCGCAAAGTGCGCTTGTCGACTTGTTCCGACACATCGATCTTGAGCGTCCCTGCGACCTGGCTGCGGAAGCCGTGCTCGACCATCTGCTCGCTGGCCTCGATGCCGGACTTACCCGCCTTGAGCGAGGCCAGAACCTCTTCGGCATTGTTCCCGATGGAAGAGACAACCCCCAAACCGGTGACGACGACGCGACGCATTTGCGTTCTCCTGTGTTCCATTCCCTGTTGACTGTCAGTCAGCTGGGGTCAGCTTTCCGACAATGCAACCTTCATGTCCTTGACCTGATAGATGACTTCGCCATCCGCTTCGACCCGGCCATCCGCCACACCCATAGTCAGGCGGCGGGTCTGGACTGCCTTGGTGAAGTCCACGTAATAGGTCAGCATCTTGCGGTCAGGGCGCACCATGCCTGTCAGTTTCACTTCGCCCACACCCAGCGCATAGCCGCGACCCTGCCAGCCGCGCCAGCCGAGGTTGAAACCGGTCAGCTGCCACAGTCCGTCAAGACCCAGACAACCCGGCATGATCGGGTTTCCGGGAAAGTGGCAATCGAAGAACCAAAGGTCCGGTGTGATGTCGAATTCGGCCACGACATGCCCCTTGCCGTGCGCGCCGCCGTCGCCTGAAATGTCGGTGATGCGGTCCATCATCAGCATCGGGGGAGCCGGAAGTTGAGCATTTCCGGGGCCGAAGAGTTCGCCGCGCGCGCATTTCAGCAGGTCGTCCTTGTCAAAGCTGCTTGGGAATTGGGCCATTCTGCCGCGTCTCCTGCCAGGGGTCTGTTTATTCAATCTGGCCTCGTCTATCACCCGTTTGCAAGGTCCTGCAAGACCACCCGAACACATCCGGCCCGCCGGAGCCGTTGGTTGCGAATGAATTTCATTTGAAATTGGTGGTGGTCGGCACTTATATATTGGGGCAGGGGAAATTGGGTAATGGTTTCATGACAGCTCAAAGTCGGGACATCGCTACGAACTGGTTGGTTGACGCTGGGCTGCGCCCGACGCGCCAGCGTGTTGCCTTGGCCGAATTGCTGGTGGGCGATGGCCGCCACCGACATGTCACCGCCGAAAGCCTGTTCGAGTCGGCCAAGACCAAGGGCGACGCCGTTTCCCTTGCAACGGTCTACAACACCCTGCGTGCCTTCTGCGATGCCGGCGTTCTGCAGGAAATCACCGTGGACGGCTCGAAAAGCTATTTCGACACCAACACCCATGACCACCCGCATTTCTTCTGGGAGGACGAGGGCCGCCTGAGCGATGCGCCGTCCGACCAACTGGTTATCCAGCGTCTGCCCGAAGCACCGGCCGGGGTTGAGATCGCGTCGGTGGACGTCGTAATCCGGCTGCGCAAAAAGCGCTGATCACAGTTTCCCAAGCGACCTAACCAGAGCCTGTTCAGCAGCGGAGACTGTCGTGTCCGCAGGACCGGTGCCGTGACGAGCCAGAATCACGGCCTCGGTTGCATCGGGGTCGGTGATCGGCAGGCTCAGCAGCGGCATCCGATCATAGCTGAAGCCGTTTTGCGGGCTGGCATAGCTGATGCCCACCCCTTCACAATGGGCCGCAAGACTGCGTTGGATCTCGAGCGATTCCGCGCGGTAGGACACGCTGGGGTGCAGCCCATGACGCCGGAACAGGCCCAAGACATGCTGCGCTGACAGACCTTCTTTGGACAGGATGAGCGGGTATTGCTCAAGCTCGGCAAGTGAAACGCTGCCTTGCCCGGCCAAAGGGTGCGCGGGACTGACCAGCGCGTTTGGCGTACTGTCCAGCAGCTTGTGGCGTGAGAAACCGGCATCGAGGCCTAGGTCGTAGGTGAGCGCCAGATCGAAACGGCCGTCGGTCAATCCGCCGATCAAGCCTTCGAATGTGTCAACGCCGTGGGTCAGAACGATATCGGGAAGGGTGTCCCTGATCGTCTGCATTGCCCGCGCCAGCAAGAACGGCGCAAGATCCACAAAACAACCCAACTTCAAACGGCTTGTTCCGGCAACCGGGGCTTTCGCCTTTTCGATCCGGGCAGCGCCCATCAGCAAGGCTTCGGCCTTGTCGATGAACTTGCGTCCTTGAGGCGTCAGCGACATTGCCGCGCCGCGTCGGCGCGAGAACAGCGGATGGCCCAGGTGTTCTTCGACCCGGGTCAGCGCGTTTGAAAGGGCAGGTTGCGATACGTTCAGGTGCTGTGCCGCGGCGGACAGGCTTCCGTGTCGCCCAATGGCGCAAACATATTCGTACTGGCGCAAGGTGATATATAACATGGAGTTAATGCTTATTTTGAAAGATATGATTTGAACAGGGGTGCCGGACATGTGCAAATCGGTCTCAGCAAATGACGGAGACCAACATGCCACACCCTCTTGTTTCCCCGGAGATGATCGAAACCTATCGCAATGACGGGGTTGTTCTGGTCAAGGGCCTGTTCGCCGATCACGTTGATGCCTTGCGGGAAGGGGTGGCACGCAACATGGCTGATCCCGGGCCATATGCGTCGGAAAACAAGAAAGAAGGCGAAACCGGCCGTTTCTTTGACGACTACTGTAACTGGTCTCGTATCCCCGAGTTTCGGCAGGTCATTCAAGCCTCTCCGGTTGCCGAGGTCGCTGCCGACCTGATGGAGTCCCGTTCGGTCCAGATGTTCCACGACCACGTTCTGGTCAAGGAGCCCGGCACCTCGATGGCCACGCCCTGGCATCAGGATGGGCCCTATTACTTTGTGGAAGGGCGTCAGACGATAAGCTTCTGGTCGCCGCTCGACCCGGTGACGCAGGCGACTCTGCGTTGCGTGGCGGGGTCTCACCTGTGGGAAAAGGAAGTGTTGCCGACGCGCTGGGTTTCGGAGGAGGGTTTCTTTCCTGACGAGGGCCAGTACATCGCGGTACCAGACCCCGTGGCCGAAGGGATGCGGATCGTTGAGTTCGACATGGAACCCGGCGATGCGGTCGCCTTCAACTTTCGAACCCTGCATGGTGCCCGAGGAAACCAGTCGAACAGCCGGCGCCGCGCCTTCTCGCTGCGGCTGGTCGGGGATGACGCCCGGTATGTCGAGCGTCCGGGCCGGACGTCGCCGCCGTTTCCGGGGCATGACATGCGGGCTGGACAACGATTGCGCGAGGACTGGTTCCCGGTTCTGCTCAATCGCTGAGCCGTTCCGGCCCGCTCAGAACCACTGGCCAGGTTCCATCAGGCCAAGGTTCAGCAACTGGTGCGAGTTCCATTGGAAAGGAACCGAGGACGGGCAGCGGAAACTGGGAATGTCAAAGGTCGATCCCGCGTTGCTTTTCAGCGCTTTGGCGGCGCGGAACGAACAGATTGCGGCCGTCAGGTTGTGATGCCAGGGACAGGCATAGGTGTTGTACTCGGGCTCGTTAAAGGTGTGATCGGGTTGGAGGGTCAGACCCTTGCAGCTTTTGAACAGCGCGATCCGGTCGATCCGGCGCCGTTCATACGGGATGTGATCCTCGAACCGCCAACGCAGGCCACCCGACATATCCAATTGACGCTCCAGCGGTTGTCCCGATCGGTCGTGCCGGGAATGAGCATAATATCCAGTGCTGTCCAGCATCGCATGATCCGGGGCCACGCCGTTGGGATAGGCGGACAGGTCGTCGGCGTAGATGTCGATCACGTGGCAGAGCATCGCGTCGCGCCGCTCCTCGGCGTGAAAGGCCAGCATCTCTGCGACCGTGCGCGTTTCACAGAACGGAAAGAACAGGTATTCCGAGTTGTAGCAGTAGTACAGCCAGATGTTTGGCGCCGCCTGAATGACGCGATTTATGGTGTCGAACACCACGTTTCTGGGCGAGCAGCGCATCGTGACCCGGTGCACCCGGTCCAAGATTTCAGGCAGGATCGAAAACTGGGCCGGTGCAAATACGATCACGGATTTGAACCCCAAGTCCAAGTGATGGCGCAAGGTCCCATCAAGCTCGACATCGTCTTCGGCAAAAACCAATGCGACCGGCCCCTTGGTCAACGCTGCCCGGCCCGATTTCAGAAAGTGGTCGAGGGATTCGTATTTCATTGCCCGCTTGTAGCCTGCCTTGCTGGAAATACCCGTCAAATTCGGGTAATTGCGCCAGCATTGCAAGCGGCGTTCGATGCGTATAGACGACGCCGATCCAGCGAACGCAAAAGGCCCAGCCCATGTCCGAACCGAAAAAGCTGTATATCAAGACCTATGGCTGTCAGATGAACGTCTATGACAGCGAACGCATGTCTGAGGCGTTGGGCGGGCAGGGCTATGTGGAAACGCAGTCGCCCGAAGATGCGGACATGATCCTGCTGAACACCTGCCACATCCGCGAAAAGGCGGCCGAGAAGGTGTATTCCGAACTGGGCCGGTTCAAGGGGTTGAAGGCCGAAAAGCCCGATCTGAAGATCGGCGTGGCCGGTTGTGTGGCGCAGGCCGAGGGCGAAGAGATCATGCGTCGGCAGCCGCTGGTCGATCTGGTCGTCGGCCCGCAAAGCTACCACCGCCTGCCCGAGTTGGAGGCCAAGGCGCGTGCGGGCGAAAAGGCGTTGGATACCGATTTCCCCGAAGAGGACAAGTTCGAGAAACTCAAGAACCGTCCCAAGGCCAAACGCGGCCCGACGGCGTTTCTGACCGTGCAGGAAGGCTGTGACAAGTTTTGCGCCTTCTGCGTCGTACCCTATACTCGTGGGGCCGAGGTCAGCCGCCCCGCCGATCGCATCCTGCGCGAGGCGCAGGACCTGGTTGAGCGCGGCGTGCGCGAGATCACGCTGCTGGGCCAGAACGTCAACGCCTATCACGGGGCCGGCCCCGATGGCGACATGACCTTGGCCGGGTTGATCTGGGAATTGAACAAGATCGACGGGCTGGAACGCATCCGGTTCACCACCTCGCATCCCAACGACATGACCGACGACCTGATCGAGGCGCACGGCACCTGCGAAAAGCTGATGCCCTATCTGCACCTGCCGGTACAGTCCGGCTCGGACAAGATCCTCAAGCGGATGAACCGCAGCCACACCGCCGAAAGCTATCTGCGTCTGATCGAGCGGATCCGCGAGGCGCGCCCCGATATCCTGATGTCCGGCGATTTCATCGTGGGCTTCCCTGAAGAGACCGAAGAGGATTTCCAGGCCACTTTGGATCTGGTCGAGCAGGTCCGCTATGGCTATGCGTATTCGTTCAAGTATTCGACCCGGCCGGGCACGCCTGCGGCCGAGCGTCCGCAGGTCGATCCGCAGGAAGCTGACGACCGTCTGCAACGCTTGCAGGCTCTGATCACCCGGCACCAGCGCGAGATCCAGGATGCGATGGTTGGTCGGACAGTCCGGGTTCTGTTTGAGAAACCCGGGCGTCTGGCCGGACAGATGGTTGGCAAGTCCGAGTATCTGCATGCTGTCCACGTTTCCGGCGCCGATCTTTCGGCGGGAGATCTTCGCAACGTCCGGATCACGGCCTCGGGCGCCAATTCACTGGCCGGCGAGGTGCTGTGACAGGGCCGCGTTTCACCGCTCAAGCAACACTCGTGGCGTTTGTTTCCAAAATTTACCCTTGATTTATCGCTTGGAACTATGGTCGGAGAATAGCCAGATTTCTCGGGGCCGTGTTTCAAGTGGCCTTCGGGCTTTACATCGGCGGGGCTTCGGGTCGCCCGGGCACCGCAATGGAGGGTACGAGTGACACGTCAGGCAGGTATTCGACAAACAGGGGTAGGCTGTGTTCTGGTCGGCCTATTGCTGGCCGCAGGCGCAGGTATTCCCACTCATGCGGGGGATTTGGACGGCGCCGTTTCCGATCCGGTCGTGTTGGGGCCGGAGCGTTACTCCAAAGACGTCAGCGCCTTCTATCTGGGGTTCAGCGCCGGGTATGGATCAGGCGGAACAGACCAGTTCGGGCTGGCCACCAATGCGGGCACCTTTCCCATCGGCAAACTTGACCTGAGCGGTGCCTATGGCGGGATACGGGGCGGTTGGCGCGGTGTGCTGCCTGCGCGTGGCGGGCGCGATTACGTCTACGGGTTTGAGATCGCGTACGATTTCGCTTCGCTGGATGACAGTGCCACGACGCAGATAGGCACCACAACCGTTCAGGGCGGTTCCGAGATATCGGATGTGCTGTCGCTGCGGTTCAAGAACGGACTGACCAACCCCAGCGGTTCGGTTCTGTATTTCGTTACCGTCGGGTTCGTTCAGGGTGAAATCGAAACGACCAACAGCCTGTCCAGCGGCGGCACCACTCAGTCTTTCGCAAGCGATGACCGACGCAACGGATTCGTTGCCAGCATCGGGGCCGAGCATCAGTTGAACGACAATTGGTCCGTCACCGGCGAATTCGAATATGTGCAGTTCCAGTCGAAGGTCGTCGATTTTGGCTCGGGCTTCTCGACCAAGTCCACGCCCAGCTACCAGGGGATTCGCGTCGGGTTGAACTACAAGTTCTGATCCCGCCGGCGGATTCCGGCCTGAGATTTCACCACGCCAGGCCATGAATTCCCTTCCGCCTGACCGATTTGCGATCAGTTGCTCAGATTTTTGATTCTGTGGCTTGCGCCGACCGACTCTTGTTGTCTACGCTTGGGGTGACAACGCCAAGACAGGAGAACGGATTGGCCATCGGTGCCCTTACCCCACCGCAAGATGAAATGCCCGCGAACGAGGCGTTTGTTGAATTCCCCGACAACCGATTGTTGATTGATCTTTGCGGCGAATACGACCGCAACCTGGCCGAGATCGAGCGGAAACTGTCCGTTCAGATCGTGCGCCGCGGCAACCAACTGGTCGTCATGGGCGAAGACGAGCTTCAGAAGCAGGCGATCGAGGTTTTGCAGGCCCTTTACACCCGTCTGGAAGGCGGGCGCGACGTCGAAGCCGCCGACGTTGATCGCGAATTGCGGATGGGCAATTCCGAAGCCGGAACCGGCTCGCGTGATGGCGACCAGCTTGAAATGTTCAAGGGTGGAACTGTCGAAATCAAGACCCGAAAAAAGCTGGTTGAACCCCGCACTGACGCGCAAAAGGCTTATGTGCAGTCGCTGTTCAACAACGAACTCGCCTTTGGCATCGGCCCGGCGGGAACGGGCAAGACCTACCTTGCCGTGGCTGTGGGTGTGTCGATGTTCATCGGCGGGCATGTGGATCGAATCATCCTCAGCCGCCCAGCCGTCGAAGCCGGCGAAAAGCTGGGTTACCTGCCCGGTGATATGAAGGACAAGGTCGATCCGTATATGCAGCCGCTATACGACGCGTTGAATGACTTTCTGCCTGGCAAGCAACTGGCCAAGCTGATTGAGGAAAAGCGGATCGAAATCGCCCCGCTGGCGTTCATGCGCGGGCGGACTCTGGCCAATGCCTTCGTTGTATTGGACGAGGCCCAGAACGCCACGACGATGCAGATGAAGATGTTCCTGACGCGCTTGGGCGAGGGTAGCCGGATGGTGATCACCGGCGACCGGTCGCAGGTGGATCTGCCGCGTGGCGTGGCTTCAGGGCTTGCGGATGCCGAGCGGTTGCTGAAGACGATCCCGAATATCAGCTTCAACTACTTCACATCCAAGGACGTGGTGCGCCATCCGCTTGTCGCAGCGATCATCGAGGCGTATGAGGCCGACTCGGGCCGGGAAACGGGTTGAACCGTCGGACCTGGGCAAATCGGCCTCGGAGCGTCACGAGATGAACTTGGAGATCACGATCGAAGACCCGCGTTGGCAGGGTCTTGAGCCATTGGCGCGCAAGGCCGTGGCCGCGACGCTGGCGCATTGCGGTGTGGATGCCGATTTGTGCGAAGTCAGCGTGCTGGGCTGCGACGACAACCGGATTGCCGAGTTGAATGCTGAATTTCGTGAAAAGCCTTCGCCGACGAATGTGCTGAGCTGGCCAGCTGAGGACCTTGCTGCGGATCAGCCCGGCGGCACACCGCTTGTGCCCCAGCCGGATTTCACGGGTGACATCGCGCTTGGTGACATCGCGATTTCGTATGACACTTGTTGGCGCGAGGCTCAGGAGGCCGGGAAATCCATGGATGACCACGTGACCCATTTGCTGGTTCACGGAGTGTTGCATTTGCTGGGGTATGATCACATTCGTGACCTTGACGCCACTTTGATGGAACGTGCCGAGGTCGAGATACTTGGCAAAATGGGTATTGATGACCCATATAATGGGTAATGTGGGCCTTGGTGCCCGATCTATTGGAACAGGAAAATGGGCGATATTGACGGCAGTTCTGGAGCGGCGCAGAGCGCGCACTCGCAGAGCAGCGATGAAACCAAAGAGAAAAGCGGGCTTTTCTCTCGTATTCTTGATGCTTTTTCTTCCGCCGAGGATGACGCCGAAGTCGTCGTGAACGGGAATGAGGTTGTGACCCCTCAGCCACGCGGCATGATCAATCTGCGGCGCATGCGGGTCGAGGATGTGGCAATCCCTTCCGCTGATATCGTGTCTGTGCCTTCGACCATCACCAAAGAGGAACTGGCCCAGGTCTTCCGGGATAGCGGTCTGTCGCGAGTACCGGTCTATGAGGGTACGCTGGACACGCCGCTGGGCTTTGTCCACCTCAAGGATTTTGCGCTGACGCATGGGTTCAACGGTGGGTCGGCGGAATTTGATCTGATCTCGATGCTCCGCCCGCTGCTGTTCGTCCCACCCTCAATGCCGATCGGTGTTTTGCTGACCAAGATGCAGACCGAGCGCCGCCACATGGCGTTGGTGATCGATGAATATGGCGGCGTCGACGGGCTTGTCACGATCGAAGATCTGATCGAACAGGTCGTCGGAGAAATCGCCGATGAGCATGACGCCGACGAAAATCAGCTGTGGGTGCAAGAAAAGCCCGGGTGCTATATCGTTCAGGCCAAGGCCCCACTTGAAGAATTCGAGGCCGAAATCGGCCGGTCGCTGACCAGTCACGAGGACGTGGACGAGGAAGAGATCGAGACCTTGGGCGGGCTGGTCTTCATGCTGTCGGGGCGGGTTCCAGCTCGCGGTGAGGTGGTTTTGCACCCCGAAGGCCCCGAATTTGAGATTATCGACGCGGATCCGCGGCGCATCAAGCGCCTGCGGGTGATGCTGCCGGATATGGCTGCATGAATCCTGCCTTGCGGTGGCCGCATTGGCTGCACGTGGTACTGGCCGCGATGTTCGGAGCGTTGGCGGCCTTTGGCTTGTCGCCGTTTGGCTATTGGACAATCACCTGCATTGCGCTTGCATCCGTCGCGCCGTTGTTTCTGGCCAGTTCCACGCGCGCTCGCGCGGCGTGGGTGGGCTGGGCTTTCGCAACCGGTTACTTCGCCAATGCCCTGAGCTGGATCATCGAGCCCTTTCAGATCGACGCTGAGCGTTATGCTTGGATGGCCCCTTTTGCGCTGGTGTTCATGGCTGCTGGCTTGGCCCTGTTCTGGGCGTTTGCTTTCTGGTTCGCGCGCGGAACCCGAGAGGTGGGGCCGCGGCAGGCCATCGTTCTGGCCCTGATCCTGTCGCTGGTTGAAATGGCGCGCGGCTATGTTCTGACCGGATTTCCATGGGCGGGAATGGCGCAGATTTGGGTGGACGCCCCGGCCGGGCAACTCCTTGCTTGGGTTGGTCCTTATGGGCTGGGGGCCGCGACCTTTTTGCTGGCCCTGCCCTTGGGCGCTGCTGTCGCCGATCCTCGCAATGGTTCGGCGTTACTTTGGCCCGTCGTGGCAGTTGTCATCTTTGCCGGTTTGGCGCTGGTTCAAGCCAGCAACCGCCCAGAGGTTGCAGAGACCGGTCACATCGTTCGTCTGGTCCAACCCAACGCGCCGCAAGAGCAGAAATGGGACCCGTCTTTTGCCCCGCTGTTTTTTGCTCGACAGATTGAATTCACTGCCGCCGATCCGCGTCCGGACTTGATCGTATGGCCCGAGACGTCGGTTCCGGCTTGGCTGGGCAGTGCGGGTCCCTATCTGGAAGCGATTGCCGAGGCCGCTCGGGGAACGCCCGTCATCCTCGGTATCCAACGCGGAGACGGGCCGCGCATCTACAACTCGATGATCTACCTCGACGAGCAGGGGCGCCAGACCGGCCTGTACGACAAGCATCATTTGGTGCCCTTTGGCGAGTATGTCCCCTTTGGCGATCTGATGGGCAAGTTCGGAATACACGGTATGGCCGCGACCACCGGAAGTGGCTTCAGCGCCGGTCCCGGAGCGGCGATGCTGAACGCCGGCAAGCTGGGTCTGGCGCTGCCGCTGATCTGCTACGAGGCGATCTTTCCGCAGGATGTCTCGGCCGCACCGCAGCGTCCGGATTTCCTTCTGCAGATAACCAATGATGCCTGGTTCGGGACACGTACAGGACCATTCCAGCATCTGGCGCAGGCAAGGATGCGGGCCATCGAACAAGGTCTGCCGCTGGCGCGGTCGGCAAATACCGGTGTTTCGGCGATGGTCGATCCTTATGGCAACGTAGTCGCGTCCCTGCCTTTGGGAAAGGCGGGTTTCGTGGATGCTCATCTTCCGGCGCCATTGCCGCCAACACTGTATGCGCGAACCGGCGACGGGCTGACGCTTGGGCTATTGTTGATGCTTCTGCTGCTGTTTCGGCGCAACGTTCGGTTTGGCAGGGCATAATTACCGATTGACCCTCTGTTTCTTCGGGCGTATCCCGTCGAATGCCTGTCACAACGGCTTCCTGGCGTGACGGGGAAATCTTAATGGAGCGCTTTCATGTCCCGACAGAACTACATTTTCACTTCGGAATCCGTTTCCGAAGGGCATCCCGACAAGGTGTGCGACCGAATTTCAGATGCGGTCCTGGATGCCTTTCTGAATGAAGAGCCCGAAGCGCGCGTCGCGTGCGAAACCTTTGCCACCACTGATCGGGTGGTCATCGGCGGCGAGGTCGGTCTGTCGGATCAGGAAAAGCTGCACGACTACATGGGCAAGATCGAAGAGATCGCCCGCGCTTGCATCAAGGACATCGGTTACGAGCAGGACAAGTTCCACCACGAAACGGTCGAGGTGACGAACCTGCTGCACGAGCAGTCGGCGCACATCGCCCAAGGGGTCGATGCGTCTGCTGACAAGGATGAAGGCGCCGGTGACCAGGGCATCATGTTTGGATATGCCACCACCGAAACCCCGGCCCTGATGCCGGCTCCGATCCAATACGCGCACGCCATCCTGCGCCGTCTGGCGGAAGTGCGCAAGAACGGGTCTGAACCCGCTCTGGGTCCCGATGCCAAATCGCAGTTGTCGGTGATCTACCGTGACGGGCGGCCAGTCGGTGTCAGTTCGGTCGTGCTGTCCACCCAGCATCTGGATGAGGCGCTGACCTCGGACGATATTCGCCAGATCGTCGAGCCCTACATCCGCGAGTCTCTGCCCGATGGCTGGCTGAGCGACCAGACGGAATGGCATGTGAACCCAACCGGCAAGTTCGTCATCGGCGGACCTGACGGGGATGCTGGCCTGACCGGGCGCAAGATCATCGTCGATACATATGGCGGCGCGGCTCCGCACGGCGGCGGGGCGTTCTCGGGCAAGGACCCGACCAAGGTCGACCGGTCGGCGGCCTATGCCGCGCGGTATCTGGCCAAGAACGTCGTGGCCGCCGGCATGGCCGAGCGTTGCACGATCCAGCTGAGCTATGCGATTGGCGTTTCCAAGCCGTTGTCGATCTACGCCGACACCCATGGCACAGGACAGGTTGCCGACGCCGAGATCGAGAAGGCGGTCGGACAGGTGATGGACCTGACCCCGCGCGGCATCCGCGAACACCTGCAACTGAACAAGCCGATCTACCAGCGCACCGCGGCCTATGGGCATTTCGGTCGCGAACCGGGTGCGGACGGCGGCTTCAGTTGGGAGCGGACCGATCTGGTTGAGGCCTTGAAAAAGGCTGTCTGAGCCGGCATCGGGAACCAAACACGGCAAGGCGCGTCCGATTTGGCGGGCCTTTTCCGTTTCGAAGGTCGCCTCTCCGACACAGCCCGACCCTTGCAACGCCAACGCCGCCGCAGTAAGGGCACCGGCATGAGCACCCAGTCACCCGAACGCCCCCGCAGAAACTTCTATGGCCGCTTCAAGGGCAAGACCCTGAAGCCCAGCCAAAAGACCTATCTGTCCGAGGACCTGGCCGCCCTGTCGCCCGGCGCGGTGGATTGGGACAGCAACCCCGACCGCACCCCGATCGACCTGAACGCGCTGTTCGACGGCAAGCCGGTATGGCTCGAGGTCGGGTTCGGCGGCGGCGAGCATCTGGTGCATCAGGCGCAGCAGAACCCCGATATCGGTATCATCGGCGCCGAGCCGTTCATCAACGGCGTGGCCATGCTATTGGGCAAGATCCGCCGGGCCGAAGTGACCAACCTGGCGGTGCATCCCGGCGATGTGCGCGACCTGTTCGACGTGCTGCCCGATGCCAGCATCTCGCGCGCGTTTCTGCTCTATCCCGATCCGTGGCCCAAAAAGCGGCACCACCGCCGCCGCTTCGTGACGCCCGAGCACCTGGAACCCTTGGCACGTGTGTTGAAACCCGGCGCGATTTTCCGCGTGGCGACCGACATCCCGGACTACGTCCGCCAGACGCTCGAGGAGGTACCCGGCGCCGGTTTCGAATGGCTGGCCGAGGGGCCCGAAGATTGGCGCAAGCCGTGGGATGACTGGATTTCCACCCGCTACGAGCAGAAGGCCCTGCGTGAAGGCCGCACGCCGCACTACCTGACCTTCCGCCGCAACGGGTGATTGCGGCTGGACGCTGCGGCGCCAATTCGCTAATCGGCAGGGGCACTGATAGCGCAAAAGGAGCCCTCATGTCCGGACACGGCACGCCCATCCCGATGACCTCGCATCCCTGCGGCCCGCTGACCGGCACGGCCGAAGTGCCGGGTGACAAGTCGATTTCGCACCGCTCTCTGATCCTTGGGGCGATGGCCGTGGGCGAGACCCGGATCTCGGGCCTGCTGGAAGGCGAAGACGTTCTGGACACCGCCAAGGCGATGCGCGCCTTCGGGGCCGAGGTGATCTCGCACGGGAATGGCGAATGGACGGTGCATGGCGTCGGCGTGGGCGGTTTTGCCGAGCCGGATCATGTGATCGACTGCGGCAACTCGGGCACGGGCGTGCGCCTGATCATGGGCGCGATGGCGACCAGCCCGATCAGCGCGACCTTCACCGGCGACGCCAGCCTGAACAAACGCCCGATGGCGCGGGTGACCGATCCGTTGGCCCTGTTCGGGGCACAGGCCGTGGGCCGTTCGGGCGGGCGTCTGCCCATGACCATCGTCGGCGCGGCCGATCCGGTGCCGGTCTGGTACGAAGTGCCTGTGCCTTCGGCCCAGGTGAAATCTGCCGTTCTGCTGGCCGGCCTGAACGCGCCCGGCAAGACCGTGGTGATCGAGAAGGAAGCCACCCGTGACCATTCCGAACGAATGCTGGCCGGGTTCGGCGCCGAAATCACCGTCGAGGACACCGACGAAGGCCGGGTCATCACATTGACCGGCCGGCCTGAGTTGAAACCGCAGGTGATCGCCGTTCCGCGCGATCCCTCCAGCGCGGCCTTCCCGGTCTGCGCGGCGCTGATCACGCCGGGATCGGACGTTTTGGTGCCGGGCATCGGCCTGAACCCCACGCGCGCCGGCCTGTTCACCACGCTGCGTGAGATGGGTGCCGATCTGACCTATGAGAACATGCGCGAGGAAGGCGGCGAGCCGGTCGCCGACCTGCGCGCGCGTTACTCGCCCGACATGAAGGGCATCGACGTCCCGCCCGAACGCGCGGCTTCGATGATCGACGAATATCCGGTGCTGTCGGTGGTTGCGGCCAACGCCACCGGTAAGACGATGATGGGCGGCGTCAAGGAACTGCGCGTCAAGGAAAGCGACCGCATCGACGCCATGGCGCGTGGCTTGCGGGCCAACGGCGTCACGGTTGACGAGGGCGATGACTGGTGGTCGGTCGACGGGCTGGGCATCGGCGGCGTTCCCGGCGGCGGCACCTGCGAAAGCTTTCTGGACCATCGCATCGCCATGTCGTTCATGGTGATGGGCATGGGCGCGCAACAGGCGGTCTCGGTCGATGACGGCAGCCCCATCGCGACCTCGTTCCCGATCTTCGAGCCGTTGATGAAGGGCCTGGGTGCCAAGGTCGAGCGCACATGAGCTTTACCGTCGCCATCGACGGCCCGGCCGCTGCGGGCAAGGGCACGATCTCCAAGGCCGTGGCTGCGCATTTCGGTCTGGCGCATCTGGATACGGGGCTTCTCTATCGCGCGGTCGGCCGACGCACGTTGGACGGCACCGACCCGGTCGAGGCGGCGCGGTCCCTCACGGCCGAGGAGTTGGAGCAGGGCGACCTGCGCACCGCCGAAATCGCGCAGGCGGCGTCGAAAGTGGCGGTGATCCCCGAGGTGCGCGCAGCTCTGGTCGATTTCCAGCGCAGCTTTGCCCGGCGGGCCGGCGGCGCGGTGCTGGACGGGCGGGACATCGGCACGGTGATCTGCCCCGAGGCCGAGGTGAAGCTGTTCGTCACCGCCAGCCCCGAAGTGCGCGCCGAGCGACGCTATCTGGAACTGGCAGACAAAAGCGCGGATGTAACCCGCGCGCAGGTTCTGGCCGATGTCCGCGAGCGCGACGCGCGGGACGCCGAGCGCAACACGGCCCCGATGAAACCGGCCTACGATGCCGTAATTCTGGACACTTCGGACCTGAGCATCGAGGCCGCGCTGGAAAAGGCGGTCGCGGTTATTCAAGGAAAGCTGCCCGCGGCAAGGTGAGACCGCGGACAGCGCTTGGCGACAGTCCGATTACAGTTCGCCGACCGCAATCGACTTGATATTCGCCCACTGGTCATCCGCAGTCTTGGCGGTGCCGGACACGTCTTCGAGGAACTTGGCGCGAGTTGCCGCGTTCAGAAACAGGAACAGCTTGCCATCGGCCAGCAGGTACTGATCCGGATCGCCATCGAACTTCTTGCCCACGGAAACACCATACGAGCAGAAGCCGCCGTGCTGCGGCAGGTATGCTTCGGGGTTGGCCTCGAAAGCTTCGCGGTTCTCGGCCGAGGTGAAGTAGTATGACGCGCCGTCATAGGTGGCCGAATGCGTGGCGAACCCTTCGACCGGGTTGCCGTCGGTGACCAGCGCAACCAGATCGACCCCGTGAGCAGCCAGCGGCGCACCGCCGGCCGAGATCCCGTTCGAAACATTGATCTCATCCGCCGCAAAAGCCGGTGCGGCGATCATCGGCAGGACGGCGACAAGGGCGCTGAGTACAACAGATTTCATTGTGTGTTCCTTTCGTGTTCAGTTGTGGCCGGCACGCGCGCCGACCCGTGTTGAACAGATAAATGCGGGCGTGCGGACGCGTAATCGCAGGGCGAACGGAAAACCTTGCAGATCGTTCGCACTTGCCGGGAGTCTGCCAAACCGGCTCACCAAGCTGTGTTTGGCCAGTTGATCAGTCCCCGCTTAGGCTGAACGCGTCTATGGTTGAGAGAACGGATGATCCGATTTGCCCTGATTTGGATTTTGTTGGCCGGCCATGCGTTGGCACAGGAAGCCGAGCCACCGATGACCTACGAGAGACTGGGCAAGATCATCTTTGCCCTCGACCCCGATGCCGAGCCGCAGGGTCCGGGCTTTACCATGACGATTTCGGATGTTCCGGTGCTGGTTGTTAGTGATGTGCATGCCGACCGGATGCGGGCAATGGTTGCGATCAGCGGCACCTCAGAGCTTTCGGCCGAAGACTTGCAGCGCATGATGCAGGCCAATTTCGACAGTACGCTGGACGCGCGCTATGCGATCGCCAATGGTACCTTGTGGGCCGTGTTCATCCACCCGCTGTCACGGCTGAACAAGGATCAACTGATCTCGGGCCTGGCGCAGACCGTCAATATCGCCCTGACCTATGGCACTCTCTATTCCGGGGGTGCGGCCGAGTTCGGCGGTGGCGACAGCCATGACCTGCAACGCGAACTGATCGACGATCTTCTGAAGAAAGGCGAGGACATCTGAGGCTGCCTCGGAAGGCTCAACCGTCATCGCTGTCCGTTCAGTGCAAGGGAAGCAGGTCGTGACCATACGTTGCTTTGGCAAAGGCGCCCGTTTTGGCCTACTTGATGCCGCCATTGGCCCTAGCTGGATGCCTGAAAGCTGCTATAGTTTCCCTCAGCGATAAGGGGAGGTCGCCACCGAGGCCCGGAAAAACGGGCAGGCGGCCGCATAATCCTCACAGCCAACAGGGACAGAACAACATGAATAATCGTTTGCAAAAAATCACCATCGTGGGTGGCGGTACGGCCGGCTGGATGACGGCGCTGCTTCTCGAGATGGTGTTTTCGCGCACTTCAGCACCCAAGGATCGTCCGCGGATCTGCCTGATCGAAAGCCCGAACATCGCCACGGTCGGCGTTGGTGAAGCGACCGTGCCGCGTATGCCGGTCACGCTCCGGCAGGCTGGAATTTCCGAGCGAGACTTTTTCCGCGAAACCAATGCGTCGTTCAAGTTGGGCGTCAAATTCTGCAACTGGAACAAGGACGCAAAGGGAAAACGCATCGACTATGTGAACCCATTTGCCCATGGCCAGATGCTGGAGGGCCTCGAGGCCGCCGAATACTTCCTTCGGTTTGGCAACGGGGACCGGGATTTCACTCAGTCCATCTCGCCGCATGATGACCTGGCTCGGCTGTGCAAGGGCGCGCGGCTTCTGGGGCAACCCGAATTCGAGCAGCGGTTTGGCTATGCCTATCACCTGGACGCCGTAAAATTCGCAGGCATGTTGACAAGGGTCTGTACGCAGCGTGGCGTCGAACATATCCGCGACGAGGTGCAGTCGGTCGAGTTAAATGAACAGGGCAATGTCAGCCATCTGATGCTTGAGCGTGCAGGCCGCCACGATATTGAAATGGTCGTGGACTGCACCGGTTTCCGCGGCCTGATCATCAATCAGGCACTGGGCGAGCCGTTCATGGATTATTCGGACTATCTGCCGAACGACCGTGCCATGGCGTTGCAGATCGAGCACCCCAATCCGCGGAAGATCGAAAGCGTCACGCGATCGACTGCACTTGGCGCTGGTTGGACATGGCGCGTGCCTCTCTACAACCGTGTGGGTACGGGATACGTGTATTCATCCGCGCACCGGACGGATGATCAAGCGGCGGACGAATATCTGGAGTGGCTGGGTGACAGCGGCAAAGGCGCGACGCCGCGGGTGATCCCCATGCGGATCGGGCGCGTTCGCAATGCGTGGGTGAAGAACTGCGTTGCAATCGGGCTGGCCGGTGGGTTCATCGAGCCGCTTGAAAGCACTGCGATCCATATGGTCGACCATGCTGTGCGCTGGTTCGCCGAGCATTTGCCGACCCGCGATATCGAACCCTCACTGAGGGACAGGTACAATCGTCAGATGAACAAGCTCTATGACGAGGTGCTGGATTTCATTTGCCTGCATTACAAGCTGAACAATCGCACCGATGATCAATACTGGATCGACGCGCGGACCGAGATGAAGGTGCCGGACAGGCTTGCTGAAAACCTCGAGCTTTGGAAGAACCGCCTTCCGATGCAGCACGATGTCGAGTTTGCAACGCTGTTTGACCATCGCGTCTATCAGACGGTTCTGCTGGGCAAGCAGGTCTATGATACGGGGTATGGCACTGGAATTCGTGATCGCATTCGACCATTGCGGAAGGACATTTGGTTCCAATGGTGGAAGGGCGCGAAAGTGGACCTTGCGCAGATCCTGAAAGCGATGCCGGATCACAAAACCCTTCTGCGCGACATTCGCGGAGAGCTCAAGCAACCCACCTTTGCGATGGCCAAGGCGGCACAGCCGACCGTTCCGATGCCGGGTGCCGCGCCCGAACCGGTGGTCATCCAGAACATGCCGAACCTGGCCGAGATTCAAAGCGGCAAGAAAGACCTGCAACTGTTCTAGGTCTGTCGGCTTCGGCTGATATTGAGAGCTTCGAAATGGTTGAGGGCAGGGTTGCAGAACCCTGCCTTTTTTGACCTCAATCCGGGGTTGCGCAACAAAAGTATGTTACGTAATAACATAACATGCCAGTTGGGACGTTTCCCCAACCCATTCTGTTCGGTCCAGTTCCAGCTCTGAAAATTCGCATTGGTACAGTCGATGCCCATGACCATTCAAAGACGCAATCTGCGCAGCCGCCTGAACCGCCGGAGACGGCACCGCCCCGCGATGCAGGCCTATGACACCCTTCCGCCTGAGTTGCGTCAGTGGCTTGCGAATGCCTGCTTGCTGTGGAGTCCGAACTCGGCCCTCAAGATTTGGAAGGCAGCCGGTGGGGCAAAGGCCCCGGCCGACGCACTGGCGCGTTTGAATGCGATCGAGCAGGCCATGCTGCTGAGGGATGCTCGGATTTGGGAGGAGTAGCTGGCCCGGAAAACGCAAGCGGAATTCTGCGTCGGCTTGCAACAAGGGCCTTTCTGCTTGCGCTGCGCCCAGAATCCGCCTATACGCGCGCTGTCTGAACAAGGGCGGTCAACGCCCGGACGACGTATCTGAGCAGGGCCGGGTTTCCTCGGCCCTTTGTGTTTGTTTAGCCAGATGCGCACCGGGTCACGCCAGAGGACATCATGAAACAAGACCGGCGGAGACAACCGCTCGGCCAGCAAAAACGTTATGTAAAGGAAAACAACGCCACATGGCTAACGCATCCATGGAGGAATTCGAAGCCCTCCTGAACGAAAGCTTCGAAATGGACACCCCCGAAGAGGGTTCGGTTGTCAAAGGCAAGGTCATCGCGATCGAAGCGGGCCAGGCCATCATCGACGTAGGCTACAAGATGGAAGGCCGTGTCGATCTGAAAGAATTCGCAAATCCCGGCGAAGCTCCTGAAATCGCTGTTGGCGACGAGGTCGAAGTCTACCTGCGCGCCGCAGAAAACGCCCGTGGCGAAGCCGTCATCTCGCGCGAGATGGCCCGCCGTGAAGAGGCATGGGACCGTCTGGAAAAAGCATATGCCGACGACCAGCGCGTCGAAGGTGCTATCTTTGGTCGCGTCAAAGGTGGCTTCACCGTGGATCTCGGTGGCGCAGTTGCGTTCCTGCCCGGCAGCCAGGTTGACGTTCGCCCCGTGCGCGACGCTGGCCCGCTGATGGGTCTGAAGCAGCCGTTCCAGATCCTGAAAATGGACCGCCGCCGTGGCAACATCGTTGTCTCGCGTCGTGCAATCCTTGAAGAATCGCGTGCCGAACAGCGTGCCGAAGTCATCGGCAACCTGTCCGAAGGTCAGACCGTCGAGGGTGTCGTCAAGAACATCACCGAATACGGTGCATTCGTTGACCTGGGCGGCGTTGACGGCCTGCTGCACGTCACGGATATGGCATGGCGCCGCGTGAACCACCCGTCCGAGATCCTGACGATCGGCGAGACCATCAAGGTTCAGGTCATCAAGATCAACAAGGAAACCCACCGCATCAGCCTGGGCATGAAGCAGCTGCAGGAAGATCCGTGGGATCTGGTTGGCGCCAAGTACCCGCTGGGTTCGGTGCACAAGGGTCGCGTCACCAACATCACCGACTACGGCGCGTTCGTCGAGCTGGAGCCCGGTGTCGAAGGTCTGGTGCACGTGTCCGAGATGTCTTGGACCAAGAAAAACGTCCACCCCGGCAAGATCGTTTCGACCAGCCAGGAAGTCGACGTCATGGTTCTGGAAATCGACGGCGCCAAGCGTCGCGTGTCTCTGGGACTCAAGCAGACCCAGCGCAACCCGTGGGAAGTGTTTGCAGAAACGCACCCTGAGGGCACGCAGGTCGAAGGCGAAGTCAAGAACATCACCGAATTCGGTCTGTTCATCGGCCTGGAAGGTGACATCGACGGCATGGTTCACCTGTCGGACCTGTCGTGGGACGAGCGTGGCGAGGATGCCATCCAGAACTACCGCAAGGGCGACGTCGTTCAGGCGGTCGTCTCGGAAGTTGATGTTGAAAAAGAGCGTATCTCGCTGTCGATCAAAGCCCTGGGCGGTGACAAGTTCGCCGAAGCCGTGGGCGGCGTGAAGCGTGGCTCGGTCATCACCGTCGAAGTGACCGCGATCGAAGATGGCGGCATCGAGGTGGAGTACGAAGGCATGAAGTCCTTCATCCGCCGTTCGGACCTGAGCCGCGACCGTGCCGAACAGCGCCCCGAGCGTTTCTCGGTCGGTGACAAGGTCGATGTCCGCGTGACCAACGTCGACAGCAAGACTCGCCGTCTGGGCCTGTCGATCAAGGCGCGCGAAATCGCCGAAGAGAAAGAGGCCGTTCAACAGTACGGTTCGTCGGACTCGGGCGCATCGCTGGGCGACATTCTTGGCGCAGCGCTGAAGTCCGGCGACTAAGCCAGACTTGCAGTTTTGAACACTCAGACGGCCCCGTTCATCCCGAGCGGGGCCGTTTCTTTTGCGAATCAATGTGTTCCGGTTTTGCGAGTTATTCGGCGATAGGTGCAGGCATGAACTGCCGGATTCGCGTTTGTACACGCGAATTTCCGGTGCTTTCTTGGAAAATGCACCCCGGACACACAGAGTTTACATTCCACCCGGCACCGTTTTTTCCTATACTGGCCAAACCAGTAGACGAGATGACACGGTGACCTGGGAGGGTAGCACGCATGATCCGTTCAGAACTGATTCAGAAAATCGCCGACGAAAATCCACATCTGTACCAACGTGATGTCGAGCGGATCGTGAATACCGTATTCGAGGAAGTCACAGACGCGATGGCGCGCGGTGACCGTGTCGAACTGCGGGGCTTCGGAGCGTTTTCGGTCAAGAAACGGGATGCGCGCGTCGGCCGGAACCCTCGCACTGGCGAGACGGTTCAGGTCGAAGAAAAGTGCGTGCCGTTTTTCAAGACCGGCAAGTTGCTAAGGGATCGTTTGAACGGTAAAGCGTGATCTCATGATGCGCTACATTCGATACGGTTTTCTTGCGGTCCTGGGGATCGTCCTTGTCTCGGTCTCGCTGGCCAATCGCCAGATGGTGCAGTTGCAGTTGATGCCGGACGCCTTGTCTGACCTGCTTGGCTTCAATCTGGCCACCTCGCTGCCGCTGTTTCTTGTGGTTCTTGGCGGGATCGTGGCTGGCCTTGTCATCGGCTTTCTGTGGGAGTGGCTGCGCGAGCACAAGCACCGCAAGGACGCCACCGTCAAAAAGACCGAGGTCAAGAAGCTCGAGCGCGAGGTCAAGAAGCTCAAGAAGAAGCAGAACGAAGGTCAGGACGATGTGCTTGCCCTTCTGGACGAGGCCAGCTGAGAGCCGATGTCTGCCGAGATCAACGTTAAAATCTGCGGCCTGACCGCGCCCGAGCATGTGCGCGCAGCTGTTGAAGCAGGTGCGCGTTACATTGGGTTCAATTTCTTTCCCAAGTCTCCACGCTATGCACCGATTGCCCAGGCAGCGGCGCTGGCCAGTGACGTGCCGGTCGGCGTGGCCAAAGTGGCCCTGGCGGTAAACTTCACCGACGCGCAGTTGGATGAGATCGTGGCGGGGGTTCCACTGGATATGCTGCAGCTGCATGGTGCCGAAAGCCCCGAGCGCGTGGCCGAGGTCAAATCACGCTACGGCTTGCCGGTGATCAAGGCGATTGGAGTGGCTGAAGCCGAGGATTTGGCCGCAATAGACCTCTACTCGGACGTGGCCGATCAGTTGTTGGTTGACGCCAAGCCGCCGAAGAACTCTGAGCTGCCCGGCGGCAACGGATTGCCTTTTGACTGGCGTCTGCTCGCCGGTCGTAAATACTGGCGGACGCCGTGGATGCTGTCGGGGGGACTCAACCCGGGCAACGTAGCCGAGGCGATCCGTATGACCGGTGCAAGGCAGGTCGATGTGGCATCGGGCGTGGAAAGCGCCCCGGGAGTCAAGGATCCGTGCCTGATCCGCTCATTTATTGAAGCGGCACGGTGATCTGACCAGAACGCGCTTGCGTATCCTTCTCAAAGGGGAGGATGCGGGATGCTGGCTGCAATTGGCGCGGTTTCACTGAAGCGATGGTACCATGGGCCCGAGTTTTTCTGGCGTGCGGGCAAGGCCTTGCGCCAAGCCAAGGGCGATCCCTTGTGCCTCCATGCCGAGGTGTTTTTGCATGAGGGCGCGTATTTCTCGCTGAGCGTTTGGCACGACGTCGAAGCAATGCTGACCTTTGCCCAGTCGAACCCGCACCGAGGGGTGATGCAAGCCGCCCCCCGTTTGGCCAATACCTACCACTTCCGTCACTTTGCCTGCATCGCCATTCCGACCCGGGATCAGGCGCTGACTATCTGGATGAACGGCAGTACCGCGGCGGAATAGTGCGATTTGCGATGGCAAATCCCGCCGGCACCTCCTAATAACAACAGGCACGACGATGGAGACCACCATGGCCAATGATCTGTTCAATTCCTTCATGTCCGGCCCGGATGAAAACGGCCGCTTCGGTATTTTCGGCGGGCGGTTCGTCAGCGAGACTCTGATGCCGTTGATCCTGTCGCTGGAGGAGGAATACGAGAAGGCCAAGACCGACCCGAGCTTCTGGGCCGAGATGGATGATCTGTGGGCCAACTATGTGGGCCGTCCGTCGCCACTGTATCACGCCGAGCGCCTGACCGAGCATCTGGGCGGCGCCAAGATCTATATGAAGCGCGACGAGTTGAACCACACCGGCGCGCACAAGATCAACAACGTGCTGGGCCAGATCATCCTGGCGCGCCGCATGGGAAAGACCCGGATCATCGCCGAAACCGGGGCCGGGCAGCACGGCGTCGCTACAGCGACCGTCTGCGCCAAGTTCGGTCTGAAATGCGTGGTCTACATGGGCGCGCATGACGTCCAGCGGCAGGCGCCCAACGTGTTCCGCATGCGCTTGCTGGGGGCAGAGGTGATTCCGGTGACCTCGGGCCGCGGCACCCTGAAGGACGCGATGAACGACGCGCTGCGCGACTGGGTAACAAATGTGCGCGACACGTTCTACTGCATCGGTACGGTGGCCGGCCCGCACCCGTATCCGGCGATGGTGCGCGACTTCCAGTCGATCATCGGCAAGGAAGCCAAGGAACAGATGATGAAGGCCGAGGGTCGCCTGCCGGACACGATCATCGCGGCGATCGGTGGCGGCTCGAACGCCATGGGGCTGTTCTATCCGTTTCTTGACGACAAATCGGTTAACATCATCGGCGTCGAAGCGGGCGGCAAGGGCGTTAACGAAAAGATGGAGCATTGCGCCTCTCTCACCGGCGGCCGGCCGGGTGTTCTGCACGGCAACCGTACCTATCTGCTGCAGGACGACGACGGCCAGATCCTCGAGGGGTACTCGATTTCGGCCGGGCTGGACTATCCGGGCATCGGCCCTGAACATTCCTGGCTGCACGATATCGGGCGCGCGCAATATGTCTCGGTCACCGACAAAGAGGCGCTTGAGGCGTTCCAGCTGTGCTGCGCGACCGAGGGGATCATCCCTGCGCTCGAACCCAGCCACGCGCTGGCGCATGTCATGAAGATCGCGCCGGAGCTGCCAAAGGATCACATCATCTGCATGAACATGTGCGGACGCGGCGACAAGGATGTGCAAACAGTCGCCAAGTATCTGAACTTCGACATGTCTGATACCGAGGGTCGCGACGCAACCTGAGGGCTGCCCAAAGAACAAGACCCGGCACGCTTCAACCGTGCCGGGTTTTTCATTCCCGGTTCACTGTCCTGAGTCTGCGCGGTGGCTGGTCAGAACGTGCAGCGGCACGATTTCCAATGCGCGCTGATGAGTCGCCTCAAGATGAACCTTTGGCGCACAGCCCTCGTCATGGGCCTGCATGAACCGTGCGGCACACAGGCACCAGCTGTCGCCGGGCTTGAGGCCCGGGAAATCGAACTCGGGCCGGGGCGTGCTCAGGTCGTTGCCGACATATTTTGAATAGGCCAGAAACTCGGCCGTCATCACAGCGCAGACCGTGTGGCTGCCGCGATCCTCAGGGCAGGTGTTGCAGGCCCCGTCGCGGAAAAAACCGGTCAGGGGCTTTCGTGAACACGGAGCCAGCACGCCGCCCAGAACATTTATGCTGTCCTGCTTTTGCATGCAGCCACCTTACAGGCTTTGCGCGATCTTGCGGAACATTTCGATGTTCTGCTCATTAACACCGGGCTCGCGGAACTTCCGATCAGCGCCCGTGGCTACGATCAGCACGCCGCGCGACTGGTCGAAATACATGTACTGGCCATAAACACCGCGTGCCAGAAACTCACCGTCATGGGCGCCAACGGGGATCCACCACTGATATCCGTAGCCGATCTTTCCGGGTTCGGTCGGCGCGCTTGGCAAGGTGGATTCCTTGATCCAGTCGGCCGGAACGATCTGGCGCCCATCGCGCACGCCGTTCTGCAGGATCATTTGGCCAAAGCGGGCGTAATCCCGCGTCGTGAAATTCAAGCCACCCAGAACAAAGGCGACGCCGGCGCCGTCGGTGATATAGTATCCGTCCCGCTCAAGACCGAGGTGCTGCAGGATCTTTTCGTCCAGCAACGCGGCGACGCTTTGACCCGTCGCCCCTCGGATCACCATTCCAATGACATGGGTATCGATGGAAACATACTGCCAGGTCTCGCCCGGTGCCGCGAAACTGTCCTTCAACGAGGCCGCAAAGTCATCCAACTCGCCCCCCAGGGCGACGACCCGACCCATCCGGTTGATGTCGGATTTCGGGTCCAGATAATCTTCGTCAAAGGTCACACCGCTGGCCATGTTCAGCACGTTGCGGATCGTGGCTGTTTCATAGGCGCTGCCCTGCAGCTTGGGGGCATATTTGATGACCGGATCATCCAGCGAGGCTATGGCGCCCTCCTCAAGAAGGATGCCGAACAGAGCGGACAAATAGCTTTTGGCCATCGACCACGAGATCCGGCGGTCCTCTGGCGATGTGCCCAGGAAATACTCCTCGAACCGGATCTGCCCATCCTGCATCACCAGCAGCGATGTGACGGCGCGCTCTTCGATCCAGTCCTGCGTCTCGGCGGGCAGGTCGAATTCAGCTCCATAGGGCAGGTCCCAAGTGGGACCATTCCCGCGAGGGAGGTCGACAGTCAGAAACGCCGCGTCCATGTGGGAGAAATTCTGAACGATCTTTTCTCCGGAAAACAGAGAGTTCACCGCCAGAAGGCGCTGGATTTCCTCGCGCTTCCAGAAACCGACAACTGCAGCGGCCAAGACCAGCGTCAGGACAATTCGCAGCAGCCACTTCAGACCTGTTTTCATGATATTCCTCCCGTTTGGCGGCATTGGATCGTGATGACTGCAATTCTGCAATTGCAACGTTGCGGAAGGTCTTTGCCGCTATCGGAACTTGTCCAACAGCTTCTGCATCGCCGTGCGGTCATCGGGCGTTGGCGTCTCGGCCTTCGGGGTAGGAGAGGTCTTGGTTTCGGATTTGGGCGCCGTGGTGGAACTGCGCGGCGGCGCTGTTCGCAACGCCACGGCGTTCATGAACTTGGCCGCATCGCCCGCAGCCAGATGAACCGCCCCGTCTGCAACGCCTTGCAGAACATCGTCCAGCCAGTCGGCGTCGGCCTTGGCGAAATCGCCCAGAACATAGGGCGAAACCAGCTCTTTGCGTCCGGGATGGCCGATCCCCAGCCGGACACGGTCATACGCGGCACCGATATGGTCGTGGATCGACCGCAGGCCGTTATGCCCGGCATGGCCGCCACCGGCCTTGGCGCGAACCTTCCCTGGTGCAAGGTCCAATTCGTCATGGAAAACGGTCACATCGGTTGAGCCGAGCTTGAAGAACCGCATGGCCTCGCCGACCGATTGGCCCGAACGGTTCATGAAGGTCATGGGCTTCAGCAGCAGGACCTTCTCTCGGCCGAGCATTCCTTCGGATATTTCACCCTGAAATTTCGAACGCCATGGCCCAAAGCCATGATCCCTGGCGATGGCATCCACCGCCATGAAACCGATATTGTGCCGGTTGCGGGTATACTTTGCGCCCGGATTGCCCAATCCGACAAACAGCTTCATCGCGAATTCCTTGTGCGTTTCGGTCCGGCGCAGAATTGCACGAGATGCCTTTCCTGTGCCAGCCGGTCGTTCAAAGAAAAACGGGGCCTTGGACGAGGCCCCGCTTCAAATTCCAATCCGAAGGTTCCGGATTTATTCTTCGTCTTTGCCTACGACTTCAACTTCGTCGGCTGCGACTTCCTCTTCACCTTCGCCTTCTTCGTCGTCGCTGGACGCCAGGCCGGTCGGTGCCGAGATGTTCGCAATCACGAAATCACGGTCGATGGTCGGTTTGGTGCCGTTGGGCAGGTCAACCGACGAGATGGTGACAACGTCGTTGATTTCCAGACCGGTCAGATCGACGGTGATCTTTTCGGGGATGTCGCCGGCGGTGCAGACCAGCTCGACCTCGGGACGGACAACGGTCAGAACGCCGCCCTTCTTGATGCCGGGGGCTTCTTCCTCGTTGATGAACTCGACGGGGATGTACAGGGCGATCTTGGTCGTGCGACGCAGACGCATCAGGTCCAGGTGGGTCGGCAGGTCCTTGACGACATCACGCTGAACGTCGCGGCAGATGACGCGGACGTCTTCGTGGCCTTCGACCTTCAGGTTCCACAGGGTCGACTTGAAGCGGCCTGCCTTCAGGCGCTTGAACAGTTCGTTGAACGGAATCTGGATCGGCAGCGGGTCTTTCTCGCCACCAAATACGATGCCCGGAACCATGCCGTCGCGGCGTGCCTGACGAGCGGCGCCCTTGCCCGTCCCCGTCCGTTCCAGAGCTACGAGATCAGGAATCTCACCAGCCATGATAAATCTCCAATGTTGGGGCGGGGTGCCTCCAAGGCTGTCACCCCGCGTGAAGCGGCGTCATTAGACCGAATCCGGCCATTTGGAAAGGGGTAAAAACGATTTCCGAGTCATTCCTGCCAGCGGCCGCAGAAATCATGCGGAACAAGCAGATTGTGCGGCCCCAGATCGGCCACGTTGCGCTCGCCGCATAGGGCCATGGTGGTGTCCAGTTCCTTTTGGATCACTTCCAGCGCGGTGGTCACGCCCTTTTGGCCCATCGCGCCTAGCCCGTAGACGAAAGCGCGCCCGATATAGGTGCCCTTGGCCCCCAGCGCCAGCGCCTTGAGCACGTCCTGCCCCGAACGGATACCGCTGTCGAGATGCACCTCGACCTCGCCGCCTACCGCATCCATGATCCGCGGCAGCATCCGGATCGAGCTGAGCGCGCCGTCCAGTTGCCGCCCGCCATGGTTCGAGACCACGATGGCGTCGGCGCCCAGCTTGGCCGCCATCTTCGCGTCTTCGGGGTCAAGGATGCCCTTCAGGATCACCTTGCCGCCCCATTGCTCCATCAGTTTCTCGATCTTCTTCCAGTCGAGGCTGGGATCGAATTGTTCCGCGGTCCACGCGCCCAGGGACGAGGCGTCCGAGATGCCCTCGACATGGCCCACGATATTGCCGAACTCGCGTCGTTTCGCGCCCAGCATCTCGATGCCCCAGGCCCATTTCGTCATCAGGTTGGCGATGGTTTTGGCGGTCAGTTTCGGCGGGGCGGATAGGCCGTTCTTCAGGTCCTTGTGCCGTTGGCCTAGGATTTGCAGATCAAGGGTGATGACCAGGGCCGAGCATTTGGCATCTTTGGCGCGCTGGATCAGGCGGCGGACATAGTCCTCGTCCTTCATGGTGTACAGCTGGAACCAGAACGGCGCGCCGGTATGTTCGGCCACATCCTCAATCGAGTTGATCGACATGGTCGACAGCGTGAAGGGCACGCCGAAATCCAGCGCGGCCTTGGCGGCCTTCATTTCACCATCCGCATGCTGCATCCCGGTCAGACCCACGGGCGCGAGGGCCACCGGCATGGCCACGTCCTGTCCAATCATCTGCGACGCGGTCGAGCGGCCGGACATGTCCACCGCAACCTTTTGGCGCAGACGGATGTCGTGGAAGTCCGAGCTGTTGTTGCGGAAGGTCTGCTCGGTCCAGCTGCCGCTTTCGGCATAGTCATAAAACATCCGGGGCACCCGGCGTTCATAGATGCGTTTGAGGTCGTCGATATTGGTAATGACAGGCATGGCCGCGCCTTTCTGCAGATTGGTTAGGTTTCTTTACCAATTCTTCCACCGCGGCGCAACGGCCAGTTGCGCAAGTGGTCAGGTGGGACGAAGGCGCAAAGAAAAACCGCCGCAGGCGTGCGGCCTGCAGCGGTTGAGACCGTTTGGGGTTTTGGCTTCAGGCGCTGTGGGCGCCGTCTGACAGCGATTTCACGAAATCCAGAACCTCGGCCACGGGTTTGCCGGCGGCGATTTGGCTGACGATGGCTGAGCCGACCACCGCCCCGTCGGCAACGCTGGCGATGGCGCGTGATTTCTCGGGCGTGTTGATGCCGAAGCCCACGATCACCGGAAGATCGGTCGCCGCCTTGATGCGCGCGACCTCGGGGCCGACATCGGTGGCCTCGGCTTCGGCCGCACCGGTGATGCCGGTGATCGAGACATAATAGACAAAGCCCGAGGTGTTCTGCAGCACTCTCGGCAGGCGCTTGTCATCTGTGGTGGGCGTTGCCAGCCGGATGAAGTTCAGCCCGGCCGCCTGCGCGGGCAAGCACAGCTCGTCATCTTCCTCGGGCGGCAGGTCTACGACGATCAGGCCGTCGATGCCGGCCTCTTTGGCGTCGGCCAGGAACTTGTCCACACCGCGGCTGTAGATCGGGTTGTAATAGCCCATCAGTACGATCGGGGTGGTGTCATCGGTTGCCCGAAATGCCTTGGCCAGATCCAGCGTGCGCTGCAGCGTCATGCCACCGTCCAGCGCCCTTTGACCAGCCGCCTGAATGGTGGGGCCGTCCGCCATCGGGTCGGTGAAGGGCAGGCCCAGTTCGATCACGTCCACGCCGGCACCCGGCAGGCCGCGAACGATCTCAAGCGAGGTGTCATAGTCGGGATCCCCGGCCATGATATAGGCGACAAAGGCCTTCTTCCCTTCGGCTTTGAGGGCGGCGAACTTGGCGTCGATACGGGTCATGGACGATCCTTGCATACAGATTTGGACCTGATGTGCAGAAACTTTGGCCGAAAATCAATCCCGTCCTGAGCGGTGGGGTCAGAAGTTCAGATGATACCGCAGCAACAGCGCGTTCACGCCGGGGTTTTCCTCTTGCGTGCTGGCGTTCGATTTGTGGGTCACGGCCAGCGATATGTCATTGCCGTTGTTCAACGTATAGCCCAGCCCGAAAAGGCTTCGGATTTCGAAGCTCCCGCCCAGGTCGTTCAACTCGTTGGCTTCGCTGTAGAAACCCGGCATCACGCTGCCTTCCACGAACCATCTGTCGGCAAAGGAATAGATCCCGATCACCCCGGCGCCGATATGTGTGTTTCCATCCTCGTCCACCGACAGCGCGGCCCCGAGCGCAGCGCTGAAGCGGGTGGCGTCGTGAAATGGCCGGTGCTGGTATTCGAGGGAAAAGATCGCCTGGTCAATCGAGCTGCTGTCCGAATAGTCGGCGTAGCCGGCGCCGAAAATCACCGACTGCGCCTGCGCGGCTGTTGAAAAAGCCAGAAAAGCGGCGCTTGAAAGGAGGTTTTTCATAGGGATGTTCGCTGTTGATATTCGTTACAAAGTTAAAGTTTGACACTATTCTCTCGTGTTCAATGTCAACAAGCACACGTTTTCCCTACATTTTCGTGATGTTGCAGATTGGACTCAGGGCCAGCTGCCACGGGTGCCTTGCGCATCGCACCGGACCCGCATAGAAGCAGCCCGCGAATGGCATCAGGAGGCCGTCATGGGCTTTAAAATGGGTATCGTGGGTCTGCCGAATGTCGGCAAGTCGACCCTGTTCAACGCGTTGACCAAGACCGCGGCCGCGCAGGCGGCGAATTTCCCGTTCTGCACGATCGAGCCCAATGTGGGTGACGTGGCCGTTCCCGATGCGCGTCTGGACAAGTTGGCTGCGATCGCCAAATCGAAGCAGATCATCCCGACGCGTATGACGTTCGTGGATATTGCAGGCCTGGTCAAAGGCGCTTCGAAAGGTGAGGGGCTGGGGAACCAGTTTCTGGCCAACATTCGCGAAACCGATGCCATCGCTCATGTATTGCGCTGTTTCGAAGATGGTGACGTGACCCATGTCGAAGGCAAGGTCGATCCGGTGGCCGATGCCGAGACCATCGAGACCGAACTGATGCTGGCCGATCTGGAAAGCATCGAAAAGCGTCGCGCCAACCTCGTACGCAAGCTCAAGGGCAACGACAAGGAGGCGCAGCAGCAAGACCGGTTGCTGGCCACCGCGCAAGAGATGCTGGAAAGCGGCAAGCCCGCCCGTTTGGTCGAGGTGTCCGACGAGGATGCAAAAGCCTGGAAGATTCTGCAGTTGCTGACTACCAAGCCGGTCTTGTATGTCTGCAATGTCTCGGAAGAAGACGCGGCCGAAGGCAATGAATATTCCGCTCGTGTGGCCGAGATGGCCGCGGCGCAGGGCAATGCCCATGTCATCATCAGCGCCAAGATCGAAGAAGAGATCAGTCTGCTGGAGCCTGAAGAGGCGCAGATGTTCCTCGAAGAGATGGGGCTCGAAGAACCGGGCCTCGATCGACTGATTCGTGCGGGGTACGACCTGCTCAAGCTGGAAACCTATTTCACGGTTGGCCCGAAAGAGGCGCGCGCCTGGACCATTCGCAGGGGCACTGCGGCACCTCAGGCGGCCGGTGTCATCCACGGCGACTTTGAAAAGGGCTTCATCCGCGCCGAGACAATTGCCTATGATGATTTCGTGGCGTGCAATGGCGAACAGGGCGCCAAAGAGGCCGGGAAGATGCGTGCAGAAGGCAAAAGCTATGTCGTCAAGGATGGCGACGTGATGCACTTCCTCTTCAACACTTGATCTCGAAACAGCTTTTCTGGGCCGGCATTGGCGGTATCTTGAGGTATCGCTCCTGTCCGCCCGAGGCCCGCACGTGTTCGAAATCCGCGATCTGCAGTTGCTCAGCGCCTTGGCGCGTCACCGCCATTTTGCCAAGGCGGCCGAGGAGTGCGGTATTTCGCAGCCCGCGTTCTCGATGCGTATCCGCAACCTCGAGGATCGGCTTGGCGTGTCCATCGTCCGCCGTGCGAACCGCTTTCAGGGCCTGACCGAAGAGGGCGAGATGATCGTCCGCCGCGCTCGCCGCATACTGGATGACGCCAAAGCGCTCGAGCAGGAGGTGCAGGCGATCAAGGGCGAGATCACCGGTACACTGATCCTGGGCGTGATCCCGACCGCCATCGCGTTTACTGGCCGCTTGGTTAAGCGGCTGCAGCAGGCGCATCCGCGTATCCTGTCGCGGATCGAGACGATGTCGGCCACGGCAATCCAGCACCGCCTGGACGAAGGCAGCCTGGATGCCGGCATCACCTATGGCGACAGCATCGGCACTGACCTGCGCTATGTGCAGCCTTTGTACGAGGAAACCTATGTTTTGCTCATCCCCGAGCATATGACGCAGGGCAAGGGCCCGATCCCGTGGGCGCAGGTCGCCGAGTTTCCGCTCAGTTTGCTGGAGCCTCAGATGCAGAACAGGCGCATCCTCGACAGGATATTTGCCGAACAGGGGTTGCATCCGCGTGTGGTGGCCGAAACCAGCGGGTTTACTGCCTCGATGGTCATGGCGCGTGAGGGGCTGGCGGCGACGGTCGTACCACGGGTTCTGGTACGGGCGCTCGGCGATTTGAAAGGCACGCGTGTCCTGCCTCTGGTTGATCCTGTGGTCAGCAAGCCGATCTGTCTGGCGACGCTGGCGCGGGATCCAGAATTGCCCACCGTTGGGGCATTGCGGCAGGTCGTGACGTCTTTGCGGTGATAAACTGTCGTTATCGTGCGATTGGTTTTTGCGATTTGACGATATGCTACTCTGATGAGAGACGAGGCTCGATCGGAGGGCATCATGGCACCATTGGATACCAAGCCATCAGGCGCGCCAAAGGGCGTCTGGAAGTCAGGTAAAGGCAAGGGGCGGCACACGCCCAAGGGCCGTCAGTTCACGGACGAGGCGCAGGCCGAGATTCAGCGCCTGCTGGGCGACCGCCCGCGCCGCCGCGACCTGCTGATCGAGTTTCTGCATCTGATCCAGGACACGCACGGCCATATCAGTTCCGACCACATCGCCGCGTTGGCCGTCGAGATGCGGATCGGTCAGGCCGAGATCTACGAGACCGCGACTTTCTATGCCCATTTCGACGTGGTGAAAGAGGGTGAAACTCCTCCCCCGGCTCTGACGATCCGCGTCTGCGACTCACTGTCCTGTGAAATGGCTGGCGCACAACAGCTGAAGAAGGCGCTGGAGGATGGGCTGGACCCGTCCGAGGTGCGCGTTCTGCGCGCGCCCTGCATGGGGCGCTGCGACACCGCGCCGGTGCTGGAAATCGGGCATAACCATATCGACCACGCGACCCCCGAAAAGGTGCAGGCCGCCGTCGCGGCGGGCGACACCCACGCTCATCTGCCCGACTATGAGACCTTTGCGACCTATGTCGAAAGCGGCGGTTACGCCAAACTGAAAGAACTGCGCGAAGGTGGCGACTGGGAAGAGGTTCAGGAACAGGTTCTGGCCTCGGGCCTGCGGGGCCTCGGCGGTGCCGGTTTCCCGTCGGGCAAGAAATGGGGTTTTGTCCGCATGAATGACGGCCCGCGCTATCTGGCCGTGAACGGGGATGAGGGCGAGCCCGGCACCTTCAAAGACCGCTATTACCTGGAGTGCACGCCGCATGTTTTCCTCGAAGGCATGCTGATCGCCGCCTGGGCGGTCGAGGCACAGACCTGCTTCATCTACATGCGCGACGAATACCCGGCGGTACTCGAGATCCTGCGGCGCGAGATCGCGGCGCTGGAACAGGACGGGATCGTCGAGAAAGGCTATATCGACCTGCGCCGCGGTGCGGGTGCCTATATCTGCGGTGAAGAATCCGCGATGATCGAGTCGATCGAGGGCAAGAAGGGCCTGCCCCGCCACCGCCCGCCTTTCGTGGCGCAGGTCGGCGTTTTCGGCCGCCCGACGCTGGTGCACAATGTCGAGACGCTCTACTGGGTCTCGAAGATCTGCCGGGAAGGCCAGGAAATCCTCAGCTCAGTCGAAAAGAATGGCCGCAAGGGCCTGCGCAGCTATTCGGTTTCGGGCCGGGTGGCCAAGCCGGGCGTCTACCTGCTGCCGGCAGGCTCGACCATTTTGGACGTGATTGATGCCGCCGGGGGCATGGCCGAGGGCCACGTCTTCAAGGCGTATCAACCGGGCGGGCCGTCTTCGGGCCTGCTGCCCGCGTCGATGGACGACATCCCGTTGGACTTCGACACTCTGCAACCGCACGGCACCTTCATCGGGTCCGCCGCAGTGGTTGTCCTGTCCGATCAGGACACGGCCCGCGATGCGGCGCTGAACATGCTGCGCTTCTTCGAAGACGAAAGCTGTGGCCAGTGTACGCCCTGCCGGGCGGGCTGCGAGAAGGCAGTCAAGCTGATGCAGGCCGACAAGTGGGACACCGACCTGCTGGAGGACCTGTGCCAGGTGATGGGCGATGCCTCGATCTGCGGTCTGGGGCAGGCGGCCCCGAACCCGATCCGCCTGGTCATGAAACATTTCGCAGACGAGATTTGAGGGAGACAGCCATGCTTGACGCAAGCGAAACCAAGACCGTCACCTTCAACCTGAACGGCGAAGACGTGACCGTGCCCGAAGGCACCACGATCTGGGAAGCGGCCAACGGGAAGGGTCTGGTCATCCCGCATCTGTGCCACAAGCCCGCGCCGGGCTATCGCCCCGACGGCAACTGCCGCGCCTGTATGGTCGAGGTCGAGGGCGAGCGCACGCTGGTTGCCTCGTGCATCCGCCCGGCGGCCGAGGGGATGGTGGTGAAAACCGACACCGACCGCGCCGAGAAATCGCGCGCGCTGGTGATGGAACTGCTGGTGGCCGATCAGCCCGAACAGCCGCATGATGCCTCGAGCCATTTTTGGGACATGGCCAAGCTGAACGATGTCAGCGACAGCCGCTTTCCGGCGAAAGAGCCCGATAAGATCCCTCTTCTGGATGACAGCCATGTGGCGATGCGGGTCAATCTGGATGCCTGCATCAACTGCAACCTCTGCGTCCGTGCCTGCCGCGACGTGCAGGTGAATGACGTGATCGGCATGGCCGGCCGAGGGCATACCGCCCAGGTGGTGTTCGACCAGAACGACCCGATGGGTGACTCAACCTGCGTGGCTTGCGGCGAATGCGTTCAGGCTTGCCCCACCGGCGCGCTGATGCCCGCCACCGTGCTGGACGACCAGCAGCGCGGCGACAGCAAGGATTACGATTCCGAGACCGAAAGCGTCTGCCCCTTCTGCGGGGTGGGCTGCAAGGTCAGCCTCAAGGTCAAGGACGGCAAGGTCAAATATGTCGAGGGCATCAACGGCCCAGCCAATGAAGGCCGCCTGTGCGTCAAGGGCCGGTTCGGGTTCGACTACATCCACCACCCGCACCGCCTGACCAAGCCGCTGATCCGGCGCGAGAATGCGCCACCCAAGGGGTTGAACGTCGATCCCGCCGACTGGAGCACCCATTTCCGCGAGGCAACCTGGGACGAGGCGCTGGACCTGGCCGCCAAGGGGCTGATGAAGCTGCGGGATGAGGATCCGCGCAGCGTGGCGGGCTTTGGCTCGGCCAAATGCACCAACGAAGAGGCCTATCTGTTCCAGAAGTTCATCCGGCAGGGTTTTGGCCACAACAACGTGGACCACTGCACGCGGCTGTGCCACGCCTCGTCGGTGGCCGCGCTGATCGAGAACGTGGGCTCGGGCGCGGTGACCGCGACCTTCAACGAGATCGAGAATGCCGATGTGGCGATCATCATCGGCGCCAACCCGATTGAGAACCACCCCGTCGCGGCGACCTATTTCAAGCAGTTCGCCAAGCGCGGCGGCAAGCTGATCGTGATGGACCCGCGCGGCGTGGGCATGCGCAAATTCGCGACCGAGATGCTGCAGTTCCGGCCCGGTGCCGATGTCTCGATGCTGAACGCGATCATGAACGTGATCGTCGAGGAAGAGCTGTATGACAGCCAGTACATCCACCGCTGGACCGAGAACTGGGAGGCCGAGAAGGAACACCTGCGCCAGTTCACCCCCGAGAAGATGGCCCCGATCTGCGGTATCGAACCGGATCAGCTGCGCCGCGTGGCCCGGATCTTTGCCAATGCGAATGCGGGCCTGATCTTCTGGGGCATGGGCGTCAGCCAGCATATCCACGGCACCGACAATTCGCGCTGCCTGATCTCGCTGGCGCTGATGACGGGCAATGTCGGCAAGCCGGGCGCCGGTCTGCACCCGCTGCGCGGGCAGAACAACGTACAGGGGGCCTCGGATGCCGGCCTGATCCCGATGTTCCTGCCTGACTACCAGTCGGTCACCGACGACGCCGTGCGGGCCAAGTTCAGTCAAGTCTGGAACTCGGGCGATTTCTCGAACGAGAAGGGCTTGACCGTGACCGAAATCATCGACCACGCCTATGCCGGCAAGATCAAGGGCATGTATATCATGGGCGAAAACCCGGCCATGTCCGACCCCGACGTGCACCACGCCCGCGAGGCGCTGGCCAAGCTGGACCTGATGATCGTGCAGGACATCTTCCTGACCGAAACGGCGAACTATGCCGACATCATCCTGCCGGCCTCGGCGCTGTATGAAAAGAACGGCACAGTGTCGAACACCAACCGTCAGGTGCAGCGCGTGCGCCCTGCGGTGCCGCCGCCGGGCGAAGCGCGCGAGGATTGGGCGATCACCGTCGATCTGGCAAAGCGCATCGGGCTGAACTGGGATTACACGGATGTCTCGCAGGTGTTCAACGAGATGAAGCTGACCATGGCTTCGCTGGACAACATCACTTGGGAGCGGCTCGAGACCGAGAGCATCACCTATCCGTCGCTGTCCGAGACCGATCCGGGCCAGTCCATCGTGTTCGGCGACGGCTTCCCGCGCCCGGATGGCCGTGCGAAATTCACCCCGGCCAGCATCATCCCCCCGGATGAGGCCCCGGACGAGGAATTCCCCATGATTGCCACCACAGGGCGGCAACTGGAACACTGGCACACCGGGTCCATGACCCGTCGTGCCAAGGTTCTGGACGCGGTCGAGCCCGAGGCGAACTGTTCGATGAACCCGCGCACGCTCAAGCTGATGGGGATCGAACCCGGCGAGATGGTGCGTCTGACCACCCGGCGCGGCTCGATCGAGATCATGGTGCGCGCCGACCGGGCGATCGCCGAGGATATGGTGTTCATCCCCTTCGCCTATGTCGAGGCGGCGGCGAACATCCTGACGAACCCGGCCATCGATCCCTATGGCAAGATCCCCGAGTTCAAGTTCTCGGCTATCCGTATCGAAAAGATCGAGGACGCCATCGCGGCCGAGTAACGACTGCCACCACTCACCAAAACCCTGAAAAGGCGGGCCTGCGTGCCCGCCTTTTTCTTGGCTTGACAGATGCTTGCAGCCAGCCAACCCTTGAGCCGCGCAATCCCGGAGGAGTTCATGGCCCGCCGTTTCGTCGATCTGTCCGTCCCGCTGGAAACCGGCATCGTGTCGGACCCGCCGATCATGCTGCCGCAGATCGAATACATGAGCCACGACCAGACGACCGAGCAGGTGATGGCCTTTTTCCCCGGTCTGAAGAAAGAGGACCTGCCCGACGGCGAGGGTTGGGCCATCGAACGGCTGCAGATAGCCACCCATAACGGCACCCATCTGGACGCGCCGTACCACCACCACTCGACCATGAACCGGGGCGAGCGGGCGATCACCATCGACGAGGTGCCGCTGGAGTGGTGCATGAACCCGGGCGTGAAGCTGGATTTCCGGCATTTCGAGGATGGCTACGTCGTCACCGCCGCCGATGTCGCGGCCGAGCTGAAGCGGATCGGGCATGACCTGCGACCGCTGGATATCGTCGTGGTCAATACCTCCGCCGGCACCTGTTATGGCCAGCCGGATTACCTGATGAAAGGCTGCGGAATGGGGCGCGAAGCCACGCTGTACCTGACCGAGCGCGGCGTGCGCGTGACCGGCACCGACGCCTGGAGCTGGGACGCGCCCTTCCCGCTGACCGCACAGGAATACGCGGAAACCCATGACCCCTCGATCATCTGGGAGGGGCACCGCGCGTCGATGGAGATCGGCTATTGCCACATGGAGAAGCTGACCAATCTGGAAAGCCTGCCGCCCACGGGGTTCGAGATCTCGTGCTTTCCGTTTAAGATTAAGGGCGCCTCGGCCGGGTTCATCCGCGCGGTGGCGATCTTCGAGGAGGACGACGGCGAATGACTCCGCAATCAGAACCCTTGGGCGGCCATGACGGACCGTACCCCGCGCCGGTCGAAATCACCGGTTTCACGGTTCGGCCAGACTGGATCGATTACAACAGCCACATGAATGTGGGGTATTACGGCGTGGTGTTCGATCTGGCCTTTGAACGGCTTCTGGTCGATCATCTCGGCCTGGGCGAACCACAGGTCGCGGCGCTGAGGCAGGGGCCGTACATCCTGCAATCGCATCTGCATTTCCTGCGCGAGGTTCGCGAGGGTGAGGCGCTGGTGTTCCGGTTTCGGATGCTGGACGCCGATCACAAGCGTGGTCACTATTTTGCGCAGATGGTGTCGGCCGAGGATGGCGTGGTCTGTGCCACCCAAGAGGCCCTGTTCATGAATGTCAGCCACACAACAGGCCGGTCGGAACCCTATCCGGACTGGGCCGCGGCGCGGCTGGCGCGAATGGTGTCCGACCATGCCACATTGCCCCCCGAGCCGCAGATCGGCAGACCAATCGGCATTCGGCGCAAATAGCCCGGGGATGGCCTTTGTTGCCAGAATTCCTGGAGCGGGCTACGCTGACCACCCGGTTCGGGCTTGGTCACGGGAGGGCAACCAAATGCGGATCTTAAGGAAATGCGCGCAGGCGCCAGCCTGCATATTGGCGACATCGCTGATCGTCTTGCCTGCGTCAGCCGCTTTGGCGGAGAAGAAGGAAGAAGACGCGCTGAAGGGTGCCCTGATCGGCGCCGGCGTCGGAGCGTTGATCGGAGATGGCAAAGGCGCGGCCGCAGGTGCGGTTGTCGGAGCAATCATTGGGGCAAACCGCAAGTGACGGGGGTGTCCATGACTGACCGCCTTCAGAAAGGAGCCCTGATGCGACTGCTTGATTTCAAACCTGTTCTGGCTGGCTTGATCCTTCTCCCGTCCATCGGCACGGCGGACGAGGCCGCCGACCAGATGGCGCAAGACGCGCTTCCGCTGATGTACCACACCTGCGCTTCGGTCATCGAAGAGGCTGATGGGAATGATGAATACGTTTTCGACGTCGTCAGAAAGATGACCGCTCTTTCGCTCTACAACCGTCAGGTTGATATCGAAGAGTTTGCATCCTCGGACGAAGAAAAGGCCAAGCTGCGTGAGGCTTTTCTTTCAGCGCTGACCGAAGGTTGCGCAGGCGATGAGGATGCCCTGTTGGGTGGTGTCGTCGACGATGCCGTTAGATCAACGCTTGGGCTGTAGGGGCTGAGCTCAATAGTGCGGTGGGCGCTCGTCGCCCAGAATGACTCCGCCGGATCCTTCCTGCGCACGTTCGGCTTCGCGCTGCATCAACATCGCCACGCGGCGGGTCAGGCGGTCGATTTCGTCCTGCTGCTTGGCGACCACCATGCTCAGGTCATCCACGGTGCGGGTCAGATGGGCAATTTTTTCTTCCAGATGCTGCATCGCTGGGGCTCCTGTGATCTGGTGCGGTCATACCGCTGTGGCGCGCGCAATGCCAGCGCTGGCTTGCCCCGACCCAGACCATGGGATAGACCGCGCGCGCAAGTGATGAAATCCCAAGGACGCCCCACATGGCCAAGCCCAAGAAACAGCCCCGCCCCAAGGCCGTCACGCCGAAAGGGTTCCGCGACTATTTCGGCCAGGAAGTCACGCAGCGCACCGAGATGCTGCGGACGATTGCGGACGTCTATCATCGCTATGGGTTTGACGCGCTGGAAAGCAGCGCCGTGGAAACGGTCGAGGCGCTGGGCAAGTTTCTGCCCGATGTAGACCGCCCCAACGAAGGCGTGTTCGCCTGGCAGGAGTTCGACGAGGGCGGCAACGGCGACTGGATGGCGCTGCGTTATGACCTGACCGCGCCGCTGGCACGGGTCTATGCCCAGCATCGCAATGACCTGCCCACGCCCTATCGCCGCTATGCGATGGGGCCGGTCTGGCGCAACGAAAAGCCGGGGCCGGGGCGGTATCGCCAGTTCTATCAGTGTGATGCGGATACGGTCGGTACGGCCAGCATGGCCGCCGATGCCGAAATCTGCGCCATGCTCTCCGACACGCTGGAGACCGTGGGCATCCCGCGCGGCGACTATATGGTGCGGGTCAACAACCGCAAGGTCCTGAACGGCGTGCTCGAGGCCATGGGCCTGAGCACGGACGCGGCGGCGCGCGATGACGTTCTGCGCACCATAGACAAGTTCGACAAAGTGGGTGAGCAGGGCGTGCGCGAGTTGCTGACCAAGGGCCGGCTGGACGCCTCGGGCGCGTTCATCGATGGTGTGGGCCTGTCCGACGATCAGGCCGAGCCGGTGATCGCCTTCCTGACATCCAAGGCTGATGACGCCGCCGGAACGCTGGCCAACCTGCGCGCGGCCGTGGGCGACAGCAAGATCGGCGCCGAAGGCATCTCGGAACTGGAACAGATCGGCGAATTGCTGGCCGCCGGCGGCTATGGTGCCGACCGCATCCAGATCGACCCCTCGGTCGTGCGAGGGCTGGGATACTACACCGGTCCGGTCTACGAGGCCGAGCTGACCTTCGAGATCTTCGACGAAAAGGGCCGCAAGCGGCAATTTGGTTCCGTCGCAGGCGGCGGGCGCTATGATGATCTGGTCAAGCGCTTCACCGGACAGGAAGTGCCCGCGACGGGCATCTCGATCGGGGTCGACCGGTTGCTGGCCGCGCTGCGCGAAAAAGGGCGGATCAAGTCGCATGACACCGGGCCGGTCGTCGTGACCGTGATGGACCGGGACCGCATGGCCGATTATCAGGCGATGGTGGCCGAGCTGCGCAATGCCGGCATCCGCGCCGAGGTCTACCTGGGCAACCCCAAGAATTTCGGCAATCAGCTGAAATACGCAGACAAGCGCAACTCGCCCGTCGCGGTGATCGAGGGCGGGGACGAGAAGGACCGCAGCGTGGTTCAGATCAAGGACCTGATTCTGGGCGCCAAGATCGCCGAAAGTGCCACGCTTGAGGAATGGAAGGAACGCCCCAGCCAGTTTGAGGTGCCGCGCGGCGATCTGGTCGCCAAGGTGCGCGAGATTCTGGACAGTCAGGACTGAGCCATGCCCAACCGATCCCAGATTCAGGCCCGGGCCGCGATGATGCGCGTGCGATTCGAGGCCGCCGGGGCGCAGGTCGTCGACCCGCCGCTGCTGCAATCGGCCGAGACGCTGCTGGACCTCTACGGCGAGGATATCCGCGCGCGCGCCTATGTCACCTCGGACGCGCTGCGCGGCGAACAGATGCTGCGCCCGGATTTCACTCTGCCGGTGGTGCAGATGCACATGCGCGACGGGGCCGAACCGGCGCGTTATACCTATTCGGGCGAGGTTTTCCGGCGTCAGGAACATGACTCCGACCGCGCCAATGAATACATCCAGGTGGGCTACGAGGTCTTTGAACGCGACGATCCGGCAGGGGCCGATGCCGAGGTATTCTCGCTATTTGCCCTGCAATTGCGGGGTCTGCCGTTGCGCGCGGCGACCGGGGACATCGGCATTCTGACCGCAGCCGTTCAGGGCCTGCGCACCTCCGACCAACGCAAGGCCGCGCTGATGCGCCACCTGTGGCGTCCGCGCCGGTTCCGGGCTCTGCTGGACCGGTTCGCGGGTCGCAAGCCCGAGCCGGACCACCGCGCCGCGTTGCTCGCGGCGGCCGACCCGATGGCCTGCGACGCGCCGGTGATCGGTAAGCGCCGACCGGCCGAGATTGCCGCCCGTATCGACGCCCTGCGCGCCGACCGCGACACGCCGCCGATTTCCGACACGGAAATGGCCGGGCTGGACTCGCTGCTGGGCGTGCGCGAGACCATGCCCTATGCGCTGGAGCACCTGCGCGATATCGCCGTCGATCTACCTCAGATCATCCCCGCGCTGGACCGGCTCGAGGCGCGGATCGCCGCCCTGCAGGCGCGTGGCGTTGATGTCGGCAGGCTGGATTTCGAAGCCTCGTATGGGCGCACCTCGATGGAATATTACGACGGGTTCGTTTTCGGTTTCTACGCCGAGCGCCGCCCCGACCTGCCGCCCATCGCCACCGGCGGGCGCTATGACGCGCTGACGCGGCGGCTGGGCAACGGGGCCGAGATCCCGGCGGTGGGTGGCGTGCTGCGCCCCGACCTGATGCTGGAAATCGAGGAGGCGGGCCAATGACCCTGAAGCTGGGCGTGCCGTCCAAGGGGCGGCTGATGGAGAAAACCTTTGCCTGGTTCGCCCGCCACGGGATCGAGCTGTCGCGCGCCGGGTCCGACAGGGAATATGCCGGCAAGGTTGATGGGATCGAGGATGTCTCGCTGATCCTGCTGTCGGCTGGAGAGATCCCGCGCGAGCTGGCTGCCGGGCGGATTCACCTGGGCGTGACCGGCACTGACTTGGTGCACGAGAAACTTCCGCGCTGGGAACAGCAGGTCGAAGAAATCGCGCCGCTGGGCTTTGGCCAGGCCGATCTGGTGATCGCGGTTCCGGCCTGCTGGGTCGATGTCGAGACGCTGGATGATCTGGACGCCGCCGCCGCCGCCTTTCGGGCCGCGCACGGACACCGCCTGCGGATCGCCACCAAGTACCACCGTCTGGTGCGCGAGTTCCTGACCGATTCCGGGGTTGCCGACTATACGCTGGTCGACAGCCAGGGGGCGACCGAGGGCACGGTGATGAACGAAACCGCCGAGGCGATTGCCGACATCACCTCGACCGGTGAGACCCTGCGCGCCAACCACCTCAAGATCCTCTCGGACGGGTTGATCCTGCAATCGCAGGCCACTCTGTGGCGCAGCCGGGTTGCGGAGTACGGGGCCACCGAAAAGGCTGCTCTTACAGAAGTGATGCGCCGTCTGGGCTGAGGTCAGAGGACGCCGATCTCGGCCAGCGCGCGGTTCAGATCCTCGGGCAGAGCGTCGTCCTGCGCGCGGCTTTCGGGCAGGTCTGCGGGGCTATCCTCGGGTTTCAGATAGCGCCAGCCTTGAAAGGGCCGTTTCTGCGCGCCCTGGGTGCGGTGGACCTGCGGGTCCAGCACGATGGCGCAGCGGCGGATGCCATCCTCACCCATCACCTCGTCCAGCCGCAGGATGCGCTGGCGACACTGGATAACACCCTTGATGACCCAGAAGATTGACCCGCCGTTCAGAATCTCGACCTCGCGCTTGGGCCACATGCGGGTGATGTGGCGGGGCAGGCCATCCGGAAACCGCCGGCGATAGCTGTCCTGCCAGGCGATCAGGCTGTCCACGCTCTCGGACCCGACCGAGAGTTTCACCAGGTTGATGTAATTATCCACAGCTTTCCCACAGAGTCGTCCCACGGATTATCTTTATATTGTAGCTTACCGTTGCGCGCTATCAAGCTGTTGTGGTTTGCGGGGGGCAGCGTCTATTCTGGGTGCCTCTTTCAATACACGGAATCAGTGTCAATGCGGCAATCAAGTGAAGAGGGGGAACCACAAACAGACCAATAGGCTGAAGATGCTGGCACCCCGAATAAACGGGGCGCCAATCAGTCGGGGATGGCATGGTGCGGGGTGAGGTCTTCCCAGCCGACGCCCCGAGGGTTCGAGTCCCTCCATCTCCACCACCTATCCTGTCCCCGAAAGGCACAGGATAGAATCTTCCAGATTCTGCCAATCAAATGGCAAATGGTCAATCGGCAAAGCCGCTACTATTTTTGCTGGAACGGCATGTTCAATGTCATATATAGTGAGGTTCCACTAGCCCAGCACAACGTATAGGAACTCTTATGAGCCGCTTTGCCGCCCCCATCGCCGAGCAGATATGGGACATGAAATACCGCTTCAAACAGGCGGATGGCACGCCGATCGACAAGTCGGTTGAAGATACGTGGCGGCGGATTGCGCGCGATCTGGCTCGGGTGGAAAAGGACCCCTCGCATTGGGAGCAGAAGTTCTACGAAGCGCTTGAGGATTTCAAATACCTGCCCGCCGGGCGCATCACGGCCGGAGCAGGCACCGCGCGGCAGGTGACGCTGTTCAACTGTTTCGTCATGGGCACGGTCCCCGACAGCATGGGTGGTATTTTCGACATGCTGAAAGAGGCCGCGCTGACCATGCAGCAGGGCGGGGGGATCGGCTATGATTTCTCGACCATCCGGCCGCGCGGCGCGGACGTGCATGGGGTGGCTGCCGATGCCTCGGGGCCGCTGTCGTTCATGGATGTGTGGGACGCCATGTGCCGCACGATCATGTCGGCGGGCTCGCGCCGGGGCGCAATGATGGCGACGATGCGTTGCGACCATCCGGATATCGAACAGTTCATCACCGCCAAATCCGACCCGGCCCGCCTGCGCATGTTCAACATGTCGGTGCTGGTGACCGATGCCTTCATGGAGGCGGTCAAGGCCGATGCTTCGTGGGATCTGGTCTTTGACGGCAAGGTCTATCACACGGTGCAGGCCCGCGATCTGTGGAACAAGATCATGCAGGCCACCTATGACTATGCCGAGCCGGGCGTGATCTTCATCGACCGGATCAACCAGGCCAACAACCTGAGCTACGCCGAGACCATCGCCGCCACCAACCCCTGCGGCGAGCAGCCCCTGCCGCCGTATGGCGCCTGTCTGTTGGGTTCGATCAACTTGGCACGGCTGGTGTCGGCACCGTTCGAAGACGCGGCCCAACTGGACGAGGCCGCGTTGCAGGAGCTTGTCGCAACGGCCGTTCGCATGATGGACAACGTGGTGGATGCCTCGAAATTCCCGCTGCCGCAGCAGGCCGCCGAGGCGCAGGCCAAGCGCCGTATCGGTCTGGGCGTGACCGGGCTGGCGGATGCTCTGTTGATGCTGGGCCTGCGCTATGGCTCGGACAAGGCGGCGCGTCAGACCGAGCGCTGGTTGCACGCGATCGCCCGCGCCGCGTATCTGGCGTCGGTCGACTTGGCCAAAGAAAAAGGGGCCTTTCCCCTGTTCGATGCCGAGAAATACCTTGCCAGCGGCACCATGCAGCAGATGGATGACGATGTACGCCAGGCCATCCGCGACCATGGGATCCGCAATGCGCTACTGACCTCGATCGCACCCACTGGGACGATCTCGCTCTATGCGGGCAACGTGTCGTCGGGGATCGAGCCGGTCTTTGCCTATGCCTACACCCGCAAGGTGCTGCAGAAGGACGGCTCGCGCACCGAGGAAGAGGTGGTGGACTATGCCGTTCAGATGTGGCGCGACAAGTTCGGCGACGTGGAACTGCCCGACTATTTCGTGAACGCCCAGACCCTGACCCCGGCCGAGCATGTCAAGATGCAGGCGGCGGCGCAGAAATGGATCGACAGCTCGATCTCAAAGACGATCAACTGCCCCGAGGACATCTCATTCGATGCCTTCAAGGACGTGTACTTGCAGGCTTGGGACATGGGCTGCAAGGGCTGCACCACCTATCGCCCGAACGACGTGACCGGTTCGGTCCTGACCGTTTCGGAGAGCGACGACAAAGTGCCGGGCGAGAGCGCCGATGCCCCGCACGAGGTGGATGGCGGTGACGTGATCTACATGTCCGAACCGCTGGATCGTCCGCAATCGCTTGAAGGGTCGACCTACAAGTTGAAATGGCCCGACAGCGAGCACGCGATCTATCTGACGATCAACGACATCGTCATTGGTGGTCGGCGGCGTCCGTTCGAAGTGTTCATCAACTCGAAGAACATGGAGCATTACGCCTGGACGCTGGCCCTGACCCGGATGATCTCGGCCGTGTTCCGGCGCGGTGGTGACGTGTCCTTTGTTGTCGAAGAGCTGAAGGCCGTATTCGACCCGCGCGGCGGGGCCTGGGTGCAGGGCAAGTACATCCCCTCGATCCTGGCGGCGATCGGAGGCGTGATCGAGCAGCACATGATCGCGATCGGGTTTCTCGAAGGCGAAGGCATGGGGCTGAAGTCTGACCCGCAGGCGCAGGTGGTCAACATGGACGCACCACGCGGCAAGGCCTGCCCGTCTTGCGGCCAGTATGACATGGTGATGATCGAGGGCTGCATGACCTGCCGCAGCTGCGGACACTCGAAATGCGGTTGACGAATGCCACATAACTGTCGTTAAAGTTGTATTGTGTTTCGCCGGAGTCTCAATTTGATTTGACTCTCCGGCAACATTCTCGTGAAAGCTGCAATTCCGTCTCTTTTCCGCCGGATTCATCGTTGATACACACGCTAGTGTACGGGGTGATGAGTTTGAAAGGTCGGGCGGGCAGATGACAGCCGGGTATAACGGTCGCGTAGCAGTATTTTGGTCCCAGACGGAAATTGACGGGCTTGAAGCAGCGCCTGTGGCAGATTTGGCCATTGGAGCGTCTTGGTCGTGGCATGGGTGCATGACACGCTTGCCGGATTGTGACGCGGAATATTCCGTGAAGACTGGACATGATCAGGCGTTGATGGCGTTGGCCGGGCATGGCCCCGAAGCCGCAACGCTGAAGCCGATCGCCACGCTTGCAGTTATCTCATTGACGAATGGGGCGCAGACCTACGAGGCCGAGTTGACGTTGGTCGAAGGTCAGAAGGACGCGGTTCTTCTGTTCGAAAATAGCTGCCCCCCGCGGGGTCAGGACTTCTGGGTGAGCGCCGTCGAAGAATATGCCGACGCAAGCCAATCGGGTGCGGACAACGTTGTTTCCTTCCCCACGCATCGCAGGTCAACGGAGCAAACGTTGGTTCTTGCGCCGCACATGACGGCGACCGCCGCTGAATAAACGGCCCATTCCCTAGGAACTATTTCTTCGTCCACGCATCGCAGCGTGTTGACTCTGGTCTGTCCGCAGATATAAGCGCGGCTTCATTGGTGTTGGTGGCCCTCGCAAGGGGATGCCTGTCATGGGGGAAACCTCAAGAGGACAACGCCCTTCATAGTGGCCTGTCAGGGCCTCGACCTTAAGAAGGAGATCAGCCGTGACCAAACGCACGTCTGCCAAGCACAAAATCGACCGCCGGATGGGCGAAAACATCTGGGGTCGCCCGAAATCCCCGGTCAACCGTCGTGAATACGGCCCTGGCCAGCATGGTCAGCGCCGCAAAGGCAAACTTTCGGACTTCGGTCTGCAGCTTCGCGCCAAGCAGAAGCTGAAAGGCTATTACGGCGACCTGACCGAAAAGCAGTTCCGCCGCATCTACGCCGAAGCCGTACGTGTGAACGGCGACACCGGTGAAAACCTGATCGGTCTGCTGGAGCGCCGTCTGGACGCTGTTGTCTACCGCGCCAAATTCGTGCCGACCGTGTTCGCCGCACGTCAGTTCGTGAACCACGGCCACGTCAAGGTGAACGGCAAGCGGGTGAACATCCCCAGCTACCGCGTCAAGGAAGGCGACGTGATCGAGGTCCGCGACAAGTCCAAGCAACTGGCCGTCGTTCTGGAAGCCGTTGGCCTGGCCGAGCGTGATGTTCCGGATTACCTGGAAGTTGACCACTCGAAGATGACCGCGACCTTCGTGCGCACCCCGTCGCTGGGCGACGTGCCGTACCCGGTCATGATGGAACCGAACCTGGTCGTCGAATTCTACGCGAAGAACTGATCTTCGCAGACAGTTTCAGAAAACGGGCCGTACCTGCGAAGGTGCGGCCCTTTTTCATGGCCAGCACTCAGATCGGCAGAGGGCGGTCTTCTGCGATGGCCTCCATCGCGAAATACGAGGTCACGCTGTCCAGTTCGACCTTCTCGATCAGGCGCTGATAGACTTTGTCATAGGTCGCCATATCCTGCGTCACGACCCGTAGCTGATAGTCGTAGTCGCCGCCGATCCGGTGGAAATCCACGACTTCTGGAATGGTCAGGACATGGCTGCGAAAGGCCTGCAGCCACTCGGCCGAGTGGTGCCGGGTCCGCAGCATCACGAAAACCACCAGATTCAACCCCAGTTTTTCGCGTGCGATCCGGGCTGTCGACCCTGTCAGGACGCCTGCGTCGTTCAGCGCCTTCAACCGCCGCCAGCAGGCGTTTTGCGACAGTCCGACTCGCTCGGCCAGTTCGCGCTGGGAAAGGGTCGCATCTTTTTGCAGTTCGCGCAGAAGGCGCTTGTCAATTTGATCTACCTTTTCATTCATTCCAGATCATATGACCCAAAAAATTAACAAATCAAGCAAAGATAGGTGAAGATTACTCGGCTAAAGTAGATCATATTGGAAATGCAATATGGAGCCAATGACATGACCCTGTCCCATTTTCGTGCAGAAATCCAAGCCGCCACTCACAATTCGACCCTGCGCGACGGGCTGATCGGAGAGAACGTTCTGATCCCGGGTCTTCATGGGGACGTGCCGCTTGTGTACGCGGACTACGTTGCGTCGGGCCGCGCATTGCGGCAGGTCGAGGATTTTGTGGCCCAGCATGTTTTGCCTTTCTATGCGAACAGCCACACCGAGGCCTCCTATTGCGGTTCCTACATGACGCGACTGCGCCGCGAGGCGCGCGCGGAAATAGCCCGCATCGTTGGCGCGAGGGGAGATGACGCGGTGATTTTCACCGGGTCTGGTGCCACTGCGGGACTCAACCGGCTGGTCAGTTTGATGGGAGTGCAAGAGGCTGACCAGCCGGTTGTCTTGATTGGCCCGTACGAGCACCATTCGAACATCCTGCCCTGGCGCGAGAGCAAGGCGCAGGTCATCGAGATCCCCGAAGGCCCCGAGGGCGGGCCGGACATGGCGGTGTTGAAACAGACGCTGATCGACCATGGGGACTCGGATCTGGTGATTGGGTCATTTTCGGCGGCGTCGAACGTTACGGGCGTGGTCACTGACCCCGATCCGGTGACGCGGCTGCTGAAACGGCACGGGGCGCGCGCGGTCTGGGATTACGCCGGGGGTGGGCCCTACCTGCCGATGGATATGGGGCCGGACGATGCGCGCAAGGATGCCATCGTCGTGTCTCCGCACAAGTTTCCGGGCGGGCCGGGGGCTTCGGGTGTTCTGATCGTGAACCAGAGCGCCGTGCGCCGCACCTGTCCCAGCTGGCCGGGCGGGGGCACGGTCAGCTTCGTTTCGCCCTGGCGCCACGACTACAGTACTGATCTGGCCACCCGCGAAGAGGCGGGGACCCCGAACGTGATCGGCGACATCCGCGCGGCCCTGGCCTTCATCGTCAAGGATGCCGTGGGCACCGACGAGATCGCCCGGCGCGAGGCGCTGTACAACCGCATGGCGTTGGATGGGTGGCGTGACAATCCACACCTGACCCTGCTGGGCGTGGACCACCCGCACCGCCTGCCGATCTTTTCCTTCCTGGTCCGCGACACTGCAGGGCAACCGGTGCACCAACAGCTGTTCACCCGGATGCTCAGCGACATCTACGGCATTCAGGCGCGCGGCGGGTGTGCCTGCGCCGGCCCCTATGCGCATCGGCTGCTGGGCATCGACAAGGCGGCCTCGGAAGCGCTGCACGCGGCGTTGTCGGCCGGTGAAGAGATGAAGAAACCGGGTTGGGTGCGGCTGAACTTCTCGTACATGATGACCGAGGACACGGTTCAGTTCATCATCGACAGCGTCAATGACCTGTCGCGCCGCACGCAGGAATACGCCCCGTTCTACGCCGCTGATCCGGCAACCGCCCGCTTCAAGGCGGCGTGACGGAATTGCCGCTTTTCCCAAGGCCTTGAGACCTGTATGAGGGGCGCAACCAACGGAGCCCCTCATGAACAAGATCACCCCGCAACCCGGCATCATGGATATCGCGCTGTATCAGGGCGGTCAGTCGCATGTCGAGGGCGTGGAAAACGTCATCAAGCTGAGTTCCAACGAAAACCCCTTTGGCCCCAGCCCCAAGGCGATCGAAGCCGTGCGCGAAAGTGCCACGATGCTGCATCGCTATCCGGTGACCGATCACTACAACCTGCGCGCCGCGATCGGCGAGCGGCACGGGCTGGACCGCGACCGGATCATTTGTGGCGTGGGCAGTGACGAAGTGCTGCAATTCGTGGCCCAGGCCTATGCCGGGCCGGGGGACGAGGTGATCCATACCGAGCACGGCTTCTCGATGTATCCGATCATCGCCCGCATGGCCGGCGCGACCCCGGTCGAGGTGCCCGAGCGCGACCGCAAGGTCGATGTCGATGCGATCCTGGCCGCGGTGACTGACCGTACCCGCATCGTGTTCGTGACCAACCCGGGCAATCCGACCTCGACCATGATCTCGGACGCCGAGCTGACGCGCCTGGCCGAGGGCCTGCCGCAGACCTGCCTGATGGTTCTGGATGGCGCCTATGCGGAATTCGTGCCGGGCTTTGACGGCGGTGCCGGTCTGGTGGACCGGTTCGACAACGTGATCATGACCCGGACCTTCTCGAAGATCTACGGGCTTGGCGGCATGCGGGTCGGCTGGGGCTATGCGCATCGCGAAATCATCGACGTGCTGAACCGCGTGCGCCAGCCCTTCAACCTGTCGCTGACGGCCATCGCAGCAGCGGAGGCCGCCGTGGCCGATGTGGAATATGTCGAGTTCTGCCGGGCCGAAAATGCCCGCCTGCGTGAATGGCTGTCGGCCGAGCTGGCCAAGATTGGCGTTCCGTCCGATCCATCCTGCACCAATTTCATCCTCGCGCGGTTCGCGGATCAGGCCGAGGCCGAGGCCTGCGACGCCTATCTGCAATCGAAAGGTTTGATCGTGCGCCGGGTTGCGGGCTACAAGCTGCCCAACGCGCTGCGGATCACCGTGGGCGACGAAAAGGCCTGTCGCCGCGTGGTTGCGGCCATCACCGCGTTCAAAGGGGGCGCCGCATGAGCCAGATCTATGACCGCGTGGCGCTGATCGGGTTGGGTCTGATCGCCTCGTCGATGTACTGGGCGATCAAGCGCGCCGGGTTGGCGGGCGAGGTGACTGGCTATGCCAGGTCCGAGGCCACCCGCGACACTGCGCGGCGCATCGGGCTGTGCGACCGGGTCTGCGACACCGCGCAAGAGGCGGTGGAGGGTGCCGATCTGGTCGTGCTCTGCGTGCCGGTGGGCGCAATGGGCTCCGTCGCCAAGGACATCGCGCCGGTGCTCAAGCCCGGCGCGACCGTTTCGGATGTAGGCTCGGTCAAACGTCACGTCATTGAAGAGGTTGGCCCGCATATTCCTGAAGGCGTGCATTTCGTGCCCGCCCACCCGCTGGCCGGGACCGAGCATTCCGGCCCCGAATCCGGCTTTGCTGAGCTGTTCGACAACCGCTGGTGCCTACTGGTTCCGGTCGAAGGGTCTGACCCCGAGGCCATCGCCCGCCTGCGCGCCCTGTGGGAGGGGATGGGGTCCAATGTCGACGAGATGGATGCTGATCACCACGATCTGGTTTTGGCCGTCACCAGCCACGCGCCGCACCTGATCGCCTATACAATGGTGGGCGTCGCCGACGACCTGCGGCGCGTCACCGACTCCGAGGTCATCAAGTACTCGGCCGCCGGTTTCCGTGATTTCACCCGGATCGCGGCCTCGGACCCGACCATGTGGCGCGACGTGTTCCTGACCAACAAGGACGCGACGCTGGAAATCCTCGGTCGTTTCACCGAAGAGCTGTTTGCCCTGCAGCGTGCGATCCGTACGGGCGACGGTCAGCACCTGTTCGACTACTTTACCCACACCAGGGCGATCCGGCGCGGCATCATCGACGCGGGTCAGGACACCGACGCTCCTGATTTCGGGCGTGTGAAGGCCAAGTCATGAAACTGATCAAAGGCAAAGCCTTGTCGATGATTGCGGTGGTTTGGGCCGGCGCGGCCACTGCATCGGCCCCCGACACATCACTGGTTCCGGTTGCGCGGCCATCCCCGGCGGCAGAGCTGGTGCAGGCCGCCTATGTACCGCCGAGTTCGGCAACCTCGATTGCTGTGCCAGAGAAGATGCGACCCGCTGTGCGGCCCGTATCCCCTCAGGTCTTAGCCGTGGCGGCGCGCCCGGCCGACCTTCCGCTGCTTGGACCGGATACGTCGCTCAAACCCTATCTGCGGCCCGAGGCGTTGGAACAGCAAGTCCTGTTCAAAAAGCGAAAACTGCGCAAAGGATCGGTGTGCGGTGATATCGCCATTCAGGGCAAGGCCGTGGGCTCGGTTCCGGGCAAGATCAAAGCCTGCGGGATCAAGGATGCCGTCCAGATCACATCGGTGTCGGGCGTGGTTCTCAGCCGCCCATCCACGATGGATTGCGGTACGGCGATCGCCTTGAATAAATGGGTCGACAAGACCGTCAAGCCGACGTTCAAACGGCGCGGCCCAGTAGTCGAACTGCAGGTTGCCGCACATTACGCTTGCCGTACCCGGAACAACCGGAAAGGTGCAAGGATCTCGGAGCATGGCAAGGGTCGGGCCATTGATATCTCGGGTTTCAAAATGGCCGATGGCGAGGTGGTGACTGTTCTGGACGGTTGGCGTAAAAACCCCTCGAAGAAGCAGCTGACCAAGATCTGGCGCGGGGCGTGCGGGCCCTTCGGCACGGTGCTGGGCCCGAATTCAGACCGCTATCACCAGAACCATTTCCACCTTGATACCGCCCGTTACCGCAGCGGACCCTACTGCCGCTAACGCAGGATCAGACGCGGGGCCGGCCCCAACGGCAACGGTCCCAAAGCCACGAATCCGTCGCGGAAATTCAGCTGCAGGTCCAGCGCGTTGGGGTTGCCTCCGAGGCCGGCCAGCAGGTTCAACGCCCGCGTGACCGGATCAACGGCCTGATCGGGCAAGGCACCTGCAGCGTTGGCCATGGCAATCATGTCACGCCAGTTCTCGGCTTTGACCGCAATCTCTCCAACCGGAATGCCCTGTTCATCAACCTCCAGTTCGCCGGTTGCAAACAGACGCAATTCGCCCCATTGCACCTCGGCAAGATGCAAGTCGATCAAACGAGGTTGAGGGCGACGTTCTTCCAGCGCGGAGCGGTCCCAGGTTTTGTCGAAGGTAACATTCATGTCCAGTTCAAGCGTCTCGAAGGCTTGGGGCAGCGAAGCAGCCGTTCGCATCAGCGCGCGCAGGTCTTCACCGGGCGTGAAGGCATCCGAACTGACCCCGATTGCATAGCTCTCGGGCTGGGTGCCTTGTTCCATGATCAAGGCAAGTGACTGACCGGCGGCCATGTCGGTTCCGTCCTGGGTCACCGACCAGTTGCCCGATGTCAGGGCCATCTTCTCCAACTCCAGCGCGACGCCCGGACGCAAATTCAGTTCCGCCTGAAGGCTGTCGGCCAGGATGATTGCGGTCTGGTCGAAATAGGACAGCCGCTGCGGCGTATCCGCAAAGCGCAAGATCTGTCGTCCGGGCCAGATGGCGGGGCTTTCGAATTCGATCCAATCCGCGCTCCAGGCTGTGCCATTCACCGGATCGGCCAGCGCGACACTGTTCAAGCGGGTCACGTGGTGCAGCGGAAACCCGGCGATTTCCACGTCGGAATAGTCGGCCTGCCATCCAAGATCCTGCTGATGCGCGAACCAACCGGTGATGGCGCTGCGCAGCCCATACCCGGCTATGGCCCAATACCCGCCCCAGAGGATGGCCAGAAATATGAACACTCGTACCAGTCGGCGCATCGCAAATGGCCCTTTTTCCTGCCTTGGAATTGATGTTTATAGGCCTAAACGGGCAAGGACCAGAACTATGACGATGTGGGTATTCGGATACGGGTCGCTGTTGTGGAATCCGGGCTTTCCGGTGGCCCGGCGCGAGCAGGCGACACTTCACGGCTATGCGCGGTCATTTTGCATGCGGTCGATCCATCACCGCGGAACCGAGGAAAACCCCGGACTTGTCCTGGCCTTGGACGAACACCCGGATGCCCATTGCAAGGGCTTGGCGCTGGCGGTCGAACCAGGCCATGAGGAACGCACCCTTGAGGAACTGCGCGAGCGCGAATTGATCTCGTCAGCCTATGTGGAGAAGATGCTGGACGTGCATCTGGACAGCGGCCAGCCGGTGACGGCAGTGACCTATGTGATCGATCCCGACCACGTGCAGTATTGCGGGGGCCTGCCGCTGGAGGAGCAGGCGCAAATCATCGCGCGGGCCGTGGGCGGCCGCGGCCCCAACCCCGAGTATCTTTACAATACCGCTGAACACCTGTCCGAGATCGGGTTGCACGACCCGGATCTTGAGTGGTTGGCACAACGGGTGCGCAGCCTGACCGCATAAACCCTTGGCCTTGCCACCAGATTTTCGATAGATTCGCCTCAGAGCAGGCAAAACCGGGAAAGACGCGCATGGCGCATGTACAGCAGGGCGCGAGACCGCATTTCTCGCAACCGATCCGTCAAATCGTGATGATGCTGATCGCCATCGGGCTGTCGGGCCTGGGCGTGTTCATGGCACTGCCTTACGTGCTGCCGGTTTTTTATGCCAACCCCTATCTGAACGGATTCATCCTGCTGGTCTTTTTCATCGGCGTGGTGGCTTGTTTCTATCAGGTGACCCAGTTGATCGGTTCGGTTCGCTGGATCGAAGCGTTCGTGGGCGGCGTCGTGCGCGAAGATGCTCGTACACCGCAGCTGTTGGCACCATTGGCGTCGCTGCTTCGCGCACGCGGGGCGAAATCGCAGATCAGCTCGACATCGACCCGGTCGATCCTGGATTCGGTCGCGGAACGGGTCGAGGAAGAGCGGGAATTCACCCGTTACATCACCAACGTACTGATCTATCTGGGTCTTCTGGGCACATTCTTCGGCTTGGCAACAACGGTTCCTGCAATTGTCGACACCATTCGCAGCCTGAACCCCCAAGAGGGCGAAGAAGGCCTGGCCGTGTTCAATCGCCTGATGAGTGGTCTCGAATCCCAGCTGCAAGGCATGGGCGTGGCGTTCGGGTCCTCTCTGTTGGGGCTTGCCGGATCGCTGATCGTGGGTTTGCTCGAACTGTTCGCCGGCCACGGGCAGAACCGTTTCTACCGTGAGCTTGAGGAATGGCTGTCGTCGATCACGCGCGTCGGATTTGCCGCCGGAGACGAAGGTGGTGCGGAACTGGCGGTGCTGACCCCGGTCCTTGATGCCATGTCCGAGCAGATGGACGCGCTGCAGGATCTGTTCGCGGCCCAAGAGTCGGATCGCGCCGAGGTATCGGCCAAGCTGGGTGCATTGGTCGATGTCATCGCGGACATGAACCAGCGACAGGCGGAAACCGAAGGGGTCACCGCCGCGCTTGAGCGGATCGCGTTGGGGCAGGACGCGCTGCTGGATCACATGCGTGAACATGGTGCGGGCGAGGGGATCGACGCCGAAAGCCGGATGCGGCTGCGGTCGATGGACGTGCAGCTTCTGCGCATTCTCGAAGAAATCTCAGCCGGTCGCCAGGACAGCATGAACGAACTGCGCAAGGATTTCGAACTGCTGGTCAAGGCGCTGACGCTTCCGCGCGGGGCGGCGCGCCATACACCGGGCGGAGAATAACACATGGCCCTGTCTCGTCGAACCGGTCAGCGTTTCCAGGGCTCGGTCTGGCCCGGCTTCGTTGATGCGATCACGGGGCTGCTTATGGTCATGACCTTTGTGCTGACCATTTTCATGGTCGTGCAGTTCGTGCTGCGCGAAACCATCTCCGGACAGGAAGACGAATTAACGGCCCTGTCGGACGAAGTGGCCGCCCTTGCGGATGCTTTGGGCTTGGAAGAGCGCGAGAACAGCCGCCTGCAGGCCCGGTTGGGGGCACTGAACACCACGCTGTCGCAGGCCGAAGAAGATCTGAGCCAGGCGCAGGCCTTGATCTCTTCTCTGACCTCGGAGCGTGACCAGCGCGCGGCCGAGTTGGAAGAGGCGCAGATTCGTATCACAGGGTTCGAAGCGCAAGTCGCCGCGCTTTTGGCTGATCAGGCGCGTGCGCAGGGCGATATTGCCGAATTGGAGTCCCAACGCGAGCAACTGCTGTCCGAGCAGGAGGCATTGAACCTAGCCTTGGCCCAAACCCGTGCGGAGGTGGATGCCCAGGCCGAGGCTGCACGGCTGGCGGCTGCACGCCGCGAAGCGTTGGAGGCCTTGGTAGCTGACCTTGAGCAAGCGGACAGCGCCCGCGCGGCCCAGATCGCGGAATTGCAAAGCCAACTGTCCGAGGAGGAAGCCGCACGCGTCGCCGAGGCTGCTGCCGCTGAGGCGCTGCGCAACAGACTGCAGAATGCGGATGCCGAATTGACGGCCATGACCCTGGCACTGGAAGAGCAGCGCAAGAAGGCCGAGGAAACACTTACACTGTTGGCCGCCGCTCAGACGGCCAAAGCCGAGCTTGAGCGGCAATTCGGTGAGTTGAATGACGAGGAGCTCAAGGCTCAGCTTGAAGCAGCCCTTGCGGCGCGAACCGAAGCCGAGGCTGAGGCCGAAAGCCAGCGGACGCTGGCCGAGCAGCGCGACGCCTTGCTTGCCGTTGCCCGGGAAACGATCGCCACCGAAAAGGCTCTGTCCGCAAAGGCGCAACGCCAGACGGCCCTGTTGAACCAGCAGATCGCCGCATTGCGCGGCCAATTGGGGTCGTTGCAGGCGCTGCTGGATGACTACAAAGACAGGAATGCCGAAGCCGAAGTGCAAATTCAGACCCTTGGGCAGGACCTGAACGCGGCCCTTGCCCGGGCCGCTTCCGAGGAACGGCGCCGCCGCTTGTTGGAAGAGGCTGAACGCGTCCGTCTGGAGGCCGAGGCCGAGAAACTGGCCGGTCAGAATCAGGAGCTTACGGCCCAGGCCGAAGACCTGCAGAGGTACCGCTCCGAGTTCTTTGGTCGCCTGCGCGACGTACTGGGCAACCAGGAAGGCGTTCGGATCGAGGGCGACCGCTTCGTATTCTCGTCCGAGGTGCTGTTCCCACCCGGTTCGGCGGTTCTGTCCGAGGATGGCCGGCGCGAGGTCGCGAAAGTGGCGGGCATTCTGCGTGGGATTGCGGCGGACATTCCGCCCGAATTGAACTGGGTCATCCGGGTCGACGGTCACACGGACAATATCCCGCTGAACGGAACAGGACGCTATCGCGACAATTGGGAGCTCAGCCAAGGGCGGGCGCTGTCGGTCGTGCGCTACATGGTCGAACAGCTGGGCATTCCGCCGGAACGCCTGTCAGCGAACGGATTTGGCGAGTTTCAACCTGTAGATACGGCGGACACTCCGGAAGCGCGGGCAAAGAATCGTCGCATCGAATTGAAGCTTACCGAACGCTAAGCCAGTGTCAGCGCGGCCCGAAGCGGAAGCTGGGATCGGGTGTGCCCGCAAAACAGCGTGGAACAACCGGGTAGTCGTCGGTCAGAAAATACGCGTAGGTGCCCGAAGGAAACGCGGCCGAGACGGTCATGGCGCCATTGCATTCGTCGAGCGTTCCAAGTCCCGCCACGAACTCGTAGTCTTCGTTGAACGTTCCATGTGCCGTCCGTCAGGGGCGGCTCCGCCCGGGCGCTGACCGGCCTTCAGCCGGTAGGATGAGGTCATTTGCGTGACCTTGCCGCCCACCAAACCGGTTCGGGCGTAAATCGGAAACCCGTCCGCCGCATACCCGATCAATGGAGAGTGTTCTTTCGGTGACCAGCCCTGCAGTTCGATCAGGCCGGTCGGAACCCCGTGGTAGTGATATTTTCCGTTTGGTTGGACATGTGCGAAATTGGCATCGAGTCCAAGGGCGATCGCACCGCCCAAGGCATTGTAGGACCAGCCCGACCGGGGATCGCCGTGCCAGAATTCAGCGGCCAGTGGGTCAAAGACGACCCCAGTCAGAGTTACACCAAAGTTCCACCCCATGCGCAGAGGCGTCGGGGTTGCACTCGCCCTCGGAACGGCCGGCACGCTCAACTTGACCGGCTGCTCGGCGATATGATGCGGGTTGCCTTTGTTCGGAAAGCGACGGACCAGATGATTGGGGATGCCATTGCCGGTAATCGACAAGGCGCGGCCTTGTTCGGTGATCTCTGATCTGTTGACGCCTGGGTTGACGGTCGCCGGTTCCAGGTTCAACGGTTGGGCGCGGGTTTCGTCATGAAAGCGAAACCGATGCTGGGCAGAGGCGATTACGCCGACGACCGAGGCCGCGAAGGCGATGCTCCAAATGACGGCGATTTTTCTGGACACTGTGCTGCTCCACTCCAAAGGCTTTGGTTTGAAACGTGGCGCGCAGCGGTTTCCGTCGCTGGGAACTGTCTTTTTGGAGGATACTGGCAGGAGAGGGGGGCGGCCACTCACGAAATCGCCCGGCAGAACTGGCTGCCGGGCGACGAGACTTGTTTGATTGGACCTAGGTCTAATCCGCGGTCAGCAGCGGCGGCTTGTCGCCCGAGATCCGCGGATTGTCGGGGCCGACAATCTCGAGATCCAGATCGCCTTTCTTGACCGAGACCCGCACAACACCGCCCTTGGCCAGCTTTCCGAACAGCAGTTCTTCGGCCAACGGTTTCTTGATGTGCTCCTGGATGACCCGGCCCAGCGGCCGTGCGCCCATCTTGTCGTCATACCCCTTGTCGGCCAGCCACTCGGCGGCTTTCGGAGTCAGGTCGATGGTCACGCCACGATCCAGCAGTTGCGCCTCAAGCTGCAGGACGAATTTTTCGACCACTTGCAGGATGACCTCTTTGGGCAGCGGCGCGAACGAGATTACTGCGTCCAAACGGTTGCGGAATTCAGGCGTGAACATCCGTTCGATCGCGGCGGTATCTTCACCCTCACGCCGGTCGCGGGCAAAGCCGATTGCGGCCTTGGCCTGTTCTTGCGCGCCTGCGTTCGAGGTCATGATCAACACCACATTGCGGAAGTTCACCGTCCGGCCGTTGTGATCGGTCAGCTCGCCGTGGTCCATCACCTGCAGCAGGATGTTGAACACGTCCGGGTGGGCCTTCTCGATCTCGTCCAGCAGCAGCACGCAATGCGGGTGCTGGTCGACGCCGTCGGTCAGCAGTCCGCCCTGATCAAACCCGACATAGCCCGGAGGCGCACCGATCAGACGGCTGACCGCGTGTTTTTCCATGTATTCCGACATGTCGAAGCGCAGCAGTTCCACGCCGAGCGTATCGGCCAGTTGCTTGGCGACCTCGGTTTTGCCGACACCGGTCGGGCCGGCGAACAGGTAGTTGCCGATCGGTTTTTCCGGCTCGCGCAGACCGGCCCTTGCCAGCTTGATTGCGCTGGACAGAGCCTCGATTGCCTGGTCCTGCCCGAACACCACCCGTTTCAACGAGTTCTCAAGGTCCTTCAGAACCTCGGCATCGTCCTTGGTGACGTTCTTCGGCGGAATGCGCGCGATCTTGGCCACCACGGCCTCGATCTCCTTAACGCCGATGGTCTTGCGCCGCTTGCTTTCCGCGACCAGATGCTGTGCGGCACCGGCCTCGTCGATCACGTCGATCGCTTTGTCGGGCAGCTTGCGGTCGTTGATGTAACGCGCAGACAGCTCGACCGCGGTCTTGATTGCGTCGGCGGTGTATTTGATGTCGTGATGCTCTTCGAAATAGGGCTTGAGACCGCGCAGGATCTTCACGCTGTCCTCGACCGACGGCTCGTTCACGTCGATCTTCTGGAACCGACGCGACAGCGCGCGGTCCTTCTCGAAGTGCTGGCGGAACTCCTTGTAGGTGGTCGAGCCCATGGTGCGCAGCTTGCCGCCCTGCAACGCGGGTTTCAGCAGGTTCGAGGCATCCATGGCGCCGCCCGAAGTGGCACCCGCACCGATCACGGTGTGAATCTCGTCGATGAACAGCACGGCGTCGGGGTGATCCTCAAGCTCGGTCACCACGGCCTTGAGCCGCTCTTCGAAATCGCCGCGATAGCGCGTGCCGGCCAGCAATGCGCCCATGTCCAGCGAATAGATGGTCGTGTTCGACAGAACCTCGGGCGCGTCGCCCTGAACGATCTTGTAGGCCAGTCCTTCGGCAATCGCCGTCTTGCCCACGCCCGGATCACCCACCAGCAGCGGGTTGTTCTTGCGGCGGCGGCACAGAACCTGGATGCACCGCTCGACCTCGTCGGCGCGACCGATCAGAGGGTCTACATCGCCGGCGCGGGACTTGGCGTTCAGGTCCACGCAATACTTGCCCAACGCGCTTTCCTTCTGGTCGGCGTCACCGGAGGCGTTCTGCGCTTCCTCTTCACCCTGATCAGCGCCGGTCACCGGACGGTTTTCACCAAATGCCGGGTCTTTGGCGACGCCGTGGGCGATGAAATTCACCGCGTCATAACGCGTCATGTCCTGCTCTTGCAGGAAGTATGCCGCGTTGCTTTCCCGTTCGGCAAAGATGGCCACCAGAACATTCGCCCCGGTCACCTCGGTCCGGCCCGAGCTTTGCACATGGATCGCGGCGCGCTGGATAACACGCTGGAACGCGGCTGTCGGTACGGCTTCGGACCCGTCGATGTCTGTCACCAGATTGGACAGATCCTCGTCGATGAACTCGACCAGAGAGCTGCGCAATTCGTCCAGATCCACGCTGCACGCCTTCATGACGCGCACCGCATCGGGTTCTTCCAGCAGCGCCAGCAGCAGATGCTCCAGCGTTGCGAATTCGTGACGCCGTTCGTTTGCAGCCGCCAGGGCCGCGTGAATGGCTTGTTCCAGTGTGCTCGAGAATGAAGGCACGCGGGTGCTCCTCTGTATTGGGCCGGAAGGGGTTCGAGTATTGGCCGGATCCCCATCCCAACCATGACCTCATACTTTTAGAGTTTGGTTGATCATGGCGCGGCTTCAAGGGTTTTCTTTCACTTGACAGTCACATTTAATGTGACCGTGGCCGTGAAGAAGACCAATTAGGCATTAGAACCGGTCTTTTCTACCCCGGATCTCGGCAAAAACGGCGACCGGGTCAGCCCCCACCATTCCAAGCTGCGCCTGAATCTTGGGATCAGTGGCGCGCAGGAACGGATTGGTCGCCTTTTCCTCGCCCAGATTTGACGGCACGGTCGCGCGGCCCTCTGCCCGTGCCTGATCGATCTCATGCACTCGTTGCAGCAGCGCTGTGTTGTCAGGATCAATGGTCACCGCAAACCGGGCGTTTGACTGGGTATATTCGTGACCCGAGCAGACCGACGTCTCGTCGGGCAAAGCAGCGAGTTTCGAAAGCGAGGTCCACATTTGTGCCGCGTCTCCTTCGAACAAGCGGCCGCACCCCAGCGCCATCAGGCTGTCGGCCGTGAACACCACCGCGCTTTGGGGCAAATAATAGGCCACATGTCCCACCGTATGCCCCGAGACATCCAGGACCTCGACAGGTTCGCCCCCAATCTCGAACTGGTCTCCGTCAGCCACCTGTTTGTCGAGGGGAGGAAGTCGGTGAGCGTCGGCCACCGCACCAATCACCTGTGCTGGGTGCTGCTCGAGGATGCCCGGCAAGCCATCGACGTGATCCCAGTGGTGATGGGTCAGAAGGACATGGCTCAGGCGCCAGCCGCGTGCGGTCAATTCGGCCAGAATGGGCCCGGCCTCCGGGGCGTCGACCAGGGCCGTCTGTCCGCTTGTCGGGTCATGTGCCAGAAAAGCATAATTGTCGGAAAGGCAGGGGATGGTGACGATCTCAAGAGGCATGGCCTTTTGCCCTTTCGTTGTTAGACTGCGCTCAGCTAAGCCGATCGACCGGGTATCTGCAATGCATCTTGATGTGCAGGATCTTAGGAACTTCTATTACCGCAGCACGCTGGGGCGTGCGGCGCAGGCTGCCATTCGTGGCCGGCTGATCGAACTGTGGCCCGAGGCCAAGGGCCAGACGGTGGCCGGATTCGGCTTTGCGGTGCCTTTGTTGCGCCCTTATCTTGCTGACGCGCGGCGTGTCATCGGCCTGATGCCCGGACCGCAAGGGGTGATGCCTTGGCCCGCCGGTATGCAGAATGTATCGGTGCTGACCGAGGAAACCCGGTGGCCGATCGAAACCGGTCATGTGGACAAGCTGGTGGTCATGCACGGGCTCGAGACCTCGGAACGGCCCAGTCAACTGCTTGAAGAATGCTGGCGTGTTCTGGGGCCGGGCGGTCGGGCGGTGTTTGTCGTTCCCAATCGGGCCGGGCTTTGGTCCCGAACGGACCGAACACCCTTTGGCTACGGACATCCGTATTCGGCAACGCAATTGGAGAACCAGCTGCGCGCACATCATTTCGTGCCCGAGATGCACTGTTCCGCGCTTTATCTGCCGCCCTCGTTCCGGCGGTTCTGGCTGCGCTCGGGTGGGTTGATCGAAAAGACAGGGCAACGGATCCCGACCATCATGGCCGGTGGTGTTCTGATGGTCGAAGCCAGCAAGCTTGTGCGGCCACCAAGCGGCAGCGTGACCAAGGATGCCGAAAAACGCCCCATCAAAGCGCTGGACGGATTGTTGAAGCCGGCGTGAACCTGCGCGCATCCACGAGCGCGGGATCCCCGGAAACATGAGGGAAAAAGGCCACAGGAATCGCAAAAACAGGCAACTTGGTAACATTTTTCACGCCGGCGAATGGGTTCAAACCGTCGCAGTTTACGTAACCAATTGAAAAGAAAGATTTTGTGGATAAAGCTGACCCCGGCATAACATATTGCTAGGTGGCTTAGGCTCTGCTACATCCCCGGTGATTTTGATCCCCGCCCTTTCAGGACGGGGTTTCCTCACGCCCCCGGTTCAGCTGCCGCACGCGAAATCGGGGCCCAAAATATCGGAAGGGTGGACGTGTCCGAACCAGCTTCGATTTCGACCGGCATAGCCAAGCGCTATGCAACGGCGATCTTCGAGATCGCAAAAGAGAACAAGGACCTTGCAGGTCTGGAAACCGGCATCAATGACCTTTCGGCTGCATTGGGTGAAAGCGCGGACCTGCGCGAGGTGATCTCTTCGCCGCTGATCTCTCGGGCCGACCAGCAGGCGGCCATCACCGCCGTGGCCGACAAGATGGGCCTGCACCCGATCATGCGCAACACGCTGGCTCTGATGGCGCAGAAGCGCCGTCTGTTCGTGCTGCCGCAGCTGATCAAGGTTCTGCGCGAAATGCTGGCCGACGAGCGCGGCGAAGTGACTGCCGAAGTTGCCTCGGCCAAGGCGCTGACCAAAACCCAGCTGGAAAAACTGTCCAAGACACTGTCCGAGCGCGTAGGCAAGGACGTGACCATCAATGCGACCGTCGATGAAAGCCTCATCGGTGGTCTTGTCGTCAAAGTGGGCTCGCAGATGATCGACAGTTCGATCCGCTCCAAGCTCAACTCCCTACAGAATGCAATGAAAGAGGTCGGATAAATGGGTATCCAAGCCGCAGAGATTTCTGCAATCCTGAAAGACCAGATCAAGAATTTTGGTCAAGAAGCAGAGGTGGCCGAAATCGGCCGCGTGCTGAGCGTCGGTGACGGTATTGCCCGTGTTTACGGCCTGGACAATGTGCAGGCGGGTGAAATGGTCGAGTTCCCCGGCGGCATCATGGGCATGGCGCTGAACCTCGAAGCCGACAACGTCGGTGTCGTGATCTTCGGCTCGGACCGTGACATCAAGGAAGGTGACACCGTCAAGCGCACCAACTCGATCGTGGACGTTCCGGTTGGTGACGAACTGCTGGGCCGTGTTGTTGACGGTCTGGGCAACCCGCTGGACGGCAAAGGCCCGATCAATGCCAAGCAGCGCGGCGTCGCAGACGTCAAGGCGCCGGGCATCATCCCGCGTAAGTCGGTGCACGAGCCGATGGCGACCGGCCTGAAGTCGGTTGACGCGATGATCCCGATCGGCCGTGGCCAGCGTGAGCTGATTATCGGCGACCGTCAGACCGGCAAGACCGCCGTGGCTCTGGACACCATCCTGAACCAGAAGGTCTACAACGAAGCCGCTGGCGACGATGAATCGAAGAAGCTGTACTGCGTCTACGTGGCCATCGGCCAGAAGCGTTCGACCGTGGCTCAGCTGGTGAAGAAACTGGAAGAATCCGGCGCCATCGAATACTCGATCGTCGTAGCCGCAACCGCGTCCGACCCGGCGCCGATGCAGTTCCTGGCACCCTATGCCGCAACCGCGATGGCCGAATACTTCCGCGACAACGGCCGCCACGCTCTGATCATCTACGATGACCTGTCGAAACAGGCCGTCGCTTATCGTCAGATGTCGCTGCTGCTGCGCCGTCCGCCGGGCCGCGAAGCCTATCCGGGTGACGTTTTCTACCTGCACTCGCGCCTGCTGGAGCGTTCGGCCAAGCTGAACGAAGACTTCGGCGCCGGTTCGCTGACCGCTCTGCCGGTCATCGAAACCCAGGGCGGCGACGTGTCGGCCTTTATTCCGACCAACGTGATCTCGATCACCGACGGCCAGATCTTTCTGGAAACCGAGCTGTTCTATCAGGGCATCCGCCCCGCCGTGAACACCGGTCTGTCGGTTTCGCGTGTGGGCTCGTCGGCTCAAACCAACGCGATGAAATCGGTCGCTGGTCCGGTGAAACTGGAACTGGCCCAGTATCGTGAAATGGCTGCATTTGCGCAGTTCGGTTCGGACCTCGACGCCGCAACCCAGCAGCTGCTGAACCGTGGTGCGCGTCTGACCGAGTTGATGAAGCAGCCGCAGTACTCGCCGCTGACCAACGCGGAAATCGTATGCGTGATCTTCGCCGGCACCAACGGCTATCTCGACAAGATCGACGTTTCGGACGTTGGCCGCTACGAGGCCGGTCTGCTGGCGCATCTGCGCGGCAAGCATGCCGATCTGCTGCAGTGGATCACCGACGAAGATCCCAAGATCAAGGGCGAGGCTGCCGACAAGATCAAGGCTGCGCTGGACGAATACGCCGCAACCTTCGCTTAAGGAGACGCGGCGATGCCAAGTCTAAAGGACCTTAAAAACAGGATCGAGTCGGTCAAATCGACCCGCAAGATCACCAAGGCCATGCAGATGGTCGCGGCTGCAAAACTGCGCCGCGCCCAAGAATCTGCCGAAGCCTCGCGCCCCTATGCCGAGCGGTTCAATGCCGTGATGGCAGGGCTGGCAGCATCGGTCGGGGGCAGCGACAGCGCCCCCAAGCTGCTGCGCGGCACGGGCAGCGACGATGTCCACCTTCTGGTCGTCATGACGGCCGAACGTGGGCTCTGCGGCGGCTTCAACTCGAACATCTCCAAGCTGGCTCGCGCCAAGGCGGATGAGCTTCGCGGCAAGGGCAAGACGGTCAAGATCCTGACTGTCGGCAAGAAAGGCCGCGACGCGCTCAAGCGTGAATATGGCGATCTGTTCGTCGGTCACATCGACCTGAGCGAGGTCAAGCGCATCGGCTATGCCAACGCGCAGGACATCGCAAAGGACATCCTGTCGCGTTTCGACGCGGGCGAGTTCGACGTTGCAACGATCTTCTACGCGAAGTTCCAGAACGTCGTGACCCAGATCCCGACGGCCCAGCAGATCATCCCCGCCTCGTTCGAGGAGACCGAAGGGGACGACAGCGGCGCCGTGTTCGATTACGAGCCCAGCGAAGAGGCCATCCTGGCCGAATTGCTGCCCAAGGGGGTCGCCACGGCGATCTTCTCGGCTCTGCTTGAAAACGGGGCCTCGGAACAGGGTGCACGGATGTCCGCGATGGACAACGCGACGCGCAACGCGGGCGAGATGATCGACAAGCTGACGATCCAGTTCAACCGCTCACGTCAGGCCGTGATCACCAACGAGCTGATTGAAATTATTTCCGGCGCCGAAGCGCTGTAGAGACAAACCGGAGACGAAACATGGCGAATGCAAAAGGCAAAGTCACACAGATCATCGGGGCCGTCGTCGACGTGCACTTCGAAGATCAGTTGCCTGAAATTCTGAACGCACTTGAAACTGAAAACAACGGCAAGCGCCTGGTGCTGGAAGTTGCCCAGCACCTGGGTGAAAACACCGTCCGGACCATCGCGATGGACGCGACCGAAGGTCTGGTCCGTGGCGCGGATGTTGTCGACACCGGCGCACCGATCTCGGTTCCGGTTGGCAACGCCACCCTGGGTCGCATCCTGAACGTTGTCGGCGAGCCGATCGACGAAAAAGGCCCGGTCGAAGCGACTGAAACCCGTGCCATCCACCAGCCCGCGCCCGAGTTCGACGAACAGTCGACCGAGTCGGAAATCCTGGTCACCGGCATCAAGGTGGTTGACCTGCTGGCCCCCTACGCCAAAGGCGGCAAGATCGGCCTGTTCGGCGGCGCCGGCGTGGGCAAGACCGTTCTGATCATGGAACTGATCAACAACATCGCGAAAGTGCACTCGGGCTTCTCGGTGTTCGCCGGTGTTGGTGAACGGACCCGTGAAGGCAACGACCTGTACCACGAGATGATCGAATCGAACGTCATCAAGCCCGACAACCTGTCGGAAAGCCAAGTGGCCCTGGTCTACGGTCAGATGAACGAACCTCCGGGGGCGCGTGCCCGTGTTGCTCTGACCGGTCTGACCCTGGCCGAGCAGTTCCGCGACCAGTCCGGTACCGACGTTCTGTTCTTCGTCGACAACATCTTCCGCTTCACGCAGGCGGGCTCCGAAGTGTCGGCTCTGCTGGGTCGTATTCCTTCGGCCGTGGGCTACCAGCCGACGCTGGCCACCGACATGGGCGCTCTGCAGGAACGCATCACCTCGACCAAGAAGGGCTCGATCACCTCGGTGCAGGCGATCTACGTGCCTGCGGACGACCTGACCGACCCCGCGCCGGCAACCTCGTTCGCGCACCTCGACGCAACCACCGTTCTGAACCGTGCGATCTCGGAAAAGGGTATCTATCCGGCCGTGGACCCGCTCGACTCGACCTCGCGCCTGCTTGACCCGGCCATCGTCGGCGAGCGTCACTACAAGGTTGCGACCGACGTTCAGCAGATCCTCCAGCGCTACAAGTCGCTGCAGGACATCATCGCCATCCTCGGCATGGACGAACTGTCGGAAGAGGACAAGCTGACCGTGGCCCGTGCCCGTAAGATCGAGCGCTTCCTGTCGCAGCCGTTCGACGTGGCCGAGGTCTTCACCGGTTCGCCGGGTGTTCAGGTTCCGCTGGAAGTCACCATCGACTCGTTCGAGCGTGTCGTGGCCGGCGAATTCGACCACCTGCCCGAAGCGGCCTTCCTGATGGTCGGCGGCATCGACGAAGTGATCGCCAAAGCCGAGAAGATGGCCGCAGCAGCTGCCTAAGGAGTATCCCCGATGGCAAACACGATGCAATTCGACCTCGTCAGCCCGGAGCGGAGCCTTGCTTCGCTTCAGGCCAGCGCGGTCCAGATTCCCGGCGCGGACGGGGACATGACGGCGATGCCCGATCATGCCCCCACCATCACCACGCTGCGTCCGGGCATCCTGAAGGTCGAAGCGCCCGAAGGGTCCAGCGAATACCTGGTCACCGGCGGGTTTGCCCAGATCAACGGCGATGCCCTTTCGGTACTGGCCGAAAAGGCCATCCCGGTTGACGAAGTGACCCGCTCCCATCTGGACGAGCTGATTGCCGAGGCCCGCGCCTCGCACGAGGCGGCGAAGGAAAACGGCGAACAGACCATTGTCGACGAGGCAGCCAAGCTGCTGGCCGACATGGAAGCGCTGGGAACGCATATGAGCCTGTAACGGCCGATGCACTGTCAGAATTGGAAACGGCCCTGCTGCTGCGGGGCCGTTTTTTTGTCGTGATTTCGCCGAAAGGTCAGGATAAGTTGCGGAAATTCATAGGAATTGATGCGCAATGAAGAAATTTTTGACCCACCCCATCGGAATTGACCGAGGTGAAGAGGTTCTGTTCTCGGAATTCGCAGATGGCGGAGACATGTGGACGGGCGAGGGGCCGCGGGAACGACGCCGGCCCGTCACCTTCAGCCAACCCTTCCGCACCCCGCCCGTCGTGCAGATTGGAGTGTCCTTGTGGGATGTCGATACCTCATCGGCCTTGCGTGCCGAGCTGCTGTCCGAAAATGTTACAACCACGGGCTTTGACGCGGTGTTCCGGACATGGTCGGACACACGTATCGCCCGGATCCGCGTGGCATGGACCGCGATCGGGGAAGTGGCCCACGAGGACGACTGGGATATTTCCTGACCCGCCGTTCCCAGCGGGTCCTTTGTAATGATTTAGGGATCGATCATTGCCACGCGTTTCGCGTGCCGGCCGCCTTCGAATTCGGTGCTCAGAAAGGCATCGACAATTTCCAGCGCCAATCCAGTGCCAACAACACGCGCGCCGATCGACAGCATGTTGGCGTCATTGTGCTGGCGGATCATGCGGGCGGAGAACGTATCCGAACAGACGCCGCAGCGGATGCCCGGAACCTTGTTTGCAGCCATCATGATACCCTGCCCCGTGCCGCACAGGACAATGCCCAATTGGCACTCGCCCGAGACGACGGCCTCGGCGGCGGCTTTGCCGTGCTTGGGGTAATCGGTGCTTTCGGGGCTGTCAGGGCCGAGATCCAGAACGTCCCAGCCTTGTGCCGCTGCAAAAGCGGCAACTTCCTTGCGCAGGTCGATGGCAGCGTGATCGCTGGAAAGAACCAGACGTTTGTTGGCGGTCATGGGAATGGCTTTCCGGTTTCTTCAGTCTGTGTGGTACAGGGATTCGTAGATCGGGATCAGGGTCTTGTCTTCGAACAGCGACGACACTGACGTGCCCTGCCAGATGTTCAGAATGGCCTGTGTGAAGATCGGGGCCGTCGGCACCGTGCGGATATTCTTGGCCTTCTTGATGTCTTCGGTCGGCATGATCGTGTCGGTCAAAACAAGCGATTTCATCACCGAGTTCGAGACGCGTTCAACGGCCGGGCCGCTCATGACGCCATGGGTGATGTACGAGTGAACCTCGCGTGCGCCGTTGTCTATCAGCACCTGCGCCGCCTTGCACAGCGTACCGGCCGTGTCGCATATGTCGTCGACGATCAGGCAGATCTTGTCCTTCACGTCGCCGATCACGGTCATCTCGGCCACTTCCCCGGCTTTTTCACGCCGTTTGTCGACGATCGACAGAGGAGCGCTGATCCGCTTGGCCAGCTCGCGGGCACGAGCCACACCGCCGACGTCCGGCGAAACCACCATCAGATCGTCCATCTGGTCGCGGAACTGGTCCTTGACGTCCAGCGCAAAGATCGGAGAGGCATACAGGTTGTCGACCGGCATGTCGAAAAACCCTTGGATCTGTGCCGCATGCAGATCCATCGTCAGGATGCGTTCGATCCCGGCACCGGTCAGCATGTTGGCCACAAGCTTGGCGCTGATCGGGGTGCGCGCCTTGGTGCGGCGATCCTGGCGGGCATATCCGAAATAGGGGATAACCGCGGTGATCCGCGCCGCCGACGATCGGCGCAGCGCATCGGCGATGATCAGTAGCTCCATCAGGTTGTCATTGGCCGGGTTCGAGGTGGGCTGGATGATGAACATGTCCTCGCCCCGGACGTTCTCGAAAACCTCGACAAAGATCTCGCCATCGTTGAACCGTTCGACCCGCGCATCGACCAGACGCTGGTTGACGCCGCGGTGCAGGCTCATGCGGCGCGCGATGGTTTCGGCAAGCGGAAGGTTTGCGTTCCCAGCAATAAGCTTGGGTTCGTGATGTGTCGGCATCGGCTGAGGTCCCCGGGCAGCAGTGGCAATGTGACAGATTCGTGATGTTGACACCGCTTAGCATGGCCTTACGGTTCCGCAAAGGTAACTGGGTGGAGAAAGTGCACATGGCCGACATTGACTACTTTTTTGCGACACTGTCGCCCTATTCCTACCTCGCCGGGCTACGGCTGGAGGAGATCGCGGCCAAGCACGGCGCCACCATCGCCTACAAGCCGGTCGACATCATTGCGCTGTTCGGGCGCACCGGCGGCGTGCCCCCCAAGGACCGCCATCCGTCGCGCATCGAATACCGGGCGCAGGAACTGGTGCGTCAGGCCAAGAAGACGGGCCTGTCGTTCAACCTGCAACCTGCACATTGGCCGACCAACGCAGCGCCGTCCTCATACGCCATCATCGCAGCCATTCAGGATGGGTCGGGTGATGTGGGCAAACTGTGCCATTCCTTTCTGCGCGCCTGCTGGGCCGAGGACAAGGACATCGCGCAGGACGACGTGATCCGCGACTGTCTGGCCGGGGCGGGCTTTGATCCGGCGCTGGCCGACAGCGGACTGCTGGTCGGGGCCGAGACCTATGCCGCCAACCTCGAAGAGGCGGTGGACCGCGGCGTGTTCGGCGCGCCTTTCTACATCACGCAAGATGACCAAAGGTTCTGGGGGCAGGACCGGCTTGACGATCTGGACCAGCATCTGGCGACGCTCAAGGCATGACCGTGGCCAAGGCCGTGCTGCCGCCCGTCCACGTTCGCACTCTTGGGGCGGGTGCCCGAAAGGTGCTGGCGCTGCATTGCACTATTGCGCATTCTGGTGCGTGGTCCGGTCTGGCGGCCGCTTTGGACGACCAGGCGACACTGACTGCACCCGACATGCTGTCGCACGGGCGCAGCCCGGATTGGGACGGTCGGGGAGATTTCTTCGACCTCACCACAGCCCTGTCGCGGGCGCAGTTGAGCGAACCGATGGACGTGATCGGGCACAGTTTCGGTGCGATGGTCGCCCTGCGGCTGGCCATCGAATACCCGGACCTTGTGCGCAGCGCCGTTCTGATCGAGCCGGTGTTCTTTGCGGTCGCCCACCAAGACGCGCCAGCGCTTGCGGCGCAGCACGCGGCCGAATCCCAGCCCTACAAGGTCGCCCTTGCCGAAGGCGACGCGCCCCGGGCCGCGCGTCTGTTCAACCGCATGTGGGGCACGACCGACCGCAGCCCGCGCTGGCCGGATCTGCCCGAGCGAACCCGGAATGCGATGATCCGGGGTGTTGGCGTGGTCGGCGCGGTCGAGGGGCCGCTGTTCCGCGACACCACCGGCCTGCTGGCCCCGACGGCCATGACGCGGGCCGAAATGCCGATCCTGCTGCTGCATGGATCGGCCTCGCACCCGATCATGGCAGTGGTCAATGCCGGGCTGCGCGCCCGCTTGCCCGAAGCGCGGCAGAGCGTTGTCGAGGGGGCAGGGCATATGCTGCCCATCTCGCACCCCGGCGAGACGGCAGCGCAGATCGACGCATTCTGGCGCGCCTAGAGCAGCGCCAGGAACCGGTCGATTTCTTCGGTCGGAGTCGACCAGTCGCAGACGAACCGGCAGGCCAGCATCTCGTCCTCGTCCGGGCCGTCCAAGGGGTCGCCCCACAGGTGATAGACCGCACCGGCCGCGTGCAGCCGCTTGTGCAGGCTGCGGGGAAAGCTGGCAAAGATGATGTTGGCTTGGGGTTCATGCAGGAACTGCGCACCCGCAGCCCGCAGCCCATCGGCCAGACGCGCGCAATTGGCGTTGGCCTTACGGGCCGAGCGCAGCCACAGATCATCGCGCAGATAGGCCGCCATCTGGGCCGACAGATACCGGTGCTTGGAAAACAGATGCGCCCCGCGCTTGCGGCGCAACTCGAACTCCCAGGCCTTGCTTTCGTCGAAGAAGATCACCGCTTCGACCCCCATCAGCCCGTTCTTGGTGCCGCCAAAGCTTACCGCATCCACGCCCGCCTTCCACGTCATCTCGGCCGGGGAACAATTCAGCGCCACCAGCGCATTGGTGAACCGCGCGCCATCCATGTGGACGGGCAGGCCGAACTCCTTGGCGACCCCGCACAGGGCCCGCAGTTCGGTCAGCGAATAGACCGAGCCCCGCTCGGTCACCTGCGTGATCGACACTGGCCCGCGTTGGGGCCCATGCACGCCGCGTGTCTCTTCGGCGGCGATGGTGCGGCGCAGTGCATCCGGCTGCATCTTGTCGCCGCCCGGAACCAGCGTCAGCTTGGCGCCGGTGTAGAATTCGGGCGCGTTGCACTCGTCCTCATGAATATGCGCGACGGGCGAGCAGAATATGGTCTCCCACGGCTGCGACAGGGTCGCCAGAGCCAGCGAGTTGGCCGCCGTTCCGGTCGCCACCAGATAGACCGCCGCCCCGGGCGCCTCGAAGATGCCCCGGATCCGGTCGCGCACTTCGTTCATCAGGTCATCGGCGCCATAGGCCATCTGATAGCCCTGATTGGCCTCGGCCAGCGCGGTCAGAACCTCGGGGTGGACGGGCCCGGAATTGTCAGAGGCGAAATGCATCAGGTTGGCTCCTCGATAATGTAGTCTTCCCACTCTTCCTCGGGCGTCTCGAATTCGGACACGGTAAGCCCTTGAACCGAAACGCCGGCGGCGTGGACGCTGTCGGGCGACCCTGACAGCAACGGGTGCCAATCGTAAAGGGGCTTGCCCTCCCACAACAGGCGGTAGGCGCAGGTTTGCGGCAACCAGTAGGCGTGTTCGTGAATGTTGTCCGGGCGCATGACGATACATTCCGGCACGAATTGGTGGCGGATGTCATACTGGGTGCAGCGGCAAGTTGCGTCATCCAAAAGCCGGCAGGCGACACGGGTCAGGGCAACCTCGCCGCTGTCCTCGTCTTCCAGCTTGTTCAGGCAGCATTTGCCGCAGCCGTCGCACAGGGCTTCCCATTCGCGCGGGTTCATCTTTTGCAAGGGCTTGCGCTCCCAGAAACGCGGGGCCAGCCCGGCGCGGTCGATCGGATCCGTGCTCATGTCGCGGCCAGGATCTTGCGCGCGCGGTCGCAATCTTCGGTCATCTGGGCGATCAGAGCATCGAGGCCGTCAAAGGTCATCTCGGGGCGCAGAAATTCGACCAGGCCAACCGAGAGGGTCGCACCATAGAGATCGCCGGAGAAGTCGAACAGGAAGGTTTCGATATTAGGCACCTCGCCGTGGAACATCGGCCGCACCCCGACCGAGGCCGCACCGTGATAGCTGCCGGCATGCGGGCCATCCAGCACGTCGATCAGAACCGCGTAGACGCCGAATTTCGGGGGATGGATTCCTTCGATCGACATGTTTGCCGTGGGAAAGCCCAATTCGCGGCCGCGCTGTTCGCCGCCGATCACCTCGCCTTCGATCCGGTGCCAGTGGCCCAGCATGGCCGCCGCGTCCCGCGGGCGGCCGTCGCTCAGGGCTTGCCGGATCGCGGTGGACGAGACCACGTGATCGGATTGCTGCATCAATGGGGCGATGGTGACACCGAACCCCATCTGCTGGCCAAACTGCACCATGTCCTGCGCGGTGCCGCTGCGGCCTTTACCGAAACAGAAATCGGCCCCGATCACCACATGGGCCAGACCCAAGCCTTTGCAGATCACGGTGCGGGCGAATTCCTCGGGCGTCAGTCCGGCAAGCGCGGCGTTGAACGGCAGTTCGTACAGCTTCTGCACGCCCAGCTTCTCTAGCCGGTGCGCACGCGCATTGCCGCGCATCAGACGAAAGGGCGGGGCATCCGGGGCGAAATACTCGCGCGGGTGCGGCTCGAACGTCAGAACGCCCAGGGGTGCCTCGGGGCATGCCTGCCGGGCCAGATCGATCACCGACTGGTGGCCAATATGAACGCCGTCGAAATTCCCGATCGCAACGCTAGCGCCGCGGTCTTCTGGGTCTACAAACTGGAAATCCCGGATGATCTGCATGGGGCTTGCCTAGCGGGACTGTCCGCCGGGTTCAAGCGGCAGTTCCGGACCAGCGTCCAGTGGGGCGCCAAAACCTGCCGTCAGTCGAATTTCCGTGATGGAGCCAAAACCATCGCCTCGCCAATCAGAACCTTCTTGCCGTCTACCGCGCAATGGCAATCCAGCTTGACCCGGCGCTTGGCGAAGTCGATGTCGATCACCTTGACTTCGGCATAAACCGTGTCGCCGGGGCGGACCGGCGCAAGGAATTTAAGCGACTGACCCATGTAGACGGTCCCATGGCCCGGAAGCTGTTCACCAATCACGGCCGAGATCAGACCGGCGGTCAGCATCCCGTGGGCGATGCGCCCTTCGAAGATCGTATCGCGGGCATAGTCGTCATCCAGATGCACCGGGTTCCGGTCGGTCGAGACCTGGGCAAACATCTCGATGTCTTCGTCCGTCACCACTTTGCGCAGGTAGCGGGTCATGCCCATTTCGATGTCTTCGATACAGATCGTTCCGCGCGGAAGATTGTCCAACATGTTACCCTCACTATGCATCGGTCCGGCAACAAAAAATTACCAACGACCCAAGTTTGGCAACTTTATTACTTCGCAACTGCAGAAAATCAAGCGTTTTCTACCTAGCGCAGACGGCCGATCGTATAGGTTGGGTTGATGTTTTCCTTGGAAATATAATCGCTTAAAGCATCCGGATCCGGCTGGTGCGACGTTTTTGTTTCCGATGCGGCCAGACCGCCGCTGATGAACAGGGAATCAATTCCCTCTCCCATGCCGCCGGCGATGTCGGTATGCGGACCGTCGCCGATGGCCAGAATCTCGTCATCCGGCACGTCCGTTCCCAGCGCATGCAGGCGACGCCGGGCCAGATCATAAATGGGCGGGTGTGGTTTGCCGAAATACAGGCTCTCGCCGCCCATTTCGGTATAAAGCTTGGCCAGCGCACCGGCGCACCATTCCCGAACTTCGCCCCGATCGACGACGATATCGGGATTGGCGCACAGCAGCTTCAGGCCTTTCTGCTTGGCATACAGGAAGTCCGGCCGATTCACGGCCGGATCGGCCATCGGGTCGAACGGGCCACAGCAGACGATCCCCTCGGCCTGGTCCAGCGGCACACGTTCGATGTGGATCGGGTGGTCCAGGATTTTCAGCGGCTCGAAGAAGCCGGCGTCGCGCTCCCATTCACCCATGAAATAGACTTTCTCACCCACGGCTCCGCGGAACATGGCGGATCGGGCCGAGTCACCACTGGTCGCGATGGTGTCGTAGCAGTCCGCGGGGACGTTGAACTGTTTCAACTGCTCGGCAACCCCGGCACGCGGCTTCGGAGAGTTGGTAACCAACACCACCTTGCCGCCCCGGTCGCGATAAGCCTTCAGCGCGGCAACAGCCTCAGGGTAGGCGGTGATGCCGTTGTGGACGCAGCCCCACAGATCCACGAACAACGCCTTGTAACGGTCGGAAATCTGGTCAAGCGCGGAGATGATCTGGGTCATGCGGGCCTCGGGCTGTTGAAACGGCGTTGCGCCACCTATGGCAAAGCTGGCCCCGCTTGACCAGAGGCAGCCGGGTGCAGGCCGTCATTCCTCGTCGCTCAACTTTTCGACATCCGGGGCCTGCTGCACGGTTTCGGTTCCAAGAATGACCTGCGCGCCGATGCGGGTCTGGTACCGAATGACGGCGAGGTAGCCGGGGCCAAGTTCATCCTGCAAGACGTCGACCAACGACGTTTCCCGCAGGCTCTCGGGCAACAGCCCGGCAACGGACGAGACCTTGAATTGCGCCTCGGGCGGCAGATCGACGATCACCCAAACCTCGGCCCGTTTGCGCTTGGCATTCACGTCGATGCGGATGATCTCGACCGATACCGGGTCCGCCCAGTCGCGGATCGCTTGCGCAACCTCGGCCTCGGTACGAGTTTCTAGGTATCGGTTGTAAGTCGATTTGCCCAACTGGACCACGACGAGGGCCAGGAACGCCATGGTTATGACCACACCGGCAGTAAAGTTGAGCTTGCGCCGGCCCTTGCCGAATGCAACCGACCTTGCGGCATAGACGATGTAGACCGCGCAGGCCGACAGAACGATCGCACCAAGGTTGGTCGCGAACAAAAGACCCGCCTCGTAGGCGTCGGCGGGTTCGCCGAAATACAGCAGGATCCCGGACGCGGACAATGGCGGAACCAGAGACACGCCGATGGCGGCGCCGGGCAACAGGCTCAGTTCGGCCTTGTTGATCTGGACGTATGCGCCGGCCACGCCGGCCGCCAGCGCCACGATCAGGTCTTCGGTGCCCGGGTCGGTGCGGGCCAAGACCTGATCGGGGATCAGGATGCCGCGCGGCACATCGGCCAGATAAACCAGGATCCAGGCCATCAGAACACACAGAACCGCCGCAATGCAGACCGTTAGGGTCAGAACGAAAGCGCGTTTCAACCAACCCATGACCATCGCAGCCGCAATGCCCAGAATTGGTGTCATCAGCGGCGCGACCAACATCGCGGCGATGACCACGGCGCCAGAGTTCCGCAGCAGGCCCATGGTTGCGATGATCACGGAAAGGGTCAGTAGCATGGCAAAGCGCCGCCAATAGGCAAGCCTGTCGCCGCCTTCGAACAGCAGAATGCTGCGTGTCGTACTGTACTTCCGTGTGACCACCGTGTCCCGATCCACCCTGTCCCTGCGTCCAGCCTAGCAACGATTTGCCATCCGGCAAACCTTTCGACGCGCAAACAAAAAAGGCGCCCGCTGAGGGCGCCTTTCGCTGAACTGTGAACGGGATCAGACCTTGAGGTTCGGAATGATCTGCTTCTTACGGCTCATGATGCCCGGCAGAACAACCGTGTCGCCGGACACCGAAGCGCCAAAGCTTTTCTCGGCAACCGATTTGACCAGGTCGTTCGGCACCAACAGGGTGGCCTCTTCGTTCAGGATGTCGACGACGAACAGCAGTACCTGGTCCACGCCGTCTTCCTTGGCTACCTCGACCATCGACTGGGCCAGGCTGTCCTTGCGGTCCAGCACGACGCCCGGTGCGGTGGTTTCCAGAACGGATACTCGGAACTTGGTACCGTCGACCTCATATTCCTTGCTGTCCATGCGGATCAGTTCGGCGTCCGAGAAAGACGATACGTCAGATTTCGCGGCGAACATTTCGGCAGCATAGGCCGAAACATCCAGACCAAGCTCGGCGGCCAGCTTCTCGGCTACTTCGCGGTCATGCGCGGTAGTGGTGGGCGAGCGGAACTCCAGCGTGTCCGACAGGATGCAGGTCAGGGCCGCGCCCTTGACGGTCTCGGGCATCTTGGCGGCGTCGTCGCCCATCAGGTTGATCATGATGGTTGCCGTGCAGGCCAGCGGGCGAACGGTAATGTCGATCGGGCCTTTGGTTTCCAGCCCACCGACCAGCTTGTGATGGTCGATGATGGCGCGGATATCGGCATTGTTGACATTGGCAGGAAGCTCGGCCGGGTTGTTGGTGTCGACGATGATGACTGGCGCATCGGTCTCGACATCCTCGATGATGCGCGGCTTGGGCAGGTCCCAGCGCTGCAGCATGAAGGCGGCTTCGGTGTTGGGCTCGCCCAGCAGGACGGCCTCGGCCTTTTCGCCTTTGACTTCGTTCAGATACCAGGCCCACAGGATCGGCGATCCGGTTGAGTCGGTGTCGGGAGATTTGTGGCCAAATACTTGGATGGTCATGTCTGTTTCCTGCACATAAGGAGTTTGCGCGCCTTATAGGGTGGTCCATTGGCGTTGTCACCCGGCAGATACACGGCTGCGACGGTTGGTCTGACAGAAGCGCTGACCGCTCAGAACTGTGCGCGGCTCAGTTGATATCCGGCGCGTTCCAGCTGTTGCAAAAGTCCATGGTCGCCACCCAGATGGCCGGCACCAACCGCGATCACCGCCGTCTGGTTTTCGATGATCAGGATCGTTTCCATCCAGTTGTCGTTGCGTTGAACCAGAAGCTGGTCCTCGAATGCGGCCCATTCCTGTGCAAACACATCAGGCGCCAGGCCCGAAGCATCGCGCCCATATATCTTTGCGAATTGCAAGATTTCTGCGTGTTTCTCCTCGAAATATGCGCTGGCCATGGTCACCATGTGGTCATCACCGGCGTCAAACGCATCGACCAAGCGCACCAGAGACTGCACCTGCTCTTCAAGCGTGTGGCTGTCGAAGATCGCGATCAGATCTTCGATCTGTTCCAGCGAATATTGCGGCTTGCCCGCAGCTTCGGCCAGTTCAGTCAGGCGCGCATCCATTCCCCGGTCTGCGTCTGGCACCTGAAGCATGCAGGGTGGCATACCCAGCATCATGGACAGGAACCAAGGGCGCAGTTTCGCGGCCATCCAACCGGGAATGCCGCGTGCCGAAAGCGCCTTGGAAATCACGGCCCAGTCCTCTTCGCTCATCAGATCGATCAGAGTTGGTCCAGAGTTGATCAGGACCGGGCTGAAATCCTTGGCCAGGTCTTGTTCGAAAGCGGACATGTCGGATTGGGTGATCTCGAAATAAAACGCGTCCGCCTCGCTCAACGTCGGTGCCAACCGCTCGACCACCGGGCCCATTCGCGGATCGTTGACGTGCAATGTGCCGATCAGATGCAAAACAGTGTTGTCCTTCTGTGCAATCCAGTGATTGCCTTCGGGATATGCCATCTGACTGGTGGCCGCGTTCAACTCGGCCCGGGCCTCAGGCGTCATGTCTTGTCGCAAATCGCGCCCGTCACAGGCGGCATGGGCCACAATTGGATGCAGAGCGGCAAGCAGGGCAAAAAGAAACACGCGCATCGAGACCATTCCGATTGTGGCTGAAAGAACTTGGGAACAGATAGCCACGCCCGCCTACCGCGCGCAAGCCGTGTATCCGTATGGCGTTTCTCTGAAAAAACCATAGCATAGCGTCATGAACCGCGAACAGGATCTCTATCCTCCGATCAAGGCGCTATTGCAGCGGCAAGGGTACACCGTGAAAGGAGAGGTCGGCGTCGCCGACATCGTGGCCGTCAAGCCCGGTTGTGATCCAGTGATCGTTGAATTGAAGCTGAGATTTTCGCTGGCCTTGTTCCATCAGGCCGTGACCCGGTTGAAGGTATCGGATCAGGTCTATGTGGCCGTCTGCAAGCCCACCGGCCGGTCGGCGCGCCGGGCGCTGCGGGACAACCTGTCCCTGTGTCGTCGGTTGGGGCTGGGTTTGATCACCGTTCGTGCGGATGGGTGGGTCGAAGTCCATTGTGACCCCGGCCCCTATGCGCCGCGAAAGAACAAGGCCAAAGCTGCGCGACTGTTGCGCGAGTTCGAGCGGTTGGAAGGGGATCCGAATTCGGGTGGGGCAACCCGGCACGGAATCGTAACTGCCTATCGGCAGGATGCCCTGAAATGTGCCGCGCATCTGGCCGAACACGGGGCGACCAAAGGCGCTGAGGTCGCCAGTGCCACCGGCGTTGCGGCCGCGACGCGCCTCATGCGCGAAAACCATTATGGCTGGTTTGAAAAGGTGGCAAAGGGCGTCTATGAACTGTCGCCTTCCGGGTCCGAAGGTCTGAAGCATTGGGCTTACAGCTGGGAAGACCCGACCTGACCAGGCCGGCCTCAGGCTGCGCGCGAAAAAAATTCATCACCGATTGTTGACTCGCCGGAAATCACCCCCTAGCTATGCGTCGTTAGCACTCGACCAAGCTGAGTGCTAACGCCCCGCAAGACCGCGGGGGGAGGAAAACAACCTTTGAGCCCAAGGAGCTGCAAAGATGGCATTGAAACCGCTTCATGACCGCGTGCTGGTTCGCCGTACCGAAAGCGAAGAGAAAACCGCAGGCGGCCTGATCATTCCCGACAGCGCAAAAGAAAAGCCCAGCGAAGGCGAAGTCGTTGCAACCGGCGAAGGCGCGCGGAAAGACAGCGGCGAACTGATCGCGATGGCTGTGAAGCCCGGCGACAAGATCCTGTTCGGCAAATGGTCCGGCACCGAGGTCCACGTCGACGGCGAAGAGCTGCTGATGATGAAAGAAAGCGACATCATGGGGATCATCGAGTAACGCGCATGCGCTTGCTCTGATCTTCATTTCAAACACATTTCTCGAGGAGAAAAAGACATGTCTGCAAAGGACGTCAAGTTCGACACCGATGCCCGCAACCGCATGCTGAAGGGTGTGAACATCCTGGCGGATGCTGTGAAGGTGACCCTCGGCCCCAAAGGCCGCAACGTGGTTCTGGACAAATCCTTCGGCGCGCCGCGCATCACCAAAGACGGTGTTTCGGTCGCCAAGGAAATCGAACTGGAAGACAAGTTCGAGAACATGGGCGCGCAAATGGTGAAAGAAGTCGCCAGCCGCACCAATGACGAAGCCGGTGACGGCACCACCACCGCGACCGTTCTGGCTCAGGCCATCGTCAAGGAAGGCCTCAAGCAGGTTGCTGCCGGCCTGAACCCGATGGACCTGAAGCGCGGCATCGACATGGCAACCGCCAAAGTCGTCGAAGAAATCAAGAACGCTGCCCGCGAAGTCAAAGACAGCGACGAAGTCGCGCAGGTTGGTACCATCTCGGCTAACGGCGAAGCTGAAATCGGCCGCCAGATCGCAGACGCGATGCAGAAGGTTGGCAACGAAGGCGTCATCACCGTCGAAGAGAACAAAGGTCTGGAAACCGAGACCGACGTCGTCGAAGGTATGCAGTTCGACCGTGGCTACCTGTCGCCCTACTTCGTCACCAACGCTGACAAGATGGTCGCCGAGCTGGAAGACTGCATGATCCTGCTGCACGAGAAAAAACTCTCGTCGCTGCAGCCGATGGTTCCGCTGCTCGAGCAGGTGATCCAGTCGCAGAAACCGCTGCTGATCATCGCCGAGGACGTTGAAGGCGAAGCGCTGGCAACTCTGGTTGTCAACAAGCTGCGCGGTGGTCTGAAAATCGCTGCCGTCAAGGCTCCGGGCTTCGGCGATCGCCGCAAGGCAATGCTGCAGGACATCGCAATCCTGACCGGCGGTCAGGTCATCAGCGAAGACCTGGGCATGAAGCTGGAAAACGTCACCATGGACATGCTTGGCACCGCCAAGAAAGTGTCGATCACCAAGGACGAAACCACCATCGTCGACGGTGCTGGCGAGAAGGCCGAGATCGAAGCACGCGTTGCCCAGATCCGTACCCAGATCGAAGAAACCACCAGCGACTACGACCGTGAGAAGCTGCAAGAGCGCGTTGCCAAACTGGCAGGCGGTGTTGCCGTTATCCGCGTCGGTGGCATGACCGAAGTTGAAGTGAAAGAGCGCAAGGACCGTGTGGACGACGCTCTGAACGCAACGCGCGCCGCCGTTCAGGAAGGTGTCGTCGTGGGTGGCGGTGTTGCCCTGGTTCAGGCCGGCAAGGCTCTGGCCGATCTGAAAGGTGTCAACGCCGATCAGGACGCCGGTATCAACATCGTTCGCAAGGCCATCGAAGCGCCGCTGCGTCAGATTGCTGAAAACGCAGGTGTCGACGGTGCCGTCGTTGCCGGCAAGGTGCGCGAGTCCTCGGACACCGCCTTCGGCTTCAACGCTCAGACCGAAGAATATGGCGACATGTTCAAGTTCGGCGTGATCGACCCGGCCAAAGTGGTGCGTACCGCTCTGGAAGACGCAGCCTCGGTTGCAGGTCTGCTGATCACCACCGAAGCAATGGTTGCCGACAAGCCCGCCAAAGAAGGTGCAGGCGCCGGTGCTGGCATGCCCGACATGGGCGGCATGGGCGGCATGATGTAAGACTGTCCGGGTTCGCGTCAGCGAATTCAGACAACCCGCAAGGGAAAGTCTTACCGAAAATTTCAGCGGGGTCGCCTTCGGGCGGCCCCGTTTTGATTTTTTCAGTGATCCGCGGTGTTTCGGCCGGCGCTGCATGCAATTCTGGGGATCGCTGCAGCCGGTCACGCGGAAGCGCAGGAAAGCGGGTGTCCATTGCGTGCGGACACGGTATTGGTGAGGCATGCAGCTGTTTCTTCTGACCGCCCTGACCATGTGCGCCTTTGCGGCCAATTCCATCCTGAACCGGTTGGCCGTGGAGAGCGGAGCCAGCGACCCGGCGAGTTTTGCCGTTGTTCGTGTGCTCTGTGGTGCGCTGGTCCTTTGCGCATTGGTCGTGTCGCGGGGTGGCACCCTGCGGGTGTTCGACAGGCGCCGAGTAATCGGAGCAGGGTCCTTGTCGTTGTACATGGTCGGGTTCTCGGTGGCCTATCTCTCACTTGATGCGGGATTGGGCGCCTTGATCCTGTTTGCAGTGGTCCAGATCTCGATGTTTCTGGCCGGCTCCCTTGCCGGGGCGATCCCGACTTTTCGACAGGTGGCGGGGGCAGCAATTGCGATGGCCGGATTGGCGTGGGTGCTGTGGCCTGGCGCTGAGGTGCGTGTGGACCCGACCGGAGCAGCCTTGATGGCCGCCGCAGGGGTCGGGTGGGCTGCGTATTCGATTGCCGGTCGGTCCGAGCCCGATGCGCTGGCAGGAACGGCCTCGAACTTTGTCGTGGCCTTGCCGGTGACCGCTGGCATTTTGGTCGCGGGCGCTCCGGCGTGGGACTTGACCTGGGCGGGTTTGGGTCTGGCGGCCGTATCTGGCGGCGTAACCTCGGGGTTGGGGTACGCCATGTGGTATCGCCTGCTGCCCCAGCTGGCCCCAGCAGTTGCAGCCGTAGTTCAGCTGAGCGTCCCGGTGATTGCGATCATTGCAGGTGTGGCGCTGCTCGGCGAGCAACTGAGCCTGCGGCTGATGGCAGGGGCAGGGTTGGTTGTGGGCGGTATTGCATTGGCAGTTATGCGCGTGAGGCGGCGCTAGGTCTTTCCTCTCTGAAGAATAGCGATTATCTGGCAGCCATGCGGATCCTGTTTTTCATATTGCTTTTCCTGATGCCGATCGCCGCGCAGGCAAAATGCGTTGTCCTGCTGCATGGGCTTGCCCGGACCGAAGCATCGTTTTCGGTCATGGAGCAGTTGTTCAAGGTGCACGGGTACACCGTTGTGCGGCCGGGTTATCGCTCGACGGATCTTCCGATTCCGGAACTGGCCGACCGGACCATACCCGAGGCGTTTGCGGCGTGCGGAGATGACACCGTCAACGTTGTCGCGCATTCGATGGGGGGTATCCTGTTGCGCTACTGGCTGCAGGATTACCATCCGCAGAATCTGGGCCGCGTCGTCATGCTTGGCCCGCCCAACCAAGGCAGCCAATTGGTCGATGAACTGGGCGATTGGGAAGTGTTCGGTCTGTTGAACGGCCCCGCCGGCCTGCAGCTGGGTACGGGTCCCGAAGGTATTCCGCGTCGCCTGCCACCGGTCGACTTCGAGCTGGGGGTGATTGCAGGCGAGAACTCCTTGAATCCGGTCTTTTCGTCGCTGGTTGATGGACCGGATGACGGCAAGGTCGCTGTCGAAGAAACCAAAGTCCAGGGCATGACCGACCACATCGTGCTGCCGGTGACGCATACGTTCATGATGAACAACCCGCAGGTCATGGCGCAGGCTTTGCACTTCATCGAGTTCGGTGAGTTCGATCCCAACATAACCTGGCTGGACGGTGTGATGGACATCATTGATGAGATCTGCATCGGAGAGGACTGCGCCGAACCCGCCTCGGAACCCACGCGATGACCGCATTGGAGCTGACCTTTTCCGGGGCGCAGGTTCTGCACCCTGATCGCGGACTTGTCGGTAACGATCTCTCAATCGCGGACGGCTTGATCCAGGAGGGCAGCGGTGCGCCGGTCGTTGATCTGAGCGGCTATCTGATCCTGCCGGGCATCATCGACCTGCACGGGGACGGGTTCGAGCGTCACATCGCCCCGCGCCGGGGGGCCATGAAGCAGATGGACGAGGGCATCCGCGCCGCCGAGGCTGAACTGGCAGCCAATGGCATCACCACCGCCGTGCTGGCGCAGTTCTACAGCTGGGAGGGCGGCGTACGCGGCCCAGAGTTCGCCGCCGACGTGTTCCGCGCGATCGCGGCGGTGAAGGGCAGCGTGGTCACCGACCTGATCCCGCAGTTGCGGTTCGAAACCCACCTGCTGGATGACTATGCCGACCTGCCGGGGCGCATCGCCGACTGGCAGGTGCCCTATGTCGTGTTCAACGATCATCTGCCCCATGACCGTCTGGCGCAGGGGCGTACCCCGCCGCGTTTGACCGGGCAGGCGCTCAAGGCTGGTCGCAGCCCCGAGGCGCATCTGAAGATGCTGCAGGACATGCACGCCCGCACCTCCGAGGTGCCAACTGCGCTTGATGCGCTGTGCGCGGCGTTGGCCCAACAAGGCGTGCGTCTGGGCAGCCATGATGACGCCACGGCAGAGGCCCGTTGCCACTGCCGCGCGCGCGGCGTGCATATCGCCGAATTTCCCGAAACGCTCGAAGCGGCCGAGGCGGCCAAGGCCGCGGGCGATCACGTCATTCTGGGCTCGCCCAACGTGGTGCGGGGCGGATCGCACAAGGGCAACGTCAGCGCGCTGGACCTGATCGCCATGGGGCTGTGCGATGCGCTGGCGTCGGATTACCACTATCCCAGCCCGCGCAGGGCGGCGCTGATGTTGATGAAATCGGGGCTGATGGATCTGGCGGGCGCGTGGGCGCTGGTGTCGTCGGGGCCCGCGCGGGTGCTTGGCCTCGGGGACCGCGGGTCGCTGCAACCCGGCAAACGCGCCGATCTGGTCGTTCTGGATGCGGAAACGCAGCGCGTGGCGGCCACCATCGCCGGCGGCCGGGTCAGTTTCCTGTCGGGGGATGTCGCCGGGCGGTTCGTCGCCGCGGCGCGCTAGCGTTTGATCCGGTTGAAATGGCCCATTTTGCGGCCCGGCTTGACCTCGGCCTTGCCATACAGGTGCAGGGCCACGTCGCGCTGTTGCGCAAGCTCGGGCACGCGGTCCATGTCTTCGCCGATCAGGTTCTCCATCACCACATCCGCGTGACGCTGCCCGTCGCCCAGAGGCCAGCCGGCTACGGCGCGGATATGCTGCTCGAACTGATCGACTGCACAGCCGTTCTGCGTCCAGTGGCCCGAGTTGTGAACGCGCGGCGCGATCTCGTTCACGATCAGGCCCTGCGGCGTCACGAACAGTTCGACCCCCATGACGCCGACATAGTCCAGCGCGTTCAGGATATTCGCGGCCAGCAGCACCGCGTCGGTCCGCAGCGCAGGGGACAGGCGCGCGGGCACCGTGGTCGTGTGCAGGATGCCGTCGCGATGCACGTTCTCGCCGGGGTCGAAGCAGGCCACCTGGCCGTCCAGCCCGCGGGCGGCAATGATCGACACCTCGTGGCTGAAATTGACGAAGCCTTCCAGGATCGCGGGTGCACCCTGCATGTCGGCCAGCGCGGTCCGGGCGTCCTCGGGCGACTTCAGCCGCGCCTGCCCCTTTCCGTCATAGCCGAAGCGGCGGGTCTTGAGGATCGCCGGCGTGCCGATCCGTTCGATGGCGGCCTGCAGACTGTCCAGGTCGGTCACATCGGCAAAGGGTGCGGTGTTCAGGCCCAGGCCTTGCAGGAATGTCTTTTCGGTCAGCCGGTCCTGACTGACCCGCAGCGCCTCGCGGCCGGGTCGGATGGGGCGGTGCGATTCCAGAACGTCCAGCGCTTCGGTCGGGATGTTTTCAAACTCGTAGGTGATGACATCGACCGATTGCGCAAAAGCGGCCAGCGCCTCGGCATCCTCATAAGGTGCGGTGGTCACGCGATGCGCCACCTGGCCCGCCGGCGGGTTGGCGCCCGGCTCCAAGATATGGGTCACGAAGCCCAGCCGCGCCGCGGCCATCGACAGCATCCGCCCCAGCTGGCCGCCGCCCAGAATTCCGATCACTGCGCCGGGCTGCAAGGGGTTACTCATCGCGGGGCTCCTCGGGGATCGAGTCCGACAGCGCCGCGCGCCAAACGTCCAGCCGGTCGGCCAGGGCTGAGTCTTGCAGGGCCAGAATAGCAGCGGCCATCAGGCCGGCATTGGCGCCGCCGGCCGATCCGATGGCCATGGTCGCAACCGGGAAACCCTTGGGCATCTGCACGATGGAATAGAGCGAGTCGACACCGGACAGCGCCCGCGTCTGAACTGGAACGCCGATCACCGGCACCCGCGTCTTGGACGCCATCATCCCCGGCAGATGTGCGGCACCGCCAGCGCCGGCGATGATTACCTGAAGCCCGCGCTGCACGGCGGTCTTGCCGTACTCCCACAAACGATCCGGCGTGCGGTGGGCCGAGACGATCTTGGTCTCGTAGGCCACGCCCAGTTCGTCCAGTATCTCTGAAGCGCCCTTCATGGTGGGCCAGTCCGACTGGCTGCCCATGATGATTCCGACCTTGATCTCGCTCATCCGCCCTGTTCCCCGCCTGCGTTAGGAAGCGCGCACTATAGTGAAATCCGCTTGCGTGGCAATGCGGTTGAGCGCGCCCGGTCAGGCGATGATGTCAGGGGTCAGGCGATCCTCGATCAGCCGGATGATATCCTTCAGGCGCAGCTTTTGTTTCTTCAGCCGCTTCACCGTCAACTGATCAGCGGTGCCGGTCGCTTCGAGCGCCTTGATTGCCTCGTCCAGGTCGCGGTGCTGCTGGCGAAACACCTCCAGCTCGACGCGCAGAACCTCGTCGGTTTTCATCGAAATGTCGGTGGGCGCATTCATGGGCGACTCATGTGTGGCTGGTGGTGCGTGTTACACAAGATAGTGCGTTCAAGTGAATCCGCCTAGACCTTGTGGAGACACACGTTTCATCCCATATTGTCTTGTGCGCAGCTGCCTTTACGGGGCCGCGCATCACGTCGCTTTGACAAAGAAGGACGAGAAAACGTGTCAAAACTTACTCTTGGCTCATACCCGCATCTTCTGGGGTTCGAGCAGCTGGAACGCCTTCTGGAACGGTCTGCAAAGGCCGGAAACGAAGGGTATCCGCCCTACAACATCGAACAGACGTCGGATCATTCCTACCGCATTACCTTGGCCGTGGCCGGGTTTGCCGAGGATGACCTGTCGATCACCATCGAAGATCGGCAACTGGTGATCCGGGGCCGTCAGCGCGACGACAGCGAGGGGCGCGTGTTCCTGCACCGCGGCATCGCGGCCCGTCAGTTCCAGCGCATGTTCGTGCTGGCCGACGGTGTCGAGGTCGGCGAGGCCATCATGGAAAATGGTCTTCTTCATATCGACCTGACCCGCGCCGTGCCCGAAACCGTTGTGCAGACGATCAACATAAGGAAGGGGTAAGCCATGAATACACCGTATGAAATCAACACCGAAGGCAATCGGATCGTCTATGTGAAGGCCGTGAACGTGGCCAACCTGCCGCACGAGGTGCGCACGCAGGTGGGTGATCTGGATCATCTTTATGCCGTTCACGATTCAGATGGGCAGCAACTGGCGCTTGTCGCCGATCGAAAGCTGGCCTTCGTACTGGCGCGGCAGCATGACCTGTCTCCGGTGGCCGTGCACTGACACGGGCACAGACCGATTCAGCGTGACAAGCGGCGTGTGAGGCGTCAAACATGCCACCCGCGGGTTTGCATTCCCGGCACTTTCTGACTGCAAGCACGAGAGGGCGCATGAGCTGGTTCGATTTCGATTGGGTGGATGCCTTCAGCGACACGGCATTCGGCGGAAATGGCTGTGCAGTCGTGCATGGTGGCGCGCATTTGCCGGAATCGGTTTGCACGGCGTTTGTCCGCGAGACTTCTTTGGTCGAATGCACATTTACCGGACAATCGGATGTGGCGGATATTCGAGTGCGGTATTTCCTTGCCAGCCGTGAAATTCCCTTTGCCGGACACCCGACCATTGCGACCGTAGCTGCCATGCGCCATCGTGGAATGATATCTGGTGACGCGCTGACGCTGGAAACCGGAGCAGGGATCGTGTCGATCCAGCTGCATGGCGACCAGATCGAGATGACCCAGATCGCGCCCGAATTCGGCACGCGGGTGCCGGAAGACCTTGTTGCCGCTGCGATCGGCCTACCTCCAAATGCGATCATTTCGCCGCCGCAGATGGTTTCGACCGGGCTTCCATTTTGCATTACAGTTCTGCGGGATCACGCAGGCTTGCGCGCGGCGCAACTGAATGTGGATGCGCTGCAACGGGTGGCGGAAACTGCCGGATATGCCGGGTCCGACATGGCCGAACCTTTTCTGGTGACCCTGCAGGGGGCCACGGCTCAAGGGGATACGTTCTCGCGTCTGTTGCTGGCACCACCCAGCCCACCCGAAGATCCGTTCACCGGGTCCGCCACCGGCGCAATGGCGGCCTACTTGTGGAAATTCGGGCTTATGCAGAAAGACAGCTTTGTCGCCGAACAAGGCCACGACATGGGCCGCCCTGGCCAGGCGACCGTAACGCGGGTCGGGCCAACGGATGCGATGACAGGCATCAAGGTTGCCGGGCGCGGGTTCGTCCTGATGCGCGGCCAGGCTGATCTGCCGGATATGCTGCCATGACCGAACCGGCCATCGCGATTCTGCCCTATGGGCACCGCTTGGGGCCAAAGCTCACCTCGGTTCCGCTGGCTGATCTGAATTGGCCGCTGGGCTGCCCCGAGCGCCTGTCAGGAAAGACCGTGGGTGACCTCGCGCCCACCGACCACCTGATCATGTATCCCAATTCCACCGTACACCTGCGCATGCGACGCGGCACGCGGGCTCGGATATCGCTGATGATGGGCGAGCCATCGGCCATACATGGCAAGCACGACCGGATGCTGCGCTGGACCTGGCGGCGGTTTTTCCGGGTGTTCACCTTTCACGACGTATTGCTGAACAGCCTGCCCAACGCGGTTTTCCTGCCCTATGGCGTGACCCAAGTCCCCGAGTGGCAGGATCTGAGCGTCGTAAAGACGCGGTCATGTTCGCTGATCGCGTCGGCGAAGCGCGATCTGGAGGGGCACCAGCTGAGGCACAGGCTGATCGATTGGGCCCGCGACACAGGCGCTGACATCGACATCATGGGCCGCGGCTATCAACCGTTCGAGCACAAGTCAGACGGGTTGGCACCTTATCGTTATTCGGTCGTCATTGAAAACGTGCGCGAGAGGAACTACTTCTCGGAGAAGCTGATCGACGCCGTTCTGTGTTCTACAGTCCCGATCTATTGGGGGTGCCCCAATATCGGCGACTTCCTTGATACCAAGGGGATGATCCTGTGCGAAACCGAGGCGGACATCCAGCAGGCCGTGCAGATGCTGTCGGTGGAAGACTATGAAAAACGCCTGCCGTATCTGCGGGCGATGCAACCGCAGGCCGCCATCTATGGAGAGTTCGAACTGAGGGCTGCCGAGGCCCTGCGGGATCAGCTTTCAGCAGGCTGACTGTGCCGCACGCGCGCTTTGGCTGTTCCGGCGTGGGTCAGTGCCGCGAGACACGTTCCAGGTAATCGATCGCGTCCTGCAATTCCTCAAGAATGTCGTACCAGCCATCCACGTCATTCAGCCGGCGGAACTCGGCTTTGACCGAGTCGTGGTGCATCATATCCTTGGCCTCTTTGAGACTGTCGCGCGCCGAGTCTGGCTCCATGTTGCCGGCAGCGGTCTTGGCCGCATCGATGACCTCAAGGATCTGACGAAGACGGGTCGTGCCGGGCGTCGGCGGAACCGGTGGCACGACAAGCCCCAAAGGGTGATCCTGGGGCGGCGGCTGCAGTGTATCCAGCGCCTTTTGAATCTTGGCTTTGATCTTGTCGCATTCCTTCACCCAATCCGCGTAGGTGCGGATCGATTTTAGAAGGTCCAGCAGCCAGTCTATGGGGATAAATGGTGTCAGGCCCCCTGCCATAGCCGGTGCAGCCATCAACGCCGGAAGTTGCAACCGGGAAAACTGGGCGATCTTGTAGTCGGCAATTACCGCTGCGCGGTTGTCTCCCGCAAACATGGCTCCGCCATCGTCGGTATTTTTCTGAGTTGCCATATGTTCACCCTCCCAAAGGATGCAGACAAATTATGTCTGCGCAAAATATGCGAAATAGTAGCATTTTTTGGGTGAAACGTCGAACGACCGCCAATCTTCGCGGATGGAAGGGGGGTGTTCAAAGCAGTGTTCTGGAAATGAAAGACCCCCGGAGATGTCTCCGGGGGTCAGTGTTGACAGCAGTTGGCTGTGGCTCAGGATCCGGCAATCAATCCCATGCTTTCCAGCTTCAGCAGAACCTGATGGGCGCAGTTGTCCACGTCCACATTCTCGGTCTCGACGCGCAGTTCCGGGTTTTCCGGCACATCGTAAGGGTCCGAAATACCAGTGAACTCTTTGATCTTGCCTTCACGCGCCAGCTTGTACAGGCCCTTGCGGTCGCGGCGCTCGCATTCCTCGATGCTGGTGGCCACGTGAACTTCGCAGAACGCGCCGAACTGCTCGATCTCCTCGCGCACGGCGCGGCGGGTGGTGGCGTAGGGCGCGATCGGGGCACAGATGGCGATGCCGCCGTTCTTGGTGATCTCGGAGGCCACATATCCGATGCGGCGGATGTTCAGGTCCCTGTGTTCCTTCGAGAAGCCCAGTTCCGAGCTGAGGTTCTTGCGGACAATGTCACCGTCCAGCAACGTGACGGGACGGCCGCCCATCTCCATCAGCTTGACCATCAGAGCGTTGGCGATGGTCGATTTGCCCGAGCCCGAGAATCCGGTGAAGAAGACGGTAAAGCCCTGCTGGCTGCGCGGCGGATAGCGGCGGCGCAGTTGCTCGACCACCTCGGGGAACGAGAACCACTCGGGGATCTCAAGCCCCTCGCGCAGACGGCGGCGCAGTTCGGTGCCCGAGATGTTCAGGATCGTGACGTTGTCGCGGTCCTCGATCTCGTCCGCGGGTTCGTACTGGGCGCGTTCCTGCACATAGACCATGTGTTTGAAATCGACCATCTCGATGCCGATCTCGTCCTGGAATTTGCGGAACAGGTCCTGGGCGTCATAGGGGCCGTAGAAATCCTCACCCTGGCTGTTCTTGCCGGGGCCGGCATGGTCGCGGCCGACGATGAAGTGGGTGCAGCCGTGGTTTTTGCGGATCAGGCCGTGCCAGACCGCTTCGCGCGGGCCGGCCATGCGCATCGCCAGGTTCAGCAGGCTCATGGTGGTGGTCGAGGCCGGGTATTTGTCCAACACCGCCTCATAGCAGCGCACGCGGGTGAAGTGATCGACATCGCCGGGCTTGGTCAGGCCCACGACCGGGTGGATCAGCAGGTTGGCCTGAGCCTCACGCGCGGCGCGGAAGGTCAGTTCCTGGTGTGCGCGGTGCAGCGGGTTGCGGGTCTGGAAGGCGACGATGCGGCGCCAGCCCAGCTTGCGGAAATAGGCGCGCAGCTCGTTCGGGGTGTCGCGGCGGGCCTTGAAGTCATAGTGCACCGGCGGCTGGATACCGGTCACGGGACCGCCCAGATAGACCTTGCCTGCCACGTTGTGCAGGTAGTTCACGGCGGGGTGCGCATCATCATCGGCACCGAAGACCTTCTCGGCCTCACGCGACTTGTCCGGGGTCCAGCGGTCGGTAACGGTCATGGTCGCCAGGATCACGCCTTCCTGGTCGCGCAGCGCAATGTCCTGACCCAGTTCGATCTTCTCGGCGAAGCCCTCGCTGACATCCAGCGTGATCGGCATCGGCCAAAGGCTTCCGTCGGCCAGGCGCATGTTTTCGACCACGCTGTCATAGTCTTCCTGACCCAGAAAGCCCTTGAGCGGGTTGAACCCGCCATTCATCAGCAATTCCAGATCACAGATCTGGCGCGGGGTCAGGTCCCAGCTGGTCAGGTCGGCGGCTTCGACTTTCAGCTTTTGGGCGGATTCATAGGAAACATACAGTTCTGGGATCGGAGCCAGGTTACTCAACATCGTCATCGCAATACTCTTGAGGCAGTGTGGTCAGTCAGTGATTCAGGTGCATTTCCGGGCCATGTGCCCCGGTCGTCAGTCGAAGTCCATATACATTCATGAAACAAAGGAGGATATGCGCGGTTTTTCCCCGGAATGGAAGGTTTTTCCGGGCCCGAACCGAAAAAGCGACGAAAATCCCACCGGATGGGGACAATATCGTCAACCGGCGGCGATCTGTTCTGGTGAGGTCAGAAGTTGGTCCAGATCCAGAGCGCGCTCGACCGGCAGGGCAGGGACGGGCTCGGTTACGCCCCGGAGCTGGAACAGACACAGGTCAAGGCCATCGGTCTCAAACCCGGCCGCGCGCAGCACGGCTTCCGAGACCAACAGCTCGGCCCCGAGCGCTTTGGTTTCTCCTTCCAGCCGACTGGCGACGTTCACGGCGTCACCGATGATGGTCCGCGCGGCGTGGCCGGCAGCGCCGATCTCTCCCAACACAAGGTCGCCCAGGTGCAGGCCCATGCCGATGCGGATCGCGGGGCTGTTTTCCTGGGACAGCTGCTGGTTGAACTGCGCAAGCGCATGACTGATGTCGATCGCAGCTTTCAGGGCAGAACGGGCCGAGCTGGACGTGTCGGGTGTTTCGAACACGGCCAAAAGGCCATCGCCCATGTATTTGTCGACGACCCCGCCGTCTGCGGTAATGGCTGGAACAATGGCGTCAAAGAACCGGTTCAGCAGGAACACGATGTCATAGGGCAGTTGCCCCGTTGTGCGCGCGGTAAACCCGCGCATGTCCAGAAAAAGCACGGCCAGTTTTCGCTCTTGCCCCTGGCTGGCATGCGCCCGCTGGCGTCCACCATCCGGCCGGAAAACACGGAAAACCGTCAAGGGGCTGGAGGGGCGGACCTGGCAGGCAAGGCGCGTGCGCTGTGGGGCCCCCACGGCTTTCAGGCTGCGGGCTTCGACCTCGCTGGGCGGTGGCAGTGACTCGGCGCCATCTTCGACGATGACACGGCAGGTGGTGCAGCGCCCCCGGCCGCCGCACAGTGCGGTATGCGGAATACCGTTGGCTTGTGACATCTCAAGCAGTGTCATGCCTTTCTCTGAGGTCACTTCCGGCCCATCGACATATCTGACGCGCACCGAGTGTCGTCTGCGCCAAAGCTTGCCCCCGAAATGGAACGCAAGAGCTGCGGCAAGCGCGATCCAGAAGGCCATCAAGGCTTTGTCCTTGACGCTGAACAAAACCTGGAACTCTTCAGGGCCGGGCCAGTTGTAATGCTCGATATACTGTTCGCGTAGATCCGGATCCGCAAAATCCATCCAGATGCGCCGCCCTTCTGTCAGCAAACCGGCCAGGGCAAAGCTTGGGATGAAGACGGCAACTCCGATCAGATAGGGTACGGTTTGACGCCACCACGAGGTCAGTCGCAGCCAGATATGAAGTCCGATGCACCCGTGTATCCAGACGATCAGCATCAGCAGGCTTTGCATCCAGATGGCCGAATTTGGCCACATCAGAATGATGATGTAGCCCATCTCATCATTCACGTCGAAAACCTGATGCGCATAGCGTGTCTGTACGACGTGCGAGATCAGTTGCAGCGGAATGAGAAGGCCAAGAACGATCTGCAGGGCCGTATGAAAAGGCATTCGCAGGGTTCGGCGCTGGGCGATCGACACCAATGCCAGACCTGCATGTGCGATCAGGGCAAGATACAGGACAGCGCTGCCAATCGAATGGCGCGTGACCGTTTTCCGAGAGTCCTGCATGTCATGCAGGTAGTCGGTGTGAAACAGCCCCAACCCAATATTGATGAAGTGGAAGAAAGCAAAGGCAAACAGCACAAGACCACTGATGATCCTGAGACGGGTCGCCCAACTGCCCTGCCAAAGGGGGGTGTTCAAAAGATCACCTGAAATCTGCCGCGCTCGGGGCAAGTCTGCGTTGCCGCGCAGTGCGGGTCAAGGTGCCAGAGGAGGGCGGTACGCAGCGCCGAAGGCGCTGCGCGTCGCGGTCATTCCTGTTCGGCAAGGAACCGTTCGGCATCCAGCGCCGCCATGCAGCCCATTCCGGCCGAGGTCACCGCCTGCCGGTACACATGGTCGGTCAGGTCACCGGCCGCGAACACGCCGGGGATCGAGGTCTGCGTGGTGCCGGGTTTGGTTTTGACATAGCCGCCCATGTGGGTTTCCAGCACGTCCTTGACCAGTTCGTTGGCAGGTGCGTGGCCGATGGCGACGAACACGCCCTTGCAGGGGATCTCGGTGATTTCGCCCGTCTTGACGTTCTTCACCCGCACGCCTTCGACGCCCAGCGGGTTATCGGTGCCAATCACTTCCTCCAGCTGGTGGAACCACAACGGCTCGATCTTGTCGTTCTTGAACAGGCGGTCCTGAAGGATCTTCTCGGCCCGCAGTTCGTCCCGGCGGTGGATCAGCGTGACCTTGCTGGCGAAATTGGTCAGGAACAGCGCTTCTTCCACGGCGGTGTTGCCGCCGCCGATCACCACGATCTCCTGTCCGCGATAGAAGAACCCGTCACAGGTGGCGCAGGCCGACACGCCGAAGCCCTTGAATTTCTCTTCCGACGGCAGCCCCAGCCATTTGGCGCGTGCGCCGGTCGCGAGGATGACCGCGTCCGCAGTGTAGACGGTGCCGCTGTCGCCCTTGGCGGTGAAGGGACGTTTCGACAGATCCAGGTCGTTGATGATGTCACCGATCACCTCGCAGCCCATGGCCTTGGCGTGATCCTGCATGCGCACCATCAGGTCGGGGCCTTGAACTTCGGTGTCGCCTGGCCAGTTTTCGACCTCGGTGGTGGTGGTCAGCTGGCCGCCCGGTTCGATGCCCTGCACCAGAATCGGGTTCAGCATCGCGCGGCTGGCATAGACGCCCGCAGTGTATCCGGCAGGCCCCGATCCGATGATCAGAACCTTGGTGTGTCGTGTCTCGGCCATGGAACCCCCACTCGATTATTGCCTGAGCGCCGTCGTGGGCGCCGGGCTTCGATATAGCGACAGCATCGGTCAGCTTAAAGCCCCTTCGTCTCACGCGTCCGTCATGTTGTACTAAGGTGCCGGCTTGCCTGATCGACAGACAAAGATTATTGCGCTGTTGCGAAAGAATATTGCGCATGGCACCTGCGCTGATATAAGAACCGAAAATTTCAGGAGCACCGCATGGTCACGACACGGCTGGACGAGATCGACCGAAAGATCCTTGCAGAACTGCAGGCAGACGGGCGAATGACCAATGTCGAGCTCGCCAAACGTGTCGGAATCTCGGCCCCACCCTGCCTGCGGCGCGTACGCACGCTGGAGGAGGCCGGCTTTATCCGAGGATACCACGCTGAGGTCAACGCCCGGGAACTGGGGTTCGAAGTTCAGGTCTTTGCGATGGTTGGCCTTGAAAGCCAAGCCGAGGCGGAGCTGCGGGCGTTCGAAGACCGCTGCCGAGACTGGCCGCTGGTCCGGGAATGCCACATGCTGAACGGCGAGGTCGACTTCATCCTGAAATGCGTCGCCCCCGACCTCAGCAGTTTTCAACAGTTCCTGACGGGTGAGTTGCTGACCACGCCGAACGTGGCCAGCGTCAAGACTTCGCTTGTCATCCGCGGTGCAAAAGACGAACCCGGCGTGCCGTTCGACGTATTGGAAGAACGGATGAACCGGACGGCGTAAAGCCGACGCGTCTGGTTTGCGATGCGCATGGCGGCAGAACCGCCACGATGGCCAGAGAAATGGCCCAACTCAGTAAAATCTGCATGTTGCCCCCCAAAATGCAGTGGTGATGGTTAAAGCTGTCACGCCGTGATGGCGTCGATCTCGCCCTCCCCGGCGCGTGCCATAAGCAACGGACCGAAATCGTGCAAGGAATGGATATGCGCGAACAGGTTCAGGTAGATCGAGCGCAGCGAGTGGCTCATCATCCGGACCGCGTTCACGCCGGGATGATAGGTTTCGAACTGCAGCCCATCGACATTGATGACCGCGTGGCGCTCCAGGCAGATATGGAACAGCTCGACCGGAGTGGGCGGCTGCGTTTCGATTACGGACATGCCGTCCTGAAATTCGGCAACGGGTGTCAGCATCGGCTGGCCACCTCCAAGATGCCTCAGATGCGCCGGCGTCGCCAGCAAGCGGGCCGCGGGGCCGGCAATGACGCCGGACAATGGTTTTTGCATGCCGAACGTGTCTGCCATGATGCGGGTCAAAGGGCGTGTCCGCCCGCGCGAGTCTTCGCGGCCAGGTACCAAAGTGACCGAGCCTTTCCACAACACCTTTTCGGATGCGCCGGTCTGGGTCAGGACCGTGTCGCCCGGCATCAAGTCCTCGATGGCGACCGGGCCGTGTTCCGTCTCGACCAGAGACCCACGTGTAAAGGCGCAGAACGCGTCTTCAAAAACTGGCAGCGCCGGTGCGATGTGGCGTGTCTGCGAAACTTCCCCGTTTTTCAGCAGTGCACTCACCTCGTATCGACGCAGTTGCGCCTTCTGTTTGGTGCCTGGACGCGGTGCTTCGCGGAGCAGTGCCGAAGTGTCGATGGCATTCTGCGCGGCACGTGCCAGTGAATTTGGAATAGTCATATTATTCCGTTCCTTCCAATACGCCGAACAGGCAGGAAACATCCCAGTGCAGGCCCGCCTGACAGCTTGATTCTTTGTCTTGAAAAAAGTGCGCCACCTCCATGCGGGTACCGACATGGCCGCGCATGGCGAATGGATTTCGCTTTCGTTTGGTCAACACAATGACCCCCCAGACAAACTCGTACACTGCGAACGTAATTGTCCGCACACAAACGCCCTGAAAAACGTCGGCTGCGAATACCAGCCTCGGTTCACGCACCGGCCCAGAGCAGCTTCCGGTGCGCGTCTTGCCCTGTTGAGGCCGGCAGCTGGCCCCAGAGGGATTTCGTATCAGCGTCGCGCGGCCAACCGGCGCACGACCCTTGCAGAGTGACTGGAAACCCGCTTCCAGGGCATTTCCGGTTGTTGGTCCCTGGTGGCCGCGACAACGGCGCGAAGAAAGCGAGATTTCAACTTCATATTCATGTCCTGCTCGAAGTTCGGGCCTAAGCCCTTTTCCCTTTGTAAAGCCAATGTGACGCGTCTTTGCGGCAGCGATGTGGCTGTTCCGGGATCAATTTAGGACAATGATGAAGTCTTGCGGCACCCCCTGAGTTCGGATGCCAGAAATCAGACGTTCGGAGTACGGATAACCATCTGAGCACTGGCAAAAATTAACAACGATTCTGATGACAGATAGACACAATAAATGTGGCGGAAAAGTGGCGCTTTCGCCTTAATTCGGCCGATCTTTACAATCGTATGGCGGAAATCAGGCGGCCGTAATCCGCCTCGCCGGCGTGGGTCGCGCGCCGGTAGGAATAGAACTTGTCGGGCTCCGAATAGGTGCAATGCCGCGTCCATTCTGCCTGCCCGACGCCGGCCTGACGCAGCTTGTGAAGGCCAAAGGCCGGCAGGTCGAAATGCATCCGGTCGCCTTGCCCATTTGCAAAGAAACGCGCGTTGTCCTGGCTTTCCAAAAGGAAGTCTTCCAGAAACTCCGGGCCAACCTCGTAGGCGCGCTGCGAGATCGTCGGGCCGATGACGGCGATGATGTTTTTGCGGTGCGCACCCAGCGCCTCCATGGCGTCCAGCGTCGCCTCAAGGACACCGTCCAGAGCACCGCGCCATCCCGCATGGGCCGCCCCGATCACTTTAGCTTGAGGATCCGCGAACAGTACCGGCTGGCAGTCGGCCGTCAGGATCGTCAGCGCGAGGCCCGGCGTTGCGGTAACGATTGCATCGGCCCTTGGCTTCTCGCCTGCAATCGGCTTGTCGACGGTGATCACGTGTGGGGAATGTACCTGATGCACGCCGACCAATGCATCCAGTTTGACGCCCATGGCCTCGGCCACTCTGCTTCGGTTCAGCGCGACCGCCTCGCTCAGGTCGGACGAGCCCGTGCCACAATTCAGCCCGCTGAAGATACCGGACGAGGCGCCGCCCTTGCGACTGAAGAACCCGTGTCGAATCGGTGACAACAAATCCGAGGTCAGAATTTCCAGAGTCATGTCCCAAGTCCCGATGGTGGCATCGCAGTTTTCGGGTAGAGGCCCAGCACCTTGAACAGGTTTCCCATTTCCTCCGGGTGCGTCAACCGCCGATGTGCCCGAACCAGCGTTTCCAGATTTGATCCGGTCAACGCGCTGGCCAGAGACTGTGCGCGTTGGGTGATGCCCAGACGCTCAAGAAACACACCCTGAGGCGTCAGCCGCGTATGGGCGCAGCCCGTCGCGCCCGCCGCCAATTCCAGCGTTTCGAAATCCACATGTGCAGTCAGGTCGGCCTGACCCGGTGTGGCGAGCGGGTCGACGTATTCGTGCCCCTTGACGGCCTGCAACGTGTCGCCCAGCGAACGCCAGTCGCCATAGTCGATGACGAGAGCCATACCACCGTGGCTACGGATGATGCGGGCCGTTTCGGTCACGATGGGAACCGCCGCCGCGCACAACTCGACCAGATCACCGTCCCGTGTATCCTCGAGGCGCGTCGCCAAGGCCGCTTGCGTCGCCCTCGGGCCAAGGCCGAATGCCAGCTGATCGCCCTGCAGGCCCACAAGACGTTCGCACCAGCCGTCGCCGTCGCGCAGAAACTGGCGGATGGGCAAAGCGTCGAAAAATTCATTGGCCACAAGAAATAGCGGAAGCTCTGGGAGATCGCCCACCGAAACGATCCAGTTCGGTGCGTGCGCATCCAGGGCCTCGGCCTGAAGTCCGCGCAGAACGGGCGAGGCTTCGAGCAATACCACCTGCGCGGCGTCGTGAAACCCGGGCACGCCCCGGGTGGCCCGCAGAATATCGGCCATGAGTGTTCCGCGCCCCGGGCCCAGCTCGGCGAGCGCAAACCGGTCGGGTCTGCCTTGATCAATCCAGCCCTGCGCGAGACAAAGACCAATCACTTCGCCGAACATCTGGCTGATTTCCGGAGCGGTGACAAAGTCTCCATGCGCGCCCAACGGGTCGCGGGTGGTGTAGTAGCCGTGCGTTGGATGCAGAAGGCATTCGGCCATGTAGTCCGCCACGCTCATCGGCCCGTCTTGCCGGATGCGGTCGGTCAGATGGCCAAGCAAGCTCATGCCGCCCGCCGTGCCCGTAGGGCGAACCACAAGCCGACTGCGATCATCGGTACAGATAGGATCTGGCCCATCGTCAGGCCGTAGCCGCCCACATGCCACGCAAGTCCCAGCGGGTTTCCGACCGAGACGAATTGCGCGTCGGGTTGACGAAAGAACTCGACGATGAAGCGCGAAGCGCCATAGCCCGCCAGAAATACGCCCATGATGCGGCCGGGCCAATGAAATGCGCCGCGCCGATAGACCAGCCACAACAAAAGCAGGCCCAACAGCACGCCTTCCAGTGCAGCCTCGTACAACTGCGACGGGTGGCGGGCGCAAAGCCCAGCAGCGACATTGGCGCAGTCCTGAGCTGCTGCGCCGGGAAAGATCACCGCCCAGGGCAGTTCGCTGGGTCGGCCCCACAGCTCGGCATTGACGAAATTGGCCAAACGGCCAAGCAACAGGCCGGGGGGAACGGTATGGGCGATCAAGTCGGCCAGCGAAAGCAAGGGGGCCGAATGGCGTCGCGCGAAGACCAGCGATGCGATCACCACACCCAGAAGGCCGCCGTGAAAGGACATGCCACCCTGCCAGACCTTAAGGATCTCAAGCGGGTGGGACAGGTAGTATTCGGGCTGATAGAACAGAACAAAGCCCAATCGCCCGCCGATGATGACCCCAAGGATGATCCAGGTGATCAGGTCCTCCAACTGGTCCGGTCTCAGGGGCGGGGATTGATCCGGCCACAAAGCGGGACGGCGCACCGCCATCACTGCCATGCGCCACGCGATCAGGATGCCCGCGATATAGGCCAGCGCATACCACCGCAGCGCGAACTCGATCCCGAAGGCGGAAATCGAGAACAGCTCGGGTGACAGATCGGGGAAATTCAAAACAGCTTGCATGTGCGTCTCATTGCCCGGGGTTGGCTGACCAAGTCAACCTTGAGACTGGGCTCTCTATCCCCCATATAGAAGGCATTCGCGATTCCGGAGTAGACACATGCAAACCCGCAACAAGTTTCTGGACGATATGTCCCAGTTGATGACCAACGCAATGGGCGTGGCGCAGGGTGCGCGGGAAGAGGCTGAAACGGCGATGAAGTCCTTGGTCGACCGCTGGCTGGCGGATCGCGACTTTGTAACGCGAGAAGAGTTCGATGCCGTCCGCGCGATGGCCCAGAAAGCGCGCGAAGAAAACGCGGCGCTGGAAGCGCGGATCGCCGCGCTTGAAACCAAGCTGGACAAATAAGCCCAGCCGCAGATCGGCATTTCAGAATTTTTGGCAAGACCCTACACCGCTCAACCCGCGCTGGGTGTCGCAGTGTGGGGAGTCTCGCCGCATTGCGAAAATAAATCAAGGCAAAGCTGCAGGGTGCGCCAATATTTTGGTGGCCGTTGCCAGCTGTCCACAACTTATTGCTGTTATCCCCAAGAATGGGGGTTGCCAGAGTCCCAGCCACAGCGCACCATATTTAGTACAGGCCTATGGGGGAAGCCCGGCTTGTAGAGCAGGCAACTAGCGCTGGGGCGCTGCCAGCCCCGAAATGCTAGGTATTAAGTGAGGTGGCACCATGGCACTTTCCGAGCAGTATTTCGAAGAAGACATTCATCCGATTGATATTGTCGAACATCTGGCTGAACACCACGATTGGGATTTCGACCGGATCGGTGACGACCAGATCGCCATGGCGGTCGAAGGACAGTGGCGCACCTACTCGATCACGTTGGCCTGGTCCAACTATGACGAGACCCTGCGGATGGTCTGCTCGTTCGAGATGGAGCCGCCCGAGGACCGGGTTTCCGATCTCTATGAATTGCTGAACCGCATGAATGACCAGTGCTGGGCCGGCGCCTTCACCTACTGGGGCAATCAGAAGCTGATGGTCTACCGCTACGGTCTGGTGCTCAGCGGCGGGCAATCGGCCAGCCCCGAACAGATTGACACGATGATCACCGCCGCTGTCCTGAGCGCCGAGCGTTACTATCCTGCGATCCAGTTGGTAACCTGGGGCAACCGTACGCCCGAGGATGCGATGCAAGTCGCCATTGCAGAGGCTTACGGCCGCGCGTAAAGCTTTGCCCCAAACCGCAAAAGCAGGGGAGGGGCAATCATGGACATGTCACGCGTCGCGGATCAGGGGCTGGTGCTTCTGGGATGCGGCAAGATGGGGTCGGCCATGTTGGCCGGTTGGCTCGAACATGGCCTGCCATCCGCATCCGTATGGGTGATCGACCCCAACCCTTCCGATTGGCTCAGGGCGCAAGGGGTCAATATCAACACCCCACTTCCTGAAAGACCTGCCGTCGTTCTGGTTGCCGTCAAACCTCAGATGATGGGCGAGGCATTGCCGGCAATTCAGGCGTTTGGGGGAGGTGGAACCCTGTTCATCTCGGTCGCCGCCGGAACTTCCATCGCCACGTTCGAGCGCGTTCTGGGGGCTGGCACACCGATCATTCGGGCCATGCCGAACACGCCCGCGGCGATCCGGCAAGGCATTACCGCGCTGATCGGAAACGCCAGCACGTCGGGTTCTGACATGACACTGGCCGAAGATCTGCTTTCGGCCATCGGTGATACCGTGCGCCTGCAGGATGAGGCGCAGATGGACGCGGTCACCGGTCTCAGCGGCTCGGGCCCGGCCTATGTCTTTCATTTGATTGAAACGCTGGCTGCCGCCGGCGAGGCGCAAGGCCTTCCGCATGATCTGGCCATGCGCTTGGCCAAGGCGACGGTTGCCGGGGCAGGGGCCCTGGCGATAGCGTCCGAGGAAGATCCGTCGCAATTGCGCATCAATGTCACGTCACCCAACGGAACGACGCAGGCAGCGCTGGAAGTCCTGATGCATGAACAGGAAGGGTTTCCAAACCTGTTGCACCGAGCCGTAAAGGCGGCAACCGATCGATCCAAGGAGTTGTCCGGTGAGTGAAATATCCTTCGACGACTTCCTCAAAGTCGACATCCGCGTAGGTGAAGTCACCCGGGCCGAACCCTATCCCGAGGCGCGCAAGCCCGCGATCAAGATGTGGATCGACTTCGGCGACGAGATCGGCGAGCGCAAGACCTCGGCACAGGTTACCGTGCATTACACGCCCGAATCCCTTGTGGGCAAACAAGTGCTGGCCGTGGTCAATTTCCCGCCGCGTCAGATCGGACGGTTCATGTCTGAGGTTCTTGTTCTGGGTCTGCCCGACGAATCGGGCGAGATTGTTTTGATCGGTCCTGATGGCAAAGTTCCCGTGGGCGGGCGGATGCACTGATGAAGCTGTTGATCACCCGACCGATGACCCCCGCGGTCACGGCCCGCGCGCGGGATGAGTTCGACGTCGATATCCGAGATAGCAACGCACCGCTCAGCATTGATGAGTTGGCGCGCGCATTGCGGGACTACGACGTGGTCGTTCCGACTTTGGGCGATGTCTTTTCGGCCAATGTCTTTGAAATGGTCACGGTTCCGCGGTGCAAATTGCTGGCCAATTTCGGGGTGGGTTTCAATCACATTGATGTGGCGGCAGCGCAGGCTGCTGGTGTTCGCGTGACCAACACACCGGGGGCGGTCACGGATGCAACAGCGGACATTGCCATGACCCTGCTGCTGGCAACGGCCCGCCGCGCGGGCGAGGGTGAACGGCTGGTCCGGTCCGGCAATTGGCGGGGCTGGCACCCGACCCAGATGCTGGGACAGCACGTCACCGGGAAACGGGTCGGAATCATCGGAATGGGACGGATCGGGCAAGCCATTGCCCGGCGCTGTCATTTCGGGTTCGGGATGCAGGTCAGCTATCAATCCCGAACGCCCAAGGATCTGGATTTCCCTGCCGAGTTCGTTCCCGACTTGGCGACCCTGGCTGCTGTGGTCGATTTTCTGGTCGTCGCCGTCCCCGGTGGTGTTGACACCTTCCACCTCATAGACGCTTCGGTTCTTTCAGCTATGCGGCCGTCGGCCATTCTGGTCAACATCGCTCGCGGAGAAGTCGTGGACGAAGCTGCACTGATCCATGCGCTGAATAACGGCCAGATCGCCGGGGCCGGGCTGGATGTCTACGAGTTTGAACCCGCCGTGCCGCAGGCGCTGCGCGAGATGGAGAATGTCACCCTGCTGCCGCATCTGGGCACTGCGACCGAGCAAGTGCGCACGGATATGGGGCACATGGCTTTGGACAATGTGGCGGCTTTTGTCGCCGGCCGACCGTTGCCAAATCTGGTCTAACTGCCCACGGCCTCGCGCCAGTGTCTCCGGCAGAGTGAAACATAGGTCTCGTTTCCGCCGATCTGCACCTGCGCACCTTGAGTGATGGTTTTGCCGTTTTCGTCCTGACGGATCACCATCGTGGCTTTCCGCCCGCATCTGCAGATGGTGCGGACCTCGCGCATTTCATCGGCTAGGGCCAGCAGAGCCGCTGAACCGGGGAACAGCTTGCCTTGAAAATCCACTCGCAACCCGTAGGCCAGAACCGGTACTTTGAGGTCATCCACCGCGCGGGCCAATTGCCAGACCTGTTCTTCGGTCAGAAACTGCGCCTCGTCCACAAAAACACAGGCCACTTTCCCCTGATCAAGACGGTCTTGAATCATCGCAAACACATCGTCGCGGGGATTGAACGTATCGGCCTGTTCCGAGATTCCGATCCGCGATGCTATACGTCCCTGGCCCGCGCGCCCGTCAATGGCTGCGGTCATCAGATAGGTGTCCATGCCGCGCTCGCGATAGTTGTGCGACGCCTGAAGCAGCACCGTGGACTTGCCTGCGTTCATGGTTGAGTAGTTAAAGTACAGCTTGGCCATGGGCTGGGTCTAATCGGCTCACGCTGCGCGAGCAAGTCGTCAATGTCCTGAAAGGAATCGACGCCGCCATTGCAGTCGCAGAGGCCGAGCATATGCTCTTGGGGATGGATAACCCCGCTTCCACAACAGCGACACCGCCGGCCACGAAATGGCCGAAACAGCGCAGGGCCTGAAATACTGCCCCACAAACACTCTTTACCGGCATTAACTGCCGCCACTCACTCACAAAACCCCCGCATATCTGAGGGATAGCCAACATATGACATTTCAATTATGACTCGAGTATGGGAAATTTCCCCTCCCTTTCCCCGGTGCGGACAGCCGGGCAAGAGGGCGCAGCGAACAAAGGTACAAAAATGGCGGATATCGGGGCCTATCTGAAAAAGCACACCGAAGCTTTGGTCAAGGACGTGGGGATCGAAGCAGCATGCGAGATCACAGGGAAATCCAAGGCCACATTAGGTCGGTATTACTCCGACAATCCCGAGCACAGTGACCGGTTCATGCCGGTGGATGCGGTTGCACGTCTGGAAAACGCGGCCAGCTACCCGCATGTGACTTCGGCCCTGGCGGACCTGAAGAACATCACCTTGTCCTATGATGAGCGCAATTCGACCGGTACGCGTACCGGCGGCGTCAATTCGGACGTGATCGCACTGAGCCAGCGTTTCGCGATGCTGATGACCGAATACCAGGCCGCGATCGAGGATGGCATCATTACCGTCAACGAAGCCAAGCGTCTGCTGAAAGAAACCTCGTTGCTGCAACAGGTTCTGATCGAGATGAAATTGCACCTCGAAGAGGAAAGCGTCAGCTGACCTAATTTCCCGGCAAGCCGTCATGGGGCGGTGAAAAAGGCGATGTGCGCATCGCCTTCTTCAAGCTGAGCTGAAGAAGCTCATAGCCTTTGTCAGTTTTCGTCGTTGTTGGCGTTGTTCCCGCGTCCAGGGCTTGAGCCTTCGGGCCCATTTCCGCCCCCGTTGTTGCCTTTGCCGCCGCCATTGTTGCCCTTGCCGCCGCCTTTCCCGTCGCCGTTTTTGCCTTTACCGCCGCCGTGACCGCCAACCTTGCCGGGCTTGCCGTCACCATGGCCGGGCTTGCCACCGCCCTTGCCGGGTTTGTCTCCACCCTTGCCGGGCTTGCTGCCGCCATCGCCAGGCTTGCCGCCGCCGTTGCCCGGATCGTCGGATCCGCCATCACCGGGGTCATCGTTCCCCCCGCCATTGCCGGGGCCACTGTTTCCGCCGCCCGACCCGGATCCGCCGCCGGCGGCTGGGCCGGTGCTCGATGCGGGTTGAAACCCGCTGGGGTCGTTTTCGCGGCCGTCAAAGCTGTTGGCGTTGGAAATCGATCCGGTCGGCAAATCGCTCAGCAGATTGGCCAGCCCCGGACACTGCTGCGAGGTATTGGCAAGAACCGACCCGAAATCTGCCCGTTGTTGCAGATGCGAGAGGAAACTGGGCGTAACCTGCGAACAGCCGCAAAGGGCCGCATAATCACCATTGTTGGCCGCGACCCGTGCTGTGTTGGCGTTGCAGACCTGGGGCTCGGCCATGGCCGCGCTGGCTGCAGCAACCCCCAATAACGGGGCGACAACCCAGGCCGCCATTCCTGACTTAGAACTCTTGAACATGGCGCACCTTTCTAAACCTAGCGTCACCTGACATGCGGAATTGCATGGCCTTCCAGATGGAGGCCGCGGGTTAAGCTGTGCTGTATCAATTCTGAAGAAGTATTCAGGAATACAAAAACAGTCCGCCTGCGCGGGCGAAATGTTCGAGGTTATCGCTTGTTACGCCGGACGTGGACTGGCGGCGCCGGCGTGTCAGGCGTGGCGTTTGACGATGACGGACCCAACCGAATACCCTGCGCCGAACGAGCAGATCAGGCCGACATCGCCATCCTGAAGATCGTCTGAATATTTGGAAAAGGCGATGATCGACCCGGCTGACGATGTATTGGCATAGTCCTGCAGGATGTTGGGCTGTTCGCCCGGCTCCGGCTCTCGGCCCAAGACCTTCTTGCCGATGAAATCATTCATCGTTTTGTTGGCCTGGTGCAGCCACAGCCGCTTGAGATCGCCGCTTTCGATCCCTTCGGAATCCATGTGGTCGCTGATGTGTTTGCTGACCATCGGCAGCACTTCCTTGAACACCTTGCGGCCGTTCTGCATGAACTGCATGTCGCGCCGGTCGGTCAACCCGTCGGGCCGGGTGCGCCGCAGAAAGCCGTTGTTGTTGCGGATGTTGTTGGAAAACTCGGTCGCGCAGCGGGTCGACAGGATCTCGAAATGCGGGCCTTTGGCATCTTCGGTCCGTTCGATCAGCGTGGCGGTGGCCACGTCGCCGAAGATGAAGTGACAATCTCGGTCGCGCCACTCCAGGTGCCCCGAGCAGATCTCGGGGTTGACCACCAGCGCCGCCCGTACGGACCCCGACCGGATCATGTCGGCCGCAGCCTGAATGCCGAACGTCGCCGAAGAACAGGCCACGTTCATATCGAACCCAAAACCAGTGATGCCCAACGCGTTCTGGATTTCGACCGCAATGGCGGGATAGGCGCGTTCATGGTTCGACGCGGCACAGATCACCAGATCGACATCCGCCGCCGTCCGCCCGGCCTGGGCCAGCGCTTTTTTGCAGGCGTCCAGTGCCATTTCGGTCATTATGCCCGGCTCGTCATCGCTGCGTTGGCGCAGCAGGGGGTGCATCACGTCCGGGTCCAGCACGCCGGTCTTGTCCATGACGTACCGGTTCTCGATGCCGGATGCCTTGACGATGAACTCTTCCGAGGAGTGCTGCATCGGCTCCATCTCGCCCGCGGCGATGGCATCGGCGTTGGCAGCATTCATCTTGTCGGCATAGGCGTTGAAGGCTTTGACCAGCTCGGCATTGGTGATGACGTTTTCGGGCGTGAAAACCCCGGTACCGGTGATTGCGGGCGTGTACATGTCGGGTCCTGAATGTTTCGGATTCGCCCAAAATGCAGTCACAGCGCCCCCAGATCAAGAGATGTTGACCCAAGGGAACGGCATAGGTTTGCGCAAATTCAACTTCACATCTTGAATAGTTCGAAATCCGAAGTATATCACCGCTCGACTCGCGCGGAGAGCATCCATGACCAAAGACATCAGTGAACGGCTGGCCCGACTGACCCCTGAGATCCAGGCGATGATGGGCGTCTATGCGCTGTACTGGAAACTGGAAGAGAGTTTCGGCTGCATTGATACCGATCTCAGCCATCAGGAATGCCACATGTTGATCAAGTTAGATCAGCCCAAGCGGATGGGAGTGTTGGCGGCCGACATGCTGACCGTGCCGTCGACCATTACGGCCACCGCCGATGCGCTTGAGGCGGCCGGTTATCTGACCCGTCAGCAGGATCCCGATGATCGCCGTGCGTGGTTGCTGGTGCTGACCGACAAAGGTGCCGAAGCCCGCAACATGCTGGTTACCACCGCCGGAGAGCTGTTTCACCGTGCCTCCGGTTTGGATAACGAGGAAACCGCTCAATTTGCCCGGCTTGCCCGCAAGATCCGGGACAACATTCTGAAAACGGGAATACCCGAGGGATTGACGAAATGAAGCTGCTGACTTCGCTGGGCCTTGCCCTTGCCGTACTGGCCGCACCGCTTGCGGCGCAAGACGACACCAAGCCTGTAAAACTTATGGTGGTGCATGAGACCGCTCCCGGATTCTCACGCCAGTTCTTCGGGCGCGTGGCCGCGCGGCAGACTGTCGATCTGGCGTTTCAGGTCGCCGGACAGATCGTGGAACTGCCCGTCAACGAAGGGTTCCAGGTGCCCAAGGGCAGCCTGATTGCAAAGCTGGACCAAGAGCCGTTCGAACTGGCACTGGAACGTGCGCGTCTTCAGAAGGATCAGGCTGACCGCACCGTGGCCCGCCTGTCGCGCCTGCGGGGGACGACTGCAAGCCAGGTCGCTGTCGATGACGCTGAAACCGCCGCCCAACTGGCTGCAATCGCGGTGCGTGACGCCGAGTACAACCTCGAGCACACGACTCTGACCGCGCCGTTCGATGCGCTGGTATCGCGGCGTGAGGTCGAAAACTTCACCACCGTGGCCGCCGGAACGCCGATCGTCCGGATCCACGATCTGTCCGAATTGAGGATCGAGGTCGATGTGCCCGAAATCCTGTTCCAGAGGACCAGCCAGGAAGATGGCATTTCGATCACGGCAAAATTCCCCGCAAGTGACGAGGTCTTCCCGTTGGAAATCCGCGAATTCGACGCTGAAACTTCGAGCGTCGGCCAGACGTTCCGGATTCAGTTCGGCCTCACGCCGCCGGAAGACTTGCGGGTGCTGCCCGGCTCGTCGGTAACCGTCAATGTTCAGGTCGATGACAAACGCATTGGCATCATCGTCCCCCCGACCGCGATTGTCGCCGACGCCGAGGGCAATCTGGGCGTTATGGTCTTTTCGCCGGTCGGTGCAGATGTTGGCGCCGTGCGGCGTGTTCCCGTGACCATCGAACCTACCCAGACAGGTGACGTCCGGGTTCTGACCGGATTGTCGGACGGCGACGAAATCGTGGTGGCCGGCGGGTCCGTTCTGACCGATGGGCAGACCGTGCGCCGCTTTGCCGGCTTTGCGAACTGAAGGGGGCGAGGATGAATATCGCACGCGCCTCGATCGACAGGCCGATCTATACGTGGCTGGTGATCCTGATTGCACTGCTGGGTGGTATCTGGGGATTTTCGTCGCTCGGGCGGCTCGAAGATCCGGCCTTTACCATCAAGAACGCCGTAGTGCTGACCACTTATCCCGGTGCGACGGCTGAACAGGTGGCCGAGGAAGTCTCGGAACCCTTGGAATCTGCCATCCAGCAGATGGGCGAGGTCGATGTCATCACTTCGGTCAACCGTCCCGGTCAATCGCTGATCGAAGTCGAGATCAAGTCCACCTACGATGGCAGCGAATTGCCGGATATCTGGACCCGACTGCGCGCCAAGGTCCGGGATGCGGCCCGTGGATTGCCGTCCGGTGTCAGCCAGCCCTATGTGAATGACGGGTTCGGTGACGTGTTCGGTCTTTTCTATGCGGTCACCGCGGAAGGGTTCAGCGACGCCGAAAAGCACGAATTGTCGACCTTCTTGCGGCGCGAGTTGCTGACCGTTGAGGGCGTTGCGGACGTTGAAGTGCAGGGTTTGCCAGACGAAGCCATTTTCATCGAGCCGGACCTGGCCATTTCGGTCAACCAGAACGTGCCGTTGCAGTCGATCAACGAAGCGATCGCCAACGCCAATTCGGTTCAGTCGTCAGGGACGCTTCGGTCAGACGACGATCGCACCACGATCCTGACGGCGGATGGATCGGACAGCGTGTCCGAGATCGCAGGGCTGTCGGTTGGCTCTCAGGGGCAAGTGATCAACCTCTTTGACATGGCCGATGTCTACCGGGCCCGCCAGACCGATCCTGACATCATGATCCGGTTCAACGGCGTCGAAGCCTTCACCCTGGGTATTGCCGGCCTATCGACGGAAAACATCGTGGAGGTCGGAAAGCGCGTCGACGCCAAGCTGGCCGAACTGGATGTGGAAATTCCCGCGGGCGTCGATGTATTGCCGATCTACCAGCAGCACGTCGTGGTCGAGCAGGCTTCGAACGATTTTCTAGTGAACCTGGCCATGTCGGTTGCCATCGTGGTGGCGGTGCTTGGAATATTCATGGGTTGGCGCGCGGCAGTGGTTGTGGGCTCGACCCTTTTGTTGACCGTTGTCGGGACCCTGCTGTTCATGGCGCTGTTTTCCATCGAGATGGAGCGCATTTCGCTGGGCGCGCTGATCATTGCGATGGGGATGCTGGTCGATAATGCCATCGTGGTGGCCGAGGGGATGCAGATCTCCATGCTCAAGGGAAAAAATTCGCGCGATGCTGCCGACGAGGCCGCGTCCAAGACACAGATCCCCCTGCTTGGGGCCACGGTCATCGGGATCATGGCCTTTGCCGGGATTGGGCTCAGCCCGGATGCGACGGGCGAATTCCTGTTCTCGCTATTTGCGGTGATCGCGATCTCTTTGCTGCTGAGTTGGGTGCTGGCCATCACGGCGACACCGTTGTTGGGGCATTATTTCTTCAAACAGGGCAAGGACGTGGATGTCGACGCCTATAGCGGCATCCTGTTCCGAACCTACGGGGCGATCCTGCGCTGGGCATTGCGGTTCCGTTGGCTGGTGGTGGCCGGTTTGGTCGGGGTCACCGTGGTCTGCTATGCCGGCTTCGCGATGGTGAAACAGCAGTTTTTCCCGGACTCCAACACGCCGCTGTTCTTCGTCCATTACAAGCTGCCGCAGGGGACTCCGGTCGCGCGGACGAGTGCCGATATGCAAGTCTTTGAAGACTGGCTGGCCCAGCGGAATGATGTCGTCTCGGTCACCACGTTCGTGGGGCAGGGCGCGACGCGGTTCATGTTGACCTATTCGGCCGAGAAGCCCAACCCAAGCTATGGGCACATGATCATCCGGACCGAAACGCTCGAGGACATTCCTGTCCTGCGCGCCGATCTGGAGGCCTTTGGTGAAACTCAATTCCCCGAAGGCGAATTCCGGACCAAGCGTCTGGTCTTCGGCCCCGGTGGCGGTACCCCGATCGAGGCGCGGTTCTCGGGCAGCGATCCGGTCGTGCTGCGGCAACTGGCCGACGAGGCGGTGCGGCGCATGTCGGCGGCATCGCCAAATGCGCTGGACGTGCATCACGACTGGCGTGAAATGGAATTGGCGGTCCAGCCGATCTATGCGACCGAACGTGCGCAGACGGCCGGTGTTACCCGCGAAGACATTGCCGCCACCCTGCAATTCTCGACGGACGGAATCACCGGCGGCGTGTTCCGCGAGAGGGACCGCCTGATCCCGATTATCCTGCGACGCCCGGCGGACGGAGAATACTCGATCGTGGATCAAGTGGTGTACTCGGACCAGTCACAGAAATTCGTGCCGATCGAGCAGATGGTGGACGGGTTCCAGTACAAAGCGCTCAATACACTGGTGCATAGGCGCGATCGCGTTCTGACCGTCACGGTGGGCGCAGACATCCCAGCCGGCCTGACCGCGGCACAGGTTCATTCCGAGGTTCGCGGCGCGATCGAGGACATGGAGCTGCCGCTGGGCTACAAGCTGGAATGGGGCGGTGAGTTCGAGGATTCCGGCAAAGCGCAAGCCAGCCTGGGCAAACAGCTGCCGCTGAGCCTGTTGATCATGGTTCTGATCTCGGTGCTGCTGTTCAACGCGATCCGGCAACCGGTCATCATCTGGCTGCTGGTGCCGATGTCGGTGAACGGCGTGGTGATCGGGCTGCTGGGCACGGGCCTGCCCTTTACCTTCACCGCGCTTCTCGGGCTGCTCAGCCTGTCAGGGATGCTGATCAAGAACGGTATTGTTCTGGTCGAAGAGATCGACCTTGTCCGCGCCACGGGCAAGCCTCTGCGCGAAGCGATCATCGAAGCCTCGGTCTCGCGTCTGCGCCCGGTCATGCTGGCGGCGATCACCACGATCTTGGGGATGGCGCCGCTGCTGACCGACGCGTTCTTCGTGTCGATGGCAGTGACGATCATGGGTGGTCTGGCTTTCGCGACGATCCTGACCATGGTCGCCGCGCCGGTGTTCTACATGCTGTTCTTCTCTCGGGAAGAACAGCGCAGGTTGGCGGCGCAGACTGCATGATCCCACAAAAAAGCCCCGGCGAACGGCCGGGGCTTTTTGTTTGTCCGCTGCGGGCTTCAGCCCTGTAGCGATTTGACCTCCACATCCCCTTCAGCCTGCGCCTTGATGGCCAGTGCGGCGGCGTGGCTGGCCGCAGCCGTGGTGTAGTAGGGGATTTTGTCATAGAGCGCGATCGAGCGGATGGCCTTGCTGTCCTCAACTGCCTGCGCGCCTTCGGTGGTGTTCATGACCAACTGGACCTGACCGTCCTTCAACATGTCCACCACATCGGGGCGGCCCTCGTAGACCTTGTTGACCACGTCACAGGGCACGCCCTTGGATTCCAGCCATGTCTGTGTTCCGCGGGTGGCCACCAGCGAGAATCCCTGCTCGACCAGAACCTGCGCAGCCTCGATCATCGCCGGACCCTTGTCGGCATCCTTGATCGAGATGAAAGCCCGTCCCTTGGACGGCAACACCATGCCCGCGCCCATCTGCGCCTTGAGGAAGGCCCGCGGGAAGTCGCGGTCCCAGCCCATGACCTCGCCGGTCGAGCGCATCTCGGGGCCAAGGATGGTATCGACGCCGGGGAAACGGGCGAAGGGCAGCACCGCTTCTTTCACCGAGAACCACGGCATATCCGGGTCGGCCAGGGTCATCTGGTCGGCGATCTTGGTATCCTGACCTTCCTTGTAGGGCGGGCGTTGCGGGAAGTTCGACAGCGGCTCGCCTGCCATCACCCGCGCGGCGATCGAGGCGATTGCGCTGTCGGTCGCCTTGGCCACAAAGGGCACGGTGCGGCTGGCGCGCGGGTTGACCTCGATCAGGTAGATCTCGTCATCCTTGATCGCGAACTGCACGTTCATCAGGCCCACGACGTTCAGCGCCTTGGCCAGCTTGTAGGTCTGGTCCTTGATTTCGGAGATGATCTCTTTCGACAGCGAATAGGGCGGCAGCGAACAGGCCGAGTCGCCCGAGTGCACGCCGGCCTCTTCGATATGCTGCATGATGCCGGCCACATGGACATCCTTGCCGTCGCACAGCGCGTCCACGTCCAGCTCGACCGCGCCGGCCAGATAGCTGTCCAACAGCACCGGACTGTCGCCCGAGACCACCACGGCCTCATTGATGTAGCGTTTCAGCTGATCCATGTCGCGCACGATCTCCATCGCGCGGCCGCCCAGAACGTAGGAGGGGCGGATCACCAGTGGGAACCCGATCTCTTCTGCGATCTCAAGCGCTTGCGCGTCGGTCGAAGCGATACCGTTCTTGGGTTGCTTCAGGCCCAGATCGTTGACCAGTGCCTGGAACCGTTCACGGTCTTCGGCCAGGTCGATCGCGTCCGGCGTGGTGCCTAGGATCGGAATACCTTCGGCCTCGAGCGCATTGGCCAGCTTCAGCGGGGTCTGACCACCGAACTGCACGATCACGCCGTGCAGTGTGCCGTTCTGCTGCTCGGTCCGCAGGATCTCCATCACATGCTCGAAGGTCAGCGGCTCGAAATACAGCCGGTCCGAGGTGTCGTAGTCGGTCGAAACCGTCTCGGGGTTGCAGTTGACCATGATTGTTTCATAGCCCGCGTCGGTCAGCGCGAAACAGGCGTGGCAGCAGCAATAGTCGAACTCGATCCCCTGGCCGATCCGGTTGGGGCCGCCGCCCAGAATGACGACCTTCTTGCGGTCGCTGGGGCGCGCCTCGCATTCGACCTCGCCCATCGTGGGGGCCTCGTAGGTCGAATACATGTAGGGCGTCTGCGCCTCGAACTCGGCGGCGCATGTGTCGATCCGCTTGAACACGGCGGTGACGCCCAGATTGTGTCGAGCGCGGCGCACGTTGGCCTCGTCGCGGCCGGCCAGATTGCCCAGACGCGCATCAGTAAAGCCCAGCATCTTGAGCCGGCGCAGGCCGTCCTCGGTCATCGGCAGGCCGTCCTTGCGAACGGTGCGTTCCGCCTCGATGATCTCGCGGATGCGGGCCAGGAACCAGGGGTCGAACTTGGTGACGGCAAAGATTTCGTCGTCGGTCAGACCGTGGCGCATCGCCTGCGCGATGGTCCGCAAACGGTCGGGTGTCTGCTGGCTGATGGCCTTAATGACATGTGCCTTGTCGTCGCTGCTTTCGACCGCATCCCATGGGCCGATGCTCAGGCCCGGAATTTCAACTTCGTCAAACCCGGTCAGGCCCGACTCCATCGAAGCCAGCGCCTTTTGCATCGATTCGTGGATCGTGCGGCCGATCGACATCGCCTCGCCAACCGATTTCATCGCGGTGGTCAGATAAGGCTCGGATCCGGGGAATTTCTCGAAGGCGAATTTCGGGATCTTGGTGACGACATAGTCAATGGTGGGCTCAAAGCTCGCGGGCGTGACCTTGGTGATGTCGTTGTCCAGCTCGTCCAGCGTATATCCCACGGCCAGCTTCGCTGCGATCTTGGCAATCGGGAAACCGGTTGCCTTGGACGCCAGTGCGGATGACCGCGACACGCGCGGGTTCATCTCGATCACGACCATACGGCCATCATCAGGGTTGATCGCCCACTGCACGTTCGATCCACCGGTTTCGACCCCAATCTCGCGCAGAACGGCGATCGAGCCGTTGCGCATGATCTGGTATTCCTTGTCGGTCAGCGTCAGGGCAGGGGCCACGGTGATCGAGTCGCCGGTATGCACGCCCATCGGATCGACGTTCTCGATCGAGCAGACGATGATCGCGTTGTCGGCAGTGTCGCGCACCACCTCCATTTCATATTCTTTCCAGCCCAGAAGGCTTTCGTCGACGAGGATCTGGTTCACCGGCGAGGCATCCATGCCCGAGCGGCAAAAGTGGATGTAATCCTCACGGTTGTAAGCCACACCGCCGCCGGTGCCGCCCAAGGTAAAGGCCGGGCGGATGATCGCAGGCAAGCCGATGTTTTCCAACTCGTCCAGGGCCATTTGCACGCCGGCATCCAGATCGGCAGAGCCGTCGGCCTTTTTGGGGGCGGTGACGATGGTGGCCTTGGGGTTTTCAAGGCCCAGGCGGTCCATCGCCTCACGGAACAGCTTGCGGTCCTCGGCCATTTCGATGGCCTCGCGCTTGGCGCCGATCATCTCGACGCCGAATTTTTCCAGCACGCCCATCTCCTCCAGCGCCAAGGAGGTGTTCAGGCCGGTCTGACCTCCCATCGTGGGAAGCAGCGCGTCGGGACGTTCCTTTTCGATGATCTTGGCGACGACCTCGGGCGTGATCGGCTCGATATAGGTGGCGTCGGCCAGTTCCGGGTCGGTCATGATCGTGGCAGGGTTCGAGTTCACCAGGATGACCCGGTACCCTTCCTCGCGCAGGGCCTTGCAGGCCTGAGCGCCGGAATAGTCGAATTCGCAGGCTTGCCCGATGACAATGGGCCCCGCCCCGATGATCATGATCGACTGGATGTCGGTTCTCTTCGGCATGGCCTGGTCCCTTCGATTTTGCACGAGTCGCGGGCGCCGCCCATGCGCCCAAATTGTCGTGCGTTATAGGGACCCGGGCAAAAGGTGCAAGGGGGATCGGAAACGGAAGCGAAATTGCCGCTTTCCCCCCTTTCCCTTGGCACCGTATTCTCTATATGCCGCTGCACGGCAGATGAGGAAGCAATTGCGGATTCGTTTCGATCAGGGACCCGCCGGTCCGGGCACCGGTTTCGACCGGCCCTCCCAAGTGATCCGTGCCGACCGGGCGGAGCAGGTGCCCCAGGCATTGGCGGCGCTGGATGACGCGCGCGCGCAGGGCGGCTGGCTGGCCGGATATGCCAGTTACGAGCTGGGCTATGCGCTTGAGCCCAAGCTGGCCGCAAGGCTGCCCGCGAACCGTCGATTGCCGCTGCTGTGCTTTGGGGTGTTCGATGGCCCGAGCGCCCAGGACCTGCCGTCCGGTGCGGCCGGGCTGACCGCGTTCCAGCCGCGTTGGAGCGAGGCGCGCTATGCCGAAGCCTTCCGCGCCGTGCATGATGCCATCGGGGCCGGGGACATCTATCAGGCCAACCTGACATTTCCCATTGACCTGGAAACCGAGGGCGACAGCGCCGCGCTCTACGCCGGGCTGACCGCCGGACAGCCGGTCGGCCATGGCGCGCTGGTCCAGCAGGACGGGCTGCCCGATCTGCTCAGCCGCTCGCCCGAGCTGTTCTTCCGCACCGATGCCGACGGGATGATCGAGACCCGGCCGATGAAGGGCACCCAGCCGCGCAGCGCCGATCTGGTCGAGGACGCGCGGCGGCGCGATTTCCTTTCCTCGGACGAAAAGAACCGGGCCGAGAACCTGATGATCGTGGACCTGCTGCGCAATGACATCAGCCGCGTGGCGCTGCCGGGAACCGTTCAGGTGCCTGAGCTGTTCAAGGTCGAGACCTACGCCACCGTGCATCAGATGGTGTCGCTGGTGCAGGCGCGGCTGCAGATGGGGGCGGGGTTGTCCGACATCCTGACGGCGCTGTTTCCCTGTGGATCGATTACCGGGGCGCCCAAGATCCGTGCGATGGAGATTCTGTCGGATCTGGAGCCCTGGCCGCGCGACATCTATTGCGGCACCATCGGCTGGGCCGCCCCAGACGGGCGGTCGGAATTCAACGTCGCAATCCGGACCTTGATGGTCGAGGGTAATCGGGCCACGCTGAACGTCGGCGGGGGCGTCGTCTGGGACAGCACCGCCGCGTCGGAATACGAGGAAGCGCTATGGAAAGCCCGGTTCGCGCACCAACTGAGCCTGATTTCCGCCTGATCGAAACCTTTGCGTTTCGGCCCGGGCAGGGCTTTTTGCGGCTGGAGCGCCACCTGCGGCGCATGGCGCGGACAGCTGACTGGCTGGGTGTTCGGTTCGACGTGTGGCGCGTCGGCGAAGTGGTGGACGGTGTGATCGGCGCGGACCCGCTAAGGTGCCGGCTGACGCTGGACTTGACCGGTGCACCTGAGATCACCACGGGGCCTCTGGCGGACAACCCGCCGGACTGGACGGTGGGTCTGGCGACGACAAGGCTGACGTCCTCGGACATCTGGCTGCGCCACAAGACCACCCGCCGCGCGATCTATGATCAGGCACGGGCGGAATTGCCCGACGGCGTGGACGAGCTGTTGTTCCTGAACGAACGGGATGAACTGTGCGAGGGCACCATCACCAACCTGTTCGTCAAAACGGAAGATGGGCGCCTGCTGACACCTCCGGTTGCGGCGGGCCTGCTGCCGGGCATCCTGCGCGAGGAGTTGATCGAAACCGGACGCGCGGTCGAAGCGGTCTTGACCCTGCATGACCTGGCCGCCGCGCGCCGGGTCTGGATGGGCAATTCCCTGCGCGGTTTGATACCGGCTGAGGTGATGCTGTCATGAGCGACCGCAGTTCTGCGCGTGGATTGCAGGTGTCGAACCTGCGCCTGAAGGCTGAGTTCGTGGCGTTCTATGTCGCGGTCCCCTTGCTGATCGCCGTTCTGTTTCCACCCGACTGGATGTTTCCGGCGCTGTTCTTCTTCACCGCTGTCGGGATCGCCCTGCTGCACCGCACCCCGGGCTTTTCCTGGGCAGAGCTGCGCTATGGTTGGCGCAACTGGCGCTGGGCCGAGGTGATCGGGTTCATTCTGGCAATGGCCGCGATCTGTTCGGCCCTGGTGATGGCCACGCGCCCGGATGCGGCCTTTTTTCTGCTGCTGCACCGGCCCGAATTTCTGGCCGTGATCTGGCTGGGCTATCCGTTGCTGTCGGCACTGCCGCAAGAACTGCTGTTCCGCACGCTGTTCTATCGCCGCTATCACGCGGTCCTGCCTAACGGCGCGGCCTTGCCGTTGCTGAACGCCGGGCTGTTTGCCTTTGCGCACCTGATGTATTGGAGCTGGATCGTCACCGTGATGACATTCGCGGGCGGGCTGCTGTTTTCATGGGCCTACCGCAAGCGTGGGTCGTTCTTCTATGCGGTGCTGCTGCACGCGATTGCGGGCAACATCATCTTTGCCGCCGGGCTTGGCGTGTTCTTCTATTCCGGCAACGTGCAGCGCCCGTTCTAGGGGCTCTACTCGGCGGCGTCGCGCATGTCTTGACCGGGCTGGTAGAGATAGTCCCGCGTCAATGGCGCCGCGTCGCGGCGATGACTCAGCTGCAGTTGGAAAACGGTCTGGTCACGCTCTTCGAACACCAAAATGCAGGCGGTCAGATAGAACCGCCACATGCGGATGAACCGGTCGTCATACATCGCGCGCACCTGATCCAGATTGCTCTCGAACCGGTCGCGCCAAGCGCGCAGGGTCAGGGCATAATGCAACCGCAGGCTTTCGACATCCAGAAACCACAGACCGGTGCGCGCCACGGGTTTGACGATTTCCTCGAGCGACGGGACATAGCCACCCGGGAAGATGTACTTGTTCAGCCAGGGCGACTGGCCGGTGGGCGGCCCGTTGCGGCCGATGGAATGGATCAACGCCACACCGTCGGGCTTCAGCAGAGCGGCGACCCGGTCGAAATAGGTGCGCAGCTGTGGCGCGCCCACATGCTCCAGCATCCCGACTGAGACAATCCGGTCGAACTGATCCTGCATCTGCCGGTAGTCCATCAGCCGAATGTCGACGCGGTCGGCCAGCCCGGCCTGCTGCACCCGCGCGGTCGCGGTGCGGTGCTGGTTCTGTGACAGGGTCAGCCCGGTCACCTGCACGCCGTGGTCACGCGCCAGCGTCAGGGCCAGACCGCCCCAGCCGCAGCCGATATCCAGTACGCGCATTCCGGGCTCCAGGCAAAGCTTGCGCGCAATATGCGCCTTTTTGGCGGCTTGCGCTTGTTCCAAAGTCATCCAGGGCTGCTGGAAATAGGCGCAGCTGTACTGCATGTCAGGGTCCAGCATCAGCCGGTAGAAGTCGTCGGACAGGTCATAGTGATGCGCCACGTTGCGCCGCGCCGAGCGGACCGAGTTGCGCTGCAGGATCGGCCGCAGCAGATACCCGGCCCAGTCTTGGATCTGCTGCAGCATGGGCAATGACCCGCTGGCCGCGCATCGAATCGCGATCCGCATGGCGCTTTCCAGGCCGCCCTCGTCGACGGTCAGGGTGCCATTCATGTAGCCCTCGCCAAAAGCCATCTCGGGACTGTGCACCAAGCGCGCCATCAATGCGGGGTCATGAAGGGTGACATGCGCCTCGGGCTGCGTGGCGTCGCCATAGGTGCGCGCCGTCCCGTCCGGGAAGGTGATCCGCAGAGTTCCGCGGGTGATGAAACCCCGCAATACGCGATCCAAAACAGTTTGCCACATCGGCCGAACACCTCCTTGCTCAAGGGGCCTGGCTCCCGCGTGCCGGGAAAACTATTCGAGTTCACATGTCCAAAAGATAGCGATTTTTTCGAATTTGTCTGCATTCCGGGCTCCGATGGAGGCGCATCGTGCTCCAACCCTTGACTTCCCGACCCGATCGCGGTGTATCGGCGCGACGAATTCAGCGCCCGAAGGGATATCATCCATGCACGCCTATCGCAGCCACACCTGCGCCGATCTGACCGCCGCAAATGTCGGTGAAACCGTCCGCCTGTCGGGTTGGGTTCATCGGGTGCGAGATCACGGCGGCGTGCTGTTCATCGACCTGCGCGACCACTATGGCGTGACCCAGGTTCTGTGCGACGGCGACAGCGCCGCGTTCAGCGCGTTGGAGAAAGTGCGCTCGGAATGGTGCATCCGCATCGACGGCACGGTCAAGGCGCGCGACCCCGAATTGGTAAACCCCAAGCTGCCCACCGGCGAGATCGAGGTTTATGTCCGCGAACTGGAAGTGCTGGGCGCGGCCGAGGAGCTGCCGCTGATGGTGTTCGGCGACCAGGAATACCCAGAAGAAACCCGCCTGCGCTATCGCTACCTGGACCTGCGTCGCGAGGTGATGCAGCGCAACATGGCACTGCGCTCGGACGTGGTGGCCAGCATGCGCCGCCGCATGTGGGATCAGGGCTTCCGCGAATATCAGACGCCGATTATCACCGCCTCGAGCCCCGAGGGCGCGCGCGACTTTCTGGTGCCCTCGCGCCTGCATCCGGGCAAATTCTATGCGTTGCCGCAGGCGCCGCAGCAGTTCAAACAGCTGATCATGGTGTCGGGCTTCGACAAGTATTTCCAGATCGCGCCCTGCTTCCGCGACGAAGACCCGCGCGCCGACCGGTCGCCCACCGATTTCTACCAGCTGGACTTGGAGATGAGCTTCGTCACCCAGCAGGACGTGTTCGACACGATCCAGCCAGTTCTGACAGGGATCTTTGAAGAATTCGGCGGTGGCCGGAAGGTTGATCAGGAATGGCCGCAGATCTCCTACAAGGACGCGGCGCTGTGGTATGGCACCGACAAGCCCGATCTGCGTAACCCGATCAAGATGCAGGTGGTGTCGGAACACTTCCGCGGGTCCGGTTTCGCGATCTTTGCCAAACTGCTGGAACAGGAAGGCACCGAGATCCGCGCGATCCCCGCGCCGGGTGGCGGCAGCCGCAAGTTCTGCGACCGCATGAACGCCTTTGCCCAGAAAGAAGGTCTGCCCGGCATGGGCTATATCTTCTGGCGCGATCAGGGTGAGGGGATGGAAGCCGCCGGCCCGCTGGCCAAAAACATCGGCCCCGAACGCACCGAGGCAATTCGCCAGCAGCTGGGCCTTGGGGTCGGTGACGCGGCGTTCTTCCTGGGTGGTAAGCCCAAAGCCTTTGAAAAAGTCGCCGGCAAGGCGCGCGACGTTATCGGCGAGGAACTGGGCCTAACCGACAAGGACCGGTTCGCCTTTGCCTGGATCGTGGATTTCCCGATCTACGAGAAGGACGAGGAAACCGGCGAGATCGATTTCGAGCACAACCCGTTCTCGATGCCGCAGGGTGGCATGGAGGCGCTGCAGGGCGACCCGCTTGAGGTCAAGGGTTATCAGTACGACCTGGCCTGCAACGGTTACGAGCTGGTGTCGGGTGCGATCCGGAACCACAAGCCCGAGATCATGCTCAAAGCGTTCGAGCTTGCCGGTTATGGCGAGGACGAGGTCAAGAGCCGCTTTGGCGCACTGTTCAACGCGTTCCACTATGGCGCTCCGCCGCACGGGGGCTGCGCCGCCGGCATCGACCGGATCGTTATGCTGCTTGCGGACGAGGCCAACATCCGCGAGGTTATGATGTTCCCGATGAACCAGCGCGCCGAAGATCTGATGATGCAAGCGCCGTCGGACCCGACTTCGGATCAGCTGATGGAACTGGGCCTGCGGGTCATCCCTCAGGAATGAGCCAAGGACCGTACCCAGAGTGTGAAAAACCTTTGGGTGCGGTCGAAACTACGGCGACGGCGCGAAGCGATCTTTCTGCCAAGTGCTTCAGTGCGTATGTGGGCCCGCGTTTTCCAAGTGGCTAAAACCCTGGAACTTGAATTCAGTCCAGCCAGTTCGGCTGTTTTTTGCGGTTAGCGCGAATGGTCCGTACGGATCTGCGGGTGTGCCAATACCACCAAGCGCAGAGCATGGCTGTTGTCACAAAATAGGCCAACGTCATTCAGATCGCCTTTCGTCTTCCAAGACGGCTTTGGACAAGACCGGCAACGCGCGCAGCCAAGGCTGTTACCGGAGCGCCCGTGGCGCGCGAGGATGCGAGGTCATGGGCCGCCTGCTCCAGAACCGTGTCCTCGGCATCTCGGGCAACACCGCGCAGGAAATGGGCGGCATAGTCCAGAGTGCGTGAATCCGCAGGCCCGGTCAGAACATCTGCGATATGCGCCATGTCATCCTGATAAGCCAGCGGATCGGGGCAGATCTGTTCGTCTTTGACGGATTGGAGTGTACCCGGGCGACGGTCTTCGGGGAGGTTCTCCAGGATGGCCCTTTGGAAGCTGATCAGCGAATTCAACGGTTTCGCCAGAAAACCATCGGCCCCGGCTTGCAAGGCAAGCGTTTCGGCGCAGTCGTCGCCGGACATACCAAGGATGACGCTGATACGTGGAGAAACCGCGTTAAGTTCCGCGATCAGGTCTGCGCCGGAGCCGTCCGGCAGGCCCATGTCCACTACGATCACCGACGGGCGATAGATCTGAAGGTGCCTGCGCGCAGACCTCAGGCAATCGGCCCGGCGAATGCGGGCGCCGCTGTGCAGGCACATCAGTCGCATCGCATCACAGGCATAACGACTGTCCTCGACAACCAGAATGGTTTGACCCAGCAAAGGCCGAGTGGCGCTGGGGGCGACGGCGGATGGGGCGAACGGCACCGAATCGTCCATGGCAGAACTCCTTTCAGCAGATGCCCCACGCTAGGAACTCCTGGCTAACACAGGGTTAACGCGCGTTTTGGCGCACTTGCCCTTTGACAGGGCAGCCCCCATAAACGCTGCAACGCAGAACAGAGGAGACTGCCATGATTGGCCGCCTGAACCATGTCGCCATCGCCGTGCCCGACCTCGAGGCCGCATCCGCCCAATACCGCAACGCGCTGGGCGCCAACGTTGGTAAACCTCAGGATGAACCGGATCATGGCGTGACGGTGGTCTTCATCGAACTGCCCAATACCAAGATCGAGCTGCTGTACCCGCTGGGCGACGACAGCCCGATCAACGGCTTCCTGGAAAAGAACCCGGCGGGTGGCATCCACCATGTCTGTTATGAGGTCGAGGACATCATCGCCGCACGGGATCACCTGAAGGCGACCGGTGCCCGCGTTCTCGGAACCGGAGAACCCAAAATCGGCGCGCACGGCAAGCCTGTGCTGTTTTTGCACCCCAAGGATTTCAACGGGTGCCTTGTGGAGCTGGAGCAAGTCTGAGCCGGGCTGAGGAGACGTCGAAATGACAATCACTGCTGCGCTGGTATTGTTCGCCGTGATCTGGTTCATGACCTTGTTGGTCGTGCTGCCGGTCCGCATCAAGACGCAAGGCGATCTGGGTGACATCGTGCCGGGGACGCATGCGGGCGCTCCGGAAGTTCACCACATGAAGAAAAAGATCTGGATCACCACCGGTATTTCCATCGTTTTGTGGGCGGTGATCGCAGGGATCATTGTTTCTGGCGTAATCTCAGTTCGTGATTTTGACTGGTTGAACCAGATGGAACCGCGCGAGTAATCAGCGCTCAGCCTGTCGCGACAGCCCATGAAAGATATGCGTGAACGTTGCGGCTCCGATGATCGGAATGACAAGGTTTACCAGCGGGATCGACAGGGGGATGGCCATCAAGGTTCCGGCGACCCAGATCGTCCCGGCATGGCGTGCCCGCAACGCCCGCGCACCGTCGCGCCCGATCCGGCGCATGGCCGCCAGCGTGAAATACTCCCGACCCAGCAAAAACCCGTTCATTCCCCAAAAGATGAACGGAGCGAGGGGTGTGAACAGCGCGTAGAGGACCAGCGCCATTACGTTGGCCACAATCAAAACGCCCAAGAATCCCAACGAGTCCAACAGCGCATCCCAGATCGGGACGGACGGAACAGGGGGTAGGTTCGGATAATGCCGGTCTTCAACGGCCTGTGCGACCTCATCCAGAAACATCGAGGTGATGGCTGACGCCACCGGCACCATCAGAAAGACCGGCAGGATCAGGACCAGAAAGATCCCTGAATAGTTCAGAACGTCGTTCAGCCACGGGACGTCGCCGACAAATGGCAGCGAGATCTCCTGACCAGCAAGGGCGTTGATGCCCCAAATCGCCAGCACACAGGCAACAACAAGCAGCACAATCGTCAGGCCGACACCGCGCAGAAGCACCGATCGGAAACGGGCATCTCCGAGCTGCCCCAAGGCAGCGAAGAACGCGTTGAGGATAATCATTCCGTCACCCACTCAGTGATCGCGGCTACGTCCGGGCGAGGCCGTTCGGGCGGCGTGGCCCCTTCGGTTGCGATGTGAATCAGTCCGGCAATGCGTTCATTGTCGGCCAGGCCCAAACCGCGTTCGCAGAATTCGCGGTCGTGCGACTGCCAACCTGAAAGCCAATTGGCACCCCAACCCGCTGCAAGGGCTGCGTTGAGCAGTGCAAGGCAGACCGCCCCGGCCGAGTAGGTTTGTTCGATTTCAGGAATTTTCGGCGACGGTTTTTGCACTTCGATGACGGCAACAGCGAGATGCCCCATATCGAATTGACTACGGGCCTTGGCGATGTCTTCGGGGTTTTTTCCCAGCGCAACGCCTCGCTCCTCGGTCAGATCGGCCAATCGCGGCATTGCGCCTTTTTCGATGACGATGAACCGCCAAGGTTCCAACTTGCCATGATCGGGGCTGCGAGCGGCTGCGGTCAGCAACGGGATCAATTCGTCGCGGGTCGGCGCCGGGGCCATCAACGTCTTGGCGGGCCGCGACCTGCGCGACTGCAGGAACTCGAACGCAGCCGGGTTTTTCAGCGTCATATGTTAAATTCCTTTACATGGTTCTGTCGTATCTCGGGCAGACACGCGCCGGTTTCAAGGGCAAGATGCAAAACTGTTGGATATTGTGCCGCCCGGCACGGTCCAAATGCGGAAGAGAATGTGATGACAAAACCGAAACTGCGAAACCTGCCGGACCTTGCGCATCTGGCGCGACCCGGGCAATCGATTCCCGTGCGGGTGACTCCCAAAGCTGCGCAGGACCGGATTTCTTTCGACGGGGCGACAGTGCACATCGCTGTCACCGCCGTGCCCGAGGATGGAAAGGCGAACCAAGCCGTGGTCAAGCTGCTGGCTCGGGCCATGGGTGCCTCACCGTCGGCTTTGACGCTGAAAAAAGGCCATACAGGGCGCGACAAGGTCTTTGTCTACGATCCCTAGGCCGGTGTCTCCCTGATCTGGTAGACCCCTTCGGGCAGATCCAGAGCGGCGGCAAGATCGCGCACCTGTTCGGGCGAAAGGGTGATTTTCTGCATCTGGTCCGTTCGGGGGTCCAACTGCTCGAGCGTTACGCACTCGGCGAAACTGTTGATCACCACGTCTTCTTGCAAAGGCTCCGGGCCTTCGTCCACTAGGGTAATGACTGTCGAGTCGAATTCATGCTCAATCGAAAACATGTACCCAGACTGCCCAGCCTGCGATCGCAATGCAACCCGCTGATTGGGTTTCGGGCTGTGGTCAGGGGGGCCACATCGCGCTAAGCTTTCCTGCCGGCACGAACAGAAAGGATCCGGAATGCACCGCCTCAGGTTTTTGCTGGTCTTGGTTGTGTCCGCGTGCACTGCAGGCGGGTTCATTGCGGTTGATGATTGGTCACCGTCCTCGCCCGAACTGCGCGACTCGGCACTGACGTTTCAGCAGGTCAGCGGGTCGGTCGGGGCCGCCGCGCAAAAAGTCTGTCAGCGCGAGACACGGGGGCAGAACTGCGATTTCGGCATTCTGATCGACACGGATCCGTTTGCCGAGCCAAATGCGTTCCAGACGTTGGACAAGGATGGGCGCCCGTTCATCATTTTTACGCAGGAAATGGTCAAGTCTACGCAGAACGCTGACGAGATGGCGTTTGTGATGGGGCACGAGGCGGCGCATCACATCCTGGGCCACATCGCCCGGCAGGTAAAAAACGCCAAGGAAGGGGCTCGAATTTTTGGAGAACTGGCTGAGGCGCAAGGCGAGGACGCGGCCGGAATTGAACGTGCCCAGAAGCTGGGTGCCGAGGTCGGAGTTCAGAGCTATACGAAAGAATTCGAGCTGGAAGCGGACAGGATGGGAACTTTGATCACCTACTCGGCCGGGTACAACCCGCTGGTCGGCATGGCCTATTTCAGCCGGATTCCCGATCCGGGTGACCGCTTTCTGGCGTCTCATCCGCCCAATGCCAAGCGCATCGAAGTTGTTCTGGAAACAGCCGCCCAGCTAGGCCTGACCCGATGACCCAGATCCAACGGATGGGGGTCGTTCTGACGGACCGAGGCTCGAAATACGCGGTGAGTGGTGCGCCCGTCAGGTCGCGGGATGAGGTCGATGCGGTGTTGCGCGACCTTAAATCGGACAAGGCATATGCCAAGGCGACCCATAACACGTGGGCCGCGATTTTGCCGACCGGTGCTCTCAAGGCCGATGATGGCGAAACTGGTGCGGGGATGGTCATATTGCGTATGTTGGAACGCGCCGGTGTGCAGGATCACATGGTCATTGTGACCCGGTGGTATGGCGGCAAAAAACTGGGCGGCGATCGTTTCAGGCGGGTCCAGGACGCCACACGGGCCTACCTGGACGACCTGGGGGTCGTCTCTTGACCTGAATCAAGGGCGCCGTCGGGTTATGGGGATAGGGTTCTTTTCAGCGAGACAGCGAAAGGAACTCGGATGTCCAGACGCGAAGAACTGCGCCGCCATGCCGCTTTGGTGGATCGAATGGCCCTGAAACTGGGCGTTGACCTGCAGGAGGCCGCGATTGGCGGTTCGGTTTCGATCGACGAAATCACCGACGCGGTGCTGCGCTGTACAGGCTGTTCGAACCCCGATCACTGCGACCGCGCGCTGGCGCTTCGAAGCAGCGACGGACCACCACCGGAGTATTGCCGAAACCAGGAATTGCTGGCCAGGCTTGCACCCTAGAGCGGACGGGCAGAACCATGAACGTCCTTGGCCAGACCATGAAGCATGGACGCCTTGTTCTGCGGATGGGGCAGGCGACCGGCGTTGACCTTGTAGATGCCCATCGCACGGGTCGGCTCAGTCCCGACGAATGGGCGCGCATGGTGGGACGGTGCCGGGGCTGCGAGTGGGCTTGCGCCTGTAGCGATTGGCAGACGCACCGAGGTGGCAGGTTTGAGGCCCCAGAGACATGTCCGAACCGGAACCGATTCGCCAAACTTAAGACGCTGCAGAATCAGGAAAAACAATGAAACATGTGCGACTCGGAGACATAGAAAAACACTTCTGGCTAACGCGGTCGGTTGCGCGCTGCATGGAAATCTCGCTGTCCGAAGCTATCGCCGAAGGGCGGCTGACCGCGCAGGGATACAGCGAAATGGTGACCCGTTGTCGAGCCGCTGACTGCAGCGAAAGATGTGCTGTCTGGCTTGCGTGCCAACAGAGCAGGGCGACCGCCGCCCCGGAGTTTTGCGCCAATGCCAAAGCTTTGAATGCGCTGACCTGATTGGCCTATAGCTTGGAATGGCTCCCGTCGCACAGCGGCGGACTAGCGGTTTGCTTGCATCCGCAGAAGAAGACCTTCTTGCTTGATTCTGCTACATATTTTACCGGCTCGATCCCGGTTTCCTTGTGCGAACCGTCGCAGAATGGCTGACGTTTGGAGCGTCCGCAAGCGCACCAGAAGTAGCTTTTGCCTTCAGTCACTTCGATGGGGTAGGGCGATTTCTGGGCGATTTTAGATCCTTTTGGCATTCTGGCGCTCCGGCTGTTGAAAGGGACATCCGAGAGCTTAGCCCAACGCAGAGAAATGTGTAGTTCGCGCGTCCCGGTTCTGCGGTGTCACGTCGTGATGCAAGCGTGGATTCGCCTCTGATCACACGGATGTGACCGTATCTGTTGCCAGAAAGCCGAACTGCCCGTATCCTTAACGTGGCCCCGAAAAGTTGGGCAATATCAGAAAAGTATTAAAGGATTGATGGACATGAAACTGAAATTCGCTGCCGCCGGCGCCTTTGTTTTGATCCTGACTGCTTGCTCGCAGCAGGAAGAGCCCACCCCGGTTTACGTTCAGCCAAGCTATGACAAATATGGCTCGCCCAGCTGTTCGGCAGGCTATGAACTGGCCACCACCGAGGCCGGCCAGACCGTGTGTAACCCGGTCACTCAATAAGCTTTTTGCAGACGGTCCCGATTTGGGGGCCGTCTGCCTTCTTCCGCCGGATGGCGGTTCAGCGCACCAGCTTCCCCCACAGATCGTATTTACCAGCCTCGTCGACCTGAACAAGGACGATGTCACCGGGTTTCAGGTTTTCATGACCGTCGTCAATGAACAGGTTGCCATCGATCTCAGGTGCGTCTGACTTGGTGCGGCAGGTGGCGGCCTCGGCATCCACCTCATCCACGATCACTTGGATCCTCTGACCCACTTTCGCCGCCAGTTTCGCTTCGGAAATCGCCTGGGCCTTTTGCATGAAACGCTCCCAGCGATCTTGCTTGATCTCATCCGGGACGTGATCCGGCAAGTCGTTCGAGCGGGCCCCTTCAACGTTTTCGTATTGGAAGCACCCGACGCGATCCAACTGCGCCTCGTCCATCCAATCCAGCAGGGTCTGGAACTCGGCCTCGGTTTCCCCCGGGTAGCCGACAATGAAGGTCGATCGCAGCGTGATGTCGGGGCAGATCGCGCGCCAGGCGGCGATCTCGTCCAGTGTTTTGGCGCCGGCTGCCGGTCGCGCCATCCTTTTCAGAACGTCCGGATGCGCGTGCTGGAACGGGATGTCCAGGTAGGGCAAAAGGTTGCTGCCTGCATCCGCCATAAGCGGGATCAGCTCGCGCACATGTGGATAGGGGTAGACGTAGTGCAGCCGTATCCAGGCATCCAGTTGGCCCAATTCACGGGCCAGGTCGGTAATGTGGCTGCGCACCTCCCGGTCTTTCCAGAGGTTCACATCGTATTTGCGATCCAGGCCAAAGGCCGAGGTGTCCTGGCTGATCACCAGCAATTCGCGTACACCGCTGTCGACCAGTTTTTCAGCCTCGCGCAGAACGGCGTGGGCCGGCCGGCTGGCCAGTTTTCCGCGCATATCCGGGATGATGCAGAACTTGCACTTGTGATTACAGCCTTCGGAAATCTTGAGATAGCTGTAGTGGCGCGGGGTCAGCTTCACGCCCGAAGCCGGCAACAGATCCACATACGGATTGGGATCAGGCGGAACGGCGGCGTGAACGGCATCCAGCACCTGTTCATACTGGTGCGGCCCGGTCACGGCCAGGATACGGGGGTGATGTTCGCGGATGTAGTCCGGTTCCGCGCCCAGGCACCCGGTCACGATGACCTTGCCATTTTCCACCAGCGCCTCGCCGATTGCTTCGAGGCTTTCGGCCTTGGCACTGTCCAGAAACCCGCAGGTGTTCACGATCACGGCATCCGCACCTGAATAGTCGGGCGAGATCCCGTATCCTTCGGCGCGCAGGCGCGTCAGGATGCGCTCGCTGTCGACCAGTGCCTTGGGACACCCCAAGGACACCATTCCGATGGTGGGATGGCCGCTGCGCGGTGCGTCGGTGATCCGGGCTGCGGGTGCCAGATCGGGGCGTAGGTTTGGCGGGTTGGTGCTCATTGCGCGGCATATAGTGGGGAAATCTTCCCCTTGCAAATCCTTCGCACGCAAGGAACATCGAAGATGAGGCTAAAAGCCGGCAAGGCAGAGAGCAAATCATGAAGTGGCTGATACGCATTCTATTCATTCTGGTTGCGGTCGCGGGGCTGGTGATCGGGGCGTTGCTATTGATGCCCGGCGACAAGCTGGGCAAGATCCTCGCCGAACAGGTCAAGGCGCAGACCGGACGTGAGCTGACGTTGTCCGGCGATGTCCGCCTATCCTTTTGGCCGGTTCTGGGAATGGAAACCGGGCCGGTTACTTTTGGGAACGCGCCCTGGGCCAGCTCCGAACCGATGCTGAGCGCGCAAAGCCTGGCAGTTGGCGTCGATGCCTCAGCGCTGCTGGCGGGGGATGTGCGTATCCGGCGCGTCGTGGCTGAGGATCCCGTCTTGCGGCTGGAACTGTCACAAGGGCGGGGCAACTGGGAAATGACGGCGCCGCAAACCGGAGCGTCAAACACGGGCTCTGGCAATGCAAATGTACCCGCACCCAACTCTGCGGCGCCGGCCGAAACAGGAACCGTGACCCTGGACCGATTGGAGCTCAGCAACGCGCGTCTGGTTTATGTGGAAAACGGTGACCCTCAGATGGATTTTTCCGGGGTCGATCTGAAGGCCAATTGGCCCGATGTCACTGCGCCGATGAAGATGAGCGCATCAATGCCGGTGCCCGGTGGCGCGGTTGAGGTTGATTTCGAAATTCCTGATTTGCCTGCATTTTCCAGTGGCGCGGTGACGCCATTGGTTCTTGGCCTGACAGCGCCGGGCGGAGAGATCAGCTTTGACGGACGCGTCAACCTGGCCGGTGAAATGGACGGCAAAACTCATGTCCGGACCACAAACACCGACGCGATGCTGGCCGCTTTTGGTCAGGGCGGGGTGTCAGTCCCCATGGGACTTGGACGGGTCGCGGATGTGTCCGGCCAGATGACCTACACCAAGGATGGGCGCATTTCCTTGCGGGATATGCGCGCCGTTCTAGATCAGAACAGTTTTGACGGTGCCGCAGATATTGTTATCGCAAACCCACCAAAGATTAGTGCGCGGCTGAGTACCGGTGACCTTGACCTGACGCAGGCAACAGCCGGCAGCGCGCCCAGCAGCGGCGGCGGCACGGGCGGAGGGAAACAGGCGCCCGAAGGCTGGTCCCAGGCGCCGATCGACGCGTCACCCCTTTCGTTGGCAAATGGAACTATCCGGTTGAAAGCCAATTCGATCGCCATTCCTGATATGACCTTTGGTCCCAGCGATCTGAGCCTCAGCCTGGATCGGTCGCGTGCGGTTCTGAAAATGGAACCGGCCACGCTGTTTTCCGGAAAGCTGACCGGAGAAGTCGTGGCCAACAATAGAAACGGACTGTCGGTCGGGGGCAACCTGACCGCCACCGGTATCGACCTCAAACAGGCTTTGACCACCTTGGGCGGTGTCGAACGGCTGTCCGGTAGTGCGTCCGGAACGTTGCAATTTCTGGGGGTGGGGCAAACCGAAGCGCAGATCATGCGCTCACTCAGCGGCAAGGGCAGCCTGGACGTCGGCAAGGGGGTGATCGCCGGGTTTGATCTGGATCGTTTGATGGGGCGCGGCGAAGGCAGTGGAGGAACCACCGTCTTTAACAGCCTCACTGCCACCTACACGATTCAGGACGGCAACCTGACGAACAACGATCTTCTGATGCAGCTTGACAATTTCCGTGCCGATGGCGCGGGCCGTGTCGGGCTGGGTGCGCGCGATATCGACTATGTGTTCACACCGGTCGCGCTGCGGGCAAACGGGGGCAATGGCATTGCCGTGCCTGTGCGGATCAAGGGGCCGTGGAGTGATCCGTCGATCAAGCCCGACCTGAGCAAGGTGATTGAAGCTGCGACGGAAGAGAAGCTCAAGGAACTGGAGCAGGACGCGAAGGACAAGGCGCTGAAGAAGGCCGGAGAGGAGTTGAATACAACCATCTCCGACAGCGAACAGGTCGAAGATGCACTGAAGCAAAAGCTTGAAGATGAGGCCAAAAAGGGCTTGCTGAAACTGCTCGGACGGGATTGAGAAAGGGGCGCCTCAGCGCCCCTTTTTTTGCTCAGATCGTCTGGTCGTAGTCGCCCACACCCGGTTCGGTGCGGATCACGGCATCGATATCGGCGAAAATTGCCCGCATCTCATCTTCGCTCTCGCTGCTTTCGCAGACCACCACTAGGTTGGGCGTGTTCGAAGATGCCCGGACCAGGCCCCAACTGCCATTGTCGAGGATGACGCGGGCACCATTGACCGTCACGACTTCCTTGATCGGCCGGCCGGCCAATGTTTCACCCGCCTCTGCCTTGGCAACGAGCTTGTCCACCAAGCGGGCGAGAATGTCATATTTTTCGGTATCGGCAGCATAGGGCGACATGGTCGGGGTCGACCATGTCTTGGGCAGGGCGCGACGCAGATCGGACATGCTCTGTCCCGGATTGCGGTCCATCAGTTTGCAGATTTCCACCGCGACCCGCATTCCGCAGTCGTATCCACGCCCGATTGGCTCGGCCAGAAAGTAATGGCCCGACTTTTCGAACCCGGCCAACGCGCCGATTTCCTTCACGCGCCGTTTCATGTGGCTGTGGCCGGTTTTCCAGTAATCCGCCTTGACGCCATGGGCCTGCAGTTCGGGATCGCTTGCAAACAGGCCGGTCGATTTAACGTCGGCCACGAAGGTCGCGCCGGGATGCAGCTTGGCCAAATCGCGGGCCATGATGACACCGACCTTGTCGGCAAAGATCTCCTCGCCCTCGTCATCGACCACACCGCAGCGATCGCCGTCTCCGTCAAACCCAAGCGCGAGGTCCGCCCCGCTGGCTTTGACGGCGTCTGCCATGTCGTGCAACATCTCCATCGCTTCGGGGTTCGGGTTGTAGTTGGGGAAGGTGTAATCCAACCGGTTGTGGCTGGGTACGACCTCGACGCCGATCCGCTCAAAGATCTCGGGGGCAAAGGCAGATGCGGTGCCGTTCCCTGTCGCGCACACCACCTTGAGGGGGCGCGACATTTTGAAATCACCGACCAGATCGTCGATATAGGCCTCTTTCACGCCGTCCACGAATTCATAGGACCCGCCGGGGCGTGCCACGCCTTCGCCGTTCAGCACGATGTCGCGCAGCTCGGCCATTTCGTCAGGGCCGTGGGTCAGAGGGCGGTCAAAGCCCATCTTGACCCCGGTCCAGCCGTTGGGGTTGTGGCTGGCCGTCACCATGGCGACTGCAGGAACATCCAGGTAGAATTGGGCGAAATACGCCATCGGGCTGAGCGCCGGGCCAATATCCTTGACCTGGATGCCGGCCTGCATGAGGCCCAGAATCAACGCATTCTTGATCGCCAGAGAATAGTCGCGGTAGTCGTTGCCGACCGCGATCACCGGCTCGATCCCACGCTTGTGCATCTGAGTTCCCAAACCAAGACCAAGAGCCGTCATCCCCGGCAGGTTGATCTCGTCCGGGTATTTCCAGCGGGCATCGTATTCACGAAACCCGGTGGGTTTGATCATCGCATCGCGCAGAAAGCTCCAGGTGTTCGGGGTCACCTCGGGGATTGGTTTGGTCATGGAAAATCTCGATCGTTAAATCTGAACTGGGTTGGCCTTGGCCAGGGCATCGAAACGCATCAAAGTGTCAATCAGTTGGCCCATTTGGTCCAACGGGATCATATTCGGCCCATCAGACGGCGCCGTGTCCGGATCCTGATGCGTTTCAATGAATACGGCACCGACGCCCAGGGCCACGGCCGCGCGGGCCATTACCGGTGCAAATTCCCGCTGCCCGCCGGACGAGCCGCCTCGGCCACCGGGCTGTTGAACGGAATGGGTTGCATCCATGACAACCGGATACCCGGTTTGCGCCATTTGCGGCAGGGATCGCATGTCGGCGACAAGCGTATTGTAGCCAAACGAGGTTCCGCGCTCGGTCAGCAGGATGTTGTGGTTGCCCGTGCTTTCGATCTTTTCGACGATGTTTGGCATTTCCCAAGGGGCCAGGAACTGACCCTTCTTGACGTTGACGGCCTTGCCTGTTTCTCCGGCTGCCAGCAGCATGTCTGTCTGGCGGCACAGGAAGGCCGGGATTTGCAGGATATCCACTGCTTCGGCCGCGATGGCACATTGCGCTTCAGTGTGGACATCCGTCAGGACCGGAATACCCATCGTTTTGCGAATGTCATCCAGCACCTTCAGCCCGGCCTCGATCCCCATGCCGCGTTTCCCGGACAGGGACGTACGGTTGGCTTTGTCATATGAGGCCTTGAACACATACTGTGCCCCCGCGGCTTCACAGGCTTCTTTCATCCTTCCCGCGATCATCTGTGCGTGATCCGCCGTTTCAAGCTGGCAAGGGCCCGCGATGATGGTCAGCGGAAGGTCGTTGCCAACGGTGACGTTGGCTATTTTTACATGTTTCATGAGCTCTACGAGGATACCTGTTCACGAAGGACTGACGTAGTCAGCGAAATCATCAGGTAGATACCAGCAAACAACAGGAAAGCCAAAATCGTATTTTCGAACTTTCGCGGATAGGTGGGCTCCTGACTGGCGACCGGGTTCACGGAAACGGTGAGGTATCGAACCTTGCGGTTGGCCTCGGTCCGGGCGGTTTCCATTTGCTGCATGGCCGATTGCAGCATCATGTCCCGTGCGGCCAGATCGGCCTGTGCCATCTGGATCCGAACGCTCAACCGCGCCAGCGAGTTTTCGCCGGCGGAGGCGTCCAGCATCTCGGCATTGAGCTCTTCGAGCACGGCCTCAAGCCGGTTGATATCGGCTTGGACGCCGTCGACCTTGGCTTTGTTCGGCCGAAGGTTGTCCAGCAACGCCGCCAGTTCCAATTCCTTGTCTTGAAGCTGTATCTCGATCTCGTTGATGCGGGCGCGCAGCCCGGCAATCACGTTTTCGGGGTCCAGAACGGCACCCTGCAACTGCAGTTCGATCAGCGCTTCCTGGGCTTTGCGCCGTTCTTCCTGAGCGTCCTCGAAGGACTGCAGAGCGTCCCGCATCTGATCTTCGCGCTTCAGCTCGGTGAGGCCGTTGATCTTTTCTTCGGCGTAGGAGATCAGCAGATTTGACAGGTCGACGGCAGTATCCGGGTCGGGTGCTGCTACCTCCATCCGGATGATGCCGTCGCTGGGGTCATAGCCGATTGTGACCATACGCTTGTACAGTTTGAACGCCTCTTCCAGCGTGGCGTCCTGAGGCAGTCTTTGAATCGGATCTATCCAGTCTTGCTTGAAAATCTCGGCAAATCCAGTGTCCCGTTCCAGACGGTTGAGCGCATCCTTGGATTCAAGGAACTCCTGGGTCGCGACCGAGTCCTGCGTGGTTGCGTATTGCGTCCCGGCCAAAAGCCCGCCGATCTCACCAGCGCCACCATCTGCCTGTAGAATGGAAAACGCGGACTCGCTGGCGTACATCGGAGTGGCTATGCGATAGAAATAATAGCCGACAATAATCGTGGGCAGCAGAACAAAGGCGAATAGACGGGCAAACAGACCAAACAACTTTCGTCTGCGCCGACGGGCGATGTCCTTCTGAATCTGGCCGATTTCGAATTCGCGCCGCTGTGCCGGGCTCCATTCGGGGCCGGGAAGGGTCTGTTGCTTTTCTTTCACCGTTTGCGGCAGCTGGATCGTGACCTTGTCTTTTGGCTGGTCTTCCGCATCCGCGGTATCGGAAGAACCCGCCGCAAAATCCAGAAGGTTGGAGCGCGGAAACGGATCGATCCCCTTTTTTCGTAGCAGACGCACGGCATCGTAGTCCGACGTCGCAGCCAGACCGTGTTTCTGCGCCATGCGTCGGGCTATGCGCAGCTGACGACCGGTCAACCCTTCTTTCTTGATGGCATCCAGCTCGGTTCCCGCAGGGGCTTCCTCGGCCGGCTGGGTAGCTTTGCGGATGCGCGAAATCGCCTCGGCACGCGCCTCGACCGTGCCTTCGGACTGCGAGGCATGGTTCGGGTCGTATTTTTTAACCTTGGGTTTGGTAGTCATATAGCTGCGTCGCCTCTTCCAAGGAGTCAAACATATGAAGCTGCCCATCCACAAGCACGGCGGCCTGGCGGGCGAATTTTTCGAGGGTTTTGGGATTGTGTGACACAATCACCAAAGTCGTGGTTCGCAAGCGTTCCTGCAGGATTGAACCTGCTTTTTTGTTGAATTCGACATCGGTGGTGGCAGGCATACCTTCGTCGATCAGGTACATGTCGAAATCCAGGGCCAGCATCAACGAAAATGTGAAACGGGCGCGCATGCCGGCTGAGTATGTCGCCAAGGGTTGGTTGAAATACTCGCCCAAGTCGCACATCCAGCTGCAGTAAGCCTCGACATAGTCGGGGTCCATTCCATAAATCTTGGCGATGTAACGGGCATTCTCGAGCGCGGACATCTTCTTGGAAACGCCGCCGGCAAAGCCCATGGGGAAAGACACCCGGCACTCTCGGCGGATAACGCCTTCGTCGGGCTTTTCGAGCCCGGCCATCATGTTGATAAGCGTGGTTTTTCCGGTGCCGTTCGGGGCCAGAACGCCAAGTGATTTTCCCAGTTCGACCCGGAACGAGACCCTGTCCAGGATCACCTTGCGGCGAGTCCCGGTCCAGAAGGACTTGCTGACATTCTCGAACTCAAGCATTCACGGCCTGCTCATGTTTTTGCTTTGGGTGCGCCCACCGGTGGCTGGCTGACGGCCGGGTGTTCTACCGCTCCATGTTGGCCACATTATGTCGAAATATGAAACAAATGTTCAATGTGCGTTCGAAACGCCTGGCCACAATTGTGACGCACAGAGCCGACAACTGGATCGGTTTGCGGGAACGACTATGATCCATCCTAGGATTGCAACAAGCGTCAAAGGGCTGGAGATCAGTTGAAGCCACTTGCGGAAGAAATCAGATCGTGCCGTTTGTGCGCCGACCGCTTCGCTGCGACTGCGACCGCGCATCAGCCGCGCCCGGTGGTGTGGTTCCGCCCCGGTGCGCGCATCCTGATCGCAGGGCAAGCTCCCGGGGCACGGGTCCATGAGAGCGGCCGACCGTTCACCGACCCCTCTGGCGACCGGCTGCGGGATTGGCTGGGGTTGGAGGAAGAGCAATTCTACGATCAGGCCCGGGTTTCGATCGTTCCGATGGCGTTTTGTTTTCCGGGGTACGATGCGCGAAAGGCGGACTTGCCGCCGCCGGCGATCTGCAAGAAGACCTGGCATCACAGGGTGATGAGTGAACTTGGCGATGTTCCATTGACCATTCTTGTCGGTGGGCACGCGCAGAAATTCCATCTAGGCGCACAAACTTCGGTGACCGATACGGTGCGCAATTGGCAACAGCATGCGCCGCGGGTATTTGCCTTGCCTCATCCGTCATGGCGCAATACGGCATGGCTGAAGAAAAATCCCTGGTTCGAAACGGACCTGCTGCCGGTGCTGCGTGCCCGGGTCAAAGAGGTGATGGATGACTGACACAACTGCGTTGGACACTGCGCATGCCCAGATGGAGGCCGACCCTCAGAACGATGCCGCGCGGCTGAGGTTTTTCGAACGGCTCGCGGACAACGAACTGTTTCTGTTGCTGACCGAAGAGGCGCGAGACGAAAACATCTCGCCCGAGCTGTTTGACGTGGCTGATGGTCGGTTTGTGCTGGCCTTTGATCGCGAAGACAGACTGGCGCAGTTTGCGGGCCGTCCTGCCCCATATGCCGCTCTGTCCGGACGTGTTCTGGCGGGGATGCTTGCAGGGCAGGGCATCGGCTTGGGGCTGAACCTCGAGGTGGCGCCGTCGTCGATGCTCATCCCTGCCGAAGCGTTGGCCTGGCTTGCGGAAACCCTCAGCCATGCCCCGCAAGAAGTGCAATCCCGTCTGACGGAGTTCCTTGCGCCCGCGGGGTTGCCCGACATTTTGCTGACGGCGCTGGACACCAAACTGGCCACAGCTTCAGGTCTGGCCTCCGCCGCATATCTCGCCGGAACCCGCGCCGAGGGCGGCGGGCAGGGTCATCTTCTTGGTTTCGTTGACGCGGTGCCTGGTGCCCAGACGGCCCTGGCCAAGGCGGTGTCCGAATCTCTTACATTCTCGGGGATTGAGGCTGGTGCCTTGGATGTCGGTTTTTTCGCAGCCAGCGATCCTGCCGCCGCAGCATTGGCGAAAGTGGGCCTGCGATTTGATATCCCCGAGCCAGTGCGCGCCTCTGGGTTCCGACCAGCGCCCGGAAGCGACCCGGACAGTCCCCCGATCTTGAAGTGAAATCGAGGCTTCGGCGCAGGGATGATTTGCTCCCTGCGCCAAATGAACAGAGTTATTCGGCCGCTGTTTCCAGCTTGTCCTGCGTACGGGTTTCGAAGTCGCTTGCGTCATGCCGTTCGCGCAGTTGGGTGTGCAACTCTCCGAATGCGCGGTTGACCATGCGGCCCCGCTTCACGGCTGGCCGCGCGTCAATCTCTTGCGCCCATCGCATGACGTTCTTGTAGGATTTGACATCAAGGAACTCGGCGGCGTCGTACAAACGACCCAGAACCAGTTGCCCATACCACGGCCAGATCGCCATGTCGGCGATGGAGTAGTCCGCGCCGGCGATAAAAGCTTTGTCCGCAAGCTCGCGGTCCAGAACATCCAGCTGGCGTTTGGTTTCCATTGCAAAGCGGTTGATCGGATATTCCCATTTCTCTGGCGCATAAGCGTAGAAATGCCCGAACCCGCCACCCAGATAAGGCGCGCTGCCCATCTGCCAGAAAAGCCAGTTCATCACTTCGGTGCGCTCGGGACCGGATGCGGGCAGAAATGCACCGAATTTTTCGGCCAGATGGACAAGGATGGAACCGCTTTCGAACACCCGGATCGGCGTTTCACCCGAGCGGTCCATCAGAGCGGGGATCTTCGAGTTCGGGTTGATCGCGACAAAATCCGAGCCGAACTGATCGCCGTCACCGATATTGATCAGCCATGCGTCATATTCCGCGCCCGCGTGACCCAAGGCCAAAAGCTCTTCCAGCATGACCGTCACTTTCACCCCGTTTGGCGTTGCAAGCGAATACAACTGCAAGGGATGTTTGCCGACGGGCAATTCCTTGTCATGGGTCGCCCCTGCAATGGGGCGGTTGATGTTCGCGAAACGCCCTCCGCTTTCACTATCCCATGTCCAGACTTTCGGTGGGGTGTATGTGGTGGTGTCGCTCATCTTCTGCCTTTCGTCCCAGAGCCGAGCCGCGCCCAGCCCGACTAGAGTTAGTGTTGCAGAACAAGAACGCCAACCCCCGACGTGGCGGCTGTTCTGTAACAATTGCGGCAAGACTGCTCACGTTTGCTCGTCAATGGTCACAGCGGCGTTAACGGGTCTTCGCCGACGAAGGGAATTGCTTATTGTCTCTGCAGACAGCCACTCCGGCCCTGCAACCCGTCAAGACACGAGGACATGAAACATGAACAGATTTGCTATGACCTTTGCTGCTGCAATGGCGTTGGCCGTGCCCGCCTTTGCCGGCCCGCAATATGTCGATGGGACCGGCTTCGCCGTGTCCGGATATGATGTGGTGGCCTACCGTGGGCTTGCACAATCGCCGATTGGACAATCCCAGCCCGAAGGCGTGCGCGGACGGTCGGACATCACTGCGGAATACAACGGGGCGACCTGGGCCTTTGCGACCGAAGAAAACCGCGCGAAGTTCCTTGAAAACCCCGCGTTCTATGCGCCGCAATATGATGGCCATTGCGCCTATGGCGTGTCCAAGGGTGGCAAGGTTCCCGGCAACCCCAACCTTTGGCGGATCGTTGACGACAAGCTGTACCTGAACATCACCGACGTCGTGGTCGGTTTCTGGGAAGAAGACGTCCCGGGCAATATCAACCTAGCTGAGGGGAACTGGCCGGGTCTCGAGGTTAATGACGCCTCGACCAACGTGATCCCGAAATTCACGTCCGAAGGCCCGATCGCAAACTGACGTGACGCGCGTTGCAGGCCCGGCAGACCCACCGGGCCTTTTTTCAATGCTGGGTTTTCAACAAGCCTGCCAGAACTGATCCCGGGTGGCCTGATCCGCCTCGAACCTGATCCTGACGCTGCGCGCGCCGGGAAATTTGCGTTCTCGAATGGTATCGGGAACAACGACCTCGCCGGCTCCGCCATTCTTGGCCTGAAAGGACAGTATTTCGGTTTCGACCGTCCGAAAGCCTGCCAGAACGGATGTCGGCAGGGCAACGCGGTTTTCACCCTCGCAAACCGGCGTCGCAACGAAATAGGTCAGGTCGCGGCCATAGCATCCGATCGCCTCTGGTACATGGTCCGAATTGCGCGCCGATTGCGGGCAGTCTTCCGCGCTGGTCTCGCCAAAGGATAGGGCGCGACTTGGATCGAGCAGTTTCAGACAGGCGGAAATATCCTTCTCGTCCAGCTCGATGATACGCTTTCTGAGTTTCGGGCGTCGCGGTTGGGCCGGCCCGGCGCCTTTGCCTGCCAACCCATTTTTGCGGAGATAGTCATATGCCGACTTCGCCCGTGCGAACTGATTGCAGTCACCGCCTGTATGGTCGGGATGTGCATGAAAGGCGATGTCACGCCACGCATTCCGGATGTCCGATGCGGTGGCGGTCTGATCAAGGCCCAAGACGTGCAGTGCTTCTACGCGAGCCTGAATTTTCTCGACTGGCTCCATACCAAAATCACTCGATAAAACAACTGGCTCCTATTTTCCGGAGCCTTGAGTTTCTGTCAAATTATCCAGTGAATTGGTGGGCTTGACGGGGACAGTGCGCCGTTGCAGGGGGAATTGTTCGCGCCTTGCAGCGGGCCGCAGAGGGCAATCCCCCTTTGGCCGCTGCAAATGCAAGGAACAGTCAGGCGACGTTTTGCAGATCGGCTTTGGGCGTGATCCCAAGAGCAAAACACACATCGCGGGTCAGTTCGGGGCGGTTCAGCGTATAAAAATGCAGCTTGTCCACGCCTTCGTCGATCAGGTCCGAACACAGTTCGGTGCACAGCGCGGTGGCCAACAGGTCGTGCCGGTTGTCACGGATCGCTTTGTCAAAGGCCTGATCGACCCAGTCCGGCACCTGGGCGCCACAGCGTTTGGCAAATTTCTTCGCACCGGCCCAGTTCTCGATTGGCAGGATGCCCGGCACGATCGGCTTGTCGATCCCTGCTTTGGCGCAGGCATCGCGAAAGCGCAAAAACGTTTCGGCCTCGAAGAAGAATTGCGTCAAAGCCTCGTCTGCGCCGGCGTCCAACTTGGCTTTCAACCAGTCGATGTCAGCCTGTGCATGTGGCGCTTCGGGGTGAGTGTCGGGATAAGCTCCGACCCGGATGGTGAAACTGCCGGATTCCGCCAGTGCTGCGATCAATTCGACCGAGTGGGCGAACCCATCGGGATGCGGGACGAACCGTTCCTGCCCCTTGGGTGGGTCGCCGCGCAACGCAACGATGTCGGTGACGCCGGCCGCGGCAAAGCTGTCGGCAATGGCCAAGGTCTCGCTGCGTGAAGCGTCGACACAGGTCAGATGGGCCGCGACTTTCAATCCCGAGGATTTGTGCAACGTTGCCACCGCGTCGCGGGTCAATTCACGGGTGGTGCCCCCCGCACCATATGTGACCGAGACAAAACGGGGTGCCAGTGGCGCCAGTGTCTGGACCGTATCCCACAGGCGAAACGACGCTTCGAGCGTCTGAGGCGGAAAGAATTCAAAGGAAATCTCGGGCTGGGTCATGGCAGTCTCGCAGGTTGTGTTGCGGCTCTTGTGCCATGGAGTTCTTTGTGAGACAAACTCATATTATTCAAGAACAACATGAATGAAGCGAAAGATGCATATTGAATTTCGACACCTGCGCACGATCAAAGCCATCCATGAATGTGGTGGGTTGGCCCGTGCGGCGGATCAACTGAACATCACGCAGTCGGCGCTCAGCCATCAGATCAAAGGGCTGGAGGATCAGGCCGGCGTTGAACTGTTCCTGCGCCGGTCGAAACCGATGAAACTGTCGGCCGCAGGGCTGCGCCTGTTGCGACTGGCCGAACAGATCCTGCCGCAGGTCGAAGCGATGCAGGAGGAGTTTTCTTCGCTACGCGACGGGCGCACGGGGCGGATGCACATCGCGATCGAATGCCACGCCTGTTTCGAATGGCTGTTTCCGGTGCTCGAGGCTTTCCGCAAGTCGTGGCCGGATGTCGATGTCGATATTCGGCCGGGCCTTGCCTTTGACGCGCTGCCCGCGCTGCAGAAGGAGGAGGTTGATCTGGTCGTCTCCTCGGACCCCGAAGACCTGCCGGGCGTCGAGTTCATCGAGCTGTTCGACTACAATCCTGTCTTTGTCGCCGCATCGACCCACCCTCTGGCCGAGAAACAGTATATCGAGGCCGAGGATTTTCGCGGTCAAACGCTGATCACTTATCCGGTCGAACGCACGAGGCTCGATATCTTCAGCCAGCTTCTCATCCCGGCCCGCGTGGAGCCTGCTGCGATCCGGCAAGTCGAGTTGACCGCCGTGATCCTGCTGCTTGTGGCGTCAAACCGTGGAATATCCGTTCTGCCCGACTGGGTGGTGCGCGAGGTCAAGTACAACTCGGACTATGTGACCCGTCCGCTGACCAAGGATGGCATCACGCGCCGGCTTTATGCCGCGGTGCGAACCGAGGACATGGAAAAACCCTTTGTGCAGGAATTGGTCAAGCTGGCCAGCCTAGAGGCGCGCAAGCTGCAGCAACAATAAGGTTTTGGCCACGCGGGAAACGGCATGCTGCTATGCGCATCATTCCTCTTGGCAAGGGGGCGTTGCGCCAGTATACGCGCGGTTTGACCGGACAGGAGCCTCGGAACTATGGTTGGCAGTGCAAATCTCAACATCATGATCAAGGCCGCGCGCAAAGCGGGCCGATCGCTGGTAAAAGACTTTCGCGAAGTCGAGAACCTGCAGGTGTCGATGAAGGGCGCGGGTGATTTCGTCTCGAAGGCCGACATTGCAGCCGAGAACATTCTGAAAGAAGAACTGCTGGGCGCGCGCCCCACCTACGGTTGGCTGGCCGAAGAAGGCGGCGTGATCGAGGGCGAAGACCCGACCCGGCGTTGGATCGTTGATCCTCTGGATGGAACGACCAATTTTCTTCACGGCCTGCCGCACTGGGCGGTTTCGATCGCACTTGAACACAAAGGCAAGATCGTCGCGGGTGTCATCTACGATCCCGCGAAGGACGAGATGTTCTTTGCCGAAAAGGGCGAGGGTGCCTGGATGAACGACATGCGTATCCGCGTGTCGAGCCGCAGCCGGATGATCGAATCGATCTTCTCGACCGGTTTGCCGTTTGGGGGCCGCTCGGACCTGCCCGCCACGTTGCAGGACCTGGCCCGTCTGATGCCCGCGTGCGCGGGTGTGCGTCGCTGGGGTGCAGCTGCGCTGGATATGGCCTATGTTGCCGCTGGCCGCTACGAAGGCTTCTGGGAGCGTCGCCTGAACGCCTGGGATATGGCCGCCGGCATCATCATCGTGAAAGAAGCGGGTGGGTTCGTTCAATCGTTGAACCCCGAAGGCAGCATTCTGTCCGACGGGGAAGTCATCTGCGCCAACGAACCGATTTTCGACCAGTTCGCCAAGGTGATCCGCGGCTGATCCGTCAATACGGCGGCCGGAAACGACCAGAACCAATTTCTAAGATCGCGCGGCCGAATTGGCCGCGCGTTTTGTTTCAAAGCCGTACAGTACTTGCCAGACCTGCCTCGGAGGCCAGCCGCGCGGCCACGGATGCCACAGCCAGGTCCTGCAACCCAACTCCGGTCCCATCGAACAGGGTGATCTGATCAACCTTTGTCCGGCCAGGATGATCGCCATTGATCACCGCTCCAATCGGGGTGATGACGTCAGGATCCAGCGCTCCCGAAGCCACGGCATGTTGCGCCTCACCTATGGTGACGGACTGGGCAACCTCGTCGGTGAAGACCTGAGCCGAAGCAACCAGTTCGGGGTCGACTTCCATCTTGCCCTTCGTGTCGGTTCCCATGCAGGCCAGATGCGTTCCGGGCTTGATCCAATCGCGCATCAACATCGGTTCGAACGCCGATGTGATCGTGATGATGACGTCGGCCTGTGCCCCCAGTTCCCGCTGCGAGACGGATTCGAAATCCAGTCCGATGTCCTGCGCGACGGCGGCCAGTTTCGGAAGCATTTCGGGATGGGGATTCCATGCCACCACCTTTTCGAAGTCGCGCTGCTTGGCGGCGGCGCGCAACTGAAAGGCCGATTGATGGCCCGCGCCGACCATGCCAAGCACCTTGGCGTCCGTGCGGGCCAGGTGCGCAATCGACACTGCCGAGGACGCAGCCGTGCGGATAGCCGTAAGGTAGTTTCCTCCGACCAGCGCGGAGGGCCGCCCGGTATCGGGATCGAACAGGATGACGGTGGATTGGTGGTTGGTCAGCCCGCGATCGGCGTTTCCCGGCCAATATCCACCAGATTTGACACCCAGAACCAGGCCTTCGGCGTCAAAGCCGGATTTGAACCCATATACGGCGCCGGCATGACCCAGCCCTTCGCGGATGACGGGGAAGTTGCGCGCTCCGCCGCGTGCCATCGCTGAGAACACGTCTTGGATTGCGTCAAACGCCAGCTTGCGGTTGACCAGCTGCTTGCAGAGGTCTTCGCCAACGATCTGTATCAAATTGGTTTCAGCGTTCATCTCGTCCCTCATGATCAAAACGCCTTGCCCCGAGCAGAGACCGGCCACAGGGTCTCGACCCTTCCGTTGCGCACGCCAACATACCAGTCGTGCACGTTGCAGGTCGGATCGCAGTGCCCGGGGACCAAACGCAACTTTTCGTTCACCCGCAGCACGCCGTTGGGGTCGCCGATCACACCGTGTTCGTCCGAACATTTCAGGTATTCGACATCATCGCGGCCAAAAATCACCGGCAAACCGCTGTCGATCGACTGCGCCTTGAGCCCTGCGTCACAGATCGCCTTATCCGGTTTGGCATGGCTCATGACGCTGGTCAGAATGAACAAGGCGTTTTCCCATTCGCCCCGGTCGATCCTTTGGCCATTCCGGTCCAGAATCCGCCCATAGTCGGCATCCATGAACGCGTAGGACCCGCACTGCAATTCGTTGTAAACGCCAGAATTGCTTTCGAAATAATAGGATCCCGTCCCGCCACCCGAGACCAGTTCGCACTCAATCCCGTCCGCCTTCAACCCGTCGACGGCGTCCCGCACCATGGCGATTGCTGCATCCAGTTTTTCCTTTCGCGCGTCATAGCTGTCGAGATGTTGCATCGCACCCTGATAAGCTTGGAGGCCGGTGAACTTCAGGTTCGGCGCCTCCTCGACCGCGCGGGCAATGGCTATGACGTCAGCCGTACTGGTCACCCCACAGCGCCCCGCGCCGCAGTCGATCTCGACTAGGATCTCCAGCTGCGTTCCATGGGTCTGCGCCGCAGAGGACAGCTCGGGCACATTCGCGATGTCGTCCACGCAGACCAGCGTTCGCGCGCCCAGCTTCGGCAGCCGAGCCAAGCGGTCAATTTTGGCCGGATCGCGCACCTGGTTGGACACAAGGATATCCTTGATCCCGCCGCGCGCAAAAACCTCGGCCTCCGAGACCTTCTGACAGCACACGCCAACTGCCCCGCCCAGTTTTTCCTGCAGGCGCGCGACGTCCACAGACTTGTGCATCTTGCCATGCACCCGATGGCGCATGCCGTGCGCTTTGGCGTAGGCGCCCATTTTGCGGATGTTCCGCTCCAGCGCGTCGAGGTCCAGTATCAGGCAAGGAGTCTGGATTTCGCTCTCATCCATGCCGATTGCTGCGGGGATGTCGAAGCCGACGTCCAACTGATCGATGTTCACGGGTTTGTTCATCCTTCTCCTCCTTGCCCGGCCAGCCAGGGCAGCTTGTCCAAATCCACATTGCCGCCGGTCAGGATCACGCCGACGCGTTTGCCTCGAAAAACCTCGGGGTTGTTGAGAATGGTTGCCAACGGAACGGCCGAAGATGGCTCAATCACCAGTCGCAGGTGTTTCCAGGCCAGTTTCATGGCCGCCACGATTTCGTCTTCGGAGGCCGTGAAGATGTCGGCAACGTTCCGCGACACGAAGTGCCAGGTGTTTTCCTTGAGCGGAACCAGAAGGCCGTCGGCCACCGTCTTGGGTGCGTCGTCGGCGATGATCCGACCGGCTTTGAAAGATCGGTATGCGTCATCAGCCTGCTGAGGTTCCGCGGCATAGATCGCGGTGTCAGGGGCCAGATTCGATACTGTCAGGCACGTGCCCGAAACCATACCGCCGCCGCCGATCGGAGCGATAACGGCATCAAGCCCACCTGTTTGTTCCAGCATCTCGGCCGAGCATGTGGCCTGTCCTGCAATGACACGCGGATCGTTGTAGGGGTGCACGAATTCGCCACCCGTTTTGGCCTGCACCTGGGCAAAGGTCGCTTCGCGCGATGTTGTCGAAGGCTCACATTCGGTGATCGTGCCACCAAACCTGCGGACCGCGTCCTTTTTGGCCTGAGGTGCGGTGCGTGGCATGACGACGTTGCAGGGAATGCCCCGCCGACCGGCAGCATATGACAGGGACAGTGCATGGTTCCCGCTGGAGTGGGTGCAGACGCCGTTGCCGGCGATCTCGTCGGGCAATCCAAATACCGCATTGCAGGCGCCGCGGACCTTGAAGGCTCCGGCCTCCTGCAGGTTCTCGCACTTGAAAAAGAGCCGCGCGCCAGTTTGTGCGTTCAGATACTCCGACGACAGGACGGGTGTACGCCGGATATGTGGTTTGATCCGTTCATGCGCAGCGCGCATGTCGTCGATCGTCAGCTCTGCAGCCGAAAGCGTGTCCAACATACCGATCTCCTCAAGCCGCAGCACGCGAGCGGTTGGTGCCGTTTGCACGGAAGTATTCCTGCGCTGCCGCCACGCCGCTGCCCAGTTGTATCGGGTAGTTCAGATCGGCCATCGCCATCTCGATCGTGGCGAGGCCGGACAGAACCATGACGTCCGTCAGGCTGCCAAGGTGCCCGATGCGAAACGCCTTGCCGTTCAATTGGCCCAGGCCGATCCCGAAGGACACTCCATAGGTGTCATAGGTATGGTTAGTCAGGACATTGCTGTCGAACCCATCGGGTACATAGACTGCGCTGACAGTGTCCGAGTAGAGGTCCGGTGATTGAGCGACCAGGTTCAATCCCCACGCGTCGACGGCCCGACGCACGCCTTCAGCCAGACGGAAGTGACGTGCATAGACGTTGTCCAGGCCTTCATCGAACAGAATCGACAGGCTTTCCTGCAGCCCGCAGATCAGTTGCAGCGGCGGCGTGTAAGGAAACCCGCCCGAGGCATTGGCGTCCAACATGTCCCGAAAGTCGAAATAGGTGCGGGGCAGCCGCGCACCATCCATCGCTGCCAGCGCTTTGGGGCTGACGCACAGGATTGCCATTCCAGCGGCCAGCATGAACCCCTTTTGCGACCCCGAAACCGCAATATCGACGCCCCAGCCATCGAATTCGAACGGCATCGAGGCCAGCGAACTGACGCAATCGACCATCAGCAGGGCAGGGTGCGCCGAGGCATCCATCGCCGATCGGATCGACTGGATATCGGATCGCACGCCGGTGGCCGTTTCATTGTGCGTCACCAGAACCGCCCGAATGTCGTGGTTCCGGTCGTCGGCGAGGATCGACTGAAACCGTTCGGCAGGTGCTCCGCTGCCCCAATGGCAATCGATGACTTGCACATCCAGCCCATGCCGTTGGCAAAGGTCGATCCAGCGATGGCTGAATACGCCATGGCGGGCCACAAGAACCTTGTCGCCCGGGCTCAGTGTGTTGCTGATCGCAGCTTCCCACCCACCTGTGCCGCTGGATGGAAAGGTCACAATCTGACCCGTGGTCGACCGGAAGACCTGCTTGAGGCCCTCGAGTACCGGAGCAAAGGCCTGAACGAAATCCGGCGCGCGGTGGTCAATGGTCTGGACCTGCATCGCGCGCAGGAGGCGATCCGGGATATTCGTCGGGCCGGGAATGAAGACCGGGTTCTGTTTTGACATCATCATGTCCTCCGCTTTGCCCCAAGTCTGTCTCCGCGTCGGCGATGATGCAATTTTCTTGAAAAATATTTTCATTATTTCGAAAAAATTCGTAACCTGCCATAAACGCAGGATATTCACTTTCTCATTTCGCTGAGTGTTTGTGATCAACTGAGAAAGCCAGACGGCCGTTCGGCCAAAATGAGGGAGAATCACAATGTCAGCCCAGAAGCGGCCGCGCGGACGGCCCAAGTCGTTGTTCAAGGAAAGCTCGGCCGGAACCATGCAGGCGTTGGACCGTGCGCTGGGGGTCCTGACCACGGTCGCACGGCTTGAACGCACCGCGCTCAGCGACCTCGCGCGTGAGATCGACGTGCCTACTGCAACCACGCATCGCATCCTGACGACCTTGCAAAAGCATGGGTTCGTCAGCTTCAGCGAAGAACGTCAGGAATGGATGATCGGAGTCGAAGCCTATCGCACAGGCGCTTCGTTTCTGCGGCACAACAGCGTTGTCGAGATCGGCCGGTCAGTTCTTAGACGCCTGATGCAGGACAGCGGAGAAACTGCGAACCTTGCAGTTCCCGACGGGTCGGAAGTTGTGTTTGTCGGGCAAGTCGAGACATCGAACCCGATCCGGGCGTTCTTTCCGCCGGGCGCTCGTACGCCGATGTATGCCTCGGGTACGGGCAAAGCGATCCTGGCGGCCATGACCGAGGCATCCCGGGCCAAGGTGTTGGCGGACACCCAGCTTGTGCCGTATACGCCCAATACTTGCGCCACATTGGATACCTTGCGCGAGGATCTGACCGAAACGCGGCTGCGCGGATGGTCTTATGATCGAGAGGAGCGCCACTCGGGCATGAGCTGCATCGGAGCAGCGATCTACAACGACAAGCAGGAGCCTTGCGCCGGGATCTCTGTCTCGGGGCCGACCGCGCGATTCAATCCGGACCGGGCACCCGAGCTTGCCGCCCACGTCGTTCAGGCTGCGCAAGAGATCACGCGGCTAAGCGGTGGTCAAAGTCCGGATCAGTCAGGCCGATCAGAGGGGTGATTGACCCCGTCGTTCCAGGGAATCGGCCCGTGGGTTCTGGGGTTTCCGCCCTCGATGCAGCCAAGGTTGACGCCACACTCCGCCGGATCCGAGCGTCTTTGGTGATAAACGTATATCCCGCAGGTCTTGCAGAAATAGTGTTTCGCCGTGTGCGTTCCCCACGTGTAGAGGCTCAGGTTATCGGCGCCTTCAAGAATGCGCAGGCTCTCGGTCGTGGCCGTCACGGCGGCGGCCCCGCGGCGGATGCAGAAGGAACAGTCGCATCGGGCAGCCGTGGACAGGCCACCGGGGAACTCGGCCTCGATCTTCACGGCGCCGCAATGGCAGATGGCAGTCATTCGGGTCATCGGCGAGGTACTCTGGGTATACGGGACTGGCTGAGCTTGTAGCGGTGTTCGGGATGTGGCGGGTGACCATGGTTACGGTTCCAATAAGCTGGTCCGCCTCGTTTCAGCCACATCGGGATGCACAGAACCAAACCGATCACAAAGCCACCCGTATGCGCCCAATAGGCGACACCGCCGGCGTCAGGGTTGCTGGACACGCTGCCAAGGAACTGCATTCCCAGCCAGACGCCCAGCATCACGAAGGCCGGGATGGTGAAGACCCGGAAGTAGATGATCAGAATCAGCAGGATATCGACACGCGCCTTTGGGAACATCAGCAGGTAGCCCCCCATCACGGCCGCAATTGCGCCGGACGCGCCGATGGTGGGAACCAACGACCCGGGAGCCGTGACGATATGGACCAGCCCGGCGCCGATACCCGCGACCATGTAGAACAGCAGGAAGGGCAGGTGGCCCATCTCGTCCTCCATGTTGTCGCCGAAGATCCACAGGAACAGCATGTTGCCGATCAGGTGCATCCAGCCGCCATGCAGGAACATCGACGTCACCAACGTCTCGAGCGCCACGCCGTCGCTGATGCGGGCAGGGATGATCGCATAGTCGAAATAGAACCGGTTGATCAGCCGGGCGTCGTCCATGAATCCGACATAGCTGAGGAAAATCAGGACATTCGCCGCGATCAGCGCATAGACGACAAAGGGCGTCCGTCCCGAAGGGTTGTGGTCTCGAATTGGAAACATGGGGGGACGCTGGGCTTTTCACGGCCCAGCGTCAAGTCAGCTTATGCCGCACCGCCCAGAAGTACGGCGTTCCCTCCGGCGGCCGTGGTGTCGACGCAGACATGGCGCTCGGCCATCACCCGCGACCGGTCGGGCAAGCCGGGGATCAGCGGCAGGATGGGGCCGTCTCGCCGCGCCAGATGGCGCTCGATCTGGCGCGCGGTGTCCGCATCGCCCCACCACAGAACCCCAGATATTCCCGGCAGGTTCTCAAGCCGGTGCAGGTCAAGCGCGCCCTCGGCCCGAATCGCGGTGCCGCCAAGCGCGAGTATGGCATCCGCCTGCGCCTTGGCCGCCTCGGGGCCGGGGCCCAGGCACAGGAACGGCGCGCGGGGGAACTCGGTCAGTCGGTTCGATTCGCCGGTCGGTCCGGGCATCGAACGGGTCGTCGGCGCGGCAGGCTGCCCGATCGGTGCGGGTAGGTCGGCTGGGGCGGACCATTCCGCGGCCGCGACCTGTCGGTCCGGGGCGCAGAAACGGGCCAGATAGTTCGGGCCGCCCGCCTTGGGGCCGGTGCCGGACAGACCTTCGCCGCCGAAGGGCTGCGAGCCGACGATCGCGCCGATCTGGTTGCGGTTCACGTAAATATTGCCGGCGTGGATCGCCTCGGTCACGTGCTGTACGCGGTCGTCGATTCGAGTGTGCAGACCGAAGGTCAGGCCGTAGCCGGTGGCGTTGATGTCGGCGATCACCTGGTCGATCTCGTGCGACTTGAACCTTGCGACGTGCAGGACGGGGCCGAAGATCTCGCGTTCCAGCGCGCCGATGCCAAGGACCTCGATCAGCGTCGGCGCCACGAAGATCCCCTCGGGCGGCAGCGCCAGTTCTTTCAACACACGACCTTCGGCGCGGGCCTTGGCGACGTGATCGGCGATGCCCTGCCGGGCTTGTTCGTCGATCACCGGGCCGCAATCGGTCGAGAGCAGCCACGGATCGCCCACCGACAGGGCGTCCATCGCGCCCTTGAGCATGGTCAGCACGTCATCGGCGATGTCATCCTGCAGATACAGACAGCGCAGGGCCGAGCACCGCTGGCCCGCCGACTGGAAGGCGCTTTCGATGATTGACTGCACGGCCTGTTCGGGCAGGGCGGTGCTGTCCACGATCATCGCGTTCAGCCCGCCGGTTTCCGCGATCAGCGGCGTGCCGGGCTGCATGTGATCGGCCATTGCAGCGCGGATCTTCAGCGCCGTCGCGGTCGAGCCGGTGAAGGCCACGCCCGAAACGCGCGGGTCGGATGTCAGCGCGGCGCCCACCGACGGCCCGCCCGGCAGCAATTGCAGCGCATCGCGCGGCACGCCGGCCTGATGCAGCAGCTGCACGGCCCGGTGGGCGATCAGCGGCGTCTGCGGCGCGGGTTTGGCCAGAACCGCATTGCCCACGGCAAGCGTTGCCGAGATCTGCCCCGTGAAGATCGCCAGCGGGAAGTTCCACGGGCTGATGCAGGTGAAGGTCCCGGCCGGATCGGCGTCGGGGATGTTGGCGGCGTAGTAGCGCAGGAAATCCACCGCCTCGCGCAGCTCGGCTACCGCATCGGGCAGTGATTTGCCGGCCTCGCGCGCCAGCAGGGCGAAGAGCTCGCCATAATGCTCCTCGTAGAGGTCGGCGGCGGCATTCAGGATGCGGCTGCGCTCGGCCGCTGGCGCCTGCCACGGAGCAGCTGCGGCCAGCGCCAGCTCCACATCCGCGGCGCTGGCCGGGGCGACCGCGCCTGGCCGGTCCTCGGGCAGGGCGGGGTTGATGACAGGTTCCTCGGCCTCGGGCGCCGCGTCACCGGCCAGCAGGGGCTGCGCGAACCAGTGATGCGCGCGAAAGGCGTCGCGGGCGGCATCGATCCGGTCCAATGTCGGCGTGTGATGCAGGTCGAACCCCTGCGAGTTTGGTCTTTCAGGTTGAAACAGTTCGGGTCCGGTTGGGATGTGGCGTGCAGGTTTCCGCACGGCCTCGAACGGATCGGCGGCCACCACTTCGGGGGCCACGTTTTCGTCCACGATCTGGTTGACGAACGAGCTGTTGGCGCCGTTTTCCAGCAGCCGCCGCACCAGATAGGCCAGCAGGTCGCGATGCGCGCCAACCGGCGCGTAGATGCGGCAGCGGGTATTGTGTTGGTCCTTGACGATCTGGTGCAGGGTCTCGCCCATGCCGTGCAGGCGCTGGAACTCGAAGGGCTGGCCCTCGGCCATGTGCAGGATCGCGCTGACCGTGTGGGCGTTGTGGGTCGCGAACTGAGGATTGATCCGGTCGGTCATGCCCAAGAGCTTGCGGGCATTGGCGATGTAAGAGATGTCGGTTGCCGCCTTGTTGGTGAAGACCGGGAAGCCGTCGACGCCCTCGACCTGCGCGCGCTTGATCTCGGTGTCCCAGTAGGCGCCTTTGACCAGACGCACCATCAGCTTGCGGTCATACCGCTCGGCCATGTCATAAAGCGTGTCCAGCACCAGCCCGGCACGCGGCCCATAGGCCTGCACCACCACGCCGAACCCGTCCCATCCGGCCAGCGCTGGCTCGGACAGCACCGCCTCAATCACCTGCAGCGACAGAGACAGGCGGTCAGCCTCTTCGGCGTCCACGTTCAGGCCCATGCCGGCCGCCTTGGCCAGCAGGGCCAGCGCCCGCAGGCGCGGCACCAGCTCGTCCATCACGCGCTGTTCCTGGGCAACCTCATAGCGCGGATGCAGCGCCGACAGCTTGACCGAGATGCCGGGATTGGCGCGGATGTCGTCCTGCGTACAGGCATCGGCAATCGCCGCGATGGCACGGGAATAGGAAAGGTGATAGCGCGCGGCATCCGCCTCGGTGCGGGCGGCCTCGCCCAGCATGTCGTAGGAATAGGTGTAGCCCTTGGCCTCCATCCCGGCGGCGCGTTTCATGGCGGACTGGATGGTCTCACCGAGAACGAACTGCCGGCCCATTTCCTTCATCGCGCGCCCGACAGCGGTGCGGATCACCGGCTCGCCCAGCCGCTTGATGGCGCCGCGCAGGGCGCTGACCGGCGAGGCCTTGCCCTCGTCCAGAACCTTGCCCGTCAGCATCAGCGCCCAGGTCGAGGCGTTGACCAGCGACGACGAGGAGTGGCCCAAGTGTTTGCCCCAGTCCGAGGGCGCGATCTTGTCCTCGATCAGCGCGTCGATCGTGTCGGCGTCGGGAACGCGCAACAGTGCCTCCGCCAGACACATCAGGGCGATGCCTTCATCGGTCGACAGGCCGTATTCCGCCAGAAACACTTCCATCAGCCCCGGCGATGTGCTGGACCGGATGTCGCGCACCAGTTGCGCAGCCGCCTCGCAGATGGCGGTGCGGTCGGCTTGGGTCAGGGCGGCCTGATCGGTCAGGGATTTCAGCAACGCGGTCTGGTCCGCGTAGGTCATGGAATCGATGGTGTGGCGCAGGCTGTGAGTCATGTGTCCTCCGGTCTTTCGAGTAGTATACCGGTGATCTGGCGGGACAACGGACCGAAATTGTTCTAACAAGCATGTATCGTCCTGAATTTTGGATCAAATGCCATGCGAAAAGACTTTCCGGGTTTGGACCGGTTCGACCGCGCGATTCTGTCCATCGTGGCCGAGGACGGGCGGATCTCGGTCGCTGATCTGGCCCGGCGGATCGGGCTGTCGAAATCGCCGACACAGGCGCGGCTGAAACGGCTCGAGTCCGAAGGGATCATCACTGGCTATCGAGCCATGCTGGACCCGATCCGCCTGGGCCTGGACCATGTGGCATTTGTCGAGGTGCGCTTGACCGACACGCGGGAAAAGGCGCTGGCTGAATTCAACGCGGACGTGCGCAAGGTGCCCGAGATCGAACAAGCGCATATGATCGCGTCGAATTTCGACTATCTGCTGAAGGTGCGGACGGGGTCGATGACGGAATATCGCGCGGTTCTGGCCGAAAAGATCTCGTCGCTGCCGCATGTGGCTAGCACCTCGACCTTCGTGGCGATGGAGGCGGTGAAAGAGACCGGGCTGGCAGATGCCATCGATGGTGCGGGTTGACGAAAGGGCGATCCGCGTCACCATTGAACTATGAGACACCTAATTCTTTCCACAGTTCTGAGCGCAGGCGTTGCGATTCCGGCGCTTGCTGAGACCTGTCCGTCTGCGCCCGATCACGCCGCCCGGCTGGGTGAACTTATCGGTCAGATCCAGCAGGCCGAGACCGAGATGGCCGCCCGCGAGATCTCGAACCAGATGTGGGAGTTGTGGGCCGACGCACCTGACGAGGCCGCGCAGACCGTATTGGATCAGGGCATGTCCAGACGAAATGACTGGGATCTGTTGGGGGCGCTGCAGGATTTCGACCGTTTGATTGCGTACTGCCCCGAGTATGCCGAGGGCTACAACCAGCGCGCCTTCGTGAATTTCCTGCGCCAGGATTTTGACTCGGCCCTGACCGATCTGGACCGTGCTCTGGAACTGTCGCCGAACCATATCGCAGCGATGAGCGGTCGGGCGCTGACCCTCATGGGTCTGCAGAGAATGGAAGAAGCCCGCGTTGCTCTGGCAGAGGCGCTGGAACTGAACCCTTGGCTGCCCGAGCGTCACCTTGCGGCCGATGGTGGGCCTTTGGCGATGCCCGGCCAAGATCTCTGAACGGCGCTGCCACCCCCGACGCTTCGCCGGGGGTGATCGCTGAGGTAAGACGGTTCAGCCGACCAGTCCGTTGTCCTTGCGTTTGATCGCGATGATCGAGGAACGCGGCGTGCCCCCATCTGGCCAGGATCCACCGGGGTGCTGGATGCCTACGAACATGGTCCGGCGGTCGGCCGACCATGTCAGGCCGGTCACCTCGCAGCCGTTCGGGCCGGTCATGAAGCGAACGATTTCACCCGTGATTGGGTCGCCGGCCAGCATCTGGTTGTTGCCATGGCCTGCAAAATCGCCTTCGTTGTCGTCGTTCCCGTCGGTCTGGATCCAGACCACGCCGGTGCTGTCGATCATCATCCCGTCGGGCGAGTTGAACAGGTTGCCTTCGTTTACGTTCCCGGAACCGGCATATGCATCGGAATGCACTGTCGGGTTGCCGGCCATGACGTACAGATCCCACTGAAACGCGGTTTCTGCATGATCCTGGTTGGCTGGTCGCCAGCGAACAATCTGCCCGTATTTGTTGGCTTCCCGAGGGTTGGGACCATTGACCGAAGTATCATCGCCACCCGCATTTGGTTTGACGCCACGGTTCTTGTTGTTGGTCAGGCAGCAATAGGCCTCGGCAAGAACCGGGCTGGTTGCAACCCATTCCGGTCGGTCCATCGTGGTTCCACCGGCCTCAGACGCCGCGATGCGGGCAAAGATCAGAATCTCGGCTTCGTCCATGCCGGTGGTTTCCGGTGTCAGCGGCACCCATTCACCGGACATGTCGTCGTTGAATCTGGCAACATAAAGCGTGCCGTCATCCAGCAGACCTTCGGTATCCCCGCCGGGGGTGTAGACGCCGTTCGAGACGAATTTGTACAGGTATTCGCCCCGCTCATCATCGCCCATATAGACGACAATGCGACCATCCTTGGCCAACTCGACCGCGGCGTTTTCATGTTTGAACCGCCCAAGTCCGGTATGCTTGACCGGGGTGCTGTTGGGATCGGTCGGGTCGATTTCGACCACCCAGCCGACGCGATGTGGTTCGTTGGGGTTCTTCGAGGTGTCAAACCGCGGATCGAACAATTCGTACCCGTTCCAGCTTTCGGCCTTGATGCCGTATCGCTTGAAGCCATCCGCGACCTTTGGAGTATATGTCGCGCTTTCGTTGCTGGAGCCGAAGTAGCCGTTAAAGTTCTCTTCGCAGGTCAGGTAGGTGCCCCAAGGTGTCTTGCCCGAGCCGCAATTGTTCATCGTGCCCAGCGACGTTGTGCCGGTCGGATCGGCCTCGGTCTTCAGCAGGTCGTGGCCAGCTGCCGGCCCCACGATCTTCATGGGGGTGTTGTGGTGAATTCGGCGATTGAAAGGGCTGTCCTTGACCACGGTCCAGCCATCCGGGGTTTCGGCAATTTCCATCACCGTCACACCCTGCAGGTTCTGCAACTTTCGAACGTCATCCGCGTTTGCGGGCACACCTTCCTGCGCTGCGGGCAGGTTGATTTTGCGATTGGGATACTCGTGATTGATGGCGATCAACTGGTGCCCTTGGAACGAGAAGGTTTCCATACCATCAGTGTTTTCGCCAAAAACCTTGTCCGAGTTTTCGACCGGTCCACCATCGGTGATGTCATACCCGTCAGCCTCGGAGAACAGCGGATCGCCCCAGCGCATGAGGACTTTCCATTCATACCCCTCGGGTACATGCACGGTGCCATCGGTCTGGGCCGCGATCGGAGTGAACGCAAAACGAGAAGCGGTCTGTGCGTAGGCTGAGGTCGACCCCAGCAGACCGCTGCCCATGGCCGCAGCGCCCGACCCGAAGGCCAACACTCCGCCCAGAAAGCCGCGTCGCGACAGGGCGCTTTCGACGACGCGGTCAAAGTCGTTTTCGTCGGGGCGGGGAAAATGCAGTTCGTCCCAGTCGTCGGCGGAAAGGGTGGCTGGATCAACGTCTTTCATTGGATGATTCCTCGCTGTCGGAATGAATTTGTGAAACGGATTTAGGAACTGATTGTTACAGGTACTTAACAACCCCATTAACAGTTTGGGGCGGTACACACGCTAGGCAGGTTTTCGCGAACGGCAAGCACTGCAATCGTATGCTGCGCCAGTGCGCGGCCCCAAAACAAGTGCAATTCAGAGCGATTGGCGGTTGGCCGCGCAGCCCGTCCCGGGTGACCGCACGCAGACAGCCGCAAAAGCGATGCGCAGGAGGATTTCGGTTCTTGACGGCGGCCCGGGCATGGACTACTCAGCCCTTCACCAAGCGGGTATAGCTTAATGGTAAAGCCCCTGCCTTCCAAGCAGGCTATGTCGGTTCGATTCCGTCTACCCGCTCCAAACTCTCCGGAATAAGTTGCGTCAAAAAGCCCTTGTCGGGGTGCTATTGCGCGCAGTCTCCTTGACCCGGCGCGCCTGCACCGCCAAGAAGCCGTATCGCGAGTCCCAGAAGGTAAAAAGGGTCAGGCATGGCAAGAACACGCTCCGCCAACCAAGCAAACGTGCAAGCGCCCGGTGCTCATGAAGATCGACCTGGATCCCGGAAGCTGAGCGTGCTGGCCTCTTTGTGGCCGTTCATGAAGCCTTACCGGCTGCTGATGCTTGGGGCGACGCTGGCGTTGGTTCTGACGGCGAGCATGACGCTGACTTTGCCTTTGGCCGTGCGGCGCGTCGTCGACAATTTCCGCATCGAAGACGGTGAGCTGCTCGATTGGTATTTCCTGGCGGCGCTGGGCATCGCGGCGGTTCTGGCGGTGGGAACAGGTATCCGGTACATGCTGGTGACCCGGTTGGGCGAGCGGGTCGTGGCTGACATCCGCAAGGCCGTATTTGACCGCGTCATCGGCATGAGCCCCGCCTTCTACGAACGCATCATGACCGGTGAGGTCCTGAGCCGTATCACCACCGATACCACGCTGATCCAATCCGTTCTGGGGTCGTCAGTGTCGATCGCATTGCGGAATTTCCTGATGTTCATCGGCGGGCTTGTGCTGATGTTGCTGACTTCGGCCAAGCTGACCGGGCTGGTTCTGCTGCTGATCCCGGTGGTGGTGGTGCCGATCCTGGTTCTCGGGCGTCGGCTGAGGGTCATCAGCCGCGAAAATCAGGATTGGATCGCCGCCTCGTCGGGCAATGCTGGCGAGGCGCTGGGCGCCGTTCAGACCGTACAGGCGTTCACCCATGAGGACGCCAGCCGCCGCCAGTTTGGCGACATGACCGAGACCTCGTACCATGTGTCCCTGCGCCGTATCCAGACGCGGGCGGTTCTGACCGTGATCGTGATCTTCCTGGTGTTCTCGGGGATCGTCGGCGTTTTGTGGATGGGGGCGAACGATGTGCGCAACGGCGTGATGACCGAAGGCGTGCTGATCCAGTTCGTGATCTATTCGATCATCATGGCCGGGTCCGTGGCCGCGCTTTCCGAAATCTGGAGCGAGCTGCAACGCGCCGCAGGCGCAACCGAACGGCTGGTCGAGTTGCTGAACGCCGAGGATACGGTCAACGACCCGGCACAGCCCAGGGCGCTGCCGCAGCCGGTCAAGGGGCAGATCACCTTTGACAACGTGACCTTCCGCTACCCGGCCCGGCCCGACATTCTGGCGCTGGACGACCTGTCGCTGACGGTGAACCCTGGCGAGACCGTGGCCTTCGTCGGCCCCTCGGGCGCGGGCAAGACGACCGTGATCCAGTTGATCCAGCGGTTCTACGACCCCGAGGCCGGTCAGGTCAGCCTGGACGGGATCGGTCTGCGCGACATGCGCCGGGCGGATTTCCGGCAGCACATGGCGCTGGTGCCGCAGGACCCGGTGATCTTTGCGGCCTCGGCACGCGAAAACATCCGGTTCGGACGGCTGGACGCCTCGGATGCCGAGGTCGAGGCCGCGGCCCGTGCCGCCGCGGCGCATGACTTCATCTCGGCCCTGCCCGAAGGCTATGACAGTTTCGTCGGCGAACGCGGCGTGATGCTGTCGGGCGGTCAGAAACAGCGCATCGCCATCGCGCGAGCGATTTTGCGCGACGCTCCGGTTCTGCTGCTGGACGAAGCGACCTCGGCGCTGGACGCCGAGAGCGAGCGCGCCGTTCAGGCCGCCGTTGACCAGATGCGCGCCGGGCGCACCACCCTGATCGTGGCGCACCGTCTGGCCACCGTGAAAAAGGCCGATCGCATCGTGGTTATGGAGAACGGCCGGATCGTGGCGCAGGGCACCCATGACGATCTCGTGGCGCAAGATGGGCTTTATGCGCGACTGGCGCGTCTCCAGTTCACCGATGGTGTGGCCGCCGAGTGAAGTGACGCGCGGGCATTTCGCGAACCGCCGTAGCGTCATTCTACTTTTTCCCCTTGCCCAAGGGTAAGCCCTCGCTTGCGCAGGGCTGCATTTGCTTACATCTTGGACGCAAGACAGCCCGCAAAAATGCAGGGTAAAAAAGGGGAGGAACCACATGGCCTTTGTGGGCAAGGAAGACAAACTGAGAATGGAGCAGGAAATGCCGTGGGAGGACCGCGATGTCCCCGTCACGTTCCATCAACTGCTCTCGCGGACGGCCACCAAGTTCCCGGATCGCAACGCGATCAGTTTCCAGATCCTGTCCGGCCCCAAGGACAAGGCCGAAACCCTGACATGGTCGCAACTGCTGGCCAAGACGAACCAGGCGGCCAACCTGTTCCGCTCTTTGGGGGTCAAGGAAAACGACGTGGTGGCCTATGTGCTGCCCAACTGCAACGAGACGCTGGTCACCATGATGGGCGGCGCGGTGGCCGGGATCGTGAACCCGATCAACCCGCTGCTCGAGCCCGAGCAGATCGCGTCGATCCTGCGTGAGACCAAGGCCAAGGTCGTGGTCACGCTGAAACCTTTCCCAAAAACGGACGTCGCGCAGAAGGTCGCCGAGGCCGTGCGCCACGCGCCGGGTGTCAACACCGTGCTGGAGATTGACCTGAACCGATACCTGACACCCCCCAAGTCGTGGATCGTGCCGTTGGTCCGGCCCAAGATGGCCGACAAAGAGCATCTGGCCCACGCCGACTACCTGGATTTCAACAAGGAACTGGCCAAGCAACCCACCACGCTGACCTTCGAGGACAGCAAAGAGGACCGGGTCGCCTGCTATTTCCACACCGGCGGCACCACGGGTATGCCGAAGGTCGCGCAGCACAAATATTCCGGCATGATCTACAATGGGTGGCTGGGCCACACGCTGCTGTTCTCGGAAGAGGACGTGATCATGTGCCCGCTGCCGATGTTCCACGTCTTTGCCTGCCATGTGATCGTGATGGCGGCGGTGTCTTCGGGCGCCCATGTGGTGTTCCCGACCCCCGCCGGGTATCGCGGCGACGGCGTGTTCGACAACTTCTGGAAGCTGATCGAGCGCTGGAAGGTTTCGTTCATCATCACCGTGCCCACGGCGATTTCGGCCAAGATGCAGCGTCCGGTGGATGCCGACATCTCGACCGTCAAGACGGCCTTCTCGGGCTCGGCTCCGCTGCCGGTCGAACTGTTCCGCCGCTTCGAAAAAGCGACCGGTGTGACCATCGTCGAAGGTTATGGCCTGACCGAAGCCACCTGCCTGGTGTCTTGCAACCCGGTGGATGGCGAGAAGAAGATCGGCTCGATCGGGATTCCGTTCCCGTACACCGACGTCAAGATCCTGCGCGACAGCCCCGACGGCCCCAAGGAATGTGCGGTGGACGAAGTGGGCGAGATCTGCGTGTCGAACCCGGGTGTCTATGCCGGGAACACCTATACCGAGGAAGACAAGAACGTCGATCTCTACTATTTCGACAAGTACTTGCGAACCGGCGACCTGGGGCGGTTCGATGCGGACGGGTATCTGTGGATCACCGGCCGCGCCAAGGACCTGATCATTCGCGGCGGTCACAACATCGACCCGGCCGAGATCGAAGAGGCCCTGCTGGGCCATGACGCCGTGGCCTTTGCCGGCGCCATCGGCCAGCCCGACGCCCATGCGGGCGAGGTTCCCTGTGCCTTTGTCGAACTGGTCGACGGTGCAAGTGTGACCGAGGCGGAACTGTTGGAATACTGCAAGATTCACGTGCATGAACGCGCCGCGCATCCCAAGCACATGACGATCCTGCCCGAACTGCCGAAAACCGCGGTGGGCAAGGTCTTCAAGCCTGAGCTGCGCAAACAGGCGATCACGCGGGTCTACAACCAGGCGTTGGAAACTGCCGGTGTTGCGGCGCGGGTCGTGTCGGTCATCGACGACAAAAAGCGCGGCCTTGTCGCGCAGCTTGACGCGAACGGCGCATCCGAGGACGATGTGAACCAGGTGCTGGGCAACTTCACCCGGCCGTGGGAGTGGGCCGACTGATCCGGAGGGGCAATGGATTATGAACGTCTGATCGACGAGGAGACCTGGGCGTTCATCCGGCGCACCGCCGAAAGCTATCCCGAAGACGCGGTGGATCGGTCCATCAAGGACCAGCGCCGCGTCTACGACGACATGTGCCGCGCGTTTCGGCAGCCGCGTCCACCGGGCGTCGAAACGCGGGACAGCTCGGCCGATGGGGTCGGGGTGCGCGTCTATTCCTGCGGAGATCCAACCCGAACCGTCGTCTACATGCATGGCGGCGGTTTCGTCGTCGGCGGGCTGGACAGCCACGATGACGTCTGCGCCGAACTATGCGCCCAAACCGGCTATCGGGTAGTGGCGGTCGACTACCGCCTGTGTCCTGAGCATGTGCATCCGGCGCAGTTCCAGGATTGCTGGACCGCGGTGAACTGGGTGGAAGCCGAATTCGGCGATCCGCTGGTTCTGGCCGGAGACAGCGCGGGCGGAAACCTCGCCGCAGCCGTCGCCCATCACGCGCGCGCGCGCATCGGGAACATCCTAGGGCAGGTTCTGATCTATCCCGGTTTGGGGGGCGACCCGAACCAGGGATCGTATATCGAACACGCCCACGCCCCGATGCTGACGCGCGACGAGGTCCAGTTCTATGAGAAAGTCCGCTGCGGCGGCGCCGTCCCGGAACATGACCCAACATTCGCACCCCTGCACGATACCGACTTTTCCGGGCTGCCGCCGACGGTAGTCGTGACCGCCGACTGCGATCCCCTGCGTGATGACGGAGCCGCGTACTGCGCCAAAATCACCGCCGCCGGCGGGCAGGCGCATTGGATCAACGAGGCCGGCCTCGTGCATGGCTACCTGCGCGCCCGCCATTCGGTGACCCGCGCCGCCGACAGCTTCGAACGGATCTCGATCGCGGTCGAGGCGCTGGGGCAGGGGTTGTGGAACTACGACTGACCGCGCTCAGCGCAGGAACGGCCTGGCCTTCATCGTCTCGGCCACCGGTGCGCCCATGCGGGTCAGGATCGTGGGCGCCAACTGTAATTGGTCAATGACCGTTTCCGCATCGGGACCCTCGGCATCGCCGAAGTAGTACAGCGCCGTTTCCTGCTGCAGCGCGCTGCGCCCGCCGTGGTGGCCGCGCTCGTCCTGGCCGTGATCGGCGGTCACGATCACCTCGTATCCCAACTGCCGCCAGCGGGGGATGAAAGGGGCCAGCATCTCGTCCATGACGAAGCAGGCGTGATCCATCTCTTCACAGTCGTGGTAGAAGCGGTGGCCCATGCTGTCGAGCGTACAGGTATGGAGAATGCCGTAATCCAGCCCGAACCGCAGGCACAGGTTGGTCAGGGTCGCGAACAGGTCGACATCGGACGGCGTCATCTGGTTGGCCTTGCCATAGCCCGTCATCGAGTGGAAGCGGCCGTGGTTGATGGTGGCGCTGTCCGGCTCGTCGTATTCGATGTCGCGCACATAGTCGAAAGGGTGGCGGTTGAAGAACTGCGACCAGAAGCTGTGGGTCACCGCCCCGGTCACGCCGCCGGCCTCGCGCACCTGGCTGAAGATGTCCTTGTGGTCCAGACGGAACACGTTGCCGTTTCCGGTGCAGCCATGCTCCTGCGGTGTCACGCCAGTGTGGATCGAGGCATAGCAGCTTGCCGAAATCGACGGGAGCACAGAGCGGTGTTTCCAAACCCGCGCCTCGCCGCTGTCGACCCAGCCTTCGAGGTTGCCGAAAAGCCGGCGGAAATTGCGCCACGGCACCCCGTCGAGAATGATCAGCAGCAGTTTGCGGTCCATCGCATGGCCCTCGTGTTGGATGGCTTGTTTGCCTCACCCTAGGAGATTCGGTCAGCCAAGGCTGCCCGTTCGCGCCCGGAATGAGCAAATCCCGACACTTCGATACAAACAAAGTGTCGGGATTTCAGAGTGTTTTGCCGGCGTTCACAGCCTGCGGCATCAGTTGCCGGCGCTCTCCATCTTTCGGTGGGCCACGACCTCTTCCAGCCAGCCCAGATGCATTTCCGGCACCGAGCTGAGCAGCAGATCGGTATAATCGTCGAATGGCGGGCTCAGCACCTGCGATTTGGATCCATAGCGCACCACGCGCCCCTGATACATCACGGCTATGCTGTCGCTGATCGCGCGCACCGTCGCCAGGTCATGGGTGATGAACAGATAGGCCACGTCCTCGATCTTCTGCAGGTCCAGCAACAGCTTGAGAATGCCGTCCGCCACCAGCGGATCCAGCGCCGAGGTGACCTCGTCACAGATGATCATCTTGGGCTTGGCCGCCAGCGCGCGGGCAATGCACACACGCTGCTTCTGACCACCCGACAGCTCCGCCGGATACCGGTCGATGAAACCTTCGCCCAGTTCGATCTCGTCCAACAGTTCGATGATGCGCTTGCGCTTCTCGGCGCCGCGCATGTTGAAATAGAACTCGAGCGGCCGGCCGATGATGGTTCCCACGGTCTGGCGCGGGTTCATCGCAACATCGGCCATCTGATAGATCATCTGCAACTCGCGCAGGTCCTCGCGCGAGCGTCCGGCCAGATCGGGGCTGAGCTTGCGCCCGGCAAAGGTGATCTCGCCGTCGCGCGGGGGTAGCAGGCCGGTGATCACCCGAGCCAGCGTGGATTTGCCCGATCCCGATTCCCCCACGACCGCCAGCGTCTGCCCCGGATGAAGCTCGACATTGACGTTGTGCAGCACGTCGAAGTTCAACCCCTTGTAACGGGCCGTGATGCCATCAACCTGCAGCACGGGTTCGGGCGTAGGCTGCTTTTCCTCGTGTTCGATCGAACGGACCGAAACCAGCGCCTGCGTGTACTCTTCCTGCGGGTTGTTGATGATCTGGTCGGTGGTGCCGTATTCGACCGTGTCGCCCATGCGCAGCACCATGATGTCATCGCTGACCTGCGCCACCACCGCCAGATCGTGGGTGATGTACAGCGCGGCCACACCGGTGTCGCGGATTGCTTCCTTGATGGCCATCAGGACGTCGATCTGCGTGGTCACGTCCAGCGCGGTCGTGGGTTCGTCGAACACCACCAGATCCGGTTCGGGACACAGCGCCAGCGCCGTCATGCAACGCTGCAACTGCCCGCCCGAGACCTGATGCGGATAGCGGTTGCCGATGTTGTCCGGGTCGGGAAGACCCAGCTTGGCGAACAGTCCACGCGCACGGGCCTCGGCCTCTTTGCGGCTGAACTTCTTCTGCTCGACCGCGGCTTCGACCACCTGATCCATGATCTTCTTTGCGGGATTGAAGGACGCTGCCGCCGATTGCGACACATAGGTCACCTCGCCGCCGCGCAGTTTGCGGATATCCGACAGCGACGTCTTGAGGATGTCGCGCCCGTTCACCCAGACCTCGCCGCCGGTGATCTTCACGCCGCCCCGGCCATAGGCCATCGAGGCCAGCCCGATGGTCGACTTCCCGGCACCGGATTCCCCGATCAGACCCAGCACCTTGCCGCGCTCGAGGTCAAAGCTGACCCCGTGCACGATTTCGATGTCACGGGGCTTTTCGCCCGGCGGATATACGGTTGCGCCGATCTTGAGGTCGCGGACCTTGAGAAGGGTATCGCTCATCCCCGGCCTCCTTTCAGCGATGTGGTGCGGTTCAGGATCCAGTCGGCCACCAGGTTGACCGAGATGGCCAATGTAGCGATGGCCACTGCCGGATACAGCGCCGCGCCGATGCCATAGACGATGCCGTCCTTGTTTTCTTTCACGATGCCGCCCCAATCGGCCAGCGGGGGCTGAACGCCCAGGCCCAGGAATGACAGGGTCGAGACGAACAGGACCATGAAGATGAAGCGCAGGCCCAGTTCGGCCACCAGCGGTGACAGCGCGTTGGGCAGGATCTCGCGGAAGATGATCCAGCCGCGGCCCTCACCGCGCAGCTTGGCGGCCTCGACATAGTCCATGACTTCGATGTCAACAGCCACGGCCCGGGCCAGGCGATAGACGCGGGTGGCGTCCAACAGGCCCATGACCACGATCAGAACCGGGATGGTGACCGGCACCATCGCCAGAACCACCAGCGCGGTGATTAGCGACGGGATCGACATGATCAGGTCTACGGTCCGTGACATCACCTGATCAGCCCAGCCCCCCAGTACGGCGGCCAGAAAGCCCAGGATCGAACCGGTGACGAAGCTGAGGATGGTGGCGGCGGTGGCGATGAAGATCGTGGTTCGCCCGCCATAAATCATGCGGCTGAGAAGATCGCGGCCGATATTGTCGGTGCCCAGCCAGAATTGCGAGCTCGATGGCTCCCACACGTCGCCTACCACCTCGGCCATGCCGTAGGGCGCCAGGAAGGGCGCAAAGACGGCGATGATGAAATACAGGGCGGTGAAGGCCAGCCCGATCATTGCAGAGATTGGGATGTTCTTCATTTCGGGTGCCTCAGCCTTGGGTTGGCCAGGATTGCGACGATGTCGGCCACCATGTTCAGCCCGATGTAGATTGCGGCAAAGATGACCCCGCAGGCCAGAACCACCGGCACGTCGCGTTTGGTCACGTGATCCACAAGGTACTGTCCCATGCCGGGATAGACGAACACCACCTCGACCACGACGACGCCCACGACCAGATAGGCCAGGTTCAGCATCACCACGTTCACGATGGGGGCGATGGCGTTCGGGAAGGCATGGCGCCAGATGACCTTGAAGTTGCTCAGGCCCTTCAGTTCGGCCGTTTCGACATAGGCCGACTGCATCACGTTCAAAATCGCGGCGCGGGTCATGCGCATCATATGCGCCAGAACCACCATGGTCAGCACGATCACGGGCAGCGCGATCGAGTTCAGCTTTTGCCAAAAGGACATGCTGTCATTGATCATCGCCAGCGGCGAGAACATGCCCAGCTTGACCGCGATGAAATAGACAAGGACATAGCCGATCAGGAATTCCGGGATCGAGATTGTCGTCAGGGTGACGGCCGAGATCAGCTTGTCGGGCCAGCGGTTGCGGTAGCGTACCGCGACGAGGCCAAGAAAAATTGCAAGGGGCACCGAGACGATGGCTGCCCAAAAGGCAAGAAACAACGTATTGCCCAATCGGTTGCTGACCGACTCGGCGATGTCCAGCTTGTTGGTCAGGGACGTGCCCATGTCACCTTGGACAATTCCGCCAAGCCATTCGAAATACCGGGTCAAGGCGGGACGGTTCAGCCCCATCTCCTCACGGAGGTTGGCAAGGGATTCAGGGGTGGCGGACTGCCCCAGGACGGCTTGCGCGGCGTCTCCGGGTAGGGCCTCGGTCAACCCGAAAATCAGGGCCGAAGCGCCAAACAGCAAGAGGAATCCCAGCGCCAGGCGCTGGGAAACCAGTTTGATGATAGGATGCATACCTGTCGATCCGAGTTAGACGAACCACATCTTGCGGGACATGTTGCCGTTCATCATCTCTTGGGTCGGATCAGTCTCCCAGCCATCCAGCTGGTTGCTGATGCCTTCGACAAAGTCGTTGAACATCGGGCAGATCAGGCCGCCCTGGTCACGGACCATCATGCCCATCTGGCTGTAGATTGCCTTGCGCTTTGCCGGATCCAGCTCGGCACGCGCGGCAAACAGCAGGTCGTCGAACTCTTTGACCTTGAACCGGGTGTCGTTCCAGTCGGCGGTGGACAGGTAGGCCGTTGCGTACATCTGGTCCTGCACCGGACGGCCACCCCAGTAGGACGCGCAGAACGGCTGTACGTTCCAGACTTCGGACCAGTAGCCATCATTCGGCTCGCGCTTGATCTCAAGCGGGATGCCGGCCTGCTGGGCGGTCTGCTGGAACAGGGCTGCGGCATCCACGGCGCCAGGGAAGGCTCCGTCGGCCACACGCAGAATGATGGGCGACCCGTCATGACCGGACTTCTTGTAGTGTTCGGCGGCTTTTTCGACGCTGAACTCACGCTGCGGGATCGTCTCATCGAACAGCGGGTATGCTGCATTGATCGGCATGTCGTTCCCGACCGAGCCATAGCCGCGCAGTACCTTCTCGACCAGCTCTTCGCGGTTGATCGCGTATTTCAGAGCGCTCCGCAGTTCGTTGCCGTCGAACGGCGCCGTGTCACAATGCATGATGAACACGTAGTGGCCGCGTCCTGCCGTGGAGTGTACGGTCAGGTTGGGAGCACGACCCAAGAGGTCGGCAACCTTGGGCTCAACCCGGTTGATCGCGTGGACCTGACCCGACTGCAGCGCGGCCGTCCGGGCCGTGGCATCGTTGATGACCACAACTTCGACGCTGTCAAAGTTGCCGAAATCCGGGTTCCAGTGGTTTTCGAATTTGGAGAACAGGTGGCGCACACCGGGCTCGTCCGCTTCCAGCTTGTACGGACCGGTGCCGATACCGGCGCCCGGGTTGTCCATTCCGCCGTCCGGCTGGATGATCAGGTGGTAGTCGGCCATCAGGTAAGGCAGATCGGCGTTCGGCTCGTTCAGGGTGACCTGAAAATACTCGCCATCGGCCTTCATCGACTCGATGCCCTTCATGATGCCCAGCGCGCCCGACTTCGAATCTTCGTTCGAGTGGCGCTGCATCGTTTTCAGCACGTCTTCGCTGGTCATGGTCTTGCCGTTGTGGAACTCCACCCCTTGACGCAGTTTGAACGTCCAAACCTTGGCATCGGCGCTGCCTTCAACGCTTTCGGCAAGGCGCGGCTCGATCGTGCCGTCGGGGGCGACTTCGACCAGTTGGTCACCGAACTGCTTGCCGTTCTGGAATGGAACCGAGCTGGCATAGGTGGCCGGGTCCAGCGAGTTTGTGGATTCACCGCCCTGCAGGCCCAGTTTCAGATCGCCACCTTTCTTGGCGCCGGCTGCGCGGGCCGCGTCGGCGAAGACGGTGCTGGCCATGGCGGCCGATACACCCAGTGCGGCTGCCTTCCCCATGAATTCACGTCGGGTCAGCTTCCCGGCGGTCACCTGGCTGGCCATGTGAGTGAGTTGTTCGTTCATTCGGATATCTCCCAGTTGAGTGTTTTGTGTGCCCGTTTTACGGGCTTTTTATTGACGCATGAGTCAACGTTGGCGCATTTCGTCGCGGCGGGCAAGGTCAAATCTCGGGGACTTGCCACCAGCAAAATCACATCTGATCACGAGGTATGGTGTCCTCCACGGTTTTGGAAAAAATCTTCACATCGTTTTCAAAGGCATCAAGCGTCGCGCGCAGATGAAAGTTGGATCGGTCCGACCACATCTCGCAATTGGCCTCGGTTCGCAGTTGGATGCCGTCGCGCCGGGTCTCTTGTACCCATTCGCAGCGGCCGCGCGCGCTCAGCGGATCGTCCGGTTGGATTGACCACTGTTCAAAAGCGGTTCCGCCGCTGACCAGACCATGATCCGCGTCCTCGACCAGGCCGAAATCATCTTCGATGACCAGATCGATGACGCCAGTCGTCATGTCTGTTTCGACGCGCCGCGCATGGGTCGCCTCTCGCAATTGGGTCACTTGCCACGGAGAGTCCGCATCGGGTGGGGCAAATTGCCATTCATCCCGATCCGACCTGTCGCGCTGGGGGATCGTGAACGTGCCGCCTGTCAGGTGGAGCTCCGCTGTTTCCGGCGAAGGCCAGATCAGCGGCCAATAGGCGCTTGAGACGGCAACGCGCAGGCGGTGGCCCTTTGGAACCCGGTAGGCGATGTGGTCCAGCACAACCTCGATGTCGTAAACCCGTCCGGGTATCAACGTTTTGGGGGACGAATGTCCCTCCCTATGGGTCAGGTTCAATACACCATAGGTAATCCGAGTCGCAGCTCCGTCGGGGTGGATGTGGTTCAGCCGAACGGCAATTTGGGCTTGTGGTTTGTCGACACTCAGCTTCAAGCGCAGGCGCGGGGCACCGACAATGTCCAGATCTGCGGTCAGAGGGGTCGTGTCGAAACAGGAGGACAGAGCGTCATCTGCCCGCTGGTCGCCCGGCATGTCCGGACCCAGCCAGATGGCGCAATATTCGCCGCCGTCCATGCCGCAATGATGCGGCGAGCGGATTTTGGTATCCAAGGGGCCGTCCTTACCCAGCCCGGCATCGGAAAGCGGAAGGGTGACCGTCGGCAGGTGGGACGTGGCGCCGGCATCCTCGGTGATCCAATGGCCCGGGCGCTCGGCATACCAGCGCGCCGGGCGCACGCCATCCATCAGATAGGCGCGATAGGCCGGGTCCTGTTCAACTCCGGTCTTTTTGCCCTTCAGCCAGCGGTCCCACCAACGCAGCGCCTCTTGCAGGAAGCCGATGCGTGGTTCGGGCACGGCAAAATGCGGGTACTTGTGCACCCAGGGACCGACGATGCCCTTGACCGGCGCACTCAGGTTCTCGACCAGCCAGGGCACCGTGTTCTTGTAGGCATCACCCCAGCCGCCCACCGCCAGCGTCGCGGCGCGGATCGCGCCGGGGTCTTCGCAGACAGACCCATGCCGCCAATAGGCATCGCGGGTCTGATGCCGCAGCCAGACCGAGGGCAAGAACGGTTCGGCCTTCAACCGTTGCAACCACATCTCACGCCAGTCGTCACGCAGCGCCGGGTCGGGCGGACGGGACGAGTACGACCACATGGTCGCCCCCCAGCCCAGGTTCTCGTTCAACAGGCAGCCGCCCTTGTAGTGGATGTCATCGGCATAACGGTCGGCGGTCGAACACAAGGTGATGATGGCCTTCAAGGGTGCGGGCTGCAGCGCCGCCACCTGCAGCGCGTTGAAGCCGCCCCAACTGATCCCCATCATCCCGACTGCGCCGCTGCACCATGGCTGTTGGGCTAGCCACTCGATCACCTCGACGGCGTCGTCCAGTTCCCGCTGGGTGTATTCATCCTCCATCAGTCCCTGGCTGTCGCCGTTGCCGCGCATGTCGACGCGGATGCAGGCGTAACCCCGTTTGGCAAACCAGGGATGGGTCAGGGCATCGCGCGCCGTCGTGCCGTCGCGCTTGCGATAAGGCAGGTATTCCAAAATGGCGGGCACCGGGCGCTGCGCCGCATCGACAGGACGCCAGATCCGCGCCGACAGGCGGCAGCCGTCCGACAGAATGATGCCCTGATCCGGAACGTCTTCGATCTCGGCCAGTGAGTTCTTCGCCTGAGTCATGTGCCTAGTCTCAGGCGCATCGGCGGATGGTGTGCGAGGAAAAGCGTCAATTCATTCCTTCGTTGCGACAAGCAGATCCATGACATTGGTTCCCGTGGGGCCGGTCACCAGCAGGGCACCAGACCGCTCAAGGAACGACCCCGCATCGGCCTCGCGCAAGGCTTGGTCCGCCCCATCGGCCCATGTCGCGCCGGTCACGACTCCGCCGGCCGCATTGGTCGGCCCGTCGGTGCCGTCGGTTCCGCCGACCACGACGCACAGCCCCTCGCATCCCTGAATCTCGCGCGCCAGCGCCAGCGCCAGCGCCTGGTTGCGTCCGCCTCGGCCCGGGTTTTCGGGCAGGACAACGGTCGGCTCTCCGCCAAAGATCATCGCGCCCGGCGGCATCTGACGCAGCCGCGCGGCGATATCTGCGGCGACGGACAGATAGTCGTCGTGCAGGGCCTCTTCCTCGGCAAGAATTTCCTTTCCGGCGGCACGTGCTGCGTTGGCTGCGGCGCGGCGCGCATGGGCGTTCGAGGCAATGATCTCGACACTCGATTCGAATTGAGGGGCTTCGGGCAAGGCGCCGATGCCCGATCCGATGACGCCGATATCGTCCCCCGGCACGTCCGAGATGGCCAGGACCGTCGCGCGTGCTCCGCCGAAACCGGCCAGCAGACCGCCGCCCTTGATCCGCGACATCTCGCGCCGGCGGGCGTTCATGGCGGTGATGTCCAGCCCCTCGGACAGCAGCTGCGCGTTCAGCCGCGCCAGATCTTCGAGGGTGGCCCCCGGCACAAGATCCTCAGCCAGCGAGGACGCACCGCCCGAGACCAGCAGCAACAGATGCGTGCCGGGCTCCATGGCCTGAACCGCCGCGCGCAGAGCCTGACCGCCCTTCAGGCTGCGGGCATCGGGCACGGGGTGAGAGGCTTCGATGACCTGCAGATGCGACGGCAGCCCTACGGCATGGCCGTCTTTCGTGACCACAATGCCCGGTGTTTTGCCGAAATGGTCCTGCGCCGCGTTTATCATCGCTGCCGCGGCCTTGCCCACCGCCAGAATCTGATCGGGGCGCGGAACATCGGACAGCGCCGCCTTGACCGCGCCATAGCCGTCAACGGCGGCAACGCCCGCCTTCCAGATCGCGATCGCCTGATCCTGCATCGTCATCACATGTCCATCCAGATCGTGACCGGGCCGTCATTGATCAGGGACACCGCCATATCCGCACCGAAAGACCCGGTTTCGGTCGGAACGCCAAGCGCGGCCAGCGCGCGGGCAAAATGTTCGTACAGGCGTTCACCGGTTGCCGGATCGGCCGCCGCCGCAAATCCGGGCCGGTTCCCGCGCGACGTGTCAGCGGCCAGCGTGAACTGGCTGACCACTAGGGCTGAGCCGCCGATATCCAGCACCGACCGGTTCATCTTGCCCGCGTCATCCTTGAAGATCCGCAGCTTGGCAATCTTGGCCGCCAGTTGCTCGGCCCGGGTCTCGTCGTCGCCCTGCATGGCGCAGACCAGCACCAGCAGCCCCGGCCCGCACTGGCCTATGACTTGCTCCTCGACCGAGACCGATGCCTCGGACACTCTTTGTATCAATGCGCGCATGTCGATGTTTTTCTCAAAGTTCGCTTACTCGGTCGAAGCCCCGCGCCAGGTGACGAATTCGTCCAGCGTGGCGCGCTCGGTCCGGAATTGGTTGGCCGGATGATCGGCATCCGGATAGCCGAAGGAAATCGCGCACAGGATCAGCCGGTCATCGGGGATGTTGAAATAGCGGTGCAGGAACGGCCCATAGGCGGCCACCGCCGCCTGCGGGATCGTGGCGATGCCCAAGGCCTGTGCCGCCAAGGTGAAAGCCGTGACAAACCCGCCGCAATCCATCGCGCCATAGGGACCGAGTTCCGCCGGGCTGGACAGGATGGCGCAATGCGGGGCGCCGAACAGGTTGAAGTTTTCCATCATCTGCCGGGCCGACCCGGCGCGGTCACCCTTCTCAACGCCGACTGCCTCGTACAGGGCCCATCCGCAGGCGCGGCGCCGGTCCTGATAGATGCCGGAATAGCCGGTCGGAGAAGGCAGGTCGGGCTGCGCCTGGCCGGTCTCGGCTTCGGCCCGCAAGGCGCTGCGGAATGCATCGGTTTCTGCACCACCGGTCACGACCACCTGCCAGGGCTGCGCGTTGCACCAGCTGGGCACTCTGGCGGCGCTGGTCAGGATCTGTTCGATGTCACCCCGCGGCACCGGATCGGGCCGGAAGGCGCGGCAGGAATGGCGCGCAGTCAGAAGCGTGTTCAGATCGGCCAGGGTCACGTCGTCCTCTCCTCCGGGGCAGCCGGCGGCAGGATGGGTGAGAAGCCGGGGATGTTCAAGGGGTTCCGCGGCAGAGTTTTCGGCGACGGAACCCAGCGGTCATTGCTGTCCGGTCGCCACCAGATACCCGATGCCGGCCGCCGCCAGCAGGCCCAGCACCACCGCAATCGTGATCTTGATCGCCGACCAGGGCCGTTCGCCCTGCACCTGACCGGTGCGGCCGTTGACGACAAAGCGATAGGTCTGGCCGCGATACTTGTACGCGGCCATCCAGACCGGCAGCAGGATGTGCTTGAAGGTCACGTCGCGGATGTCGGTGTCGATCGAATGGATGCGCTGCCGATCACCGCCGATGTCAAAGCGGACGTCACGCTCGATCACGCGGGCCATGTGGCCGCGGGCCTCCTGATAGCCTTGCTGCAGATCGACCGTATAGGCCTCGGCCCGGAACCCGGCCAGGTATTCGGGCTGATAGGGCTCGAGCGCGGGCAGGTCCCAGGGTTGCAGCGCGTCGGTGTATGATTTGGGTAGCGATTGCGAGGCCAGCACCAGCACGTCGTCGAAAAACCGGGCCACCCGGCCGGATTTCGGTGTCCAGCGCACCTTGGGCACCTGCTGCTGCACCCGCTTGCCGTCACGCATCACCGTCCGGGTTTCGTAATACACCACGCCCCGTTCGCCGCGATAGGCCGATTTTGTGTCGGCGTCGAACGTCCAATAGGGCACATAGATGCCCTGCATCCTACGGCCCTTGCGGGCATAGTCCTTGAGTCCGTTCGGCGCGAACCACAGCCGCCCCAGCCAGTCACTCATGGCCTTGTGTGCGGCGCGTTCGTCCAGCGCAAAGGGCAGTACGCCGCGCGGCTTGATGTGCCGGTTCACGCCGGTATCGGTCACGACCGGGGTGGCGCAGAACGGGCATTCCGCGGCGTGGGTGTTGGGGTCGAACTCGACTTGGGCCGCGCAGTTGGGGCAGGTCAGAACCCGCGTCTCTTCGATCTCGCTGTCGGGCAGGCGGTCGGCGATGGCCGCGTCGAAGTCCAGTTCGCGCAGGCTGGCGCCGCCCCAGGGGCCAGCCCCGATCGGTTCGGAATGGCCGCAATGGTCACAGGTCAGCGCGCCGGATTGCGGGTCGAACCGATAGTCCGCGCCGCAATTGTCACATGGAAAACGGTGTTCCGCAGAACCGGGTGGCGGGGCAATGGGCTGGATCATAGGTGGTCACTTGTCGAGGGGAACGTGAAGATAGGCTGCGCGCTGCTCCTCGGGCAGGACATGCGGCAGCATCGCGGCCTCGCAGGCACCGATTGCCCTGAAATTCTCGCGCGCCTCGGCCAGTGTCAGGCCGTGGTTGGCGGCAGAGGGCTCGCGGGGGTTCTTGTCGTACAGAATGTCCTCGTCCTCCCAAAAGCAGATCGCGCAGATCAGATAGGCCCCGCGCTCGGCCAGGGTGACATACCCGCAGCACGGGCAGATGAATTGTGGCGGCTGCGGCGCTTTGCGCCCGCCTGTCTTCGAGCGTTTCCGCAATGCGGACATGCCGATGCCTCACGCCCCGGGCGGCGGAGGCGGCAGAATCGTGAACAGCTGCGCGAGTTCCTGCACCTCGCCCGCTTTCTTCCATCCGTCCTGACCGGGCGTCCACACGAAAGTGTCCCGCGTAATTTCTCCGTCGCTGGCCATGCGCCCCATCTTGGCCTTCGAGAACGGGCCGCTGGTCTGTCCGTCCACCGCGATATGCCAGACATGCTCGACCGGGGGTGGAGGCGGAGGGGCCACATGCGCGGCCGCTTGCGGGGCAGCGGGCGCGGGCGCGCCCCACGGGCCTGACGGCCGACCCGTTGCCATGTTCGACATCTGGTTCGCCATCGCCATTCCCATGCCCATACCAAGGCCAGCACCCATGCCACCGCCTCCGTTCGGGTTGCTGGCGGCCGCCGTCATCGCCTCGGCCGCCGAATACTGGGTGAATTTGCCCAGATCCCCCGCCAGCCCCATCGAGGTACGCTTGTCCAGCGCCGCCTCGACCGCCGGCGGCAGCGAGATGTTCTCGATGTAGAATTCCGGTATCTCGAGGCCGTAGCCGTCCAGCACGGGCGAGACCTCGGCCGCGATCAGCTTGCCCAGATCGGCGGTGTTGGCGGCCATGTCCAGAACCGGAATGCCCGAGCCTGCGATGACCCGGCTGAATTCCTGCACGATGATGTTGCGGATCTGAAAGCTGATCTCGTCCATGGTGAATTCGCCATCGGTACCCACGATCTCGACCAGGAAACGGGCCGGGTCCTTGACCCGGATCGTGTAGGTGCCATAGGCGCGGATCCGGGTCGGGCCGAATTCCGGGTCGCGCAGCATGATCGGGTTCTTGGTGCCCCATTTCAGGTCGTTGAACCGGGTCGTGTTGACGAAATAGATCTCGGACTTGAACGGCGATTGGAATCCGTGATCCCAGTGCTGCAGCGTCGTCATGATCGGCATGTTGTTGGTCTCAAGCATGTAGAGGCCGGGCGTGAACACGTCGGCCAGCTGGCCCTCGTGTACGAACACCGCCGCCTGGCCCTCGCGCACGGTCAGCTTGGCGCCATACTTGATCTCGTGGCCTTCGCGCTCGAACCGCCAGACCATCGTGTCGCGGGTGTCGTCCACCCAATGAATGACATCAATGAATTCTCCGGTCAGAAAATCAAAAATTCCCATCTGGGTTCTCCTGTCAAAGGGGTCAGAGCGACTGCCCCATCAATTCACGGGCGATGATCCGCACCACCGGCGCGGCCTCCTGCGCGGTCATGCCGGGTTTCAGGCGCGGATCATACAACATCGTCAGCAGCTTTTCGTCATGGCTGGTCAGCAGGGCGAATTCGTCATCATCGTTGAAGATCGACGGTCGTGCCCGGGGGCTGTCATTGGGCAAGCCCAGCCCTTGGGCGATTTCCTCGTGGATGCAGCTCAGCCGCATCAAGTCAGGGTGCTCGGCCCGCACCAACGCAACCGCACCAGTGTAGGTGTTCGGTGCCCCGTTCGACGCCGAGGCAAAGACAAAGCAATAGAACGAGCGCGGTAAATCCTGAAACAGGTTCAACTGAGCCTGTCCGATACTGGGAAACAACTGGCGCAGTCGCGTTTGCACGAATTCCGTATCGTCATCGCCGGCGACGAAGACATGGAAGTTCGCGTTTCTGGTTGCGGTCGAGATCGGGTGGCCAGTCAAGGACGACATGCGTTCGGTATAGGCCCGGATCTGTGCCTTGTCGGCCGCGCGTTGGTCTAGTGGTACTGACGGCCCGAACTCTGCCTGTATTCGGACCGGGCCAGACCAGCGGCTTAGCCTTCCGCTGGTGCGTTGGCTGCTGCCGGATACGGCGGCGCCGGGATACTCGCTGTAGAACGCGATGGCTTCGAAATTCCGCGCCAAATCATCCGCATCAAACGGGGTGTCCGGCCCGCCACCGTCTGTACGCATCAGGCCACGGGTCAACAGGTCGCGCTCGACGCGCTGATAATAACGCGCCAGATCCCGGCTTGCCGCCGAAGGTTCGACATAAGCATTGGCCAACTGCGGCTGGGACGGGCGCGCCTGCGGGGCAATCGAGGACTCGAGCGCGTCATCGCAATTGGCCAAGATCAGCAAAGCAGCTGCTCCCAACCCGTGCCCTAGAAATCTTCGAAGCCGCACCTGCGATCTCTCCTTAGCCCGGAACGGCGGTTCCGGCCGTGTCGCCCAGCCCGTCTTTCCGGGCCTTGGCCGAAGCCAAGGTGTCCCGCAGCTCGGCTTCCATCTTCTTCAGCTCTTCTTCTGCGGCGGCCCGTTTCGCCTTGCCTTCGTCAGCGATGGCGAGGCTTTCATTGATCGTGCCGATCAGATCCTCGTTGGCCTTCTTGACGGCTTCGATGTCGAACACCCCGCGCTCCATTTCCTCGCGGATCATCTTGTTCGACTGGCGCAGGTTAGCGGCGTTCGAGGTCAGCAGCTCGTTCGTCAGATCGTTGGCGTCGCGCACGGCGGCAGCGGCCTCGGCGCTGCGCTGGATGGTGACCGCCTGTGCCAGCTGGGTTTCCCAAAGCGGCACGGTGTTCACCAGCGTCGAGTTGATCTTGGTCACCAGCGACTTGTCGTTTTCCTGAACCAGCCGGATCGAGGGCAGCGATTGCATCGTCACCTGCCGCGTCAGCTTCAGGTCATGCACACGCCGTTCCAGATCGTCGCGGGCGGCCCGCAGGTCGCGCAGTTCCTGCGCCTTCATCACCTGTTGATCTTCCGGGGCGGCCTGCACCTCGGCCTCTTTCTCGGGGATGTCATGGCTGTCCAGTTCGGTCAGCTTCTCTTCGCCGGCCGCGATGTACAGCGCCAGTTCATCATAGAAATCCAGCGTCTTTTCATACAGCAGATCCAGAGACTTGATGTCCTTCAGAAGCGTGTGCTCGTGCGACAGAAGGTTGTCGGTGATCCGGTCGATCTGATCCTGCACCTCTTCGTAGCGCGCGGTGAACTTGGCGAAAGGCGCGGCGCGGCCCAGCAGTTTCTCCCACCAGCTGCGCTCGCGGCGCACGTCCAGTTCAGACACGGAAAAGCCGCGGATCGTGGTGACGATGTCGCGCAGGCTGTCACCGGCGGGGCCGACATCCTTGTTGCGCACGTCAGCCAGCATGGCCTGGCTGATTTCCTGCAGCTCGGCCTGCGCAGCCGATCCAAAAGCAACGATCGAGTTGGTGTCGCCCATGTCGATTTCGGACATGCGCTTGCGGATTTCGGCGCCCACCGGTTCGTCGGCCTCTTCCAACGGCACGATCTCGGAACTCGGCTCGGGCAAAGAGACTGCTGCAACTTCCTGAACCAGCGTTTCGGCCTCGGCCGCCTTTTTCTTGATTTCGTCAGACATGAGAAGCTTCCCTGTTCTTGGTTTGGCCGGTCAGTCGAGCCGGACGCCTTCGCGCTGCAGTCGTTCACGCAGCACGTCGATTTCGACCGTCAGATCACTGCGGTCATCCAATAGCATCTTTCGGGTGCGGGCCGAGAAATTCTGCTCGAGGTCGTCCAGCAGCGCCGAGTAATCGGACAGAGCCTGCGGGTCGCGGGTGCGCGCATAGACATCGGCAAACTTGATCGTCGCATCGCGGGCGCCCTGCAGATAGACGGTCAGGTATTTGCGGGCACCGGCCAGATCGCGCGGGTCCTCCTCGACCGTGCGGAACAGATCGCGAGCGGTGGTCTGAAACCGCTCGACCCGGGCTTCGATCCTGCGGTCGCCGGCCCGTTTGATGGCATCCGTCATTTGGTTCAGATGGGCTTCGGCATCTTCGACCACGCGGGCGACCCGGTCCTGTTGATAGGTGTCCACACCCTCCATGCCCTTGTTCTTCATCGGGTCGAGGCCGAAGGCGACGGAATGCAGCACTGTGGCCACGCCGCCGAACAAGACCGGCGCCAGCAGGCTGACCTGGCTGGCGGCCTCGGCATCCAGATAGTCATTGCGATAGGCGGCCAGACCCACCCCCAGCCCGGTCAAAACGGATGAGAAGATCTTGCGTGGAAAGGCTGGGCGGCGCGCGGTGCGGCGCGCGTTGTAAGCATCCTCGGCCTTCAGCCCTTCGCGCAGCAGAAAAGCTGCAGCGGTCAGAATGCCGGCGGCGACCAATCCAAGGGTCATCCCGATCGCGCCGTCGTTCAGCGACAGAAAGACCAGCGGGATCGCCGGAACGAACATGACATTGGCGCGTGCGCCGACCGGGTTTACCCGGGCCCCATCGTATTGCCCGCGTGGGGCGGGCGCGTCGGCGTCAGACTGGCCGTCGGGGCTGAACTTTCCGCCGTATCGCTTGGCCATGGCGTCAGAGCCCTCCAAGCCAACCGGTGCAGACGCCGAACAACAGCACCAGCAGGGCCGCGTAGGCCATTTTTTGCACTCCGGTCCCGGACATGACGTCCTCCAACTGCGGTTGTCCCCTTGAAAACCTAGGGGATCAAGGGGCTTGGCGCTAGGGGGAAGGTTCGATAACCCGCGTCAATTGCGTGATTTCTTGCCGACCGGCCTGCGGGATCTTTGAGGGCGGCTTGGGCGTTTCGCAGCAGCCGGTGGGGTTTCGGGTTCCAGGCCCAGCTGGTCGCGCAGAACGCGGCGGCGGATTTCCTCGACCTCGCCGGGTTTGAGATCGCCCAGCTGGAACGGCCCGTAGGACACGCGCAACAGCCGGTTCACGGTAAAGCCGATGTCTTCGATCGCGCGGCGGATTTCCCGGTTCTTGCCCTCGCGCAGTCCGATCGTCAGCCATGCATTCGCACCTTGCTGGCGGTCCAGCGACACGGTCATGGGCTGGAACCTTTCGCCCTCGATCACAAGGCCCTGGCGCAGGGGGGCGAAATCCTCGTCCTTGGGGCGGCCGTTGATCCGCACCCGGTATTTGCGAAGCCAGCCGGTCGAGGGCAATTCAAGCTTGCGCTTGATGCCCCCGTCATTGGTCAGCAGCAGCAGGCCCTCGGAATTCAGGTCCAGCCGGCCGACGCTCATGACGCGGGGCATGTCCTCGGGCAGGTTGTCGAAGATCGTGGGGCGGCCTTTTTCGTCGCGGTTCGTGGTCACAAGGCCGGTTGGCTTGTGATACAGCCACAGACGCGCGGGTTCGGGCTCGGCCACGGGCTTGCCGTCGACGGTGATCTTGTCGCTGGGCGTGACGTTCAGCGCCGGGCTGTCGATGGTCTTGCCGTTCACGGTTACGCGGCCGGCTTCGATCATGCGTTCGGCCTCACGGCGCGAGGCGATGCCGGCGCGGGCCAGCACTTTGGCGATCCGGTCGCCAGGAGGAGGGGTGTTGCTCATGCCCTGCGCATAGCGCATCGGCGCGCCTTGCGAAAGGTGGGTTTCTGGGGCAGTCAGGGGCATGGTCTTCAGAACGCATATGGACAAGGCGCTGGAACAGGCGCGCGCGGCAGGTGATCGGGGCGAGGTTCCGGTGGGCGCGGTGATCGTGGCGCCCGATGGGCGGATCATCGCGGCAGACGGCAACCGTACGCGTGAGTTGCATGACCCGACCGCGCATGCCGAGATCCTGGCCCTGCGCGCCGCCTGCCGGGCCGTCGGGTCCGAGCGGCTGACGGGGCATGACCTGTATGTCACGCTGGAGCCCTGCGCCATGTGCGCCGCGGCGCTGGCGGCGGCGCGAATCCGGCGGGTCTACTACGGGGCCGCCGATCCGAAATCGGGCGGCGTGGCGCATGGGGCGCGGGTGTTCTCGCACCCTCAGGCCCATCACAGGCCGGAGGTCTATGACGGCATGGCGGCCGAGGACTGCGTCCGGTTGTTGCGCGATTTCTTTGCCGCGCAGCGCGGTGGCGGCGGATCCAAGGGCTGAGGCGCGCTCAGGCCGGTTTCACGACCAGTTCGCGGGGTATGTCCGCCAAGGGTTGCCCGCCCGTCGGCGTGACCACGAAGGTTTCGGTGATGGCCAGCCCCCAATCCGGCGTCCACAGGCCCGGCATCAGGTGAAAGGTCATGTTGTCCTGCAGAACGGTGCTGTCGCCGGGGCGCAGGCTCATGGTGCGCTCGCCCCAATCGGGCGGATAGCTCAGGCCCACCGGATAGCCCGTGCGATTGCCTTTGACATAGCCGGCCCGGGCAAAGCTGTCATAGACGCAGGCGGCGATTTCTTCGCAGGTGGCGCCGGGGCGGGCGGCGGCCAGCGTGTCCTCAATCGCGGTCAGGATCGCGGTTTCCGCGCGCCGGATATCGGCGGGTGGGTCACCCAGAAACAGGCTGCGGCTGGCCGGGCAGTGATAACGGCGGTGGCAGCCCGAGATCTCGAAATAGGTCGCCTCGCCCGGTGTCAGCGGACGGTCGTTCCAGGTGATGTGCGAGGCCGAGGCCTCGGCCCCCGAGGGCGCGATTGGCGCAATCGCGGGATAGTCGCCCGCAAGCCCCGGCAGCCCGGCGATGCCCGCCGCCTGAACCTCGGCCACGAGCACGTTTTTGTGAACCCCGGCGCGGAACCCGTCGCGCAGCACTGCGTGCATGTGTGCGGTCAACTGACCGGCCTTGCGCATCAAGGCGATCTCGGCCTCGCTTTTGACCGCGCGCTGCCAGTTCACCAACCCGGTCGCGTCGACCAGCGCATCGCGGCCGAACGCGGTCTCAAGGATCCGGTGGCTGGCGGCCGAGTAGTAATAATTGTCCATCTCGACACCCAGATGGGTCGTCCAGCCGCGCGTGCGCAGCAGCGATGCCAGCGACTCGACCGGGTGATGGTCGGGGTGCTGCACATGTTCCTCGGGCCAGTCGAACAGGTCGGCGGGGTCCAGCCAGGTGGTCTGCGCCGCGCCGGGCTTGTCCTGCGTCCGGCCCCACCACAAGGGCGCGCCGTCGCGGGGGACGATCACCATCTGCGGGACGTAGAAGCTCCAGCCGTCATAGCCCGTCAGCCAGGCCATGTTCGACGGGTCCGCAACCAGCAGGGTCTCGACACCCCGCTGGGCCATCGCGGACCGGGTCTTGGCCAGCCGCGCCGCGTATTCTTCCGCCGAGAAGGCCAGCGCGGGCGTCAAAGCTCGATCTCCTGCAGGACCTCGGGTTCGATGACGGTCACGCCCGGCAGCCCATCCGCCAGGTCTTTGGCGGATTGTTCCAGGATCGGAAAAGTCCGGTAGTGGCAGGGGATCACCGTCTTGAAGTCAAAATACCGCCGGGCGGCATAGGCGGCGGCTTTCATGTCCATCGTGAAATAGCCGCCCGCCGACAAAACGCCGATATCGGGTTTGTAATAGTCGCCGATCCACTCCATGTCGGCCATGATCGTGGTGTCGCCCGAGACATAGACCGTGTGACCATCGGCCGACAGGATGAACCCCACCTCGGACCCACCGGTGCGAGGGCCATCGGGTGTGGCGAAGGTCGAGCTGTGCGAGGCCGGCACCATGTCGACCTTGACCCCGTTCAGGTCGACCCGGCCGCCCTTGTTAAAGCCGATGGTCTCGATCCCTTCGGCCTCGGCCCAATGCGCCATGACGTCGTATTGGCCCACGACGGGAATGTTCAGGCGTTTGGCCAACGGCAGAACGTCGGCGACGTGGTCGAAATGCGCGTGGGTCAACAGGATATGCGTGGCGCCTTGGGCGGCCGCGTCGTGCTGATCCTCGGGCAGCATCGGGTTGCCGCTCAGCCAGGGGTCGATCAGCAGGACCTGTCCCGCCGCGTGAATTCGAAAGCTGCCATGCCCCAACCAGATGATTTTCATGAAAGACCCTCCTGAAACCGGTTCAGGGCCAGCCTAGCATCGGCTATGTAAAAATCCATGGACTGGATGCGAGAAATCGACGGCTATTGCGAGCGCCTGTCGCCGGCCTATTGGGCCGAACCCGTAAACGCCGTGACCAACGCGGCCTTTCTGCTGGCGGCATGGGTGATGTGGCGGCGGGTGCGGGGGCAGGGTCTGCCCTTGGCCAACCTGCTGGTCGCCATTCTGGCGGTGATCGGCATTGGCAGCTATCTGTTTCATACCCATGCGCAGGTCTGGGCCGCGCTGGCGGATACGACGCCGATTCTGCTGTTCATCCTTGTCTATATCTTTGCCGTGAACCGGGACATCTGGCGGCTGTCCACGCCGAAGGCGGTGGGGCTGGCGGCCTTGTTCGTCCCCTATGCGGCGTTGACCATACCGGTGTTTCAGCTGGTACCCGGGCTGGGCGGGTCGTCCGCATATGCTCCGGTGCCGTTGCTGATCCTGATCTATGCGTATCTTTTACGCGTGCGCAGGCCGCAATTGGCCCGGGGCCTGGCGGTCGGGGCTGTGATCCTGATCGCGTCGATCACTTTCCGTGCGCTCGATGCTCCGCTTTGCGCCCGCATCCCGATGGGAACGCATTTCATGTGGCACCTCCTGAACGCCACCATGCTGGGCTGGATGATCGAGGTTTACCGCCGGGCCATGACGGATTCGGTCAGTCCGGCAGACGCCGTGCCACGTAGAACCCATAGCTGACATAGTCGGAATAGGTTTCGTACAAATCAATCTCGGTCTGTTCGGCATCGACAAGCGCTTTGGCCTGCTCGGAATTGCCCTGCCGGTCGAGGAAGGCAGGGAAGCTGCGTTTCAGGGGGAGATAGTAGTTCTCCATCCAGCAGTCAGAGCCCAGCGGGAAATAGCCGACAGGTTCATAACCGGCGGTCTCAATCTGGCGGATCTTCCGTCCGGCGGTCGCAACTTCGGGATAGGCGGCATCCCAGTGCCGTGTCAGAGGTTCGGGGCGTTGATCGGTCAGCCAGGTCAGTTCGGACACGGCCAGGACACCGCCGGGTTTCAGGAACCGACGCCAGGCGTTCAAACCGTTTTCGAACCCCATGTTGTAGATCGCGCCTTCCGACCAGATCACGTCAAGGCTGGCATCGTCGAAGGGCAGGTCCTCCATCGACGCCTCAAGGGTGTGAACCCGGGCCGCCAGACCCAAGTCCTGCGCGCGTCTGTTCAGCTCGGTCAGAAACTCCGGCAGGAAATCCACTGCCGTCACCGATGCGCCCAGATGGCGTGAAAGGCAGAAGGCCGCGGCTCCGGTGCCGCAGCCAATATCGGCGACCTTCAGTCCGGGATCGGCTTGTACACCCGAAAGTTTCAACGCCATTTCCGTTGCCGCGTCGCTGCCGGGGCCTTGCCGGTCGTTGGGCTGGTGCAGGTCGACTAACAGCTGCATGTCATCGGTCATGACGCGTCAATCCTTGAAAGCGCGGGCCAGGTCTTCGGGCAGGTCGAACTCGTCCAGCACGCGTCGGCGCGCCTCGGCCGACATCTTGCGGGCGGTTTTTTCGACGATGCGCTGGATCTTTTCGTCCGAGTGTTTCGCGGCGAAGGGCGCAAAATACCATTTCAGAAAGACAAAGCAGATCACGTCCTCCAGCGCCTGAACGTCGTCGTCGCGCTTGATGCCCTGTTTGCGCAACATGCGACGGGCGGCGTCGATCTCGGCCTGATCGTAACCGGCCTCGGACATCAGCTCGGCCACGACCTGCGCGTGATGCTCGGCCTGGGCCTTGCGCCAGGCCAGATAGCCCGCGCGCCCTTCAGGATAGGCCGAGCGGGCCAGCTTCCAGCGCTCGACATGCTGGCCGCGGGCGGCGATCTGCAACGGCTCGGAGGCGTCGGGGAACAGCCGGTCCAACTCGGCGCTCATCCGTTCGCCATAAAGCAGCGCGGCGGGACGACCGTCTTCCTGGGTGGGATCGGCCGAATTGGCCGTATCAATTGCATCCAGAACCTTCTGCTTGCGCTCTGTCATGGCATCTCCTGCTTTGGCAACGGCACCTCGGGACATTCGGTCATGCTGACCTGAAACTCTTGAGTGAATGAACGATAGAGCACCGTGCTTCAACAAAAAAGCGCCGACCCATTCAGGGCCGGCGGCGCCACGAGGGCAGGTGCAGGATCGGGGCGGAAAAAGGGGGGAGAACCGGCCCGATCCAACAGGGAAGCGGTAGGGTTAGTTGCGGAGCGAGGATTTCTCCTGGCTCACCTGATCCGAGGGGTGCTGATCGGGGAAGGTCAGCGTCGGTGTCAGGTCGCCCATGGGAACCCCCAGCGCGAGGGCCGGCGCGGCAGCGGTTGTCAGAACAACGGACACAGCAATCAACATGCGTTTCATGATTTTTCTCCGGACTGAACTGTTTCGTTCAGTACATAAAGTAACTTTTTGCGCCGGCTTCAATCGTCAAAGTGAACTAATCCGTTCACTTTTTTGCATAGCGGGTATTCAAAATTGTTTGGCTTGGCGGCAACCGCGTGGGCTTTGGACAAATCGCTGTGGCTCAGTGGTCTTGCGACTGCTGCATCAGACGGGTAAATGCCCCTGTAACGCATATGAGGTTTCCCATGTCGATTGACCAAAGCACCGCCGCCAAGGTGGCCAAACTGGCCCGGATCAAGGTCGAGGATGACGCGTTGCCCGCGCTGGCCTCGGAATTTAACACGATCCTGGGGTTCATCGAACAGCTGAACGAAGTTGACGTCCAAGGGGTCGAGCCGATGGTCTCGGTGACGCCGATGCGGCTGAAGCGGCGCGAGGATGTGGTGACCGACGGGAATATGCAGGACAAGATCCTGTCGAACGCCCCCGACGCGCGCGAGGGCTTTTTCGCGGTTCCCAAGGTGGTGGAGTAAGACATGTCCGATCTGAACAAACTGAGCCTTGCCGAGGCCCGCGACGCCCTGCGCAACGGAGATGTGACCTCGGTCGAGCTGACCGAGGCCTGCCTGAAGGCGATCGACGCAGCCGATGTCTTGAATGCTTTCGTGCACAAGACCCCGGAAATCGCGCTGGAGCGCGCCAAGGCCGCAGACGAGCGCATCAAGGCGGGCGACGCGCCTGCCATGTGTGGCCTGCCGATCGGCATCAAGGATCTGTTCTGCACCAAGGGCGTGCCCTCGCAGGCTGCGTCCAAGATTCTGGACGGGTTCAAGCCCGAATACGAATCCACGGTCTCGCAGCAACTGGCCGATGCGGGCGCGGTGATGCTGGGCAAGCTGAACATGGACGAGTTCGCCATGGGTTCGTCCAACGAAACCTCGGTCTACGGCAATGCGGTAAACCCTTGGCGGCGCGGCAATGATGACGCGCAGCTGACCCCGGGCGGTTCCTCGGGTGGTTCGGCGTCTGCCGTCGCAGCCGATCTGTGCCTGGCAGCGACCGGAACCGACACCGGTGGCTCGATCCGGCAGCCCGCCGCCTTCACCGGCATCACCGGCATCAAGCCGACCTACGGCCGCTGCTCGCGCTGGGGCATCGTGGCCTTTGCGTCCTCGCTGGATCAGGCCGGGCCGATGACCAAGAACGTGCGCGACGCGGCCATCATGCTTGAGGCGATGTGTGGGCACGACCCGAAAGACTCGACCAGCGCAGAACTGGCTGTTCCGAACTTTGAGGCTATGCTGACCGGAGACATCAAGGGCAAGAAAATCGGCATTCCAAAGGAATACCGGATGGATGGTATGCCCGCCGAGATCGAAAAGCTCTGGGCCGATGGGGCCGAGATGCTCAAGGCCGCCGGGGCCGAGATTGTCGACATCTCGCTGCCGCACACCAAATACGCGCTTCCGGCCTACTATGTAATCGCACCGGCCGAGGCGTCGTCGAACCTGGCGCGCTATGACGGCGTGCGCTACGGCCGCCGTGCGCAGCTGGCGCAGGGCGACGGCATCACCGAGATGTATGAAAAGACCCGCGCCGAGGGCTTTGGCCACGAGGTGCAGCGCCGTGTCATGGTCGGCACTTACGTGCTGTCAGCTGGTTTCTATGACGCCTACTACAACCGCGCCCGCAAGGTGCGGACGCTGATCAAGAAAGACTTCGAGGATGTCTTTGCCGCAGGCGTCGATGCGATCCTGACACCGGCGACACCTTCGGCTGCGTTCGGTCTGGGCGAAATGACCGAGGCCGACCCGGTGCAGATGTATCTGAACGACGTGTTCACCGTGACCGTCAACCTCGCGGGTCTTCCGGGTATCTCGGTTCCCGCCGGTCTTGACGGGCAGGGCTTGCCGCTGGGGCTGCAGCTGATCGGTCGTCCGTGGGAAGAAGGTGACCTTCTGAATACCGCCTACGCGCTTGAGAATGCCGCCGGGTTTGTGGCCAAGCCGGGCAAATGGTGGTAACCCTCAGGCAGCGGTAACAACGCGAGGACGGAGCAGTTCCATGCGCAAAATGCTTCTCATTCCGGCCTTCGGGTTCGTCGCGGCTTGCGATACCGTGGCACCAGTCACGGACTCCGGCTTCAACACGCCGCAGTATCAGGCCGAACGCGAGGCGCAGTTGGCCGGGCAAGGCGCCGCGGGGAACCCGCTGCTGCCGCCGCCGGCCATTTCGCAGGAGCAGTTGAATGCCGAAGCCGGTCCTGCCCCCTTCACGACGGGCGACAGCGCCACGGACATTGCCAACCAGACCGCGGCGGCATTGGCGAGCACATCGGCGCAGCCGACTGCACCGGTGGCCGTAAGCTCAAACGGCATTTCGAACGAGCAGGATTTCGCAGCGGTTTCAAGCAGCCGCAGCATCCAGGATGATGCCGCGCTGATTCAGCAGAACCGTCAGACATACGAGGTTGTCGCGCCGACGGCGGTTCCTCAGCGCGGGTCGGACGGACAGCCCAATATCGTCCAATATGCTCTGACCACGACCAATCCGGTTGGCACACAGCTCTACAGCCGAGCCGGGTTCAATTTGCAGGCCAAGGCACAACGCAACTGCGCGGGATACGCATCGCCTGACCAGGCACAGATCGATTTCCTGGCCAATGGTGGCCCCCAGCGCGACCGCAAGGGCCTGGACCCGGATGGCGACGGATTTGCCTGCGGCTGGGACCCCAGCCCGTTCCGCAGTGCCGTCGGCAACTGAGCTCTCGCCGATCTGGCACCCATCCCCCAATTTCGGCCCCCGCCGGGATGGGTTGAAGCCGTCGCTGGTGGTGCTTCACTACACCGCGATGAACAGCGCTCAAGCCGCGCTCGAGCGTTTGTGCGACCCGGCCACCGAGGTATCGGCCCACTATCTGATCGGCTGCGACGGAACGCTCTGGCAGATGGTCCGTGAGGAAGATCGCGCCTGGCACGCCGGTGCAGGTGCATGGCGGGGGTTCAGCGACATCAATTCCCGCTCCATCGGGATCGAACTCGACAATCGCGGCGATCATCCTTTCTCCGAACCGCAGATGGCGGTGCTGGAAAACCTGCTTTCACATCTGCAAGAGCGGTTGGGGATCAAGCCCTCGAACGTTATCGCCCATTCGGACATGGCCCCCGAGCGAAAGTTTGATCCCGGTCCCAAGTTTGATTGGGATCGTCTCGCGCACCAGAAACTGGCGGCCGGGCCGGCCGTTCTGAAGGGTATATACCTTGAAGAAATGCAGCCAGACGACGAATACTTTGCATTGGTTGCGATGAGGGCCGGGTATCCCAAAGCCCCTATAGCTGATCTGCTGAAAGCGTTCCGAAGCCGGTTTGCCCCGTGGCGGCGCGGGCCCCTGTCCAAGAAGGATATGGGCGACATCGAACGACTGGCTGCCTTGATGGAACACCTTGACGGTATTCGGGTGGACGTTTAACCCGGCAACCGCGCGGAGGGCCGGATGGCCGCTGGGGCTCAGGCCCGAGAGGAAAGTCCGGACTCCACAAGGCAACGGTGCCGGGTAACGCCCGGGCGGGGAAACCCGACGGAAAGCGCCACAGAAAACAGACCGCCATGACGGATCGGAGGTTCGCCTCTGGCACATCATGGCAAGGGTGAAACGGTGGAGTAAGAGCCCACCGCGCCGCTGGCAACAGCGGCGGCACGGCAAGCCCCACCGGGAGCAATGCCGAATAGGGTCCCCGCGCGGGCCGGTCGGCGTCAGCCGATACCGCCGCTAGGCTCGCCTTGGCCGAGAGGGACCGGGTTGGCAGCTCGAGCCGCGCAGCAATGCTCGGCCTAGAGGAATGGTCATCGAAGGGGGCGACCCCGGAACAGGATCCGGCTTACAGGCCCTCCGCGCGTATTTTCTTCATCCTCCGGGCGGCGTGTAGGCCGCGACCAGTTTCGCGGCTTTCTCGGTGATGGCAACAAATTCGTCGGCCGACCAGGCCCGAACCGTCTCGACCCGCGAAACCGCCCCCGAAGCCGCAACGGCCATACCGACTGCCACGGCATCCGTTCCGTCCGGAGCTTCGCTGATGACCACCACGTCATTGCTTCCGGTCGTCACGTAGAAGGCCAGCAGTTTGCCGCCAACCTTCTCCAGCAGCGCCGCCACCGGCCCGGTGCGGTTTTCCGGTTTCTTCAGCATCCCTTTGACACCGGCGTTGGAATAAGAGGCATAGGTGATGAAGACAGGCATGACGATCTCCTCGTGAATGAAATGTGCAGAGCGCTCCAATTGGCCGGCTCCTTGGCCCGGAAGACAGGCTTGCCGCATCAAACCAATGCGGTGATCGACACCCAGGCTCCCAATCCGATCAAAACGACACCGACGACCGGCGTCAGCCATCCCGCCCGGGGCAACAGCTTTTCCAGCGCGACGTAGACGGCGATTGTGACGATCCACCAAAGGTTCATGATGCCGCCGACGAACAGCAGTGCCATCAAGGCCCAGCAGCAGCCCAAGCAGTAGGCTCCGTGCAGGGCGCCGCATCGAAACGCACCCCAATGCCCGGGCCGGTTGTGGCGGGTCAGAAAGGCAGCCGGGCTCTGACAATGGCGGAGGCACGCGGATTTCAACCCGCTGAACTGATACATCCCGGCAGCACAGAGAACGATGCCCGCCAAGATTCCGGACCGGATGGTCATCATCGGGCCATCCATCGCTCCGATCTGTTGCAGGCCCCATTGCAGTCCGGTTGCCCCAAGGCTGAACACGGCCCAGGCAAAAAGATACCCCGACAGAAAGGCCAATCCGAAGCTGGCGCTGCGCTGCCTGTCGGGTCCAACCCGTTTCAACGCCACAAACAATAGGGCAGTCGGGGCCGCGCTGGGCGTCATCATTGCGACCATCATCACCCACCACATGGCAAAGACCAATGCGGCGTACCAAAGCGTCCAGACGGCACCGGCCCCCATCGGCATGGGCTGGCCAATTGGACCGGCCATCCGAGTCATCTCGACGGCCGACATCTGCATCCCGACACCGGCGACCGTGTACCAGACCGCACCCGAAACGATCAGAAGGACACTTCCAGCGACGATCAGACGTTCTTTTCGCAGTACTCGCTCGAGGCTGATCGTTCGGGCAGGGCGGGCCTGTTCCGACGCGTCTGCACTATGGCCCGACAACGCCATGACCTGAGATGTTTAAATGCGCCAGATGGGCATGTGAGGACTCGAAGGTCAGGTCTATGGCTGAACCGCTTGTCCTGGCCGTTCCCGAGGCGACCTCGGCGTGGCGGTATTCGAATCCATGCGGCAACTGGATCGACGCGCGATGCGGTTGGCCCGAGACGATATGTGCGATCGGCTTGACGTCCACATCGAACACGTTCTTGACCTTCGCGTAGCCGGTCCGGTCTTCGCGGCTCCAGTTCACGTCGATTTCAGCAAACAGTGTCTCATGCTTGGTCGGCGCCATGGCGCTGTAGACATACCACATGGTGGCCATTTCATCGGTGTCCTCACCGGACATGATGGCCTGCAGGGCGGCCCGCTGATCGGCGTCCGCCCGTTCGTCGATGATCAGTTGCATCTGCCCGTTGCCCTCGTGAATCGGGCCTGGCCAGTGGTAGACACCCGCAGCCCGCAGGCCGGAAAGATCCGTGTCCCCGTAGTGGCCGCTTGTGATGTCAAAGACGACCACGGCCTCGCAATTCCCGTGACTGGGCAGGCTGCTGAACTGGCAGGGGCAACCGAAATCACAGTTGCAATTGGCCAGCGTCTCGCCCTGAAGTTTCCATTCTGTCATGATTTCCCCCAAGCAGACGTGCAAGAAAACTCTGCTGACAGAGGGTCTTGCCCGGTTTCGCTGCCTCACGCCGCACAACCTTGGACCGCGGCGTTCTGGGATGCTGTGACGCGATCATATCACGAAACCGTGATCTGTCCAAACCGGGCGCTGATCCACTGTGTGTCGGATACTGTGATTTGTGTTGAAACACCGCCGATTCCGGTTGACTCGGGCGCGCGACCGGGTAAAAGCGCACGCTCATAGGAATTCAACCGAAAGGCCCCTGCCTTTCCGGACGCAGGAGATAACCATGGCGAAGCCGACGACAATCAAGATCCGTCTGAACTCGACCGCGGGCACGGGCCACTTCTACGTGACCAAAAAGAACGCTCGCACCATGACCGAGAAAATGACCGTTCGTAAGTACGACCCGGTCGTTCGGAAGCATGTCGAGTACAAGGAAGGCAAGATCAAGTAATCTGCCTTTTTTCGACGCGAAAGCTTAGGGGGTTCTGCTTCGGCAGGACCCTTTTTCGTTGTTTTGACCGTGTCGTGTAGCACTGACGCCGCCCGATCCGGCCGTTTCGGGCCGTTGCAGAGGCGCATCAGGCCGACAGGTATTCTGATTGGTGTTGGCTTGCTTTTTTGCCCCGCCTGCCAGTACGGTTCAGCAAACCGCCACAAAATGTTGAGCGCCATGAAAAAAATCTTGTTGCCCGCAATCGCCATTCTGACACTTTCGGCCTGTGAGGACCCGTTCAACCGCCAAGGCGTCGGGTTCACCGGCATTGATGGCGAACCAAGAACCGTTTCGGACGTCAAAGGCGCCGTTGCCTTTGTTCCGCCTGCGACGAACGTCCCAGCTGAGTTGGCTGAATTGCCGACCATTCAGGCCAGCACTGACAAGACAGAATTCGACAAGGTCGCGGGCGTTGCCATCGACAATGGCGGACGGTCCGACACCACGGCCGTACAGTTGACCGGCAGCAGCAGCACCATGTTCCTGAGCACGGTGAGCGTGAACGGAACCCTGTTCGGCGTGTTGCGCACCGAAAACAACAGCACCAAGGTGGACAACTCGGTTGGGGCCGCGTTCGGCAGCCAGACCGAGCGCTTTACCGGCTGTCTGCCTGCCGGCGACGTATACCGCAAGGGCGGGTCGTCGCGCAGCTCGGGTTTCGCGGTTCCGCTGAACTGCAGCTGATCGGATCCGTTGCGATTACAATGATGTAAGGCCCTTGCCATTTGGCTGGGGCCTTTTTCTTTGGGCTGGCTTTACTTGCACCTGAACAAAAAAAGGGCGGGCCATTCGGGCCCGCCCTTTGATTTGGTGTTCCGTCAGTCTTACTCGCGATTGCCGAGCAGCTGCAGCAGGAACATGAACATGTTGATGAAGTCCAGGTACAGGTTAAGCGCACCCATGATGGCGGCCTTGCCCAGCCACTCCTGATCGCCCGCATGGGCCATCTGGATGTAGGTGGTCTTGATCTTCTGGGTGTCATAGGCGGTGAGGCCCGCAAAAATCAGAACGCCCAGGATCGACACGGCGAACATGATGGCTGGCGATTGCAGGAACAGGTTGATGACCATTGCCACGATCAGGCCGATCACACCCATCATCAGGAACGTGCCCATACCGGACAGGTCCTTCTTGGTGACGTAACCATACAGCGACAGACCGGCAAAGGCGATCGAGGTCACAAGAAAGACCTGGGCGATCGAAATGCCAGTGAAGGCCACGAAGATCCAGCTGAGCGACAGGCCCATCACCGCCGCGAAGGCGTAGAAGAACAGTTGAGCGCCAGCTGCGCTGAGGCGGTTGATGGCCGCGCCGAAGGCAAACACCATGATCAGCGGAGCGAACATGACGATCCAGCCCAGAATGTTCGGGCTGAGGGTCACCGGATCGCGGAACACCGACAGCAGCTGCGGGCTGGTTCCTACAGCCCATGCAACCGCAAAGGTGATCAGCATGCCCACGGACATCGTGCCGTAGACCTTGTTCATGTGGGCGCGCAGGCCCTCGTCAATCTCGGCAGCGCGCGCGCCAGTCGCCGTCCGGATCGTATCGAATTGTGCCATAGAGGTCTCCCTTGAATTCAGCTTTCAGCCCCCGGTTGCGGGGCGATTTCCCAGCAAATATCGGAGAGTGTAGCGCATGTTTCAAGGGTTTTGGGGTCAAAACTCAGCAATATGGTCAACAATTTCAGCGCCGCTTTGGAAGGTGGCGCTGAAATCCGTTGCAGGCCGTGCATTCAGGGCCGCTTGCGCCAGGTTTCGGGCGCGTCCCAGAACGGGCGGGATGCTTCTGTCAGGGCCTCTGATCGGGTGATCCCGATGTCTTGCAGGGCGCGGTCATCCAGCCGGGCCAGCGCCCGCCGTTGATGAGCGGCCGCAAGCATTCGCTGAAGCCAATTGCCCGTTTTGATCGATGCCGAGGCACAGGGTCGGTGTGCAGCGATTTGGGTCATGACTTGTGTCCTTTCATCGGTCTGTGATGTAAATCTGTTTTCATATCAGCTTCCTTGAACTATATGGCGGGTTGTGGCATATTTTAAAAATGAATGTTTTTGAATTCATCCATAAGGATTATTGATGATGCGGAACCTAGACATCACCACCCTGCGCTCATTCGTGGCGGTCGCGGACCACGGGGGCGTAACGCGTGCCGCCGGTTTCCTGCATCTGACACAGTCGGCTGTGTCCATGCAGCTGAAACGTCTGGAAGAGTTGTTGGGCCTGGAATTGCTGGACCGGTCTGGGCGCACCATCGCGTTGACGGCCTCTGGCGAACAGCTGTTGGCTTATGCCCGGCGAATGGTGGCGTTGAATGACGAGGTCATCTCGAAGCTGACCGATCAGGCCTTTGAGGGCGAGGTGGTGCTTGGGGTGCCGCACGATATCGTCTACCCGGCCATTCCACGGGTTCTGCAGCGGTTCAATGCCGATTTCCCCCGCGTGCGCGTGCAGTTGGTTTCGTCCTATTCAATCCAGTTGAAAGAGATGTTTCGGCGTGGTGAATGTGACGTGATCCTGACGACCGAGGCTGCGAATTCGGACGGCGGTGAAACCATTGCAGAGCTGCCTCTGCGCTGGATCGGCGCGTCAGGAGGCTCGGCTTGGCGACGGCGGCCGCTTCCGTTGGCGCTGGGTCGGCGCTGCCTCTTCCGGCCTCAGGTCATTGCCGCCTTGGATGCAGCAGGCATTCCATGGGAGCTGTCGGTTGAAACCGAGAACGACCGCACGATCGAGGCAACCGTCAGCGCGGACCTCGCCGTCCACGCCATGCTTGAGGGGACCGAGGCGGCACATCTGGAGAAGATCGATTCAGGTGGGGTTCTGCCCGAGTTGCCGGCGCATATGATCAACCTTTACGGAGGCGATCAGGGGCGCGGCGAAGTGGTGGAGGCCCTCGCTGCGCTGGTGCGGCAGAACTTCCACATGCTTGGTGGTACACCACTGCGCGCCGTGGTGGGCTGATCCGGTCAGATCGTGATGACGACTTTCCCGGTCGACTTTCGTTCCTTCAGCAGAGTCATGCCCTGCGCCACTTCGGACAGCGGCAGGCTGTGGCTGATATGGGGCCGGATGCGTCCCTCGGCATGCCAGGCAAAGAGGGTCTCAAAGCTGTTGCGAACGACCTCGGGCCGGAACCTCAGATAGCCACCGATGTAGAACCCGATCACGGTCAGGTTCTTCACCAGCAAATGATTGGCCGGTATCTGCGGGACTTCGCCGCCGGCAAAACCTATCGGCAGCAGGCGGCCTTCGGGATTGGTCGCCCGGAAGGCAGCCTTGAACACGTCGCCACCGATGGCGTCATAGACAACGTCTGCGCCACCCAATGCCAGCACGCGCTCGCGCAGATCTTCGTCCGCGTCGATTAGGTGATCGGCCCCGGCCGCGCGGGCGACCGCCAATTTATTGGCGCCACGGGCCTGTGCGATCACCGTCGCGCCCATAAGCTTGCCGATCTCGACCGCCGTCAGCCCGACACCGCCGGCGGCACCGGTCACCAAAAGGGTCTCGCCCGGCTGCAGTCGCGCCCGATGGTCCAGCGCCATTTGGCTGGTGCCGTAGGCGATCTGGATGGCTGCCGCGTCTTCAAAGCTGCACGACCGGGGGATGAGTACGGCACGGTCGGCGTCAAAAACCCCGAATTGCGCCAATCCGCCCTGGCCTGAGTATACCGCGACCCGGTCTCCGGGCTTCAGATGGCTGACCCCTGCGCCGACCGCGTCTACGACCCCCGCAACCTCAAGCCCCAATGTGAAAGGGGCCGCTGGCGTATCCTGATACGTGCCCTTCTGCATCAGAAGATCGGCAAAGTTCAGCCCGCAGGCGCGAATGGCCACGCGGATCTGGCCTTCGGCGGGTGCGGGCACGGGTATCTCGCGCAATTTGGCCTGCTCTCCGGCAGACTGGATCTGGTAGGCCAGCATCTCAAATCTCCATGTTGGCGCCATTGATCGGGGCCGCCCCTGACTTGTCAATCATTCCGGAAGGGAACGGCCCGGGCGTCGTTGTCGCACTGGCCAAATCGTGCACAACCGTAAACCTTCCTTCGGGCGCGCAGATTCAACCATCTTGAAAATTTTCCAAAAAGCGGCAATATTGCTTGTCAGTGCTGTTTCGGGGGGCACGTTCCGTATTAGAGAGTTTTTTACAAGCGTCTCGCTAGTGTGCGGTCATGGTTCAGTTAGCGTTTTCCCGGGCGGTTGTGTGTAACAGAGGAGAATACCAATGACCCATCACGTCGATGTCCATGTGGGCAAGCGCGTACGGCATCGCCGCTGGTTGATTGGCATGACGCAGCAGCAGCTGGCACAGCAGGTCGGTATCAAATTCCAGCAGATCCAGAAATACGAAACCGGGGCCAACCGCATCAGCGCCTCACGCCTGTGGGACATTGCCGAAGCTCTGGACGTTCCGGTCAGCTTTTTCTTTGAAGGTCTGGAGGACGCCCAAAAGGAAGACTCGGGCAAGAAATCGGTTCCTGCTGATCTGATGGGCGACAAGGAAGCGTTGGATCTGGTTCGGTCCTACTACGCGATCCCGGAAAACCAGCGCCGGCGCCTGTTTGAGCTTGCGCGCGTTCTCAGCGACGTGGCCTGAGACCGGGACTTGACTTCGCACAGGGCTGAGCGCACCAGTGGCGCATGACCAAAGCCTCCGCAAGTGACCTTGAAGTTGCCGAGAAAATGGCCGACGCGGCGCGTGCGGCCATTTTGCCTTACTTTCGCCAGTCGAATCTTGAAACCTCAAACAAGCTGCAAGGCGGATATGACCCAGTGACCGTGGCCGATCGCGCAGCCGAACAGGCCATGCGATCCGTTCTGGCCGAGCTTCGCCCCGACGACGGCATCTTGGGCGAGGAGTACGGTGCGCTCGAAGGCAAATCGGGACGAACCTGGGTGTTGGACCCGATCGACGGCACCCGCGGTTTCGTCAGCGGCACACCGACATGGGGCGTGCTGATCGCGCTAGGCGACGATAGCGGGCCGATCATGGGGGTGATTGACCAACCCTATATCGGCGAACGGTTTGTGGGTCATGCAGACGGTGCGTTCATGACCGGTCCTTTGGGCAGAACCAGCTTGGCGACCCGTCGGACGGATGCCTTGCGGGACGCAATCCTGTTCACGACATTCCCCGAAGTTGGCACGACCGCCGAAGGAGACGCCTTTCGCGCCGTGGCCGGACAGGTGCAACTGACACGCTACGGCATGGACTGCTACGCATACGCGCTGCTGGCGGCCGGGCAGGTCGACCTGGTGATCGAGGCTGGACTGAACGCGTATGACATTCAGGCCCCGATCGCGGTAATTAAGGCGGCCGGTGGCGTCGTGACCGACTGGCAGGGCGGGCCTGCCCATCAGGGGGGGCGGGCACTGGCGGCTGCGAACCCTGAGATCCACGCCGCGGCCCTCGAGATTCTGCGCGACTTCTGACGACGGTTGCCGCTGCGGCCGCGATTGATTAGGGTCGTCGCGCCGGTTCTTGCGCCCGTTTTCCACCGGCACACGCATTTCTGGCATGAGGCGGGCAGATGCAGGAGTGCGAGATGCCCGAAATCCTTCTTAGAAACGCCGATGCGATCCTGACCATGGACGACAACCGGCAAGAACTGGCCGGCGCCGATTTGCTGATCCGTGACGGGCAGATTGCCCGCATAGGCCAAGGTTTGACCACCGACGGAGAGGTGCATGACCTCAGCGGCTGTGTCGTGACGCCGGGATTGGTCAATACCCACCACCATCTCTACCAGACACTGACTCGAGCTGTTCCGGCGGGCCAGGATGCGCTGCTCTTTGGCTGGCTGCAGACGCTCTATCCGATCTGGGCGCGGTTCGGTCCTGACGAAATGTTCACTTCGGCTCAGATCGGTCTGGCCGAGTTGGCCTTGTCGGGCTGCACGCTCAGTTCCGACCATCTGTATCTGTATCCGAATGGGTCACGCTTGGATGACACGATCGCGGCCGCTGCGGAGGTGGGGCTGCGGTTCCATCCGACCCGCGGCGCGATGAGCATCGGCGAAAGCGACGGCGGTCTGCCGCCCGATGCTTTGGTCGAGGCCGAGGCCGACATCCTGAATGACATGATCCGAGTGGTCGACGCGTTCCATGACCCGTCCGAAGGCTCAATGTGCAGGGTTGGACTTGCGCCCTGTTCGCCCTTCTCGGTCAGTCGGGATCTGATGCGCGACGCCGCACTGCTGGCACGGGACAAAGGGGTCATGCTGCACACCCATCTGGCGGAAAACGACGAGGATATCCTGTATTCCGAATCCCAGTTCGGCTGTCGACCCGGCCAGTATGCCGAGGAACTTGGCTGGACCGGCCCCGATGTCTGGCACGCCCATTGCGTGAAGCTGGACGGGGCAGAGATCGACCTGTTCTCTCGGTCACGCACCGGGGTTGCGCACTGTCCCTGCTCGAATTGCCGTCTGGGCTCGGGGATCGCGCCGGTGCGCGCGATGCGTGACAACGGGGTCAGGGTTGGCTTGGGCGTTGACGGTTCCGCAAGCAACGACAGCGGCAACCTGATGGCCGAGGCGCGGCAGGCGATGCTTCTGCAACGCGTGGCGAACGGTGCCGATGCCATGTCCGCGCGCGAAGCTCTGGAAATTGCGACGCGGGGTGGGGCGGACGTGCTGAACCGGCCGGACTGCGGCCGCCTGATGCCGGGCAAACGTGCCGATATCGCTGTTTGGGACACAAGGGGTGTGGAGTGCGCGGGCAGTTGGGACCCGGCTGCTCTGCTGCTGGCAGGTCCGGTGCACGTCAAACACCTGTTTGTCGAGGGGCGACAGGTCGTCCGGGACGGCAACATTGCTACATTTGACCTGCCGCGCGCGATCGAACGGCAGAACAGGTTGGCCCTCGCCTTGCAGGGCTGATCTGCCTTCAGGTCGAAACGCGCCGTCCGCCGATCCACACATCGGCGATGGCGCGGTCGTCGCCCATCATGATTGTCGGGAACACCGCCTCCCAAAGGGACTCGGCATTGGCTTCTCGCTGGGCAATCGCGGGGGTCGAGGCGAGGTCGAGCACGATCAGGTCCGCCTCCATTCCGGGGGCGATATTGCCGATGCGGTCGTCCATCCGCAGCGACCGGGCCGAGCCTGCGGTGCCCAGCCACAGCAGTTGCGCCGGGTGCAGCGGATGTCCGCGCAATTGGCCGATTTCATAGGCGGCCGCCATGGTCCGCAACATGGAAAAGCTGGACCCGCCGCCGGTGTCGGTTGCCAGGCCGATACGATGGCCATCCCGCATCAGCCCGTGCAAATCGAACAGACCCGAACCGATGAAAGTGTTCGAGGTGGGGCAATGGATCAGCGACGCATCGACCTCACGCAGGCGGTCTCGCTCGCGCGGTTCCAGGTGGATCACGTGGCCATAGAGGCCGTTCGCGCCGAGCAACCCGAACTTTTCGTAGGTGTCCAGGTAGTCACGCGCCTCGGGGAACAGCGACCGAACCCATTCGATTTCGTCCGTCTGCTCGCTGAGATGCGTCTGCATGAGACAATCGGGGTGTTCCGCCCAAAGCGCGCCCATCGCCTCAAGCTGTTCTGGGGTCGAGGTCGGGGAAAACCGCGGCGTGATCGCATAGGCTATCCGGTCGACATCTTGCCACTTTTCGATCAGAGCCTTGGACTGGTCATAGGCTGCTTGAGCCGTGTCCCGAAGACCTTCGGGCGCGTTGCGGTCCATGCAGGTCTTGCCGGCCACGACACGCTGACCGCGCTCCTGGGCGGCCGTGAAAAAGGCATCGACGCTTTCGGGATGAATGGTGCAGAAACTGCACATGGTCGTGGTGCCGTGTGCGGCGGTCAGGTCAAGATACCGGTTCGAAATCTCGGCTGCGTAGGCTGCATCACCGAACTTCATCTCTTCTGGAAAGGTGTAGGTGTTCAGCCAATCAATCAGCCGTTTGCCCCAACTCGCGATCATCGCCGTCTGGGGATAGTGGACATGGGGGTCGACAAAACCAGCCAGGATCAGGTTTTCGCCATGGTGATGAATGGCGGCCTCGGGGTGCGCGGTTTGCAGGTCAACGGTACTTCCCAACTCCCGGATTTTCCCGCCCTCGATCAGAACGGCTTCGTGCAGCCGGACCGCCTGATCCGGTTGCGTTTCGAAGGGGGAGTGTTCGAAACTCAGTACGCGCCCTGTCAAAAGCGTCTTTTGCGCCATCCGCCTTGATCTCCGCCTTGGTGAATCCGGCTTGCAGCATAGGGATGTGAAAGATGCGGGTAAATCGCACCATTGTCATTGTTTTCCGGTAGCTGCTTCTTCTATTTAGGGGCCAATTCCCAGAACAAGGGGCAGCGCATGACGACCGGCACCGAAGACAACAGAACCGACCCCTCTCGCGATGATGACGTCTATGCGCTGGACCGGCGAACGGTTGCCGCAATCCTTTACGCCGTCGATGTCGAGGATCGCGAGAAGCTGATCGAGCTGATGGAGCCACTGCACGCGGCCGACATTGCCGACCTTCTGGAACAGATCAACCCCTACGACCGAGCGCGGCTGATCCGCCTGTATGACCGGGAATTTGACGGGGACATTCTGTCTGAACTGGACGAATCCGTTCGCGAAGAAGTCATTGGCGTTCTACGACCCGACGTTCTGGCCGAAGCCGTCCGTGAGATGGAAAGCGACGATGTCGTGGACCTTCTGGAGGATCTGGAGGAGCCGCAGCAGGAAGCGGTGCTGGAGGCCCTTGAGGCCTCGGAACGGATCGCGGCACTGCAGGCGCTGGCCTATCCCGAGAACTCCGCAGGCCGACTGATGCAGCGCGAGGTGGTCATGGCTCCCGATCATTGGACGGTCGGGCAGGCGATCGACTACATGCGCTCGCAGGACGATCTGCCCGAGCAGTTCTATCACGTTGTGCTGGTCGATCCACGGCTGAAGCCGGTGGCGCAGGTCATGTTGGGCAAGTTGATGGCCGCGCGGCGCGACACCAAGTTGCTGGACATCGCCGAGGACGAGTTTCACATCATCCCGGTCGATCAGGATGAAGAAGACGTTGCCTATGCTTTCAACCAGTACCACCTGATTTCCGCGCCGGTGGTGGACAGTGACAAACGGCTGGTCGGGGTAATCACGATAGACGACGCAATGGCCGTTCTGGATGAAGAGATCGAGGAAGACATGCTGCGACTGGCAGGTGTCAGTGATGACAGCTCGATTTCAGACAGTGTTGCAGCAACCAGTCGTCGCCGTTTGCCCTGGCTGACGGTCAACCTGTGCACCGCCATTTGTGCCTCGCTGGTGATTTCACAGTTCGAGGCGGCAATCGAGCAGATCGTGGCGCTGGCGATTCTGATGCCCATCGTTGCCTCGATGGGTGGTAACGCCGGAACTCAGTCTCTGACCGTTGCCGTACGTGCGTTGGCGACCCGCGACCTGACGGGCTCGAACGTGGCGCGAGTCATCCGCCGAGAATTGCTGGTGGGCATGTTGAACGGGCTGTGTTTCGCCATCGTTCTGGGGACGGTGGGGATGATGTGGTTCGAATCCCCGCTGCTGGGTGTCGTGATCGGTTCCGCCTTGGTCGTGAACATGATCATCGCCGGGTTCGCGGGTACGGTAGTACCGGTGGTGCTGGATCGCCTGGGTGTAGACCCGGCATTGGCCTCGGGAACCTTCGTTACGACGACGACGGATGTAATGGGGTTCTTCATCTTTCTAGGGCTTGCAAGCGTGGTGCTGCTGTGACCGATCTGACTGAAATCAAGGCCGCGGCGCGCAAGGCTGCCTTTGCCCGGCGCAAAGCGGCCTTCGACGCGGGGCCGCCGGCCGCCGCGGGCCGCCTGTCCGAGGTGCTGGCCGGATTTCGTGGCGTTCCGCTGTCTGGCTACATGCCGATCCGCACCGAAATCGACCCTCTGCCCGCCATGGCCGAGGCCGCAGCCTATGGTCCCGTGGGTGTTCCGGTCATCCAAGGCGCCGGACGGCCTCTGCGGTTTTCGCGCTGGACACCCGAAGGGCCGTTGAAAGATGGGCCATTTGGCGCCAAGGTGCCCGAGACGGACGACTATTTTGACCCTGAAATCCTGATCGTGCCCCTTGTGGCATTCGATCCGCAAGGCGGGCGATTGGGCTATGGGGGCGGGTTTTATGACCGCACGCTTGAAGGGCTGCGCGCCAAACGTCCCACATTGGCCATCGGTTTCGCCTTCGACGCGCAAGAGGCCGAAGCCTTGCCGCTGGAACCGACGGACCAGCCGTTGGACATGATCGTTACCGAGACCAGGGTCCTGACGTTTTAGGCTTCAGTTCTCAAAGTGGCTCCGCAGATAGTCCCAGGCATCAACCTCAGTTCCATCCTCAAGGATGCACACGCCGTATTCCGATCCATCGGTGTTCTTGCGGATCTGATATTCGCCGCCGTTTTCGATGCAGAAGGTCGCGGCCGGATTTGCCATTGTTGTCTTGGTCGTCGCGTGAGCAAAGCCGCCCGAGATAGCGAGAGAAACAGTTGCGGTCAGGACTATGCGTTTCATCGAAATCTCCGAGTGAAAAACCGGTTGCGTCAGAATTGCAGGTTTCCACCGGAATTCAACCCGCATGCGGCCCGCGAATTGCATCGTTCCGCCTTGTTATTGCCGTTTGCAGGGCCTAGGACCGCGATATGAGAATCTTGTTCCTGGGTGACGTCATGGGGCGCGCGGGCCGCGCCACCGTTCAGCAGCATCTGCCCCGTCTGCGCGACGAGTGGCGGCTGGATTTCGTGGTGGTCAACGGCGAGAATGCCTCGAACGGCATGGGGTTGACCGGCGATCATGCCAAGCTGCTGCTGGAGTCGGGCGCAGATTGTCTGACGTTGGGCGACCACGCTTTCGACCAGAAAGACATGCTGCAATTCATCGAACGCGAACCCCGGATCGTGCGCCCTGTGAATTTCGCCAAGGGTGCTCCCGGTCGCGGACATCGACTGTTCACCGCGCCGGGCGGACGCAAGGTGTTGGTGGTTCAGGTTCTGGGACAGGTGTTCATGAAACGACCGTTCGACGATCCGTTCTCGGCGGTGGAACCGATCCTGAAGTCCCACCCGCGGGGCGGTCAGGCGCAGGCCATCATCGTGGACATGCATTGCGAGGCGACTTCGGAGAAGATGGCCATGGGCCACTATTGCGACGGACGCGCCAGCCTCGTCGTGGGAACCCATACCCATGTCCCGACCGCCGATGCCCAGATCCTGCCCGGCGGCACCGCTTACCTGACCGATGCGGGCATGTGCGGCGACTATGACTCGGTGATCGGAATGGACAAGCAGGAGCCGATGCGCCGCTTCATCACGGGGATGCCCAAGGCTCGGTTCACCCCGGCAAATGGCGAAGCGACGCTTAGCGGCGTTTTCGTAGAAACTGATGACCGTGACGGGCAAGCCAAGACGATCAGCATGGTCCGGGTTGGCGGGCGCCTGCAGCAGGCAGCACCGTGAACGCACGTCAGGCTTGCTCTGCGGCCTGCAATACGTGAAACTGACCCTCAGGCGCTTGGGCCGGGACAGGTTTCGGACAGAACACCACGAATGCAACTCCTTCAATTGTCAGATATGGGCAGCGCGATACTTGCGCTGGCGGTTGTTGCGGGCATGTTCATCATGTTCATGCGCGAGGTCTATCCGACCGAGGTCGTTGCCATAGGCGGCGTCTCGGTGATGCTGGTCACCGGCGTGCTTCCATACCAAAGCGCACTGGCGGTTTTGTCGAACCCGGCGCCCTGGACCATCGCGGCGATGTTCATCATCATGGGCGCTCTGGTCCGGACCGGTGCCTTGCACGCCTTTACAGCGAAGGCGCAGAAACAGGCGCAGGTCAACCCGCGCATTGCCATCGGTCTGCTGATGGCATTTGTCGTCCTGGCCTCGGCGGTCGTCTCGAACACGCCCGTCGTCGTCGTGATGATCCCGGTGTTCATCCAGATTGCCCGCACGCTGAATATTCCAGCGTCGAAGCTGCTGATCCCGCTCAGCTATGCTGCGATTCTCGGCGGGACGCTGACCCTGATCGGAACTTCGACGAACCTGTTGGTCGATGGTGTGGCCCGGGCACAGGGCCTGCCGGCCTTCACGATTTTCGAGGTCACGCCTTTGGGCATCATTCTTGTCATCTACGGTATGATTTACCTGCGCTTCATCGCGCCGCGTCTTCTGCCCGAGCGTGACAGCATGGCAACCATGCTAAGCGATCGGTCGAAGATGAAATTCTTCACCGAAGCAGTCATTCCGCCCGACAGCAACCTGATCGGCCGTGAAGTGACCGGCGTGCAGCTGTTCAAACGTCCGGGCGTGCGGCTCATCGACGTGATCCGCGGCGACGAGTCGTTGCGGCGGAACCTGAAAGGGGTCGAACTGAAGGTCGGTGACCGCGTGGTGTTGCGCACGGAAATGACCGAGTTGCTGAGCCTGCAAAGCAACAAGGAACTCAAGCGCGTTGATCAGGTTTCGGCGGTCGAAACACGCACGGTTGAGGTTCTGATCACCCCCGGTTGTCGCATGGTCGGGCGCACATTGGGTGCGTTGCGGCTGCGTCGTCGCTACGGGGTTTATGTGTTGGCCGTGCACCGGCGCAATCAGAACATCGGGGGGCAACTTGACGATCTGGTTGTCAGGGTGGGTGATACGCTGCTGCTCGAAGGCTCGCCGGCCGATATCAGCAAACTGGCTGCCGACATGGACATGGTCGACGTCACCCAGCCGTCGGCCCGCGCCTTCCGGCGGGGTCATGCTCCGATCGCGATTGCTGCGCTGATCGGGATCGTGGTGTTGGCGGCGCTTGGCGTGGCGCCGATTTTCCTGCTGTCGATTCTGGCGGTTGCGGTTGTGCTGCTGACGCGATGCATCGACGCGGACGAGGCGTTTTCTTTTGTCGAAGGCCGTCTGCTGGCGCTGATCTTTGCCATGCTGGCTATCGGGGCTGCGCTGGACAGCTCGGGTGCGGTCACCCTGATCGCCAACGCGATTGCTCCGTCCTTTGCCAACCTGCCGCCGTTCCTCATCGTCTGGGCCATCTATCTACTGACCTCTGTGCTGACCGAACTGGTCTCGAACAACGCGGTGGCGGTTGTCGTCACGCCGATCGCCATCGGATTGGCACAGGCTGTGGGGGTGGATCCGCGGCCGCTGGTGGTGGCGGTGATGGTTGCGGCCTCGGCCTCGTTTGCGACGCCGATCGGGTATCAGACCAACATGATGGTGTACGGCCCGGGTGGGTACCGGTTCACGGACTTCATGAAGGTCGGGATTCCGCTGAACCTGACGGTTGGATTGTTGGCTTCGCTGATCATCCCGTTCCTCTGGCCGCTTTGATCTCCGGCACGAATTTGCCGTTTGGAACTGAAAAACCTTGTAAATCGCGCTGATGTCCCGATCTTTTGTGCTGGAAACTGGTGACAAAGGGATCGGACAATGCAAACCGCAAAAAGCCTGCTGGCAGGAACCGCGTTGTGGGCAGCCGTGTGGGGCGCCGCCCAGGCGGGGACCGTCGAGGGAACAGCCACATATCGCGAACGTATCGCGGTTCCGCCCGGGGCAACCCTGTTCGTCGAACTGCAGGACGTTTCACTGGCTGACGCGCCAGCCGTCACGCTGGCTGCGCAGCGCTATGCTTTGACGGGCGTGCCTGCCCAGTTCGCGCTGACCTATGACGACGCGTTGATTCAGGATCGGCACCGCTATGTGGTGCGGGCCTCGGTGCATCAGGACGGCAAGCTGCTGTTCACCACCGATACCGCTTACCCGGTTCTGACCAACGACGCCGGAAATTCGGTCGATCTGGTCATGGTCAAGGTTCAGGAACGGGGTGCGGCGATGCTTGAGAACACGCAGTGGGTCGCAACCGAGGTGAATGGCGTTGCGCTGGACACCGAGAAACGCCCGCAGATTACCTTTGCCGAAGGCGGAGCCTTTGGCGGAACAGGCGGTTGCAACCGGTTCAGCGGACAGGCCGAGATATCGGGCAAGTCGATGTCCTTCCCCGACAACATGGCCGCCACCCTGATGGCCTGCCCACCGCCGCTGGACGAGGTTGAGCGGGAATTCCTTACCGCTCTGCCAAAGGTCGCAAGCTTTGTTCAGCGCGGGGACACTCTGGTTCTTCTTGATGCGGCAGGTGAACCGGTTCTGCAGTTCCGCCGCGACCAATAATGCCCAAGGGCCGTCAGGCGACGGCCCTCGTCCGCCCGGCATTGCGGCCCGAGAAGATGCATCCGCCCAGGAACGTGCCCTCAAGCGCGTTGTAGCCGTGGTAGCCGCCGCCGCCGAACCCCGCGACTTCGCCGGCCGCGAACAGGCCGGGCACCAACTGACCATCGGCGCCGATCATCTGACTGTCCAGATTGGTCTGCAAACCGCCCAGCGTCTTGCGGGTCAGCACATGCAGCTTGACCGCGATCAGCGGGCCGTTTTTCGGATCAAGGAACTTGTGCGGTTTGGCGGTGCGGATCAGCTTGTCTCCGCGATAGTTTCGCGCCGCCAGGATCGCCATCATCTGAGCATCTTTCGAGAAGGGATTGTCCACCTGTGAGTCGCGGGCTTCGATCTGGGCGCGCAGATGCGCCTCGTCGATCAGGCCGCCGCCCAGATGATTCATCCCGTTCACCAGTTCGGTCAGCGTGTTGGCGACAACGAAATCCTCGCCCTTTTCCTTGAACGCTTCGACCGGCCCGGTTGCCTTTGACCCCGACAGAACCCGCTGGCGGAACACTTCCTTCCAACTGCCCGAGGTGAAATCGGGGTTCTGCTCCGACCCCGACAGGGCGAATTCCTTCTTGATGACCTTCTGGGTCAGGACGAACCAGCTGTATTCATAGCCGGTTTTCAGGATCTCGCGTAGGGTGCCCAGCGTGTCGAACCCGGGCAGGCAGGGGGGCTGCAGCCGGTTGCCGCGCGCATCGAACCACATGGAACTGGGACCGGGCAGGATGCGGATACCATGCGCGGGCCAGATCGGGTCCCAGTTGCGCACGCCTTCGGTGTAGTGCCACATGCGGTCGCTGTTGATGACGTGACCGCCGGCCTTTTCACTGATCGCGATCATCCGACCATCCACATGGAAGGGCACACCCGCCACCATATCCTTGGGCGGTTCGCCCAAGCGGTCGCGAGGCCAGCTCTGCCGCACCATCTCGAAATTGCCGCCGATCCCGCCCGAGGTGACGATGACCGACGGGGCATAGACCTCGAACTCGCCCACTTCGTCACGGTTGGTCTTGCCGCCGCGCTGGGCCGCATCATCAGCCAGAACCTCGCCCGAGACGCCCTTGGCCTCGCCGTTTTGCATGATGATGTGGCTGACCTGATGGCGGAACTTCAACTGGATCAGGCCGGCGCTGACATGCTCGCGGACCCGGCGGATGAAATGCTCCAGCACGCCCGGGCCGGTGCCCCAGGTGATGTGGAACCGCGGGACCGAGTTGCCGTGACCGTCGGCATAGGACCCGCCACGTTCCGCCCAGCCGACCACGGGAAACCAGCGCAGGCCCATCTCGTGCAGCCAGGGGCGCATCTCGCCGGCGGCGAATTCGACATAGGCCTCGGCCCATTTGCGGGGCCAGGCGTCCTCGTCCCGGTCGAACTGGGCGCTGCCCATCCAGTCGCGCAGGGCCAGGTCGCGGCTGTCGCGGATGCCCATGCGGCGCTGCTCGGGCGTGTCGACCATGAACAGGCCGCCCAGGCTCCAGAATGCCTGACCGCCCAGGAAATGCTCGGGTTCCTGGTCCAGCACGATCACCTTCTTGCCGCGGTCACCCAGTTCGGCCGCCGCGGCCAGCCCGGCCAGCCCGCCGCCCACGACGATCGCATCAGCAGTGTTTTCGGTCATGCTCTGTCCTTTCAGCGGTTGCGGTACCAGGCGATGAAGGGGATCGCGACGGCGTACATGGTGATCCCGTAGACGCCCGAGGGCAGGGCCAGCGGGCTGAAGCCGCTTTCGGTTCCGGTGATCAGGGCAGCCAGCGTGATGCCCAGGGTCGAGTTCTGGATGCCGGTTTCGATCGAGATTGTCTTGGCCTCATTCCACGACAGTTTCGCCGCCCGCGCCAGCCCCAATCCGATCAGCAGCAGCGCGAGGTTCAGCGAGATCAGCCCGGCGCCCATGATGCCCAGATTGTCGACGAACAGCTGCCAGTTTCCAGCCAGCGCCGCGATCACGATCAGCACGAACAGGATGGTGGCCAGTTTGGAAAGGGGGGCGTCGACCCGGTTGGCAAAACCGGTTGCAAAGTGGCGCAGCCCAACGCCGATGGCGACGGGCAGCGTGGTGATCAGGAACATCGCCAGCGCCAGACCGCTGATCGAGACCTCGGGTGCGTCCTCGCCCATGAAGTGGTCAATCGACCAGGCCGCCAGAACCGGCACCGTGACGATCGACAGCAGGCTGATCACCGCCGTCAGGCTGACCGACAGCGCCACATCGGCCTTCGCCAGTTTCGACAGAATGTTGCTGGTGACACCGCCCGGGCAAAAGCTGAGCAGCATGAACCCGACCGCAATCGTCGGCGGCAGCGCGAACATCTTGACTGTGATGAAGGCCGCGACCGGCAGCAGAACCACCTGGCAGACCGCGCCGATCGCAAATGGATAGCGCCGGCTGATCACGCGCCGGAAATCCGCCGCCTCAAGCCCGATACCCAAAGCCAGCATGATGATGGCCAGCGAAACCGGCAGGCCCACGTTTATCAGAAGATCCAAAACAACCCCTCCCAAAGTCGTTTCGGTCCAACCTAAGCGCGCGGTCCCCGGTCAGGCAACCGCGCCGTTGGGTCACCCGAAGCGCTGGGCGAAACGGCGCAGGATTTCGCCGGGCTGCGTAACCTCGGCGGCGTGGCAGCGTTCGATCAGCGGCTGGGCGTCCTCGGGGCGGAAATAGCCGTGGTTCTTGTAGATGTGGATGCGCTGTTCAAAGTCCTTGGCGTCGGCTTCGGGGTGGAACTGCGTGGCATAGACATTCTGGCCCCAGCGGACCATCTGGAGCGGGCAGGGGTCTGATGCAACCAGATGTACGCAGCCCTCGGGCAGGGCCTGCACCGCCTCTTTGTGGCCGACGAAGGCATCGAATTCGGGCTCGAGACCGGCTGTCAGCGGGTCGCGGGCGCCATCCTCGGTCAGGTGGCAGCGCGACGGGCCGACCGGCTCGCCATAACGGTCCTTGCTGACCGGCGCGCCCAGATGCGCAGCCAATATGCCCAGGCCATAGCAGCAGCCCATGAAAGGATGATCGTGCGCCGTGATCTGCGGCATCAGCCCCATGATCGCGCCCTCGATCCGGGCATCCATCTGAGATTTTCTGGCCGGGTCGTCGCTGACGCAGCCCGGCCCGCCGCCGACGATCACGCCGGCATAGTCGGTCACGTCAAGACCTTCGGGCAGGGCCTCGCAATCCAGCCGGATGCGGTGGGTGCGCTCGGGCGTCAGCCCGGACCGATTCAGGATCGAGGCATATTCGGCGTCCGAGGCATCGGTCTCGGGGCGCAGCTGCAGGATCAGAAAGCGTTTCATGCGCTGCCCTTAGCGCGCGGTCCGGCGGTCACGCAAGCCCTCACAGCGGCCAGAACACGAGGATCGCCGGCACCGAAACCGCCACGATCAGAATTTCCAGGGGCAGGCCCATGCGCCAATAGTCGCCAAAATGATAGCCGCCGGGCCCCAGGACCAGAGTGTTGTTTTTGTGTCCGATCGGTGTGAGGAATGCCGCCGAGGCGGCCACCGCCACCGTCATCAGGAAGGGATCGGGCGAAACCTCGAGCGTGCGCGCCATCTGGATGCCCACCGGCGCGGCCACGATGGCGGTTGCGGTGTTGTTCAGCACGTCCGACAGCGTCATGGTCACGACCATCAAAACCGTCAGAATAGCCCAAGCCGGCAGGCCGTCGGTCAGTTGAACCAGCGCATTCGCGATCAGTTCCGTCCCGCCCGAGCTTTCCAACGCGCTGCCCAGCGGGATCATCGAGCCCAGCAGAACCACGACCGGCCACTCGATCTGATTGTAGATCTCGGAGATCGGGATGATCTTGGTCAGCACATAGGCGATAACCACAAGCCCCAGCGCGATGGGCAGGTAGATCAGCCCGATGCTGGCGGCCAGAACGGCAGCGGCGAACAAGCCGATGGCCAGCCATGCCTTGTCATTGGCGGTCACGTTCAGGCCGCGTTGGGCCAGAGGCAGGCAGCCCAGCCACTCGGTCACGTCCGCGCCTCGGTCGCGCGGGCACAGCAGAAGCAGAATGTCGCCCGGCTGCACCTCGGTCTTGCGGACCTGTTCGGTGATGCGCCGACCTTGGCGGGAAATGCCCATCAGGATCGTGTTCTGCCGCCAGGCCAGCCCCAACCCCTGTGCGGTACGACCCGCGATGCGGGCGCTTTCGGGTACGACGACTTCGATAACTTCCAACCCGTCGCCGGCAGCCGTTAGCAGCTCTTGCCGGCGGGCATCCGAGAAATCCAGGTTCAGCGCGGCGCGGAATTCATCCAGCGCCTCGGGGCTGGCTTCCAGCACCAGCGCGTCGCCTTCCTGAAGGATCGCGTTTGCCGCGCGGCCATAGCGGCGTTTGCCGTCCCGGATCAGGCCGATGATGGCGACGTCGGATTTCTCGGCCATCTCGTCCAACTCGGCGACGCGCTTGCCGATATGAGGCGACCCGGCCGGGACCGTCAGTTCAGCGATGTACTCCGCCAGCGTCTCCGAACTCTCGGTCTGTTCGCCGCGGTTTGGGATCAGCCGCCAGCCGATCAGGGCGACGAAGGCCAGACCTGCGATGGCCGCCAGCCCGCCAACTGGGGCGAAATCAAACATCTGGAACGGCTCGCCAAGGGTCTCCTGCCGGATTGACGCGATGATGATGTTGGGCGGTGTGCCGATCAATGTGGCCATGCCGCCCAGAATGGTGGCAAAGCTCAGCGGCATCAGCGACAGACCAACGGGGCGCCCGGCCTTGCGCGCGGTCTGAATATCGACAGGCATCAACAGCGCAAGCGCCGCCACGTTGTTCATGAAGGCGGACAGAACGGCTCCGATCCCGCCCATCAGAGCGATATGCGCACCCAGGCTCCGCGAGGCATCGACCAGCGTGCGGGTGATCAGGAACACCGCCCCCGACCGCACCAGCCCGGCCGAGACCACAAGCACCAGCGCCACGATGATCGTGGCCGGATGGCCGAACCCGGCAAAGGCTTTGTCAACCGGCACAACACCCAGTATCACGCCGACCATCAAGGCGGCAAACGCCACAAGGTCATAGCGGAACCGACCCCACAGCAGCAGACCGAATACGGTAATAAAGAGTGCAAAGAGAATGATCTGATCTGTCGTCATTGGGCCACCATAAACGCGCTGACTGCACGAGCAAGCGGGTGTCTTGATCCTTTGCCCCGCAAACGTCTATATGTGCGCCGAATACGCAATCACGATTACGAGGACGCAACATGGCAGGCCACTCAAAATGGGCCAACATCCAGCACCGCAAGGGGCGCCAGGACGCCGCGCGGTCCAAGCTGTTTTCCAAGCTGTCGAAAGAGATCACCGTGGCCGCCAAGATGGGCGACCCCGATCCCGACAAGAACCCGCGCTTGCGTCTGGCGGTCAAAGAGGCCAAGTCGAACTCGGTGCCGAAGGACGTGATCGAACGCGCGATCAAGAAATCCCAGGCGGGCGACGGTGAGGATTACGAAGAAATCCGGTACGAAGGCTACGGTCCCAACGGTGTGGCCGTGATCGTCGAGGCGATGACCGACAACCGCAACCGCACTGCGTCGAACGTGCGTTCGACCTTTTCCAAGAATGGCGGAAACCTGGGCGAAACCGGCTCGGTCGGGTTCATGTTCGACCGGAAGGGCGAAGTGATTTATCCCGCATCGGCGGGCGATGCCGACACGATCTTCGAGGCGGCCATCGAGGCTGGGGCCGAGGATGTGGAAAGCTCGGAAGACGGTCATATCATCTGGTGTGCAGATACCGACCTGAACGAAGTGTCCAGTGCGCTCGAGGCGGCTCTGGGTGAATCTGAATCCACCAAGCTGGTGTGGAAACCCACGACCACCACCGAACTGGGCCTTGAGGACATGCAGCGCCTGATGAAGCTGGTCGAGGCGCTAGAAGACGATGACGACGTTCAGCGCGTGACCACCAATTTCGAGGCCACCGACGAGGTGATGGCGCAACTCTAAGCGTCGCACTCGGTTGTTTTTGGAGCCCGGCCGAACACGGCCGGGTTTCTTTTTTTGCCTGCGTCGCAGTTGGTCCTTGGCGCATATGGGTCCTGCGCATACCCTTAGGGTTGAACCGCGCACAAAGGAGCTGGCAGAGACCTTGCGACAGACAGGTCGGGGCCGGCACGACAGGACATGACAGGCAAATCCACGGAATTGGAGCGGCGAAATGTGCCGGTTCTGGCAAGCCAAAGCGTGCTGTCCCAGGTCGCGTGGACGATGGGCAGCCCTTCGATCGTCTTGCCGTTTCTGGCGGTCTCATTGGAGATGCCCATGTTTCTTGCCGGGGCGCTGGTTTCCGTGCGTCAGGCAGGCAACATGATTTCGGACATGTTCTTTGCGGTCCCTGTGTCCGCGAAGCAGCAGAAGAAACGTTCCATTGCCCTGACCGAGGTCGCGATTGGTGCGTGCCTTCTGGCAGCCATCGTGGTTGCGGCGATCGGGGGCTCGCCCATGGTGGCTGCGGCTTTCGTCCTAGCCTTCTTTGCAATCGGCATGATCGAAGAGGTCCAGGCGCTGATGTTCACTGACCTTTGGGGGGATCACCTGCGCTCGAAATCCCGGATCTGGATGAGCTATCTTCAACTGGGGGCAGGGGGGCTTGGGGCCATCGGGCTGACACTGACGCTGCATCATCTGACTTCGGACAACCCGCCATTCTCGCGTCACTCGACCGTGATCGCGGTGTCTGCCGGGTTCTTTGTGCTGTCCGGATTGTCCATTCTTGCCCTGGCCGAACTGTCGCGGTCGCAACCCCAGGCGCAAACCGGTCGCCGAGCGGCGGGGCAGTTCCTGTCGGACGCTCGGGCCATGTTCGAATTCGCCTGGTTCCGGCGGTATCTGACCATGCGGCTGCCGCTGGTCGGGGTTTCTCTGTCGGTGCCGTTCTTTGCATTGATCGCAGCCGAGGCGCATCATGGATCGGCCAAGGGGCTGACGGCGTTGATCATTTCGTCGGCGACCGGCTATCTGGTCGCCGCGCCCCTGTGGCAGCTCGTGAACATGAAATCACACCGGGCGGTCATGGTGGCCGGGTCGTTGATGGTGGGGGTGACAGGCGTCGTTCTGGTTGCGGTTCACTATTTGCATCTTGACCACGACGTTCACCTGCATGCGATCGCCCTGTTCGTGGCGACCGTCGCGACAACCGGCATCGGCAGTGCGCGCAAGCTGTATTTCATCGACACCGCGCCCAAGGAACAGCGGGTCAAGGCGTCAGCCGCGATCAAGAGCATTTGCAGGCTCGTGGCGATTGTCGGGTCGGCCGGGTTGGCGGCGGTTGCGCATATGAACGAGGTCGCACTGGCGGTCGCTTTCCTCACCCTGTGCAGCTTCTGGTCGGCAATCGCATGCTATCGTCTGGTCACGCCGCAGCGGAAGGATGCGGAACGCGCCACCTGAGCCATCGATCACAGCGTGGTGTTACGGGTTTGCCAGCACTTGCGTCGCAACTTTCCGGACCGCTCGCGTCAACGGTGAAAGCGCCGGTGCAAGGATACGCCCGACCTGCCAGGTCAGAGGCACATCCAGCGGGGTGTCGGGCACAAGCTCGCGCAGACGGCCATCCGCGATCGCGCTTTGGACCAGATGCGCGGGGTTCATCCCCCAACCCAAACCTGCGGCAGCAGCGGCTACGAACCCGTGAGACGAGGGTAGGAAGTGGGTCGGCGGCGACAGCCGGCTACCCGTTTGCGCATGGATCCAGGCCTTTTGCAGGGCATCCTTCCTGTTGAAGGTCAGGCAGGGTGCCTGCGACAGGCTCTGAGCATTCACTCCGCCAGGGAACCAACGAGCCATGAACTCGGGGCTTGCCGTCGGCAGGTATCTGAGCGTGCCGAGGGCAATGGAATCGCATCCCGGGACGGTTTGCCCGCCCACCGAGATGGCGGCGCTGACATCCCCGCGCCGCAGCCATTCAGCCGAGTGATCCTGATCGTCGATCACAAGGTCAAACAGCATATCATCAACGGCTGCCATCGCGTCTATGAACCAGGTGGACAGAACATCCGCCGGAACCGCGATCCTGACCCGGGTGGGGCCTGTGCCCTGTTCCAGCGAAAGCTCGCGATTGAGTTGCGCCTCAAGCAGGCCGATGTCTTCGGCATGGCGGGCAAGCCGCAAGCCAGCCGGGGTTCCGGTGCAGGGCGTGCCGCGGTGAATCAACGATACGCCGACCCGATCCTCCAGCGCTTTGATCCGTTGCGAAATCGCAGATGGCGTTACCGCCAGTTCCGCGGCGGCGGCGTCAAAGCTGCCATGCCGCAGAATAGCGGCCAACGCGGCCAAGTGATGTGGGTCCAAGTGCATTAGAGAATCTAATTATGGCTCATTGTCTTTAATTTGATACATGCGTATCGGTCGCGTAGTCAACGGACCTGAACAGGAGGGTCCATGTCTACATCCGTCATCGCCGGCTTTGCGCTTGGCTTCAGTTTGATCCTGGCAATCGGTGCTCAGAACGCGTTTGTCCTCAGGCAAGGGCTCAGGCGCGAGCATGTTTTTGTGTTGTGCCTGACATGCGCCGTGTCAGACGCCATTCTGATTGCCGCAGGTGTCGCGGGCTTCGGCAGCCTGGCAACTGCGGCGCCGTGGTTCGAGCCGATGATGCGATACGGCGGCGCGCTGTTCTTGACGTGGTACGGACTGCGCAGTCTGGCGTCAGCCTGGCGCGGCGGCGCAGCGCTTGAGGTCGGAGAGGCGAAGCGTACAAGTCTGCGCGCGGCCTTGTTGACCGTTCTGGCCTTCACCTGGCTCAATCCGCATGTCTATCTGGACACGGTGGTGCTGATTGGCTCGATTTCGGCGCAGTATGAAGACCGGATGGGTTTCGCCATCGGTGCCATGTCCGCCAGTTTCGTTTTCTTCTTCTCTCTGGGATATGGGTCCAGGGTGCTGTCTCCTATTTTCGCCCGACCCAGGGCATGGCAAGTGCTGGATGTGCTGATTGGTATCGTCATGTTGGCGATCGCCTGGAAGCTGGTCGCAATGTAGAGGCTTGTTCGTCGCCGGGTTTCGGTGTTCAACCGAACCCATGACAACGATCGCCACCCAATCCCGCCCGCTTGCCGGAATGTTCTGGATGTTCAGCGCTGGGTTGTCCTTTGTGGCGATGACAGCCTTGGTCAAATCTCTGGGTACCTCGATGGATCCGATTGAGGCTGCGTTCCTGCGGTATGCTTTGGGGCTGGTCTTTCTGCTGCCAGCCATGCGAGCGATCCTGACCACGCATTTGACCCGCCGGCATATCGCCTTGTTTGGACTGCGTGGGGCCATACACGCCGTCGGGGTCATGTTGTGGTTCTTTGCGATGACCCGTATCCCGCTGGCGGAAGTGACTGCGATGAACTATCTGACGCCGGTCTATGTGACATTGGGCGCCGCGCTTTTTCTGGGCGAGACGATGGCCTTTCGCCGTATCGCGGCCGTGCTTGTCGCCATCGTGGGCGCTGTGATCATTCTGCGGCCCGGGTTCCGCGAGATTTCGGCCGGGCACCTGGCGATGCTGGGCACCTCGCTGATGTTGGGGGGGTCGTACCTGCTGGCCAAAGCGATGGTGCAGGACGTGCGGCCTTCGGTCGTTGTGGCGCATCTGTCGATCTGGACGACGTTGTTTCTTATCCCTTTTGCAATCGCCGTCTGGACTCCGCCCAGCCTGCGCGACATCGGCGTGCTGTTCATGATCGCCAGTTTTGCAACGGCGGGGCACTACTTCATGACCTTGGCTTTGCAGGCTGCACCTGTCGCGGTGACCCAGCCGGTCACCTTCCTGCAGCTGATCTGGGCCACGCTTCTGGGTGCGCTTGTGTTTCAAGAGGGCATCGATATCTGGGTCGTGGCCGGGGGGGCGCTGATCCTCGCAGCGGTCAGTTTCATAACCTGGCGCGAGGCCGTTCTGAACCGCAGTGGCTTGACCCCTCCAAGCCTTGCCCCCAAGCTGTAAAAGCCCCGGAGCCTACAAGGGCAACGTTATTGATTGACGAGTCAATAAAAAGCCCTTAGCGTTTGTTCTGTTGAGACTAGGTTTGGGGGCGGTTATGCCAAAACTCGGAATGGAGCCGATCCGGCGCGATGCGATCGTCAGGGCGACGATTGCCGAGTTGGGGTCCAAGAAGTCTCTGGATGTAACCGTTAGTCAGATCGCCAAGCGCGCCGGCATGTCCAGCGCCCTCGCGCACCATTACTTCGGGGGGAAAGACCAGATCTTTCTGGCGGCGATGCGGCGCATCCTTGGCGATTTCGGCGCCGAAGCCCGGGCTGAGTTGAAAGCCGCGGCGCCGGACCAGCGCGCCCAGGCCATCATCCGCGCCTGTTTCGCGCCGTCCTGCTTTACACCCGACGTGATCGCCGCGTGGATGACCTTTTACGTTCTGGCCCAGACCAACGATGACGCGCTGCGCCTGTGGCAGATCTATCAGGCGCGGATTCGGTCCAACCTGATCCACTCCTTGCGCCCGCTGATGAAGGACCCGGTCGAAGCGGCCGAGAACATGATCGCTCTGATCGACGGTCTGTACATCCGCGCCGCTTTGTCCGCGCCCGAGGAACCGCAACTGGCGGTTTCCCACGCCATGCGCGTCCTGACGACCTTGCTCGAGGCCGAAAAATGACACGACCCAACATTCTGATCCTGATGGTGGATCAGCTCAACGGTACCCTCTTTCCCGACGGTCCCGCCGAGTGGCTGCACGCGCCCAACCTCAAGAAACTGGCGGCGCGGTCAACGCGGTTTGCCAATGCCTATACGGCCTCGCCGCTGTGTGCGCCTGGGCGGGCCAGCTTCATGTCGGGCCAGTTGCCTTCGCGCACGGGGGTCTATGACAACGCGGCCGAGTTCCGCAGCGACATCCCCACCTATGCCCATCACCTGCGCCGCGCGGGCTATTACACCTGCCTGTCGGGCAAGATGCATTTCGTCGGCCCCGACCAGCTGCACGGGTTCGAGGACCGCCTGACCACCGACATCTATCCGGCCGATTTCGGCTGGACCCCGGATTACCGCAAACCGGGCGAGCGCATCGACTGGTGGTATCATAACATGGGTTCGGTCACCGGGGCCGGCGTGGCCGAGATCACCAACCAGATGGAGTATGACGACGAGGTCGCCTATCACGCCAAGGCCAAGCTCTATGATCTGGCCCGCGGCAAGGATGACCGCCCGTGGTGCGTGACCGTCAGCTTCACCCACCCGCATGACCCCTATGTGGCGCGGCGCAGATACTGGGACCTGTACGAGGAATGCGAGCACCTGCTGCCGCAGGTCACGGATCTGGGGTACGACAATCAGGATCCACATTCCCAGCGCATCTTCGACGCCAATGACTGGCGCAGTTTTGACATCACCGAAGAAGACATCCGTCGCTCGCGCCGGGCCTATTTCGCGAATATCTCGTACCTTGACGACAAGATCGGTGAGATCCTCGACGTGCTGGAAACCACCCGGCAAGAGGCGATCATCCTCTTCGTTTCCGACCACGGAGACATGCTGGGCGAGCGGGGTCTTTGGTTCAAGATGAACTTCTACGAAGGCTCGGCCCGAGTGCCGCTTATGATCTCGGCGCCGGACCTGCCGACGGGCCGCATCGACACCCCGGTTTCGACCATAGACGTGACCCCGACGCTGGGCGCGCTGGCGGGTATCGACATGTCGGAGATTGCCCCATGGACGGACGGGCAGGACCTTGTGCCGCTGGCCAACGGCACCGAGCGCACCGCGCCGGTTCTGATGGAATACGCGGCCGAGGCGTCTTATGCGCCCTTGGTGTCGATGCGCTATGGCAAGTGGAAATACAACCGCTGCGCGCTGGACCCCGATCAGCTGTTCGACCTCGAGGCCGACCCGCACGAGTTGGAGAACCTGGCCGACAAGCCCGAGCACGCCGGCACGCTGCAAACCCTGCGCGCCAAGTCCGAGGCGCGCTGGGATCTGGACCGGTTCGACGCCGAGGTGCGCGCCAGCCAGGCGCGGCGCTGGGTCGTGTACGAGGCGCTGCGGCAGGGCGGCTATTACCCGTGGGATTATCAGCCGCTGCAGCAAGCGTCTGAGCGCTACATGCGCAACCACATGAATCTGGACAACCTCGAGGAAAACCAGCGCTTCCCGCGCGGCGAATGACCTCTTTCACATTTTGAAGATACGCCCACCGGTGGCAACGCACGGGACATCCCGCGCCACCGGTCGGGGCCAATGGAGACACGACCATGGAAGCAGATTTCGTCATCGTCGGCGCCGGATCCGCCGGATGTGCGATGGCCTATCGTCTGAGCGAAGCGGGGGCCTCGGTTTTGGTGATCGAGCATGGCGGCACCGATGCAGGGCCGTTCATCCAGATGCCGGCGGCGCTGAGTTATCCGATGAACATGCCGATCTATGACTGGGGCTATCAGTCCGAGCCCGAACCCCACCTGAACAACCGGCGGCTGGCCTGCCCGCGCGGAAAGGTGATCGGAGGGTCGTCCTCGATCAATGGGATGGTCTATGTGCGCGGCCATGCGCGCGACTTTGACACCTGGGCCGATATGGGCGCGGATGGCTGGTCCTTTGCGGATGTTCTGCCCTATTTCAAACGGATGGAAAGCTGGCACGACGGCGGCCATGGTGGTGACCCCAAATGGCGCGGTACCAACGGCCCGCTGCATGTGTCGCGGGGGCCGCGCAAGAACCCTCTGTTCAAGGCCTTCGTCGAGGCCGGGCGGCAGGCCGGCTACGAGCTGACCGATGACTACAACGGCGAGAAACAGGAAGGCTTCGGCCCGATGGAGCAGACCGTCTGGAAAGGGCGGCGCTGGTCGGCGGCCAATGCCTATCTGAAGCCCGCGCTGAAACGCCCGAACTGCGATATCGTACGGGGCCTTGCCACGCGCGTGGTGATCGAGGAGGGCCGCGCAACCGGGGTCGAACTGATCCGTGGTGGCCGAACGCAGATCGTGCGCGCCCGGCGCGAGGTGGTGCTGGCGGCCTCGTCGATCAACTCGCCCAAGCTTCTGATGTTGTCGGGGATCGGACCCGCCGCGCATCTGGCCGAGCACGGCATCGACGTGGTCGCCGACCGGCCCGGCGTGGGCGCGAACCTGCAGGATCACCTGGAACTGTATATCCAGCAGGCCTCGCTGCAGCCGATCACGCTGTACAAATACTGGAACCTGTTCGGCAAGGGCCTGATCGGGGCGCAGTGGCTGTTCACCAAGACCGGCCTTGGCGCGTCGAACCAGTTTGAAAGCGCGGCGTTCATCCGGTCGAAGCCGGGGGTCGAGTACCCGGATATCCAGTACCACTTCCTGCCCATCGCTGTGCGCTATGACGGCAAGGCCGCAGCCGAGGGGCACGGCTTCCAGGCGCATGTGGGGCCGATGCGCTCCCCCTCGCGCGGGGCTGTGACGCTGCGCTCTGCCAAGCCCGAGGACGCGCCGGTGATCCGCTTCAACTACATGAGCACCGAGCAGGACTGGGAGGATTTCCGCACCTGCATCCGCCTGACCCGCGAGATTTTCGGCCAGGACGCGTTCAAGCCCTATGCTGGCAAGGAGATCCAGCCCGGAGCGGACGTGCAGACCGACGAAGAACTGAACGCGTTCATCGCCGAACATGCCGAGAGCGCCTACCATCCCTGCGGCACCTGCCGGATGGGGCGGGCGGACGATCCGAACGCGGTCGTCGACCCGCAGGGCCGAGTCATCGGGGTGGATGGGCTGCGCGTGGCGGACAGCTCGGTGTTTCCGCAGATCACCAACGGCAACCTGAACGCGCCGTCGATCATGGTGGGCGAAAAGATGTCGGATCATTTGCTGGGCAAAGACCCGCTGCCCCGGGCCAATGGCCGGCCATGGATTCACCCCAAATGGGCTGAGGCACAGCGTTGAAGGCATTGCCGGGGAGGGGAACGCGACCGCGAAGATAACATTCCCCTTTCAATTGATCCGAGTCAAAGTCAGCTTTGGTATTAGGGTCTAGCTGTAGTGCGAAACCAAACTGAAGGAGCGAGCAGGAATGTCCCATACCCCGCATGAACTGGCCGAGGAATTCCCGGACAAGGTTGAACTGATGAGCCAGCTCAAGCAGACCGATGCCCATTTCGCCCGGCTTGCGGACGAATATCACGAACTCAACCGTATGGTGCATCGGGCGGAAACCAATGTTGAGCCGATGGAAGACCTGGCCGAGGGCGAACTGCGCAAAAAGCGGGCCGCGCTCAAGGATCAGATCTGGTCGATCCTGAGCAAAGCGTGAACCAAAAAAGGGCGGGAACTGATCCTGCCCTTTTCCGTTTTTCAGCTCAGGTGACTTCGTAGGGCAGCGTGCCGCGCGTATGGGCGTCGATCTTCAGTCGGCGCTCCAGCGGTGGCACGGACCGTTGGTGGCAGGTCTGGCGTTCGCAGATGCGGCAGGAAATCCCGATCGGTTCGTAGGCGCTGGTGTTGTTGATGTCCAAATTGTCGGCATAGACCAGTGCTTCGGCGTGCCGGACCTCGCACCCGAGGGCGATGGCATAGCGGCGCACTGGCGCACCGAAGGACCCGCCAGACTTTGAAACGTCGCGCGCGATTGAGATATAACGAACCCCGTCGGGTGTTTCTGCCAATTGCAGCAGGAAATGACCAGGCGTTTCAAAGGCCCGGTGCACGTTCCAAAGCGGGCAGGCCCCGCCGAACCGCGCAAATTGCAGCCGTGTGGCCGAATGGCGTTTGGTGATCGTGCCCGCCTGATCGACCCGCACAAAGAAGAACGGGATGCCCTTGGCGCCCGGTCGCTGCAGCGTGGACAACCGGTGGGCGACTTGTTCGATCGAAGCGCCGAACCGGTTGCTCAGCAATTCAAGATCGTGCCGGTCTTCCTGCGCTGCTGACAGAAAGGCGGTGTAGGGCATCAGTGACGCGCCAGCGAAGTAGTTTGCGAGGCCGATCTTGGCGATCGAGCGGGCTTCGTCGCTTTGAAACTTGGCAAAGTCCAGCGTGGCCTCGAGCAGTTTGTCCTGGCTGATCAGCGCGACCTGCAGCAGCAGTTGAAACACTTGGGTCTGCGGCGCTGCGCGCGAAGACAGGCGCAATGTTTTTGTAGCGTTGTCATAGCTGCGCAGGGCCGGAATGTCTTCGAACATCACCTGAACCCCGCGTTCCTTCAGGCTGTCCAGTGCTGCCTGTCGGATGCCTCCCGGTCCTTCGGCGCGGGCGGCGAACCGTTCAGCGGCTCGATCGACCGCGTCAATGTAGTTGTCGCAATAGTGAAAGAAATCGCGAACCTCTTCCCACGGGCTGGCCTGGATGCGGGCATCCTCGCGTCCGAGGGCCTCGTCCAGCGAGGCGAGCCTCTCATGGGTCTGGCGGTAGGCTTTGTGCAGCTCGATGAAGGACCGCGCCAATGCGGGGGCATTGGACGCCGTTAGCCGCAGGTCCGCCAGAGGGGGGATGGCATCCGCGAAGACAGGATCGGCCAACGCCTCGCGCATGTCCGAGACCAGACGCTCGCTATCGCCGGTGCTCAGCTCGGTTACATCCATGCCGAATTCCTGCGCCAGCGCCAGAACAACCGTGGTCGAGATCGGCCGGTTGTTGTTCTCCATCTGGTTCAGATAGGGCAGGGAAACACCCAGCTTGGCGGCAAATTCCTTTTGCGTCAGCGTCAGACGCGTCCGCATTTCGCGCAGCTTTGCACCGGCGTAGAGTTTCTGAGTGGCCATCGGGTTTTCTTTGCAGTTATTCCGCCTGCGCAGGCTAACTTTGCAAAGTCCCGGGTGCAAGGTGGCTAGATGCCGAGTTGACGTTCCCGCCAGATCACGCTGCTGATCGCGACTATGGCCAGGACCGATGTGGCCAACATCAACCACAACAGCGGCATGGCGCCGGTTTCATTGGTCAGCATTGCACCGGCTAGGGCGCTGAGAGCTGCGCCGCCGCCCAGCATGATCGCGCCGCTTAGCCCGGATGCGGTCGCAGCCAGATGTGGTCGCACGGACAGCGATCCGGCGGTTGCATTCGGGATCGACATGCCGTTGCCCAAGCCGACGAATGTCATGAACCCGAAAAAGCTGAGCGCCGAGCCCCAACCCGCCAGAAACAGAACCGCGGACAACGCGACGCCGATTGCGTTCAGCCAGCAGCCCCAGCGCACCATCCGGTTGACGCCATAACGCACCGAGTACCGGCCGCTGATGAAGTTTCCGAAGAAGTAACCGACGGCAGGGGCGCCGAAATAGATTCCGACTTCGGCGGCGGTTAGGCCAAAGATCTCGGTGCCGATGAAAGGCGCGCCACCCAGATAGGCGAAGAACGCGCCAGACGACAACGCGGATGACAGCGAATACCCCCAGAATCGCGGAGAGGTCAGCAGTTCGGGATACTCCCGAAACTGTTGGATCAGGGTTTTGCCGCTCTTGGCCGAGGTTTCTCCGAAGTCATGATAGGTCAGCGCCAGCGCGAAGGCGGCCAGTCCGAAAGGCAGCCAGAAATTGGCCTTCCAGCCAAAGCTTTCCTCCAGAATACCCCCGATGGCCGGTCCGATCATCGGCACGACGGCCATGCCCATGGTGACATAACCGATCATGGATGCGGCCTGATCCTGGTCATACATGTCGCGCACCGCTGCGCGGCTGAGGACGATCCCCACGACGATAACGGCCTGCCCCATGCGAAAGGCAAGAAATGTCTCGACGTTTGGGGCGTAGATGCACCCCAGCGTTGCCAGCAGAAACAGCACCAGCCCCCACAGCAGCACCGGCCGCCGCCCGGCCTTGTCGGCGATCGGACCGATCAGGATCTGCAGAACGGCGTTGATCAGCAGATACAACGCAATCGACAGCTGCATGACCTTGTAGTCGGCCTCAAAATAGGCTGCCATGAAAGGCAGGCTGGGAAGGAACAGGTTCATGCTGAGCGCCGATAGTCCCGACAGCAGGACAAGCGTTAGCAGCTTGGGTGGAGAGCGGTGCGTAGACGTGGAACTGAACTGCATGGTTCACTCATAATTCCGGTATTCGGGAAAGGCCATGCCGATGCACAAACATTAACTGATTTGCAATTCTCAGAAATGTAATTGCCAAAAATTTGCAAATTTGCCGAAAAGGCCTTTGGGTGATGCGGAGCAATCTATATTGTCGCGACAAATTTGACAGGGGAAAATCGTGATGAAGGACATCCTTGCCGAGCTTGAGAACCGCCGTGAGGACGCGCGCCTGGGTGGCGGGCAAAAACGGATCGATGCGCAACATGCGCGGGGCAAGCTGACGGCGCGCGAGCGGATCGAGCTTCTGGTCGATGAGGGCAGCTTTGAAGAGTTCGACATGTTCGTGACCCATCGCTGCACCGATTTCGGCATGGAAAAACAGAAACCTGCGGGCGACGGTGTCGTGACCGGATGGGGCACGATCAACGGCCGCATGGTCTATGTGTTCAGCCAGGACTTTACCGTGTTTGGCGGATCTCTGTCGGAAACGCATGCGCAGAAGATCTGCAAGATCATGGATATGGCCATGCAAAACGGCGCGCCGGTGATCGGCATCAACGACTCGGGCGGGGCGCGAATCCAAGAAGGTGTCGCCTCGCTGGCGGGCTATGCTGAGGTGTTCCAGCGCAACATCATGGCCTCGGGCGTGGTGCCGCAGATCTCGGTGATCATGGGCCCCTGTGCCGGTGGCGCGGTCTACAGCCCGGCGATGACCGACTTCATCTTCATGGTCAAGGACACGTCGTACATGTTCGTGACCGGCCCCGACGTGGTGAAGACGGTCACCAACGAGGTCGTCACCGCCGAGGAACTGGGCGGTGCGTCGACCCATACCAAGAAGTCCAGTGTGGCTGATGGCGCATTCGAAAACGATGTCGAGGCGCTGGCCGAGGTGCGGCGGCTGGTCGACTTCCTGCCGCTCAACAACCGGGAAAAGCCGCCCGTGCGCCCGTTCTTTGACGAGCCGGGGCGGATCGAGACTTCTCTGGACACGCTGGTCCCGGAAAACCCCAACACCCCCTACGACATGAAGGAACTGATCACCAAGGTAGCCGATGAGGGTGATTTCTATGAAATCCAGGAGGATTTCGCGAAAAACATCATCACCGGCTTCATCCGGCTTGAGGGGCAGACCGTCGGCGTGGTGGCCAACCAGCCGATGGTTCTGGCGGGGTGTCTGGACATTGACAGCAGCCGCAAGGCCGCACGGTTTGTACGGTTCTGCGACTGTTTTGAGATTCCGATCCTGACCCTGGTGGACGTTCCCGGCTTTTTGCCCGGCACCAGCCAGGAATATGGCGGTGTCATCAAACATGGCGCCAAACTGTTGTTTGCCTATGGCGAAGCAACTGTGCCCAAGGTGACCGTGATCACTCGCAAGGCTTACGGCGGCGCCTATGACGTCATGGCGTCAAAGCACCTGCGCGGTGATTTCAACTATGCCTGGCCAACCGCCGAAATCGCGGTGATGGGCGCGAAGGGTGCAACCGAAATCATCCACCGCGCCGATCTGGGAGACCCGGATAAGATCGCGAAGCACACTCAGGACTATGAGGATCGGTTCGCCAACCCGTTTGTCGCGGCCGAACGCGGCTTCATCGACGAGGTGATCATGCCGCACTCGACGCGCCGCCGTGTGTCGCGGGCCTTTGCCAGCCTGCGCAACAAGCAGCTGAAGAACCCTTGGAAGAAACACGACAACATTCCGCTGTAATCCGCCGGGGCGCTTTGCCCCGGTTCGATCCACGAATGTTCCTGATTGACCGCTGACACAAAACCGTTTCATGATCCCAGCCACCAGATACGGAACAGCGCAGGAGATGATCCTGGCGCCTGCGACCCCGGAAGGAGGAGCCTGCCCGTGGCGGGTCCGGGGTCGCGATCTTGTTCTGGCTTTCATGTGTTTTGGATCGCCCGGTGTCGCGCAGGACGGGAACCTGTTGCCGGTTCCATCCGGCCAGCCGGTGACACTTGAGGACGTTCTGGTCGATACCAACCCGGGCGAACTCTGGCTGCGGTTTCGATTTGTCGCGCCCAAGATTGGCGATGAGGTGGGCGGTATCGGCTATGACGTGGCCGCGACCGACATGGAGCATCTGTGTCAGACACTGGCCATTCCTTATGTCGCGCACCATCAACTCAGCCCGGCGCGGGTCGTGATCTCGCTGTCCGACCGCCCGGTGGAATTCGGCAACTCGTCTCCGGATGCGACGCAGTATTTTGAAGCCTACCGGTTGGAGCAATCCGCATGTATCTGGGAGGGACTCTGAACATGATTTCCCGATCTCATGTCGTCGGAGCATTCCGAGAAACTGATGCGGCTTTGGAGATACGCATGACACATTCATCCCTGCGCGGGTGCCCGTCGCGGACCGGTTTTTTGAACGAGGTGCCGGCATGTTGAAGCACCGTGGCTTCCCCGGACGGCTGCCGGGAACCGATTTCCAGTTCACGATCCGCCGGGCAAACCCCAAGGGCGTGACGCCATTGACCCGCCGTGAACGCTTTCGGGACCGAAAAGCCGCTGACAAGCGTGCCGATACGGCATTCCTCGAAGCTCTGTGGGAGCATTTCGGTGATCAGCCGTTTGAACGCGGAAATCTGGACGCTGGCCGCCTCAGCTGGCTGTTTGGGCGCGAGGTCGTGCCTGCCGAGGATCCGTTCGATCCGGCCAGCTATGATGCGTTGCTGAAGATCGACTTTGAGACCGCGCGGCAATCCTTCCCCGATATCTTCGGTGGGGAGGCATAGTTCGGCATGAGCCTTCAGCCAAATATCATGGGTTCATCTGCTTGGAGCGCGATCCGGCGGCGACCGGATATGCGGTCCAGTCGGCGCCCAGTGATGGCTGAAGTCTGTGCCGGAACCCGTTGCAAACCGGGCTCTTTCGGCACGAACCTGCGCGCCGTTTCTGGGAATGGGCAATTTCCAGCCGGAATTTCCGGCGTTGCAATTGATCCGTTGGCGGCCGCATTTTTGCTGTGCAAGGTGAACGGGCCGTGCGGCTCGACTTTGCCTGCGCCGCACATGCACCTACTATTCCGTACCCCTTCCTTCCGCGGGCAGGACCGTGTTTCCAACACAGACCTGCCCGCGCTTTTCTTTGCCCGAACTGCGGAGCCAGGGCGGCAAAAACCTGCGCAAAGCCCTGTTTCACCCCGTTTGATATTGAATAACAAAGCCCGATTCAGGCATTTGCTGTTCAATTCGACAAGAAACCAAAAGGGGCAGTATACATGCGAATCTCACGAGTTTTCCTTGCGCTCGCAACCTGCGGCGGGTTGGCAGCCTGCGGTGATTCAACCGGGGAACAGGCGCTGCTCGGCGGCGGTGTCGGGGCTGTCGGGGCTGCGGTTCTCAGCGCGGACCCGATCCTTGGGGCTGCGGTCGGTGCGGCCGGCAACGTGCTGTATTGCAAGACGCAAAACAACTGTAACTGATACCGGTTTTCCGGGGCGCGCGCCGTCCCGGCCATCATTTGACGGAACGCCGTTGCGGGGCATCAGCCCGGCAGCGGCGTTTTCGTTTGTCCAGAACACAAAGACAGAGGACGTTCCATGTTCAACAAGATCCTGATCGCCAACCGAGGCGAGATTGCCTGTCGGGTCATTAAGACCGCTCGGAAAATGGGAATCGGCACTGTCGCCATCTACTCGGATGCCGACAAGCACGCGTTGCATGTGGAAATGGCCGACGAGGCGGTTCACATCGGCCCCCCGCCGGCGAACCAGTCCTACATCGTGATCGACAAGGTGATGGACGCCATCCGCCAGACGGGCGCGCAGGCGGTGCATCCGGGCTATGGCTTCCTGTCCGAAAACGCGAAATTCGCCGAAGCGCTTGAGGCCGAAGGCGTCGTGTTCGTGGGCCCCCCGAAAGGGGCGATCGAAGCCATGGGTGACAAGATCACCTCGAAGAAGATCGCGCAGGAGGCCGATGTCAGCACCGTTCCCGGATACATGGGCCTGATCGAGGATGCGGACGAGGCGGTGAAGATCAGCCAGCAGATCGGCTATCCGGTGATGATCAAGGCCAGCGCCGGCGGGGGCGGCAAAGGCATGCGCATCGCCTGGAACGACGAGGAGGCGCGCGAGGGTTTTCAAAGCTCGAAGAACGAGGCAGCGAATTCGTTCGGGGATGACCGGATCTTCATCGAGAAATTCGTGACGCAACCGCGCCACATCGAGATTCAGGTTCTGTGCGACACGCATGGCAACGGCATCTACCTGGGCGAGCGGGAATGCTCGATCCAGCGCCGCAACCAGAAAGTGGTGGAAGAGGCCCCGTCGCCCTTCCTCGACGAGGCGACCCGCCGCGCGATGGGCGAACAGGCCGTGGCGCTGGCCAAGGCCGTGGGCTATGCCAGCGCGGGCACGGTGGAATTCATCGTGGATGGCGACAAGAATTTCTACTTCCTGGAAATGAACACCCGCCTCCAGGTGGAACACCCGGTGACCGAGCTGATCACCGGTGTCGATCTGGTCGAACAGATGATCCGCGTCGCCGCAGGCGAGCCGCTGTCGATCACCCAGGACGACGTAAAGCTGACCGGCTGGGCGATCGAGAACCGGCTGTATGCCGAGGATCCTTATCGCAACTTCCTGCCCTCAATCGGGCGGCTGACCCGCTATCGTCCGCCGCAGGAGGTGGCCGCGGGGCCGCTGCTGGAAAACGGCAAATGGCAGGGCGATGCGCCTAGTGGCGAGACAGCCGTGCGCAACGATACCGGCGTCTATGAAGGCGGCGAGATCAGCATGTACTACGACCCGATGATCGCCAAGCTGTGCACCTGGGCGCCGACCCGCGAACAGGCGATCGAAGCGATGCGCGTGGCGCTGGACAGTTTCGAGGTCGAAGGCATCGGCCACAACCTGCCGTTCCTGTCGGCGGTGATGGATCATCCGAAATTCGTCAGTGGTGATATGACCACCGCCTTCATCGCCGAGGAATATCCCGATGGGTTCAACGGTGTCGAACTGCCCGAAGGCGACCTGCGCCGCATCGCGGCCTCGTGTGCGGCGATGCACAGGGTGGCCGAGATCCGCCGCACCCGTGTGTCGGGCCGGATGGACAATCACGAGCGAAAAGTCGGCAAGCGTTGGGTGGTCACGCTGCAGGGGCAGGAATATACGGTGCAGGTGAATGCAGACCGCGACGGTGCCACGGTCAAGTTCGAGGACGGCGCCGCCCTGCGCGTCAGCTCGGACTGGACGCCAGGTGACCAGTTGGCGGTTCTGGACGTGGACGGCAGCCCGCTTGTGCTGAAGGTCGGCAAGATCTCGGGCGGGTTCCGCATCCGTAACCGGGGGGCGGACCTGAAGGTGCATGTGCGCCGGCCGCGCGCTGCCGAACTGGCCAAGCTGATGCCCGAGAAACTGCCGCCAGACACCTCGAAGATGCTGCTGTGCCCGATGCCGGGCCTGATCGTGAAGATCGATGTCGAGGTCGGCCAAGAGGTGCAGGAAGGTCAGGCGCTGTGCACGGTCGAGGCGATGAAGATGGAGAACATCCTGCGCGCCGAGCGCCGAGGCGTTGTCTCCAAGATCAACGCCGGTCCGGGCGACAGCCTGGCCGTCGATGACGTGATCATGGAGTTCGAATAACGCCCATGTGTGCCTGCCCGGAAAATGTGGGTTTTGCCCGTTCGGCCGCCATCTGCACCTTCGGTGCGGATGAGGCGGGCGTGGCAGACCCCCTCCGCCGGGCGGATTGCGGTCGTCAGCGCCGCTCGCGGACTTCGCGCTCGCGCAGGGGGGTCTTGTCGATGGAGCGGCTGATCTCGCGCACGCTCCACGGCGTGGGTTTGCGCAGTTTCACCACCCCGTCCTTGTCGACGAAGACCATCGCGAACCCGCGCGGGCGCAGTTGCGTCCGGATCGGGGAGCGCGCCGAAGGGTCGGTGTCGGTCAGAACGATGACGTCCCGGTCACGCATCATGTCTTCGCCCTCCAGCAACATGTCGATCTGCTGCTGGAATCTGGGGTCGGCTGGCGTATCGGCGAACACCACTATGGGGCGGTGTGTCCACAGAAACTCGTTCAGATCGCTGTCTCCGGCTGGCCGGATATACGCGGTTTCATCCGAGGCCGCACCGTCGGCGGCGACGGCGGCCACAGGCAAAAAAGCTGACAAAACAAGGGCAAGCGTGCGGGTCATGTGGTCTCCTGTTCCTTTGAATATAGACCCAGTTGCCGCGAATGCGACCGGCGAAATGCGTGCGACTATCAAAAAAATGAATGATCGGATCTGCCGTGCGTCTGGTCGGCCCCTTCATACACATACCCAGCCCCTCGGCGTGCCATGCGGGCCCGCGACGGGAACAGACAAGAGGATTACGCTATGACCAACACGAAGGATTGGCGCGCCCTGGCCGAAAAGGAGCTGCGTGGGCGCTCTGTCGAAGACCTCTCCAAGACGACGCTGGAGGGGATCGAGGTCAAGCCGCTGTACACGCAGGACGACATCGAGAACCTGCCGCATATCGGGTCGTTGCCCGGCTTCGGGCCTTTCACACGCGGTGTGAAGGCCACGATGTATGCAGGGCGTCCGTGGACCATCCGCCAATATGCAGGTTTTTCCACTGCCGAAGAATCGAATGCCTTCTACCGCCGCAACCTTGCGGCCGGTCAGCAGGGCGTTTCGGTGGCTTTCGATCTGGCCACGCACCGCGGCTATGACAGCGACCACCCGCGCGTGGTGGGCGATGTGGGCAAGGCCGGGGTGGCCATCGACAGCGTCGAGGACATGAAGATCCTGTTCGACGGCATTCCGCTGGATCAGGTCTCGGTCTCGATGACGATGAACGGCGCGGTGATTCCGATCCTGGCCAATTTCATCGTCACCGGCGAAGAGCAGGGCCACGACAAATCGGTTCTTGCGGGTACCATTCAGAACGACATTCTGAAGGAATTCATGGTCCGCAACACCTATATCTACCCGCCTGAGCCTTCCATGCGGATCATCTCGGACATCATCGAATATACCTCGAACGAGATGCCCAAGTTCAACTCGATCTCGATCTCGGGCTACCACATGCAAGAGGCCGGGGCGAACCTGGTGCAGGAACTGGCCTATACTCTGGCCGACGGGCGCGAATATGTGCGCGCAGCCATCGACGCGGGAATGGACGTGGACAAGTTCGCTGGCCGTCTGTCGTTCTTCTTTGCCATCGGCATGAACTTTTTCATGGAGATCGCCAAGCTGCGCGCCGCGCGTACGCTGTGGCACCGGGTGATGACCGAATTCGGGGCCAAGTCGGACCGCTCGAAGATGCTGCGCACCCACTGCCAGACTTCGGGCGTGTCGTTGCAGGAACAGGACCCCTACAACAACGTGATCCGCACGGCATATGAGGCAATGAGCGCGGTGCTGGGCGGTACACAGTCGCTGCATACCAACGCGCTGGACGAGGCGATTGCTCTGCCCACCGATTTCTCGGCCCGCATTGCCCGGAATACACAGTTGGTATTGCAGGAAGAAACCGGCGTTACCGATGTGGTCGATCCGTTGGCTGGCTCCTACTATGTGGAAAGCCTGACCAATGAACTGGTCGAAAAAGCCTGGGCCCTGATGGAAGAGGTCGAGGAGATGGGCGGCATGACCAAGGCCGTGGCCAGCGGCATGCCCAAGCTACGGATCGAGGAAAGCGCCGCGCGCCGTCAGGCCATGATCGACCGCGGCGAAGAGGTGATCGTCGGGGTCAACAAGTACCGCAAGGAAAAGGAAGACCCGATCGAAATCCTCGAGGTCGACAACCAGGCTGTCCGCGAGGCGCAGATCGCCCGGCTGGAGCGTATCCGCGCGACCCGGGACGAGGCATCCTGTCAGGCTGCGCTGGACCAACTGACCCGGCGCGCGAAAGAGGGGGGCAACCTGCTGGAAGCCGCCGTCGAGGCCGCGCGTGCCCGCGCAACCGTAGGAGAGATCAGCATGGCAATGGAAAAGGAATTCGGCCGTCATCGGGCCGAAGTGAAAACGCTGGCTGGTGTCTATGGCGCAGCTTACGAAGGTGACGAGGGCTTTGCCGCCATCCAGAAATCGATCGAGGAATTTGCCGAGGAAGAGGGCCGCCGCCCGCGTCTTCTGGTGGTGAAGATGGGTCAGGACGGCCACGACCGCGGGGCCAAGGTGATCGCCACCGCCTTCGCCGACATCGGTTTCGACGTGGACGTCGGCCCGCTGTTCCAGACCCCGGCCGAGGCCGCGCAGGACGCGATCGACAATGACGTGCATGTGGTTGGCATTTCCAGCCAGGCGGCGGGCCACAAGACGCTGGCACCGCAATTGGTGGAAGAACTGAAGAAGGCTGGCGCCGAGGATATCATCGTGATCTGTGGTGGCGTCATCCCCCAGCAGGATTATCAGTTCCTGTACGATCACGGGGTCAAGGCCATCTTCGGGCCGGGGACCAACATCCCCGAGGCGGCGCAGGACATTCTGCGCCTGATCCGCGAGGCGCGCGCCTGAACTGTGACTTTGGGGGGCTTTCTGTCCCCTTGTGCGCGATGCCTGCAGCCTCGGGCATCGCTCGCGGGGATGTTTGGTGTCAGATGAAGTGCCCAAGTCAGGCTTTTCATGGTATCCGACGGCATGAGGTCGGTTTTGGACGCTGGAGGCACAAATATGGAGCTTGATCATCTGGCGGTGGCCGCGTCGACTTTGGACGAGGCGGTCGCGCATGTAGAGCAGGCCTTGGGTATTCCGATGGTGCCCGGTGGCAAACATGGAAAATTCGGCACCTACAACAAGCTTCTGGGCCTAGACGAGGGCCTGTATCTTGAAGCGATCGCAATTGACCCGGACGCCGCCGATCCTGGGCGGCCACGTTGGTTTGATCTTGATCGTTTCTCGGGGCCGCCGAGGCTCAGCAACTGGGTCTGCCAGGTTTCGGATCTGCAGGCCTATGTCGATGGATTCTCAATCGACATAGGCGATATCCATGAACTTGATCGTGGTGCCTTGCGGTGGAGGATGGCGGTGCCGGGATCGGGGCGTTTGCCGTTCGACAACCTGTTTCCCGCCTTAATTCAATGGCAAGGTGACTTGCATCCGGCTGGCATGCTGCGGGCCAGTGGCTGCCACCTGCGGCGGCTGGTGGTCTTTCACCCGGACGCGCTGGATTTGGCGCAATTGCTCGGCCCGCTCGACAGGGTAGTTTTTGATTCCGGGCCTGCGGCTCTGCGGGCTGAATTTGAAACGCCGCACGGACCGCGGGTACTGGAATGATCATTCGCCCGGCTCTGCCCCGGGATGCGGCTGAAATTGCGGAGATCACCAATTCGATCATCCGCGAGACGCTGATCACGTTTACCACGACCGAGCGAAGCCCCGAAGAAATCGCGCGGGATATCGACGAGCGAGGGCTGGCGTTCCAAGTTGCCGAGCTTGACGGCCGTGTCGTGGGATATGCGACTTACGGCGGTTTTCGCTCGGGTCCCGGATATGCGCACAGCCGGGAACACACCATCCTGCTGGCTTCTGAAGGCCGGGGGCGGGGCGCGGGTCGCGCGCTGATCCGAACCTTGGAGGAGGTGGCGCGATCGCAAGGCGTGCATGTTCTGGTCGCTGGAATCTCGGCCGAGAACCCGGGCGCGATTTCCTTTCATGCGGCGGTCGGTTTTGAGGCGGTCGGCCGAATGCCGGAAGTTGGTCATAAATGGGGGCGTTGGCTGGATCTTGTGCTGATGCAGAAAATTCTGGCTCCGGAATGAATGGTCGCACCTGACAGTCCGTACTCGGCGCGCTAGTGTGCGCCCATGTCGATCTGGTCCCGCATATCCGAAGCGCTGAGTGCGCTTGCCAAAGGTGAAAGCCTGACGGCCGTTTTTGAGAAGCTGCGCACGCCGCCCGAACGCTCGGTGGCCTTCGCGATTGCTGTCATCGCTTTGGGCGCAAAGATGGCCAAGGCGGACGGGCAGGTGACCCGCGACGAGGTGACCGCGTTTCGCGAGGTGTTTCGCATTCCGCCGGCGGAAGAGGCCGGCGCGGCGCGCGTGTTCAACATGGCCCGGACGGATGTGGCCGGGTATCGGGAATACGCACGCAAGATCGCGCGCATGTTCGCCGAAGACAGCACCACTCTGTGCGACCTCATGGAGGGGCTGTTTCACATCGCCATGGCGGACGGGTTCTATCATCCCAACGAAAACGAGTTTCTGGAGGATGTGGCGCGGATTTTCGGCCAGACTGATGCACAGTTCAAAGCCCTGCGTGCGCGCTTCGTTCCAGATGCGCCCAAGGATCCTTACACCGTTCTGGGCGTGACCCCTGACACTCCGCTACCCGAGATCCGAAAAATCTGGCGCAGGCTTGTACGTGATACACATCCCGATGCGATGATGGCCCGGGGTGTTCCCGAAGAAGCAATTCGCCTTGCCGAGAAAAAGATGATCGACATCAACCGCGCCTGGGATGAAATCAACGGCGCGCGGGTCTGAGGCGATGCGTCTGGCGACCTACAATATCGAATGGTTCGCCAATTTGTTCGACCGCAATGATGAACTGGTTGTCGATGACAGCTGGTCGGGGCGGCACAATGTCACCAAGGCTCAGCAGATCGAGGCCATTGCGACGGTGCTGACGGCCGTCGACGCCGACGCCATGCTGATCGTCGAGGCGCCGAATACGGGCAAATCGCAAAACACGGTGCGCGCCTTGCAGCATTTCGCCGAGACGTTCGATCTGCGTACATCCAATGCGATCATGGGTTTCGCCAACGATACGCATCAGGAACTGGCACTCTTGTATGATCCCGATGCCTTGACCGCCCGGCACGACCCAAAAGGAGTGCAAGATGGCGGCCACGACCCCGACGATCTTCCACGCTTTGACCGCGAGTTTCGGATCGACCTGGACATTGACGCGACCGAGGATCTGGTGCGGTTTTCAAAACCCCCCATGGAACTGGCGGTCCGCACCCGGGCCGGGTTCGAGTTCCGGTTGATCGGTGCACATCTGAAGTCCAAGGCGCCGCACGGAGCCCAATCACGCGACGAAGCCTTGCGCATCTCTATCGCGAACCGACGCAAGCAGTTGGCTCAGGCCGTCTGGCTGTCGCGCCGTGTGCGCGCGCACGTGGCCGCTGCTGAACCAGTTATCTTGCTGGGAGACTTGAATGACGGGCCGGGATTGGATGAATTCGAACATCTTTTCGGGCGGTCATCGGTGGAAATCCTTCTGGAAACCGGCCTGTACGATCCGCATCCCGCACAGGCACTTCGACCTCGGCCGGGTTGGATCCCATCGACCGCGCGCTTTGCCCGCCCGAAGGAAGGCCAATATCTTGAGGCGCTGCTGGACTACATCATGATCAGCGAGGATCTGAGGGTCCGCAATCCGGTCTGGCGCATTTGGCACCCGTTCCGGGACGAGCACTGCTGGACGGTGCCGGAATTGCGCGATGCCCTGGTTACGGCATCAGATCATTTTCCGGTGACGCTGGACATCGACATCTGACCCTTTCAACAACTGATCCCGCCCCTTATATTTCAGGTCATGAAACGATTGATGCTGATAGGTGCCACGGCCCTTTTTGCCGCGCCGGCCGCGGCCCAGGACGAAGGCGGTAAGTCCCTGATGGAGCAGGGGGCCGAACTGTTCTTCGAGGGCTTGCGAAAGGAAATGGAGCCCGCCCTTGAGGACCTTCTGGGGCTTGCCGAGCAATTCGGCCCGGCCATGCAGTCCTTTATCGAGGAGATGGGCCCGGCCCTTGCCGAGATCGGCGACAAGGTCAAGGATTGGAGCGCCTATGAGGCGCCCGAGATGCTGCCCAATGGCGACATTATCATCCGCAGGAAACCGGACGTTCCCGACCAGCCCGACGAGGTTGCCCCCAAAGAGGACGACGAAGGCGCAACGGATATCTAATAGTCCAGATCAGCCCTAGATTTTGACGATCGGGCGTGATTTCAGCGCGTTCGCCAGTGACTCGAACCTTGCCTCGGCCACTTCGTTGAACAAGGGGCTGAGCGATTTGGGCAGATAAAACTCCAGTTCGCGTTTCTTGGGGTAGAACCGCAACTTTCCGGTGGCCGCGTCGTTCTGCATCCAGAGCATTGCGCCAAAACGCATGGCTTTTCCCAGAATCTCGGCCTGCTTCTGGTCGCGCTCGTCCAGCAGTTCGTACAGAGGGGCGAACCGATTGCCCTCTCGCTTGTTCCGATACCGATGCTGCAGGGCAAGTCCGATGAAGACACGTTCCGAGTGTTTCAGGCCGCCGAGGTTGGCGCGAGTCACATTGTCGAAACAGACCTCGGCCCGATAATCGGGGTGGGCGCGCCAGCTGACATCGTGCAGCAGGCAGGCCGCCTTGATCAGCCGAACTCGGGCCGGAGGGGCGGACCGGAACAGCGGCATCACGAAATCATAAAGATGCGGCCCGAAACCGGGCAGGCGAGCGTCCTTTTGTTCCGAGAACCGGCAGGCCTCGATCAAAGGGTCGCAATCCCGCAGAATCTGGGGCATCTGCTCGTACAGCAGGCCCTCGCGGATACCATAGCTGGATATTGCGATGTCTTTGGGTTTGAAGGTGCGGATCAGCCGCGACAGCACGTCCATGGCGTAGGGAATCAGGGCCATCCGCGAGCTTGAGACCCCGGCCTGAGAGCGCAGGTGTTCGTGGTCGCTCTTTTCGATGAACTTGATCGTTTCGCGCACCTGCTTGGTGGTCATGCGGTATTCGTGCAGCACGTTCAGCGGATATCCGCGGCGCAGCATGTCCAACCTTGCAAAGGCTCGCCAGCTTCCGCCGACCAGGAACAGTCGGTCGCGCTGCGGCCCCATCTGGTCACGCAGCGCCTCGAGTGTTTCCTTGATGTGGGCCTTGCGGGCGCGGCGTCCGCCCTTGATATCCCGGAGTTTGAGCGGCCCCAGAGACGAGGACACGCACCGTCCGACCGATCCGCCGCCGATCTCTGCCAGCTCCATGGACGAACCACCGATGTCGCAGATCAGGCCGTAGGCGCCGGGCCAGCCCAGCAGGACACCCTGTGCCGACAATCGGGCCTCTTCCTCGCCGTCGATGACCGAGATATGCAGCCCTGTCTCGGCCAGAACCTCCTGACAGAACTCCGGACCGTCTTCCGCCTCGCGCACGGCGGCGGTGGCCACAACGTGCAGTCCGGGAAGGCCAAGATCGCGGGACAGGTGCTCAAAGCGCCGAAGCGCCGCCAGCGCACGTACGCGACCGCGCGGGTTCAGCCTGCCGGTTTCCGACAGCCCGGCGCCAAGCTCGCACATGACCTTTTCGTTGTAGAAATATGCGGGTGACCGGGCCGCGCCGTCAAAGATAACCATCCGGACCGAGTTCGACCCGACATCGACCACGCCAACGCGCGAGAGATCGCGGATTCCCGGATGGTCGAACAGCGGTTTTCCGAATGGTCCCCAGTCCGGGATCCTTGCAGCGCTCTGTTCCATGATCTCCCCAACGTTGCCTCGCGCAGGATGCGAAATCGGACCCCACGGGTCAATCACCGGAAACCGCCGTGTCGATTTCGTTGTTCAGAACGCGCACGGCCAAGGTCCGTGTGATCTCGCGCTTTTCTGCCAAGGCGACCTGATCAAGTTGGGCCACCACGTCGGCTGCGGTTTCAAACCGGCGATCCATGTGCTTGACGAGGTAGGCGATGACGTCCGGCCCCGGGTTCAGCTGTCGGTCGACGAACAGCTTGGCCAGAACCGCGCACAGCAAGGCATCATCGGGCGGATCAAGCGCCACATGATGGGCACCTTCCACCCGGCTTTGCAGGTCGGCCAGCGGCAGTTCCCAATATTTGGGAGCAAGGCGCCCGGTCATCAGCAGGGCATGCCCCTCGGCCAGAACGAGATTGTGCAGGTGAAACAGGGTTTTCTGCTGGTCTATATCCCCGGCGATCATGGGGATGTCCTCGACCGCCACGGGACTTTGCGCAAGTGCGGGAACATCTTCGTGTTTCAGATCAGCGGCCTGCACGATACGCCCGCCTGTCTCGGCGGCCCAGACATGCGCAAGATGGGTTTTGCCCGATCCGGCCGGGCCGCTCAGAACCAGCTTGTTTCCAGGCCATGAATTGGCCGAAATCATCGCGACGGCCAGCGCATTCGCTGGGGATACGAAAAAATCCTCGCGCCCCAGCGCAGTCATCGCCGGAAGATCAAAGCTCAGCTGTTTGGCCATTCACTCGCTTTCCGGATCCAGCTCGTCACGCCCCGTGTACAGGCGACTTGTCAGATATTGCGAAGTTCCGAAACGTGCAAGCACGCCCAAGGCCGCAGCGACCGGAACAGCGATCAGCATGCCGACAAACCCGAACAGCGCGCCAAAGACGGACAAGGCCAGAAGCAACCAGACCGGGTGAAGCCCGACCGAGTCACCAACCAGCTTGGGGGTCAGGAAATTGCCTTCGACGACCTGGCCGATGGCGAATATCCCGGCCACCAGGCCGATCGAAGCCCAGTCACCCCAGAATTGGAACAGCGCCAGGCCGATAGCCAGCGTACCGCCGATCAAAGCGCCCAGATAGGGAATGAAGGTGACCAACCCGGCGATGAAACCGACCACCAGGCCGAATTGAAGGCCGACGATCATCAAGGCAACGGCGTAGTAAGTACCCAGGATAAGGCAAACCGTACCCATGCCGCGCACGAACGAGGCAAGCACAGCGTCAATATCTGCCGCCAGTTTGCGGATCGTCGGCGCATGGTCCCGGGGCAGTAAATCGTTGATCCGGGCGATCATCCGGTCCCAATCCAGCAAAAGGTAGACGGCCACGACGGGAACAATCACCAAAAGGACCACGATGTTCACCGCTGACCCGACCGAGGCCATGACCGTTTCGAGGATGTCGCCTGTTTTGCCCTTCAGCGTGTCGCCCATTGAAAGAAGGAACTGGTGGGTGTTCGATTCCCGGTCCAGCAGCGACGGGAATTGCCGCTCGACGAAGGCTCGCAATTCCTGGAACAGGCTGGGCAGTACGTCCACCAGATCGATCAGCTGAGTGATCAGGGCCGGAACCACCATCAGGATCATCAAGGCAAAGGCAAGAATGCTGAAGACGGTAATGATCGCCGTCGCAGCCGCGCGAGAAAGCCCCATGTTCTCCAGCCTGTCGGCTACGGGATCCAGGAAATAAGCCACTGCGCCGCCGATCACGAATGGCAGCAGAACGTCGCCCAGCAGCCACAACAGCAATATGAATATCGCAGCGGCGATGCCCCAATATCTGAATTGATCCCGAACCGGCAACGCCATCGCGGCCTCCTGACTGCGTCGTTGCCCCTGTTCTTGGCTGATGAAGGCCCGCGATGCAAGCGGTTCATGGATCAGTGTTTTTGTGTCTCAGTCGTGCAGAGTGCCCAGTTCCGGCGTGTCTTCAGCGGCGGTCTCGTCGGACCAGTTGGTGCGCCAGATCTCGGCGGACCAGTGACCGCAATGCACAGACGGGCGGTCAAATCCCGGCAGCGGCGGCAGCAGCGGAGAAACCACCACGTCGTGCCGTGGTACCGCGAAATAGGGAAAAGAGTAGCGCTCCTTTCCGGATCGGTTGACCACGCGGTGCGGGGTCGATTTCAGGCGGCCACCGGACCAGAGCTCGAGCATGTCCCCGATGTTGACGACAAACCCACCAGTTGGGCAGTCGGGAGTGATCCAGCCGCCGCCCCGCGTCTGGACCTCCAGTCCACCCACCGGGTCAGGGGCGATGATGGTCAACGCGTCAGTGTCCTTGTGGGGGTGGATGCCATAGCCGCCCTCTTCCGGGGCTTGCGGCGGGTAGTGCAGCAAAGTCATGTTGGTCAACGGGTCGCGGAACGCATTCCGCAGGCTGCCCGCAGGCAGTTCCAACCCGGACTCCAACGCGGCCAGCAAGCTGTCGGCCAACTGATCCAATCGCGCCCAGTATTCAAGGATGATGCCCTGCGCATCCGGTACCTCTGCGGGCCAGAGGTTGGGTCCGTAAAGCGCGCAAACCCGGCGGATGGGCGCATCCCCGGCCACTTCGTGGTGCAACTTGTAGCCCTCGTACTTGTCCGCATGTCCCGACCCGTCATTGGGCGTGAAGAACCCCATCGGGATATATCCGCGATAGTTCTCGCGGGTGATCGTCTGCTGCCATTTGCTGGCTTCGTCCACGTCGAAAACAGCGCGAACGCAAGCCCGGACCCGCTCGACCAGCTCTGGCGGGATGCCGGCGCCGATGATCGAAAGGAAACCTATCCCGGCGCACGCGTCCATAACCTGCTGAACGGTTTTCCCGTGGTCAGGGTGGGCCTCCTGCATCAAGGGCGCAATGTCGATCGTCGGGATGCGTTCCATCAGTGGATCCTCACGCCTTGTCTGTCCAATTCGGAATGAACCGGGGTCAGGTTCAATTCGGACAGCTCCTGATTGCTTTTCAGTGCGATGGCGGCCGCGATGCCGGCCCCTTGGCCCATCACCGCGCAGCAGGCCATGTTGCGTGTCGCTGCGTGGGCGATGCGGTCGGCCCCGTGAGACCGGCCAGCCACCAGCAGCCCGCGCACCCCCTTGGGCAGCATCGAGCGGTAGGGCACCTGCATATAGCGCCCGGTGGTGGGCAGGATCAGGATGCCGTAACCGTCGATGAACTCGGGGTAGATGCCGATCGTGTCGCCGAACCGGCCCTGATGGCGCACATCGTCCTCGGTCATGTTGTAGACCGCGTCGATCTTGCGGGTGTCACGGATGCCGATGGTCATGCCGAAGTTGCGCAGCCGTGCGTTTTCGCATCCGGGCATGAACCGGCGCAGAGCGTCAATCGCCAGCATGGTCTGGCGGCGGCCCTCGATCTCGCCCCTGGTCAGGCTGTCCGGGTCCGTCCCGTCGATCCCGGCCAGGTGGATCAGGTTCATATAGGTCAGTTCGCCCGTGTCATGCATTGCGCCCCAGGTGCCGGCGATGGTGTTCAGATGCGCCGGAATGAGGCCTTGGTCGATGGCCTGCTGGAACGGCTTGTAGACGAAGGGCGAGAACATGTTGTCCTCTTTGCCGCTGGTCTCGATGTTCCATTCACCGCCGCCGCCCCAGTCCTTGTAGGTCTGCGGGTCGGCCTTGACGCCCTCCATGAAGGCGCGCTTGTCAACTCCGGCCAGGTGGAACATGACCGAGGCCGCCATCATCTGTTCCGGCTCGGTCTTGCGGGTCGGTGCGCCGGCACGGTGGGCCACGTCGGCATCACCCGTGGCGTCGATCACGATGCGGGCAAGGATTGCCTCGCGCCCCGCCTTCGACTCGGATATCACACCAGTGATCCGGTCGCCGTCCATGATCGGGGCCACGAACTGGCGATGCAGCATCGGGCGGACACCGGCCTCTTCCACCAACCGGTCGGCCACCAGCTTGAAACCCTCGCTGTCCAACTCGTAGCTCAGCGATTGGCTTTCCGGGACCGCCGCGCCCATCTCCTTGGCGCGTTGCTCGAACTCCCATCCGATGCCGCCGGCCTCGATGGTCTTGTCGTGCCGGTACCAGGCAAAGCCCTCGACCCCGACAGCGGTGATATTGCCGCCCATGCAGCCGAAACGGTCCAGCAGAGCGACCTCGGCCCCGGCGCGCGCGGCAGCAAGCGCCGCGGCCAGCCCTGCCGGGCCAGAGCCCACCACCAATACGTCAGTCTTGTGCACCACGGGGATGTCTCGGGCGGGTTCGCGGATGGTCTGCATCGGGGCCTCGTCTTCAGAAGTTTTCCCACTGTTTCGAGACCTGATTGGCGGGTCAATCAAAATTCCGACTGACCTGAGGTCGCAAATCCGCCATTGCCCGATTGCCCCCGGCGGGGCTTTCGCATAATCACGTGGCCGTGGAATTCTCACCTGCAAGGTAAAAACATGCGCCTCAGCCGTTACTTTCTGCCCGTACTCAAGGAAAACCCGTCCGAGGCCCAGATCGTCAGCCACCGGCTGATGCTGCGCGCCGGGATGATCAAGCAGGCTGCCGCCGGGATCTATTCGTGGCTGCCGCTGGGTTTCAAGGTGCTGCGCAAGCTGGAAAACATTGTGCACGAGGAACAGATCCGCGCCGGGCACATTCCGATCCAGATGCCGATCCTGCAATCCGCCGATCTGTGGCGGGAATCCGGGCGTTATGATGATTACGGTCAGGAAATGCTGCGTATGCAGGACCGCCACGGCCGCGATATGCTCTATACCCCCACCGCCGAGGAACTGGTCACCGACATCTTCCGCGGTCACGTCAGCAGCTACAAGGACCTGCCGCTGACCCTGTACCAGATCCAGTGGAAGTTCCGCGACGAGATCCGCCCCCGTTTCGGCGTGATGCGCGGCCGCGAGTTCTACATGAAGGACGGCTACAATTTCGACCTGACGAAAGAAGACGCGCTGCACGCCTACAACCGCCACCTGGTCAGCTATCTGCGCACCTATGAACGCATGGGGCTGCAGGCGATCCCGATGCGCGCGGACAGCGGCCCGATCGGCGGTGACGACACGCATGAATTCCTGGTGTTGGCCGATACCGGCGAATCCGAGGTGTTCTATGACAGCGCGGTTACTGATATCCGTCTGGGCGAGCGCGACATCGACTATGACGACAAGGCCCAGTGCCAGGCGATCATGGAGGAGTTCACCTCGCTCTATGCCCGCACGGACGAAACCCATGACGAGGCCCTGTTCCAGCAGGTGCCCGAGGAACGCCGCCGCAGCGCGCGTGGCATCGAGGTTGGGCAGATCTTCTATTTCGGCACCAAGTATTCCGAGCCGATGGGCGCCACGGTGCAAGGCCCCGACGGCAAGCAGGTTCCGGTGCACATGGGCAGCCACGGCATCGGCGTCAGCCGACTGATCGGTGCGATCATCGAGGCCAGCCACGACGACAAGGGCATCATCTGGCCCGAGGGCGTGACCCCGTTCCACTGCGGCATCGTCAACCTGAAACAGGGCGATGACGAGGCCGACGCGGCCTGTGACAAGATCTACAAGGCCCTGACGACGCTTGGGCTCGAGCCGCTCTATGACGACCGCAACGAGCGGGCAGGGGGCAAGTTTGCCACGATGGACCTGATCGGCCTGCCCTGGCGTATCACCGTCGGCCCGCGCGGGTTGAAGAACGGGGTGGTCGAACTGACCAGCCGCCGCACGGGCGAAAGCGAAGAGCTGAGCCCCGAGGCCGCCGTAACCCGCATTGCCGAGATCTATGAGCGCTCCGTCTGAAACCGGTGACGCGCCGCTGATCTCGGTGATCACGGCGACTTGGAACCTGCTGTCCCAAGGGCGTCAGGACACATTTCGCCGCGTCATCGAATGCATGGCGCGACAGAACTGCGACCGTTCCGAGCACATCATTCAGGACGGAGCATCGACGGACGGGACGGTCGAATTCATTCAGGATTTGATCGCCGACGCTCCGCGCACGCGGCTGATCAGTGAACCGGACCAAGGCCTGTACGACGCGATGAACCGCGGCGTCGAAGCGGCACGCGGCGAATACGTGCTGTTCCTCAATTCCGACGACTCGTTGGCCGCGGATGATGTTCTGAACCGGGCGGCCGAGCGATTGACCGCGACCCGCCCCGACTATCTTTTTGGGTCCACCTTACACCGGTCCGCGGACGGCGGCGAAAAGATGGAAAAACGGATGTCGGTCAAAGCCATCCTTCAGCGGATGCCGTTTTGCCATAACTCTGTTTTTCTACGGCGAGATGTTTTTCAGGAATTGGGGGGACACGACACTCAGTTCCGCATTGCTGGAGATTATGACCTGATGCTGCGGCTGGTTGCCGGGGGCTATCGCGGCGAAAGGATGGATGAGCCGATTTCATTGTTCTGGGACCGGGGCGAGACCAGCGACCAGCAAGCGACGGGGCAGGACTATGCCCGAGTCTGGCAACGGTTCTTTGCCGATTATCGTGCGGCACAAGGATTGGATCTGGATGATTTCGCGGAGTTCTATCGCCGCGGGCATATGCCGGCAAACCTGCTCATCGAGGTGCTGAGGCGCCCGGAAACGCCACTGCCGATCCGGCGGGCCGCCAAGCACGGCCTTGCCAAGTCTCTACGCCGGTCCGTCCAGTTCTGGCGGCGGTACTAGGACCCGCCCGTCGCCGGACGCGCGCGAAGTAGTTCCCCATCCGCCCTGTCACCTCGGGCGACTACGACGGGGCGGCCCATACGTCGGACCAGATCCTTCAATTCGATGTCCAGGAAGCGCAACCCGCAAAGCCGTTTGCCGGTCGTCCGGTCCATCAGGCACATGCGCCCGCTTTGGAATGCCAGGCGATAGCCTTTTTCGCGCAGCGTGTCGGCAAGACTGGCCCAACTGGCCGCACCGGCAAACAGCGGTCGGATGACGGCTCGCAGCAACGCCGCGGTTTCGCAATCCATGTCCTGAGATGTGATCGTCGGGGCTGGCGCACCAACCTGTTCAATTTCCTTTTCAATATTCATGAGCGACCCCCGCTCTTTAAAATGTATTCCCCCACAATCAGGGTGCCAAAATTTCTCAAAAGAAGCAAAATGCGAAACAAAGTTGCTGTGAAAATGTTGCATTTCAAGTTCAGTTTAATGTCTGAACCTCACATTGACTTCATACCTGAAACAATAAGGGCCTGTCTGTGATGGGCTTCACAACCAGCGGTGTAATCGTCTTCCGAAATTCATCCGCTGCTGGAATTTGCGCCCGACGGCTGATTCTGCGGCAACACGGCAAAGCGGATTTGGCGGCCGGTCGAGAAGCTGATACAGCGGCGCCAAGTGATTATGAAAGGCAACCCGACCGTGCTGAGTTTTGCCACGATAGTGTATTCCAAGGATTACCCGCTGCTGGAGTTGCAGGCGCGTTCCTTTGCGCGATTTGCTGATCCGGCCAAGGTTGCCTCCATCCATGTGGTTCTGAATGACGTCGACGAAACCGCATTGCGGGCGCGTATCGAGCCCATATTGGCGGCCTACGGTCCTTTGCAATCCAAGGTTCGGGTCGTCGGGGGCGATGACATTCTGCTTGGGGCAGGTCAATGCGCCCGGCGTTCACTGGGCGACCGGCTTCTGATTGAAGGACGGCACCGTATCCCTTTCGTGCGAAAGGGGGGCTGGCGCGGCAACAACGGATACCGCACGCAGCAGGTGCTCAAGCTGGGTGCCGCACGGATCGCCGAGGCGGAGCAGATAGTTATTCTGGACACCAAAAACCTGTTTCTGCGGTCTTTCACTGAGGCAGAGTTCTTTGCGGATGGCGGAGCCGCCCGGCTTCCGTTCATTTCGGTCAACAGCGACTTTCACCGCAACTGGCTGCAGCAGAGCCTGGACGCATTGCAGGTCACTGTCTCGGACATTGAGGCGTTGAAGACCACGACGTTTTCGACGCCGTTCCCGGTGCGCAGGTCGTTGGTGCTGGAGGTGTTGGACGAGATCAACGAACGCTACGGTTCGGTGCAGTCGCTCTTCGGGTCGCGCCGGAGACCCTCGGAGTTCATGCTGCTGAATGCGTATTGCCTCCGGTCGGATCTGACTTTGCGCCCGTGGTTCGAGGACGCACCCAGCACCGCGCTGGGGCTTTGGCCGACCTATTCGCAACAGAAGCTGGAAGGCCTGATCGCCAGGATCGACGACCCGGAACTGTTGAGCCTTGGCCTGCACAACCGGGCGGTTTCCATGCTGACGCCTGAAACCCGAGATCGCTTGTTCGAGGCCTTGGCACGGCGAGGGATCAGTGATCGTGAGACGACCCAGTCTGTGCTGGATGCAACTGCGTCGCTGGCCGGTTGAACGGGCGCGCACATCCAGAAGCGGCTTGACCATCCAGCCAAATCCCGAAAATGTCCCCACCACAGATTTGCCGGAGCAGGAATGGCCAGAACACCCCCTCCCTTTGCCGCATTCGAATGGAAGATCGCCTGGCGCTATCTGCGCGCCCGGCGTGCCGAAGGCGGTGTAAGCGTGATGACCTGGATCTCGTTGATCGGAATCACGTTGGCTGTTTTTGCGCTGATCGCCACGCTGGCGGTCCGGTCTGGGTTCCGGTCCGAATTCGTGGGCACCATTCTTGGGGCCAACGCTCATGTAACAGTCTACTCGGCCGGCGAACTGGACGCGCAAGGGCAGGTTGATCGCACCATCGTTGAATTCGACGCCATGGCCGAACGTATCGCGCAGGTGCCGGGTGTTCAGCGCGCTGCTCCGCTGGTCAAGGGGCAAGTTCTGATCACCAACCGCGATCGCAGCAGCGGGGTCGAGGTGTTCGGTATCCGCCCTGATGACCTGCACAGCCTGCCCGGTATTGCCGAAAGCGATCAGGCCTACGGCGACCTGTCCCGGTTCGAGGAGGGGATCGCCATCGGCTCGGGCGTGGCCCGCGCCATCGGTGCAACGGTGGGGGATCGGGTCAAGCTGACCTCGCCCAACGGGGTCAAGACCGCCTTCGGCACCTCGCCCCGCGTGAATGCCTATGAAGTCGTCTACGTGTTTTCGGCCGGGCGCTATGACATCGACCGCACCCGCGTCTACATGCCGTTTTCCGAGGCGCAGAGTTTTTTCAACCGCGAGGGCGTCGCCGACGAGATCGAAGTGATGGTCGACCGCCCCGAGGACCTGAACCCGATCCTGATCCCCATCCTTGAGGCGGCGGGAGAACGGTCGCAGATCTGGACATGGCAGGACGCGTCAGGCGGCTTTCTGCGCGCGCTTGAGGTCGAGGACAACGTGATGTTCATCATCCTGTCGATCCTCGTGCTGATCGCCGCTATGAACATCGTCTCGGGCCTGATCATGCTGGTCAAGAACAAGGGGCGCGACATCGGCATCCTGCGCACTATCGGGCTGAGCGAGGGGTCGATCCTGCGGGTGTTTTTCATCTGTGGTGCCTTCACCGGGATCATCGGCACCGCGATGGGCGTCATCCTGGGCTGTCTGTTCGCTCTCTATATCGACCCGATCTTCTCTTTCGTGAACTACGTGATGGGCGGCGGCGTCTGGGATCCGACGATAAGGGGCATTTATGCCTTGCCGGCCGAGCTGCACCTGTCGGACGTGCTCAAGGCGGTTGGGCTGTCGCTGGGTCTGTCCTTCTTCGTCACCTATTTCCCGGCCCGCCGTGCGGCACGGCTGAACCCGGTCGAGGCGCTGCGATATGAATGATGTCACCTTGCGTCTGACCGGCCTGACCAAGACCTATCTGAAAGGCACGCCCGCCAAGGTGCAGGTGCTGCGCGGCGCCGATCTGGAGCTGCGGGCGGGCGAGGCGGTGGCGCTTGTGGCGCCTTCGGGGGCGGGCAAGTCGACCCTTCTGCATATCGCCGGTCTTCTGGATACGCCTGATTTCGGGACGGTCGAAATCGGCGGGCAGGATGCGACCGGCAAGGGCGACCGCACCCGCACCGCGATGCGTCGGCGGGATGTGGGTTTTGTCTATCAGTTTCATCACCTGCTGCCGGAATTCACCGCGCTGGAAAATGTCGTGCTTCCGCAATTGGCCAACGGGGTGTCCGACAGGGCGGCCAAGGCCCGCGCGATGGATCTGCTGGGACGTGTCGGCGTCGCCGACCGTGCCGACCACCGCCCGGCAGCTTTGTCGGGGGGCGAGCAGCAGCGGGTGGCTTTCTGCCGGGCCCTAGCCAATGAACCGCGTGTACTGCTGGCGGACGAGCCGACAGGGAATCTGGACCCAGGTACCTCGGATCAGGTCTTTGCCGCGCTGATGGGTCTGGTGCGCGAGTCCGGCCTGTCGGCGTTGATTGCCACGCACAACCTTGACCTGGCGGCGCGGATGGACCGGATGCTGCGGCTGGACGGGGGTGTGCTCAGGCCAGCTGAGTGATCGCGACGCCTACGGCCATCACCGCGATCCCGCCGGCGCGCATCAGGGTCAGCGGTGTGACCTGCGCGCCGAAAAGGCCGAAATGGTCAATGGCCGCGGTGCTGATCAACTGCCCCAACAGCACGAAGAACACCGCGTTGCCGACGCCGAAATGCGGTGCGACGTGGGTAATGGATAGCACGTAGAAGGCAATCAGAACCCCACCCAACAGCAGATGTTTCGGGGTCTGCGCAACCTTTGCCAAAGCTTGTGTTCCGGGGAACAGCAGCATCACCAGCGCCGAAGACCCAAACGCCACTGCAAACAGGATGACCGCAGCGGTGGTGGGCGAGCCGATCAGTTTTCCGAGCGCCGCATTCAGCGCGGCGAGAATCGGAACTCCGATCCCGGCGGCGAGCATGATGGCTGCATAATGTGTCATGGCCCGGACCCCTTAGCCGATTTCGTTGATCTGGATCATTGCGGGTCGTTACGGTTCGGGCAACCCTGCTTTTGGCGTTAGAACGGAGGAACGCAATGAAACTGTTGACGTTTACGGCCTTGGCCATGGCGGGTACGATAGCCGCCACAGGTGCTGAAGCCCAGGATGCCGAAGCCGGGGAGCAGCTTTACCTGCACCATTGCGCCACCTGTCATGGACTGGATGCGACTGGACATGGGCCAATGGCCGGCGTGCTGTTGATCCAACCTACCAATCTGAAGATGCTTGGGAACGCGGGCGGTAAATTTCCGACCGCGCGTGTGGTGCAGCGGATAGACGGCCGTGATCCTCTGGTCAGCCATGGCAGTCCGATGCCGGTCTACGGGCCATATTTCGAAGGGCAGGACACCGCCATCAAGACAGATGCCGGCCAGCCGATCCTGACAAGCAAGCCGATTGCCGATCTGGTCGCGTATCTAAAGACCTTGCAAGGCAAGTGAACCTCATCTGCAGATGCCTTCCACCTTGGCACCGCTCCAAGGGATAACCACGTCGCTTTCTCGCCGGGCACCCGGCAGTTTTTCCGGGTCGAAATGCTTGGCCAGCATGTCATGCAAACGCTGGGTCCGCGGGGCGTCCGGATCCAATGCGCGGCAGCAGACATATTCCTCGACGATGGCGCCCTGCTGTTCAAACCCGTAGTCCAGAAAATCGGCCGAGTTATCCAGATCGAACAGGTAAGGATCCTTGCGGCCACCATGTTCGGCAGCCGCCCGCAACGGGTGATAGCCGGTGGTTTTCCTGTTCTGCCATTGCCAGACATGGGTTAGTTCATGGGCAAAGATCATGGCGGCCACAAGGTTCATCTGGTCGGGGTACCGCGCCATGTAGTCGTCAAGATACCAGTCCTTGGTGAAGTATACCCGGTTGAACAGCGCGATCGCCGCCGGTTTTCCGGTTACGATCTCGTCCTTGACCGGCGGCAGGATACGCTCGCGGCAAGCCAGCCTCGGTCTGGCTTTTCGTTCGTAGGTGATGGAGGCGACCGGCGCGCCTTCGACCAGCCGAACCCGGTCAAGATCCAGCGTTTCGCCTTGAACCTTGCTTGCAAAGGCGCGCTCGTTCTCGGTCAGAGGGCGACCGCAGGACAACAAAGCAAGAAAGAGCAGGATCGAAATCAACCGGACCATGACCAAACCCTAGCCCGCTGTGGTTCGGTCGCAAGCGATTCTAGAGGCTCATCGCAAGCACCCGGCTGATTTCGGTCAACGACCTGCCGGATTGACGCATCCAGGTGTTGAAGGCGTCCTGTACCGCAGCCATCGCTTTCTTGGAGGTGGCTGGCTTGTCGATGACGCCTTCGGCGATCAAACGGGCGGTTACGTCGCGTGACAGGATAAAGCTGTCTCTTCCGGCAAAGCGCATCGCATACTGGGCTGAAGCCCCGCCCAACCGAGAACCACGTTTTGCGAGCATGTCCAAAAGTCCGACATAGTCGGTAGATGGCCAGCCGCCCAACACTTTGCCAACGCCGCCTTCCGTGCGGAGTTCCATAAGAAACGCTGCGTTGTCGCGCACGGTGGCGATCTTGGTGCCGTTGCGCACGATGCGCGTGTCCTGCAACAGCGCGTCGAATTTCTCATCATCCATGAAGGCGCAGCGCCCAACGTCGAACCCGTCAAAGGCCGCCTCGAAACCGTCCCATTTCGCCTCGATGACCTTCCAATTGAAGCCAGCCTGGAAGATGCATTTGGTGATTGTCGAAAGCCACCGATCCTCTGACAGGGCGCCCAATTCCTTGGCGGATTTGGGCTTGGACAGTTTGTCTTCAAGCGCGTGCGGTCCGCCGTGCCGGTCGGCCGCCAGCCCATAGATCTCATCGAAATGGTGCATCGCAAAGCTCCCTTCGCGCCAAATGTTGCCAATTTGTTCCGGTAAATGCAAGGGCGGCCGCCCAGTACGGTCTGCCATTTGGGCAAAACAGTCGGAAAATCAGGATTTTGCCCCATCGTTACAAGAAATACTCGACAAACGACCCCAATTGGGTTTGTGATTGACTCGTCAATCAATGTCCGATCCGCGAAACCTCGGGCAAGCCGCCCCATGACACGAGGGCGCGAGAGGAATGAAATGCGGTACCGAGGCCGTTTATTGGGAATGACGCGAACTGTTCGCTTTCCTTTTCCGGCCAAATTTGTGCATGTTGCGACATGGTATTGTCGTTAGACAAGTCAGCCGGCGGGCATGTTTCCGCCGGGGTGGGCAAAACAAAGAAACAGGGAGAAAATCCATGAAAAAACTGAATGTAAGCCTTCTGGCGATCATGGTCGCTGGCGCCGCGCACGCGGCTGACATGGGCGCGGTGGACGAGCCGATCAAACTGGCGATCAACGAGTGGACGGGCCAACACGTCACCACGCATGTCGCTGCAGAGATGCTCAAGGCCGCCGGTTACCAGGTCGAATTCGTCACCGCGGGCATGTTGAACCAGTTCCAGGCGCTGGCCGACGGAGACATCGACGCCACGCTCGAGATCTGGTCGTCGAACGTGTCGGACGAATACGCCAAGAAAATTGAAGAGGGCACCGTGGTCGAAATCGGCGACCTTGGCCTCGATGCGAAGGAAGGCATCGCATATCCGGCCCATGTTGCCGACCTGTGCCCGGGTCTGCCCGCGTGGGAAGCGCTGAAGGACTGCGCGCAGAATTTTGCGACGGCGGAGACCCTGCCGATGGGACGTCTGGTCGACTATCCGGCTGACTGGGGTACGCCCGGGGCAGACCGCATGGTGGGGCTTGAACTGCCGTTCAAGGCTATTCCTGCCGGGTCCGAGGGCGCGCTGATCGCCGAACTCCGCGCTTCGACCGACCGCAAGTCGCCCCTGCTGATCACCTTCTGGCAGCCGCATTGGGCCATGTCGGCCTATGATGTGAAATTCGTTGAGTTGCCGCCGGGCGAAGACGCCTGCTTCAATGATCCGGCCTGGGGGCCGAACCCCAATGCCGTCAACGACTGCGATTTCTCGCCCTCGCGCATCTTCAAAGCCGGGTGGAGCGGTCTGGCGGACAAGTGGCCTGCCGCGTATGAAATCCTGAGCAACTATCAACTGGCGGTCGAAGACCAGCAGCCGATGATGGGTGCGATCGACGTTGACGGCGGCAAGGTCGAAGAGGTTGTCGCGGCCTGGATGGCGGACAACGAAGACAAGTGGCGTCCGGTCGTGGACGCGGCAACGAAGTGAGCCACCTAAGTGACTGACGCGAATACGCCAGCCATTGCCTGCCAGTCTCTCTGGCAGGTTTTTGGCCAAGGCGCAGAAAAGGCCCTGACCGACGCGTTGTCTCGGTCAGGGAACGACGCCGACAAGGCCGCCGCCGATTTGCGCGAACAGGGGTTCATCCCGGCTGTTCAGGATGCAAATTTCGAAGTCCGCGATGGTGAATTGTTCGTCATCATGGGTCTGTCGGGGTCCGGCAAGTCGACCCTGATCCGTTGCATCTCGCAGCTGTTGCCCGGAACGGGTGGCGAGATCCGCATCGACGGCGACAACGTGATGGGTGCCCCGAAGAAGCAGCTGACCGAACTGCGCCGCAAGAAACTGGGCATGGTGTTCCAGCATTTCGGACTGTTCCCGCACATGACGGTGGCCGAGAACGTCGCCTATCCGCTACGCGTGCAGGGTGTGGGCCGCAAAGAACGCCTGGCCCGCGCGCAGGAAGTCATTTCGCTGGTGGGGCTCGAGGGCCGCGAGGACAGCTTTCCCCGGCAACTGTCGGGCGGTCAGCGTCAGCGCGTGGGCATCGCCCGGTCTTTGGCAGTGAACCCCGACATCTGGTTCTTGGACGAGCCGTTCTCGGCCTTGGACCCGTTGATCCGGCGGCAGCTGCAGGACGAATTCCTGCGCATTCAGGCGACGCTGAAGAAATCCATCGTCTTCATCACGCATGATATTCAAGAAGCGCTAAAGCTGGCGGACCGCATCGCAATCATGCGGGACGGCAAGATTGTGCAGATCGGCACGCCGACGGATATCGTTCTGCGCCCCGTCGACGACTATGTGCGCGAGTTCTCAAAGGACGTGGCCAAGGGCCAGCACGCCAAAGTCGCCTCGGTCATGCAAGCGGGCGAGGCCGAGCTCGGTCCCGATGACCCTGGCCTGACAACAAAGATGACATTGGACGCGGCGCTGGCGCGCTGTATGGCATTGTACGAGCCCGTGCCGGTGCATGACGAAACCGGCGCGATCGTCGGCACCGTGCACCCCTCGGATCTGGCCGCAGCCCTGCAGGTGGATGACGCATGACCGTCGTCGCCGATGTTCCCAAACCCACTCGGATTCACCTGACAGCCGGAGCGCAGGCGGCCCTGATCACGCTGATCGTGGGCGCGCTGTGTCTGGCGCTTGAGCCGCACGCGCCCTGGCTCGTCAAATGGCCTGCGTCGTGGGAGGTGCCGGCCACGCAATGGGTTGGCGCCTTCCTCGACTGGTTTCTGAACGCGATCAAACCGGCGGCCCGGCTGTTTTCCGATTTGATGGCCTATCCGATGAACTGGGCCAACTTCGTGTTGGGAAATACGCCCTGGCCGATCCTGATCGGGCTGGTGACTGCACTCGGTTGGTATCTGGGCGGGTTGCCCATGGCGGCGCTGGGCTTTCTAGGCCTCAGCTTCGTGCTGGCTTCGGGCTATTGGGCCGAGAGCATGAACACCTTGGCGCTGGTGGCCGTTTCGGTCCCGGTCGCGCTGATCGTCGGCAGTGCAATTGGCATTCTGGCCAACGAAGTGCCGCGGGTGAAATCGGTGGTTCAGGCAGTATTGGACATCATGCAGACGGTGCCGACCTTTGCCTATCTGACCCCGCTGTTGCTGCTGTTCGGGTTTGGCCCTGTGGTGGGCCTGATCGCCTCGGCCATCTATGCGGCGCCGCCGATGGCGCGCAACGTGATGCTGGGGTTGGAGCGCGTAGAGCCCGAGATCAAGGAAGCCGCCATCATGTCGGGCGGCACCCGGTTCCAGCAGCTGTTCCAGGTGGAAATCCCGGCGGCGGCGACACAGATCATGGTGGGTGTGAACCAGTGCCTGATGGCGGCCCTGTCGATGGTGATCATCGCTGCGGTCATCGGCGGGTTCAACGACATCGGCTGGGAGGTCCTGCTGACCATGCGCAAGGCGCAGTTCGGTGAATCTCTGCTGGCCGGCATGGTGATCGTTGTCTTTGCGGTGGTGATCGACCGCATGAGCGGCACGCTCGCAACCGAGCGCAATCGCCATGACAACCGCGTCGTCTGGGCGGTTCTTGGCGTTGCGGTCCTGTTCACGCTGCTGTTCTGGGCGCGGCTGCCCAACCCGTCCGAACTGACGCTGCTGGATCCGGTCGCGGAGGCGGTGGACAGCGGCCTGACAGCCTTTACCCAGAATAACGGCCCGTGGTTGGATTCGCTCAAGAACAATTCGATGTTCTATGTCCTGCTGCCGCTGCGGATCGGTCTGGATCAGGCGGTTCTGCCCTTTACCTGGGGGTTCCAGTGGACCCCGGCCATGAGCTTTGGACTGTTCGCCGCCGGTGCGGTGATCGCCTTGCTGATGGCGTGGCGCGGGCACCTGACTGGCGGTCTGGTCACGCTGATCCTGATCGGCATGCTCGAAACCGGCATCGCGAACCTGCCATGGCCGTTCGTCCTGACCGGCGCGGCGGCGCTGGGCTGGGTGGCGGGCGGTTGGCGTCTGGCGGCGCTGTCGGTGGCGCTGCTGAGCACGATCCTGATCTCGGGCCTGTGGGAGAGGGCGCTGCTGTCGCTTTATCTCAGCGGTGCGGCGGTGTTCTTCTGCGCCGTTGTCGGTGGGCTGATCGGCCTCGCCAGCGCGGTCTGGTCGCCGGTCTGGAAGATCGTGCGCCCGATCTGCGACATGCTGCAGACGATTCCCCTGTTCGTGTTCCTGATCCCGGTGCTGATGGTGTTCCAGATCGGCGAGTTTTCGGCCTTTCTGGCGATCTGCGCCTATGCGATCGTGCCAATGATCCGCTACACCCGTCACGGGCTGGTCAACACCCCGGACGAGATGATGGAGGCCGCGATCGCCAGCGGCGCGACCGAGTGGCAGATCATGCGCGACGTGCGTGCGCCCTATGCTGCACCCACGATCCTGCTGGGGCTGAACCAGACGATCCTTTACGCCTTTGCGATGCTGGTGATCGCGGCGCTGATCGGCACGACCGGTCTGGGCCAGTCGATCTATCTGGCGCTGGGGCAGGCAGATGTGGGGCTGGGCATTTCGGCCGGGGCGGCGATGGCCATTCTGGCGCTGGTCGCCGACCGCATGGTTCAGGGATTTGCCGAGGAACGCCGCAAGGCGCTGGGCCTGTAGCCTTGGATCGGGGGCGGCGCAGCTGCCCCCGACCACACTTGATTTCGGACAAGGACCGGGGCCGTTTCCCCCGGTATCTCGGGCGAAAAACAGGCGGAGATGACCATGGCCGGTTGGGGCGCTTTTGTTGCTGCACTTCTGATCTTTCTGCTGAGCCACGCCATTCCGGCGCGTCCGGCAGTGCGTGGCCGGCTGATCGGGTTGATGGGGCGCGGGCCTTATTTCGCAGTCTATTCGGCGCTGTCGCTGGCGGTTTTGGCTTGGCTGATCGTGGCCGCGGCCAACGCGCCCTATGTCGAGGTCATCCCGCCGCTGGCGATCCTGCGCTGGGTGCCGCTGCTGGTGATGCCCGTCGTCTGCTGGCTGGCGGTGGCCGGGCTGGCGGCGACCAACCCGTTTTCCTTCGGCGGCCTGGGACGCCGCCCGTTCAACCCCGAGCAGCCCGGCATCCTGCGGACCACCCGGCACCCGATCCTGTTGGCGATGATGCTGTGGGCGCTGGCGCATCTGCTGGCCAATGGCAGCCTGGCGCATGTGGTTCTGTTCGGCCTGTTCGCGGGTTTCGCATGGATTGGCATGGCCCTGATCGACAGACGCAAGGCGCGCGAGATGGGGTCCGATTGGCCCCGCCTGTCGCGCAGCACCGCACGCCTGTCGCTGCGGCTGCCACGTCCATGGCCGCGGCCCTGGGTCTGGTTGGTGGCGGGGCTGGCCTATGCCGCGCTGTTGCACTTGCACGCGCCGGTGATCGGGATGTCTCCGCTGCCGTGATGCGGGCGCTGGAAGGGGCGCCCCATGCGTGCTAATTGAAACAACAAGATGAAAATCCGAAAGGTCTGCCGATGCACCTGGCCTATGTCACCTCCACCGATCGCGGCGCAACCGACCGCCTGCTGAGCGCGGTAGCCGAACGCCTGCTGGCCAAGGGCGCCTGTCTGGCCGGTGTGGTTCAGACCAACACAGAATGCGCCGACAGCAGCAAATGCGACATGGACCTGCGCGTGCTGCCGGATGGCGAGACCATCCGCATCTCGCAATCGCTGGGCAGCCAATCGCGCGGGTGCCGGCTGGACCCGGCTGCGTTGGAGCAGGCGGTGGGCTATGTGACTGCTTCGCTGGCCGACCGTCCGCAATTGCTGATCGTCAACAAGTTCGGCAAGCACGAGGCCGATGGCCGCGGGTTCCGCCCCGTCATCGCCGAGGCTCTGGCGCTCGATGTCCCGGTGCTGGTCGGGGTCAACGGCCTGAACCGTGACAAGTTCGTGGATTTCACCGCCGGCGCGGCGCAGGCGCTTGAGCCCCGTCTGGACGCCATCGAGGACTGGTTCGACAGCGTTGCCAACCTGCGGCCTGCGGCCGAATAACAGCTTTCCCGACGTAACGTCCTGAAAACTGGGCTTGTTCCCTATCGCCCCGGCTGCAATCCTCTGCCCCGGATGGGAGGAGGATCAGCCATGTGGCAGAACTGGGCAGGCAACCAGACCAGCCAAATACGGCCCAAGCGGCCGATAACGTTCGAGGACCTGCAGCAGCTGATCGCCTCGGCCGAAACCCTGCGTCCAGTCGGGGCAGGGCATTCCTTCACCCCGCTCGTTCCGGGGGCGCAACACATCATTGACCTGACCGCCTTGGACCTGCCTGCCGTGACGCGGGTCGAAGGCGGGCGGGCCTGGATCAACGCCAATGCCCGGCTGCGCGATCTGTCGCCGGCGCTGGCCGAGCATGGCATGGCCTTCCGCAATCTGGGTGATATCAACGTGCAGACTCTGGCCGGCGCGGCGGCCACGGCGACCCATGGCACTGGGCGCACCCTGCCGTGCCTGTCCGCCGAAATCACCGCAGCCCGGCTGATCGGCGCGGATGGGCAGACCCTGACCACCGACGACATTCCGCTGAACATGGTGCAGGTCTCGCTGGGTCTGCTGGGCATCCTAACCGAGGCACAGATCAACGTCGTGCCGAAATACAACCTGCGCCGCCGGGTGCGTCTGTCGGACCTGCAGGACAGTCTGGAGCGCATGCACCAGCATTGGGACGAGAACCGGAATTTCGAATTCTTCTACATCCCGTTCACCGGGAAGACCGTAGAAATCCGGCATGACATAACCGACGCGCCCCAGACTCGCGCGCCGCGCGATCTGGACATGATCGCCGTCAAGGTTCTGAAGCTGGCGCGCAATGCGGGTCGGCTCAGCCCCGGTTTGCGGCGCGCCCTGCTGCGTCTGCTGACCTTGGCCCAGTCCGACGAGGATTACGTCGGCGAAAGCTGGCGCGTTCTGTGCAGCGACCGGCATATCCGGTTCAAGGAAATGGAATATCACATGCCGCCGGAAAACGCCCGGGACGTGCTGTCCGATCTGATCCGGCGGTTGGAGCGTGACCATGCCGACATCTATTTCCCCATCGAGGTGCGCCAGACCGCAGGCGACGACGCATGCCTATCACCGTTCCAAGGTGGCCCACGGGTATCGGTTGCCATCCACACCGATGCGAAGGAAGGCCATCTGCGCTATTTCGAGGCGATGGAGCCGCTGTTCCTGCAGGCCGGCGGCCGGCCCCATTGGGGCAAGTTGCACAGCCTGACCTATTCCGATCTGTCGCGCCTCTATCCCGATTTCGATGCATTCTGCGCATTGCGCGAAAAGCTGGACCCAACGGACAAGTTCCTGACACCCGCGCTGGCCCGGATGTTTCGCCCATGACTGCAGAGTATCGTGAACAACTCGCCCAAGCGCTGCGCGATCATGGCGTCGACCGGCCGGTTGCCGTCGTCGATCTGGACCGGGTCGCGGCGAATTGCGACGCCGCCCGCGCAGGGTTGGGCTACGGCCTGCAGGCCCGGTTGGTGGCCAAGTCTCTGCCGTGCCTGCCTCTGCTGGACCATATCCGCAGCCGGCTTCCGACATCGGGCTTGATGAGCTTTTCCGAACCGATGCTGTCGGCCCTGCTGGCCGCCGAGCCGGACACCGATCACCTGCTGGGCAAACCGCTGCCGGTGACGGCCGCCCGGCGGATTCTTGAGACGCATCCCGACGCCGCCCGGAGGGTGCAGTGGCTGATCGACACGCCACAACGGCTGGACGCGTATCTGTCGCTGGCCGCTGACACGGGCGAAACCCTGCGCCTGTCGCTCGAGATCGACGTGGGCCTGCACCGCGGCGGCTTGACCGCCGATCAGGTCGCAGGCGTCGCGGCAAGGATCGCGGATCATGCCCATGCGGCTCTGTCGGGCGTGATGGGGTACGAGGTGCATCTGGCCAAACTGCCTGGGCCGCTCCGACGCCGCGCGCGGCGAGCCAGTGCCAAAGCCTTTGGGCAAGCGGTCGCTGCGCTAGGGCAGGGGGCGCAGGGGCTGTGCCTGAACACCGGTGGCAGCCTGACCTTTCAGGACCCGGCCACGCGAACCCCGGCGACCGAGGTTGCCTTTGGGTCGGTTCTGGTGAAACCTTCGGATTTTGACCATGCATCGACCAAGGCGTTTTTGCCCGCGCTGTTCTTGGCCACACCGATCCTCAAGGTCATGCCGCGCAACCCGGTGCCGGGGATTGACCTGCCCGGACTGCGCCGGACCAACCTTGCCATTTCCGGTGGGCATTACTTGGCCAGCCCCGTCTGGCCTGACGGGTTCGGCTATTCCGGCGTATTCGGGCGTTCAAGCAACCAGGAGGTTTGGGTGGGTCCGAAAACGACAAAGGCGCAGCCCGGCGATATCGCCTTGCTGCGCGCCAGTCAGAGTGAAGCGGTTCTGAACCAGTTCGGCACGGTTCTGGCCTTCCGGCAGGGGCAGGTCGTGGCCGAATGGGCCTGCCTGCCCAACTGACACGGGTCAGATCGCCAGATATTCCTCGCGCAGCTGGGTGTTTTCCAGCACCTCGTCGGCGGTGCCGTCAAACACGATGCAGCCGGTGTCCAGAATGATTGCCCGGTCGGCCAGTTGCAGCGCTCGCACTGCGTTCTGTTCGACGATGATGGTGGTCATGCCCTGTTGCTTGATGTGGATCAGCGTCTTTTCGATCTCGTCCACGATCACCGGGGCCAGCCCCTCGTAGGGTTCGTCCAGCAGCAGCACCTTGATGTCCCGGGCCAGCGCGCGGGCGATCGACAGCATCTGCTGTTCGCCGCCCGAAAGAGTCACACCCTCTTGCTTGCGCCGTTCGCCCAGACGCGGGAACAGCTCGTAGATCCGTTCCAGCGACCAGCCGATCGGGGGGGCGATCTGGGCCAGCTGCAGGTTCTCCTCGACCGTCAGGCCGGGGATGATCCGCCGATCCTCGGGCACAAGGCCCAATCCGGCGGCGGCGGCCTCGTAGCTGGTCATGTTGTGCAGTGGCTTGTGGTCCAGCCAGATTTCGCCGTGGCGCACCTCGGGCTCGCCCACGCGCGCGATCGAGCGCAGGGTCGAAGTCTTGCCGGCCCCGTTGCGCCCCAGCAGGGCCAGGATCTCGCCCTCGTGGACGTTGAAGCTGACGCCTTGGACGATGTAGCTTTCGCCATAGTACGAATGCATGTCCCACACCGACAGGAACGCGGGCGCGGTGCTGGCCATATTGGCGTTTTTCGAAAAGTCAGGTTTCTCGTTCATAGCTTTTCCTCACGCCGCCTCGCCCAGATAGGCCTCTCGGACCTTGGGGTTTCCGCGGATGTTTTCGGGGGTGTCCTCGACCAGCGGCGTGCCCTGCGCCAGAACGGTGATCCGCTCGGCCAGGCTGAACACCACATGCATGTCGTGTTCGATGATCGCGATGGTGATGTCGCGCTCATCCTTGATCTGTTTCAGCAGGTCGATGGTGTTGTTGGTGTCGGCCCGAGCCATACCGGCCGTGGGCTCGTCCAGCAGCAGCAGGCGAGGCTTCTGGCTGAGGCACATGCCGATCTCGAGCCGCCGCTTGTCGCCGCGCGACAGCGAGGCTGAATGCATGTGCCGCTTGTCGGCCATGTTCATCTCTTCCAGCATGGCTTCGGCCTGTTCGACCACCTCTTTTTCGTTGGCGATGGTCTCGTAGGCGTGCATGCGGAATGCCCCGTCGCGCATCGCGAAGATGGGGATCAGCATGTTCTCCATTACGGTCAGCTCGCCAAAGATCTCGGGCGTCTGGAACACCCGGCTGATGCCCATCTGGTTGATCTGGTACGGCTCGCGCCCCAGCACAGACTGGTTGTCGAACAGGACAGATCCGGTATCCGGGATCAGTTTGCCCACCAGGCAGTTCAGCAGAGTGGACTTGCCCGCCCCGTTGGGGCCGATGATCGCATGCACCGAGTTTTCCTCGACGCTCAGGTTCACGTCCGTCAGGGCCTTGAGGCCGCCGAAGCGCTTGCTGACATCTTTAACTTTCAGAATTGCCATTGACGCGTTTCCTTATTCTGCCGGCTCGGTTTTGCCTTCACGGGTGTCATCCCCGCCAACGCTTTTGCGGCGGATCCAGTTCAGCAACCGCTGACCGCCCTCGACCAGCCCGCCAGGCAGGTAGATCACCACCAGCATGAACAGGATGCCCAGGGTCAGATGCCAGCCCTTGCCGATGAACGGGTGGATGATGAACACCACCGCGTCTTCGAGCCCGTCAGGCAGGAAGGCGAACCAGCTGTGCAGCACGTTGTCGTTGATCTTCGAGAAGATGTTCTCGAAATACTTGATGAAGCCCGCGCCCAGAACCGGCCCGATCAGAGTACCGGTGCCGCCCAGGATGGTCATCAGCACGACCTCGCCCGAGGCGGTCCATTGCATCCGTTCAGCGCCGGCCAGCGGGTCCATTGCGGCCATCAGGCCACCGGCCAGACCGGCATACATGCCCGAGATCACGAACGCGGCCAGTGTGTAGGGTTTGGAATTCAATCCGGTATAGTTCATCCGCTGCTGGTTCGACTTCACCGCCCGCAGCATCATGCCGAAAGGCGAGCGGAAGATGCGGATCGCTAGGTAGAACACCACCATCATGATCACCGCGCACAGATAGTAGCCCGCGTTGAAGTCAAAGCTCCACGCTCCCACATCCATCGTATAGGTCGCGCGCATCGGCAGGCCGAACAGATGCGGCAGATCGGGCGCATTGGCCCCCTGCAGGATCTGCGGGTCATCGGCATAGACCTGCAGGCCGGTTTCCCCGTTGGTCAGGTTGAACTTGGGGTTCGACAGCACCGAATAGGCCAGCGCAAAGCTCATCTGCGCGAAGGCTAGCGTCAGGATCGAGAAGTAGATCCCCGACCGGCGCAGGCTGACATAGCCGATCAGCACCGAGAACAGCCCGGCGACCACGACGCTCAGCGCGATGGCGGGGATGACGTTGTAGCTGAGCAGTTTGAACATCCAGACGGCCGAGTAGGACCCCACCCCCAGAAAGGCCGCGTGGCCGAAGGACAGGTATCCGGTCAGGCCGAACAGAATGTTGAACCCGATGGCAAAGATTCCGAAGATCACGAACCGCTGCATCAGGTCCGGATAGCCCGCGTTGAACTGCGCCATGGCGCTGTCAGTGGGGAAGGGGTTCAGGATGAAGGGGGCCAGCAGCGTCAGCAACGCGACGACGATCAGCAGGCTTGTGTCTTTTTTGTTCAGTCCCAGCATGGGTTATTCCTCCATCACGCCTTTGCGGCCCATCAGACCCCGCGGACGGGTCAGAAGAACGATGATGGCGACAAGGTAGATGATGATCTGGTTGATGCCCGGGATCGTGGTGGTCGCCCAGGTGGTCGAGGCAAAGCTTTCAAGGATGCCCAGAAGGAACCCGGCCAGAACCGCGCCGGGCAGCGAGCCCATGCCGCCGACTACGACGACCACGAAGCTGAGCACAAGGAAATCCATGCCCATGTGATAGTTGGGCGGGTTCAGCGGCCCGTACATCACGCCCGCAAGCCCAGCCACCGCGGCTGCGATGCCGAACATGATGGTGAACCGTCGGTCGATGTTGATGCCCAGAAGGCCCACGGTCTCCCGGTCGGCCATTCCGGCGCGCACGACCATGCCGAAGGTGGTGAACTGCAGGAACGAGAACACGCCTCCGATGATCACGACCGCGAACAGGAAATAGACCAGACGCCAGATCGGATAGATGATCGCGTTGGGATCGAACCCCAGCGCCACGCCCAGATCGACCGACCCGCTCAGTGCCGCAGGCGGCGGGGTCTGGATCGGGTTGGCGCCGAAGAAATACTTGATGATCTCTTGCAGAACGATGGCCAGGCCGAAGGTCACAAGGATCTGATCTGCATGGGGACGCTTGTAGAAATGCTTGATCAGGCCGCGTTCCATCACGTAGCCGACCATAAGCATGATCGGGATGGCGAACAGGATGGCCAGCGGCACGGACCAGTCGATGATGGTCGCGCCCAGCTCGGGGCCGAACCAGCTTTCGACATAGGGGGTCTTCACCTTCAGCGGGTTGCCCAGAAAGTCGGTCTGGGTCTCGTCGACCACCTCGTAGCTGAGGTTGAAGATCTTCTGAAGCGTGACGGCACAGAAGGCGCCGATCATGAACAGGGCCCCGTGGGCGAAGTTCACCACGCCGAGCGTGCCGAAGATCAGCGTCAGCCCCAGCGCAATCAGCGCATAGGCCGAGCCCTTGTCCAGCCCGTTCAGAATTTGCAGTAGGATTGCGTCCATTGTCCTTACCTTTGACTGGTCCCGGCAGCTCTCCCCGGTCGTCTGACCGGAGAGAGCCGTTTTGAGGACTCAGGGGTTTTCTTGCGAAAAACCGAGTGTCGGGGTTACGCGCCCGGGTTGCACTTGCCCAGTTCGCCGCCGGCGAACATCGGGTGATCCGGATCGTACTCGACCTGCGCCCGCGGAGTGATCTCGACGATCTCCAGCGTGTCATAGGCGTTGGTCGGGTTTTCGTTGCCGCGCACGACCAGCACATCCTTGAAGCACTGGTGGTCGGCACCGCGATACCAGGTCGGGCCGTTGCCCAGACCGTCAAACTCGAAGTCCTCGAGAGCTTCGACCACGCCGCACGGGTTGAAGGTGCCTGCGCGCTCGCAGGCATCCGCGTACAGCAGTACCTGGGCATAGCAAGTCTGAGCCGAGTTCGACGGCGGCTTGCCGTACTTCTCGCCGAAGGACTTCACGAAGGCCTTGGTGCCCTCATCCTGCAGCTGCCAGTTCCAGTTCATCGAACCCAGAACGCCTTTGATGTTCTCGCCAGCGCCGGCGGCCATCAGTTCCGAGTACAGCGGAACGACGATCTTGAAGTCCTTGCCGTTTACGACCTTGTCCAGCAGGCCGAACTGGATCGCGTTTGTCAGCGAGTTGACCATGTTGCCGCCGTAGTGGTTCAGAACCAGCACGTCCGCGCCCGAGTTCAGAACCGGCGCGATGTAGGACGAGAAGTCGGTCGAGGCCAGCGGGGTCTTGACAGTGTTGACCGTCTCCCAGCCCATCGCTTCGGTCGAAGCCACGATCGACTCTTCCTGGGTCCAACCCCAGTTGTAGTCGGCGGTCAGGTGATAGGCACGGCGTTCGGTGCCCATTTCCTTGGCCAGCACCGGCGCCAGAGCGGCACCCGACATGTAGGCGTTGAAGAAGTGACGGAAGCCGTTCGCCTTCTTGTCCTTGCCGGTGGTGTCGTTGGCGTGGGTCAGGCCGGCCATGAAGATCACGCCCGCCTCCTGGCAGAGGCCCTGAACCGCAACGGCCACGCCCGAGGACGAGCCGCCGTTGATCATGATCGCGCCGTCTTTTTCGATCATCGACTTGGCCGATGCACGGGCAGCGTCGGACTTGGTCTGCGTGTCGCCGGTGACGAACTCGACCTTCTTGCCAAGGATGCCGTTCCCTTTCAGCGCCTTCGACGTGAAGGTGTTCAGGCAGCCGCCGTCGCCTTCGCCATTCAGATGCTCGACCGCCAGCTGCTGTGCCAGCAGTTCGTCATTGCCTTCTTCGGCATAGGGACCGGTCTGCGGCACGTTGAAGCCCAGCGTGACTGATCCGCCAGTGGGTTCGTTGGTATAGGCCGCGGCCGACGAGGCCGTGAAGATCGTCGGCAATGCCAGACCGGCGCTTGTGACGGCACCAGACTTCAGCACGCCGCGACGCGTGACAGATTTGTTTGACATGAATTCCTCCCAATTAGCAGGCTACGCCCTCGGGCTCCTCTTCCGTCGGGTAAAACGCAACCTGCGCAGGGCAAGTATGAGGGGCAGAATGAAAATTCCCCAACAAGTCCCTAGAAATGAAATATTATTTTGTAAATTCTTGAACTCTTATATTTATGGAATTGTAAATTTTTGGAATTTGAAGCAGCTAAGCTGCTCATTGGAAAGGATGAGTCAGAAAATCCCGTTTCGATACGAGCATTGGGTGTCGGGACGCAACCGCCATTCCCAAGCCGTCCGATGTCCGGCCGTTGATGCTCGGGGCATCGCATGATCTCCGGGCACTCAACCTTTGCCTGAATTTCCTTGCAGAATCGAGGGCAAGCGCAAGGGACCACCCGGACAAACCCGGTGTGCGCCATCTATCTGCGTTCTGATTTGCGGAAGAAGATGGTGGGCGACCCTGGAATCGAACCAGGCGTGCGTCTCCGCGAGGGAGTTACAGTCCCCTGCCACACCTTGCGGCCTGTCGCCCACTGTCAGGCGTTGCACCTGACGTGGAGGCGTGATTACTAGCGCTCAAAAGGAGCGTCAACAGGAAAATTCCGCTTTGGCGCAGGAAACATTGTTCCCGGCCCGGAGGCCAGTAAAATGAAGAAACCGAAGTGGGTGATTGAGAAAGAGCAGGCGCGCAAAGCGGCGACTTCCGAAACCGTCTGGTTGTTCGGATTGCACGCCGTGCGTGATGCGTTGATGAACCCCAAACGGCAGAAACTGCGCCTGATCGTGACCCGCAACGCACAGGACAAGCTGGCGGATGCGATCGCGGAATCCGGCATGCAGGCTGAACTCGTCGATCCGCGAAAATTCAACGCGCCAATCGACCCGGGCTCGGTGCACCAAGGCGCGGCGCTTGAAGTCAAGCCGCTGGAGTGGGGCGGTCTGGCCGAGAATTGCATCGGGCGCGAAAACCCTCGGGTGCTGCTGTTGGACCGCGTGACCGATCCGCACAATGTGGGCGCGATCCTGCGCTCGGCCGAGGTTCTGGGCGCCAGCGCGGTCATCGGCACGCGCCACCACTCGGCGCCGGAAACCGGTGCGCTGGCCAAGACCGCCAGCGGTGCGTTGGAGCGCCAACCCTATCTGCGGGTGCGAAACCTGGCTGACGCGATCGTCGAGTTGCAGAATATGGGATTCCTCGTTCTGGGCCTGGATGGTGAGGCCGATCAGACCATCGAGGCAACTTTGGACGGCAAGCGCGATCGTCCGGTTGCGCTGGTTCTGGGCGCCGAGGGGCCGGGATTGCGGCAAAAGACCAAGGAAACGGTGGATATGCTTGTCAAAATTGACGCAGCGGGCGGTTTCGGATCCCTGAACGTCTCAAATGCCGCGGCGATTGCCCTATATGCTTCTCAGCCGCATTGAGAGGAGAGACCCATTCCCGCCCCGTCCAAGATTGCTACGTGCTGCTACTGCGGCACCCGCGCGGCGCTGGTCCTCACGGGTTGCCAGCGGCACGAACTTAGCTGTTCCAGTTGCGGTGCCCCGCTGCATAACCTGAAGATGATCCCTGTCAAAAAGGCTTCAGATCCACAGCCGCGACACAGCATTCCGATGCAAAAGCCCAAAAAGAAGAGCTACAAGAAAAGGAAAAAAGGCCTTTTCTCGCGCGTTCTGGACGAAGCTTGGGATGTGATCGAGGACGTGTTCGACTGAGCCCTTTCCGACACGACCCTTCACAACTGCGTCAAATGGGTTTCGCGGCGCGTCAAAAGTTGCATCTTATAGCGTCTGTAAAACTCAACCCGTGAAATCTGATGCTATCCCGACGCTCCATACTTGCCGGTCTTACCTTTTCAATCGCATGTCCGCTGACATTGCGGGCGCAGACCGCCCCGGTCTTCTATTCCGCAAAAGGTGCGGCCATTACCGGTTATGACGCGGTCAGCTATTTTCGCGATGGTGGCCCGGTTCAAGGGCAACCCGACATTGCGGTGATGTGGAAGGGCGCTACCTGGCGGTTTGCCTCGCAGGAGAACCGAGAGGAGTTCGAACTTAATCCGCGCGCCTACGCGCCGAGGTTCGGCGGTTATTGCGCCTATGCCATGGCCTATGGCGAGCTCACCAGCACGGACCCGATGGCGTGGAAAATCGTGGGCGGCAGGCTGTATCTGACGCATTCCCTCGAGATCGAAAAGATGTGGCTGACGGACACGACCGGCTTTATCCAGAAGGCCGAGAAGAACTGGCCGGCGATCCTATACGGTTGACAGGCGAATTCCCGCTTATCCGCTCGTGTCATCACAAAAATGCGCGCGGCCTCTTTTTTTTCCGAAACTCGTGCCTAAATGTCACGGTGACCGCGGAACGGAACTGCCGCGGGTCATTTCACTGTCCCTCGTTCCAACAACTGGCGCCCAAGGTATACTTGGGCGCTTTTTTCTTTTCCAAGTCACGGCTAGGCTGCAGCCATGACCGACTATTCCGATGACTTCCTCAGATCCGTCCTGAAACGCACCAAGGTGGTTGCGGTCGTTGGCGTGTCGATGAACCCAGTACGGCCCAGCTACTATGTTGCGCGCTACTTGTCGCTCAAGGGGTACAGGGTGATTCCGGTCAATCCCGGCCATGCCGGAGCCGATCTTTTTGGTGAAACCGTTCGGGCTTCGTTGTCCGAAATCAGTGAACCCGTTGACATGGTGGATATTTTTCGCAGGTCCGAAGCCGTTCCTCCGATCGTGGACGAGGCGTTGGCTGCATTTCCCGACCTGCGCACGATCTGGATGCAGATCGGAGTCGAAAACGCCGAGGCCGCCGCGGTGGCGCAGGCGCGCGGTGTCGATGTCGTCATGAATCGCTGCCCCAAGATCGAATATCAGCGACTGTTCGGCGAGCTGCGCATGGGCGGGTTCGCCACCGGCATCATCTCATCAAAACTCTGACCGCTCAGTTCACCGCAATGGCGTTGATTTCCGCAAGCTGCTCTTGCCGCCGTTTCTCCAGCACGATGTCGCGCGGGACCCAGTCATAGCGTGTGTCCTCGCGCAATGGACTCCAAAACAGGACCCCTCCATAACGCCATGGGTCCAGAACGACACCGTCGTACATCGAATCACCGCGTCGGCTGATTATTGCCGTGCTGTGATCGATTCGGAACGGGTTGTCGGCGTTGGCGATCGCGCGGTGCAGGGTCAGCGTGCGAAAGTTCTCCTGTTTCAAGCGCCGTTCGATGTCTTCGGCCCAGTGCCAGCACAGCCCGCGCGGGCGCACCCCTTTGTTGACCTTGGCGTTATGGATCAGAGGGGGGTCTGTGATCTGGTATTCCTGCGCCAGCTGCGCGGTATAGGCATAGGTGACGCGGGCCGCGCGCTGGGCCTCTTCCGGGTCGACCTCGGGCCCCAGCGCCTGGATCTGGGCTGCAAGCCGCGCGACGTCGTCGCTGCGAGCGGGCGGCGCGGATGAGCATGCGCCAAGCCCCAGAATGGCCAGCGTCGTCAGTGCCCAGATCATGGGTTTGAACATGCCTGTGTCCCTCGTCGCCCCTGCGCCCAGCAGGCGCTTCGGTCAATCAGTATAGGGCGCGGACGCTATTGGTGAAAGCCGGGTCTCAGCCCCGGTCGCGTGCGGCCTTTTCGGCGATGCCGCTGGTGCCCTGCCGCTTGGCAAGCTCGGCCAGAACGTCTTCCAGCGCCACGTCGCGCGCGGCCAGCATGACCAGCAGGTGATACAGCACATCGGCGGCCTCGGATGTCAGCCGGTCGCGGTCACCCTTCACGGCTTCGATGATCGCCTCCACGGCCTCTTCGCCAAACTTCTCGGCGCATTTCTCGGGGCCTTTGGACAGCAGCTTGGCGGTCCAGCTTGATTCGAGGTCCGCGCCCTTGCGGGATGCGATCGTGGCGGCCAGCTCGTTCAGTATGCTCATGTCAGCCTCATGGGGATACCCGCGGATGCCATGTGCTCTTTGGCCTCGCGGATCGTGTATTCGCCGAAGTGAAAGATCGAGGCCGCAAGCACCGCGCTGGCTCCGCCTTCGGTCACGCCTTCGACCAAATGATCCAGATTGCCCACGCCGCCCGAGGCGATCACCGGCACGTCGACCGCATCCGAGATGGCGCGCGTCAGCGGAATGTTGAACCCCGCCTTGGTGCCGTCGCGGTCCATCGAGGTCAGCAGAATCTCGCCCGCGCCCTTGGCGACGACGGTCTTGGCGAACTCTACCGCGTCGATGCCGGTGGGTTTGCGTCCGCCGTGGGTGAAGATCTCCCATTTGCCGGGGCTGACGGTTTTGGCGTCGATGGCGCAGACGATGCACTGGCTGCCGAACTGGTCGGCAGCCTCGGCGATCACGTCGGGGTTGGCCACGGCGGCCGAGTTGAAGCTGACCTTGTCGGCCCCCGCCAGCAACAGCGCGCGCACGTCTTCCTTGGTGCGCACGCCGCCACCCACCGTCAGCGGTACGAAGCACTGCTCGGCCGTGCGCTGAACCACGTCAAACATGGTGCCGCGGTTTTCGTGGGTGGCGTGGATGTCGAGAAAGCAGATCTCGTCAGCGCCGGCGGCGTCATAGGCCTTGGCCGATTCCACCGGATCGCCCGCGTCGCGCAGGCCCACGAAATTCACGCCCTTGACCACGCGGCCATCGGCGACATCCAGACAGGGAATGATGCGGGTTTTCAGCATGGTTTGTCCTTTGTTGCCGCACCTCTACCGGCAAAGCCCCGCCGATGCCAGAGTTGTGATTGTCCTGCGCCCGGAACCTCGTGAAACTGAAGCGGATTTCAGCAGGAGGTGAAAACCATGCGCAACTTGTTTCTTACAACCGCTTTCATTCTGTCCGGTGCGACCTGGGCAATGGCTGACGACATCATCAAGGTCCCGACCGACAAGTCCGTGACCGAGGCCATCGACGCGCTGCAGGCTGCTGTCGAAAATGCAGGCGCGACTGTATTTGCCCGCGTTGACCACGCGGCCGGTGCGCACAAGGTCGACATGACGATACCGCCCAATCAGGTTTTGATCTTCGGAAACCCGGCCCTGGGAACGCCCGCCATGCAGATCGACCCGCGTGCGGGATTGTTCCTTCCGCTCAAGGTGCAGGCCTATGAGGATGCCGACGGCCAGGTCTGGTTGGCCTACGAGGATCCCAAGGAAACCATGGACGAGCTTGATGCGGTGGAAAAATCCCCGGTGATCGACAAGATGCGCGGTGCGTTGAGCAAGCTGACGGATGCCGCAGCCAACTGATCGGCGTCATACCTGAGAAGCGCGTGCGATCCGTTTCATGCAATTGCGCACGATCAGAATGTGAAGGGGCATGATCACCGTCAGATAGATCCGTCCCAAACGATTGTGAGTCCGCACCCAAGTTGCCATGACTACGCGGTCTTTGTCGCGATGCACGGCGATGCGGAAATCCAGATGGCGGTCATCGATTCCCACGATGACCTCTGTCTCATCCCTGTAGGTCACGGGAAAAATCGCGCCGGTGCCTGCGTCGGGCGAGCCATTGTCGGTGTTCAAGTGCTTGCGGCCCTTCAAGCCGAATGGGGCAACGATTGCGTTCCGGATTCCCATCAGGATCTTCACCCACCCCGGCATGTTCAGACCGATTTTCATCGCGTCAAACGGTGCAAGGTCGCTTTGGACCGAGTACCCATCAACAAAATCACCCGGAGTGAACAGCGACCACAATTCAGACTGCTCGGGCAGAACCTGTTTGCGGACCGCTTGCAATATCCTAACCCTTCAACGCCGCCAGGGCTTCGCGCAGATCCAGCGCGCCGTCATAGAGCGCGCGACCTGAAATCGCGCCGTTCAGGTTTGCGCCGCAGTCGCGCAGGGCGATCAGGTCGTCCAGCGAGCTGACCCCGCCGCTGGCGATCACCGGGATCGAGACTGCACGGGCCAGATCGGCCGTGGCTTCGACATTGGGGCCTTGCATCGCGCCGTCGCGGTTGATGTCGGTGTAGATGATCGCCGCCACGCCCGCGTCTTCGAAGCTGCGCGCCAGGTCGGTCACCATCACGTCGGTTTCCTCGGCCCAGCCCTTGGTGGCGACACGTCCGTTGCGCGCGTCGATGCCGACGGCGACCTGGCCGGGAAAGGCCTTGGCTGCCTGACGGACCAGATCGGGGTTTTCCACGGCAACCGTGCCCAGAATCACCCGGGCCAGGCCTTTGTCCAGCCAGGTCTCGATAGTGGCCATGTCGCGGATGCCGCCGCCCAACTGGGCCGGTACGTCGCAGGACTTCAGGATCGCCTCGACCGGGGCGGCGTTCACGGGTTCCCCGGCGAAAGCGCCGTTCAGGTCCACCAGATGCAGCCATTCGCAGCCGGCCTCGACAAAGGCGCGGGCCTGGGCGGCGGGGTCTTCGTTGAAGACCGTGGCCTTGTCCATCTCGCCGCGCAGTAGGCGCACGGCCTGGCCGTCTTTCAGGTCGATTGCGGGATAGAGGATCATGTCGGGCGGCCTTTTCGTGACTGGTACTGGCGCGGGATATGGCACAGGCGGGGCAGGGGATGCAACGCGACGCAAAGTCAATCTTGCCCGAACCAGTGCCGGCGGTCAGACTGGCTGCAAATCAGGGAGGATACCATGAACAAACTTGCTCTGGCCGCTGCGGCGGCACTTGTCACCTTGGCCACCGGCGCACGGGCGGATGACCCGGTCGACGGGCTTTGGAAAACCCAGCCGGGCGATACCGGCGGATATCTGCACGTCTCGATCGGGCCTTGCGGCAGCGCCGTTTGCGGCACCATCGACAGCGCCTTCGACAAGGACGGAAACCAGCAGCTGGATTACGAGAATCTTGGCAAGAAGATCATCTGGGACATGGTCGCGGATGGCGGCGGCAGCTATAGCGGCGGCAAGATCTGGGCGCCGGACCGGGACAAGACCTACAATTCCAAGATGTCGCTTGACGGTCAGAACAAGCTGACGGTCAAGGGTTGCGTCGCGGGCGGCCTGATCTGCCGCGGCCAGGCCTGGACCCGCGTGCAGTAACCGGTCAGGGGGCCCAGGTCAGGAAGTTTCCGATCATCCGCAGGCCCACATCCTGGCTTTTTTCAGGGTGAAACTGCATTCCGATCATCGTGTCGCGGCCGATCACGGCCGTGACCGGCCCGCCATAGTCCACATGGGCCAGACGTTGCGCCGGATCGGCGACGCGGAAATGGTAGGAGTGGACAAAATAAACGTGATCGCCTGAGGTAACGCCGTTGAACACCGGGTGCTCGCTCTCGATCACCAGATCGTTCCACCCCATATGCGGAACCTTCAGCGCCCGGTCTTCGGGCTCGATCCGCACCACGTCTCCGGTCACCCAATTCAGGCCCGGCGTGTCGGTATATTCGCGGCCCGTGGTTGCCATCAGCTGCATGCCGACGCAGATGCCCAGGAACGGGCGGCCCTTCTGCTCGACCGCTTCGACCATCGCATCGTGGATGCCCTTGTGCCCGCGCAGCTCGGCCGCGCAGGCGGGAAAGGCGCCGTCGCCGGGCAGCACCAGTCGGTCGGCGCGCGCGACGACGTCGGCATCCGAGGTCACGACGACCTCGCCCGCGTCCAGCTCGCGCGCCATGCGTTGAAACGCCTTTTCCGCCGAGTGCAGGTTGCCGCTTTCGTAGTCGATGATCGCGGTCAGCATCTAGAGCGCGCCCTTGGTGGACGGTATCGCATCCGCTTTGCGCGGGTCGGTCTCGACCGCCTGGCGCAGGGCGCGGGCGACGGCCTTGAAGGCGGCCTCGGCGATGTGGTGGCTGTTGAAACCGTGCAACTGGTCGATATGCAGAGTGATGCCGCCATGGGTGGCCAGCGCTTGGAAGAACTCGCGCACCAACTCGGTGTCGAAACTGCCGATCTTGGGCGTCGGCAGATCCACGTTCCACACCAGAAACGGTCGGCCCGACAAGTCCAGCGCGCAGCGCACCTGCGCATCGTCCATCGGCAGATGGCACTCGCCATACCGACGGATGCCTTTTTTGTCCCCCAGCGCCTGCGTCAGCGCCTGACCCAGCGCGATGCCGGTGTCTTCGACCGTGTGGTGATCGTCGATGTGATAGTCGCCTTTGGCCCGGATCGTCATGTCGATCAGCGAATGCCGCGCCAACTGGTCCAGCATGTGATCGAAGAACCCCACACCGGTCTGGTTGTCATAGGTGCCGGTGCCGTCGAGGTTGACCTCGACCGTAATCGCGGTCTCGGCGGTCTTGCGGCTGATCGAAGCTGTGCGCATTGGCGAAATCCTCTTGCTACAGGGGCGCTTATAGACGGGGACGGGCGGCCTTATCCAGCCCGATCGTTGCAATCGCAGCAAACTGTTGCAGGGGATTGCGCCCGGGCGTGGGGCGTGCCAGCCTGCGCCAAACGGAAGCAACAAGGCCACGAAATGTCCACCTGCGTTTTCATCCAGATCCGCTGCAAGCCCGGCACCACCTACAAGGTGGCCGAAGAGATCGCTCTGCGCGAAATCCACTCGGAACTCTACTCCACCAGCGGTGAATATGATCTGCTGCTCAAGCTTTACATCCCCGAAACCGAGGATGTGGGCCATTTCATTAACGAACACCTTCTGGTCATTCCGAACATCGAGCGGTCGTTGACGACAATGACCTTCAAGGCGTTCTAAGGCTCAGCCAAGTTCGAACGTCGTCACGCCGAACACTCGGTTCAGGTCGATATCCGGCTCGTGGTCGGAATACATGCGCGCGGTTTCAAAGACTTTTTCCAAACCCAAAGCGTCAGCCAGTGCAAAGGCCGCCGCGTTGGGCTGTGGCATGTCGACATAGACCTCAGAGCTGCGGTGATCAGCGGGAACTTCGGCCAGAACCGCAGCCAAAAGCGCCAGCGCGATGTCCGGATCGTCGGCGAACAGTGGCCCTACCTTGTAGCCATTCAGGCAGGGGCGCAAAGTTGCATATCCGGCGATGCGACCTTTCTGGATACAAACACGCGAGACGTGGCCCGGTGCGCTCAGCCATTTCGTCAGAAAGGCATCCCGATGCGCGGGGAACAGAGCACGGTCATAGATGCGAAGGTCTTCGGACAGGCCACTGATGGGCGCGACCCGGATACCGGTTTTGGGTAGGCTGGACAGGATGGCTGAAACCGTGCCGGAGAACCGATAATTGTTGTAGGCGAAGACAAAGCCCGACTTGCGGTAGTTGTCCTGTTGTTCGACCACCCCGTCCAAGCCCATGTTTCGCCCTGTACAATGCGCCAGCGCGTGCTGGGCGATTTCCAGACCATGACCTGATCCGCGATACTCGGGCCGCACGATATAGAAACCCAGAAACGAAAATGCGTCGTCGTAGTTCACGGCTGAAACCGAGGCGATCATCTCGCCATCCAGAAACCCGCCCAGAAATCCGTCGGGGTCGGTCGAGCGGAAACAGACAGCGTCCTCATGACCTGGGTTCCAGCCCTCGCGTCCGGCCCAATCCACTGCGTGGCGCAGTTCTTCGGCGGTCAGCGTGCGAATGTGGTAGTCTGACATCGGGGCGTCCATCTGACTGCTGCATGTCAGAACAGAATGGCGCAGGACCGACCGATCTGCCAGTGCTTGTTGTGGGAAGGTGGATATCTGGAGCGGGCGATGAGATTCGAACTCACGACCCTAACCTTGGCAAGGTTATGCTCTACCCCTGAGCTACGCCCGCAATCAGATATCTTGTGCGACCTTTCGGTCCTCGTTGGAGCGGGCGATGAGATTCGAACTCACGACCCTAACCTTGGCAAGGTTATGCTCTACCCCTGAGCTACGCCCGCGCCGTCGAGTGAGGCGTGAACTATAAATTCTGGCGGAAAGCTGCAAGAGGAAAAACGCACTTGGCCGGAAAAAAATTTGCGACGGAAAAGGTGTGCTGAGCCGTTGAAACCTACAGCCACGGATATTGACAACGGTGGAGACGGAGGGATGAACAAGGTTGAGAACATAAAACTGACTGCGTTGGTCGGAGCCATGCTTCTGAGCCTCTTTGCAGGTCAGTTGAGAAACGAGCAAGCCTATGAAGTTAATGATATTTTCAAACTTCCGCCCGAGGTCAATTCTCTCGAACTGAGTGGGTAACAGCGGTTTCGTTCGAAGGCCAAATTTTGCCGTATTCGATAACTAGTATATGCATAATGCGAAATTTCTGCTCAAACTTGTGCCGGTTGGCGCAAGTATTTGGATACCTAAGAGGGGATTGGCATGCACTGGTTTATTTCCATGTCACGGGTTGTGGCGACATCTTTGTTGCTGACCGGGGCAGTTAGCTTCGTTGCGGTGTTGGCTACGCCAGATATCGCCATAGCCAAGAACGGGAATGGCAATGGAGGCGGAAATGGTAACGGTGGTGGAAACGGAAATAGTAACGGTGGCGGCAACGGAAATGGCAAAAGCGCCGAAAAATCCAGTGCCAGCCTCGGAGGATCTGCGCGCAGCACGAAGGGTGGGTCCGGCCAGGGCAAGGGTTTTCTCGCCGGTCTCGGTCTCGCTAAACCAAAGGCACAACGAAAGAACACCAAAACTACATCACGGACCAAAGGGCAGAACGGTTTTGCAGCCAAACTCGACGAATTCTTCACTGGAAAAAAGAAAGTCGAGAAGCCGATCCGTAAAGCGCGGGTAGCGGCGGCAGTTGTCGAGGAGCCGTATGTCAAACCAATCAAGCACGGCAAAATCGCGTCCGAGCTCAAGGGCTTGAATGCCGCGCACGCCAGCCAGACTGCCCTGATGAATGCGGCCCCGAACAGCATGCCGGGCAAGCTCTACAGCTATCAGCAGAGTATACTTGGTTTCTCTGGCGCGACAGAGGAGCTTGAAATGCGCGAACAGGAATTGTCCGAACTGGAAGGTCTGACCGAAGCGGAGATCGAGGACCAATTTGCGCCAACTGAAGAAGAAGCAGCCGAGGGCATCACCGCACAGGACAAATACGAGGATGCCGTGGCCGAAGCGGAGCAGGCTGTGACCGAAGCCGAAGAAGCCTTGGCAGGGGCGGATGATCCGCAGGAAGCACTTGATACCTTGACCGGTGGCCGTGACTTGTCCGATCCGGCTCTTCATGAACTGCACGATTTGTTGGGCTTGCCAGCGCCGATCGGGGAAGAGGTTTCGATCGACAGCACGCCGGAACAGTTGCCGCAGCAGCCCGTCGCGGAGTCAAGCGACGGCTGAACTCGCCCGCTCGGATGAAAAAAGGCGCGCTTGATGGCGCGCCTTTCTGTGTTTTAACGGTTTTATTCCAACTCGACCAAAAGATCCTTGGCGTCGATCTGGCCGCCGGGCTGGACATGCACCGCCTTCACGGTTGCGTCGCGTTCGGCATGGATGCCGGTTTCCATTTTCATGGCTTCGATCGTCAGCAGAAGGTCACCTTCTTTGACCTCCTGCCCGGCGGTGATCGCCACAGTCGAAACCACGCCCGGCATCGGCGCGCCGACATGGTTGGCGTTTCCGACCTCGGCCTTCGGGCGCTGGGCGGTCGAAGCTTGCACAAGGCGGTTGGGAACGCGGATGACGCGCGGTTGGCCATTGAGTTCAAAGAACACTTTGACCTCGCCATTCTCGTCCGTCTCCCCAATGGCCTGGCAGCGGATTTCCAGCGTTTTGCCCGGGTCGATCTCGGCCGAGATCTCCTCTCCCGGCTCCATTCCGTAAAAGAAGGTGCGGGTGGGCAGGGTGCGTACCGGGCCATAGATGCGGTGACGGCCCATGTAGTCCAGGAACACCTTGGGATACATCAGGTATCCGTTCAGGTCCTCGTCATCGACCTCCATGCCTTCCAGCTGTTTCGAGAGCTCCGCGCGGGTGGCCTCCAAATCAACCGGAGGCACGTCTTTGCCCGGCCGTTCGGTGTTCGGCTTTTCGCCTTTCAGCACCTTGGTCAAGATCGTTTCGGGGAAACCGCCCGGAGGCTGGCCCAGATTGCCGCGCATCATGTCGATGACTGAATCGGGGAAGGCCACGTCGGTCGAGGGATCCTCGACCTGCTCGCGGGTCAGGCCCTGACTGACCATCATCAGCGCCATGTCACCCACAACTTTCGAGGACGGCGTCACCTTGACGATGTCACCGAACATCTGGTTCACGTCCGCATACATCTGCGCGACTTCGTGCCAGCGTTCCTCCAGCCCCATCGAGCGCGCCTGCGCCTTGAGGTTGGTGAACTGGCCGCCCGGCATTTCGTGCAGATAGACCTCGGAGGCGGGGGCCTGCAGCCCGGATTCGAAGGCCGCGTATTGGCCGCGCACCGCCTCGAAGTAGTCGCTGATTTCGCGGATCGCCTTCACGTCCAACCCGGTGTCGCGGTCGGTGTGGCGCAGGGCCTCGACCACGGTGCCCAGCGTCGCCTGGCTGGTGTTGCCCGAGAAGCTGTCCATCGCGCAATCCACCACGTCCACGCCCGCCTCGCTGGCGGCCAGGATGGTGGCGCTGGCGATGCCGGCGGTGTCGTGGGTGTGGAAATGGATCGGCAGGCCGACCTCTTCCTTCAGTGCGCGGATCAGCACCCGCGCGGCGGCGGGTTTCAGCAGGCCGGCCATGTCCTTGAGGCCCAGAACATGGGCGCCGGCGTCGCGCAGTTCCTTGGCCATGCCGACATAGTATTTCAGATCATACTTGGCGCGGTTCGGGTCTAGGATGTCGCCGGTATAGCAGACGGTGCCTTCACAGATCTTGCCGTTCTCGATGACCGCATCCATCGCCACGCGCATGTTCTCGACCCAGTTCAGCGAGTCGAACACCCGGAACACGTCGATATTCCGCGAGGCCTGGCGCACGAATTCCTGCACCACGTTGTCGGGATAGTTGGTATAGCCCACCCCATTGGCACCGCGCAGCAGCATCTGGGTCATCAGGTTGGGCATGGCCTCGCGCAGGTCGCGCAGGCGCTGCCAGGGGCATTCCTGCAGGAAACGATAGGCCACGTCGAAAGTCGCCCCGCCCCAGCATTCGACGCTGAACAGCTGCGGCAGGTTCGCGGCATAGCTGGGTGCCACGCGGATCATGTCGATCGAGCGCATGCGGGTGGCCAGCAGCGACTGGTGCCCGTCGCGCATTGTGGTGTCAGTGATCAGCAACTGGCGCTGGGCCTTCATCCAGTCGGCCACGGCCTGCGGGCCTTTCTGTTCCAGCAGGTTGCGCGTGCCCATCAGCGGTTCGGCCTTGGGCGCGGGGGGCTTGGGTTCTTTCAGGTCGGCACGCGGGCGCGGGCGATCCTTGGTCTCGGGGTGCCCGTTGACCGTGATGTCGGCGATATAGGTCAGAACCTTGGTGCCCCGGTCGCGGCGCTTCTTGAACTGGAACAGCTCGGGCGTCTCGTCGATGAACTTGGTGGTGTATTCATTCGACAGGAAGGTCGGATGCTTCAGCAGGTTCTCGACAAAGGCGATGTTGGTTGAAACGCCGCGCACGCGGAACTCGCGCAGGGCGCGGTCCATGCGGGCGATCGCCTTTTCCGGAGTCGGCGCCCAGGCAGTGACTTTGGTCAGAAGCGAGTCGTAATACCGGGTGATCACCCCGCCCGCATAGGCCGTGCCACCATCCAGCCGGATGCCCATGCCCGTGGCCGAGCGATAGGCCGTGATGCGCCCATAGTCGGGGATGAAGTTGTTAAGCGGGTCTTCGGTGGTGACGCGCGTCTGCAGCGCGTGGCCGTTCAGGCGGATCTCGTCCTGGCTGTCCTTGCCGGTGGCCTCGGCCAGGGTCTTGCCCTCGGCGATCAGGATCTGCGCCTGCACGATGTCGATGCCGGTGACCTCTTCGGTCACGGTGTGTTCGACCTGGACGCGGGGGTTCACCTCGATGAAGTAGAACTTGCCGGTCTCCATATCCATCAGGAATTCGACCGTACCGGCGCATTCATAGTTCACGTGCGCGCAGATGCGGCGGCCTAGGTCGCAGATCTCGGCGCGTTGCTCTTCGGTCAGATAGGGGGCAGGGGCGCGTTCCACGACCTTCTGGTTTCGGCGCTGGACCGAGCAGTCGCGTTCATACAGGTGATAGATCTGCCCGTGTTTGTCGCCCAGGATCTGCACCTCGACATGGCGGGCGCGGGTGATCATCTTTTCCAGATAGCCCTCACCATTGCCGAATGCGGCCTCGGCCTCGCGGCGGCCCTCCAGAACCTTCTCTTCCAACTCGTCTTCGGAATAGATCGGGCGCATCCCGCGGCCGCCGCCGCCCCAGGACGCCTTGAGCATCAGCGGGTAGCCGATCTCGGCCGCTTCCTTGCGGATCGCGTCCATATCGTCGCCTAGCACCTCGGTCGCCGGGATCACCGGCACACCGGCGGCAATCGCCACCTTGCGGGCGCTGGCCTTGTCGCCCAGGGCGCGCATGGTCTCGGCCTTGGGGCCGATGAAGGTGATGCCGTTCTGAACGCAGGCATCTACGAAATCGGGGTTTTCCGACAGCAGGCCATAGCCCGGGTGGATGGCGTCAGCGCCGCTTTCCTTGGCGACGCGGATGATCTCGTCGATCGACAGATAGGCCGCGACCGGGCCCAGACCCTCGCCGATGCGATACGCCTCGTCCGCCTTGAACCGGTGCAGGCCCAGCTTGTCCTCCTCGGCATAGACGGCAACAGTGCGTTTGCCCATCTCGTTCGCGGCGCGCATCACGCGAATGGCAATCTCACCCCTGTTGGCGATCAGGATTTTCTTGAAGTCAGTCATGGCAAGTCCCGGTCTTTTGCATTTGGCCGTGTTAATAGACCGAGATTACGCGCAGATATATCTGTAGTTCTGGGTAGAACCGGCATGTTATCGCTCGCAAACGCCGCCTATTGCGGCGTTTTATGGCACATGCTGCATCGCGGCATCAATGTTTGCGTTAACATCAGGCAAATCTTTTAGCGTTGCGGCACCCAATTGTCCCATATTTGCAAGCATATCTTGCCGCAACATATCGATGACATGGGCCGGGCCGCGCACGCCTAATGCTGCAACGCCATAGAGGAAAGCCCGCCCGAGCATGACCAGATCGGCGCCCAAGGCCCGCGCCCGCAGAATGTCCAGCCCGCCCGAAACGCCGCTGTCGAAGATCAGCGGCAGGTCGGTTGCGGCGCGGATGGCGGGCAGCATGTCGATGCTGGCCGGCGCGCCATCGAACTGACGGCCACCGTGATTCGACACCCAAAGCGCGTCGATCCCGGCCTGTTTCAGCCGCTCGGCATCCTCGGGGCGCAGCACGCCCTTGATAATGAACGGCCCCTGCCAGTGATCGCGCAGCCACTCGACGTAATCCATGCCCGGAGAGGTCCTGAGCAGGTATCCGATATGCGCAGTGGGCGGCAGGTTGGCGGTGCCGTCGATATATTTGTCCAGCGTGCGCATCCGGGGCTTGCCGTGACGCGCCATGCCCCAGGCCCAGGCCGGGCGGGCGGCGATCTGCGCCAGCAGGCGCGGCGTCAGGCGCGGCGGATGGGTCAGGCCCGAGCGGGTCTGCCGTTCCCGGCGCGAGGCCACGGGCACGTCCACGGTCAGCACCAGCGTGCCGAACCCGGCGGACCGGGCGCGGTTCAGCAGGTCGGCTCGAATCTCGGGGTCCTTGGGCGGGTACAACTGGAACCAGGCGTCGGGTCCGATATGCGGGGCCATGTCCTCGGGGCTTTGGCTGGCGACGGTGGACAGAACATACGGAATGCCCGCCTGCGCGGCGGCGCGCGCCATCAGCGCCTCGGCCCCAGGCCAGACTAGCCCGCACATCCCGATCGGAGCCATGCCGAAGGGCAGCGGATGGTCGCGCCCCAGAAAGCGGGTGCTGGTGTCGAATTCCAGCGGGCCTTTCAGGATGGCGGGCAGAAACCCGATGCGGTCCAGCGCCGCCCGGTTGCGTTTCAGCGCGGTCTCGGCCCCGGTGCCGCTGTCGACATAGTCCCAGACAAAGCGCGGCAACCGACGGCGTGCGCGGCGCTTCAGATCCTCGATGCCCGGATAGGTGCTGTGCAGGTCCATGTCGATTGATCCGACCTGCCGCGCGATTCGGCAAGGGTTTCAGTCGGATGCAGCCTGCGCCTGACGGCTCAACCAGCGCTACGAAAGAAATTCGCAAAACCGTGCGAACAAGCCGTGAACAAACCCTTTCCCTCGGCGCGCTTCCGGCTTAGTTTGGGCGCATGAGCAGTTTCGATGAAAATGACGCCTTCGAGGGCGCCTCGCTGTCGGCCCGCGCCATGGCCGCGCTTCGGCCCGAGGCGGACTACTTGAATGAATTGAACCCGGCGCAGCGGGAAGCGGTCGAGCTGTTGGATGGCCCGATCCTGATGCTGGCCGGGGCGGGCACCGGCAAGACCAAGGCCCTGACCACCCGCATTGCGCATCTGCTGAACACCGGGCGGGCCCGCCCGAACGAGATTCTGGCGGTGACCTTCACCAACAAGGCCGCGCGCGAGATGAAGGAACGGGTCGGCCGCCTCCTGGGGCAGCCCGCCGAGGGGATGCCGTGGCTGGGCACCTTCCACTCGATCTGCGTCAAGCTGCTGCGCCGCCATGCCGAACTGGCGGGGCTGAAGTCGAACTTCACCATCCTCGACACCGACGACCAGCTGCGCCTGCTCAAGCAACTGGTGCAGGTTGCCAATATCGACGACAAGCGCTGGCCTGCACGGATGCTGGCCGGCATCATCGACGACTGGAAGAACCGTGCCCTGACGCCCGACAAGGTGCCCGCCGCCGATGCCGGGGCCTACAACAACAAGGGCGTCGAGCTTTATGCCCAATACCAGGCCCGCCTGCGCGAGCTGAACGCGGTGGATTTCGGCGACCTGCTGTTGCACATGGTCACCATCTTCCAGACCCACGCGGACGTGCTGGAACAATACCAGCGCTGGTTCCGCTACATCCTTGTGGACGAATACCAGGACACCAACATCGCCCAGTACCTGTGGCTGCGGCTGTTGGCGGGCGGGCACAAGAATATCTGCTGCGTCGGCGACGACGACCAGTCGATCTATGGCTGGCGCGGGGCCGAGGTGGGCAACATCCTGCGGTTCGAGAAGGACTTTCCCGGCGCCCATGTGGTGCGTCTGGAGCAGAACTACCGCTCGACCCCGCATATTCTGGCCGCCGCCTCGAACGTGATCCGTGGCAATGAAAGCCGTCTGGGAAAGGAGTTGTGGACCGACAAGCCCGGGGGCGAAAAGGTCCGCCTGATCGGCCACTGGGATGGTGAGGAGGAGGCCCGCTGGATCGGCGAGGAGATCGACGCCATGCAGGGCGGCACCCGCGGCGTGCGGCCGATGAACCTGGACGAAATCGCCATCTTGGTGCGCGCCAGCCACCAGATGCGCGCCTTCGAGGATCGGTTCCTGACCATCGGTCTGCCCTACAAGGTGATCGGCGGCCCTCGATTCTATGAACGTATGGAGATCCGCGATGCCATGGCCTATTTCCGGTTGGTGGTCAGCCCCGAGGATGATCTGGCCTTCGAGCGGATCGTGAACACCCCCAAGCGCGGCCTTGGAGACAAGGCGCAGCAGACGATCCAGCGCACCGCGCGCGAACATGGTGTGTCGCTGGTCCAGGGCGCGCGGATCGCTGTGGAGCAAGGGCTGATCAAGGGCAAGGGCGGCGCAGCTCTGCGCGAACTGGTCGAAGGGCTGGCGCGCTGGAACGCGATGACCCGCGGCCCCCGGATCGAGATCGAGGATGATGCGGTCATCGACGACGGCAGCGCGCCCGTGCGCTATGGCCCGCCCGAGGTGTCGCATATCGAACTGGCGCAGATCGTGCTGGACGAGTCCGGCTATACCGCCCACTGGCAGAACGACAAGACGCCCGAGGCGCCGGGGCGGCTGGAAAACCTGAAGGAACTGGTCAACCAGCTGGACAATTTCGAAAACCTGCAAGGGTTCTTGGAACATGTCAGCCTGGTGATGGACAACGAACAGGACAGCGGCGGGCCCAAGGTCTCGATCATGACCCTGCACGCGGCCAAGGGGCTCGAGTTTCCCGCCGTGTTCCTGCCGGGGTGGGAGGACGGTCTGTTCCCCTCGCAACGGTCGATGGACGAAACCGGCCTCAAGGGGCTCGAGGAAGAACGGCGGCTGGCCTATGTGGGAATCACCCGTGCCGAGGAGGTCTGCACCATTTCCTTCGCCGCCAACCGGCGGGTGTTCGGGCAGTGGCAGAACGCGATGCCCTCGCGCTTCATCGACGAATTGCCCGAGGATCATGTTGAGGTTTTGCCCGGGGCAGGTTTGCACGGCAACCGGCAGATGTCGGCAGGCATCGAGACCCGCGCGGCGCAGGCCAATGTCTACAACTCGCCGGGCTGGAAACGGATGCAGGCGCGGCAGGGGCAATACGGCATGTCGCAGCCGCGTGAATCCCGCAACACCGTGATCGACGCGACCGCCGTGGCCAGCTTTACCCTGGGCGAGCGGGTGTTCCACCAGAAGTTCGGCTATGGCGGCGTGGTCGGGATCGAGGGGGACAAGGTCGAGGTCGAGTTCGACAAGGCCGGAACCAAGAAGGTCGTCGCGCAGTATCTATCCGCAAAAGACGACGTGCCGTTCTGATCCAGCGGAATGTGCCTCCCGGCACATGCTCGACTTTTTTGTTTGGCGCCCGGTCCTGCCCGTGGCGCCTTTTTCATGCCGAATGAAAAAAAACGGCGGTTCCCAGGGAGGAGGAGGGAACCGCCGTTCTTGTCAACATCAGAGCAGGGAGGAGGAGAGCCCCGATGTATCCGAACCCGGGTTTTCCCCGGTATCTGAAGCGCGCGGTGACACCAGGGAGGAGGAAGGGTGCCACCGCGCTCTTTTCACATCGGGAAGGGAGGAGGAGAACCCGATGTATGCGTTTCCGGGTCTGGCCCGGTATTTGAAGGGCGCGGTGGCATCAGGGAGGAGGAAGATGCCACCGCGCGCTTTCAACATCAGAGCAGGGAGGAGGAGAGCCCCGATGTATCAGCATCCGGCAGGTTGAGGCCGGTATAGGGTGCGGCAGCATCAGGGAGGAGGAGAGATGCTGCCGCTGAAATACAGGTCCTATGGGAGGAGGAGTGGACCTGATCTCGGTGTTTCGTGGCGCTTAGCGCGCAAATTGTTCTTCGGCGGCCTGCATGGCCAGGCGACGGATCATCGAACGGTGCAGGCCCAGATCGGCCAGCTCGCGGTCCGACAGTTCTGACAGTTCGTTCACCGTCTGGCGGTACACGCGATAGCGTGCGATACGGGTCTTCATGGTTTCGATCAGAGAGGCGAAACCAAATGTCGATGCGCTTTTGTGTGCGCTGTTGGTGCTTGCGACTGCCATGTTCGTTACCCAATCATCTGTCGTTTCCGCCGCGATGTTCCGGCGCTTGCTTGAGACTGAAGATAGGCAAATGCTGCGATTGCACAATACCGGACAGGATCAATGCTGCTATGCAGCAAGTGCATAGATTGACTGCCGGAATCCAGACACCCGAAAATATACCTTTAAAATATGGATATTTTCGTTAGCGCGAACTGCGGGGCATTGCTCGGGTCTGGCTACCGCCCATCATTTTGATGAAAATTTGCGCGCGTAAACGTGGAATTTGTGCGGTTCAGGATTGCGCGATTTTTGTGCGTCTGGGTCAACTCCCGATTTGGGTGGGGTCATGGGACTTTGTGGGACTGGCGGGAATTGGTGGGAAATCCGGGGCGGTCTCTCCGGGGCTCGGCCAGGAACGCAGGGTGATTCGGCGCCATATGGCCGAATTAGTGGGGGTACTGGACGGACTCAGGGTCGTTCCGCAGAAAATGTGGGAAATCGTGGGAAAAATTTTCCAGCGCGATATTTGTCTATATGTTGTGTTGGATTGGTTTAGTGCGTCTAACTGTGGACGGATTTCATGTTTGCGTATGGATTTCTACTGCTGTAGCTTTCCGAATCTAACCTTATTGGAAAAAAATCTCATTGATTTCCATGAATTCCCATGGCATCCCTTATTCATCCGATGAGGACGAGGCACATGGGGCGCCAAACGACCCCGAACCAAAAATAAACAGGTTTCATACAGGCATCTCGCTTTCATCACTCAAGAGATCCGGCGCGCGGGCGAGCAGACATCCCCCCAGGTGGCGCGCGCAGCTGGACATCCCGCGAAGCGGGTCAATGCGGCGGGTTGATCAGTGGCAGCAGATCAACCCGCCGTTTTTCATCCGGGGGAAGACGTAGGTGGGGCGCAAGCGAAAGGGACAGTCGTCTTGGCGCGCAGGTTTAGAGGTGAAAGCCACCACAAGGTGGACGCGAAGGGCAGGGTGTCGATCCCGGCCTCGTTTCGCCGTGTGCTCGAGGCCTCGGACCCCAACTGGCAGCCTGGCGACAATCCTGAACTGGTAATCGTATACGGTGACCACCGCCGCAAATACCTTGAATGCTATACTATGGAGGCGATCGACGAGGTCGACGCCAAGATCGACGCGCTGCCGCGCGGCTCGATGCAGCGCAAGATGTTGCAGCGCCTGTTCCACGGGCAGTCTTTCCCGACCAACGTCGATGAAACCGGACGCCTGGTGTTGCCGGCCAAGCTGCGCAACAAGATCGGGCTGGAAGGCGAGGCGTTCTTCATCGCCGCGGGCGACACGTTCCAGATCTGGAAACCCGAGACATACGAGGCCGAGGAACTGGCCGCCACCGAAGACTGGTTGGACGAACTGCCCGAGGATTTCGATCCGATGCAGTTCCTTGATGGCATCGAAGGTGCGTGACGGCATGGCCGGCGCGGATCACACTTCATCTGATAAACCCCACATTCCCGTTCTGCTGCGCCCGTTGCTGGACGCGGTTCATCCGGTATCTGGCACGTGGCTGGATGGCACCTTTGGTGCAGGCGGCTATACCCGGGGTTTGCTTGAGGCTGGCGCCGACACGGTTATCGGTGTCGATCGCGATCCGTTGGCCTTTGAAATGGCGGCGGAGTGGGCAGCCGTATATGGCGATCGGCTGGTGATGCAGCCGGGTGTCTTTTCTCGCATGGATGAATACGCCAGCAACCTCGATGGCGTGGTGCTGGACCTTGGTGTCTCGTCCATGCAGCTGGATCAGGCCGAGCGCGGCTTTTCCTTCATGAAGGACGGCCCACTGGACATGCGCATGAGCCAGGAGGGCGAAAGCGCAGCTGATCTGGTCAACAGCGCGACCGAGGAGCAGTTGGCCGACATCCTGTTCCACTATGGCGAAGAACGGGCCAGCCGCCGCATCGCGCGCGCCATCGTCAAGGCCCGCACCGAGTCGCCCATCACCACCACCCTGCGTCTGGCCGAGATCGTCGAATCCTGCCTGCCGCGCGCCAAGCCCGGACAATCCCATCCGGCCACTCGGTCGTTCCAGGCGCTCCGCATTGCGGTGAATGCCGAATACGAGGAGCTGTTCCAGGGCCTGATGGCCGCCGAGCGCGCGTTGAAGCCGGGCGGGCAACTGGCCGTGGTCACCTTCCACTCGGTCGAGGACCGAATGGTCAAACGCTTTTTCCAGTCGCGCGCGGGCAAGACCGGCCGTGCCAACCGCTATGCGCCCGAGATCCAGCAGGATCAGCCGCAATTCACATTGAAGACTCGCAAGGCCATCGGCCCCGACCCGCAGGAGTTGCAGGACAACCCGCGCGCGCGCTCGGCCAAGTTGCGGGTTGCTGTTCGTACCGATGCTCCGGCGGGGGAAATTGATGCCCGCGCCATTGGCATGCCCATGATCGGGGGAAAGGCAAGATGAAGAGTATTCTGTTTGTATTGACCGCCTTGGGTGTTTTCGGGCTGGCCTTGTGGGCCTATCAGGAAAACTACCGCACCCAACAGGTACTGAAGGAAACCCAGTCCCTGCAGCACCAGATCGGCGCGGCGCAGGCCCGGCTGGCTGTGTTGCAGGCCGAATGGGCCTATCTGAACCGCCCGGACCGACTGCGTGAATTGGCTGACCTGAATTTCGAGCGTCTGGGCCTGCTGCCGCTTCGTGCCGAGCAGTTCGGACGCGCGGACCAGATCGCCTATGCGGAGGATCCCGACCTGCCCATCGCCGACCCGATCGAATTGCAGGCGATCACCGACACCCAGGCCCTGGGCGAGGTGCAGATCCCATGACCCGAACACCGCTCCGCCCGCTTGCCCGCATCCTCGAGGCCCGCGCCCGCGGGGAAAACCCAAAGGTGATCGAACGCGAGAATATCCGCCGCCGCCACGAAGAGATGAAGGACCGCGCCCGCGCTCGCGCCGAGGGGCGGTTGCTGGTGCTCAGCGCGTTTTTCTTTGCGGCTTTTGCCGTTGTCGGGTTCCGGATGGGCGCTTTGGCTACTTCGGAGGCGCAAGAGCCGCTGGCGAGCGCCCCGGGCGCGTCGATTGCCATGCAGCGGGCGAATATCGTGGACCGCGAAGGCCGAATCCTTGCGACCAACCTCGATACCTATTCCGTTTATGCCCAGCCCCCGCTGATGATCGATCCGATCGCGGCCGCGGAAAAGCTGGTGGCGATCTTCCCGGATCTGGACAAAGAGCGGTTGGTCAAGGACTTCACCGGCAAGCGCAAATTCCTGTGGATCAAGAAACGCATCTCGCCCGAGCAGAAACAGGCGGTGCACGACATCGGCGATCCGGGCATCCTGTTCGGTCCGCGCGAAATGCGGCTTTATCCCAACGGCCGGCTGGCCGCGCATATCCTTGGCGGGTCAGGCTTTGGGCGCGAAGGCGTCTCGGCTGCCGAGGTGATCGGTGTGGCCGGGGTGGAAAAACAGTTCGATGACTATCTGCGCGACCCGGCCAACGGAACCAAGCCGCTGCAGCTGTCGCTTGACCTGACCGTTCAGGCAGCGGTGGAACAAGTGCTGGACGGCGGCATGAAGATCATGAACGCCAAAGGCGCCTCGGCGGTTCTGATGAACGCCCATACCGGCGAAGTGATTGCTGCCGCCTCGTTGCCCTCGTTCGATCCGAACGACCGTCCGCGCCCGCCGACCTCGGGCTTTGACCCCTCGGACAGCCCTCTGTTCAACCGCTATGTGCAGGGCGTGTACGAATTGGGGTCGATCTTCAAGATCTTCACTGCCGCGCAAGCGGTCGATCTGGGGCTGGTAAATGCAGACACGATCATCGACACCTCGGGCCCGATGAAGATCGGGCGTTTCCCGATCGGCGAATTCAACGGCAAGAATTACGGCAAGATCAGCGTGGCCGATGTGATTGTGCACAGCTCGAACCGCGGCACGGGGCGGTTGGCGCTGCAGATCGGCGCCGAGCGCCAGCAACAGTTCCTGGACGCGCTGGGCATGTTCGACCCCACGCCGTTCGAGATCGTCGAGGCCAAGGGTGGGGTGCCGCTCAAGCCCAAGAAGTGGGGTGAATTGAGCACCGTCACCATTTCCTACGGCCACGGCCTGTCGACCAGCCCGATGCATCTGGCGGCGGGCTATGCGGCCATCGCCAATGGCGGGCATTATGTCAGTCCCACGATCCTGCGCCGCAACGGCCCGCAATACGGGCCGCGCGTGATGTCGGAAAGCGCGGCCAAACAATCGTTGATGATGCTGCGCAAGGTGGTGACGGATGGAACCGCCAGCTTTGGTGACGTTCCGGGCTATGCTGTGGCCGGCAAAACTGGCACCGCCGACAAGCCCAAGCCGCGCGGCGGCTACTATGATGACAAGGTGATCGCCACCTTCGCTTCGGTTTTTCCGGCCTACGATCCGAAATATGTACTGATCGTTGCGCTGGACGAACCGTCGATCCTGGCCTACGGCGAAAAGCGCCGCACGGCAGGCTGGACGGCGGTGCCCGTGGCGGCCGAGTTGATCGGCCGCATCGCGCCGCTGCTGGGGCTGCGTCCGCGGCTTGAGCCTGAGGATCGCGCTGCTATAACGCTGACCTCGAATTAGGCAGTCCGACAGAGGTGGGTCATGGGCGCAAGGTCAAAGAAACTCAGCCAACTGGCCCTGACCGCGCGCGGCGGTGCCGACCCGGAGATTACCGGGCTGGCCGTTGACAGCCGTCAGGTCAAGGACGGCTTTTTGTTCGCGGCGCTGCCGGGGACGCGCGTGCATGGCGGCGAATTCATCCAATATGCCCTGCGCATGGGGGCCGCCGCCATTCTGACCGATGCCGAAGGCGCACGGATCGCCGCTGATGAACTGGCCGCCTCGGACGCCGCCCTGGTGGTGGTGCAGGACCCGCGCCAGACGCTGGCATACACCGCCGCATTGTGGTTCGGGGCGCAGCCGCGCACCATGGTGGCGGTCACCGGCACCAACGGCAAGACCTCGATTTCAACCTTCGTGCGCCAGATCTGGACCGAGTTGGGACACATGGCCGTCAACCTCGGCACCACAGGGGTCGAGGGCGCGTGGACGGCACCGCTGGCCCACACGACGCCCGAACCCATTACCCTGCATCGCTGTCTGGCCGAGGCCGCCAAGGCCGGCGTGACCCACGCCGCGATGGAGGCCTCGTCGCACGGGCTGGAACAGCGCCGGCTGGACGGCGTGCATCTGACGGCGGCGGGGTTTTCGAATTTCACCCAGGATCACCTGGACTATCACGCGACGTTCGAGGCGTATTTCGCCGCCAAGGCCGGCCTGTTCGACCGGGTTCTGCCGCAGGACGGAACGGCCGTGATCAACATGGATGATCCGAAAGGCGTCGCGATCCGTGATATCGCGCAAGCACGCGGTCAGACAGTTCTGACCGTGGGCAGCGGGGATGTCGATCTTTGCCTGTTGAATCAACGGTTCGACGCCACCGGGCAGGATCTGCGCTTTGCCTGGCGCGGCAAGACCTTCCAGACCCGGCTGAAACTGATCGGCGGGTTCCAGGCGGAAAACGTTCTGCTGGCCTGCGGATTGGTCATCGCCAGCGGAGACGAGGCTGAACATGTCTTCGACACCCTACCGCATCTGACCACGGTGCGGGGGCGGATGCAGTTGGCCGCGACCCGCGGCAACGGGGCGGCGGTATTCGTCGACTACGCGCACACGCCCGATGCTGTGGCCACCGCGTTGCAGGCACTGCGTCCGCATGTGATGGGCCGGTTGATCGCCATCGTCGGCGCGGGCGGCGACCGCGACGCGACCAAGCGCCCGCTGATGGGCCGCGCCGCGGCCGAGAACGCCGATATCGTGTTTGTCACCGACGACAACCCGCGCTCGGAAGACCCCGCCGCCATCCGCGCCGCGGTGATGGCCGGGGGCCCCGACGCAACCGAGGTTGCCGACCGGGCAGAGGCCATCCTGCGCGGCATCGATGCATTGCAGCCGGGCGATGCGCTGCTGATCGCGGGCAAGGGGCACGAGACCGGGCAAATCGTCGGTGACCAGGTTCTGCCCTTCGATGATGTGGAGCAGGCCAGCATCGCCGTGGCCGCACTGGACGGGAGGGTCGCATGACGCTCTGGACCGCATCCGAGGCCGCCGCCGCGACGGGCGGACGGGCCACGACCGACTGGCAGGCGGGCGGCGTGTCCATCGATACGCGCACGCTGCAACCGGGCGACCTGTTCGTGGCGTTGAAGGCGGCGCGCGACGGGCATGATTTCGTGGCGCAGGCGCTGGAAAAAGGGGCCGCCGCCGCGCTGGTCTCGCGGGTGCCCGACGGTGTGGCCCCCGATGCGCCGCTGCTGATCGTCGATGACGTACAGACCGCGCTCGAGGCGTTGGGCCGCGCCGCCCGTGACCGGTGCAAGGCCCGCGTGGTTGGGGTGACGGGAAGTGTCGGCAAGACCTCGACCAAGGAGATGCTGGCGACCATCCTGTCGGATCAGGGCCGCACCCATGCCAGCGTCGCCAGCTACAACAACCATTGGGGCGTGCCGCTGACTCTGGCCCGGATGCCGCGCGACACCGAATATGCGGTGATCGAGATCGGCATGAACCACCCCGGCGAAATTGCCCCCCTGGCGCGGCAGGCCCGCCCGCATGTGGCGCTGGTCACCACCGTCGCCGCGGTTCACCTCGAGGCGTTCGAGTCGGTTGCCGGCATAGCCCACGAAAAGGCCGCCATCTTTGATGGGCTGGAGGCCGGCGGCACTGCCATCGTGAACGCCGACCTGGATCACACCGACATCCTGCGCACCTGCGCCGCCCGGCATGGCGCCGTGATCGTGGATTTCGGCCGCACCGCATCGGATTATCGGCTGACCGGCGTGACCCAGTCGCCCACGGACATTCACGTCACCGCCGACGTTATGGGCCAGCCTTTCGCCTTCGACGTGCAATCGGCGGGGACGCATTTTGCCATGAACGCCCTGGGCGCGCTGGCTGCCTGCGTCGCGCTGGGTGTCGATCTGGACGCGGCCATTGCCGGCCTGGCCAAATGGGCGCCGGTCACGGGGCGGGGCGTGCGCGAGACGCTGGCCCTGCCGGATGGCGGGCAGATCGAACTGCTGGATGACAGCTACAACGCCAATCCGACCTCGATGGCGGCGGCATTGGATGTGCTGGCGGCAGCTAAGTGCGAAAGGCGCATCGCCTTTCTGGGCGACATGAAAGAGCTGGGGCCCGATGAACGCGCGATGCACACAGCGATGGCAGAAGTGCCGGCCATGAAGCAGATCGACAAGGTGCACTGCATCGGTCCGTTGATGCGGGCGCTGCACGAGGCCCTGCCCGAGGACAAGCGCGGGCTGTGGTTTGAGACGAGCGCGGAAATGGCACAAGAGCTGCCGCAGCTGGTTCGGGCGGGCGATGCCGTGTTGGCCAAAGGCTCTCTCAGCATGGCGCTGGCACGGATTGTTGACGGTTTGCGGAAAATGGGGCAAGTGGGCGCGCTTGATGCATGACCACCCATGACCGCGGTGTGAGAAAGGTTTTGTAATGCTCTATTGGTTGACCAGCCTGTCGGACGGAGGGGATTTCTTCAACCTCTTCCGCTACATAACTTTCCGCGCAGGCGGCGCCTTTCTGACGGCCCTGATCTTTGGCTTCCTGTTCGGCAAGCCGTTGATCAACGTGCTGCGCAGGAAACAGGGCAAAGGTCAGCCAATCCGGGATGACGGCCCCGAGGGGCACTTTACCAAGGCCGGCACGCCCACGATGGGTGGTCTGCTGATTGTAGGTGCCCTGGTGACGTCCACGCTGATTTGGGCACGGTGGGACAATCCTTATGTGTGGATGGTTCTTTTCGTCACGCTGGCCTATGCGGCCATCGGATTCGCGGACGACTATGCCAAGGTGTCGAAGCAGAATACCAAGGGCGTTTCAGGCAAAATGCGCCTGGCTTTGGGCATCATCATCGCCGCGCTGGCCGCGCTGTGGGCGACGCTGCACCACCCGGAGATGCTGCAGAACCAGCTGGCCGTGCCGATCTTCAAGGACACGCTGATCAATCTGGGTATCTTCTACATTCCGTTCTCGATCGTGGTGATCGTGGGGGCGGCGAATGCAGTGAACCTGACCGACGGGCTGGACGGGCTGGCCATCATGCCCGCGATGATCGCGGCGTCGACTTTGGGCGTGATCGCCTATGCGGTGGGTCGCGTCGACTTTACCGAATATCTGGACGTGCATTATGTGCCCGGCACGGGTGAGATCCTGATCTTCACCGCCGCGCTGTTTGGAGGCGGGCTTGGGTTCCTGTGGTACAACGCCCCGCCCGCCGCGGTGTTCATGGGGGATACCGGGTCTTTGGCCTTGGGCGGTGCGCTGGGCGCCATCGCCGTCGCCACCAAGCACGAGCTGGTTCTGGCCATCGTCGGCGGCCTGTTCGTGGTCGAGGCGTTGAGCGTGATTATCCAGGTGCTGTATTTCAAACGCACAGGGCGGCGGGTCTTCCTGATGGCGCCGATCCATCACCACTATGAGAAGAAGGGGTGGGCCGAACCGACTATCGTGATCCGGTTCTGGATCATCTCGCTGATCCTAGCGATGATTGGCCTTGCAACACTGAAAGTACGGTAAGGCTCCAGCCGGGCGCGGTGGGCCTGCGGCCCGCCTGTGCCCGTTGGGCCCGGCTCGCGCCGAGGGCGCGAGCCTGTCGCCGCCCTTGCCAAGGGTCAATTCTTCGGTACAGGGTGGCGGCGCATTGGCAGATGGAAGAAGGTGCGCGGCATGATCCCGGTCAAAGGGTTTTCAGGACATAAGGTTGCGGTTCTGGGGCTGGGGCGGTCGGGTTTGGCCACGGCGCGCGCATTGCGGGCTGGTGGGGCCGAGCCGGTCTGCTGGGATGACAACCCTGCCGCGCGCGAAAAGGCCGAGGCCGAGGGGTTCCTGTGTCAGGACCTGCGACGGCAGGGCGCCTTCGACGCGATCGCCGCGTTGATCGTCTCACCCGGCATTCCCCATCTTTATCCCGAACCCAACCCGGTTGTTGCCGCCGCACTGCAGGCTGGCGTACCGGTCGACAATGACATTGGTCTGTTCTTCCGCTCGTTGGGCGGTGCCGAATGGGACAAGTTCGATGTGCCGCCGCGTGTGGTCGCCGTCACCGGTTCGAACGGGAAATCGACCACGGCCGCGCTGATCCACCACATCCTGACCCAGTCGGGGCGCGAGGCGCAGCTGGCGGGCAATATCGGGCGCGGCGTTCTGGATATCGACCCCGGCGGCGACGGATCAGTGGTGGTGCTGGAGCTTTCCAGCTATCAGACCGAGCTGGCGCGTGCGCTGACGCCCGACGTGGCGGTGTTCACCAATCTCTCGCCCGACCATTTGGACCGACACGGGGGCATGGGCGGCTATTTTTCCGCCAAGCGCCGCCTGTTCTCAGAAGGCGGTCCCGACCGTGCCGTGATCGGCGTGGACGAGATCGAAGGCGCGTTTCTCGCTGGGCAACTGGCCGAAGGGCCGGGCGACGACCGGGTGATCCGCGTCTCTGTGGCGCGCAAATTGGCCGGTCCGGGTTGGCAGGTCTTTGCCCGCAAGGGGTTCCTGTCGGAGTACCGCAAGGGGCGGCAGGCCGCGTCGATCGACCTGCGCGGCATCAAGGGCTTGCCCGGAACGCACAACCACCAAAACGCGTGCTCGGCCTATGCCGCCTGCCGCGCGCTGGGGCTGGCGCCCAAGTTGATCGAGGACGCGTTGCTCAGCTATCCAGGCTTGCCGCACCGCAGCCAGATCATCGCTGAGGCAAACGGTGTGACATTCGTGAATGACTCCAAGGCCACCAATGTCGACAGCGCCGCCAAGGCGCTGGGCGCGTTCAAAAAGATCCGCTGGATCTGCGGCGGGCTTGAGAAAGAGGGCGGTATCGCAGCGCTGAACGACGCGACCGACGAGGTTCTGTGCGCCTACGTGATCGGGCGCGAGGCGGCCGGCTTCGCCATGCAGTTGTCGGTTGAAGCCCGCGTTTGCACCACCATGGCCGAGGCGGTCGAACAGGCCATGCGCGACGCCGCGCCGGGTGAGACCGTGCTGCTGGCGCCCGCGGCGGCCAGTTTCGACCAGTACGACAATTTCGAACAGCGCGGTGACGATTTCGTGGCGCAGGTACAAAAGCGGCTTTGAACTGCGCATTTGCAATGAACCGCCGGTTGGGCCAAATTGAAGTGCTATCAGCTTGACGCACCAGAATTAATGATTTTGTTACCCTAGGAATCCAACACGAGGTTAAGACCATGCTGAACCGCAAGCTTTCAATGATCCTGCCGGCCATCCTGGTGGCAGGGGCCTGCACGAACACAGGCGCGAACTACCAGCCCATTGTGGATGGACCCGTCAGCCCGAATTACAACGCAGACTTGGCGCAGTGTCAGGCCGTGGCGCGGCAGCAGGGCACGATCGACAGCAATACCGCTGGCGCGGCGGCCATTGGCGCGGCGGGTGCAGCGGGCACCAAAGCCATCATCGACGACAGCGCAAGCGATCTGGGCCGTGCGGCCGTCGCTGGCGCACTGGTGGGGGCAGGGGCCAGCGCTCTGCAAAACACCCAGAAGCAGGAAGTCATCGTCCGCAACTGCATGCGCGGCCGCGGCTATAACGTCGTAGGCTAAAGGCGACCGGCGATCGCAATTCCGGCGGCGTGGCCCGAGGACCACGCCCATTGGAAATTGTACCCGCCCAGCCATCCGGTGACATCCACCGCTTCACCAATCGCATAGAGGCCGGGGACATCCCTGGCCTCCATCGTTTTGGACGACAGGCCGTCCGTGTCGATGCCGCCCAAGGTGACTTCGGCGGTGCGATACCCTTCGGTGCCCGAGGGGGTCAGTGCCCAGTCGGACAGCGAATCGGTCAGTGCCTGCAACGCCGCATCCGACTGATCGGCCAGGTTGCCGCGCATCGGGATATGGGTGCTCAGATACTCGACCAGGCGGGCGGGCAGGTGGCGCGCGAGTTCGGTTGTCAGGGCCTTGCGGCCTGCGCTTTGCCGCCGTTCGCGCAGCAGGTCGAACAGGGGCAGCTCGGGGATCAGGTTGACCCGGATCGCCTCGCCCTCGTGCCAGTATGAGGACAGTTGCAGCACAGCCGGCCCGCTCAGGCCGCGATGGGTGAACAGCAGTGCCTCGTCGAAACTCTTGCGATCGTTCGACAATCGCGTCGGCACGGAAACACCGGACAAGTCTTTGAACCGCCCGTCGGGGAAGGTGAACGGCACCAAAGCGGCACGGGTTTCGGTGACGTGCAAGCCAAACTGCGCGGCGATGTCATAGGCCAGCCCGGTCGCACCCATCTTGGGGATGGATTTTCCGCCGGTGGCCAATACCACGTTGGCAGAGCTCAGGTCATATCGCGCACCCTCGCGCTCGACCATCATTTCAAAGCCGGTTTCGGTCTTGCGCAGATCGCGCAGCGACGTGTGCAACCACAGCTCGGCGCCTGCGCGGTCCATCTCGGCCAGCAGCATGGCGATGACCTGCTTCGATGAGCCGTCGCAGAACAGCTGTCCCAGCGTCTTTTCATGCCATGCGATGCCGTGACGGTCCACGAGGTCGATGAAATCCCATTGCGTGTACCGCGCCAGCGCAGATTTGCAGAAATGCGGGTTCTGCGACAAGAAGTTCTGTGGTCCGGCGTGGAGGTTGGTGAAGTTGCACCGCCCCCCGCCCGAGATGCGGATCTTTTCCCCCGGCGCCTTGGCGTGATCGATCACCAGTACACGCCCGCCGCAATGGGCGGCGCACATCATGCCGGCGGCTCCGGCGCCCAGTATGATCGTGTCAAATCGCATCCCTCGCCCTTGGCGCGGATTGACGCCAATGACAAGAGGAAGAGGCTGGCCTGAGGGGCATTTTCCCTGTAGACTCTCAAACAGATCCCGAAAACGGGACGTTAACGAGGCAGATAGTGGCGGTATCTCATGACTGAGATGGTGTATGGCGCGGTCCAGGACCAGCGCGGTGAACCGATCCTTCCGAAATGGTGGCGGACGATTGACCGCTGGACGATGTCCTGCGTGCTGATCCTGTTTGCGATCGGGCTTCTGCTGGGGCTGGCCTCGTCGCCGCCGTTGGCGCAGCGCAACGGGTTCGATCCGTTCCACTATGTCGAGCGTCAGGCCCTTTTCGGTGTGTTGGCGCTGATCGCGATGATGCTGACCTCGATGATGTCACCCACCTTGGTGCGTCGGTTGGCGGTGCTGGGCTTTCTGGCCTCATTTGTTGCGCTGGCCTTTCTGCCGGTCTTCGGAACCGATTTCGGCAAAGGTGCGGTGCGCTGGTATTCGCTGGGCTTCGCCTCGCTGCAACCGTCCGAGTTTCTGAAGCCGGGCTTCATTGTCGTGGCCGCGTGGCTGCTGGCCGCAGCGCAGGAGATCAATGGCCCCCCGGGGCGGTTGTGGTCGTTTGCGCTGTGTATGTCGATTGTTGGCATGTTGGTGATGCAGCCTGATTTCGGTCAGGCCTGTCTGATCCTGTTCGGCTGGGGCGTGATGTATTTCGTAGCGGGTGCACCGATGTTCCTGCTGCTGGGAATGGCCGGGGCGGTCGTCTTGGGTGGCATGTTCGCCTACGCCAATTCTGAACACTTCGCCCGGCGCATCGATGGTTTCCTGAATCAAGAGGTCGATCCGACGACCCAGTTGGGCTATGCCACCAACGCAATCCGCGAGGGCGGGCTGTTTGGGGTTGGGGTTGGCGAGGGGCAGGTGAAATGGTCGCTGCCCGATGCACATACCGATTTCATCATCGCCGTCGCGGCCGAAGAATACGGCCTGATCCTGGTGCTGATCATCATCGCGCTCTATTCAATCATCGTGGTACGGTCCCTGCTGCGACTGATGCGCGAGCGTGACATGTTCACCCGGTTGGCAGGCACGGGGCTGGCTTGCATGTTCGGTGTTCAGGCGATGATCAACATGGGCGTCGCGGTGCGCCTGCTGCCGGCCAAGGGCATGACGCTGCCTTTCGTCAGCTACGGCGGCTCGTCGTTGATCGCGGGCGGCATCGCACTGGGCATGCTGCTGGCCTTCACCCGCACCCGCCCACAGGGCGAACTGGGCGACATTCTGCGCGGACGAGGCTGATGACGAACCCTTATTTGCTGATCGCGGCTGGCGGAACCGGGGGCCACATGTTCCCCGCCCAGGCGCTGGCCGAGGCGATGCTGAACAAGGATTGGCGCGTGCGCCTGTCCACCGATGCGCGCGGCGCGCGTTATACCGGCGGTTTCCCGCATTCAACCGAGATCGTCGAGGTCTCCTCGGCCACTTTCGCCCGCGGCGGGCTGGCGGCCAAGGCGCTGGCCGGCCCGCGGATCGCGGCCGGTGTGGCCGGGATGACGGCCCAGTTGCTGCGCGACAGGCCGGACGTGGTGGTTGGGTTCGGCGGCTATCCGTCGATCCCGGCGCTGAGCGCGGCGGTGATGCTGCGTCTGCCCCGCATGATCCACGAACAGAACGGCGTTTTGGGGCGCGTGAACCAGTTGTTCGCCACGCGGGTTGCGCATGTGGCCTGCGGTGTCTGGCCCACCGACCTGCCCGAGGGCGCCCACGGTATCCACACCGGCAACCCCGTCCGGGCTGCCGTTCTGGAACGTGCGGCCGCGCCCTACATCCCGCCCGGAGACTATCCGATGTCGGTGCTTGTGATGGGCGGCAGCCAGGGCGCCCGTATCCTCAGCGATGTAGTCCCCGGCGCCATAGCTGCACTGCCCGAGAGCCTGCGCCAGTATATCCGCGTCTCTCACCAAGCGCGCGAGGAGGACACCGAACGGGTCAGCGCCTTCTACGCCGACCACGGGATTCTGGCCGAGGTCCAGCCCTTTTTCCACGACGTGCCCCGCCGCATGTCCGAGGCGCAGCTGGTCATCAGCCGCTCGGGTGCGTCCAGCGTGGCCGACATCTCGGTGATCGGGCGACCTTCGATCCTGATCCCCTTCGCCGCCGCCGCAGGCGATCACCAGACCGCTAATGCGCGCGGGCTGGTGCAGGCGGGCGGGGCAATCATGATCCCCGAAAATGCGCTTGACGTTCCCGCCCTGACCGAGCAAATCGCACTGGTTCTGACCAACCCCGAAGCTGCACAGAAAATGGCCCATGCTGCCCTGTCGGTCGGGGCGCCCGACGCGACCGAGCGTCTGGTGGCCCTTGTCGAACAGCTGGCGCAGAAGGAGACCCCATGAATCCAGCAACCAAACTCCCGCAGGATGTCGGACCGATCCATTTCGTGGGCATCGGTGGCATCGGAATGTCGGGCATCGCCGAGGTGCTGCTGAACCTTGGGTACCAAGTGCAGGGATCCGATCTGAAAGCGTCGAAGATCACCGACCGGCTGGCCTCGCTGGGGGCTGAGATTTTTGTGGGTCAGCGGGCTGAAAACCTCGACAATGCGACCGTCGTGGTCGTCTCGACAGCGATCAAGCCGGGCAACCCTGAATTGGACGGCGCTCGTGCGCTGGGCCTGCCGGTGGTGCGCCGCGCCGACATGTTGGCCGAGCTGATGCGGCTGAAATCCAACATTGCCATCGCCGGTACCCACGGCAAGACCACGACCACCACGATGATGGCCGAGTTGATGGTGGCGGGCGATTTCGACCCGACCGTGATCAACGGCGGCGTGATCCATGCCTACGGCTCGAACGCGCGGATGGGGCAGGGCGAATGGATGGTGGTCGAGGCCGACGAGTCCGACGGCTCGTTCAACCGGCTGCCGGCGACCATCGCCATCGTCACCAATATCGACCCCGAGCACATGGAGCATTGGGGTGATTTCGACCGGCTGCGCGCGGGCTTTCATGATTTCGTCTCGAACATCCCGTTCTACGGTCTGGCGGTGTGCTGCACCGACCATGCCGAGGTTCAGGCGTTGGTGGGCCGCATCACCGACCGCCGCGTGCGCACCTATGGGTTCAACGCCCAAGCCGACGTGCGTGCAGTCAACCTGACCTACAAGGGCGGCATCGCGCATTTCGACATCCACCTGCAATACGAGGATACCGTGATCGAGGGTTGCACCCTCCCGATGCCGGGCGATCACAACGTCTCGAACGCGCTGTCAGCCGTGGCCGTGGCACGTCATCTGGGCATGAAAACCGCTGAAATCCGCGACGCGCTGGCCAATTTCGGCGGCGTCAACCGCCGCTTTACCAAGGTGGGCGAGGTGAACGGCGTCACCATCATCGACGATTACGGCCATCACCCTGTGGAAATCGCGGCGGTGCTCAAGGCTGCACGTCAGGCAACCGAAGGCCGCGTGATCGCCGTGCACCAGCCGCACCGCTATTCACGCTTGTCCAACCTGTTCGACGATTTCTGCGCCTGTTTCAACGACGCCGATGTCGTGGCCATTGCCGAGGTCTTCTCTGCCGGTGAGGATCCGATCGAAGGTGCCAGCCGCGACGATCTGGTGCAGGGCCTGATCCGTCACGGCCACCGTCACGCGCGCGCGCTGCTGGACGAAGGCGACCTAGAGCGTCTGGTCCGCGAGCAGGCCCGGCCCGGCGACATGGTCGTCTGCCTGGGTGCCGGCACCATCAGTACCTGGGCAAATGCGCTGCCTGACCGGCTGAAGGAAAAACAAGCCGTTTGACGTTAGCAGGCATTTGGGTGCACAACTTGCGGATGTGTCGCTGCCTTGGTGCGTGACTCATTTGCGGAGAGAACCATGGATTATTCCGTCATCTTTGCCGCCCTTTGGGTGATCTGCGCCACTGTCGTGGCACTGCTGCCGATGCGCCTGCAATTCCCGCCGGGCATCGTGCTGCTGATCTGCGCACCGGTTCTGATCGTCTGGCTGGGCGTGGCGCATGGCTGGCTGATCGGAGCGCTGGCCTTTGCGGGGTTCGTATCGATGTTCCGCAATCCTATCCGGTATTATTGGCGCAAATGGTCGGGCCGCGAGGTGGAGCAATGAGCTGGTCGATCGCACTTGCCGCCCTGTGGGGCATCGCCGCCAATGTGCTGGCTATGATCCCCAGCAAGGACAACCACTGGACCCGCGCCTATGCGCTGATCGCGGTGGGCATTCCGATCCTAGGCTATGTCACCTATGAAAACGGGCCGTGGGTCGGCCTGTTCGTTCTCGCCGCCGGCATGTCGGTGTTGCGCTGGCCGGTGATCTATCTGACCCGTTGGACAAAGGCGAAAATGCAAGGCATGAAGGCGGCGGACAAATAACCCGACACCCCTTCGGAGACCAACGATGACGGACATCGCCACATTTGCTTACCTGCCGCTCGCGGCGCTTGTGCTCGGGACGCTGGCCGGCTTTGTCGCCGCGCGATGGCTTGGCCTGCGCGCGCTGTTGTGGCTGATCGGTTTGACTTCGGTTGTTGCGCTTGTCCTGATCGTGATGTTGGCAGGCGTCGGCACGGGCGAGGAGGAGCAGGCCTTTGGGCACTTCGTCTGGCTGACCGGAGGTGTTCTGCCGATTCTGTTCGCGGAAATCATGGGCGGAGTCGTCGGGCGCAGCCTGGCGGTGCGATCCGGACAATGACCACGATCCCAACGCCTCGTGGCCGTCTGACTGCGGCCCGTGCTCTGAACGACCTCACCTGGCTGCGTGTCGGCGGCCCGGCGGACTATCTGTTTCAGCCGGCTGACCTTGAGGATTTGCAGGCTTTCCTGCGCGACCTTCCGGCCGAGGTGCCGGTGTTTCCCATGGGCGTCGGCTCGAACCTGATCGTCCGCGATGGGGGCTTGCGGGCCGTGGTGATCCGGCTGGGGCGCGGCTTCAACGGCATCTCGGTCGAGGGCACCACCGTCACCGCGGGGGCGGCCACGCTGGATGCGCATGTGGCGCGCAAGGCGGCGGATGCGGGGGTGGACCTCACCTTTCTGCGCACCATTCCGGGTTCTATCGGCGGGGCCGTGCGGATGAACGCCGGGTGCTATGGCAGCTACACGGCGGATGTTCTGAAATCGGCTACCATCGTCACCCGGCAGGGCGAGGTGGTCGAACGGGCGCCGGCCGATCTGAACTTCCGCTATCGTCAGTCCGACCTGCCCGAGGGTGCGGTGCTGGTGTCGGCCACGTTCCAGGGCCCGGCGGGTGATCCGGCCGACCTGCACGCCCGGATGGAGGCGCAGCTGAAAAAGCGCGACGAGACCCAGCCCACCAAGGACCGCAGCGCCGGGTCGACCTTCCGCAATCCGGCCGGATTCTCCTCGACCGGGAGGTCGGACGATGTTCACGACCTGAAGGCCTGGAAGGTGATCGACGACGCCGGAATGCGCGGCGCCCGGCGCGGGGGCGCACAGATGAGCCCCAAGCACTCGAATTTCCTGATCAATACCGGAAACGCCACCGCCGCCGACCTCGAAGGGCTGGGCGAAGAGGTGCGAAAAAAGGTTTACGAAACAAGCGGGATCACGCTAGAGTGGGAAATCATGCGGGTTGGTGATCCGCTGACAGATTAAAGCCCCGACCGTCAGACCAAAACAGGCAAATTCAGGCGACGGATCAAAGGCATAACGAAATACGGACCACCAGATAAGGTCCGGGGACATTGAGGCGCACGAACGTGGGTAGGTCGAGCAGGACAAACCCCAAAGTGGCGGTATTGATGGGTGGCCCCTCGGCGGAACGCGAGGTGTCTCTCAGCAGCGGGCGCGAATGCGCAGCCGCCCTTGTGGGAGAAGGGATCGAGGTCGTCGAACTGGACGCCGGTCCTGACCTTTGTGCGCGTTTGCAGGACATCAAGCCTGACGTGGTTTTCAACGCCCTGCATGGCCGCTGGGGCGAGGATGGTTGCGTGCAGGGTCTGCTGGAGTGGCTGCGAATGCCCTACACGCATTCCGGCGTGTTGGCCTCGGCGCTGGCCATGGACAAACAGCGCAGCAAAGAGGTTTTCCGCGCGGCCGGCCTGCCTGTAGCCGACAGCGTGATCGTTCCGAAATCGGACGTGATGGCGGGGCACGTCATGCCCGCGCCATATGTGGTCAAGCCCAACAACGAAGGCTCGAGCGTCGGGATCTACCTTGTGTTCGAAGGGTCGAAGGGCCCGCCGCAGCTGTCGGATGACATGCCCGAACAGGTCATGGTCGAACAATACGTGGCGGGGCGCGAGCTGACGGTGACCGTGATGGGCGACCGCGCCTTGACCGTGACCGAGATTCTGACCGACGGTTGGTACGACTACGACGCCAAATACAAGCCCGGCGGATCGCGCCACGTGCTGCCGGCCGAGATCCCGCCGCGGATCTTCGAGTTGTGCATGGAATATGCCCTGCGCGCCCATCAGGTTCTGGGGTGCCGCGGCGTCAGCCGTACCGACTACCGCTGGGACGACGCCAAGGGCGAAGAGGGCCTGTTTCTACTGGAGACCAACACCCAGCCGGGTATGACCCCCACCTCGCTGGTGCCTGAACAAGCCGCGCATCTGGGCATGACCTTCGGTCAGCTCTGCGCCTGGATGGTCGAGGACGCCTCATGCGACCGCTGACCGCCACACGTGCGCCGGTGATCCACCGCGCCAAGCCTCTTTCCGGCCCGGATGCCGAGTTCCAGTCTGCGGATGCCGACGCCGACCGCGCAGAGCCCAAATTGCGGTTGCGCGGTGGTCGGTTCTTCCGCCGTGGCAAGGGCCGTGCGGACCCGGCACCGTCGCGGTTCAGTTATCGGTTCCAGCGATGGATGCTGACGCCGGGAATCCGGCTGGGGGTCAAGATCGGAGTGCCGCTCTGCGCCGTCGTGGCGACGGTTGGGCTCTACTTCGCGGCCGAAGAGCGGCGAGAAGCGGTTCGGGCGCAGGTGGACAACCTGATCACGTCGTTCCAGGAGCGTCCTGAATTCATGGTCAAGCTCATGGCGATCGACGGGGCGGGGGCCGGCCTTGCTGATGACATCCGCGAAGTCGTGCCTTTGGACTTCCCGCTCAGCTCCTGGGATCTGGATGTCGAGCAGATCCGGGACACGATCACCGGCTTGGACCCGGTCAAATCGGCAACCGTGCGGATCCGTCCGGGCGGCATTCTGCAGGTCGATGTTGTCGAACGTCAGCCCGTGATCGTCTGGCGCACCCGTGAAGGCATCCAGCTGTTGGACGAAACGGGCACACACGTGGCCGAGATCGCGGCTCGGACCGAGCGCTCCGATCTTCCGCTGATTGCCGGTCAGGGTGCAGATCAGCATGTGGCCGAGGCACTGGAGCTTCTGGCCACTGCGCGCAGCCTGGGCAGCCGGGTGCGCGGTCTGGTCCGCGTCGGCGAGCGGCGCTGGGACCTGGTTCTGGACCGAGGCCAACGGGTCATGCTGCCGACGGAGCGCCCGGTGCGCGCGCTCGAGCGTGTACTGGCGGTGAACGAGGTGCAGGACCTTCTGGAACGGGATGTTGCCGTGGTCGATATGCGCATAGGGGCGCGGCCGACCATTCGGATGACAGAAGCCGCCAGCGCAGACTGGTGGAATACAAAAGTGACTATGGGTAACGGGCAGTAATACGATGATGACGGATCTCTATCAGTCTCAACGCGCAATGCGCCAGATGCGCAGACAGGCCATGCAACGCGGTGTCGTTGCGATCCTGGATGTCGGAAGTTCCAAGATCGCCTGTCTTGTGCTGCGTTTTGATGGGTCGGCGCGGCTCAGCGAGGACAACTCGATCGGGTCCATGGCCGGGCAGACCGGGTTCCGGGTGATCGGTGCGGCGACGACCCGATCGCGCGGGGTGCGCTTTGGTGAGATCACGGCCATGCAGGAGACCGAGCGCGCCATCCGCACCGCGCTGCAGGCCGCTCAGAAGATGGCCGATATCCGGGTAGACCATGTGATCGCCTGTTTCTCGGGGGCAAACCCTCGGTCTTATGGGCTGGATGCGCAGGTGGATCTGGACGGTCAGCTGGTGACCGAGGCCGAGATCGGTCGTGTCCTGAACGCGTGCGATGTCCCGGACTATGGGTCAGGGCGCGAGGTGCTGCATGCACAACCTGTGAACTTCGCTCTGGACAACCGATCTGGCTTGATCGACCCGCGAGGGCAGATGGGGCAGACGCTTGCGGTCGACATGCACATGTTGACGGTCGATGCGGTTGCGATTCAGAACATCGTTCGTTGCGTCAAGCGGTGCGACCTGGAATTGGCTGGCATCGCGAACTCGGCCTATGTGTCGGGGATTTCTGCGCTGGTAGAAGACGAACAGGAACTTGGAGCGGCCTGTATCGACATGGGCGGTGGGTCCACCGGCGTTTCGATCTTCATCAAAAAGCACATGATCTATGCCGACAGTGTCCGCATGGGCGGGGATCACGTCACCAGTGACATCTCTATGGGGCTTGGTGTGTCCGCCTCGGTCGCCGAGCGGATCAAGACCTTCAATGGCGGGGTTCACGCCACCGGAGCCGATGACCGCGACATGATCGACATTGGCGGCGACACTGGGGATTGGGAACACGACCGGCGTACCGTCAGCCGTGCCGAGCTGATCGGCATCATGCGCCCGCGAGTCGAGGAAATCCTCGAGGAAGTCCGCGTTCGGCTGGACGCTGCAGGGTTCGAACATATGCCAAGCCAACAGATCGTTTTGACCGGTGGAGCCAGTCAGATCCCCGGTCTGGATGGGCTGGCCAGCCGGATACTAGGTCAGCGGGTGCGTCTGGGCCGACCGCTGCGTGTGCATGGGTTGCCGCAATCTGCGACAGGCCCGGGGTTCTCGTCGGCGGTTGGTCTTGCGCTGTTTGCGGCGCATCCGCAGGATGAATGGTGGGACTTTGAAATCCCGGTCGATACCTACGCAGCACGGCCATTCAAGCGTGCCGTGCGCTGGTTCCGTGACAACTGGTAGGTTCCTGCTCCGGGCTGCGGTGTTTTGCGCAGCCTGGGTTCCGGCTGCGGCTGTCGCGCAGACCCGTATCTCGCCCGAAGCATTCCTGGACGCGGTGGTCGGGAAAACCGTCACGTTCCACGAATTGACCAGCGGTATGCTTGTGGGCACCGAGGAGTTCCTCAGCCCAACCCGCTCGGTCTGGCGGCGAGAGGGCGAGGGCTGCGTCCATGGCCGGATCACGACGCCGGACGGCAAGCTGTGCTTCCTCTATGACACCGAGCCCGGCCCGGTATGCTGGTGGCCATTCGAGCATGATGGGCGGTTGCTGGTCAGGATCGCGCGGCTGGGGGATGGCGAAATCCAGGAAGTCAGCGGGTTTTCGGACGACGGCCTGGATTGTCCTTCCGTTCCCATCAGCTGAAAATTCCGGTTGCGGTGCAGGGATTTATCCCTCAGAATATCGACAAGGCCCGTCAGAGGCTCGTCGGCAGGACCCGAGCAGTCAGCCGCAGTTTGAACAGGATGTCCAGCATCGCACCCGCCAAATCAGGCTGGGGGTTTTCGCGTGTGTGGTGGTCTGTCCGCCCTGAACCGCTAGATTTGCGCAGTCGGGCGAAATGCCGCGAAAAACCGCCTTATTTCTTCCATATTTTGTGGATTCACGCGATTTTTGGCGTGACGTTTGACGTTTGGAAAGGTAGAATCACAAGCGGATAGGCAAGAAAAACACCGCTTTGCGGGATCATAAATACAGGCGGACAGAGCATGACATTGAATCTTTCGATGCCCGGGCACGACGAACTCAAGCCTCGGATTACGGTATTTGGCGTAGGCGGTGCAGGTGGAAACGCCGTCAACAACATGATTGAAAAACAACTCGACGGCGTTGACTTCGTGGTGGCCAACACGGACGCGCAGGCACTGCAGCAAAGCCGCTCGTCGGCGCGGGTGCAGTTGGGCATCAAGGTGACCGAGGGTCTGGGCGCGGGTGCCCGCGCATCGGTCGGCGCCGCCGCCGCCGAAGAAAGCATCGAACAGATCGTCGATCACCTGGCCGGCGCGCATATGTGCTTCATCACCGCCGGCATGGGCGGTGGCACCGGCACCGGCGCCGCTCCGATCATCGCGCAAGCCGCGCGTGAACTGGGTGTGTTGACCGTGGGCGTAGTGACCAAACCGTTCCAGTTCGAAGGCGCCAAGCGCATGCGTCAGGCCGAAGACGGTGTCGAGGCGCTGCAGAAGGTCGTCGATACGCTGATCATCATCCCCAACCAGAACCTGTTCCGTCTGGCCAACGAAAAGACCACGTTCACCGAGGCCTTCTCGATGGCCGATGACGTGCTGTATCAGGGCGTCAAGGGCGTAACCGACCTGATGGTGCGTCCGGGCCTTATCAACCTCGACTTCGCCGACGTCCGCGCGGTGATGGACGAGATGGGCAAAGCCATGATGGGTACAGGCGAGGCCGAGGGCGAAGATCGAGCCATCCAGGCTGCGGAAAAGGCCATCGCCAACCCGCTGCTGGACGAAATCAGCCTCAAGGGCGCCAAGGGCGTATTGATCAACATCACTGGCAGCCATGACCTGACCCTGTTCGAACTGGACGAGGCCGCCAACCGCATCCGCGAGGAAGTGGACCCCGAGGCCAACATCATCGTCGGCTCGACGCTGGATCCCGAGATGGAAGGCAAGATGCGCGTCTCGGTCGTGGCAACCGGCATCGATGCCAGCGAAAGCGGCTCCGAGGCGCCGGCTCCGCGCCGGTCCATGTCCGCTCCTCTGACCCGTACCGTATCGGCGGAAGAAGAAGCAGCACAGCCGGCTCCGGTCGCGGCGGAAGTTTCTGAACCGGCTCCGCAGCCCGAAGCTCCGCGCGAACCGTCTCTGTTTGAAGCGGCCGAAGAGCCTTCGCACACGACTTTGCAATTCGGTCACGGCGCCGATGAGGCTGTCGAGGACGATGACGACGGGCTGCCTCCTCCGGCCTACCAGCCGCGCAGCGCCGAGTTCGATCCACAGCCCGAGCCGGTCGAACGCCCGGCGGACAGCTATCAGCCGCAACAGGTGCCGCATACTCCTGGAACGCCTTCGCCTGCCGCGCTGGAACGGCTGCAGGCGGCTGTTCAGAACGTACCGACTTCGGCCCAGCGTCTGACCGCGTCGCGCCCGCAGGAACCGGCGCCGCAGCGCCAGCCCGCCGCCGAGGAACGGCCGCGGTTCGGGTTCAACCGTTTGATCGACCGGATGACTGGGCACGCCCCGGATACCCCCGCTCAACCGGCCCGGCAACAGCCTGCGATGCGCCAGACTGACGCCACGGCACCCTCGCATGAAGAGGTCGATCCCGAGCAGGAGCGGATCGAAATTCCGGCTTTCCTGCGCCGTCAGGCCAACTGATCGCGGTAACAATATCCACTCACGGGGCTGCCGAAAGGCGGCCCTTTTTCCTTTTGGTGCAAACGTTTAAGTGCCAGTAAGCAGGGTTTTGCCGATCTGTTGCAGAACTGTTTCATTCAGTTGCAAAGAGTGAGTTGAGCCTTGACCCGCGCTTCCTTAACTGAGGGTGCAACACAGCCGAAAAAGGCTGGACACCGCTCACCGAGGTTCAATTTGCAACAGACGCTCAAATCTTCGATCACGTTCAAAGGCGTGGGTCTGCACAGCGGCAAGCCCGCGACGATGGTTCTTAAACCGGCGGCTGCCGGTCACGGGATCTGGTTCAAGCGGACCGATATCGAACTGGGCAATGCGTTGATCCCGGCCATCTACGATGTGGTCGAAAGAACCCAACTGTGTACGCGCCTGGTCAATGACGCTGGTGTTTCGGTGTCGACCGTCGAGCATATCATGGCCGCGCTGGCAGGGTGCGGGATCCACAACGCATTGATCGAGATTGATGGACCCGAAGTTCCGATCATGGACGGTTCGTCGATCGACTTCGTGCGGGGTATCATCGCCAAGGGCGTTCGCCGTCAGGCCAGCCCGGTTCTGGCGTATGAGGTCCTCAAGCCGGTCGTGGCCGAGCGGGAAGGTGCCCGTGCGTCGATCCGGCCGGCAGACGGTTTGATCATCGAGTTCCACATTGATTTCGAAGACACTGCGATCGGCAGCCAGTCGAAGATCCTGGATATGCGCAACGGGTCGTTTGCTCGGGAACTGTCCGACTGCCGGACCTTCTGCCGCCGAACCGATGTCGAGGCGATGCGCGAAAACGGTCTGGCCTTGGGCGGCACACTGGAGAATGCGGTTGTTGTTCAAGGGGCCGAAGTGCTGACACCGGGTGGCTTCCGTCACCAGGATGAAGCCGTGCGCCACAAAATGCTGGACGCGTTGGGAGACCTGTATCTGGCCGGCGGCCCGATCTTTGGTCACTTCGTCGGCGAGAAATCCGGCCATGCCATGACCAACACATTGCTGCGCAAGCTGTTCGAAACGCCTGGCGCCGTGCGCCCGGTGCTGTGTACGCCTGAACAAGCCGCGCAACTGCCCGGGCAGGGGTTGGTCTGGGACGAAATCCCCGAAGTTGCCTGATCCGGCACGGCCCGGCGACAAATCGGTCGCGGGGCCGATAAGGCGTTTTGCACCGGAATTTTATGTGCTAGACCAAAGCTCAATCCGGGGTTACCCAAAGAGACAAGACGACTAGGATGGGCGGTATGGTTGGCACCAAAGCGGCAGTCAGGCTTGCGGGCGCGATTCTTCTGGCAGCTACTTTGACGGCCTGCGGCAACGCAGGCGGCCTGTTTGGCAACAGGGGCGCGGACAAATCCCAGAACCTTGAAGGCTTTACGCCCGAGCAGATCTACACCCGTGGCGAATACGAGCTTGCTCAGAATCGCCCCGCAGATGCGGCCTGGTACTTTTCCGAAGTCGAACGGCTTTATCCTTATTCCGACTGGGCCAAGCGGTCACTGATCATGCAGGCTTTCGCGTTCCACTCGGACAAGGAGTATGAGGAAAGCCGCGCAGCCGCGCAGCGGTATATAGACTTCTACCCAACCGACGAAGACGCAGCTTATGCGCAATACCTTCTGGCGCTCAGCTATTATGACCAGATCGACGAGGTCGGCCGCGACCAGGGCCTGACCTTCCAGGCGTTGCAGGCGCTGCGCATGGTGATCGAGGTCTATCCCGACAGCGAATACGCCACCTCGGCGGTGCTGAAATTCGATCTGGCCTTCGACCATCTGGCAGGCAAGGAAATGGAGATTGGGCGCTACTACCTGCGTCAGGATCACTATACCGCGGCCATCAACCGTTTCCGTGTTGTGGTCGAGGATTTCCAGACCACCAGCCACACAGCCGAGGCGCTGTACCGCTTGGTCGAGGCTTATCTGGCCTTGGGTCTGGTCGACGAGGCTCAATCGGCCGGCGCGATCCTGGGTTACAACTACCAGTCGTCTGAATGGTATGATGCGGCCTACAATCTGCTGACCTCGCGCGGGCTTGAACTCAAGAGCCGCGGCAACAACTGGCTCAGCACGATCTACCGCCAGACCATCAAGGGCCAGTGGTTGTAGTCGCCATGGTCACAGGCTTGGGACGCTGACGACCCGATGCTGCGCGCCCTTGATATCCGCGATATGCTGATCATCGACCGGCTGGAATTGACCTTTCAGCCGGGCCTGAACGCGCTGACCGGCGAAACGGGCGCGGGCAAGTCGATCCTGCTCGACTCGCTGGGCTTCGTGCTAGGCTGGCGCGGACGGGCCGAACTGGTCCGGCAGGGGGCTGCGCAGGGCGAGGTCGTGGCCGAGTTCGAACTGCCCGAGGGCCATCCCGCCCATGCGATCCTGGCCGAGGCTGGTTTACCCGGCGGGTCGGAACTGATCCTGCGCCGCGTCAACACTGCCGAGGGGCGCAAAACCGCTTGGGTCAACGACCGCCGATGCTCGGGCGAGGTGCTGCGCGCGTTGTCGGAAACCTTGGTCGAACTGCACGGCCAACATGATGACCGGGGCCTGCTGAACCCGCGCGGCCATCGCGCCATGCTGGACGTCTATGCCGGGGCCGAGCCGCAACTGGCCGCCGTACGCGCTGCCTGGGCCGAGATGGCACGCGCCCGCAAGGCCCTGGCCGAGACCGAGGCCGCTGTGGCCGCCGTGCGCAGCGAAGAGGAATTTCTGCGGCACTCCGTGGGTGAACTCGACACGCTCGATCCGCAACCCGGAGAGGATGCCGAGCTCGACGCCCGCCGCCGGATGATGCAGGGGGCCGAGCGCATCCGCGACGACGTGGCCCGCGCCTTTGCTCTGCTGGGCGGTGACGGGGCCGAAGGGGCGATGGCGGATGCCGTGCGCTGGTTGGAAGGTGTCGCCGACCGGGCCGAGGGCCAGCTGGACGAGCCGATCGCCGCCTTGGGGCGCGCCCTGATCGAACTGGGCGAGGCGCAGGACGGCGTGACCGCCTGCCTTGAGGCGCTGGACTTCAACCCTGTCGAGTTGGAGCAGACCGAAGAACGTCTGTTTGCCATCCGCGCACTGGCCCGCAAACATGACGTGGCCCCCGATGACCTGAGCGGTTTCGCCGACACGCTGCGCGCCCGTCTGGGCCAGCTTGAGGCCGGAGACGCTGACCTGGCCGACCGCCGTGCTGCGGTTCAGACCGCGCAGGCCGCCTATGACGCGGCCGCCGAGGCGCTCGGCGCTCTGCGTCACGAGGCGGCCGGCCGGCTGGACGCGGCGGTGATGGCCGAGCTTGCGCCGCTGAAGATGGAGCGTGCGGTGTTCCAAACCCAGATCACGCCCGCCGACCCCGGACCCGAAGGGCAGGACGCCGTGGCCTTTACCGTGGCCACCAACCCGGGCGCGCCGTCGGGTCCGCTGAACAAGATCGCCTCGGGTGGAGAACTCAGCCGCTTTCTGCTGGCGCTCAAGGTGTGCCTGTCGGGCGACGACAGCACCCGCACCATGATCTTTGACGAAATCGACCGCGGGGTGGGTGGCGCCACCGCGGACGCCGTGGGCCGCAGGCTGGCGGCGCTGGCGCAGGGTGGGCAGGTGCTGGTGGTAACCCATTCGCCGCAGGTCGCGGCCCGCGCGGCGCATCACTGGCGGGTTCAGAAACACGTGACCGACGGGCAAACCCTGTCGACCGTCCTGCCGCTGTCCGAACCGGACCGTATCGACGAGATCGCGCGCATGGTTTCGGGCGACGTCATCACGGAAGAAGCCCGCGCGGCCGCCCGTTCGTTGTTGCAAGCCTGATGCAGCCGGGCGGCGACACTTGCCTTCAATATCTTGTCAGCCGACTTTTCTAAGGGCCCGGCGTGGCTTAGTAAGGGATACCTGTTTATCCACAAAGCCCTATGACACAATCAACCCGAACCGTCCTGCGCACTCAGCTCAACCAGGCCCTGGCCGCGCTCAAGGACGCGTGGCGGGTGCTGCGGCACCGCGGGCCAAGCCAGATCCAGTTCTGGTTCATCGCGCTGGTGATCGGGATCACGGCGGGCTTCATGGCTTTGGGGTTTCGCAAGGGGATCACGGCTCTGCAAGCGCTGGTCTATCAGACCGATGACATCCTGTTTTTGCACAGCTTTGCGGAGAAACTGCACTGGACCTGGATTTTGGCAATCCCCACGGTTGGAGGGCTGGTCGTCGGGATCATCCTGCACCGTTTTACCGATGACGGGAGAGTTCGGTCTGTCGCCGATGTGATCGAAGGATCCGCGATCAGCGATGGCCGGGTCGAAACCAAGGCCGGGGTCGCGTCGTTTTTCGCCTCGCTGATCACACTCAGCACGGGCGGGTCGACGGGCCGGGAAGGACCTGTCGTGCACATGGCCGGCGTGATTTCGACCTGGGTGTGCCAGCGCATCAATGCGGATGGAATAACCGGCCGCGACCTGCTGGGTTGCGCAGTGGCCGCCGCTGTATCGGCCAGTTTCAACGCCCCGATCGCCGGAGCGCTGTTCGCGCTGGAAGTCGTGCTGCGCCATTTTGCAGTCCACGCATTCGCTCCGATCGTGATCGCGTCGGTGGCCGGCACCGTCATCAACCGGCTGGCATATGGCGATGTGACAGAGTTTGTCCTGGATACGCCCGGATCCCTGCAATTTTACGTCGAACTTCCGGCCTTTCTGATCCTTGGGCTGATCTGTGGGCTGGTCTCGCTGTTGCTGATGCGGTCGATCTTTTTTGCCGAAGACTTTGGCAATCACGTGCAGGCGCGCCTGTCGCTGCCGCGCTGGCTGCGACCCGCCGTGTCCGGCGCAATGCTGGGCGTGCTGGCGGTGTGGTTCCCGCATATCATCGGCGTCGGATACGAGACGACCATCCGTGCCCTGACCGGAGATCTGGTGCTGACCACGGCCATTCTGTTTGCAGTGATGAAAACCGTGGCAGTGGCCATAACCATGGGTGGTCGTATGGGCGGCGGGGTGTTTTCTCCGTCGTTGATGATCGGCGCGCTAACCGGCCTTGCCTTTGGCCTGATCGCCACAGGCCTTCTGCCAAGCGTTTCGGGCACGCATACGCTTTATGCCTTTGCCGGCATGGGTGCTGTCGCGGCGGCGGTTCTGGGCGCTCCGATTTCGACCACGTTGATTGTGTTTGAATTGACCGGAGACTGGCAGATCGGGCTTGCCGTGATGGTCTCGGTGTCGATGTCCACGGCGTTGGCCTCCCGCCTTGTGGACCGGTCCTTCTTCCTGACCCAGCTCGAGCGCCGCGGGGTGCATTTGGCCGCCGGGCCACAGGCTTATTTGCTGGCGATGCTGCGCGCCGGGGCCGTGATGCGACCGCTGGGAGATCCGAATACGGCAAGCAGGGAAGAGGTTCAGGAGATGATCGAGCAGGGCCTCTGCGTCCGGGCCAGCGCAACCCTCGAGGCGGCAATGCCGTATTTCGATCGAGACGGAATCACCTGGCTCCCGGTGGTTGTTCGGGATGATGACGGGGTCGAGAACCCGGTCGGAGCCTTGTACCACGTGGACGCATTGAAGGCGTACAACCGTGCACTGGCCGCAACAGCTGCCGAGGAACACTCATGACGCAGCAGTGGCTGGCGAGCCACTGAGGGTTTCTCTTTGATTTTGATACCTTGTCAAAAAGTGGGAGCATTCTAGCCTGATTGAAGAAGTACTCCTGATAGCCACTTTGATTGAGGTGTAAACATGGTTTTCGAACGGTCTTCTTTGCTGACTGTCGTGGTTGCGGTTTCGATGATTGGTGCTGTCCCCGCGCGGGCGCAGGAGGCTCCGTATGTGACCGGCTTTCTCGGTATCACCGATATGGGCGACTATGATTTTGATTTTTTCCAGACAATTCCTTCGGTCGTGGTTGGCCAAGGCACCATCACAACCGACAATGGAGTAACCTACGGTCTGGCCGTCGGACTACGTTTCGCGTCAAATCTACGGGCCGAGTTCGAACTTTCATATGCTTCGAATGATGCCAAGGAAATCGGTCGCCCGTTTACTCAGTATGACGGAAGCTTTGATGCGACCTTCGGAATGGCAAACCTTTGGTATGACGTCCCGGTACAGGGCAGGTTCAAGCCCTATGTTGGTGGCGGGCTCGGGTTTGCGCGCGTGTCCCACGACGGTCAGTCCGGTGCTGGCGTCACATTGGTCGATGACAGTGACACCGCCATTGCGGGGCAATTGGGGTTTGGCGGACGCTTTCAGGTAGGGGAACGCGGGAACATTGACATCGGGTACCGCTACAAGACGACCGGCGATCTTGATTTCACCACGACCCAAGTTTTCATTCCGACAGATCTCACGAATGGCCGCTACTCTTCGCACTCGCTCATTCTCGGATACAGCTACAGTTTCTGACAGACGTAGTTGAGGGCCAGGTTTGTCCGACCCTCAAATCTGTTCGACCTTCACCGACTCCAGCGGGTAGAACGCAAGGTAGCCCTTGATTTCGGCAACGGCGGGAATTGGATCTTCATAGCTCCACACCGCGTTTTGCGTCACGCTCGACTTGTTGACGATCGAGTAATGCGTGGCATCGCCTTTGTGCGGGCAATGGGTCAACTTGTCGGTCTTGTCCAGAAAGGCCATCGCGATGTCTGCGCGCGGAAAGTAGATGACGGGGGCCAGATCGCCTTCCAACAATTCCAGGGCGTTGGACGTTTCGCCCAGAATCGCGCCACCGGACCTGACGCACCACTTGCCAGGTGCTTTGCGGATCTTGATGTAATCTGTCATGTCTGCTCCTTCCCTCGTCTTCGCGGCCTCGTTGTGTTCAGGCCTTCGCCTATGCCCACACTATGTGACAAACGGGTGTCACAAGGGCGCGGTTGCGGCATCCAACCACAGTTGCGCGGCATGTGACAGTCTTGGCCGAATTTTTTCTGCCACGTCCCGGTGATACGCGTTCAGCCAATCACGCTCGGCACTGGTCAGCATGTCGACGACGATCAGGCGTCGATCGATGGGGACATATGTCAGTGTCCGCCAGCACAGCATCGCGCGCTCGGGATCTGCGCCGGGCAGGGCGGGGGCTTCCTCAACAACCAGCAGGTTTTCAATCCGAATGCCGAAGGCACCTTCGCGGTAGTAACCCGGTTCATTCGACAGGATCATCCCGGGCTCGAGCGGAACGTGGCTGACCCGCGCCAAGCGCTGTGGCCCTTCGTGAACGCTCAGGTATGCGCCGACACCGTGACCGACGCCGTGATTGAAATCCTGGCCCGCGGCCCACAAAGGTGCCCGGGCGATGCACTCGATGTCTCGACCGGCCAGGCCAACGGGCCAGCGCAGTTGCGACATCGCGATCATTCCCTTCAGAACCCGGGTAAAGCAGGTCTTTTCCTCGTCTCCCACCGTGCCGATGGGGATCGTCCGGGTGATGTCCGTGGTGCCATCCAGATACTGTCCGCCGCTGTCCAGAACCAGAATATGACCGTCCTCAAGCCGGCTGTCAGTTTCCTCGGTCACTCTGTAGTGCATGATGGCGCCGTTTGGCCCGGTGCCGGCAATGGTGTCGAACGAGATATCCTGCAACGCATTGTCGCGCCGCCGGTTCTCCTCCAGCCGTGTGACCACTTGCGTTTCGGTTAGGCTGCCAGGTGGTTGGGCATCCAGCCAGCACAGTGTTTCGATCACTGCGGCGGCGTCACGAAGATGCGCGGCGGCGCTGCCGGCAATTTCGGCTTCGTTTTTGCAGGCCTTGGGCCGGGCGCAGGGGTCGCCGCCGTCCACAGCCCGGTCGCCAAGCACATCGGCAACGGCCTGCGGCAGAGTTCCCATGTCCACTTGCACCGCGCCCTCAAGCGCCGCAACAGCGTTCAGGAACGCGTCGGGCTCGTGGATCGAAACCCGCGGCCCCAGATGCTCGTCCATCCCATTCAGCTTTTTTGCGGCCATGAACAGGTCCACGTGCCCGTCGGCCTGCAAAATCGCAAACCCATGCGCAACCGGGTTGTACGGAATGTCTGACCCGCGGATGTTGAGCAACCACATGATCGAATCCGGTAGCGTGATGACGGCAGCCGACCTCCCGTTTCGAGCCAGCGCCGAGGCCAGCCGCGAGACCTTTCTTTCGGCGCTTTCGCCTGCAAATTCCAGCGGGTGCACCTTGACCGGGTTCATTGGCGGTGGTGGCTGGTCGGACCAGATGCGGTCCACAAGATTGTCTGACGGAACCAACTCGATCCCGCTATTCTGCAGCTCGGCCCGGGTTGTGGTGATCTGTCCGGCGGAATGCAGCCAGGGATCGAACGCCACCTTCCCTCCATCGGGCAACTGCTGCTTCAACCACACCGCAAGGCTTACGTCTGGCCACGGTACCGGCGTGAAATCGGACGCCACCTGCGCCTTGACCTGAGTGCGATACCGTCCGTCCACAAATACGCCGGCCACGCTTCGCAGCGCAACGCAGAACCCGGCAGAACCGGTGAACCCGGTCAGCCATGCCAGCCGCCCGTCGCGGGCGGCTACATATTCGCCCTGATGCGCGTCGGCACGCGGAACGATGAAGCCATCCAGTCGTTCGCGCTCCAATTCTGTGCGCAACGCCGCCAATCGTGGCGGCCCCTGTTCGGGCCGCGCCGTGACTTCGAAAGACTGGAACATCTGCTTCTCCTTCGGCTCACTACAGGTCTTGGTCGCCTGCCTTCACCTTTCTTTTAAATGCTCTCGCTGGAGGCAAGACCGGCCTCATCCGGCCTTTTTCATGCCCATCACGCGGGCCCGCGCGCGCGGGTCGCTGTCGAACAGCGCGGCCAATTGCTCGGTTATCGCTCCTGCCAGCTGTTCGACATCGGTAATCGTGACCGCGCGATCATAATAGCGGGTGACGTCGTGGCCGATGCCGATGGCCAGCAACTCGACCATCTTGCGCTTTTCGACCATGGCGATGACATCGCGCAGATGCTTCTCAAGGTAGTTGGCGGGGTTCACGCTGAGTGTTGAATCATCGACCGGAGCGCCATCCGAGATCACCATCAGGATCTTGCGCTGTTCACGACGCGCCAACATCCGGCGGTGGGCCCATTCCAGCGCCTCGCCGTCAATGTTTTCCTTCAGCAGGCCTTCTTTCATCATCAGGCCAAGGTTGGGCCGTGCGCGGCGCCAAGGCGCGTCGGCGCCCTTGTAGACGATGTGGCGCAGGTCATTCAGGCGGCCGGGCTGCTGCGGTCTGCCGTCGTTGAGCCACGCCTCACGCGCTTGTCCACCCTTCCATGCCCGCGTCGTGAAGCCCAAGATCTCGACCTTCACGTTGCACCGTTCCAGCGTGCGGGCCAAAACATCGGCGCAGATCGCTGCAATGGAAATCGGCCGTCCACGCATCGAGCCAGAATTGTCCAGCAACAGCGTCACCACGGTGTCGCGGAACTCGGTATCCTTCTCGACCTTGAAGCTGAGCGGTGTCGTGGGGTTGGCTACCACCCGCGCCAGCCGACCGGCATCCAGAATGCCCTCTTCGCGGTCAAACTCCCAGCTGCGGTTCTGCTGTGCCTGAAGGCGGCGCTGCAGCTTGTTGGCCAAGCGGCTTACTGCGCCCTTCAGCGGCTCGAGCTGCTGATCCAGATAGGCGCGCAGCCGTTCCAGTTCGGCGGGTTCGGCAAGGTCCTCGGCCGCAATCTCTTCGTCATGTGTGTTCAGGTAGACCATGTAGTCCGGATCGGCCTCGGAGGCGGGCGGAGGGGCAGGCGGCTCCAAAGGCGCTTCGCCCTCGGGCATCTCGGCTTCTTCACCCATCTCGTCCTCGGCCATCTCGTCCATCGAGACCTGCGCCTGAGACTGATCCTGTTGCTCTTCCTGAGTTTGCTCGGGCGTCGCGTCGGCGTCCTGGTCGTCTTGGTCGTCCTGGCCGGTGCTGTCCGGATCGGGCTGTTCTTCGGCGTCTTCCTCGGCCTGATCTTCCTGATCTTCGTCCAGTTCGTCCGGGTCGTCACCCAACTGGTCGCCATAGCCCAGATCCTTGATCATCTGGCGGGCGAATTTGGCGAATTCGGCCTGATCCGAGAGCACCTCGTCGAGATTCTCCAACACACCGCCGGCCTGTTCCTCGATGAACCCGCGCCACAGGTTCATGACGTTCTCGGCTGCAGCGGGCAGATCACGCCCGGTCGCCAGATGACGGATCAGATAACCCGCCGCCACCGCAAGCGGTGCCTCGGAGGGTTGCTTGCATTGGTCATAGCCGCGCCGCAACGCCTCGTGACCGATCTTGACGTCAATGTTCGAAGCCGTGCCGGGCATGTCCCGGGCGCCCATCGCCTCGCACCGGGCGGTTTCCATCGCTTCATAGAGGTCGCGCGCCATATCTCCCGGAGGCGCATAGCGCGCATGCGTCGCATCGTCATGGTAGCGCCGGTTCAGCGCGAGGGCATCTGCTGTGCCCCGCGCCAAAAGAACCTCTTCGCGTGTCATTCGACGTGACACCTGCGGCAGGCGCATCGAGTCCCCGGACAGGCCCGACGGGTCGACGGAATAGCTTACCGACAACTCGGGATCATCGGCCATGACCTTGGTCGCCTCGGCCAGAGCCTTCTTGAACGGATCAGCAGGGTTGTCGTTCTTCTGCGCCATATCTATCAGCCCTCACTCACGCCCTTAGGCCCGACGCCCGGTCGAAGTTACCGGACCCCGCCTTCATCTGGCCCCCGATGTCCCCGCCGGGGGCGTTGCGCCCGAACCGGGCGCAGCCGATGCCATCAACCCAGGCTCACGCTGGCCGCGCTTTCCGGCAGTTCTTCATCAAAACAACGCTGATAGAACTCGGCAACGGTCTGCCGTTCCAACTCGTCGCATTTGTTCAGGAAAGACAGGCGGAAGGCGTAGCCCACGTCGCGGAAGATTTCGGCGTTCTGCGCCCAGTTGATAACCGTACGCGGGCTCATCACGGTCGACAGATCGCCGTTCATGAACGCCGTCCGGGTCAGGTCGGCAACGGTGACCATCTGGCTGACGGTCTTGCGGCCTTTTTCGGTGTTGTAATGCGGCGCCTTGGACAGAACGATCATGACCTCGGCGTCGTGGCTGAGATAGTTCAGCGTCGCCACCAGCGACCAGCGGTCCATCTGGGCCTGGTTGATCTGCTGAACGCCATGATACAGGCCGGTGGTGTCACCCAGGCCGACGGTGTTGGCAGTGGCGAACAGGCGGAAATAGGGGTTGGGCGTAATGATCTCGTTCTGGTCCAGCAAGGTGAGCTTGCCGTCATGCTCCAGAACCCGCTGGATCACGAACATCACGTCGGCGCGGCCTGCATCGTATTCGTCGAACACGATGGCCACAGGGTTGCGCAGCGCCCAGGGCAGGATGCCCTCGTGGAATTCAGTCACCTGTTTGCCATCACGCAGCTTGATCGCATCCTTGCCGATGAGGTCGATCCGGCTGATGTGGCTGTCCAGATTGACGCGCACAGCAGGCCAGTTCAGTCGCGCAGCAACCTGCTCGATATGGGTCGATTTGCCGGTGCCGTGATAGCCCTGGATCATCACCCGGCGGTTGTGGGTGAACCCGGCCAGAATTGCCAGCGTGGTTTCGGGGTCAAACTTGTAGGTAGGGTCGATTGCCGGAACGCGGTCGCTGCTTTCGGCGAACCCTTTGACGGACATATTGCTGTCGATCCCGAACACGTCACGGACCGAGATCTCTTCGGTGGGTTTTGCGTTGATATCGGTCGATCCGTCAGCCATTCGCCTTGTCCTTATCCTTTGGCCCGTTTTGCCGGGTTTGAACCCGTGTGTGGTGCAACATATTGCAGATAAGGGCAAGGGAAAGCGGCCCCCTTGGAAAGGTGAGCAGGTTTTTCTTTCAAACTGGCCCTATTGACGCGCGGGCGATCCTTGGTCGCGACGCGTACCAGGTGCAGGTCAAGCCGCGTTTGTCAACAAAGGCACTGCGGCCTGTTCGGACGCACATGCCGATCCATGTGTCGGAAATGCTGTATGCAGGTAAGTATTCAATAATCCAAATGTTGAAAATGACCTTATCAGACATATGAAAAATGGTCTCATGGGGCTTTTTGCAAGTTGCTCAAGTACACAGCAGATTTCTTTGCTAGTCGCGAGCCAGAACTGTCAGGTGGCAATACCAGACGTCGAGATGGCAGTTTCTGGATTCAGCGTCATCCTAAGGACGTGTAGAAACTAGGCAGGGCAACACTTTCGGCGAACGGGAAAGTGACCTCGGGCAAATGCCACAAGAAATCGTCACAACTTGCGGCTCGTCACGTGCAGATATTGAAATGTGTTGTGGAGGTGGTACACTATTTCGGACTTAGTTTAAGTAAAAGGTTGCCATGGCTTTAGTAATTACCGGTCCAACGAGGATTTTCTTTCCTCCGAACACGGACACATTTTCTGTGGACTACAACTCCAGCAAGCCAGCGTCTTGGTTTGTATCTGTAACAGATGACGGACTTCTTTCCCCTTCAGATTACTCGGTTACGATTTCCAGTGCTGGTTTACTAACAGTGGACCTGCAGCCGGGGGTTATTGTTCCCCCAAATACAACTCTGAGTTTGATCGTCAGAGCCTCCAGCGGGCCTGGAAATGGCAACAATGCCTCGATTGGGGTAACCGTTAGGTTGCCCGCTGGAACGGTGCCGTGTTTCGTGAAAGGGACATTGATTGAAACTGAAAGTGGCTGTCGCGCTGTTGAGGAACTCGCTGTTGGTGACAAAGTGCGTGCTTCCAGTGGTGAACTGCTACGCATCGAGTGGATCGGAGAGAAGACCCTGCAGGCAGAAGCTTTGAAGCGAAACCCCCAGTTACGTCCGGTTTGCATTCAGAAAGGTGCATTCGGAAAAGGACTGCCTGACCGAGATTTGTACGTTTCTCCACAACATAGGATTGTCGTGGAGGGTTGGCGCGCAGAGTTGCTGTTTGGAGAGCCAAAAGTTTTCGCCGCGGCAGTTCATCTCGTTAACGAACAAACAATTCGCCAAGTAAATACTTATGATCCCGTTACATACTACCACATTGCTTGCTGTCGCCACGCGATACTGTTGTCGAATGGTTTGCCAACTGAAAGTCTGTTTTTAGGTGAAATGGCGGTGATGTCCTTCGATCGGGAGGATGCCGAGGAACTCCGTGTGCTATTTCCCGAACTGCGAAACGCGGCATCCGCTTTTGAGCAAACGCGCGTACGTTGCCTAAAACGCCCCGAAGCTGCTGCGTTACGCGATACGTTCGCGCACTAAAACCGCTATTTGAAGTTTCTGCTGTCCTTGATTTGATCCCAGGCCCAGACGACTTCCTGCAGCTGTTCTTCCTGGCTGCGGTCGCCGCCGTTCATGTCCGGGTGCAGCACCTTGATCAGCTTTTTGTAGGCTTTGCGAACCTCGGCCTTGGTCCAGGTGTCCTTGGCTTCGAGGATTTCGATCGCACGACGCTCAGTAGGCGGCAGACGACGGCCTGTTGCGGCCCGACCGGGGTTCTTGGTCGCGTTTTCGCCCAGAACCTGATGCGGATCTTCGATGCCAAGCCGGGCCCAAGCCCGCGCCTCGGGATCGCCCATCGGCTTGGTTTCGCGCTCCCACACTTTGTCTTTCGACCGTTGGGCGTTCAGTTCGGCCTCGGTGGTGCCGTCGAAGAAATTCCACTTCTGGTTATATTCGCGCACGTGCTGCTGGCAGAACCAGAAAAAGTCGTCCAGCACATCCGGTGCCTTGGGCGCGCGGAACTTGCCGGCTTCCTGGCATCCTTCGTGGTCACAGACCCGGGTCGAAGTCTCGGACGCGCCCGACATGCCCCGACGCCCGCGCGGATTTTTCTTCTTGGCGCTGGACACCGACATGTCGAATCCGAAGGGATCTGGTTTCACCATATGCTCATCCTCATGAACGCGTCTTTTCGACTCGGAGGCAGCAGTTTAATCTAAGTGATCGAAAGTAGAAGAGGGGCGCGGCAAAATATTTGCCGCTGAGCGCAAAAATGACCGTGACCGACGAAATCCGCCAGCGACTGCAGGCCGAGTTCAACCCGCGTGAACTGGAAGTCGTGGATGACAGTGAACGCCATCGCGGCCACGCAGGGTTTCAGGAAGGCGGCGAAAGCCACTTTAACGTCCGCATTCGCGCTGCCGCGTTTCAGGGGCAGTCCCGCGTTGCGCGCCACCGGGCCGTTCACAAGGCCCTGGGCGACATCGTTCCGCGCATCCACGCCCTGGCTTTGGACATCGGTGATTGAAGCCTTCCGTCCGACTTTTCCGATTATTGTCGGTTTTTCCAATAGTCTGCTATGTTTCCCGTGATTTGCGCGGAGGAAACTATGGAACAGATGAGCCACGCCGTTCGTACGGTGCTGTCAAAATACGCAACCTTTCAGGGGCGCGCGCCGCGCTCCGAGTTCTGGTGGTGGGTGTTGGCGCTCTTTTTGGTGCTGGTTGTCACACAGTTGATAGACGGTGCGGTGGTGGCGCCTTTGCTGGGGTTCGATGCTTTCGCTTCGGAAGCCGGTCAACCGCTGTCGTGGCTAGTCTCGTTGGGCGTGATCCTGCCGAACATCGCGGTGGGCGTGCGACGTCTGCATGACACCGGGCGGTCCGGTTGGTGGATCCTGATCGGTTTGATTCCGCTGATCGGCACGCTGATCCTTCTGTATTTCTACATTCAACCCAGCGAGCAGGCCGAAAACGCCTATGGTGCCGCGCCGGCCTGACGCGGTCTGAGCCTAGCTGTCGGGCTTTTCTTTTTCGTCCTCGGCATCCGCTTTGGGGGCATCTTCTGACTTGGCCGGTTTCAGCGTCAACGGCGGGTCGTCGTGATCCTGCGCGATGCGGGCCGGAGCCTCGACTTGACCGGCCTCAGCCGCATCGTCCGGGCCAGGAACCGGCCGTGCCAGAGGAGTGTCATCCTCTTCTGGCGGGGTCAGGAGTGCGGCGACGTCGTCGTTGGCGACTTCGGTTTCGACCGCACGGCGAAACACCAGAACATTGCGCCAGTTTTCCGCGGTTCCGGTCAGGCCGACCCGCTCCTCGCTGGGCAGTAGCTCGGCGCGCTGGTACTCCCAGCCTTTCGCACCCAACTCGTTCAGCAATTGCTCGATGGTGACGGCAAACCGGCCCTCGGGTGTTTTGACCCCTTTGGCTTTGGTGCCTTTCTTGGGGGCCGGGACGACCTTGTATTCGTAACGCTGCATCAATGGTTCCTGAACTGGTGTTGGCGGGCAATGTATCGTTCCGTCCGGGACGGGGAACAGAAAACTTCGCGCCCCGCGAATTTCAGCCTCGACTGTTGCTTTCCCCCTGCGTCGCCTTTGAGGCGATCTTCAGGCACAGCTCGGTCGCCACCGCCATGTCCTGGACCGAGATCCACTCCAGCGGCCCGTGGATGCATTGCATCCCGGTAAAGATGTTGGGGCAGGGGGTGCCGAATTCGGTCAGGCGCGACCCGTCGGTGCCGCCGCGGATCGGAACCGAGACCGGATCGATCCCCATGTCCCGGCAGGCCTCGCGCGCCAGATCCACCGGTGTCATGTCCTTTTCCAGCCAATAGCGCATGTTGCGGTACTGGTGGCTGATCTCGACGCTGATCTTGGCGCGCGGTTCGCTGGCCTGAACCGCGTCGCAGACCTTGCGCACCAGTTCGCCCTTGGCTTCCAGCCCGTCCATCTCGAAATCGCGCAGGATCAGCTTGATCTCCATCTCGGACGAGCCGCCGTTCAGGTCGGTCACGTGGATGAACCCTTCGCGCCCGTCGGTGACTTCGGGGGTCATGGTGGCCTGCGGCAACGTCTGCACGATCTTGGCCGCCAGATGGGTCGCGTTCACCATCTTGTCCTTCGCCAGGCCGGGGTGAATCGAAACGCCCTCGATCCTGATCACCGCCCGGTCAGCCGAGAAGCTCTCGTATTCGATCTCGCCCAGTTGCTGCCCATCCAGCGTATAAGCGAAGTCGGCGCCCAGATCCTTGGGAAGCGCCTCGGTCACACCGCGGCCGATTTCCTCGTCGGGGGTAAAGGCGATGCGGATCGGTCCGTGCGCGACTGTCCGATCGGCCAACAGGTGCCGGGCCATGGTCATGATGATCGACACGCCCGCCTTGTCGTCGGCGCCCAGCAGCGTGGTGCCCGAGGCGGTGATCAGGTCGTCGCCGACCTTGCTGGCCAGATAGGGATGCTCGGCCGGGGACAGCACCAGCGACGGATCGTCGGGAAAGGTGATGTCGCCGCCATTGTAGCCCTTGATGACCCGCGGCTTGACCCCGGTCGCGTTGAACTGCGGTGCAGTGTCCACATGGGCCAGAAAGCCGATAGTCGGCCCCGGCGCGGTGCCCGGAATGGTGGCCAGAACGACGCCATAGTCCGTCATGGTCACATCCTGCGCGCCCATTTCGGTCAGTTCCTGCCGCAGCAGGTTCAGCATGTCGTATTGGATTTCCGTGCTGGGGGTGGTGGGTGAGTTTTCGTCGCTCTGGCTGTCGATAGCAGCGTAGCGAACCAGCCGGTCCTCCAGCTCCTGGTCAAATCTGTTCTGCATGGCACCTTACCTCTCTGGCCAAGACAAAGGCCGCAACCGGCCGCCCGAGTCAAGCGCCGCCTCGAGCCTGGAAGGCGTCAAGAACTCCGGGTAAAACTTTGAGCAACCGGGCAAACCCGGCTGCCGGGCCTGTACAAATGGAAAGACCTTATTGGCCCAGCTTCTGCGCAACCAACTGGTTGACCGCCTTGGGGTTGGCCTTGCCGCCGGTGGCCTTCATCACCTGTCCGACGAACCAGCCGGCCAGCTTTGGGTTCACCTTGGCCTTCTCGACTTGGGCCGGGTTGGCAGCGATGATCTCGTCCAAAGCAGCCTCGATGGCACCGGTGTCGGTCACCTGCTTCATGCCGCGCTCTTCGACGATCTGCGCCGGGTCGCCGCCTTCGGTATAGACGATCTCGAACAGGTCCTTGGCGATCTTGCCCGAGATGGCGTCCGAGGCGATCAGGTCGATGATCTCACCCAGCTGCGCGGGCAAAACCGGCGAGTCGGTGATGTCGCGGTCATCTTTCTTCAGGCGGCCGAACAGCTCGTTGATGACCCAGTTCGCGGCCAGCTTGCCGTTGCGACCCTTGGCGACCTCTTCGAAGTACACGGCCGATTCAACCTCGGCGGTCAGCACCGAGGCGTCATAGTCGGTCAGGCCGAAATCATTGATGAACCGGGCTTTCTTCTCGTCTGGCAGCTCGGGCAGCTTGGCGGCGATGCCATCGACCCAAGCTTGCTCGATCTCAAGCGGCAGCAGGTCGGGATCGGGGAAATAGCGATAGTCGTGCGCCTCTTCCTTGGACCGCATCGAGCGCGTCTCGCCCTTGTCGGGGTCATACAGGCGGGTTTCCTGCTCGACCTTGCCCCCGCCCTCGACGATGGCGATCTGGCGACGCGCCTCGACCTCGATGGCCTGCTGGATGAAACGCATCGAGTTCATGTTCTTGATCTCGCAACGCGTGCCCAAGTGCGAAAAGTCCTGCGTTTCCATGTATTTCTCATAGTCGCCCGGACGGCAGATCGACACGTTCACGTCGGCCCGCAGATTGCCGTTCTGCATGTTGCCGTCGCAGGTGCCCAGATAACGCATGATCTGGCGCAGCTTGGCGATATAGGCGGCGGCCTCTTCCGGGCCGCGGATGTCGGGGCGGCTGACGATCTCCATCAGGCAAACGCCGGTGCGGTTCAGGTCGACGAAGGACATGTTCGGATCCATGTCGTGGATCGATTTGCCTGCGTCCTGTTCCATGTGGATACGCTCGATGCGCACCATGCGCGCGGTGCCGTCGCCCAGTTCCACCAGAACTTCGCCTTCGCCCACGATCGGGTGATACAGCTGGGAAATCTGGTAGCCCTGTGGCAGGTCGGGATAGAAATAGTTCTTGCGGTCAAAGGCCGATTTCAGGTTGATCTGCGCTTTCAGGCCAAGACCCGTGCGCACTGCCTGTTCCACGCAGAATTCGTTGATCACCGGCAGCATGCCCGGCATGGCCGCATCCACGAAAGACACGTTCGAGTTCGGCTCGGCCCCGAATTTGGTCGATGCCCCCGAGAACAGCTTGGCATTGGACGAGACCTGCGCGTGCACCTCCATCCCGATCACCAGTTCCCAGTCGTGCTTGGCACCGGCGATGGTCTTGGGTTTGGGCAGTTCATAGGTCAAGTCGAGCATGGCGCGCCTCATTTCCGCAGAAGTTCAGGCATGGGTATTATGCCCGGCAAGGCCAAGGGGCAAGGGGCAAAGGGCGCCGAGACGCAATTCTCAGTGGCTGGTCAGTTGCAGACCTGAAGGCGTGAAGGTCACGTCGGTCCCGTTGCGCAATTCCTCGCGGAACAGATCACCGATGGCGCGCAAGGCGTCACGCTGTCCACGTGCCGCGAACCGCTCGGGTGAGTTGACGCGGACCGAGTTGTTGAACCCGTTGGCCGCGTGGGCCCAGATCAGCGGGTGCAGTTCGGTCAAATGATCGCGGATCAGCCATTGGGCGGCCTCCCTGATCTGGGACCGGACCAGATCGGCCTTGTCGTCCAGACCGAACCCATTCTGCACCGTGATCGCGCAATACGAGGCCAGCAGGTTGATCGTTTTCTGGTCCGGCATCCGTTGCACGATGTCGCGTAGACCTTCCAGAAAATACTCGATGTCCAGCCGCGCGCAGGCTTGTTCATCCAATGCAATTGCGTCGAACTGAACCCATGTGTATCCGCCGGCACCCCACGTGTCGCGCGTGTTCGCGGCATTGCGCAGGGCCTGCACCTCAAGCTCTTCATAGCTGCCGAACCATCGCGGCAGCAGGTGGCTGCCCATCGCGCGCATGTGTCGATGGTTTCGCGGATCCAGCGAAATAAGGCGTTCGTATTGATCCGCCACCCGGGCCCTCTTGGTGCGCTGACCAGCCAGCAGGGCACAGTCGGCGGCGGCGACCACAGGGCTGTCCGGCAGCGCCTTTCGGCACTCGGGAAGGATGGCTGCAGCCCGGTCGAAATGTGCAGCACAGCGTGAACGATGCAGCGGCGGCAGCGCCGCGTCCAGAGCCGTGCCACGCCACGCCCATGCCAGATCGATGTGGGCCAGAGCGACGATGAGAGCAATCATCGGATCATCGGGATGATCCTGTTTCACACCCTCAAGTTCGGAAATACCGCCAAGCAGGTCGTACTCGGCGATCGCACCGCCGTCGGACAGCGCGTGTTCGGCGGCCAGGACAACATCCGATCGCGCGCCAAACGCCAGAAGATCGGCGATGGGCAGCCCGTCCGGGGCAGTTGTCCGCGCTTGGTCCGCGGCCCGGATCTCGGCTGACAGTTCGGCCCAGCGATCCTGCCGAGCATGATGGCGCCCGCGTTCGATCATGTCCCGCCCGATCAGGTCAGCCGCACCCAGTTCCGCAACGGGAATATTGAGACGCCCGACATCTTCCAGACAGCGGGAACCCGCGTCCGAAACCGGAGCCACGTGACTTGATAGGGGACTGATACGGGCAAGACCTGCCCAGAACGACCGGAACATCGAAAACACTCGAAACTGTACAAACTTGTTAACTAACGATGAATTCTGAACCGGAATTGTGACCAGTTCAAGGATTCTAACATTAAACTTTCTGCTTCAATGGATCAGACAGGATCAATCGACGCGGATTCCGTGAATCGTTTCAGAAAACCGTGAAATGGTGCCGGTCGACTCGAAACCCGGCCTGTTGCAGCGCCTGTTCCAGATGTTTGTGCGGCGGTAGGGCCTCGTCCGGCAGGCGCAACCGCTTGCCGCTGGTCAGAACGACGGACACGCGCACCGAGAAGTCCCAGCGCGTGTCGAAGCGGAAGAAGTCGATCTCGGTCAGGTCGATCTCGCCCTGCCGCGCGCCCGAATGCCAGCTCAGTTTGGCCGGGTCCAGGTTCAGCCCGGCATCGGTGTCGCGCAGCACGTCCCACAACGCGGGCAGGGTGCCCAGCGCCAGCAACCCGATCAGCCACCAGGCCGCGCCGAAAACCAGCACAAGTGCCAGCAGCCCCGCATAGACAGCGGCCAGGATGGCGATGCTGCGGGGCGATCGGTTGTGTCGGGTAAAGCGAAACCCGGAGCCCTCGGCCGCCGTCATGCCCCGAGGATGCGCGAGATCATCTCGGTCGTGTCGCGCGACAGGTTCGGGGTTTCGGCGATGCGGGTCAGTTGGGCGCGGATCAGGTCCTGACGGTCGGCGTCATAGCGTTTCCAGGTCTGGAAGGCGGTGCACATGCGCGCGGTGGTCTGCGGGTTGACCGGGTCCAACCGGATCAGCCAGTCGGCCAGCAGGGCGTAGGCCTCGCCGCTGGCGTGGTGGAACCCGGCATGGTTCATTGCCAGCCCACCCATCAGCGCACGGAATCGGTTGGGGTTCTTCCAGTTGAAATCCGGATGCTCGGACAGGGCGCGGGCGATCCGCGGCGCATCGTCCGGGGCGGCCAGCGAGGCCTGAAGCCCGAACCATTTGTCCAGAACCAGCCGGTCGTGGTGCCACTGATCGTAGAATGCCGCCAGTTCCGCCTGACCTTTGCCAGCACGCAGCAGGCAGGACAGGGCGCTGAGCTGCAGGGTCATGTTGTCGGCCTTGGCATAGACCTCGGCCGCCATGGTCCCGCCGTCCAGCCGGGTGGTCAGCGCCAGCGCGGCGCTGCCCAGGGCGCGCTTGCCCGCCTGTTCGGCATCGGGCGAATAGGGGCTGTCCACCAGCGCCTCGGAGTGCAGGGGGGGCAGCAGGTCCTGCATGTGCTGGGCGGTGGCCTGGCGCAGGGTCTCGAACGCGCGCCATATCGCCATCGGGTCGGGCGTTTCGCCCTGTTCGTGCAGCGCGGCGGCCAGTTCCGATTGGGTCGGCAGGCCCAGCATCAGCGCGCGATAGGCCGGGTCCAGATCGGCGTCGCGCAGAACCGCCAGCAGGCCATCCAGGTATTCGGCATCGGGGGCCGTGTCCTGGGTGATCATCCGTAGCAAAGTGTCTTGCGCCAGCGTCCGCCCGGCCTCCCACCGGTTGAACGGATCGGTGTCATGGCCCAGCAAAAACGCGCGTTCGGCGTTCGGGCGGTCGTGTTCAAGGATCACCGGCGCCGAGAACCCCCGCAGGATCGAGGCGACGGGCCGCGCGGCCAGCCCCTCGAAGGTGAAGCTCTGGCGCGCTTCGGTCAGTTCCAGCACCTCGGTGCCGCGCACCTCGTCGCCATTCGGACCCAGCAGGCCCACGGCCACGGGGATCACCTGCGGCAGCTTCTCGGGCTGGCCGGGCGTGGCTGGGGTGCTCTGAGACAGGGTCAGGGTATAGGTGCCGTCGGCCCAATCCTCCTCGACCTTCACCCGGGGCGTGCCAGACTGGCTGTACCACCGCTTGAACTGTGTCAGGTCGCGGCCGGTCGTGTCCTCGAACACTTTCAGCCAGTCCTCGATCGTGCAGGCCTGCCCGTCATGGCGTTCGAAATAAAGATCCAGCGCCTTGGAATAGGCCTCGTCCCCGACCAGCGTTTTCAGCATTCCGATCACCTCGGCGCCTTTCTCATAGACGGTCGCGGTGTAGAAGTTGTTGATCTCTTGAAAGCTTTCGGGGCGCACGGGGTGCGACAGCGGCCCGTTGTCCTCGGGGAACTGGCGCGCGCGCAGGTCGATCACGTCATGGATGCGCTTGACCGGGGCCGAGCGCATGTCCGAGGTGAACTGCGCGTCGCGGAACACGGTCAGCCCCTCTTTCAGACACAGCTGGAACCAGTCGCGGCAGGTGATGCGGTTGCCGGTCCAGTTGTGGAAATACTCATGCGCGATGATCGCCTCGATCCGTTCGAAATTTGCATCGGTCGAGGTTTCAGGGCTGGCCAGCACCGCCGACGAGTTGAAGATGTTCAGCCCCTTGTTCTCCATCGCGCCCATGTTGAAATCATCCACGGCGACGATGTTGAACACGTCCAGATCGTATTCGCGGCCATAGACGTCCTCGTCCCATTTCATCGACCGCTTCAGGGCCTCCATGCCGAAGGCGCATTTGCCCTCGTCCCCGGGGCGGACCCAGAGGTTCAGATCGACATGCCGTCCCGATTTGGTGGTGAAACTGTCGGAATGGGCAACCAACTCTCCGGCGACCAGAGCGAACAGATAGGCGGGCTTGGGCCAAGGGTCGGTCCATTCGGCCCAGCCTTCGCCCTTGCCCGTCGGGTTGCCGTTCGACAGCAGCACCGGCAGGTCGCCGTTGATGCGCACGGTGAAGGTGGTCATCACGTCAGGCCGGTCGGGATAGAAGGTGATTTTGCGGAACCCCTCGGCCTCACACTGGGTGCAGTACATGCCATTGGACATATAGAGCCCTTCGAGCGCGGTGTTGTTGCCGGGGTCGATCTCGACCTCGGCCTCCCAAATGAACGGCGCGTCGGGGACGCTTGCGGTCAGGCCCTTTTCGGTGACGTCAGGAGCGATCGGGGTGCCGTCGATGCTGGCGCGGATCAGCTTCAGCTCTTCACCGTGCAAAAAGAACGTGCGGTCGGTGGCCTGCGGATTGGGCCGGAACGCGATGCGCGATGTCACGCGCGTTGCCTGCGGGGCCAGATCGAAGGTCAGGTGAACGCTGTCGATCAGAAAACCGAAGGGCGAATAGTCGGACAGGTAGATCGTGGTGGGGGCAGCGTCGCGCATCTGGGGCCTCGTGTCGGTGTGTTCCCGCGCGACGTTAGGAGGATCGCCGTGGCGCTGCAAGCAGGCGGGTCTGGGCGGCATTACCTTGCACGGTTTGAAGCTGTTTCAGGCGGAATTGAAAGGCGGATTGATGCAGCGGCAAGTTGCCTATCGGAAACAATGCCCCTAATTGAAGACTGCATACAACGGCACACGATGGGCAGGAGATTCGAGTCATGAGCGGCAGAGCTATCCGGAGCGGATTGGACGTAGATCAGGTTCTGATCGATTTCATCGAGGAACGCGCGCTTCCCGGAACGGGCGTTGAGCCCGATGCATTCTGGGCTGGTCTTTCGCGGATGGTGTCCGAGTTTGGCCCGAAAAACCGCGACTTGCTGCAAAAGCGTTCGGATATCCAGGGCAGTGTCGACGCTTGGCACCTTGCGCGCAAAGGCCAACCCATCGACATGGCCGAGCATCAGGCGTTCCTGCGCGAAATCGGTTATCTGCTGGATGAAGGCCCCGATTTCCAGATCGACACGGCGAATGTCGACCCCGAGATCGCCGCGACGCCCAGCCCGCAACTGGTGGTGCCGATCACCAATGCGCGTTTTGCCCTGAACGCGGCCAATGCCCGCTGGGGCAGCCTGTATGACGCGCTCTATGGCACCGACGCGATGGGCGACCTGCCGCAGGGGGGCGGCTATGACGCGGCACGCGGTGCGCGGGTCATCGCCTGGGCCAAGGCGTTTCTGGACGAGGCCGCGTCGCTGGCCCAAGGCAGCTGGGCCGATGTGGCCGGTCTGAAGGTCGAAGGCGGCGCATTGGTTCCAGCGCTGGCCGAACCCGGGAAATTCGTGGGCTTCGGCGGCGCGGCCGAGGGTCCGGACTTCGTGCTGCTGAAGAACAACGGTCTGCACGTCCAGATCATGATCGACCCGTCCAGCACCATTGGCGCCTCGGACCCGGCGGGCATTTCCGACGTGCGCCTGGAATCGGCCCTGTCCACTATCATGGACTGCGAAGATTCGGTGGCCTGTGTCGATGCCGAGGAGAAGGTCGTGGCCTATGGCAATTGGCTGGGCCTGATGAAGGGCGACCTGACCGAGGAGGTTACCAAGGGCGGCCGGACATTTACCCGCAAACTGTCCGAGGACATCGCCTTTATCCGGCCCGACGGATCGGCCGGCAGCCTCAAGGGCCGGTCGCTGATGCTGGTGCGCAATGTGGGGCACCTGATGACCAACCCCGCCGTGTTGGACGCCGAAGGCAACGAGATCGGCGAGGGGCTGATGGACGCGCTGTGCACCACGCTGATCGCGATGCACGACCTGCAGCGTGATGGCGGCAACTCGGTCCACGGTTCGGTCTATGTGGTCAAGCCCAAGATGCACGGCCCAGAAGAGGTCGCGTTCTCGGTCCAGATCTTCGACATGGTCGAGGACATTCTGGGCCTGCCGCGCAACACCGTGAAACTGGGCATCATGGATGAGGAACGCCGGACTTCGGTGAACCTCAAGGAATGCATCCGTGCGGCGAAATCGCGGGTGGCCTTCATCAATACCGGCTTCCTGGACCGGACGGGGGATGAGATCCACACCTCGATGGAGGCCGGGCCGATGCTGCCCAAGGGCGACATGAAGAATACGCCCTGGATCCAGTCCTACGAGGATCGCAATGTCGATATCGGGCTGGCCTGCGGGCTGAAGGGCCGGGCGCAGATCGGCAAGGGCATGTGGGCCATGCCCGACCGGATGGGTGAGATGCTCGAGGCCAAGATCGGCCACCCGATGGCCGGTGCGACCTGTGCCTGGGTGCCGTCTCCCACCGCAGCGACCCTGCACGCGACCCATTACCACAAGGTGGACGTTCTGGCCCGTCAGGACGAGATCGCTACCGGAGGTCCGCGCGGCACGCTGGACGATCTGCTGACCATCCCGCTGCTGAGCGGCCGCAACCTCAGCGACGATGAAATCACTCGCGAGATCGAGAACAACGCGCAGGGTATCCTGGGCTATGTCGTGCGCTGGGTCGATCAGGGTGTCGGCTGCTCGAAGGTGCCCGATATCAACGACGTGGGTCTGATGGAGGATCGCGCCACCTGCCGGATTTCTAGCCAGGCGCTGGCCAACTGGCTGCATCACGACGTGATCGGCGCTGATCAGGTTATGGCCGCAATGAAGAAGATGGCCGCCGTTGTCGACCGCCAGAACGCGGACGACCCGGCCTATCGGCCCATGGCGCCGGGGTTCGACGGCATCGCCTTCCAGGCCGCCTGCGATCTGGTGTTCAAGGGGCGGGTGCAGCCCTCGGGCTATACCGAGCCGGTCCTGCATGCGCGACGGCTGGAACTGAAGGCTCGTCAGGGCTAGAACCGGGGCAGACCACCGCAGACAGAGGACAAGATCATGTCGGTTTCACTTAGAAAGGCCCGCACCATCATTCGCAAAACCCTTGAGAAAGGGCGCGAGATGGACCTGAAACCCCTGTCGGTGGTGGTTCTGGACGCCGGCGGCCATGTCATCGCCTTCGAGCGCGAGGACGGCGCGGCCCCGGGCCGGTTCGCGATTGCCCATGGCAAGGCCTATGGATCGGTCATGCTGGGCATGGCAGGCACCGCCCAGATGAAGCGGGCCGAGGCGCAGGCCTATTTCATGGCTGCGGTGAACGGGGTTTATGGCGGGCAGGTCGTTCCGGTTCCGGGCGGCGTACTGCTGCGCGACCGCAAGGGCGCAGTGATCGGTGCCGTCGGGGTAACCGGAGACACCTCGGACAACGACGCCGCTGCCGCCATGGCCGGGATCGAGGCCGCCGGGCTGACCGGCGAGACCTGATCTGCACAAGCGCCGTCCCGCCGCGGCCGCCTGTTTCGGGAAATTCGTCCCGCGCTCTGCGGAAATCGGGAACAATATGTGCGTATCTGAACACGTCCTTGCGCCATGGTGCAGGGCGTGTTTTCTTGCACGTTATTGAAGGGGCGGATAATTTCCGACCAGTTCAAGTAAAACAGCAAGGTAGCACAATGTCCCGACCCGTCGTTGGCATCATCGGCAATTCGTATCTGATGAACGACCAGTACCCCACCCATGCCGGGGGGACGATGAATTCGGACGCGGTCGCGAATGTCTCGAACTGTCTGCCGCTGCTGATCCCGGCCGATCCGCGCTATGTCGACGTGACCGAGCTGCTTGAGGTGTGCGACGGGTTCTTGCTGACCGGTGGCCGCCCCAACGTTCACCCCGAGGAATACGGCGAGTCGGCAACTGACGCACATGGCGAATTCGACCGGGCGCGCGATGCGATCACCCTGCCGCTGGTACGGGCCTGCGTGGAACGCGGCCAGCCCTTTCTGGGCATCTGCCGGGGCTTCCAGGAGGTCAACGTGGCCATGGGCGGCACTCTGTACCCGGAAATCCGCGATCTGCCCGGCCGGATGAACCACCGCATGCCGCCCGATGGCACGCTGGAAGAGAAATTCGCCCTGCGCCATGTGGTCAAGCTGACCGAGGGCGGGGTGTTCCACCGCCTGTTCGGTGCCAGTGAGGTGATGACCAATACGCTGCACGGGCAGGGCATCAAGACGGTGGGCAAGGGCGTGGTGATCGACGGCCACGCGCCGGATGGTACGCCCGAGGCGATCTATATCCAGGATGCGCCCGGGTTCACCCTGTCGGTGCAATGGCACCCGGAATGGGATGCCGCGAATGACCCGGTGTCGCGGCCTCTGTTTCAGGCTTTCGGCGACGCGGTGCGGGCTTGGTCGGCAAGTGCAATGCCGACGCCGGTGCGGCAATCGGCCTGACAATCGGCTCTCGGATTTCTTCAAAAGACCGGCGCGGCAATCACCGCGCCGGTCTTTTTTCGTTTCACACCAGCAGGTTGAACTGCTTGTTGAGCGGCAGGGTCCGAGCGCGCTGGCCGGTCAGGTCAAACAGCGCGTTGCCAAGCGCCGGCATCGAGGGGGGCGTGCCGGGCTCGCCCGCGCCACCCATGAAGCGGTTGGTTTCCAACACCTGAACCTCAACCTGCGGCGCGGTGTGCATGCGCAGCGCGTCATAGTCGGGGAAGTTCATCTGTTCGACCTCGCCATCGGCGAAGGTGATCTCGCCGTAGCAAGCCGCCGACAGGCCATACATCATGCCGCCGGACATCTGCGCCTTGACGTTTTCAGGGTCCAGCGCCAACCCCATGTCGCAGGCGATCCAGGCCTTGCTGATGCGGATGGTGCCGTCTTCGTCGGTCACCTCGATCACCTGCGCGACCGGGGTGCCGAAGCTGTAGGTGAAGGCCACGCCGCGCCCCACGCCATCGGGGGTCTTGCCCGTCCAGTCGGACATGTCGCGCACCGCCTCGAGGCACCCGGCCGAGGGCGCGTGTTCGTCGCGCATCAGCTCCAGCCGGAACTCCAGCGGGTCGCGTCCGGCGGCATGGGCCATCTCGTCGATGAAGGTCTCGTGGAAGAAACCGTTGTGGCTGTTGCCGACCGAGCGCCAGAAACCCACCGGGATCTTCAGGTCGGCGATATGGCCGCTCATGCGATAGTTGGGCACCGCGTAGGGCTGGTTGAAGAACCCTTCGACCAGAACCTTGTCCGGGCCAGCGCCGGGCATTCCGGTATAGCGCTCAACGGCTTGCTGCGTGCAGGACTGCGCGGCGACCGCACCATCGATGAGCACTGCTTTGCCATCCTGAACCGCACCGCGCATCCGTGCCATCGCACCGGGGCGGTAGTAGTCGTGACGCATATCTTCTTCGCGGCTCCAGGTGGTCTGGACCGGAGTGCCGGGCATCGCCATGGCCACTTTGGTGGCGATGTCGCCGAAATCCAGCTCTCCGCGGCGACCAAACCCGCCGCCCAGATAGGTGGTGTGGATTTGGACGGCTTCGGTGTCCAAACCGGCCGTGTTGGCAACGCGGAACTGGATCAGCGTGGGGGCCTGGTTGCCGCACCACAGTTCCAAGGCGTCGCCGGTGAACAGCGCGGTGGCGTTCATCGGTTCCATCGTGGCGTGGGCCAGGTAGGGGACAGTGTATTCAGCGTCGATTACGGTCGCGCCTTCGGGAACGATGCTGACATCGCCGTCATCGCGCATGGTCGAGTTCGGATCCGCGTCGAAGGCCTTGGCGATCTCGGCAAAGATGGCGTCGGTTTCAGGGGGATAGGGGGCCTCGCCCCAATCAACGCCGATGGCCTCGACCGCCTGGTTGGCCAGCCAGGTGTTGGTGGCGATCACCGCGACACCGTTGCCCAGATCGACGATCTTTTCCACGCCCGGCATTGCCTTGGCGGCGCTGTCGTCAAAGCCGTTCATCTGGCCGCCCAGCTTGGGGTTCATCCGGACGCTGGCGAATTTCATGCCGGGCAGGCGCACGTCAACGCCGAACTGGGCGGTGCCGGTAGCCTTTTCCACCATGTCCAGACGCGGCAGGGTCCGGCCCAGATAACGCCACTCGGACGGGTCGCGCAGCTCTGCCTCAATCGGTTCCATCTGCGCCACGTCTGCAGCCAGGTCGGTATAGGCGATCTTGCTGTCATCAGGCGCGATGACATGGCCCGAAGCGGTCTTCAACTGAGCCCGATCCACCCCCAGTCGGTCGGCGGCGGCCTGTTTCAGCGTCTCGCGGGCGGAGGCACCAGCCGCGCGCATTCGCTCGAACCCGTCCTTCATCGAGGTCGAGCCGCCGGTGACCTGCAGGCTGAGCGCTTTGCCGATCACGCCAAGGGCCTCGCCCAGATTGTGCTGGAAGTTCGAGACGTCATAGCCCTTGTTGGGCAGGCTCTCGCCGATCAGGGCCGAGTTGTAATAAGCCGCCGCCGCAGGTCCGTGCAGAACGGTGACCTGATCCAGATCCACGTCCAGTTCCTCGGCAATCAGGGCGGCCCAGGTGGTTTTCACGCCCTGGCCCATCTCGGCGCGGGGCGCAAACAGGGTCACGCCGTTCTGGTCGATCAGGATGAAAGGGTTCAGCGCCGCTTCGCCCTCGCCCGGTTTCAGCGGGTTCTTGGCGGGACGGTTGACGTAATAGACCCCGAAAGCCACGCCGCCGACGATGGCGGCAGATCCGATCAGGAAGGTGCGGCGCAGGATTTTTCCGATGCTGGCCATGGATCAGGCCTCCTTCAGCTTGGCGGCGGCGTCGTTGATCGCGGCGCGGATGCGGGGGTAGGTGCCGCAGCGGCACAGGTTGCCCTGCATCGCCTCGTCGATTTCTTCGTCAGAGGGGGCAGGGTTTTCGGCCAGCAGCGCGGCGGCCTGCATGATCTGCCCCGACTGGCAATAGCCGCATTGCGCGACCTGATGGTCGACCCAGGCCTGCTGGATCGTGGCCAAGTTGTCGGGCGTCCCCAACCCTTCGATCGTGGTGACCTCGCCCCAGACATCGGACAGGGCAACTTGGCACGAGCGGACGGCCTCGCCGTCGATCTGCACCGTGCAGGCTCCGCAGGCGGCCACACCGCAGCCGAACTTGGTTCCGGTCAGGCCCACCTCGTCGCGCAGCACCCACAGAAGGGGGACATCGTCGGGCAGATCGACCTGATGTGGCTTTCCGTTGATCGTCAGCGTGGTCGCCATGGCGTACCTCTTTTGGCTGTGGCTGGTTTCTGACATAATTGATGAAAAATGTCAGTGCGTCAATTGACAATTTCGCGCGAAACTGTCAGAGGTCAATTCATGGCGGAAAAACTGGATGATACACGGGCAAAGGCGATCCTGACTTCGGCGTTTCAGGCCTTTTCCGCCTATGGGTTCCGCAAGACCTCGATGGATGACATAGCGCGTGGCGCGGGCATGTCCCGTCCAGCGGTCTATCTGCATTACAAGAACAAAGAGGCCATCGTTAGCAGCCTGACACAGGCGCATTACGCCGAAAAGATCGCGGCGGTGGCACATGCGCTGCAGGGCGACGGAGCGGTGTCCGAGATCCTGGCGCGGGCGATTGAAGCGCAGATCGCCGGGATGGCGGCCATACTGGCATCGCCGCATGGGCTGGAGATGCTGGATACCAGCAAGTCCACCGCTGCCGACATCGTGGCCGAGGGCGAGGCGGCGCTGGCGGATCTCTACGCTGAATGGCTAAAGCGCGAACTGGCGGCCGGTCGCGTGCGCCTGCCGGACGGTCCGGCCGAGACCGCGCGGACCATCACCGCCGCGCTGAAGGGGATCAAGATGACCGCCTCGAACGCCGAGGAGTTCGAGCAGCGCATTGCCCAGTTGTCCGCGCTGATCGGCGCGGGGCTTGAGGTCAGGTAACCCGCTGCCGGACCTTGAATTCCGGTCTGTCCCACAAACGGTTCTGCATGATGTCAGTCAGGATCTCGACGGCGCGCGACACGTCGCATTCGTCGATATACAGCGGCGTGAAGCCGAACCGCATGATGTCGGGCGCGCGGAAATCCCCGATCACGCCGCGGGCGATCAGGGCCTGCATCGCCGCGTACCCGTCGGCAAACCGGAACGAGACCTGGCTGCCGCGCATCGCGGGGTCGCGGGGGCTGGCCAGTTGTAGATCGGGGCAGGTGGCCTCGACCTGCTGGATGAACTGCTCGGTCAGGGCGATGGACTGCGCGCGCACATCGTCCATGTCGGCCATGTCCCAGATATCCATCGTCGCGGCCAGCGCGGTCATCTGGATCACCGGAGGCGTGCCGACGCGCATGCGCTCGATGCCCGCGCCGGGGCGATAATCGAGGTCGAAGGCAAAGGGGGCCTCGTGCCCCAGCCAGCCCGACAGGGCCGGGCGCGCGGTGTCGGCCCATTTCGGCGCGACATAGATGAAGGCCGGGGCGCCCGGACCGCCGTTCAGGTATTTGTAGGTGCACCCGACCGCGAAATCGGCGTTGCAACCGGCCAGGTCCACCGGGATGGCCCCGGCTGAGTGGGCCAGGTCCCACACGGTGATGACGCCCCGAGCATGTGCCAGTTCGGTCAACGCCTTCATGTCGTGCTTGCGACCGGTGCGATAGTCGACCTCGGTCAGCATCAGCACCGCGACCTCGTCGGTAATGTGCTCGGCCACGGCCTCGGGGTCCACGACCCGAAGCTCGTACTCCTCGCCCAGCGAGCGCAGCAGCCCGTCAGCCATGTAGAGATCGGAGGGAAAGTTGCCATTGTCTGACAGCACCACCTTGCGCCCCGGGTTCAGCTCCAATGCCGACGCAACCGCCTGATAGACCTTGATCGACAGCGTGTCGCCTACCACGACCGTGCCGGGTGCGGCGCCGATCAGGCGGCCGATCCGATCGCCCAGGTCAGTCGGCATGCTCATCCATCCGGCCTTGTTCCACCCGGTGATCAGCATTTGGCCCCATTCCTCGGTCAGCATCTTCTGCACTTTCGCGGCCGCCGCCTTGGGCAGAGGGCCCAGCGAGTTGCCGTCCAGATACAGCACTCCTTCCGGCAGGTGGAACATGGCTTTGGTGGCGGCGAAATCGGTCATGATCAATCCCGGTGTTTTCTTGTGTCCGAACCGGGGTATCGGATCGGTGCCGGGCTGTCTACGCCCACCTGTTTGTGGCTCGGGTGCACAATATTCGGCCGCAGGGCCAAGATGCTTTGCCATCGGGGTCTGAAAGCGGTAGGACTTGGCCCGGAAGCGACATGTGTCGGTGCATGTCGTCATTCAAAAGGGATGCACATGCGCCGTATCGACGTACCGCCACTGTGGCTTTTGGGCTTCGCGGTGTTGGCCTGGTTGCAGGGCCGTTATCTGTCGCTCGGCCTGTCGCTGGAAGGCGGGTTGACCGACCTGCTGAGCGGTCTGCTGATTGGTGGGGGTATCCTGTTGGCGGTTCTGGCAATCGTAGAATTCCGCCGCCACCGTACGACGGTCATTCCGCATGAAACACCCACCGCAATGGTGCAATCGGGCATCTACAAACGCAGCCGCAATCCAATCTATCTGGGCGATGTCCTGATCCTTGCCGGGTTGATCCTGCGCTTCGATGCCGTGCTGTCGCTGGTTTTGGTTCCGGTCTTCGTCTGGGTACTGGAACGGCGGTTCATCCTGCCCGAAGAGGACCGCCTGCGCCGCACCTTCCGTGCGGACTTCGCGCGTTACGAACGCAAAACCCGTCGGTGGATCTGAAATGCGCCGACCCGTGACACAACGTAATGAATGCTGCGCTTGCGAAATAATGTTGCGCAGGATAGATCTTTGCTTAACAAACAATACCGACCACCCGCTCGGTCAGAGTGAAAATTAGGGGGACTTGCCGGTGAAAATAGGCACGCCAAAGGAAATACTGAAAGGCGAGAACCGGGTCGCGATGACTCCGGAGTCAGCCGTGCAGCTGCAGAAATTGGGCTACGAATGCGCCATCGAGAAGGGGGCCGGTGCTGCCGCCGGTTTCTCGGACGAGGCTTACGAGGCCGTCGGGGTGGAAATCGTCAAGACAGCCGCCTCTTTGTGGAAATCGTCGGACATCATCGCCAAGGTGCGCGTGCCCACCGAGACCGAAATGAAGCGCCTGACCAAGGGCAAGACGCTGATCTCGTTCTTCAACCCGGCAGGGAACGAAGAAGGGATGGAATTGGCGAAAGCCAAGGGCGCCAATGTCATCGCGATGGAAATGGTGCCCCGCATCAGCCGCGCGCAGAAGATGGACGCTTTGTCTTCGATGGCCAACATCGCCGGGTACCGTGCGGTGATCGAAGCGGGCAACAACTTTGGCCGTTTCTTCACCGGCCAGGTGACGGCCGCGGGCAAGGTGCCGCCGGCCAAGGTTTTGATCGTTGGTGCCGGCGTGGCAGGTCTGGCCGCCATCGGGACGTCGACGTCGCTTGGCGCGATCACCTATGCGTTCGATGTGCGCCCCGAGGTCGCCGAACAGGTCGAGTCGATGGGCGCCGAATTCGTCTATCTGGACTTTGAGGAAGAACAGCAGGATGGCTCGGCCACCGGTGGGTATGCTTCCGTTCAGTCCGAGGAGTTCCGCAATGCTCAGCTGGCCAAGTTCCGCGAGCTGGCGCCCGAGATGGACATCGTTATCACTACGGCCCTGATCCCCAACCGCCCGGCCCCCAAGCTGTGGCTTGAGGATATGGTCAAGGCGATGAAGCCCGGCTCGGTCATTGTAGACCTTGCGGCCGAGCGTGGAGGCAATGTCGAAGGCACCGTGCCGGATGAAAAGGTCGTGACCGACAATGGCGTGACCATCATCGGCTATACCGACTTTCCCAGCCGGATGGCGGCTCAGTCTTCGTCGCTTTATGCGACCAACATCCGTCACATGATGACTGACCTGACCCCCGACAAGGACGGTCAGATCAATCACAACATGGAAGATGACGTGATCCGTGGCGCGACCGTCACCTACGAAGGTGAGATCACATTCCCGCCACCACCGCCCAAGGTGCAGGCCATCGCGGCCAAACCCAAGGCCGAGGTCAAGGAACTGACGCCCGAAGAAAAGCGCGCGCAAGAGATCGCGGCCTTCAAGGCGCAGACCAAGCAGCAGGTTACCCTGCTGGGCGTGGGCGGGGCGCTGATGCTGTTGGTGGGGCTGGTGGCTCCGGCCAGCTTCATGCAGCATTTCATCGTCTTCGTGCTGGCCGTTTTTGTGGGCTTCCAAGTGATCTGGAACGTCAGCCACAGTCTGCACACACCGTTGATGGCGATCACCAACGCGATTTCCTCGATCATCATCGTAGGCGCGTTGATGCAGATCGGGTCGGGGTCTTTCCTCGTCATTCTGCTGGCGGCGCTGTCGATCTTCATGGCCGGGATCAACATCTTCGGCGGTTTCCTCGTAACCCGGCGCATGCTCGCCATGTTCCAGAAATCTTAAGGAGGCCGGGCACATGGAATTTGGCTTCACCACTGCCGCCTATGTCGTTGCGGCTGTTCTGTTCATCCTTTCGCTCGGCGGCCTGTCGAACCAGGAAAGCGCCAAGCGCGCGGTATGGTACGGCATCGTCGGCATGGCGCTGGCGGTGTTCGCCACGCTGGTCGGCCCCGGGTCGGGCCTGTGGCTGCTGTCGCTGCTGCTGATCATCGGCGGTGGTCTGATTGGTCAATACGTGGCGCAGCGCGTCCAGATGACCGAGATGCCGCAGCTTGTGGCCGCCATGCACTCGCTGGTGGGTCTGGCGGCGGTTTTTGTCGGCTACAACGCCCATTTTGAGATCAAGAACGTCGCCGAAGTCTTTGCGATCGTTGACGCGGCCAAGGATGCCGACCTGTCGGATCTGGGGGCCTTCGCGAAACTGATCGCCAAGAAAACCCCGGCCGAGCTGGCCATTCTGCATGTCGAGCTGTTCCTGGGCATCTTCATCGGTGCGATCACCTTTACCGGTTCGGTCGTGGCCTATGGCAAGCTGGCCGGCAAGGTCACCTCGGCGGCCACCAAGCTGCCGGGCGGGCATGCGCTGAACGCGGCGGCGGCTGGCCTCTCGCTGATCTGTCTGATTTGGTACACCGCTTCGGGTGGCTTCTTCCCGCTGTTCCTGATGACGCTGGCGGCGCTGTTCATCGGTTATCACCTGATCATGGGCATCGGCGGTGCCGACATGCCGGTGGTGGTTTCGATGCTGAACAGCTACTCGGGCTGGGCCGCGGCTGCGATCGGTTTCTCGTTGGGCAACGACTTGCTGATCGTCGTCGGCGCGCTGGTCGGCTCGTCGGGCGCGATCCTGTCCTACATCATGTGCAAGGCGATGAACCGTCACTTTGTCAGCGTGATCCTGGGCGGCTTTGGCGGCACTTCGGGGCCCCAGATGGAAGTCGAAGGCGAACAGGTGGCGATCGACGCCGACGGTGTTGCAGCAGCGTTGAACGATGCCGACAGCGTCATCATCATCCCCGGCTACGGAATGGCGGTGGCGCAGGCGCAGCAATCGGTCAGCGAGCTGGTCCGTAAGCTGCGCGCGAAGGGCAAGAATGTGCGCTTTGCCATCCACCCCGTCGCGGGCCGTCTTCCGGGCCACATGAACGTGCTGCTGGCCGAGGCCAAGGTGCCCTATGACATCGTGCTGGAAATGGACGAGATCAACGACGATTTCCCGGAAACGGATGTGGCGATCGTCATCGGCTCGAACGACATCGTGAACCCTGCGGCGCAGGAGGACCCGAACAGCCCCATTGCCGGGATGCCGGTTCTGGAATGCTGGAAGGCCAAGCAGGTGATCGTCTCGAAACGCGGGCAGGGCACCGGGTATTCGGGCATCGAAAACCCGCTGTTCTACAAGGAAAACACCCGTATGTTCTATGGCGACGCCAAGCAGTCGCTGGACAAGCTGCTGCCAATGATCGACTGATCCGTGGCTCATATCCTTGGAAAAGGCGCCTCTCGCGGGCGCCTTTTTTCGTTTCAGGGTATGATGCCGTATCAACCCCCAACGGCAGGAGGTGTTCCATGCAGAAGGTAAACGGCATTGGCGGAGTGTTCTTCCGCGCCCGTGATCCGAAGGCTCTGTCGCAATGGTACGAGGCCCATCTGGGCGTCAATCACTATGACCCGGTCCCGTGGAAGCAGCGCGAAGGCTACACCGTGTTTGCCCCTTTCGCCGCAGACACGGACTATTTCGGCGATGCGGCGCAACAATGGATGATCAATTTCCGAGTCGACGATCTGGCGGCCATGGTCGACCAACTGCGTGCGGCTGGAATCGAGGTGGAGACCCGTGACGAATGGAACAGCGAGATCGGAAAATTCGCCCGCTTGCACGACCCCGAGGGCAATCCCATTGAGCTCTGGCAGCCAAATCAATGAGATAGCCGGCTTGTATACCGCGGTATCCACGTAAGTATATGAAATAAAAGAGAATTGATGAAATCCTCCGGTGTCGTATAGTGCCCGGAACACAAGGAGCTGTTCATGACGCCAATCGAGGATCATCCGCTGCGCTATGCGTTGGCCAATGAATTGCACGCGCGGCCGTTCCCCGTGGCGCAGGCGCCGTGCACGGTTGTCTTCCTTGCGATCAAAAAGCCGGTCGCCGCGGTGGCGCGCGACCGGGCCGAAGATATGGCCCACCTGATCGACCTGTTGGACCGCCACGGGGCGCAGCATCCGCAGCCCGATGCCACCCACTATGCCGGCCAGATCGGTCGGCATTGGTTGAAGTGGGAGCACCACACGGAATTCGTGACCTATACGGCCATTACTCAGAATGTCAGCGAGCGCGCGTTCAACCCCGCCGATTTCGAGGTATTCCCCCCCGACTGGCTGATGGCCAGTCCGGGCCAGCGCGTGACCTCGATCATGCTGCGGGTGGTGCCGCGCCCGGATGACGGGGCCACGCAAGCCACGCTGGCGGATTGGTTCGAGCCGGAAAGCCTGGCGGTGTCGCGGGTGCTGGACGACTCGGCGATCTGCGCCAGCGATTTTCGCATCGACCCAGCGGGTCACATGCGGTTTGCCCTGTTCGTGTCCGAGGGCACCGGGCGCAGGCGCACCGGCCGGATCATCCAACGCCTGTGCGAGATCGAGACCTACAAGGCGATGTCCATGTTGGGCTTTGCTCGGGTCAAGGCCCTGATGCCCCAGATCGGCGAGTTGGACCGGCAACTGACCCAGCTGATGGGCGAAATGACCAAGGACACGACCCATCCCGACGACCTGCTGCCGCAATTGCTGGCCACCTCGACCGAGCTCGAGACGCTGTCGGCGCGTTCGGCCTTTCGCTTTGCCGCGACGGGGGCCTACGAGGCCATCGTGCACCAGCGGATCGAGGCGCTGCGCGAGGATCGCTTTCATGGGCGTCAGACATTCGCCGATTTCATGATGCGCCGCTATGACCCGGCCATGCGCACGGTCAAAGCGACCGAACGTCGGCTGCAGGCGCTTTCGGACCGGGCCATTCGGGCCGGTGACCTGCTGCGAACTCGGGTCGATGTCGAGCGCAGCGCGCAGAACCAGGCCTTGCTGGAGAGCATGGACCGCCGGGCGGATCTGGCGCTGCGATTGCAGCACACGGTCGAAGGCCTGTCGGTGGTCGCCATCAGCTATTACGCCGTGTCGCTGGTCAGTTACCTGCTGTACCCGTTGACCAATGCCGGGATCAGCAAGGGGCTGCTGACCGCAGGCGTGACGCTGCCTGTTGTGGCGCTTGTCTGGCTGGCCGTTCGCCGCATCCGCCGCAAGCTGGAATAGCGCGGCTTGCCAACCGGCGCGCCGCCTGTATTGCTGCAAAGCAGATATTTCGCAGGCAGGGCAGGTTTCATGATCGGATTGGTTTCAGCCTGGCGGGCCGTGGCCGCCATGTTCATCCTGAACGGCGCCCTGTTCGGCATCTGGGCCTCGCGCATTCCGGCCGTCCGTGACCGTCTGGGGCTGAGCCACGAGGAGCTTGGTTATGGCCTGTTGTTCATGGCAGCCGGCGCGGTGTGTTCCTTTCCGGTCACCGGACGCCTGACCGACAGGTTCGGCGCGGTAACGGTGACGCGGGTGATCGCGGTTCTGTACACAGCATCACTGATCCTTCTTGCGGCCGCCGACAGCTTCGCCATGCTGGCAGCGTTCCTGTTCATCTTCGGGGCCTTCCACGGCTCGATGGATGTGGCAATGAACGCCTGGGCCGCCGAGGTCGAACAGGCCTATGCCAAACCGGTGATGTCCTCGTTCCATGCGATGTGGAGCCTCGGCGCCGGGTTGGGAGCGCTCAGCGGCTATGGCGCGGTTCAGCTGCAGCTTGACGTGTTGCCGCATTTCCTGCTGGCCGGCGGGGCAACCGTGGCGCTGGCGCTTGCCCTGTCTTGGGTTCGATGGACATCGCGGCGGGTGCAGTCTGATGTAACCGCCATCTTTGCCCTGCCCAGCGGCGTTCTGGTTCTGGTCGGGCTGACCGCGATGTGCGGCGCGCTGGGCGAGGGCGCAGTGGCTGACTGGAGCGCCATCTTCCTGCGGGATGTCACGGGTGTGGCTGAAAGCGTTGCGGCCTTGGGCTATGCCGTCTTTTCGGTGTTCATGGTTGCTGTGCGGCTGCTGGGCGGTCTCGTGATCGCCCGGTTCGGCCCGGTGCCGGTGGCCCGGGTCAGCGGAGTCTGCGCGGCCGTTGGCGTGTTCCTGGTGGTATCGGCCGGAGGCGCGGTCGGGGCGCTGGTTGGATTCGCGATGATGGGCGTGGGCTATGCGGTGATCATGCCGCTGGCTTTCAGCCGGGCCGCGAACGACCCGCATGTCCCGCCGGGGCAGGCCATCGCCAGTGTGGCCACTTTGGGATACGGAGGTTTGCTGATCGGTCCGCCGCTGATCGGGCTTCTGGCAGGTATTCTGTCACTGCGGCTGGCCTTTGCTGTCCTGCTGCCGCTGGCCGTTGTGATCGTGGTGTTGGCCGGCGCGCTCAGGCGCGCCGACTGACTTTGGTTCAGCGTCCGCGGATCCGCGGATCGAGCGCATCGCGCAGGCCGTCGCCCAGATAGTTCACGCTGAGAACGGTCAGCGAGATCGCCAGGCCGGGCCAGAACACACGCTCGGGGTATTGCTGCAGATAGTCGACACCATCGAACAGCAGCCGGCCCCAGGTGGGGAAATCGGGCGGGAAGCCCAGCCCCAGGAAGGACAGCGCGCTTTCGGTGATGATCGCCGTGGCGATGCCCAGCGTGGCCGACACCATGATCGGCGACAGCACGTTGGGCAGGATGTGCCGGGTGATGATCTGCGTGTTGCTTGTGCCGATCGAGCGGGCAGCCAGAACAAACTCGCGTTCCTTGATGGCCAGCACGTCGCCGCGCACGATCCGCGCCGTAGGCATCCACGAGGTGATTCCGATGGCGCAGACGATCAGGATGAAGATCCCGCGCTCGAGCCCGAACGCAGCGGACAGAGGCTCGCGGAACAGCAGCATCATCACCAGCAGCAGCGGCAGCAGCGGCAGGGCCAGGAACAGGTCAGTCAGGCGCATCAGCGGCCCGTCCAGCCGTTTGAAGAACCCGGCAACCACGCCGATGAACGACCCCAGGAACAGCGCCAGCAGCATCGCAGTGATGCCGACCGAGACCGAAGTCTGCCCCCCCGACATCATTCGCGCCATGATGTCCCGGCCCAGCTGATCGGTGCCGAACGGGTGGGCCCAGCTGGGCCCCTGGTTGCGGGCACGGATGTCGATCTGGGTCGGGTCGATGGTCCACAGGAACGGGCCCAGGTAGACGGCTGCGACGATGAAGATGAACAGCATTGCGCCGATCATGGCGCCCTTGTGGGTCTTGAACTGGTCCCACACGTCGCGCCACTGGCTGCGGGGCGGGGTGGTCAGTTCTTCCATTACATCGGCAGTCGGCAAGGCCGTCGAGGCCGGCGCAAGGCCCTCATCAGGGACCAGCGTGTCTGATTGATTGTGATCAGTCATAGCGGATCCTCGGGTCCAGAATGCCATAGAGAACGTCTGCGATCAGGTTGAACAGGACGATCAGCACGGCAAAGATGAAGGTCAGCGTCTGCACCATCGGCAGGTCATTGGCCTGAATGGCGCCGATTAGCAGCTGGCCGATGCCGTTCACCTTGAACACCTGCTCGGTGATGATCGCGCCACCAAATATCGCCGGGATCCCTAGGGCGATCACGGTGACCACCGGGATCATCGAGTTGCGCAGGACATGCACCATGACGACGGTGTACTCGCTCAGGCCCTTGGCGCGAGCAGTACGGACGTAGTCCTGGTTCAGGTTGTCCAGCATCGAGGCGCGCATGAACCGGCTGAGCTGCGCGGTGATCTGCAACGCCAGCACCATCACGGGCATGATCATCTGTTTCAGCTGAACGACGAAGCTGTCCCAGTCATTGACCACATGCGTCGTGTCATAGATCGACGGGAACCAGCCCAACTGGACCGAGAAGATCACGATCACCAGCACCCCCGAGAAGAACGGCGGAACCGAGAAACCGACCATCGACACGAAAGTACCCATTTGGTCGAACCACGAATACTGGCGATAGGCCGAATAGATGCCGATGGGCAGCGCGATCAGGATGGCGACCACATAAGCGGTGCCGACAACCCACAGGGTCTGCGGGATACGCTGAACGACGATGTCCATGACGGGCGAGCGGGTCTGCCACGAAATCACACGCAGGTCACCTTCGGAAAAGGTGGTGCCAAAGATGTGGTCGACCAGAACCTGCGGTTCGATCCAGAAGAACTGCACGATCCATTTCCAGAACCGGACATGCATCGGCTGGCCGAGGCCAAGCGCCTCGCGCATCTTCTCTTTGACTTCGGGCGGAACGGTAAGCGGAACCTGTGCCATCGGGTCGCCGGGGGCGAGCTCGAGCAGCAGGAAGATGACGAGGCTGATGAACAAGAGCGTCGGAACGGCCAGAATCAGTCGTCGAATGGTGAAGTTGAGCATTAAGAGGCGCCTTTATATGCGTCTTCTTGTTGGTGGAACTTGCGAAAGACCGCGCCCCGATACAGATCGGGACGCGGCTGTGCAAGGCTAGCGCTTAGGAACCGGTCTTGCGGTACCAGTCAGCGATGTTCCACAGTTCGCTGTCCCACACGTTCAGGACGACACCGCCCAGAGTGTTGGCGTGGGCCGACAGACGACCACGGTGGACCAGCGGGATCATGCCGCCGTTCTGAACCATGATGTCGTTCAGCTGCTTCGCGATTTCGGCGCGCTGCTCCAGACCGGCGGTCTGCGCCAGTTGGGCGTGCAGCTTGTCGAACTCTTCGTTGCAGAAGCGGCTGATGTTCTCACCCTGCCACTGGGTCTCGGGACGCGGTGCCTTGTCGCAAAGGCCGTTGCCCAGATAGCTTTGCGGGTCGGTGCCGTTGAAGGTGTTGGCGTACATTTCAACGTCCGCATAGAACTTCTGGAACGTGTCGGGCGAGCCCGGGTCACCACCGAAGAAGACCGAAGCGTTGATGTTGCGCAGTTCGGTTTCAATGCCGATCTGGCTCCACCATTCCTTGATCAGCGCCTGGAAGTCCTGGCGGACAGCGTTGGTCGAGGTCTGATAGACAATCTTCAGCGGAACGCCATCCTTCTCGCGGACGCCGTCGCCGTCGGTGTCGACGATGCCGGCATCATCCAGAAGTTTCTTGGCGCCTTCGATATCCTGCGTGTCGCAGGTCATCGAGGTCGAGTTGAACGCAGCCGGAGCCGGTACCCAGTTGCAGGTCACTTTACCCGCCTGGCCATAGCCGATCTCAACCAGCAGCGGGCGGTCGATTGCCATCGACATAGCCTTGTAGACCGCCGGATCCTGCAGGAACGGGTGCGGGTGCTTGGCCGTCGAACGCTCGCCTTCCGGCAGTTCGGGCGACGGGTTGGTCTGGTTCAGCATGATGCGCTCGACCAGCGGACCAAAGCCTGCCACCGGAGTGCCTTTGCCGCCTTCCTGCATCTGCGCGATCACTTCGGGCGCCAGCTGCAGGTTCCAGGCATAGTCGAACTCGCCGGTTTCCATCACGGCGCGACCGGCCGCGGTCGCATCGCCGCCGCCCTTGAAGGTCACGGTTGCGAAGGCCGGTTTCGCCGGGTCACGATAGTTGTCGTTGGCCTTGAAGGTGATCACGTCGTTCGGCTTGAACTCGGTGACGACAAACGGGCCGGTGCCGATCGGGTTGAAGTTCTGCTCGGTGCATTCCGGAGCTTTCGCGCCCATGCAGTCCGCGAACTGAGCTGCCTGGATGATCGGGCTTTCGCCGCCGACGAACGGACCGTAGGGGAACGGGGTCGGCTTGTCGAAAGTGACCTTGACGGTCAGATCATCCACAGCTTCGACGCTGGTGACGCCTTCGAACTTGGTCACCTGCGCACAGCCACCTTCGGGGTCCATGCAGTAATCGGCGGTGAATTTCACGTCGGCCGAGGTGAACGGCGTGCCATCCGACCAGGTGATCCCCGGAGCGATCTTCCACGTGATCGAGGTGAGATCCTCGCTCACACCGCCGTTTTCGACGGTCGGGATTTCGGCTGCCAGATAGGGCACCATGTTGCCGTCTTGGTCGTAGCGTGCCAGGGGTTCGATCACCAGCGAGGCCGCTTCGACGTCTTTGGTGCCGCCCGACAGGAACGGGTTCAGGATCGAGGGTGCTTGCCAATAGATGATGCTGACGTTGCCGTCCGATCCGCGCTCGGCCATGGCCATCGGGGCCATCGCCGTGCTTGCAATCGCACCAAGCAAAAGGGTTTTGATTTTCATCATACACTCCTTGTTGGACACATTCGTGTCTCGATTTTCTCCGCAAGGCCTGCGGATTTGGCGTTGCCGTGCCGGGCTCAAGTCGCTGAAACAAAAGACAATTGCGCAAATGTCTGCGCACTACGCCCAATTTCTCGGCACGGTTACGCGGGGTATCGAAACAGAGTTTGCAGAAATTGCAAGCCTTGCCGCAGCGAAACTGGCAATGCGTTTGACTTTTCCTGTCAGCCCGCCTTAGCGTTCGGCAATCAAAACACTCATGCAGCCAAGGGGAGCGCTCGCGTGCTGGATCAGCCTATCGCCCAGATCAGGGAACTTCGGGTCGAATTCCAAACCAAGGATGGGCCCGTCGTCGGGGTCGAGGACGTCTCGTTCGAGGTCCGTCCGGGCGAAACCGTTTGCATCGTGGGCGAATCGGGGTCGGGCAAGTCCGTGTCTTCGCTGTCGTTGATGCGCCTTGTTGAATTTGGCGGGGGTGAGATCGCCGGCGGACAGCTGATTTTCGACCGTACCGACGGAACCGAGCTGGATTTGGCCAAGACCGATCAGGACCTTATGAAGCAGATTCGCGGCAACGAAATCGGGATGATCTTTCAGGAGCCGATGACGGCGCTGAACCCCGTCTTCACGGTTGGGCGACAGCTGACCGAAGGGTTGCGGATTCACAAGGATATGTCCAAGTCCCAGGCCGAAGCACGGGCCCTGGAACTGCTGAAACAGGTCCGTATCCCCGAACCCGAGCGGCGGCTCAAGCAGTATCCGCACGAATTGTCGGGTGGGATGCGCCAGCGGGTTGTGATTGCAATGGCCATGGCCTGCGAGCCGCGCCTGCTGATCGCCGATGAACCCACCACGGCGCTGGACGTGACGATCCAGGCCGAGATCCTCGCTCTGATGGATCGGCTGAAGCGTGAAACCGGCACGGCGGTCATGTTCATCACCCATGACATGGCCGTGGTCGCCCAGATGGCCGACAGGGTCGTCGTCATGTACCGCGGCAACAAGGTCGAAGAGGGCACCGTCACCGAGATTTTCGAGAATCCCCAGCATGACTACACCAAGGCTCTGCTAGCCGCGGTGCCCAAGCTGGGTGAGATGCGCGGAAAGTCCGCCCCCGAGCCGATGAAGTTGTTGGGTGTCGAAGGACAGAAGATCGCCCCGATTCCCGGAACCGAGGAAGTTTTGCTGTCAGTCCGGAACCTGACCACGCGGTTCCCGGTCAAAGGCGGGATCCTGCGCCGCACCATTTCGAATGTGCATGCGGTTGAAGATGTCTCATTCACCCTGAACAGAGGGCAGACGTTGAGCCTTGTTGGGGAGTCGGGTTGTGGAAAATCCTCGGCCGGCCGCTCGATCCTGCGGTTGATAGAGCCGATGGCCGGCGAAATCAGTCTTGATGGTGTGGACATCATGAAGCTGGAACAGAAGGGCCTGCGCAAGGCCCGTCTGGATATGCAGATGATTTTTCAGGACCCATTCGCATCGCTGAACCCGCAGATGCAGTTGGTTGATCAGGTGGCCGAGCCGATGCGCAACTATGGCGTGGCATCGGGGTCGGAACTGCAGGACCGGGTCGCACAGCTGTTCGACAAGGTGCACCTGCCACGCAGCTTCATGCGCCGGTTCCCGCACGAAATGTCGGGTGGGCAGCGGCAGCGAATTGCGATTGCCCGGGCGCTGGCCCTGAACCCGAAACTGATCATTGCGGACGAAGCCGTTTCCGCGCTGGACGTTTCTGTTCAGGCGCAGGTTCTGAACCTGATGATGGAATTGCAGTCCGAACTTGGCCTGAGCTATCTGTTTATCAGCCACGACATGGCCGTGGTTGAGCGGGTCAGCCACCACGTGGGTGTGATGTATCTGGGCCGGATCGTCGAACTGGGCCCACGGGCGCGTGTTTTTGAGAACCCGCAGCACCCCTATACGCAGGCATTGATGAAGGCGGTTCCGATCGCCGATCCCAATCAGCGCAAGTCGGAAAAAGATCTGAATTTCAAACCGATCCCGTCTCCAATTCACCCAATCGGCTATGAGCCTGCGCCTTCGGAATACCGCGAGGTCGAGCCGGGTCACTTCATTCTGACGACCGACAGCGGTTACTGACCCATATGCCACAGCGCCTGACTCCGCTTGAGATCATGACCAAGCTGATCTCGTTTCCCACCGTCAGCCGCGACAGCAACCTGCCGCTGGTCGACTGGGTCGAAGACTACCTGAACGGCCACGGTATCCGTGCCCACCGATGGCCGGATCCGGATCAGCCGCACAAGGCGGCCCTGTTTGCCCATGTCGGCCCCTGGGAGGAAGGCGCGGTCGTGCTTTCCGGTCACACGGATGTGGTGCCGGTGGACGGACAACCCTGGGACAGCGACCCGTTTGTCGTGACCGAACGGGACGGCAAGTATTTCGGACGTGGCACCTGTGACATGAAGGGCTTTGACGCCCTCGCCATCTGGGCGCTGGTCGAGGCGCAGTACGCCGACGTCAAACGCCCGCTGCAATTGGCGCTGAGCTTTGACGAGGAGGTCGGCTGCACCGGTGCGCCGCCCATGATCGTCGCCATGCAGGAGGTTTTGCCCAAGGGCTCGGCCGTGGTGGTGGGCGAGCCGTCGATGATGCAGGCCGTCACCGGCCACAAGGGCGGTTTCGGCTATGATACCCATGTGGTTGGATACGAGGTGCACAGTTCGATCATGCATACCGGTGTCAATGCGATCATGTATGCAGCGCCGCTGATCGACTGGGCAAATGCCCAGAACGACATCAACATGGCGGCGGACCCCAGCGACATCGCGGCAGTCTTTGATCCTCCTTGGACAACCTGTCACGTGGGCATGATCAAGGGCGGCACTGCGCACAACATCACGGCCAAGGATTGCCGTTTCATGATGGATTTCCGGGTCGTCCCCGGCGAGCAGGCATCGACGTGGAAAGAAGCCTATCTGGAACAGGTAAGAGCGGCGGAAAGGAAGATGCAGCAAGTGCATCCGGACGCCCATATCGAGGTGAAGGCCAGCTTTGCCGTTCCGGCGTTGGTCCCGGAAACCGATGGCGAAGCCGAGACGCTGGTGCGCGCCCTTACGGGCGACAACGCTACCCATGTCGTCAGCTATGGCACCGAAGCCGGTCAGTTTCAGGAAGCCGGATACTCGGCCGTGATCTGTGGGCCCGGGGATATCGCCCAGGCGCACCAGCCGAACGAATACATCACGATCGCTCAGTTCAACGCCGGCCATGACTTCATGCAGCGTCTGATCTACAAACTGGCGGCGTGACCCAAAAGAGGCACTGGAAACTCAGGATTTCAGTCAGAAGCTCGGAGAGTTGAACATGCCGGTCAAAAACAGACTTGCCGAAATGCACGCCGAGATCACCAAGTGGCGGCGGCACCTGCATGCGCATCCCGAGTTGATGTACGACGTGCATGAAACCGCCGGCTTCGTTGTCGACCGGCTCAAGGCGTTCGGTGCCGATGAAATCACGCCGGGTATAGGCAAAACCGGTGTCGTGGCCGTGATCCGAGGGCGGACGGACACGCAGGGCCGCGTGATCGGGTTGCGGGCCGACATGGATGCCTTGCCGATCAACGAGGCGACCGGAGTGGACTATGCCTCGACCGTGCCGGGCAAGATGCATGCCTGCGGGCATGACGGGCACACGTCGATCTTGCTCGGCGCTGCGCAATACCTTGCCGAGACGCGCAATTTCGACGGAACGGTGGTACTGATCTTTCAACCGGCTGAAGAAGGCGGGGCCGGCGGTCTGGCCATGTGCCGTGATGGGCTAATGGATCGATGGGGCATTCAGGAAGTCTACGGCTTGCACAACATGCCCGGCCTGCCTGTCGGAGAGTTCGCAATCCGGCCCGGCGCGCTGCTGGCGTCGTCGGACGAGTTCGAGATTGTCGTGACCGGCAAAGGTGGCCACGCCGCCGCACCGCATGAAGCCATCGACACAACCTTGGTCGCATCGCATATCGTGGTTGCGCTGCAATCGGTTGTATCCCGCACCGTCGATCCGATCCGACGGGTGGTGCTGACGGTGGGGACGTTTGAAACTGACAGCGTCGCCTCGAACGTGATTGCGCACACGGTCCGGCTGCAGGGCACGGTTCGCACACTGGACCCGGAATACCGTGGCATCGCCGAGGAGCGCGTGCGCCGGATCGCCGAAGACACAGCCTCGGCTTTTGGCGCCAAAGCCCGCGTGACCTGGACGCCCGGCTACCCGGTGACGGTGAATTCCGAAGCGGAAACGGCCTTCGCCGCCGAAGCCGCCGAGGCGGTGGCCGGCAAGGTCAATGACGCAACGGATCCGATCATGCCGTCGGAAGACTTCGCCTACATGCTTGAAGAACGGCCCGGAGCCTACATCTTCTTGGGGAACGGCGACACGGCCATGTGCCACCATCCCGAATACAATTTCGACGACCAGGCCATTCCGGCCGGATGCAGCTGGTTCGCCGAGCTTGTCGAACGACGAATGCCCATCGCCTGAAACAGGAAAGACAGTCATGCCGATCAAGAACCGTTTTGCCGAAATGCACCCCGAAATCACCGGTTGGCGGCGCGACATACATCAACACCCTGAAATTCTCTACGATACCCATCGGACCAGCGCATTGGTTGCCGAAAAATTGAAGGAGTTCGGTTGCGACGATGTCGTGACCGGGATTGGCCGGACCGGGGTGGTCGGTGTGATCAAGGGCAGGACCGACACCCAAGGCCGCGTGATCGGTCTGCGGGCCGATATGGATGCGCTGCCAATGCAGGAGCAGACGGGAGCGGAATATGCCTCCAAGACTGCGGGCGCCATGCATGCTTGTGGCCATGACGGTCACACTGCGATGGTTCTGGGCGCCGCCAAATATCTGGCCGAGACCCGGAACTTCGATGGGACCGCGATCGTGATCTTTCAGCCGGCCGAAGAAGGCGGCAACGGTGCTGAAGCCATGTGCCAGGACGGTTTGATGGACCGCTTCGGAATCCAGGAAGTCTATGCGATGCACAACGTGCCGGGCCTGCCGACCGGGCAGTTTGCCATTCGCTCCGGGCCTCTGCTGGCAGCGGCGGACGAGTTCGACATCCATCTTGAAGGCCGCGGCGGTCATGCCGCCAAGCCGCAGGAAACCGTGGACACGACGGTCATGCTGTCGCAACTGATCGTGGCCCTGCAGACCATCGTTTCGCGCAACGCCGACCCGATCTTGCAGGCCGTTCTGTCGGTCACTGCGGTCGAGACCTCGTCGAAAGCGTTCAACGTGATCCCGCAATCGGCCCGGCTGCGTGGCACCGTTCGCACCCATTCGAACGAGATGCGCGACCTGATCGAACAGCGGCTGAAAGAAGTTGTGCAAGGTGTCGCGGCGACCATGGGTGGCACCGCCACGGTGACCTACTCGCGCGGCGTTCCCGTCACGATCAACGCGGAAGAGCAGACTGGATATGCAGAATCCGCGGCAATTGCCGTCGGTGGCAGCTGTGCCGAGGCACCGATGGTGATGGGGGGCGAAGACTTCTCGTTCATGTTGCAGGAACGTCCCGGGGCCTTCATAGTCTTGGGAAATGGCGACAGCGCCGGGCTTCACCACCCCGAATACGATTTCAATGACGAGATCATTCCGATCGGATGCTCGTGGTTTGCAGAAATGGTCGAACGCCGGATGCCGGTGGCCTGAGATTTTTTAAGGAGAGAAGACGAAAATGCCAGTGAAGAACCGCTTTGCCGAATTGCAGGATGAAATCACCGCCTGGCGGCGTGATATTCACGAGAATCCTGAAATTCTGTTCGATACGCATCGCACCAGTGCGCTGGTCGCGGAAAAGCTGAAAGAATTCGGCTGCGACGAGGTGGTCACGGGGATTGGCCGCACCGGAGTGGTCGGGGTGATCAAAGGCAAGGCCGACACCAAGGGGAAGGTGATCGGATTGCGGGCGGATATGGACGCTTTGCCGATCCACGAGGCGACGGGGTTGGACTATGCTTCGAAAACGCCGGGTGCGATGCATGCCTGCGGCCATGACGGCCACACCGCCATGCTGCTGGGGGCGGCCAAATACCTGTCCGAAACGCGCAATTTCGACGGAACCGTCGTTGTGATCTTCCAGCCCGCCGAGGAGGGTGGCGGCGGCGGCCGCGAAATGTGCGAAGACAACCTGATGGAGCGTTGGGGCATTCAGGAAGTCTACGGAATGCACAATTGGCCCGGTAAGCCTGTGGGCAGCTTCTCGATCCGTCCGGGGGCGTTCTTCGCGGCAACTGACCAGTTCGATATCACTTTCGAAGGTCGTGGCGGTCATGCCGCCAAACCGCACGAAACCGTGGACACCACTGTCATGACTGCGCAGGCGGTTTTGGCGTTGCAGACCATCGCGTCGCGCAATGCCGATCCGATCGATCAGGTCGTTGTTTCGGTCACCTCGTTCGAGACCTCGTCGAAGGCGTTCAACGTGATCCCGCAGAAAGTGCAGATCAAGGGCACCGTGCGCACGATGAGCAAAGAGATGCGCGACCTTGCTGAGCAGCGCATCAACGAAATCTGCTCGGGCGTCGCCGCGACATTCGGCGGTACTGCCGATGTCAACTATATCCGGGGCTATCCGGTCATGATCAACAGCGACGAGCAGACCGAGTTCGCCGCCGAGGTCGCCCGCTCGGTTTCGGGGGCCTGCGAGGAGGCGCCTTTGGTCATGGGCGGCGAGGATTTCGCCTACATGCTGGAAGAGCGCCCCGGCGCCTATATCCTGGTCGGCAATGGCGACACGGCGATGGTTCACCACCCGGAATACAATTTCAACGACGAGGCGATCCCTGCCGGGTGCAGCTGGTGGGCCGAGATCGTCGAACAGCGGATGCCCGCAGCCTGATACCGTGGCGGGGGCGCAGGCCCCCGCTGCCGCTTGCGGTCAGGGGCCTGCGTCCTCAAGATCCAGTTTGTCGCACAGCGTATCCACAATCGCATCAAGCGCCGATTTCTGGGTGTTCACGCAGGATTGCGCCGCCGCTTGCGCCGCTGCCAGCGCCGATTTGTCCGACAGCCAGAGCTCGACCGCCTTGGCCAACTCCGGCGCCGAAGCGACTTCGACCGCGCCGCCGCTGTCCACCAGCGGGGCAAATGTCTCGGCGAAATTGTAGTAACCCGGCCCGGTGATCACCGCGGCGCCAGCCTGCGCCGGCTCGAACGGGTTGTGGCCGCCAATCTCTTTCAGCGACCCGCCCAGAAACACGATCGGGCACAAAGCGTACCACGTTCCGGTTTCGCCCAGCGTATCGGCCACATAGACCTGCGTGTCGCCGGTGATCGGCTGCCCGGCGCTGCGCAGGGCGTGGCTTTGACCTGCGGCATCAATCAGGGCGCAGACCTCGTCCCGCCGTTCCGGGTGGCGGGGGATCAGCAGCAGCAGCAGGCCGGGCCAGCGGTTCAGCAATTCGGCATGGGCGGCCAGAACGGTCTCTTCCTCGCCTGCGTGGGTCGAGCTGGCGATCCAAACCGGCCGCGCGCCGATCTGCGCGCGGATCTGTATCAGCGTGTCTTGATCCACCGGCAGCGGATCGGACATGGCCTTGAGGTTGGTTCCGGGCTGCACCAGATCGGCGGGCGCGCCCATGGCGATCAGGTTTGCGGCCGTGCGGTCGTTTTGCGTCAGGAACAGGCGGAACTGGCTAAGGACAAAGCGGGCGGTGTCGGGGCGCTTCTTCCACCCGGCCACCGATTTCTCGGACAGGCGCGCGTTCAGCAGGGCCAGTGGTGTCCCACGCTGGGCGGTCTCGACGATCAGTCGTGGCCAGATCTCGCTTTCGACAAAGACGCCGGCATCGGGCCGCCAGTGATCCAGGAACCGCGCCACCGGGCCGGCGCTGTCCAGAGGGGGGTATTGGTGGCGGGTGCGCGGCGGCAGACGTTTTTCCACCAGCGCCGCCGAGGTCGGGGTGCCAGAGGTGATCAGGAACTGTGCATCCTCGATCCGTTCGCTCATGCGCCTGATAAGGCTCAGAACCGACAGGCTTTCGCCAACGCTGGCCGCATGGAACCAGATCAGCCGACCGTTAGGGCGGGGCAGACTCGCATGGCCCAGCCGCTCGCGCTGACGGATTTCGGAAACACCCGCCGATTGCAGCTTGGCGCGAACGGTGCGCCAGGCCAACGGCATGGCGATGGACGTCAACGCGCAGTACACACGGTACAGCGCCGTGGGTCGCCCCGACAAGTCTGACATGTCAGCCGCCCGTATGGCTCATGTGACGGCTCATCTGGCCGTCGATCTTCTGGCGGGAATAGTCAAAATCATGGCCCTTGGGCTTGAGGGTAATCGCCGCGCGGATCGCCTGTTCCAGCGGCTCTTCGCTGTTGGTGTGGTCGCGTAGGGGCGCGCGCAGGTCGGCCATGTCCTCTTGCCCCAGGCACATGTACAACTCGCCCGTACAGGTTAGGCGTACGCGGTTGCAGCTTTCGCAGAAATTATGGCTGAGCGGTGTGATGAAACCGATCTTTTGCCCGGTTTCCTCCAACCGGACATAGCGCGCCGGGCCGCCGGTGCGCTCGGCCAGATCAGTGACGGTATAGTGGTTTTCGTACTCGGCCCGCACGTCTTTCAGTGACCAGTACTGGTCCAGCCGATCCTCGTTGCCGATGTCACCCATCGGCATGACCTCGATCCAGGTCAGGTCCATGTCGCGCTCGGCGCACCATCGTGTGATCTTGGGCAGTTCTTCCTCGTTGAACCCTTTCAGGGCCACCGCGTTGATCTTGACGCGCAACCCGGCCTTCTGTGCGGCATCGATCCCGCCCAAGACCTGTTTCAAGCGACCCCAACGGGTGATCTTGGCGAACTTATCCTCGTCCAGCGTGTCGAGCGAAACATTCACCCGCCGCACCCCGGCGGCATACAGGTCGTCGGCGAACCGGGCCAGTTGCGAGCCATTGGTGGTCAGCGTCAGCTCTTTCAGTGCGCCGCTGTCCAGATGCCGGGTCATCGAGTCGAAGAAGCCCATGATCCCACGGCGCACCAGCGGCTCACCGCCGGTGATCCGCAGCTTTTCCACGCCCAGCCGGATGAAGGTCGAGCACATCCGGTCCAGTTCTTCTAGCGTCAGCAGCTCTTTCTTGGGCAGAAAGGTCATGTTCTCCGACATGCAGTAGACACAGCGGAAATCGCAGCGGTCCGTGACGGAGACGCGGAGATAGGTGATTGCGCGGGCAAACGGGTCGATCAGCGGAGCAGTCATGCTCAATAGGTAAAGCGCACGGTGCCTTGCGACAAGTCAGAACTGCGCTTGAGGGGTGGAACGCGGGCGCGGGCAGGGGTAGGCTGGTCGCATGCGATACCTGTTTGTCCTTCTTCCTGCGTTTCTGACCGGCTGTGATGCGGTGCGGCAAGGCCTTGATCGCGCCCCGGATGCGGAACCTGCGCAAGCGACAGAAGCCGCCGCTGCGACCGCAGAGGTGGAAGCAACGCCTGTTGCGGCCGTGAACACCGGATGGGCCGGCGCCAAGACAACGATTGCCGGACTGGGCGATCCGAACAAGCCCGGACGCTGGCTTGAAACGCCGTTGGTCGAAACTGAGATCAATGGCCGGGTGGTCGTACCCAAGACGGGCGCGCAGGCTTACATCACCCTTGTGCCAGCACCCTCGGGCGGCAGCCGCCTGTCGGTTGAGGCGATGCGTGCGCTGCTGGTGCCGTTTGACGAACTGGTCGAACTGGACGTTTATTCCAATTGATCTTTCAGGTACTTGCCAGCCTCTTTGCGGGCAAAGGGCTTCATCGCGTCACCGTACGTGGCCAGAAACGCCCGGACCCGATTGGGATCGTGTTTGGACAGGTCGCGCAGCCACCAGGCCACCGCCTTCTGGATGAACCAGTCGCGATCGGGGACATACTTGGCGGCCCAACCCAGGATGCGGTCGCGGCGCTGTAGGTCCTCGGGCTTGGGGTGGTTTTGCTTGGTCCAGGGCAGGGTGGCGACCAGTGCCGCGCGTCGGGTCCACATGTGATCCGAGGTCGTCCAGCCTTCGACCTGATCCAGCCGCGACGGATCGGCCCACAGGCGCTTTTGCATGGCCATGCTGGCATGGTCGGCCACCGCCCAAGCGTCGAAATCGGACAGCCAGCTTTGCAGCAGGTCCCAAACCGCCTGATCGGGGCGGATGCGCGCCTGCGTCAGTAGCTTGGCGGCGGCCAGCCGCGCCTCGTGGATGTTGGTCTGCCACAGCTGATCGGCCAGCGCGACACGGGCGTCCACGTCCATCTGCTGCCGCCAGCTTTTGGTCAGATCATTCAGCACCGGATTCGGTACCCCAAGATAGGGGCGATCGACCTTGTGATAGGCCGCCATCTGGGCGGCCCGGTCCGGGTCGGCATGGGCCTTGATCTGGTCCAAGGGGCTGTCCGGCATGGCGGCTTACTCGACCGTGACGGATTTCGCCAGGTTGCGCGGCTGGTCCACATCGGTGCCCTTGGCGACCGCCGTGTGATAGGCCAGCAGCTGCGCGGGCACCGAATACAGGATCGGCGCCACCGAGGCGTGGGCATGCGGCATTCGGATCGTGCTCCAGACGCCGTCCTTGGCATCTGCGATCCCGTCGTCGTCCGAGACCAGAATGACCTTGCCCTTGCGTGCCATGACCTCTTGCATGTTCGACACGGTCTTGTCGAACACCGCATCGCGCGGGGCCATCACCACCACCGGCATGTGCTTGTCGATCAAGGCGATGGGGCCGTGCTTCAACTCGCCCGAGGCATAGCCCTCGGCGTGGATATAGCTGATTTCCTTGAGTTTCAGCGCCCCTTCGAGGGCCAGCGGGTACATCAGGCCGCGTCCCAGGAACAGAACGTCGCGCGCCTCGGACAGGCGCTGGGCGGATTTCCGGATCGCCTCCTCCTGGTCCAGCGCGGCATTCAGCAGTGTCGGCAGGCCGCGCAGCGCGGCGGCGTGATCGGCCAGCGCATCGTCGTCCAGTGTGCCCCGGTCGGCCGCGGCCTTGAGCGCCAGCATCAGCAGAACGCTCAGCTGGCAGGTGAAGGCCTTGGTCGAGGCCACGCCGATCTCGACCCCGGCATGGATGGGCAGTGCCACGTCGCTTTCCCGCGCGATCGAGCTTTCGGGGACATTGACCACCGAAACGATCTTGTCGGCCTTGCCCTCGCAATAGCGCAGCGCGGCCAAGGTGTCGGCGGTTTCGCCCGACTGGCTGACGAACAGGGCCAGCGTGCGGTCGGTGATCGGCGGTTCGCGATAGCGGAACTCGCTGGCGATATCGACCTCGACCGGCATCCGGGCCAGCTGCTCGAACCAGTACTTGGCGGTCAGACAGGCATAGAAGGCCGTGCCGCAGGCCACCATGGTCAGGCGGTCCAGCTTGGAGAAATCAAGATCAGTGTCCGGCAGAACCACCCGGTCGCCGCCGGTGGGCAGGTACGAGCGGATCGCCTCGGCCACCACCACCGGCTGTTCGGCGATTTCCTTGGCCATGAAGTGCTTGTGCCCGCCCTTGTCGGTCCGGGTCTGATCCAGCTGGATCTTGCGGATCTCGCGATTTGCGATCTCACCGGCCTCGTTGCGGATCTCGACCGAAGTGCGGGTGACCACGGCGCGGTCGCCTTCCTCCAGATAGGTGATCCGGTCGGTCAGCGGCGCCAGCGCAATGGCGTCCGAGCCGACGAACATCTCGCCATCCCCGTGCCCGATGGCCAGCGGCGAGCCTTTGCGGGCGGCGACGATCAGGTCATCTTCGCCGTCGAACAGGAAGGCCAGCGCAAAGGCGCCTTGCAGCCGGTCGATGGTCTTGAAGGCGGCCTCGACCGGGCTCAGCCCCGATTTCATGTAGAATTCCGTCATCAACGCGACGGTTTCGGTGTCGGTCTCGGTCTGGAAATCGATGCCGTTCTCAGCCAGTTCGGCCCGCAACTCGCGATAGTTTTCGACGATGCCGTTGTGGACCACGGCGACCGGCCCGGCCTGATGCGGGTGCGCGTTGCTGACAGAGGGTGCGCCATGGGTCGCCCAACGCGTGTGCCCGATGCCGGACTTGCCAGGCAGGGGGTCATGCACCAGCAGGTCACTGAGATTGACCAGCTTGCCAACCGCGCGCCGACGGCCCAGCTTGCCGCCGTTTAGGGTTGCGATGCCCGCACTGTCATAGCCGCGGTATTCCAGTCGTTTCAGTGCTTCGACCAGGATGGGCGCCGCCTCGTGCTTGCCCAATACGCCAACAATTCCACACATTTACTCAGGCTCCCTTGTCCCGGCGTGCCTTTTTCGCCTTCAGCATCTCGAACAGCTTGCGGGCATAGCCCGGTTTGTTTTCCTGTTTGGCGCGACCCACCGCCAGGGCGTCGGGTTCGATGTCGCGGGTCACGATGGTGCCCGTGGCCGTCATCGCGCCGCTGCCCACGGTGACCGGGGCCACCAGCATGGTGTTCGAGCCGACAAAGACGTTCTCGCCGATCACCGTGCGGTGCTTCATCACGCCATCATAGTTGCAGGTGATGGTGCCCGCGCCGATATTCGTACCCGCGCCGACCGACGCATCGCCGATATAGCTGAGGTGATTGACCTTGGCGCCCTCGGCGATTTCGGCATTCTTGATCTCGACGAAATTGCCGATACGGGTGTTCTCGGCCAGTTCCGCCCCCGGACGCAGCCGGGCATAGGGGCCGACCACGGCGCCGCGGCTGACATGGCAGCCTTCCAGGTGCGAAAACGCCCGGATCGCCGCGCCGCTTTCGACCGTGACGCCGGGGCCGAAGACCACGTTGGGTTCGATCACCGTGTCGCGGCCGATCACCGTGTCGGCGGCCAGATAGACCGTCTCGGGGGCCATCAAGGTGACGCCCAGATCCAGCAGTTCGGCCCGGGCGCGGGCCTGGAACACGGCATCGGCCGCGGCCAGATCGGCGCGCGAGTTCACGCCCAGCGTCTGCGCCTCGTCGCACGAAACGGCTGTGACCTTCAGGCCGCGGTCGCGCGCGATCGCGACCACGTCGGTCAGGTAGTACTCGCCCGAGGCGTTTTCGTTTCCGACCGCGTCGATCAGGTCGAACAGAGTGCCCGCGTTACAGGCCAGAAGGCCCGAGTTGCAGAAGGTTATGGCGCGTTCTTCATCTGAAGCATCCGTGAACTCGACGATCCGCTCCAGGGCGTCGCCGTTCACCACCAAACGGCCGTACCGGGCCGGGTCGGCGGCCTCGAAGCCCAGGATCACCAGATCGTTGTCAGCCCGCGCGGCGATCATGCGCTCCAGCGTGTCGGGCTGCAGAAACGGGGTATCGCCGTACAGAACGACCACGTCGCCGGTGAACCCGTCCAAAGCCGCGCGCGCCTGGGCGACGGCATGGGCGGTGCCCAACTGTTGGTCCTGCACGACGATGCGCGCGTCTTCATCCTCGGCCTGCGCGACCTTGGCCACCGCCTCAGCGCCGTGGCCGGTGACGATGACCGTGCGTTCGGGTTCCAGAACCGACCCCGCGCGCATGGCGTGCACCAGCATCGGAACCTGGGCGATCGGGTGCAGAACCTTTGGGATATCCGAATTCATCCGGGTGCCTTTTCCGGCGGCAAGGATGACAAGGGCAGTGCTCATGAATGCGTTTTCTCTTTTGTTTTGTCGCGGTCCGTTTTATCCGCTGAGGGCAAAGGCGCAAGCCGTTCGGCCATCAAACAAGATTGCCGTTTGCAACACGAGATGGCGGAAAACTGCCGAGCAAGGAGACAGAATGCGCACGGTCATCTTCGATCTGGACGGGACTTTGGCCGATACGTCGGGGGATCTGCTGGCGGCGGCGAACCACTGTTTCCGGCAGATGGGGCATGGCGATGTGCTGGTGCACGGGCAGGATGCGGCGGTGGCTTTGCGTGGGGGACGGATGATGTTGACCCACGGGTTGAAACGCGTGGGCGCCTACGACGAAGAGACCGTGAATGCCTATTACCCGGTCCTTCTGGATGCTTACGCCCAGGCAATCGACACCCACACCACCTTCTATCCCGGCGCGCTGCAGGCGGTCGAGGCGCTAAAGGCCGCCGGGTACGGTGTCGGCATCTGCACCAACAAGCCCGAGGCGCTGGCCGAGCTGCTGATGGCGCGGCTGGGCGCGCGGGCGCTGTTCGGCTCGCTGGTGGGGGCGGATACTCTGCCGGTGCGCAAGCCCGACCCCGCGCCGTTGCGCGAAGCGGCGCGCCGGGCCGGTGGGCATCCCGACCACTGCATTCTGGTGGGCGACTCGGATACCGACCGGAACACGGCCCGCGCCGCCGGAGTGCCGTCGATCCTTGTGACCTTCGGCCCGTCCGGCGATGACATGGCCGCGCTGCAGCCCGAGGCGCTGCTGCACCATTTTGACGATCTGCCCGCAATCGTCGCCGAGCTTGTGGGCGCGGCGGCCTGATCTCTTGACCCGCGCTGCGACTGGCCCCACAAACGACTCCATGACCGAGCGATTTTCTGGCAGTTTCACCCAGCAGGAGCCGATCCCCGACGAGGCGATCGAGGCTGCGCTGGCCGTTCTGCGTCACGGGCGGTTGCACCGCTACAACGTGGCCCCGGGAGAGCTGAGCGAAACCGCTCTGTTGGAACAGGAATTTGCCGCGCAGATGGGCGCGAAATACTGTCTGGCCGTGTCCTCGGGCGGCTATGCGCTGGCCACGGCCCTGCGTGCCGTGGGGGTCCAGCCGGGGGATGCGGTTCTGACCAACGCTTTCACGCTGGCCCCGGTGCCGGGGGCGATCGCCTCGGTCAATGCGCGCCCGGTATTTGTGGGCGTGACCGAGGGGTTGACCATCGATCTGGGCGATCTGGCGGCCAAGCTGGACCGCGCCAAAGTTCTGATGCTCAGCCACATGCGCGGGCATCTGTGTGACATGGACCGGTTGATGCAGATGTGCGACGCCGCCGGAGTGACGGTGATCGAGGACTGCGCCCACACGATGGGCGCCGCTTGGCGCGGGCAACTGTCCGGCCGTCAGGGGGCGATCGGCTGCTATTCCTGCCAGACCTACAAACATGTGAACTCGGGCGAGGGTGGTCTGCTGGTTACAGATGACGAGATGCTGGCGGCCAAGGCCACAATGCTTTCGGGCTCGTACATGCTGTATGAACGCCACCTTGCGGCGCCGGGTCCCGAGGTGTTCGAGCGGATCAAGTACACCACGCCGAACGTGTCGGGGCGGATGGACAATCTGCGCGCGGCGATCCTGCGGCCCCAATTGCGCGATCTGGATCGGCAGGTGCGGCGCTGGAACGAACGTTATGCCGAGATCGAGTCGGGCCTGCGCGGCACGCCCGGCCTGACCATCGTCGAGCGGCCCGCCGAGGAGAGCTATGTCGGCTCGTCGATCCAGTTCCTGCTGCTGGATTGGGCGCCTGAGCAAATCGCCGAGGTTTTGCGGCGCTGCGCAGATCGCGGGGTCGAGCTGAAATGGTTCGGTGGGGCCGAGCCGACCGGGTTCACCTCGCGCTATGACAGTTGGCGCTATGCCGAGTCGGAGCGGATGCCCGAGACCGACCGGATTCTGCGCGGGATCATCGACATGCGCGTTCCGCTGACCTTCTCGCTGGACGATTGCCGCCTGATTGCCGGCATCATCCGCGCCGAGGTCGGCGCTGTTTTCCAACAGTAATTCAATCGAGTGCGCCATGCGGCGCACGCTCGAATCCTGAAAAAGCCGCCTTGGGGCGGCTTTTTCATTTGGGTCACGCGATGATTGACCGCGCGGGGAAAGGTCTGTATCAGTTTATTGAACACCTGTTCATTAACGCGAAAGAGGAGAGCGCGGATGTTCACGGCGACAATGCAATTCGATCTGGGTGAAGATGTGAACGCGCTGCGCGAGATGGTGCACCGCTGGGCGCAGGAGCGGGTCAAGCCGCTGGCGGCCGAGATCGACAAGACCAACGCCTTTCCCAACGAACTGTGGAAGGAAATGGGTGAACTCGGTCTGCTGGGCGTAACCGTTCCCGAACAGTATGGCGGCGCCGAAATGACCTATCTGGCGCATACGATCGCGGTTGAAGAAATCGCACGCGCCTCGGCATCGGTGGCGCTGTCCTACGGGGCGCATTCCAACCTCTGCGTCAACCAGATCAAGCTGAACGGCACTGAAGAACAGAAGCAGAAATACCTGCCGCGCCTGATTTCGGGCGAACACGTAGGTGCCCTGGCAATGTCGGAACCCGGGGCGGGGTCGGATGTTGTGTCGATGAAACTGCGAGCGGAAAAGCGCAACGACCATTACCGCCTGAACGGCAACAAATACTGGATCACCAACGGGCCGGATGCCGATACGCTGGTCGTCTATGCCAAGACCGACCCGGAGGCCGGGTCCAAGGGCATCACGGCCTTCCTGATCGAGAAAGAGATGAAAGGGTTCTCGACCTCGCCCCATTTCGACAAGCTGGGTATGCGGGGCTCGAACACGGCCGAGCTGATCTTTGAAGATGTCGAGGTGCCGTTCGAGAACGTGCTGGGCGAAGAAGGCAAGGGCGTCGCCGTGCTGATGTCGGGCCTCGACTATGAGCGCGTGGTTCTGGCCGGGATCGGCACCGGCATCATGGCTGCCTGCCTGGACGAGATCATGCCCTATCTGGCCGAGCGCAAGCAGTTCGGCAAACCGATCGGAACCTTCCAGCTGATGCAGGGCAAGATCGCCGACATGTACACCGCGATGAATTCGGCCCGGGCCTATGTCTATGAGGTCGCCAAGGCCTGTGACCGGGGCGACGTGACCCGGCAGGATGCGGCGGCGTGCTGCCTCTATGCGTCCGAGCAGGCGATGGTGCAGGCGCATCAGGCTGTTCAGGCCATGGGCGGGGCCGGGTTCTTGGCGGATGCGCCAGTCAGCCGGATCTTCCGCGATGCCAAGCTGATGGAGATCGGCGCGGGCACCAGCGAGATCCGCCGGATGCTGATCGGCCGCGAATTGATGAACGAAATGCTCTGAAGAAAAACGCCTCGCCGACGAGGTCACGGCGAGGCGTTTCCGATCAAGGGATCAGAAGCGATGGACGTAGGACACGCCAACCAGCCACGGATCGATCTCGGCCTTGCCGATGTCGGCTCCGTTGAGGGTGACGTCCGAGTCGATGTCGAACCAGCGGACGTTCAGGCGAACCGCGCCCTTGTCCGTGACCATGTAGTCCAGGCCGGCCTGCAGCGACACGCCGAACGAGTCGTCGACCTTGAGATCGCCCAGCGGCGATTCCTCGTCAAAGAACACGGTGTAGTTCAAACCGGCGCCGACATAGGGTTTCCAGGCGCTGTTGGTTGCAAAGTGGTAGTTCAGCGACAGTGTGGGCGGCAGGTGCTTGACGCTGCCCGCGTCGACGCTTCCGCCCAGCGTGATGTCATGGCTGAACGGTGTTGCGGCCAAAAGCTCGATGCCCAGATTGTCGCGGATGAAATACTCGGCGGTGAAGATCGGGCGGGTGTCCGAGTCGACGTCGGCGCTGAAGCCGGCGAGGGACCCGTTGTCGGATTTCGGGTCGAGGTAGCCGATACCGACACCAACGGTCCAGTCCCCCTGAGACTGGGCGAATGCGGGGGCCGAAACAGCGGCCAACGCGGTGGAAAGGGTGAGGATGGCGAGTTTGCTGGTCATGTTCTTGCCTTTGGTTTTGTGTGCAAGCCGACCATGCCCGCAGGATGGGGCGCCCACTCTGATCTGCATCAAGTTTCGACGATGTTCGATATTCAACTTGGCGCAGCAACCTGTATAAATATAAGGGAAAAACGCCATGTGTCCCGCTGAGCTCATACCGGGTTTGCGGTCTGGTGGCAGCTGGGACATACCGCCCAGGCTGAACATGGCGCACCAGTGTCTCTCGCGGCCCGCTGAGCAGGTGGCGATACTCGATCTGTCTTCCGCGGCTACGACCGAGATCACTTATGGTGAACTTGACCTAATGACCGACCGGCTGGCGCGCGGGTTGCTGGGCCGCGTGCAACCCGGCGACCGGGTCGGCGTGCTGCTCAGCCAGTCGCCGTGGTGCGCGGCGGCGCATCTGGCCATCTGGAAGATCGGGGCAATCTCGGTGCCGTTGTTCAAGCTGTTCAAGCGCGATGCCCTGGCCTCGCGCATCGGCGATGCGGGGGCCGGGTATGTGCTGACCGACGGCGAGGGCGCCGATATGTTGGGCAATTTGGCGCAGCCGCTGATCGTGTCCGAGCTGGGGGCGGACGGGCCCGCCGTGGATTTTGCTGACACCGGCCCCGAGGATCCGGCGGTGCTGATCTATACCTCGGGCACGACGGGCAAACCCAAAGGCGCGCTGCATGGGCACCGGGTGCTGACCGGGCATCTGCCGGGCGTTTCGATCAGCCACAACCATCTGCGCGCGGGCGACTGCCTGTGGACGCCGGCCGACTGGGCCTGGATCGGCGGGTTGTTCGACGTGCTGATGCCTGGGCTGGCGCTGGGCATCCCGGTCGTTGCCGCGCGGCTCGACAAGTTCACTCCCGAGGCCTGCGCGGATTTGATCGCTCGCGGCGGCGTGCGCAACGTGTTCTTTCCCCCCACGGCGCTGCGGATGCTGAAGGCCGCGGACATGACGATCCCCGGTCTGCGGTCCGTGGCCTCGGGCGGCGAGCCGCTGGGCGCGGAAATGCTGGCGTGGGGAGAGCGGGCCTTTGGCCTGACGATCAACGAATTCTACGGCCAGACCGAATGCAATATGGTTGTCTCGTCTTGTGCCGAGGATTTCCCCGCGCGCCCCGGTTGCATCGGCAAGCCAGTGCCGGGCCACGAGGTCGCGGTGATCGACGCCACAGGCAACCCGACCGACGCCGAGGGCGACGTGGCCATCCGGCGCGGCTCGGCCTCGATGCTGCTGGAATACTGGAACAACCCGCAGGCCACGGCCGAGAAGTTTCGCGGCGATTGGCTGATCACCGGTGACCGCGGCTTGTGGGAGGGCGACTATCTGCGCTTTGTCGGCCGCGAGGATGACGTGATCACCTCGGCCGGATACCGCATCGGCCCGGCCGAGATCGAGGATTGCCTGCTGACCCATCCGGCGGTGGCCACCGTGGGCGTGGTCGGCAAACCCGATCCGCTGCGGACCGAGATCGTGAAGGCCTATGTGGTGCTGAAACCGGGGTCTGAGGCCTCGGAGGCCGAGTTGCAGGATTGGGTCAAGGACCGTCTGGCGCATTATTCCTACCCGCGTGAGGTGGCTTTTGTGCAAGACTTGCCTTTGACCGTGACGGGAAAAGTCATTCGCAAGGAATTGAAACGTCGCGCGTCCGAGGAGATATGCCATGGCAGATAAATCCAGCGTCCGGACCGGAATCGAGTTCAGCGCGACCGTCATCGCGGTCATCGGGGCTGTGTGGGCCGGAAAGACCTATTTCGAAACGTGGATGCACGACACGATCGACAAGGCTGTCGAAGAAAAGATCGCCGTCATCGAAAAACTGCAATTGGCCGACCTTCTGGTTTTATACGGCTACCCGGATGAGGCCATCTCGGAATTGCGCAAGATCGCCGATCGGGTCGCGAGGCTGGACGCTGAAGACAAACGCAGGATCGCGTTCTACGACAACTATCTGGATGCGGTGGCCGATTCCGACGGCACCCTGAAATTCGAACCGGAAATCCGGATGCTGCACAGCGTCTTCAGCAACGAGATGCAGACCGACGGCTGGCACGACGAGAAGCTGGCCTATGTCGCAATGTTCCTGCCCGAGGCACAGGCGGATGACGGGTATTTCGACCGTCAGGTCGTGGGGCGGCTCAAGCTTGCGGTCAGCCAATACGAGGCAGACGACGACTATGAGAGCCTCGGGAGCGCCTATCGTAACCTGTCGCTGGCCTATCTGTGCCGGGGTGAACAGGACCAGGCCGTCGAGGCGATGGAAATGGCGGCCGAGATGCAGCCGTTCGAATACTATTTCATGGTTCCGATGTGGGACCTTGAGGATTTCCTCGAAGAGCCGGAAATCAAGAAGCTGGACACCGTCTGTTCCAGCAACGTGTCGCAGGGCTATGCGCGCATCATGCAGAGCTTTGGCGTCAGCGAAAACCCCGTTCGCGAATTTCTGAGAGAGTATACCAGATGAAGCTGCGATCTTCCGCTTTGCCCTCGTCCGATGGCTTCAAGCAAAACCGTGCCGCGCACCTTGAGGCGCTGGCGCAGATCTCGGACGCCGCCGAGGCCGCGCGTATGGGCGGGGGCGAGAAATCGCGCGACCGCCATGTGTCGCGGGGCAAGATGCTGCCGCGCCGGCGGGTGGCCAACCTGCTGGATCCGGGGTCTCCGTTCCTCGAAATCGGCGCGACGGCGGCGCATGGCATGTATAGTGGTGCGGCCCCCTGTGCCGGTGTCATCGCAGGGATCGGCCGGGTGCAGGGGCAAGAGGTCATGGTGGTCTGCAACGACGCCACCGTGAAGGGCGGCACCTACTATCCGATGACGGTCAAAAAGCACCTGCGCGCGCAAGAGATCGCCGAGGAAAACCATCTGCCCTGCATCTATCTGGTCGACAGCGGCGGCGCGAACCTGCCCAACCAGGATGAGGTCTTTCCCGACCGCGACCATTTCGGCCGCATCTTCTACAACCAGGCCCGGATGAGCGCCAAGGGCATTCCGCAGATCGCCGTGGTCATGGGCTCGTGCACCGCTGGCGGCGCCTATGTGCCGGCCATGTCCGACGTGACGATCATCGTCAAGGAACAGGGCACGATCTTTCTGGCCGGTCCGCCGCTGGTCAAGGCGGCAACGGGCGAGGTTGTCAGTGCAGAAGACCTGGGCGGCGGCGACGTGCACACCCGCCTGTCCGGCGTCGCGGACTATCTGGCCGAGGATGACGCCCACGCGCTGGCTCTGGCCCGCCGGGCCGTTGGCTCGTTGAACCGGAACAAGCCGCAGACGGTGGATTGGGCCAGCCCCGAAGAACCGGCCTATGACCCCGAGGAAATTCTGGGCGTCGTCCCGGCCGATCTGCGCACACCGTACGACATTCGCGAGGTGATCGCGCGTCTGGTCGATGGCTCGCGCTTTGACGAGTTCAAGCCTCGGTTCGGTGAAACGTTGGTGACAGGCTTTGCTCATGTCAAAGGCTGCCCCATCGGCATCATCGCCAACAATGGCGTGCTGTTCTCCGAGGCCGCGCAGAAAGGCGCGCATTTCGTCGAACTGTGCAGCCAGCGCAAGATTCCGCTGGTCTTTCTGCAGAACATCACCGGCTTCATGGTTGGCCGCAAGTACGAGAACGAAGGCATCGCGCGCCATGGCGCCAAGATGGTGACCGCCGTGGCCACCACAAGCGTGCCCAAGATCACAATGCTGGTGGGCGGCTCGTTCGGGGCCGGGAACTATGGCATGGCCGGGCGCGCCTATCAGCCCCGCTTCCTGTGGACGTGGCCAAACAGCCGTATCTCGGTCATGGGCGGCGAGCAGGCCGCCGGTGTTCTGGCAACGGTCAAGCGCGACGGGATCGAACGGCAGGGCGGCACATGGTCGGCCGAAGAAGAGGCCGAATTCAAACGCCCAACGCTCGAGATGTTCGAGGAGCAGTCGCACCCGCTTTATGCCTCTGCCCGGCTGTGGGATGACGGCATCATCGACCCGCGCAAAAGCCGTGACGTCCTGGCCCTGTCGCTGAGCGCCGCGTTGAACGCGCCCATCGAGGACACGCGCTTTGGCGTGTTTCGGATGTAGAAGGGGCGGTTTGATGCTGGAAAACCTGAAAGAAAGATATCCGGGGGCCGAGACCTTTCAGTTCGGCGACAACCGTGCATTGTGCGACGAATTGCTGGCTCTTGTCCGCTCGGGCCGCAAGACCGCGACATGTGGCGCGTTGCGTGACTTTACGGCGGATGGCGAGGCAATGCCGCAAGTTGGCCGCCGCGACATCGCTTTGGACTGGGACGGGCAGCCCGCGCTGGTCATCGAAACGGTCGATGTGACGGTCCGGCGCTATTGCGATGTGGACGAGGCATTTGCCTTGGCCGAGGGCGAAAACGACAGCCTGGAAGGCTGGCGCGAGGATCATCGCAGATATTTCGAACGAAACGGCGGCTTCGACCCAAAGATGGAGTTGGTCTGCGAACGGTTTCGCCTTGTGGAAGATCTGGCAGGGAAAGGGTAACAGCCATGTTTGACAAGATCCTGATCGCCAACCGAGGCGAGATTGCCTGCCGGGTCATCGAAACCGCGCACAAGATGGGCGTGGCCTGCGTTGCCGTGTACTCGGATGCGGACGCGGCCGCCAAGCATGTGCAGATGGCGGATGAGGCCGTACATATTGGCGGGGCGGCTCCGGCCGACAGTTATCTGAAGGGCGACGTGATCATTCAGGCCGCGCTGGATACCGGCGCGCAGGCGATCCACCCAGGGTACGGGTTTCTGTCCGAGAACCCCGATTTCGTGGATGCCGTGCAGGCCGCGGGCCTGACCTTCATCGGCCCCTCGGCGGATGCGATCCGCAAGATGGGCCTGAAGGATGCCGCCAAGGCGCTGATGGAGCACGCCGGCGTCCCGGTCGTGCCCGGCTATCACGGCGACAACCAGGACCCTGAGCATCTGGCCGGAGCGGCCGACACCATCGGCTATCCGGTTCTGATCAAGGCGGTGGCCGGCGGTGGTGGCAAGGGGATGCGGCTGGTCGAGAGGCCGGCGGATTTCGCCGCTGCTCTGGACAGCGCCCGGGGTGAGGCCAAGACTGCTTTTGGCAATGATGCCGTTCTGGTCGAGAAATTCGTGGCCAAGCCCCGTCATATCGAGGTTCAGGTTTTTGGTGACGGCACCCATGCCGTGCATCTGTTCGAACGCGACTGCTCGCTGCAGCGCCGCCACCAGAAGGTGATCGAGGAAGCACCGGCGCCCGGAATGACGCCCGAGATGCGCGAAGCGATGGGCCAGGCGGGCGTGCGCGCGGCCGAGGCCATCGGCTACAAGGGCGCAGGCACCGTGGAGTTCATCGTCGATGCCTCGGACGGGCTGCGCCCCGACCGCTTCTGGTTCATGGAGATGAACACCCGCCTGCAGGTCGAACACCCGGTGACCGAGGCCATCACCGGAATCGACCTGGTCGAATGGCAGTTGCGGGTTGCAGCCGGGGAAAGCCTGCCCAAGCGGCAGGCAGAGCTGTCGATCAACGGTCATGCCTTCGAGGCCCGGCTCTATGCCGAGGACGTGCCCAAAGGGTTCCTGCCCGCGACGGGCACTCTGACCCATCTGGAGTTTCCGCACGGCTGCCGCGCCGACAGCGGCGTGCGGGCGGGTGACACGATCAGCCCATGGTATGACCCGATGATCGCCAAGGTGATTGTGCACGGCCGGACCCGCGCGGTGGCGCTGGAACAACTGCACCGCGCGCTGCGCCGGACGCAGGTGGCGGGAACCGTCACCAACCTGTCTTTCCTGGGCGCACTGACCCGGCACGCCGGGTTTGCGGCGGGCGATGTCGATACCGGGTTGATCGGCCGCGATCTGGACGATCTGGTGCGCGAACCCGCCGTCACCCCGGCAATGACCGTTGCGGCGGCGATGGCCGCGACCGGGCTGGACAAACCCGCCCAGGATACCGGATTTACCCTCTGGGCCCCGCTGCACCGGGCGCTTCAGCTGAAGCGCGACGGCGAGGTTCTGGATCTGGACGTCCAGGTCGCAGGGCCGGACCGGCAGGACTGGCAGGTTGGCGGGGCCAGCGTGATCGCCGAACGGGTCAACGGCCGCTGGATCATCGACGGCCAGCCGATGCCTCCGGTTGCGATTGCGGGCCACGATGTCACCGTGTTCGACGCCTATGGCGTGAACTTCGAGATGCTGGACCCGCTGGACCGCGATGTCAGCGCCGCCGGTGACACCAACGTGGTCGAAGCGCCGATGCCCGGGCTGGTCAAGGCGGTATTTGCCGCGCCGGGGCAGGCGGTGAAGGAAGGCGACCGGTTGGCCATCCTCGAGGCCATGAAAATGGAGCATTCGCTGCTGGCCGCCCGCGACGGTGTCGTGGCCGAGGTTCTGGCCGAGGCCGGATCGCAGGTCGAGGCCGGTGCGGCGCTGGTCCGGCTGGAAGACGACTGAAACCCTGAACGCCCGCCCTGAACGGGGCGGGCCGGGACTGTACAGGAGGGCACCGCCATGGCGGAACGTGTCGAGATTTTCGAAGTGGGGCCGCGCGACGGGCTGCAGAACGAAAAGCGTGAAATCCCGGTTTCCGAGAAGATCGCGCTGGTCGACTGCCTCAGCCGGGCGGGGTTCAGCCGGATCGAGGTGGCCAGTTTCGTATCGCCCAAATGGGTGCCGCAAATGGCCGGCAGCGCCGAGGTGCTGGCCGGGATCACCCGCGCCCCCGGCGTGCGCTACGCCGCGCTGACCCCGAACATGCGTGGCTATAAGGACGCGCTGGCCGCCGGGGCGGATGAGATCGCGGTGTTTGCCTCGGCGTCGGAGGGGTTTTCCAAGGCCAACATCAACGCGACCATCGCCGAATCCATCGAGCGGTTCGTCCCGATCCTTGAGGCGGCGCGCCATATCGACCTGCCGGTGCGGGGATACGTCTCTTGCGTGACCGACTGCCCCTATGACGGGCCGACGCCACCCGCCAAGGTGGCCGAGGTGGCCGACCTGCTGTTCGCGCACGGCTGTTACGAGATCTCGCTGGGCGACACGATCGGGCAGGGGACACCCGACAGCATCGCACGAATGCTGCTGGCGGTGCGTGAATACGTGCCCGCGACCCGTCTGGCCGGGCATTTCCACGACACCAACGGGCGGGCGATCGACAATATCGACGCGTCTCTTGCGCTGGGCGTCCGGGTGTTCGACGCAGCCGTGGGCGGATTGGGCGGCTGCCCCTACGCGCCTGGCGCGGCCGGGAATGTGGCCACCGAAGCCGTTGCCGCGCATCTCGAACGGCTGGGCTATGATACCGGGCTGGACGTTGCCGTGCTGAACCAAGCGGCGGAAATGGCCCGCGCGATGCGGGCGGGATAAGAGGCTGACATGTTTGAGACCATCTCGATCTCCACCGATTTGCGCGGCGTTGCCACGCTGACGCTGAACCGGCCGGAAAAACACAACGCGATGTCGGCGCAGATGATCGCCGAGCTGACCCGGGCCGCCGCGCAACTGGGGGAAACCAACGACGTGCGTGTCGTAGTTCTGACCGGCGCGGGCAAGAGCTTCTGCGCCGGGGGTGACCTGGGCTGGATGCAGGCCCAGATGGCCGCCGACCCCGAGACCCGCTTTGTCGAGGCGCGCAAGCTGGCCGAGATGCTGAACGCCCTGAACACCCTGCCAAAACCCTTGATCGGCGCGCTTCAGGGCAACGCCTTTGGCGGTGGCGTGGGCATGGCCGCGGTCTGTGATGTGGCCGTCGGCGTGGACAGCCTGAAGATGGGGCTGACCGAAACCCGGCTGGGGCTGATCCCGGCCACCATCGGCCCCTATGTCATCGCCCGCATGGGCGAGGCCCGCGCGCGGCGCGTGTTCATGTCGGCCCGTCTGTTCGACGCGGCCGAGGCGGTGGATCTTGGCCTGTTGGCGCGGGCCGTTCCGGCGGATGAGTTGGATGCCGCGATAGAAGCCGAAGTGCAGCCCTATCTCTCCTGTGCGCCGGGCGCCGTGGCCTCGGCCAAGGCGCTGGTTCGGAACCTCGGACCGCGTATGGACGACGCGGTGATCGACCACACGATCCGGGCGCTGGTCGACCGCTGGGAAACTGACGAGGCGCGTGAGGGAATCGGCGCTTTCTTCGACAAGCGAAAACCTTCATGGAATAGTAAGGTTTGACCGCCCGCGACCATTTGAAGCCAAGGGTTTGCGCCTAGTGCAGCGCTGGGCGTTGGCAAGCCGAATATTCGGTGCCATGCGCGCTTCTGCTCGGTTGACCCTCTGACCCCGCGCGGATAGAGAATGTCCAGTCAACACGCCAATTGACGGCGTGTCTCGTTCGGGATGCGCAGGAAAGGAGCCACTCGTGGAAGAGCTGTTGCGGGAGTATCTCCCGATCCTGGTGTTTCTGGCCGTCGCCGTGGGCCTTGGAATCGTCCTGATTCTGGCCGCCGTCGTTCTGGCAGTCCGAAATCCCGACCCCGAAAAGGTCAGCGCCTATGAGTGCGGGTTCAACGCGTTCGACGATGCGCGGATGAAGTTCGATGTCCGATTCTATCTGGTGTCGATCCTGTTCATCATCTTCGACCTCGAGATTGCGTTCCTGTTTCCCTGGGCCGTGGGCTTCAAGGACATCAGCGATGTCGGCTTCTGGTCGATGATGGTGTTCCTCGGCGTTCTGACCATCGGCTTTGCCTATGAATGGAAGAAGGGGGCCCTGGAATGGGAGTGATGACGGGTGCAAACACCGCTGGCGTCGACAAGGAAGTCGCCACCCAGGCCCTGAACGCCGAGTTGCAGGACAAAGGGTTCCTGCTGACTTCGTCCGAGGACATCATCAACTGGGCGCGCACCGGCTCGCTGCACTGGATGACCTTTGGTCTGGCCTGCTGTGCGGTCGAGATGATGCACACCTCGATGCCGCGTTACGACGCCGAACGCTTCGGCATCGCGCCGCGCGCATCCCCGCGCCAGTCGGACGTGATGATCGTGGCCGGTACGCTGACCAACAAGATGGCCCCGGCGCTACGCAAGGTCTATGACCAGATGCCCGAGCCGCGCTATGTGATTTCGATGGGGTCCTGCGCCAATGGTGGCGGGTACTACCACTATTCCTATTCCGTCGTGCGTGGCTGCGACCGGATTGTTCCGGTGGACATCTATGTGCCCGGCTGCCCGCCGACGGCCGAGGCTCTGCTGTACGGTCTGCTGCAGCTGCAGCGCAAGATCCGCCGCACCGGCACTATTGTCCGCTGAGGAGGGACCGAGATGAGCGAAGCACTCAAGGAACTCGGCACGCATATCGAGCTCAAGCGCACGGACTGTGTTCTGTCATGGAGCGTGGCCCATGACGAGCTGACGGTTGATGTTGCGCCCTCGAGCCTGGTGGAATTTGTCGAGTTTCTGAAAACGGATCAGAACTGCAAGTTTTCTACCTTGGTCGACATTACCGGAGTTGACTACCCCGAACGCGCCAAACGGTTCGACGTGGTTTACCACTTTCTTTCGATGTACCAGAACCAGCGCATCCGGATCCGGATCTCGGTGCGCGAGGAAGACATGGTTCCGTCGATCGTCGATGTGCACCCCTCGGCCAACTGGTTCGAGCGTGAAGTGTTCGACATGTTCGGCATCCTGTTCTCGGGCCACCCGGACCTGCGTCGCATTCTGACCGACTATGGCTTTCGCGGCTATCCGTTGCGCAAGGATTTTCCGACCACCGGGTATATCGAAGTCCGCTATGACGAAGCGCAGAAACGGGTCGTGTACGAACCGGTCTCGCTGGTTCAGGAATATCGCCAGTTCGATTTCATGAGCCCGTGGGAAGGTGCGAACTATGTTCTGCCGGGGGATGAAAAACAGGAGACCTGACAATGGGTGGCATCTGGTGGCTGATCCTTTCTGCACTGACCATCATTCCGATGGTGAAGATCTTGCCGTTTTTCGGGATCAACAAATACTGGTGCCTTCTCTGCCTGGTCCCATTCGGCACGATCGCGTTGCTGTGGTGGGTCGGGTTGAAACTGCAGGAACTGGAGCGCCGCTGAGATGGTCATGCTGCTGGGGGAACTTATTGCGTTGGGTGCGCTGGGGGTCCTGCTGGCGGGGGCCGCAGCCAAAGCGCTTGAGGCGGAAAAGGTCCGGGTTCGGGCCGAAGCGAAAAAGAAACGAGGGCGTTGATGGACGGCTCAAGATACGATGACGGCAGCACGGACGCGCTGAGCGGAGAACAGAAGATCCGCAACTTCAATATCAACTTCGGCCCGCAGCACCCTGCGGCGCACGGAGTTTTGCGTCTTGTGCTTGAGCTGGACGGCGAGATCGTCGAGCGTTGCGACCCGCATATCGGCCTGCTGCACCGCGGTACCGAAAAGCTGATGGAAAGCCGGACCTATCTGCAGAACCTGCCGTATTTCGACCGATTGGACTATGTGGCGCCGATGAACCAGGAACATGCCTGGTGCCTGGCCATCGAAAAGCTGACCGGCGTCGAAGTTCCACGCAGGGCCTCGTTGATCCGGGTCCTGTATTCCGAGATTGGGCGCGTTTTGAACCATCTGCTCAACGTGACCACGCAGGCGATGGACGTGGGCGCGCTGACCCCGCCGCTGTGGGGCTTTGAAGAGCGTGAAAAGCTGATGGTGTTTTACGAGCGTGCCTGCGGTGCGCGCCTGCACGCGGCCTATTTCCGCCCCGGCGGTGTGCATCAGGACCTGCCGCCCGAGTTGCTGGACGACATCGAGACCTGGAGCCACGAGTTCCCCGCCGTTCTGGACGACATTGACGGACTGCTGACCGAGAACCGGATCTTCAAACAGCGCAACTGCGACATCGGCGTGGTGACCGAGGAGGATATCCAGCAATACGGCTTCTCGGGCGTGATGGTGCGCGGATCGGGCCTCGCCTGGGACTTGCGTCGCGCGCAACCCTATGAATGCTACGACGAGTTCGAGTTCCAAATCCCCGTCGGCAAGAATGGGGACTGCTATGACCGCTACCTGGTGCGGATGGAAGAGATGCGCCAGTCGGTGTCGATCATCCGTCAGGCCATCGCCAAGCTGCGCGACTGCCCGGGCGACATTCTGGCCCGCGGCAAGATCACGCCGCCGAAACGCTCGGACATGAAGACCTCGATGGAGAGCCTGATCCATCACTTCAAACTGTACACCGAAGGGTTCCACGTTCCGGCGGGTGAAGTCTATGCCGCCGTCGAAGCGCCCAAGGGCGAGTTCGGCGTCTATCTCGTCGCCGACGGCACCAACAAGCCGTACCGCGCCAAGCTGCGTGCGCCCGGTTTCCTGCACCTGCAAGCCATGGACCACGTCGCCAAGGGCCACCAACTGGCCGACGTCGCCGCCATCATTGGCACCATGGACGTCGTATTTGGAGAGATTGACCGCTAATGCTCCGCCGTCTTCATCCCGAACAACCTGATAGCTTTGCCTTCACTCCCGCCAATATGGATTGGGCCAAGGCGCAGATCACCAAGTACCCCGAGGGCCGTCAGGCCAGCGCGGTCATCCCGCTGCTGTGGCGCGCACAAGAGCAGGAGGGCTGGCTGAGCCGTCCGGCGATTGAAACCGTCGCTGACATGCTGGGCATGTCGTACATCCGGGTGCTCGAAGTTGCGTCCTTCTACTTCATGTTCCAGCTGCAACCGGTTGGGTCCGTTGCGCATATTCAGGTCTGTGGCACCACGTCCTGCATGATCTGCGGGGCCGAAGACCTGATCGCGGTCTGCCGCGAAAAGATCGCGCCCAAGCCGCACCAGCTGTCGGCGGACGGCAAGCTGAGCTGGGAAGAGGTCGAGTGCCTGGGCTCCTGCACCAACGCCCCGATGGCACAGATCGGTAAAGACTATTACGAGGACCTGACCGCCGAGAGTTTTGGTCGGATCATTGATGAAGTGGTCGCTGGCAAGGTTCCGGTGCCGGGTCCCCAGAATGGGCGCTATGCGGCCGAGCCTCTGGGCGGGGTGACCAGCCTGGAGGACTACGAGGGTGGCAAGGCAAAGCACAATGCCAGTGTGCAACTGGCCACGGAACTGGGCGATACCGTCAAGCGCATCGACGGAACCGAGGTTCCGATTTTGACGCCTTGGTTGGGCAAGGATGGCAAGGTCGCCGGCGCGAAAGCCGCGCCCAAGCCGCCGAAGGTGCCAGAGCAGGGCAAACCAGCCGCCCGCCAGGCCGCACCCAAGAAATCCGCCAAGGCCGAGCCATCTTCGCCCGAGGGCGCCGCGGCCAAGCCGGAAACGGCTGAGGCTCAGCCCGAAACGCTGAGCGGTGCGCGCGACGGCAAGCCCGACGACCTCAAGCTGCTGAAAGGTGTGGGGCCGAAGCTCGAGCAGACGCTGAACGAGCTCGGGTTCTACCACTTCGATCAGATCGCGGCCTGGACGCCCGAACATGTGGCCTGGGTTGATGCCCGGCTGAAGTTCAAGGGCCGGATCGAACGCGACGGCTGGATCGAGCAGGCGGCCAAGCTGGCTGCTGGTGAGGAAACCGAATTTTCCAAACGTGCCAAGCAAGACGGCACCTACGAAGACTGAGAGACGGTGCCCGATACGTGCATCGGAGTGTGATGGACAAGGACAAGGAACAGGCCATCGCCCGCAAGGGCCGACATATCGGCGTGGTCATCGCGGTGACCATGCTGTTGTGGCTTGCCATGACCCTGTTCATCGGCCCGGCCCTGGAGCTGCCGGGACGCTTTGCGCTGCTGTTCGATTTCGCCGCGATCGCGGCGTTCATCTATGCGGGCGTCAACATATTTCAACTCTGGCGCATGCGTCAGGACAGCTGAAGGTAACACGCGATGCTGAAGGATCAGGACCGGATCTTTACCAACATCTACGGGATGCACGAGCGCACCTTGAAGGGCGCCCAGGCCCGGGGGCATTGGGACGGCACTGCTGGCCTGATGGAAAAGGGTCGCGACTGGATCATCCAGACGATGAAAGACTCAGGCCTGCGCGGGCGTGGCGGTGCGGGCTTCCCGACCGGCCTGAAATGGTCGTTTATGCCGAAGGAAAGCGATGGCCGCCCGTCCTATCTGGTGGTCAACGCCGACGAATCCGAACCGGGCACCTGCAAGGACCGCGAGATCATGCGCCACGATCCGCACACGCTGATCGAAGGCTGCCTGATTGCGTCTTTCGCGATGAATGCGCACACCTGCTACATCTACCTGCGCGGCGAGTACATTCGTGAGCGCGAGGCACTGCAGGCTGCAATCGACGAGGCCTATGATGCGGGCCTGCTGGGCAAGAACGCCGCCGGATCGGGATGGGATTTCGACCTGTTCCTGCACCACGGGGCAGGCGCCTATATCTGTGGCGAGGAAACCGCGCTGATCGAAAGCCTGGAAGGCAAGAAGGGCATGCCGCGCATGAAGCCGCCTTTCCCGGCGGGGGCGGGTCTGTATGGCTGCCCGACCACGGTGAACAACGTGGAATCCATCGCGGTTGTCCCCACGATCCTGCGGCGTGGCGCCGACTGGTTCGCCGGTTTCGGCCGCCAGAACAACGCGGGCACCAAGCTTTTTGCCGTCTCGGGTCACGTCAATACCCCCTGTGTGGTCGAAGAGGCGATGTCGATCAGCTTTGAAGAATTGATCGAGACCCATTGCGGTGGCATCCGCGGCGGGTGGGACAACCTGTTGGCCGTGATCCCCGGTGGCTCGTCCGTGCCTTGCGTGCGCGGCGAGAACATGCGCGACGCGATCATGGATTTCGACTATCTGCGCAACGATTTGGGCTCGGGGCTTGGCACGGCGGCGGTGATCGTAATGGACAAGTCCACCGACATCATCAAGGCCATCTGGCGCCTGTCGAAATTCTACAAGCACGAAAGCTGCGGCCAGTGTACGCCCTGCCGCGAGGGTACGGGCTGGATGATGCGGGTGATGGACCGCCTGGTGCGCGGCGAGGCCGAACTGGAAGAGATCGACATGCTGTTCGAGGTGACCAAGCAGGTCGAAGGCCATACGATCTGTGCGCTGGGTGACGCGGCCGCATGGCCGATCCAGGGCCTGATCCGCAACTTCCGCGAAGAAATCGAAGACCGCATCAAGGCTCAGAAATCGGGCCGTATGGGTGCGCTGGCGGCGGAGTGACAACGATGGAAGCCTATGCAGAGTATTCCCACGCGATTGCGTCTTTGGTGATTTTCACACTGGTCGTTTTGTTCCTATCGCCGTTTTCGGCACTGGCGAAACAGGGCAAAGGGCTGGCTCCTGGCGCGACCCCCGACCAGGACTATGCCGACAAGGCTTATCGCCTGAACCGTGCCTATCTGAACGGCACCGAGACTTTGCCCGCGTTTCTGACCGTTACTGTGGCAGCCATTCTGTTGGGCGCCAGCCCGGTCTGGGTGAACTGGCTGGCCGCGATTGCCTTGGTCGCGCGACTGGTGATGCTTGTCGTACACATTCAGGGCGTTGGCAAACCGCATAGCGGTATTCGTTCAGTCCTGTATGTGGTGGCTTGGGCCTGCATGTTTGTGCTTGGGATCCTTGCATTGGTGGCTGCGTTCTGATGGCCGTCACACTTGTTGATATCACCGCGAACCTGCGTCGCCCGGCTGTCGGTGTGCTTGTTCTGCTGACGCTGCTTTCGGCCTGCGGGACGGCTCCAACAAGCGACCGGATCCTGTTTGACGGCAAGTCGTTTCGGGCCAAGGCAAAGCCGGTCGACAAGAAACGGTCGCCTGCGGATTTCACCGTGACGATCAAAGGTGTGTCAGCCTCGCTGGATGGCGCGCGCGAAGCTGGTCGGTACGAGGGCACCCGGTTCTGCATTCAGAATTTCGGTTCCTCCCGCATTGCGTGGAAGGTTGGTCCTGACACCGAACCGCAGAACCTGCGCATCGAAAACGACAGCCTGACATTTGCCGGAGCCTGTCAACGACCATGAGCTGCGCTATTGCATATCCTGCGCTGATCGGGCGGCCGTTATTGCATAACAGCCGTGCCGCGGGACGTCTTGGGGAACCCAAGACGAAAGGATATGTCATGAAATTTGTGAAACTTGCCGCATTTGCCTGTGCGACGGCGTTGCCCGTCTCGGCGGACGCAAAGCCGCCCTTGCGCGAAGTCAAGGAAATCGACAACGAGCTTTACTACATCGCCATCGCAAATGAGATCTCGGAATACTGCCCGTCGATCAGTGGGCGGCGAATGAAGGCAATCGGTGTGATGTGGAGCCTGCGGTCCAAGGCCAACAGCCTGGGTTATTCGGACGGAGAGATCCGGGCCTATGTCGAGTCGGACTCTGAAAAAGCGCGGATGCGGGCCAAGGGCGAGAAGTATCTCGCGCAGAACGGCGTGAGCTACGGAAAAGCTGAAACATTCTGTGCCCTGGGGCGCAAGGAAATCGAACGAAACAGCGCCATTGGCGTGTATTTGAGGGCGAACTAGACCATGTCTGACCTCCGCAAGATCGTAATCGACGACAAGGAAATCGAAGTCGATGGCGCGATGACCCTGATTCAGGCCTGCGAGCAGGCCGGGGTCGAGGTGCCGCGGTTCTGCTATCATGAGCGCCTGTCGATTGCCGGCAACTGCCGCATGTGCCTGGTCGAGGTCGTGGGCGGGCCGCCCAAGCCGGCCGCTTCGTGCGCGATGCAGGTGCGCGATCTGCGCCCTGGACCGGAAGGCCAGCCGCCGGTGGTCAAGACCAACTCGCCCATGGTCAAGAAGGCCCGGGAAGGGGTCATGGAATTTCTGCTGATCAACCACCCCTTGGATTGCCCGATCTGCGACCAAGGCGGTGAATGCGATCTGCAAGACCAGGCAATGGCCTACGGTATGTCGGCCAGCCGGTTCAAAGAAGCCAAGCGGGCCGTGGATGATCTGGATCTGGGTCCGCTGGTTGGTACGGCCATGACCCGCTGCATCAGCTGCACCCGCTGTGTGCGTTTCACGACCGAGATCGCGGGTATCGACCAAATGGGCCAGACAGGCCGGGGCGAGGATGCGGAAATTACCTCCTACCTGAACCAAACGCTGGATTCGAACCTGCAAGGCAACATCATTGACCTGTGCCCGGTGGGGGCGCTGACTTCCAAGCCTTATGCCTTTACCGCACGCCCGTGGGAACTGACCAAGACCGAAACCATCGACGTGATGGACGCCTTGGGATCGAACATTCGTGTCGATACCAAGGGCCGCGAAGTGATGCGCATTCTGCCGCGCAACCATGATGGCGTGAATGAAGAGTGGATCTCGGACAAGACGCGTTTTGTCTGGGACGGTTTGCGCCGTCAACGTCTGGACACGCCTTATATCCGCGAAAACGGTCGCCTGCGCGCCGCCAGCTGGCCCGAGGCTTTGGCCACCGCCGCAGCGGCGATGAAGGGCAAGAAGGTTGCAGGTCTGATCGGCGATCTGGTTCCTGTCGAAGCCGCCTTTGCGTTGAAGCAGTTGATTGAGGGGCTGGGTGGCAAGGTCGAATGCCGAACCGACAATGCCCGCCTGCCTATCGGTAACCGTTCGGGCTATGTCGGCAATGTGACGATCGAGGAGATCGACACGGCGAAAGAGATCATTCTGATCGGCACCAACCCGCGCGACGAGGCTCCGGTGCTGAATGCGCGCATCCGCAAGGCGTGGCTGGCGGGCGCCGATGTCAAATTGATCGGCCCGGCCGTTGATCTGACTTATGACTACGAACATCTTGGCACCGACCGCGATGCACTGGCCAAGGCCAAGGCAAGCAACGAAGCCGTTGTGATCGTCGGACAAGGCGCCGTTTCTGAGGCCGACGGTCTGGCCGTTTTGGCCGCTGCGCGCGCGCTGTCGGGTCGGATGCTGGTTCTGCACACAGCGGCGGCCCGCGTCGGTGCGATGGATGTGGGGGCAGTTACGGAAGGTGGCCTTGAGGCTGCAATCGACGGCGAGGTGATCTTCAATCTGGGCGCGGACGAGGTCGATATCGATACCGGTCCGTTCGTCATCTATCAGGGCAGCCACGGTGACCGCGGTGCACATCGCGCCGACGTCATCCTGCCAAGTGCGGCCTATACCGAGGAAAACGGTCTCTTCGTCAACACTGAGGGTCGCCCTCAATTGGCGATGCGGGCCGGATTTGCGCCGGGCGAAGCCAAGGAAAACTGGGCGATCTTAAGGGCGCTTTCGGCAGAGTTGGGCGAGAAACTTCCTTATGACACTTTGGCCCAGCTGCGGCAAAAGCTGATCGAAGCAGTGCCGCATCTGGCCGGGATCGACCAAGTGCCCGAGAACGAAGAACAGGCAATCGAGGCCGGACCTTTGGGGCAGGCCGATTTCCGGACCGTGATCAAGGATTTCTATCTGACCAACCCGATCGCACGTGCCTCGCAGTTGATGGCCGAGCTTTCGGCGCTGGCCAAGGCGCGCGGTGACCAAAAGATTGCTGCGGAATGAGGCTTGCGACGACCATAAACAGCACAGAGGGCGGAAGCCCGAGCTCGTTTTTCCGAGAGGAGATACGAGGGGCGTGGTCGGGTGTTTTGCCGAATGAAATGAAGGAAAAAGGTGGCGTGCAGGAAGCGGATGCTGTTTACACCAACTCGCCAAACCAATCGCAGGCGACGCGAGTCTCCGACCGGCCGGTCGGGCCTCGCGATGGCAGCGGAAAACGGAATACCCACGGTGTGAGGACCAATGGCTGAATTCTTTGACACCCCAGGCGGAATAGCCCTGATCATATTGGCGCAGGTGCTGGCCGTCGTGGCCTTCGTGATGATCTCGCTGCTGTTTCTGGTCTATGGCGACCGCAAGATCTGGGCCGCGGTCCAGATGCGTCGCGGCCCCAACGTGGTTGGCGTTTATGGCCTACTGCAATCGGTGGCGGACGCGCTGAAATACGTCGTCAAAGAGGTGGTGATCCCTGCCGGCGCCGACCGGACTGTGTTCATCCTGGCGCCGCTGACGTCGTTCGTACTGGCCATGATCGCCTGGGCGGTCATTCCGTTCAATGACGGCTGGGTCCTGTCCGACATCAACGTGGCCATCCTTTACGTGTTCGCAGTGTCCTCGCTCGAGGTTTACGGCGTTATCATGGGCGGATGGGCGTCAAACTCGAAATACCCGTTCCTGGGTTCGCTGCGCTCGGCCGCGCAGATGATTTCGTATGAGGTTTCGATCGGCCTGATTATCATCGGGGTGATAATTTCGACCGGCTCGATGAATTTTGGAGACATCGTGCGGGCGCAGGATGGCTCGTTCGGGTTCTTCAGCTGGTACTGGCTGCCGCATTTCCCGATGGTCTTCCTGTTCTTCATCTCGGCCCTGGCCGAGACCAACCGCCCGCCGTTCGACCTGCCCGAGGCGGAGTCTGAGCTGGTTGCAGGCTATCAGGTTGAATACTCGGCAACGCCCTTCCTGCTGTTCATGGCGGGCGAATACATCGCCATCTTCCTGATGTGCGCCCTGACCACGCTGCTGTTCTTCGGCGGCTGGTTGTCGCCGATCCCGGGCCTGCCCGATGGTGTGCTGTGGATGGTCGCCAAGATGGCGTTCTTCTTCTTCCTGTTCGCGATGGTCAAGGCAATCACGCCCCGCTACCGCTACGACCAGCTGATGCGGCTGGGCTGGAAAGTGTTCCTGCCGTTCAGCCTGGTGTGGGTGGTCTTCGTGGCCTTTGCGGCGAAGTTCGACTGGTTCTGGGGTGCATTCGCCCGTTGGAGCGTAGGAGGCTGACAATGGCAAATATCGACTATACCCGCGCGGCCAAATACTTCCTTCTGCAGGATTTCTGGGTCGGCATGAAGCTGGGGCTGAAGTATTTCTTCGCCCCCAAAGCCACCGTGAACTACCCGCACGAAAAGGGTCCGCTGTCGCCCCGGTTCCGCGGTGAACACGCCCTGCGCCGTTATCCCAACGGCGAGGAGCGCTGCATCGCCTGCAAACTGTGCGAAGCTGTGTGTCCCGCTCAAGCCATCACAATCGACGCTGAGCCGCGTGAAGACGGCAGCCGCCGTACCACGCGCTATGACATCGACATGACCAAGTGCATCTACTGCGGCTTCTGCCAAGAGGCCTGCCCGGTCGATGCCATCGTGGAAGGGCCGAATTTCGAATTCGCCACCGAAACCCGCGAAGAGCTGTTCTATGACAAGCAGAAGCTGCTGGACAACGGTGAACGCTGGGAAGCCGAGATCGCCCGCAACCTGGAACTGGACGCGCCCTACCGATGAGCGATCCGGCAAAAAACCCATTCGAGCAGATGCTCAGACAGGCCCATGACATGGCCAAGGCGTTCAACCCGGCGCTGGAGAGCTATTCGCCCGTCGACGCGATGCGCGGCTTCGAGGCGCTGTGGCCGACCATGCCCAAAGAGGTCATGGAAATGATGTTCGGCAACACCGTCAATCCGGGCGGACTGGATGCCAAGACCCGCCTGTTGCTGACGCTGGCCGGTCTGACTTGCCAGGGCGCGCAGGCCGACACGGCCCTGCGCCAGACGGTGCGCCATGCCATCGAGGCGGGGGCCAAGAAACAAGAGATCGTGGAAACGATCGGTCAGATGTCGGTCTTTGCCGGCATCCCGGCCATGACCCGGGCGCTGGAACTGGCGCAGGAGGCCATGGGCGAAAACGAGGAAGATGACCAATGAGCGTATTTGCCTTTTACCTCTTTGCCATCAGCGCCATCACCGGCGGGCTGTTCACCGTGATCAGCCGGCAGCCGGTGCATTCGGTGCTGTGGCTGATCCTGGCCTTCCTTTCGTCGGCGGGACTGTTCGTGCTGCTGGGGGCGGAATTCGTCGCCATGCTGCTGATCATCGTCTATGTCGGCGCGGTGGCGGTGCTGTTCCTGTTCGTGGTGATGATGCTGGACGTGGACTTTGCCGAGCTCAAGGCCGAGATGGCGCGCTACATGCCTCTGGCCCTGCTGATCGGTCTGGTCATCCTGATGCAGTTCGTCATGGCCTTTGGCGCCTGGGACAGCGCACAAGGCGCGGCGGCCAACCTGGCCCAGCCGATCCCTGCCGACCGCCACAACACCGAGGCACTGGGTGTCATCCTTTACGATCAATACTTCCTTCTGTTCCAACTGGCGGGCCTGATCCTGCTGGTGGCCATGATCGGCGCCATCGTGCTGACGCTGCGCCACCGCAAGGACATCAAGCGTCAGGACATCGTCGGCCAGATGATGCGTGACCCGGCCAAGGCAATGGAGTTGAAGGACGTGAAACCGGGGCAGGGACTTTGAGACGATGATCGGACTTGAACACTATCTTACCGTCGCGGCGACGCTGTTCGTCATCGGCATCTTCGGTCTCTTCCTGAACCGCAAGAACGTCATCATCCTGCTGATGAGCATCGAACTGATGCTGCTGGCGGTGAACATCAACCTCGTGGCGTTTTCCAGCTTTCTCGGCGATCTGGTCGGGCAGGTTTTCACGCTGTTCGTGCTGACCGTGGCCGCGGCCGAGGCTGCGATCGGGCTGGCTATTCTGGTCTGCTTCTTCCGCAACCGCGGCACTATCGCGGTTGAAGACGTCAACATGATGAAGGGGTAAGGGATCATGGAAACCACAATCCTCTTTGCCCCGCTGGTGGGCGCGCTGATCTGCGGCTTTGGCTGGAAGTTCATCGGCGAAAAGGCCGCGCTGTGGACGGCCACTGGCCTGTTGTTCCTGGCCTGTTTGCTGTCGTGGATCGTCTTCTTCAGCTTTGACGGACAGACCCAGCAGATCGAAATCATGCGCTGGATCGAGAGCGGCTCGCTGTCGACCTCGTGGGCCATCCGTCTGGACCGGCTGACCGCCATAATGCTGATCGTCGTCACCACGGTTTCGGCGCTCGTGCACCTTTATTCGTTCGGCTACATGGATCACGACCCGCAGTGGCGTGAGGGCGAAAGCTACAAGCCGCGCTTCTTTGCCTATCTGTCCTTCTTCACCTTCGCCATGCTGATGCTGGTGACGGCCGACAATCTGGTGCAGATGTTCTTCGGCTGGGAAGGTGTAGGGGTCGCGTCGTACCTGCTGATCGGTTTTTACTATCGCAAACCTTCGGCCAATGCGGCGGCGATGAAAGCGTTCATCGTCAACCGTGTGGGCGATTTCGGCTTTGCGCTGGGGATATTCGCGCTGTTCTTCCTGACCGACAGCATCAACTTCTCGGACATCTTTGCCGCTGCACCCCAGCTGGCAGAAACGCAACTGACCTTCCTGTGGGGCGAATGGACCGCGATCGAGGTCATCTGCGTGCTGCTGTTCATCGGTGCGATGGGCAAATCGGCGCAGTTGATCCTGCACACCTGGTTGCCGGACGCGATGGAGGGCCCGACGCCCGTGTCGGCGCTGATCCACGCGGCCACCATGGTGACGGCCGGTGTGTTCTTGGTTTGCCGCATGTCGCCGCTGATGGAGTTCGCGCCAGGAGCAACCGGGTTCGTCACCGTGCTGGGGGCTGCCACCGCTTTCTTTGCCGCGACCGTGGGCTTGGTGCAGACGGACATCAAACGCGTGATCGCCTATTCGACCTGCTCGCAGCTGGGCTACATGTTCGTGGCCGCGGGCGTGGGCATGTATTCGGCGGCGATGTTCCACCTGTTCACGCATGCCTTCTTCAAGGCGCTCTTGTTCCTGGGGGCGGGCTCGGTGATCCACGCCATGCACCACGAACAGGACATGATGAACTATGGCAACCTGCGCAAGAAGATCCCCTATACCTTCTGGGCGATGATGATCGGCACGCTGGCCATCACCGGTGTCGGTATCCCGCTGACCACGATCGGCTTTGCCGGTTTCCTGTCCAAGGATGCCATCATCGAAAGCGCCTATGCCGGCGGATCGGCCTTCGGGTTCTGGGCGCTGGTGATCGCGGCCGCGATGACCTCGTTCTACAGCTGGCGCCTGATCTTCCTGACCTTCTTTGGCGAGGAGCGGGGCGACAAGCACACGCATGAGCACGCGCATGAAAGCCCGATGGTCATGCTGGTGCCGCTGGGTGTTCTGTCGCTGGGCGCCGTGTTCGCGGGCATGATCTGGTACAACAACTTCTTCGGTCACGCCGATCAGGTTGGCAAGTTCTATGGCATTCCGGTGGCCGAGGCGCATGCCGAGGCCGGTGACCATGCCAAGGCCGATGACCATGGCGACGACACGCATGCCACCGAATCCCATGGCGACGAGGCTGCGCATGATGACAAGGCGAAGGGCGGAGATCACCACTATGCCTTTGTCGGCAAACCGGGCGAGGGTGCGCTGTACATCGCGCCGGACAACCATGTTCTGGACGACGCGCATGCGGCGCCGAAATGGGTCAAGGTCTCGCCGTTCATCGCAATGGTTCTGGGCTTTGGACTGGCCTACCTGTTCTACATCGTGAACCCGGCGCTGCCGGGCCGCCTGGCCGAGAACCAGCGTCCGCTGTACCTGTTCCTCAAGAACAAGTGGTACTTTGACGAAATCTACGACGCGATCCTTGTCAAACCGACTGTGGCCCTTGGCCGGTTCCTGTGGAAGGGCGGTGACGGCAAGACGATCGACGGTTTCCTGAACGGAGTAGCAATGGGCGTCGTTCCCTTCTTCACCCGCCTCGCAGGCAAGGCGCAGACGGGCTACATCTTCACTTACGCCTTCTGGATGGTTCTGGGGATCGCCGCCCTGGTCACCTGGATGTCGATCGGCGGAGGCGCAAACTGATGGACAATATCCTATCCATTGTAACGTTCATTCCGGCCATTTCCGCCGGTCTGATGGCGCTGTTCCTGCATGGGAACGATGTGGCCGCACAGCGCAATGCCAAGTGGATCGCGCTGGTTGCGACCACAGTGACCTTCCTTGTTTCGATCGGAATCTATACCGAGTTCGACCCATCGAACACCGGCTTCCAGATGGTGGAAGAGGGTCAGTGGCTGCTGGGCCTGAAGTACAAGATGGGCGTGGATGGCATCAGCGTTCTGTTCGTGCTGCTGACCACCTTCATCATGCCGCTGACCATCTTGGCCAGCTGGAACGTGACCGACCGGGTCAAGGAATATATGATCGCCTTCCTGCTTCTGGAAACGCTGATGCTCGGCGTATTCATGGCGCTGGATCTGGTGCTGTTCTACCTGTTCTTCGAAGCCGGGCTGATCCCGATGTTCCTGATCATCGGCATCTGGGGCGGCAAGGACCGGATCTATGCCAGCTTTAAGTTCTTCCTCTACACCTTCCTCGGCTCGGTTCTGATGCTGGTGGCGATGGTGGCGATGTATGCGGATGCAGGCACCACGGACATTGCCGCGCTCATGACGCACCAGTTCTCGTCCGAGAGCTTCAGCGTGCTGGGTGTCCACATTGTCGGTGGTATGCAGACGCTGATGTTCCTCGCGTTCTTCGCGTCCTTCGCGGTGAAGATGCCGATGTGGCCCGTGCACACCTGGCTGCCTGACGCGCACGTTCAGGCACCGACGGCGGGTTCGGTCGTGCTGGCGGCAATCCTGCTGAAGATGGGTGGCTATGGCTTCCTGCGCTTCAGCTTGCCCATGTTCCCGGTTGGGTCGGCCGTGATGACCGATCTGGTGCTGTGGCTGTCGGCCATCGCCGTGGTCTACACCTCGTTGGTGGCGCTGGTGCAGGAGGACATGAAAAAGCTGATCGCCTATTCCTCGGTCGCGCATATGGGTTTTGTGACCATGGGCATCTTTGCGGCGAACCAGCAGGGCATCGATGGGGCGATCTTCCAGATGCTCAGCCACGGGTTCATCTCGGCCGCGCTGTTCCTTTGCGTCGGCGTGATCTACGACCGGATGCACACTCGCGACATCGAGGCCTATGGCGGGCTGGTGATCCGAATGCCGGCCTATGCGCTGGTGTTCATGCTGTTCACGATGGCCAATGTGGGGCTGCCGGGCACCAGCGGGTTCATCGGCGAATTCCTGACGCTGATGGGCACCTTCCAGGTCAACACCTGGGTGACCGCAGTGGCGGCCAGCGGTGTGATCTTCTCGGCAGCTTATGCGCTGTGGCTGTATCGCCGCGTGGTCTTTGGCGACCTGATCAAGGAAAGCCTCAAGTCGATCACCGACATGAGCACACGCGAACGCCTGATCTTTGCGCCGCTGATCGTCATGACCATCCTGCTGGGGGTCTATCCGTCGCTGGTCACCGACGTGATCGGCAATTCGACCGCCGCGCTGATTTCGAACTATGACACGGCTCTGGCCGCGGCCGAGGCCGCGACCCAGGTCGCCTCGCACTAAGGGAGCTTTGGAGACATGATCCAGGCTGATCTCACTGTAATTCTGCCGGAAATCATTCTGGCGATCTATGCGATGGCGGCGCTGATCGGAGCTGTCTACACCAGCAAGGATGCGCTGGCTCCGGTTCTGGTCTGGACGACGGCCGGACTGATGGCGGCGCTGTCGTTCTGGATCGCGTCGAACGGCTCGGGGACCAACGTGGCCTTCAACGGCATGTTCATCGACGACGGGTTCGCCCGATTTGCAAAGGTCGCGATTCTGCTATCGGCCGCCGCGGTTCTGGTTATGAGCCAGGAGTACATGGCGCGCCGGAACCTGCTGCGTTTCGAGTATCCGTTGCTGGTGGCTTTGGCAGCGGTCGGCATGATGATGATGGTCAGCGCCGGCGATTTGATGTCGCTCTATATGGGTCTCGAGCTGCAGTCGCTGTCTCTGTATGTCGTGGCGGCCCTGCGCCGTGACAGCGCCAAATCGACCGAGGCGGGGCTGAAGTATTTCGTTTTGGGTGCGCTCAGTTCGGGATTGCTGCTGTTCGGCGCATCTCTGGTCTATGGGTTCACCGGTACGACGCTGTTCTCGGGCATCATCAACACGGTGCATCACGGCGATGTCTCGGTTGGGCTTCTGTTTGGCCTTGTTCTGCTGATCTCGGGTTTGGCATTCAAGATTTCGGCGGTTCCGTTCCACATGTGGACACCGGACGTTTACGAGGGCTCGCCCACTCCGGTGACGGCTTTCTTTGCAACCGCACCCAAAGTTGCAGCGATGGCCTTGTTCGCGCGCGTTCTGCATGATGCGTTCGGCGGTGCCATCGCGGACTGGCAGCAGGTGATCGTGCTGCTTTCGGTCCTGTCGATGTTGCTGGGGGCCGTGGCTGCCATCGGGCAGCGCGACATCAAACGGCTGATGGCCTATTCGTCAATTGCACATATGGGGTACGCGCTGATCGGTCTGGCCGCGGGCACCGAATTGGGTGTCAAAGCGATGCTGATGTATCTGGCGATCTATGTGACCATGAATATCGGCACCTTCGCCTTCATCCTGATGATGGAGCGCGACGGCAAGCCGGTGACAGACATCGACGCCCTGCGCCAGTATTCCAAGCGGGACCCGGGCAAGGCGCTGGCCGTGCTGATCCTGATGTTCAGCCTTGCCGGCGTACCGCCAATGCTGGGGTTCTTCGCCAAGTTCGGCGTCTGGCAGGCCGGTGTGCAAGCTGACCTGATTGGGTTGGTTATTGCATCGGCAATCGCCTCGGTGATCGGTGCCTTCTACTACCTGCGGATCGTCTTCTACATGTATTTCGGCGACGAAAACGAAGATCCGATCGAAACCCGCTCGACCCCGGTATTGTGGGTTGCTCTGATGGGGTCGGCCGCATTGATGTTGATCGGTGTGGTCTACCAGTTCGGGATCGAGGGCGCAGCGGCAGCCGCGGCGACGACGCTTGTCAACTGACCGTTTCAACAAAATCTGGAAAGGGGCTCGGCCATCAGGCCGGGCCTTTTTGGCATGAGCACCTGGCCCCAAGGATACGGTCTGCATATCCTGCAGGAAGTTGACAGCACCCTGAATGAGGCCGCGCGGATCGCACCCACTGCAACAGGTCCGGTCTGGATCATGGCGCATCATCAAACCGCCGCGCGTGGCAGGCGCGGCCGGGCGTGGTCCAACCCCCAGGGCAACCTGGCAGCAACCTTGTTGCTGCGGCCCGAGGGCAATCCAGAGCAGGCAGCCCTTCGCAGCTTTGTTGCCGCGCTGGCGCTTTTTGATGCCTGTGTTTCGGTCACCGGTCGCGCACAGGGGTTCGCATTGAAATGGCCGAATGACGTGTTGTTGAACGGCGGGAAACTGGCCGGCATCCTGTTGGAAAGCACGGGGCAGGGGCGCGACGTATCCCACCTTGCGATCGGCATCGGGGTGAACCTCGCAGACGCGCCTGATCCTGAGACAGTTGAGCAGGGAGCTCTGCGGCCCGTTTCGTTGTTGTCGGAAACCGGGGCTCAGGTGTCCGCCGAGGATTTTCTGACTGAACTCGCCGATGCCTACGCAAAGCTCGAACTGCAGTTTGTTACCTACGGGTTTGAACCGATCCGCAAAGCGTGGCTGGCCCGGGCTGCGAAGCTGGGCGAGGTGATTACCGCGCGCACAGGTGCTTCGGAAACCGTCGGGACCTTTGAAACGGTGGACGCGGGCGGCAACCTTGTCCTAAACACCGCCAAGGGCCGCGTCAGCATTCCGGCGGCAGACGTTTATTTCTGAAAGGGGCGCATATGCTTCTGGCCATTGACTGCGGCAACACGAACACCGTTTTCTCGATCTGGGATGGCGAGAAATTCCTGTGCACGCTGCGCACCTCAACCCACCATGCCCGCACGGCCGATGCCTATTTCACCTGGTACTCGACCCTGGTGAAACATTACGGGATCGAGGCTGACATCACCGACGTCATCATTGCCTCGACGGTGCCGCGGGTGGTGTTCAACCTGCGCGTCTTTGCCGACCGGTTCTTTGGATGCCGGCCGTTGGTGGTGGGCAAGCCCGATTGCGAGTTGCCGGTAGCGCCGCGCGTTGATGAAGGGACGATTCCCGGTCCGGACCGTCTGGCGAATGCGGCCGGTGCCTTTGATCGGCACGGCGGGAATGTCGTGGTGGTGGATTTCGGGACCGCCACGAATTTCGATGTGGTCGCCGCTGATGGCGCCTATGTCGGAGGAGTGATCGCCCCCGGCGTGAACCTCAGTCTCGAGGCCTTGCACCAGGGCGCTGCAGCTCTGCCGCATATCGACGTGACGCGTCCCGAGAAAGTCATCGGCACAAACACGGTTGGATGTATCCAGTCAGGTGTGTATTGGGGGTATTCCGGCCTCATCGAAGGTTTGATCGACAGGATCAAGGCGGAATACGGAATGCCCATGAAGGTCATAGGGACGGGCGGTCTTGCACCGCTGTTCGATCAGGCCGATGTGGGCTTTGATGCAATTGAAGACGATCTGACGATGCACGGGCTTACCGTGATCCATCGCTACAATAAGGATACTGGCTCGGCATGAGCAGCGAAAGACTGATCTACTTGCCGCTCGGCGGCGCGGGCGAAATCGGTATGAACGCCTATGTCTACGGCTATGGCAAACCCGGTCAGGAACGTCTGATCCTGGTCGATCTGGGCGTGACCTTTCCCGACATGGATACAACGCCGGGCGTCGATCTGATCTACGCCGACATTTCGTGGTTGAAGGAACGTGCGGATCGGCTTGAGGCGATCTTCGTCACCCATGCGCACGAGGATCACGTCGGCGCCGTGGCCCATTGTCAAGAGGCCCTTGGCGCGCCGGTCTACGCGCGTGCTTTCACCGCAAATATCGCCCGCCGCAAAATGGAAGATGTCGGACATCCGCCCGAAGCCGTGCGCACCGTGTCCGCCTGGCCCGAGCAGATCAAGGCAGGTCCGTTTACGGTCGGGTTCCTGCCCGTTTCGCATTCGATCCCCGAGAGCGCGGCGCTGGTGATCGATACACCGGCCGGCCGTGTCGTGCATACCGGTGATTTCAAACTGGACACCAATCCGGTTGTGGGCGAACCGTTTGATCCCGATCTTTGGGCCGAAGTGGCCAAGCCCGGGGTCAAGGCGTTGGTTTGTGACAGCACCAACGTGTTTTCCTCGCATCCCGGCCGTTCGGAGTCGGAGGTCGGGCCGGCCATCACTCAATTGGTCGAAGACGCGACCGGTATGGTGGTTGCAACGACCTTTGCGTCGAATGTCGCGCGGGTCAAAACGCTGGCCGAGGCCGGGCAGCGGGCGGGTCGGTCGGTGGTTCTGTTGGGCCGGGCCATGCGCCGCATGATCGAGGCTGCGACCGAAACCGGTATCCTGTCTGATTTTCCCCGCGTGATCAGCGCTGAGGAAGCCTTGGATCTGCCCCGCCAGAACCTGATGCTGATCGTCACCGGCAGCCAGGGTGAGCGCCGCGCGGCCAGCGCGCAGCTGGCGCGTGGCAAGTACCGGGGGATCGAGCTGAAAGATGGCGACCTGTTCCTGTTCTCCTCGAAGACCATTCCGGGGAATGAACGCGGTGTGATCCGCATCATGAACCAACTGAGCGAAAAAGGCGTCGACGTGGTCGATGACAGCGCTGGCTTGTATCACGTTTCCGGCCACGCCAACCGCCCCGATCTCGAGCAGATGCATGCCTTGGTCGATCCTCAGATCGTCGTTCCAATGCACGGTGAACACAGGCATCTGCGGGAACACGCCAAGCTGGCCGAGGCCGGGGGGCGTGCCGGAGTTCTGGCGGTCAATGGAACGATGCTGGATCTGTCCGGGAACGCGCCCGAGGTCGTGGATTATGTCGAGACCGGCCGGACCTACCTGGACGGATCCGTCAAGATTGGCGCGCTGGACGGTGTGGTGCGGGACCGTATCCGCATGGCTCTGAACGGGCACGTGACCGTAACTGTCATCCTGGACGAAGACGACGAGCCACTGGGCGAGCCTTGGTGCGATACCATGGGCCTGCCGGAAACCGGCGTGTCGCGGGCCGGATTGATCGAGGTGCTGGAAGAGGACCTGAACCAGTTCCTGATGCGGGCTGATGTCAAAACGCTGCGGGACGATGACAAGCTGGAAGAAGCCATGCGTCGCATCGTTCGCCAAAGTTCGCAGATCGAAATCGGCAAAAAGCCCGAAGTCACAGTTGTGGTAAGCCGAATGAAATAAGGTGGCTCAGTCTGCTTCGGGCATCGGGTGGCCCTTGAGGCGCTGGAACAGGCTGGCTTCTTCGTTGTTCAGAAAGAACGGCACAGAGTCGGGGGGCGTTGTATCTGATACGCGCGCCTCGACTTCCGACAGAACAACCTCGGTGATGAACGGCAAGTCGAACTCCCGCGCCTGTTCCAACGGAATCCACTGTAGATGTGACAGCTCATCCGAAGCCTGGCTGAAGTCGTCCAGATCACCGTCGATGGCATCTGCGTCCAAAAGAAAAAACCGGGCGTCGAACCGTCGTGGGCGTCCGGGCGGGGTAACCGCGCGGAACACGAACTGCAGCGCTTCAGCCGACGGAATGTAGCCTCTTTCCGCGAAGCCGGTCCAGGCATGTGGAACCGGACCCGGCCAGGTATCCCGGGCACCGAGGATAAGGCCGGTCTCCTCCCACAACTCGCGAATTGCCGCCGCCGCCAGTGGCACATGCAACCCGGCAGGGGCCTGATCGCTCAGCCGTTGCCGGCAAATCTCGGGTACCGGAGTGGCCAGCGGAACTTGCGCGTCCTCGGCATCCACGGCACCCCCCGGAAACACGAACTTGTTCGGCATGAAGGCCGCCGCGGCACCACGTTGGCCCATCAGGATCGACGGGGTTCGAAAACGGTCGCGCAAAACTATGATCGTCGCGGCGTCGCGAATTGCGGATTTGTCCACGGTCATGAGAAGCTCAGCTGCATTGACGGGTCACTTGCTGTCGTCGAACCCGTGCATCTTCCGGGCCCATTGAAAGCCGACGACCGCTCCTTTGAGCCTGGGCAGAAGGAACAGCGACAGCGCAACGCACGCGATCGAAAAGCCGATTGCCATGGCCCACGGAGACGGGCGCAGGCCGACGTAAGTGACATGCAGCGCCGGAGCCAGAAGATGTCCGACCAGCAAAATGGTCAAGTAGGCCGGCCCGTCATCTGCCCTGTGGTGAAACAATTCCTGACCGCAGTTTGCGCAGGTATCATTCACCTTCAGGTAGCTATGCAACAGCTTGCCTTTGCCGCAGTTGGGGCATTTGCACCGGAACCCTTTCACGATGGCGGGCCACGTGGGGCGTTCCTCCTGAGGGAGGGTGTCGATGGTTTGATCTGTCATCTTGATACTCGCGCTCGGATTTCGGAGATATTGCGCTTGTTTCATCCCGCAGAAAAGGGGGGTGCGTCGCTTTGCACCGACCCTCTCAAAAATATTGACCGGAAATGCAGGTTTCAATGCCGGAAAAAAATTTGCGGACAGCGACGGAAACTTTGCCGGTCCGCGTTTGAATGAATGTAAGCAGCGGCACAGGGCCGCGACAACAAAGGAAACGAGCAATGAAGAGCGCAAAATTTATCTCGGCCATCATTCTGTCTGCAGTTGCCGTCACCGGGACGGCTGCGCTGGCCAAAGGACCTCGCGACCGTGAACCGGTCAGCTTTCAGGAGCTGGATGCGAACGGTGACGGCCAGGTGACCAAGGCCGAGATGGAGGCCCATCGCCTGCAGAAGTTCACCTCGGCCGATACCGACGGTGACGGAAAGATCAGCGTCGAAGAAATGCAGGCCGAGGCCCAGAAGAAGGCAAACGACCGCGTTTCCGACATGTTCGAGCGTCATGATGCCGACAAAGACGGCTTTCTGACTGCGGACGAGTTGCCGAAACCGCGCCGGGCTGACAAGATGTTTGACCGCCTTGATGCGGATGGAAACGGTTCGCTGTCCGAGCAGGAGTTCGCCAATGCACGGGATGGAATGGGTCGGCACCACAAGAAGGGTGGCCGCCCGGACCCAGACAACAACTGACGCAGGATGAAGGACGTGCCGTCCTCTGCGCATACTGTCCGCGGCGACACGGTCGCCGCGGATGCCTGCAGCGACGACGTGTTGCTGAAGCGGTTTGCCGAAGGCGACGCCCAGGCAGCACGCCTGTTGACCGATCGGTTGGGGCCGCGGTGCTATTCGGTTGCTCTGCGCATGTTGAACAACAGGGCAGAGGCCGAAGACGTAACCCAGGAAGCGATGCTTCGGCTGTGGAAAGTGGCGGCGGACTGGGTTCCGGGGCAGGCCAAGATCTCGACCTGGTTGTACCGCGTGGTCTTGAACCTGTGTGTCGATCTGCGGCGGAAGAAAACGGCAGGCACATTGGACGATGTGCCAGAGCCTGAGGACGACCAGCCCAGTGTCGTGGACCGAATGCAGCAAAACGCCCGCGTGGATGCGTTGCAAGCGGCCTTGGCACAATTGCCCGAACGGCAGCGCGAAGCTGTCATTCTCAGGCATATCGAGGAGTTGTCCAATCCGGAAATCGCGGGAATCATGAGGATTTCCGTAGAAGCGGTAGAAAGTCTTGTTGCCCGCGGAAAGCGGTCGTTGACGGCCATACTGTCAGGCCGTCAGGAAGAGTTGGGGTATGACCATGTCTGACCAAGATACAGAACTGGATCTCTTGTTTGCCGAGGCACGGCAGGCACATGTTGATCTGCCCGACGATTTGGCGGTTCGTATCCTGACGGATGCCGAGGCCATCCGGCTTGCGGCGACAAAAACAGCGAAACCCAAGTCACAAGGGTTTCTGGGCAATCTCGTTGCCGGTCTCGGGGGCTGGCAGGCGCTCAGTGGGCTTGCGGCGGCCAGCGTGGTTGGCGCATGGGTCGGCTTTGCCGCGCCGTCCTTTCTGCCGGACCCGGCAAATTACATAATGACCCAGGATGCATCCTACATGGTCGCCAATCTCGGTCTCGAGGCCGCGTTTCTGGAGGAAGCGGAATGAATGAAGACGTCAAACCCCCACGGCGCTGGGTGCCTGTGCTGCTGGTGGTATCCCTTGGTCTGAACCTGCTGGTCGCCGGGGTGATCATCGGGACTGCGCTGCGGTTTCATGGTGTGCGGGACGATGTTCCTCCCGGATTTGGACCTGCCCTGTACCGCGCTCTTCCTGATCCGGAACGCAAGGCGTTGAGAGGCGATCTGGCCGACAAGCATCGGCGCGGGGCCGAGAAAAGGTCTCGTGATTTCAAGGCGCTTGGCAAGGCGCTGCGGGCCATTCCGTTCGACCGCGATGAAGTCCAGAACCTGCTGGAAGAACAAGCCCGGGCGAATGACGAAATCCAGGCGGCTCTGCAAGAGCAGTGGCTGGCTCGGGTTTCGGCCATGTCCGACAAAGAACGAAAAGCTTATGCCGACCGCCTGGAAGACGTGTTGAAGCGGCGCCCGGATCCCAAGAAACGCAAGGACTGACTCGCTTAGGCCGCGTTCTGTTTCATCCACACCTGGTTCCGGCCGGCCTGCTTTGCCGCATAAAGCGCCTTGTCCGCGCATTTGATCAGGCTTTCGGCCGACAGTGAGCCGTCCGGAATTGGGGAGAAGGGTGGCTCGCACACCTTCAGCCCGATGCTGACCGTCACCGGAAGCCGGGCAGGAATGTCCGGCAGGACGATCGGTACGCTGCTGACGCCGCTGCAGATATCGGCCGCCTTCCTGAGCGCCTTTTCGCGGGTCGCGTTTGGCAGTCCGAACAGGAATTCCTCTCCTCCGATGCGGGCGAGGAAACCGTCAGGTCCGAAAGCACGTTTCATCCGTTTTCCGGCCTCGACCAAAACCCTGTCACCGGCACTGTGGCCGTAACGGTCATTGATGGATTTAAAATGGTCCAGGTCGGCCAGCATGATCGCGAAACCCCGCTGTTTGTGCACCGAGCTGTGCAGCAATTGGTCCATCGCGGTCTGTGCGAAACGACGGTTGTTCAGGCCGGTCAGCGTGTCGATCCACGATTCCTCAATTCCACGGCGCAACGAGTCGCGCATTTGCTCGTCATGCGCCTTGCGTGCAATCAACGCCTCGACCCGAAGCGATACTTCGTCAGGGCAGAACCCTCCGAGGCAAATTGCATCGGCGCCACGATCCAAGGCCTCGGCGGCAAGAGTGGCGTTGTCATCGGGAATGATTCCGATCAGAGCGGTCCGCCGGGTGCCGGTGCGGGATTTGAGGTCGGCCAACATGTTCAGGCCGGATGGATCGCTGTTCAGTTCGACAACTATCGCGTCAGGTATGGTGCCAGACAAGACGCCGCTAAGGTTGGGCAGGGTATGGCTGCACACCGAATGCTGCGTTCGTCCGTTCAGGGCCTTGTGCCACAGCGTGCGAGTACGTGCGGTGTGGGCCAAGACGGCGATCTGACCATGCCGCGCGGGCGTGATCATTGCTGCGGGGGCTTCGGCAAATCCCACGGATTGAGGGTTGCCACTGTTCTTCAGATCCTGAGTTTCCGCACGGGCGCGCAGCAGGCTTCGCACACGCGCCAGCAACAGCGTATCTTTGAACGGATAGGCCAGAACGTCATCCAGCCCCTCGGACAGGTTCCGCAGCCGGGCGGTCCGATCGTTCTGAGGCGCAATCGCGACCACAGGGACATCCTGCAGGGCCGGAACGGACAGCATCAGTCTTTTGACGTCGCCCGCGTCTCCGTCTGGCAGTGTCTGGGCCGTCAGCACCAGATCCGGCCGGGTCCGCCGCAGCAACGCCCCAAGACCAGCCAGCTTCTCGCCCTGCACGACATGATACCACGCCGCCGTCAGTTGCACCTTCAGCATGATGCGATTGGTCGAGACCCCGTCGAGGACAAGGATGGTTCCCTGCACGGACATTGTTTTCACCGTAGATTGCATGCCTTGCCAAAGTGTTTATGAGTCTGGTTAACAAACCCTTTCCAAATCTTCGAACCGGGGCCTGATCATGCCGATCTCTGCCGAATTCGCCGAAACTCTGGCCTTGAAAGCGCTTGGGTGGCTTGTTGGGAACGATGAATTGTTGCCTGTTTTCCTTGGTTCGACCGGCGCGTCGACGGATGACCTGAGGGACCGCGCCACAGAGCCCGAGTTTCTTGCTTCGGTGCTGGAATTTCTGATGCTTGACGATTCGTGGGTGTTGGCCTTTTGTGACGCAAACGCTGTCCCCTACGATCAACCGGCCCAGGCCCGAAGCGTCCTGTCAGGCGGCGCGGATGTTCATTGGACCTGAACGGGTCCGCGCAGGAGCAAGAATGCATGTCGATTGATGCGCTGGTTTTTGACAAGGACGGAACCCTGTTTGATTTCGCCGCCACGTGGGGGGCGTTCGGCAAGGCGGTGCTGCTGCGTCTGAGCGAGGGCGACAATGCGCGTGCGTCCGTGCTTGGAAAGAGCATTGGCTTTGACTTCGCGACAGAGACCTATTCCGAGGACAGTATCGTGATCGCTGGCACCGTCGACGAGGTCGCAGGCGCCTTGTTCCCAGACCTTGACGGCTGGTCCCGCGAGGATCTGGTTCAGACCTTGAATGCGGCTTCTGCCCATGCGCCTCAGGTCGAGGCCGTTGCGCTTGAACCGTTTCTGCAATCCTTGAAAGACGCCGGCAAGAAGCTGGGTGTTGCGACCAATGACGGCGAGATGCCGGCGAAACGGCACCTGGCCTCGGTCGGAATCGAGACCTATTTCGATTTCATTGCGGGGTATGACAGTGGCCACGGGTTCAAGCCTGGGCCCGGCCAGTTGTTGGCTTTTGCCCAACATGTTGGCGTCGCACCGGAGCGGATCGCCATGGTCGGCGACAGTCTGCACGATCTGGAGGCCGGTCGCGCCGCCGGCATGACCACGATCGGTGTTCTGACCGGACTGGCCAGGGTTGAGGATCTTGCACCGATGGCAGATGTCGTTCTTCCCGATATCAGCCACATCCCCGGCTGGCTGAACCTTCGTTAAAGCGCCTTGCCTGAAAATCGGCGGTTCATGAGTTGAAACCGACCTTGGCTGTCGCAGACAGAGCGGCCAGAGGCCGGACTTCGGGTCTTGTTTGAGAGTAACAAACGCCGGAGGAACAGATGGCCGACACGAATACTCGCAAGCGCAGGGGTGGTGGACGCGCAGGCGCTGCAGCGCGCCGAGGTGCGGCAGTCATCGACCAGATGCCTTGGAATCCGCCGATCAACATCGACCGGCCAACCGAACCGTTGGGCCCGGAGGGCGTCGAAGCCATTCATGACGGTGCCATGCGTATTCTCGAGGAAATCGGCATCGAGTTCTACAACCAAGAAGCCTTGGAGATCCTGCGTGAAGCTGGATGTATCATCAATGGCGACAACGTGCGCATGGGCCGTGACTTCGTCATGGAAATGGTCGCCAAGGCGCCTTCGACCTTTACAATCACGCCGCGCAACCCGAACCACACGATCGAGATCGGCGGCAAGACGATGTTGTTCGGAAATGTCTCGTCACCGCCGAACTACTGGGACATGGAGATCGGCAAGAAGGTACCCGGCAACCGTGAAATGTGCCGGAACCTGTTGAAGCTGACGCAGTATTTCAACTGCATCCATTTTGCCGGGGGCTACCCGGTCGAGCCGGTTGACCTGCACGCCAGCGTCCGGCACCTGGATGTCCTATATGACAAGCTGACGCTGACGGACAAGGCGATGCATGCCTATTCGCTGGGCAAAGAGCGCGTCGAGGATGTCATGGAAATGGTGCGCATCGCAGGCGGTCTCAGCCACGAGGAATTCGAGGCGTCACCGCGCATGTACACCAACATCAACTCGACCTCGCCTCTGAAACACGACCACCCGATGATCGACGGGTGCCTGCGTCTGGCCCGGCGGGGGCAGGCGATCGTCGTCACGCCTTTCACGTTGGCGGGGGCGATGGCCCCGGTTACGATGTCTGGGGCAGTTGCGCAGTCGCTGGCCGAGGCGCTGTGTGCGATTGCCTTGTTCCAGTACGTCCGGCCCGGCATCCCCTGTGTCATCGGGACATTCACCTCGAATGTCGACATGAAGTCCGGTGCGCCCGCGTTTGGCACGCCTGAATACATCCGGTCGACCCAGATGACCGGCCAGATGGCGCGGTTCTATGGGCTGCCCTTGCGCTCGTCCGGTGTCTGCGCGGCCAATGTGCCGGACGGCCAGGCCGTCTGGGAGACGTCGAATTCACTCTGGGCGGCGGTGCAGTCGGGGACCAATATGGTCTATCACGCAGCCGGATGGCTGGAGGGCGGTCTGATCGCGAGTCCGGAGAAGTTCATCATGGACTGCGAGATATTGCAGCAAATTCAAAGGTATATGCAGCCTGAGATCTGCGCCACAGGCCCAGACGAAATCGCACTGGAAGCCATCCGCGCGGTCGGGAACGATGGGCACTTCTTTGGCATCCAACACACCCAGGATCGCTATACCACCGCGTTCTATCAACCCTTCCTGAGCGATTGGAAAAACTACGAGGGTTGGGAAGTCGCGGGTGGGATCTGGACAGCCGAACGGGCGCATCTGATGTTCAAGGAGATCATCAACAGTTTTGAGGCTCCGCCGATGGATGAAGGCGTCCGAGAGGAACTGGCTGACTTCGTCGCACGGCGCAAAGCCGAAGGGGGCGCGCCGACCGATTTCTGACACCGCCCCACTGGGCAGGCAGCCGGAACGGCAGGATGTCTCAGTCTGGGATTTTGGTTAATTTTCCCCATCTTGAACTTCCGCATTTGGCCTTTGTTAAGATCTTTGAGGTGGGATCGGGCATGAAACCTTTTTGAGGGCATTCATGCACGGATTGATCAACAAGGCAGTTCAATCGTTTGTATGCGCGACGTATGGGCGTGAGCGCTGGCTTCGGGCGACCGAGGCCGCTGAACTTGGGTTCGCCGAGTTCGAAGCGATGCTCGTATACGACCGGGAAAAGTCATATCGCCTGCTGGACGTGGTCTGCGATCAACTGAACCGTTCGCGGGACGAGTTCCTCGAGGATCTTGGAACCTATCTGGTCTCACACCCCAACATGGAAGGGTTGCGGCGCCTTCTGCGCTTTGGCGGTGTCACCTATGTCGAGTTTCTGCAGTCTTTGGATGATCTGGCCGATCGGGTCAAACTGGCGGTCTCTGACCTTGAGTTGCCTGCCCTGGAACTGCAGGAGCGCTCGCCCACCGAATTCGAACTGCACTGCCATCCCGGGCTGGATGGGTATGCCAATGTCATGATCGGGATCTTGCGAGCAATGGCGGACGACTATGGCGCGCTCGTGATTCTGAGGCATGCCGGGCAGAGGGGCGGGGTGGACGTCATCTCGATGGTTCTGGTCGAAAGCGCCTTTGCCGAGGGTCGTCACTTTGATCTGGGGGCGCGGAACTGATGATGGATCTGGATCAACTGGGCAGGATGTTGGAGACGTTGTGCCCGATGTTCACCTTGGTGGATCAGGATGGGCGTATCCTTCAGGTCGGGCCGACACTGCAAAAACTGCGCCCCGACCAGCCGTTGGTTGGCAGCGAATTTCTGGAAATATTTGAACTGGTAAGGCCCAGAACCGTGACGACTATGCCGGCGTTGATGGCGACGGCAGGTACCAAGCTTCATCTCAAGCTTCACGATGAACCGCGCACAGCATTGAAGGGTTTGGTGGCGCCGCTGCCTGACGATGCAGGCGCGGTTATCAACCTGTCCTTCGGGATCTCGATCCTGGACGCCGTACGGGACTATGCCCTGACAAGCGCGGATTTCTCGGGAACCGATCTCGCGATTGAATTGCTCTACCTAGTCGAGGCCAAGTCTGCAGCGATGGAGGCTTCGAGGTCGTTGAACCTGCGGCTTCAGGGGGCAATGCTTGCGGCCGAGGAACAGGCCTATACCGATACTCTAACCGGCCTCAAGAACCGGCGCGCGATGGACCATATCCTCGAGCATTTGGTTTCAACGAAATCCACTTTTGCGTTGATGCATCTGGATTTGGATTTCTTCAAAGCCGTGAACGACGAATTGGGACATGCCGCGGGCGACTATGTCCTGTCCCAGGCCGCACGGATCATGCTGGAAGAAACCCGCAGCGACGATACGGTCGCCCGGATCGGCGGCGATGAATTTGTTCTGATATTCAAAAGCCTGTCGAGCAGGGCTCAACTTGAACGGATCGCCAATCGCCTGATTGGCCGCCTTCAGAAACCAATGGTTTTCGAGGGCGAGACCTGCGCGATTTCGGCGAGCATCGGGACCGCCCTAACGTCACAGTTCCTGTCCCCGAAACCGGCTGAGATTCTGCACGCGGCGGATTTGGCCCTGTACGAGGCCAAGCGAAACGGTCGGTCTTGCCATCGCTTCTATTCCGAAGAGGCGCCGGCACCGGAGTAGCCCGGTGCGTCGATAGGCTGGCTGCTTGGCTAATCAGCGAAAGCCCCGTCCAATGTCCGCGCGACATGCGACTGGATTTCATCCAACTCGCCGACCACAGGCAGCACCGGGCCGCGAAATGCGGCCTTACCCAGCTCGGCGGGAATATCATCCAACACGTGGCCCCCGGTGCAGGCAAAAAACGGCAGGCAGGTCGCATGGTCCCCGGTCATTTTCGCAGCGTCACTGATCGATGGGGCTTCTTCGACAAATCCGCAGCGGATTGATTTCAGTGATATCAACCCGGCCAAACGGTCAGCGAATTCGTGGGTGACGGCTGCCGGGTTGCGGCTGCGGCCTGAGCCGTGTGCGGCAATCAGCAGATCCGTCGACGTGGTGCTCCAACCTTGCTCGTCGATCAAAGGTCGCAGGGCGCGCGCCACCAGGTTGGGTAGCTGCGGGTCAACGCCCAGCGGGTCGAGTTGCCGTACTGCACGCCCTTCAAGGCGTTTGGGAAGCGCAGAAGTCACAAACCACCCTTTCGCCATAAACAACGGATAAATCGCGCTGCCGTCCGGAATGTCATCAAGGACTTTTTCCAATGCACCTGGCGCGGCGAGGGTCGCCGATCTGACTGTGACTCTATCCGTCAGTTGATCGATCCGAGTGGCCAGTTTGGCCAGGGATGCCTCGGCCGGGTCTGGGTCGGAGGGTTGGCCATGCGCTACGATGACAGCAGTCGGCATGCTTGGGCTTCCTTATTCTGTTTCGGGATAGGTGTGGCGCCCTCCCGCAAAGTCAATTCGTCTTTACCCGAGCAACGTCAACCACATCCATACCGTAAGAATGGACACGCCTGTGCCGATCAATACCGAAGAGGCGGCAACTCGTTTGGCCCGGCCGTACATATTGGCGAAGATGTAGGCGTTGAAACCGGGCGCCATCGCCGCGTTCAGAACGCCCGAGCGGAAAAGATCTTGCGGCAGGGCGGTCGCTGTACCGAACAACCAAACCAGGCTTGGATGCAGAACAAGTGAAACGCAGCAAACATAGCCGATTGTCCGCAGGTCGCCTTCGGGCTTGTACTTGACCAGAACTCCTCCCAGGGCGAATAGGGCACCGGGCAGTGCTGCGCGGGTCACCAGGCTCAGGGCCTCGTCTGCCACAGCCGGAATACCGACACCCGTGAGATTGACGATGAAGCCCAGAGCAATACCCAGGATCAGCGCGTTCTTGAACATTGCCGAAAGCACCGACCGGGCCATGCGCATACCGCCATTGCCTCGGTTGCGGATGACCTCCATCACGGTAATACCGACGCAGTAGCAGAACGGCGAGTGGAACGCGATGATCGCATAGTTTCCGGTCAGGTTGTCGGGACCATAGGCGCGTTCGGTGATTGGCAGGCCCAGCAGGACCGAGTTCGAAAACAGGCAGCAGAACCCGATCGCGACGCAATCTTCCCATTCGCGCTTGAATATCAGGCGAGCGCCGAAAGCCCCCGCAAGGAAACACAGAGCTGCGGCGGTATAGAAACTGCCCAGAAGGCGCGGGTCAAAGCTGGCGCTCAGGTCCAGATGGGCGATGGCCAGAAACAGCAGGCAGGGGATTGCGAACCCCTGCGTGAACTTCATCAGCCCGTCGATATGCACTTCTTTGAAGTAACCCGTCAGCGTCGAGACATAGCCGGCCCCAATCACAAGAAAAACCGGAAGGATGACGTCGATCAGGCTTTGCAACATGTCACGACCTCAATCCAGGCAGTTCGGTCAGAGCTGGGGGAAGCGCGTGCAATCCGATGTCCTACAATGGTTGCCGGATCACCAAGCCGTCATAGGCAGGCTCGACATAGTCCGGGGTCTCGGCATCGACGGCTGCATAGTCCAGATCGATGTGCATATTGGTCAGAACCGCCCGAGCCGGCTTTAGCTGTTCGATCCAGCCAAGGGTCTTTTCCAGGTGGGCATGGGTCGGATGCGGGTTCCGGCGCAGCGCGTCAATCACGAGGCAGTCCAATCCCTGAAGCTCGGGCCAGGCATCATCGTAGATTTCCGCAACATCAGGCAGATAGGCCAGGTTGTTCATACGAAAACCAAGCGCATCGATCGATCCGTGGTTCACCTTGAACGGGCGAAACGGGATTGATCCTCCCGGACCGTCTATCTCGAACGGGCCGTCAATAGTCTTCAGGTCGAGGATCGGTGGATAGGGCGAGCCTTCGGGTTGAATGAACGCGTAGCCGAACCGCCCCAGCAATGCGTTTTGCGTGTCGCCATCCGCCCAAACGGGTACCCGCGCGCGCATGTTGAAAACGATCATGCGCAGGTCATCGATGCCGTGGACATGATCGGCATGCGAGTGTGTGTAGACAACGGCGTCGAGGCGTCCGGTTCCGGTGTCCAGCAGTTGGCTGCGCATGTCCGGGGTCGTGTCGATCAATACCGAGGTCGTGCCGTCCGGCCCGTCCCGTTCAACCAGCATCGAGCATCGGCGGCGGATATTGCGCGGATTTTGCGGGTCACAATCTCCCCAATGCCCACCCAACCGGGGGACGCCGCCAGAGGAGCCACAGCCCAGGATGGTGAACCGCAGCATGCTCATGCGGCAACCGGGTAGGCGGCCGCCTTCGCAAACAGTCGATCAAAGTTCTCCTGGGTCTGCGCTGCAAAGTCCGGGTAGTCCATGCCAAACAGCTCGGCGCCGACCCGGGCGGTGAAAGCGGTATAGCCGGGCTCGTTCCGCTTGCCCCGGTGGGGCGGCGGGGCCAGATATGGTGCGTCGGTTTCTACCAGAATTCGATCGACAGGCGCTGCCGCAAAGATATCCCTCAGCTCTTGGCTTTTTGGAAAGGCCGCGATGCCGGACATGGAGAGGTAGAACCCCAAATCCAACGCCGCCCGTGCCAGTTCGGCCGAGGACGAGAAGCAATGCATCACACAGGAGTAAGGTGCGTTCCGAAACTCGTCTTGCAGGATTGTCACCATGTCCTCGTCGGCTGCACGGGCGTGAATGATCAGCGGCAAGCCTGTACTTTGGGCGGCCTGAATGTGAACCCGCAACGAGCGTTTTTGGATTTCGGCGCTGTCGGCGGTGTAGTGATAGTCCAGCCCGGTTTCGCCGATGCCGACAAATTTTGCATGTCGGGACAATGCGACGAGTTCATCGACGCTTGCCAGTGGCTCTTCGGACGCGCTCATGGGGTGGGTGCCGGCAGCGTAGAAAACCGGGGCATATGTTTCGGCGATCGCGCGCACGGTCGGCTCATTGCGCAGACGTGTGCAGATCGTCACCATCCGTGTCACGCCCACTTCGGCCGCACGAGCGATGATTGCGTCCAGCTGGCCCTCGAAATCCGGGAAATCCAGATGGCAATGGCTGTCAGTGATTGCGGGAGGTTGGGGCGTGTCGCTCATCTGCTCGGACCGGCGGTTTCCTGAATCTTGAACACCGTATCTAGGACGACGGCGACAGGGTCAAGGTTCACCGCCTGCCCGTGCCGTGCACGGGCCGTGATGATGGATGCGGCCTCGGCCCAGCCCAAGGCTTGGGGGCGCGAGGATGACAGGCGCAATAGCACTTCGGACTCGTTTGGCGCAGCTTCTGGCTGCGGAGGCGCGCCGGTCGCACCTGTCAGAGCAAGGCGAGACAGAGCGATGTCAATCAGATTCAAAAGCAGGTCATAGCGCTCGGCTGCTCCGCGCTGCGCGGCCGCTTCGGCCAAAGCCAGCGCGCGCTGGCGGTCGAGGCGGGGCAGGGTGCCCAGTATCTGGATCAGCTCGGCATAGATCTCCATCCCGCCCAGATTGATCAGCCTTACCGCGTCGCCTACGGAACCGGCGGCCAAAGCCGCGAGGTGATCGGATTGCGGAGGCAACTCGGCGCCGGTCTGTGCCAGCGCCGATTTCATATCCTCCGGCGACAGCGGTGACAGGCGCAGGGTGCGGCACCGCGAGCGGATCGTCGGCAACAGCCGTGACGGCTGATGCGAAACCAGAAGCAGTGTCGTGCGGGCAGGAGGCTCTTCGAGCATTTTCAACAACGCGTTTGCGGCGCTGACATTCATTTCGTCCGCCGCATCCACGATAACCACGCGGCGCCCTCCGTCCGCTGAACTGAGGCCGAAGAAGCGCCCCAGTTTTCGGATGTCATCGACAACGATCTCGTTGCGCAGGCGGCCCTGATCATTCAAGGATCTGGTGATCGCGGCCAGACCGGGTTCGGCCCCGGCCAGCATCCTTGCTGCAACCGGGTGGTCCGGCGCGATGTCGAGTGTTGTCGGAGCCTCGGGCGCACCGAACAGCCCGTCATCCTGTTGCGGCGGCGTGGCAAGCAGAAACCGCGCGATGCGCCATGCCAGGGTCGCTTTGCCCACGCCACGAGGGCCGGTCAGAAGCCACGCGTGATGCAGCCGGTCAGATGCAAAGGCGGTCAGGAAGGCTTGCTCGGCCGCATCCTGTCCAACCAGCTTGCGTGTTTCGCGCGGGTGAAGCGCGCCGGGCGCCTGGTCCGGTGTGGGTGTGTCGTCGCTCATTCGTGAATTACCGCAGAACCTTCAGGACGGTTTCTCTCACATCCACGGCCACGCTGTCCACGTCGCGATTGCCATCGATCACACGGAACCGGTCTTTGAACTCGTCCGCCAGCGCAAGGAAACCCGAGCGCATACGTTTTTGAAGGGCCGGGCCAAAATCCTCGAACCGTTCTTCGGTGCCTTGCCTACCCTTGGCGCGGGAGAGCCCGATTTCCGGATCCATATCGATCAGCAAGGTCAGATCGGGCTCGCGGCCGATCATCAGGCCGTGGAGTTGGTCCACCAGCGCGCGCAGATCTCCGCGCGACAGGCCCTGATACATTCGGGTGCTGTCGGCGAACCTATCGCAAATCACGATCTTACCCGCATTCAAGGCCGGTTCGATCGTGCGCTCCAAATGATCGCGTCGTGCGGCCGTGAACAGAAGAATTTCGGTTTCCGCCGACCACCTGTCGGGGTCGCCTTCGAGGACCAGTCGGCGAATTTCCTCGGCCCCGGGCGAACCGCCCGGCTCGCGCGTCAGAACAACGTCATGTCCGGCCGCCTCGAGGCTTTCTGCCAGCCTGCGGGCCTGCGTGGACTTGCCCGAACCGTCGATCCCCTCGAATGTCAGGAATAGACCGCGCGGGCTCACATCGACTCCAGTGGGGTATTGATCATGTCTTTCAGGACGATGCCGCCCACGGTCATCAGCCGCACCAAAAACCCGCCCATCGCCACATCCTCGGCTGCGACAAGGGGGCGCCGGATTTCGGGCAAACCTTCGGGTTGTATCACAAGTTCGGCCAGTTGTTGGCCCTTGACGATCGGAGCGTTGATCGGGCCTTGATACACGACTTCGGCCTGCACGTTCTGATCGCCCAGAACGGGGAACAGAAGGGTGAGGTCACCGTCGGGCACAAGCCCAACCGTCTTTTGCGCGCCCATCCACACTTTGGCCTGTGCTATCGGCGTCTCGGCGTTGGCAACTGTCCTCTCGATAAAATTTCGAAACGACCAGTTGACCACGGCCTCAGCCTCCTCTGCCCGGCGAGAGATGCTGTCGAGCCCGGAAAGAACGAAGACCACCCGGCGATCGCCTTGCTTGGCCGAACCGACAAGGCCATAGCCCGCCTCTTGCGTGTGGCCGGTCTTCAGGCCATCGGCACCGATATCCAGTTTCAGCAGCGGATTGCGGTTGTTCACGTTCGACGGGGCACGGCCGTCGAATTCGAAGGTTTCCTCGGCAAACAGCGGATAGTATTCGGGAAAATCGGTGATCAGCCTGTCGGCCAGCACGGCCAGATCATGCACCGACATCATGTGACCTGCAGCAGGCCAGCCGTTCGAGTTGGTGAAGTTCGAGTGGTTCATGCCCATCTGCCTGGCGCGTTGGGTCATGTAGCGCGCAAAGCCGGCCTCGGTGCCGTCCGGGCTGAGCGCTTCGGCGATCACAACACAGGCGTCATTGCCGGACAGGACGATGATGCCGCGCAGCAGGTCCTCGACCCGGACCCGGTCCTGCGTGTTCAGGAACATGGTCGAGCCGCCATAGCTCATGGCGTGTTCCGAGACCGGAAGCGTTTCATCCAGCGTCAGTCGACCGTCGCGCAGGGCTTCGAATGCCACGTAGAGCGTCATCAGCTTGGACATCGATGCCGGTGGAAGCGGTTCATCGGCATTCTTCGACAACAGCACAGTGCCTGTCGTCTGGTCGATCACATAAGCCGCGCGCGCGGACGTGTCGAAGGCGTGAACCGGCAGGGCAAGCAGGGCAAGGCCCGCGGCCAGAACAGCCGATTTGAGTGAGGTCAGCATTGGACCCTCCTGTTCAGTTCTTCACGATAAAGGCATCGGTAAAGCCCAGGTCTTTCATATCTCCGAGGATCGCTTTGCGTTCGGTGCGCGTCGTGGCAGGGCCGACCAGTACACGCCAGACCGACTTGCCCGCAGACTCCAGTTCCAGAACTTCGGCCGCCAATCCGTTCGTGCGGACCTTTTCGGCGGCGGCTTTCGCGTTCGCTTCAACTCCGAACGTTCCAATCTGAACATAAGGTTTGGTCAGGTTCGACGATGCGGCTGTGGCACTGGCCGCCGCAGCCGGCGTCGGCTCGGATGCGTCAATGGCGGCCGCGGCACCTGCGATCGGGTCCAGCGGCGTCTCGGTAATTTCATTGGGATCTTTCTTCTGCCACCACTTGCGTTTCTTCGGGGCGGGCGGCGGTGCGACGACCGGATCCGTCAATGCAGCGGTCGCGGACGCATCTGCCGCTTCCTCAATCGCGGGCGCAGTTTCGTCGGCCGCGGCGCTTGCGGCCGCTCCGGCCGCGGCAGCACCGGCGACCATGGCACCGGTGTTTTCAGGTGTCTTTTTCTGCCACCATTTCCGCTTGGCCGGCTTTTCTTCGACCTTTTCGTCGGGCCCGGCCGTTGTGATTTCTTCGGCTGTGGTTGCTTCGGCGGCGTCTGCAGTTTCTTCGGTCGGGGCTGCTTCGGGTTCCGGTGCAGGCTCCGGCTCGATCGTTTCGCGACGGAGTGCAACCACCTGCAGACGGGCAGGAGCGCCGGCAAGCATTCCCAGTTTTTCAGCCGCTGCCGAGGACACCTGAAGGGCTGGCCCGGGCAGGTTTCGTTCCCGGCGGAACAAGGCGCCCGTCACGGTCTTGTTGTTGCTTGTGTTCTTGATGGCGACCCGCTCGGGCTGAGATGCGCTGGGGTGCGCCACCCAGATGCCACCCAACGAGGGACGCCCATCCCATAGCCCGGCCTCGGTCACTTCGAAGACGTCCGGCGCTTCAATATCGCGCTGAGAGCCGCTGGCGACTTCGGGGAACAGTTCCGTGGTGTTGCTTTGGGTCTGCCCATCGTCACTGGCTGCCTTAGAGGAAGACTTGCCTGTGTTCAAAGCTTCGTCGCATCCCGTCAGCGCAGTCAATGCAACAACCAGCACCGCCAACGGCCGCGGTCCAAAGCGTGTCTCTGTCGCTCGCTTCATATTGTGTTATCCCTTGCCTGTAGGGCCTTTGCGTGGCTGGCCCCAACCGCGGTTCGACCGGTTCTTTTGCCGGCCTCCTGCAGTCCTTGCGCAAATCATAACCTGCGGGTTGTTTCAAGGAAAGACCGCGGGTCCGGCTTCGGCAAGAAATCCCTCTTTTGGACTTGCCACCAACCGATGTTCGTCCTAGACCGCTGCCTGCGCCGGGGAGGTGGCAGAGTGGTCGAATGCGGCGGTCTTGAAAACCGTTGGGCGTGAGAGCGTCCCCAGGGTTCGAATCCCTGTCTCCCCGCCACCCATTCCCGTCTCACTCTATTGATACTTTCTGCCCCGGATTTCTGCCGCGACATCAGCGGTTTACCATACCCGTTTTCTATCAGAGACGATCTAGCAAGCACAACTAGGCCACGGTTCTAACGCCAGTCTCAGTTCCGTATTTTCGCGGGGTCGCTTTGGGCGGATTTTCCCTGATAACAGGGAGTTTACAGCGAATTTCGGCATTTTTGGCGGAATTTCCTGATTTTGTCTTTGTGATAATGGCGTGATATCAATGATTTACGCCCCAAATTCCCTAAACTGTGGAACAGGGAAATTTTTTCACGGTAACAGGGAAGTTCTGCGTCGGAACAGGGACGTCACACCGGGTATCAGGGAAGCCGGAATTTTGGAGAGTTTCAGAAGCCGAAGATGCGCTCCTGCTCCGCCCAATCCAGCGGGTGGGTGACGCTGACCAGGCGCTTGAGGGTAAGCTCCGGCGGCTGGCTGCCGTCGAGAATCGCGGCCTGGATCTTCGGCGACAGGAAGGCGAGTTGGGCGCGGGTGCGGATGAAGGAGGCGGGCACCTGTTCCTCGCGCGCAATGTTGACCAGCTGGACGCCACTTTTCAGATTGCGGACCCAGCCATGGGCGCGGACCAGCATGGAGCGGAGATGCGGATCCGGGTGAGGCTGCACATCGCCGGCGATGATCTTGGCTTCGACGCCGCGGCGTCGCAGGTCGAAAGGCGCTTCGATTCTGAGCAGGTCCGGGTTCAGATCGTCTGGCGAATGGCCAAGCGCGCTTGCCAGGGCCTTGCCGTCCAGGTCGAGGCAGATCCGCCCGCGCTTGAGCGTGCCAGAGGCAAGCAGGCCGGCGCAAATCGTTCCGCCGGTGTCGCGGAGCCGGGTGGCCAGTTCTGCGACCGCGGACTTGATTACAGATGCGGACCCGGCCTCGGGCCGCGCGAGGATCCGGTGCGATGCGGATGCCTCCTGCAGATGTGTGATCACGATGTTGCTAACCGCCGTCTCCAATGCTGGTCCTGACAATCGCCAACCGGTGGGATCCGTGCCCCCGGAGATCAGCCTGTTGGAGACGTAGTAGCGTAGCCGTCGGCCCTTGCGGGTGGTGTGGGTCGGGGTGAGCCAATCGCCGGTGTCATCTCGCAGCTTGCCGGTCAGCCAGGCGCCGGGGGCCGTCCCTCTGGATGGAGTATCGGGTGAGGGTTGCGCGCGGGACCGTTGTGAGGCTTGCCGCATCCTCTCCTGCACCCGTTCCCACAGGTCCTCGTCGACGATCGCCGGGTGCTGGCCGGGCCAGAGCTTGTCCTTGTGGCGGATCTGGCCGCGATAGACCGGGTTGCGCAGCAGGTAGTAGATCTGGCCGCGCGACAGCAGGCGATTGCCCCTAACGGTGCCATCAGCTCGGACAACCCGTTTCGAGCACAACCCCTCGGCAGCGGCCCGCTCCGCCACCCGGCGCAGGCAGCGCAGTTCCGCGTAGAGATCAAAGAGGCGCCGGACGGTGCTGGCCTCTTCCTGGTTCACCACCAGCGTGCGGGCTTTGGGATCAGGGTGGCGGTCGAAACCCAAGGGCAGGTTGCCGCCCATCCAGAGGCCTTTCTTCTTGGAGGCGGCGATCTTGTCGCGGATGCGCTCGGCCGTTACCTCGCGTTCGAACTGGGCAAAGGACAGCAGCACGTTCAGGGTCAGTCGACCCATGGATGACGAGGTGTTGAAGGACTGCGTCACCGAGACGAAGGAGCAGTTGGCCTGTTCGAGCCGCTCGACGAGCTTGGCGAAGTCGGTGAGTGAGCGGGTCAACCGGTCGATCTTGTAGACCACCACCATGTCGATGCGCCCGGCATCGATCTCTTCCAGAAGCCGCTGCAGGGCAGGGCGTTCGAGCGTGCCGCCGGAGAGGCCGCCGTCGTCGTATCGCTGTGGCAGCAGTGACCAGCCCTCGTGACGCTGGCTAGCGACATAGGCGGCGCAGGCCTCGTGTTGCGCATCCAGCGAGTTGAAGTCCTGGTCCAGCCCGTCCTCGGAGGACTTGCGGGTGTAGATGGCGCAGCGGACTTTGCGACGCGGGCTCATCTGGCGCCCTTTCCAGTGAGACCGAAAAAACGGGGGCCGGACCAGTGCGCCCCGGTGATCTCGCGGGCGATGGCCGAAAGCGAGCGGTAGGCGCGACCGTTCCAGGCAAAACCGTCCTCGGTGACATCGACCACATGGGTCACCCCGTTCCATTCGCGCAGCAGGCGTCCCCCGGGTTTGAGGGCAGGGGGCGTCGGCCGTGGCTTTTGGTCCGCCCCCTTGTCCAGCGCAGCCGTCACCTTCCGGGAGAGCCCGCCATGACGGCGGGCCTGCAGTTCGAAGGCGAGGAAGCGGCGCAGGAAGGGCTGGCTCAGCATTGCCGGGGCAGGGCGGTCGAACAGCTGCTGCCAGAGCAACAACAAGCCCTTCCGATCCATCGCTTCCAGCTCGGCGATTTCCGCTGGGAAGGTCATGCCTGCGCCTCCGCCTCGGCAACGAGGTGGTAGGTGGCCGGCGCGCCCGGTTTATCCGATGCTCTGCGTTCGATCGTTGCGCCTTTCTTGCGCAACATGCTGAGGGCGGCGCAGGCCTCGTGTTGCGCATCCAGCGAGTTGAAGTCCTGGTCCAGCCCGTCCTCGGAGGACTTGCGGGTGTAGATGGCGCAGCGGACTTTGCGACGCGGGCTCATCTGGCGCCCTTTCCAGTGAGACCGAAAAAACGGGGGCCGGACCAGTGCGCCCCGGTGATCTCGCGGGCGATGGCCGAAAGCGAGCGGTAGGCGCGACCGTTCCAGGCAAAACCGTCCTCGGTGACATCGACCACATGGGTCACCCCGTTCCATTCGCGCAGCAGGCGTCCCCCGGGTTTGAGGGCAGGGGGCGTCGGCCGTGGCTTTTGGTCCGCCCCCTTGTCCAGCGCAGCCGTCACCTTCCGGGAGAGCCCGCCATGACGGCGGGCCTGCAGTTCGAAGGCGAGGAAGCGGCGCAGGAAGGGCTGGCTCAGCATTGCCGGGGCAGGGCGGTCGAACAGCTGCTGCCAGAGCAACAACAAGCCCTTCCGATCCATCGCTTCCAGCTCGGCGATTTCCGCTGGGAAGGTCATGCCTGCGCCTCCGCCTCGGCAACGAGGTGGTAGGTGGCCGGCGCGCCCGGTTTATCCGATGCTCTGCGTTCGATCGTTGCGCCTTTCTTGCGCAACATGCTGAGGGCGGCCCGGGCCGAGTGTTGCTGCCAGCCGGTGGCCTTGCAGATGTCCGCGAGGCTGGCACCTGCGGGGTGGCGAAGCAGGGTTTGTACCCTATCGGTCTTGGTGTGTTTGGTTTTGGGCATGTCTGGTCTCCTCGTGTTCAGAGGGGCGGGATGCCGTGCCCCGGTACCGAGGTGAGCCCGAACATGTCGGGCGTGGGACCAGTGATGCGTGGTTCGCACCGGTAGTCCAGCCTGAATCCGCTGGCGCTAACGAAGAATCGTAGGTGTCGTAACGCACTGGAAAAAAACAAAAACTTGATTCTTTCTGGTTGGGTGGTTATATTCGGTGTGCCTCACGCAGGACCTTCAAATCCTGCCAGAAGCACTCACCGGGCCCGAGCGCCCAAAGGGAGCATCGAAAGAGGCAATGAACCGGATCGCTGGATCCGGGCAGTTGCTGTTCGTGCTCTCTCCGAATTCCCCGAAGCGGTCCATTCGATCCCCGGCTGTTGCGACAGCCCAGATGAATGGAGGCGCGCATGCGTACCCAATCCCAACCCCGCGATGCCGCAGCATCGACCGCCCCTGTCTGGATGGCCGAAAAGGTTGTGCAGACGCCGATTGCAGACCTCAAGCCTTACGCCAAGAACAATCGCGTTCACACGGTAAAGAGCATCGACAAGCTGAAAGCCTCGGTACGACAGTTCGGCTTCGTCACCCCGATCCTGGTCGACGGCGACGGCGTGATCATTGCCGGTCATGGCCGGTTCGAGGCAGCGAAGGCGCTTGGCCTCACCACGGTACCGACCGTGGTGGCCGGTCACCTGAGCCCGGCCGAGGTGCGCGCCCTGCGCATCGCCGACAATAGGCTCGCGGAACTGTCCGACTGGAACCAGGCGGCGCTGCAGATCGAGTTTGCCGAGCTGATGGACCTGAGCCTGGATGGCGAGCTGGAGTTCGGTCTCGACATCACCGGCTTCGAGGTGGCGGAGATCGACCTCCTCATCAGCGGTGCCGGTGACACGGATGCGCGTCAGCCGGAAACCGTTGAAGAGCCGAACCCGGCAAAAGTCGCCATCACCCGGCCCGGCGACATCTGGCTGCTCGGGGATCACCGCATCCTCTGCGGCAATGCATTGGAAGCGGACGGCTATGCCTCTGTGCTGGATGGTGATGTGCCGCGCATGGTCTTCACCGACCCGCCCTACAATGTGCCGGTGCAGGGGCATGTGCGCTTGGGCAAGGATGGCAGCCACCGCGAGTTCGCCATGGCCTCGGGCGAGATGACCGACACGGAGTTCCGCAGCTTTCTCCAGACGTTCCTGACCCATGTCGTGGCCAATCTGCCTGCAGGCGGCATCGCCATGGTCTGCATGGACTGGCGCCACATCGAGGACCTGATCGCAATGGGTAAGGCCGGCGGTCTCGACCTCATCAATCTCTGCGTCTGGAACAAGACCAATGGCGGCATGGGCAGCCTCTACCGCTCCAAGCACGAGATGGTTTGCATCTTCAAGAAGCCGGGTGCGCGGCACATCAACAACGTGGAGCTGGGCAAGCATGGCCGCAACCGCACCAATGTCTGGGACTATGCCGGGGTCAACAGCTTCGGCAAGGGGCGCGAGGCCGATTTGGCCGATCACCCCACGGTCAAGCCGACGGCGCTGGTGGCGGACGCGATCATGGATGTGAGCCATCGTGGCGACGTAGTGCTCGATGCCTTCGGCGGCTCCGGCGCCACGCTGCTGGCGGCCGAGAAGACCGGGCGCCGGGCGCGGCTGATCGAGTTGGACCCGGCTTACGTCGATGTCGCCATCCGTCGCTGGCAGGAGATGACGGGTGAACAGGTCGTGCATGCGGTCACCGGCGAGACCTTTGACGGCCGGGCTGCTCAGGCAAATGCCGTCGCGAAAAAGGAGGTCCGCCATGTCTGATGACGAAAAGGACTACGAGGTGGGATATGGCAAGCCGCCGAAACAAACGCGGTTCAAGAAAGGCCAGTCGGGCAATCCGAAAGGGCGGCCGAAAGGTGCCAGGGGGTTGAGTGCCAGCCTCAAGCGGGAGCTTGAATCGAAAATCACGGTCCGCGAGGGCAACCGCGAGATCCGGATCACCAAGGCGGAAGCCATGGCCAAGCGGCTGACGGCCAGTGCCTTGAAGGGAGATTCGAAGGCGCTGTTGGCCCTTCTGAAGCTTGATGCGGACCTGTTTGGCGACAGCGAGGCTCACGATACTGAGGCTGGTCTCTCGGGCAGGCCCGAGCCGGTAGACTATGACATCCTCCGGGATTTCTTCTCCTCCCCGCAAGCGGGTCAAGAGGATGTCGAGGACCAGGAGGATGATTATGACGGTACCTGAACCGCGCACGGTTCGGCAGGCCGCCATCAATCTCTGCCGGGACAACTTCTTCCCGTTCGTGTGGAGGGTGTTCGACACCCTCCATCACGGGCCCAATGGTACGTTTGAGCCGGCTTGGCATGTGCGCGCGATGTGCCATGCTCTGGACGAAGTGCGCAGTGGCGAGAACAAGCGGCTGGTGATCAACATTCCGCCCCGCTGCCTGAAATCCGTAACCGTGGCGGTTTCCTACGTGGCCTTTCTGCTGGGACACCATCCGGGCGCCAAGATCATCGTGGCCAGCTATGGCCTTGATCTCGCCCGCAAGCATTCCGAGGATTGCCGGCGGGTCATGTCGTCGCGCTGGTACCGCGAGATGTTCCCCGGGACTCGGCTGGCGAAAAAGGGCAATACCGTGGAAGAAATCCGCACCACCGCGGGCGGCAGTCGCAAGGCGGTGTCCATCGGCAGTTCGGTGACCGGCCATGGCGCCGACTACATCATCATCGACGACCTGATGAAGGCCGGGGACGCCAATTCCGAGGCGGAACTGATCCGGGCGCAGGAGTTCATCGAAGGCACGTTGCTGTCTCGCTTCGACAATCCAGCGGAGGGCAGGGTGGTGATGATCGCCCAGCGGCTGCACGAGATGGACCCACCGGGCTACCTCCTTGACAAGGGCACCTACCGGCACCTGAACCTGCCGGCCATCGCGGAGGAGAACGAGGTCATACCGATCGGGCGCGGGCAAGTGCATCGGCGCAGGCCGGGGGACCTGCTGTTCCCGGCGAAGCTCGACCGGGAGACGCTCGATCGCATGCGCCGTGAAATGGGCACGGCGATCTTCAACTGCCAGTACCAGCAGAACCCGATCGCACCAGACGGATCTCCGCTGCGCTGGGAGTGGTTTGGCACCTTTGACGAGGTCCTGCCGCGGCACCACTATCACCTGGTCGTCCAGAGTTGGGATACCGGCACCTCGTCAGATCCGCGGTCGGACTATTCCGTCGGCACGACCTGGGGGTTCCTGCCGCCCCACTGGCATCTGCTCGATCTCTGGCGCGGGCAACTGGACTACCCCGAACTGAAATCGAAGGTGCTGACCTTGGTTGGGCAATGGGATCCCGAGACGGTTCTGATCGAGGATGCCGCGACCGGTCGGCCGTTGTTCCAGGAGTTATTCCAGGATGACAAGCGCTTCAACCGGGTGACCCCCGACAAGGACAAGGAGATCCGCTTCAACGCGGCCTGTGCCCCGGTGGAGGCGGGCAAGGTGTGTCTGCCGGCCGACTCCCCTTGGCTGGCAACCTTCAAGCGCGAGCTTCAGTCCTTCCCACGCGGACGGAACGATGACCAGGTCGACAGCTTCAGCCAGTTCCTAAACTGGTCAAAGGGCAACGGCTTCTATCGCGCCCTCGGTCGGGAACACCCGATCAACGTCGCGCGGCGTGAACAGAACCAAACGCGCGTGAGGCGGCGGTAACGCCGCCGTCCCGACAATTCGAATCCCTTCCGTTCCGCCACTTGCCCCCGAGAAAGCGTTCTCCCCATCCGGTTGCGGCCGGATTTTTCCGTTGTTTTAGAGGGTTATGCGGATGGGGCTGTTCACTTTGCCCGGCGTGAGGCGGCCGAGATCGGTCTCTCAGGGCCGATATTCTCTGAACCAATTGACTGCGCCGATTTGGTGAATTTTTTGCAAAGCACTGAAATCAAGCCATTATTTGGTAACGCAACCTAAACACTTCGATGTCGGATGCATTTGGCGAGATGGAACGGAACCCGAACCTTCGCATGCTATCATGCTTTGCTCCCGCCTGAGGACTCTCCGGCCTCAAGAAAAAGGCGTTTGATATCATCGACAGTGAAGGGCGGGTTTCTTCGATGGGCGACGGAATGGCAATTTGGACAGAGCGGAACGAGGTCCTCTTTCGGATTGATCACGTAATCTCTACCCAACTGGCTGACCGGCACGACGTGATGAACCTCGATGTACCCATCCACTTGAGGGCCGTATGTTCTTCCGAAATATATGCCGCACGCCAGGCACGCATTACCGCGTATCGCAAGCGCAGCAGCTCGGTTGCGCCTACGCCACGGCAGCGGGATGGCTTCCGTCCGTCAGGAGGTCTGCGATATCTCGTCATCGCGAACCCGGAAGAAGATCGCGTAAAGCGTGGGTACGACGATCAACGTCAGGATGGTTGCAAAGCTCAGGCCACAAATGATGACGACTGCCAGAGACTCGAAAAACGGATCCCAGAGCAGAGGCATGACGCCCAGAACCGTCGTCAGTACGCCAAGAGACACCGGGCGCACACGCGAAACGGCGGAATCCACGACTGCCTGAAGTCTGGGTTTGCCGTCTCCTATCTGGGTGTCGGTCTCGTCGATCAGAACGATGGCATTCTTAATCAACATACCCGTCAACGACAGCACGCCCAATATGGCCATGAACTCCAGCGGCGTCCTTGTAAGCGCCAGCCCCCAGACCACCCCGATCAGGGCCAGCGGTACGGTCAGCCAGATGATCAGGGGTTGGCGGAAGGCGTTGAACAGTATGACCACGACGATGATCATGGCGCCAAACCCCAACGGCATCGTCGATGCCAACCCATCGTTGGCGTCCTGCGAGTCACCGTACTCGCCGCGCCACTCAAGGGAATATCCGCTTGGCATCTCGATGTCCTCGACCAGAGGCCGGACCTTGGCGAAAAGATCGCCCGACAGTTCGTCAGGGGCGTTGTCCGCCTGGGCGGTGATAGAGAGCCGCCGGTCGATGCGGCGCAGATTTCCGGATTCGAAGACCAACTCGAAACGGGTCACGACCTGAGAGATCGGGATGTAGCCACCGGCTACCTGGCTGAAGACCTGGATGTTGCGCAAATCGCCGATATCATCGCGGGCGTCTTCAAACGGGCGCATGACAATGGCCAGCAGGTCATCGCCTTCCCTGTAGATGCCGATATCGGCCCCGTTCAGATGCGCATAGATCGCCCGGGAAATCTCGCCCTGGGTCAGCCCAAGGCGTCGGGCGTTTTCCGTGTTGATGATCGGGCGGATGACCTGCACCTGTTCGCGCCAGTCGTCCTTGATCGCGATGCCGCCCTGCTCGGAGAAGACCTTTTTGGCTTCTTCAGCGAGCGACCGCAGCACGACCGGATCGGTTCCGGTGAACCGGGCTTCGATCTTTGAACCTCCGCCGGGTCCAAGCACGAACTTCCAGACCTTCGAGTAGGCCTCGGGATAGGTATGATCGATCCACGCCTGTATCTGGGGCTGGAGGTCGTCGATCTGCCGGTAGTCTTCGACGTCGACCAGAATCTGGCCGTATGCCGTATTCGCATCCTCGCTGGTGTAGACCAGCATGAACCGTAGATGGCCGCCTCCGACCGACAGGTTGGTAGAGGTCACGCCATCCAGGCTGCGGATGTGCTGGTCGATTTCCTTCAGATCCTGGCTGGTTCTGGTGATGTCCGTCCCTTCAGGCAGGTTGTAGTCCACGACGAACTGCGCCCGGGTGCTGTTGGGGAAGAAACCCGGCGGTACGAGGGCTATACCGACCACGGCAGAGGCGAACAGCGCGACAACCAGCACGACCGTGATGTAGCGGGCCCGGATCGCCAGGGCCAGAACTGTCCGGTATCCGCGCAGGATGGCGTTCTCCTTCGGTGCCGCGGTTTCGCTGGGCTTCAGCAGAAGCGTGCAGAAATACGGGGTCAGCCAGATCGCGACCAGCCATGAGAACAACAACGAGATCGATATCGTCCAGAACAGGCTGCCTGCATACTCACCGGTGTTGTCCGGTGAAAAGCCGATGGGCGAAAACGCCAGAAGTCCCACGACGGTTCCGCCAAGCAGCGGCCATTTCGTCTGGTTGACCACCGCAATCGCCGCATCTTTCGTGTCTTCGCCTCGCTGCACGCGGACCAGGGTACCTTCGACGACGACAATTGCGTTGTCGACCAGCATGCCAAGCGCAATGATCAGCGCGCCAAGGGAAATCCGCTGCATGTCCAGGCCGTACAGGTACATGCCTGCCAAGGTGCCTGCGACGGTAACAAGCAGGATGCCCCCCATCAGGATCCCCGACCGCAACCCCATGAAGACGAGCAGCGTACCGACGACGATGACAAGTGCCAGAACCACGTTCATCACGAAGTCGTCGACGGAATCCTTGACCGAAGCGGACTGGTCCGAGATCGGAAGAATTTCGATGCCGACCGGACGGGCGGATTCAAGCTCGGCAATACGTGCCTTCACGGCGTCGCCCATGTTCACGACATTGCCGCCAAGCGTGTTCGAGATGCCGATTCCGATGGCAGGCTGAGCGTCGCGAAAAAGCTGTCGACGGGGCGGATCAACATAGCCGCGCGACACCACGGCGATGTCCGAAAGCCGGAAAGACGCCCCTGTACCCGGCGCCGTGATGACAAGATCCTCGATCGACTGGATCGACTCCACGGCCGCCGTGGGGCGGATCTCGATCCTGCGGGAATCCGACTCGATGGAGCCACCGGGAATGACTAGGTTCTGCCCCTCCAGAACCTGCTGGATCTGCTGTGGTGTCAACCCGAGTTCGACCAGCCGGGCCGGTGAGTATTCTACATAGATGACCTCATCCTGTGTCCCGCTCAGCACGACCTTGGACACGCCCTCGACGGCGACCAGTTCCCGCTGAAGGTCCTTTGCGTAGTCGCGCAGTTCGGCAATGGTGTAGCCATCACCGACAATTGCGAAATACAGCGCGAACACATCGCCGAAGTCGTCGTAGACCTGAGTCGGAAGGGCGTTGGGCGGCAGATCTGGCTGCACGTCCAAGATTTTTGCGCGCATCTGCGCGAACCGTTCGTAGAGCGTGGGGAAGTCCGGTGTGGTCGGGATCGTGAATTCGACCGTAACGGTACTGACCCCCGGCGACGACACCGAGCGCACTTCTTTCACGCCCTGCAGTTCCTGCAATGCGTTTTCGACAACTTCGGTGACCTCTTCCGCCACTTCCTCGGCGGTTGCACCGGGATACGGGGTGATGATCTGCGCCTGCCGGATGATGAACTCGGGGTCCTCGAACCGAGGTAGGGTCATGTACGCGAAGTAACCGGCGATCAGGATAAGGATTGTGGACAGCGCCGAGATAACGCGCTTTTCGACTGCGAAACGGGCAAGATCCATGGCTTAGTCGCCGATCTTCGAAATGGGGCGGATCGCCATGCCTTCCTGAAGACCACTCAGTCCTGCGGTCACAACCACGGCCCCGGCCTCGAGCCCGGTATTGATGACGACGCCGCCTTCCGACACGTCGCCAAGCTCGACAGGCTGGCGTGACACCGTGTTGTCGCTGGTGTCGACGCGCCACACGAACGTGGATCCGTCCGGGCTGGAAGCCAGGGCGGAGAGCGGGACAGTCATTTGAGGCGCCTGCTGACGGTTGGCGCGCGAAATGACCCGCGCGACCATCCCCGGTAGGACGATCATCCCGTCAGGTGGCGTGACGGACAATCGACCCCGGTAGGTTTGGGTCGCGGCGTCTGCCTGAGTTGTGAACTCGACCAGTTCTGCAGGGACTTCGACGTCGGGCATCGACTCGAAGATGACGACGCTGGTGACGTTCTCTATGTCGAGACCCGACATGGCAATGATGTCCGCGCCCGGAAGATCGAAGCCGACTTCCACGGTCGAAAGGTTCTGAAGCAGGGCGATCGCCTCGCCTGCCTGAACGTTGCGGAAGTTCTCGACAAACCGGCTGGAAATGGTGCCGCTGAACGGTGCCCGCAACGTGGTGTCGGACAGGTTGTCTCGAGCGCTTTGAACCTGGGCTTCGAGCCCGCGCAACTGGGCTTCGGCAGCAAGAATTTCTTCGGGGCGTCCACCGCTGCGGCCAATGGCCAACTGTTCCTGCTGTGATCTGAGTTCCGCCTGAGCCACGCGATAGGCCGCCAACCGCTGTTCGAACTGCGAGGCCGGCGCGACGCCGCGTTCGACCAGTCGCTGAGTCCTTTCAAAATCATCCCGAGCCTGATCAAGCTGAGCTTGTGCCGCTGCAACGGCGGCTTCGAGGGCGGCGATCTCTTCGGGTCGGGCACCGACGCGAAGCACGATGAGTTGTGCCTTTGCCTGGTCCATCTGGCTTTCCAGCCGCCGCACCTCGGCCTCGAAATCGCGGGTATCCAACTTTGCGACGACGTTACCTTGCGCTATGCTCATGGAGGCCCTGATCGGCAATTCCACGATCCGCCCGCTGACCCGAAAGGACAGCTCCACCTCCTGAGAGGGGTACACTATCGCGGGATAGGAACGTTGATACAACGTGTCGGTTTCAACAACCGTGTACACCTTTGCCGGACGTGCCGAACCGGTGCTTTCCTGTGCTTCAAGCACTGAGCCCTGTGCGAAGAAAACCAGTGCAGAGAAGAGGCTTAAGCTTTTGATATGCATCGCAATCCCTCGATAAGACATCGGCGGAACCGCAAGCCGCATTTCCGTTTAGACCAACGTTTTCCATCCCAATCTGCCCGCGCAGACCATACTTGACAAGCGACGCTGAGCCAAAATGGCTCAGTGTCTCGCGCACCTTGTGACCGGACATAGTACCAAACATACTCATGTCCGCCGAGGCGACGCGATCCGAACTGCAAGACCAGTCCAAAGGCCTGGGGGAAGAGCCACCAAACTGGGGGCAGGGAGGCCTCAAGGCTTGGGTGTGCTGCGGGGCTTAGACCTCGGGATCGCAAGCTTTTTTGTTGTGTTTTGGCCTTTGGAGTAGAGCCCCTGCCTTGGAAACCGGTCGATAAAAACGAACTTGGCGCCGCGCCGTCCAGTTCTTTTGCTGACGCGGCAATAGCGCGTGCAGACGCGAGTGCGGAAAAGCTGATCGGAGTGATCAGGCTTGCCGCCGCGCTGATCATTGGGCTTACGATTGTTGTCCTGACGGTTTCGGCTGACATCCTTTCCGAGGGTGAAGCGGGCGATGTGCTGCTGGCCGCGTGGATCGTGTTTTCGTATTTTCTGATCGGTGTTGCGTCCATCTCGGTCGTGCAACTCGGCTACTACAGGCTTTGGATGTCCTGGGCCTTCGGTATCGCGGACATAAGCATAGTGCTGTGCAACCTGCATTTCGGCGCCCGGATTCACTCTGCCGGATCGGTCGTGGCCTTCGCGGCGCCAGCGACGTTCTTCCTGTTTGTCGTGCTGGTCTCGCAGCTGATCCGGATTCGACCGGTGTTGCAGGTGACATTGACGCTTTGCCTCGTGGCTGGTCTGTTTTTCGTCACTTTGGTGGGAATGGAAGACGGTCTGTCTGACGCGGACATCGTCTACCTCACCAAGAACCACTCCCCCATGAGCAATACGGTCCGGTTCCTTCTGGTCGTCCTGATCGGGGTCATCTGTATTCTTGTCGTATGGCGCGCCCGTAGGCTGGCCTATGCGGTGGCCCAACAGAGAGAGCGGGAGCGCAACGCGACGCGGTTTCTTTCCCCTGAACTGGCAGGAAACCTCAGCGACAGAAAACTGGACGAACTGCGTCAGGGAAGGGCGGTCCGGATCGTGGTCATGTTTGTCGATATCCGGGGGTTCACCGCTATATCCGAGGCCATTGGCGCCCATGCAACTACTGAACTGCTGACCGAGTTCAGGTCGCATATCGAGAGGGAGGTTACCGCGAACGACGGCGTCATCGACAAGTTCATCGGCGACGGCGCAATGATCGTGTTCGGCCTGAACGAGTCAATGGAGCGGGCAGCGCAGCACGCCCTGAAAGCTGCAGAAGGCATATCCGCCACGGTGTCACGATGGTCTGAAGAACGCGAAGGCGCCGGGCGAACCGAGATCAACGTTGTTATGTCCCTGCATGCCGGAACCGCTGTCGCAGGCGCGATTGGCGACGCGCACCACCTGGAGTTCGGGGTTTTTGGCAGCGTCGTGAACGAGGCTTCACGGATCGAGGCATTTGCCAAGCAGCGAAACCTGCAAGTGGCCGTGTCAGATGCGGTTCTGTCTGCGGCAGGAGCGGACGCCGCAGACTGGGTGGAGTTTCCCCCGGAGAACCTGCGAGGCCGAAGCGAGCCGATCAGGCTTTTTGGGTTGTCGAATGCAGAAATGCAGAAACGGGATCGGGCAAAGGCGTCCGGGCCCGAAATTTGATCGGCTTTCGGAATGGCCATAGTCTGCAAGCTACCGTAGACGAATACAGGACTAGAAAAGATGCACAAATGTCCCTGAACAAACAACTTGTGACCCTGCGGTCGGTTTTTGTCGCGATGGCGTCCATTCAGCTGGCGACGGCAGCCGCAGGCACGCTTGTGCCTCTTGCTTTTGCCCAGTCCGGCGCGTCGCAGGAAGCAGCTTCGTTTGCCGCGTCGGCCTACTCGGCCGGTTTTCTGGTCGGGTGTTTTGTCGTCGCCAAGTCGATCGCGGATATCGGGCACATTCGCGCATTTGCGGCGGGCGCAGCGATAACAACCGCCGCTATCCTGTTGTTTTCGCAGGTCGACAGTGTTTCGTTTCTCATTCTTCTGCGTTTCCTGATGGGGCTCGCCACGGCGGGCCTGTTTTCCATCGGGGATGCCTGGATCAACGAAACGGCCGAGAAGTCCTCGCGGGGCAGGGTGCTGGCCATCTACGCAATTGTTGTCGGCATTGTTTCGGTTCTCAGCCAGGCCGTTGTCATTCTCGTCCCGGAAGAAAGCGACGATGCCTTCGTTCTCGTGGCCTTGATCTACTGCTTCTCGACCGTGGTCATTGCCTCCACCCGAACGAACCCGCCAGACCCCGGATCCAAGGCCAAGGTTCGTGTCAGAGGGCTGTTACAGGACGCGCCTGCAGCTGTCTTCGGGGTGATCGCCATGGGAATGGTGTCCACCACGATCCTGAGTGTGGCGCCTTACAGCGCCTCTCAACTGGGCATCAAGGTCCACGACATTGCCTACATTATCGGCGCGATCTACCTGGGGAGGGTCCTGTTCCAGTACCCGCTTGGCAGCCTGTCTGACAAAGTGGACCGGCGTGTGGTGATCTTCATCACGTCATCCATATGCGCAGCGGTGCTGTTGGCCATGGCTCTCCTGGCCGACGCGCAGCCCGTTGAAATCGAGTTCGACTATCTTTCGCCGGGCTACCTTGTTCTGATGATCCTGATGGTTCTTCTCGGTGGCAGCCTTTTGACCATGTATTCTCTGCTGACAGCACACGCGATGGACAGAACGGTCCCGGTCTATGTTTCGGCCGCGGCGGTGACCATGCTGTTTGTCTGGACCTTGGGATCGATCGCGGGGCCCATAATCACAAGCGTCTTCACGGGTTTTTTTGGCGACAATGCAATGCACTGGGTGAACTTCGCGGTCATGTCCAGTTTCGTCGTCTACCTCGGGTTCCACATCCGGTCCTCCGAACCGGTGTCCCATGCCGAGCAGACCTCCCACACCGATCTCGTGCCGTCGAGCACCGAGATGGTGCCGTCAAAGAAGAGATGAGAATGCACCCCGAAACCCGGAAACTCCACCGGAGGCATAGATGAGAATTCTTGTCATCGTTCTTGTTTCCCTGATACTGTCCGCGTGCGGAACCACTATATCTCGAGATCCTGTCAGCATCAGAGAGCTTGAAGCCCCGCAGGTTCCAGGTATCAAAAATGCCCGCTTCTGGGCCGACGACACGCCACCCAACATCAACGAGCTTCTGACCGAACGGCAGCAGCAAGCGCGAGCGGCCGGACTGCCGGACCGGCATGCCGACCTTACACTGTCCGGCGGGGCAGAAAACGGCGCCTATGCTGCGGGTATCCTGACGGCGTGGAGCGAATCCGGAACCCGCCCGGTTTTCATGAACGTGACCGGGGTGTCTACGGGCGCCCTGGCCGCCCCATTCGCCTTTTTGGGGTCTGACTACGATGACGAACTCAAACGACTTTACGGCGGCCTGCCGCCGGAACAGATCTTTGAGCGCCGCCCGATCACCCAGATTTTTTCGAAGGCGTCCGTAAAAAGCTCGGGACCTCTCCGTCGGTTGCTGGAAGACTATGTCACCGACGAATTCCTGGAAAAAATCGCCGTGCAGCACCGCCGGGGTCGCCGCTTGGTGATCCAGACGGTCAGCCTGGACGCCCAACGCCCGGTGCTATGGGATCTTGGTCGAATTGCTGCCAGTGGCGCTCCGAACGCGCGGAAGGTATTTCAGGATGCGTTGATGGCATCCGCAGCGATGCCCGGCGTGTTTCCTCCGGTATTGATCGATGTCGAAACACCGTTGGGAATTCGTGACGAGCTTCATGTCGATGGTGGCGTAGTTTCGCAATCCATGTTTGTTCCCGGATGGCGCATTCCAAGCCGGTTTACCGAAGGGACCACTTTGTATGCAATCAGAAACGGCAAGATTGATCCCGAGGCCGAGATCACAAAGCCCGGTATCGCCGATATCTCGAAACGCTCGCTCGCCACTCTCATCAAGTATCAAGGCGCGGTCGATCTGGGCGTGGCCTACGCCATCGGGCAGCGCCAGGGCGTCAGGTACAATGCCACGTGGATCGGCCCGGATTTCAACGCGCCTTTGAATGAACCCTTCGATCCGGAATACATGCAGGCCTTGTTTGACTATGGCTACATGCGTTTCAAGTCTGGAACGGTTTGGAACAGAAAGCCACCTGGATGACGCCAGTGAACCTTAGAAAATGTTGGGCCGAAGCACCGTGAATCCCGAAGCCACCTTGGTCTTCGTTCTGATCGCGGTTGCCGGTGCGATGGTGGCCAGCAACCGGGTCAGGTAAGATCTGGTCGCCCTGATCGTCGTGATCGCGCTTATCCTTTCCGGCATATTGGCGTCTGGCCAGGCGATGTCGGGATTTGGCAGCCCGGTCGTGATCATGGTGGCCGCGCTTCTGATCATTGGTGAAATGCTGGATCGCACCGGTATTGCGCACAGCATCGGAAACCTGATCCTGCGCTACGGGGGTAACAGCGAGACTCGATTGCTTGTTTTCCTCATGGTCGGTGCCGGCATTCTGGGATCTGTCATGAGTTCTACGGCCATCGTGGCGATTTTCGTCCCTATCATCCTGCGCATTGCCGCCAAAACCGGTCTCCATCAGTCGCGCCTGCTGCTTCCGATGTCATATGCAGCTTTGATCAGTGGAATGCTGACCTTGATCGCGACGGCACCCAACCTCGTCGTCAGTGATACCTTGCAGGAGGGTGGATACGAGCCGCTCGGCTTCTTCAGCTTTTTCCCGATCGGGCTGTTTGTTCTAGTGGTCGCGATCCTTTACAGCCTTACGATTGCGCGGCCCATGCTGGCCGGAGACGACGCGGCGGTCGAGGCTGAACGACCGAGCGAAGGCACGGCGTCACGGCGGGCGTCGTCCCTGAAACTGCTCGAGACTTTCGCGCTACTCGACAAGTTTTACCTCGTTTCGGTGGTTCACAAACCTCAATCCGACCTCCGCTCGATCTTCAGTGGGATAATCGCGCGCGTTCTGGCGCGCAAGCGACCGCCGAAACGCAAGGCGGACGCCTTCGTTCCAGAAATGGAACTGATGACGAGGGACGCCTGTTGGTTGTCGGGGAACCGGCAGAGCTTGCCATACTGTCGGATCAATCCGCATTTCGCGATGTCGGCGTGATCGAGGAAGAGACCACGGAATGGGGCACAGGCGTGGCATTGGCCGACATGCTTGTCCATCCGGAGGCCCGGATCATTGGGCGCACGGTCTCGGAATACGCATTTCGCGATATCCACGGTGTCGATGTCATTGGTGTGCTTCGGGGCGAAGACCGTCTGGACGACCCGTTTCGTACCGAACTCAAGGCCGGTGACCGGATCCTGATCGCCGGACCGGTGAGTAACATCGACGCCTTCGCCGAATTGAACCATGATTTCGTGCTGTTGCACTTGCCAACCGAGCGCGAATATGTCCCGCTGGTCCCGGACAAATACCTGAGTTCCCTGGCCATTCTGGTCATGATGGTTGTCCTCAGCGTCTCTGGCCTGGTGCCGGTGGTTGTGGCCGTCTTGCTGGCGGCCATCGCAGCAGTTCTGTTTCGCACCATTTCGCCCGAACGTGCCTACGGGGCGATCCACTGGAGCAGCATCGTTCTGATCGCAGGCATGCTGCCCCTTGCCGATGCCTTGCAGGTCACCGGTGGCGCGGACCTTGTTGCAGACGCGCTGATTTCTTTCGTGGGGGACGGTTCGCCAAGGGCAATGATGGGAATGCTGTTCTTCCTGACAGCGGCCCAGGGGCTGGTCCTGTCCAATACCGCGACCTCAGTTCTGGTCGCACCGATTTCCGTGACCGCCGCCGAGACCATGGGAGTGTCGCCGTATCCATTCGTCATATGTGTCCTGCTGGCAGCGTCTTCGGCCTTTTCCACCCCGGTGTCGACGCCGGTGATCACACTGGTCGTGGCACCGGGCGGCTACAGGTTTGCCGACTTCCTGAAAATCGGTTTGCCGCTGACCGTTCTTGTGGGTGTGATTGCTGTCGCGATCACACCAGTGTTCTTCCCGCTGTAGGTCAGAACCCTCCGAACGCGCCGGCAAGAAGAATGATGGCGACCAGCGCGAGGAACGGAATGACGACCGCAGTCACAAAGATATCGAAGTAGCTGTCCTTGTGAGTCAGTTTCGCGATCGCGAGAACCGTGATGACGGCCCCGTTATGGGGCAGCGCGTCCAAGGCGCCGGAAGAGACCGAAGTCACACGGTGCATGGCCTCCAACGAGGTGCCCGAGCTGTCCGCCATGGTACGGAAAGTGTCGCCGAGCGCGTCCAGCGCTATGCTCATCCCGCCCGAGGCGGACCCCGTCATGGCCGACAGGGTCGTGACCGACATCGCAACCGAAACCAGCGGGTTTCCCCCGCTGGCAGACATCAGGGCTTCGGTTACCAGGGCGAAAGCGGGCAGGGCGGCGACCACACCACCGAAACCCACCAGGCTGGCCGTGTTAAAGATCGGCAGCACTGACGCATCCGCCCCCTTGTTGAGCGTTTCGCGCAGGTCCCGGTATTGCCGCCAGTTCACAGCAATCAAGAACAGGATGGATGTGGTCAGCGCAACCACGATTGCCCAGACACCACCCACGGCTTCGACCGAGGTTTCCCCAAAAAGTGGCTTGGCCAGATAGTCGGTGTCGAGATGGGGAAGCAGAAAGGACACGAAGAGCAGGTTCACCGCCACCACGATCACGATGGGCGCCGTGGCGAGGATGATCCCCGGTGGGGTCAGGTCAGGATCGGCGGGGTCAATCTCGTTTACATCAAACCCTTCGTTTGACGTTTGCGCCCGCATGATGCTGTCAGGCTCGGGCACGGCGTCCTCGTGGGCGCCGTATCCTTCTGCGCTTGTTCTCGCCGACCGCTCGCGGAAATTGAGCCAGGCAATACCCAGGCCGAACATGATGATCGCGGCGAAGATGCCCAACCCGGGCGCGGCAAAGGCAGTGGTGCCGAAGTACGGCATCGGAATGGCATTCTGGATGGCGGGCGTGCCCGGCATCGCTGACATGGTGAAAGTGAATGCCCCCAAGGCGATCGCGCCTGGAATCAACCGTTTGGGCACGTCCGCATCACGAAACAACGCTGCGGCGATGGGAAAGATGGCAAAGGCCACCACGAAAAGCGACACCCCGCCATACGTCAGAACCGCACAGCAGATGACCACGGACAGGATCGCGTTGCCCTTGCCAAGCTTTGCGACGATCCATCGCGCAATCGCGTTTGCGGACCCGCTGTCGTCCATGAGCTTGCCGAAGATGGCCCCCAGAAAGAACAGGGGAAAGAAGGCAAAGATGAAGTCGGCCGCGTTCATCATGAAAACCTGGGTATAGGCCGCGATGGGCGGTAACCCACCGGTCAGGATCGCCGCAAGCAAGGCCATCAAAGGCGCCAGGATGAGCAACGTGATGCCTTTGAAGGCAAGGTACATCAGAAGGATCAGGGGCAGCAGGATGCCCAGCAATTCGTAACTCACAACGGCAGCTTTCGTTTGGTCCCCGGTTCAAGGTGCGCCGGTTCAAGGCTTTCTTCCCACAGCGGCTGTGGCGTCCATGTCGATTGTACGCCGATATGGGCGGCATTCTCGTCCAGCCAATCCGACGCAGCCTTGTGCCCAATGTCGAACAGGTGGCGCAGAAACGCCTCCTCGGCGTTCAGCTTGCTGGATGCGCCAAGGCCACAGAGATCGCGTTCGGCGCCGATGACGTGAAGTCGCGAATCCCTGTAGGCCTCGCGGTCGAGGTTCTCATGGTGGATGATCTCCCATAGGAAACCGAGCGCCCGCAGCTCTTTGACAAGGCTGCTGTTGAACGTGATTTCGTTGAGTCGGTTGTCAATCTCGGCGGCCGTCGTAGGAATCTCGTCCCGCTCGAACGGATTGATTTGGACAAGAATGACGTCGCGGGCCGTGGTTTCGTCAATGAGGGGAAAAAGCGGCGGGTTGCCCATGTATCCGCCATCCCAATAGGCTTCGCCGTCGATCTCCACAGCCTTGAACAGTTTTGGAAGGCAGGCCGATGCCATGACCGTGTCGACGCTGATGTCCGGTTGCCGAAAAATCTTGGGGCGCCCGGTCCGCACATTCGTTGCGCACAAGAAAAGCTTGATGTCCTCGGATCCGTTGACTAGGTCGAAGTCAAAGCACTTTGCCACGATGTCCCGCAGCGGGTTCACGTTGGCCGGGTTCAGTTGATAGGGCGAAAGCAACCGCCCGAAAATCTCGGAAGCAAGATAGGTCGGAGAATAGTCCAGCGACCAGCGACCCAAAAACCTGTCCAGCGGACCGCGTCGGATCGGGCTGAGCCGTGCAGCCCGGCTTACGTCCATCCAGTATTTCTCAAGCAGTTCCTGCGCGCGCGGGTTTCCACCCTCGAGGAGCCCTTGAACCAAAGCGACGGCATTCATCGCCCCGGCGCTGGTCCCCGAGACGCCCTGGATGTCAAGCCAGTCCTCTTCCAGAAGCCTGCTCAGCACGCCCCAGGTAAAGGCCCCGTGGGAACCGCCGCCCTGCAACGCGATGTCTACCTTCACCGCAGCCCTTTGTTCACTTGCCATGGTTTGTATCTCTGATTTCTGCGCTGTGGACGCGGCAATGCCGCCAGTATCGTTGCGATGATTGCTGTGCCTGGAGCTTTCATTGAACGGGTAGAATAGGTGACAAGGCTACAGGATGGGATGAAAAAAAGATCTGGCGGCCTGGCAGTCTGGCGCCAAAACAGCCGGGAAAGTGCTTGAATGCCCGAAAGCGCGGCATCTGGCAACGCTCTGGCAAGGGCCAGTCCGCTGTCGGGGAAAAACCTCGGACTTGCCCGAACCGGGTTTGCTTTATGGGATCGCTTACCTCAGAAACGGTACCAAGCATCGCGGTCAAACCTTCTCTGGTGTCGCCATAGGTGCCGGTAAGGGTAAACTCCATGTTGTTTCCGATCTGCTTGTAGATGCCAAACCGACCGGCCCATTCCTCATGCTCCATACCGATGTTGAAGTTCAGGTTGGGGCCACCCGGAATGGGAATGGTTCCGGCCATCTGGCTGTCGAGCTTGAGCCAGTCGGCACCGATCATCACGCGCAGGCGATGCCGCGGAAAATAGTATCCGATCTGGGGCGCAATCAAGTGTGATGTCGCTTTTGTGCCGGCTTCTTCGGTTGTTGTGGTCAACACTGTTCCGGTGACCGAGGCGAAGTAGTTGCGCCAGCCCCCCGCGAGCGTTGCGCCGCCACCGACCACAGTGGAATTGATGTCGATTTGTTCTTCGATGATTGGAGGCAGCCCAACCAGCTGACCAAGACCGGTCGTCCGGATCTTCAGGCTTCCGGTGGCTTCCAGCTTGCCAAAAAGGCCCATTAGGTTCAGGAATGGAAACGGAAACCAGTCGATCCGGACTTGGGGTGATTTCGCGTGGATGTCGATGCCTGACCCGTTGGGGTTGAAGATTGCCTCGATCGGCTCGCGTATCCCATTGATTTCAAAGCTTGAGAAAGTGAACCTTGTTGTGATGTCGTTGTACATCACGCTGACGCCGAACGGCTTGGGAAACTCGTAGCCGGCCGCCCTGGCCTGCCTGCCGAAGATCGGGAATGTCCGGTCAATGTTCACCCGCACCGGATTGTTGAACGAGGCGAGGTCCACGCGTCTCAGAGCTGCGGCACTTTTGGGTGTTACGTCGTTTCCGTCCTCATCGACATAGCTGATCGCAGTTGTCCGAACCGTCGTGACAAACTGCCCGCCATTTGGCACCAGGCCGAGGAACAAATCTCTTGCCACGATCACGTTGACCGAATCCTGGATAACATCTGTTTCGTTCTTCGCCCGAGAGAAACGGACATCCAGCGTGTAGTCTGACACGCGGGTGCCGTCGTGCAGGAAGGTGCGGCCTTCATCTAGCGTCAGAACAATCCGGGTTACGCGGTCGCCATCCACCCAGATCCGCCCCTGTAGGAAGCGGATCCACGCGATGTCTTGCGCCAGCGCAAACGGGCTGTAGCGAAACGTGTAGACGGCGGTTGACCCGTTGGAGGATTCCAGCCGGACGCTTTCAGGGTCGTATGACAGATCCAGCGATCTGATTTCGTGCTGAAGCCGCATCCTGGCTTCCAGGACACTGCGAAACCGGCGGGTCGAGGCGGTCGTCGGGGTCGGCTTGTCGAACTTCAGGACCAGATCGATCCCCGACGGGGTTCTGGGATCGAATTCAATCAACACGCGATCGCTAAGGGTTTCTTCCGCGGTACGGATCTCGATTTCGGCAAACCGGGTATAGCGCAGATCCGTTGACAATTCGGAAACCATAAGTTCCAGTGTCTTGGGATCGATCCCGCGGTCGGTTAGAGGATCGGCATTCGCGATCGCGGCGACACCGATGGCAAAGACCACAAGTGCTACGTTCGAGATCCAGCGCTTCAACATAGGAGTTGTCCTGGTTGTGTGTGCATTTGAAGGACGGGGTCGAACGGATCGCACATCGTTTGAAAGCCGATTGTCACTGCTATCGACGTCCTCTGGTTCAACGGGTTCCGACCGGGTTCTAGGGTCAAAAAACTCATGCCTTGGAAGAGAGACCTTTCCTCAACTGCAAGTATTGCTAAGGGACAAAACCTTGTCGCAAAAGTCCTGGGCCATTTTGGCTCACTTCGATTTGGACAAATCAAAGCCACCACCCATTATCAAAGCGCGTGCGAGGTCAAATCAGGGCGACAGTTTTTAGTAAACCAGTGCTGTGCACCGGGTTCTTGAGAGGTGGTTCAATTGCCAAACTACGATCAGAAGGGGGCCGTGGAGCACTTTCCCGATGGCGGAGTGCAATGCGCCGGCTCGGCTGGGACAGACGCCACGCACATGGTTGACGGCCCGATCGGCGCCTAGGTTCGGACGACGCATTCAGGAGCGGGGAAAGTGCAGGATCTACCATTCTGGAAAGCGGTTCTGATCACGCTTGGTGTTTTGGTCGCGGCCGGAAGCTATTTTTTTGTCACGTCGTTGTTTGGTCTCAAAAATCCCTGGATCGCCTTTGTTGCGGTCACCGTCTGGAGCGCCACCGGCATGAAATTGGATCAGGCGCCCGGGATCTTCGTCGGCGGTGCGGTTGGGCTTCTGATCTCCTGGTCGATTGCGGAGTTTCCTGCGCTTTTCGGCGATATCGCGGTGATCGTCCCGCTGACTGCAATCATTCTGGCCATTGCGTGCAAGATCAAGGACATGCTGCCGCTGGTCTGCAATTTCGGGCTTTTCGCCTTCCTGACCATCGGCACGGCGCCAGTCCTGTTGGAGCAGGACATGCATCTGATCTACCTGAGGGATCTGGCATTCGGCGCAGTTTGCTTCTGGTTGTTGCCATGGTTGGTCGTACGGCTGCGACCTGACCCCGCGGGACCGGAACGTTGAGGCTGCAACCACGTGAGGTCGGTCACGGGTAGTTTTCGATCGGCACGGAAAACATGGAGGATTTGAAAAATGGGACGCTGTAATAGCCGGGTGGCCTTTGTAACGGGCGCGAGCCGGGGGATCGGCAAGGCAATCGCCATGCGGCTGGCCTCGGAAGGGGCATCGGTGGTCTTGAACGCACCCGTGATGGGGGAAGAAGACGGCCTGCCGGGAACGCTCGAATCCGCCGTGGCGGATATCGAGGCAATGGGCGGCAAGGCGGCCGCGATTGCGTGCGACCTGGCGGACCCCGAGGCGCGTGCCGGGTTGATGGATCGGGCAAGCGCCTTCTTCGGACCCATCGACATTCTGGTGAACAACGCCGCCTACGGAATCATGAAGTCGCTCACCGAGATCGAAAACAGCGAGATGACCTTCATGTTCGAATTGAACGTCATCGCCCCGGTGGACCTTGCCCGGCAATGTCTGCCGGAAATGAAGAAGCGGGGGGCGGGGTGGATCCTGAACATCGGAAGCGGTTCGGCCCGGGTCGATGAACTTCCTGGTCGGGCGGGCATTCCAATCGAGGCGACGTATTCCATGGGCGGTTACGGAACGACCAAGGCCGCGCTGGACCGCGCGACTTTGGCCCTTGCCCGCGAGCTTCAACCACATGGCATTTTCGTCAATTCGATGCGCCCGACGGCCATCGTTCTGACCTCGGGGGCCGGCTTTACCCGGATGATCGCGAAGACCAATCCCGACATGCTGGAACCGGTCGAGGTGATGTCCGAAGGCGCGCTGGAGCTGTGCACGGGAAGGCATGCGGGTCGGGTGATCGCGAGCCGTGAAATCATCTTCTACGTCGGCGGCAAGGTTCACAGCCTGGACGGGAAGAAGGTCATCGGCGATGCCTTCTTGTTGGGCGACCCTGAAGGCACCACCGACTGACTACCGGCATTGATGATTCCGCTCCCGTAGCAAGCTTGCGGCTTCGGGACCTGCGGGCGGGCGGCAGTCTTGGTTGCTCATGCCCCGGAAAACACCGGCGGCGTCAAAAGATGCCGTTCTCTGCTTTCTTGATGACGGGCCACCACACGTGGTTCTCCAACATCTCGAAGTTAGCCGCTTCGGGGCCGAACCTTTGTTTGAACACCTTGAGCAGTTCCTTGTTCAGGTGGACCCCGCCGTGAACGTAATCGGCGATCGCCCGATGAAAGCTGGAGTTGAACGCAACCTGCATCTGGTTGATCTGCACACCGTGCTCGGTCCGCTCAATCGCGTTTCCCGCGTCCAGAAGGTCCAGCTGACGGCGGACAGATGTCTGGGGCATGTTGGTGTAGGTGGCCAGCGCCCGGGTGCTCCATGGCTGACGATGCACCAACAAGGCCTGGTGAACGCGTTGCAGGGGTTCGGGGTAGTTGAACCAGTCGAACGTGATTTTCCACCTTCGCCAGAGGCGCAGCTGGTCACGTTCGTCGTCGGTGTAGTCAAGTTCCATCCGGAGCATTCCAAGCTGAAGCAGAGCGATACGCAAATAAGTGATTGCCGAAACATCAAATGTCAAACTGGCATAGCGAGTTCGGGGATCAAGCCGGCGCGCCGGCAGGAGAAATTTTGGTGAGATGCGAATACGAAAGCCCCCCGCATGGCACTCTCAGGCCAGTCTTGGACAGCTGCATGCTGTCATCTTTGACAGCAGGTGGCGAGTAAGGATCAAGAGCAGTTCAGTTGTTGACCCAATGCCGGCCCGATACTGGTATCTGCTGCGGCCGACGGATGTCAGTCTTGCCGACGCGCAGCCGATGGCTGGTTGAACATCACTGCAAAAGGCATGCAGGGACAGCATTCCATGGATATTTTCCGAACCCCTGTCCTTGTTCGGTCGTGCCGAATGGCCTACACGGTCAGGACTGCTTTTCCAGCCACGGCAGGATGGTGTCCGTGTGCCTGTCGGCCAATCCTCCCTCGGTCCGGAGAATGAAACTGGCCGCGATGCCATTTCGTTGTGCAAACTCGAACCCTTCGTCCGGCCCCATTACCATCAAGGCCGTCGAAAGCGCATCCGCGGTCATTGCTTGGCGATCGACAACGGTGACAGAGGCCAGAGTATGCGCGACTGGCCGCGCGGTGCGGGGATCAATGACGTGGCTGTAGTTTCGTTCCGCCACCGTGAAGAAGTCGCGATAGTCCCCAGATGTCGCTACCGCCTGATCCTGCAACTGAAGCACGCGGTGAACCTTTCTTTCCGCCGGCTCGGGGCGTTCGATCCCGACACGCCACCCGGACTTGTCAGGCTTCTGCCCCTTGGCCCGCAGCTCGCCACCTATGTCGATGAGATAGCCGGGAACTTCCAGCGCATCCAGCATGGTCGCAAGCCGGTCCACCGCAAACCCCTTGGCAATACCGTTGAGGTCGATGGCAAGATCGGCGGTAGTCTTCCAGCAGCTGCCGTCCTTCAAGTGCAGCCCATCCATGCCGACGACACCCACCGTTTTCGAGACCTGGCGTGCACTGGGTACCTTGTGTGATCCACCAAGGGGGCCAAAACCCCAAAGGTTCACCAAGGGGCCGATCGTCGGATCGAAGGCGCCTTCGGTAAGGTCACGGATACGTCGTGCTTCTTCGACGACCTTGCAGGTGAGGTCCGAGAATGCCAACGGCGAGTTGGGCGCCGCGTCGTTGAACAATGAAACCTCGGAGTTCGCTTTGTAGGTGGACATAAGCCGGTCGACTTCGGCCAAGGTTCCAAGCACGTTCAGTTGAAGACCGTCGTCGAAGCCGAGGCCTTGGGGAAACACGATCCGGTAGTACGTGCCCATCACTCTGCCGGACAAGCTGTCCAACCCGGCTTCCTTGGCCCAAGCCGGGTAGGCGGAGCCGAGAGTCACGCCGTAAAGAACCCCGGCGGTTCCTGCTAGAAACGTCCGTCTGCTCATCATGTTATGTGCTCCGCTTTGGTGTGGTCGAACTGGGCCAATTCTAATGCTCAAGCTTCACCGGCTGAATGTCGGCTGCCACGCCGAGGCCTAGGCTGAACGGGAACGAGACATGGTGAAAGCGCGTCGTCACGTTGTCGTCATGCACTGCGAAACTGATCGTATAGGCGTTTCCGTCGCGCAGGATCTTGTCGTCCTGCGGGTGGCCGGTATCCAACGGGCGCGTCCAGGTCACGGTCCATTCTCCGTCTTTCCAAACGCCTTCCGAGCGGGCGTTGTCGGCGGCTGAACCGGTGGCGTCTTCGCGGCTGAGCAGCCGGCCCGGCAAGACATCGTCTGTCATCCAACCATGGCTTGCGTCATAGGGTTTGGCGTTTTCTTCCCGAATGATCGCAAAGGGTTTCGACAGGTCGCCCACGCTGTCCGTCGTCAGCGACAGAAGACCCGTCACCCCCTCATCGAACATGTAGATGGGGGTCATTGTCGACCGGTCGACATTCCAGCTGAACGGGCCTTTTCCTTCATCAAACAACCGGTATTCCAGAACATACCCGTCGTCTGACATGCCGACCGCATTGCTTCGCGCACCACGCCACTGCATCAGATCCAGAAAACCGCCGTCATTCTTGATTTGGGCGATTTCATCCGCCGACTTGGTCTGGTCCCAGCTCGAACCGTCATCGGTGCGGCTGGAGGGCAGGTACTTCCTTACGTCCCCGACATTCAGAACCGCGCCAAGCAGGTCATGACCGCGCACCTGTTCCGCTGTTGGGCGTTCCGGCATGTCGCGCTGGCCAAGATGACAGGTCAGCCAGCAACCCTGCTCCTGGTAGAGCGGCACCGTTCCGTCATCGATGATCATCGCGATCCGGTCTTCGTAGAGCGGTGGGGTGTCGCCGTTGCGCACCCGGTCGCTGGAACGCGGTCCGCCATAGAATTCCCACGCCTCGCCGTTGAAGCGCATGTAGTCATGCATCTGCCCGGGGCGATCCGCGTTGGTTTTCCACTGAAAACGCCAATACAGGTTTTCGGCGTCATAGGCGGCCTGAACGGCAAGGTCGATCACCCCGTTCTTGCCGTCGATGGGGTTCGGCTCGAGCCGTCCGCCGCCAACGATGCCGTCGCCAAGTGTCGCCTCGGCGTCTGTGTGGCAAGCCGAGCAGGGCTGCCCCTGCGCCACCATGAGGGCGCCGACGCCGTGTTCTTCGCTGCGAAGCCATTGCGAGCTTGAAACCCCGGGATAGAACAGCTTAATCGTCGTGGTGGGTATGTTCGACCAATCGTCCGGCGGGGCGGCAGATATCGACGCCGGCACGGCAAGGCTCCCTGCCGCCAAGACGGCTGATCCGATAATTCCTGTAACTCTACTCATGAAACATCTCCCTGACACGTTCTGCCGACGCACCCGATCGGGCGGGTCGCTTGTTGGGTGATGGCCGCAAACGGTTCGCCGCCATCAGCGCAGATCACTTTGACGCCAGCCATTCCGCGACCGCCGACAGATCCGCGTCGCTTCCAGTCCAGGCAAGCGGATGAGGCGGCCCTGCGCGCAGATAGGCCTCGATGTTGGCCGCATCGCGGCGGCCGCCGATGCCATCGATCTCTAGCCCCATCATCGTCGCTGTGATGTCCTCGCTGCTGACGGAATGACACTGGCTGCAGTTTGCGTCGATAAAGGCCTGCTTTCCGTCAACCGATGGCATGGCGTCATTGCTCGTGGTTTCCGCCGCGGCCACGCGGGTCAGCCGGTCCTGAACCCTGCGGTCGGCGGCATGGGCGATTGCCGGCGGCAGCGAGCCGACAATGTCGTCGCCACGGATCGGGGCAGGGGCGTCCGGCAGGGTCGGGTTGATCGTCGGGACCAGCTCGATACCGTGCCGGGCCGCGACTTCGACCAACAGCGCCTGACCATCCTGGGCCATGTCGACAGCTTGATCGAGGACGCGCAGGGCTTCTCCGGGGCTGTGTGCACCTGTCGAATTGGACGCACCGATCCAGTCCCAACGCATGCTGGCGCGCCGGTGATAGTCGAGCACCAGTGACAGTTCTTCGCTGATTGCGCCTTCGCGCTCGGCTGCGTCCGCAATCTGCGAGAAGGGTTCCAGTCCGGCGAGGGTTTCGCGAACCGTCGCGACGTCTTCGATCAGGGCAAGCACCGCCTTTTCAGCCGTCAGATAGGCCGCGATCACGTCCACCTGAATGTCATAGACCCGCTGATACATCTCGTCGGCGGTCATGCTGTTGTGGCAGCTCAGGCAGTTTTCGATCTTCTTCAGCGGTGAACCCATCGTGTGATCGGTCACCTGTCGCCCGTTCCACTCGGTTTTCGGCATGTGGCAGTCGACGCATCCGATCATGCTGGAATGAACCCCGCTCGACACCACTTCGAATTCCGGGTGCTGCATCTTGAGCATCGGGGCCTTGGTTACCGCGTGGGTCCAGTCCTGCGCAAACACGCCGGATTCGCGCGCGGTGTCATAGTATTCCTCGACCATCTCGAAGCGCAGGGGCTGATCCTTTGGCCACTCGGTCCAGGGATAGGTCAGGATCGCGTCCTGACCCTGAAAGTAGTATTCGACGTGGCATTGCGCGCACACATAGTCGCGCATCTCCCGCGGCGAACCTTTGAGCCCGCTCGCCGGGTCTTCTTCGTAGCCGCGCATCACCATGGCGTCGATGAATGCCTGCCTGTTCACGCGCAGACTCATGTCAGACGGGTTGTGGCAATCGTTGCAGGAACTGCCCAGTTGAGCGCCCTCGACACCATGCCCGTATTCACCGCGAAGTTTTTCGATCGTATCCCAATAGGGTGTGCGGTTGAACTCGGCCCAACCCATCTCTTCGGTGAGTATGGGGGACCAGCCGCTGTGGCAGTTCATGCATGCGCCGGGCTGGCCGTTGAAGGCGGGAAGACCATGAGCATTGAGATATTCCTTGTCGTTGCGCTTGGTCTCCATCTGGTCGATCTGCGTATAGTAGTGACCGCGATCTTCGTTGAAATCGACGGCAAAGGCATAGCCTGCCCAAAGAGCCTGCTTGCCCGGATAGCGGATCAGCTTGCTGTACGGGTAGTTGCCGCCAAAGGGGGTTGGATTGTCCATCTCTTTGGTGGTCATGTACATTTCAACGTAGTCCGGCCATTCCTCGGCCCAGGCTTCAATCCGGGGATCGTCCCCATCGGGTGAGGCAAAAACAATCGCCGCGGAAAGCGCCGAGGCAATGCCGGCTGCGGCGATCAAATCTGGTCTCGGCGTCTTCCAATCCATCAAATCTCCTCCCTTTGAACTGCAAAACTGCATTCAGTGGCTTTCTTCCACGGCTTCCGTACACCCGGCATTTGCGCGGATATCCGACGCTTGATCACAGATCATGCGGGTCGTGGCATGTTGCGCATTGCAGCGTTTCGATCTGTATCCCGTTGTTTTCGAAGTCTTCGTGCTTCGAATTTGTCAGCCCGTGACAACTTGCACAAAGGGCTCTTTGCCCTGCCAGCTCTGCCAACGGGTTCTCGGTCGCGTGAACCTCGTGACAGGTCGAGCAGGTCATGCCGCTGACATCATGAGAGCTGCCCAACCAACCTATGCCCAGGCGCCCCCCGGACGTGTTGGCGTGGCAACCCAGGCAGGTGTCGAACTGGCCCTCCTTGGGCCGCCCGGCATAGCTGAAATCGTTGAGAGGCGGGAACCCGACACCCCCCCGGGCACTTGAAACATGAAAGCTGCCCGGGCCGTGGCAGGACTCGCACCCCTGTTGACCATAGGGCGCATGGGGATTGTCCGCGTCCCCGTGCGGTGTCTCGGCCATAAGCGTCATCTCCGGGCCGCCGTGACAGGTCAGGCATGCCTCCGGCCCGCCGTCGGTGTGTTTTGCCTCCGGCAGGTTCCGAAGGCTTTGAGCCTGTGTTCCGTCCAGCCAGACACCCACCGAAAGGATGCTGACCACCGCAAACATCACGGCCGCCATCGGGCTTCGGACCGAGTTGAATTTCGAGATTTTGCGCCAGAATTTCATGCGTCACCCATCAACTCGACCACTGCCAGCGATCCGTCAATGCGGCGATGATGTCCCGCCGGCTGATCACGCCGACCAGATCGCCACCGGCAACGACCGGATAAAGCCGGTGCGGAAGGTGAAGCAGGCTGCGGGTGGCGCTGATCAGGCCTTCGTCCGGGCCCACGGTCTTGACATCGCTTGCCATAAAATCGCCGACGAGCCCCGCAAGTTCTGAATGGTAGGTGGCCTGCAGAACGCCCCTTATGCAGTCCCGGTCGCTGAGGATGCCGGTAAGCGCGCCCCTGTCGTCGACTACTGGCGCATTGGATATGTCGTGCGCGTGCATTAGGTGCAGAGCTCGCAAAATCTCTGTGTCCGGTTTGACCGAGATGACGGTCCGGGTCATGTAGTCGCGCACACGCATGATCAGCCCCTTTCCTCGTCGGTTCCTGAAGCCGACGCCGACTTGTTCGGACAATCCTTGCGGCAACGCTGGCACCCGCCGGGGGTGCAGCCGGTTGGCAGCTCACCGTTTCGAAGCACCTGGATGCCAACCAAGATCAGCATGCTGATGAAGAACAGGATGAATGTGGCCAGCAGGACTTCCATTCGATTACCCTCCGAAATCGTCCAGCATGATGTTCTCGGCGTCCACGCCTTGCGAGTCGAGCATGTCGATCACCGCTTCGTTCATGACCGGCGGGCCGCACATGTAGTACTCGCAGTCCTCGGGCTCGGGATGCTTAGACAGATACTCCTGATAGAGCACTTCGTGGACGAACCCCGTCAGCCCGGTCCAGTTGTCCTCGGGCAGCGGTTCGGACAGCACAAGATGCCACGAGAAGTTGTCATGTTCGCGGGCCAACTTGTCGAACATTTCGACGTAGAACGCCTCGCGCAGGCTGCGCGCGCCGTACCAGAAACTGATCTTCCGCTTTGTCTTCAGCGTGCGCAACTGGTGCAGAATGTGGGACCGCATCGGCGCCATGCCCGCCCCACCACCGATGAAGACCATCTCGGCGTCCGTCTCTTTTGCAAAGAACTCGCCATAGGGGCCGGATACGACAACCTTGTCCCCGGGCTTGCAGCCGAAGATGTAGGACGAGACGATTCCCGGTGGCGCGTCCGGCGCCTGTGGCGGCGGTGTCGCGATGCGGACGTTCAGGATGATGATGTCGTCTTCGGCAGGGTAGTTCGCCATCGAATAGGCGCGCAGCGTCGACTCGGTCACATTCGATTTCAGGTCGAGAAGCTTGTATTTTTCCCAGTCTTCCCTGTATTCGCCCGGAATATCGATCTGCCTGAAATCAAGGGAGTAGGGAGATGTTTCGATCTGGACGTAACCGCCGGCCCGGAAGTCGATCTTCTCACCTTTGGGCAGTTCAAGGACGAACTCCTTGATGAAGGTCGCCAGGTTCTCGTTCGAGCGAACCGTGCAGGTCCAGCGGTTCACCCCAAAGACGTCGTCGGGCACCTCGATCTTCATGTCGTTGTCGACGCTGACCTGACAGGCGAGGCGCAAACCGGTTGCAGCCTCCTTCTTGTTGATGAAGGACTTTTCGGTTGCCAGCAATTCGCCGCCGCCCTCGAGCACCCGCACCTTGCATTGGCCACACGTGCCGCCGCCGCCGCATGCAGACGCGAGAAACAGGTTGCTGTCGCCCAGGGCGACCAACAGCTTGCCCCCCGGATCCATCTTGATGTCACGGCTGTCGTTGATGTTCACCGTAATCTGGCCCTGGGGAACAAGGCGCGACCGGGCAAGGAGCACAAGGACCCCGAGGCTCGACACGATGACCATGAACAGCAGGACGGAGACGATGATTTCGGTGCCGGCCATCTTACAACTCAATCCCTGAAATGCCCAGGAACGCCAGCGACATGATTCCAACGGTGATGAAGGTCAGCCCCAATCCTTCAAGACCTTCGGGCGCTTCGCTATAGCGCATCTTCTCGCGCAGCCCGGCAAGCGCGACGATCGCGATCGCCCAGCCTGTTCCGACGCCGAACCCGTAGACCGTGCTTTCGACGAACGTGTAGTCGCGCTGCACCATGAACAGCGATGCCCCCAGGATCGCGCAGTTGACCGTCAGCAGTGGCAGGAAAATCCCCAGTGACGCATAAAGGGGCGGCGCGAACTTCTTCAGGACCATCTCGAGGATCTGGACCATGGCCGCGATGACGCTTATGTAGCTGATCAGTCCCAGATAGCTCATGTCCAGCTCGGGCAGCCCTGCCCAAGACAGCGCACCGGGTTTCAGGAACAGGCTGTAGATGAGGTTGTTGAGGGGGACGCTGATCGTCTCGACCACGACAACGGCGATCCCGAGACCGATGGTCGTGCGCACTTCCTTGGATACCGCCAGAAAAGTGCACATGCCTAAGAAGAACGAAAGCGCAAGGTTCTCGATCAGAACCGCACGAAGAAAGATGTCGAAGAGGTTGGTCATGATACGTGCCTCCTCGCGTGTTCGGGAAGCTGCTCGGGCCGGACCTTGGTTTCGTCGAACTCCGGGGCTTCCCTTTGCTCGCGTTTCCACGTCCGCAATCCCCAGATCAGGAAGCCGATGATGAAGAAGGCGCTTGGCGGCAACAGCATGAGCTGGTTGGGGACGAACAGGCCGCCATCTGCAGCCACCGGCCAGATCGTGACCCCAAGCAGTGTGCCGGCACCGAACAGCTCGCGGATGGTGCCCACGACGACCAGCACGGCGGTGTAGCCCAATCCGTTGCCGATGCCGTCAAGCACGCTCATGCCGACAGAGTTCTTGGCGGCAAAGGCTTCGGCGCGGCCAAGGACAATGCAGTTGGTGACGATGAGGCCGATGAAGACCGAAAGCGTTCGGGCCGCATCCGGCGCGTAGGCCTTCAATACCTGATCCACCACGACGACCCCGGTGGCGATGACGGTCATCTGAATGATGATCCTCAGGTTGCTTGGGATGAAGTGGCGCAGCGCCGAGATCACACCGTTCGAGAAGGTGCAAACCGCCGTCAGCGACACCCCCATGATCAGAGACGTGTAGAGCGAGTTGGTGATCGCAAGGGCCGAGCAGACACCGAGAACCTGAAGCAGAACCGGATTGTTTTCAAAGACCGGGTCCAAGAGTGTCGACCGAACCGTCATTCTCTGATCTCCCACATCGAACGCTTCATCGTTTTGGCGCGCCCACGCCGATTTGTTTCAGAAATGGCCCGTACCCGTGCGGGCCAAACCAGTAATCGGCCAAATTCGTCACGCCGGTCCCGGTTATCGTGGCACCGGTCAAGCCGTCGACTTCGTAGGCTGCTGCCGCAGAAGACGGGCTGACGACGCCACCGGCCACACGGAACCTTACCTCGCCGTTCGGGCCGTACATCTTCCGGCCCTGCCATTGGTCCTGCCAGTCCGGGTCCTCGATCTGGTCACCCAGCCCGGCGGTCTCCGCCTGTTCGTAGAAGCTGACTGCTGCAATGGTGTTCAGGTCATCTTCCAAGGCGATGAAGCCATAAATGGTGGACCACATCCCCTGACCGCTGATCGGGAAGATGATCCGGCTCAGGGTTTGATCCTGCCAGACGAGATAGACCACCTCGTGGTTGGGGCGGCGTCCCAACCGTGCGGTGTCTGCTTCGGCCGGAATGGCAGTGCTGCGGTCGGGATCGTTCACGGCGGACCGCGCATCGATGTCACCGGGCTCCAAATCCGAAGCGAACTCGCCCGTATCCAAGTCCACCACCCGCGCGTCAAGTTGTGCAACCACCTCGAGGATCGTGTCGTCATCTGCGCCGGGCGCCACGAGCCCGGTCAGCGACACAACGTTCCTGTACCTCTGCACGGCCTCGTTGCGTTCCTGAATGGGGCGCAACGTGATCGTCGAAACGCTGACGAGGATCGAACAGACCAGCGCGACGCCGACCAGGACCAAAAGGGATCGCAACGCATCGCGGTTCATGGTTCCCGCTCCAGCCGGGCCTGGCGCCGCTTGATGTTGCGCTCGACAACAAAGTGATCACACAGAGGGGCGAAAGTGCTCGCAAGCAGGATGGCGAAAATGACCCCCTCGAAGTAGGCGGGGTTGGTCAGGCGGACAATGATGGTCACGACGCCCATCAGGAAACCAAAGGCCCACCGCCCCGGACGTGTCGTGGCCGCGGCGGTCGGGTCCGTGGCAAGGAACACCGTACCAAAAGCCCAACCGCCCAGAACCACGTGCCAATACCACGGCGTCTGCAATGCGGCCTGATCTGCGGGCGCGATCAAGGCGATAAGGACAACCGAAATGATCAGCCCGGCCAGCGATCCGGCCATGATCCGCCACGAGGCCGAGCCGGTTGCAAGGAGGTACACGGCACCAAGCAGGCACCCCAGAACGGAGGTAACGCCGAACGGTCCGGGCTGGTTGCCCACGAACAACAGCCACCAGCTGTAGTCGACCGCGGTCAGGGCAGGCACGCCGCCTTCGAGGATGGCCAGTTCGAGGGTCGTCGGTTCCTGGTAGCCCGGAAGCGGAATCCAGACATCTGGCCCGTGCAGGACGCTGGAGTAGGAAAAAAACAGGATGCAAACCCCAAGGATCACCGGGCTGACAAGATACCGCCCGGTTCCGCCGAAAACCGCCTTCCCGACGATCATTGCGGCGGTCATCCCGTAGACGACCTGAAAGAATGTGACCGTTGGAGGCAAAATCAGGGCAAATATCCAGGCGATGCAGAGGACGCCTTCGTCCAGCGGGCGCCCGCGGCGGGCTGCGAACACGATCTCCCAGAACGCGCCGACGATCAGGGCGGTCAGGAATACAGGAAGGAAATAGAGGAACCCGTGAAGCCAGTTCGACACCAGGCTCTCGGGGTCGATCGACAGGCCGATCCCTTCGATCAGTGCTGCCCGCCACCCCGGCAAGTTGTCGATGCCGGCTATGTGCATTCCCACGGCGATTTGTTCACCGAGATTCCACATTCCGATCAGCCAGCAGGGCAGCGTGGCTATTATGAAGCGGTTTAGCAGTCGGTCGATACTGTTGGCATCCCGCACATGCGGTGCCGAAACCGTAGGGATCGTCCAACGCCACACCAACCGAAGGCGCAGCTCGTCGATCAGGTCGACCGTTTCCCGACTTGACCCGGCCCGTGCGTTGCCGCCTGTGTTTGATTTCGGTTCCGCCATCCCGATCAACCGTCCCTTTCGATCGCTTCGAGGTTGTGGCGCAGCACCGCGGCATAGTCGTTCTTGCCCGGGCAGATGAAGGAGCACAGAGCCAGGTCTTCTTCGTCCATCTCCAAGGCGCCCAAAGACTGCGCCTGGTCAGTATCCCGGATGAGCAGGGCCTTCAGAAGCGGCGCGACCAGCACATCCATGGGGATCACTCTTTCAAACGCGTCGATGGGCACCATGGCTGTTGCGCGGCCATTCTGGTCGGTGGTGAACCGAGGGGTGGAAAGGAACCCGGACAGGAAATTCCCGAACGAGAACCGGTTCTTGCTCGGTTCCGCCCACGGCCGCCAGCGACTGGGGCGCATCTGCGGAACAGCCGAAACCTGCAGGTGGTATCTTCCAAGGTAGGCTTCGGCGCCGCGTGCGTGGCGGCCGCTCAGAACGCAACCGGAAACGAGCCGGGCCGCATCGTTGCCCGGGTCTTCGGGGGCCAACTCTGCTGCCGTCAGCTCGATGACGTCCGCGCCAAGCCGGGTGCGCACCAAACGGGGCCTGCTGAAGCCGGTTCCGCCAAGCGCGACCACGCGTTCGGTCCAGATCACGCCCTCGCCAATCAGCTTTCCGATCGCGATGACATCCTGGTATCCGATGTGCCAGACCTCGGGTTCGGGGCCGACCGGGTCCAGACTGTGAATGTGGGTTCCCGGCAGTCCGGAAGGGTGCGGCCCGTCGAACACGACATGCCGAACTGACGCCGCGGTCCCGGTCGGACCGGACCATCCGGGACCGGTGCAAAGATAGACGTTTCCCGAGGCGAGTTTGGCAAGCTGGTCGAGCCCCAACGCGAAAGCACCAGCGTGTTCGGCAACCACGACCTGTGGGTCTGCGGACAGCGGGCGCGTATCGCAGGCGGTCACGAAGATCGACCGGGGCACCGCGTCGGACGCGGGAATGCGGCTGAACGGGCGGGTGCGGAACGCAACCCAAAGACCTGTCTTCAGCAACCGCGCCCGCAGCGTGTCGGGCGATGCATCGCTTCCGGTTTCATTGCGGGTGTCGGCGCCCGGGTCGCCGGCCCCGTCGACCGCGATGACGAAGGATTTGAGGGCGCGCCTTTCACCACGGTGGATGTTGGTAACGACACCGCTCGCCGGTGCGGTGAACTGGATCGACGGGTCTCTCTTCTGCTGGAAAAGCGGTTGGCCCAACACGACCCGATCTCCTTCCGAGACCAGCTTTTTCGGCTCCAAACCGTTGTAATCCGCCCCGAGAATGGCAACCGAGTGAACTTCTGGCCCATCTTCGATCAACTGCAGAGGCGCCCCGCCGATCGGCAAATCCAGGCCCTTCGTGCTTTTCACGTGATGTGGCAGCATTCTTCTCCCCGCGCCCGATACTCAAGCCGGGCTGCAAAACTGACAATGCAGCGGGTAGTCACGCCGCGATACATCAAGGCTGTTCTTCAGTTCAATTAACTGGCTCCGGTCTTCTGCCGGAGTTCCTGAAAAGCGTATTTTTGGTGACGATACCGGTCAATGTGCGGGCGAGCCGATTTGGCTCGGGTGTTTGTCCAGCAGGAAAGAACGTTAAGGATGGGGTCCGAAAACGACGACTAGCAGGTTGGCCGGCTATGGCCGCCGTCCCTGAATCGGGCTCTTGCTCACTCAACATGACAAGTCCAGGCCGCCCGTTTCCTAGATGGTGCGAGAGTGCCCACAGGTCGCCGAGCGGATCTCGTCGCAGGGGGCAGGCATCGGTCCCGGAGGATGCAGTACATGATCTACCAGTTGATACTTGGTTCCTTCATCACCCTTGCATCGCTGATCTGTGGTGTCCTGGTTTGGTGGGCGATGGACAGGCTGATAGCGGCGATGGAGCCATGGCTGAGGCGCCCGACCTTTCCTGCCAAGCCATTGCTTGCCATCATGTTGATCATTCTTTCGGCCATGACGATGGTCACGTTGGGCGTATGGCTCTGGACCTTCGTATTCACTTGGGCGGACGTGTTTGGAACGCTTGAAGAGGCCTTTCACTATTCGTTGATTGCATACACGACGCTTGGACTGGGCGATGTGCTTGTCCCGACTGAATACCGACTGTTAGGCGGTATGACGGGTGCAAACGGCTTCCTGATGTTCGGGCTGATGACCGCGGCTTTGACCGACTCCTTGCGATACGTTAGGGACCTCGAACTCTGACGGCCGTTTCGCCGCATTGCCGGTCCGGGAACCGCCAATGAGCCATTTTGGCTCGCCTCCGAGTTGACCGGTGTTCTCGCTGAAAAATACGTTTCACGCACTGGATCATCGCCAGCCCGACCGCAGACAAGGAAATCGGCATGCCAAAGCTACCGGCTTCTTGCGACTTGGCGGATGGTTCGCACGAGTTCGCAGTAAGCGGGTGGGCGCAATTCGATCGGCCTCCGAGGGCCCGGAACTGCCGCGCTGATCGGTGCCAGAAGAACGAAACCGACAGTGTCCGGGCAAGATGGCGCCAATGTCGAAGAATGAAGGGATCTGCATGCAACAGGCGAGCTTTTCGGCGTGGCGCGGGTTCATGGCTCAGATCATGGTCTTTGCGGCGATCTGGTCGGTGCTAGCAGGTGGGGATCTGGCTTCATGTCTGATAGGTGCCCCGCTTGTCCTGTTCGTTGTGGTCGCGAACCATCGGCTTGGACGGCTGAATGGCCGTTGCGCGCGCTTATCCGGGGTCCTTCGGTTCCTTCCCTATTTTCTGATCGGGTCTTTTCGCGGCGGTCTTGCAACCGCTACGCTGGTGCTGTTTCGAGGACGGGAAGTCCAACCCGCGATGGTCGAGTATCAGACCACCTTGCCCCCCGGGAGGGCGACGGCATTGTTCGTCGGGACGATAGGGTTGCTTCCGGGGACACTGACGGCGGATCTGAACGGACGTCTTTTGCATATCCATGTGCTGGACGGCAGCATGCCGGTCACTTCGGAGCTTCGAGAACTGGAAAGGCGGATAGCCGCCATTTTTCTGCAGGAGACGGGGTGAGGAAATGGGTTCGTTGTTGCTGCTGATTGCCCTGTTGCTTTTGCTGTTCCTGCTTGCTGGAATGTATCGGGTGTTTCGCGGTCCGAGCGATGCAGACCGGATGATGGCGGCGCAGCTGTTCGGCACGACAGCGGTTGCGGTATTGCTGGTGACCAGTTTCGCGACCGGGTTGCCCGCCTTGATAGACGCCGCGCTGGTCATGGCTCTGCTTGCTGCGATCACCACCATCGCCTTCGTGCGCGGCGAGACAAGCGGCGGAGCGACCGATGACAACTAGTTCGATGCTGGCGCTGCCCCTGCTTCTGATCGGGGTCTGTTTCTTTTTCGCCGGAACGGTGGGGATGCTTCGATTGCCGGACATCTTCACGCGGCTGCACGCGCTGACCAAAGCGGACAACGTCGGATTGGGGTTCATCGTCGCGGGGCTGGCGGTGATGTCCGGGCAGTTTCTGATTGCTCTGAAACTGGTGCTGATATGGGGCCTGGTGCTGGTGAGCGCAGCAACGACCGCCCATCTGATTGCCCAGTCAGCGGTTCGCAAGGGGGCGAAACCATGGAAGCGTTGAACTTGAGTTTCGACCTCGTTCTGGCGATGGCGTTGATCTGGTTGGCATGGAGAACACTTGCCAGCCACGAGATGTTCACCGCTATCGTGCTGTTCATCGCCTTCGGTCTGCTTGTTGCACTTGCATGGGTGCGGCTCGACGCACCGGACGTTGCCTTGGCAGAGGCATCCATCAGTGCCGGTTTGACGGGCGTTCTTCTGCTTGCAGCCTGGCGGCGCCTGCGCAGTCCGCCGCAGCAGGATGGGGGGCAGAACAATGAATGACGACACATCCCCCGTGGCGCGCCTGTTGATCGGCGCGTTGGCGGCCGCGATCTCTTGGGGACTGGCGATTTCGCTGATGCGTCTCCCCGTGGGGAACAGCGAGCTTGCGGACCGTGTGATGGAAGGATTGCCCGACAGCGGTGCCAGCCATCCGGTAACGGCGGTGCTGCTGAACTTCCGGAGCTACGATACCTTCCTCGAAACCTGTGTCTTGTTTCTGGCCGTTGTCAGCATGTGGTCACTTGGTCCGGCGCGTGCAGATCCCGCGACGCTGGTTTCCACGGGCCCGGTCCTGGGCGAGGCCGGTAAGATCCTGCAGCCCATGTGCCTGTTGACGGCGGGCTACCTGCTCTGGGTCGGCGCGACAGCGCCCGGCGGGGCATTCCAAGCCGGGGCGATCCTTGCGGCAGGTGGCGTTCTGGCCCTGCTGATGGGGTGGCAGCCCGGTGCCCGGATGCGGCCCTGGCTCGAGGTAGGGTTGACGATGGGGGTCGGCGCGTTCCTTTGCTTGGCGACCATCAGCCTGTTGTCTTCGGGCACCCTTCTGTTTCTGAACCCGGAACTGGCGAAGGGTGTGATCCTTGCGATCGAACTGGCTGCAACCATCTCGATCGGGCTTTCGTTGGCCGCGATCTCGTTGGGTGGCTCGCCAATCTACAAATTGCGAGACAAGGGGCAATGATGCCGACCCTGGCACCTTACATCGTCGCCGGCGCTATGCTTGTGGGTCTGGGCCTCTTCGGTCTTTTCACAGATCGCAAACTGCTTCGGCAAATCATCGCCCTAAACATCATCAATGCCGGCGTGTTCCTGCTGCTGATCGCATCATCCGGCGAAAGCAGCGCCTCCGTCGCTGATCCGGTTCCCCGCGCGATGGTGCTTACAGGTGTTGTCGTCGCGGTCAGTGCAACGGCGCTGGCGCTTGCCTTGGCGACCCGCCTGCATCAGGTGACGGGTGAAACGCGCCTGTCGGTCGGCACGGACGACGAGGCCGGGACATAGCAATGCCGGGACCAACCGAACCTGCATGGATCGCTTGGGTGATGCTGCTTCCCTTTGCAGCGGCAACCGCCTCGTTTTTGACATGGCGCCTAGGGGCGAAAATCGGTCTCTCCGCGGCCTTCATCAATGCCATCGTCTCGGTGACGCTTGTCGTTCAGGTCCGGGGCGGAGGGACCGTCACGCATCACGTGGCCGGTTGGGGAACGCCACTAGGTATCGAACTGAGGGCAGATGGGCTTGCTTGCCTGATGCTCATCCTGACGGCAACTGTCGGGATGGCTGTCAGTGTGTATGCGTCCGGCTATTTCCCCGCCGAAAGCAGGCAGCAACGGTTTTTCTGGCCCCTTTGGCTGCTGCTTCTGGGAGGGCTGAACGCACTTTTCCTGTCTGCCGACGTGTTCAACTTGTACGTCACCCTAGAGATCGTCGGCCTTGCCGCCGTCGCGCTGGCGTCATTGCCGGGCACGGCGGCCGCGCTGAACGCGGCGATGCGCTATCTGCTGGTCAGCCTGCTGGGCTCGCTGTTCTACCTGCTTGGGGTGTCGCTTCTCTATGCCGAACACCAGCTGCTGGACCTGGTCGCGCTTGGCAGCGTGATGGAACCGGGCGCGATCACCTGGTTGGCCATAGCATTGATGACGGCGGGACTGCTCATGAAGGCGGCGGTCTTCCCGTTGCACTTCTGGCTTCCACCCGCGCACGCCAATGCACCCGCACCGGTCAGTGCCATTCTGTCAGCCTTGGTGGTCAAGGCTTCGTTCTACCTGCTGCTGCGATTGTGGTTCGAGCTCTTCGCGCCGGCGGTGACAGGCACTGCCTTGCATTGGATTGGTGCATTGGGGGCAGCCGCAATACTGTGGGGGTCATTGTTGGCCTGCTATCAGCGCAGGCTGAAGCTTCTTGTCGCCTATTCGACGGTTGCCCAACTCGGTTACCTTTTTGTCGCCTTTCCGCTTGTCACCGCGACAGAGGGCATTGGATACGGCGGCGCGGTTTACTTTGCGCTGTCGCACGGGTTCGCCAAGGCCGCGATGTTCTTCAGCGCCGGCACGATGTTGCATGCGGCAGGTCATGACCGGATCGACGACCTGAGTGAAATCGCACCGCACATGCCGGTATCGATGCTTGCCTTCGGGTTGTCCGGCCTCAGCTTGATGGGCCTGCCGCCCAGTGGCGGGTTCATTGCCAAGTGGATGCTTCTTGAAGCGACGCTGCAAAGCGGATTGTGGTGGTTGACTGCAACGATCCTGATCGGTGGTCTGCTTGCGGGCGTCTACGTCTATCGCGTCGTGTCATGTGCGTTTGCACCAGGGACCGCCCGCAGCTTTGCGCCGACACTGCGCCGGCTGGAGTGGTCTGCGCTGGTCCTTGCGGTGATCGCCTGCCTCCTGGGCCTTACACCCAACGCTCCGCTTGCCTTGGTGAGCGAAGGACCAGACCTGTCCGCACAGCTGTTCGGGGGGGCTGGGTCATGAGGTGGCGCAGGCAACCAGGGGGCAGCCGATGACCCAGCTTGCCCCCGTATCGGTCCATTCTGCAATTCTGCTTGCTGTGCCGTTGCTGCCGCTTTTGCTTGCCGCCGGGCTTGCGCTGCCGGCCTGTCGCGGGCTTTGCCTAAGACTGGCCGCCTGGGCCGCGCTTCCGGCGCTTGCCTCGGCATTCCTGGTGCCATTGGGCACTACCGTCAGCGTTCCCGTGCTGCTCGATGGCGCACGTTTTGGCATGGACCAGACCAGCCAAACCTTCCTTTTGTTCACCAGCTTGCTGTGGCTGTTGGCAGGCCTGTTCGGATCACGTTACCTGGCCGACGATCCCCGGCGCGGGCGGTTCACAGCTTTCTACCTGACAGCGATGTCTGGAAGCCTTGGCCTCAACATCTGCCTGGACCCAGCCAGCTTCTTTGTCCTGTTCGCGGTGATGGGGGTCAGCTCGTTCGGGCTTGTTGTCCACGATGGCAGCGCCGAGGCCCGGCGCGCCGCGCGGGTCTACATCGCGCTCGCCATTCTGGGCGAGACCCTTCTTTTCGTTGCGGTCATCAAGATCACGGGCGCCGGCTTCACGGAACTGCCTTACCGCGATCCGGCGGCTTCGAACCTTGTGATCGCACTTGTGCTGGTCAGTTTCGGGATAAAGGCGGGTGCCTTGCCCTTACATTTCTGGTTGCCGCTGGCACATCCCGCGGCGCCGATACCCGCCAGCGCCGTTCTCAGCGGCGCGATGATCAAGGCGGGATTGCTGGGGTGGTTGCGGTTCCTGCCGATCGGAGCGGTTGCCGCGCCGCACTGGGGGATTGCGGTTGTCATCGCCGGTTTGGCCGCGGCGTTCTACGGCGCCCTGGTCGGTTCGACCAAGGACAACCCCAAGGCCGTTCTGGCCTATTCGAGCATTTCGCAGATGGGGCTGATCACCATTCCTATCGGTATCGCGCTGGCCGTTCCGGACGCTGCGCCGATGGCGATCGTGGCGGCGCTTTTGTATGCCGTCCACCACGGTCTTGCCAAAGGGACCCTGTTTCTGGGCGTCGGCATGGCGCATAATGCCGGCAGATGGCGTGGCCCGGTTTTCCTGACCTTGCTGTTGCCCGCCGCGGCCTTGTCGGGGTTGCCCCTGACCAGTGGTGCCGTGGCAAAAACGGCCCTCAAAGGGGCAGCTGTAGTGTCCTCGTGGTACGTTTGGCTTGGTCCGCTCATGTCGCTTGCCGCAGTGGGCACAACGGTTCTGATGGCGCGCTATCTGGTCAATCTGCAAGTATCTTTGAAGAAAGACCATACCCCAAAGCCGGGGCTGTGGGTGCCTTGGGTAGCTCTACAATTGGCCGCGGGATCCCTGATCTGGCTGTTGCCACTGGCCGGTGAAGCCAGAGTCGAGACGCTGTCGCCTGGAAAGGTATGGCCGTCAGTCTGGCCGCCCATTCTGGGCGTGCTCTTGTCGGTGATACTCTGGAACCTTGTGTGGCGCCACGTTTCATCCCCGGAAGGAGGACAGCCGCGCGACATCCTGCGCGCGTTCGAAACCTTTCTGTGGTGCTCTGGCGCTGCGCTTGCCCGGGTGCTGCATCAAGGCGAACTGCGACTGCGGGACTGGCCCATTGCCGGGGTTGTGTTTCTTCTGACCATCGCCGTGCTTTTTCTGTCCTTGGCGTTCCGTTCGGACGTGCCCGCCGCTTTCTGAACGTCATTTGCAGATACCGCCGCGCAAGTCCGCCCGCCGCAGTTCTTGCACCGTTCCGGTGATGCGCAGGATCAGGGTAGAACCGAAAGGAACCCCTGGATGATGAAGGCATTGGCGACGTCCACAAAAAAGGCCGACACCAGCGGCAGCACGATGAAGGCCAGAGGCGAGGGGCCATACTTCTGCGTGACCGCCGTCATGTTCGCGATCGCCGTCGGCGTTGCGCCGAGGGCGAAGCCGGCAAACCCGGCCGAGATGACGCCGGCAAAGTAGTTCCGTCCCATCATTCGGTAGACAACGAAAACGATGAACAGGGCAGCGGCGGCAGTCTGCAGAAGCATCGTGAAGGCCAGAACACCGGCCGAGCCCGCCAGGGTCCAGAGTTGCATGCTCATCAGCGACATGGACAGGAAGACAGCCAGTGAAAAGTCCTGCAACAGCTGCAGCGACGCGGTTCCGGTAGGTGTCTTGATGCGCGGCAACAGTTTTGGAGCGAGATTGGCGATGACGATGCCGGAAAGAAGGCAGGGCACAAACAACGGCAGCTTCAAACCCGCCGCGTCCAGCGCTTCATCCGCGACAAAGCCGATCACAATGGAGATGTGCAACCAAAGGATGGCTCTCATCAGGCCGGGGTTCGTAGGGCCACCGAAGGAGGCAGTGCTGGCGTTTTCAGCCGCGCTTTCTTCTCCAGCTGCGGCGGCGCGCTCCTCGGTGCTCGGTTCCAGCTTGTCGCGGCTGATCAGGTAGTTGGCGATGGGGCCGCCGAGCAGGCTTGCCAGAATCAAACCGACCGTCGCGGCGGCGATGCCCAGTTCGGCGGCGCCCGCCACCGCGTATTGCTGCTCTACCACTGGGCCCCACGCGATCGCGGTGCCATGGCCGCCTATCAGTGATGTCGTTCCCATCATGACACCAGCCTGCGAGTGCAGGCCAAAGATCGACGCGCCCAAAACGCCGATGCCATTTTGAACGACCATGTAGCCAATCGTCAGAAGAAGCATGATGCCGAGCAGCGGGCCGCCCTTGACCAGATCCGAAAACTTCGCGTTCAGCCCGATGGTGGTAAAGAAGTAGACCAGCAAGGAGTCACGCGCATCCAGGTCGTAAATCACCTCGCGCCCGGTCGCAGTCACAACGACAAGCGTCAGAATCGCAGCAAGCAATCCGCCAGATACCGGTTCGGGGATAGAGTACTTTCGCAGGATCGGAAACCGGTCGGACAGCTGTGCTCCAAGAAAGTAGACGACTATGCCGAGCGTCATGGCAATGAAACTGTGTACCTCGATCGGTTCGACCATGAGCTGTGCCCCCGAGCACGAAATTGCTGAACGGATTAGTTGCCGCCACCGTAGGGCCGCGGGTTGGATCATTGCAACGGTATTGTTGGAAGGGCACATTCAGGTAGTGTCAGAGGAACTTATCTTGAGGCAGGGCAGGCCGCTGGCTAGCGTCCCTGCATGACCAGATCCCGTCCCTTCAAGTACTTCAAAACTAGCCCGGAGATCATCCGCTTGGCGGTGATGCTCTACGTCCGTTTTCCGCTCTCGCTCAGGAATGTCGAAGATCTCCTTCATGAAAGGGGTGTCGATGTGAGCCACGAAACGGTCCGATATTGGTGGCACAGGTTCGGTCCGATGTTCGCCTCGGAGATCCGAAAACGCCGGATCGGAGGGAAAAAATCCAGCCGGTGGCGCTGGCACCTCGACGAAATGTTCGTGAAGATCAACGGTGAGCGTCACTACCTCTGGCGGGCTGTTGATCACGAGGGCGAGGTGCTGGAAAGCTTCGTGACGAAGACACGAGACAAGAAGGCGGCGCTCAAATTTCTCAAGAAAGCAATGCGCAAGCACGGTCGTCCCGAGGCAATCGTGACGGACAAGCTCCGGTCCTATGGCGCCGCTCTGAAGGAACTCGGAGCAGGCGACCGGCAGGAGACAGGTCGCTGGCTCAACAACCGAGCGGAGAACTCACACCTGCCTTTCCGACGACGGGAGCGAGCGATGCTCAGGTTCCGGCGCATGCGAAGTCTACAGAAGTTCGCCTCCGTCCATGCCTCCGTCACAAACCATTTCAATCACGAGCGCAGCCTCTCCAGCAGACCCCAGTTCAAGTTGAACCGCGCCGCCGCCCTCGCCGAATGGCGCGGACTCTGCGCTGGATAAGAGGCAGTGACCCTGTCCTGGCAGAGACTGGTTCGAATTGGTCTGACAGCACCAACAGGTGTCCAAAGCCCTGGCACCGACCCAAGAGAAGCGGACGAAGCCACTTTAAACCGATGCCGCAGTGACAGCTTCTATACCGATTTCGGACGAGAGAACGGCCTCGACATCCCTTGAATTGATGTTGTTCTAACGTTCGAAACGCCACGAAAAGCTGGTCCGATAGAGCGGCAGATGCGTCCTTCGCTCTCGGGGTTAAATCATTCGTCGGATCAAGTCGGCGCATTCATTTATTGTTGGTGGATCCATGTTCAAGCCTCAACGATCCGTCCTGCTTTTCGTAGATAACTCAATTTCTGATAAGGTTTTGGGGGCATGTGGGCTTTGTAAGGGTGGAGAGTTGCTTAAATTTGACGCTGAAACAACGAAATTACTTGAAATCGCCTATCAAGGCGCAGAACTGACGCGGCGAAGACAGGCTTCATTTGATGCGCTGTGCCCGGCTCCTGGTTAAACTATTTTGGACATCGGTTGTGGCAACGGGATGTTAACAGTTGAGTTGGCCCGGGCAGTTGGCTCGGATGGCTATGTCATCGGGATCGACCCAAGCGCTGACATGACGGCAGCTGCTAGAGAACGGTGCAGCGACTACGCAAACGTGGAGTTTCGTGCTGGTGCCGCAAATAGCTTGCCCATTGAGGATGAGAGTGCTGACAAGGCCGTCTCGGTACAGGTCTTTGAGTACATCGAAGACGTAGACGGTGCGTTGGCTGACACGCTGCGGTGCGTCAAACCCGGCGGGCGCCTCGTCATCAGCGATCTACACTTTGGCAGCTTGATCTGGTTCAGCGATGAGCCCGACAGAATGCAAAAGATGCTGACATCCTGGAACCAGCACTTTGTGAGTGGTTCCGTCCCGGAAAGACTGCCCGCGCTGATAAAGGCTCGCGGCGACCGTGTGGAAGATGTCTTGTCGTTCACAATGACGGATCACCAGTTGAAGCCTGATGGCCTCGCAATCATGATGATGCACCTCATGAAGCAATACACTGTCGCAAATGACCATGTTGATCCCGCAGTTGCGCAATCGTGGTTTGATGAGCAGCTCAGCCTTGCAAGGACTGGACGCTTCTTCTTTTCGATGACCCAATTTGTTGTCGTGGTGCGCAAAAAGGGGTGATTGAGCTAAGTAAATCGGCCTGGGTTCTTTCGCGGGCTTCATGAAAGTCTCGTATTGGTACTTACTCAATGGCTACAACACAGGTGCGTGGCTGCCACTTCCAGCTTGCAGCTGCATTTGGCGTGATCTAATCGCCTTATTCGGCCGATTGTCACCAAGTGTCGTCAGAACCTTCCTGGATAAAGACTCACCATGTTCTGCACGTCAAGCTCACTCGAAAACGCGTCGGGATTACTCCAGATCACGTCATTAATATAGTCGCGTTCAGCGTGAAAATCGTCAGCTGTAGGCCGCGGCTTCCGGGCTTCGGGGCAGGCTCTCTTGGTCCAACCGATCAGTCCACCAAATACGGTCCAGATGCTGGGTGACATTGTATGGGAAGCCATCTCATGGTCCTTTCCGAGTTACTTGCGCTGTCGCAACAAAGGTAACTGTTCACCTGTTTTTCTGGTATCCGGCACAAAATTGTGCTGTTCTACAAAAATGAAGAATGGGTTCCGAAATTGGTCGGATATTCGTGTGTTCCTCTCTGTCTTGAGAGAAGGATCGACGCTTGCGGCCTCTAGAAAGCTAACGGTCTCCCAACCAACGGTCGCCCGACGCATTGATGTTCTCGAAAGAGAAACAGGGTTGACGCTGTTTGAGCGCGGTACGCACGGGTTTAAGCCGACCCGAGAAGCGCTTCGCCTCGCTCCCCTAGCCGAGGCAATCGAGGCTTCAGTCCTCGAATTTGCCGATTGCGCGAAGGAATTGACGTCGACACAACCCATCCGTATCACCGCTTATTCGGCAAACTTCTCCGCACGCATGATTGAAATCGTAAACGAGTTTTCCGCCGACAATCAGGATGTCGCATTCGAGTTTTTATCCAGCGTTCGGGCGCTGGACCTGATGGCGGGCGAGGCCGACATTGCTTTGCGCCTTGCAAGAACCGATCCCGATCCTGACCTGATTTGCCGGAAGATCAGCACGGCCCGCTGGTCTTTGTTCGGCAGCAGAAATTACGCGGACAAATTTGGCTTACCGGGGTCAACGAATGATCTGGCCGGGCATCAGTTTGTTACCTTTCAGCGGGACGATGTACCAAATGTATTCCACGAATGGTTGACCAATCACGTGGAGCCGGACCAGATCGTTATGTCTTTCACTGAACTCGAGCTAATGCATGCGGCGATCAGGTCAGGGCAAGGCCTTGGAATCAGCAACGTCAAGCTGGTGGAAACAGATATGTCTTTTATCCGATGTTTCGACGAAATCCCCGAACTTGCGGTGCCGCACCTAATGCTCATTTCGCCGGAAGCCTATCGTCGGCCAGAGGTTAGAGCCTTCGTTAAGTTCTTCGCACCTCGCTATGCGGCAATCTACAAGTAGTTATTTAGGCAAAAAGGATTGAGAACACGCGAACAAGCTAGTTTGCATGTACGCCACGACCGCAATTGCGAATAGAAGCCTTATGTAGCGGGCCCAAGGATACTCTTGAAGATGACAATGGGAGTTCAAATTGATCGGCGCGCCCAAGTCGCTGCAAACTGCCTTAACTCCGATATGCCATCACGTGGTGCATGATCAGATTAAGAACTTCAACATCGTTCTGGTTAAATGTCTGGTATCGGAATTTGACCGTTCCCCGGTCGGGCTTCGAACGTGATGGTGTAATTGCCTCAACCGTGACGCGCACGCTGATCGTGTCACCGGAATACACAGGAGCCAGCCACCGCACCTCGTCCATACCATGTCCACCCAGATTGGTGCCGGTAAGTACACCAGTGTCGCGGAACAACCTGAAAGTAAGGGCTATTGTCTGAAATCCACTGGCGATGAGACCGCCGAAAATCGACTCTGCGGCAGCCACTTTGTTAACGTGGAAGGGCTGCGGGTCATGAACCAGTGCGAAGTCAATAATCGCTCCCTCGGTCAGCGTAACGCCTCCGGTTTCGAAGGTTTCGCCAACCGACAAATCGTCGATGTATTTTCCGCTAGGCATGGCAAAAGTATAGTTTGATGCAGACTCAACCGTCAACGCGGAGCCAGGCTCGGCCGCCACTAATGCCGCATTGTCTTTCGACCATGGCAAAGATCGTAATGGAGAACTAAGTCAGTGGTCGTTGACCTATGCCGCGGCGACGGTCTTGTCAGAAGAACTTGTCTTGAGGCAGGCAGGACGGTTGCGTAGCTTTTGCCCATGACCAAACCTGCCTCTTTCAAGTACTTCAAAACCAGTCCCGAGGTCATCCGCCTTGCGGTGATGCTGTACATCCGTTTCCCGCTCTCGCTTCGAAATGTCGAAGATCTCCTGCATGAACGTGGGATCGATGTAAGCCATGAGACAGTCCGCTATTGGTGGAATAGGTTCGGCCCGATGTTCGCCGCTGAGATCCGACGGAAGCGTGTGCAGCAACTCCGAACCTTTTCAAAATGGAAGTGGCACGTGGACGAGGTCTTTGTGAAAGTGAATGGCAAACGGCATTATCTTTGGCGCGCTGTGGATGACGAAGGCGAGGTGCTGGAAGCAGTTGTAACAAAGCGCCGTAACAAAGCTGCTGCACTGAAATTTCTCAAGAAATTGATGAAGCGGCACGGTTGCGCCAAGGAGGTCGTCACAGATCGCTTCGCTTCATACAAGGCTGCGCTCAGAGAAATAGGCGCGCTCGAAAAACAACAGACGGGCAGGTGGCTCAACAACCGTGTTGAGAATTCGCACCTGCCGTTTCGACGACGCGAACGCGCGATGCAGCGTTTCAAGCGCATGCGAAGTCTACAGAAATTCGCCTCCGTCCATTCCTCCGTTTACAACCACTTCAACCAGGAAAGACCGTTAGCCAGTCGAGACACCTTCAAGCTGACCCGCGCCGCCGCTCTACGCGAGTGGCGTCAACTTTGTTCCGGATAGGTTCGCGGTTTCCGCGGCAAACTGAGACTGGTTCGAATTCGTCTGACAGCACCTCCGTGTCATCTTCTCCTCCTTCGTACTGTTTCCGCTCGATGACTGTCGCCTCAGGCCGCTTCGTAACTCGTGAATACCTCGGTAGCGCCGTCCCGACGGAACAAAAACACATCGTAAGCCTCACGACGATCTTCCGGCCCCATCCCAGGCGAACCGAAAGGCATCCCAGGAACAGCAAGTCCAATGGCGCTAGGTCGCTCCTCCAACAGACGACGAATGTCGGCAACCGGTACGTGCCCCTCGATCATGTAGCCATCGATCTCGCCTGTATGGCAGGAGATCATTTTTTCGGGAATGCCGTTGTCCAATTTGTGGCGGACGAGCAGTGTTCCAAAGCTGCGCTCCTCGGTAACGCGAAAGCCTTCCTGCCGAAGGATATCGATCCAAGCACTGCAACAGCCGCAATTCGGATCCTTGAGAACATGGATGGAAGGTGTGTTTTGCGCAAACGTGGCAAATGGTGCTGTGCTGGCGAAGCCTGCGGCGTAAGTCAGTATTTGGCGGCGTTTCAGGTGCATAGTGAGAGTCCTCTTTACTTGCGACTCAATTGAGCAAATTTCGCATCATTCGTGATAGGTTGTCTTCATCCCCGGTAAGCATGCTGATGTTCTCCAACTTCCCGGCGCTCGGCGAGCGCTTGGCGCACGATCTGGAAAGCAGAAGAAAGAAACAGCGTTGCCATGATCGCTGCGACAATCAGATCTGGCCAACCGCTTGCCGTTCCCCAGACGCCCAAGGCCGCAAACATAACGGCCACATTGCCGATGGCATCGTTCCGCGAACAGAGCCAGACAGAGCGGACATTGGCATCGCCGTCTTTGTAGCTGACAAGCAACAACACACTGGCAAGGTTTGTAGCCAGTGCAAGAGCTCCGATTATGCCCATGATCTCAGCTTCAGGGACGCCGACATAGAAGACGCGGTATACGGTCGATCCGAATACCCAAAGGCCCATCAAAAGCAAGCTCACCCCTTTGGCCAAAGCTGCATTGGTGCGGGCGCGAACTGAGGCACCGATCACAGCGAGCGAGATACCATAGGTCAGTGCGTCGCCGAGGAAGTCGAGAGCATCAGCCTGAAGCGCCTGTGACTTTGCGTAGTGACCAGCGGTCATCTCGACTACGAACATCGTCGCGTTCAACGCAATGACGATCCATAGCCGCCTTTTGTAATCATCTGACACGCCATCGAACTTGGCGTCATGCCCACAACATCCTGACATTGGAAAGCCTTTTTGAATCTGTCTTGATCATAGTGTAGTGCCTCTAGTGACTAGAGGTTCAAGAGGTATTTTCATGTTTTCCATCGGAGAGCTTTCAAAGCGCACGAAAGTCAAAGTTCCGACCATCCGCTACTACGAAGAAATGGGGCTGCTGGCAGAGCCGGAACGTACAGCTGGCAACCAGAGGCGTTACACAAATGAGGGTCTGGAACGCCTGAGCTTCATCCGTCATGCGCGTGATCTTGGCTTCTCCATAGAAGCGATTTCTTCGCTGATCGAGTTGCAAAATCATCCGGACCGGTCATGCGAAGCCGCCACCAAGATTGCCGAAGGTCAGTTGTCCGAAGTGCGAGCGAAGATCAAAAGGCTAAAGGCGCTGGAGAATGAACTGAAGCGTATTGCTCAAGGATGCGACGGTCGTGGCGTAGTAGAAGACTGTTATGTCTTGGCTTCGCTTGCAGACCACGACCTGTGTGATCAAGATCACTGATCCCAAAAGCGGACATCAATTAAGTGATCATAATCGGCAGCTTCGTCCGCAATGCAGTCATTGAGCGTAGGTGAGCGAACGTCTGCCTCGAGCCCAAAGCGGACTGAAATGTGCTCGCCAAAATGAATTGCGGCGATAGACATTCTCTTGAGCGGTCTAACCCATCACTAAATGCATTCACCGCCATCGATAACCAGGGCTTGCCCCGTCATAAAAGCGGATTCATCTGAAGCTAAATAGACAATCCCATGGCCAATCTCTTCAACTGTCGCCCATCGACTCATGGGGATCGCCTGCTCGATGTAGCTTTCCAGTTTGGCACGGCCTCCCATCTGCTTTTCGAAGCCTGCATTGAAAGGGGTGTCTACAAATCCTGGACATAGGGCATTGAAACGGATTGCATGGACAGCGTAGTCGGCTGCCATCTGCCGAACCATCGCAACAGCAGCGTGCTTTGTAGTCGCATAGGCGATCATACCCCGGTCATATTGAACCCCAGAATTGGAGGCCGTGACGATCACGCTGCCTCCACCTTGTGATTTCATATGGGCGACGGCTGCACGCGCGGCAATGAAGTGAGCGCGGACATTCAATGCCCAAGAAGCATCCATTCCATCTGGTTCCACTTCTTCCAGCGTTCCTTCGATCTGCAACCCAGCGTGAGAGTGCAACACGTCAAGCCGACCGAAGTTTTTAACTGCTTGGTCTATGGTTCTGGTAAGGGCATCGTCATCGGTCACATCAAGCTGTATGGCAGATGCTTGATTTCCCTGCGCTACGATCGCGGCCACAGTGGCTTCAGCAAGTGTTGCATCGCGATCGGTTACCACAACATGCGCACCCTCTTGTGCCATTGCCATTGAACCCGCCCGACCAATTCCTGATCCCGCGCCCGTCACGAGCGCGACCTTACCTGCAAGCCGCATGTCACTTGGCTCCTTTATTTAATTTTTCGATTTTGAGGCGCCTCGGCGCAAAAGCAGCTGCGCTGCTACGAGCAACAAGAGCGACGCGCCCATAACCATAGTGCCGATGGCATTGATCTCGGGTGTTACGCCGCGCCGGATGGATGAGAATATGTAGATTGGCAGGGTTGTTTCTGAGCCAGCTACGAAGAACGCGATGATGAAATCATCAAATGAGAAAGTGAAGCTGAGCAGGAAGCCTGCCAAAATTGCCGGTGCTATCAACGGCAGGGTCACCTGTCGAAAGGTGCCCCAGGGCGTCGCAAAGAGGTCAGCCGAAGCTTCCATGAGCGCGCGGTCCATACCCGATAGCCTTGCACGTACGATGATTATGACCAGCGCCATTGTGAACATGGTGTGGGCGGCGACAAGCGTGGGCATCCCCATGGAAAGTTGCGGGGGATTTGCTCCATCGGGCCATAGGCTTGCAAGAAGCGGGTTTAGCCAGCCGAATACGGTGACCAGGGCAATGAGTGTCGCGATGCCGATGACGATACCGGGTATCATTATCGCAATATAAATCATCGCATCAAACAAAGTTCGGAGCCATCCCTTAACCCCTTGTAAAGCGATGGCCGCCATGGTTCCGAGAGTGGATGCGAGGCAAGCAGTTATTAATGCCGCAAGCAGACTGGTCTCGAGCGCGTCCATTACAAATGGGTTGTTCAGCGCTCTACCATACCATTGGGTCGAGAACCCCATGAACTGGCTTGCGTGTCGTCCGGCATTAAAGCTGAAAAGCGCGATGATGCCGATTGGAATATAGAGAAAAAGGTAGACGCAAATCGCGTATAAGCGCATCGGACCCTCACATCAGCGAGACATCTTCGCGCTGGCCACCCAGGCGCGAGATGAATTTCATGTAAATTGAGACAGTGACAAGCATTACGACAACCAGAGTCATTGCGACCGCCGATCCGTACGCCCAGTTCCGAGACTGCAGGAACAGGTCCACCAGCGCATTTCCGACGAAAAAGACCTTTCCGCCGCCCAAGATCGCTGGGATCAGAAACTCGCCCATCAGCAAGATGAAGACCAGCATGCAGCCAGTTGCGATACCAGGTACCGACAAAGGAAGTGTCACCTGACGGAACGTACGCCATGGGGTAGAGCCGAGATCAGCCGATGCTTCCAGAAGGCGTTTATCCAGTTTGTCTAAGCTTACAAAAATCGGGAAAACCATCAGAGGTAGATACCCATAGACAATCCCGACAAGCACAGCGAACGGCGTATTTATCAGGCGGATATCATCGATGCCGATCGACTCCAGTAAAGCGGGCAAGCCACGCCCCCCAAGGATGAAAATCCAAGCGTATGACCGGATCAGGATCGATGTCCAGAACGGCACGATCACTAGGATCAACAGCGAAGTTCTCCACTTTGGTGAACAACGCACTGCAAGAAAGTAGGCGAGCGGGTAGGCAATTACCAACGCAGCGATAGTCCCCAGAGGTGCAAGGATCAAAGTGTTCTTAAACGCCGTCCATCGCGCAGGAAGGTTGGCATATTGTTCCAACGTGAACGCTGGAACGTAGCCTCCGGCGGCACCCCGTTCGCCAAAGGAAAAGACGAAGACGACCAGCAGAGGAAGGGCTAGCATTACCAAAAGCCATATTCCTGCTGGAGCCAGCAACAGTGCTTTTCTGCCTCGTTCGGTCATTTTGTCCTCGTCTTTTCCGATATTGGCGGCCTTGCCGCTTAGGCCGACTTGAAGCGGGCGAGCAACTCGGCACGGTTTGGATCGGTTAGTGTAGCCGCCGCGCCGAACTCGAGTGCATTCAGAAGGTCAGCTGCCGGATAAAGGATCGGATCTTCCAGTAGTTCCTTCGGCAGCAACGCATTGGTGCGAGCATCAGCCGATGGATAGCCGTGGGCGAGGACTTCTTTCGCATTAACTTCCGGGTTCAGCAGGAAGTCGATCAAGGCATAAGCGGCATCCATATGGGGTGCGCCCTTAGGAATAGCGTAGTAGTCGGACCAGAGTTCACCGCCCTCAGTTCCCAGAACGTAGGCGATTTCAGGCATGTCGACATTCATCTGCTTGCCGTCACCTGTCCAGCACATCGTCATCCAGGCGTCACCGTTACGCATCGGTGGCTGATAATCCGACGAGATTGCAAACAGATGCGGTTTGGCATCCAGTAACAATTTCTCGGCATCCGCCAGTTCCTTCTCATCGACCGAGTTGAAGGAGTAGCCGAAGTATTTCAGGGCATTACCGATGGTGGTGAGTTGGTAATCATGCACCATTGTCCGGCCTGAGTAACCTTCCATAGTAAGGTCCCAGAACTCTTTCCATGTGGTTGGAGTCGGAGCGCCGTCAAGCTTGCTGGTGTTCACTGCAAAGCCAGTCGTGCCCCAGTTTTTTGGGACCGCGTAAAGCTGGCCATCGACAGAACCGGCATCGGAAAAGCGCTGTTCGAATGAACCTGCGTCGTAGTTTGGCAGTTTGGACGTATCGAGCGGGATGATCAGATCTTCACCCACATACGTAGTGATCGTGTAGTTGGTTGGAACGAAAACGTCCCAGCCAGACCCTCCAGCCTGTAGTTTTGCCAACATCTCTTCATTCGAGCCAAAAACATTGACCTGAACATGGGCGCCAGTGGCTTCCGTGAAGGCTTCGAAGTTCATCTCGTCATGGTAGTTCGGCCATGTGGCGAGGATCACTCGGTCGCCAATGTCCCCGGCAGCAAATGCCGGGCGTGGACGCAACCCAGGAATGGCCGTGCCCAGAACGGCCGTTGCCATCCCAAGACCTGTCACGCCTAAGAAATGTCGCCGTGTAACCGAACCCTTTTGGTACCGGCGAAGCTCTTCCATGAACTTTTGCTTGGAAATAGTCCCATTATCCTTGGTCATTGTGAACCTCTCTGTTGTTGGATTGCGGGATTTGTTATTTTTCCAGGATCAGCAGTGCGCCTTCGCCCCATGAAACAAAGGCCTGCTCTCCTGCATTGAACGTCCCCTCGTTCAATTCCGCTTGCCTTGGCACAAGTACATGGAAATCACCCAGTGCTTCGTTGCGCGCAAGGTATTCTGTGTGCTCCCCAAGGAAGATCCGATTTTGAATGGTAACTGGCAGAGCGATTTCAGCTGTGGGTAGCGCGCGGGTCAGCGTGATCTGTTCAGGACGGATACTAACGCACACTTCCTGCCCTGCATCTATTGGAATCTCCGGAGTTCCGTGCACCTTTTGGCCACTCGCTAAACGCACAGTGATTTGGTCGGTTGCTGAGTCAGTCACAGTTGCATCAAAGAAATTTGAGGTGCCTACAAATCCAGCCACGTAGCGGCTGCGGGGCATGTCATAGAGTTCGCGTGGGCTGCCAACCTGCACAATACTGCCGCCTTCCATCACACAAATTCGGTCGGACATTGAAAGCGCTTCTTCTTGGTCGTGCGTGACGAGGACAAAAGTTATCCCTAGTTGTCGTTGCAGGTTCTGCAGTTCAAACTGCATTTCTTTTCGAAGCTTTCGATCCAGAGCAGCCATTGGTTCATCAAGCAGCAAAAGCTTGGGCTCGTTTACGATCGCACGCGCCAAAGCGACGCGTTGCTGCTGACCACCAGACATCTCCCAGATGCGACGTGGGCCAAACCCACCAAGACGGACAGTTTCCAGCGCTTGCTCAACCTTTGTCGCGATTGTTTGTTTGTCTACGCGTGGTCGTTGTTGGCGCAGGCCGTACGCGATGTTGTCGAACACGCTTAGGTGAGGAAAAAGAGCATAGTGCTGAAACACCATGTTGACTGGGCGATGGTGCGCATCCAAGTCGTTGACGACTTCTCCATCGAGCAACACCTGACCTTCGGTTGGCTTCTCGAAACCTGCCAACATTCTAAGCGCAGTGGTTTTGCCGCAACCAGATGGGCCTAAGAACGACAGGAACTCTCCTTTCCCAATGGAAAGATTCAGGTCTTTGGCGGCGACCACATTCCCGAAGGTCTTGGTCACTCCTCGGAGTTCCGCAATCGTCTGCATGGTGACGCTCATGTCAAAGCTCATATACTGCCGTTTTCCTTTTGCTTGATTTTTTGGCATTTGTTGGCATACCACTCAAACAAGGAAAAAGTAACAATAACTCGGAATAACTGTATATACCACAATTGGGGTACAGAGGTGCTTTTCGAAAATCTGGAGCGGCGTGTGTACGATTGGATGGAAGAGGCCGGCAGGGTCGTGGAGAAGATCGGAACCCCAGAATTTCCATGTGCTTTGGCAGATGGCTTACGGCAGGTCGCACCATTTGATTTTACGGTGGTGTTTGGCCATGTTGGAACCGAAGCACCAATAGACCTTCACGACGATTTCCCCAAAAGCAAACGGCGTATTTTTGTTGAGGATTACCAAGCCGGGCCCTACGTACTTGATCCATTTTTTTTGGCCGCGACAAAACCAATAACGCCGGGTCTGTACCGCATGCGCGATATCGCACCGGACAGGTTCTATCAGGGCGAATACTATCGCAGCTATTACAAAAGGACTGGGTTAGCAGAGGAGATTGGCTACTTTATCGATATCCCAGGCGCTGGGATGGTTGTGGTCTCGCTCATGCGAGCAGAGAAGCCTTTTTCCGCCAAGGAAATTCGTCATTTGCACGCTCTATGGCCGCTCGTTCGGGCAGCCTGTTGCAAACATTGGAGTGACTTTCCAACGATGGCCCGCGGCGCCGCAGCGAATGGCGTTAGTCGTCGCGTTGATCTAGCATTCCAGGCATTTGGCGATGGCGTTCTGACGCCACGAGAACGAGAAGTCGTTGAGTTCACATTGAAGGGCCATTCGGCAGAAGCTGTTGGCACAATTCTCGGCATCTCTCCAGGCACAGTCCGCATCCACAGACGCAACATTTACGCGAAACTTAGGATCAACTCGCAGGGTGAGCTTTTTTCAAAGTTCATTGAAAAGGCGCTTTAAAAGGTTCCTTGAACACCCACTTTATCCGTTTTGCCGACCTTGCTACCTTGTGGGTCTTGTCAGAAGAACTTGTCTTGAGGCAGGCAGGACGGTTGCGTAGCTTTTGCCCATGACCAAACCTGCCTCTTTCAAGTACTTCAAAACCAGTCCCGAGGTCATCCGCCTTGCGGTGATGCTGTACATCCGTTTCCCGCTCTCGCTTCGAAATGTCGAAGATCTGTTGCACGAGCGAGGCATCGACGTGAGCCACGAAACCGTCCGATATTGGTGGAACAGGTTTGGTCCAATGTTTGCAGCTGAGATCCGACGGAAGCGTGTGCAGCAGCTGCGCGCGTTCTCGAAATGGAAGTGGCACGTGGACGAGGTTTTCGTAAAGGTGAATGGCAAGCGACATTATCTGTGGCGTGCAGTAGATCACGAAGGTGAAGTGCTGGAAGCAGTTGTCACCAAGCGCCGAAACAAGGCTGCAGCACTAAAATTCCTCAGGAAATTGATGAAACGGCACGGTTGCGCCAAGGAGGTCGTCACAGATCGCTTCGCTGGTGTTGTCAGAAGGAATTTGGTTGAGGCGGGCAGGGCGGTTTCGTAGCCTCTGGCCATGCCCAAGTGTGATCCATTCAAATACTTTCATAGCAGCCCGGAAATTATCCGCTTGGCGGTCATGATGTACGTTCGTTTCCCTTTGTCGCTGCGGAATGTCGAAGATCTGCTGCACGAGCGCGGTATTGATGTAAGTCACGAGACGATCCGTTTCTGGTGGAACAGATTTGGTCCGATGTTCGCGTCAGAAATCCGGCGTCGGCGGGCGGAAAGACTGCGATCCGGGCGGCAATGGCAGTGGCATGTCGACGAGGTTTTCGTGAAGATCAACGGCGAACGTCACTACATGTGGCGCGCTGTTGATCACGAAGGCGAAGTTCTGGAAGCCGTGGTCACGAAACGTCGAAACAAGCGAGCCGCTCTGAAATTCCTCAGAAAATTGATGCGGCGCTACGGTCGGCCGGAAGTTCTGGTGACGGACCGCCTCCCTTCGTACGGTGCGGCGTTGCGGGAGGTTGGGCCGGCCGATCTGCAGCATACAGGCCGTTGGTTGAACAATCGGGTTGAGAATTCGCACCTGCCATTCCGACGAAGAGAACGGGCCATGCAGCGCTTCCGGCGCATGCGAAGTTTGCAGAAGTTCGCCGCCGTTCATTCCTCCGTTTACAACCATTTCAACCAGGAGCGCCACCTCTACACCCGCGAAAACTTCAAGCTGATCCGCAACGCCGCTCTCGCCGAGTGGCGTAAGCTCTGTTCCGCCTAAGTTCCCGTGGTTATTGGGAAACTGAGACTGGTTAGAATCTGTCTGACAGCACCCTCGTGGGCTCTCTGACTGAGATGATGGCGGATCATGGCAGTATGGTTGCTGCGACAAATGCCGTAGTCGACATGGTAGCTTGAGGGAGCAAAACGGATATGTTCAGGGGCTCGACATTGTCGGGCCCCTGCGTTTTGCCTATAACTTTTACCGAGACAGAAACGACCGTTTTTGACCGGCTAGCTTTTTCAAAAGCAGACATTCGTGCTAGCGCAGCGAATGCTCACTTTGTGCGCTTCTCGGTCGTTGGCGCAAGTTGCAGCTAATGACTGTTTCGAGCCCGAAGCTGCCGTTTATCCGGCCTATGGCCCTACTACGCATCGAACGTTTGCCCTGACCCCGAAGCGGACACAATTTGATTGGACTGAATTAGGTAGCGTATTCAAATCGCAAAAATTTGACCAACCAAGTGAATACCGTATTGTTGAATATGGGACAAAATTAAGATCCCGGAGAAAGCGCCTCGGCGCTTTCCTAGGTCAACGTGAAACAGGGTACATTATGAAAAACTTTCTTTTGGCTTTTCCAGCGGTTGCACTTCTCACCGCTTGTGATGAAGGTAGCACAACCAGTGCTACGTCGGCGGCACCAAACGCGGCGGAGCAAGCTTGCTTGCGTGATGTCACTGCGACAACCAACAATCCGGATGTGGCACTGCTCGGTTCGGAGTTCTCTGAAGCCGGGACGTTTGTGCGCGTCGGCGTCGGACCGGACCGCGCGCCATGGCAGTGCATCGCTTACAGTGACGGCTCCACAGACGGTATAATGTCGCTTACTAACGAAGGAACGCTCTAGTTTTGCGAAATAGCTTGCTGGAACGTTGCGATGACTGATGCTGTGCAAAGCCGCGATTTGGGTTTTCATGTTGCTGTGGGCAGGCGCGAGTTTCATCTTTATGACAGGAACCTTCGGCTGGTTTGAACAGCCAAGAGATCCCTTGTCTGGGCTATTTCTGCTACCCTTGGGCCTACCGTGGGTTCTTGCAATTGAATTTGCGCCGGAGACCGTCAGGCCACTGTTAGCAATACTGGCGCCGTCGGTGAATTTGGTGATTTTGGTGAGATTATGCAGGAAAAAGAATAGAGCAAATTAGCCTCTGTAATGGTGACAAACCTCAGAGCATTAGGAAACAAAACAAATGGGTAAACTGATTTTGGGACTGGTTATAGGGCTGCTTGTGGGCGGTATTGGTGGCGGGATGCTGGGCATCGGCAGTGGCGCTGGAATGGGCATCGCTACCGGGCTTTCAGCCGGTGTTTGTGGGATTGCAAATGCAGCGCAACAGGAGGGCCTTCTGACAGAAGAACAGGTCGATCAAGTTTTTAACCGTGCTGTCACTAACCTGAGAGAACTGACCCCGGACGCGGAAGAAAACGGGGATGCGATCGTCGGAGCGGCCAGCGAATGTGATGCCGTATTGCAGCAACTGCGCGACGCGGCGGTGTCTAATTAATACCAGGAGAGTTTAGTTATGCGATCAAAGGTTCTGGCTTTGTCTCTTTGTATCTCGCCGACGTTCGCCTCGGCCGCTGACGTCGGACAGGACGCGATTGACAGTTGCATCGACCAATTGCGTTCTGTGGGTGGGCCGGACGGACAAAGCGGCACTGTTCTGTCTACAGAGTTTTCCGAAGCAAATTCGCTCGTCATGCTGCAAGACAAAGGCGAGACAGTCTGGAGATGTCTTGTGTCCAACGACGGTCAAGTCGCTGAACTCAGCGTCGCGCAGGCCGCCGATGACGGCCAAGGCGCAATGGCGGGGTCCGGCGGTTTACCCGTAGTTTCAGGAACCCAACGGGTCCAATTCGCGGCAGGTACCAGCGGCGCAGCGATGTCGGGCACTTTGAACCCGAATACATCAGTGAGCTACGTGCTCGGCGCAGCAGATGGTCAGTTCATGCGCGTGGACGTGGGTTCCCACGGTGGCGCGTTGGACTACAAAATTTTCAACCCGGATGGCTCGCTCCTTCTAGACCTGATCTCTTCTGATACCCCTTATCGAGGCCAACTTTGGCAGTCTGGCGATCATGTGGTCGAGGTCCTAAACGCCGGGGCGCAACCGGTCACCTTTGATATTGGTATCGGCATCGAGTAGCCACCGAGTTCAACAAGCAGGAAATCCAATGAAGTCATTTGTTCCCTTTGTGGCTGGATTTGCAGCACTTGGCCTTGTCGCATGTGATACTCCAAGCACTTCTACCGAACCGGGCCAACCTGCTATTGGCAGTTCAAGCGATTTGACTGCATTCGAAGGAGCACGTGCCGGCCAAGCGGAGATGGGCATACAGAACCTCGGGTACGAGTTGATCCGCTCCGAGGGTCTCACGTCATTCTGGTTTAACCGTGATACTGGCGCTTGCGCGCGGATAACAACGGCGGATGGTCGCTACTCTGATGTGACTATGCTGCCTGCGGAGGACTGCTAATGGATTGGTTGCACGCGATTGTCACGGGTCTTTTGTGTGGTGGCGCATATTGGGCTGTAAGAAGTATGGGTTGGTTTGAGAACCGTTCAAAAGTTCAACAAGCGTTGATTTTCTTTCCGATCATTTTCATCGTCGTTTTGATCTTGAACCTTATCTGGCCATCGGCCTGATCGCTGCGCCGTTTGAACCTCGCTGACACTTAACGTTCGAAGGCAGGAAAACTCGCACGGGTTCTTTCCCTTTTCTGACAGACCGCAAAGTCGGCAAAGTAGACATTCTTAAAAAAAACCTGCCAATGACCGCACCGAGCCCTTCTCAGACCTTGATCGCTTGCGCAGCATTCGAGACAGTGAACAGGAACTCGCGGCCGCATTCGACGACGAAGCAAAAGGACCTTTAAGGTTGTCAGACCACTTCGCACAATGGAGATTCAAATGCGTCGATCGATCCTGATGCTGTCAATGGCTATGGGGATACTGGGGGGGCCAGCATCATCCCAGCCGCTTTTTGAGGATTCTAACGCTTTCAATCCTTCCAGCGAAACGGCATTGGCGATTACCGGGCCAGTAATCATGTCTACCAAGCGGATGGTCTTCGAGACCGGCAGGTTTCTTGATCTCGAAGTTCATGACCCCAAGAGTTCAGGCAATTGGGGTGCGTCTGGCGACGTGCCTGTTGCTCAGGTGTTTCGTGTATCAGGCGATGCAGGCCCACTAAGGCAGGGAAACACGCTTTGTGGCGACCAACCAGTCACGTATATGGCAACCTGGAGTGAGGACAGCTCCGGGTTTACCTACCTTGGCGTAGCGATGTTTACTGGCATGGAACCGCCTGCAGGCATTGCCGGTCAAGCGTTGTGCGCGACGTACTTCTTCTCGATGGATGTTCCGGAGTAGTCCGGCAGTTGTCCTGAACTCATCGACAGAGAGGACCATTCAAAGTCCAGGGCAAGCATGTGGTTCAGCGGTAGGGAATGCTGAAGAACGAGAAGCTGTTGGTTTGGGTGATTACGGGCGCTCCCGTTTCCGCCATTAGGCTTGCCATTGCTGCACTTCCCGTCGGACAGGCCACAAGATCGGCCGAATCGTCGAGCAAATCGCCAGTAAACGCCGTTTCGCCGACAAGCTGGCACTCGTCCGCAACACTTCGGTAACCGCGAACGAAGTTCAGTTCCGGGTCGGGTTCGCTGATCGCTAACTCTTGAGCGGTTTCGACGCATCCCGTCACCGACAGCGCCAAAGCGCAGGCACATATGGCACGCATGATCTTTTCGAGGCGCCTTTCCATATATTCTACTCCCACTCTGCACCCGTGCTGCGCCAGACCGTTTCATCTGAATCCCAAACACTGGCCACGATGCAGGGCGTTGGGTTGATCCCACCACATTGCGAGCCATGCACATCCGCCAAAAGCACGCGAAATGGGCCGATGTTCGCCATGTCCCATCCCTGATTGAGAAGCGAGAACAAATGTTCCTCGACCAAGAAGTGAGACATGCAACCGCCTGTCCCGCAATAGAGCGACACAGCGGTGGAACAGGCAAAACCCGCCTCGTCCAGAACCCAGTCCCGCTCGATGTCTCCATCGAGATCGACGCGGTGGATGGCTCCCAATTCAAGGGCGAACTGCCCGTTCTCCATATCCGAACATGCCTGCTGCGCGGCCTCTACTCTTTCAAGAAGCTGTGTGGGCAGCCCGGACAAATCCTGCGCGTGCGCCGAGGCCGTATAGAAGGCCACGGAAAGAGCACAAACAGCAACCGCCAAAACCCCAGCGCCGGCGCGATTGCCATTTCCAACCAGTTGGCTACCCATGTTCGTGTCTCCAGCCCTTCCGTGTGCCTCAGTTGCACTGATCGTAGGTGTAATCGCCAAACTCGATCCAGTTCCGGCCCCCATCGCTGAAGACGAGGAACTCTGACCGATCTTCACCCAGGAGCGCCACCTGGAAGCCTGCTGGTGGTTCAGAATTTCCGAAGAAGCTATATGAAGTCATCGCCCGAACTGTCTCACCATTGACGGTCACGATAGCATCCCACTGCTCGCCGGGTTGACCCACGATGGCGTATTCGATGACCCTCTGCACGGCACCGCCACCGCAATACACAATGCCTTCTGGCGCCTCCATGCTCTGAGATGTCGACGCGTTAGAGCCGCAGGCCGCGCGCAGGGATCTTACCGCCGCGGAAGATCCTTTGAGCGTGAAGATACCATAAGAGACATCCTGGTCAGCCATCGAAAGGTTCAGAACGGCGTTCTGCGCAATCTGATCCAAAACGAAATCATAGTCGCCCTGATCGAAGAAACGGACCTCAACAGGATAGTTGTCGACGAGCGAGATATCCGCATTCACTGATCCTGCCTGAAACGCACCTACCTCGGTCGAACCATCCTTCATGAACCGAAAGGACAGGCCCTGCCTGTAGACAATATCCTGCGAGTCGTCATAACCTGCTGGCGCGAAACGGACACGGTCGCACTGCAACTCCAGAGTCATGTCGCCGGTCTGAATGAAGGCGTTGGCGTTCGGCGGCCCACTGAAGTTCCACTCAGCCATGGCAGGTGATGACATCATGATTGTGAGGACCGTGCCGGCGACTAGATGTCTCTTCATAAGTAACCTCCTAGGCAACTAAGCCATGTTTCGTCATTCTGCCGCGAAAGCACTGATGATCCACGTCATAAGTTCAAGCTGCGGGTGCACCATATTCATTTTCACCTTCCTGTGACGGTCGGCTTAGCCACCAGATCATCAGCACAGAGAGTATCAGTTGAAGAACTCCCACAACCATCAAACCTGTGACGCCAAGTAGAGCCGCTGGGCCCCTCAATGCTTCAGGGTCGTCAGCCCCTTGCTCGAGGACTGAAAATACAGCGATGCCACTGAACAGCATGAACATGGTTGCGATGCTGAGCGCTGCAGGCAAGAGCAAGTACCAGCCTGGTCTTCCAGTGTCATGCAAACGCCGCCATCCGGCGGCCAGCATGGGCACGACAACTGCAAGTTGGAAGATCGGAGTTAAGACTTGGCTACTCTCTCCAGTTTCAGGGTTCACGCCGAATAGAGAGGCGTCGATGATTGCCAAAACAATGCTGACGAGGACCACGAACAACACAAACCACCAGTACTCTGACCGCGCCGCGCGCCCGGAAAAAACGAAGTATTTTGTGAGGCACGTCTTTATTGCTTCAACAAAACTCATGTTTGTTCATTCCCTGAAAACGTTGCCACGTATGTTCTGCCAAGAGGAAACGTAACACAAGCATTGGTCAATGGGTCATGTGTCTGTCGGAATATTGCTGCGCTGAGGCGAACGGCAGCTAGTGTCCGCAATGCAGTCGTTCAATGAATTTGGCTGAGCGACCGCATCGAGCCCGTATAGCTCATTGGCGAACGGCGCTGCAGCTGTCTCTATGGGCGGTTAGCAGACCTCCGCTACGCGGTGCCCCAACGGCTAGTCTGCGGACAAAACAACCTTTCGCGACATACGATGCAGCGGTTAAGGCGGATGCGAAGTTTGCAGAAGCTCGTCGCCGTTCACTCCTCCGTCTCCAATCACTTCAGCCTGGGGCGATCCCTTCCCAACCGAGACACCTTCAAGTTGTCACGGCGCCGCCGCTCTTGCCGAGTGGCGCGAACTTGGCGCGCTATAAGCGACATGTCTGTTGGCCTAGCTGAGACTTGTTCGAACCGGCCTCACAGTATCCATCGATATTCTTATTGATCCTTGTCAAGATTGGCGCGGGCAAGACGTGGTACTGTCAATGGTAATTCAGGGGGGGGCTCATGGAAGAGTTGATCGAAATCGGAAGATCATTCGCCCAGGCCATGCGTGAGCGCAGGGGCCTTGCAAGTGTTGATGAAATGTATGCCGAAAACGCACAGTCGATAGAGGCAGTCGTGCCTCCGGTTCGACAATTCCGCGTTTCAAAGGGGCGAGAAGCCATCAAGGGAAAAAGAGAGGATTGGTTGGCATCGCATGAAATCCAAGAACTAGAAGTGGATGGCCCCTACGTCCACCCACCCAACCGCTTTGGAGTGCGCTTCAGAGCCGAGGTCGTTCAGAAGGCCACGGGTGAGCGTATGACCCTGTGCGAGATCGCGGTGTATTCGGTGGCGGAAGGCAAGATTGTGCTGGAAGAGTTTTTCATGCTGCCGAAATAAGAAGAGCGACCAACAACACTGTCTCTTCGTAGGTTTAATCCGTGAGCACGGCCTTTGGGCGAATTGAAATTCCGGACGGAGGTCGGGAATGCAACACAAAACAGTGGCATATTATGTAGGAGTTGATGCTGACGACGCTTCGATTTTGAAATGCGCTGAAACTGCTTGTAACCACAACATTCACTTGAATTGCGTGTTGATCGCGGACTTACCCAACCTGCCGTACCTAAAGTATGGATCAAACAGGTTCGTTGAGGCGGGTCTTCCCTCAAACTGGTTGGATGTTCTTAACGGAAAAAATGCCGCCTTGAAGTCCCGCGCCACAGAAGTTGAAGCGCTTCTGGTAGGGCAAGGCGTATCTGCAAATGTAATTGCCTTTATGGGATCTGGAGCAGAGTTGAAGCATCTTGTGGCTGGCCAAGCCAATCGCTCTGATATCGCCTTTCTAGACGCTGAGTTGCGAAAAGACCCCGATTTGTTTCATAAGATCGCGTACGGAGTATTGTTCCATTCGCCGGTAGGCCTGATGATAAATGGAGATCCGTTTGCCCAACGCGACTGCATTTTTTTGGCATGGAATGATAGCCTGCCTGCGTCTAGGGTTGCGCATTTAGCTTTACCCATTCTTCTGGCGGCCAACGAAGTTGTGATTGGGTGTTTTGATTTGCCGTCGCCTGATGACGTAGAAGGTCAAGCGCCCGGAACCGACCTAGCTGGATGGCTCAGCCATCACGGTTGCACTGTGACCGTGTCGCAGTTTCGGTGCGGCGGGAATTCAATTGAACACTGCATTCAGGAACGCGCAAGAGAATTGGGGGCCGACCTCGTTGTTATGGGCGCTTACGGGCATTCCCATTTGCGTCAGTCGGTATTTGGGGGAACGACACAAGCAATGTTGGAGCAGACAAGGTTGCCAGTGCTGTTCGGGCACTGATGAAGAGAACTGGCGACTGTGATTTGCTGGTATAGGTAGCTCTATACGTTCATCGGTTAATACGGGAACAGCCAGTTGTTATTGGGTACTCGCTTGAGGTTGAAGCGTGTTTGCCCGCCCGTTTTCGCCAAGGAACTCTATCACAATTAACGTGAGTTCATCCCAGTCAGTAAACTCCCTTGCCCCTTCTCGTGGATCGATTTTTCGACCGAGCAAGACGACGCGCTGAAGAATCTCCCTCTCAAAATACCCGTAGTTTTCGGGCCTCACCGCGCCTGCGATCAAAGCCGTCGCATTTGGTTCAAAACCTGTTCGAAGAAGCATTTCGTCAAGATAGTCGCGTGCTTCTTCTCGACCTGACGCGAAAGCAGCTTTTAGACCGACGGAAAGCACGAGAGACTTTCGCTTCATTAAGGCATCTCTATTTGAAGCGACAAATGCTTCGAATGACTTGGGGTGCTTACGCTCGTGGACAGGGGCCAGGAGAATAACCTTGACCACTTCGTCAAGTGAAACGTGGCCGGGCGTTTCATCGGTATTGATCAGCTTTGCATCGAAACCGGCATTCTTCGCGAGATCGGTGATGAAGCGCGCAATCTTTGCTGTTTGGCCTTCGACCGTGGCGAAGGCGATGAGTAAAGTCATTCCGATCCTCCCAAAAATCGGTCTGAATAGATTGCTTATTATGAATAAGTGACGTGCGTTGCCCTTGATCTCCATCAAAGGCGTTTCATGGGGGCATATCTGGATCGTTGCGGTATGCTCATGCTGTCCACGCGGAGCATGTTTATTAGGAAGTTCGTGACGGCATCCATCTCCAAGAATACCTGCCTTTTCGGCCGGCAGCCTTGAAGCTAGCCAACCCCTGGCGGTCTAGCTTTCTACCTTAAGCAAAAGGCCAAGACAGCGACGAAGATTGAAATACTGATCAACCAAACTGCGAGTTTTACTTGTTGGCGTGCGGGCAGGTTTCTGAGCAGTCTAATCATAGTCAAACCTTTCAGACAAAATCCGGTGTGACGCGGTGCCCCGCTCAATCAGATGATCTTCGACCGTGTCCATCATGGCAGGGGGGCCGCAGAGAACAAAAAGCCAGCTTTCAAATTGTTCAGAAGACAAATTGCGGTCCAACAGATGACCGTCGATCAAGCCTGTCTCTCCGGACCAATCCTCTGGCGGCTCGGATAGAACAAATACTGTTTCTTCTTTGGACAACTCCTGGCGAAAAGCAATCTGCTCCTCCACCCGGTTGCCATAGATAAGCTTGAGCTCGTACTGTGTTCCACTCAACCGTACCTGACGCACAATGCTCAACATGGGCGCGATCCCGACACCACCTGCGATCAGAACAATGCCTTTCTCAGTTCGGTGGCTGATCGATAGATTTCCGTGCGGGGCATCCAGATAGGCCGTGGTTTGCGGAGCGATCTGTCTGAGGCCGCATGTGAAATCCCCAAGCTCCTTTATCATGAATGAAACTTCGGGGCCTTCGGCTGGTGCCGAACTAATCGAGAATGGGTTCTCATGCAGCGAAAAAACACTGTGGCCGACGTTTAGCCAAGCAAATTGCCCTGCTTCGAAGTTTAGTCCGTTGTGACCATCTGGAACGACGCGCAACTCCCATTGCTTCGGTGTTAGTCGAGACACAGACGTGACGCGCCACTGTCTCTTCCTCTGACGTAAAGGGCGAACGAGATAGACATACAGCAAAGTTCCAACTGCAATACTGGTTAGGGCAAGCCAGAGATAGGTTAGTAGCGGATGCCCACCGTAGCGCCCAGCATAGACCGTGTGATGCAACAACAGGCATGCGATCACCAAGGCTCCCAGCCCGTGTAAGAGGCGCCATGTTTCGTATTTGTAATCAAGGGATTTGCGGGCAATTGCCGAGGCGACCAAAATGAACAGAAATAGATATGCGCCGATGCCCGATACCAGCGTAGAAAAGTCGGTGGAAATCGTAAGTTGGTTTGTTTCATCCCACGGGCGGCGTCCGCCCGAAGGCGTACCCTGATAGAGAAGCGGGTGTATCAGCGCAAAGCCGAGTGCTGTACGCGCCATCAACTGATGCACCCGCATGGTTACATCCATACCCAGACCGGAAGAGATGAACCTGAACCGCCCAGACAGCAGGAACTCGACTAAGATTATTGAAAAAGCCAGCATCCCAAGCCCGGACGCGAGCTCTTGATTAAATGATCGTGGTGGCCACCCCAAGGACCAAGAAAAACCCAAGGGAGCCAAGATCAGCAAAACGTAAATCAGCGCCAGATAAGGCCATTTCATACAGTTTTGCTCCACTGTGCTAAAGCTAGGCAGCTCGGGCTCATTCAAAATAAACGCTAAGCTGACCTGGGATTCCGATCAAGACTACTGAGAAGTGTGTTAACTTCACCACGACGAGGCAAGTTTAGTGAACGAAGTTTCCCGTTTCTGTTCGTTCAGCCGCCGCGTTCGGTCTGGCTGATCCTGAGGTTGCATGCTTGCGCAAGATCAAGGTCCTTGACCGCTTTTCCTGTCATAATGTTGCGCGCGTGAAATCAGGCCAATGGAGGAGGCTCAAAATGTTAGAAGACAAAAAGTCCCCGCAACTTTTCACTGGAATGCATCCGCTCTCTGACAACTTTCGGCGTGAAATGGAAACCCTGATGTCGCGTTTTCTTGGGGAAGGATCACCCTTCCTGCCGATGGAAACGGCTGCGCAACGCACGGGTTTTCCGTCCCTTGATATGACGGGTGCGATTTCACCGGCAATCGATGTCCAAGAAACGGATTCTGCGATTGTCCTGACGGCTGAATTGCCGGGGCTCGAAGAAGATGATGTGGAAATTGAAATCAAGAATCGCAGGCTAATCCTGCGCGGTCAGAAGAAGATTGCGCATGATGAAACGGGCGATCTTCGTGTCAGCGAAAGAAGCTATGGCAGCTTTTCAAGAGCCATGTCGCTGCCAGATACTGTAGAAATCGACAAGATTTCAGCGACGTTCGACAAGGGCGTTCTGCATATAGAAATGCCGAAGATTGAGCCTCAGGACCCAAGCCGTAAGATCAAGGTACCGTCGAAATAGACGGTCTGGTGGCTCGATACCGTGCTTGAAAAGAGCAAAGCAGAGGGTCGATCGTGGATCGACCTTCTTAGAGTTGCGGCCTGATAAGTGTCTTTGGTTGAATCCGCGCAGGCACCGCAAGCACCTGTACAAATGTGTTTTTTGTACATTCGTACCAGGCCATGGGTTTGGCGTTTAAGCGTGGTAGAATGCCCTCACGCGTTTGGGTAGGGGGCCACAATGCGAAAACCAGAAGAGAGTGGCATGACACCCTCAGGACATGCTGGTGAAGGTGAGGTGCGGGCCTTTCTGGAGAGCCTGACCGGACCATCGCGCGGCTACGTGAACTGGCTGGTCGATAAAGCCCTGACCGTTTCTGTTAACGATGGCAGGGTGTTAAGCCTTCGACCTAAAGACGACCTGCCTCCGCATGACAACGATATTGCCACCTTAAAGTGGGCTGACGACGGTTACACGATAGCCGCGTCAACAGGGCGCAATGTATGGGTGAACGGACAAAAAGCCTCATCGGCGCTTCTGAGGCATGGCGATATGATCGAGTTCGGCGAAAAGGGCCCAATGTCTCGATACAGGTTGTGCGATCACTCATTTCCCGCGCACCACACAGTCGAAGATATCCTCAGTGACGCCTATGCTTACACCCGAACGAGCCGTCGACCCTTCGCTAAAAAGATGTCTGGTGCCCTGCGCGACAGCGGGCGGCGGCTTGCGTCTCAGACCACGATACTGTTCAGGATCACAGTACTTGCGACGCTTCTTGTGATCGCGGGGTTTGGGTACCTGCTTTACCAAAACGACCGGCGCTTGGCGGATAGTATTGAACAGGAGTCCCGCAAGATCGAAGCGGTCGCGATTATGCTCGCCCAGACGCGAGAAGATGCACTTACGCCTGATGACTTGGCTTCTTTGCGTGAAGCTTTTAAGAACCAGGTTCTGTCGACCGAGCAGCGTCTTGGAACCTTGGAGCAGCGGGCCGGAGCCCCCACGCGGGTGATCGCTGCCTCGACCCGGTCCGTCGCTTTCCTTCAGGGGGCTTATGGACTGCGCCACGTGGAAAGCGGGAAGATATTGCGGCATGTATTGGGACCGAATGGAGAAAACCTGAAAACCCCATTCGGCCAACCTTGGATCGAACCGGACGGGACCGGCGAACCTGCAGAATTTCAATTCACCGGAACCGGCTTTTTGATTGCTGGGGTACCGTTGATGGCCACCAACCGCCATGTCGCTTTGCCCTGGACTTCGGGGAACCGAGAGAAGGCGTTGAGCGACGCTGGCCTTGAGCCTGAAATGTTGAGGCTGTTGGCCTATTTGCCTGATCAAACGGAACCAATAGAGGCGCGTTTGGTTCGGTTCAGCGAAGCAGCAGACTTGGCGATTTTGGCAGTTGAGCCAAGCGTTCAAGACCTCGGAATTCCGTTGGCGGATGCCACGTCGCGCGTCGGTGAAGAGCTTTTTCTGTTGGGATATCCAACGGGTTTGAAAGCTTTAATCGCGCAGGCCGGTCCGGGCTTTCTAGAGGAACTGGAGGCAGAAGGAACGCTGAACTTTTGGTCGATCGCGTCCCGGCTTTCTACTCAAAGCAAGATTCACCCACTCGCAAGCCGGGGGATCGTTGCACGAACAAGTGAGAGCGCCATCGTTTATGACGCCGAGACCACGACCGGTGGGAGCGGGGGGCCAGCATTGAATCGGCGGGGCGAGGTCGTTGCGATCAATGCTGCGATCCTGCCCGAGTTTGGTGGCTCAAACATCGGCGTCCCGGTTTCACATCTCAGAGCTCTGCTGAGAGAGGTTGAAAGCCAGTGATCATTCACTCGTTCGGAAGCGCGAGTTTTGAACGAAAAACACTGTGGCCAGTGGAACGATCACCGAGATCACGGCTACGGAGATCAGCAAGTATCCAAGTTGACTGTAGTCCGCGGCAGACGTGACCTCACCGGTCTCTGGATATGTGACGGCGCGTGTGACGACGTATATTTGGTTGAGGTATTTGGTGCTGAGGCTGCTCGCCGACAAAGCCATGTTTGTGAATGATGCCATCACCGCAAAAAAGGTCGCTTTCAACTGAACAGGGGCATTGCGTGCAATCCAAGCCAACATCGGGACCATGGCAATCTGTCCAAGCGGCGATTCAACAGCAGTGTCGAGGATGGCAATAAATCTTGCGTCGACAACACCACCGGTATGCGCCGCCGTCCATTCATGCACACCGTAATAGAGGGCAAGGTTGGGCAGCGCGAGCACGCCCGCCGCAATAGTCAACAGTACCACTACGTGCGCAATCGAACGGTTGGCCATGAATGGCCGCAGAACAATTAACCCGAGCAAGGCCAGCAGCGAGGTCAACAATGCCAGGATTGCCAAGAATTGCTCATCGAACCCCAGTTCATCGATTTCAAACCAAGTCAGGCCTGGTCCTGATAGCGGCACAGCGCGAAACACAAAAATGATTGTCGCTGTCCCGATCAGGGCTCTGGCTTGTGCTGGTTCCAGCTCTTTCAACAGGCGCGACATAAGGTACAGGATCACCGTTAGAGAAACCGCAAAGACTGTTTCTTGCGCAAACTCGAAATCGGCGGTTCCCAACACGATGCTAAGCACAACGAATGCGAAGCCGCCCAGCAATATGGACCATTTGACTTCGGTGACTTCATCCGGCGCGTAGGGCGGGTCGCCCGATCTTATACGCTGACGCTGGATCAAGCTGTGAAGAACGACACCGCTGACGGATAACACAGGGATGGCCAGAGCTATCAGGTACACCTGGCCATAAAGCGCAAGGCGATCGGATTTTTGCAGATCCTCTGTTCCAGAGAAAATCCAGATGTTTACAGCCGCAACAGCGGCAAACCCAGAAATAATGGAAACTCTGCCCAAGGTTTGCATCGTCGTGTGCTGAGCACGGGTTTCTTCAGGCGAAAATGGTAGGCCGTGCCGGTCAACCTTCGGCACCGCCTCAACCGTCATGGCGTCGGCAACAACGTCCTGAATGGCATAGCCCGAAGGCGCCAAGAGCAAGGCAACAACATACCAGTCTTCCAGCGGCATGAAACTGGACATCTGCGCAGGTGCGGTCACGAGCCCGTACATGGTGAGCAAAGACAACGTGATCAAGGACGCGCCGAACAAGATCAGCAGGGACTTCCAGCGCCAAAACAGGTCCACGACATGACCAAGCGGCATTTTTAGTATCCACGGGATACCAGCCCAAAATGCTAGCCCTGCAACGAAAGAGGCGGATAAATCGAGGTAGTCTTTTAGGAAAAAAGCACCAACGACCGAGGTCAGGCCGGACACGCCGGCCGCAAAATAGACCATCAGTGGTGGCAGATAGGACCATTGCAGCTGCTGAACCAGATCCACAAACGTTCTATGCCACCAGGCCGAAAGTTTTGATCCTATGGAAGTTTGGTCAGTCGTCATATGCCGTGGCAGCTCGTTGAGGCCTTTGGGTCGTTGTAACAGTTAGAGAAATCCAGATCCGAAAAGCAATGCACTGGTGATCACCCCAAGGATCGGTATCACAAGAGGAACGCGGAAGTGCTTTGCGGACTCGTCCGGCTTCATCTTCAGCAGGATCAGCGAAATATTGACCAGTACAAAGACGCCGAGAACGATCTGAGACGTGCGCTCTGCCAGAATACCAAGCGGTATAGTTTGGGTCAGCAAAACGATGATCGCCACGACCAGCAAAGTAGCGATAACTGGTGTCTGAGTTGCTTTTGGGACAATCGCCAGAACCTTCGGTAAACGGTTACGGTCAGCTAGGCCGTAGATCACCCGCGAGGCCATGATCATCTGGATCAGTACTCCGTTGACTGTCGCCACAATCGCGACTGCGGAAAAGCCCTGTTTGATCACCTCGGGCGCGTTTGAAAACACAAGCGCGAGGGGGGCTGCGGATGTCGAAAGAACATCGATCGGAACAACAAGTAGAACCGTCATTGAGGTTCCTAGATACAACACGGTCGCCAAAACGAGGGTTAGTAAAATCGCTTTTGGAATCGTGCGGACCGGGTCTTTAACCTCTTCTGCCACGTTGGCCATGTCCTCGAAGCCAACAAATGCAAAGAAGGCGAGAAGTGATGCCGCGAAAATGCCTCTCCACGCGTCGAATTCAAGCGGTGGAAGCATCGAACTGATTCCGTATCCCTGCGGATCCTGAACCGACATGCCCCAGCCAATCACAAAGATAAGGCCTGCGATCTCGATGATCGTAATGACAGCCGCAACAAAGACCGACTCAGTGATCCCCCAAAGTGCGATTAAACCCATGATCAAAACGACGCTGATGGTCAAAACAGGGATCGCAAAACCGGTTAAAGCATGCAGGTATGATGCTGCGCCAATTGCAACTGCAGAGGCAGAGATAATCCCCGAAGCTGCGACCGCGAGGCCGACGAAAACCGCCATCCATCTTTTCTGAAATCCCGCTTCAACATAGGCCGCTTCACCTGCGCTGACGGGAAATCGTGTTGCGAGTTCTGCATACGAAAGCGCGGTGAGTGATACGACGAGCGCGGCTAAAACGAACGAAAACGCTGCAAACGGTCCAGCAATGTCTGCTGTCGCGCCGACTAAAACATAAATGCCCGCTCCGACCGTTACCCCAAGGCCATAAAGCGTGAGCAACGGGGTTGTAAGGGCCCGCCTGAGTTTCTGTTCGTTTGGATCAACAGAGTTCATAAGTGATTTCCGCCAACTGCCCACTCCGAACGTCGTCAGTGGCGTCCTTCTCTTTTTGTCTCGATTGGCGCAGCGGCTTAATCCTATGGTCAAAGCTGCACCGAATGCCGTGTGTCTCAACCTGGGCACATTGGGCGCCAATCAACTAACTGGGGGCTCGCCATCACTCCTGCCGAGCCCCCGTGGGTGGAACTTCCACTCCTTCAAAATTCCATTCACCTTTGTGTTTACTTGGGGACAGGACGGTGAACGTAGAATATGTTGAAACATTCGAATTTCACTATGTAATTCATGTTGGTGCTTTGATCTATGTCAATCACCTCGCTGCGACGGGTCTGCGAGGCTGAACGCAACCCAACTGTCGTTTGTCGTCGGACTTAAAGGCAAAGCAAACATGTTCGATGGTTTCAGATTTAGGGTGGAAAGCAATTCGTGACGCTTTGGAACCTGTTACCAGTCTTGGGCTCGGATGGATGCGCTCAGATGGTTGCATCGCGTGCCTTATCACCTCTGACGAATTCTCAGGTATATGAATATATTGGAAGGAGAACCGTCTGCGCGCAAGGGTGGTGAGGTCAACGATGAGGTGGCGTAGTTGTAGGCCGGCAGGAATAAATTAGGCGCGTACACCAAACGCTATTCGACTGAAACGCCAATCCTCGTACAGGAGCGTCCAAAATGAGCAAGGTCAAAGTGCTTTCTTAAGGATGCCTTATAATTAGATCTTCTTCCGGGGCAGCAAATTGGAGGAGCATATGCAGATTTTTCGAGGGATTTTACTGGCACTGTTCGTCACGGGGCCCGTACTAGCGCAGGAGGTCAGCGTTGATGAGGGAAGTGATTTGTACCGGACGTATTGCTGGCAATGTCACGGTTTCGAAGCAACCGGAGACGGGCCAATGGCGGAAATGCTGGCTATTCGAACACCTGACCTTACCAAATTGGCGGGCGAGAACGGCGGTGTGTTTCCGATAGATCTTATAGCTGAACAGATTGACGGTCGTTCACAATTGCTCGCCCATGGGGGCGAAATGCCAATCTTTGGCGCGGTGTTTGAGACAGACCAACAAATCGCGGTGGCTCTGCCTAATGGGCAACCTATGATGGTAGGCCTGCCGTTGGCGAATTTGCTCGCCTTTCTTGAATCGATCCAGTCTGAATAGTTACTTACCAATCTGCTCATCTGTGTCAGCCGTTCGTCTGATTGACATGAGAGTCAACGGCGGCCCCAACACCTCGAAGGCCACAGCGCTGGCTAGAGTAAAGGCCATGATCGACGCGGCCCAATGTGGAAATTGCTCTCCGGCGACGAGGGCCATTCCTACCGCGACACCGGCCTGTGGTAACAAAGCTGGGCCGTACCAGCGGGTCTGACGGCTAGGCAGGCCGCCAAGTCTCGCTCCACAATAACCCCCGACGAGGCGGGCTACGGCGCGCAAGAATAGGAAAAGACCACCAGCCCAGCCCATCAAGCCGAAGGCTTCAATATCCAGCGTGGCGCCAGCCAGTAGGAAGAACAAAATCATGAACGGCCACTGAATGTGCTCAATCTCATGAAAAGCACGGTCGTGATGGCGGGCAAGATTCCCAATAACTGCGCCAGCAACCATGCTTGCGACAAGGAACGAAACTTCTAGCCACAACGAAAAGCCTGCTGTCAGAAACACGATTCCCACCGCTTCGGCTTGCATTGGCTCTCCCGGCTTCAAGCGACCTGTGAGGTAAGCGGATGGCACGCCTAGCGCGGAACCCAACAAAATAGCCCCTCCGAAATCCCACATCGCTGTGGTCGTGACGGTGGCCCAACCATCCGAATGACCGGCCAGAACCAAGGCGATGCTGAAAACGATCAGACCCCAAGCGTCATCAATTGCGACGACGCCCTTTAATGTCTCTGTGAAGCTGTTGGACACCCCAGATTGCTTGATCACGTCTGTCATGGCGGCCGGAGCCGTAGCCGTAGCAATTGCCGCCAGCACCAGTGCCAACCCGAAGGGTACGCCGATTGCGGTCAATCCAGCAGACACGATAACAAGGGTTGCAACCACGATTGAAATCGAAATCGTCAGAATGGCTCTGCCATGCCGAACCAGGTTCTCGCGGGTTAAGGAACCTCCAAGAAGAAACGCGACCATCGTTAAAGCCACAATGGAAATCTCGTCGAACCACATTGCAACGTCGAGTGGGATCAAACCCATTCGGGCGTTCCCGGCGATCAGACCGAGGAAAAGCAAGGTTGTAACACGAGGAAGATGCGTTACCCGGCCAAGTTGGTCGGCCGCCAATCCGGCAAGGAAGAGGACACCTAGGGTAATCAGAAAGCCGGCAATGTGCATAGAGATCCAAGCGTTAAGTTCTTGTCTAAACTACTTTAACTCCACCCCTGCCATCTTGGAACCGATGTCGGAGAGAATGCCAATGTCCCGTGGCAGCCTAAGCCGAAGATCCTAAAAAATGGGGGATATTGATCTGTATTAAGGCGAAAGCGCGCCGCAGGTGGCACAATAGCTCATTAAGGAAATGAGGAGGAACTTTCGATGCCGACAAAGAAATCTAGCACAAATAGCCCGACCTCACTTGTGGATGTTTTCAAGCAAATGCAGCCGCCCATGTCTGGCAATCCAGCCTTCGGTGCCCAGATCGAACAATTTTGGGACGCACAAGAAAAAATGCTCGAAGAAACAGAGGCCTTTGCGCAGCATTGGTTCGAACGGCGTCATGAGGCGGTTCGGACGGCTCTACAAGCTGCACGCAAAGTGTCTTCTGCGAACCCGTCCGATCCATCGAAAGCCCTTCAGAGTATGACGGAGTGGCAGCGCCATTCGGCTGAGCGGTTGGTTGCTGACGCGCAGGAATGGTTCGAAACCGTGTCTCGTTGTGCATCTTATGTCGCTGAAACCGAAGCTGAAGCTGTTGAGAAAACAGTTGATGATGTCGTAGCCGCTACAAACAGCGCGGGGAAATCTTCAAAGTCTGAGCCTGTTTAGGGTTCGTGCCGCCGAAAAACCAAACTGAAATCATCGGAGCAGTAGATAGGAGGTCAAATGTACAAAAACATCCTGATCCCGGTTGCTCTGGACAAAGAACACGACACTCAAGCGTCGTTTAAGGCTGCGCGCCAATTGGCTGATGCCGACGCTGTTTTCACCGTTGTGCACGTCCAAGAACCTATTCCGGCATATGTGGGTTCTCAGATTCCAAGTGAAGTGCTTGCACATACGCGGCATGAGATATTGGAGAATCTGCATAACACTGCCTCTGAAATCTCAGACGCGAAGGTACAGCTCATCTCCGGGCATGCGGGTAGGGCAATTGTCGAATTCGCAAACCAGAGCGACGCCGATTGCATCGTCTTAGCTTCGCATAAGCCCGGATTCGAGGACATATTTCTAGGTTCCACTGCGAACAGAGTCGTGCATCATGCCAAGTGTTCGGTTCACGTAATTCGGTGATCCAAAGCTAGCGATGCGAGATCTCTGTGGGGTCTTGTCAGAAGAACTTGGGGTCTTGTCAGAAGAACTTGTCTTGAGGCAGGCAGGACGGTTGCGTAGCTTTTGCCCATGACCAAACCTGCCTCTTTCAAGTACTTCAAAACCAGTCCCGAGGTCATCCGCCTTGCGGTGATGCTGTACATCCGTTTCCCGCTCTCGCTTCGAAATGTCGAAGATCTGTTGCACGAGCGAGGCATCGACGTGAGCCACGAAACCGTCCGATATTGGTGGAACAGGTTTGGTCCAATGTTTGCAGCTGAGATCCGACGGAAGCGTGTGCAGCAGCTGCGCGCGTTCTCGAAATGGAAGTGGCACGTGGACGAGGTTTTCGTAAAGGTGAATGGCAAGCGACATTATCTGTGGCGTGCAGTAGATCACGAAGGTGAAGTGCTGGAAGCAGTTGTCACCAAGCACCGAAACAAGGCTGCAGCACTGAAATTTCTCAAGAAATTGATGAAGCGGCACGGCTGCGCCGAAGAGATCGTCACAGATCGCTTCGCTTCCTACAAGGCTGCCCTTAGAGATTTGGGTGCTCTCAAAAAACAACAGACGGGCAGGTGGCTAAACAACCGCGTCGAGAATTCGCACCTGCCGTTTCGACGACGTGAACGCGCGATGCAGCGTTTCAGGCGCATGCGAAGTCTACAGAAATTCGCCTCCGTCCATTCCTCCGTGTACAACCACTTCAACCAGGAAAGATCGCTAGCCAGCCGAGACTCCTTCAAGCAGACACGCACCGCCGCTCTTAGCGAGTGGCGTCAACTTTGTTCCGGATAGGTTCGCGGTTTTCGCGGTAAACTGAGACTGGTTCGAATTCGTCTGACAGCACCGCCACTCACTCCCGCCTTTCTCCACTGATTTTTTCGGCACGGGTTTCTGTGTGTATTGCCGTGGGCTGTGCCGCTCTGCCTCGATCAGGGAAGATTCCAAAAAGTACAACTATGGCACGGTTCTGACGCCAGTCTCGGTTCCGTATTTTCGCGGGGTTGCTTTGCGCGGGTTTTCCCTGATTGCTGGGAGTTTACAGTGAATTTCGGCATCTTTGGCGGAAATTCCTGATTGCGCCTTTGTGGTAATGTTATGATATCAATAAGTTACGCCCCAAAACTCCCTAAACTGTGGAACCGGGAAACTTTTTCACGGTAACAGGGAAGCTCTGCGCCGGAGCCGGGTCGACAACCGGATGATCGAACGGCTGTGGCGGTCGCTGAAATACGAATGCGTTTTCCTGAACGCGTTTGAGACCGGCTCAGAGGCACGGGAGGGAAACGGGCGCTGGATCGACTATTGCAACGCTGATCGGCCCCACTCGACCCACGGCATCTTGACCCCGAACGAGGCTTATGTGACCAAACCTGAATCCAAGAAAACGGCAGCCTGAAACGAAACCAAGATACACCTTAATCTAGGCTGCAAAATGGTCAAAAAAGTAGAACCACCTCTGCTTGATTATTGCGGTTTGTGTTCCTCTCGTCTGAGTAATAGACACTTGATGCGGTGTTTTTTGGGAGAGTGGCTGTCCTTCTAAAATCCCGGGTCGCTTACGTTTAGCAAATCAGCACCGAGTTGAACGATTGACATGCATTCGCAGTTGGTATGCTATCCGCAACCATAACGTTAACAGAAATTTGCGACACAGTATCGTGAATTCAATGCGGTTAAACGACTGCAACATGGGAGAAAATAATGAAAAATCCAATACTCGTACTGACGCTGTTGATGACGACGACGTCTTTGGCCAGTGCCGAAACTCTGCGTTGGGCGCGCTCGGGGGATGCGCTGACGCTTGACCCGCATTCGCAGAACGAAGGGCCAACGCATACCGTGCGCCACCAGATGTATGAACCTCTGATCATTCGCGATACGAGCGGTGCATTTGAGCCTGCGCTTGCGACTGATTGGGCCCCCAGCGAGAGCGATCCGAATGTCTGGGTGTTCAACCTGCGTCAGGGCGTGAAATTCCATGACGGCGCCGATTTCACCGCAGAAGACGTGGTGTTCAGCATCAACCGTGCGAAGCAGCCTAACTCGGACATGAAAGAACTGATCAATTCGATTGTCGAGGTACGCGCTGTCGACGACCACACGATCGAGATCGAGACGGACGGTCCGAACCCCATTCTGCCTGCGAACCTCACCGACCTGTTCATCATGGACAAAGGCTGGACCGAGGCGAATAACGCGGTCAACGTTCAGGATTTTGAAGGCGGTGAGATCACCTTTGCGACCGTCAATGTGAATGGAACCGGCCCCTACAAACTGGTCAGCCGCGAACCGGACGTCAAAACGGTGATGGAGCGGAACGAAGATTATTGGGGGCGTGATCAGTTCCCGATGGCGATCAGCGAAATCATCTATACCCCGATCCAGAATGACGCGACCCGCGTTGCGGCGATGCTGTCGGGCGAGGTGAACTTCCTTCAGGATATGCCGGTGCAGGACCTGGACCGGGTGAATGCCGTCGACGGTTTGGTCGTCAAACAAGCGCCGCAAAACCGGGTGATCTTCTTTGGCATGAACCAGGGCGCGGACGACATCGAGGCGGATAACGTCGATGGCAAGAACCCACTTGCCGACGTCCGCGTTCGTCGGGCCATGTCCAAAGCGATCAATCGAGATGCCATCCAACAGGTGGTCATGCGCGGTCAGTCGCAACCCGCCGGGATGATCGCCCCGCCGTTCGTGAACGGCTGGACTGCCGAGATGGACAGTGAAAGCGGCACGGACATTGAAGGTGCAAAGGCGCTTTTGGCCGAAGCGGGTTATCCGGACGGTTTCTCAATCCGGCTGGATTGTCCCAACGACCGGTACATCAATGACGAAGGGATCTGTCAGGCCGCTGTCGGGATGCTGGGTCAGATTGGCATCACTGTGAATCTGGATGCCAAACCGAAAGCACAACATTTCCCGCTGATCACGGACGGAAAGACCGATTTCTACATGCTGGGCTGGGGCGTTCCGACGTATGACTCGGAATACATCTTCAACTTCCTGGTCCATGGCCGTGAAAGCGACATTGGAACATGGAACGGCACCGGGTATGACAATGATGAGTTGGATGCCAAGATCAAGTCGCTGGCCTCGAACACGGATCTCGTCGCGCGAGATCAGGCTATCGCCGAGATCTGGCGCGTGGTGCAGGATGAACAGCTGTATATTCCGATCCACCATCAAGTGTTGAACTGGGGTATGGCTGAAAACCTGGACATCAACGTTGATCCCGAAGATCAGCCTATGGTCAAGCATTTTGGCCTGAACTAAGAAACGTGGCCGGGCCTCGGGATGCGAGGCCCGCCACCAAAGAGTGGGAGCTATCATGAAACGTCTGACCACTGCCGTGCTATTCTGCGCGCTTGCCTTGCCCGTCGCAGGCGAAGAGTTCACGTTTGCCGTTACAACGGACCCGCAAACAATGGATCCTCATGCTGTCAACTCTGCCCCGGTTCTAGGTTTCTTGAACAATGTCTACGAAGGGCTTGTGCGCCGGGGCAAGGACATGACCATTGAACCGGCGCTGGCCACGAGTTGGGAGACCATCGGGGACGGAGCTGGATGGCGGTTCAAACTGCGCGAGGGCGTAACGTTTCATGATGGTTCTGAATTCAATGCGGATGACGTGATCTTCTCGTACCAGCGGGCGTCTGACGAAAATTCGGACACCCGCAGCTGGTTCGCGCCCGTCAGCGAGGTGGTGAAGGTCGACGACTACACCGTCGATGTCATGACCACCGCGCCGAACCCGATTTTCCCGGACAGCATTGCCAACTGGATGATCATGGATAGCGGTTGGGCTGAGGCAAACGACGCAGCACTGCCTGACAAAGAAACGGGCAACTATGCGACCCTGAACGCCAATGGCACCGGTGCTTTCCGAGTTACCGCGCGAGAGCCGGGCCTGCGCACTGTTCTGGAACCGTTTGACGGCTGGTGGGACACAGCAGAACACAACCTGACCCGCGCTGAACTGGTGCCAATCCAAAACCCGGCGACCGCTCTGGCGGCTTTGTTGTCTGGAGATGTGGACTTCATCAACCCGGTCCCAATTCAGGATGTGGCTCGGTTGCAAGGCAATCCGGATGTGAAGGTCATTCAGGGCGTCGAAGCGCGCGTGATCATGTTGGGCTTTGATCAGCAGGAAGGCGCGAGTGAAGCCGGGCAGGGTGGCTCGGACCTGTTCCGAGATGTGCGCGTCCGCGAGGCGGTAGCAAAGGCAGTAAACGTTCCCGCTATCCTGCAAACCATCATGCGTGGCAATGCTGAGGTGGCGAGCCAGTTGGTCAGTCCTGCGATGCGTGGCTATTCGGCTGCGAATGCGGATCCCTATGGCTACGATCCCGAGAGTGCCAAAGCTTTGCTGGCTGAGGCTGGCGCTGAGGGGGCCGAGATCAGCTTTAAGTGCCCCAACAATCGCTACTTGAACGACGAAGCCGTTTGCCAGGCGATCACCGCCATGCTGTCTCAGGCCGGGCTGAACGTGACGCTCGATGCGATGCCGGTTCAGAACTACTGGCCTGAATTGCGGGCCGACAATTTTGATATGTATCTGTTGGGTTGGTCACCCGGTACGTTCGATGCCGAGCATCCCGTGCGTTTCCTCGCTTCGACCCCAAATGAGGAAAAGAAGTTGGGTTCGTGGAATTTTGGCGGCTATTCGAACGCTCGCGTGGATGAATTGCTGCCGCTGATCCAGTCCGAGATTGACGAACCCACACGTCAGGCAATGCTGGACGAGGTGGCAGGTATCCTGCACGACGAGGTGGCCTATGTACCGCTATACGTTCAACCGTTGGTCTGGGGCGCGCGCAGCAATATCGAGCTGACACAACGGCCCGACAACTTCTTCCTTCTGCGCTGGGTAACGGTCAACTAAATGCTGTCATACATTATCAGGCGTGTGGCTCAGTCGGCGCTGGTTCTGTTCGTAGTGGGCCTGGTCGCCTTTTCCATGTTCCGCTTTGTCGGCGATCCGATCGACAATATGCTGGGACAAGAGCGGACCATGGAAGATGTGGAACGTCTGCGGGCGCAGTTGGGGCTCGATCAGCCGTTTCCGGTGCAATATGTGAAGTTTCTGCAGGAAGCGGTACAGGGCAATTTCGGCGTCAGCTTCCGTCAAGGGCGTCCGGTCGCGGAAATCCTGGCCGAACGCGCTCCGGCAACGTTGGAACTGGCGCTGGTCTCAGCCGTGTTTGCCATAGTCTTGGGCATCGCGCTGGGTGTGTTCACCGCAATCCGGCGAGACGGGTTTGCAGCGAATTTCATCATGTCAGCCTCTCTGATCGGGGTGTCCCTGCCGACGTTCCTGATCGGGATCCTGTTGATTTACATCTTCTCGGTCGAACTTGGCTGGCTGCCCAGCTTTGGACGCGGAGAAGTCGTAGACCTGGGTTGGTGGAGCACCGGCTTGCTGACAAGCAGTGGCCTCAAGGCGCTGATCCTGCCCGCGATTACATTGGGTTTATACCAGATGACCCTCATCATGCGGCTGGTGCGCTCCGAGATGCTGGAAGTACTCCGGCAAGACTATATCCGCTTTGCCCGCGCCCGTGGGCTGAGTGACCGGACCATCAATTTCCGCCATGCGCTGAAGAATACTATGGTCCCGGTCATTACCATTATCGGCCTGCAACTGGGCGCCATCATCGCCTTTGCCATCATCACCGAGACAGTGTTTCAGTGGCCGGGCCTGGGCCTTCTGTTCATCAATGCAATCCAATTCGTGGATATCCCTGTCATGGCAGCATACTTGATGATGATCTCGGTCATCTTTGTCACCATCAACCTTGCGGTCGATATCCTTTACGCCTTTATCGACCCGCGCCTGAGGGTCAGCGCATGAGCCGTGTGAAACGCATTCTGGATAGCGACCAGTTCTACGCCTTCCGCCGCTCGCCTGTCGCCATGGTGTCGGCGACGGTGGCATTGATCCTGATCCTAGCCACGATCCTCGCACCACTGATTGCGCCGACAAACCCGTTTGACCCGGCCAGCCTGAACCTTATGAATGGCTTCACCCCGCCGATGGAACCCAATGCCTTTACAGGCGAAACCTTCGTAATGGGCACAGACGATCAGGGGCGCGATGTGTTCTCGACCATCCTCTACGGAATGCGGATCTCGCTATTCGTTGGGGTGGCGGCCGTTCTGTTCGCGATGGTTCTTGGGATCATACTGGGCCTGCTATCGGGGTATTTCGGCGGGTGGACCGAAACCATCATCATGCGCACGGCGGATGTGCAGCTGACTTTCCCATCGATCCTTCTGGCCATGCTGATCTTTGGGATCGCCAAAGGCATTACCCCGGTGGAGTATCGCGACCAGATGGCGATTTGGGTGTTGATTCTGGCCATTGGACTGTCCGATTGGGTGCAGTTTGCTCGGGTAGTTCGGGGCGCAACGCTGGTTGAGAAGAACAAGGATTACGTCGCCGCCGCTCGCATCATCGGGCAAAGCCCGCTGACCATCATGCTGCGCCATATCCTGCCCAATGTGCTGTCACCGGTGCTGGTGATCGCGACTATCTCATTGGCGCTGGCTATCATTGCCGAGGCGACGCTTAGTTTCCTTGGCGTTGGCGCGCCACCGACACAGCCCTCGCTGGGGACGCTGATCCGCATCGGGCAGGGCTTCCTGTTCTCGGGTGAGTGGTGGATTCTGTTCTTCCCGGCATGCACCCTGCTGGCATTGGCGCTGAGTGTAAACCTGCTGGGCGACTGGCTGCGTGACGTTCTGAACCCGAGGCTGAAATGACCGATCCAGTTCTTTCGATCCGCAACCTGACAGTGGAAATCCCCACTCGCCACGGCATCTTTAAGCCGGTCGAGCATGTGACCTACGACCTGCATCCTGGCGAAATCCGAGGCGTCGTCGGCGAAAGCGGTGCTGGCAAGTCCATGACCGGCAATGCCGTGATCGGCCTGCTGGATCCCCCGGCCCACGTCTCCGAAGGTGAGGTCTGGCTGAACGGTCGCCGGATTGACGAACTGGACGCCGAGGACAAACGCCGAATCCGAGGCAAAGAGATCGGCATGATCTTTCAGGACCCGTTAACCTCGCTGAACCCGTTGTTCACCGTGGGTGAGCAATTGGTCGAGACGATCCAGCTGCACCTCGGCCTTTCGGCTTCCGAGGCCAAAAAGCGCGCCATTGCGCTGCTGGATCGAGTGTCCATCCCAGACCCGGCGGACCGTTTCAACCAGTATCCACACCAGTTTTCCGGCGGGATGCGTCAGCGGGTGGTAATCGCGCTTGCACTCTGTACCGAGCCCAGCGTTCTGATCGCGGACGAACCCACAACGGCCTTGGATGTGTCTGTCCAAGCGCAGGTGCTGGATCTGATCAAGGAACTGGCGAAAGAGCGTCAGGTGGGCGTGATCCTCGTCACCCACGATATGGGCGTTATCGCCGACACCACCGACTCGGTGACCGTGATGTATTCCGGTCATGTGGTTGAAAGCGGTACGACTGATCAGATCCTCGGCGCACCGAAACATGAGTATACCAAATCTCTGATTGCCGCCGTGCCGCGGCCGCATACCAAAGTCGAGCGTTTCCCAGTGGTCAATTATGGCGAGCGGGAAAGAACCTTCAAGATCGAAGATCTGGCGGCCCATTGGGACAAGACCGATCTGTCGAAATCCGGCAAACTGCTGGAAATCGAAAACATAACTAAGACGTTCCTGCAAAAAGGCGGGCTGCTGCCATCGCAACGCAAGTACTTCACTGCCGTCGATCAAGTGAGTTTCGACATTCGCGACGGAGAGGTTTTCGGCCTTGTCGGCGAAAGTGGCTCTGGCAAGTCCACAGTCGCCCGGATGATTGGAACACTCTATCCCGTGGACGGTGGGCGGGTGATCTTTGATGGCGAAGACGTCACAGTGATGGAGGCAGAGGCCCTGCAAGCCTACCGCCGCCAGATCCAGATGATCTTTCAAGACCCGTTCTCCAGCCTTAACCCCCGCATGAGGGTCGGGGACCTCGTGGCTGAGCCCATTCATCATCACAAAATCCTGCCCAAGCCCGCTATTGAACCGCGCGTGCGCGAATTGCTTGACTGGGTTGGCCTGGCCAAGGACGCGTGGCGTAAGTATCCACACGAGTTTTCTGGTGGGCAGCGTCAGCGCATTTGTATTGCTCGCGCCCTCGCAACTCAGCCCCGTTTTCTGATCTGCGATGAGCCGACCAGCGCCCTGGACGTATCCATTCAGGCGCAAATCCTGAACATTCTCAAAGACCTGCAAGAACATCTGGGCCTGACTATGCTCTTTATCAGCCATGATCTCCCGGTCGTACGTCAGATGTGTGACCGGGTGGGCGTGATGCGACATGGGAAGCTGCTTGAGGTTCAGGAGACGGACTCGTTGTTCGAAGCACCAGAGCATCCGTATACACGGGAACTCTTGGACTTGATGCCACGGCTGAAGCAATTGGCATAACCCTAACGGTTTGGTTTTGCATCGGTTATTCCAGAAGTAGTTGTTTGAGAGGTGCTCGCGCAAGCAATCAACGGTAGTTTGAACTCAAACACCGACTTGAGTTGGCCCCATCGCAAAGCGTCTGGTACTCGTTATCGACCCAACTTCGGACCCGGACGAAGCTGAATGAAATGCAATCTCGGTCAATGAGGTCTGCGTCGCAAAAAGCGTGATGGTGGCCGCCGAGTGACCCAAAACAAACCCCATTCTCAGGCCTAAGTGACTCATCTGTGTCGAAGTCGCAGCCGACGGCAGTAATGCGGTTTGCGACTTCAGAATTCAGGATATCCCTTGAAAGACAGCTTTCCACATCTCGAAACGGCAATACGCGAGACTTGTTAGGGACTGGGTGTCGGCCATTGGTCTCAAACCAAGCGGCTACGGTTCACACCCCCTATGCCGGACCAAAGCATCGGAGAACTGACCTCAGAAACAAGTCTGCGGCTGGATTCCAACCAATACACTGTCCACTAGCGCGCATAAGCGCTGAGTTCCGGACCTTGCAGAGCGGAAAATATCCGCTCTGCAGTTCCTGAATAGAATCTGCAGGTGGCTAGAAAGGGTTTGCCTGCTTGCCGCCGAACGCAAACGGCACTCCGTCCGGATCACACAGGATGGGGATTTGAGCTTGAACGGATTCGCTTAAGTTCAAGGAGGCCGGATGCGCCCCTTTGGTTTCAGCGGCACGGAAGGCGTCAGGGACTGAAGCAACTTTTAGGCTCGGGACCCAAGATGCGTTTGAGGCGGTTGCCCAAGTCGCGGCATGCTGGATTGCAACAAGACGGCCCCGAGGCCCGAGGAGAGTGGCGCAATCCTGGTCCCGATCGGGAGACACCTGCCATCCGAAGAGTTCGATGTAGAACGCTTGCGGAAAGCCATCACCGTTTCCGATATACACTTCAGGACCAAATTGCCGTCTCGGCACGGGGAAACTGTGCCGAGACAGCGAAATCCCCACCAAAGCGCCGAGCGGATCGCGAACGAGTGCGTTGCGCCCGACGCCCGGCACCTCGAATGGCTCCCGAACGATTTTGCCTCCGAGCGTGTCGACGCGCTTGGCCGCCAGGTCCACGTCGGGGACCTCGATGTAGGCGACCCAGCCCTTCGCTTGCTCGGGCGGCGTCTCGATTAACCCCGCGCCCGCTTCGTCACCGGAGAGGGCGAGGACGAAATCCTGCTCGCCGCCACCCCATGCAAAATCCGATGCCCGCTCGACTTCATAAGACCAGTCGGCGACGTGCTGGTAGAATGCCATTGAACGCGCCCTGTCTGGTGTAAATAGGTCATGCCATACGATTTCGCCGGCTTTCGACTGTGTCATTGCCTTACTTCCTGACATCTTTGAGTTTTTTGACTCCGCGGACCATCTTCCCGAACGCCTTGTCGCGCGACCTGCGTTCCGCAAGACTCGCCGAGTTAAACGCATCTTCGGCCATGAGCTTGCGCCATCTGCGAAGCCGATCGCTATCAAGAACACCCTCATCGATAGCCTTCAGAACAGCGCATTCCGGCTCAGAATCGTGCTGACAGTTCTTGAATCGACACTGCGCGGCCAACTCCTGAATGTCGGCGAAAAGATCATTGATACCTTCCGCTGCATCGGTGAGTTGCAGTTCCCGCATGCCCGGACTGTCCAAGACCAGACAGCCATTGGGCATAGCATGAAGCTCGCGCCGCGTTGTCGTATGCCGCCCCTTTGCGTCGTCCTCACGGATGGTTTGGGTTTCAATGGACTGGCTCTCGAGCAGCGCATTGGCCAACGTCGACTTCCCGACACCAGATGAGCCGAGAAACGCCACCGTCTTGCCGGGCTTGCACCAAGGAAGCAGTTTTGTCCGTGGCGCATCTCCGCGGGCGTCAAGGGCGACCACGTCGATCATGTCCGATACTGCGCGAGCCGCGTCGACATAGTTCTGCGGGTCTGTCACGAGGTCGGTCTTTGTGACGACGATGACGGGTGTCATCCGTGCCTCAAAAGCCAGAGCTGCATAGCGTTCCAGCCGGGCCACCTTGAAGTCCTGATTGCAAGACGTGACGATAAAGGCCGTATCAATGTTCGCCGCGATCAGTTGTTCCTGCCGGTCGGTTCCGGGCGCACGCCGCTTTATGAGGCTTGTGCGCTCAAGAACTCGACTGGAGCGCGGACGTGTGGAGTCCAGCATCAGCCAGTCTCCGACAGTTGCGTCGGCTCCCGGCGGAAGTACCGTATCTATGCCGTCACCGACGACATGCAGCCCATTTCGATGCACTTCGACAACGCGAACGGGAGGTGTCGCCGACAAGTCCTCTACGCTGATCTGTTGGGCGAAAAACGGTTGCCATCCCAATGCCTGAAGAGGGCTGGGATTGGCGTGCGATCCCGCTTCGCTTGCGCGAGGCGGAAGGAAGTTGGAGTAATCCCTTGTCATAGGGTGTTCACTTTCATGTCTCTGGCCCAGGTCAGATTTGGGCGCTGATGGTAGGAAAGAGTGCGCACATCAAAACACTCCGTCGGCAACAAAGCGACGGCGGTGCTTCAGATCTTGAATATGCTCCGGGAGGCGCGCTGCCTCCCTTCCTTACCGGGACATAAAATCTCCATTTCCGATAAAGTGCACATAGGAAGACTGCGGGCACAACACAACAGTTGACAAGTGATTTGGCGCACTTCTTCAGTTCTCTGTAGCGACCATTCAACACGAAGAAGACTGTGTGAGCTTTACCCCGTATCAGCCACTTACGCCAAAAACAGCTGTTGACCGCACCGAGCCAAAATTCCCCCAATGTCCGCCTTGGGCCGTTATCAGACATACCAACAAGCTGAATATTAGGCAGCTTCGTCTGCAAGGCGTTTGCTGAACTGAACTCACCGAGAGACGGCTCGGAGCCATAATCTGACACTCGCCATCGAGTATGCTAAGCTGGATCGTGTGAGGCACACATACATTCAGAAACCGCATCTTTTGGAGGACGGATGTATGATCATGCGCATTTTTCAGGTGACAACGCGGCCGGGAAAAGAAGAGGAGTTTGGCCGCTTTTTTCGCGACACTGCGATCCCGTTGATGAAAAGCACCCCTGGAATCGTGCACCTTTTTCCGGGTGCGCCGAGAGAGGATGCGCCACGAGAGTTCAGTTTCGTTATGGTTTGGGAGAGCCTGGAGGCACGGAAGTCGTTTGTGGGCGAAGACTATCAAAGCCCGCACATCGATCCAATAGAAGCAGACCTCGTCGAGTCTCGATCCATCAAGCACTATGACTTGGTCGACGGCTAATCGCGAACGGGAGGATCAGGATGTCGAAGGGTAGGGGAAAATCGCTGCCAGAACGCGTCCTTGGTCTGAACGAACCGAAGGCTGAGGACTTGGCGGCCTTGGAACTCCGGTTGCGGGAGGCGCTGGATCGGCAAAAGGCGACCGCCAAAATCCTGGAGGTCGTCAACAGCTCTATCAAAGACCCTCAGCCTGTCTTCAACTCGATTGTTGAAGCGGGTCAAACGCTGTTCCCAAAGTCGACAGTCAGCATTGGATTACAGGACGGCGACAAACTGATTTTGGGAGCAATTTCTGGTCCCGAACCGGGTGGCGTCGAGGCTTGGCGGCGTCGCTTTCCGGCGCCACTTCATCCAGAAACAATCCATGGCCATGTCATTTTGAACGGCGAGGCGATTGATCTGCCGGACGTCGCCGCATCGAAAAACAGGTTTCGTATAGGGGCTGGAAACTTCCTCGCCTCAGGGTTTCAGGCAGTCACCATGGTGCCGATTTCACAAGGAGGACAAACTGTTGGAGCTCTCGCCGTGTTGAGGCATTCAACCGGAAGACTTCAAAAAGAGCAGTTCGATATTCTCACAACATTTGCGGCACAAGCGAACATCGCCTTGGACAACTTGCACTTGCTGAGCCAGATGCGTGAGGCGAATGACACTTTGACACACGTGTCCAAACAGCTTGCCAAATACATGCCACCCCAACTCTACGAGTCAATCATTGCCGGCTACCAACACGCGGCTATCGAAAGCCGCCGCCGTAAGCTCACGATCTTCTTCTCAGACATCGTCGACTTCTCCGAAATCACAGATCATCTCGAAGCCGAGGAGTTGACTACTTTGTTGAATGAGTATCTTTCAGCAATGTCCGAAATCGCCCTGAAGCACGGCGCATATTTCGACAAGTTTGTCGGTGACGCCATGATGCTGTACTTTGGCGAACCCGAAAGCCTCGGGGTAGAAGAAGATGCCGCTGCATGTGTGCGAATGGCAATAGATATGCAACGCAAGCTTGGCCACTTGCAAACGGAATGGCAGCGCAAAGGATTGATCGATCGACCATTTCGCGCTCGCATGGGCATAAACACTGGTTACTGCACTATTGGAAACTTCGGCTCGGAAGACCGGATGGACTACACTGCTATCGGACGCGAAGTGAACCTTGCTGCGAGACTTGAGGCCGAGTGTGATCCAGGAGGTCTCTTACTCGCTGCCGAAACCTATTCTTTGGTAAAAGACTGGCTTCCGGTCGAGGAACGAGAGCCTGTTCGAGTGAAGGGATTTCAGAACCCCATTCGGACGTATGCTGCGACCGCTATTTATGAAAATGCCGACCGCGATAGCCGCATTATTCACGAGGAGGATGAAGGCTTTTCTCTTACAGTTGATCGGGCTCGCATAAGCAAAGGGGCAATTCTCCGACTAAAGTCCCTTGTTTCAGGTCTGGACGACTAGTCAAATTTTCGGTCACGGAAGCTCAGTCCAAAACTTGTAACCTCACCTCTTAAAAATGGCTGCACGACAATCGAAAGGCCAGTTTCCCGCCGCGTTGCGACGCCAGGACTTGCTTCATTGAGAATTCGCGTGTGCAAAGGACCACTTGCACGCGTGCAAGTGGGAACCAAAGGCCATGCCAACCATGCTTCACAAGATGGTGAGTATCAGGCTTGGCAGTCCAGAGAGATGAGTTGCACTAAACGCACCGTGTACTGTGCTAAAAAAGGATGGACTCGTATCACGTACAGAATCGGGGCATTCGTCATGCGCTTTTCTCTTGCCATCGCAACACTCGTTGTCTTGGCCACTCAGTCTTTTGCGCAAGACTCCGTTCTCATCGGGGACGCCCCGCTTCCTGCCGACATTGCAATTGATGTAACGCTAGATTCTCCTTTTCTTGGAATTTGGACGGGGAGATGGGACTCTTGGAGAAGTCATATCCTCGTCGTCGAAAGCCGAGATGAGGATGGGTTGTTCAATGTTGTTTACTCGGTCGGACGTGGCCAGAATGGCCGCGGAAACTGGTTCCGGAGCAAAGCGCGTTTAGATGGGAACACTTTGGTGTTCACCGACAACGATTTCGCGGCGCGTTATTCAATTTCGGGTACGGGGCGACTGCGGGGCATCTATCCATCCGAGGATCGCGTTGCAATACTCGAGCGACAAACCCTCTCAGAGGTCCTCGCGACGGCGAACCGCCAGTGGTTTGAGGTTGGAACGCGAGACTTCCTTACGACGGAACTCCGAGAGGACGGCGCAACAGTCGAGCTTGCTGTGGCTATCTATCGACCTCCTGGTGATGGGCCTTTCCCGTTGGCTCTGGTTCATCACGGCTCAACCGGCTCTGGAACCGATCCGCAGGCCTTTGATAGGTTCTTTTCCAACGACTGGCTTGCGGACGTTCTGAACTCACACGGTTGGATCGCCGCGTTCCCACAGCGCCGCGGTCGGGGCGGGTCCGACGGATTGTATGACGAGGGATTCGCTGAAGATCGGACCGAGGGCTATTCGACGGAGGCCCGGCTATCTTTGGCAGGGGCGGAACGTGCGCTGATGGATGCAAAAGCAGCGCTGCATGCGTTGCAGGAACGACCGGATGTGAGTGATGGATCGGTTCTACTGATTGGTTTCTCGCGCGGGGGCATTGTTGCCCTTATGCAGGCCGGCGACGATCCGGGAAACACCGCTGGTGTGATCAACTTCGTTGGGGGATGGATGGCAGAGGGCTCCGGTGATCCCCAAATCAATCCGACGCTCTTTCGACGTATTGGAACATTCGATGGGCCGGTGCTTTCCATCTATGGGGAAGATGACATGTTCTACAGCATCGAGCATTCCCTATCCAACCTCACCGCAATGGAAGCGATGGGTGCCAATAGTGAGACTCATATCGTGGCCGTTCCTGGCTACAACAAAGGTCATTGGGTATTGTGGTGGCCGATGCTCTGGGAAGAGATCGTCAGCGACTACATCCGGCGTCTTCAGGATCAACGTTGAAACAATGAATTGGATTGCGACCCTGTCAGTTCCGTGTTTTTTTCCAGATGCTTATGCGAATTTCCGTTTCTGTCTGGAAGCAAGCTTTACCGATATGATTGGGATTGCAGCTTCTGTCCGCGGAGAAGTCATACACTGAGTCTTGCCGGAAGACCGCTACGAGCCCAAAGCGGGCGTTCTTGCTACGTAGGATTACCTTCAGTTTAACGCCCAAATAGCTCGATACCTTACGTCACCCTCTTCATTAGGTTTACCAGATGGTTTTACAGGTGAGCCTGAGTTAGCCTTCAATAACTTCTTCGCCATCTTGAGGGTTCAGTTATGATCTCCAAACGCGTATTTTTGTCCAGCCTTGCATCGACCGCTGCGCTGGCGCTGGTGCCGGCGCGAGCCCGAGCTCAAGCTCCAGATGCAACGCTCTTCACGAACGTGCGTGTTTATGACGGGATGTCCGATGAGTTGACCGAACTCACGAGCGTTCTTGTCGAAGGGGAAATGATCAAGGATGTCTCGCCCGCTATTGATGCCGCGCCAGAGGTGCCGCGCATCGATGGAGATGGACGGACCTTGATGCCGGGGCTCCTCGACATGCATGTGCACCTTCAGTGGAACCAGGACCCTGCTGGCTTCCTGACAGCACGTCCAGATTACATTGCTGCATTGGCATTGAGCGAAAGTGAAGCCACCCTGATGCGTGGTTTTACCAGTGTCCGCGATACCGGTGGCGGCATTCTCGGTGTGGCGCGCGCCATAGATGAAGGGCTTCACCCCGGCCCACGTATTCAGGCCTCGAACGCTGCGATTTCAATGACCGCCGGTCATGGCGACCTTCGGCCGCGATCCGTGCGTCCGAGAGCCTTCGGCGGGCCGCCGTTCACAGAAGCGGAGCGACTTGGGATCACACTTTTCGCAGACGGGGTTCCTGAAGTTCTGGCGGCTGCACGCGAGCAGTTCCGGCAGGGTGCGCACTTCATCAAAGTCTTTTCAGGCGGCGCCGTGACTGGCCTCTACGACCCATTGGATATCAACGAGTATTCGCCGGCAGAACTCGAAGCAGCAGTAGAGGAGGCCAAACGTTGGAACACTTACGCGACCTCGCACGCATACATGGACACATCGGTTCGGGCCGCCATTGAGGCAGGTTACCAATGTATTGAACATTGCAACCTCATGACGCCTGAGTCGATGGAGTTGGCCGTGGAAAAAGGGGTCTGGCTTTCAACCCAGGTTGGCTTTTTTGCAGCAGAAATTCCGGCAGGGTTCACACCCGCCCAGGCAGAGCGCCAAAAGATGGCGTTTGATGGTCTCGACGCCATGCTTCGATTAGCGCGAGAGTCCGGAGCTAAAATTGCACTCGGAACAGACTTCGTCGGATCGAGGCAAACGAAAGCAACGCAGTTGGAGGAATTGCAGCTCAGGACGCCATGGTTCAGCAACGCCGAGATTTTGCGGCAGGCAACTGGTCTGAATGGTCAGCTTTGGGACTTGACCGGCCCGCGTAATCCATACCAGGCTGGTCCAGTCGGTGTCATCCAACCCGGAGCCTACGCCGATATTCTGCTCGTGGACGGCGACCCTATTGCCGACCTTACGGTCATGGGCTCTGCGGACAATTTCGATGTGATTATGAAGAATGGCAAAGCGCACAAGAACAATCTGGCCTGAGCCATTTGCCAAGGGTCAAGATAGACACTGGTAATTGCATGCGAATGACCGAAGAGTCCGCAAAGCAGTTGCTCATGGCGAATGCGACAAATGACCGCTACGAGCCCCAAGTGACCGATGCTGCGCGATCGACCGACGGCGGCTGTGCGCAGAAAGCTGACTTTATAAAGTCTCGCGCTCGGCCCATCGAGGATGAATATCAACTGGCAAATTTCTGCCGGGAAACAGGCCGGGCTCTTTTCATAAGCCACAAGATCACCATAAAACTAGTCAACTCCACAAACCGTCAATGTAATTTCTTGAAAAACAGCGACAGCAAAACGAATACGAAACGGCCGCGCTTGCCCGGTGCTGCTCGCGCTGCGTTTGCGATGGGGCTTATTGCTCTTGTTTCTGCCTGCGCTCAGGGCTCAAACGACGCGGATCTCGATCCAGAACGTCAGGCCATGGCGTTGCGCGAGGTCTCTCAAAAACAAGCTCGAGGGCAAAGGGTATGGTGCGTACCCTACGCACGTAACCTCAGCGGTATCGATATTCGCGGAAACGCCAAGGACTGGTGGGGGAAGGCGCGCAATACTTTTGAGCGAGGCAATGAACCGGTTGTTGGTGCGGTCATGTCATTTCGAGCAACCCGAGGTATGCCGCTTGGTCACGTGGCCGTCGTATCCGATGTCGTCACTGACAGAGAAGTCATCGTGAACCACGCCAACTGGCACCGCAACAAGGTATCATTGAAAATGGGCGTCAAGGATGTATCCAAAAACAATGATTGGACATTGGTCCGCGTTGAAAGCCATCCGGGCCGGTATGGCAGCTTCTACCCGGTGAACGGGTTCATTTATCCCAATGTTGGGGAATAACTTAATTCAATTGTGAACCGCACACTGTGCGTATCCGACGGATGGGTCACAAGCGGCTCAGTAGTTCACGCGGGCCAGTGACGGAAAAAGTCCGCAAATCGGATAATTGTGGCGGTAGAGCGAGTGACCGCATCGAGCCCTCCGTGGAAGTGAAGAATTTACGCAGCGAGCGCTCGCAGCAAGATTACCCACCGCATCGCCGAAAATCACCCGCTGTATGATAGAGGAAAATGCGGACGTTCAGGCAGAACGCAGCGAGATTGCGATCCGGTATGACCGGGTCACGGACCAAAACAACCGTTCTCGAATTACTATGCAGCCAGTAAGTCGGATGCAAAATTGCAAAAGCTCGCGGCCGTTCACTCCGCCCTCTAAAATCACTGCAACCAGGAGCGATCTCTTACTAATCGAGACACCTTGAAGCTGACATGCAACGCTACCCTCGGCGAATGGCGCGAGCTTGGTGCAGCAAAAAGGCAGCTATTTGGGGCTGGCCGAGAATGCTTTGAGTTTGTTTGATGACGCTCTCTCGAAGTTTTTGAACACCGAAGCGACGACAGATTTTTTGCCGTCGCTTCGCCATTCCGCGAACTCAGTTCAGGACTTTAGGTAGGTGTCAAACCAATCAATGGTGCGGTCCCAGGCCAAGTTTGCCATTTCCTCGTCATACCGAGGCGTACTGTCGTTATGAAAGCCGTGGTTGGCATTCTCGTAGATGTAGGCCTCGTAAACCTTATTGTTGGATTGCAGCGCAGCTTCGAACTCCGGCCAACCTGCGTTGATGCGTTCATCAAGCTCTCCCATCTGAATCAGTAGCGGTGCCTGAATTCTAGCCACATCCTCGGAGGCCGGTTGGCGGCCGTAGAATGGCACGCCGGCTGCCAATTCGGGGTAGGCCACGGCAATTGCGCTGACCACACCACCGCCATAGCAGAAACCTACAGCGCCAACTTTCCCAGTACAGTCTTCCCGGTTCAACAGGTATTCGAAGCCATTGAAGAAGTCATTCATCAGCTCGACCCGGTCGACTGTCTTCTGCAACTCGCGCCCATCTGCGTCGTTGCCGGGGTATCCGCCAACCGACGTTAGGCCGTCAGGAGCCAGTGCCATAAAGCCTGCTTTCGCCAAGCGTCGCGCCACATCTTCGATGTAGGGATTCAGACCGCGGTTTTCGTGTATCACGAGCACCCCGGGCAGGGGTTCTTCCACACCAGCGGGACGAACAAGGTAGCCTCGGACATCACCCGTTCCGTTCGGAGAGGGGTAGGTTATGTAGTCTGCGTGGATATCGGGATCGTTGAACGACACCTGCTGTGCCAGCGCATAGTTCGGGCTGAGCATGTTCAATAACGCGGCAGCCGTTAAGCCGCCAACCGCGAATTTTCCGGCGCGGTCCAGAAATTGGCGTTTGGTGATCTTTCCGTGCGCATAATAGTCGTACAGATCCAGCAGTTCCTGATCGAAGTCTTTTGCTGTCATGCGAGTCATGGTCAATCTCCTGATGAGGTGGCGATTCAATCCGTGGGATACTATCAGTTCAAAGGGTTATGGTTTGTTCGAAGTTCTAGGCAGGTCGGCTAAGATATTGCCGTAGCGGGTTCCTTCTTCGTGTGCTGATCGCGCAGAACGTTCTTTTGGACTTTTCCCATGGTGTTTCGTGGCAACTCTTGGACGAGTTCGTAGCGACGCGGATGTTTGAAGCGCGACAGCCTTTCCCTGATGATTGATGCAATCTGATCCGTGTCGAGTTCTACGCCTGGCTCAGCAACCAGAGCGGCAATGATCTCTTCCCCGAAGTCGTTGTCAGGGACGCCAAAGACTGCCGACTCCAGTACGCCATCGATGTCGTTTAAAACGTCTTCGATTTCCTTGGGGTAGACGTTGTAACCGCCAGTAATGATGAGGTCTTTTGAACGACCTACAATCGACAGGTAGCCATCCTCGCTGTATTTGCCCAGATCCCCGGTGATAAAGAACCCATTCTCGCGAAGTTCTGCAGCGGTTTTTTCGGGCATCTGCCAATAGCCTTGGAAAACATTAGGGCCGCGTATCTCGATCATTCCAACCGCCCCTCTGGGCAGTTGCTCACCGGTTTCAGGATCAGTGACGATCACCTCGATGCCGGGCAATGCCATGCCAACAGTTCCTGCGCGACGTTCGCCAGTATAAGGGTTCGAGGTGTTCATGTTTGTCTCGGTCATACCGTAGCGCTCCAGGATGCGGTGGCCTGTGCGCGCTTCGAACGCCTGATGGGTTTCGGCCAGCAATGGGGCAGAGCCCGACACGAACAACCGCATGTTCGCCGCCGTCTCTTTGGTGAAACCGTCATCTGCCAGCAATCGAGTGTAGAAAGTTGGGACGCCCATTAGAAGGGTTGAATGCGGTAATTCCTCCAAGATCATTCCAATGTCGAATTTTTCCATCAGCCGAACTTCGGACCCGGCGACTAGTGACGTGTTCATCGCCACAAAAAGCCCGTGCGTGTGAAAGATCGGCAGCGCGTGAACCAAGCGATCGTTGTTTGTGATACCCCACAAATCCGCGAGAGCTTGCGCATTGGACAAAAGGTTCTGGTGGCTCAACATTGCGCCCTTAGAGCGACCCGTGGTTCCCGACGTATAAAGCAAAGCCGCAAGGTCGTCCGGGGCGCGATCAACGGTTTCAAACTCGCGGGGCTGCGCGTCAGCCTGGCGGCTTAAGCTTGATATTTCACCACCAAGGGTAAGCAGCCTTGCGCCATACCGATCCGCCAGTGTTTTGATCTCGGCTGCGTCGTTGTCGTCGCAGACGATCACCGCAGGCTGGGCGTCAGATGCGAAGTAGTCCAATTCTGCCATTGTGTAAGCAGTGTTTAGCGGCAAATAGACAGCACCTGCCTGAACTGAAGCAGCATAGAGTGCAATCGTATCGGCCAACTTTGGGGCCTGCACAACGATGCGGTCGCCAGGAGAAACTCCGTTGTTCTGCAAAACATGCGCGATCTGTGCCGCGCGTTTCAGAAACGAGTCATATGACACTACCTCTCCGTCATCGAGTAGCAGGAACGGAACCTCGTTTCCCGCGTGGTGGGCAAACAAGCTGTCGTAGAGAGTGTTAGTCACGCTGGATTTTCCTCTGGTCTGGCCGCAAGTACTGCGGTTGAAGCCGCGCGCACGGAACGCGAGGTTTCGATTGTGGCGTGCGCCACAAATTCTTCGTGGTTACGTTCAGTCTTTTTCAAGTCGTAAAGGTAATTGACCATTGCGCCGCCGGATTGGGATCGTCCGTTCTGCGACGGATCGGCCCCGGCATGCAGTTCGTGAAGCTCGGCGCCATTGCCCAGGTGAAAGCGGGCCACAGGATCCAGCGGCATCCCATCTTCGCGCTTGGCGAGTAACAGGTATCGGGCGGCCATCGCCCGCACGTCCTGCGGAGGGGCTGTTCCCGCAAGTACGGCTTCGGCAGCATGGCCATGCTCGAGATGCCCTGTTTCGCCAGCTAACCATCGGTTCATACCAGGTATCGGAGACAAGGTCACAAATGTGTCGAGGCCCGGAAGCTCTCGCGAGAGTTCGGTCACAACCTGTTTGATCAGCAGGTTTCCAAAGCTGATACCCGTTAAACCCCTCTGGCAGTTTGAAATTGAGTAGAATGCGGCGATTGTTGCCTGTTCTGGTTCGATCGGTTCTCGAACTTCGGACAAAAGCACATCAATCGCGTTCGGAATCTCAGTCGTCAAAGCCACTTCGACAAAAATCAGCGGCTCATCCGGCATTGAGGGATGAAAAAACGCAAAACAGCGTCGGTCGGGCGGGAATAGCCGGCGCCGCAGGTCGTCCAGATCATGAATCTGATGGACGGCCTCATACGCGACGATCTTGTCCAGAACGCGGGCTGGTGTATCCCAACTGATTTGTTTGAGGACTAGAAAACCCCGGTTGAACCAGCTTCGCAGTAAATGCACGAAATCTACATCTGTGCGCTTGAGTTCGGGGTTGGATTTGAGAAAACGCAACAGGTCAACGCGCATTGCCACAAGCTCTTGCGTCGCGCCGGAAGGTTGATTCAGACGGCGCAGCAATTCTTGCCGTTTGGGTTCGGCCGCCTCGCTAAGCTTTTTATACAGATCTACACTTCTATACTCGGCATAATGACGCGCCGTCTCACACAGTTGATCCGCGTCTAACTCAAGCTGGTCATTCAAATAGGCGAAGAAGTCCAGTTTTTCCGGGTCGTCCAAGGTCTGGTATCGATCCAGTATCGTTGATGCGAGCGCGAAACCTGATACTTCACCTTCCGCAGATAAAAGTGCTTCACATAGCTCCGATACGGATCGCTTGTCATCTATGCGCCGCTTTTTGCCGGGGCGGTCGAACAGCTGATCAAGCACATCGCCCAGAAACCAGTTCCGCTGCATTTCACGACTCCATCTGACTGCTCAGATAGTCACCTGTTCGACGGTAATGATCGATCAAATGCCGGGTTGCGCTTTCTGCATCTCGATCCAGTGCTGCGTCCAAAATTTCCTGATGCTCTGCGTTGATATCGCGCTTTTTGTAACTCGACCCGCCAGCCGCCAGATAACGATAGCGGATGTTCAGATCGTAAAGCTGCGAGCAATACCGCAAGAGTAATGGAAGCCTCGCATTATCCAACAAGGCCATGTGAAACGCCTTGTGTGCGTCTTCAAAGTCGTGTGCCCCTTTTTGGCTCGCCTTCTTCATATGGTGGTGCCGCAAAACAAGCCTGTCTTCCCAGGCTGAGTTTGCATTGGCGATGGACGTACGCAACGCGGTTTCTTCAAGATTGCATCGCAACATAAGGATTTCCTCGAAGTTGCATTTGCTAACTGGTGCCGCCCTGAAGCCGCGCTGGTCAATTCGTTCCACCAACATATCCGATGTCAAAAGGCTTAGTGCTTCGCGAACCGGGCTTGCGCCGGTGTCCAGCATCCCGCGGAGCTGTTCGATCTTGAGCTTTTGACCGGGCGGCAGCTCGCCAGTCAGGATCATTTCGCGCAGTTTTCGATACGCACCATGAGTGGCGGATGTCTCTTTGCCCTCGGTATCAAGCATGGCATCCATGTCTGGCATTCCCTTCTTCGTGGCGCAGTCTATTGGGAGCTCTTAGCTGAGCGTGCTCGTTCCAGTCGATAGTCCGATTGAGATGTTCAGCGAGCCCTCGTTTATCAGCCATCGCCGAAGTACAAAGCTGCGTGCCCCGCTTTTGTGCATCGGGTCATTTTCTGCAAGCTTTCGGGCGGCTTCGAGACTGTCGGCCCTATAGATGATGAGGCCAATGCCCTGCATATGCTCGCCGGTTTCATCCGACATGGGACCTGCAAAAGCCAGCTGCCCCGAATGTTCAAGCTTCGCCTGATACGCCAGGTGATCCGGCAGTGAAGCCTTTACGTCTTCGGGCGCTTTAGCTGGCGAGCTCAATGCGACGTAAAGCTCCAAAGCAAGCGCACCGCGGCTTTTTGCTTCTGATTTGTAGTCTGCCCAAGCAACCATTCGCGGCCTCCAAAAATATCGATATTATTTGACATATGGCAAAATAGTCGGCAAAAATCAAGCAAGCTAACATGGAAGGTGACAATGAAATACCTGGTGGGAGAGACTTCGGAAGGCACAGCGGTTTTTGCCGTGAACGGTGAAAACGCAGTGAATCTAACGGCTTTGGACCCTGCCGTCGGTTCCGACTTGATGGGTTTGATCAGCAAGCCTGGCCTGGCCGACTCGCTGGCTGAAGAAATCACCTCGGCAGATAGTGTGCCGTTATCCTCAGTCACACCGGCGTTGCCCGTGGCGTCACCCGGCACGATCATTTGTATGGGTTTGAACTATACGGATCACATCAAAGAGGGCGGCTACGACATCCCCGAATATCCAACGCTGTTCATGCGCGGTAAGAATTCGATCATGGCGGCAGGCCAGCCTATGGTGCGGCCTGCGTGTTCGGAAAAACTCGACTACGAAGCCGAACTAATGCTGATCGTTGGAAAACGCGGCCGCCATATCTCGGAGCAGGACGCGCTGGATTATGTCTTTGGCTACACTGTATTCAACGATGGTTCGCTGCGGGACTATCAGCGCAAAACCGTTCAGTGGACGCCCGGCAAAAACTTTGATGACACGGGCGCGATCGGTCCTTTCACCGTGACGCCGGATGAGTTGCCGGAAGGGGCATCAGGTCTGAAGATCGAAAGCCGTGTGGGCGATGAAATCCTACAAAGCTCGAATACGGCCAACATGATCTGGGGGGTCCGGCAGGTAATTGCGACGATTTCGGAATATACCACTTTGGAGCCGGGGGATCTGATTGCGCTGGGCACGCCGCCTGGTGTGGGACACGCCAAAAAGCCCAATCCCCGTTGGTTGAAGCCCGGCGAAACCGTAGAGGTCGAGATTGAAGGCATTGGAATTTGCGCCAGCCCAGTCATTGACGAAAAAGACGCCAAGTCCAAGGTGGCCGCAGCATGACCGCACCAACCGGGGCAGAGCTGGAAGCACTTCGCGCCAAGGCGCAGCAAGATCATCGTGATCTGCGCGAGCGCATTCCGCGTTTGTCCGACGATGCAATTGCCTTGATCCTTCGCGAGTCCAGGTCTCACTATGCTTGGACCGACCAGCCAGTTTCTGACGATCTGCTCGAAGAGATTTATGACATCACGATCAACGGCGCGACCAGCATGAATACGCTGCCCGCCCGCTTCGTTTTCGTGAAAAGTGCCGAAGGAAAAGAGCGGCTTGCCAAGTCGTTGAAGCCAAAGAACGTTCCAAAAATGATGGATTCGCCGGTCACGGCGATCATTGCCTATGACATGGACTTCTGGAAGGAATTGCCTTTTCTTTTCCCGCACGAAGACCGACGGCCATTGTTTGAGAACAATCCCGAATATGTAGCCGATACAGCGTTTCGCAATGGAACGCTTCAGGGCGCTTACTTCATGATCGCCGCCCGAGCGGTAGGGTTGGATGTCGGTGCGATGTCAGGCTTTTCGAACAAGATCGTCGACGAGGAGTTCTTTGCAGGAACAACGCTCAAGTCGAACTTTTTGTGCAATCTGGGCTACGCAGATGAAACGGGACTGTTTCACAAGCTGCCTCGCTTCCCATTCGAAAAGGTTTGCTCTTATGCATGAGGAGGTGACCCAGTGGCCATGAAAGTGAAACCTGTCGTCACGTACCGCACGACAGCTCAATGCCCGACGCACGCGCGGACCGAGATTCCCATTCGTGATTTAGATGTTGTCGTAGACGAACCGGTCGAACGGGGCGGAACAAATCTTGGCCCGTCTCCGACCGAAACCGCAATGGCAGCGCTGATCGCCTGTACCAACGTCATCGGGCACAAGAATGCGCACCGTTTGGGAGTTGATCTTGGCACAGTGACGATAGACGCGAAATGCAGGTTGGATCGCCGTGGTGTCCTAATGGAAGAAGAGATCGATGTTCCGTTTCCGGAAATTGAACTCACCGTGAATTGTGAAACGCTCGCCAGTCAGGAGGAGCTGACACGCGTGGGTGAAGAAACGGCCAAATACTGTGCCATCGCAAAGCTGTTCGAAGCGGCAGGCACTGACCTGACCGTCAACTGGGTCAAAACAAGCAGCTAAAAGTCAACAGACCCGACTTTCTGGGAGGAGAGAAATGAAAAACTGGACCAAACGCAGCCTTGTTGCGGCTGCTGTGGCAAGCGTCATGGCGATGCCTGCTAAGGCGGAAGAGACCATTTCGGCCGTTGTGATTGATGGGTACCCAGATCGGGCCCTTTGGGTGAAGGAATTCACCAATTTCTTCATTCCAGAAGTGGACAAGCGGCTGGCTGAGTCCGGTAACTACAAGATGAGCTGGCAAGAGAACTATGGCGGTTCGATCGTCAAGCCGAAGGGTGTTTTGGAAGGTGTCCAGCTCGGCCTTGGAGATATCGGGATCGTCACAACGATCTTCCATTCTTCAAAGCTTCCTAGTCAGGGTATCTCGGGGTCGACGCCCTTCGTTGCATCCGACGCCCGTGCTGTGGCCAAAGCCGTGGATGAAATCGCGCGTGAGTTCCCGGCGATGCAAAATGAGTTTGCCGCGCAGAACCAAGTTTATCTGGCGACGGGCGTTGTGCTCGACACATATCAGATTTTCTGCTCAGAGCCGGTCGAGAAAGTTGCAGATCTTGAAGGACGCAAGATCGCGGGTGCCGGCCTGAACTTGCGCTATCTCGAGGGTATCAAGGACGCGGCGGGCGTACGCGGAGGCCTCACTGATTTCTACAACATGGTTCAAACCGGCCTTGTCGATTGCGTAATGATTTGGCCGGAAGCTTCCAAGACGTTCAAAATCGTCGAAGTGGCCCCTTACATGTTGAAGGCAGACCTTGGTGCGGTAAATACAAAAACAGTCACCGTCAATGCCGACTACTGGGCGAGTCTGCCCGATGAGGTCAAAGAAGTACTACAGGCCGTGGCTATCGACTACCGTGACCACGTGGCAGGTATTGCAATGGATCGAGCCGCTGCGTCGCGAGATGCATTTGTAGAAGCTGGCGGATCGATCATTGAAATCTCGGACGAAGACCGCGCTGCGTGGGCAAATGCGATGCCCAATGTTGCGCAGGAATGGGCTGCAACGCTGAATGAGAACGGCGAGCAGGGCACAGATATGCTGGCCGCTTATCTCGGCAAGCTTCAGGATGCTGGTTTCGCTGGTGTGCGGGACTGGACGGCCGAATAATCGTTCGGCGACCCGAGAAAGGGGCCAGACATGCTGAAGACCGCAGTTACCGTCCTGTCGCGGGTCGCCAATTCGCTTGCTATCGCCGCCAACGCATTGGGTACGCTTGTCGTCCTGGCGTTGGTGGTCATTCTGAATGTTGACGTCATTGCGCGGGGCCTTTTTTCGGCCCCACTGCGCGGAACCTACGAGATGGTGCAATTCTCGGTCGTGATGATCGTGTTCCTGCAGCTGGCCGACGTTGTCAGAGTGGATCGATTGACGCGCTCGGACGGGTTTTTGAACCTGCTACACCATCGTCGCCCCGGTCTGACAGCCAACCTGAGGCGCATCATCAACGCCATTTCGGCAATCTTCATGGCCTTGATCGCCTATGTAACCTTTCCAGAATTTCTTCACATGTGGGAAACACAGGACTACTTCGGAGTGCCCGGTCTTTTCACATTGCCTTGGTGGCCGGTCAAACTGGTCATCGCGTGCGGTACTGCGCTTGCCTGCGTGATCTTCCTGCTCAAGGTCGTCACGGCGCAGGACCGCCCGCAACTTGTCCGCACCCCAGAGCATGACGAGGCTGCAGAATGACCCCGATCGAGATTGGCCTGATCTCGGTCATCGCCATCGTCTTTCTGATTTACGCGGGCGTTTACATTCCTATCGCTCTGGGCGTGGTCTCGTTCGTGTCGATCTGGCTGATGCGGGACAACTTCACGCTTGCGCTCAACCTGTTGAAAGTGGCGGTTGGCGATAGTGCGATGGAGTATAGTTTTGCGACCATCCCGCTGTTTACTTTTATGGGGCTGATTGTTTCGAAGGCGGGTTTGGGTCGCGACATTTACGAAGTCATGACCATGCGGTTTCGTAAGGTCAAAGGCGGTATCGGTATGGCAACTGTCGGAGCCAACGCCGTCTTTGCCGCGGTTACCGGTTCGTCAATTGCATCTGCATCCGTTTTTACCAAAGTCTCGGTCCCGCAAATGATGGCGCAGGCTTATAACCCGCGCTTTGCGGTTGGGGTAGTAGCAGGGTCTTCGGTCCTGGGGATGATCATCCCGCCGTCGGCAATGCTGATCATCTATTCCTTCGTCGCCGAACAATCCGTTGGGGACATGTTCCTGGCGGGGGTCATTCCTGGGATTATGCTGGCAATCGCTTATGTCGGCGCAATTTGGGTCATGGGGCGCTTCACCCCAGCTTTCGTCGGTGGTCGTGTTGTTGAAGACACTGAGTGGATGTCTGGGCGCGAGATCGCCTCCAAGACACTGCCGACACTGTTCATTATTACCATCGTTCTTGGTGGTATCTATACGGGTTGGTTGACAGCAGTAGAAGCAGGGGCCGCCGGGGCTTTTGTCGCGCTAATCATAGCGGTTGCCCGCAAGTCGATGTCACCACGCGCATTCTGGGACGCATTGCTGGAAACCGGTCACATCACGGCGGCGATCCTGTTCCTGATCACGGCCGCTTCAATCTACAGCCGCATGCTGGGACTGGCGGGGTTGCCCAATCAGTTGCAGGACTTGCTGGCAGGGAATTCCGCATCTTTCTGGTCGATCATGCTGCTCTATGTTCTGTTGATGCTGTTTCTGGGAACATTGCTCGACACAGCGTCGATCATTCTGATCGTTGTTCCGTTGTTCCTGCCCATGGCTGAAGCGCTGGATATGTCGCTGATCTGGTTCGGCATTATCACCGTGGTTGGAGCCGAAATCGGGCTTTTGACACCACCTTTGGGTATATCCTGCTTCGTTATCAAATCCACGATCAACGATGACCGCATATCACTCAAAGACGTGTTCATGGGCGCACTTCCCTTTGCGTTCGTGATGCTGATCGTTCTGTTCATTCTGATCGAGTTCCCGATCCTCAGCCTTGCCCTGATTTAAGGAGGCCAAGATGCGCTCTGTCACCAAAGACAATATCACTGACGTCTTCATGGGGTACCTGTCCAAAGACACCGATCCACGGATGCGCGAAATCATGGGCTCTCTGGTCAAACACCTGCACGATTTCGCACGGGAAACCAACCTGACGCATGACGAGTGGCGGGCCGGGATTGCGTTTCTGGAAGGCTGCGCCGCGGTGGAAACCGAGGATAGGCATGAATTCGTGCTAGCCTCGGACGTGTTGGGCCTGTCGTCATTGGTTGACATGCTGCATTCCAGCCCTGACGCGACCAGCTCGTCTGTGTTGGGTCCATTTCACGTCTCGGGCGCACCCCCGCTGCCGATCGGTGGCGATATGAAACGTAACTATGGAGGGCCGGTTCTGCTGGCCGAAGGCGTGATCCGGGATACAAGGGGCAATCCGATTGCGGGTGCCGAGCTCGACATCTGGCAAACAGCGCCAAACGGGCTCTACGCCAGTCAGGATGAGGAACAGGATATCTACTCTTTTCATGGCTTGATGACGGTCGGCTCAGATGGCCGTTACGCTTTCACCACAGTCAAACCAGTCGAATACACGGTGCCATCTGATGGGCCAGTCGGAGACATTCTGCGAGCCTGTGGTCGCCATCCCTGGCGACCGTCGCACCTGCATTACATCGTCAAAGCTCCCGGTTATCGCACTTTGGTGACCGAGATATTTCCCGACGATGATCCCTATCTGGATGAAGACACGGTGTTTGGCGTGCGCGACGATCTGGTGATGACATATGTTGAACGCCCGGCTTCTGAATTTCCTGATGGCATGGAGCTTTCTGGTAAGATCAATGAACCTTTCTTGCATGTGAATTTCGACGTGACGCTTGCCAAGGACTGATTGATAGATAGGAGGCTTGAGGTGCTGAAACGTATCTTCATTTTGGGCGCTACCCTGTTTTGCAGTGCCGCCATCGCACAAGAGCGGCCCATCTTCGACGCGCATATTCATTACAGCCACGACGCCGTCGAACTGGTGCCACCAGAACAGGTGGCTAAAATCCTTCGGGATGCGGGCGTGCGGAAAGCGCTAGTTTCCAGCTCAGACGACAATGGCACTCAGCTGTTGTTGGCCGCGGCACCGGACATCGTCGTTCCAGCGTTGCGCCCGTACCGTCGTCGCGGTGAAATCAACACCTGGATGCACGATGAAACTGTAATTGATTATCTGGAAGAAAACCTGGCCAAAAACGACTACGAAGCTATCGGCGAGTTTCACGCTTACGGCGACGATATCAAAACGCCGGTCATCCAGCGTATGATTGCACTGGCCAAAGAGCGGAACCTCATTCTACACCACCACGGTGATCGCGAGGCAGTTGACCTGATCTTCGAGACTTGGCCAGAGGCGCGGGTTTTGTGGGCGCATTCTGGCTTTGATGACCCGGCCAGTGTGTCTGACGCGTTGGACACCTATCCCAGGCTTTGGGCGGACTTGGCTTTTCGGTCGGATATGGTTTCACGCGGCCGTTTAGACCCGGATTGGAAGGCCGCGTTCGAGGCGCATCCCGATCGGTTCATGGTCGGTACGGACACATTTGCGCCGGAACGTTGGTACTATGTTGGCCCGCACGCAGATTTTTCGCGTGAATGGCTGGATCTGCTGCCGGATCGGATCGCAGACAACATCGCCTATGCCAACGCTGAACGTTTGCTGGCATCAGAATGATCCGCTGGGTTATATGGCTCCTTGCTTCACCGGGCGCAGCAATTGCTTGTGACGCTGTGGGGCAACGCATGGGGTCGGAAGCGCCAGATGCGCCTGCGGTTTATTTGGGAGTCAGCGAAATTCCGTTGGCCCAACCGTTTTCCGTTCTGATTTCAGTCTGCAGTGAAGCAACAGCACATGACGTGCGTATTGATGCAATCATGCCTGCCCATCAGCACGGTTTGAACTACGCTCCCGAAGTTTCGGCATTGGGCGATGGAATGTTCCGGGTCGATGATTTGCTGTTTCACATGCCGGGACTCTGGGAGCTGCAGGCTGACGTTCATATCGGAGGGCGATCGCTGTCCTACACATCAGCGATTACGCTCAAATGAAGTTCTGGGCTTTAACCGCGCTAATGGCGCTTCCGGTTGCGGTACACTCAGAAATTCTATTGTCCGAAGAGGAAATACAGCAAACGCGTTCCTTCGGGCCGTGGCCGCCAACATACCAGCCAGACCCCAGCAATCGCGTTTCAGGTGACACAAGAGCTATTTCGCTTGGCGCGGCTTTGTTCAACGATCCGGTGCTGTCGGTAGACGGCGCTTTTTCTTGCGCGAGTTGTCACGACCCCGAACAGGCATTTGCAACATCCGAGGCACGGGCGCTCGGCCGTGTCAGGTTGGATCGGAACACCCCATCCCTGAGAAACCTTGCGGGTCTGCGCTGGTACGGTTGGGGCGGCAAGAGCGATAGTCTCTGGGCAGCAAGTCTGCATCCGATCATCGAGGAACAAGAGATGGCTCATAGCAGCGAAAGTCTAAAGGCGGCAATCTCCGAGAGTTCTTATGTTGCTGATTTTGAGTCCATTTTTGGCAATATCCGAGATCAAGACCCGGATTTGGTGCTGGTCAACACTGCCAAGTCTTTATCAGCCTATTTGGAGACGCTTAGAACCGAGCGGACCCAATTTGACAGTTTCCGCGATGCGCTGGAACGCGGCGATCTGTTGGCGGCTGCGAACTATCCCGAAGCTGCTCAGAGAGGTCTAAAGCTCTTTCTGGGGCGCGGGAAATGTGCCCTTTGCCACAATGGCCCGGCATTTTCCAACAATGAATTTCACGACGCCGGGGTGCCTTACTTCCTAAGCGAAACCGAAGTCGATGAAGGACGGTTCGGCGGGTTGAACTTCCTGTTTTCAAGCGTCTACACACTGGACGGGGAATGGAACGACGATCCCGCCAAGCAAGGTGCATGGGCGGTTCGCAGTGTGCGTAGGCGTCATTCTGATTTTGGGACCTTTCGTACGCCAAGCCTGCGAGGTGTGGCTGAAACTCCGCCCTACATGCACGACGGCAGTCTGATCGACTTGGATGCGGTGGTCCGGCACTACAGCGAGCTTGATACCGAAAGGCTGCATGCCGACGGTGAGGCCATACTTTCGGAACTGAGCTTGTCCGAGCAGGAGATCGCTGATCTCGTTACGTTTTTGGAGACTTTGTCCGACGTTACATGGCGTTGAAATACTCTATTTCAGCCTAAGTGCCGCCCGAGTTATGCGGCACGCCGCATTTGGTTGACCCCATCTCCACGTCAGAGAGTGTGGCCATCAAACCAAGGTCGTTGCTGTCGTCCGAATGATCTATGCCGAATACCTTGTCGGCTACCGTGGTTGGGCCGTTCCCGAGTAAAATTTCGTATTGCTCCAGCGCCTACCCACAAAAACTCTCGTCACGGGTCGCTTCGCATCCTGCAAGGCTGCGCTAAGGGAATTGGGTTGGGCGCTATCAACAAACGGCAAATGGGCAGGTGACTCAACAACCACCTCGAGAATTCCCACCTGCCGTTTCGACGACTCGACCTCGCGTTACAGCGTTTCAAACACATGCGATATCTATAATAATTAGCCGCCTTCAAATCCTCTGAATTTGACCACCTCAACTAGGAAAGATCGCTAACCAGCCCGGGCACCTTCAGGCTGATCCGTGCCGCCGGTCTCAGCGAGTGGTGTCAACTCTGTTCCGGATAGGTTTGTGGTTTCCGCAGTAAACTGAGACTAATTCGAATTCGTCTGACAGCGCCGCTACTCTGCACTTAACTTTTCCGTCACAGGCTTCTGTCGGCATTACCGTGGGTTGTGCCGCATTCCTCAATCGGAGACGGCCCGATTTGCAGATTGAGAGCGCATTCTTGATGCAAGTCTCTGTTCCTTTTTTCGGACCAGGCCAGAGATTATTCGCTTGGAGGAAAAGACTGCATTCGGTTTCCGCTGCCGCTGCGGAATCTGGAGGATCTTGAGCACGAGCGCTGCATCGACGTGACCAATACATCGGTACGGTCCTTGCGGCGGTTTGCGCACAGTTTGCGGCTGAGATGCGCAGGTAACACTTCCAGCTTATGCGCGGATATTCCAATTGGCGATGGCGCTTGGATGAGATGTTTGTGGGGATCAACGGCGACCGGCACTGCCTTTGCGGAGACTGGTTCTCATCCGTCCGACACCACGTTCCGGAAGACTGTTGGTTGTCCGCCCTAGGCCAAATCCAAAGTCACTCCGCAGCGATCGCTTTTTCTTGCTGAGTCTTTTCGCCTTCAACCAACAAAGTGCGGGTCGGAAACGGAATATTGATATCGGCTTCGTCCAGTGCCTCTTTGACTTTGCGCTTCATGTCTGCCTGGTACTGGAAGTAGTCCGAAGACTTGCACCAAACGCGGACAAGAAAATCGACGCTGCTGCTGCCAAGATTGTTCACTTGGATGAACGGTTCTGGGTCTGCCAGCGAACGAGCGTCCGACATGATCGTGTCGCGAATTACACGCTCGGCCTCCGCCAGGTTTACGCCGTATCCAACGCCAAACGTCCACTCGGCCCGACGGGTCTCATAGACGGAATAGTTCTTGATGGTGTTTCCCCACACCTCGGCGTTGGGAACGATAACCTTGACGTTCCCCATATCCGCAATTTCGGTGTAGTTCAGGGTGATATCTTTTACGGTTCCGAGCACGCCGTTCACGTCGACGAAATCGCCGATCTTGAGTGGCCGGAACAGGATGATCATCACGCCGGCTGCAACGTTGGACAATGTGCCTTGCAGCGCAAGTCCAATGGCCAAACCCGCGGCACCGATCAGCGCGATGATCGACGTGGTCTGCACCCCGAACGTGTTCAGAATGAACAGCCCCGTAAACGCCAGAATCGTATAGCGCGCCAGATTGCCGAGAAAGTTGAACAGCGTATCATCCAGGCGTTCCGATTTTTCACCGACGCCCCGGATCTTCCGGCTGACATATCTTGAAATCACAAGCCCAAGAACCAGAAGGATCAGAGCCGCGATCGTGTTCGCGACGAGGCCAAGAAGGGCCTCGAGCGTCAGCAGGTCGCTTAGCGATTTCCCGTCATACAACTCGGTATTCAGAACTTGCGACAGTTCGGCCCAAACGGTGTTCGTCACGGTCTCTGCGGTCTGTGCAATCTCGTTTTCCATGGTGTTCCTCGTGTTTCATCGCCTGAGTTTTCGTGTCTTGCAGCGCGGTCCTGCCGCGTCAGACCTCGATCACTGCGCTAGAGGCAAAGAACATGGCCTGGCTGACGGCCGATTTGACCTGTTCTTCGGTGTAGGGTTTGGAAATCAAAAAGGCCGGTTCGGGGCCTTTGCCCGTCAGAAGGCGCTCGGGGAAGGCGGTGATGAAAATGACGGGGCAATCGCCGTGCTGGGCAATGATGCGGTTCACCGCATCGATCCCGCTGGATTTGTCCGCCAGTTGGATGTCTGACAGGATCAAGTCGAACGGCTCGCGCTCGGCCAGGTCGATGGCGGCGGTCTCGGTGCGAGCGACCCCGGTGACCCGGTGGCCCAGGTCGGTCACCATCGTCTCAAGATCCATCGCGATGATTGCTTCGTCTTCGATGATCAAAATGCGCCCAGAGGTGTGGCGGGCCATTTCCTCGTAGGCGATATCGATCAGCTTCTGAGCCTCGGCGGGTTCTATCTGCATGATCGCGGCGATATCGCTGACCGAGAACTCTTCGACCGTGCGCAGCAGCAAGGCCTCGCGCGTGTTCGGCGTCAGGCGTGCCAACTGGGCGTGAGCGCGCGATTGAATGTCAGAACTGCCGCCATCGGCGTCAACGGGCATTCCCGACGTTGACCAGATACCGTGAAAAACACGAAACAACGCGACCCGCGGCGTGAGATCGGCATCGAACTGCGCGGGATCTGCAAGGATCGCTTCAAGCGATGCTGCGGCGTAGGCGTCGCCACTGTCCTGTGAGCCGGTGAGGGCACGGGCATAACGGCGCAGAAACGGCAGCAGCGGGCCAATTTGATCTGCGACGGAAACTCCGGTCAGCTCAGTCATCTATGTTTTCCTCATTTTTTTCTCTAAACTCGGGAACCAAACGCATACTGGGGCGTTATGGTTCCAGCAAAAGTAAAAATTTTTGATGATGCCATGACAAAACCACAGCCCAGCCGAGAACATCGGCAAGAAATAGAACAAAGGATCGACGAGAACCTCAAGCGGGCTTTCGATGAGGTTGCCAGCGAACCGGTTCCGGATCGGTTCGTCGCTCTTCTTGAAAAACTGCGCAATCAGACCAGTGTTCCCAAGAGCGGTGACACGGGAGGCTCGGATGGTTGATCCCCGAGAAGAGCTGGTCGAACATATTGGCGCGATGCGTGCCTTTGCGATCAGCCTGTGCCGAAACGGGGCCACGGCCGATGACATCGTGCAGGACGCATTGATCAAGGCATGGAGTAATATCGACTCGTTCCAGGAAGGCACCAACATGCGGGCCTGGCTGTTCACCATAGTCCGGAACACCTATTTTTCCCTGCACCGCAAACGCAAGCGCGAGGTCGAGGATGTCGATGGTGCCATGGCCGAGAGCCTGTCGCAGAAGCCCGACCATGACGGACGTTTGGCCTTGAAGGATTTTGCGGTTGCTTTTGATCAGTTGACGGATGAGCAGCGCGAAGCTTTGGTGTTGGTCGGTGCACAAGGGTTTTCCTATGAGGAAGCGGCCGAGATGTGTGGCGTCGCCCTTGGAACGATCAAAAGCCGGGTGAACCGGGCCCGCGCGCAATTGGCCGAACTGATGGATTTGGAAGATGACGAACCCATCGAATTGACCGATGCGGTAACGGCGGCAATCGTTCAGACGCAACCGGCGGCCTGACGATCGATGGATGCGAAGCCGCGCAGCCTGACCGTCTATCTTGCCGCGCTGGTCACTCTGGCGCTTCTGCCGTTGGGTCTGATTGCCGTCCTCCAGACCCGTGCGGTCATCGCAGAAGCCGACGACAACTCGCGCTCCTCGGTTTTGGCCCGAACAATCGAGGCGGCCAGCCGGGAACAAGAGCTGTTGCAAAAGGCCGTGGGCGCCGGCGCCGGTTTGGCGGCGGCGCTGGCGGAGGTGCGAGAAGATGGGGTCGCCTGTTCCGCCCTTATGCATCGGTTCCTGAAAAGTGCGCCGGAATTTGTATTTGCCGGGTTCATCCGACCCGACGGTATCATGGCGTGTTCGACAGCGGACGAAGTCATGGACCTGTCCGACGCTCCGGGATTCTCCAAAATTATCGAAAACCCGCAGCTGACTTTTTCCGTCAACCGATCCGGCGCTGTTTCAGGGCAATCCGTGATTATCGTCACCCGACCGGTCATGGATCGGGCACAGCTGCTGGGGTTCGTATCCATATCCATCCCCCATGCCCTCGCCAGTATTCCTTTGGATGTCGAGGACCAAAAAAGCGACGTCGTCATTGCCCTGTTCGATGCGAGCGGTGAGGTGCTCTTGTCGAATGTCGGTCTCGACGAAGTGAGCGGCTATTTGCCTCCCGCGCCGGACAAGCGTTTGGTGCTTTCCAACTCGGGAAAGACGTTCTCTGACCGTACACCCCTCGGAGAGGAGCGTATCTTCGCGGTTGCGACGATCATTCCGGGTGAAGTCGCCGTGATTGGTAGTTGGCCACGAGACGTGGCCTTGGCTTCGGTCGGCGCCGGCAGTACCGCCCTGACCATTGCCTTCCCGATCCTTATGTGGGTAACGGGGCTGGGGGTGGCGCTGTGGGGCCTGCATCGATTGGTGATCCGGCACCTCGACAGCTTGCGTTCGGCCGTGCGTCGTTTTGCGTTGGGTGAGCGCGATCCGATTGAAAGCCTGGAAGGCGCGCCGCAGGAGTTTCAGCAAATCCAGACAGCATTCAACCGCATGGTCTTGTTGATCCGCGAGGCTGAGGCGCAGCACGAACGCGATCTTGTGGAAAAAACGCTGTTGTTGCGCGAGGTGCATCATCGCGTCAAAAACAACCTGCAACTGATCGCTTCGATCATGAACATGCATTTGCGCAAGGCCGAAACCCCCGAGGCCCGGCGCTTGCTGGAACAGTTGCAGCGCCGGGTTCGCGGCCTGGCCATGGTGCACCAAACCTTGAACCAGAACTCGCAGATGACGACGATCAACACCGAGGCGCTCATCGGGCATTTGGTGGCCGAACTGGCGCATCGACCGCCAATTCTGGGTCAGGTGGTCGAGGTCGACTGTCGGATCGCTCCGGTCGAACTGGGGCAGGACCAGGCCGTCACGCTGTCGATGCTGGTGGCCGAGGCACTGACGAACGCGGTTAAATACGTAGGCGTTCCGCAGGACGGACCGCCGACAATTTCGGTGGAATTGACCCGACCCGAGGAGAACACCCTGCATCTGAAAATCTCCAACACGCGCGGGCAGACGGACGACGGTGCGGATCTGTTCCACAGTGGCGGGATCGGTCAGCGGCTGATGCAGGCCTTCCTCCGCCAATTGGACGGTTCCGAAACCATAACCGAGACGTCCTCGCATTATGTGTATGAGGTGACGTTCGATATCGCCGAAGTAGAAGGGGATAGCGAACAAAAGACCATTGCGGATGAGAGAGGCGGTGATGCCCTTGCCGCAGCAGAATGACTTTGAGGTCCTGATCACGGCCGAGCAAGCCTGGCCCGCTTTGGAAAAAGCGGTTCTGGAGGCCCGGCACCAAATCAAGGCAAGTTTTCGGGTATTCGATTTCATGACGCGGCTGCGCAGCGATGAGGCGCGCCAGATCGGCGATACCTGGTTTGACCTGATCGAGCATGTCATCCGCAAGGGTGTCTCGTTTCATTTGGTCATCAGCGATTTCGACCCGATCTTTGCGACCGAGTTGCACGAGCTGAGCTGGCGCACCAAACGGCAGGCAGTTGCGCTTGCGGAAATCCTGGGTCCCGAACTGGCTTCGAGCTTGAGCGTTCGCGTGTCCATGCATCCCGCGCAGGCCGGCGCATTGCCTTGGGCCACGCTGTTACCCGCGGTTTTGCGAAAAAAGGCGCAGCGGATGCAGGAACTGTCCCGCGAACGACGCGAACGGCAGGCGGTACGGCTGGGGTCGGACATGTTGCCCCGGCTTCACACCGTGTCGCACCATCAGAAAGTCGCCGTAATCGACAATGAGGTCTGCTACCTCGGCGGATTGGACTTGAACGAAAGGCGCTTTGACACACCGGATCACGACCGTCTGGCCAGAAACACATGGTCAGACGTTCAATTGCTGGTCCGCGGACCCGAGGCCGCCGAGGCCGCGCGCCATATCGACCGGTTCGAACATGAAATCGCAACCGGACAACCGGACCCCCAGACGACCCATCTGCGCCGCACCCTGTCCAGCCCACGCCGGTTTGCGTTCTGGCGGCTGTCGCCAAAGACCATCGCGCATGAGATCGAGGACGAGCACATCGCCGCCTTTCAGGCCGCGCGGCAACTTCTGCACATCGAGACCCAGTATTTCAGGTCAACCCGGCTGGCCGAGGCCTTGGCTGAGGCGGGCCATTCCAAGCAGGATCTGAAACTGGTGCTTGTTGTGCCAGCCTTGCCCGAGGAAGTGGCCTTTGGCGGGCATGACGGATTGGATGCGCAATTCGGGTTGGACCTGCAAGCCAAATGCCTGGAGATCATCCAGCAGGGGTTCCAAGACCGGGTTTCGGTGTCGACCCCGGTCCAACCGATTTCAGCCAGTGGGGCCGATGCCAGCGCCGAGGTTCTGAGCGGGTCTCCGATCATTCACGTTCACAACAAAGTTCTGGTGGTGGATGACCATCATGCTTTGGTCGGGTCCGCCAACCTGAACGGACGGTCTTTGCGGTGGGACACAGAAGTCGCCCTTCGGGTAACCGACCGGCAGCGGGTTGCGGTTCTGCGGCAGGCCCTGGTGGACCATTGGTGGTTCTCGGATGATCTGAGCAAACCGATCGAGCCCGATGCCATGTTCGCGTGGTGGAAGCGAGAGGTTCGCGCCAACGGCCTGCGTCGCCCCGAAGCGCGCAGTGGTTTCTTGGTCCCGCATGACGCCGATGTCGCGCGTGATATGCGGCAACCGTTGCCGGGGGTTACTGAAAACATCGTCTAGGTGTTTTCGATCGAACTCATGACCTTGGGGTTCATCAACACGCCGAACCACAACAGGATCGGCAGCGCGACGATGGCCCCGACCGGCCCCCACAGCCAAAGTCCGAAGATGATGGCGATGAACACGACCAGCGGGTTCACCTGTAGACGTTGGCCGACGAAGGCGGGTGTCACGAATTGCGCCTCGGACAAATTGATTGCGAGGAAAACCAGCGGGGGCAACAGGGCCGCTGCCCCGCCGAACTGAGTCAAACCGGCAATCAGAAGGCCGGTCATGATCATCAGAGGCCCCAGATACAGCACAAAGTTCAGAAGGCCGGCGGCCACCCCCCAGATCACGGCATCATTGATGCCTATCAGTCCCAAGGCCACGGCCGTTACCGTCCCGAGGCCGATATTGACCAACGTCACGGCAGCGAAATAGCGATAGACCGCGCGGTCGGCCAGATACAGCCGCTCCGTCAACGGGCCGGCTGCGGCATATAGCTCGGGTCGGGTCAAAACGAAGAAGAACAGCGTGCCGATGAAAATCAGGATCTTTGATCCGAAATTGGGCGCCAGCCACAAGGCATCCATCACTGACGGAAGGGCGGACTCCGTTTCCGCTGCCCCATCGGCGCCGACGGTTTCCTCGATCTCGCGTCCAAGCGTTTCGATACCCCGAATGAATTCGGACATCGCAGCGACCCAAGAGCGCAACTCGCGTTTGATGGCAGGCAACTGTTCGACCAGCGCGGACAGCAATGGTTCGAGCAGCAGGAAAGCCGCGACGATGACGGTGCTGGTCACGAACAGCAGTGACGAAGCGGATATCACACGTGGGCAACCGACCTTCTCAAGCTTGTCGGCAAGCGGGGCGACCACGACCCCCAAAACCAACGCAAAGGTGATCGGAGCGACGATGGACCGGGCCAGGTACAAAGCGGTGATGATGGCGATCCCGGTCAGGATCGCCAACATTGCACGCAAGGCCGATGGAGAGCTGAAGGCAGTTGGCATGGGCGCGCTTCACTGACTGCGCAAAGCGTCAGAGGCCCGATCAGCCGCCTCATCCAGCCGTGCGTTGGCCGCGGCATGCAGCTTGTCCAGTTCTTCGTTCAAAACCCTTTGGGCGTGTCGCATCAGCTGATCGCGCCGATGGCCCAGCAACTCGTCCTCTTTGCGGGTGTTGGGCAGCAGAGCGCCAGCCAGAATACCTACGCCCAGCGCCAATGCTCCGGCCGCCAGCGGCTGATCATGAACGAAGGTTTGCGAGGCCTTTGCCGCCTTCTGCGCACGCTTCTCGACCGCTTGCTGCGCACCGATTGCGGCCTTGCGCGCCTCGATCACACGGGCACGGGCCTGGGGTGAGAGCTTGTCCAGACCACGATCCAAGGCTGCAGACAGCACGCTGGCAGATTGGCTGTGTTCAGTCATACCGGTCATCTCCTGTTTCATGCGGCTGTCAGCGTCGGCAACACGCCGGTCAAACCCGTCGAACGCCTGCTGCGGAGGTACGGCCTGGGGCGGGGATTGGGTGCTTTTTGCGCCAGACCCGGGACCCGCAACAAAAAGGGCTGCTCCTGCACCGAACAGAGCAAAGGCGGCCGGGTTTTTTCGAGCCGCGGACCAGAGTTGCGCACCGATCTGCCCGCCATAGGCTTCGAGTGTCGATTTCGCCTCGTCGGCCAGGCGCTGCGGCGCCAGCGTATCCGACAGAGCATTCAGCGAGCGCGCAAGGGCGCTGCGTTCATATGCAATCTGCGTTTCAAGGGGTGTCAGGTCAGACATGGGTGGACTCCTTCATCGCTTCGATGTCGCGCTGCAGGTTTTTCATGGCTTGCTCGGGAACCAAGGCGGTGGCGGACATGCGGGACCGGCCAAAAAGCGCGAGGCACGCAGCAACTAGTGCCAAGCCCGCGCCAACGAGCAACGAGGCCATACCCACCGACAATCCATTGGCGGCGATATACGCGACCAGGGCTGTTGCCATGAGGTTCAGCGCGATCATCAACAGGATCAGAGCAATGCCAATGCAGGCCAGCCCTACGCCCGCTCGCGTCAGGTTTCGGGAGAACTCCTCCTTGGCAAGCTTCGCCTCAGCCTGAAGCAAACTCGACAGATGTTTGAGCGCGTGTGCCAAAAGCCCCGGTGCAGATCGCAGATCGTTGGGGTTATGCATCGCGGCCACCATTCATTCGCGCCAACGCGCTGGTGTGGCCCGAGGTATCGACCGAGGTCCCATGCAACGGCGACGGATCAATATCCCACGGATCTGCACCAAAAGATGCGGATTGGGCCGCGCCCGTATTGCGCGCACTCAGGAAACGGGCTGCGGCAAACCCTGCCAGGGCAGCCGATCCGACGAACAACAGCGGGTTTTCGCGAGCGAAATCAGATACCTTTCGGCTCATACTGGCCAAGTCGGCAGAGCGCACCTGCCCAGCCACAGCCTCCATGTTGTCGGCAATCCTCGACAGGACCTGATGCTGCACAGATTGGTCGGGAAATGCATCGGCGGCTGCGTCAGCTGCATGAGCGGCGCTCTTTGCCTCCTGCGCTGCGCTGTCTTTCAAGGATTCGGCCCGGGCCGATGCCTCGGCGGTCACGGTGTCTTTGACCTTGCCGGCCAAGTCCTGGGCATGGGCTTTTGCGTTCTCCGTGGTCTCGGTTCGACGTGGCATGGTTCGATCTCCTGTGTTGAGGTCTCGGTCCACCAACGCATGGAAGGCGAGATTGTTCCCAAGACCAGTTCGAACGCCACTGAGGACAAAGTTCGGTAACTGCCCGACCCCCTTTTTTTCCGGGGCCAACGCAGAAATATCGCCGGCGCCCGGAACCAGCTCGCGTTTGGCGCGTTTCACTGACAGCGACGAAGCAATCGAAAGGAAATTACGATGAACTGGGACCAAATTCTTGGACGCTGGACCGAATTCAAAGGCAAGCTGATCGAGCGTTTCGGCGATTTGACTGATGATGAGATCGAACAAGCCCGGGGCGATCGCGAGCAACTGGAAGGCATCATCCAGAAGAAATACGGAGATTCGAAAGAAGACGTGCGGGAAATCGTGGATCGCCTGATGAAGGACATGTAGCCCAAAGGTGGATACGCACATCGCGTGGGGCGGCATCAAGTCAATGGCGCCCCACCGGCTCCCAAGATCGACCCCAATACGAAATCACCACCGCCATGAAGCTGTCTGACCTCATCAACACGCCCGTTGTCCCAGCCGGAACCGACCAAGAAATTGGTCGCGTTTCCGATATCGCCATCCGCGCTGGGCAGACCGAGTTGGAGTACGTCTTGGTCAATCTGAGCCTCACCGGAGGGAATGACCCGGTGGCGTTCACGGCCGATACGCTCGAACTTGGCGCAAGCGAGGTAACGTGCGCGATTTCCCAACAGCAAGTGGATCATCTGCGCCAGCGCAAAGACGACGAAGATCCCCTGGCAGTGGACATCGAAGGCCTGCCGCCCCTGGTCGTAGGGCCGTTCGGCAACGCGATTGCGCCGGTTGTGATGGGGGCGGTCCTGAATGACGCCCTCCGCCAATGCCCCCAACCCACGCCACCCGGTAGCAACTTCCGATGGTTTACGAAGTTGCAGGGCAACCCTGCGTTTGACTCGACTGGTGAGTTGGGCAGATTTTTGGATATTGAGCTCGACCCAGACACCAAGGCTCTGCGGTTTCTCCTGATCGACGGGCGACCAGCTATCCTGAGTTTTCCGTTCGCTGAACTACGCAATATTCCCGACGACGAACACTACATGGTTCTATCCAGGTCTTCCGACCCGCTGCACCCGGTCTGAGTATCTGGACACAACTTGTCGAACCGCGCAGATGCGCGGTTTTTTCTTTTTAAAACAAATATTTTTGCATTTTTCTGGGAACAAGTCGCGGCGTCATTCGTTTGTTCAACAAGACCGCGGGAAATGCGGTCAGAACAGACCAAAGGAGTGAGCTATGAAACGTTTTCTGACCACAACTTCGATCGTTCTGGTGATGTCGGCATCGGCCTATGCAGAAAGCTCGAATGTCGAAGAAGTCGGCAAGAATCTGGAAGAGGCAGCCGAGGCAGCCGGTGATGCACTGTCCAATACCGCGCAGGACATCAAGAACGCTGCGCAGAACACGGCGGAAGACGTCGACCAGGCCGCCGAAGCAACCGGTGAGTACATCAGCGAAAAAGCTGGGCAGATGGCCGATGCAGTTGATCCCACCACCATCGACATCGAGGGTTATGTCCCCGTTGCCCAAGGCACCATCCCGGCCGAAGATCTGACCGGCATGCGCGTCTATGACGTCTCGCAAGAGTGGATCGGTGAGATCGAAGAGGTTGTCGTCGACATGGACGGATCGGTCGATGGGGCCGTGATCGGCGTCGGCGGGTTCCTCGGCTTGGGGGAAAAGGATGTTCTGATCGATTTCTCGCGCGTGTCGCTGATGCGTGAAGTCGATGGTGACACCACCTATGCCTTCGTTCACGCGGACAAGGAGATGCTGAAGGACATGCCGGCCTACGAAGGGTCGTAAACCGGCTGCTCAGTCGCAAAGTATGTGGTCAAGCCGCCGGCCGATTCTTCGGTCGGCGGTTCTTTTATTCCTGTCCATCCGCCACGTTTAGATCAGCGGGCGCGGAACGGCTTCGGTGATTTCGACCAAGCCAAGCTCGGCTAGACCCTCAAGATCGTTAATCTGCAGCACATTGTTGGCCCACTCGGCCAGGCCGAGATCCTTCAGCCGGCGCAGGGTCTTGTTCGTGTGAACCAGCGACAAGCCCAACGCATCCGCAAGATCCTGCTGCCGGTAGGGCAGCGGACACCGCAAGCCTTTGGCCAATCCGACGGCCTGGGACCGTGTGTAGAAGCGGTGCAGGCTCCACGCGATCTTCTCGATCGCGCCGCGCTGGCCAACGGTTGTCAGGGCGTCGCCCAGGAAATGCTCTTCGACGGCTGCCAGGAATGTCAGGTCAAAGGCCCGATCAGGCTGGTTCTGATATAACTCGAACAGCCGCGAGCGATTGAACAAGCACAGCCGCATCGCGGTTGTCGCCTCGACGGAGTGCCGCATCTCGCCCATGACGCCAGCCTGCAGCCCGACGAGATCGCCGGGAAGCACAAAACCGATGACCTGCCTGCGACCGTTTTCGAGCGTTTTGTAACGAACGCCCATCCCGCTCAGAACCGTGAACAGATGCGCGGATTTCGTGCCCTCGATGAACAGTTGCGTTCCGGGTTCGGCCTGCATCTCGCCGGTTTTGAAACTCTGCATGAACCGCAGGTCGTCTTCCGCGAACGGCCGGAAGACGTCCATCTGCCTCAGCGGACAGTCCGCACATGCGATCAGAGAAATTTTCCGTTGCTGTGTCATAGTTTATTGCGGTGCTGCGGGATTGCCCTACGGTGGCATCGAACAGATTTCAGGATGGTATTGATGAAAGTCTCTTCCCGCAGCGTAGCAGATGTTTTGATTGTTACGGAAAACTTTATCGAAGCAGCGGACATCAGTGATGCCGTCCCCGGAGTTTCGCCCGATCGCATTGTCCATATACGCGAGCTGCACGCGGGTGGGCACTTCTGGCAGGATCCCAAATTCGCCCCGGTCTTAGGCGTTCTGAGCTATCGCAGAAGTGAGACGTCATTCAACGCCGTCGCGCGGCTGTTGGTTGAACGCGGCAGTGCACTGTTGCTGTTGGACCCGTCCCCCGAGGTGCAAGCTCAATTTGAATGCGCGGCTCTGACACGGCCTTTCACGGCCGCGGATATTGCCCGCACGATTGCATCCATTGATTTCAGTGGGAACGGCTTGAAGATCGGTTCTGATCCTGGGTGAAACGGCGCAGGGCGCATTGTGCCCCCAATATCCTTGAACGAAAAAAGCGCGGCCGATGCCGCGCTTTGTTTTGTACTGACAATTTCCGAACTGATCAGATCGCGCTGCGCGCGGCCTTCGGGCCAAAGATCAGCCAGCAGATGAATCCGATGACCGGAAGCAACAGAACGAAAAGGACCCACAGGATTTTTGCACCGGTCGTCGCAGACGAACCGATGATCGAGATAATGGCCCAGATCGACAAAACCAGGACGATCAGACCGCCAATGCCATATACTTCCACCATACCGAAGTTCCTTTCGAATTACGTGTCGTTGTTCCTACGAGGATACAACGCGATAGGTGGCTGAAAGTTCCCGACAAAGATCTGGGTGTGGTACCTGTTCTCGTAGAAGTCTTGAGGATTTCTTCGCCTGACGGAACCAAAACGACCGGCAGAACGTTGGGATTGAAGGTCGATACATGAGGTCAAAATGTCCGATACACACGAAGCGCCGCGAAAAGATCTTGTCGAGAAAGAAAGCGAGCGCGAAGCGGTCGAAGAAGCGTCCGGGCTGTCTCCGCGCCTGATATTCGAGACCATCCGCCAAAACGGCGAGGAGGAACTGGATCGGCCGACCAAAGCGTTGTTCTGGTCCGGGATTGCCGCAGGAGTGCTGATCAGCTTTTCGGTGCTGGGCGAAGCGATCTTGCGGGCACATCTGCCCGACACCAGCGGTCGGTTCCTGATCGAGAACCTGGGCTATTCTCTCGGCTTTGTTCTGGTCATTTTGGGGCGGATGCAGTTGTTCACCGAGAACACCATAACGACCGTCGTTCCAGCCATGATTAATCCGTCTGTTGCCTGCTTCACCAAAACCGCGAGGTTGTGGGCAATCGTTCTGGGTGCCAATGTGCTTGGGGCGTTTGCGATATCTGCCTTCCTGATCCATACGCCTGTGTTGTCGCCCCAGCTCGTCTCAGTCATCAACGACCTGAGCCATCACGCCACCGGCATGGGCGCCCGGGTTGGCTTTCTGCGCGGAATACCGGCAGGGATCCTGATTGCGGCGATCGTTTGGATGCTGCCATCGGCACAAAACAACGAGGTGCTGGTCATTGTAATCTTCACCTGGATGATTGCGGCCGGTGACTTTACCCACGTCGTTGCCGGATCGGTGGAAATGGCGGTTCTGATGCTTCAGGGGCAGTTGCCAGTAGGCGCAGCCGTTTTCAGCTTTTTCCTACCCGTTCTCGCCGGCAACATCATCGGAGGAACCGCTGTCTTCACGATGCTGGCCTACGCCCAGATCAAACCCGAAATAGAAGAAGACCCAAAGCGCGGCTGAGGCGCTTTGGGTCGTTGGGATGGCGGGCTGGTTGGCGTGGCATTGACGAATAGCGCTGTCAGCGATTCCTGATGAAAAACCAGATCAGTAGACCGGCCAAACCCAAGCCGAGCATGGCCGGCAATACGTATTCGATGCCCATATCGGTCGCGGTGTACCGCGTGTTCTAACCGCGGTCCGCCTTGCGCAACGCGAGGCCCAGCAGGACACCCACGCCCAACGCTCCGACCATTGCCAAGCCCGGGTTCTCGCGCACGAATGCGGCACTTTTCTCGGATGTCTGTGTCAGCTGCTTTTGCGCCTCGTCGCGCGCCGTCTTCAACGTGTCACGCGTTGCGGTTACGCCATCTTCCAACGCTGATTTTGCCTCCTTGGCCGCTTCGTCGATCCGCGCCGCCATCTCGACATGGGGAGTGTCCTGAGGGGCCTTCTTCGCCGTTTTCTGTGTCATGTCAGATCTCCTTTCATCGACCCAACGCGGGCGGTCGCCAAAGGTTCCACCAAAATGATCCGGAACGAATCTGGGGTTCCAAGCGTTGACCCCTCAGTAGTCACAAAAATGAAAGGAAATCCCATGTTGTCTTGGGCGCTGATCTTTTTCGCACTTGCTATCGTTGCTGGCATCTTCGGGTTTGGCGGCATCGCATCGGCCTCGGCCGGTATCGCACAGGTCCTTTTCGTGATCTTTCTGGTCCTGTTCATCGGTTCGCTGATCTTGCGGCTGATCCGTGGGTAAACTCCGGCGCATCCGCACTCCCTGAAACAGTACCCCGAGGTTCAAAGCCCCATGAAAGATGCCGTCCATACCCAAACCGCCGCCGAATTGCTGATTGCCTGCCTCGAGGCCAACGGCGTGACCTGTGCATTCGGTGTTCCGGGTGAGGAAACAACCGATCTGATCGCCGCAATCGACCAGTCGAGCATCGACTTCGTCCTGTGCCGGCACGAGCAGTCGGCGGCGTTCATGGCATCGGTTCACGGTCGGTTGACGGGGAACCCGGCGGCTTGCCTTTCGACGCTTGGACCTGGAGCGACCAACCTTGTCACCGGTGTGGCTGACGCCACGCTTGACCATGTGCCGCTGATCGCCCTCACGGGGCAAGGCGCGCGGTCCAGGCTGGGCCGCGAAAGCCATCAGATCATTGATCTCGAAGCGCTCTTCGCGCCAGTCACCAAGTCGAGCCGAACGCTGATGGTCGCGGATGAAATTCCCCAAGTCGTGGCCGAGGCCGTGCGATTGAGCAAGCTCGACAAACCCGGAGCCGTCCATCTTTCCCTGCCCGAAGATCTGGCCGAGGTCCCGATTCTGGCCGAACCTTTCGTGGCGCCGCCGCCAGCCGAGGTGCGACCGGCGGCCGATGCGGTCATCCGTTCCGCGCGCCTGCTGGCCGAGGCGAAAAAGCCCTTGATCCTCGCAGGACACGGGGTGATCCGATCCGGCACCGCAAGCGACGTTCGGGCACTTGCGGAAAGCCTGTCTGCCCCGGTCGTCACGACATTCATGGCCAAAGGCGTTTTGCCTCCGGGGCACCCGCTCTCGCTGCATTCGATCGGTCAGCCGGGCAAGGAGTTGGCATCAGAAGCCTTCGACCTGTGCGACCTGATCATTGCCATCGGGTTTGACCCGGTTGAATATCCACCCTCGAACATCTCGATGGGCGGTAAGAAGCCGGTACTCGAGATCACGGACGTGGCCTCGACTGTTGATGTGGACTGGCCGGTAAAGGCCGCTCTGACTGGGGATCTTCCGCACTGCATCGACGTTCTGGCCAAGGCCACCGCCGAACGTCCCACGCAAAGCTGGTTCAAAGGTCTCCAGCGGAGGATTGACGCCTCGCTGGAGGGTGGACCAACAGCTACAGATGCCGCCTGCGTCGCGCCGTCGGACATTTGTCAGGCGATTTCCGAGACGCTTCGCGAAAGCGACGTTCTGTTGTCTGGCGTGGGCCTGCACAAACTTTGGGTCGCCAGCAAGGTTCAAGCACGCCGAGCGGGTCAAATCATCATTCCGAACGGCCTGGCCGGTATGGGCCTTGCGCTGCCCGGAGCGATCGAGGCTGCCCGCCTGTTGGACGAGGGTCGGGTGATCGCCGTTTGCGGTGATGGGGACTTCCTGATGAACGTTCAGGAGATGGAGACGGCGGCCCGGTTGTGCGTGCCCGTGACTGTTCTGGTCTGGGAAGACAACGGCTATGGTCTGATCGACGAAAAACAGCCAGGTGCGCGCGAGTTTTCCTTCGGCAACCCCGATTGGGAGTCACTTGCCCGATCCTTTGGCTGGGTCTACCACGACATCGAAAGCCACAGCAAACTTGCTCCTGCTCTGCAGGCGGCTGCCGACGTCGCCGTTCCGACATTGCTGCGGGTGTCGGTCGACTATTCGGCTGATGGCGGGATGCCCACTGTCACCTGATTATTTTCGTCGAAAGTGGAACCAAATCCGCCTTTGGCCGTTTCTTCCCCAGTAGAAAAAAGGAGTTGTCATGACCGACGCATTGAACGTTGTCCCGAACGAAAACCCCGTTTCGACTGGCGTGCGCGACACCGCGCCCTTGGCCAAGGGTCTGGCTGATGTTCTGGCCGACACCTACCGGCTGACTTTCAAGACTCATGCGTATCACTGGAACGCGGAGGGCCCGCTGTTCTATTCGATCCACAAGCTGACGGAAGAACAGTACGAAAACATGTTCGCCGCCGCTGATGAGATCGCGGAACGCATTCGCGCGCTGGGCCATCTGGCGCCCTCGCGGATGTCCGACATCCTGGATTTCTCGGCCATCAAGGATCGCGAAGGGGACCTGTCCGCCGCCGAAATGATCGAAGATCTGGCTGCTGATCACGAGCGGGCGGCGCACCGCCTGCACGCCCTGACCGAGCTTGCAGGAAGGCGCAAAGACGTCGTGACGGAAGATCTGGCGACCGAACGTTCGGCATTTCATGAGCAGGCAGCTTGGATGCTGCGGGCGATCTCGAAATCAAGCTGACGCGGTGACCGGGCGCGTGTGTCGTTTTGCGACCCAACTGTGCGCGTTTAAGGTCTTGTGCAGGCTAGCCGAAAAACCGGCAAGCCTGCACATTCCGATCTGGTGACTAGTCCAAAGGGCGGCAATGTCTGAAAAAAACACGAAAAGCCAAAACTTGGCCGAGGAGCGGACCGACTGGGCCGAAGATCGCACCATTTTGGCAAATGAGCGCACATTTGCGGGATGGATGAGAACCGGAATGGCATGCGTGGCCATCGCCCTTGGCCTCAAGGCCGTATTTTCCGCCGTCGAGCCCGAGTGGCTGGCGAAAGCCGCAGCCACTCTTTTTGTGTTGATCTCGCTGCTGATCTATTGGGGAGCGTGGATGAACGCCCGCCGCGTGTATTCCCGATTGGAAGCGCACAGCGCCCAACCGGCATCTCGCTTCCACTTGCAACTGGTTGTCGGAAGCCTGTCCCTAGGTTCCGTCGCATGTTGCCTTGTGTTGTGGTTGGTTTAGACGCCCTTGTGCCGTCGTTGTTTGACTTCGTTTACGGTGCGGCCAAAGAAAGCCAACCCTAATTTCCCGCTTGCCTGATCCTCAGTTGCTCTGCCTGCACTGGTCCAGGAAAAATCCAGCTTTCGGCGGTCCAATGCCAGGGAGCAGTGCACTAATTTTTGTTTGTTTGTTTTGCAGCATCGAAATTTTGGGCTCGAAGCGGCCCTTCGCGGAATTGCTTTGTGACCGCTCATTGGAGCTATCGGCCGTTTGCCCAATAGCTCGGGCTATTTAGAACGCGTCGATAGAACGAACCCTGACTTCGCGCCCGTATATCTTGTCTTCTGTGCACATTCCAAATTCAGAGCTTCTGAGGTTGCGGTTTGCCTTGCGATTTTGGACAGGGTGCTTCGTCAGGCGATCAAATTTTTTAGTATGACAGGCTGACTGGCTTTGAGCCGCAATTCCTCTGGAACGACACGACTCCAAGAAACCTCCCCACCTTTCTCGGAACATACTTGCAATCGTGCCTCTTGGCGTAGTCACCTATGAGCGACGAGCGGAGGAAGTCGATGAAGCCTTGGACAATCATGTTTTGTGCGTTCTGCACATTCGCTCTTGTCGCTTGTACCCCGAAAGTTCGTACATATGAGAAGGTTAATTCGGTTTCATTTTCGGCTAGGACAAACAACGCACTTGGGCAGGCGGCGACCCGGCTTGGGGACCCAAAAGACGGCCGGTCCGGTGTCAAATTGATCAGCGACGGTGAACAAGCCTTGGTGTCACGGCTTCTACTCGCTGCAGCAGCTGAACAATCGATCGACGCTCAATACTACCTTTTGCATAACGACCCGACAGGTCATCTCTTTGCGGCCAGTCTTTTGCAGGCGGCGGACCGAGGCGTACGTGTTCGCTTGCTTTTGGATGACATGGACACATCCGGATATGACGCGATGACAGCCGCATTGGACTACCACGAGAATATTGAAATCCGTCTGTTCAATCCTTTCTGGCGCAATCAAAGCCTGATTATCGCCGGGCTCACGGATTTCAAGCGGATCAATCGCAGAATGCACAATAAGTCGATGACCGCAGACAATGTGTTCACAATTGTCGGTGGCCGGAATATAGGCGCCGAGTACTTCCTGGCACGGGAGGAAATGAACTATGCGGATCTGGATGTTCTGGCAGCCGGTCCCGTCGTAAATGAAGTTTCCAAAAGTTTTGACGAATATTGGAACAGTGAGTTCGCGGTTCCGGCCCGCGTGGTCGTCGGGCAACCTGAAGAATTTTCGCTTGGCCAAGCGCGAAGCAGACTGAATGAGCTCGTGGAGGCGGCAAAGCGGACCCAGTACGGCGAAGCTCTCAGAAAATCTGCAAGGGAGAGCTTTGCAGACGGCACGCTTTCCTTGGATTGGGTGCCTGCAAAACTCTACGCCGACCCGCCTTCCAAAGCCGCAGGGCTTGATAACTCAGATCCAATTCTCGCGTCGCAACTGCTGCCTTACTTCGAAGGTGCTGACAGGGAGGTCAATATCGTTTCGGCCTACTTCGTGCCGCGCAACAACGGCGTGAAGTGGATGACCGAACTGGAAAACCGAGGTGTCGAAGTCAAAGTCGTAACCAACTCGCTTGCTTCAAACGACGTAGCGCCAGTCTATGCGCACTACGCCAAGAAACGCCGGGCGTTGCTGCGCGGTGGGGTCGAGCTTTATGAATTGCGGCCTGACGCTTATCAGGTCCAACGTCGTGGAATAAACTGGGCTCAATCTCGGTCAGGTCTTCATTCCAAAGCGTTCGCTGTCGATGACCGATATCTGTTTGTCGGTTCGTTCAATTGGGACCCTCGTTCAGTCAACATTAACACGGAAATGGGCATTCTCATCGACTCTCCGGCGCTGACCGCACAAACCATGGGTGCTTTGGACGATGCGCTTCCAGCATATACATATCATGTGACGCTGGAGAGTGCTGGCCAACTTAAATGGAGAACCCGGGGCGAGAACGGAGAAGTTCTCGAATATGACTCAGAACCAACCGGTTCGGCATGGGATCATATCGTAGCTGGATTTTTCAGTATTTTGCCAATCGGCTCTCAGCTTTAGTGGCTTCGGAGAGGGCCTGTGAGAGCGGAGACGCGCAACCTCGCCCCCTATCCGGGAAATCGGTCGAGTGCTTGGAGTGAGCCACGTTCTCGAAGGTTCGGTCAGGCGCCCAGGTCAGCGCGTCCGGTTTACGGGCAAGTTTATCGATGCAGAAGGCGGCAGTCATCTCCAGGCAAATCGCTTCAATGGCCCTCGGCGGTCCAGACGATTGAGCCTAATGGCGGCAACTCTAGGGCAATCTAATCGATCAAGAAATTGGGTCACGCGTGTCTGACTTGCTCGTGCTTCGAGAAGGTCCGTTCTTCTGCTGTGCTGTCGACGTTCTATCAATTGCATCGCGCTTGTGGCAGTCTTCGTCGCATTTGAAGAAAAGTGGATAAGTAGGAGGGGCAGATGGAAATTCGAACCACATCGGGGCGCGGCCGTCTATACGACAGCGTCTTGGACACGGTCGGCAACACGCCGTGCATTCGCATCAACAAAATCGCGCCGGCCAACGTGACGGTCTACGTCAAGTTTGAAGCCTTCAACCCCGCGGGCTCGGTCAAGGACCGCCTTGCGCTGAACATCATCGAAGCTGGTGAAAGGGAAGGTCGGCTTAAACCCGGGCAAACGGTCGTCGAGGCTACCTCGGGAAATACCGGGATTGGTCTTGCGATGGTATGTGCCGCAAAGGGTTATCCGCTTGTGGTCACTATGGCTGACAGCTTCTCGGTGGAACGCCGCCGGTTGATGCGGTTTCTTGGGGCCAAGGTTGTGCTCACGCCTCGTGCGCTCAAGGGTTTTGGGATGTACTCCAAGGCCAAGGAGTTGGCCGAGGCAAATGGCTGGTTTCTCGCCAGCCAATTCGAGACAAGCGCCAATGCCGACATCCACGAGGCCACGACAGCGAGGGAAATACTAAGCGATTTCGAAGGAGAGCGGCTTGATTACTGGATCACCGGTTATGGAACAGGCGGTACCGTTTCGGGCGTGTCGCGCGTTCTCAAGCGCGATCGCCCTGACACCAAGATTATCCTTACCGAACCTGCAAACGCTGCGATTGTCGGGTCTGGCTACGTGAACACCCGCAACGAGGCCCATCAGCCCACTGAGAGCCATCCGGCCTTCGAGCCGCATCCCATTCAGGGCTGGACGCCCGACTTCATCCCGTATGTGCTTCAGGAAGCTCTGGACAATGCTTATTATGATGACCTGCTTCCCGTCGCCGGAGCGGATGGTATTGCCTGGTCCAGGCGTCTGGCCGCAGAGGAGGGGATCTTCACCGGAATCTCAGGGGGATCCACATTTGCCATCGCAATGGAAGTGGCCAAAAGCGCCCCGGACGGATCGGTGATGCTGGTGATGCTGCCCGACACAGGCGAGCGGTATCTTTCGACACCGCTCTTTGACGGGATTGCCGAAGATATGACGGATGAGGAACGAGCGATTTCCATGTCGACACCAACGGCGCAAATGCCGTCTGATTGAGCCAGGTCTCGTCGCTCATCGATCCGGGTATTAGACCGTTCGATCTGTAGCGTTGATGCCGTCTGAAATTCTGCGGACAACGTGGTTATGGCAATGCGTGGCTGCTCGACCAAACGCTCCGGTTGGGTCGCGCTGCAGAAGTTGAACCGACTTCAACGGATGGCTGCCGAGTGTCCTGTATCATCGCCTGTGCGGGTGCATACTGACCTATTGCGTTGATCGAGAAAGCCTGTCGTTGACCAATGATGTGCTACTTCGATGGAAGTACAGAAGTTGCACCTTTAACTGAACGGCTTTTGGGTGCCCTTGTGCACGGCGGATTGGGTGATGCAGCGCCTCCACGACCTCGGGCTGACGTGGCACCACCTTTTGGGGCGCTCGATGGGCGTCATGATCTCTCAGGAAATCGCCTGCCGCAACCGCCCATAGGATCGCTGCAACTTGGTTTCTGGATCGTGAAGCCGCACAAGGGTTTGAGCACTGCGCCGCCGTCGCCGCGCAAAGTAAACTGGCTGCAATAAACGCCGGCCTGGACGCTATGTACTCCTGGTCCGGAGAGCAGAACCTTAGCCAATTCCGGCAGGAAACACTTGTGCTTTGGGGCGATCGGGATCGGACTTATCCGTGGAGTCAGACTCATATGCTTTGGCAAGAAATCCCCAAGACCTCGCTTGCGGTCGTGCCGGGTTGCGCCCATGCGGTTCATGCCGAGAAGCCTGAACTATTCCAGCGTCTGGTCTCCGACTTTCTGGAGTGATGGGCGCTGCAGGCGGCAGGGTGCTCTGCAGGAAACAGCCGAGCTCAGGTTGATGAAGTTGCCTTGGCGTTTATTCAAGAGCGAAGCGGGATTATCTTCGTGCCAGTCGCAACACACAGGTTTCCCGTGCTGGGCCAGAAAAACCTAAGTCAATCGATCGTGGCTTGATTTGACGGCGACATAGGGCCAACACTCAAGTCTCACGAAACGCTTTCGCAAAATAGTCGCTGAACGGTTTGATCAGGTAGGCAATCGGTGTTCTGTCCTGCGTCCGTATGAAGGTTTCGACCGGCATTCCAGGGACCAGAGGTGTTTCCGCGGGCAGTTTTTTCTGCTCTCCGGCATTCAGTGCGATCTCGGCCGTGTAGTAGGTCTGGTTTGTCGAAGCCTCCTCGAACGCATCCGCAGAAACCAGGGTGACCCGTCCTGTCAATTCAGGCGTCTTGCGCTGATCCATGGCCGAGAAGCGCAAAACGACATCTTGTCCCACGAACATCTGGTCGACGTGAATGGGGTCGACGCGGGCACTTATGATCAGCGGACGATCCTGCGGAACCAGGTACAATACCGGATCGGCCGGTTTCACGACCGCACCAAGGCTGAAGATGTTCAATCCGTGTACGACCCCAGAGACCGGTGCCGTGATTTCAAGGTTTGCGATACGCTCTGCAATATTCGTCGTTTCCTCGCGCAACTCCAGTTCCCGATACCGTAGGTCCCTGAGGCGGGTAATGGCATCTTCGCGACGTTTGCTTTGCAATTTGAGGATTTGAATCTCGATTTCGGTCTTTCGCCCTTCGGATTCCGCGATACGGGCGGTCAGATCACCCATCGTGCCGCTCAGGCGTGCTTCTTCCCGTTGCAATGACAGGACGCGGGATGCGGGCGCCAATCCGCGTTCAAACAAGGACTCCTGATCCGTCAGTTCCTTTCGTATCAGGTCCAGCTGAGTGGCAAGCGCCAGTTTTTGAGCATCAATCCCGACAATCTGGCTGTCGATCTGACCAACCCTTTTGAGTTGCTGATCAATCTCCTGCGCGATGGATTCCTTGCGCGCCGCAAACAAACGTTCCTGACCATAGACCAAGTCCGCGATGTCGCTGTCCAAAGATGCGGCTTGCTGAAGTATGGGATCAAATCGGATTTCTTCGGTTCCGTCTCTTTCCGCCTCAAGACGACCACGGCGGGCCATGAGTTCGTAAAGCTCTTTTTCGGCGATCGCCAATTTGGTAGCAAGGTCATTGGATGCCAGCTTGATCAGGACGTCACCGGCCTCGACCAAGGACCCTTCGTCGACAAGTATCTCGGCGACCACGCCACCATCGGGGTGTTCCACAACCTGTTGATTTTGATCGACTTCAATTCGGCCGCTGGCAACGATTGCCCCGGCAATATTGGTCGTGAAGGACCAATATCCAAAGCCCCCAAGCAACAGTATCAGGCCTGCAAGACCCACGAGTACTGGTCCGCGCGCAGACCACGACAGGGACGAGTTGATGTCGGACCGTTCCGGTTTCATTTCAGGCCTCCCTGTCTGGCGGTTTTTGCGATTTGTTCGTGGTTGATAACGAGTTTCCGAAGCACGTCTTTCTTGGCGCCGAAGTCCCGGACGGTGCCGTTTTCCAGCATTATCAGCTTGTCGCATTCCTGGATTGCGGCCGGTCGATGGGCCACGATCAACACGGATTTTCCGTTTGCCTTGAACTCTTCAATTGCGCGATTGACCGCGGCACTGCCTTCGACGTCGAGGTTTGAATTTGGTTCGTCCAGCACGAGCAGCACGGGGTCTCCGTACATGGCGCGGGCAAGGCCGATACGTTGCATCTGACCACCGGACAGTTGCCCTCCGTTCGCCGATACGTAGGTGTCGTAGCCATCAGCGAGCCGCAGTATCATCTCATGCGCATCTGCTTTCTTTGCGGCTGCCACGACGGCGGCATCGTCCGGCTCGGGCGCCATTCGGGCAATGTTTTCGGCAATGGTGCCGTCGAACAGCTGAAACCGCTGCGGAAGATAGCCGATAAGGCTGCCAAGTTCGGTCGAGCCGTATTGATCCAGCGCGGCGCCATCCAGTCGGATTGTGCCGCTGTGCGGACGCCATACGCCAGTCAAGGATCTGGCGAGTGTGGACTTCCCCGCGCCGGATGATCCAATCAAGCCAACTGCTTCGCCTGGGTTCACGCTGAACGAAACGGATTTCAGAGCGGCTTGCCGTGAGTTCGGCGGAAAGACGGTCAGGTTTTGAACAACCAACTTGGCTTTGGGTTTCGGCAGTCGCGTATTCACACGTTCGGGCGGTACGGTGCCGAGCAGTTCGGCCAGATTGTCCCAGCCTCTTTTTGCGGTCTGAACCAACTGCCATTGCGCCACAAGCTGCTCCATCGGTGCCAGCGCTCGGCCCAGCAGGATTGAGCTGGCAATCATTGCGCCTGCAGTCAGTTCCCCCTGAAGCACAAGATATGCACCAACGGCAAGGATGGCTGACTGCAAAAACAACCGGAAAGTCTTTGTTACGTTCGCAAAGCTGCCGCTTACGTCAGCCGAGCGGATCTGCTCCTTCAGCGCCCGGTCGCGCAACGTCTTCCACCGCGTGAAGGTCGCATCGCGCATACCCATCGCCTCAACGATTTCGGCTTCGTTCCGCAGCTGGTTGGACATTGCTTCGGACGAGGCGACAGCACGGCTGGCATTCGACATGGGCCGTGCCGAAAAAACTCGGTTCAAACCCGTCAGTGCCAAGATGAGCAAACCACCCAACGCAGCAACAGCGCCAAGCCACGGGTGGAATATCCAGATGCCCAAGAGGAAAACGGGCGTCCAGAATACGTCGAAAAAGGCCATTGGAACCGGAGATGACAGAAGCCGCTGAACAGCCTCAAGATCGCGCAGGCCGGTTTCCGTTTGATCGTCCGGAGCGACCGAGGCCTTACGCTGCACAGCTTCGAAAACCCGACGGTCAAGGCGTGCCTGGAAACGCGCCGCGACGCGTCCGAAAATCCTTCCCCGAGCATATTCAAGCAGGCCCAGAATGCCGTACAAGAACGCAACAAGCACCGAGAGAGCGACCAGCGTTTCCACCGATCGGCTGCCCAATACCCGGTCGTACACCTGCAGCATGTACAATGGCCCGGTCAGCATCAGAAGGTTGGTGAAGCAACTGAGAACACCGACAAAAACGTACAGCCGCCAGCTTTCTCGACGCACTTCGCGAAGTTCCTGACGCCCCGTCTCGACTACGAATTTGGGTTTTCCCATTGGCCGTCACCTTTGTTCTCAACTGATGACCGATACGCTGATCTGACCCGGTTGGATTTCTTTTTTGGTTTCGGCCTCAGTGGGCGCGGGAACGATCCACACGGTACCGCCGGGGACATATCGTGATTCAGAAATATTTGATCCGAACGGCCTGTGCGCTCCGTACCAGCGGTAAGCCAATCATTGGCTTGCAAATCTCAGGTGGAGGAAAATATGACGACAATTGCAGGAATTGCCGCAGGAAATCCAAGCTTTAGCATTCTTGTCGCAGCAATAGGTTTTATCGATGACCAGAAGGGGACTGACTACCTTGGTGTCCTCAGTGGAACTGCCGGTGACCCTTCTGCGACCTACACGGTTTTTGCCCCGACAAACGCGGCATTCGGGCAGCTTGCAGCTGATCTGGGTTTTGCGGGCGACGTTACTGACACCGCAGCCGTAACCGCATTTCTGACCTCTCTGAACGAAGATCCGGTGGAAACCGCAACGCTGCTTGAGACGATCGTCACCTACCATGTTGCAGCTGGCACCCAAGGGTCGTCCGAGATTGCGTCGGCGGGTTCGGTGACCTCACTTCAGGGCGGAGTGATCGATGCGTCCGAACTACCGACACTTGGCGATCTGGAGCCGGACCTCATCAATCCGTCGCTGGTGCAGACAGACATCCTGGCGGACAATGGCGTGGTCCACGTGATTGATCGCGTTCTGCTGCCGATCGATCTGCCAGGCAATGACGCCCCGACGATTACGGAAACCGTTCTGGCGGTAAGCGGCGCATCCGGCTTTGACGAAAACGGAGGTGATTTCGACATTCTCCGAGAAGCTCTGATCGCGGCTGATCTGGCGGGCGCCCTTAATGACCCGAATGCCGACCTTACCGCCTTCGCGCCGACCGATGACGCGTTTATCGCGCTCTCGAACTCACTGGGATACGAAGGCAGCGATGAGGGCGGAGCGTTTGCATACCTTGTTGACGCACTGCGTTTGCTCAACGGCGGAAACGATCCCATCGAGCTGTTGACGACGGTGCTGACATACCATGTCTCGGGTGAAAGCCTGCAGGCCAGCCAGGTTCTGGCGTCTGAGGAAATCGAAACGCTCCAGGGCGGAACGATTGGTGTGGATGCCGAGACCCTTACCCTAGTCGATGCCGATCCGGACGTTCAGGATCCAAGCCTCATCGCGACCGACATTCAGGCGTCTAACGGTGTGATCCATGTGTTGAACGGCGTTCTGCTGCCCGCCGATCTACTGCAATCTGACGGTTCAGGGGCAGTCGATTTCGTCATCGGAGACGACGGTCGCGAAGTTATCCGCACAGGTCGGGACAATGACCTGATCGATGCCAAAGGCGGCAACGATATCGTTTTCGCAGGAAGTGGTGACGATCTGGTTCTCGCCGGTGACGGTCGGGACAAAGTTTTCGGCGGTAAGGGTGACGACACCCTGAACGGCGAGGGTGGAAACGACATCATCTTCGGCGGCCGCGGAAACGACGAGATCGCGGGCGGCGCCGGAAACGACAAACTCATCGGCGGCTCGGGCTCTGACAGCTTCGTCTTCGAACAAGGCGGCGGTCATGACACTGTGTTCGGCTTTCGCGCAGGTCGCGACAAGATCGACCTCAGCGCCTATGGCTTCACAGGTTACGAGGAAGTCGAGGATGCGATCAGCGGCCGTTTCTTCAAGACCAAGATCGATTTGGGAGACACGGAAATCTCGTTGTTCGGCGTCCGCGCAAGCAGCCTAGACGAAGGTGATTTCATTCTCTGATAGGCAAGCCCGCCTGGACCGACCAAAACTGTTTGGGCGGGCTTTTCTTGTTGAAACGGCTTCACAATATTTTTCGGGAACAGTGTTTTGGCGTGTGTGTGGCGACAGCCCGGGCAAACGACGTTACTCGCCTTAAGTTATTATTTTTAAATACTTTAACTATTTGGGTCCGCGTGCATCCTGCAAGGCACAGGCACCCAATCAAGGTCGAAAACTTGTGATTACGGCGGTGCCGGGCGAGGTCGGGCCACGCATCGCGCGAAGCTCACCGCTGGCATCCTCAAGGCGGACCTCTCGGGCCACCATCGGCTGTATGTCAACGTTACCCCGCTCGATCAGTCCAAGCAGACGCGGGTACTTCCAGGACGGCATGCCCCGGGTGCCATAAACCGAGAGCTGTTTGGAATATATCGCGCGCATGTTCATGCGCATCCAACCTTCACCCGACGGCATCCCAATCTGTACATGACGGCCCAAGATCGCGAGGCACTCCAGCGAAGCGTTCGTCGTTGTTTCGATGCCCAGAGCTTCGATGGAAACCTGCGCTCCTCCACCGGTGATATCCAGGATCGCGGTCGCCGCATCCTCTTTGGATGCATTGACCGTCGCGTCCGCGCCGTGGAGTTTTGCGTGCTCGAGTTTCTCATCGACCACATCCACCACGACAACCCGGCATCCCAGCATTTTCGCAAGCAAGAGAACGGACAGACCAATTCCACCGGTTCCATGGACGGCAACCCATTCGCCCGCAGCAACATCTGCTCGGTCCGTCAAAGCATGCCATGCGGTGGTGACGCGGCAGCCCAGGCCGGCGGCGAGGGCAGGGGAGAGTGTGTCTGGCAAGTGAACCAAGTTATGGTCAAAGGGCACCGCAACATATTCCGCATAGGCGCCCGGTGCGCCAAATCCGGGAACGATCTGGTTGGCGCAGGTATTCGACACTCCGGTTTGACAGGCATGGCAACTGCCGCACCCTAGGATGAATGGGGCGATGAGGCGATCACCCACTTTGTGTTTCGCATTGGACCCGGCCTCGACCACGGTGCCACAGTATTCGTGCCCTAGGATGGAGCCGTTTTGAACTTTCGGGTGGGCACCGGACCAGCCGTGGTAGTCCGAGCGGCACACGCCGCAGGCGGCGACCTCCAAGACCACTCCGTTGTTGGGGCAGGTTGGGTCCGGGACCGTTTCAATCGAAAGGTCCTCGTTGAACTCTCTGACGACTGCAGCTCGCACTTCGCGCTCCCAAAATGGTTTCTTCGACCGTGAAATCCCGTCCCGTCAGAACTAGACGGGTCGGTCGCCTTTCACGGTTACACGCCGCCCCTTTCGTTCCGCGGGCCAATAGTCCCAGATGGCACGATGCATACAGCAACGATTGTCCCAAAACGCCATATCGTTGAGCGACCACCGGAACCTGATTTGATAGTTGATCTGTTCGGCATGCTCGAAAAGCATGTTGAGGATCGCCTCACTTTCCTTGTCCGACAAGCCGATAATCTTCGTTGTGAACGTTCGGTTGACGAACAGCGATTTTCGTCCTGTCTCGGGGTGAGTTCTGACGATCGGATGAATTGCTTCGGGGCAATCAATATCGGCGTCCTTTTGGCCCCGGTCGCTGTACCGGCCCTTGTATATGTGCTCGGAGCTGTGGAGGGCGGACAGGCCGCCGAGCATGCTTTTGATCGGTTCGGACAGATCATCGTAAGCCGCATACATATCGCTGAACATGGTGTCCCCGCCGCAAGGAGGGGCAATGTGGATCTGAAGCATTGTTCCCAATGGCGGCGTCTCATCACATGACACGTCCGAGTGCCAGAACTCACCGTTGGCTACCTTTGAATTTTTGGTGGCATGGATCTCGAATATCTCCGGATACCCTTCCATCGTTGGGGCTGCGGGGTGTGCGTGGAGCGGCCCGAAGCGTTTCCCAAACTCGATGTGCTGCGCAGGCGGTATCTCTTTCTGCTCTTTGAAGAACAGAACCTGATAGGTGTGAAAGGCATCGCGGATTTCGGCGAACTGTTCGTCGGGCACAGGCTGGCTCAAATCGACCCCATAGATCTCGGCCCCGAGGTTCGGGGCGAAAGGCTTGGCAACGATGGACGTGTAGGTGTTGGACTTTGGGGCAACCATGGGGACCTCGGGGCGCTGTTTCATTGAGCATGTTTCGCGCAGGGTACAGATCAAAAAATGTGAACAAAAACGAAAATGATTTGATCCATCGGTGAAAATCTCTCACCTATTGTGGACCCGGACAAAGGTGGCGAGGTCTTTGAGATGAGCATTCGAGCGTTGCGAACTCTGATCGCAATACATCGGCATGGAAGCTTTCGAGCCGCATCGGAGGCCGAGCATCTGACGCCGTCGGCGGTAAGCCATCAGATGCGGAACCTTGAAGTCATGTGGGGGCTCGACTTGTTTGACCGGTCGGCGAAGACACCCAAACTGACCAGTGCGGGGCTCATGCTTGTTGAAGAAGCGGCGGCGGTCGTCGCCGCCTATGACGGCCTGACCGACAAGGTGAGATCAGACAAGGAACTTGCCGGCGAGATAATCTTGGGTGCAGTTCCAACGACTTTGACGGGTTTGGTGCCTGCTGCGTTATCAAGGCTGAAGTCAGAACATCCTGACGTGCGTGTCAGACTTGTTCCGGGCTTGACCAATCAACTGCTGTTGCAGCTGGACCGCAAGCAGGTTCACGCAGCAATCATCTCACGCCCGGATATCCTGCCGAAGTCGCTGGAGTTCTCGGAAATCGTGACCGAGAAACTGGTCCTGCTCGTCTCGGAAAATACTCCGGACCTTTCTCCCGAAGAACTGCTCGGCGCGTTGCCGTTTATTCGGTTCACTCGCGACGCGGTTGTGGGGAGGCAGATCGAGACCTGGTTGCAAAGGATGGGCATAGAAGTCAAAGACGCCATGGAGCTTGAAGGCCTCGAGGCAATATCAAGCATGGTCGCCGCTGAACTCGGAGTCTCGATCATACCTGACAATCGTCTGGCGTCTTATGACCATTTGCGGCTCAGAAAAATTCCTCTGGAGCAGTTCGGACCCCGACGCATCGTCGGTCTTGCGAGTGTGGCAATGTCACCCCGTGCCAGAATGGTAGACGCAGTCCGGGGCGCGCTGCTGGATGCGGTGGGCACCTAGTCGGTTCTCAGGCGGAGCCGTAGCCCCTGATTGCTTTCGAGGATTGCTTTGGTGGCTGCACGTCATTGAAGCCAGAAGCCGGTAGAGTGGCGGCGATGATTTTTGCTGCACCCAAAACAAGTTTCGTCATCGACGGCCGGGCTGCTGTTCGCTCGAAAACTGTGCATTTCTTGGTAGGCCGCCAACTGGAAAAGCCCGTACAACTTGCAAAGTTTGAATTGATCGTCACACTTCTCGTATGAGCGAGTATTTTGATGAGATGTTCAACGGCGACGGATCTCTCAGAGGTCCTTACGAAGAGATTGGACGTTGGTTCAATGCGGAAGATGTCTCACGGCTGAGGGCCAAACAGCGCGAAGCCGAGGAAGTATTCAGGCTGACGGGGATCACTTTCAACGTCTACGGCAAGACCGAGGCCGAAGAACGCTTGATCCCATTTGATATCGTTCCGCGCGTGATTTCAGGGCGCGAATGGCAACGTCTGGAGCGCGGTATCGAACAACGGGTTCGGGCGATCAATGCGTTTCTTCACGACATCTATCACCGTCAGGAAATCGTGCGTGCCGGTCGCGTGCCGGCAGAGATGATTGCCAGCAACGAAGCCTTCCTGCCGCAGATGCTGGGTGTCTCACCGCCGGGGCAGGTCTACACCCATGTGGTTGGCGTTGATCTGGTGCGTACCGGGCCGGATGAGTTCTTCGTGTTGGAAGACAACGCCCGCACGCCGTCCGGGGTCAGCTACATGCTCGAAAACCGGGAAACGATGCTGAAGATGTTCCCCGAGCTTTTCAGCGCCACGAATGTGCGCAATGTATCCGATTACCCCCGCAATCTGAGACGCTCGCTTGCGGCCAGTGCGCCGGCCTGCGCGGACGGCGAGCCGACCGTCGCGGTATTGACTCCGGGGATCTACAATTCAGCCTATTTTGAACATGCGTTTCTGGCCGATCAGATGGCCGTGGAACTGGTCGAGGGCCACGACCTGCGGGTTGTCGATGGGCGCGTCTGCATGCGCACCACGCGTGGTTACAAACCAATCGACGTTCTTTACCGCCGGGTTGACGACGATTTCCTGGACCCGCTGAATTTCAACCCGGACAGCGCGCTGGGCGTTCCTGGCATTCTGGACGTCTATCGGGCCGGGGGCATCACGATCGCCAACGCGCCGGGCACGGGCATTGCCGATGACAAGGCGATCTATTCCTACATGCCTGAAATCGTTGAGTTCTACACGGGCGAGAAACCCCTGCTCAAAAACGTTCCGACGTGGCGCTGCAGCGACCCCGAGTCGCTGTCCTACGTATTGGACAACCTGTCCGACCTTGTCGTCAAAGAGGTGCACGGCTCGGGCGGCTATGGGATGCTGATCGGTCCGACCGCCAGCAAGAAAGAGATTGCGGCCTTCCGTGACAAGCTCAAGTCGCGGCCGTCGAACTATATCGCTCAGCCCACATTGTCTCTCTCGACAGTACCGATCTTCGCCCGTTCGGGACTTGCCCCCAGGCATGTCGATCTGCGGCCGTTTGTTCTGGTGTCCCCGGATGGGATCGAGATCACCCCCGGCGGCCTGACGCGCGTTGCGCTGAAAAAAGGGTCCCTGGTCGTGAATTCAAGCCAAGGCGGCGGGACCAAAGACACCTGGGTTCTGGAGGACTGACCATGCTGGGAAAAACTGCTGGCGGGTTATTCTGGATGTCCCGGTATCTTGAGAGGGCGGAAAACACGGCCAGATTGCTTGAAACAGGCCAGAGGATGGCGCTGACCCGGACCAAGAACTCCGATGCGGAATGGGGCTCGGTTCTGAAAACCGCCGGCGTTTTCGGTGGTTACAGCGCCAAATATGATGAGATTTCAAAAGACAATGCCGTGGATTGGATGTTGCGAGATGCCGACAACCCATCCTCGATCAAGTCTGTCATCAAGCAGGCGCGAGACAACGCGCGTCTTGTTCGAACCGCATTGACCCATGATGTGTGGAGCGCGGTGAACGCCACGTGGATACAGATTGATCAAGCCATGAAGCGCCGCGTGAACGAGAGAGACCTGCCGGGGACGCTGGAGCTTATTCGTCAACAGGCGGCTCTGGTTCGTGGCGCAACGCTAGGGACCATGCTGCGCAACGATATTTTTGATTTCACCCGGATCGGCACCTTTGTCGAGCGGGCCGACAATACCGGGCGCATCCTGGACGTGAAGTACTATGTTCTTCTGCCGACGGCCTTTTCGGTCGGCTCGTCACTGGACAACATCCAATGGGAAAGCATTCTGCGGTCCGTGGGTGCAGGTGGTGGCTATCGCATGACCCACGGCCAGAATACCCGGCCGTCGGAAATCGCTCAGTTTCTGATCCTCGATCAGCGGATGCCTCGCAGCCTGCATTTCTGCTGCAGGAAAATCCAAGAGAACCTTTCGTATCTCAGCAAAGACTATGGCTTTGCGGGGCCGTCGGTTACGGCAGCCGATGCGCTGTCCGAAAAATACCTCGACCGGCAGATTTCTGATATCTTTGACCTTGGGCTGCACGAGTACATTCAGGACTTTTTGAAGGATCTTGGGAACTTGAGCCGCCAGATTGAAGTTGACTACCGGTTCTATGAGTGACCAATGAAACTGCATATTCGCCATGAGACACGATACGATTTCGACGCGCCGGTTCCCTTTGGCCTGCAGCAGCTGAGAAAGACGCCCAAATCTTTCCGCAATCAGAATATCCTCTCTTGGAGCACCGAAGTGACCGGGGGGCGCAAGGAACTGAGCTTTGAGGACTACCACCGCAACACGGTGGAGCTGATCAGTTTCGAAGCGAATACCCAAAGCATCTCATTGATCTCTGAAGGTGTTGTCGAGGTTGAAGACACGCATGGTGTGTTGGGACGTCACGAGGGCTCGACGCCGTTGTGGCTTTTTCAGCGGAGCACGCCTTTGACAACGCCGGGCAAGGGTGTTGCAGACGTAATCGCCGAGTTGCCGGATGGTGAGCCGCTTGAGCGGATGCATGCGCTGTCCGAAAGAGTTCGGGCTCAGGTCTCCTACGAAGTGGGAGGCTCGCACCCGGACTGGAGCGCAGAAGACGCCCTCAAGGCCGGGCGCGGCGTCTGCCAGGACCACGCGCATGTTTTCATCACCTGCGCGCGGAAGATCGGCGTGCCGGCCCGCTATGTCTCGGGTTATCTGATGATGAACGAAACCGAATTGCAGGATGCCACCCACGCGTGGGCCGAAGTTCATCTGGACGGGCTTGGCTGGGTTGGATTTGACGTGTCCAACCGGATTTCACCCGATGATCGATACGTGCGTGTCGCAACCGGTCTGGACTATGCCCAGGCGGCCCCGGTAATAGGAAACAGAATTGGGGCAGCGGGCGAGCAGTTGACGGTTCAATTGCAGGTCGCACAGCAGTAACGGAGAACCTGATGACCTATGCTGTGGGCATGCGGCTGAACCGCGGACTGGTTTTCATGTCGGACACGCGCACGAATGCAGGTGTCGACAACGTGTCCACCTTCAACAAGATGTTCAATTGGACCGTCGAAGGCGACCGTTCAATCACCTTGTTGACGGCTGGCAACTTGGCGACCACCCAAGCCACCATAAGCCTGCTGGAAGAACGTACAAAAGCACCGGAAGACCGGTCGCCGTCGATCCTTGAAGCGCCGACGATGTTTCAGGTCGCCCAATTGGTTGCGGCGACGCTGAACGACGTCATCGAGGGGCATTCCCGAGCGGGCCAACAGGCAGACAGCGCCTTTCACGCGACCCTGATCCTGGGGGGGCAGATCAAAGGCGGCCCGTCGCGCCTGTTTCTGATCTATCCCGAGGGCAATTTCATCGAGGCCGGTGAGGATACCCCGTTCTTTCAGATCGGTGAGACGAAGTACGGCCGCCCCATACTGGTACGTGCGTTTGATCCGGACATGAGCTTTTCCGAAACGGTAAAGCTGTTGCTGGTCAGTTTCGATTCAACGATCAAGGCCAATTTGTCCGTCGGTGCACCGCTTGATCTGCTGCTTTATGAGGAAGACAGCCTTACGGCCGGCACGCGTTCAAGGTTCGAGCCTGACGATCAGTACTTTCGGACCATATCCGAAGGGTGGGGCGATGCGCTGAAGGTCGCCCTGTCAAAGCTTCCGGCATACGAAGCCTGAGGAGCGAAATCTTGTGCTCCCGCAGGGCGCAGGTTTCAGGCTGCCAAACCCTCAGCAGCCATTTGACTCAGGGTCACTCAGATAGGCGATCATCTGGTCCAAGTCGCGGCGAATCCCGTGCAGGTCTTTGATCTTTTGATCCACATCGGCCAACTTGCTTTTTAGGTTCGCGATCACCTCGGGCCGCGGGATAGTGATTTCCGGGTCTTCCGGTAGGAAGCGCTTGATTTCCGACAGAGAAAAGCCAAGCGACTTGCTCATTGCGATGGTCTTGATGCGGGAAATCATTGCATCGGGATAGTCGCGATAACCGTTCTCCAGACGCTCGGGCGGTGGGATCAGGCCGTGTTTTTCGTAGAACCGAATGCTTGACGCTGACACGCCCGTGGCTTCTGCCAATTTTCCGATCTTCATGCCCTTGACCTTCAACCATTGTCGAAGGTTTATATCACCTGGGATCGAGAAGAAAAGGATCCCAAGATGACTGTTTCACCGCTGTTTGAACCGCTCACATTGCCAAATGGGGCGGTTCTCAGAAACCGTCTGGCAAAAGCTGCAATGGAAGAAAGCCTGGCGGCTTTCGGGCAGGTGCCAGACGAGAAAATTCACCGGCTTTATCGCCGCTGGGCCGCGGGCGGCGCGGGCTTGTTGATTACTGGAAATGTAATGGTCTCGGCTGATGCGCTGTCCGGCCCCGCCAGCGTGGTTCTGGAAGACGGAACTGATCTTGCGCCTTTCCGGGAATGGGCCGAGGCAGGGCAGATGCGCGGCGGAGCAATCTGGATGCAGATCAATCATCCCGGTCGTCAGGTCCTGGCGAGCCTGGGCGAAGAAACGGTGTCAGCGTCCGACGTGCCGGTCGAGATCCCCGGCATGTCCAAAAACTTCAACCCGCCGCGGGCCCTGACCGAGGCCGAAATTCAAGACCTGGTTCCCCGTTTTGCTCGAACAGCCGCGTTGGCCGAAGAAGCAGGATTTGACGGCGTTCAGATACATGCCGCCCACGGCTATCTTATCAGCCAGTTTCTATCGCCCTTGACCAATCGCCGTACCGACCATTGGGGCGGCTCTTTGGAGAATAGGGCGCGCTTCCTTTTTGAGGTCGTTCGCGCGATCCGGGCCAGCGTGTCCAGGAGTTTTACCGTTTCGGTGAAGCTGAACTCGGCTGATTTTCAGAAAGGTGGATTTGGGCAGGATGATGCCAAATGGGTGGTCAACCAACTTGGCGATATGGCTATTGATCTGGTCGAATTGTCCGGCGGTTCCTATGAGAGTCCGGCCATGCAGGGCAGGCAGGAGGATGGCTCCAGCACGGCCCGGCGCGAAGCCTATTTTGTAGACTTCGCGCGGGAGATCGCTGCTGACGCGAAAATGCCGATCATGGTGACCGGCGGCATTCGCTCTCGGGCTGTTGCCGAGGATGCATTGGCCAACAACCGGGGCGGGATTGGCGTCTCGGTTCTTGGGGTGGCCCGCGCGATGGCGTTTGAACCTGATCTTGTCGAAAACTGGCGGAATGGCAAATCAGAGTCGGTCAATATCCCGGAAGTGTCTTGGAAAAACAAAAGGCTGGCGGGGTTCGCCTCGATGGTGCTGGCGTATTTCCAGCTTGAACGACTGGCAAATGGCAAGCCACCGAAAGTACCGCACTCGGCGTTTCTCGCGCTGATGCGAAATCAGATGCGGGCGAAGCGATGGACGAAACGTTACCGTTCCTGGCGCGATGCCCGAGCATAATGTGGTCAGGGATGCCTAAAGCAGGGATCCAACGGCGTTTGTGCGGGTAATCACCATGTGGCGGCACCTTTGACGCTCGGCTTCCGGCACCGACCGCAGGTGTTTCTGCCGTTGCCGCCAGAGTTGGAAATGGGCGCAACCTTACACAGGTTGCGCCCGAATTTTTGCGTGCTCGCCCTTTCTATCCAAGCAACCCTGGCAGGGTCAGCGAGATTGCGGGCACAAAGGTGATCAGCATCAGAGCGACCAGAATTGCCAGGTAAAAGGGCCATATCGTCCGAACCGCCTTTTCCATCGGCAGTTTGCCAACGGCGCAGCCGACAAACAGGCAGGAGCCAACCGGAGGGGTGCACAGTCCCAAGCCCAGATTCACCAGCAAGATCATTCCGAACTGCAGGGGATCAATGCCAAGGCTGTTGGCAACCGGCAGGAAGATCGGCGTGCAGATCAGGATCAGGGCAGCCATGTCCATGATCATGCCCAGAAGCAACAAGACCGCATTGATCATCAGCAGGATAAGGATCGGGTTTTCCGTCAGGCCTGTCAGCAGATCCACCGTTTTGTCCGGCACTCTGTAGAAGGTCAGCATATAGGCAAAGGCACCCGCGCAGGCGATCAGGATCATGACCATGGCCGTCGTGCGTACGGCCGACGCAACCGCGATGCAGAACTTGTCCCAAGTGATACTCCGGTAGACCACGAGCGTGACGACAAAGGCATAGATTGCGCCGAACGCCCCGGATTCGGTGACCGTGAAGATGCCTGACAGGACACCTCCGACGATGATCACGGCAGTCAGCAGCCCGGGGATCGCGCTGAGAAAGCTGATGACCAGGGCCTTCCAGCCCGGAAAGGTTTCGGCCTGATACCCTCGGCGCACCGCAACAAGATACGCGGCGACGGCTAGGCAGAGGCACATCAGCACGCCGGGAACTACACCCGCGAGGAAAAGTTTCGAGATCGAAATGCCGCCCCCCGCTGCAATGGCGAAGATGATCATGTTGTGGCTGGGAGGGATGATGATCCCTGCGATCGACGACGTGACCGTCACATTGACCGCATAGTCCGCGTCGTAGCCTTTTTCTTTCATCACGGGAACCAGGATGGAACCCAGTGCAGAGATATCAGCAATGGCCGATCCGGAAATCCCACCAAACAACATCGACGAAAACACATTCACGATGCCCAAGCCCCCACGAACGGCGCCGACCGCGGCTGACGCGAACCGCACCAGACGCATGGCGATCCCGCCGTGGAACATCAGTTCACCGGCGAAGATGAAAAACGGGATTGCCATCAACGAGAAAACGTTGATGCCCGAGATGATCCGCTGGAACCCGATCATCAGCGGCAAACCTTCGAACCAGAAGGTCGAGATGGCGGCAATGCCCAAGGCGAAGGCCACGGGTGTTCCGATCAGTACACACAGGGCGAAGACGCCAAGCAAAAGAAGAATTCCCATGATCCGCCTCTATTCGATGCTGTCTTTTCGCTCGTCAAAACCGACGCAGAGGCGGATCAGGTGACCAACGGAAAACACAAGGATAAGGCCCCCGCCAATGGTCAGGGGCAATGACCGCAAGCCTTCGGGAACCTGGATCAAGGGAATGAGCGACCCCCATTTGAACATCGTAAGCCGCGCCCCGAACACCAGCATCAGAGCACCGAATCCGGCCATGATCACATCCGTGCAAACGACCAGAGCCGTCCTGACTCGCCGCGGAACGGCCGAGCGCACGAGGGACACGGACAAATGCGTGTTGTCGTGCACACCAACCGCCGCGCCGATGAACGCGATCGTCATGACCAGCAACAGGGCGACCTGCTCGACCCACGTTGGCGTTGCGTTCAGGACGTAGCGGCCGAAGACGAGCCAGCCGAATATGATGGTGACCACGACCAGCGCGACACCGGTCACGATCCGGCATGCATCGGCGATGCGGTCGAGGATCCTGACCATAGTGCGCACTGAGGACGGGGGCGTAGATGTATTGCTCATAAGCCTGAAACTCTTGATCAGATGTCCGGCCCCGCATTGGCAGGGCCGGACGGTATCAGATCCGATACGGTCCGATCACTCGGTCGCCTGGATGGTTTCAACCAACGGGCGGAGGTCAGGGTTGGTTGCGAAATAGGCCTCGTAGACCGGGGCCATCGCGGCCTGGAACGGCGCTTTGTCGGCCACTTCGTTCACTACCACACCCGCAGCCTCGACCGCCGCGCGGCTGGCCGCTTCACGCTCAGCCCACAATTGCCGCTGCAACTCGGCGGACTCTTGCGCCGCCTCTCTGACTGCGGCCTGCAGTTCAGGCGACAAGGCGTTGAATTTGTCGGTGTTGACGCACACGCATTCAGGGATGATCAGGTGCTGGGACAGCGAGTAATAGCCGGCAACCTCGAAATGGCCGGTCGACTCGTAGGACGGCCAGTTGTTCTCGGCGCCATCGACGACCCCGGTCTTCAGGGCCTGATAGACCTCGGCGAAAGCCATGGGCGACGGGTTGCCGCCAAGTTCGGCAATCATGCCGGTGAACAGATCGTTGTTCATGACCCGCACTTTCATGCCCTGGACATCGGCCGGGGTATTGATCGGCTTGGTCCCGTTGTAGAAGGATCGGGCGCCGGCGTCATACCAGGCAAGCGGGGTCAAACCTTTGGCTGCCATACCGGCCGCGATCGCGGCACCGCCCTCGCTGTCCAGAACGCGGAACATGTGAGGGACGTCCTTGAAGATGAAGGGCAATGAAACGACATTTGCCTCGGCCACAATCGGTCCGATCGGACCCAGGTTGAAATTTCCGACCTCCAGAGCGCCAGCGCGGACCTGTTCGACCGCATCGGGCTGGCTGCCCAATGTGCCGCCGTGGAACATTTGCAGGTTGATTTCACCGCCGGTCTTTTCGGTGACCAGTTCGGCGAATTTGTCCATCGCGACAGTATTCGGGTAGCCGTCCGCGTGGATGTTCCACCCGCGCCAATCCTCGGCCAAAGATGCGCTGCCGGTCATGACGATCATGGCTGCGGCGCCAATCAGTGTTTTTGTAAGTTTGGTGTTCATGCTTTCCTCCCTAGAAGCAGACAGATGTTTTTGGTGATCGGTCGAAGCCGGCTATGAAAAGAGCAGGCCTCCGTTGATGTCGATGTTCGCGCCCGAAATGAATGCGGCGGCGGCGTCCGAGGCCAGAAACGCGACGAGGTTTGCCACATCCTCTGACGTTCCTTCGCGTTTCAGCGGTGTGGCGCTGGCCACGTTGGTTCGGACTTCGGTTTTGGTGAAGACATTATGGAAATCTGTGTCGATCATGCCCGGGCAAACCGAATTGACCCGGATGTCGGGGCCCAGTTCCTTGGCCAGCCCACGTGTCATCGTCATGACCGCCCCCTTCGAGGCCGCATAGGCAACCGCGCCGGGACCACCCCCGTCACGACCCGCCTGACTGGCAAACCCGACGATCGCACCACCTTTTTTCATGTGCGGCAACACCGACTGAACGGCACAGGCAAAAGAAGTGGTGTTCAGGTCCATAACGTAACGCCAATGGTCCATGTCCATCTCGGACAGGGTCTTTCGGGCCACCAACCCTCCGGTCACGTGGACAAGAATGTCGATCCGGGGCCCGAAGGCGGCAATCGTTTCTGAGACCAGCCTGTCCACATCTGCGCCAGAGGTCATGTCGCCCTGTACGGCGATCGCCTGACCGCCGGCAGCCGTTATCTCCTGGACCGCCGACTCTGCACCCGTGGATGAGCTGTGATAGTTGATTGCGACCGACGCTCCGGCCTCGGCCAGTTTCAGAACGCAGGCACGGCCAATGTCCCGTCCGCCGCCGGTCACGATCGCAACCTTTCCTGCAAGGTTCCGGTTCAGGCCAATCTGTTCAGCGTTCAATTCGGTCATTCTCTTGTCCCTTTGGATCCCCGGTCAGCCTGTTGGCGCGCCCGTTCCGAACTCTGAGTCCCAACAGGCATGAAGCAGTGTTGCATATTTTAGTCGACTAGGATACTAGTATTGTCAACAACTTTGTTTGGGGATCGCAAAAGGCATCGCCCGGCCCGTGCCAAATCAATTGGCTGGAGATACATTGAGGAGTATCGAGAGAGGGGCCTCGAGCCTCAGAAGATCACCCGAGTTGGTCACGCGCAGAAAAAGGCAGGAAATGCAAAGTATTACGGACAAGATCGAGCGGCGCACAACCACCGACATCGTTTATGAGAGCCTGTACGAGGCGATCGTTTCGCTTGAAATCCTGCCGGGGACGAAACTGTCCGAAGCCGACATCGCAAAAAAATTTGAGGTGTCCAGACAGCCCGTCCGCGATGCTTTCAACAGGCTCGAGGCGCAGGATTTGCTGCTGATCCGGCCTCAGAAAGCCACCCGGGTCCGTAGCTTTTCGATGGAACGGATCGGTCATGCACGCTTTGTTCGCCTGGCCGTCGAGTTGGAGGTGGTGCGCGCTGCATGCCTGGTCTGGAAGCCCGAATACTCGAAGCTGCTGGAAGACAATCTCAGGCGGCAGAAAGACGTGGTTTCAAGGAGCGACGCCGAAGAGTTCCATCAACTCGACTACGACTTTCACCGGTTGATTTGCGAGCTGAGCGGCAACCCGCTGGCCTTCGACACGATCCAGGAATGCAAAAGAAAGATCGACCGCCTGTGTGTTCTGAGCCTAGGGCGCGAGAGCGAGGCCGAGACTCTGGTTCGGGATCATGTGGCGCTGGCCAAGGCGCTTGCAGACCGCGACGAGGCGCTGGCAAGCGAAACCATTCGCCGTCATCTGGGCCGTATCGACAAGACCATCGAGGAGGTTTACGCGAAACATGCCGAGTATTTCGAGTGAAATGAACGCCGCCACCTGACCGAGGACACTGCATCATGACAAAAAGCTATCCGATTGTGTCGCCCGCGCCGGGCGTCTCGCGCCAGGTTTTGGCAGATCACGAAGACCTCATGATGGTGTCCTTCCGCTTTGAGAAAGGTGCCGAAGGCGCACTGCACGACCACCCGCATGTGCAGTCGACATTTGTGCGGTCCGGGCGGTTCAATTTCGTCATCGGAGATCAGGAGCGAGAGCTGGGGCCCGGTGACAGCCTGATCATTCCGTCCGGCGTAAGCCATGGTTGTGTTTGCCTGGCGGCCGGAGAGTTGATCGATTGTTTCACGCCCAGGCGGGACGACTTTCTGTAAGGCGCTTTCCGCGAGCGCCCTTGCTTCGGGCTGCGATTTTCTTGAAGCCTTGCGGCTGGTTAATCTGTTTTTTGGCGAGACGGGCGGGGCAGGGGGCATATCATTGCGCCGGAAATCGGATCAACCGACAGCGGCCCCGCAGCTTGGGCTAGGAATTGCGGTCCTCGCGTGCTGATCCAATGCCAAGGATCAGGTCAGCACATCGTTCGCCCAGCATCATGGCGGGTGCGTTTGTGTTGCCGGCGTTGATATCCGGCACGGCGGACATGTCGCACACCCGCAAGCTCTCGATCCCACGCACGCGCATTCTGGCGTCCAGCACGGCCATACCGTCGCCGTCCTGGCCCATTTTGGCGGTGCCCGCCGGGTGATAGTTGGTTTTCACGAACCGTTTGCAGTGTGCTCGCAGCGTCTGGTCGTCGTCCGCTGTAGGAATCACGATTTCGCGGATCCTTTGCGCAAGCGGGCCCGAAGTGAATGCCCGGCGAAAGAAACGCTGCCCCCGGATCATCTCCTGCATGTCGTCTTCATGCTTAAGAAGGTTCGGCGAAACCACCGGCATGGCGTCGGGGTCTGCCGAGCGAAGCCGAACCTCACCGCGTGATTTCGGTTTGACCACGACGGTCGTGACGGTCAGGCCAAAGTCATCCTGCACCTCGTCCAGCGCATCGCGATCCAGATAGACGATGGGAACGCAAAAGGCCTGAATGGTTGGTTCTCCATCAGGGTTCGACGGATTGACGAACGCGCCGGCTTCTACCCCGGCCGAAGTCACCGGGCCGCTGCCGAACAGCTTGAACTGAATGCCGTTGCGCAGCATCCGCCAGCCCTCACCTTGTTTGAAATATCCGTAAGGGCCGTTGGCAAAGGCGGTGATCGGAACCTCGGGGTGGTCGATCAGGTTCTGGCCAACCCCGGGCAATGAGCAGACGACGGGAATATCGTGTTCGGCAAGATGTGCATCCGGTCCGATACCCGACAGCATTAGAATTTTCGGCGTGACCAGGGCGCCAGCCGCAAGCACAACCTCACCATCACACCGGACGGTGTGGGACCCGCGTTTGTCGCGATACTGCACGCCGACGGCCCGGTCGCTTTCGATGATGACTTTGCTGACCTTTGCGCCAAGCCGGATGGTCAAATTCGGGTTCGCCTCAAGTGGAGCGAGAAACGCATAGGCTGACGAACTGCGTTTACCGGCGCGATTGGTGAACTGGTAGAACCCGACACCGCGCTGCGTTGCGCCGTTGAAGTCCGTGTTGAATGGTTCGCCAAGGGCCTGCACCGACTGAACGAACCAACGGGACATGTCGTCGATATGCCCCGGATCCGAGACCTGCACCGGACCGTCGCTGCCATGCAGGTCGTTGTGAAGCCTGTTGTTGCCTTCCATCCTGCGGAAATAAGGCAGCACATCGTCCCATCCCCAGCCGACCCCGTCGTTGGTCTGTCGCAGCAGGTCGTCCCACGAATCATAGTCGGAAGGCCGGCCACGCATATAGACCTGCGCATTCACGGACGACCCGCCGCCCAGCACGTTGGCCTGCGGAATGTCATGCACCCGACCGTCCAGGTGGTCCTGCGGTTCGGTCTGGTGGTAGGTCATGAACTTGGACCCGTTGATCATCTTGAAGATACCCGGCGGCATGTCCAGCAGCGGATGGCGATGCGAATGCCCCGCCTCCAGCACCAGAACCCTGCACTTGCCTTTGTTGACCAGCCGCGCTGCTGCCGCGGCGCCGGCCGAGCCGCCGCCGATGACGATGTGATCGAAGGTTTCCGTCATGATTTCGCCTTCAGGTCCGGCGTTTAGGCTCGCTGATCGAGTCACGCTCGACCAGTTCACATTCAAGCTTCACGAGTGGATGCCGCTGACCGTCCGTCGGTCCGTGGAACAGCTGTTCGACGACCCAGCGTCCCATCGCCCGGGTGGGAAGGATCATCGACGTCAGGGGCGGCGACAGGTGTCGCGCGGTTTCGTCATCGTCAAATCCGATGACTGAAATGTCCTCGGGGATGGACAGGCCAAGTTCCTTGAGCGCCTCATAGCAGCCGATGGCCATGCGATCATTCTGGCAGAAAATGGCGGTTGGCGGAGAGGGCAGGTCCATCAATTCCCGTGTGGCAGCATAGCCTGCGCTGGGCAGCCAGTTGCCCTCGATGACCAAATCCTCGTCAAATGGGATGTCGGCGGAAGCCAGGGCGTTTCTGTACCCGGTCGTACGCCCTGCGGCGCATTCCATGAACGGCTCGCCGGTGATGGTGGCAATTCGTTTGTGCCCGGCCTTGATCAGGGCGTTGGTCGCCGTATGTCCGGCAGCGACTTCGCCGGGGATCACCGCAGGAAAAGAGAGGTCGTCGCAGAAGCAGTTCAACAGCAGAACCGGGGTGGCCGTCTGCCTGAGGATCTCCGGCACGACCACCCGCCGCGTGAAAACGGTCGCGTAGATGATGCCTGCAACCTGTTGGTCCAGGAAATACCTCAGCGTTCTGGGCTCGACCTCGGGGTCGTTTTGAGTCTCGGCCAGCAACACAAGATTTCCGGTGTCCCGAACGGCCTGTTTCACGCCGTTGAACGCGTTCACCATTTCGGGGCTCGATGCCAGATCATCCACGACGAAAGCGATGGTTCCGTCCAGCGCCGCGGGCCGGCGCGCGCTGTCCTGGGGTTTCCTGAGTTGAGAGGGCATGGCGTATCCAAGCGTGTTGGCGGCATCCAGGACCCGTTGCTTGGTATCCTCGGAGATCTTGACGGAATCATTCTTGTTGAGAACCAGCGAGACTGTCGTCTGCGAACACCCGGCGACCCGCGCAATGTCGTGCATTGTTACGCGCTGCCGGCCCGCGACTCGTCCTACACCCTTGTGCTGCCCGGCTTCGTTCGCTTGATCGTTCATCGCTCAACCTTTTTTGTTCGCATCCTTTTTATCGCCTATGCGGAGGGCGCGCAACTAATATTAGTAGGTAATAAATAATATTAGTGTTGACGAAATAATACTATTAGTGTTTTGATCGGCGGTGCGGTCGCCAGTGTGGTCTGGCCGAGCAAGTGCGGGAGGCGAAATTGCGGTCTGTAGTGGGGGAGTTGGGTCAAGTCGTTCGTCATTCGATGTTCATCGATGGCCGCTTTGCCGACTTTGACGCGGACGCGGTCGATGTCGAAAACCCTGCAAATGAAGAGATCGTAGCGCAGGTTCCAGATGGTGGTGCCATGCATGCCGATGCAGCGGTCGAGGCGGCCCGCCGGGCTTTTGGCGCGTGGTCTGCGCGCCCGGCGATCGAGCGGGCGCAAATGGTCCGAAAGCTCGCCGAGGCCATTCGGGTCGACGCCGCGCGTCTGGCTGCTTTGATCACAGCCGAGCAGGGCAAGCCGATCTCGCAAGCCCGAGGTGAAGTGGATGCCGCCGTCACCTTTCTTTGCCATGCAGCTGAAGAGGCCCGGCGGATTTCGGGTGACATAGTGGCCTCGGACAACAGGTCCGAAGAAATCCAGATACGACGCCATCCCTATGGTGTTGTCGTTGCGCTGACGGCCTGGAACTATCCCTTGGCATTGGCCGCCAGGAAAATCGGGCCAGCGCTGGTCGCGGGCAACACCATTGTTTTGTTGGGGCATGAAATCACGCCGCTGTCGGGTCTTGCGGTTGCCGAGCTTGCGGACAAGGTCGGCTTTCCGCCCGGTGTTCTGAATGTTCTTACGGGGAAAGGGCCGGTGGTTGGGCAGCGGCTGGTCGAACACCCCGATACGTCGCTGATCACGATGACCGGCAGTACGCGCGCCGGGAAAGAGATTTTTCGCTCAGCGGCCGACCGAATCAAGGTTGTCCGGCTCGAGCTTGGGGGCAAGGCTCCGTTCATCGTGATGGAGGATGCGGATGTTGACGCCGCCGTTTCGGCCGCCATTGCCGCCCGGTTTGCCAATTGCGGCCAGATCTGCACCTGCAACGAGCGTATGTATCTGCATCGCGGCATTGCAGACCAATTCTTGGAAAAATTCGTGTCAGCAGCCCGCGCTTTGTCGATCGGGGATCCGATGGAGGACTGCGACTTGGGGCCCAAAGTCAGCAAGGTCGAAGTGACCAAGGTCGCCGAAATCATCCAACGCAGCATCGCAGAGGGTGCCACGGTGCATCTCGAAGGTGGGCCTTTGACGGACGGCGCGCATGGCAAAGGGCACTGGATGTCCCCGACCGTTCTCGAGGTCTACGACAACGGCAATGCCGCGATGCAAGAGGAGGTCTTTGGCCCCGTAGCAACAGCCATGCGAGTCGATGATTTTGATCAGGCGATAGCCTTTGCGAATGACACGTCATTCGGGCTGTCCGCCTATCTCTTTACGGCATCGCACCGCAGATTGATGGAGGCCCCGAGCCGTTTGAAGTTCGGCGAACTGTACTTGAACCGTTCGAATGGCGAGGCCGTGCAGGGGTTTCACACTGGTTGGGGGCTGTCCGGGGTTGGGGGCGAAGACGGCGCCTATGGCTTCGATGGCTATCTGAGGAAACAGACGACTTACATGAATTGGGCATGACCTGAAAACTCGCGGTCAAAACGGAGGCGACCGCACCAATGGAGGAGGAATAACCATGAAACGCAGAACCCTTTTGATCTCGACGGTTGTCGCAGGTGCGCTGTTGGGCACCACGGCGATGGCGCAGGATCTGCCGCCGCTTGAGCAGAAAGATCGCTACAAGGTCGGCTTTGCACAGATGGAGTCGAACAATCCCTGGCGTATTGCCGAGACGAAATCGTTCCATGACACGGCCGAGGCCTGCGGCTGGGATCTTATCGCGACGGATGCGGCGGGATCTGCGGCCAAGCAGGTTGCGGATGTGGACAGCATGATCGCCCAAGGCATCGACGTCCTGTTCCTGCCACCGCGGGAAGAAAAGCCGCTGATCCCGGCCGTTATGAAGGCCCGTGCCGCCGGCATTCCGACCTTTCTGGTGGACCGCTCGGTTGATCCAGCCGTCGCCAAGCCGGGCGAACATTTCGTGGCCTTCCTGGGATCGGACTTCATTGATCAGGGCAACCGGGCCGCGCAATGGCTGATGGAGAATTTCGAGGGCGACAAAGGCATCATCGTCCAGTTGGAAGGCACGACAGGGTCCTCGCCTGCAAATGACCGCAAAAAGGGCTTCGACGACGCGATCGCAGCGGATGACCGCTTTGAGATCGTGGCCTCTCAGACCGGGGACTTTGCACGCGACCTGGGTCGTCAGGTGATGGAAACCCTGCTGCAGGCGCATCCTGACGTGAACGTGGTCTACGCCCACAATGACGAGATGGCGATTGGCGCGATCCAGGCTCTGGAACTGGCCGGCCGCAAGCCCGGCGAGGACGTGACCATCGTGTCGATCGACGGGACACGCGATGCGCTTCAGGCCATCATCGACGGCAAGATGGGCGTCACGGTCGAAAGCTCGCCCTTCTTCGGCCCACTGGCCTGTGAAGTCATGAAGAAATACGCGGCTGGCGAGACGATCCCGGAATGGGTGAAAGTCGAAGATCGCATCTTTACCAAGGACAACGCGGCCGATCACATCGACGAAGCCTATTGATTCTCCCTGGTGGGTGGTGCTGGCCTGTGGTCGGCGCCGCCTGCAAGCAATCGGAGGAAGACATCTCATGAATGCGCTCGTCTCGATGTCGGGAATTGAAAAGTCCTTTGCCGGCGTACCGGCACTCAGCCAGGCCAGCCTGGAGATCGCACCGGGCGAGGTTCATGCGCTGATCGGTCAGAACGGTGCCGGCAAATCGACGATGATCAAGGTCCTGACCGGAGTTTACGACCGGGATGCCGGAGACGTCCATCTGGCGGGTGTGCCGAGCCGCATCTCCACTCCGCGCGAAGCGCAGGAATCCGGAATTGCCACGATCTATCAAGAGCTCAACCTGGTGCCGCTGCGGTCAGTGACCGAGAACATCATCATGGGGTACGAGCCCAAACGTCTTGGCTTTCTCGTCGACTGGCGCGAAGGCAACAGGCGCGCACGCGAGGTTCTTGCGCGCTTTGGCATAGATATCGACGTGACCGAGCCGCTGGGAAATTTCTCGACCGCGATCCAGCAGTTGGTTGCGATTGCGCGGGCTGTTTCATTGGACGCAAAGCTGGTCATCATGGACGAACCCACCTCGTCATTGGATGCCAGCGAGGTCGAGGTTCTGTTCGGTGTGGTGCGCGAGTTAAAGAAACAGGGCGTTTCCGTTCTCTATGTGTCGCATTTTCTCGATGAGTTGTTCCAGATCTGCGACCGGGTCACAACGATGCGAGACGGGCGTACCGTCAGCACGCGCAACGTGCAGGACACGACCAAACTGGAAATGATCGCGGACATGCTGGGCCGCAACAAGGACGAGATCGCGGCAGACGGGCTCACGGACTTCGCCGGCGCCAAGGCCAAGAAAGGCGATATCGTTTTGCGGGCCGACTCTGTTTCGACAGGCCCGCGACTGACGCATTTCGACCTCACGCTCCACCGCGGGGAGATCGTTGGGCTGGGCGGGCTTCTGGGCTCTGGCCGGACAGAGGCTGCGCGCGCGTTGTTCGGAGTGGATAGTGCACGCGGCGGCGTAATCGAGCTGCACGGTGCGGTCGGGCAACCGTCCGGACCGGGCGACGCGATCGCAAACGGGGTTGGCTTTCTGACCGAAGATCGCAAGGCTGAAGGGATCATTCCTGACATGTCCGTGCGCGAGAATATGACGCTGGCCCTGCTGCCGAAACTGGCCAGCCGTGGTCAGATCGACTTTGCCCGCGAGCGCGAGATCGTTCAGGCCTTCATTGACGATCTGGGCATCAAGGCGGCGCATATGGACCAACCCATTCGCGAGTTGTCCGGCGGCAACCAGCAAAAGGTACTGCTCGCCCGTTGGCTGGCGACGCAGCCAGACATCCTGATACTGGACGAACCGACCCGAGGCGTAGATGTCGGCGCCAAGCGAGAGATCCAATCGTTCATTCGGTCTTATGTCGAGAAAGGATTTGGCGTCGTCCTCATCAGTTCGGAATTCGAAGAACTGGTGGAAGGCGCCGACCGCATCGTGGTCATGCACGAAGGGCGCTCTGTCAAGGAACTGACCAACCCCGGGATTACCGAGAACATACTGGTGCGCGCGCTTGCGCATCATGAAGAAGGAACTGGTTCATGGACCGCGCAATGAAGTTGCCGCAACGGGTCGCATCGATGCCCTTCCGCTTTCATGGCGGCATCGCCGCGTTGGTCGCCCTGCTGGTGTTCAACGCGTTTTTCACCCCCAATTTCCTGCAGCTGCAGACCCTGTTCGTGAATATCAGCCAGGTTGCCACGATCGCCATCGTGGCCATGGGTATGACGCTGGTCATCGCCACGGGTGGAATTGATCTGTCGGTTGGCGCTGTCATGGCTCTCGCGGGGGCGTTGGCCCCGCTGATCTTTCTGTCGGATCTGGGCGCCGCCAATCCGGTGCTTGGCGTCATTTTGGCCATTGTCCTGCCACTGTTCGTCGCGGGTTTATGCGGGGTATTCAACGGCGTGATGGTTGCCGTGTTGAACGTGCAGCCCATTATTGCGACGCTCATTCTATTTATCTCGGGTCGCGGTATTGCCCAGGTTTTGACGAATGGCAACCTGCAGACATTTTCAAACCCTTCATTCAGTTATCTTGGAACCGGCAAGGTGCTTGGCTTGCCGTTCCAGGGTTGGCTGGCGCTGGCCATTGCCTGTGTGCTGTTCTGGGTTATCACCAGAACCACTTGGGGCCGCTACCTGCTGGCGATCGGCGGCAATGAACGCGCGGCCTATCTGGCGGGTGGTCCCGTTCGGCGGGTCAAGATCGGGGCCTATGTCATCTGCGCGGTGCTTGCGGGCTTGGCAGGTCTGATCGTGGTTGCGATCAACTCGGCCTCGGACGCCGCGCGCAACGGCAATCTGATGGAGCTTGACGCCATCGCGGCCGCTGTCGTTGGCGGGGCTCTTTTACAAGGCGGACGGGCGCCGATCTTTGGTGCCATACTGGGAGCCGTGATCATCCAGCTGGTCAAATATACATTGCTGGCCAACGGGGTAGAGGACGAAGTTGCACTGATCGCCAAAGCGGTCATTATTATCCTGGCCGTCTGGGTCCAGCAGTTCCGGAGGGCTTGATCGATGTTGGATGAAACGGCTTTTGACCTGCGAAAGTACCTGCGGCGCAATTCGGCCTCGGTGACGGTGTGGATCGCACTGCTGGCTTTGATCCTGTTTGGGTTGATGCGCTATGACAACTTTGGCAGCGCCTACAATTTCTCGTCTTTCCTGAATTACAACGCGATGTTCATCGCGATCGCGCTGGGCATGTGTTTCGTGATCATGACCGGCGGGATTGATCTGTCGGTTGGATCCGTTGCGGCCTTTACGTCGGTTGTTGCGGCCTATCTCAGCCCATACGGGATTCAGGTTGCGCTGCCGGGGGCCGTGCTTGCCGGGGTGGGCTTCGGAGCGATCAACGCCTTTTGCATCATCATCCTTCGGATTCCGCCCTTCATCGCCACACTGGCGACCATGCTTGCCGCAAAAGGCGGCGCATTGGTGATTTCGGGCGCCCAGACAATTTCGGTTGATTGGGGGTCGAACTTTACCAAGCTTGGCATGGGGCAGGCGTTTGGTCTGTTTCCATGGGCAATCGTCATAGTGGCCGGACTGACGCTGGTCCTGTGGCTGGTGCTGGAAAGAACAACCATCGGGCGGACCGTCTTGGCGATCGGTGGCAGCGAGGATGCCTCGAACCTCATGGGTCTGAAGGTGAATCGCGCCAAGGCTTTCGTCTACCTGCTTTCGGGCGGCTGCGCAGGGCTGGCTGGCGTCTTTCTGGCCTCGGGCTTTGGAGCCGGACAACCCCTTGAGGGCATCGGATGGGAATTGTCGGCCATCGCATCCGTCGTTGTGGGCGGCACTCTGTTGACGGGTGGAATGGGGTCGATCCCCGCGACGGTGGCCGGCGCGCTGCTGCTGGGGCTGGTCTTCAACGTTCTGAACTTTGAAAACGGTCAGGGGACCATCAGTTTCAGCGCCTATTGGCAGATGGTCATACGTGGAGGCTTTCTTTTTGTGGTCATCCTTTTACAGTCTCGGGTTATTGCCAGGCAGCAGAAGGTCTTGGGTTCGTGAATCGCATAGAAAGTGTTTCAGCGCGGCTGTTCAACGTCCCGCTCGCCGAAGTCCTGGTCGATGCCAAACATGGGGATCACACGTTCTTTCAATTGATCACTGTCACCATCCAAACGTCGGATGGGGTTGAGGGGGTTGGGTATACCTATACGGGCGGCAAGGGCGGTCATGCCATCTTGGCGATGATCCAGCATGATCTAGCGCCTTTCCTGGTTGGACAAGACGCCGAACAGATCGAAAGCCTGTACGATGCCATGCAGTGGCATGTCCACTACGTCGCACGGGGTGGGATAGCCTCGTTCGCCATCTCCGCCGTGGATATTGCCCTTTGGGACATTCGTGGCAGAGCGCAGAATGCACCGCTGTGGCAAATGGCGGGCGGAGCGTCCAGACGGTGCAAGGCCTACGCCGGCGGGATCGACCTGAATTTCTCGTTGGAGAAACTGCTGCGCCAGACCGAAGGCTACCTTGCGCGTGGGTTCAACGCGGTCAAGATCAAGGTTGGGCAACCGGATCTTGCCGACGATCTTGCACGTGCCCGGGCAGTGCGCGAGATGCTGGGACCGGACCGGTTCTTCATGGTCGACGCGAACTACTCCATGAGCGTTGAGCAGGCCATCGTAGCAGCCCGAGGGTTCGCCGACTGCGATATCCTGTGGTTCGAGGAGCCGACAATTCCAGACGATTACAAAGGCTATGGCCGAATTGCCGAAGCCACGGGCGTTCCCCTTGCCATGGGTGAAAACCTGCACACGATTCACGAATTCGAGTATGCCTTCGATGACGCCAAGCTGAGTTTCATCCAGCCCGATGCCTCAAACTGTGGCGGCATTACCGGCTGGTTGCGCGTGGCCGCGCTAAGCGCCCAGCACGGCATTCCGGTTTGTAGCCATGGTATGCAGGAGCTGCACGTCAGCCTTGTTTCGGCGCAACCCAATTCGGGTTGGCTGGAAGTACACTCATTCCCGATAGACCAGTACACGACCCGTCCGCTTGTCGTGGAAGACTACCTGGCCGTGGCCCCGGATACGCCGGGGACCGGAGTGGAATTCGACTGGGACAAACTGAATGCGGAACACAGGGAGATGCATACATGACGACCCAGACGATCTCTGCGGCGTACTACCGGGGCAACAAGAGCTTTGCTGTGGAACAGGCCCAGGCGACGGCTCCGGGCGCTGGCGAGGCCGCCATTCGCGTTGCGTATTGCGGGATATGCGGGACGGATATGCATGTCTACCACGGCAACATGGATGCCCGTGTCGGCCTGAACCGGGTAATCGGGCACGAGATGTCCGGTGTCGTCGAAGCGGTGGGCGCGGGCGTCGATACGGTAAAACCCGGCCAGAAGGTCGTCGTCCGACCGCTTGATCACTGCGGCGAATGCCCGGCCTGCAAACGGGGGCATCAGCATATCTGCCAGAACCTTAAGTTTCTCGGCCTCGATACCGATGGTGCCATGCAAGAGATCTGGACCGTTCCGGCCCACACCTTGCACGTTCTACCGGATGACTTGCGCATGGATCACGCGGCGCTGATCGAGCCGGTCGCCGTTGCTTGCCACGATGTGCGGCTGTCTGGACTGCAGCCTGGCGAGGACGTCGTCGTCATCGGCGGTGGCCCGATCGGCATCCTGGTTGCCATGGTTGCGCGGGACGCGGGCGGAAACGTCGTGATTTCCGAAGTGAATCCGAACCGTCTGGCGATCGCAGAAAAACTTGGCTTTGATACGATCAACCCAACCGAGACCGATCTGGTGTCCACAATCAACGCGCGCACGGGCGACAAAGGGGCGGATGTGGTTTTCGAGGTATCGGGAACGCAGCCCGGTGTTGATGCGATGACCGCCGTTGCCGCGACGCGGGCCCGGATCGTGATGGTCGCGATTCATGCTCAAAAGCCCCAGATCGACCTGTTCCAATTCTTCTGGCGAGAGCTGCAACTGATCGGTGCTCGGGTCTATGAGCCGGAGGACTACGAGAAGGCGATCGCAGTTGTCGCCTCGGGCGGAGTGGACGCGGATGTCGTGATCACTGATGTCAGCCCTCTGGCAGACATTCAGGCCGCGTTCGAAGCACTGGATCGCAGCCCAACCGCAATGAAAAGCCTGATCGAAGTAGGACCGCGTTCATGAGTGTTTTGCAAAGTTTCGACCTGACGGGAAAAACGGCCCTTGTGACCGGGTGCAAACGCGGGATCGGGCGCGGCATGGCCGAGGCATTGGCATCGGCCGGAGCTGATATCATCGGAGTGTCGGCCTCGCTTGAACTGTCCGGGTCAGAGGTCGAAAAAGCCGTCACGGCGATGGGGCGCAGTTTCCGGGCTTACCAATGCGACTTCTCGGACCGCTCCGCGCTGCACGGGTTCATTGATCAGTTGAGAGCCGACGGACAAACTCCTGATATCCTTGTCAACAATGCCGGTACGATCAAACGCAAGCCAGCCGCCGAACACCCGGACGACTGGTGGGACGAAGTGATTGAGGTCAACCTGTCCTCGCAGTTCGTTCTGTCCCGTGAGATCGGCAAGGACATGCTGGCGCGCGGCTCGGGCAAGATCATCTTCACCGCATCGCTGCTGACGTTTCAGGGCGGCATCACCGTTCCCGGATATGCGGCCTCGAAAGGTGGTATCGGACAGCTGACCAAGGCCCTTTCCAATGAGTGGGCCGGGCAGGGTGTGAACGTGAATGCAATCGCCCCCGGCTACATCGCAACCGACAACACCCAAGCCCTGCAGGACGATCCGGTTCGGTCGAAGTCGATCCTGGAACGAACACCCCAGGGCCGTTGGGGTACGCCAGGTGATTTTGCTGGACCTGTAGTCTTTCTGGCTTCTGCAGCGTCGGACTTCGTCAACGGTGAAATCCTTGTAGTCGACGGGGGCTGGATGGGGCGTTAGCACTGCCAACGCTCCATGTCATCCAAGGCATCACGTCCCGATGTAGTGCACCTTCAATCGGCGTGCATTGGGTGCTTCCCGATGTTCGAACAGGTACAGGCTTTGTACGCGACCCAGCGGAAGCTGCCCCTGTTCGACCGGGATCGATACCTGAGTTTGCGTCAACAGCGCCCGCAGATGCGATGGAGCGTTGTCGTCCTCGGTCGGGCGGTGGTGATACTTGCCTGGTGACTTGGGTACGAGTTTCTCGAAGAACGTCTCGATATCCTTGAGCACTTCGGGATCGGCATTGGCCTGCACCAACAGCGCGGCACCGGTGTGGGCGCACCAAAGTGTCAGCAAGCCCGAGACAAATTCGTGTTCGAACACCGCACGCTGAACGATCCCGCTGATGTCGATGAGGGATTTGCCCGGCGTTTCAATGGACAGGTCAAAAAACTGTTGTTTCATCCAGCAGGCCCTTTCCTTGATTTCACGCGAACGCGCCCAGCTTTCTACATCTCACTTGGCATTCAGCAATGGGGGTCAAACTTTTGATTTTGAACGCATATTGACTGCATTTTCATGCAAACAGGCTTTTAAACTGGTCCACACACAGACGAAAACCATCTTCGAAGTTCCCGTTGCCGGGTTGATAAACGCTTTCGAAAGAAATGACGCCATCATAGCCGTCGGATCTGAGCGCGTCCGCGATGGGTTGGAACAAAGGCGCAAGCTGACCTTCCCCCATGCGGCGCACTTCCAGCGTTGCCCTCGGCGTGTCGACCTTTACGTCCTTGATGTGAATGTGCCCCAGATAGCCGCCGCGCAGTTCTTCGTAACCGTCCGGGTATGCCAGTTCATGGCACCAGCAGTTGTTTCCGGGGTCCCAAAGTACCTTCAACGCATCCTTTGCATCCAACTCGTCAATCAGCTTGCGGGCGGTATAGTTGGAATTGACCAGCGTGCCGTTTCCGGTTTCCACGACAAGCGTCACGCCCTCAGCCCTGGCCAGTTCAACCGCCGGCGCGATCAGCGGCGGCATCGAGTCCCATACCCCATGCGCCACGTTCCACTTCTCGGCGCCGTTTTTTCCCCAGAGTATCTGCTCTTTTCGTTGGGTCATGATCCGAACCAGCGGAGACCCCACGACATGCGCCATGTCGATCACGCGTTTCAAGGCGTCCATATGCCGAGTGTGCAGGTCGTCGCCGGGCCTGTTGGCAGCTGTCATCCCCGCAAAGATATGGCGCGACAGACACGACACAGGCTTGCCCCGGTCGCGCAAAAGCGCGTCGATCTCGGCAATTTCCTGCGGGGAATGGTCTCCGACCTCTGAATCGCCAACGAATTGAAGCTCTGCATAGTCCAGACCGAATTCGTCCATTACGTCCACGGCATGCCGCAGATCGCGGGAAATGCCGTCGCAAATTACACCTAATTTCATGTCCGGTCCCCTCAGCGATGCAATTCTGCGCCAACGATCTCTTCGATGACGCGAGTACACACCCAGTTGTCGCCATTCGGGTACTTGGTTTTTCCGGCGTGAAAGATCTGCATAGCGGATGATGCTGTGTGCATGGGAACGCCCAACGCACCGGCCAGTGCCAGAGAGATCGTCAGGTCCTTGTGCATCGTTGCGATATGGCTGCCAGTAGCCTCGAACTTGCGATCAATGATGTTTTCAAGGGCGGTATTCACAACACCACATCCCGCGCTAGACGATGAGAACACGTCAAGCAATGCTTGACCGCTGACACCGGCTTTGGCCGCCAGGGCCGCAGCCTCGAATGTGGCGGAAAAGATCGATCCGATCAGGGATTGCAGGCAGGCTTTCACGGTTTGCCCGTCACCGGCGTTTTCTCCGACCCGGTGAATGGTTGCCGACACTGCCTGCATGACTTCGGCGTTTTGGTTCAGCACATCCGCAGCACCGGCAGCCATCATTGTCAAAGTGCCGTTCTGCGCGCCGGGAAACCCACCCGAGACCGGGGTGTCGATCAGGTGGATGCCCGAACCCTCCATGTCTTGTCCGATAGCGCTCGCTTCAGCCGGAGTAATGGTCGCCGACAGGATGACCGTTCCGCCTTTGGCCATGTTCGCAACCAGTCCGTCTTCACCCAGAATGACATCGCGGGCCTGATCTCCGTTCATCACCATGACAAACACGCTGGCGGCGTGACGGCCGACCTGTCCCACGCTGTCCTTGACCAGGCCGCCCATGTCGGAAAATGCGGTCATGCGTGTCTCGCTCAGGTCGAAACCGGATGTTTCAAAGCCATTCTTGATCAGGTTCTTGGCAAGGCCGCTGCCCATGTCGCCAAGACCGATTACACCTGCTGTTTTCATTTGGACTCCTCCCGTTCTTCCGTCTTTGCCGTCTGGCAGACGTTTCGAAAAATGATGCCTCAAGGCATCGGTTTTCGCGGGAGTTTCACGCGTCTTGAACAGACGTCGGGCGAGTCCGGAAGACACCCCGCTGCCCGTTTACGTACCGTAAGTAAACGAAGATTGCGGCACACAGGCAAGCAAAGAAGTGTTACTGGCGGAAAGAAACTGCCTGATCTGACGTGTCAGGAAAACGCCGCCATGATGCCGCGCAGTTCCGCCAACCCGCGCATGCGTCCGATCAGCGGATAGCCGGGAGTGCTGTGTCCGCCCAGATCGCTCAGCAGCTCTTGTCCGTGATCGGGTCGCATCGGAATTTGCCAGTCTCTACGTCCTTGAGATTTGCGGCGGCGTTGTTCGTTCATCAGCTCGCGAATGGTGCCGACCATGTCGGTGTCGCCCTCCAGATGCGGAGCCTCATAGAAATCCGGCTTCTGTCTGTCCGACCCCGCGATGCGTCGGGTGTTTCGCAAGTGAACAAAGTGAATCCGGTCGCCATGCCGGCGCACGAACTCCGGCCCATCGAATTCGGAGGAAACACCCAGCGATCCGGTACACAAGGTTGCACCGTTCGCGGGCATATCAACCGCATCCAGTACGGTGCCGTAGTCCTCGGAACTGGACATGATCCGCGGCAGACCGAGCAACGAGAAGGGCGGATCATCGGGATGACAGCACAAGCGCACCCCCAATTCTTGGGCTATCGGGGCGACCTCAGACAGGAAGTCGATGAGGTTTGCGCGCAGCCGGTCACGGTCTATCTCAGCATATGTCCGCAGCAAGCCGCGCACGTCCTCTACGCTCCACTGATCGTTGGCGCCGGGCAGCCCCGCGGTGACATTGTGCTGCAACTGGGCCTTGGAGACATCCGACATGCGCATGAAGCGATCCTTGGCCGCTTGGCGGACGTCGCCGGAATAGTCTTCGGACGCGCCCGGACGTTCGAGAATATGTATGTCGAAAACTGCAAAATCGGTCAGATCGAACAGCATGGCCGTTCCGCCATGCGGCTGTGGGGCACGAAGGGCGGTGCGCGTCCAATCCAGGATCGGCATGAAGTTGTAGCAAACAACTTTGACGCCACGGACGGAGAGGGCCCTGAGGCTGGACTTGTACGCCTGCAGATGCTCGGCCATGTCTGCCGACTGCGTCTTGATCGCCTCGGAGACTGGCAGGCTTTCGACAACGTCCCAACTGTACCCGGCCGCGGCCATAACGGCCTGCCGGTCGGCGATGCTCTGTTCATCCCAAGGCTGTCCCGGCGGGATGTGATGCAGCGCGGTGACGATGCCCTGAACCCCGACTTGATGGAGATCGGCCAGGGCGATCGGATCCTCGGGTCCGAACCAACGCCAGCATTGTTTCATGGCAGCCATCCTTCATACAGCGGGTGATCGGGCATGATGGGAAGGGCAACGCGCTGCCCGGTGCGCGCCGCGTGATAAATCGCCGTCACAAGGCCGATGGACGCAGCGCCATCTTTCAGCGTAACGGCCGAATTTGCCTCGGACCGCAGCGCTTTGCCGACTTCGGCAAAAAACCCTTCGAACCCCGTTGGCTCGGCAGCGGCAGCGGCGAGAGCCGCGTCGATAGCGGCTTGATCCGCCGGGTCCCGCGCGACGAATGACCAGGGCGTTTGACCCGGGGCATAGGGTTCGGTGCCAGAGGTGGCGGTCAATTTTTCAAAGACGAACCGCAGGCGGGTTTCATCCGTGGCAGCGCCCAAGGTGATGTTGCTTGTGCACAAGGCTCCGGAAGCCATGCCAAAGCAGATTGCGGCACAGTCTTCGGTCTCGATCGGGTTGACCCGCGTTGTGGTCATTGCAGACACCCAGGCGATATCGCCCGCGATATGTGTCAGCAGATCATGGTTGTGGATGGCATGGCCCAGCACTGCGCCGCCGCGTTCGCCGGCCCAAGTTCCCCGCCACGGCACCGCGTAATAGTCCGCCCCTCGGGACCAATGGGTTTCAAGCGCTGCAGTTTGGACCGCTCCGGTCAGGCCTGCGCGCTGCAGGTGGCGCAGTTGGGCCAGTGATGGGCCCCACCGGTATTGAAAAACCGGAAACACATGCTTGCCCGCGTTGCGTTCGACTGCCGTGATCCGATCCACATCCCGCATCGAGGTCGCAAGAGGCTTTTCGCAGACAACGTGTTTTCCTGCGGCCAGTGCCGCAAGCGTGGTTGGTACATGCAGATGCGGCGGCAGGCAGATGTCGATGACATCAATCGCCGGATCATCCAGAGCATCCTGAATGTTGGTCAATGCTCGAAAACCCGAGTTCTGCCGTATTTGTTCGATCCGGTCCGTGTTCTGGTCGACCACGGCGGCTACGCGAAAGGTGCCGTCTAGTTGTTCCAAAGCGTCCAGATGTTGCGCACCGATACCTGCGCCGAGGATCGCAACGTTGATCATCTGCGTTCCGCCATTTCCTGCGCGCGCAGTGCCAGTTCCATGACTGTAAAGCAGTGGGTCTGCGTCATTGCGGTTTGGGTCCGGTTGCGAATGTCATCGGCCAGGCGCGCAAAGTAGGGGAGGCCGGCGTCGGATGCGTCGGTCTTTTGGCAGGTTTCTCCGTTGACGAGGATCAGATGATCTGTCCCCGTGGCTCCCCCCACGTCGACGTATTTCCGCAACTCGATATAGCCTTCGGTGCCCAGGATCGTCAGACGACCATCTCCCCAGTTTGGCAGGGCATCTGGCGTGAACCAGTCAACCCGGATGTACCCGGTGCCATTCTCGCCGCGCAGATTGACCTCGCCGAAATCCTGCAATCCGGGATCCTTCGGGTTTGCGTAGTTCGCCACATAGGCGTTCGTGATTTCTGCGCTTTTTGAACCTGTGTAATGCAGGAACTGATCGATCTGATGTGAGGCGATGTCGGTCAGAATGCCGCCATAGCGGTCACGCCGGAAGAACCATTCCGGCCGGGTTGCCCGGTTCAATCGGTGCGGGCCAAGTCCGACCGTCTGGACCACGCGCCCGATGGCACCGGCCTCGACCAACTCGGTGGCCTGGGTGCTGACGGGCGTTTCGAACCGTTCCGAAAAATTCACCGACCAGATCCGACCGGTGTCTGCGACCGCTCTTTTGATCTGGTCGAGTTGCTCGAACGTCGTGCAGCCCGGCTTGTCGCTCATGACATCCATGCCGTTCTGCATGGCGCGGACCGCCAACGCGGCCCTATCTGCCGGTATCGCTGAAATCAGCGCCAGATCCGCCCCGCAGGTCAGGGCGTCTTCCAGTCGGGCCAGCCGCGGAATATCGGGAAACCTTTTGACGTAGCCCGCCAGCGTCTCCGGATCGCCCTGTGTCCAATAGCCTACGCAGTCTACGCCGATTTTGCGCATGTTTTCCGTCATGCCATAGATATGGCGGTGGTCCAGGCCAAGGGCGACGCAGGTCAGGCTCATGAGATGACTCGTGTTTTCTGGCCGGTTCGATTGGCGATCTGCATCGCGTCGATGACGGCGTGGGTCAAAAGGGCACTGCGTCCTGTGGCCATAGGTTGCGTTCCACTGGAAACGGCCTTCGCGAAGTCCTCGATGACCGCTTGGTGCCAGGCATGTGTGAACGCCATGGGATCGGCCCCTCCGCCTGTGGCGGCGGTTTCGCCGACCGTGGATTTCCGGCCGTCGAGAGTGGTCAAGGTCAGGACACCTGACTCCAGATGCGCTTTGGCGCGCGTGCCCTGGATCGTGATGGACTCAGCAGCCCCGGGATATTCGGCGGTAGTTGCCATCAACGTTCCCACCGCGCCGTTGTCCATTTCAAAGACTGCACCCGCCCAATCCTCGGCCTCGAGATCGTGTAGTGGAGTTTTTCTCATCACGGCCTGAATGTCCGAGATCGGCCCCAGTAGCCACATCGCAAGGTCAAGCGTGTGGATCGCCTGCGAGATCATGACGCCGCCTCCGTCACGTGCATAAGTGCCGCGACCCGGTTCGTCATAGTAGCTCTGATCGCGCCACCAGGGGACACGGATCTCCACCGTGGCGATCGTGCCCAGTTCCCCCTGTTCGATGGCCGATTTCAGCGCCTGCGAGGCGGCGCGGGCGCGGTGCTGAAAAACGATGCCCAGCGGTACGCCAGACACCTCGCACTGCTCGACAATGGCTTTCGCGGCGCCCAGCGTTCTTTCAATGGGCTTTTCCATCAGGATCGGCTTCGAAGCGGTCGAAAGAATCTGTACCAACTCTGTGCGCTGATCGGGCGGGGTTGCGATGATCGCAAAGTCGACCTTTGGGTCGTTTGCGATTTCCTCGACCGAGCCGAATGCGCGGGTATCGTTTCGCCGCGCGAACTCAGCTGTTTTTTCAAGATTGCGCCCGAGGACTCCGGCAAGACTGAGGCCTTGATCCGATGCCCGAATGGCGGCGACATGCGTGCCAGAAACCATCCCCAAACCAATCAGCGCAATATTCATTCAGTCCCCCGGATCACCCGGTCAGTCTGCGGGTTCGAACGGGAAAGATGCAACCATTAAAAACTGTGTTAACAATTGCGGGTAGCAGTATCGGAGGCAGAATTGACTGGCAATTTGAATGGGATGGCAGAAGACCTGTACTTGGGCATCAAGGACCTGCCGATCGTGTCTCCGCATGGTCACTGCGATCCGGGGTGGTTTGCAACCGATGCGCCGTTCCCCAACCCGGCAGAGCTGTTGGTGGTTCCCGACCATTACGTGTTCCGTATGCTCTATTCGCAGGGAGTTCCCTTGTCGGAACTCGGCGTTGGGGAAGAGGGGCGAAAGAAGGATCCTCGCGCCGTTTTCCGCACCTTTGCCGAACATTGGCATCTATTTCTGGGAACGCCTTCCCGGATCTGGATGAACTACGTGCTGCATAAAACGCTGGGCGTGTCTGAGGAGTTGTCTTCGCGTACGGCAGATCTGATCTACGACAAGATCGCGGAAAAGCTGGCGCAACCCGATTTTCGCCCGAGGGCTTTGTTCGACAGGTTCGGGATCGAGGTTCTGGCCACTACGGATTCGGCTCTCGACCCTCTCACACAGCATCAGGAGATCCGTGCAAGCGGTTGGGGCGGGCGGGTTGTTCCGACGTTCCGCCCGGACGGGGTTTTGGATGGGGCGGACCCGGAGTTCGTACAGAACCTGAACAAGTTGGCCGAGCTGACAGGCTGCGATCTGGACAGCTATGATGGCTACCTCAACGCGCTGCGGATGCGGCGGGCTTATTTCGTCCAGCTTGGTTGTACCGCCACGGACCACGGTATCGAACGCGTACAGACCGAGTGGCTGGAGGACCCGGATGCGCTTTACCAACAGCTGAGACGGCGGGAAGGGACCGAACAGGACGCGCGCCGGTTCTATGGGCATATGCTGATCGAAATGGCGCAGATGTCTGTCGATGATGGTCTGACCATGCAAATACATGCAGGCAGCAAGCGCAACACGAACCATGCGGTAATCCGGGACTTCGGAAGGGACAAGGGGGCCGACATTCCAATCGCGATGGATTGGGTCACGGGCCTTGAGGCGCTGTTGAACCGGGTCGGAAACTCAGCGGAACTGCGCATCATTCTGTTCACACTGGACGAAGGCACCTACGCCCGTGAACTGGCCCCTATGGCGGGACATTGGCCGTGCCTTCGGATCGGGCCGCCTTGGTGGTTCCACGACAGTCCGGCCGGGATTGCGCGGTATTTTGATCAGGTCGTTGAGACGGCCGGGTACTACAACCTGGCCGGATTCAATGACGACACACGGGCTTTTCTGTCCATTCCTGCACGACACGACCTCTGGCGGCGGGGCGTGGCGATTCATTTGGCCGAGCAGGTTGCGCGCGGTTACTTCGGTCGGGACAGTGCCGAGCATCTTGCACGGTTGTTGGCGGTCGATCTGGCGAAACAGGTTTATGGATTGCAGAGTTAGATGGGTACAATTCTTCACTTCGGCCTCGGAAACTTTGCCCGGGCGCATTTGCTGGACTACACCGATCAAGCGGGTGGATGGGACGTTGTCGGCGTCAGCCTGCGTTCATCCTCGGTTCGGGATGGATTGGCCCGACAGGGTTTCGAGTACGATCTGTGCGTACAGGGGCAGGGCGTCCGGCGCATTAAAGCTCTTCGCGACGTTCTGGTCGCGCCCGAGGATCGCGCAGCGATTTTCGATGCGATGGCGGATGCCGAGATCATCTCGGCGACCGTGACCGAGAAAGGTTATCATCTGGATACCGCGGGCAAGCTGAACCTCCAGGACCCGGCCATTGCCGCCGATCTGGCAGGGCAGGGGCCCGCGACTCTGATCGGGTTTCTTGCCTTTGGTCTGGCGGAACGGCGCAAGCCAGTGACGGTGCTGAGCTGCGACAATCGTATAGAGAACGGAAAAACGCTCGAGACGGCCGTTTTCGATTTCGCGAAAGCAGCCGGTCTGGACGTCAATTGGGACGCCGTTCGCTTTCCCAACGCGATGGTCGACCGGATCACCCCGGCCACCACGGACGCAGTTCGCGCAATCAGCGGCGATCCCATGGCCGTTCCGACCGAGGCGTTCTCTGAGTGGGTGATCGAAGACAATTTTGCCGGACCGCATCCGGATTGGCCGGGCGTGCAACTGGTCGATGACGTGGCCCCGCACGAGATGCGAAAGCTGCGCATGTTGAATGGGGCCCATTCTCTGTTGGCGTATGCCGGGTTGGAGCGGGGCCTGACCTACGTCCACGAAGCGGTTCGAGACCCGGCTCTGCGCCCGCTTGTTTCCGAGTTGATGAAGGATGCGGGCGCAACGCTGCCGGCTGCGGTGCAAGCACAGGTTCCGGACTATGCCGAGGCTCTGTTGCGCCGCTTTGAAAACCCCGAGTTGGCGCATCGTCTGGACCAAATCGCGATGGATGGAAGCCAGAAGCTGCCGTATCGGTTTGTTCCCACACTTCGTGAGACCGGCTCTCAGGCGGTGATCGCGGGTATGCGGGCCTGGGTCTCCTATTGCCTGTCCGAGACCGCCAAGGGCAGGGCGCTGAACGATCCGTGCGCGTCGGAAATCGCTTTGGCTGCCAAGCAGCCAGATCCGCTAGTGCCGCTTTTGCGTCTTGTCGGAGCCGAGGATCTCGCGCCGCTTATCCGGGAATGATCGCGCCGCGGAACTGAACAACGGTGGATGCCAGATTGTGTCCAGCCATCAGGGCCTCGGCCTGTGATTTCCCAGTCAGCAACGCCGCGAGGTACCCACCGTTGAAACTGTCGCCCGCCGCGGTCGTATCCAGCACGTTTTTGGCAGGCTCATAGGTTTGGTCAATGCTCTGACCAATGGACAGGGGGCCATTCTCTCCGCGCTTCAACGCGCCGACTCCGTGATGACCCGCAAAGCGTGCCGCCACCTGATCGGCGCTTTCCCCGAACAGTGCCATCTCGTCGTCGATGGATGGCAGGGCAATGTCAGCACGCCGCCAAAGCCGTTGATTGATCTGTCGGGCGTGTTCAACGCTGTCCCAAAGACGTGGACGAAAGTTGCTGTCATAGACCAACCGGACTGAAGCGCCTTCGAGCCAGTCCAGAAGCGCAAGCCTTACCGAATGCGGTAGAATGGCTACCGAAATACCCGACAAATACAGCACGTCATAACCGTTCAACGAGCTGAAATCGTGATCGGCAAAAAGCTGGCGGGCGGCCGCTTCGCTGCGCCAATAAGTAAAGCTGCGTTCACCGTCCGCAGAGGTGGTGATCGCGTACAGGCCCGGAGAGGCATTCGGAATGATGCGGATGCCGGATGTCCCGATGCCATGGCTGGCGATGAAGTCCGCGATGCGCCCCGAGAACGGGTCGTCGCCCAAACATGTCACATACTCCACCTGCAGATCAGGCGCTGCGCGGTGCATGTAGATGGCCGTGTTCAGCGTATCCCCCGCGACGCCCACCTTTGCGCCGGTTTCCAGCATGGACAATTCGATCATTGCTTCGCCGATGCAGGCAATTCGCGTCATTTCTTTTCTCTTTTCCAGATGATGAGACCGGCAGCCATGATCAGCGCAGCCCCTGCCAACGTGAATGCGTCCGGTACCGTGTCAAAGAACAGATAGCCCCAGATCGCAACGTAGATCAGGAACGAATAGGTGAATGGCATCAACTGGTTCGCCGTTCCGAAGCGATGCGCGTTCGTCAGCAGTTGATGCCCGCACCATCCAAAGACGCCAAGACTGATCAGGACGATCAGGCTCCAGGTGTTTTCCGGTTGGATCCAAAACCAGATGGCGAAGGGCAGCAGGACCACTGTACCGGTAAGTCCGAGGTAGAATTGCATGGTGTCCACGGCAACAACCCCCGACAGCCTGCGCGTCATGATCGAGTACAAGGCCAACGCGGTGGCATTGTAGACGATCAGCAGCATGGTCGGATGAAAGGCCGAACCAAACGGCCGCACGACAACCAACACCCCTAGGAAGCCCAGGATGATAGCCGCCCAACGCCATGGGCCCACGCTTTCTTTCAACACAAAGACGGACAGAAAACACACAATGACCGGGCTGGAAAACATGATTGCCGACACGACGGTCAGGGGCAAAAACCGCAGGGCATAAAAGTTGAAAACAGTCGCCGAGATCAGCAGCAAGGCCCGGCTTATCACCTGCCAAGGGTGGTCCGTCTTGAACCGGCCGGCCTCGATCCCGCCCTTGGCGATCACGCCCACTGAGATCACGAAGTGCCCTGCATAGCGCATGAACGCCAATTGAAATGCCGGCACGCCGGCCAACGCCAACCATTTGGCCCCAAGGTCTACCAGCGAAAAGAACAGCCACGCCGTCAGCATCAGCACGATGCCCAGGCGCGGCAGGTCCGCAGTGGGGTTGGCGGTGACGGCCATCGATCAGGTGTTGAAACGCTTGACGTAGTAGTCAACCATCTGGCTGACCATGTCATCCGCCTGACCGTGGTCGCGCGCGTCGTTCAGCGCGGAAAGCGCGCCCTGCGACATCAGGCTGGTAACGCCGGCCTCGCGCGCCATTCGATCATAATACCCAAGGTCTTTTGCCGCGTTCTTGATGGCAAAGGCCAGCTGGTTTGGATCATTCTCGACACCGTAGGCTTTGACGAAATCCATCATACCGGAATGCAGCGGCCCTGCGGCCATAACGTCATACAGCTGCTTGCGGTCAACGCCGGTGATGTCAGCCATGGCAAAGGCTTCCGCCATCGCGTTCGCGACCGTCATTCCGAAGAAGTTGTTGATCAGCTTGATCGTATGTCCCGATCCGACAGGGCCCAGGTAAAAGACGTTTTCACCCAGATCCTTCAGTGTCGGCTCGGCCTTGTCAAAGGCAGCCTTGTCACCGGACGTCATGATGTTCAGCTTGCCTTCCAGTGCATGCGACGGCGTCCGGCCCAGTGGCGCGTCAAGATAGCTTCCGCCGGCTGCGGCAACCTCCTCGGCCAGGGCGCGTGTGCTGCCCGGAAGCGAGGTGCCAAAGTCGATGACGATCGCCCCGGGCTTCAGTCCCGCGATCACTCCATCAGCACCGCGCATACGGCCTTCGACCTGCTCGGACGTTCCCATGCAAAGCATCACGATGTCGCTGGCCTGAGCCAGTTCCCGGGCGTTTTGCGACTCGCGGGCGCCCCGGTCAATCGCGGCGTCCAGATGTGTGCGGTCGCGGTTTCCCAACACCGTGACAGAGTATCCCTGGTCCAAAAGCCGGCTCACCATGGCTCCGCCCATGAGTCCCAGGCCGATAAACCCGATTGATGGTTTGCTCATTGGTTTCCCTTTCCGTGAATATGTCTGGTTTTCATTCTTGTGTCTGTCGCGGGCGGATTTGCAGTCTGATTGCTCATATTGCCCGAGGAATAGTCATTGGTCTTTTGAATGGTCCGATATTTTGACCTGCCGCGTCTCCGTCAGGCCGGCGCCCGCGCTCGGGCCGTTCGCGCCTTCAGCTCCTGTTCGATGCGTGATGTGACTTCGAGCGTCCGGGCTGCATCCTCGACGTCGATCAAAGGTGGGGCGCCATTGATCACGTCAAGGAAGTGATCCAGTTGCGCCTCCAGCGGTGTGCGTGTCTGGTCCGGTCTTGGAAGTTGGTCTTTTTGGGCCGCAGTGCCCCAATCCTGTCCGCGCCACAGGGTCATGGATGGAAAACTGACGGCGCCCCTGGTTCCCGTGATCCACATCATGTCCTGATGGGTCGTGCCGATGTTCGGATTTTCACCGGTTCCGGCCTCAAATCCCCAAGGGCTGGGCGCGGTGTCGGCAAAGCTGATGGTACCCGTCGCGCCGTTTTCGAATGCGATCGCGACAGCGCCGCTTTCGATCCGATCCGATCCGCGGATCGGCGCGCCGGGCAGGGCGACGACATCCGAGATTTCTCCGATCACAAAGCGCAGGACATCGATGTCGTGCACCAGATTGATCATGACCGGGCTGCCATCAGATGTCCGCCAGTTCTGTTCAAAATAACTCTCGGGTTTACGCATGGCCCATAGCAACGAGATGTTGATGACTTGTCCGATCGTACCTTGCGCGATCACCTCCTTCAGGTGCTGCAAGGTTGTGTGGTACCGCCTATGGTGGCCGACCAGGCTGCGTACATCGGCCTGGCGAACGGCTGTCTTAAGGCGCAGGGCATCATCGATCGATGCGGCAACCGGCTTTTCGATCAGCATATGCCAACCGCGGGATGCGGCCAGAATGCCATGTTCGGCATGCAGGCGGGTCGGCGTTGCAATGATGACACCATCCACTGTGTCCTGCACCTCGTCCATACTGGCAAAACGCGGCGCGTCGATCTGGATTGAGCCATCCGGATCGGCCAACCCGACCAACGTGCAGCCGGGATGCTCAATGACGGCGCGGACGTGGCGGATACCGATCAATCCGCCGCCGGCTACGAGGATCCGTTTCACATCACCGCTCCGATTTGCCAGGGAACGAATTCGTAATCACCCAAGCCATGCGCCTCGGACTTGGTTCGCGCGCCCGAGGCGACTTGGAGCAGCCGTCGGTATATCTCCTGTCCTTTTTCTTCGACGCTGACGCCTTTGGTCAGGATGTCGCCCGCGTCCACGTCCATGTCTTCGGACATGCGCGCCGCCAATTCAGAATTGGTGGCGATTTTTAGCGTCGGCGCCGGTTTGGACCCAAAGGCCGAACCGCGCCCTGTAGTGAAGCACACAAGGTTGCACCCGGCCGCGATCTGCCCGGTCACCGAGGCAGGGTCATATCCGGGGCTGTCCATGAAGGTGAAGCCCTTGGCAGTGATAGGTTCGGCGTATTTGAACACACCGGTCAAAGGGGTGGTTCCGCCCTTCGCCGCTGCCCCCAACGATTTCTCAAGGATGGTCGTCAGCCCCCCTTGCTTGTTGCCGGGGCTGGGGTTGTTGTCCATCGAACCGTGATTGCGGGCGGTATAGTCTTGCCACCAATCTATGAGGCCGATCAGTTTTTCCCCAGTTGCGCGGTCAAGGGCACGGCGGGTCAACAGGTGTTCGGCTCCGTAGATTTCGGGCGTCTCCGCAAGGACACCCGTGCCACCTTGAGCGACCAACAGGTCGCAGGCATGTCCGAGCGCCGGGTTCGCCGTCACACCGGACCAAGCGTCCGATCCACCACATTGCAGCGCAACCATCAGTTCAGACGCCGGGGCTTCTCTGCGCTTTGCCTCATTGGCAATGGGCAGCATCTGGTTGATCTTGCTGATGCCCATTTCCACAGTCCGGCGCAATCCGGCCACGTTCTGGATGTTCATCGTCTGAAAAGTGGGGCTCTGCTTCAGCCCATATGCGTCCAGCAGCCAATCGATCTGGTTCATTTCGCAGCCCAGACCGACCAGCAGAACGGCAGCGTGGTTGGGATGTTTCGCAAACCCCCACATGACCCGTTGAAGAGCTTCGAAACCGTCGCCGGAATCTGCCATTCCGCATCCCGTTCCGTGGACAAAGGCCACCACGCCGTCGACATTCGGATACGCGGCCAGCTTGTCCGGCGTGAAGTGGTTGGCGATCATGCGGGCCGCCGTAGCAGAACAGTTCACGGTGGTCAGAACCGCAATGTAATTGCGCGTGCCGACCCGACCACTGTCCCGGTGGTAGCCCATGAACGTATCAACCGAGGTGGCGGGCCTCATAGGCCTGTGATCTGTCGCAAACTCATAGTCCACGCTGGTGTTGCGGAACTCGACATTGTGGGTGTGCACATGATCGCCGGGGTGGATCGGTTGGGTGGCGTAACCAATGATCTGGGCGTATTTTCTGACCGGATCGCCGGGTGCAAGGGTCGCCGTGGCGACCTTGTGGCCCGATGGGATGCGCGCATTGGTCGTAACACCTTCGACCACACTGCCGGCCTCCAGCAGCCGAGTTGCAACCACCACGCTATCCGTTCGATCTAAACGTACAAAAGTCATAATCAGCTTTCCTGGCGGCTGCAGCTAGGCGCAGAACGGCGAGTCCGATGTCCACCGGTGAATATCTATATGCGGCTGTCCAGACAGCTTTGCTCGCGCCGCCTCCCAATTGGATTTGCAGACACGCCAATCCCGCAGCTCGGTTTCGGGGCGCGATCTGGACCTTGCGATGAAGCTGGGGAAATGGTCTCGACCGGTGGGCTGGCCTGCCGCACTGAAGCGGATGTCGAACGACCAGCGGAACCGGTCCGTTTCGTTGACCAACGACGCATGTGGCGTCAGAGGATGAAACAGGATGACCCCGCCTGCCTTGACGGGCAAGGGCACGGCTCGCTCTTCGTCAATGAATCCGTCGGCAATGCCTGTCTGCGTCCGCGCGCAATGCGGCAGGATGGATTGGTCCTTTGCCTTAGGCAGCACTTGCAGGCAGCCGTTTTCGACCGTCGCATCGTTGACGGCAATCCAGACCGTGACCATGTCGGTCTGGTCCGCATCCTCCAACGCAACTGCCCGGTCCTGATGCCAGTCCGTTGCGGTTATGTGCGCCCGCACCTCGTCCTTGGACAGCTTGAGGGCAGGGGGCTTCAGCCGAACGTGCTGGATCGGATTGCTGACCAACTCTGGCCCGATCAACTGCTCGACGATGTCAAGCATGGGCTGGGCCGTCAGCAAGTCGAACACTGCGGGTCCTATATGGAACGGTGTGTCAGCCATGATCCGGTCGCCGGGCAAAGAGATGTCCAGCGGCTGGAAATAGTCGCAACCGGCCTGATAAGCGGACAGAAGTTTGTCCCAGAATGACATCCCGGATGGTTCGTCCTTGACCAGCCCTTTTTCGTACCAACCGTCAAAGAGCCGGTTCAGGACATCCGAGTATTCGGCTTGCACCCGATCAAGGACGTCACCGGGAATTACATCCTCGACCACGAGGTATCCGTCCGTCTGGAACTTGCCAATCTGATCTTGTGTCAGCATGGGTGCAACCTCACAAAAGCAGCGCGATGATGCCCGGCCAGATCAGAAGAACGGAAAGCGCCAGCAGCTGGATCCCGATGAATGGCAGGAAGCCGCGGAAGATATCCGTCAGGCTGATATGCGGCGGGGCCACCGATTTCAGGTAGAACGCCGCCGGGCCGAACGGGGGCGACAGGAAGCTGACCTGCATGTTCATACAGAACACGACGCCGAACCAGATCGCGACATGGCTGGGCTGCAACTGGCCGATGAGTCCGATTTCCTCGATGGGAAGGCGCAGAACGATCGGTAGAAAGACCGGAATGATCAAAAGCACGATGCCGACCCAATCCATAAACGCGCCCATGAACAGCAGGATCAGCATCATAACCAGAATGACCAGCATCGTCGGCAGGTCCTGCCCAACGATCAGATCGGCCACGTATTGGGGCCCGCCGGCAATGGTGTAGGCACCCGCCAGCGCGGCGGCGCCGATGGTGACCCAGATGATGGTGCCTGTGGATTTGAGCGTTCGCATCAAGCTGTCCCAAACCAGCTCGAACGATCCTTCGCCCCGCAGGATGGCGATGATCAGAACGGCGAAGGCGCCCATGCCTGCTGCCTCGGTGATGCCTGTGATCCCGCCATAGATCGAGCCGAGAACGACGCCGATGACGACCAGCGGCGCGACGAGGCCTTTGCCCATTTCCCACCCGATTTTGGCGCGCTCTCTGCCAAAGACGAAGAAGATCAGCAGAAGGGCGACGATCGTAATACCGGCAAACCAGGGCAGGTAGTCAGCTGTCCCCAATCGCGCGGGCTCGCCTTGGCTGGCAGCGTTCGAGCCGGAAAGCTCGAAAAACGCGGCCCGGATAAACAGAACGGTGGAAAATCCGGCGACGACGATGCTCATGAAGGCGGCAAACAGTTTGCGCTTTTCAGCCGGTTCGGGGTCGCTCGGGTCCGGTTCCGGAAGCGGCGCGTGGTGAGGATTCAACTGCGTGCGGATGATAATGTACAGGATGATCATCGAGGCCAGCATGAAACCCGGGATGAAGGACGCGGTGAACAGCGACTTGATCGAGGTTTCGGTGATCAGCCCATAGATGATCAGAACGATCGAGGGCGGGATCATGGTCCCCAGCGACCCCGAGGCGCAGATGACGCCGATCGCGAGGTTCTGATCGTAGCCGAGGCGCAGCATCTGGGGCAGGGCGATCAGACCCAGCAGGACAACCTCACCACCGATGATGCCGGACATGGCCGCCATGATCACCGCCATGATCGAGGTCACGATGGCGATGCCGCCGCGCGTTCTGGACAGCCAGACATTCAGCGACGAATACATGTCGCGCGCGATCCCGGATCGCTCCAGCAGCGATGCCATGAAGATGAACAATGGCACGGATATGAGCACGTAGTCCGTTAAGAGCCCATATATCTTCTGCGCCAGAATATAGAGTGGCCCAGTCCCCGGGCGTCCGGTCAGAATGCCATCGCCGAATGAAAACGGGTTCAAAAGAAGTGTCGGCTCGAACTTCAGAACAAGAACCAGAACCGCAAGCGAGGCCGAGGCCAGACCCAGGGGCATCCCGATCGCCAGAAGCACGATCAGGGCGACCATCAGGATGAGTGAGATCGTTCCAATATCCATCAGTCTTGTCCCACCGCTCGTTTGATCATTTCAATTTCGTCTTCGTCCGGTTCATCCGTGTGGATTTCCGGTTCTTTGTTCCAATCCGCGATCAGGTTCAGAACGGCCTGCATGGCGACCAGAGTGATCACGATCAGGACCATGGGTTGCAACGTCGCCGGGATCGGCGGGTTGAAGGCCGAGCCGTAAAGCTCCCATTTATAGAGTTTGTTGACGAAGACCTGCTGATAGCTGCCGTAGACCAGAAAGAACGCGAACATCACGATCAGGATGGTCGAGATCGTGTCGAACACGCGCTGCAACCAGCGAGGAACCGCATCATACAGCAGAAAGATCCGGATATGGCTGCGTTGCTGCATGGCATAGTAGCCGGACATCAGGAACACGAAGCTGGCGAACCACAGGGTCATCTCGTTGGCCCACTCAGTCGGCTTCTCGAGGATATAGCGCATGAAGACTTCGTACAGCATCACCACCGTCATGATGGCGATCATCATCATCGTGACCCGACCGATGAACAGGGCGAAGCGGTCCATCGCAGTCGTGCCCTCGTATTCCATCGCGGCCGGCTGGACGGTCTTGGTTCCGATCACCGCAAGGATCGGCAGCAGTATCAGCGCGCCGATATCGACAATGTCGACAAATCCGCCGAAAACCCCGGCCATTTCGGGCGTCACGTCGCTGCGCAGATAGATTTCCGTTACCTGGCTTTTCAGAGATTCGGACGTGTACGGCAGCCAGTCCAACAGGAAGGCCGGCAAATGCCAGACGAGCCAACTGGCCGTTGCGACGAAGGCGAGCGGGATGAGCCACTCCAGTATTCCGCCTGAGTTTTTTTGCATCACGTAGCCCTCGTCCTTATCCGTCGATCCGGTGGTGATCGATAAATTCCAGGTCCGGCTCGACGCCCAATCCGGGGCCGGTCGGGATCGTCACGCGGCCGTTGTTGGCCTTGACTTGTTTCTGAATCTCTAGCGGAACGGTCAGCAGATCGTCGCGGAATTTGTTGTCCGTGGTGTCGAATTCCAACATCGGTTCCCACGGGTGCAGCCCGCCCGGCATTGCCGGCATTGACGCCAGCAGATGCAGGTTGGTGGCCACAGCAACCGCACTTCCCCAGACGTGATTGACGACCGGGGTGAAATGCGCGTGGCACAGCGCAAGTACCCGCAGATACTCCGAGATTCCGCCCAACGCGCATACTTCGGGCTGAGCGATATCGACACTGCGGTTTTCGAGAAGCGCGCGCCACGCCCAGCGATTGAAGACAGCCTCGCCGCCGGAGATATTGATCTTCAGCCCCGCGCGCAGTTCGCGATAGCCGTCAAGATCCTCAGGGGCCACCGGTTCTTCAAACCAATAGGCGCCAAGCTCTTCCAAGGCACGGCCCACATAAAACGCGTCCGAGGTCGTGTAGGCATGATTCGCGTCGACCATGAAGGGGAAGTCTTCGCCAACCCTGCGACGCACCGCCTCGCAGAGCTGTACGTCCGGTTTGGGTCCGAACCCGGTTTTCATCTTGGTGGCGACAAACCCTATGTCCTTGATCGTTACGGCTTCGTCCTCGAACCGGGCGGCAAGGTCGGCAATCGGCTCATCCCGCAGCATCATTCCGTAGCCGTAGCAGGGAACGCTTGTCCGATGTGCGCCGCCAATGAGTTTGTGCAGCGGCAAACCGGCCACCTTGCCGACGATGTCCCACAGGGCGATGTCCACGCCGGACAGCGCCTGTATCGGCATTCCGCCTTGCCCATGATCTCGCAGAAGGTTGTACACCTTGTGCCAGATCACGTCCTTGTCCAAAGGGTCCAGCCCCAGAACCATCGGCTGAATGACCTGTTCAACGATGGATTTGTTGGCTCTTGCTACGTTGCCGGGGCCAAAACACTCTCCCCAGCCGGTCACGCCCTCGTCGGTTTGAACCTCGACCAGATGGGTTGTGCGCTTGTCATAATACTGCTGCGAATACCCCAGGACTTCGGGCATCTCGTACTGCAGTACATGGCTGGTGATCTTGGTGATTTTCATGAAATGCAGGGTCCCGGGCACATTCGGAGAGGCCGTCAGCACGGCCTTTCCGATTGTCGTTGAGTGGCCGAAGCCCGATTATTGCATTGCGCCCAGATCGCGCAGGAAGTTGATGTGGCTTTCCAACAGCGCCTTGGCCTCTGGGGTCGTGGCGAACTCGGTCCACCCGACCTGAACGGCTGCGCGGTAGGCGGCCAGATCTTCCGGCGACCATTCATACAGCTGAACGCCTTTGGCCTTCAGGTCCTTGGCGGTCTGAGCGTTCTGCACTTCGTTGATCGTCGCATTGTGCAGCGCCAGGCTGTCCATCGCGACTTCCATGATCTTTTTGTGATGTGCAGGCATCGCGTCCCAAACGTCCTTGCGGCAGGCCAGGTGGTCTGCGGGCATCGAGTGGAAGCCAGGATAGTTCGTGTGACCGGCGATTTCGTACAGACCCAGACCCACGTTGTTGGTCAGGTTCGCAGCATCCGCGCCGTCGATGATGCCGGTTTCCAGAGCGGTGAAGATTTCGTTAAAGTCCATAACGATCGGCGATGCGCCCAGTTCGGCAAAGACCTTGGTGGCCAGGCCCGGGGGCGAACGGAATTTCCAGTCTTTGAAGTCATCGACCTTGGCGATCGGCTTGGTCGAGGCCAGAGATTCCGGTCCTGGGATCCACCAGCCGATGAATTCCATGTCGTAGCCGTTGTACAGGTCATTGACCGCATCTCTGCCGCCACCGTGCAGCAGCCATGCCATTTGCTGATAGGGGTTCTGGTAACCGCCCAGCAGATCGCCCGCGAACTGGAAGGCCGGGTTCTTACCGGTCTGATAGCCGCCGCCGGTCATGTCGCAGTCGAGGATGCCCGTTGCCGCGGCATCGAAGGTTTCGACCGATTTGACCACCGAGGACGAGTAGAACATCTCGACTTCGATCTCGCCGTTCGACATTTCCTGGATGTCTTCGACGTATTTTGCCGCCATCTGCCCGGACAGCGTCTCGGGCGAGAAATGGGTTTGAATTCTCAGTTTGGTCGTTTCGGCCACCGCGAAACCGGCCGCCATCGTCGTTGCTACGGCGGCAACAGCCGCTGTCTTGACTATTTTCATATTGTCCTCCCAGACGTTGAGCAGTGCGCCGGGTAGGAGATCTTGCCGCCTCCCTTGTCGACACGCTGCTAGACGTTAAGCGGTCGAATCGAATGCAACAAGAAAAATATGAAATTTCCAAAAATTTCGAGATTCTTGCAATAAGTCGAAAATATGACTAGGACACTAAGGGGCCAGACCTGAAAGGTTCAAACCGGAATGAATGAAGAAGTAGATATTTATCAGCACCTTAAAATGCGTCTAATCTCGAACGGATTCGATCATGGTGCCAAGGTTCGGGCCGAAGAGTTGCGCAAGGACTATGGGTGCTCGGCCAGCACGGTTCGCGAAGTTCTTTTTCGTTTGTCATCTGTGGGGTTGGTGGACTTTCAGGAGCAGAAGGGCTTTCGCGTCCCGAAGCGTTCGCCGCAAAAACTGATCGAGCTGACCCACATCCGCGTTTTGCTGGAGGGAGAAGGCACCGCAATGTCGATCCGCAACGGCGGGGTGGATTGGGAAGCCAGGTTGACCGCGGCGCATCACAAGCTGAGCCATATCGAAAAGCGCATTCATGCCACCGACGACCCCAGCGAGCTGATCGAGATCTGGTTTGCGTCGGAAAAGGAATTCCATCAAACGCTGATCTCGGCCTGTGGGTCGGACACGTTGAAGCAGATGCACGGCCGAATTTACGCGCAGTTCCGGCAGCAATTGATGGTGGCAGACCGGCGGTTCGAGTTCATCTCCGAGAACATCCGGCATCACGCCGACATCCTCGAGGCCGCATTGTCCGGCGATGAGCAACAGACCAAGCAGAAGATTCATGACCACCTCAAGCGCCATCTGACAGGCAAGACGATGGGCGACTAAGCGCGGAAGTCATCCTCAAGATAAACGCGGATGATGTCTTCAAAGCTCGACTCTGCGCGGAAGCCCAGCTCAAACGCGCGGTCGGTTTGAAAATCGCGTGGCCAGCCTTTGACAATGCGCTCTATGTCCGGGTCGGGAACATGCTTGATCAGGTTGACCGCGTCTTGACCGGCGATGGTCCGCAAAGCTTCGATCTGTTCGGCGACCGTACAACTGATGCCTGGCATGTTCAGGGCGCGCCGGTCGTTCAGCAGTTTCGTATCAAGATCGGCCGCGTGGGTCAGAAATCGTGCCGCTGCCCGAGGGCTGGCGTGCCAGTGGCGAACGGTGTCGTCAACCGGCAGAACCGCCTCGAGCCCGTTCAGGGGCTCTCGAATGATACCCGAAAAGAAGGAGGAAGCGGCGGCATTTGCCTTGCCGGGCCGCACGCACAGCGTCGGCAGCCGCAGGGAGATGCCGTCGATGTATCCTTTTCGACTGAAGTCGGAAATCATCAACTCGGACGCAGCCTTCTGCGCCCCGTAGCTGGTCAGAGGGGCGCAGAGGAATTCATCGTCGATCCGTTCGGGGAAAGGAGCGCCAAAGACGGCTATGGACGAAGCGAAGACCAGCCGCGGGCGGTAGGCGCCGCTGGTGGCGTTATGCTCGTCCCTCAATGCGTTCAGCAGCGCCCAGGTCGTCATCAGGTTGACGTCCCAACCGAGGTCAAAGTCAGCTTCTGCCTGACCTGAGACAATCGCGGCCAGATGAAAGATCACGTCAGGGCGCTGAGCGGCCAGAAGCTTGGCCGAGTTCGGGGCCGCGATGTCGCCAACGGTAATTTCGCCGGGTGCACCCTCGACCGGAAATGAAAGGTCGAACAATGATACACGGGCGTCCGGGCTAAAGGTCTGCTCGGCCGAAATGTGATGCGCCAGCTTCTGACCCAGCATTCCACCGCCGCCGATGATGAGGATATGCGTCACTACATGCCATTCCGTTTTCTGAGCTCGAGGTAGAGCGCAGAGTGATCCAGCTCGGCCCCATCCATTTCGTTTATCAGGTATTCGAACCGGTCGCGTACGGCTTGCGTATTGGGCAGTTCCAGGCCGAGACCGCGTGCCTCATCCAAGGTGTTGTCCAGATCCTTCAGCTGAAACTTCGAGAGCCCGCCGGGAACGAAATCCCGGTTGGACATGCGTTCTCCGTGCTGTTGCAGGATCACGTTGTCGGCAAACCCACCGCGCAGCGCGGCGCGCAAAGCAGCCGGGTCTGCGCCACCTTGTTCGGCCAGCAGGGTTGCCTCGGCAACGGCGGAAATCGTGACGGCAACGATCGTCTGATTGGCCAGTTTGCACAATTGACCGGCGCCGCTGGGGCCGACATGCACAGGCCGCCCCATGGCGGAGAGGATTGGCAGTACCTCCAGCATGACCTTCTCGTCGCCGCCCACCATGATCGCCAGCGAGCCCGCCTCGGCCCCCTTGGTGCCACCGGAGACCGGGGCATCCAGATGCCGCAGGCCGAGGGTTTCGAGTTGGGCCGACTGCGCGCGGGCATGTTCAGGCTTGGCGCTGGACATGTCGATCCAGACGGCACCAGGTTTCAGCTGGTCGTAAAAGGAAGGGTCTTCCAGCAGCGCGCCGGTTGCGTATCCGTCGGCCAGCATGGTCACGATCACATCGGCTTGGGCAACCGCGTGGGCCGGGGTGTCCGCAACCGTGGCACCTTGGTCCGCCAATGGTCGTGCCTTTTCGGCGCTGCGGTTCCAAACGGTCAGGGGAAAGCCTGCCGCAAGCAGGTTTCGTGCCATCGGCGCCCCCATTAGGCCGGTGCCCAAAAGGGTCACTTTGCGCTGTTCGCTCATACTTGCTTATCCTCCTTCGGGCCGCACCACGCATGGTTATAGCCAAACCAAAATCTCTGTCATACGCTAACGGCATCAAGTTCCTGCGCCAAAGCCTGTTGCGTTTCCACGCAGAATTTTTTGGTGCTGCCCGGTCGCACTCGGGCCCGGGGTCGTTGTGTTTGGTCGCAAGTAGTGAAAGGTAAATTTTACATATGTCAGAAAGACTTGTGGGGAAGCGCGTCCTTGTGACGGCCGCCGGACAGGGTATCGGGCGTGCCAGCGCAATCGCAATGGCGCGCGAAGGGGCGCAGGTGTTTGCGACGGATATCAACCTCGAAAACCTTTCTTCGATTCGGTCCGAGAATCTCGAAAATATCGAAATTTTCGAGATGAACGTCACCGATGACACCAGCGTCGCTCAGGGGGTTGAGCGGGCAAATCCGGACGTGTTGTTCAACTGTGCGGGCTTCGTGCATCACGGGACCATCCTGGACGCCACCGATGAGGAGTGGGATTTTGCGATGGACCTCAACGTGCGGTCCATGATGCGCACAACGAAGGCTGTGCTGCCGGGGATGGTCGAACGGGGCGGCGGCTCGATCATCAACATGTCTTCCGCTCTGGGGTCGATCATCGGCGCGCCCAACCGCTTTGTCTATGGTGTGACCAAAGCAGCGGTCGTGGGGCTGACGAAATCGGTTGCGGTTGATTTCATCACAAAGGGCATTCGCTGCAACTGCATCTGCCCCGGAACGGTCGACAGCCCCAGTTGGCGCGATCGGGTCGAGGCCTTGGCCCAAGAGCTGGGCAGCAGGGAAGAGGCCATGGCGCAGTTCGTGGCTCGCCAACCCATGGGCCGCGTCGCCAAGGCGGAAGAAATAGCGGCACTGGTCGTCTACCTGGCAAGCGATGAGAGTGCTTTCACCACAGGACATACACACATAATCGATGGGGGGTGGTCAGGCCAATGACGAAGATAACAAAGGACGATCTGCGGTCGCGGAAATGGTTCATGAACTCGGAGAACCTCGAGATGACCGCGCTGTATCTGGAACGGTATCTCAACTACGGCCTGACCCGCGCCGAGCTTCAATCCGGCAAGCCAATCATCGGCATTGCGCAAACGGGTAGCGATCTCAGCCCGTGCAACCGCCACCACCTGGAATTGTCCAAACGTGTGCGCGACGGGATCATCGCGGCCGGTGGCACGTGCATCGAAATTCCGGTGCACCCGATTCAGGAAACAGGTAAGCGGCCGACTGCCTCGCTGGATCGCAATCTGGCCTATCTTTCGCTGGTCGAGAGCTTGTTTGGATACCCGATCGACGGCGTGGTGCTGAACATCGGTTGCGACAAGACCACGCCGGCGCTGTTGATGGCGGCCGCCACCGTCAATATCCCGGCAATCGCTCTGTCAGTCGGCCCGATGTTGAACGGCTGGTGGAAGGGCGAGCGCGCAGGGTCGGGAACTGTGATCTGGAAGGCTCGGGAAGACCTGGCCGCCGGTGAAATCGACACTGATGAGTTCATGGAAATCGCAGCGGCTTCGGCGCCCTCGGTTGGCTATTGCAACACGATGGGAACTGCGACCACGATGAATTCGCTGGCCGAAGCCTTGGGAATGCAACTGCCCGGGTCCGCCGCGATACCGGCCCCGTACCGGGAACGCGGACAGATCAGCTATGAAACCGGAAAGCGCATCGTCGAGATGGTGTGGGAGGATCTGCGCCCAAGCGATGTCATGACACGGGCGGCATTTGAAAATGCGATCGTCATCAACTCGGCGATCGGTGGATCGACGAACGCGCCGATCCATTTGAATGCGATCGCCCGGCACCTTGGCGTTCCTCTCAACAACGATGACTGGCAAAGCCTGGGTCACGACGTGCCGCTGCTGGTCAACATGCAGCCGGCCGGGAAATACCTAGGAGAGGACTACCAGCGCGCCGGCGGTGTCCCTGCCGTGGTCGGTGAGTTGATTGATGCCGGATTGCTACCCAACCCCGATGCACTGACGGTCAACGGCCAGTCGATGGGCGAGAACTGCGGGACACGCCGGTCGCTGAACGACGACGTGATCAAGCCGGTTAGGAATCCGGTCAAGCATCAGGCCGGGTTCATCAACCTTTCGGGCAACCTGTTCGAAAGCGCGATCATGAAGACATCGGTGATCTCGTCCGCTTTCCGCGATGCCTACCTGTCGAACCCGGATGACCCCAATGCATTCGAGGGCCGAGCGGTCGTGTTTGACGGGCCTGAAGACTTTCATCACCGCATCGATGATCCGGCAGAAAACATCGACGCAGACTGTATCCTGATCATGCGCGGCGCAGGGCCCAAAGGTTACCCGGGCGCGGCCGAGGTAGTGAACATGCGGCCGCCCTCATACCTGTTGAAACAGGGGATCGAAACGCTGCCCTGCATCGGTGATGGGCGCCAGTCCGGCACTTCCGGAAGCCCGTCGATCCTGAACGCCTCGCCCGAGGCGGCCGAAGGCGGCGGGCTGGCGCTGGTGCGAAACGGCGACCGGCTGCGCATCGATCTGGGCAAAGGGACAGCGGATATGCTTGTTCCGCTGGAGGAGTTGCATGAACGTGCCCGCGAACTGGAAGCCGCAGGTGGCTACTCGGTCCCGCCCGACCAGTCACCCTGGCAGGAGATCTTCCGCGAGAAGGTCGATCGTCTGGATCGCGGCATGACGCTGAAGGGCGCCGACAAATTCAGGGACATCGCGCGGCAATTCCTGCCGCGGGACAATCACTAAAAGGAACCGAAATGAAACTTGTTCGCTACGGAGCCGCAGGGTCGGAAAAGCCTGCGTTGGTCGACTCTGCGGGTCAATTGCGGGATTTGTCCGCCCATGTCACCGATATCACCGGTGAATTGCTGGGCGACGCAGTGCTGGACAGGCTGCGCGCAATTGATCCCGAAAGCCTACCGATTGTTGAAGGGGATCCGCGGATCGGAGCTTGCGTCGGCAAGATCGGAAAGTTTCTGTGCATCGGACTGAACTACTCGGACCATGCTGCCGAAACGGGCGCGGATATTCCCAAGCATCCGATCCTGTTCTTCAAGGCAAATTCCGCCATCGTGGGGCCTTATGATGACGTTGTGATGCCGCGCGGGTCCACCCATACCGATTGGGAATGCGAGTTGGGTGTGGTGATCGGCAAAACGGCGAAATACGTCTCCAAGGCTGATGCTTTGGACTATGTCGCCGGTTATTGCATCGTCAATGATGTGTCCGAGCGGCATTTCCAGACGCAACTGACCGGACAATGGACCAAGGGAAAGTCCTGCGACACGTTCGGTCCGACCGGTCCGTGGTTGGTCACCCGCGATGAGGTTCCCGATCCTCAGGCGCTGGGCATGGCCCTGGATGTGAACGGACAGCGGATGCAGACTGGAAACACGGCGACGATGATTTTTACCGTTGCCGAGATTATCGAACATCTGAGCCAGTTGTTTACCCTTCATCCCGGTGACGTGATTTCGACGGGCACACCGCCCGGAGTTGGCATGGGTATCAAGCCCAATCCGGTCTATTTGAAGAAGGGCGACGTGATGGAACTGAGGATCGACGGGCTGGGCACGCAGCGGCAGAAGGTCAGTCAGGATGACTGAGCTGTTGCAGATCGGCGGGATTACCGACCGGATGAAAGATCGGCTGTCCACCGCATTTGATATTCGCCAATTGGACGATTTTGATGCCGCGCGCATCACGCATGTGGTCACGAACGGACATGACGGCGTGCCGCCCGACCTGATGGCCCAACTGACAAATCTGAAGATGATCAGCGTCTATGGGGTGGGATATGATGCAGTCGATGCAACGGCTGCTGCAGCCCGCGGAGTTGTCGTAACGCACACCCCGAATGTGCTGAACAACGAGGTCGCAACCACCGCCGTTCTGCTTATGCTGGCCTGCTACCGAGAGCTTGTGCGCGACCATGAATACGTCCGATCGGGCCGGTGGGAATCAGAAGGCAATGCCCCTTTGACCCGATCAGCCGACAATCAAAAGGTTGGAATTCTGGGGCTTGGCCGTATCGGCCAGGCGATTGCTGACAAACTGGGGCCGTGGTCGCCCGAAATCTCCTATCACACCCGCAGTCCCAAGGATGTGCCATACCGATATTTCGACAATCTGGTCGACATGGCCAAACACGTGGATGTGCTGATTTGCATAACGCCGGGCGGGCCGTCGACCAACAAGCTGGTCAATGCCGAAGTGATGCGGGCGTTGGGGGCCGGGGGCACGCTGATCAATGTCAGCCGAGGATCTGTTGTTGACGAGGCGGCTCTGATTGAGGCGCTGCAAAGCGGTGCGCTTGGCTGGGCAGGGCTGGATGTTTTTGAGGACGAGCCCCGCGTTCCACAGGCGTTGCGCGAGTTGCCAAACGTGGTTCTGTTGCCGCATGCGGGCAGTGCTACTGTCGAAACGCGTGCCGCTATGGGTGATCTGACGGTGGACAATCTGTTGCAGCATCTCAAGGACGGATCGGTTCTGACCGCCGTGCCGGAATGCAAAGATCTGTGAATTGACCGCTTAGGCGCTCAGAACCCGTTGACCCGCTCGATCAGCCAATAGAGCGATATGCACCCGATGGCATAGCCTGTCACCGGGGTGGCCAAGTGGGTCACCCAATCGGCGTTCCGTGGCGCGATAAGGCGCCACATCGCAATCAGAAGTGCGAGCACTGCGATAAAGGCAAGCTGACCAGCCTCGACGCCGATGTTGAAAGCCAGCAGTGCTGCGGGGATCTCTTGCGAGGGCAGGCCGATTTCAGCCAGAGCACCGGCAAAGCCGAGCCCGTGCAGAAGGCCGAAACTGAAGCAAACGATCCACGGGTATTGCTCGGATAACCGCAGTTCGCCCTCTTTGTGCCTCAGGATTTCCAAAGCAAGGAATACGATGGACAATGCAATGACGGCTTCGACGGGGCCGGCGGGCACGTTGAGAAACCCAAGCGTCGCCATTGCCAGCGTCAGCGAATGCGCGACTGTGAAGGCGGTGATCGCACCGACCAACCGCCATGGGTTCCGCACCAGAACAAAAAGCGCAAAGACGAACAACAGGTGGTCCCAGCCTCCCAGAATGTGTTCGAAACCAAGCAGGAAGTAGCTGCCAAAAACCGACCAGATCGTAGGCTCCGCAGGGACCGTCAATTCGGCCTCATCAGGCGTAAATCTGAGCGTCACGGGTTCAGCATTCAGCGGTCGAACGCGTAGCAAGACATCGTTCTGCTGACGCTCCAACCCGTCTATGGCCACAACATGGCCCGCGATTTCGGCCTCACATTCTGCAATCCAAGAAGACACCCAAGCCTGGTTTTCCGCTGTTGGCTCCGGGCCATTTGCCGGCGCGCAATGGTCGGGCAGAACCGCATCGATCTCCATGGGTTGTCCGTTCACGTCGGGAATACGCCAAAGGATTCTCCAGGTGCCCGGCGCCAGTTCGTTCAGGTCCAGATAGCCGGGGTCAAGCGCGTGTGCTCGACCGAATTGCGGAACCATGCCCAGCCAGAAAGCCAGCAGAACAAAGAAGAGCGTCTTCACGAGCCGCCCTCTGCGGATTCGGGTGTCTCGACCCGGTACCGGGCGGCGAGGCTTTCGTATTGAGCCTGCGCCAGGTCCTGAGCCGTCGCCCTGCGCCAATCGTTCAGAACGGAGTCGTAGATCTCGGCGAGCGGCGGAAGATAACCGGGCTTTGCTTCGGTCACGCGGACAAGATGTTGCCCGTATCCCGAGTTGATCGGACCGATCCAAATCATCGGCTCGCTCCCGTCAAGCTGTGACGCAAACCCACGACCAAAGGTTGTGTCGATTGCACCCGCGGCTGTCAGTGGCATCGACCGCGCCAGCAAGGACGAAACGCCAAGGCTGGACCAATCCGCGCCACCGTTCAGCGCCTGCAGAGTATCGTCGACGACGTCCGGGTCTGGGGCATCACCCAGATAGATCTGATCAAACGCGATCAGGGTAGGGGTCGTGAAGCGGTCTGCGTTCTGGGCCAGATGCTCTTCTAAAACAGCCTCCTCGGGGGCGACCGAGGACGCAATTGCGGTAGTCAGAAACTCCATTTTTCGGGCAAGGCGGGCCCGGATCACCTGATCACCACGGTCCAAACCCAGCTTTCGGGCCTCGCGCACAAGAATTTCTTCGCGGGTCCAGGAATCGATCAGCGCCTGCAACTCGGCGTCGGTGGGTTGGCGTTTCCAGCTGGCCTCGAACCGTGTTTTCAAAAGCGCGATGTCGTCGCTGTCAATTGTGATCGTTTCGGCTTCTACTGGGGGCTCGGTCTCGTCGGATACAAGATAGAACCAGCCGAAAATGGCCAGCCCGATCAGAATGAAGTGGAACAGCGGTTCTTTGTAAAAGCGCATGAAAGATCTGACCTGCTGGCAATTCGATACCCGATCGTTGATCCCAACGGCCCGTCATGTCAAATCGCCGATTTCAATTTGGGGTGAAGATGTTGCTGCAACGACCCCGGCCCAAGGGCGCGATCCCGCGCCCCCGGTTTCGGTCTTGGTTCATTCGCTGGCAGGCGTGTACCAGATCGGTGACGAATACGCCCGTTCCTGATGGATCAACTGGGCCTCGGCCGGCAAATCGATTCCAAAACGAAGCTTGTCGTACAGCACCCATCGCGGGGTCGGGATTTCCAGAACCCGCACGTAGTAGAATGCCCGCGCGTCGGGATCGAAGTCGGGATCCGTCCAAACGGTCACCAATTCCGATGCGCCGATCGAGTTGCTCCAGCTGGCGGTGTCCAGATCGACGGTATTGCCGACTTCGGGAAGGTTGCCATTGGCATCCAGCGCACGATCGTCGGACCAGGCTACGTTGTAGACCTTTTCCTGAAGCGCGCCGTCTGCATCCAACCAGCCCTTGACGACCTGAACTCGATCAAGGTTTGCGCCGACGGGGTCACGCAGTGCGCCGATCAGGAAAGTCGGTGCGCCTTCGCCCTCGGGCGGACGCAGGTCACCGCCCATCGGCACGCCTTTGGTGTATCCCACATCGGCTACCAGACGCGTCAGCAGGTCGGACTCATCGAAATCCCATCCGCCGAAGAAACGAAGCCCGATGCGAGGCCCGGTCGTGGCGTATGTCTCGCGTCGCTTGAACGCGTCGAAAATGGCCGAGCGCGTATTCTCGGACGCCCAGACTGCGGTATAGCCCGATGCGACCAGCGTATGCCCCTCAAAGGCGCCCAGATCGCTTTCGACAAACGGGTGCAGAACGCGCGTAGCCGAGGGCTCGGCGCTTACGGATTTGCCGAAATAGTTGTCTTCCTCGGCCGTGGCCAGCGACGTATGGCTGTCCGTCGCGCCGCCCATCCCGAACTTGTAGGGGTTCACGCCGAATTTCTCTTCAAGCATCAGCCCGCGCTTCAGCGCCTCACGCGCATATTCGCCGGCCAGCATGTCATCGGTTTTCAGCTCGGAGATATCGAGGTTCCCGACATCCCAGTTTTCATAGTCGGCAAATGGGTCGTCAGGGCTGAGATAAGGATGGGCTTCGCCGTCACCCTTGATCTGGGTGACCTCGTAATGGGGTTCCCACTTGGCGCGGTTCTGTACGTATTCCTCATCCACCTTGCCGCCGTGATAGGTGTCTTCGGTCGGGAACATCCAGCCGTTCGACAGATTGCCGTTATGCGCGAAGGCAACGGCACGGCCTCCGGTCTTGGCCTGGTACTCCTCGAGCCACACGTAAAGTGCCTTCGGATCCGTATTCCCGTAGGGCGGCTGCGTGACCGGCGGCACCATCTGTAGCGCACGGATCGGGCCATCGCGCAGCATGACGTTTCGATGCAGGTTGAATCCTTTGGGCACCGAGGTCCATTCGAAACCGATGAACGCTGTGAAATTGCCCGGGTCGTTGTGCCGTTCTGCGGCCATCACGATATGTTCCCAGGTAAACGCAAAGGCGTCCGCTCCGGGGCTGTATGATTCAAGCAGGTCTTCCGGAAGGGTCATCTGCGAGAAATTGGAAATGATGTCGAACGCCGCTTTGGCAGCTTCGTCCCCGCCCGCAGAGTATCCTTCGTACCATTCTAAACCCTTGGGATGTGCCAAGACCCCCGGCTTTCCGGCCTGCAGGTCCGGGGCAAAACCCATCAGGTCGGTGTGATCCGTAAGAACCATCCAATCCAGCGGGCGCGCAAGCCGAACCGGCTGTCCTGTCGACGAGATGACCTGTTGGCCTTTCGCAAATCGCCAGGCGTCATCCGGCAGCAGCGTGTTCCCGAACGTTCCGGCGTCCAGTGACAACCCGGTGTGCAGGTGCGTGTCCCCCCAAAGAGGGCGCTCTGGGAATGTCCGGTTGGCATAGGGCGAGAACGGACGCTCGGCAAAGGTTCCCTCTGCGGCTTCCTTGGTCGGCACAGCGTCGGCGAGAACGCCTGCCGGGCCGAGTGTCAGCAGCATTGAACAGACGTAGAGTCGCAGCATGAGAACCTCCCAATTCAACAGCTTCGAATTCAAAGAAACGGTTTTATGTCATAACATTCTGATATGACGATAGCATGTGGGTGGGGCCGACTGTCAATTCTGCCGGGTTCAGGAAGCCAGAAAGCCTTGTACTCACGGAAGGGCGGGAGCCTTGGCTGCCGGTCTTTAAAAGTACAATCCGAAGATTGCCGTGACTAAGGTGCGTCCGAGATTATGCGCGGTTTGGCCAGGCGGCTTTCCAGAAGATCTCCCGTCTCTTCGGCGATCGGGTAGGCGACAAAGGCCAGCGCCGCGTTGATTTGCTTCAATAGGCGCAGTGTCTCCTGGTGGATATTGGTTGTCTCGATACTGGCCGGACCCCGACTTTGCAGGCGCTTCAAGTGGCGCTCCTGCAGGTATTGCTCTTCGATCCGGATGCGATCCTTTTCGGCGACCAATTGGCGGGCCGCCTCAGCGTCGCCGGTGGTCAGAATGCTCAGAGCCAACTGGCCGTTCGTTGTGATCTGATCGTGGAATTGTTCAATGTCGGTCAGACCTTCCTTGGAAAATGTGATGCCCTCGTCAGCCATTTTCTTCGCCAGCGCCACAAGGTTGACCGCGATCCGGTCGGCAGCCTCTTCAAGGTTGTTGGCCATCGACACCAGCTCGAGTGTCTTTTTCTCCTGCTGAGGTGTCAGATCGCCTTCCCGCAGGCGCGAGACGTAGATTTTGATATCAAAATGCATGCGGTCGACATCGTTTTCCCGCAATTCGATGGTGCGGGCAAGTTCGGGGTCCCAGTTCCGAAACAGGTGAATGGTCGGCACCAGCATCGCCTGAACCGTTTCAGCCATGCGCAGCAGTTCGCGCTGTGCGCAGGCCAGCGCCAGAGGCACGTGGTCCAGTGCGCTGGGGTCCAATGCCGTCACGTTGTCGGCGGTGATGCTGGAGTGGCGGGGAACGAACGTGCCGGCCAACCGGATCAGCAGGTTGGTGAATGGCAGCGCAACGACCAGAAGGGCGACATTCATCGCAATGTGCAGCATCACCACCTGTTGACCGGGCGCTGTGCCGAACGCGGATATGTTCAGTACGCCGGTCAGCAGCAGGGCCAGCGCCACCAAAGTGACACAGGCCCGAGCCACCAGGTTGGCAAGGACGATCAACTTGGCCGGGCGCTCCTGCGACCAGAGCAGGGCGAATGAGATCACGGCGCCACCGAGATTGGCACCGATGACCAGTGCGGCGGCCACAGTGCCGCCAACCAGTGCTGACGCCGCGAATGTGGCAAAGGTCAGCACCGCGGCAAGGCTGGAATGCATGAGCCACGCCAGAATTGCGCCGACCACATAGGCGCTGATCAAGTCACTTTGAAAATATGCGGCAATGCTTTGAACGATTGGGCTGGCCCCGATTGGCACTGTGGCTTCGCGGATCATTCCAAGCGACAACAGCACCAGGGCAAAACCGATGATGATGCGCCCGATTTGTTTCGTCCGCCGTCGTCCGGCCTTCAAAAACACCACGACGCCGACCAGCAATGCGAATGGCATCACCGCCTGGACGGGCAAGGTCAGCACCTTTGCCATGAGGGCGGATCCCACCTCCGCCCCCAGCAGCAGCGCAAGGGCCGAGGGTGGGGCCAGCATGCCCGATACCGCGAACCCGGCTCCGATCAATGCAACCGCAGTCGAGCTTTGCATCAGCATCGCTGCCATACCGCCGCCCAATGCAGCGGACACTCGATTTTCAGACAGAATTTTCAGGCCGCGTTTCAACTCGGGCAGGAACGCTCGTTCCACTCCGGTCCGGATCAACCGGACAGACCACAAAAGCAGGGCGACCCCGGCCGCCAGATGGGTGGCAAGCACGATCATGCGTTCGATACCTTGTTTGCGCTGCGCCGTTGCATGGCCAACATTCTGCCTTCCACAATGGGGTGAGTCCGACGATCTTCATCACCAGTTTGAGGGCAATGCAACAAAATATTTGCAAAAATGAGGTAAACGCCACAAAAGTTGATTATCGTCTAGCCGGGTCAATGAGATGTCAAAGGCCAAAACACGTCAGAAACACAGCAAGAAAGGGCGGGATCGGCTGAAAAAGTCCGATCGTCGCCAACGTATCCTGCTTGAGCTCAAGCTGCGCCCGCACGTGCGCATCAGTGATCTGGCCCGCAGTTTCGACGTATCCACCGAGACCGTCCGCAGAGATTTTGACGCGCTGGCCGAAGACGGCCTGATTGCGCGTGCGCACGGTGGCGCGTCGGCGCCGGTGCAAGGGCATTATCTCAGTCTGGACGAGCGCAATGCGGCCAGGGTTGCCGAACGCGAGCGGATCGGAAACGCCGCCGCTGGCCTTGTGCGTGAAGGTGAGACGGTCATGATCGACTCGGGCTCGACAACCGCTCAACTGGCGCGCTCATTGGCATTTCGCGACATACGTTGCACTGTCATCACGAATTCGATTCCGGTGGCCGTGACACTGGGCGGGAGCGCGACCGAGGTTATTGTTTGCCCCGGTGCTTATCTTACCGCTGAGGCTGCCGTCGTTGGTTATGAAACGCTGGAGTTTCTGGGCCGGTTCAATGTCGATCGCTGCATGATAGGCGCGTCGGGATTGTCCGAGGATGGCCCCAGCGAGCCGATCGGTGATATCGCCGCCGTCAAACGCGCGATGCTGGGCCGTTCTGCGGAACGCCATCTTCTGCTGGATGCCCAGAAGTTCAATCACAAGCAGTTGCACAAAGTGTGCGAACTGTCGGATTTGGACACGTTGATCGTCGACACGGTCCCGCCAAGCCAGTTGGCCGTGGCGCTGGGCGTGTCAGATGTCGAACTGTTGATCGCCGATCCGGCGCCCGAGCAGGCTTTGGCCTGAACCGTTTGGGTCCAGCCCGGGCCAAGACCAGCTGCGCAGAGGGCTAGGGGGCGCGACTGTGGTCTAAAGCCCTGGCGCTGCCTTATCCCCAAAAAGCGCAGTCCGGCCGGGATCGTCCCGACCGGATTGCGTGGGTATCAGGCCTCTTGCAGTAGCCGTTCGCTGATCTCCCACAGCTTTTCGGCTGATGCGTCATCGCACGCATGTGCGTTGACCCCGAAATATCGGGCCGTCGGGCTGTTGGGGGCGGTCGGGGCAGCAATGTCAGCGTCCTCGCAATATACCCCCGGTTTGCCAACCAGCTTTGGCGAAGTCGCCGCCCAAACCGTTGTTGACGCGCCCTGTTCGGGCGTCTTGAAACCCTCCTTTGCCAATTCGGACGGCTCGCCATCCTCGTTCAGCCAGCCCAGTGCGATCATCTCTTCCTTCGGCAGGTGCCGTTGCAGAGGGGTGAAGATCCCACCGGGATGTACCGAAAACGCCAACCCTCCGGTCTCTGCCAAACGGCGGAAAAGGGCGTTGGCAAACAACGCATTTGCGGTCTTTGCTTGCCCATAGGCCTGCCATTTGTCGTAGTCCGTCTTCTCAAACTGGATATCATCCCAATGCACGTCACAAATCTTGTGCGCGGTTGAGGAGAGAGCCACGACCCGCGCGCCCGGTGTTTGCTCCAAAAGCGGCAGCAGTAACTTGGTCAGGGCAAAGTGGCCCATGTGGCAGATACCGAATTGGGATTCCCAACCGGGTCCAACACGGGCCTCGGGGCACGCCATGATCCCGGCGTTGTTGATCAGCAGATCCAGGTTTTGCAAGTCGCTGGATACCGTCTTGGCAAACCGTCGGACTGATCCCAGATCCGCCAGGTCCATCGGTGCGGTCCTGACATGACCTTCCACGCTTGCCAGGCTCTCCCGAGCTTTGATTTCCGAGCGTACGGGAACGATCACCACGGCCCCCTTGTCGGCAAGGGCGCGGACTGTTTCGAGGCCAATACCGCTGTAGCCACCGGTTACGATTGCGGTTTTTCCGGTCAGGTCGATATCGGCCAGCACTTCGGCCGCCGTGCTTTTTGCGTGAAATCCGGAATTTGTAGGGACTTGGTCGGAGACTGCCATCAGGTATCCTTGCGATTTCGGGGGCAACATCGCCCGGTTGCATCATGGATGAACCTAACCTGTCCGCCTCGGGTGGAACACAGGGCTTCCTCCTCAACTCTTGCTCGATTCTCCGAAACCCAAGAATAAAGCGTGCAGCTCAGGTCACGTGATCCCGGGTCAGTTCTCGTGGCGGAACGCCGAATTTTTTGGCGAACTCACGGCTGAATTGGGCCGGGCTTTCATACCCAACTGCATGCGCAACACTCGATACAGGCGTTCCCGTCTGCTGAAGCAGTTGGAAGGCCTCGGTCAGGCGTAGGTCTTTCTGGAACTGCAGCGGACTGTTGGCCGTCACCCGTTTGAAAGCGTCATAGAATACCGACGCGCTCATGCCCGAGATCGCGGCCAAGTCCGAGGCTTTGATCGTCGAGCGGTACTCTTTGCGGATATGCGCGATTGCCTTGGCGACCTGGTTGGCCTTGCTGTCCGCGCGGATGATACGGCGCAGCGCGCGCCCTTTGTCGCCGCGCAGAACCCGGAAATATACCTCGCGGACGGCGGCGGCCCCCAGCGTTTGATCTGCGATCGGATCTCGGCGCAGACGGAAAAGACGTGTAAATGAATCAATAACTTCCGCGTCGGCCTGACCGCTTTCCAAGGCCGGACCCGCATCGTCCAGCGAGGTGCCGCCCATGTCGGTGTAGACGCCCCGCAATACGCGCATGTCGATGCCGATATACAGGGCGATGTAGGGGTTTTCGGGCGAGGCATCCACAAGGCCCGAGACCATTGGCAGGGCGCTTCCCACGACAATGACGTCCCCTGCGTCATAACGGACATGCTCGGTTCCGTACTGCACCGACTTGCTGCCCTGAAGCACCAGCCCGATCATGGGCTCAACGACCGAGCATGACGGGCGTTTGGATTGGCGCGTCTGGGCCAATGCCATTTCCCGCACACCACAGGGCCAAAAGCCGTCATCCAGCTGGGCCTCGGTAATCAGCGCCTTGGCGTCGTCAAGGAGTCTCTGCAGTTCCAATGGGATCTCTCCGGCCAGTCTGCCAAGACTACAACCTGCATTTTTCCGCACAAGAGTTTCGGTCTGACATTCGGAGGATCAGGCAAGTCCGCCGGAGAAACAGATGACTGAATTTACAGAGGCGTGCAGTTGAACACCGTTTCTTATTCTTAGATTGGGGCCAACTGATCTGACCGGTCTAAGCACAAAGGTAACAGTGGTCGCAGCCTGATTGGTTCTGAGAGAACCCAGGCGAATTGTCCGAAGGGGCAGGCCGGCTACTATTCCGCCGCCGAAATCTCCCACGGTGGAAGATAGATGCAATCAGCCAATGTTGCCCGGTTCAGGTCGTCAAAAAACGCTTGCTCGGCTTGCTTCAGTCGATCCTTCAAAAGGCAGCTTGGAGTCAGAGTGCACGCACTGCCATCGGCCGAGAAACACTCAACGATTGGTTGCCCGGTCTCCAGAGTGCGCACTACGTCGCCCAAGCGGATGTCCGACGCCGGGCGAGACAGGACAGCCCCGCCGCCACCGCCCCGCCGCGTTTTGAGGTATCCGGCATTGGCCAGCGCCGAAATGACCTTGGCGAGATGGGCGCGTGACACCTTGAATTCATCGGCCAGTTCGCCGGTTGAAAACGGGCGGTCCGGGCTGCCAGCCAGCCGCATCAGAATGCGGAGACCATAGTCAGTGAATGAGGTGAGGCGCATGGTCGCGTTTTCCAATCGGTATTTTCTATGCGTATTAGCAAAACAGAATGCGCAAATCAAATTCCGATTCGAGATGCTCGGGTCGTGAACCCTGAAAGCACGGACCATGACGAACTTCGATATGCACGAAGCTGATCTTGAGACAGACGCTCTGATTGATCACATCCTCACACGGTATCACGAAACACACCGGACCGAGCTTGAACAGCTTCAACATCTTGCCGAACGCGTGGCCTTGGTTCACCGAGACGACCCCCAAGCCCCCCGAGGGTTGGTCCGCGCGCTGGCCGAACTGGCGGCCGAAATGGAAACGCACATGGCAAAAGAGGAGATCGTCCTGTTTCCCGCCATGCGCATGGGCGGCATGGAAGGGATCGAAAACCCGATCCGGGTTATGCGCGCCGATCACGATGGCCACGCCGAGAGTATCGCTCTGATCCGGCATGTCACCCTTGACCTGACACCGCCCGCACATGCCTGCGGGTCTTGGCGACGGCTTTACGATGGGCTGCGGAACCTTTTGGCGGATATTGACCGGCACATGATGCTTGAAAACCAGGTCCTGTTTCCACGGTTCGAACGGTAGAGGGGATCAATCATGCTTCTTGCAGGTGTCGACGCAAGTGAGGCAGGCGGAACGGATCATTTGCTGGCGACAGTGGCCGCGCGATTGCAGGAAGAAGGTCTGCGCTTGCTCGGAGCGTTGCGTGTGAACATTCCGGATACTGGCGCCCAGTTTTGTGAGACAACGCTTGGACTGCTGCCGCATGGTCCCAATATCCGGATCACGCAGGATCTGGGTTCGGGCTCAGGCGCGTGTCGCATGGACGCCGGTGCGATCGAGGACGTGGTCGGCATCGCGACCGCTCGGTTGCGAGATGACGGTTGCGATATCGTTCTGCTGAACAAGTTCGGACTCAGCGAGGCCGAGGGCCGCGGATTTCGCACTCTCATAGCCGAGGCCTTGGCGCGAGATACTCCGGTCCTGATCGGCGTGAGCAAAACCCATCGCGCCGCCTTCGATCAGTTTGCCGGTGGAACCGCCAAGCTCCTGCCGCCCCTTGAGGGCGTTGTTGTCGAATGGTGCCGATGCTCCATCGCGCAAGGCCGAAACACGGCGGCACCGGGTTGAACCCGCACAAATACAACAGCCAAACGGATGAGGCAGTACATGCAGCATATGGTGAGCCCAACACAGACATCGAACAGGCCAAGACCGCCGGGACAGGCAGTCGTCTCGCGTTTGGCCTGCTTGGCGGTTCAGCCCATTCTCGCGCGTGTGGTCCGTAGGGTCGCGCAGGAACATCCTGCACTGTTTGCCCGACTTGGCCCGTATCAAAGCGCCGATTTCCTGATCGACCCGATCGAGCTGCCGTTCGCGCTGCATCTGCGTCCAGATCCTCAGAACCTGAGCTTTCGTGCCGTACCGCGGTCGATGCTGCCTGACGCAACAGCAATTATCCGAGGGCGGTTCCTGCTGCTGTTGGAGCTGGTTGATGCGGAACAGGACGGCGACGCGGCCTTTTTCTCACGCGATCTGGAGATCACTGGAGATACCGAGGCCGTCGTCCGTTTGCGCAATGCATTGGACGACATGGATGGATCCATCGCTCAGGAGGCTGCGGACATGTTCGGCCCGCCTGGCCGCGCGATCCTGTCCCGGTTGCGCCGAAATTACCAAGAAGTAGAAGGAGCGACTGCTTCATGAGCCTCGCCGAATTGATATGCCCCGCCGGAACTCCCGCTGCCCTGCGCACAGCGGTCGATGCCGGGGCCGACGCCGTCTATTGCGGCTTTCAGGACGCCACCAACGCCCGGAATTTTCCGGGGCTGAATTTCACGCCGCAGGAATTGGAGGAGGCGGTCGCTTATGCCCATGCCAAGGGTGCCAAGGTCCTTCTGGCACTCAACACTTATCCCCCGGCGGGCAAGGTCGACCTTTGGCGGCACGCTGCCGACACCGGTGCGCGGATCGGCGTTGATGCCTTCATCGTGGCTGATATGGGCGTGGCCGACTACATCGCCCGAACCCATCCACAGGTACGCTTGCACCTGTCGGTACAGGCTGCAGCGTCGTCACCCGAGGCGATCCGCTACTATTGCGAGAATTTCGGTGTCAAACGCGTGGTCCTGCCCCGTATTTTGACCATTCCCGAGATCCGGCAGATCCGAAAAGAAATCCCCTGTGAGATCGAAACCTTCATCTTCGGAAATCACGGTCTGATGGTCGAAGGGCGCTGCAGCCTGACGAACTATTTGACCGGGCAGTCCACGAACCTCGATGGCGTCTGTTCGCCGGCGTCCGACGTGGAGTACGTGCGCGATGCCGATGGTTCGATGTCATCGAGGTTGGCTGGCTTTACCATCGACCGGTTCGGGCCAGATGAGAAGGCCGGTTATCCGACGATTTGCAAAGGCCGCTATCAGGTCGCACATCGTCCGGACGGGTACTATGCGTTCGAGGAACCGATCAGCCTGAACCTGGCCCGCCTTCTGCCTGAGTTGATCGATGCCGGGGTGCATGCGTTCAAGATCGAAGGGCGGCAAAGGTCCAAGAGTTATGTCCGGTCCGTGGTGTCTGCATTTCGAAACGCTGTCGACGATATCCGGGCGGGTCGCGAAGCGGATATCGGGAACCTCGTCGCACTGACCGAGGGTCAGAAACAGACGCAAGGCGCTTTTGCCACGAAGAAATGGCGGTGAAACGATGACGAAACTTACATTGGGCCCGATCGCCTATCACTGGTCGGCCGACCAACGCCGGGATTTCTATGCGCGTGTCGCCGACGAAGCTCCGGTGGATGAGGTCTATCTGGGCGAGGTCATCTGTTCAAAACGCGCCCCGTTCCAAGAGGCTGACCTGCCGTCCATCATCGAAAGGCTCGAACGGACGGGCAAAAAGGTGATTTTGTCCTCCTTGGCCGAAGTGATGCTGAAGCGAGAGCGCAAGGCCACCGAAGACCTGTCTGAGATGGAGTCGCCCGAGATCGAAATCAACAACGCTGCGGGACTGTATGCACGCGGTACGCGACCGCATCGCATCGGCCCATTCATGAATGCCTATAACGAGGCCACAATCCGCTGGATGGCGTCAAAGGGGGCGACGCATGTCTGCCTGCCCACCGAGTTGCCAGCGCCCTCGATCGCCGTCGCGGCGCGAATGGCGCGCGACTTGGGTCTCGGGGTTGAAGTGCAGGTCTTTGGCCGGGCGTCGCTGGCCGTTTCGGCGCGGTGCTATCACGCGCGCTCGCACGGGCGGACAAAGGACAATTGCCAATTCGTCTGCGAAGAAGACCCCGACGGGATGCCCCTGCGTACGAGGGATGAGCAGCCGATCCTGCGCATCAACGGGATCCAGACCCAATCCGAAGGGTATCTGATCCTGCTGCAGGAACTGCCCCAACTGGTTGCCGATGGTGTGAGCCATCTGCGATTGATGCCGCAGGCCGTCGACATGGTCACCGTCGCTGAGGTTTACCGGGCGCTGTTGGATCAAAGCATGTCGACCGAGGCGGCCGAAGCCCGGTTGCGGCAGGTTTGTGCAGATACGCCGTTCAGCAATGGGTTCTATCACGGTCAAGCCGGCTATCGCAGGATAGCCCAGGCGTCCCTTGCATGATCGGAAACCATGCTGTCCTCGCCTCATCGGATCATGTTTCCTGCGGCGGGGGCAGCTGCCCTTCCGGGGGTGAGCGGCCTGTTTCTGGGGCAGGATTTCATCACCCATTGGTCGCCGTTGCTGGGGCTGTACGCCTGGCATGCGCATGAGATGTTGTTCGGCTTCGTCGGCGCGGCATTTGCGGGCTATTCGCTGACGGCGATGCGCAGCTGGTCGGGGGGCGATTCTGTCTCGCCAACCGGCACATTGTTGCTGTTTGCGATTTGGGCGATGTCCCGGTTTGCCGCCATCGGTGCGCTTGGGGGCGAACCCATGTTCATCGTCCCAATGGGCACGGCGTTCTTGCTCTTTCTCGCCGGTCGTCTCGCTTGGGCTGCACTGCGCGAGCCCGCGGTTGCCGGAGGGCTTCAGGCGCTTTTCGCCCTTTTCCTGGCCATCTGCCAACTTGCCTTTCTAGCTGGGTCTGCGCCGTCCTTCTCCACAGTTTTACTCGTTGCACTTTTGGTGTCGGTTGTCGGTGGGCGCATGATCGCTGCTTTCACATGGAATTGGACGCACCAAAGCCCAACCGCCGCGCAAAAGTTTCGGTGCGCGAGGGCATTGGGGGACGCTTCGGCGGCAGCTCTGGCTTTAACTGCGGTGCTTCTCGGGCTTGTTTCCGTCGCCGATGGTCCGCTTATCGGCGTCCTTCTTGTGATCTGCGCGGGGTGCGAGGGTGGGCGTCTGTGGCTCTGGCATTCAACGGCAGTTCTTCAGGATGGATTGCTGGGGATGCTTCATATTGCCTTTGCGTGGTTGCCCGCTGGTCTGTCCCTGTTGGCGGCTTCGCTGTACTTCCCCGACTTGCTGGCGGCGCATGATGCGTTGCACGTTCTGACGGTCGGAGCGGTCAGCTGCGCGATCTATGCCGTCGCTGCCCGTGCGGTCGCGCGCCGTTGCGGCCGGCTGCGCCCCAGTGCGATTGATGGTATCGGATATGCCTTGTTGTGCCTTGCCGCGGTTTTGCGGGCGTCCTCTGCAGACGTGCCCGCGGTCCTTGCTTGGGGAGCGTGTTGGGCCGTGTTTCTCTGGCGGCACGTCCAAGCGCTAGGCCGCCCACTCGAGCGACCGGTGTTCAGCGGTCAGGCCAGCAACAGGATGGATCCTGGCGTCGCCGATCAATTGCCCTGATTGCGTGCCTCGAGCCGTTCAAGGTTCACGACGGTCGACAGCATCAGCCGGTCATGGCTCCAGTCCTGAGTCTGGCGGATCGTGGCTGCGCCCAAGGCCAGCAGAACAGCGAACAGCAGGGCCGAACCCATGAAGATTGCCGGCAACGGTGCCGAGAACGAGGGTGCATCGGCCAGCGCGATCACGCGTTGTTTCAGAACCCGTTTGGCCTTGCCACCAGAGACCAGCGCCACGTTCAAGACCCGTGGCCGGCCCTGCGCAACGGTCCGGGCGCAATAGTCCAGCAGGCAGTCGGTATAGTCGCGCGCGTCGATCCCGCGTCGGGTGACGACGGATTGGTCGCAGGCCAGTTCGCGCAGTCGGCTGAACTGGTATTTCAACGCCCAGTAGGCAGGGTTCCAGAACAGCAGCGGTCGCATGGCCTCAAACGCAATCTCCCATTCGACGTCCCGGGCGCGAACGTGCTGCAATTCATGCGCTAGGGCAAATCGCAGTTCGCGGGGGGTGTCCAGCAGATGGCTGGGCAGAACGACATGGCGACGACGCGCCCCGCGCACGGCAAATGGAACCGTGATCCGATCGGACAAGCGAATGTCCACGTTGGCCGACCGCCGCCACAGGAAGCTTGAAACCACCGTGTCGCGGATTGCCAGCGCATCCCGGACGGTGCGGACCAGCATCCGGAGGGCGGCCAGGGTCAGCAGCACCAAGGCGGCCGTCACAAGGGCGCTTTGTCCGGACAGTACCGTGTCGACCCAACGTTCACGCGTGTTCAGCAGAGCTTCGAATTGTGTAGCCGGCATCGCGATTTCACCGCGCAAATAGGCCGCTACCGCAATATCACCGATGGAAACGGCCTGACCCGGCCAGAAAAAACCGGCGGCTGCCGTGACCCCAAGGGCCAGAACAGGGCTGAGCATGACGCAGACGCAAAGAACCTTCAGCACGCGCAGCTGTGTCATGTAGTCGTGCCGCAGGCGCGTTCGGGCTACGGCCATGCGGGCGCCCAACCAGATGAGTGCCGAAAGAACCAGCACCACGTTCAGGTCGAGAAATACATCGAGAACCGGTTTAACCGCTGTCATTTTGCAGTCTCCTCTCTACCAGTGCTCGAATTTCCTCCAGATCAGCTTCGGTCAGGCCGGCGTCGTCGACAAGTCGTGCCACCAGCGAGGCCGGGGTGTCATCGAACAACGTGCGGGACAGGTTCTGCAGCGACCGCGCCTGATATGTGTCCTTTTCAAGCAGCGGGCGGTAGATCAGGGTTTTGCCGTCCTTGCGGCTTTGGACAAATCCCTTTTCATCCAGAATGCGCAGGATCGTCGCGCCAGAGGTGTAGGCCAGGTTCCGCTCGGGCGGCAGCCGGTCCAGCACGTCGCGAACCGAGCCTTCGCCAAGTGCCCAGAGCTCGTTCATGAACTCCAGTTCAACCTCGGTCAGCAGATTTCCTGTCTTTCTCTTTCGCATCGGTCTCGGTGTCACCATTTTGCCTGTTATGCTTGCCAGACAAGCATCCTTTCGCGGTTACGCAAAGCCTAAACTTTCCAGAAAACGAAAATGCCCCAGCCGATCGACAGGAAAAGCGGGGTCCATACCGGTTGGCCGACCAGCCCCAGCCAGGCCAGAAAGATGTAGGCCGAGCCCAGCAGGGTGATGAACAGCCGGTCGCCCAACGTGGTGGTCAGGCCCAGCACGCCTCGGCGTTCGATCCCGTCACGGAACTTGACCACCTCTAGCACCCCGATCAGGGCGATGGCCGAGAAGATGCCCACGAAAACCGCCAGCGTTGCCGGGGTCCAGGCCATCCAGAAATCGGGCCACAGCGGGTCGGTCCAGGAAAAGCCCTTGGGTTCTTCCTGGCCGACATTGCCCCAGCCGGCCTTGGCTTGCGCCAGTGCCGAGGACGGGGCGAGCAGGGAGAGGGAGAGAAGGAGTTTGCGCATGTCGAACCTCATACACGTCCCATCGCGAAGCCGCGCGCGATGTAGTTGCGGACAAACCAGATGACGATGGCGCCTGGGATGATGGTCAGAGTGCCGGCGGCGGCCAGCAGGCCCAATTCGTAGCCGGCGCTGGACGCGGTACGGGTCATCACGGCGGCGATGGGTTTGGCCTCGACCGCTGTCAGGGTCTTGGCCAGCAGCATTTCCACCCACGAGAACATGAAGCAGAAGAACGCCGCCACGCCCACGCCCGCCTTGATATTGGGCAGGAAGATCGTGACGAAGAACCGGGGGAAGGAATAGCCGTCGACATAGGCGGTTTCATCCAGCTCTTTCGGGATGCCGCGCATGAAACCTTCCAGGATCCACACCGCCAGCGGTACGTTGAACAGCGTGTGCGCCAGCGCCACCGCCAGGTAGGTGTCGAACAGATGGATCGACGAATACAGCTGGAAGAAGGGCAGGGCGAACACGGCCGCCGGGGCCATGCGGTTGGTCAGCAGCCAGAAGAACAACTGTTTGTCGCCCAGGAACCGATAGCGCGAGAACGCGTAGGCCGCAGGCAAGGCCACGCAGACCGAAAGCACCGTGTTGATCGTCACGTAGGTGATCGAGTTGATATAGCCCCAATACCATGTCGGATCGGTGAAGATGGTGGTGTAATTCTCCAGCGTAAAGGTCTGGGGAAACAGGGAAAAGCCCGACAGGATCTCGTTCGTGGTCTTGAAGGACATCGCCACCAGCCAATAGATCGGCAGCATCAGGAACGCGATATACAGGATCGGGATGAGAGACCGCTTCTTCATTGCGCGTCATCCTTTGTCATGAGGGTGTAGAAGACCCAGGAAACCAGCAGCGTGATGGCGAAATAGATCAGGCTCATCGCGGCCGCGGGGCCAAGGTCGAACTGTCCCAGCGCGATCTTCACCAGGTCGATCGACAGCAGAGTGGTCGAGTTGCCGGGGCCGCCCCCGGTCAAAACGAAGGGTTCGGTGTAGATGTTGAAACTGTCCATGAACCGCAGCAGCACCGCGATGGTCAGAACCGTCTTCATCTTGGGCAGCTGGATATAGCGGAACACCGACCAGGGGCTTGCCCCGTCGATCTTGGCCGCCTGGTAATAGGCGTCGGGGATCGACACCAGACCGGCATAGCACAGCAGCACCACCAGCGAGGTCCAGTGCCAGACATCCATCACCACGATGGTGATCCAGGCCGATAGCGGCTGTTGGGTCATGTCATAGTTGATGCCCAGCACGTCGTTCAGGAAATACCCCAGCAGGCCGATCTTGGGCAGGGTGAAGATGTTCCACATCGAGCCGACCACGTTCCACGGGATCAGCATCGGCAGGGCCATCAGGACCAGGCAGACCGGCACCCAAAAGCCCTTGCGCGGCATCGACAAGGCCACGATGATGCCCAGCGGCACCTCGATCATCAGGATCAGCGCGGTGAACAGGAACTGCCGCCCCAGCGCCGCCTGGAACCGGTCGGACCGCAGGATCTGTTCGAACCAGCCCAGCCCTTCCCAGAAGAACTGGTTGTTGCCAAAGGTTTCCTGCACCGAGTAGTTGACCACCGTCATCATCGGCACCAGCGCGTTGAACGCCACCAGCGCCAGCACCGGCAGGACAAAGAACCACGCTTTCTGGTTTTCCGTTCTCATCGGGCGCGCTCCTCGGTTGCGATCCAGCCGTCGCGATACACGCGCGTCTGTTCAGGTTTGAATTTCAGAAAGACTTGCGATCCGGGCTCGGGGGGCGCGTGTTCGGTCACCGCCTTCAACGCGGTGTTGCCGACCATGGCACTGACCACAAAATGCCGGCCGATATCGGCCACCTTGGTGACATGGGCCGGAATGCCCTCGGGGCCGAAACCCACATATTCGGGCCGGATGCCCAGATCTGTGCGGCCGCCACTGCCGCTGACCGGACCTTCCAGCGCCACCTCGTGCCCTTCGAACAGGGCACGATCGCCGCGGGCTTCGCAGGGCAGAACGTTCATGCCGGGCGAGCCGATGAAATGGCCCACGAACGTGTGCTGCGGGCGTTCGAACAGCTCGACCGGGGTGCCGATCTGGACCACTTCGCCTTCCTGCATCACCACGACCTCGTCGGCGAAGGTCAGCGCTTCGGTCTGGTCGTGGGTGACATAGATCATCGTCGCCTTGACGCGCTGGTGCAGCTCTTTCAGCTTGGACCGCAGCTTCCATTTCAGATGCGGGTCGATCACGGTCAATGGCTCGTCGAACATCACCGCATTCACGTCGTCGCGGACCAGACCGCGCCCCATCGAGATCTTCTGCTTGTTGTCCGGGCTGAGGCCGCTCGCGCGGGTGTTCAGCATGTCGGTGACATCCAGCATCTCGGCGATCTCGTCGACGCGGCGCTTGATCGTCGCGGGATCGACGCCGCGGTTCTTGAGCGGAAAGGCCAGGTTTTCGCCCACGGTCATCGTGTCGTAGATCACCGGGAACTGGAACACCTGCGCGATGTTGCGCTGATCGGGGGGCAGGGCGGTCACGTCGCGGTCGTCGAACAGGATCTGCCCCTCGGATGGGGTCAGCAGCCCCGAGATGATGTTCAGCAGCGTGGACTTGCCGCAACCCGACGGCCCAAGCAGAGCATAGGCCCCGCCATCACGCCAGGTTACGTCGATTTCCTTCAGCGCATAGTCCTGTGGGCCTTGCGGCGATGGCATGTAGCTGTGTTTGAGGTTTGCAAGCTTGATCTGTGCCATGTCAGGCCACCCTTTTGCCGTCTTGGCCGAAATACCGGCAATGGGCCGGGTTCATGTAGAATGTGTGGTCCTCGCCCACCTGATAGGGGTGGACCCCTGCGGCCAGAGACACCCAGGCTTCCTCGCCATGTTGGAAATGCGCGCTGGAGTCGGACCCGGAGAGCTCGGTCACGATCACGCGGCCGGTCAGTTCAACGTCGGCGTCAGAAGCCTTGAGCGGAGTAACACGGTGCGGACGCACGGCGACCATGTATTCGCCATCGGCAATTCCGGACACAGTCCATCCACCTCCGCCAGCCAGGCGCGCTTGGGCACCGGCGACCGTGACGCGGGCCACGTTGATGGGCGGGTCGGAAAACACCCGCGCGGCGGCGAGGTTTTCGGGGTTGCGATAGATGTCCGCCGTCGGGCCGAACTGGGTCACGCGGCCGTCTTCCATCAAGGCGGTGTAGCCGCCCAGCAGCAGCGCCTCTTCGGGTTCGGACGTGGCATAGACCACCACGGCGCCGCGCCCGGCGAACAGCTCGGGCAGTTGCTCGCGCAGTTCCTCGCGCAGCTTGTAGTCCAGGTTGGCCAGCGGCTCGTCCAGGAACACGGCGCGGCTGTCCTTGGCGATGGCGCGGGCCAGTGCGGTGCGTTGCTGTTGGCCGCCTGACAGTTCATGCGGACGACGGTGCAGCATCGGGCGCAGTTGCAGCAGGTCGGCGGCCTCTTCCACGCGGCCTTCGATCTCGGATTGCGCCATTCCGGCAACGCGCAGGGGCGATGCAATGTTGTCGAATACAGTCATATGCGGGTAGTTCACGAAGAACTGGTGCACGAGGCTGATCTTGCGTTTTTGGGTGCTCAGCCGGGTCACGTCCTGCCCATCCATCAGGACCTTGCCCGAGGCAATCGGATCCAGGCCGGCCATCATCTTGATCAGAGAGGTCTTGCCCGACCCGGTCGCGCCCAGCAGCACGTTGAAATGGCCGGTCTGCAGCGTCAGGGACGTGGGTTTGATATGGGTAACGGTGCCGACCCGCTTGGTTGCGTTTTGTAGTTCGATCATGTCCGTGGGTTCCGATCCCGCAGCGCGTGGCAACGCTGTTTGGTCTTGGTTGGTAAGGGGCGCCGGTACCGGCGCCCCCCGGGGAGTAGTGGCTTACTGGGACTGCCAGCGTGCCACCAGTTCGTCGTAGTTGACGGTCTGGCCTTGCGGCTTCTCGTTCTCCAGCTTGGCTTTCGGCGCGCCCGGCTTCTCCAGCCAGAAGGCCGGATCCTGCGGTTCATTCAGGCGCGGACCACAGCCGCCATAGACGCCGGCGCTTTCATCCGCGGCCTGCATGCGGGCCATGGTGATGTCCATCTCTTCAGCCAGACGGTCCATCGCCTCTTGCGGGGTGAAGGCGCCCGAGTTCACGTCACCGATCTGCTGCCACCAGATTTGGGCCAGCTTCGGATAGTCGGGAACGTTGATGCCGGTCGGCGACCAGGCCACACGGTCGGGCGAGCGGTAGAACTCGACCAGACCACCCAGCTTGGGTGCGCGTTCGGTGAAGGACTCGTGGTTGACCGAGCTGTCGCGGATGAAGGTCAGGCCCACATGGGACTTCTTCACATCGACAGTCTTGGACGTCACGAACTGAGCGTACAGCCACGCGGCCTGTGCCCGATCCGACGGGGTGGACTTCAGGAAAGTCCACGATCCCACGTCCTGATAGCCAACCTTCTGGCCTTCTTCCCAATAGGGGCCATGCGGGCTGGGCGCCATCCGCCACAGCGGGTTGCCCTCATCATCGACGGTATTGTTGCCTTCGGACTTGGGCTTGACCATGTCGGCGGTAAAGGCCGTGTACCAGAAAATCTGCTGGGCCACGTTGCCTTGCGACAGAGCGGGCAGCGACTGGTAGAAGTCGTAGGACGCCGCACCCGGAGGCGCATAGGCCCGCAACCACTCGTCCCATTTGCGGATCGCGTAAACGGCCGCCGGGCCGTTTGCGGCACCACCCCGCGACACCGAGGCGCCGACCGGGTTACAAGTGCCCGCTTCCATGCGGATGCCCCATTCGTCGACGGGCACACCGTTCGGCTCGCCCTTGTCGCCGGCACCGGCCATCGACAGCCAGGCGTCGGTCATCCGCCAGCCCAGGTCAGGCGCGCGCTTGCCGTAATCCATGTGGCCATAGATCGCGACACCGTCGACTTCCTTCACGTCATTGGTGAAGAATTCGGCGATATCCTCGTAGGCAGACCAGTTCACCGGAACGCCCAGATCATAGCCGTATTTTTCCTTGAATGCGGCCTTGTTGGCTTCGTCATCGAACCAGTCCTTGCGGAACCAGTACAGGTTGGCGAATTGCTGGTCGGGCAGCTGGTACAGCTTGCCGTCGGGACCGGTGGTGAACTGGATACCCATGAAGTCATTCAGGTCCAGCGTCGGCGAGGTTGTCGCCGCCCAATCACCCGCCATCATATCCGACAGGGGATAGGCCAGTTGCAGGCGCGAGTGCGTGCCGATCAAGTCACTGTCGTTGACATAGCCGTCATACAGGTTCCGTCCGGTCTGCATCTGCGTCTGGACGGCCTGAACGACCTCACCTTCACCCAGGATCTGGTGGTTGACCTTGATGCCGGTGATTTCCTCGAACGCCTTCGTCAGAACTTCGGATTCATACGAGTGGGTCGGGATACCTTCGGACAGAACGTTGATCTCCATCCCGGCATACGGTTCGGCAGCCTTGATGAACCACTGCATTTCCGCCATCTGCTCGTCTTTCGACAAGGTGGATGGTTGGAATTCATCGTCGACCCAGCGCTGTGCTGCGGCTTCGTCGGCCCAAACAGGACCGTGCCCCGCAATGACGGCAGCCGCCGCCACTGCGGACAAAAGATGTTTCCGCATCTTTCTCCTCCCAAAATTTATGGTTCTCCGGCGCGAACCGGATGACGAACAGCATCAGCGATTTTTCGCGAGTCTGTCAAACTAAAAAATTAGTAAATGGCGAAATTGGCCTGTTCGACCCAACGAATTCAACGACTATATCCTTGAAAATATATGGTTTTTAACCCACTCTACGTGGCGTCATCTGCCGGGCGAAAAGAGCATGCCAATCACGCTTCGTTAAGGATTTTTTTGGGTCACCGATTGGTCGAGCTGCAAATTTCGATGCAGAAAGACGCCGCAATAGTAGCGCGCGATTTGCGTTTCTCGAGGGTGAAAATGGCAGCCCGTAGGGGAATCGAACCCCTCTTTCCAGGTTGAAAACCTGGCGTCCTAACCGATAGACGAACGGGCCACGTCAGCATTGCCCAAGCACAAGTGGCAGCCCGTAGGGGAATCGAACCCCTCTTTCCAGGTTGAAAACCTGGCGTCCTAACCGATAGACGAACGGGCCACGCTGGCTTGTGGAGGGCCTTTTACGGATTACGCCCCCCACCCGCAAGACGAAAAACGCACGGCCAGGAAACTTTTTTGCGGGTCAAAAAAGGCAGTGGCGTCAGCGGTCAATTTGCATCGGCCGCGTCTTCCAGGCGCAACTGCACGCTTTGCCTTCCACCCCATGTATTGACCTCGAGCCGACCGGCAAAATGGAACCGCGCGCCACCGTGATTTGACAGCCTTTCGCCCATCGGTCCGTCAAAGGCACCAAATGCAATCGCGTCCAGCCCACCACCCATTCCGTCCGACAGCGACAGCTTCAGATGGGTTTCTCCGACCCGCTTGGCAAAGCGGACCTGCAGGTCGGGCATTGCAAATCGAGGGGCAGGGGCCCCGGCGCCAAATGGGCCGGCCTGCTCGATCTTTTCGATCAGATCAACCGAGGCCGCCCCGGGCATCAGCGCACCGTCCAGCTTGAGGTCGGCAGGACCGGCTTGGCCCGCCCCCTGTTTTGCCAGCAACTCCGAGAGTCTCTCCATCGCCGGTTCCAGCTGGTCGCGCATCACGGTCAGACCTGCGGCCATCTTGTGACCGCCGCCCTTGACCAACAAACCCTCGGCGGCCAACCGGTGGATTGATGCACCAAGATCGACACCCGAGACCGAACGGCCCGAGCCTTTGCCTTCGTCACCGTCGAAACCAATCACGACGGCGGGACGGTTCGACGCCTCTTTCAGGCGAGCCGCCACGATCCCAACGACGCCGGGATGCCAGCCGTCACCTGCAGCCCACACCAGCGGCGCATCCAATCCACGTTCTTCGGCCTGCGCCAGCGCCGCGGCGCGGACCGCATTCTCGATGTCGCGCCGTTCGGTATTCAGGTCATCAAGGCGCCGGGATAAGGCCTCGGCCTCGGTCACCGAGTCGGTGCTGAGCAGCCGCGCGCCGAGGTCTGCCTGTCCAACCCGGCCGCCGGCATTGATGCGCGGCCCAAGCAGAAAACCCAGGTGGTAACTGTTGGGCGCCGAATCCATGCGCGCCACTTCGGACAGCGCAACCAGTCCGGGGCGTTGCCGCTGCCCCATCACTTTCAAACCCTGCTGAACCAGCGCCCTGTTGATCCCGATCAGAGGTGCCACGTCTGCCACGGTCGCCAGCGCGACCAAATCCAGCATCGCCATCAGGTCCGGACCTTGGGCGTTGGCCTCGCGCAGTTGGCGCCCGGCCTCGACCAACATCAGAAAGACAACGGTTGCAGCACACAGATGGGCCAGGTCACCGCTTTCATCCTGGCGGTTGGGGTTCACCACGGCCACGCAATCCGGCAGCGTTTCGGCGCCCAGGTGGTGATCGAGAACGATCACATCGGCCCCCTTGGCTGCGGCAATTGCTTCGTGGCTTAGCGTGCCGCAGTCAACGCAGATGATCAGATCATGCGTTTCAGCAAGCTGGCTCATGGCGGGGACGTTGGGGCCATAGCCCTCGTCGATACGATCGGGCACATATAAGGTCGCCTGACGCCCCATCTGCCTGAGCCAAACCAGCAACAGGGCTGCCGAGCTGCCGCCGTCGACATCATAGTCGGCGAAAACGGCGATGCGCTGGTTGTCCCGCACCGCTTTCAGGAACCGCGTTGCGGCGATCTCCATGTCGCGCAGGCTGCGAGGATCGGGAAGAAGGTCGCGCAGTTTTGGAGACAGAAAGCTCTCGGCCTCCATCGGCGGGACACCTCGCCGTGCCAGCACCTGGCACAGGGGGCGGGGCAGGTCGGTCTGCTGGGCCAGCATCTCGGCGGCCCGGTCCAATTCAGGCGATGGACCAATCCACCGGCGGCCCGTCAAAGACTGTTCAACACCCAGAAAGCTCAATCCACTTCTCCTGAAAAGGGCCGAATCCTGTCGGACCCGGCCCTTGAACGGTTGTGTCTGCGGGGCCGCTCAGCCTTCGACATGCGGCCAAATGGGGGTGCGGTAGGACATGCGCCGCACCGATCCGGTTTTCGAGCGCATCAGCAGGGTCGTCGTCTCGACCCAACCGGGTTCCCGCTTGATCCGCGGCAGCAGCGACCCGCCGGTGACACCGGTCGCCGCAAAGATCACATCTGCGGTGACCATCTCGTCGCGGGCATAGACACGATCCAGATCGGCAATACCGGCTTTGGCCGCCCGACCGCGTTCATCATCATTTCGGAACATCAGACGTCCAAAGATCTGGCCACCCATGCATTTCAGCGCGGCGGCCGCCAGAACGCCTTCGGGCGCGCCACCCTGGCCCATGTACATGTCGATGCCGGTCGTCTCGGACTCGGCACAGTGCATGACGCCTGCAACGTCACCGTCGGTGATCAGGCGGATCGCAGCGCCGGTTTCGCGCACCTCGGCGATCATCGCTTCATGGCGCGGACGTTCCAGTATGCAAACGGTAATGTCCTCGGGGGTGCATCCTTTGGCCTTGGCCAGCGCCTCGACCCTTTCCCGCGGGGACATGTCCAGTGTCACCACGTTCTCGGGGAAGCCCGGGCCGATCGCCAGCTTGTCCATGTAGACGTCCGGCGCGTGCAGCATCGAACCGCGCGGACCCATCGCGATGACGGTCAAGGCGTTGGGCATATCTTTTGCGGTCAGCGTCGTACCCTCGAGCGGGTCCAGAGCGATGTCCACGCCCGGGCCGTTGCCGGTGCCGACCTCTTCGCCGATATACAGCATGGGCGCTTCGTCGCGTTCGCCTTCACCGATGACTACCACGCCAGCGATATCCAGCAGGTTCAGCTGTTCACGCATCGCGTTGACCGCGGCCTGGTCGGCGGCTTTCTCGTCTCCGCGTCCGACCAGCGAGGCCGAGGCCAGAGCGGCCTGCTCAGCCACGCGCGCAAGTCCAAGGGACAGAAGGCGGTCGTTGAAATCGATTTTGGCAGCGCTCATGCGATGTAATCCTTTGGTAAAGCGAAGACGTCCTGACTGGCATAGCCTGCTCGTGGCGCAGGCCGCAAGGGTTCAAACCTGCTCGATACGCAGAGCTACCGGTTCGCCCGCAACCACATCCGTGGTGCGCAAGTCCTCCAACGCAACGTCCAGCGTGGCGCGTGTGGTCTTGTGTGTAACGATCAGTACCGGTGCCGTGTCCTCGGCATGTGCGTATTGGCGCATCCGGTCGATTGAAACGCCGGCATTGCCCAGAATCGCGGCCACCTTGGCCAGCGCACCTGGTTTGTCCAGCAATGCAAGGCGCAGATAATAAGGGGCAGGCAGGCCGGTGATTGCGGGCTTGGAGTCGACCAGCGACGTGGCGGGTTGACCAAAGGTGGAAATCCGCAGGCCCCGCGCCAGGTCGCAAACATCCCCCATCACCGCACTGGCCGTCGGGCCTTCGCCAGCGCCGGGTCCGCGCAAAACGATCTGTTCGACGGCGTCGCCCTCAATGACCACCATGTTGGTGCCGCCTTCCAGCTGCCCCAAAGGCGAGTCACTGGGTACCAGGCAGGGTTGCATCCGTTGTTCAAGCCCGCGCGGCGTGCGCTGCGCAACGCCAAGCAGCTTGATGCGGTAGCCCATATCGTCGGCCTGATGGATGTCGTCCAGGCTGATATGCTGAATACCCTCGATCTCGATCCCGTCGAAATTCGGCTTTGTTCCAAACGCGATAGAGGCCAACAGCGCCAACTTGTGCGCCGCGTCGATGCCGCCTACGTCCAAGTTCGGATCGGCTTCGAGATAGCCCAACTGCGCGCACTCCTCGAACAAGGCATTGTAGCCCAATCCCTGCGATTGCATTCGGGTCAGGATATAGTTGCAGGTGCCATTCATCACGCCCATGACACGTTTGATGTCATTTCCGGCCAACCCTTCGGTCAGGGATTTTATGACCGGAATTCCACCGGCCACTGCAGCCTCGAACCGGATCACGCGGCCTGCGGCCTCGGCCTGTTCCGCCAATGCCTGGCCGTGAATGGCCAGCAGCGCCTTGTTTGCGGTGACCACATCCTTGCCGGTGGCCAATGCCGCCTCGACCGAGGCCTTTGCCGGGCCGTTTTCACCACCCATCAGTTCGACGAACACATCGATGTCGTTTCGTTTGGCCAAGGCCACCGGGTCGGTTTCCCACGCGAAGCCGGACAGGTTTATCCCGCGATCTTTGTCGGCGTCGCGCGCCGAAACCGCAACGATCTCGATCGGTCGACCAGTGCGCGCTTGCAGCAATTCGGCATGACGGCGCACGATCTTGACGACGCCCACACCCACGGTTCCCAAGCCAGCAATTCCAAGCCGCAGCGCCTGTGTCATTCCGTGGGTTCCTTTCCGCTCGAAGTCTGCCTGTTGGACGCAAGGTCCTTTGTCGGCTGCCATAGCTGGTTCAACGCGGCGGTGCAATCCGTCAGGGACAGAGTTGTTGCGCAGCGGGCGAGCGTACGGGGCTTACTGGGTCTCGGCGTTCTGGAGTGCCTGTGCCTTTTGCGACAGCCGCTCGGCCCGTTGTTCCAATTCTTCTTCCACCGCGGCTGCCTCGTTCACCGGGTCGACGGGTGGCACGTTGACCTGGGTCAACGGGATCAGCTTGGGGTAGGGCGCGGCCTTTACCGAGGCCGCTTCGCTTCCCTCCAACTCGGGAATATCTGCGCACGCGGCCAAGAGGAGCAGCGGCAGGATGACGGAAACAGCTTTCATTTCGCGACCCGAACAATGAGGAACCTGAACGTGATGCACTTTTTGCATGAACGGTTCAAGCGGGGTTCTATATGAACGTACGTTCATATACGATGGATCCATGGCACGTACTCAAGGCTCTCATTCCGATATCACCGGGCCCCGTATCCGCGAGGCCGCCCTGGGATTGTTTGCACGGCATGGCTATGCCGCTGTTTCCATGCGTCAAATCGCGGGGGAGGTCGGGGTGCAGGCCGGTGCGCTCTACAATTACACTCCGGACAAGCAAAGCCTTCTGTTCCGCCTGATGCAGGACCACATGCAAGAGCTGCTGGCGGCCTATGAAGAGTTGGAACCACAGGCGGATGCATTGGGCGCCCTGCGGCAATTCGTGGGTTTCCACATCCGGTTTCACATGCAGCGACCGGACGAAGTGTTCATCGCGTACATGGAGCTGCGAAACCTGACGCCTGAAAACTTCGCCGAAATCGAAAAGCTGCGCCGGCGGTATGAAGATGCGTTGCAGAGCATCCTTCTCGCCGGCCAGAAGGACGGTCTGTTCTCGGTTCAGGATGCCAAAATCGCGACTCTGGCAGTGATTGCCATGCTGAATGGTGTCATGACGTGGTACCGGGCCGGTGGACGGCTTTCGCTGGACGAGGTCGAGCAGATTTATTGGGATATGGTACGCAAGGCGGTCGCGGCCTGACTGGCCGCGCCCTGTTACCGGCTGTTTGGAGTCAGTGCGCCGGCTTGATGAAAGTACCGTTGCGCAACTCCCGAAACGCCTGCTCGAGTTCGGCGCGCGTATTCATCACGATCGGGCCATGCCACGCTACCGGTTCATTGATCGGCGCACCCGAGATCAACAGGAACCGCACACCTTCAGGTCCGGCCTGAACGGTTATTTCGTCTCCGGTACCAAACCGCACCAGCGTCCGGTTGCCCGACATATCGCGAATGTTCAGCTCTTGCCCGGCGACTTCCTTCTCAAGCAGAACGCCGGTCGGTTGCGAGGCGTCGGCGAAAGCGGCCTGCCCATCGAAAACATAGGCGAAAGCACGGCGATAAGTATCTATCTTGAAGGTCTTTTTCACCCCTGCAGGAATCGATACGTCCAGGTATTGCGGGTCCGCGGCGATACCGTCCACCGGCCCGGTCCTACCCCAGAACTTGCCGACGATGACCCGCACCGTGGTGCCATCATCGTCGATCACTTCGGGAATGTCCTTGCCCTGAACGTCCTGGTATCGAGGAGCCGTCATTTTTTGAGCCGAGGGCAAGTTGCCCCACAGCTGAAACCCATGCATCTGCCCGGATGTGTTTCCCTTGGGCATTTCCTGATGCAGAATTCCGGACCCCGCCGTCATCCACTGGACGTCTCCGGCACCCAATTGGCCGCTGTTGCCCAGCGAGTCGCTGTGATCGACGGTTCCTGACAGCACGTAGGTGATAGTTTCAATGCCGCGGTGAGGGTGCCAGGGAAAGCCGGCCTGGTAGTCCTGCGGGTGCTCGTTGCGGAAGTCATCAAACAACAGGAATGGATCAAGTTCGGACGGATCCTGAAATCCAAAAGCGCGGTGCAGCTTTACGCCAGCGCCTTCCATCGTCGGAACGGCCTTGCGGGTTTCGAGTGTTGGTCTGAGCGACATGTGGATCTCCTGTCTCTGGACCCGTTATCTAATTTTCGCTGAAGTACGGTCAATTCGCGAGAAAGCACTGCCTCTGTGCAAAATTGCGCCGGGTGAGTCTTGGCCTGTTGCTTGTCGCTGAAAGCGGGTATGGGGGGCAGGCAAAGGCGGAGTTGGAAATGCAAGAAGACGTACTGGCAACGATTCAGGCTTCATCGGCACGGCGGTGGATGGGGGTGGGAATGCTCGTCACTGTGGGCGTGTTCGTGACTTATGTCGCCCTGGCCGCACCGCCAGCGCCGGAATGGCAGCTGTTCCTGTTCGTGGTCGGAGGTGGCGCGCTTTGGCTCGCGCATCGCGTCTGGCATGCGACAGCGGACCGGATCGAACTGACGCGCACGGAATTGCGCACGGGCAGCGGCAAGCTGATTGCCGAGGTTGGTGAAATCGAAGGGGTGGATCGGGGCGTATTCGCCTTCAAGCCGTCGAACGGGTTTCTGCTGACGACCCGTAGCAAACGTGGCAGGGCTTGGGCCCCGGGCCTTTGGTGGCGCGTCGGGCGACGTGTCGGCGTCGGCGGCATGACGTCCGCCGCCGAGACCAAGTTCCTGTCAGAAATGCTTTCTGCGATGCTGGCCGAGGCCGAATAGCTCTCAGCACCCGCCCGGTGCGTCGATCTTGTCGTAGACGCGCGGGTGGGTGAATACGAAATTGTCCATGGCAAATTCGTTTTCGCCGTATCCGATGCGGAAGGGACGGCGATAGAAGTCCTTCACTTCGACCAGAATCATCTTGCCGTTGTCCGGCATGATGGGCAGCTTGTCACGGATTTCGCTTATGGTGCCATCGGTCCACGCCTCAAAGCTTTCGCCGCGAATACAAGACCACTGCACATAGTGCCGGTCATCCGGCAGGTCGAAGCGAAGGAACGAGATGCGCATCGACACGTCGGAGCGGTCCGACATCATCTGCTGCAGCAGGTCGTACAGCGTATCCATATAGGTTGCGTTGATGTCATTGCGTTCGCGGGAAATGACGTCGGCGATCGCATAAGACGCCTTGAGATTCCGCGAGCTCTGCTTGTACCCGTCGAAGAACGTATAGGACGCACACATGCCCCAGAAGAGCAGGGGATAGATCATCACGGCCTCGACACTGATCACGCCGGATTCCTTGCGGGAAAACCGTTTCAGATACCGGACAGCCAGCGAGAAGATTGAGCGATCAGGTCGGTTCATAGACAAACACCGTTGTTGCGTGCAGTTCGTACATACCGTTGGGCTTTTTCCGCGCGATGGCGCCCAGAATGGTACCCCACCACAGCGGCTTTACCTCGACGCAGGCGCGGACGATCATCAGTTCGTCCGACGTACCCGGCTCGAAGATCTGGCTGTTGCGGATCGTTGCCGGGGTATCGATGCAGTAGGGGTTGGGATCCAGCGTGGTCCCAATAAATGGGTCGACGCGGGTCATTTCCAGGATCAGGTTTTCCTTGCACTCAGGAATGTAGCCTGCCTTGTCGCACACGATGTCCTTCAACAGAGTGTGGGTCCAGCCGTCCTGAACGTTGGTGGTATACTTGTCCAGATTGTTCAGGCGAACGTCGCGGATCGTTTCGTCCAGTCCACGCTCGAGGTTGGCGTGGTTGAAGGCCCCGATCCCGACTTCGACGGCCGAATAGGTCGTCATGATGAAGATGGGGAACCAGAAGACGAACTCGATCGTCGCCATCCCATCTTCTTTCCGCCGGAACGTGCGGAATTTATGAAGCAAACGCTTGATCATTGAGTCAGCCTCAGATTGCGGATGGTCGATCCGATCGATGCAAATACGTCGACGATTTCGTCACCGGTCGCCTCGTAGTAGGCGCCATCATCGCTTTTGCAGTCTTTCAGAAGGGCCTTGCCCTGATCGGGAGCTTCGAAAGCGATAGTGAAGACTACGATGCCATTGGCGCGAGCGGCGGCACACATTGCGCGCGCGCGCGGGTCCTTGGTGCCCGACCCGATCGAAGTGACCGCGTTGTTGTACCAGGTGTTGCCTTTCGTGCTCCCCAGCGCTTCGCGGAACAGGTCGCGGATCGCGCGACGGGTCGTGCGTTCCCAGACCTGAACCCAGGTCAGGTTGACCGATGTCGCGGGGTCGCCATTGTTGTCCAGAACAGTGCGAGTCTCGCTTCTGCTGTAGTCAAAGTTGTAGCAGACGCCGCCGGACCGGTAGGTGCACCGATAGACAGTATACTCGTCGTTGCCATAGGGATCGTCCTGCCAGATCTCGCGACCCCAGTACCAACCTTTGCTGCTGTCCCATTCGGTATAGTCGACATCGTGCCAGAAGTACTTCTCGGTCTCGTAGTCATAGGTCGAATAGGTGGACTTTTTGGCATTCCACCACAGAATGGACGTACCCTCACGGTAGGGGTCGTTTACCATGTATTGTGTGGTGTTCGCGCCGTCCGTCATCAGCACCAGAACCTTCATCGAGTCGTTGCTGGAGTAGCTGTTGGGACGGGTGGCGAACTCTGCAGGCACTTCGTCACCCGCCAGGCGTGCGATCACCGGCTGAATGCTTTCGTCAAGCAGGGCAAGACCCCATTTCAGACCGACGTCGATCGACGTGTTTCCGCCGGCCGTAAAACTTTCGATGTGATCTTTGAGAACCTGCGGGTCCTTCTGCAGGACCGAGACCTCACGGTTGGCGAGTTCGTCACAGACTTCGCTGTAGACGTAGCCGTTGCTGGGGCGCCGGTCATAGGTGCTCCACGGCGTGAAGTGCAGTGTGCGTTGGCGGATCGTATCGGGGTCCAGCGCGGTGGTGTTGAACTCGCTGCTGGTGAAGTTGATGCAGTTTGCCCGGTTATTGGTGCCGGTCGTGCTGAATTCGTCCATCAGATAGTCGGGCAGCGACACCTGAGTTGCGTATGGGATGATCGAGATCGACAGCTTCCCGTCCTCGGTCTTGTCCGCCATCTCTTGCACGAAGTTTTTGGCCGCCACTTTCAGGTTGGCCAGGCGATTGTAGCTGTTCATCGAGCCAGAGACGTCGAGGACCAAAGAAATCTCAACATCATCAATGGCTTCTTCGGCAACGCTGGTTGCCGCGCTCACGATCGAGTCAACATCCCACCACTGCATGAAGTGCATGCCGACATCCATCTGGGCGCTCGCTTGGACCTTGCGGTAGCCTTCGATCGTAACGGCGGTCGCGCCGCAGACATTGGGTTCCACGATCGGGTCACCAACCAGGTACTGGTCCAAGCCTTCCTTCGCGAGGTAGTCGACGACTACGTCCTTGGGGCAAAGGTCCTGGTCCAGGTCGGCCGCCGCCAATACGGCGCGGTCCAGAGCGTATTGCAGGCGCGCACGTTCGCGATCGTACCGCATAACGTCCACGGCGAAGCCCGCCGCGGTGAAGATGATCATCAGAAGGAAGAGGGCGAAGATGGTCATCGTCCCGCTTTCCGAGGTCGCGAAAGACTCGACGGCGCCCCGGCAGCGGTCTGCGTGGCGCGGTTTCCCCGACCGTGTCGATGTCCATTCAAAATTGCGCATAACGAAATCCTTTTGCCGGCCAAAAGCAGCGAAGCCAGTTCTTCGGAACTTTAATAATTTAGATGTGGATCGTGGCGAGAATTGGGCGTGATCGTCACTATGGTGCTCTTTTTGAATGAAAATCGGCGGCAGTCTGGCCGGGAGGGGCATCTTTGTTTCGTTGCTCGGGACAATTTCTGGAAATCGTAAATGTCCGCGACTCGGCTCGGTTGGTCGAAACGCGCTGTTCATAAATTGATGAAAAAAAGTGCAAATCGCGATTGCAGCAGCTTGCCAAGGGTGCGACAAAACGTCATGACGCTCGACGTCAACCGGCATGGAGGATTTTATGACGGCCATCAAGGAACCCAGCTTTCGGGAGAGTGTAGATCTGATGTTCAACAGGGCGGCTGCCCTGATGGATCTTCCACCCGGGCTTGAGGAAAAGATCCGGGTCTGCAATGCGACCTACACCGTTCGGTTTGGCGTGCGTCTGCGGGGGCAGATCCATACTTTCACCGGCTATCGTTCGGTTCATTCCGAGCATATGGAGCCGGTAAAAGGCGGTATCCGCTATGCGATGGCCGTGAACCAGGACGAGGTCGAGGCGCTTGCTGCGCTGATGACCTACAAGTGTGCTCTGGTCGAGGCGCCTTTCGGCGGGTCCAAGGGTGGCCTACGCATCGACCCGCGCAAATACGAAGAGCATGAGCTGGAGCAGATCACCCGCCGTTTCGCCTATGAGCTGGCCAAGCGCGACCTGATCAACCCGTCGCAGAACGTCCCGGCCCCCGACATGGGCACCGGCGAGCGTGAAATGGCTTGGATGGCTGACCAGTATGCGCGGATGAACACCACAGACATCAACGCGCGGGCCTGCGTGACCGGCAAGCCGTTGAATGCCGGCGGCATCTCGGGCCGGGTCGAAGCGACGGGGCGTGGCATCCAATACGCGCTGCGAGAATTCTTCCGGCATCCGGAGGACGTCAAAAAGGCTGGCATGTCAGGCTCGCTGGACGGCAAGCGGGTCATCGTTCAAGGCCTCGGCAACGTGGGTTATCACGCGGCCAAGTTCCTGAGTGAGGAAGACGGCTCTCTGGTTGTGGGCATCATCGAACGTGACGGTGCGATCTATAACCCCGAGGGGATCGACGTCGAAGCGGTTCACCAGTGGATCGTCAAACATGGCGGTGTGAACGGCTACCCGGATGCAACGCACACCGCCGAGGGCACTGCTGTGCTGGAAGAGGAGTGCGATATTCTGATCCCGGCAGCGTTGGAGGGCGTGATCAACCTGTCCAATGCCGAGCGCATCAAGGCGCCGCTGATCATCGAGGCCGCGAACGGCCCGGTGACCGCCGGGGCCGACGAAGTGCTGCGCAAGAAGGGCACCGTGATCATTCCCGACATGTACGCGAACGCCGGCGGTGTGACGGTCTCGTATTTTGAATGGGTCAAGAACCTCAGTCACATCCGTTTCGGCCGGATGCAGCGCCGTCAGGAAGAGGCGCGGCACGAGCTGATCGTGAAAGAGCTGGAACGGCTGGATCGCTATCTTGGCGATGCGTGGTCGATGTCTCCGGACTTCAAGGCCAAATACCTCAAGGGCGCGGATGAACTTGAGCTGGTGCGCTCGGGTCTGGATGACACGATGCGCATCGCCTACCAGGCCATGAGCGAGGTCTGGCATGATCGCGACGACGTGGATGACCTCCGCACCGCGGCTTACATCGTGTCCATTGACCGTGTAGCCAAGAGCTATCGGGCCAAGGGCCTCTGACGTATCAGAAACTGGGCAATCGGGCTTTGACAAAAAGTCCGGTTGCCGCACATCCTGCGCTGGAGTTCAGGCAGTGAAACCAGCGAGGATCTCATGCAAATTACCCGTTCATTAGCATGGGTCGCAGCGATTGGGTCCGCGACCTTGGCGCTTGCGACTGCCGCCATTGCCCAGCCCCGACAGGGCTGGACGCCGACTGTGGAAGGGTTGGCTGTCTATCAGGGCAGCGCCGATCTTGAGGACGGTGGTGATTTCAGCGCATCGCGCGCATTTCTGCGGGCAGGCGGCATTTACAGCTATGGAGACGGGTCCTTTGTGGGTTTGCTGGCGAGTTTCGGTCAGTTTTCTTACGATTTCGGGTTGCCCGGAACCCAGCCGTGGGACGACGTCCGCGACATTCGCCTGAGCGTTCCATTGCGCTTCGCTCTGGACAACGGGGCTGCGGTGATCGTTTCGCCCCAGTTGAGATGGGACTACGAGACCGGCGCCAGTGCCTCGGACGGCTTCACCTATGGTGCCTTCGCCGGCATTTCATGGGCGGTGAGCCCCAATCTGCGCATCGGCCCGGCATTTGGCGTGTTCTCCGAGGTTGGAACGAATGACCTCGAAGTCTTTCCCGCGCTTCTGGTCGACTGGACCTTTGCCGAGCGCTGGCGTCTGAGCACCGGGAGCGCGCTGGGGGCCACTCAAGGCCCCGGCGTCACATTGGAGTACAAGGCTTCGGAAAGTGTCAGCGTCGGGCTTGCCGTTCGGTCCGAGAGGGTCCGCTTTCAGTTGAACGACAACGGGTTGGCGCCGGGCGGCGTGGGCGAGGACAGCAGCATTCCAGTGGTTCTGTCGGTTGAATACGCGCCAAACCCCGGAGTTTCGCTTTCGGCATTTGCGGGTGCCGAGTTTAACGGCGAGTTGCGCTTGGACAATGCAGCGGGGCAGGAAGTCAGCCGGCAGGGCTATGATACCGCTCCGATCGTTGGCTTTGCCTTCCGTCTGCGGTTCTGAGGGCGAATTCGTTTGCGTCCGGTTTGGTCGCGCGTTGACAAGTTCTTGTCGAAAACGGATGCGGAGCCCCGAGCCCGGATTGCTACTCCTGTTGGAAGTTGGTTTGATGCCAGCAAACCCGCAGGGAGATCTGAATGCGCTTTTCCGGCTTACGCGTCCTGAAGGAAGGACTGACGGGCAACAAGGGTTGGACGGCGCATTGGCGTGATCCCGAGCCCAAAGCCGAGTACGACATCGTCATTATCGGCGGTGGGGGGCACGGCCTCAGCACCGCGTATTATCTGGCGAAAGAGCACGGACTGACAAATGTCGCCGTGCTGGAAAAGGGCTATATCGGCGGCGGCAATGTGGGGCGCAACACGACGATCGTGCGCGCCAACTATTTTCTGCAAGGAAATTCCGAGTTCTATTCGCATTCCCTCAAGCTGTGGGAGGGTTTGGAAGAGGACCTGAACTACAACGTGATGCATTCACAGCGAGGCATCATCAACCTGTTCCATTCAGACGGGCAGCGGGACGCGGCCGCGCGGCGGGGCAACATGATGATCAGCCAGGGCGACGATGCCATCCTGCTGGACCGCGATGCGCTGCGCGAGATGCTGCCCTATCTGAACTATGACGATCTGCGCTTTCCCATCTATGGCGGCCTGTATCATCCGCGCGGCGGCACGGCCCGGCATGATGCCGTGGCCTGGGGCTATGCCCGCGGGGCGGATCAGCGCGGGGTGGATCTGATCCAGAATTGCGAGGTCACCGGCATCGACATCGAAAACGGCGCCGTGCGCGGGGTGCAGACGACGCGCGGGGCGATCCGGGCCAAGAAGGTAGGAATCGTGGTTGCGGGCCGTTCGGGGCTTGTTGCCGGCATGGCCGGGATGCGCCTGCCGATCGAAAGCCACGTGCTGCAGGCCTTCGTGACCGAGGGGCTGAAGCCTTGCATCGACCAAGTCGTGACCTTCGGCATGGGGCATTTCTACATCAGCCAATCCGACAAGGGTGGGCTGGTGTTCGGCGGCGACCTGGATTTCTATGCCTCCTACGCGGCGCGGGGCAATCTGCCCACGGTCGAAAGCGTGATGGAGGCCGGCGTGGCCCTGATGCCGATGATCGGCAAGGCCCGGGTGCTGCGGTCTTGGGGCGGGATCATGGACATGTCGCCGGACGGATCGCCGATCATCGACCGCACGCATATCGACGGGCTGTACCTGAACTGCGGCTGGAACTACGGCGGGTTCAAGGCGGTTCCGGGCTCGGGCAACGTGTTTGCCCACCTGATGGCCACCGACCGGTACCACGAGAACGCGACAGGGTTCCGGCTGGATCGTTTCCGCACCGGGCGCGGGATCATCGATGAAGAGGGCAAGGGCTCTCAGCACAATCTGCATTAGGGCGGGTCGGTATGTTTCGTTCGAATATTTGTGAAATCCAGGAGGCGCGGCCATGAGGATCACCTGTCCGTATTGCGGCGAGCGTGACCGCCGCGAGTTCTACTATCGCGGGGCCGCCGTCGATCTGGACCGGCCCGCCCCGGATGCCGGGCCGGAGGCTTGGGGTGATTTCGTCTATCTGCGCGACAACCCGGCGGGCGAGACGCGGGATCTGTGGTATCACGAGGGCGGCTGCGGCGCATGGATCGTCGTGACCCGAAACACGCTGACCCACGAAATTTCGGCGACCGAACCTGCGTCCGGGGGCAAGCGATGAGGGTCGCGGACAGGGGGCTGATCGACCGCGGCACACCGGTCGAATTTTCCTTTGACGGCATCCGGTATTCGGGCTTTCAGGGCGACACGCTGGCCTCGGCGCTGTTGGCCAATGGCGAGCGCTTGATGGGGCGGTCGTTCAAGTATCATCGCCCGCGCGGCGTCCTGACCGCCGGCAGCGAAGAGCCGAACGCGCTGGTCACCATCGGCCGAGGCCCCGCGCAGGACCCCAATGTCCGGGCCACGATGCAAGAGATCTATCCGGGCCTCGAGGCGCGCAGCCAGAACCGCTGGCCCAGCCTGAATTTCGACGTGATGGCGGTGAACGATCTGGCCGCGCCCTTCCTGGGGGCGGGTTTCTACTACAAGACCTTCATGTGGCCCCGCAGCTTCTGGGAGAAGCTGTACGAACCGATGATCCGCCGCGCCGCAGGGTTGGGCGCGCTGTCCGGGCAGGCCAACACCGACACATATGAAAGCGCCTATGCCTTCTGCGACCTGCTGGTGATCGGGGCTGGCCCGGCGGGTTTGATGGCCGCCCTGACGGCGGGCCGGGCCGGGGCGGATGTCATTCTGGCCGACGAAAGCAACCAGATGGGCGGGCGTCTGCTGGCCGAGAGGCTCGAGGTGGATGGCAAGCCGGGTCACGTCTGGGTAGACGAGGTTCTGGCCGAACTGCGGGCGATGGAGAACGTGCGGCTGATGACCCGCACGACCGTGGCGGGTGCCTACGATCAAGGCACCTTTGCCGCGCTCGAACGGGTCTTGCACCATACGGGCGACCGTCCCGCCGATGCGCCGCTGGAAACCTATTGGAGGATCGCCGCCCGCCGCTCGGTTCTGGCGGCCGGGGCGCTGGAACGCCCGGTGGCGTTTCGCAACAATGACCGGCCCGGTATCATGACCGCCGGGGCCGTGCGGGCCTATCTGAACCGCTGGGGCGTCGCCGCCGGCCAGAGTGTCACAGTCTTCGGCAACACCGATGACATTCACCGGACGGCCCGCGACCTGTTGGCGGCTGGGGTCCACGTTGCCGCCGTGATCGACAGCCGCCATGACGGGCCGGTGTCGACCGACTATCCGGTGCTGCGCGGGGCGCAGGTCTGTGGCAGTTCGGGGCGCAAAGGGCTGGAGTCGATCACTGTGCGCCGCGCCAGCGGAGAAGAGCGCATTCAGACCGATTGCCTGGCGATGACTGGCGGATGGAACCCCTCGGTCAACCTGACCTGCCACATGAACGGTCGACCGACTTGGCGGCGTGACATTGCCGCCTTCGTGCCCACGCCAGGCGCCGTGCCCGGGATGCGCACGGCCGGGGCCTGCAACGGCGCGTTCTCCACCGCCGCCTGTCTGCGCGAGGGTATTTCGGCTGCGACCGAGGCGCTGGGTGATCTGGGCCTCAAGTCGCCCAAGCCCGAGCCGCCGCCGGCCGAGGATCAGCCCTATGAAATCGCGCAACTGTGGGCGGTGCCGGGCAAGGGGCGCGCGTGGCTGGATTTCCAGAACGACGTGACCGTCAAGGACGTCAAGCAGGCCGCGACCGAGAATTTCCGCTCGGTCGAGCACATGAAGCGTTATACCACGCAGGGCATGGCCACCGATCAGGGCAAGAACTCGAATGTCGCGGCGCTGGCCGTGCTGGCGGATGCCACCGGGCGCGCGATCCCCGAGACCGGAACCACCACCTTCCGCCCGCCTTACGCCCCGATCGCCATTGCCGCGCTGGGCGCGGGGGCCGAGGGGGCGGGGTTCAAGCCACAGCGCTTCACCACCTCGCACAAGGCGTCGGTGGCGCGCGGAGCGCCGATGGTCGAGGCCGGGCTGTGGTACCGGCCCAGCTATTTCCCGCAGCCGGGCGAGACCACATGGCGCCAATCCTGCGACCGTGAAGTGCAGATGGTGCGCACGGCGGTCGGCGTGTGCGATGTCTCGACGCTGGGCAAGATCGACATTCAGGGGCACGACGCCGCGCAGTTTCTGGATTTCGTCTATACCAACACGTTTTCGACGCTGAAGGTCGGGCGCGTGCGCTATGGGCTGATGCTGCGCGAGGACGGGTTCGTCATGGATGACGGCACCACCGCGCGTTTGGGTGACAGTCATTTCCTGATGACCACCACGACCGCCGCCGCGGGCGACGTGATGAAACATCTGGAATTCGTGCGCCAAGGTCTGCGGCCCGATTGGGACGTGACACTGGTTTCAGTGACGGAACAATGGGCGCAATTCGCCGTGGCCGGCCCCAAATCGCGCGAGGTGCTGAACGGCGTGCTCGACACCCCGCTGGATGATGCTGCGTGGCCGTTCATGGCCTGCGGGCCGGTTTCGGTTCTGGGAGTGCCGGGGCGTCTGTTCCGGATCTCGTTCTCGGGTGAACACGCCTATGAAATCGCCGTGCCTGCGCGGTATGGGGCCAGTTTGTTCGACATTCTGACCCAACGAGCCGAGGCGCTGGGCGGCGGCCTGTATGGGATGGAGGCGCTGAACGTCCTCCGGATCGAGAAGGGGTTCATCACCCATGCCGAAATCCACGGGCGGACCACGGCCTATGACATCGGGATGGGGCGGATGGTGTCGCAGAAAAAGGACTGCATCGGCAAAACTATGTCCGAACGCCCAGGGCTTGAGGCGCCGGGGCGCGAGCGGTTGGTCGGGCTCAAACCCATCGGGGAAAGCCGCCAGTTGCTGGCAGGTGCGCATCTGTACAACGAAGAGGACGCGCCGGTACGCACCAACGATCAGGGCTATGTGACCTCGGTCTGCTATTCGCCAACGCTGGGCAGCATGCTGGGGCTGGCGTTTCTGGCCGATGGCCCCGACCGTCATGGCGAGATCGTCAAGATGGTCGATCACCTGCGCGGCGTGACCACGCTGTGTGAGGTGACGGACCCGGTGTTCTTTGATTCAGAGGGAGAGCGTTTGCGTGGATAAGCTGATTGCTCAGACCCCGTGTGACGGGCTGCTGCCGCTGATCATCGGAACGGTCTCGGTCACCGAGGTCGACCCGGGCGCGATACATGCGGTTTCGGCCTTTCAAGGGCAGACCAAAGCACTGTCCGAGGCGATGAAGGCGGCGCATGGCATGGCGCTGCCGGCCCCAAACCGCGCCACCGGGAAGTCGGGCGCGCGGGCCATCTGGTTCGGCCCGGGTCAGGTCATGCTGATCGGCCCCGCACCAGATCCTTCGCTGTCCGCCTATGCCGCGGTCGTCGACCAGTCTGATGCCTGGGCCGTGGTGCGGCTTGAGGGCGACGGGGCCGAGGATGTTCTGGCCCGTCTGGTTCCCGTTGATCTGCGCCCGCAGAACTTCAAGCGCGGACATACGGCGCGCACGCTCCTGTTCCACATGACCGCGTCGATCACTCGGGTTAGCGAGAAAGCCTTTCAGATCATGGTGTTCCGGTCGATGGCCACATCGTTGGTTCATGATCTGCAGAGGGCAATGGAAGGTGTGGCAGCACGCGGTTAGACTGTTGCAAAGAACTGATTCCAAGGGGACCTTATGCTGCGCATCGCACTTGCCGCCACTCTGCTTGCCACACCGCTGGCTGCCGCTGAAACCAAGGAACAAAGCTGCCGCTATCAAGCAGACGTTGTGGCGGCGGTTCAAAAAGCCCGTCTTGATCGCGTGAAAGAACGGGACGTTCCTGAAGCGGTGGCCGAGGCCGGCCCGACCTGGCCCGAGAACTACAACGCCGCAATCCCGTTGATCACCCCGTGGGTCTATGAGCAGAAGATGCGCGATATCCGCAAAAAAGACCTCGGTGCCGCCTGGATGGAGCTGTGCCTGCAGCAGTAATCCACAGGGCCGCGAATTGGCTGTGGACAAAGGCCTGCCGTGCCCTTGGCGGGCGGCCTGGTTTCTGCCATGTATGAAGCATGTCATTGCCCCCTGGATTTCTGGATGAGCTGCGCACCCGTCTGAGCCTGTCTCAGGTCGTCGGGCGCAAGGTCATGTGGGACAACCGCAAGTCCAATCCGGGCAAGGGCGACATGTGGGCGCCATGCCCGTTCCATCACGAAAAGACGGCCTCGTTCCATGTGGATGACCAAAAGGGGTTCTATTACTGCTTCGGGTGCCATGCCAAGGGCGACGCGATCAGCTTCGTGAAGGAAACCGAGAACGTCTCGTTCATGGAAGCTGTCGAAATTCTGGCGCGCGAGGCCGGATTGCCGATGCCCGCGCGCGATCCCAAGGCGCAGGAAAAGCAGGACCATCGGGCGCAATTGGCCGATGTCATGGAGCAGGCGGTGCAGTTCTTCCGCCTGCAACTCAAGACCGGGGCAGGGGCCGAGGCGCGCGCCTATCTGGACCGCCGCGGTCTGGACGCTCAGGCGTTGGAACGCTGGGAAATCGGGTTTGCACCCGACGGCTGGCAGGCGTTGTGGGACCATCTGCGCGGCAAGAACGTGACCGAGGACCTGATCCTGGGCGCCGGTCTGGCCAAGCCGTCGAACAAGGGCAAAAAGCCCTATGACACCTTCCGCAACCGCATCATGTTCCCGATCCGCGATCCGCGCGGCCGGTGCATCGCGTTCGGCGGGCGGGCGATGGACCCCAACGACAACGCCAAATATCTGAACTCGCCCGAGACCGCGCTGTTCGACAAGGGGCGAAGCCTGTACAACCACGGACCGGCCCGTCAGGCGGCGGGCAAGGGGCAACCGCTGATCGTGGCCGAGGGCTATATGGATGTGATCGCCCTGTCCGAGGCAGGCTTCGGCGCCGCCGTCGCGCCGCTGGGCACCGCGATCACCGAACACCAGTTGCACATGCTGTGGCGCATCGCCGATGAGCCGATCATCGCGCTGGATGGCGACACTGCCGGCCTGCGCGCGGCGATGCGGGCCATCGACCTGGCGCTGCCCCTGCTGGTGGCCGGCAAGTCTCTGCGGTTCGCCCTGATGCCCGAGAGCAAGGATCCCGACGATCTGCTGCGCGCCGAAGGCCCGGAGGCGGTTCAGGCGGTGCTGGACGCGGCCATTCCGATGGTGCGGCTTTTGTGGCGGCGCGAGACCGAGGGCAAAGTGTTCGACAGCCCCGAGCGCAAGGCGGCCCTGGACAAGGCGCTGCGCGAAAAGATCCAGTTGATCCGCGATCCTTCGATCCGGTCGCACTACGGACAGGAAATCAAGGATCTCCGCTGGCAACTTTTCCGCCCGCAGCGGCAAGGGGCAGGGGCTCGAAACTGGCAGCCGAAAGGCAAATGGCAACCGCCAAAACCGTCGGCAACTCCGGATGCGCGGGCCTCGTTCCTTGCGTCCTCGGAGAATGCGGATATCCAGCTGCGTGAAGCGGCAATCCTTGCGATTGCAATCCTGAACCCCGAGGTCGTCATTCAATTCGAGCACCAACTGGAAGAGATGGAATGCCTGAACACCGATCACGCGGCCCTGCGCGATGCAATCCTGCGGCACGCGATCGACGATCCCGACAACCTGAAAGAGCATATTGTTCAGTCTTTGGGGCCGGCCCCTCTTGAAAACCTGCTAGCCCTTCGCCATGTCGCTGTAATCCCCTGTGTGCACAAACCGGGCGACGTCGAAAAGGCACAGATGACTCTGGCCGAGGAACTCGCAAAAATCAAAGCGCTCCGGGGGCTGGATGCCGAGATTGCCGAAGCCGAAGAGGAGTTGTCCGATCTGGCGGATGAAGCGTTAACGTTCCGGTTGGCCCAGGCCGCCGAAGAACGCAACCGCGCAAGCCGCAGCCAGAACGAGGACAGGGCCGTTTTCGACATTGCTGACAACGGGGCGCGAATCAATCGTGACGAGAAAGACGCGTTTCAGGCGATCATGTCCGGCATCAAGTTCGAGCGGAAACGCCGCTGAAGTGGTGTTTTCATAAAGCACTGGAAAAGAAAAACGGGTAAACGGGTGGCCGAATCACTTCTACGCGCTAATGATTCGGTTCCATCGAATCACCCATCCCTGCAGGAGCACTGAATGGCCGCCAAGGATACCAACGAGGAACGGAAGTCCGACGACCAGGAACAGGAAATCTCGCTGGACATGAGCCAGGCCCAGGTCAAGAAGATGATCGCCGAGGCTCGCGAGAAAGGCTACATCACTTACGATCAGCTCAACCAGGTCCTGCCGCCGGATCAGGTCAGTTCGGAACAGATCGAGGACGTGATGTCGATGCTGTCCGAGATGGGCATCAACATCATCGAAGACGAAGAGGCCGAAGAGGAAGAGCAGAAGGGCTCGACCGATCTGGTCACCACCGACAGTAACCGTGAGGTTGCGCTGGCCGGTGCGCAAACCGAAAAGCTGGACCGGACCGATGACCCGGTGCGCATGTATCTGCGCGAGATGGGGTCGGTAGAACTGCTGAGCCGCGAGGGCGAAATCGCCATCGCGAAACGGATCGAAGCCGGTCGCAACACCATGATCCTCGGGCTTTGCGAAAGCCCGCTGACCTTCCAGGCGATCTCGATCTGGCATGACGAACTGTTGTCCGAGGACATCCTGCTGCGCGATGTCATCGATCTGGAAGCGACGTTCGGCAATCAGATGGACGAGGATGGCGACGTAGAAGAGCCGGTGGTGGATACTTCGGCTGTCACGGCCGCCAAGCCCGCCAAGGACACGGGTCCCGAACTGGATGCCGACGGCAACCCGATTGCCAACGACGATGACGATGATGAAGACGATCAGGCGAACATGTCTTTGGCCGCGATGGAAGCGGCACTGAAAGATCAGGTTCTGACTCAGCTTGAGCGGATCTCGACGGATTTCGCAAAGCTCTCGGAGATGCAGGACAGCCGGATCTCGGCAACTCTGAACGAGGATGGGTCGTTCAGCGACAAGGATGAGCAGACCTATCAAAAGCTGCGCGCCGAGATCGTTGAATTGGTGAATGGCCTGCATCTGCACAACAACCGGATCGAAGCCCTGATCGATCAGTTGTACGGCATCAACAAAAGGGTGATGTCGCTGGACAGTGCCATGGTGAAGCTGGCCGACCAGGCCCGCATCAACCGCCGTGAGTTCATTGACGAGTATCGCGGTCGTGAACTTGATCCCAACTGGCTGTCCGACATGGCCCAAAAGCCGGGTCGCGGCTGGCAGATGTTCATCGAACGCTCGTCGGACAAGGTCGAGGAACTTCGCAACGACATGGCGCAGATCGGCCAGTATGTCGGTCTGGACATCAGCGAATTCCGCCGCATCGTCCAGCAGGTTCAGAAGGGCGAGAAAGAGGCACGTCAGGCCAAGAAGGAAATGGTCGAAGCCAACCTGCGGCTGGTGATCTCGATCGCCAAGAAATACACGAACCGCGGCCTGCAATTCCTTGATCTCATTCAGGAAGGCAACATCGGCCTGATGAAGGCGGTGGACAAGTTCGAATACCGCCGTGGCTACAAGTTCTCGACCTATGCGACCTGGTGGATCCGTCAGGCGATCACGCGCTCGATCGCGGATCAGGCGCGCACCATCCGTATTCCGGTGCACATGATCGAGACGATCAACAAGCTGGTGCGGACTGGCCGCCAGATGCTGCACGAAATCGGTCGCGAGCCGACGCCGGAAGAACTGGCCGAAAAGTTGCAGATGCCGCTGGAAAAGGTCCGCAAGGTGATGAAGATCGCCAAGGAGCCGATCTCTCTGGAAACCCCGATCGGCGACGAGGAAGACAGCCAGCTGGGTGATTTCATCGAGGACAAGAATGCCGTGCTGCCGCTGGACAGCGCCATTCAGGAAAACCTCAAGGAAACCACCACGCGGGTACTGGCCTCGCTTACCCCGCGCGAAGAGCGGGTTCTGCGGATGCGTTTCGGCATCGGCATGAACACCGACCACACGCTGGAAGAGGTCGGTCAGCAGTTCAGCGTGACGCGCGAACGTATCCGGCAGATCGAAGCCAAGGCGCTGCGCAAGCTGAAACATCCCAGCCGAAGCCGAAAGCTGCGGTCCTTCCTGGATCAGTGATCAAAAAGGCGTCTCGATCGAGGCGCCTTTTTCATTTGAGCTGCGGTTTGGTTCACGACGGCCAAACGTGAATTCAATTTGGCGGGAATTCGCAAGTGGTCTGAGCCTTCGCGGTCCATATCGCTTGTGTCCACTCATGGGACAGGTCGGGGCGAGGCGGCAACGCTGATGACCCCCGGCCGCTTGTCAGGCAAGCTTTCTGCGCCGGGACTGATCCTTGAACGCGCTGGGAGATTGCCCGGTCCAGCGTTTGAAGGCAGTCGAAAATGCCGCTTGGTCTGCGTAGCCAAGGCTGTACGAGATCTCAGAAAGGCCCATGTCGTTCTTCAGAAACGTTCTGGCGAGGTCGCAGCGCAGGTCGTCGACAATTTCGCGAAAGCTGGTGCCTTCCTCGGTCAGGCGTCGACCGAATGTCCGCGGGCTCATGCCCAGATCCTTGGCAACCTGTTCGGCGCGGGCGATGGCCCCGGGAAGCGATTGGGTGATCCGCCCTTCGACCCGCGACCGTAGAGTCTGTTTTTCGTCACTGTTTTCATGCAGCAGACGGTCACCATATTCCATCAGGTGTTGTCGCAAGCTGGGGTCGTAGGTCGGGACGGGCACGTCGAGCGTTGATTGCGGCAAAATGATCTCCAGCTTTTCTGTGCCAAACACCACCGGGAATCTGCCGAGTTTCGAATAGTCTTCCTCTAGCGCGCCGACCTTGTGCTGAAACCGCAGTTCGATCGGTTGGATCGGGATCCCCGTGAGAGCACGCAGGCGGGCAATGCAGGCAAACATGAGGAACTCGGTTCGCCGGTGGTACCGCGAAAAGCTTGGGTCCTTCCACCTGGCCTCGATGGTTGCCGAATTGCCGGACTCGTGCAGCCTCACGGCGATGGCAGGATCAATCAGCCGGTGGAAGTGGTTGGCGTTCTCCAGAACCTGCCGCAGATCCCGGGAATACTTGCTGATATATGCCGTCAGGCTGGAGGTTGCACTGAACTGCAAACCCGTTCGCGCGCCGAACAGGATGTCGTTGAGTTCATCGCAAGCGTGGCGGGCGAACAATGCCTCGCTGTGGGCGCTGTACAGCTTTGCAGGCGGCGCGAGGTCTTGCGCACTCAGCCCGCTTTTGGCGAGGACACGAACGACCGTATCAGTATTCCCTGCCTGCGCCTGCAACGCGGACGCCAGCAACTGAATTCTGGCGATATCGACTTGCATGCCACGCTCCGGAACCCACTGAATTGGCCGGATTATGTAGCGAATTTTGTCATTTGCATAGTTTTTGTGAGGTGACAGTTCCCACACAGGTTCAGACACGGCGCAAGTATTTACGCCGGAAATGGCTTCAGATCACAAAGACGTGGCCGGGCAAAGAAAGACTCCGTGGTACGGCCGTCATAGATCAGCCGCGTGCCGGGTCAGTCCCGTGGGGATCGGGCAGAGCCGAAGGATTTGGTCACACCAACCGATCTGTGGCTCCCCGGCACACATTGAACGCATGTCCCGATTCCAAAGACGCAAGGCACCATTCGCATGCGCACCGTTCCTGAAATCATCGTGAACGGCGCTGTTCTGGGCTTGGTGGAAAACTAGGCTATGATGCGTGTCGAAATCAGGGAAGATATTTGCAATGAAACATATTCTGACATGCGCTGCGGTTGCGGCAATGGTTGCAGCCGCTCCGGTCGAGACTGATGCCGCCCCGAACGGGTACCGGACCGAGCCGATGAACAGCACCGATTTTGAGGTCATCCCTCGTGCCCGGCAGGACGTTGATGGGTATTGGTGCGCAGCGGCGGATTTTGCTCGGCGCAAACTGGGGGCCGGCTGGCAGCAGCGGATTTACGTTTTGCGCGGCTATGGGCCCAGTGTGACAACCGGGCGTCGGACCGCTGTGCAGTTTTCCATAAAACCGCCGACAGGCGGCGTGCCACAGCAACCCAGCGTAGTGGTTTCGGGATTTCAACCGGGCTACAGCATGTCGGTCCAAGGTGCGAACGCCCGATGCAACGTGCGCCCCTTCTTCAACTGACGCGAACAGGGCCACCCGGTTGATGCAGGCCGAATTCACCATCGAAACCCGAGGGCAGGGGCTGTACGAGTTCACCTCCGACATCCGTGACTGGCTGTCCGCAAGTGTGGCCGACGGATTGCTGACGCTGTTCGTCCGCCACACATCCTGTTCACTGTTGATACAGGAAAACGCGGATCCCGAAGTTCAGACGGACCTGCAGGCATTTTTCTCGCGGCTGGTTCCGCCCTCAGATCATCCATCGATGTCTTATCTGAAACATACGTATGAGGGGCCCGATGACATGCCGGCCCATATCAAGGCGGCGATGATGCCGGTCTCTCTTTCGGTCCCGGTCTTAAGTGGGCGCCCTGCCTTGGGAACATGGCAGGGTATCTACCTGTTCGAACACCGGACCGCGCCCCACGTTCGCCGAGTTGCGGCGCATTTTGGGTGACCCTGCATATAGCGGTTGAAATTTCCGACTACCCAAACTCTAGCGGCTGCCCTATAGTTGTGGATAAGTCGGCCACAGCGCTGACAAAAAGAGGCGGAACAAGGGACGAGGAGACGGCGGATGCGCTGCCCGTTTTGCGGAAATATCGATACTCAGGTCAAGGACTCGCGTCCGGCAGAAGATCACGTGGCCATCCGCAGGCGTCGGTTCTGCCCCGCATGCGGGGGCCGTTTCACCACCTATGAGCGGGTCCAGTTGCGCGACCTTGTGGTCATCAAGACAAATGGCAAACGCGAGGATTTCGACCGGGACAAACTGGAACGGTCAATCCGTATTTCGATGCAGAAGCGCCCGATTGATCCGGACCGCATCGACCAGATGATATCCGGCATCGTGCGGCGCCTGGAAAGCATGGGTGAGACCGACATTCCCTCCAACAAGATCGGCGAGATCGTCATGGAAGCTCTGGCGCGGATCGACACCGTCGCCTATGTTCGCTTTGCGAGCGTATACAAGAATTTCCAGGCGGCCGATGATTTCGAGGAGTTCGTCCACGAACTGCGCCCGCCGCAGCCATCGACTGACGAGTGACCGAAACAGACAAGCGATACATGGCGCTGGCCCTGTCCTTGGGGCGGCGCGGACAAGGATCTTGCTGGCCCAACCCCGCGGTCGGATGTGTTCTGGTGAAAAACGGCCGGATCGTCGGGCGCGGGTGGACGCAGCCCGGCGGTCGCCCTCATGCGGAAACCGAGGCTCTGGCCGAGGCCAGCGAACAAGCGCGTGGCGCGACGGCTTATGTTTCGCTGGAGCCATGTTCGCATCACGGCAAGACGCCACCTTGTGCTCAGGCGTTGATCGACGCCGGAGTGGCCCGTGTGGTTTCGGCGATCGAGGACAGCGATCCGCGCGTCGCGGGGCAGGGTTTTGCCATGTTGCGCGATGCCGGGATTGAGGTCACGACCGGGGTTCTGAGCGATCTGGCGGCAATGGACCACGCGGGCTTTTTCATGAAGACCGAGCAAGGCCGACCGTTCGTGACGCTGAAACTTGCCAGCAGCTTTGATGGACGAATCGCAACCGAGACCGGGCAGAGCAAGTGGATCACCGGCCCCGAGGCCCGCCGGGCGGTGCATGCCATGCGGGCGCAGCACGATGCGGTGATGGTCGGCGCGGGCACCGCGCGGGCCGACGATCCTTCGCTGACGGTTCGTGATCTGGGTATCGACCGGCAGCCCGTGCGTGTCGTGGTTTCACGTCACCTTGAATTGCCTTTGCTCAGCCAATTGGCCCGAACCGCCTCTGATATTCCCGTTTGGCTGTGCCATGGCCCGTCGCCCGATCCCGAGCGTGCCGCGGCGTGGCAGGGACTGGGCGCGCGGCTGATATCCTGCGCTTTGCAGGATCACCGGATCGACGCCGCAGACATGCTGCACCAATTGGGGCAGGCCGGTCTGACCCGGGTATTCTGCGAGGGGGGCTCGGCTCTGGCTGCGTCCCTGCTGGCAAATGATCTGGTCGACGAGCTGGTCGGTTTCAGCGCGGGCTTGGCCATCGGAGCCGAGGGCTTGCCCGCCATTGGCGCCATGGGGCTTGAGGAATTGGGGGACGCGCCCCGCTTTTCGCTGGTCGAAACCCGGGACTTGGGTGGCGATGTCCTGCATGTCTGGCGCAGGCCGGTCGGCTAGCGGCGAGCCCTAGCGCCACAGGTTCGCATGTGTTGCAAAAGCCCCCTGAAGCTTAGCCAGCAGCCGAATTGCCGGCCCAGCTGGTGCAATCGGGCCATTCGTCAAACGGTCTGCGACAACCTCCGCCGGGCATGCGTCGCGCGTGACTGGATCGAAATACCGTGGATAGTCGATGAGCGTGGCGTAGGCCAGGCCCAGCACTGTCGGTCGCGCGCCTCGTCGCGCCGGGACCGATCCAAGGTCGGTCGTCAGACCCCAGCCGGCGTAGAACGGAGCCCCAAGCGTAGTGACCTTTATCCCGCGCAGCAAAGCTTCGAACCCAAGCAGTGAGGTCATTGTCCAGACCTCATGAACCTCCGGCAGAACCAGTGCCGGATCCACATCGTGGAGGACGACATCCGCCAGACCCTCGGCGTCTATTCGACCGTCCCGAAGCCCGGCCTCAACATCCGGATGCGGCTTGTAGATCAGAACTGCGGCGGGATTGGCCGCGCGAACGGTGCTCAGCAACTCGAGATTTGTGCGGACCGTGCTGGTGCCCAACCGGATCGAGGCGTCGTCCTCTACCTGGCCAGGTACAAGAATCCGGTGCCCGTCCGGCAAGGGCGGGCAACCGCCGCCCGTATTGTATTTGCTTAGCCCCGCCGCGGTGAGTTGCGTCACCAGGCGGCGTATCCGTATCTCCTGATCGGGTCGCAACTCTTCGCGAGCGGTGATCAGTTCTTCCAGACGGCTGGGTCGGGTGGGGTCGTAGTAAATTCCAAGGTCGTCGGTCACAAGTGAAAGCGGGGGCACAAGGTTGGCCCCCAACCCGCGCGAGCGCAGAAAACCGTCTTCGACGCGGACCACATCTTCGGCTTCCAGATCACGATTGGCCCAGACCATATGGGACCGATCGGTCGCCGAGGGCCGTTCCGGCACGAAACGGACTTTTTTCCACTTCCCGAAGGTTTGCTGAATATGCCTGCGTTTCCACAGGCGCATTCCAGACGCTGTCCAGCCGTGCCTGTCCTGTCGCCAGGCGCGGCTCTGGGCTTCAAGCGTATCCAGCACCGTTTCAAGCTCACACAGCTGGTCGCGATAGGGATCGTACCACGTCGGGTACAGTATCATGGCGGCAGCGAATAGTTGGGCGCGAGTCAGATTGCGCTGCCGGCGCGGCAGAGGCATCTCGTCCTGCGTCAGACCCCACCCGGCGTAGAAGGGTTGCCCAAAAACCCTAGGTTTGTGACCGGCCAGAATGGCCTCAAACCCCAGTTGCGAGGACAGGGTATAGACCCCAATCGCGCCTTCCAGCAACGACCAGGGGCTGATCTGATCCGCCAACAGGGAAACACGGTCAGTTTCGTCATCCTCCGAGAAGAAACCGCGCCGGTGACCCTGCAGTGTTTCCGGGTGGGTCTTGATGATCACACGCGCCCCGGGGTTTTCCTCTTGGGCCATGATCAGCATTTCCAGAAACCGCGCAGGGTCGCCCCGGCTTGCCGTAACCGCCGCATCGCCCTGTATCTGATCGACAACCAGTACATAGCCCGGATCCGGGGGTGCGATATCCGGGTCGCATGCCGAATACTTGCTCAGATGCGATTCCTTCAGCCGTGCGATCGCGCCGCGCGCCCGATCCAGCAGGGCGGTGTCATCCAGCGGGTGCGTGGCCAGCAGAGTTTCGAGGTCCGACGGCTGTGACGGATCGAAATGCATCGCACGTCGTTCCAGAAGCAGGCCCAGCGGCGGCTCGTGATCGCGCCCCGGCAGCAGGGATCGCAGGAATGCATCCTCGACCCGCAACAGCGGGATATTCCGGTCTTTCGCAACTCGGGTTCCGCGGTGCGCAGTCGGGCTTTCGCCCCAGATGCCCACCATGTCGCCCGAACGCGGAAGCCCAACGCGAATGTCGAATCCCGTCAGCGACAGGATGCGGCGGATCCTACGTTGGGTCAGAAACCCGCCGTTGTAGACATACAGGCGCGTTCGATCCTCGGCGTCCGCAGTGTCGGCGCCGGGTTTCATGCCTCAGTTTCCGGTCAGCGTGGCGACGTTTGCAACGGGTGTCAGACCGCCGGCAATCAGCGAAATCGACTTGGTCCACTGTGCATACGGGGCTTCGGTCACGTAAATCGTGTCGTCGTCGCGGATCACGAAATCACGTGCCACAAACAGACCGTTGGGCGCCGTGAGGTTCAGCAGGTAGATCACGCGTTGTTCGCCCTGAAGGTTCGGCTGGCCCAGCACTTTGCGTGCGATATCTTCGCGCTCGTCCCTCAGAACGAAAATACCGGTGGGATCTGAGGACAGCGACTGCAAGCCGCCGACCTGCGCCAGCGCTTCCAGCGCGGACAGATCCTGACTGTCGAAAGCGACCCGGGATTGCCCACCCGTGGCCCCCAGCGCGACATACGACCGGGTGTCCTGTTCGACCAGGATGCGATCACCACCGCGCAGTGCGATGTCGGTTTCAGGATTGCGGAACAAATCGTCATACCAAACGGTGCCACGCTGATTGCCGCGGATTACAGTGACCAGCGCAATATCCGGGGCGACCGCCACGCCGCCGGCCCTGGCAAGCATCGTCGAAAGCGTGCGGGTCGGGCGCTCGATCGGGTAGATGCCAGAGGCACCGATCGTACCGGTTACCGAGACCGTTGCACCGTCACCCGCCACGCGGCGGATCTGAACCTGCGGATCAGGCGTCTGCTCGCGCAGCTTTTCTGCAATCAGCGAGCGTAGCTGCTCGGGCGTGTTGCCCGATGCGCGCAAGCGGCCGGCATAGGGCACGAAGATAAAGCCTTCGCTGTCGACCTGAACCTCATCGAGATTGGTCGATGGGCCGGTTTCACCGGCCAGCAGACCGTCGTCGACGTTTTCCCAGATGGTCAGGCCAAGCACGTCGCCGGGACGAATGGTGTCGGATGTTACGCTTTGTGCTGACCGGAAGGCAGGCGGAAAGCCAAACTGTGGAACCGCAGAGGTGACGTGGGCCACCCGGTCATCAACTTCGACCACGTGGGCGTTGCCGCCATTGACTGTCGAGCCCGCCAGAATTTCGGTTTTGTTCGGCCCGGCCTTGGGCAGTTGGCACGCTGTCAGAAGGCCAATGGCTGCAACAAGGGACAACCCTCGTATCCATCGAGTAGGGAAACGCTGCACTGCCGAAATACCTCGAGTTTCGTATGTAGTCTTTTGGTTTGCGGTCAAACTAGCGGTTTCATACTTCAAGTTCCAGCCAGCCAAGCACCGTGTCATTCAACGATTTTCAACTGTGGCGTGATGGTCGCGATTCCGGTCAGCGCGGCCTGATAAGGGTCGCGAGCCTGCAACATCATGTCTGCAACCCGCCGCAGCAACTGGCGCCGTCCGCCGCGTGAGTAATAGCCGCCCGGCACCTGGCTGGTTTCCAACAGGAATTGGCGGTATGCCCGATAGGCCTCCGTGTCCGGTTTTTGCGGGTGCCTGAAGAATTCGTCAATCGGTTGATGCGAGACCAGTTCAGGCTTGTCGTAGACCGACTTGCCGAAGACACGCAGAGGGATGCCGCGCCACAGAGCCTGCTGTCCGGCGGTGGAGTTGATGGTCAGGGCCGAGCTCGCGTGATCCAGAAGTCGCGCCAGCTTTCCCCCGGGCACGTAATGCACGCGATCCGAAATGCCCAGTTCGCGCGCAAGTGCTTGGACGCGTCTTCTTAGCGGCTCGCGCTGGTTCTCAAGGGGATGTTCCTTGATGACAAGGCGGTGGTGGGACGGAGCGCCCTTGGCGAACCCCTCCATCACCGGGGTGATGAAATCGGCCATGCATGAAAAGTCTGAATGCGCCTGGACCGAACTGTCGTGCCCCAGTTGCAGCAGCACCAGATGATAGGGGAACCCGCCGCGCCTTACGCGCCAGGTGGCGAGAACGCGCTGCAGTCGATGGATCGGCATGAGCGCCAAACGTTTGAAATACAGTTTGAATTCCTTTGAGACAGGCACTTCTCGGTGCGGGCGGAAATTACGGTACCCACGGTTCGCACACAGAACGAACCAGTGGTACAGTGCGCCGTAGAAAATGTGTTGCCGCATATCCCCCCAATGTGACGGGGGTGGGGGCGTTTTGGCGCCCGAGCTTTGCAACGCTTGCTGCATCTGGGCGATTTCCAGATCCATCAGGCGAGAATGTCCGTTTGACCCATTGCGTTCATAGGTGACCCACCAAGGTCGAAGGTACCCTTCCTCGAACACATGAACACGGATGCCGTGGCTTCGCGCCGTACGGATCGCGTCGGCGTGCACCGAGCGAACATCGCCATAAAGCACGATGTCGGTTACACCGCGCGACAGGATGATGTTCGTCAGGCTTTCCGGCCAGTTTTCTAGCCCGCCGCGATAGGGGATATAGCTGGCGCGATCGAACCAAAAGGCCTGGTCCCCGGCGTTGAACCCGACACGCCACACCTGCGCGCCAGCCGCGCGCAACATGCGCCCCAGGCCGCTGAAGAACGGCCCATGCGGCCCCTGCAGAAACAGGAATACGCGACTGTCGGAGTTGTCCTTCGGTTGCCTCATGCCAGATGCTCGAATTCTGGTTGCCCGTGTTTTGTTGAACAAACTATGCCTTTTTGCGGCCAGCCGGGCAAGGCAGGGCTTGCTCCGCCCGCCACTTGGCCTTACCTCGGCGTGGATTGCATGGCACAGCTTAGGCGCAGAGGGTTAACGGAATGTTTACTGGGATCGTCACCGATATCGGCACAATCATCGAGTTGGAGCAGCAGGGCGATCTGCGTGCGCGCATCCGGACAGGCTATGATACATCCGGCATAGATATTGGTGCGTCGATCGCCAGCGACGGGGTTTGCCTGACCGTCATCGCGCTGGGTGATGACTGGTACGATGTTCAGATCAGCGCCGAGACCGTTTCCAAAACCAATCTGGACGGCTGGAAGGTGGGCTCAAGGGTCAACCTTGAACGGGCCTTGAAGGTGGGTGACGAATTGGGTGGCCATATCGTATCGGGACACGTGGATGGCGTCGCCGAGATCGTCGCGATGGCCGAAGAAGGCGACAGCACCCGCGTGTCCCTGCGCGCGCCCAAGGATTTGGCGCGCTTCATCGCGCCCAAGGGCTCGGTTGCTCTGAACGGCACTTCGCTCACGGTCAACGATGTCGACGGTTGCGATTTCGGGATCAACTTCATTCCTCATACCAAAGAGGTGACGACCTGGGGCGCGGCGAAGGTCGGAGATCGGGTCAATCTGGAAATCGACACGCTGGCCCGGTACGTGGCCCGTCTGGCCGAGGTTTCGTGATCACCAGCGAAGAAATTGCGTCGCGTTAGCTACGGCCCACTTCGTTTGCGGACTGGCCTTTGCGCGCGCGCTGGTCTATCCCGCGATGCAACACCTGCTCTGTGAAAGGCTGCCCCATGAGCTTTGAAACACCCGGACCGGTCGAGGCCCAGCTGCGCGACGCGATCAGCCCGATCGAAGAGATCATCGAAGAGGCGCGCCAGGGCCGGATGTACATCCTGGTCGATCACGAGGACCGCGAAAACGAAGGCGACCTTGTGATCCCGGCGGAATTTGCCGATGCCGAGGCGATCAATTTCATGGCCACCCATGGCCGCGGCCTGATCTGCCTGCCGATGACGGCCGAGCGGATCGACCGTCTGGGCCTGCCGATGATGGCCGTGAACAACTCGTCGCGGCACGAGACCGCCTTTACCGTCTCGATCGAAGCACGCGAAGGCGTTAGCACCGGCATTTCCGCCGCCGACCGGGCGCTGACCATCGCCACCGCGATCAACGAACAGAACACCATGGCGCATCTGGCCACGCCGGGCCATGTCTTTCCGCTGCGCGCCAAGCGGGGCGGGGTGCTGGTCCGCGCCGGTCACACCGAGGCCGCCGTGGACATTTCGCGCCTGGCCGGGTTGAACCCCTCGGGCGTGATCTGCGAGATCATGAAGCCCGACGGCACCATGGCCCGGCTGCCCGATCTGGTCGAATTCGCCAAGGAGCATGGGCTGAAGATTGGCACCATCAGCGACCTGATCTCGTACCGTGCGCGCCACGACAATCTGGTGGTCGAGACCGCGCGCAGAACGGTCACGTCGGAATATGGCGGCGAGTGGGAGATGCGGATCTTCACCGATCAGACCCACGGGATCGAACATGTGGTGATGATAAAGGGCGACATCAGCACGCCCGAGCCGGTGCTGACCCGCACCCACGCGCTGCACGAGGCGTCGGACATTCTGGGGCTTGGTCCGAAATCGCCGCAGGAACTGCCGCGCGCGATGGAAAAGATCGCAGCCGAAGGGCGCGGCGTGGTCTGCCTGTTTCGCAACCCGCGCAACTCGCTGTACGCGGCCGAGGACGAAGGCCCGCGCACCATCAAGCAAACCGGTCTGGGCGCGCAGATCCTGTCCAAGATGGGCATCAAGGAACTGGTGCTGCTGACCGACTCGCCGCAGACGAAATACCTGGGTCTGGACGCCTTTGGCCTGTCCATCGTCGGGACCCGCTCGATTCTCAAGGATGACTGAGCATGGCTGAGCAAGACAAACACGGCGTTCTGCCGACTCCGAAATTCGATGACCCGGTCAAGCTGCTGATCGTCGTGGCCCCGTTCTATCGCGCCATCGCCGACGACCTGGTTCGCGGCGCCAAGGCCGAAATCGAGGCCGCCGGCGGCAGCTGCGAGGTGGTCGAGGTGCCCGGTGCGCTCGAGATCCCGACGGCGATTGCCATGGCCGACCGCCAGTGCAACTTTGACGGCTACGTCGCACTGGGCTGCGTGATCCGGGGCGAGACCACGCATTACGAAACCGTCTGCAACGATTCCAGCCGCGCAATCCAACTGCTGGGCCTGCAGGGCCTGTGCATCGGCAACGGCATCCTGACGGTTGAAAATGACGCGCAGGCCGAAGTGCGTGCAAATCCGGAAAAAATGAACAAAGGCGGCGGCGCGGCGGCTGCGGCCTTGCATCTGATCGCACTCAGACGTAAGTGGGGCGCTTCGAAAAAGGGCGTCGGATTCAAGCCGCCGTCCGAGTCCATCCTCGTGGCGGGCGACAGCAACGGATCAACGACAGCATGACCCAGACAGACACGCCGAAACCGGCAAGCCGGAAACGCCTGATGAAATCCGCCGCGCGGCTGTATGCCGTGCAGGCGCTGTTCCAGATGGAGCAGTCGGGCCAGACGACCGAGCAGGTGGTCAACGAGTTTCTGGATCACCGGTTCGGCGCGGTCTACGAGGGCGACGAGATGCTGGAAGGCGACAGCTCGGTCTTCCGCAAGCTGGTGGATGACGCGGTGAACTATCAGGCGCCGATCGACCAGATGACCGACCGGGCGCTGGTGGCCAAGTGGCCGATCTCGCGCATCGACCCGACCTTGCGGGCGCTGTTCCGCGCGGCCGGCGCCGAGCTGAGCCAGAGCGACACGCCGCCCAAGGTGGTCATCACCGAATTCGTCGACGTGGCGCGCGCCTTCTTCCCCGAAGGCAAGGAACCGAAATTCGTCAACGCGGTTCTGGACCACATGGCCCGCGAGGCCAAGCCCGAGGCGTTCTGACGCGCCACGGGCGATTTTACCCGGCATGAAATTGCGCTAGACTCCTGTCGTGTGAAGGAGGTGCGTCATGCCGAAACTGATCCGTCTTTACATCACCCAGGTTGCACTGGGCTTTGTAGTCTCGGCTGTGTTTGTCGCCGTGCTGCTGATGTTGAACGTGGCCAACCTGCGCCACCTCATCACCGGGTCCGACATAGGCTTTATCGCTCTGATCATGATCTGGTTCATGAACGGGATCGTTTTTGCGGGCGTCCAATTCGCCTATGCGATCATGAGCATGGCCGAAAAGCCCAAAGGCCCTCGCGGAGGAACCCCGGTTGCGGTCAAGCTGGAACCTGTGCGCGTCGAAGCGCGCCGGTCGTGATGGGTGGTTGCTGACGCTTGCAATTGGTCTGCCCCTGACATTTGATGCGCAAGCGTATCGAATTGTCCATGAAAGACCGATTCCTTGACCAAGCCAAGTTATGAAGACGTCAGAAATTCGCCGGCGTTTCTGGATGATCTGTCAAGTTTGAATCAGGCGATTGCGGACGGGCTGAAACAAGCAGGCGAGCCGGTCGCGATCAATGGAAACGTGTGCTACGCACACATGCAGGAGGACTTTCACACATCCGATCTGGCGCCATCGATGGAGCCGAAACGGCGTGCTCTTCACCGGCTGGCACAGGAAAGCAATTGTTTTGCCGAGGTCGGAGTGGCGGGCGGTCACGCGGGTCTGTTGGCGCTGCACTCGAACCCCGGTTTGAAATATATCGGCATCGACCTTGGACAGCGTTTGCGCGCCTCGTGGCCGCCGGTCGACATCTATGTGCCGATTGCATTCCGATGGTTCGAAAACCGCTTCCCTGATCGCGTGAAGTTCTACCTCAGGCCGGCGACCGAAGGGCTTGAGCAGGCGGTTCAGGATCGGCCGTTCGGCCCGATCAACCTGTTGCACTTGGATGCGCAGAAGAACAGCAGGGTCGCCGAGCTGGATGCGGTCTGGTCTGGCCTGGCTGACAGATGCTACTTGATTCAGGGAGACAACCGAAACGGCCATGTGCAGGCAAGCTCGGCCCGTTTGGTCCAGCAAGGGCGCGCGCGGCCGGTCAACCTGATTGGGCAGGAAACCCTGCACAGCGCGAATTTCGGCCTTTTGGAGACCGGCCCGGGCGTTGTGCGCAACGCACTCAGCCTGGACGGGCTTGCCCATCAGCGCATTCTTGTGTGCGTGTGCCATCAGGATGATGAAACGCTGTTTGCCGGCTCACTTCTGGCGCACCTCAAGGGGCGTGCCGAAGTTGTCGTCGCAAGCTTCTTCCGGCCTGCATCCAACCGTAGAGACACCGACACGCGCGAGGCAGCGATGCAAAAGGTGTGCGAAATGATTGGTGCCACCCGGGTGCAACTGCCTTTTGCGGTCGAAAGTGATTACCCGAGGCTGCGCCGTTTTATTCGCATGCCAACCGGCGATGGCTTGCCAGAACCCGAAATCGTCCGGCCATTGCGCCGCCATCCGTTGTTTGGACTGTTATCTGGATCTGCCTATGCGTTGATGAAGCAGTTCGCGCCGACAACCGTCATCACTCACAACCGAGTTGGCGAATACGGGCATGTCGAACACGTGCTGCTGCATCATGCGGTCAAGCAGGCATCTGCACGTTACACGGACGTCCAGATGTTGACGTTTGGATTGAACCTGCCAGCGGCAGATTTGACCGTGCCAAGCCTGCCGGAGCAAAAAAATAGGATGTTTGACGGCTATATGCCGCAATGGAACGGGCGCAGGCTTTATGATTTTGCTCTGGATGACGAAACCTTCGCACGGGTCGATCCGCAAGAAATCCCCTGATCGGAAAGCGGCGGGACCACCAGGCAACCGTGCGGTTTTGATTCCCGAGGACCTGTATGTACAGGTGGGCGCCAGGTAAACGGGCCAGGACCCGAACAGAGCCAGCTCCCTCGGAATTGCTTAAGGCCACCGGAATGCTACCAGTCACGAGAAGGGCAGAACCCGCCAAGGACGTAAGTAGGGCGCAACACTGAGTTGCACAAGGGGCTTGCACAACAGTTTTTGGTCTGGGTCGTGCGGAAGTTGATTGTGGGGGCAAATCTTGGGCATGCGGGCCGGATCAAATCCGGGATGATGATCAACACCTGCCAACTTGACAATTTGTTCACTAATTGTTCACACTCTGCGTATGACAGTTGAACTTCAGCCCGGACAAAGACTGGCCAGGGGTGTCTCTCGACACCTTGTGACGCACGGCTTTGTTTCGATTGAGGAATTCGTCCCGACCCGCGGGTTGCGCGTTGACGTCATGGGGTTGGGGCCAAAGGGCGAGCTATGGGTGATCGAGTGCAAGTCCAGCCGGACGGACTACATGTCCGATTCGAAGTGGCAGGGTTATCTGGATTGGTGCGACCGCTTCTTCTGGGCGGTGGACACGGACTTTCCCACCGAGCTGCTGCCCGCTGAAACCGGACTTATCATTGCGGATGCTTATGACGCCGAGATCGTACGCATGTCCCCCGAGGCCAAGTTGGCCGGGGCAAGACGCAAAAAGATGATCCAGAAATTTGCCATGGACGCCGCGCGGCGGTTGCATGGCCTGCGTGACCCTCGGCTTTGACTTCAGCCTTTGACGGCGCGTGCGGCTTGTGCTGCGGCGCGGATCTCGTCGGCGATTTCCTCGGCTTCTTCCGGGTCGAAATCCATGGGGATTTCAAGCTCGCCCGCCTCGATGAACAGGCGCACCATTCCATGGTCGGTCGGACCGATCTGAAGGTTCGCTTCGATGTCACGTTCGGTATTGATGCCCATTCTCGCCTCCGGGGACTGAGCGTTTCTGCTAGCCTGCAACGCAATGGGAATCAAGCGGAGTGTGTGGCCGATGTCGCAAGGGGACTATGCTGTGATCCGGCCGTTTCGCGACGATGACCGCGATTGGCTGGTCGAGCGCCACGGAACGCTTTACGCGCGGGATGAAGGGTTTGACGAGAGTTTCGCCCCGCTGGTGGCCCGTATTCTGGACGAATTTGTCGCCAGGCATGATCCCCAACGCGAGAGGGGATGGATCGTTGAAAGTGACGGAAGGCGCCTTGGTAGTATTTTCTGTGTCGCGCTGGATGAAACCACCGCCAAACTGCGCCTTTTTCTGCTGGAACCCGACGCGCGGGGCAAGGGGCTTGGGGCGCGGCTTTTGATGACATGCATGGGTTTTGCACGATCCGCAGGGTACACGTCGATGGTCTTGTGGACCCACGAAAGCCACAGGGCTGCCTGCAAGCTGTACCGGGCCCATGGATGGCGCCTGACCGACAGCAAATCGGTTCATTCCTTCGGCGTCGATCTCATCGAACAAAGCTGGTCAATTCGACTTTAAGGCTCTTGCAATCCCCGAACGCGTTCGTTAAATCGCCCCTCACGAGTGCCGCCTTAGCTCAGTTGGTTAGAGCGCTGGATTGTGGATCCAGAGGTCCCCTGTTCAAGCCAGGGAGGCGGTACCATCTCCCCTCGACAAGACTGCTCGTCCTCCGCCTGTGACTGTGCGCTTTTTTTCCGTCAGTCCGGTGAGGATTACAGAGGCCGGCCGCACGATATTTTCGGTGCAACCGGCGGAATTAAATTGGTTTTTACTGTTCCCCTTTACGCCGGAAGCCGTAGGTTTGGGATTGTGCGAGAGGGCAATGGACCCCGGATGGAACCTGTCGCCTGCTTCAGTGGTGCTATGTGCACTTGCGTCTGAACGTCGGGTGCGCGTGTAGCGGTGCACCAGTTGGAGCAGACATTCCCTCGCACGGAATTCGACCCTCGCAGCATTGGTGCGCTTTGTGTAAGAAGAAGGTCAAAGGCAGTTCGGGAACAGGCGTAAATGTCTCAGACCATTACCGTATTCACGACGATGAAGAACGAAGGCCCCTACATGCTGGAGTGGGTCGCATTTCATCGGACTTTGGGCGTCGATCACTTTGTGATCTTCACCAATGACTGTGAGGACGGTACCGACAGAATTGCACAACGCCTTGAGCAGATGGGTTTGGCATCCCACGTCCCAAATGCTGTGCCTGAGGGTGGAAACCCCCAGCACCAGATGCTCCGGCGGGCACGGCGGCATCCCAAGGTCAAAGAAGCCGATTGGCTGATGTGCCTTGATGTCGATGAGTTTTGGAACATCCGATGCGGCGACAACAGCTTCGCGGCGTTGATTGATGCCGTCGAACAGAAGGCAGGACAATCGGTGGACGCCATTTCGTTCGCATGGCGGTTGTTTGGGACGTCGGGCAATATCAGTTTTGACGACACGCCCGTGACACGGTCTTTTTGCATGGCCGATCAGGAGTTTCCCTATCATTCGGGTCGCGCATATGGTCTGAAAACGCTGTTTCGGAACAATGGCAAGTTCACTCGGTTCGGTCCGCATAGACCCAAGGGCATTGAACAGGGCAAAGAGGCCGAGGTCGCATGGTCGGACGCCGGCGGAAATCTGTTTCCGGCCCAGAATGTCGGTTGGCGCGCGTGGAGGAATTTTGACCATTCCTTCGGACGGCTCCATCATTATTCCGTTCGATCTCTGGATGGCTTTCTTATCAAGCGGGACCGGGGGCGGACCAACCACGTAAAGGTGGATCAGGGGCAATCCTACTGGTCGGACATGAATGCAAACAAGGTTAAGGACACCTCGATCCAGCCGATCGCTCAGCGTGCAGCACCGTTGCTTGACGAACTCAAATCGGATCCCGAGCTGCGCGAATTGCACGAACGGGCCTGCGACTGGCACCGCGCCAAAATCGCCGAGATCAAGATGCGCCCTGATTGGGTGGAGTTCCGGTCTTGGCTGGCCGACAATCTGGTGTGACGGCCATGGCGGACGATCTAACCAAAGCGCAGCTGCAACCTGACCACCCGGATCGTAAGACCGGCTATGAACGCATTCTGACCGATCCGCCTCCGCCTTGGTTTGTCGAGATTTACCCCGGCGGGGACGGGAAGGGGTTTCTGCAAAAGCTCGACCGTCACTCGGTTCTCTTCCACCAGCGTGACTCGGCGCGGCTGGTCATTAGTTTTGACAATATTGCAAATGCCAATGACCTGTCCTTTGCCCGCGAGCCGTGGGGCTGGAAGTTTTTCCGGGACGAGGGATGGTCCCATCTGGGCGTGATCGCCCGCACAAAGGCATGGTATCGCGACCCCGAAATCATCGGTTATTTCGAGGACAAGGCGCGCGAGGGGTTTTTTGACCAGTTCGATCAGGTCGTGTTTGCCGGAGCGTCCATGGGAGGGTTCGCCGCGTTGACCTTCTCGGCGCTGGTGCCGGGTGCGATCGTCATTGCTTTCAATCCTCAGACCACATTGGACGAGCGGCGGGTCCCTTGGGAAACTCGCTATCGGTTCGGCCGTGTCCAGGACTGGGATCTGCCACTGAGCGACGCTGTCGAAACCGTTCAGGCAGCTGCTCGAGCCTATGTGTTTTACGACCCGTTCTTTGACTTGGACAGGCAACAGGTCACACGGCTGCAGGGCGGCAATGTCGTTCTTCTCAAAACCTGGTTCGCCAACCACTTTGCCGCGCCCATGCTGCGGAAACTCAATCTTTTGAAGCCGGTGATGCAACATGCGATGCGTGGGACCCTGGAGCCGTCCGAGTACTACAAGATGATGCGTGCCCGCCGGAGACTGCCGATCTACATGCGCGGTATTGAAGCTGTGGGCGAAGAGCGTCACCCAAAGCTGGTAATGGCCGCCCGCCAGCGGTTCCGGGCCATGCGCCGGGCTATGGCGGCAGGGGACGCGTCATGACGCCCAAACGGGGCGTGTTCATCGGCCAGCGCAAGGACCGCATGGGTGCCCGACTGCTGATGATGCTGACCTGCATACGCCTGGCCGAGGATTTTGACGCGGATTATCGGGTCAACTGGTTTCCACCGGGGGCCGATGCCCCCGAACTGGACAACCCGGAAGAGCTGTTCGATCCCGAATGGATCAAGTCTCACTTTCTGGATCAGAAAACCCACGATCGGCTGTCGAAGAATGCGCTGCCCGTCTGGAGCTTTTTGGGCGACGCGACGCCCGATCGGCTGACGGCGCATCTGGCCGCTGGCCGCTCGGTCTTGGTCGAAGAGGGGTTCGAGGTTCTTGCCTTTCCTTGGGAGGATATTGAGGCGATCCGCCCACGCTACCGCGAGTTCATTCACCGTATCGGGTTCACTCCGCAAATCCGGCACATCATGGAGCTTGCCGATGCAAGGCTCTCGCGGCAGGGCGTTTCTGCCTACCATATCCGGCGCGGTGACATCCTGAACGCGCTGCCCTGGAAGCACACCACCTGGCCGGCAAAGGTCGAGCCGGAAGAACTCTACGATATGCATCTTTCCAAGAGGCTGGACCGGCCCGCGATCATGTTCTCGGACCAGCCCGAGCTGATTGCGCGGTTTCAAAAGCGTTATCCGAACCTGATGCAGATGTCCGACATTGCGGACCTGTCGGGAATGACCCGAGCGCAGCGCGACTTTCTCGAGCTTTTTGCGATGTCCCGGGCCGAACAGGTGATCGCTCCGTTCATCTCGGCCTTTTCCATGGCAGCCGCACGGATTTCGGGGCAGCAAAGACTGGTATTCCGCGATGTCCTGACCGAGGCCGAATTGGACCAGGCGAACGAAAGCGTCATCCGTCGCGTGGCGCAAGGCCCCGAGACGTTTCTGAACCCGTCCGAGGCCGCCCATGTCTATGCCAAGGCTGCGCAATATCTGTGCGCCCAGGATCGGTGCCAAGAGGCTTTTGATCTGGGCCAGCCGATCCTCGATGCCGGGGCGGACAACGCTTTTCTGCCCCTGTTGCAGGCGTTGAACGCGTTCTACCTGGGCAAGTGGAAGGAAAGCGAGCAGCTGGCCCGGGACGGGTTGGAAAACCCGCATCTTTGGCCCGAAGATCACGCGGTTCTGACCGCGTTGCGGGGGGCCATCCTTGGCGCCAGAAAGAAACGCTGGGCTGCCGGGCGTCATTTCGCAAAAGCGTTTTGGGCCAAGCCGTTGCGACCCGATGTTGTGGTTTTGGGTTCGCGCATGCTGTACCGCGACCAACTGCCCGTTCGACTGTTTCCGCCGGTGGATTGGTCCCTGCAGCGCAGGCTGCGCCAACGTCGGTTTCCTCCGTTCAACAACCTGTACCTTGTCCAGCACAAGGTGATCGTGAGGGCGCCCTGCAATTTCGACATGATCCTGCTTGATTGGTCCGATCTTTCCTTGGACCAGCGCGCCAAGCGGCTGCAGGACAGCAGTCCGCGCCTGCAAGCTTTGTGGGCCGGGTTGACTGCGATCGACGACGTGCCGGAACAAGACCCCGCTGTAGAAAGCCTGTCATCGTTGCTGCAATGGCGCATGGGCGAGGTTGCCGTCGAGGCGGCAATTGATGCCGCCCGGGACGTGGTTCTTCGGTGCCCTGACAACCCCCTGTACCACAAACGTCTTGCCGAGCTCTATGCGGATGCCGGTGACCGACGACAGGCGCGATTGACTATGGCCGAGGCGCTGGCTTGTGACCCTGACAGCGCGTTTTTGGTTTTCGCGATGGGGCAACTCTTGGTGCGCATCGGCGCTGAAGAGCAGGCCGAGGCGCAGATCCTGCACGCGGCCGAGCTGGACGACATCACCGCTGCCATTCAAGGGGCCGCGGGTCAGATTTGCCTGAAGCGTGGTGAAAAACAGCGGGCGCAAGTGTTTCTGCAACGGGCCAAGGCGTTGTGCCCAACCTACAAACGGTTTTCCAATCAACTCAAAAGGGCAGAAGGGTAACATGCGGGCCTTTCGCGATATCCAGCACCATTCAGGGTCATCTGTGTGCAAACACACCCAAGGTTTCGGCTTGGTCACCGCCTGCAATGGAATTAGTCTGCCGGGCAAACACTGGTCTTGCGTGCCCGCGTCCGGCCTGCATGGCACCAAAAACTGAGGCAAAAATGGTCGATCAGCCCCCCCGCTTTGTCAGCGTTACCCCGATGAAGAACGAAGGCCCTTTCGTTCTGGAATGGGTCGCGCACAATCAGGCTATTGGCATCGACCAGATGGTCGTGATGACGAATGACTGCACGGACGGGACGGATGAGTTGCTCGAGCGGCTAGAAGAGCGTGGGGTTCTGATCCATGTGGACAACAATTCCCGTCGCGCAACAAGCCCTCAGAAACGCGCGTACAAACGCTTTTTGCAAATGGAGATCGCGGGTCCTGAAGACTGGGTGATCGTGATCGACGCCGACGAGCAAATCAATGTGAAGACGGGCGACAACACACTGAAGTCATTGGTTGATGCTGTGCCTGATGCCAAGATGATTTCAATGACCTGGCGGTTGTTCGGCAATGCCGGAGTGGTTCAGTACGAAGACAGGTTCCTGTCCGAGCAATTCCGCCATGCTGCCCCCGAACGCAAACCCAGACCGGCGCAGGCATGGGGGCTGAAGACGATGTTCCAGCGGCACTTGTGGGATGTGATCGGTGTTCACCGCCCCAAACGTCCGACGGTCGACCGCATGGAAGACTGCCACTGGTACAATGGTTCGGGCCAGCCAATGCCCGAGCGGTATTTTACAAGCAGTTGGCGGTCGGCGCGGGACTCGGTCGGATATGACCTTGTGCAGCTCAACCACTACGCTCTGAAGTCCTGCGAGAGCTACTTGGTCAAGAAAGTGCGGGGACGGGCTCATCACACGGGCGACAGCCTGGGCTTGGAGTACTGGAACATCATGAACCAGAATGCGGTGGTCGAGACATCGGTCGATGCGATTGCCGCGCGCAAGCGGGACTGTTTCGACGACCTGATGTCGGACCCCGAAACGGCCCGGCTGCACCGCCAGTCCTGCGAATTGCACCGCAAACAGATATCGGAACTGCTGGGCACGTCCGAGATGCAGGAGTTGATGCATCAGATGACCGCGCAGGCCGATACCGTGACAAGAGGCGCGACCTGATGCTGTGGTTGCATTTGGGGATGCCGAAGACAGGGACGACGGCCTTGCAGTCCTATCTGCGCAACAATGCGTCGGCCTTGTCGGATTCCGGGCTCAGATACATGGAGGCCGGACGTCGCAGACCGGAAGGGGACGATCGCCCAAAGGTCAGCCATAACCTGTTGGCGTTCCACATGAACCAGTCCGCAGAACCGATGGACAAGTACCGTGAGGCTGTTGCGCGCGAGTACGAGGCACATGGCAGCAAGGCGTGTCTGATGTCGTCGGAAATGTTCTATTCGGCCGATCTGGAACGGCTTGCGCAGCTCTTCACCGAGATACCCGCTCGCGAAATGCGTGTGGTATTCTATTGCCGCCGCTACTCCGATTTCTTTGAGGCGGACTACAAGCAGCGGGCTAAAAATGGCCGTTTGTCAGCCGACGGTTCAGCCTTGATTCGGGACCAACTGGCGAAAATCAAAGCCGAGCCTCACTCGGTTTCTTTTTCCGGCGCGGTTTCCCGAATCCGCAACGCGTTCCCGGGTGTTACGGTTGTGCCGGCACTCTATGACCGCGAGGAAATGTTGAATGGCAATATCGTCGATGACTTCCTGAACAGACTGGGCGTGTCGCGACCCGGAGGGGAGGTTGCCAGTGAGCCTGCCAATCCAACACTGTCCCGCGCCGCCAGTGAAGCCTTTGGCGTCGTCACGCGAGCCATCGGGCGCAAGCGCAGCCGCCAACTGCGTCGCCAAGTACCCAAAGAACCCATCATGTTGCGGCGCCATGACGTTCTGGAACCCGAGGAACGGGCATGGCTTGATACCTATTTGACCGAGGCCGACGAAGGATTTCGGGCTGAATTCTTTCCCGACCGGGACACTCTTTTCAAACCGGTCTGGCTGAGCCCGGACGAAGTCAGGTTTCGTCGTGATGCGCCGGACGAGATCGTTGCGTTCAAGCAGGCTGCAGAAATCGTGTTCAGAATGGCCTTGGGTGAATAGGCTGGCGGCGCCAAAGGCTCAATCAAGCGAGATCTGCTGTCGTTGCTTCCCAGTGGTCTTGTCGAAGATTAGGATGCGGTTGTCATCGGTCACCACGGCGAACCAGTTGTTTCCGATGGTCACGGCTTGGGCCTTTGCACCGTCCGGCAGTTCGATCTGATCGGGCAGGGTGGGGGTCCGGTCGGATAGACGGATGACAATCAAGGCGAATGTCACTAGAACCCCGCCAATCATCACCGCGGTCAGCAGCATGACCATGCGGCGCAGAAGGCGCAGTTGAGGCGTTTCCTGCGGTTCTTGGGGATCTGAAGGGACAGTCATGGGCACCCGGCAAATAGACTTCGTTATCGCGGACGCTCCGCCGCCCCGCCTTGATAAGGCGCTTTCGCGGGATGTTCCAGCAGGTGAAAGCCTGTCGCGGACCCGGCTGGCCCGGCTGATCGAAGAGGGCGCGGTTCTGGTCGACGGCAAGGTCGTGCTCGACGCCAAAGCCAAAGTGCCGGAAGGCGCCGTTGTGTCCATAACCGTCTCCGAAGCGGACGAGAGTCACATCGGGGCCGAGGACATTCCGCTGGACATCGTGCATGAAGACGCTGACCTGATCGTGATCAACAAGCCTGCGGGCATGGTCGTCCACCCGGCACCGGGATCGCCCAACGGCACTTTGGTGAACGCCCTGCTGCACCACTGTGGCGAGGAATTGTCGGGGGTAGGCGGGGTCAAGCGGCCGGGCATCGTGCACCGGATCGACAAAGATACCAGCGGGTTGCTGGTGGTTGCCAAATCGGACGCCGCCCACCAGGGGCTGGCGGCCCAGTTCGAGGCGCACAGCGTCGAGCGCTACTATCGCGCGGTCTGCTATGGCGTTCCGGATGCCAATGACCCGCGGCTGCGCGGTGTCAAAGGCGTGAGTTTTGAGCCCGGCAACGTGATGCGCATCACAACGCAACTGGCCCGGCACAAACATGATCGGCAGAAACAGGCGGTGCTTTTTCATGGCGGGCGTCATGCCGTGACGCGTGCGCGCGTCGTTGACGTGTTCGGACAACCCGGCGCGGTATCATTGATCGAGTGCTGGCTGGAAACCGGACGCACCCACCAGATTCGGGTGCACATGGCACATGCGGGCCACGGCTTGGTGGGCGACCCGGTCTATGGCGGCAAGCGTAAACTGTCGGCCCGGTCGTTTGATGCAGACGCTGCGGAGGCGGTGCGTGCGTTTCCGCGCCAAGCCCTGCACGCGGCTGTCCTGGGCTTTGTACATCCCGTCTCCGGCGAGGAAATGCGTTTTGAAGCAGCATTGCCGCAAGATATCGAGGCACTCATCTCGGTTCTGAAACAACCTGCAAAGTCTCGTGACTAAGACTTTCTTAGCTTTCCTTTATCGTTCCTTAATCCCAGACTGTTAATACCTGCTCTTGAATGGTCCTGAACGTGGCCCCATATCCATGTTAAGGGCGTAAACATTTGTCCAAGGGACGTGATACATGGCAAATTACAAAAATCTCCCCGTGCCTACGCCAGAAGGTGGGCTGAACCGGTATCTGCAGGAAATCCGCAAATTTCCCCTGCTGGAGCCGGAAGAGGAGTACATGCTGGCCAAACGTTGGGTCGAAGAGCAGGACACCGAAGCGGCGCACAAGATGGTGACATCGCATCTGCGACTGGCCGCCAAGATCGCCATGGGCTATCGCGGCTATGGTTTGCCGCAGGCCGAGGTGATTTCCGAGGCCAATGTGGGCCTGATGCAAGCCGTCAAGCGGTTCGATCCGGAAAAAGGCTTCCGTCTGGCGACCTATGCGATGTGGTGGATCCGCGCCTCGATCCAGGAGTACATCCTGCGATCCTGGTCACTGGTGAAACTGGGCACCACCTCGGCGCAGAAAAAGCTGTTCTTCAACCTGCGCAAGGCGAAGGCCCGGATTGGCGCGTTGGAGGAGGGCGACCTGCACCCGGACAATGTCAAGCAGATCGCCAACGATCTGGGCGTGACCGAAGAAGAGGTCATCAGCATGAACCGCCGCATGTCGGGCGGGGATGCGTCGCTGAACGCCACGGTCGGTTCCGACGGCGAAGGCACCATGCAGTGGCAGGACTGGCTGGAAGACGAAGATGCAGACCAAGCCGGCGACTATGAGGCCCGCGAAGAGCTTGAGGTGCGTCGCGAGTTGCTGACCGAGGCGCTGGACGTTCTGAACGACCGCGAAAAAGACATCCTGACCCAGCGCCGGTTGATGGATCAGCCCGTGACGCTCGAGGAACTGAGTACGCAGTACAATGTCAGCCGCGAACGCATCCGTCAGATCGAGGTGCGCGCCTTTGAAAAGCTGCAGAAAAAAATGCGTGAGTTGGCGCGTGAAAAGGGCATGCTGGCCAGCGCCTGATCACGGCAATCAGATGAACAAGCGGCCCGGGGAAACCCGGGCCGTTTTTTGCGCCATGTCCTACTGCAGTTGCTGGCGGAATACCCGTACCATGTTTTCGCCCATGACCTTGCGGATCTGAGCTTCGGTCAGGCCTTCGTCCAGCAAGGCCGAGGTCAGCGCCGCCAGTTCCGACGTGTCGAATGCGGTCTCGACCGAGCCGTCATAGTCGGACCCCAGCGCGACATGGTCTTCCCCGACCGTCTCGATGGCTGCATTGATCATTTTGGCAATTCCCGACGGGGCGATGTCGCCGCAGGTGACGTCTGCCCAGTATCCCATGCCGATGACACCGCCGGTCGCCGCGATTTCCTTCATCAGGTCATCGGGATAGTTGCGCTTGACCGGGCAGAACCCGTGCAGTCCGCCGTGGCTGACGATCAGCGGCTCGTCGGTCATGTCCAGCACGTCGCGCGCCACTTGCGGGCTGGAATGGGCCAGGTCGATCACCACCGGGCGTTTGGCCAGTTCGGCCACCACCTGCCGTCCGAATTCGGTCAGGCCCGTGTTCCCGGTGCCGTGCAGCGAGCCGCCCAGTTCGTTGTCGAAGAAATGCTGCAGCCCGAACACCCTGTGGCCTGCATCGAATATCGGGTCGAGATTGGCCAGATCGCCCTCCAGCGGATGGGCGCCTTCGATCCCCAGAATGCCGCCCACGACCTTTTCGCCGCGCGCGCGGGCCTCGAGCACTGCGTCCAGATCCGCGCGTGTCTTGATGACCTTGAGATGTCCGCTTGAGGCCGCCTCGAACCGGTGCAGTTTCTCGGCCTGATAAATCGCGCGTTCCTTAAGGCTGTCCCAAGTCCGCAGCGGCCACAGCTGACCAATGGCCAGAAGGGTGATGTTGTCGAATGCCTCAGCCGAGTTTGCCTCGTAATTCTGCCCGGCCGGTGATTTGGTCACGGCGGTGAACACCTGCAGGGCCACGTTGCCTTCGATCAGTCGGGGGATATCCACCTGGCCGCGGGTTCCCCGCTCGGTCAGGTCGCGGCTCCACAACAGCGGATCGGCATGCAGGTCGCCCACGATCAGGGTTTCGTGCAAAGCAGCGGCGGTGTCGGACACCGGATATGGGTCGTGGTCGATCACGTTGTTGCGCGCGTTTTCGACATACGGCGGCACTACCACGAAAAATATCACGGCCCCGATGACGATCACAGCCGCCGTTAGGCCTGCCAGCCATTTCAGAAATCTTTTCACGTTAGTCCCTCCCGTTTGTCATGCGCAGATTACGGGTGTCCCGCGAACAGAAAAGCCTGACTTGGCGTCGCTTGGCTGGTACAGAGGGCGCAACGGATGTTGGCGCAAACATTTTGGCGCCGAACATGGTCAAATACGGAGGAAACCATGCACAAGCCGGTTCAGTGGGGCATTCTGGGGGCCGCGAAATTCGCACGCCAATTCATGGGTCCGGCGATCCATGCGGCTTCGGGCGCGCGTTTGTCTGCCTTGGCGACTTCGGATCCGGCGAAGGCCGAGCCGTTTCAGGACTTCTGCCCGGACCTGGAGGTCTTTGACGACTATGACGCGTTGCTGGCTTCGCCCGAAGTTGAGGCGGTCTACATTCCGCTTCCGAACCACCTGCATGTGGAATGGAGCCTGAAGGCGCTGGACGCTGGCAAGCACGTTCTATGTGAAAAGCCGATGACAATGCGCGCCGAGGAGTTCGACGCCCTGATCCACAAGCGTGACCAGACCGGGCGGCTGGCGGCCGAGGCCTATATGATCGTGCACCACCCGCAATGGCAGCATGTGCGCGACCTGATCGCCGACGGCGCCATCGGAGATCTGGTGCATGTCACGGGCGCGTTCAGCTTCGACAACCGCGCCGACACCGGCAATATCCGCAACCGCGCCGAAACCGGCGGCGGCGGGCTGCGCGACATCGGTGTCTACGTCATCGGGTCGGCCCGTTTTGCGACGGGGCAGGAACCGGACACTGTGCAGTCGGCCATCCGCTGGGAGGACGGCATCGACGCGTTCACGGAAATCCGCGCGCAGTTTCCGGGCTTTACCTATTCGGCCTATGTCTCGATCCGCATGCATCCGCATCAGGAAATGGTCTTTCACGGCGAACGCGGCCTGATCCGCCTGACCGCGCCGTTCAACGCGCGGGTTTTTGGTGAGGCTCGGGTCGAACTGCATCGCCCAGGTTTGGAAGTTCTTGTGACGCGCTTCCCAGCCGACGATCACTATAAGCTGCAGGTCGAAGCGTTTTGCCGGACTATTCGCGCGGGGGATGAATACCCGTGTTCGCTCGAATTCTCGCGCGGGACGCAGGCGATGATCGACCGGGTGTTCGACGGCGCAACACCTCTCTGACTTGCGTGATCAGCCGCCCCGCGCCTAAACTGGAGAGCACCTGAACAGGAGGGGGCCATGGCCGGAGGCTGGGCGCGTGACGGCGCTGTAAGTGAACAGATCGAGGCTTCGATTTCAGACGAGCTGGCACGGATGCAGGCGAAAAAGCGTCCGGTCGGTGAAAGCCTGACCCATTGTGCAGAGTGTGACGAACCGATCCCCGAAAAGCGCCGACTGGCGATCCCCGGGGTCAAGCTGTGTCTGGATTGTCAGCAAGAGCGTGATGGTGCTTTCAAGGCCCGCGGCGGTATCAATCGGCGCGGCTCCAAGGACAGCCAGCTCAAGTGAAGGGGCCCGGCAAAGACGGCGGTTCCCTTTTTCAGAATGGCTTGTTTCTTGGGTTCATGGCCGCATTTCTTTGGGGCACGCACAGCGTCATCGTGCGCTACCTGACCGGAGATCTGGGTGGCATGCAAATTGCCACAACTAGGCTGTTCATAGCTGCTTTGGCCATCTACGGCATGTTGCGTGCGATGAATGCGCCGGTTTCCGTCCAGCTCCGGGATTGGAACTTCCGTCTTGCGGTTTTGGCGACCGTCATCAACTATATTCTGTTTCATATCGGGCTTGAAAACACCGGTGCAGGCAGCGCGATGGTGTTGGAAAATACCGCGCCGTTCTTTGTTCTGGTTTTCTTGTATTTCTTCGCCGACACCCCTGTTGGAAAAACCGATGTTCTGGCGACCCTTCTGGCCATCTTGGGGGTCTTTCTTACGGTTTTCCGCGATTTCGAAGGCGGCGGGGACCCGGTTCTGGGGGATATGATGGAAATTGGGGCCGGGGTCAGCTGGGCGGTGTTCCTGATCGCCAGCAGTCGGGCCATGCGCGCGTCGAAATCGACGGCCGAGCGTCTGAATTTCCTGTTTGGTGTGTTCCTGTGCTCGGCCGTAATTCTGCTTCCGCTGTCCGTTTTTGCACTGCGGATGCCATCCGGCAGCGATTTGGTGTTTTTGGTTTTGCTGGGCGTTTTCCCGACTGCGTTGGCCTACTACCTTTGGTACGAGGCCGCCGCGCGTGTATCGACATTGACCGCGACCCTTTTGTTCGCCGCCTCGGTGGTGTTCACCTTCGTCAATTCGGCAATTTTTCTGGGGGCACCGATCACCCCAATGGCTGCGATTGGGGCGGGATTGATCGTATTCGCGGTGTTCCTCACGACCAGAAAAAACTAGGCGACAGCCGGAACGGGGTTATCGGCGGCGCCACCAGCGCCGCAGCAGGTTGACGTCCATGGCGGCAACCATGATGCCCAAGGGGATCATCCAAAACCCCAGAACAGGAAGGAAGCCGAAGACGCCTGCGACGATCAACAAAAGACCCACGACAAACCGCAGCCCCCGCGGGACATTGCGGCGGATCCGGGCGAGAACAGGGCGCAGGCGGTCCTTGATGGCCCGCCAGCGCCCCTTGTCGGTTGGGTCTGTCACCCCTCCAGGGCCTCCAGTTCGTCGATCATCCCCGAGATCATCGACAGACCCTTATCCCAGAATTTCGGGTCGCTGGCATCCAGCCCGAACGGGGCCAAAAGCTCTTTGTGGTGCTTGGAGCCGCCCGCGCGGAGCATCTCGAAGTACTTTTCCTCGAACCCGTCTGCGCCGCTTTCATAGACCGAGTACAGCGCGTTCACCAATCCGTCGCCGAATGCATAGGCGTAGACATAGAAGGGCGAATGAACAAAGTGCGGGATATAGGCCCAAAAGGTCTCGTACCCTTCCATGAATTCAAACGCCGGGCCAAGGCTTTCGGCCTGAACGCTCATCCACAGGGCGTTGATGTCGTCCGGCGTCAGTTCGCCCTCGCGGCGGGCGGCGTGCAGCTTGCATTCAAAGTCGTAGAAGGCGATCTGGCGGATCACCGTGTTGATCATGTCCTCGACCTTGCCGGCCAGCAGAACTTTGCGTTGCTCGGGCGTTTCGGCCTGATCCAGCATCTTGCGGAAGGTCAGCATCTCGCCGAAGACGCTGGCGGTTTCAGCCAGCGTCAGGGGGGTCGAGGACAGCATCTCGCCCTGACCGGCGGCCAGCACCTGATGCACGCCGTGGCCCAACTCGTGCGCCAACGTCATCACGTCGCGCGGTTTGCCCAGATAGTTGAGCATCACGTAAGGATGCACATCGGTCACGGTGGGGTGCGCAAAGGCGCCCGGAGCCTTGCCCGGTTTCACCGCCGCGTCGATCCAGCCTTTCGAAAAGAACGGTGCTGCAATCTCGGCCATGCGGGGATCGAAAGCGGCATAAGCCTCCATCACGGTCTTCTCGGCGTCCTCCCACGACACGGTGCGGGTGTCTTCCATCGGCAGCGGCGCGTTGCGGTCCCAGACCTGCATCACATCCAGACCCAACCATTTGCGCTTGAGCTCGTAATACCGGTGGCTGAGCTTGGGATAGGCGGCCACCACCGCCTCGCGCAGGGCTTCGACCACTTCGGGTTCGACATCGTTCGCCAGGTGCCGCGCGGTCTGCGGGGTCGGCATCTTGCGCCAGCGGTCGATGATTTCCTTTTCCTTGGCCTGCGTGTTGTGGACGCGGGCAAAGGTTTTGACGTTGTCTTGGAACACGCGGGCCAGTTCGCGGGCCGCGGCCTCGCGCTTGGACCGGTCCTGTTCGGTCAGCAGGTTCAGGGTGCCCTCGATGTTCAGCTCTTCGCCGTTCACGGTAAAGGTCAGCCCGGCGATGGTTTCGTCGAACAGCCGTTCCCACGCGTCGCCGACCACCCCCAGATCATGCAGGAATTTCTCCAGTTCGTCCGACAGTTGATAGGGCTTCATCGCGCGGATGCGGCGGAAGACGGGCTCGTACCGGGCCAGGTCCGCGTTGGTCTTAAAATGAGCGGCCAGCACGTCATCGTCGATGCGGTTGATCTCGAGCGTGAAGAACACCAGCGGCGTGGTGAAAAGCGTGACTTTTTCCTGCATGTCCGACAGGAACTTGGCGCGCTCGGCATCCGTGGTCAGCTGGTAATAGCGCAGCCCGGCAAAAGACATGATGCGCCCGGCGACGGCGTTGATCTTTTCGTTGCGCTGGACACAGGTCAGCAGGCCCTGCGCGTCTAGATCGGCCAGCTTGCCTTCGTAATCGGCGGCAAATGCCGCGCATTCCTGCTCCAGCCACTCAAGATCTCGGGTCAGTTCCGGCGCGTCCTGTCCCTTGTACAGATCGTCCAGGTTCCATTCCGGCAGGTTGCCAAGGTTGTCGGCGCCGCCACCGGCATTTGCGTCTCGGACGGGGAAGGGAAGCTCGTGCATGGAACACCTCGATTGTCTGCGTTGGATCACATCTAGGCGCAGGGCGCGCGGATCACAAGCAGCCGAGGTGTCAGCGCGTCATCGCAAGTTCGGGTGTCTGCCCGTTGGCGGCGGCCGAGAAATGCGCGGCCATCTCCTCGAACACGGGGCCGCGGACCTCGGGTGGTTCCATCATCACCTCGTGTTCGCCGCCGGGGATCTCGACCAATCGGCCGCTGGGCCAGTTCGCCATGCGCGCCCGGATCGCCTTGCGGTCCACGATCTGCTCGTGGCTGCCAAGATAGGTCAGACAAGGAATGTCGGGCGCGGTCTGCGCCATCAGCCAGGCGCACTCGTCCAGTGCCTCGCGTAGCCAGATGGTCGACGGCGCGCCCAGGGCCAGTTCGGGATGCGCGGTCAACTGATCCTGCATCATCCGGTACATTCCGGGGTCGCGAGTCAGTGCGTTGCCCTCGAAAGGTTGGATCAGAACATAGCTTTCCAGTGACGTGGTCGGAGGCGTCTTTTCGCCAAGCCCGATCCGCGGGCCCCAATAGGCGGTCAGACGGCTGAGAGGTTTCATGAGTGGGGTGAAGAAAATGCCCCACATCGGGCCGGTGAAGGCACAAGAGGCAAACAGGCCGGTTTCCAGAACAGCGCGCATCCCGATCGCGCCGCCCATCGAATGGCCGATTACGTGCCAGGGTTTCGGCAGGCCAAGCTGCTCGGCCAGTTTCAGCGTTTCGCGCACGTCCTGCTGATAGTCGGTAAACTTGTCCACATGGCCAACGCGCGGATCTTCAAGCAACCTGTCAGCCAGACCCTGTCCGCGCCAATCCACGGCCAGTACAGCAAAGCCGCGTTGTACGAACTCACCCGCTGCATTGCCATATTTTTCAATATGTTCCGTGCGGCCGGGAAAGATCATTACCGTCCCGGTCGCCGCACCTTCGAGGCGCCAGTGGCCCACGCGAATGCGTGTGCCGTCGCTTGTGGTCAACCAATGCGCGGCGCCGCCGGCGGGACCGCCGGCCACATCTTCAAAGAACGGGGCCGGCGACAGATCCATCAGGCCAGCACCGAGGCAAGCTTCATGGCAACACCCATGTCGCCGTCGACGCTCAGCTTGCCAGCCATGAACGCACCCGTGGGGTTCAACTCACCGCTGAGGATTTGCTCGAACGTGTCCGCGTCGGCGCTCAGGGTGACTTCGGTGTCCTCGTCGCTGACCCGCGCGCCATTTTCGTCCAACACGATCGAGCCGAGGTCGGCGATGGCGAATTTCGCCGACGAATCGAAATCGCCGCCCGACAGTTTTTCGTTCAGCGCGGCTGCCGCTTTTTCAAGAGTGTCGCTCATGGTCTTCCTCATTTGTTAGTGCGCCGTGAATGGACATCCGCGGTCGCAACGCTACACTGATCATTGTTATGAGCATTGCAATCAACAATCTCAAAGGTACCGTTGCGGCATTTGCCCTCCTAGTCATGTATTCCACCACTGGGATTGCGCAACAGGCCGATTTGCGGGACGAAGCCGAGCTGCTGCGGCAGCTTGCCGAAGCGTCGCCCGAGCAGGCAGCCGGTCTGGATCGGCAACTTCAGTCGCTGTGGTCGCAATCAGGGTCTGCCTCGGCTGATCTGCTGCTTGAGCGCGGACGCGAAGCACTGGACGAGGGCAATGTCGAAGCCGCGTTGGATCATTTGACGGCACTGACGGACCATGCGCCCGATTTCGCGGAAGGTTGGCATGTGCGCGCCTCTGTGTTTTTTGGGCTGGAGCGGTTCGGCATGGCGGCCGCCGATCTTGAACACGCGCTTGCGTTGAACCCGAACAATTACGAAGCTATCTACGGGCTTGGCCTGATCTTTGAGGTGCTGGGTCAGCCCGAACAGGCCTATGACGCATATTCCCGCGCGCTGGCTATACATCCCCATCACGAAGAAGTAACCAATGCCGTGAATCGGCTGAAACCGCAGATCGCGGGCAAGGCGCTCTAAGGTCCGGGCAGGGGGCAAAGGTGAACGGGGCATCCCGAATCGTGGCCGTACTTGGCCCGACCAACACAGGCAAAACCCACTATGCCATCGAACGCATGCTGGGGCACCGGACCGGTGTCATCGGCCTGCCGCTGCGGCTGCTTGCGCGCGAGGTCTATGACAAGATCGTCGCCATCCGCGGCCCCTCAGTGGTGGCTCTGGTAACGGGCGAGGAACGCATCGTTCCGCCGCGCACGCAATACTGGGTCTGCACGGTCGAGGCGATGCCCGAGGGGATGGGCACCGATTTCGTAGCCATCGACGAAATCCAGCTGTGCGCCGATCCCGAGCGCGGTCATGTCTTTACCGACCGGCTGCTGCGGATGCGTGGGACGCACGAGACACTTTTTCTGGGTGCCGACACGATGCGCGGCCCGATCGCGGCGCTGGTGCCGCAGGCGCAGTTTGCTCGGCGCGAGCGGATGTCGCAACTGGTCTACACCGGATCCAGGAAGATCAGCCGTATGCCGCCGCGCAGCGCGATCGTCGGGTTCTCGGTCGAGAACGTCTATGCCATTGCCGAGCTTCTGCGGCGGCAAAAGGGTGGGGCGGCCGTGGTCATGGGCGCGCTCAGCCCGCGCACGCGGAATGCGCAGGTCGAGCTGTACCAGAATGGCGAGGTCGACTATCTGGTCGCCACCGATGCCATCGGTATGGGTCTGAACCTGGATGTGAACCACGTGGCGTTTTCGTCCCTGTCCAAATTCGATGGCCGGCGCATGCGGCCGCTGGCCCCGAACGAACTGGCCCAGATCGCCGGCCGCGCCGGGCGCGGCATGTCGGATGGTACCTTCGGCGTGACGGGTGAAGCACCGCCGCTGGACGAAGGCGTGGCGCAGGCCATCATGGACAGCCGGTTCACGCCGATGAAAAAGCTGAACTGGCGGAATGCCGCCTTGCGGTTCGGCTCGGTCGATGCGCTGATCGACTCGCTCGAGGCCAGCCCGGACAACGAGCATTTGGTCAAAGCCCGGCCCGCCGACGACCTGAACGCGCTGAAGTCGCTGGCCCAGGTGCCCGAGGTTGCGGCCCGTGCCAGCGATGGTCCGTCGATCCGCCTGTTGTGGGATGTCTGTCGAATCCCCGATTTTCGGGGCATCAGCCATTCGGAGCATGCCAGCCTGCTCGAATCGATCTTCGGACATCTGCACGAACGCGGCACGATCCCCGAGGATTTTCTGGCGCGCCAGATCCGCCGGATCGACAGAACCGACGGCGATATTGATGCACTGTCCAAAAGGTTGGCATATATTCGCACGTGGACATATGTTGCGCAACGAAACGGCTGGGTGCGCGACGATTCCCATTGGCGCGCGGAAACCCGCGCTGTAGAAGACAGGGTGTCAGACGCTTTGCATGAACGTCTGACGCAAAGATTTGTGGACCGGCGTACATCTGTTCTGCTGCGCCGGCTCAAACAGAAGGAGGCCCTTTTGGCCGAAGTGAATGACAAGGGTGAAGTGACCGTCGAAGGCGAATTCGTCGGTCGTTTGGAAGGGTTCCGGTTCATCCCGGACAAAAGCGCGCAGGGAACCGAGGCGAAAGCGCTCAAATCGGCCTCACTGCAAGCACTCGCGCCGCAATTCCATCTGCGTGCTGATCGCTTCTACAATGCGCCCGATACCGAAATTGATTTTACCGATCAGGGTGGCCTGATGTGGGGCGAATATGCCGTCGGCAAGCTGGTTGCCGGGGCCGAACCGCTCAAACCGATGGTCGAAGTGTTCGTGGACGAGGCCGCAGGGCCGGAAGTTGTGCAGAAGGTGCAGCGCCGCCTGCAACACTTCATCGACCGCAAGATCGCGGCGCTGTTCGAGCCCCTGCTGAACCTGTCGCGCGACGAAGAACTGACCGGGCTGGCCAAGGGATTTGCCTTCCGCATGGTCGAGGCGTTGGGCATCCTGCCGCGTGCCGGAGTCGCACAAGAGGTCAAGGATCTGGACCAGGACGCCCGTGGCGCGCTGCGCAAGCACGGCATCCGGTTCGGCCAGTTCACCATCTTCATGCCGCTGCTGCTGAAGCCTGCCCCGACGCGCCTGCGTCTGGTGTTGTGGGCCCTGGCAAATGGACTTCAGGAGTTTCCCGAAGCGCCGCCGCCGGGCTTGGTGACGGTGCCCGTCGCCAAGGGCGCGCCTGAGGGCTATGACACCATGTGCGGCTACCGCAATGCGGGCGAGCGTTCGATCCGTATCGACATGTTGGAGCGTCTGGCCGACATGCTGCGCGCCGAAGACAGCCGGGGCGGTTTCGAAGCCAAGGCGGACATGTTGTCGATCACCGGCATGACGCTGGAACAGTTCGCCGACCTGATGCAGGGGCTGGGATACAAGGCCGAGCGCGGTGAACGGACCAAGATCAAGCCGGCTCAGCCGACCGAGCAACCACCGGCAGCAACCGCCGAAGCTCCGACCGAGACCGCCGAAGCAGAGGCGCAGTCGGATGTGGCCGTCGCCGCCGAGGCGCCAACCGAGGCTACCGACAGCACCGAGGCTGAAGCCGAGGCCACGGCCGCAGACCCTGCATCGGACGAACCCGAAGTCGAGGTGTTCTACACCTTTACCTGGGGCCGTCAGGCCAACCGGGGGCCACGTGGTGACCAACGGCAGGGTCGGAGCAAACCGGGCGGGAAGCCTCGGGATGGTCGCGGCAAGCCGCAGGGCAAGAAGGGCGGCAAACCGCAAGGGGCCAAGACCTTCTCGTCCCGGCCGCCCAAAAAGGAAAAGGCGATTGATCCCGACAACCCGTTTGCCGCTGCGCTGATGGGTCTGAAGGACGGCAACTGATCGCTGATGGCCGACGCACCGGCCAAGCTGCGGATCGACAAGTGGCTGTGGCATGCGCGGTTTTTCAAGACCCGCAGCCTGGCCGCCAAACAGGTCAGCGGCGGGCATGTGCGCATCAACGGTGACCGGGCCCAGAAGCCGGCGCAAACCGTCGGGCCCGGTGACGTTCTGACTTTCGCTCAGGGGCGGGTTATTCGCGTGGTTCAGGTCGAAATCCTGGGCGCGCGACGCGGCCCGGCGACCGAGGCGCGGACGCTGTACACGGATTTGACCGAAGAGAAGGATAATCCGCCACAAAATCCGGGTTTCGAAGGAAAAGGTCGTCCGACCAAGAAGGATCGGCGCGCGCTTGATCTTTCTCGCACCCCCAAGGGCTGATCTTCTCTTGAAGATGGGGGCAGACTGAATTAGCTAGTCGCCCAAACCTCTGACGGGAATTGGACCATGACCTACGTTGTCACCGAGAACTGTATCGCCTGCAAATACACCGACTGCGTCGAGGTATGCCCGGTGGATTGTTTCTATGAAGGTGAAAATACCCTGGTCATCCATCCGGATGAATGCATCGACTGCGGCGTGTGCGAGCCGGAGTGCCCGGCGGATGCCATTCGCCCCGATACCGAGCCGGGAATGGAGCAGTGGGTCGAATTCAACCGCAAATACGCCGAACAATGGCCGGTTATCGTAACCAAGAAAGACCCGCTTCCGGGCGCCGAGGAGCGCGACGGGGAAGAGGGCAAGATGGAGAAATACTTCTCCGAGGCACCGGGCGAAGGCGGCTGAGCGATTCGGGTCGCAAAGCCCGAAAGACAGCCGTAAGTTTTTGCCTTAATGTGCTGAAAACCATCACAAATTTCGAGCCGAAGACCTCGTCCGCTTTCAGGTGTCTTAATTTTGTGATATACTCTTATGGCAAATGATGATCGAGATGGGGACGACTCCGTAAGTATGCTCACTTTGGAGTTCTGAGTTTTTGACATGTAATCAGCCTGACAGGGGTCGCGGGTGACCCCGGTTAGGTTTTTTGTCGCTTTTTTCCCGCTCTGCAACCAAGGAAACACGTGCATGACAAAGTCGAAGAAGCTTGAGTTCCGTCCGAACGACTATGTTGTCTACCCTGCACATGGGGTCGGGCAAATTATATCGATTGAAGAACAGGAAGTCGCTGGATACTCGCTCGAGCTGTTCGTCATCTCATTCGAGAAAGACAAGATGACCCTGCGGGTGCCGACCAACAAGATCACTGAATCCGGTCTGCGCTCGCTCAGCTCGCCCGATGTGATCAGCCAGGCGATGAAGACGCTGAAGGGCAAAGCCAAGGTAAAACGTGCGATGTGGTCGCGTCGAGCGCAGGAATACGAACAGAAAATCAACTCGGGTGACCTGATCTCGATCGCCGAGGTGGTGCGTGACCTGCACCGCACCGACGACCAGCGCGAGCAGAGCTATTCCGAGCGTCAGCTCTATGAAGCCGCGCTTGAGCGTCTGACGCGCGAAGTTGCGGCCGTGTCCGGTTCGGACGAAATCGCAGCGGCCAAGCAAGTGGACGAAGTCCTGACCTCGCGCGCGGCCTGATCGGGCTTTGAAGCAACACCAAAGGGCCGCTCTGGTTTCAGAGCGGCCTTTTTCATGCCCGATCGCTTGGTTCGCGCCGCCTTTCCAGCTAATTTCCCAGTCATTGGAACCGTGTACGGGTCAGTCATGAAGCAGACGGTCAAGGCACTCTATATCGGCAGAGGGGCGGTTTCGGTCTGGTTCCGGTACTGTCTGATCCTGTTCGACCTTGCCTCGATCGTGTTTTTCGTGGCGACAGCGAACATTCCGCACGGCCCAGGATTGATTGCAGTCAGCTGGGCGGTGGGGCTGATCATACTCCTGGATTTCTCGGCTCGGATGTGGATTGCGAAAGACCGCAAGAAGCTGCTGTTCAAAATCTACACGCTTGCGGATCTGGTCGTGATCGCCTCGCTGATCCTTGACCCTTTCCTGACCGGCAGCCTTGCGTTCCTGCGGATTCTGCGCGCGCTGAGACTGATCCATTCCTATCACCTGTTGCATGATTTGCGTCGCGACAGTGAGTTTTTCCGAACCCACGAGGATGCGGTCATCGCGGCCGTGAACCTGTTGGTGTTCATTTTCGCAACATCCACCGCCGTACTGGTTTTCTATATCCCCCAGGATAGCCAGAACCCGTATATCGATGCGCTGTATTTCACGATGGCGACACTGACCACGACGGGTTTCGGCGACATCACACTGAACTCTCCGGGCGGCAAGCTGTTTTCCGTGTTCATAATGGTGGTTGGTGTGGCGCTGTTCGTGCGGCTGGCTCAGGCCATTTTCATGCCACAGAAAGTACGCCACAAATGTCCCAACTGCGGCCTGTTTCGGCACGACCCGGATGCCGTACACTGCAAACATTGCGGTGAGACACTGCGGATCAAAACCGGCGGTGTCGGCTAGAGCAGGGCGGAAACGGCCAGCAGGAAAGCAACCTCCGACAGCTGTTGCGATGCCCCCAGGATATCACCGGTCTGACCGCCAATCTTGGTTTTGGCTATGATTGCCAGACCCACGGTTGCAGTTACCGCACAGGCGACGGGCAGAAGGGCGGTCCAGCCCAGAAGAGCCAGAGAGAAAACGAAAGCCAGCCCAAAACCGGCTGCAACCGACAAAGGCGGAGGAGCGCCGACGCTATGGCTCAGCCCGCTGCCGCGGGCGTTCGGTAGGCCCGCCATCAATGGTGGCATTAGGGCACGGGAAAACACAGTCGCCGCCAGTATTCCGGCCGGACTTCCTGCCGCCAGTAGTGTTGCGACCGACGAGATCCTGAGCAGTTGAATGACCAACAAGGCCAACACTCCGTAGGTGCCGATATGGCTGTCCTTCATGATCTCGAGTCTGCGTTCGGGTGTATATCCGCCCCACAGCCCGTCCGCGGTGTCGGCCAGCCCGTCCTCGTGCATGGCGCCGGTCGCTGCGATCAGAACGGCGACAGCAAGGACTGCGCTGACTGTCCCGGAAAGGCCCACGGCCATCGCAGACCGGCCTACGGCACAGCCCAAGCCGCCAACAACCAGCCCGGCCGCAGGATAGGCCCAAGCGGCTTTGGACTGTCGCTCGAAGAGCGATTTGGGCAGCACGGGCAATGGCAGCCGCGTCAAAAGAACCAGAACCAGCGGCACGTCCCATGGCGAAAAGGTTCGAGTGTCGTTTTTGTGCACTTGCGCGCCTTTCGAGGGGTTGTTGCTTTGCCTGCTTCGGTTAAACACGCAGGACCACTCCGATGCAACGAGGCTTTGAATGCTGCCTGAACTCAATGATCTGAATACCTTCCGCGACGCCCTGCGCAAGGCTCCGGGGCCGGATGAGGCTGCAAGGCAAGGGGCTGCCGACCGCAACGGACAGCTGACCAAGCCGCCGGGTGCGTTGGGCCGGCTCGAGGATCTGTCGATCTGGTATGCCGCTTGGCGTGGGGATGCCCGGCCGCGGATCGAGGCGCCTCAGGTGATTGTATTTGCCGGCAATCACGGCGTGACGGCGCAGGGGGTCTCGGCCTTTCCGCCCGAGGTTACGGTTCAGATGGTCATGAATTTCGAGCACGGAGGCGCGGCCATCAACCAATTGGCCAAAGCGGCTGGGGCCAAGATGACGGTACACGCGCTGGACCTGGATCGGCCGACGGCCGACTTCACAAAGGCCCCGGCAATGTCCGAGGACGAGCTTCTGACCGCTCTGCAGACCGGCTGGAACGCCGTTGACCCCACCGCAGACCTTCTTGTCGTTGGCGAAATGGGTATTGGCAACACCACCCCTGCAGCGGCCATCGCCTGCGCGTTATTCGGCGGAGAAGCCGCTGATTGGACCGGGCGTGGAACCGGTGTGGACGATGCGGGCCTTGCCAACAAGACGCGCGTCGTTGCCGAAGGTGTTGCTCTGCACGGAGCATCTGACGACGGGCTTGAGATCCTGCGGTGTTTGGGAGGGCGCGAGATCGCGGCCATGGCAGGGGCCATTGCAGCCGCCCGAATTCTGCGCATCCCGGTCATTCTGGATGGGTTCATCTGCACCTCGGCTGCGGCTTGCCTCGATCGTCTGGCGCCGGGAGCGCTGGACCATGCCGTTGCTGGCCACCAGAGTGCGGAAGGTGCGCACGCGGCAATGCTGACCAAGCTGGACAAAGCGCCCTTGCTGAGCCTCGGGCTGCGGCTGGGCGAAGGGTCGGGGGCCGCGCTGGCCATCAATATCCTGAAAAGCGCCGTCGCTTGCCATTCGGGTATGGCCACCTTTGCCGAAGCCGGTGTGTCGGACGGTTGAGCTCGGCTGACCCGGGATATCCCCGGGTCAGGCTGACTTCTTTTCGTTCTTTTCGGCCAGTTCCAGCAGGGCGGTCTCGAGGTCCTTCTCCAACTCGCGCGCGCGTTCGATGTACTTTTTGTTCTCGGCCGTCGGCATGCCGGGAACCCAGAGTTCAGCCAATTCGCGAATTGCCTGCCGATCGTGGTGATAGAAGGTCTGCTGTGCTTGCGCGGCCTCGTATTCGCTCAAACCAATGTTCTCCAGCACATAACGCCCGGCCCGCAGAGAGCTGTCGAACAGCTCACGCACGATGTCATCAGCGCCGGCCTGATACAGCTCGTACACATGGGTCCGGTCATGCGCGCGGGCGACGATGTGAAGGTCGGGGCGCTGCCGGCGGGCGTAGCCGACCAATCGGGTCACTTCCTTGCGGTTGTCCATCGCGGCCACCAAAACGGAAGCCTTTTCAAGGCCCGCAGCCCGCAGCAATTCGGGACGCGTCGGATCCCCCAAGAAGCCTTTGACGCCGAACCGACGCATCAGTTGGATCGTTTCGATATTGTGGTCCAACACCACCGTCTTGAACCCGCTGGCGCGCACGAGCCGGTTGACGATCTGTCCGAACCGCCCAATTCCCGCAATGATGACGGGACCTTTTTCGTCTATTTCCTCGGGTTCAACCTCGGGTGAGTTGTCGCGGATGTGGCGCGAAAGGTAGTCATAGATGATGAACAGAAGCGGTGTGATCAGCATGGTCAGGGCAATGATCATCAACAGCTTCTGCGACAGGGCCGGGGGAATGACATTCTGCTTGGTCGAAAAGGCCAGCAGCACGAAGCCGAACTCACCCGCCTGAGCCAAACCCAGCGTGAACAGCCAATGGTCGCGGCCGCGCAACTTGAATGCACGACCAACGGCATACAGGATCAGGCCCTTGACCAGGATCACCAGCAGGGCCAGTCCGATCAGGTCGAACGGGTCGTTGAAAAAGTACCCGACGTCGATCCCGGCCCCGACCGTGATGAAGAACAGGCCCAGCAGCAATCCCTTGAACGGCTCAAGGTCGCTTTCCATCTCGTGCCGGAACTCGGAACTGGCCAGGACGACGCCAGCGAGGAAGGCGCCCAACGCCGGGGACAGGCCCACCAGCGTCATCAGGAACGAGATCCCTACTACGATCATCAGGGCCAACGCCGTGTACATCTCGCGCAGGCGGGTGGTGTGGATGAACCGGAACAAGGGACGGGTCAGGTAGACGCCTACCACGATCACGAATGCGATCGCACCCAATGTCACCAGCGTCACCGCCCATCCGGGCAGGCCATCGACCAATGACAACGTATGGTGCGCGTCGCCGTGCCCGTCGCCGCCGCGCGTGATTGATCCGTCATCCTCGATGAAGATGCTGGCCGGCATGGCCAGCAGTGGCAGAAACGCCAGGATCGGAATCACGGCGATATCCTGAGTCAGAAGGACCGAGAACGTGGATCGCCCGCCGTTTGTGCGCATCAAGCCCTTTTCCGACAGCGTCTGCAGCACGATGGCGGTTGATGACAGGGACAGTGTCAGCCCCACGGCCAAGGCAACTGACCATGGTTGACCCGTGTAGAAGGTAACTGCTGCAATCACGACCGTAGAGAGCGAGATCTGCAGTCCACCAAGCCCCAACAACCGGTGCCGCATATCCCAAAGTGCGCGGGGTTCCAGCTCGAGCCCGATCAGGAACAGCATCATGACGACGCCAAATTCCGCGACATGCTGCAAGTCTTTGGTTTCCGCGCCCACGAGCCCAAGGATCGGACCGATGGCGATGCCGGCGGCAAGATATCCGAGGACAGACCCTAGCCCAAGTCGCGCCGACAGGGGGACGGCGATCACGGCGGCTGCCAGATAGATCGAAGCCTGGTACAGGAACTCGTTCATCTTCTTCCTTTCCTTGCCGTCAGGTCGGCAGCGGAGCGTCGCGTTTCAGCTGGTCCATCACGATCTGGCTTTGCACCCGTGCCACCGCAGGATGGGGCAGTATCACCTCGTGAAGCAAGGTGTTGAGCGCGGAAAGATCCTCGCAATAGACATGGAGCAGATAGTCTGCCTCGCCAGTCATCGTCCAGGCGCTGGTGATTTCCGGGCGGGTTTCCACCATGCGCGCAAAACTGGATGATTGTTCGGGGCCGTGGGTGCCGAGGTGAACCTGAACGAATCCCTGAACCTGCAGCCCAAGTTTGCGCGGGTCAAGCCGCGCCGCGTAGCCGGTGATATAGCCCTCGGCCTCCAGCCGCTGACGGCGGCGCCCGGCCTGACTGGGTGACAGGTTCAGCATCTCGCCCAACTGATACGCGGTCAGGTGCGCGTCTTTTTGCAGCGCGGCCAGAAGGCGAGTATCGGTTGCGTCCAGCATGTGCGGAGATTCTCACGTTTTTCGGGTTCTGGTGCGGAAATTTCGCAGACTTGTGTAGTTTACATGAAAAGAATGCGCAAAAACAGCGCTGAAAAAGGCGTATTCTTGAATCAGCAAAGAATTTCCTGTTTCAAGAGGACAAGCCATGGGCCCTTTCCCGCACAACGCCCCGAAATCCGTGATCAGCGCCGAGAACCCCGCCGGCACCGATGGGTTTGAATTTGTCGAATTCGCGCATCCCGAACCGCAGGAACTGCGCGACCTGTTCGCCAAGATGGGTTTCGAAAAGGTCGCTCATCACAAGAGCAAACCGCTGATCGAGCTGTGGCAGCAGGGCGATGTGACCTACATCCTGAACGCGGACCCCGACAGCTTTGCCGCGAAATTCGTGGAAGAACACGGGCCCTGTGCCCCGTCGATGGGCTGGCGTGTCGTGGATGCGCAAAAGGCCTATGACCATGCGGTGTCGAAGGGGGCCGAACCCTATGATGCGGCCGACAAGACCATGAACGTGCCCGCGATCAAGGGCATCGGCGGGTCGCTGATCTATTTCATCGACCAGTATTACGAAACCTCGCCCTACAATCAGGAATTCGAGTGGCTGAAGCAGTCCAAGCCGCGCGGCGTCGGCTTCTACTACCTCGATCACCTGACACACAATGTCTTCAAGGGCAACATGGACAAGTGGTTCAAGTTCTACGGCGATCTGTTCAACTTCCGCGAAATCCGCTTCTTTGACATCCAGGGCAAATATACCGGCTTGCTCAGCCGTGCATTGACTTCGCCCTGCGGCCGTATCCGGATTCCGATCAACGAAGACCGAGGTGAGACCGGTCAAATCGTATCCTACCTGAAGAAGTACAAAGGCGAAGGCATCCAGCACATCGCCGTCGGCAGCGAGAACATCTATGACTCGACCGATGCAATCGCCGAACGCGGTCTGAAGTTCATGCCCGGTCCCAACGATGCCTATTATGATATGTCCTTCGACCGTGTGAAGGGCCATGACGAGCCGGTGGACCGCATGAAAAAGCACGGCATCCTGATCGACGGTGAAGGCGTGGTGGACGGCGGCGAGACCAAGATCCTGCTGCAGATCTTCTCGAAAACCGTGATAGGTCCGATTTTCTTCGAGTTCATCCAGCGCAAGGGTGATGACGGCTTTGGCGAGGGCAATTTCAAGGCTCTGTTCGAGTCGATCGAGCGTGAGCAAATTGAATCCGGAGAGATTTCTGCCGCCTGATGAAGACCCAGAATTTGGAGCCCGGCCTGCCGGGTTCCATTTTCCGAAACGCGGCGAATTTTATCCGCGCGGCATCTTCAACGTGACGTTGCGGCCGCCTTTCTGATAACGAAGCTCGCTGTCGCCGATCGCGACGACTTTGCCGCCGTCAATCCGATCTCCTACCTTCAGCTTCTTGTAACGACCGCTCGGTAGTCGGACCAAGGCACGCCGATTGGCGGGAGTACCGTAAACGCCGATCAGGTTCAGACGCCGCAGGTTCAATGCATTGTCAATCGTGGCCTGGCGCGCCACCGAGGCCCGGCTGGGTATCTTGGGGGCGACGGTTGTGGGTTTGAACGATCCCGCTTCATCGTCATCCGCCTTTGCTACTGCCGCTGTCGACCCCAGAGTGGCCGAGCCGGTTGTTGCTTTTCGGGCCGCCAGAGCGGCCACGGTCGACGGACGAACGCGGGGGCGAGGGACGCGCACCACGGCCAATGCGGTGGGCGTGCGGTCCACCGCCGCGCGTTCTTGGATAGACGCCGGCCTGGATTTCGGGCGAATGACCGCCAGCTCGTCCACCGTCCGGCCGCCCAACTGCCCACGCTCAAAGTTCTCTACCAGCGTTTCCGGGCGCAGGCGTGGGCGAAGGCCGGCCAGCCGTGTGTCGTCGTCTGTGGCGGTTGGGTCGGTTTCGAACCTGACCGGCACCTGGGGGGGAACCGACGACGGGCGGCCGAGGAACACAAGGATGCCGTCGGGGTTCAATGTCCCCTCAGGTGTCGGAGTGACAAGGCCGCGGTCATCCAGCTCGAAACGGCTGCCCGCGGCATTGGGCAGACCAACCGTAGCCACCGGCTCGTCGGTATCAAAGCTCTCTTCGGCAGGAAGCGCCACAGCATCCTGCGACAGCGCCGCGTGATCAACGGACGACAGGTATACGTCCTCGGGCACCTCGGGATCTGGCAGCGGCAGCGGATCGGGCGCGGTGATCGCCAGGCCAGAGGCTTCTTCGAAATCCTCGACACTTTCCGGATCGCGTTCGACCTGCTCAACGGGCGAGGGCGCAACATTCAATGCTTCCAGAATTGCCTGATCCGTCGGCGTCAATTCGGGGGGTGTGGGTGTCTCCGGCTCGACCAGGGGTGTGCTGGCTTCAAACGTCAGGTCTTCGTCGGCCAATGCCTCGGGGTCGGGCGTGCCCTCGGGCTCAGGAGCGACTTCTGCAAGTCCTTCAGCGTCGGTCTCGGTCAGCGGCGGGGCGGCGATAGAAACTGGCGCAGGTGCCGTTTCGACGATCGGCGCAGTCGCCACCGGGCTGCCGGTTTCGTCTGACCCCGACCAGATCAATGCGACAACGGCCAGCACGACGGCGCCCGCCGCAGCGGCACCAATGTAGCGAACCGGTATGCCGGAGCTTGATGCCGCAGCTGTCTGTGAGGCGGTTTCAGTCGCTTCTATCGGCGAAACGAATACGTCCGGCCGAGCCGGTTCAGCAATCGGATGTGCCTGGGGCGAGGGGGGCGGAGCGGGTTCCGATGCCTGCGAAGCCTGAGGCACGGGTTCTGCGTCCTCGGCCGGCGCGACAGCAGCTATCTCCTCGTCCGGTGGCTCGGGCGGCGGTGTGACGGATATCGCGCGCTCGGCAAACTCGAACTCTCCGGTACCTGTCCAAGGCGCATCGGGGGCCAGTGTTGCAGCGAACCGACCAGGCACGAACCCGTAGCGACTGGCAAAGGCTCGCGCCTCGTCTATCGTCTCTTTCGCCACGGCAGCGACCAGAAGATCCGACCCATCCACACGGAGGTCGTACATCAACTCGGCAATCTCGCAGCCCGTGGCCTGAGCCAATTCCGCCTCGACCACTTGCGTCACGTCGGAGTCGTCTGTGCTGGTGACCGTGAGGTAGCGCACGTGGTCCGAAGGAATCACGACCGTACAGCTCAGGTCATTGGCCAGCGCGAAACCTCGACCGCGAAGCTCGTTCAGCTGTTCGGAAAAATCCGGCGCGTCCAGTGATACGGTGCCGATGCCAAACCATTCGTCATCCGAATGGTGCAGCAGAGTGATCCCGTTATCAGAAAGAGACAGCGCAAAAGCGGGTTTCATTATTCAAGGGTGCCGTAATTGTCTGAACCAAAGCAAACGCCCTTGCGTCCGCGCACCGAGATTAAAGCAGGAACCCGCCGAGGGAAAGGAAAAGGCAAAATCTCCCCTTGTCCGGCGAAGGCTTGCCAACCCATCTTTGATCTCAGAAAACAGGAGAGATAACATTGAAGACATTTGCTTTTTTGGCGGCGGTATTGGCGGCGACAGTTGCTGTGGCCGCCCATGCGGAAGAACGTCGCATCCAGGTTTACGGAACCGGCACGGCCGAGGCCGCGCCGGATATGGCAACCATCACGGTGGGGGTGACAAATCAAGACGCGCAGGCTTCGGCAGCAATGCAGGCGACCTCGGACGCGGTTGCCACCGTCCTGAGCCGCCTGAGTGAGATGGGGATCGAATCGCGCGATCTGCAGACCCGCGATCTGTCCCTGTCCCCGGTCTGGTCCGGACGGGGCAACGCGGATGGCGAAGCACCTAGGATCACAGGATTCGTTGCGTCGAACCGTGTGTTCGTGCGGGTCAGAAATCTGGATGATCTGGGGCAGATCATGGATGCGGTCATTCAGGATGGCGCGAATGATTTTGGTGGTTTGACCTTCACGATTCAGGATCCAAAGCCACTTGAGGCGAAGGCGCGCGCTCAAGCCATCGCCGATGCTGGGGCCAAGGCCGAACAATTGGCTCAGGCCGCAGGTGTAACCTTGGGTTCAGTCGTGTCGATCAACGAACAGGACGGGGGCATTCGCCCAATGCCCCAGATGCGCGAGATGGCCATGGCCGATTCGGGCGGGGTCCCGGTCGCCGGTGGCGAGGTTTCGGTTTCGGTCACTGTGTCGATGGAGTTCGACATTTCCGAGTGACGTCAGCTTTCGCTGCGGGCCATCAGCGGTTCCCGTTGTTGGCCCGTGGCATCGAAATTCTCAGGTGACAGCCAAGTTTCGAACGCCTGCCGGATGCGTGGCCAGTCCGTATCGATGATCGAAAACCACGCCGTGTCGCGGTTGCGCCCCTTGTAATGGGTGGCCTGCCGAAATTCGCCTTCGAAGACAAAACCCAGCCGTTCGGCGGCCCGGCGCGACGGGGCATTCAGCGCATCGCATTTCCATTCGTACCGGCGATAGCCCAACTCGTCGAACACGCGGCACATCATCAGGAACATCGTCTCGGTCGCGACCGGAGTACGCTGCATCAGCGGCGAGAAATGGATGTGCCCCACCTCGATCGCCCCGGCATTGCGGTCGATACGCAGGTAGGATGCCATCCCGACGGGCTGCCCGCCCTGGTCCAGAACCGCGTGGAACAGCGGATCGTCCGACGTGCAGGTTTGGGCCAGCCAAGCGGCGAACTCGGCAAGCGAGTCGAACGGGCCGTAGGGCAGGTAGGTCCAGTTTCGGCCGTCGGTATCGGCGGCAAACGCCCGGAACAGGCCGAGCGCATGCGCATTCACATCCAAGGGCACCACGCAGCAGAACCGCCCCTGCATGGGCGCGCGCGGTGGGGCCGGGCGCGGGAAATCCCCCGCAACCGGCAGGCCCACGGGCTGCCCCAACGCGTTGATCCGGTGCCCTGGCATTTCGGCCTAGGCACAAGCCTTGGACAGCGCCTGATCGAGATCGGCGATCAGGTCGTCGGCATCCTCGATCCCGATCGAGACCCGCACCACGTTCGGCCCGGCGCCGGCAGCCTCTTGCTGTTCGGGGGTCAACTGCCGGTGCGTGGTCGAGGCCGAATGGATGATCAGGGACCGCGCATCGCCCAGGTTGGCGACGTGGCTGAAGATTTCCAGCGCGTTCACCAGCTTGACGCAGGCGTCATAGCCGCCCTTGACCGCAAAGGTGAACAGGGCGCCGGCGCCTTTGCGGTAATGCTTCTTGACCCGGTCGTGATAGGGCGACGAGGGCAGGCCCGCATAGGTCACATAGTCCACGCGGTCGTCTTTCTCGAGCCAGGCGGCGATCTTTTCGGCGTTTTCGACATGGCGCTGCATGCGCAGGCTGAGCGTCTCGATCCCCATCAGCGTATAATGCGCTGCCTGCGGGTTCATCGTCATTCCCAGGTCGCGCAGGCCAACGGCGATACCGTGGAAGGTGAAGGCCAGCGGGCCGAAGGTTTCGTGGAACTTGAGGCCGTGATAGGCAGGCTCAGGCGCGCTGAGCGAGGGGAACTTGTCATTGGCGGACCAGTCGAACTTGCCCGAATCCACGATGCAGCCGCCGGTGACCGTGCCGTTGCCGGTCAGGTACTTGGTGGTCGAATGCACGACCAGCGTGGCGCCATGCTCGATCGGGCGGCACAGATAGGGCGTGGCCGAGGTGTTGTCGACGATCAGCGGAATGCCGGCGGCGTCGGCCACATCGGCCAGCGCACGGATATCGGTGACGTAACCGCCCGGATTGGCGATGGACTCGCAGAACACCGCGCGGGTGTCGTCGTCGATGGCGGCCTTAACCGCATCCAGATCATCGGTATCGACGAATTTGGCCGTCCAGCCAAAGCGTTTGATGGTCTGGCTGAACTGCGTGACCGTCCCGCCATACAGCCGGGTCGAAGCGACCACGTTGCAGCCCGGCCCCATCAGCGGGAACAGCGCCATGATCTGCGCCGCGTGCCCCGAAGAGCAGCACACCGCGCCAACGCCACCTTCCAGCGTCGCCACCCGTTCCTGAAGGACCGCAACGGTGGGGTTAGTCAGGCGCGAATAGATATAGCCGACCTCTTGCAGGTTGAACAAAGCGGCCGCGTGATCGGCATCGCGGAACACATAGGCAGTGGTCTGATAGATCGGGGTCTGGCGCGCGCCGGTCGCCGGATCGGGGCGGGCGCCCGCGTGAATTTGCAGCGTATCAAAACCATAGGTGGGGCCGTCGGACATCCGTCACTCTCCTGTTGGGTATATGCGTTGCAGAATCTCTAGGCGATTGCCGGGCCCGGCACAATGTCCGCGTCAGCGCAGCCACAGCCCCTTGTTCTTGATGACCTTGCGGATGGCTTGCTCGCGCTGGGGCAGGTTGTCCCGGTCGAACATGGCGCGGATCTTGGCGCCCTTGCCCTGATAGACCAGCCGTTTCAGCGGGTCGTAGTTCTTAAGCACCTTTTTGACCTTGTTGGGCGCGGCAACGGTTTCCAGCACCTCGACCACCCGGTCGCTTTCGCGGGCATAGAGCAGCGGAAACAGGCGATAGTGGCAACTGACCGAGCCATCCAGCAGGCCCTCGGGCAGAACATCGCGCCCGCCGCCAAGCGCGTGGATGACCAGCGGCAGCGCCGCCTGGTCCAGCCAGGGGTCCAGGTTCTGGCCGGTCAGGGCTGGGATCTCTCCATCACGGATGGTGCGGGCATAGTCCAGAAACCGTGCGCCGAATTGGCGGGGGCATTTGTAAAAGAAATAGCCCGCATTGAAATACAGATACCGCCGCCAGTATTCCGCCGGTTGGGTCGGGTCGATCGAGCTTTGGAAATCCAGCCCGAACCGGTCATAGAGCGCCCGCCAGATGCCGTCGAACCCCGGCCCGTACAGGGTTGGCTTGGGCCAGGTGCCCTCGACCTTCTGCGACGCGCCGGGCCGGTCGAATTCGAACGGCACCGCGGCCAGGTCGCCGGTGATCAACGTGTCGGTGTCGAAGAACACGAAGGGCTCACCCTCGGGCAGGGCGGCCAGCGCCTCGATCTTGTTGCCGTAGGGATAGCTTTGGCCGAACACCTCGGACGAAAAGGGCAGGATCTCGGCATCGAGCTGTTTCAGCGCCTTCAGAACATCCTCGTTGCGGATGCTCGGGTCCTGGCTCCAGCGCGGGCCGGGTTGCGGAACGCCAACGAACAGGCGGCCCGAGAACCCGGGCGAACAATGGCGCAGCGAGGCGGCGAACAGGACGGCTTCGTATTGCAGGCGGTTGTTCTGCCCGATGATCAGGATGTTGAATTTCTGCCGGTCTGCCTGCATCTGCGCCTTCCGTTCGGGGCGCTTGCCCGCCCCTTGCCGTTGGTTTCGACCTACAGCATCGCTGAACCTGCGTCAAAACCGTTAACGCCGCGTGTTTGAAATCCGGCCCGGCACGCCCATGTTGATGGAGAAGACCAGACAGGAGCGCGACATGCGGATCAATGCGGATTTCACCCAACGGGTGGCGGTTCACTTCGACCAGACCGAGTGGGTGGCCTCGCCCGCCGCAGGGGTCGAGCGCAAGATGCTGGACCGGATCGGCGACGAGGTGGCGCGCGCCACGACCATCGTGCGCTTTGCGCCCGGCAGCGCCTTTGCCGCCCACACCCATGACGGGGGCGAGGAATACCTGGTTTTGGACGGCGTGTTTCAGGACGAGACCGGAGATTTCCCGGTGGGGAGCTATGCCCGCAACCCGCCGACCTCGTCGCATACGCCATCGGCCAGCCAAGGCGCGACGATCCTGGTCAAACTGCATCAATTCGACCCGAGTGACCGCACCACCGTGCGCCGCTCGATCAACGGTGCCGACCATGTGCCGCTGTTCAAGGACGACCACGAAACGGTCGAAATGCGCAGTTGGCCGTCCGGTCAGGTCGTGCCGATTGACGCACACGGTGGGGCCGAGGTCTTTGTGATCGAAGGCGGTTTCACCGAACAAGGCGAGGAATTCGCGCGATGGGATTGGCTGCGGCTGCCGCCCGGAACGCGCACTGAATTGCGGGCAGGACCGGATGGCGCCCGCGTCTGGATGAAGTCAGGTCACCTGTCCGGCATGGTCTGAGGCCGGTTTCGCCTGAAAAAAGGGCAAATGCCACCAAAAAACCGGGTCATTCGGCCCGGTTTTCGCTTTTTTGACCAATTGGCAAATTTTACCAATTGATAAAATTTTTGTTTGTGGCAAGCTGGTCTCAATAACAAACATATCTACAGGGAGTAGAGTGATGGCACAGGGCCAGATGGCACCCGGCATCGTCGCCGGGCGGCTTTCCAGCGATGAGCTGACCTCGAATTTCACCGATCTGCATCCGCCTCTGGCGCCGCACGAGGCTGCTGTGGCCGCCGATCGGTGTTATTTCTGCTATGACGCGCCGTGCGTGACGGCCTGTCCGACCGATATCGATATTCCGCTGTTCATCCGGCAGATTCAGGCCGGGCAACCGGAATCGGCGGCGAAAACGATCCTCGATCAGAACATCCTGGGCGGCATGTGCGCCCGTGTGTGTCCGACCGAAACGCTGTGCGAGGAAGCCTGCGTGCGCGAAACGGCCGAGGGCAAGCCGGTCGAGATCGGGCGCTTGCAGCGGTATGCGACCGACACGCTGATGCAGGCCGGTGTGCATCCGTTCACGCGCGCGGCCCGCACCGGCAAGACCGTCGCCGTGATTGGGGCAGGGCCGGCGGGGCTGGCCTGTGCGCATCGGTTGGCGATGCTGGGCCATGACGTGGTGATCCATGAGGCGAAACCCAAACCCGGCGGGCTGAACGAATACGGGATCGCCGCATACAAAGCGACCAATGACTTTGCCCAGGCCGAGGTGGACTGGCTGCTGAAGATCGGCGGCATCGCGATTGAAACCGGATCGGTTCTGGGCGACACGATCTCGTTGGACGGATTGTTGGAGGCCTACGACGCTGTCTTCCTGTCAATCGGCCTTGCGGGCGTCAACGCTTTGCGCGCGCAAGGGTCGGACAAGGACGGCGTCAGGAACGCTGTCGACTTCATCGCAGATGTTCGGCAAGCATCCGATTTGGCAAAACTGCCGGTAGGCCGAAATGTGGTGATTATCGGCGGTGGAATGACGGCCGTGGATGCCGCGGTGAAATCCAAGCTGCTGGGGGCCGAACATGTGACCATCGCCTATCGCCGCGGCCGCGACGCAATGGGTGCCAGCCGCTACGAACAGGATCTGGCCGCATCGCACGGCGTCCGAATTCTGTGCAACGTCCAGCCCGTCGCCATCCATGGCAACGGAGCGGCGGCCGAGATCGAATTGGAGTATACTGCCACCGTAGATGGCACGTTGACCGGCACGGGCGAAACCATTCGCCTGCCTGCGGATCAGGTTCTGAAGGCGATCGGTCAGACCTTGGATGGTGCGCCGGAAGGTTTGGAACTCGACGGCAACAAGATCGCCGTTGACGCAACCGGGCGCACCTCGGTTCCGGGGGTCTGGGCCGGCGGAGACTGTGCTGCGGGTGGCGAGGATCTGACCGTGACCGCCGTGGCCGAGGGCCGCGATGCCGCGATGGACATTCACGCCAACCTGAGCGCCTGAGCCAGGCGTCGGCGCGTGAATATGTGTGACAGGACGAAGATGCATCTTCGCATCAGGGAGGCCGGATAAATGGCTGATTTAAAAACGAACTTTCTGGGCATCGAAAGCCCCAACCCCTATTGGCTGGCCTCGGCGCCGCCGACCGACAAGGAATACAACGTCCGCCGTGCCTTCGAGGCCGGATGGGGCGGCGTCGTGTGGAAAACGCTGGGCTCGGAAGGCCCGCCGGTGGTCAACGTGAACGGCCCCCGGTACGGGGCGATCTACGGGGCCGACCGGCGTCTGCTGGGCCTCAACAACATCGAACTGATCACCGACCGGCCGCTCGAGGTGAACCTCGAGGAGATGGCCCGCGTCAAGGCGGATTACCCGGATCGCGCACTGATCGCCTCGATCATGGTGCCGTGCGAGGAAGAGGCGTGGAAAGCCATCCTGCCGCGCGTGGCCGAAACCGGCGCTGACGGGATCGAGCTGAACTTCGGCTGCCCGCATGGGATGAGCGAGCGCGGCATGGGCTCGGCCGTGGGGCAGGTGCCCGAATACATCGAAATGGTCACCCGCTGGTGCAAGAAATACTATGACCGCCCGGTGATCGTGAAGCTGACGCCCAACATCACCGACATTCGCAAGCCGGCGGCTGCGGCGCGGAATGGCGGGGCCGATGCGGTGTCGCTGATCAACACGATCAACTCGATCACCAGCGTCAATCTGGACACATTCAGCCCCGAACCCTCGATCGACGGCAAGGGCAGCCATGGCGGCTATTGCGGCCCAGCGGTCAAGCCCATCGCCCTGTCGATGGTGTCCGAGATCGCCCGCGCCGAGGCGACCCAAGGCCTGCCGATCTCGGGCATCGGCGGAGTGACCACATGGCGCGACGCGGCCGAGTTCATGGCGCTGGGCTGCGGCACGGTGCAGGTATGCACCGCGGCGATGACCTATGGGTTCAAGATCATCGACGAACTGACGGCGGGCCTGTCGCAGTGGATGGACGAGAAGGGCTATTCCAACGTCTCCGAGATCGTCGGGCGGGCCGTTCCGAACGTGACCGACTGGCAGTATCTGAACCTGAACTACGTCGCCAAGGCCAAGATCGATCAGGATCAGTGCATCAAGTGCGGCCGTTGCTATGCGGCCTGTGAGGACACCAGCCACCAGGCCATTTCCATGTCGCCCGACCGCGTGTTCGAGGTGATCGACGAGGAATGCGTGGCCTGCAACCTATGCGTGGATGTCTGCCCGGTCGAGGGCTGCATCTCGATGGTTCCGATGGCGGCGGGCGAGGTCGATCCGCGCACCGGCAAGGTGGTTCAGCCGGACTATGCCAACTGGACGACCCACCCGAACAACCCGATGGCCAAGGCCGCCGAGTGACCGGCGTCAGATCACCAAAAGGGGCCGCGCTGCGGCCCTTTTTTCATGGGGTCAGTAGTTTTCGGTACAGGGTATCGATGAAGGGCGCGGCCCCTTCGAACGGGTCTTCGTCGCCTAGGATCGCGCGCACCTGAACATCGAAATCCGCATAGTGCTGGGTCAGCGCCCAGATCGAAAAGATCAGGTGATGTGGGTGCAGGCGGGCGATTTTGCCCTGGTCCATCCAGTGCGTCAGAACGGCTGCCTTCTGATCGACCAGCGCCTTTAGATCGTTCGACAGGGCGTCATGGATGCGGGGCGCGCCCTGCACCAACTCATTCGCGAACAGGCGGCTTTCGCGCGGCAACTCGCGGCTCATCTGCAGCTTGCGCTTTATGTACGAGAGGATCTCCTCCATCGGCTCGCCGTTTTCGTCAAGGTCGTGCAGCGGCGCCAGCCAGGTGTCCAGCAGGCCGGACAGAAGCGCGGTGTGGATCGCCTCTTTGGACGGGAAATAATACAGAAGGTTCGGCTTGCTCAGCCCGGCCTCGGCCGCGATCTGATCGACGGTCGCCCCGCGAAAGCCGTGGGCCGAGAACACGTTCAGCGCGGCCTCGAGAATCGCGGCGCGGTTCTTTTTCTGAATTCGGGTCGGGGCGCGGTCTTTGGGCATGTATGCAGGGCGTCTCTTTTTCGAACAAGCAGGTGTTGAATATGCCGATTTTTGCATCGGCGCGATGCAATTTCTTGACTGAAGTCGAACCCGTGATAGCGTGAGTTTGACCAGATGGTCAAATCAAGACACCAAAAGCGAGCCAAATCGCAAGCAACAGGGAAGACGAACATGGCAGCTCCGGCGCAGAATCTCAGGATCAATGGCGACAGGTTGTGGGACAGCCTGATGGAGATGGCCAAGATTGGCCCGGGCGTTGCCGGCGGCAACAACCGCCAGACCCTGACCGACGAAGATGCCGAGGGCCGCGCGCTGTTCCAGAAATGGTGCGAAGAGGCCGGCTGCATCATGGGTCTTGACCAGATGGGCAACATGTTCGCCATGCGCCCCGGCACCGACCCCGATGCGCTGCCGGTCTATGTCGGCTCGCACCTCGATACGCAGCCGACGGGCGGCAAGTATGACGGGGTGCTGGGGGTTCTGGGCGGGCTTGAGATCATCCGCACCCTGAACGATCTGGGCATCAAGACCAAACACCCGATCGTGGCCACCAACTGGACCAACGAAGAGGGCACGCGCTTTGCCCCGGCCATGCTGGCCTCGGGCGTGTTCGCGGGGATGCACACGCAGGACTGGGCTTATGACCGCGAGGACGCCGAGGGGAAGAAGTTCGGCGACGAATTGCAGCGCATCGGCTGGCGCGGCGACGAAGAAGTCGGGGCCCGCAAGATGCATGCCTTCTTTGAACTGCATATCGAACAAGGCCCGATCCTCGAGGCAGAGGGCAAGGATATCGGCGTCGTCACCCATGGGCAGGGCCTCAGCTGGACCCAGGTGACCGTGACCGGCAAGGACGCGCATACCGGCTCGACCCCGATGCCGATGCGCAAGAATGCCGGGCTGGCGATGGCGCGCATTCTCGAAAAGGTGGACGAGATTGCCTGGTCGCACGCGCCCCATGCCGTGGGGGCTGCCGGGCATATCGACGTCTATCCGAACTCGCGCAACGTGATCCCGGGCAAGGTGGTGTTCACGGTCGATTTCCGCTCGCCCGAGTTGGACGTCATCAAGGACATGGAGAACCGCCTGCGCGTCGCCGCCGAGGACATCGTGGATGAGATGGGCCTGCAGGTCGAGTTCGAGAAGGTCGGCGGGTTCGACCCGGTGAAATTCGACGAAACCTGCGTCGCCGCCGTGCGCAACGCGGCCGAGCGGCTGGGCTATTCGCACACCAACATCATCTCGGGCGCGGGGCACGATGCCTGCTGGATCAACCGCGTGGCGCCGACCGCCATGGTGATGTGCCCCTGCGTGGATGGCCTGAGCCACAACGAGGCCGAGGAAATCAGCAAGGAATGGGCAACCGCAGGGGCGGATGTGCTGTTCCACGCGGTCGTCGAAACAGCCGAGATCGTGGAGTAGCCTTGGCCGCGCGCCCCCGAATCCGCCGAAAACCAACAGAGGCGCAACAGACGCGCCCGCAGGGAGTTGAACATGAGCACAGTCATCAAGAACGGAACCGTCGTCACTGCAGATCTGACCTACAAGGCCGACGTCAAGATCGAAGGCGGCGTGATCACCGAGATCGGGCCGGATCTGAAGGGGGACGAGCAACTGGACGCGACCGGCTGTTACGTCATGCCCGGCGGGATCGACCCGCATACACATCTGGAAATGCCGTTCATGGGAACCTATTCCAGCGATGACTTCGAAAGCGGCACCCGCGCGGCGCTGGCCGGCGGCACGACCATGGTGGTGGATTTCGCGCTGCCGAACCCGGGCGAGAGCCTGCTGGATGCGCTCAAGCGCTGGGACAACAAGTCGACCCGCGCCAATTGCGACTATTCCTTCCACATGGCCGTGACGTGGTGGGGCGAACAGGTGTTCGACGATCTGAAAACCGTGATCGAACAGCGGGGCATCAACACCTTCAAGCATTTCATGGCCTACAAGGGCGCACTGATGGTCAATGACGACGAGCTGTTTGCCTCGTTCAAGCGGCTGGCCGAGCTGGGCGGGATCGCGATGGTCCATGCCGAGAATGGCGACGTGGTGGCCGAGTTGCAGGCCAAGCTGCTGGCCGAAGGCAATACCGGCCCCGAGGCCCATGCCTATTCGCGCCCGCCGCAGGTCGAGGGCGAGGCCACCAACCGCGCCATCATGATCGCCGACATGGCCGGTGTGCCGCTCTATGTGGTGCACACCTCGTGCGAAGAGGCGCATGAGGCCATCCGCCGGGCTCGGATGCAGGGCAAGCGCGTCTGGGGTGAGCCGCTGATCCAGCACCTGACGCTGGACGACAGCGAATATGCGCATCCCGATTGGGACCACGCCGCGCGCCGGGTGATGAGCCCGCCGTTCCGCAACAAGCAGCACCAGGACAGCCTGTGGGCGGGGCTGCAGTCAGGCTCGCTGAGCGTCGTGGCCACCGATCACTGCGCCTTCACGACCGAGCAGAAGCGGTTCGGCGTGGGCGATTTCACCAAGATCCCGAACGGGACGGGCGGCCTTGAGGATCGGATGCCGATGCTGTGGACCCACGGCGTGGCGACCGGGCGGCTGACGCCGAACGAATTCGTGGCCGTGACCTCAACAAACATCGCCAAGATATTGAATTGCTATCCGAAAAAGGGTGCAGTTCTGGTGGGCGCTGATGCCGATCTGGTGGTGTGGGACCCGGACAAGACCAAGACCATCAGCGCGGCAACGCAGCAGTCGGCGATCGACTACAACGTGTTCGAGGGGCACGCGGTCAAGGGCCTGCCGCGCTTTACGCTGACCCGTGGACAGGTCGCGGTGCACGATGGCGAGATCCGAACGCAGGAAGGCCACGGCAAATTCGTCGCGCGCGAGGCCAACACCACCGTGAACAAAGCGCTGAGCACCTGGAAAGAGCTGACCGCCCCGCGCCCGGTTGAGAGGTCGGGCATCCCGGCGACGGGGGTGTGATGCTCGAAGGTTACCGAACGGGCAAAAAAGCCAAAACTTTAAGGCAGTAGGATGACATCGGAAAGCAATACCCAGCCCGTGATCGAGGCAAAGAACCTCGACCTGACCTTCCAAACCAATGATGGACCCGTGCACGCCCTCAAGGACGTGAACCTGGCGATCGACAAGGGCGAATTCGTCAGTTTCATCGGCCCTTCGGGCTGCGGCAAGACGACCTTTCTACGCTGTGTCGCTGCGCTGGAGACACCTACGGACGGCACGCTGACCGTCAACGGCATGACCCCGGACGAGGCCCGCCGGAACCGGGCCTACGGCTATGTATTTCAGGCGGCGGGCCTGTACCCATGGCGGACCATCGCCAAAAACATCAAACTGCCGCTTGAGATCATGGGATACTCGGCGCAGGAGCAGGAAGAACGTGTGAATAACGTTCTGGAACTTGTTGATCTTGCAGGGTTTGGTGGAAAATTCCCCTGGCAGCTTTCGGGTGGGATGCAACAACGGGCCAGCATCGCCCGGGCGCTGGCCTTCGACGCCGATATCCTGTTGATGGACGAGCCTTTCGGCGCACTGGACGAGATCGTGCGCGATCACCTGAACGAACAGCTTCTGGCGCTGTGGGCGCGCACCGGCAAGACGATCGGCTTCGTCACCCACTCGATCCCCGAGGCGGTGTATCTGAGCACCAAGATCGTCGTGATGAGCCCGCGCCCCGGGCGGATCACCGATGTGATCGACAGCCCTCTTCCCAAGGAACGGCCGCTGGACATCCGCGACACGCCCGAATTCATCGAGGTCGCGCACCGCGTGCGCGAAGGGCTGCGCGCCGGGCACGGGGACGATGTGTGATGGGCAGGAATGACATAAGACGCGCGACCGAGGCGGATGTGCCAGCCTGCGCGGCGGTGGTCTCGGCCTGGGTCTGCCAGACCGAGTGGATGACGGATGAACTGCCCCAACAGGAGTTGGAGGCGCTGATCGCGCAGGCCTTCCCGGACCGCGAGATGTGGGTCGTGGGCGACCCCGTCGATTGCTACATGTCGGTCGATCCCGCGGCGCAGAAGGTCGGCGCGCTGTATTGCCTGCGGACCGGGCAGGGCATCGGCAAGCGCCTGCTGGACCGGGCAAAACAGGGGCGCAGCTTTCTGTGGCTGACGGCCCATCAACCGAATGCCGCCGCGCAACGGTTCTATCGCCGCGAGGGCTTTGTCGAGACCGGGACCGAGGCCGCAACGCCGCCCGAGACCGTCCCCGTCGTGCGGATGGAGTGGCACGCATGAAGCAGCTTGTTGCCGTTCTGACCGTTCTGCTGGCCATCATCGTCATCTGGTACGCGGCCTGCATTCCGATGAACATCAAGGGCGTTCTAACTGAACAGGAACGGGCCGGGGCCGAAGTGGTTCCGCCCTCGGCCAAAGACCGCCGCGACATGGGGGAAATCGGTCTGGCGCTGCGCAACAGCTTTGCCGTTCCGGCGACCTGGGCGCAGGATCGGCCGCGTCTGCCCGCACCGCATCAGGTGGGCATCGAACTGTGGGAGACCACGGTTCAGAAGAAGATCACCTCGAAACGGTCATTGGTCTATCACGGCTGGGTGACGCTCAGCGCGACGATCTTGGGCTTTGCCATCGGCACGGGGCTGGGCATCCTGCTGGCGGTGGGGATCGTGCACAGTCGGGTGATGGACCTGTCGGTCATGCCCTGGGCCATCGTCAGCCAGACCATCCCCATCATCGCATTGGCGCCGATGATCATCGTGGTGCTGTATTCGATCGGCATTCAGGGGATCATCCCCAAGGCGGTGATCTCGGCCTATCTGAGCTTTTTCCCGGTGGTCGTCGGCATGGTCAAGGGCCTGCGCAGCCCCGATGCGATGCAGTTGGACCTGCTGCGCACCTACAATGCAAGCAACGGGCAGGCGTTCTGGAAACTGCGCCTGCCGGCCTCGATGCCCTATCTGTTCGCCTCTCTCAAGATCGGGATCGCCGCGTCGCTGGTGGGGGCCATCGTCGGCGAACTGCCGACCGGCGCCGTGGCGGGGCTGGGCGCGCGTCTGCTGGCCGGCAGCTACTATGGCCAAACGGTGCAGATCTGGTCGGCGCTGTTTGCCGCGGCCATTCTGGCGGCCTGTCTTGTGGGCCTGTTGGGCCTGATCGAGCGCGCGGTGTTGAAACGCATGGGGATGACGCAATGATGATGGTCGGTCTTGCAATCCTTTTGTGGTTGGCCGGTTGGTGGCTGAACACCCGCCTGGCCAGCGGACCTTATGCCGACACGCGGACGGTGCGCATTCTTGCTCCGCTGATCTTCGGCCTGACCGTCATCGGGGTTTGGGAAATGCTGGTGCGCGGGCTCGATGTGCCTCTGGTGATCCTGCCGGCGCCTTCGGTGATCTGGGACCGGTTCTGGGACAGCTTGCCGATCCTGTGGGCCGATTTCGTGCAGACCATCATCAAGGGCGCGCTCAGCGGCTATATCATCGGATGCGGCGCCGCCTTCCTGATGGCAATCGCCGTGGACCGGTGGGATTTCCTGCGCCTGGGCCTGCTGCCGGTGGGCAATTTCGTGGCCGCGCTGCCGATCGTGGGTACCGCGCCGATCCTTGTAATGTGGTTCGGGTTCGACTGGCATTCGAAGGCTGCTGTGGTCGTGGTGATGGTCTTTTTCCCGATGCTGGTGAACACGGTGGCCGGCCTGCGCGAGGCCACCGCAATGCAGCGCGACCTGATGGAGACCTATGCCGCAACCTATTGGCAGAGCTTTCTGAAGCTGCGGCTGCCCGCGGCCATGCCGTTTATTTTCAACGGGTTGAAAATTTCCACCACGCTGGCCCTGATCGGCGCTATCGTGGCAGAGTTCTTCGGCTCGCCCACCTTGGGCATGGGGTTCCGGATCTCGACCAGTGTCGGGCAATTGTCGCTGGACATGGTCTGGGCGGAAATCGTGGTCGCGGCACTGGCCGGGACCGCCTTCTACGGTCTGGTCGCCATGATCGAGAAATTGGTGACCTTCTGGCACCCGTCACAACGCAGTTAAGCGGAACAACAATTCAACAGACCCCGATAACGGGGCAGCACTAGCAACTAGGAGAAGATGAAGATGAACAAGCTACTGACCGGGGCCATAGCCGCCCTAGGATTCGCCGCAAGTTCGGCCTTTGCCGCAGACGAGGTGACGCTGCAATTGAAATGGGTCACCCAGGCCCAGTTCGCGGGCTACTACGTCGCAAAGGACAAGGGGTTTTACGAAGAAGAGGGGCTGGATGTCACCATCCTGCCCGGCGGCCCCGACATCGCGCCCACGCAGGTGATCGCGGGCGGTGGCGCTGATGTCACCGTGGAATGGATGCCCGCCGCGCTGGCCGCACGCGAAAAGGGCCTGCCGCTGGTCAACATTGCGCAGCCCTTCAAGAGCTCGGGCATGATGCTGACCTGCTGGAAGGACGCGGGCATTTCCTCGCCCGAGGACCTCAAGAACCGCACGCTGGGCGTCTGGTTCTTCGGCAATGAATTCCCGTTCATGAGCTGGATGAGCCAGCTGGGCATCGACACCGGCGGCAAGAGCGAGAACGGCGTCGAGGTTCTGAAGCAGGGCTTCAACGTCGACCCGCTGCTGCAGCGTCAGGCCGATTGCATCAGCACCATGACCTACAATGAATACTGGCAGGTGATCGACGCCGGCGTCAGCCCCGACGAACTGGTGACCTTCAAGTATGAAGACCAGGGCGTTGCCACGCTGGAAGATGGCCTGTACGTGCTTGAAGAAAACCTCAGCGATCCGGCCTTCGTCGACAAGATGGAACGCTTTGTGCGCGCTTCGATGAAAGGCTGGAAATACGCCGAGGAGAACCCGGACGAAGCCGCCGAAATCGTTCTGGAAAACGATGCGACCGGTGCCCAGACCGAGGAACACCAGAAGCGCATGATGGGCGAGATCGCCAAGCTGACCGCAGGTTCGAACGGCGCGTTGGATCCGGCTGATTTCGAGCGCACGGTGAACACGCTGCTGGCCGGTGGCTCGGACCCGGTGATTACCAAAAAGCCGGAAGGCGCGTGGACCAGCCAGATCACGGATGCAGCCCTGAACTGATTGGTTGTACCATGACAACAATTCAGCGCGGCCCCCTGTGGGCCGCGTTTGTTTTTGCGGATGTCGGAATTTAACTGTCTTCAGAGGCAGTTTCCTCTATTATTCCTGTAAGATTTTGCGATCCCTACGAAAATTGGTGGGTTTGGGAATAAAATGCAGGATTTTGCATCACAATTCAGCCAAGCAGGCCACTTGATCCTGACCGGGGATCCGGACCTTTGGGCGATCGTGATGCTGTCGCTGCAAGTTTCGGTGCTGGCTGTGTTGATTTCAGCCGTAATCGGGATGCCGGTTGGCGCGGCCTTGGCGGTGGCCCGCTTTCCTGGACGGCGCGCGTTGATCATTCTGATGAACGCTCTGATGGGCTTTCCCCCGGTTGTCGTCGGCCTGCTGGTTTACCTGATGCTGTCCCGTTCGGGTCCGCTGGGCGTGCTGGAGCTTTTGTATACGCCGACCGCCATGATCATTGCTCAAACAGTGCTGGTGACCCCGATCGTCGCGGCGCTGACTCGGCAGGTGATCGAGATGCTGGCCGAGGAATATTCGGAACAGTTGCGCTCGTTGGGAGTGTCGCGGCTGGCGTCTGTTCCCGTGCTGTTGTGGGATGCGCGTCTGGCGTTGGTGACTGCCTTGCTGGCCGGGTTCGGACGAGCCATCGCCGAAGTCGGCGCGGTGATCATCGTCGGCGGCAACATCAACCACGTGACGCGGGTCATGACGACGACGATTGCGTTGGAGACCTCGAAAGGCAACTTGGCCTTGGCGCTGGCCTTGGGGACGATCCTGATCGGAATTGCCGTGGCCGTGAATGCGGCAGTCAGCGCCCTGACGCTTCGGGCCGAGCAGGAGGGGTTGCGCCATGCGTGATCTGATGTCGGAAATGCCCAATTGTCTGCAGGCCGATGGTCTGCGAGTGGAACGAAATGGCAAGCTGTTGCTGGATGTCCCGCAGCTTATGATGGATGGTCCGGGCCCGACTTTGATCCTTGGGCCGAACGGTGCTGGCAAAAGCCTGCTGCTGCGTTGCCTGCATGGTTTGATCAAGGCCGATGCGGGGCAGGTTCTGCAGGATGGCGGAGTTCTGAATGCAGCCCACAAGGCCCGGCAGGCCATGGTGTTTCAGCAACCGGTTCTGCTGCGCCGCTCGGTGTCTGCCAATCTGGACTTTGTTTTGAAACGGTTGGGGCTCGGCAGGACTGCTCGGAAGAACCGGATCCAGGAACTTCTGGCCGAAGGAGGGCTTGAGACAAAGGCCCGGCAGTCGGCGCGCTCGCTGTCGGGTGGCGAGGCACAGCGTCTGGCCATCCTTCGCGCGCTTGCGCTTGGCCCCGAGACCCTGTTCCTGGACGAACCCACCAGCGCCCTCGATCCCGCGGCGACCCAAATGATCGAGGCGATGATCCTGCGCGCCTCGGCCCGGGGGGTGCGGATCGTGATGGTCACCCACGACGTCGGGCAAGCCCGTCGGTTGGCGGCGGATATCGTGATGATGCAAGGCGGACGCGTGGTCGAGCATGGCGCCGCCAAACAGGTGCTGGAAGCGCCACAGTGTCAGGCATCGCGCCAGTATCTGGCGGGATGGCTGGTCACATAATAACAACCGGAGGCAATCCATGTTTCGCGCAGCAATCAAAAGCGCAATGATCCTGTTCGGGCTGTTCGCCGGTCCGGCAGCGGCCGAAGAACCATTCATTGTCGTGCAGTCCACGACATCGACACAGAATTCCGGCCTTCTGGACTTTATCCTTCCGGGGTTCGAGGCGGAAAGCGGGATCGATGTCCGTGTTGTGGCCGTGGGGACAGGGCAGGCGATCAGAAACGCGATCAACGGCGACGGTGACGTTCTGCTGGTGCATGCCAAGCCAGCGGAAGAGCAATTCGTGGCCGACGGCTGGGGTGTCGAGCGGCGGGACGTGATGTACAACGATTTTGTCTTGGTGGGGCCGAAATCGGACCCGGCCAAGATCAAAGGCGGCGACGACGCAGTGGCCGCGTTGGCAGCGATCGCGCAGGCCAAAGCTCCGTTCGCGTCGCGCGCGGATGACAGCGGGACCCACAAGGCGGAGAAGGCTCTTTGGAGCCTGTCCGGAACGGACCCGACCTTGTCTTCGGGCGAGTGGTACCGCGAGACCGGGTCGGGCATGGGTGCGACGCTCAACCTGGCTGCGGGCATGGATGCCTATGCTCTGACCGATAGGGCCACATGGCTGTCGTTCGGCAACAAGGGAAACCTTGAGGTTCTGGTCGAAGGCGATCCACGGTTGTTCAATCAATACGGAGTGATCCTCGTGAACCCCGAAAAGCATCCGCGGGTCCGGGCGGCCGCGGGAAGAAGGTTCATCGACTGGCTCACTGGCCCCGACGGTCAGGAAGCGATCGCGGCGTACAAATTGAACGGTGAGCAGCTCTTTTTTCCGAACGCGCAGCAATAGGGCCGGTCAGTCACTTGCGCCGTTGTGATGGATCTGTCCCAAGCCGGACAGATCGTATCCGCCCAATTCATCTGCGCGACGCCTGAATTTGTCCGTTCCCAAAAAAGTCAGCAGTTTCTGCATCGGCGGATCGAAACAGGACCGCCGCCAGATGGCGAGGTCGAGACGTTCGGAATGGGTTGGAATGAAGCCCAACCCGTAGAGGCGCGCCAAGGCTCCGATGCCGAATCCTGCCTCGGCCTTCCGGTCATGCAGAGCGATTGCCAGTTCCTCTTCGGTGCGGGCGCAAGTCGGCAGGGCGTCAAGATCGGCGCGGCTCAGACCGCAGCTTCGCAACTGGGCATCGAACAAGTGCTGACTGGCGGCACTGTCCTGGCGCAGCACGACACGGCGGCCTTTCAGATCACCAAAATCGGAAATTCCCTGAACCCCGGGGGCCAGCAACAGGCCGCGCTGGCGGCTTGCGACCTCGTACAGTACCACGGGCGCCTCTCCCAGCGCATCGCGGACGGAATTGACGTTGAACCCGCCCGGTTCATGGATGTGCAGTACCGCGGCTTGTGCGTCACGTCGCGCAAGGCGGTTCAGCCCGTCGAATGAGCCGTCGTAATAGGTGGCCAACCCCGAGCCGCTTTCGCGGAGCGCCCAATCCAAAAGGGGGTCATGGCTGCCAGCCACGATGTCGGGCAGGGGCGGTTTGACCGTGTGCGGCCCGGTACGCGACGCATTGAGCCAGGCCAGTACTTCAGCCCGGGGAAAGAGAAGTTTGCCCATCGCTTTCACGCAGGGCACTTCGCCCGAAGACGCCAGATCATAAGCCTTGCGTTCGCCAATGCGCAGCAGGTCCGCCAACTCTCGTGTGGTCAGGAATTCGGACATTCAGTCTAGTCGCACCGAGGAGCCGGTCTGTGCCTCGGCCGCTGAGTGTCCGAGTTGCTTCAAAACCATCGGTGCGGCGGCAGTAATGACGACCATTGCGGCGGCAGCTGCAAGAAAGGCTTTCATCTTATCCTCCGGCTTAGTCTGCGGGCGCTGTCGCGCTGCGCAGAAATTCAATCAGGTCGGTGCGGTCCTGCGCCTGCGCGATCCGCTGCATCGGCATCTTCGATCCCGGAATGTAGTGGTCCGGTCCCTGATCGAAAAGAGCGTTTATCGTCTGTTCGTTCCAAATGATATCAGACCCTTGCAGCGTTTCCGAGTAGACGTAGCCGGGCAGTGTCCCGGCCTGACGCCCGAATACGCCATGCAGGGTCGGTCCGGCCCGGCGCTGATCGTCCGGCGTCAGGCTGTGGCAGATCGAGCATTTCCGGGCGAACTGCCGTTCTCCGTTTTGCATTTCTTCGGGGTCCTTCAGGAAACTCGGCTCTTGGCTGGCCATCCGTTCCTGTGACCCCAGCGCGGCCACCGGCCAGCTGTACATGGCCTGATCCAGCCCGCCTGCGTGCAGGTTTTCACCATCGGGCGAAAAGGCCAGTGCCCAGACCGGGCCGCGCAGCGTTGCCCGGAAGTCCTGCGCGATCCGCCAGTCCTGCGTGTCGATGACCATGATGTAGCCCTCACCATCGCCCACCGCCAGCAGCGACCGATCCGGGCTGAGGGCGAGCGCAAGGATCGGGCGGCGGTCCAGCGTGAAATCACGCTCGGCCCCGGTGGTAAGGTCAAGAATGCGGGTCACGCCATCGACCGCGCCATAGGCGATCCAACCGTCTTGCGCGTTCAGGACCAATTCGTTGATGCCGAAACCATGCTCGACCAGCCGCGCGGTCTCGGTTCCTGTCGTGACGTCCCAGACCCGCAGGCTGCCGTCGACCCCAGCGGAATACAGCGACTGCCCGTCCGGCGCGAAGGCCACCGCGTTGACGCCGCTGCCTGTAGGGCCCAGCACCTTGGCCGCTCCGCCCTCGGTGGGCCACAGGCCGATGGTCCCATCCCAACTGGCAGTCGCCACAAGGGTCTTTGAGGCAGCAAGCCCGACGACCTTGCCCTTGTGCTGACCAACGACCTGTCCACCGGGCCAACGGCGCAGGGTAAAGTCGTCGCCGGCCGAATAGATCGCGGTGCCGTTGAAAACCACCGCGTTCACGGCAGCCTCGTGACCTTCCAGCCAGTCCGGCTGCTGCCCGGACCACAGGCCCACGGAATTGTCGAAACTGGCGGTGGCAATGCGTCCGTCCGGGGCTGCGGCGATGTCCATGATCGGTCCGCCATGGCCCTTGAGCGTGTAGAAATCCGCCGCCAGCGGCAGCGGCAGCAGGGCCAGCGCCAAAGCCAGCCCGCGCATCTATTCGGCAGGCGAGGCCGCGCCGTCGCTGGCCTCCTGCGCCTTTACCTCTTCCAGCCACAGCGAATGGTGCTCGCGCGCCCATTGCTCTTCGACCTCGCCGGTACCCATGGCGTCAAACGCGCCCTCCATGCCGACCGAGCCGAGGTAGATATGGGCCAGGATGATGGCGATGAAGGCATAGGCGACCATGACATGCCAGATTTGGGCATATTGCATCTCTTCCTGCGGAGACATCTGCGTGGGCAGGTCCAAGCCCATCAGTTGGGGCAAACCGGTCGCGTTGGCGATCGAAAACGTCTTGGCGAACATCGGAAGCTCGAACGGGAACAGCAGCGACAGACCCGACAGGCTGATCGAGACGCCAAGCAGAATGCACAGCCAGAAAATGATCTTTTGACCGGCGTTGAATTTCTTGGCCGGGGGGTGGCTGCCTTTGGTGAACAATCCGCCGCCCGCCGCCAGCCATTTCAGGTCGGTCCGGTTGGGGATGTTGTGGGCGATCCAGTTCACGGTGATGATGACCAATCCCAGCATGAAGGCCCAGGCCAGATTGTTGTGCAACCACTTGCAGCCTTGCGCGATGGTGGCGAACCCTTCCTTGCCGAACAGGGGGATCAGGAAATCCCGGCCGTAGAGCGTCAGCAGACCGGTCAATCCAAGTATCAGGAACGAGCCGGCAAACAGCCAGTGCCCAAACCTTTCAAATCCTGAAAACCGGGTGACCGTGCGGCCCGTTTTCTCACCATCGATGCGGATGCGCCCTCGGATGAGGAAAAACAGCAGCAGAACGACCAGCATCCCGCCCAGAATGTAGGTTCCGTATTCACGCAGCGGACCTGTGCGGAAAGTCCACCACCACATGCCGCCGTCCTGGATCAGCACGCCGGCAGCCGGCCCTTTGGTCGACACGGTGACATCGGCTGAGCCATAGCGGATGGCGCGATACAAGTCGCTGTCCGAGGCGACGCCGCGCGTGCCCAACTGACCCAGCAGCCCTTCGGCATTGCCTTGCCCGGTATTCTGTGCGCGATAGCTGTTGTCGACCTTCTCGCCGCGTTGCCGAGCCAGAATATCCTCGAGCGTCGTGGCGCCTCCGGTCTGCGCGCGCGGGGCAGCGGTTGGTTCGTCTGTGCCGGTCGTGTCCTGTGCAAGCGCGCCGTGCGCGATCCCAAGTGTCAACGTCAAAGCCAGAAAAATGCGCAGCATCGGAACCTCGGTATCAATCCAAAATCGGGTGACCCACGGGGGCGGGTCACCCGTGTTGTCAGGCTGAGGTCTCAGCCGTCCTTCTGGTCGTAGGCCGTGCCCCAACCCCAGGCGCCCGAGCCGAACCCGCGCGCCACGACGCGTTCGCGGTAGATGGCCGATACCACGTCACCGTCACCGGCGAGCAGGGCCTTGGTCGAACACATCTCGGCGCAGATGGGCAGTTTGCCCTCAGCGATCCGGTTGCGGCCGTATTTGGCGAACTCTGCGGTCGAGTGCGTTTCCTCGGGGCCGCCGGCGCAGAAGGTACATTTGTCCATCTTGCCGCGCGATCCGAAGTTGCCGGCCTGCGGGTATTGCGGCGCGCCGAACGGGCACGCATAGAAGCAATAGCCGCAGCCGATGCACAGGTCCTTGGAGTGCAGGACGACGCCTTCTTCGTTCTGATAGAAGCAGTCGACCGGGCAGACAGCCATGCAGGGCGCATCCGAACAATGCATGCAGGCGACCGAGATCGAGCGTTCACCCGGTTTGCCGTCATTGATCGTCACCACCCGGCGGCGGTTGATGCCCCACGGGACCTCGTGTTCGTTCTTGCACGCAGTCACGCAGGCGTTGCACTCGATGCAGCGTTCAGCGTCGCAGAGAAACTTTGCTCTAGCCATTGTCGTCCTCCTTACGCTGCCCAGATCTTGCAGAGAGTCGCTTTGGTCTCCTGCATCTGGGTCACTGAATCATAGCCATAGGTCTGGGCGGTGTTGGTGCTTTCACCCAGCACGTACGGGTCGGCGCCTTTCGGGTATTTCTCCCTCAGGTCCGCGCCCTGGAAATGGCCGCCAAAGTGGAAGGGCATGAAGGCCACGCCGGCACCGACCCTTTCGGTCAGCATCGCCATCACCTTGACCTTGCCGCCCTCGGGACCTTCGACCCAGACCTGCGATCCGTCGCGAATGCCAAGGTTGTTGGCGTCACGCGGATTGATCTCGACGAACATGTCCTGCTGCAGCTCGGCCAGCCACGGGTTCGACCGTGTCTCGTCGCCGCCACCTTCATATTCGACCAGACGACCTGACGTCAGGATTATCGGATAATCCTTTGAAAAGTCGTTCTTCTGGATCGAAGCATACAAGGTCGGAAGGCGATAGGCCTGACGGTCCTCGTAGGTGGGATAGTCAGCCACCAGATCGCGCCGCGGCGTGTACAGCGGCTCGCGGTGCAGCGGGATCGGATCCGGGAAGGTCCAGACCACGGTGCGGGCCTTGGCGTTGCCGAAGGGCGCACAGCCATGCTTGATGGCCACCCGCTGGATGCCGCCCGACAGGTCGGTCTTCCAGTTGGTCTTGGGCCCGGCCACGGCGTCGATGGCCGCGCGTTCCTCGGCCGTCAGGTCGCCATCCCAGCCCAGATCCATCAGCATCTGCATCGTGAACTCGGGGTATCCGTCCTGGATTTCCGAGCCGACGCTGTAGACCCCTTCGGCCAGCAGGTTCTGACCGTCACGCTCGACGCCGAAACGCGCGCGGAAGGTCAGGCCGCCCTCGGCCACCGGTTTGGACATGTCATAGAGGTTTGGCGTCCCCGGATGCCCCATCTCGGCGGTGCCCCAGCAGGGCCACGGCAGACCGTAGTATTCGCCGTCATTCGGACCGCCCACCGCCTGCAGCGTCGTTCTGTCGAACGTGTGCTGGTTGGCCATATGGCTTTTGATCCGCTCTGGCGACTGACCGGTATAGCCGATCGTCCACAGCCCCGCGTTGAACTCGCGCGTGATGCTTTCGACATTCGGGGTTTCGGGGTCCTCCATCTCGATATTGCGGAAGAACCGATCCGCCCAGCCGAATTTGTTGGCGAACTTGGCCATGATGACCTCGTCCGGCAGGCTTTCGAACAGCGGATCGACCACCTTGTCGCGCCACTGCAGCGAGCGGTTCGAGGCCGTGACCGAGCCACGGGTTTCGAACTGCGTGCAGGCCGGCAGCAGATAGACGCCATCGGTCCGGTCATGCAAGACCGCGGAAACGGTGGGATACGGGTCGATCACGACCAGCATGTCCAGCTTTTCCATCGCCGTCTTCATTTCGACCATCCGGGTCTGCGAGTTGGGCGCGTGGCCCCACAGAACCATGGCGCGGACGTTGTTGGGCTGATCCATGTTCTCGGGATCTTCCAGAACACCGTCGATCCAGCGCGAAACCGGGATGCCCCGTTCGTTCTGCAGCGACTTGTCCTTGCCGTCCTTGTCCTTGACCATTGCGAACTGGCCAGCCAGCCACTCCGGTTCCTCGCCCCAGACGCGGGCCCAGTGACCCCATGCGCCTGCGGACAGGCCGTAATAGCCGGGCAGGGTGTGGGACAGAACGCCCAGATCGGTTGCGCCCTGCACGTTGTCATGGCCGCGGAAGATGTTGGTGCCGCCACCAGAAGTGCCCATGTTGCCCAACGCCAGCTGCAGCACGCAATAGGCGCGCGTGTTGTTGTTGCCGTTGGTGTGCTGGGTGCCGCCCATGCACCAGATCACGGTGCCGGGACGGTTGTTGGCCAGCGTCCGCGCCACGCGCTTGAGCTGCGATCCCGGCACGCCGGTGACGCGCTCGGTCTCTTCAGGGGTCCAGTTGGCGACCTCCTCGCGGATCTGGTCCATGCCCCAGACACGGGTGCGGATGAACTCTTTGTCTTCCCAGCTGTTGTCGAAGATGTGCCACAGGATGCCCCAGATCAGCGCCACGTCGGTGCCAGGGCGGAATCGGACATATTCGTCGGCATGGGCCGCGGTGCGCGTAAAGCGCGGATCGCAGACGATCAGCGGGGCGTTGTTCTGCTCTTTCGCGCGCAGAACATGCAGCAGCGAGACCGGGTGCGCCTCGGCCGGGTTGCCGCCGATGATGAAGATAGCCTTGGAATTGTGGATGTCGTTGTAGCTGTTGGTCATGGCGCCGTAGCCCCATGTATTCGCAACACCCGCAACGGTGGTCGAGTGGCAGATCCGCGCCTGGTGGTCCACGTTGTTGGTGCCCCAGTAGGCCGCGAACTTGCGGAACAGATAGGCCTGTTCGTTGTTGTGCTTGGCCGAACCCAGCCAATAGACGCTGTCAGGCCCGCTTTCCTCGCGGATGCTCATCATGCCGTCGCCGATCTCGTCGATCGCCTGTTCCCAGCTGATGCGCTTCCACTCTCCGCCTTCCTTTTTCATCGGGTATTTCAGGCGGCGTTCGCCATGGGCGTGTTCACGGACCGAAGCCCCCTTGGCGCAATGGGCGCCCAGGTTGAACGGGCTGTCCCAACCGGGTTCCTGCCCGATCCAGACGCCGTTCTGCACTTCGGCAACCACGGTACAGCCGACCGAGCAATGTGTGCAGACGGATTTGATGTTCTCGACCGCCGTGTTGGCTGCGGTCTGGGCGCTGGCGGGCGACACGGTTCCACCCGTGGCGCTGATCGCGGCCAGGCCGCCGATCGTCAGGCCCGAGCCACGCAGGAACGCGCGGCGATCGACGCTCTTTTCGCCGATTTGGGACAGGATACTTGTCCGCTGGGGGCGTCTCGCAACCCCGTTGGTCTTTTTCCTAAGCATTTCCTTCCTCCCTTGCTGGCCATGTTTATCATGGCTGGCTTGGTGTTTCGAAATCGACGTCAGGGCCAATCGCAACCGTCAGCCGAGTGTGACCACGTCCGGACTTGCGCCGGGCGTCGCCGGGGCGGCCTAGAAGCGCGCGCTGTCGAAATAGGCGCGGGTGTGCGCCGTGTCCTGAATGCGGGTCTCGTCCGAGGGTTGCTCGGCCGCTTCGGCCTCCGTTCCCAGGCTGGCCGCTGCAACGGCTGCCGGGGCCGCGGTGCCCGCCAGTTTCAGGAAGTCGCGGCGGCTGGCGCCGGTCTCCTTGGTCTTGCTCATGGGATCCTCCTTTCCCATTTGCGGTTCAGCGCCCGCCGGGGCGCCAGCGAATGACGGCCGCCTAGTGCGTCGTCATGCGGAAGGCCTCGCGTTCGATCTCCATGAAGACCCGGCCGGCGGTGCCGACCGAGGCATAGAGAACCGAATGCTCGGCTGCTTCCAGGTCCGAGAAAAAGTGCTCGGCCCAGGGGCCGATATGCTTGTTCCAGAACGTCTTTTGATCTTCCAACGCGGCCGGGCCGCCGAAACGGCCGACGATCATGCCGCCCATCATCTCCATCAGCGAGGCGATGTTGTCTTCGGGTTCGAACACGTTTGCCGCCCGGGTGATGCCCCGCGCCGCCATGTCGTTGCGTAGCTGCGCCAGCGGTTTCTCGTTCAGGAACCCGGTCAGGTAGAAGCTGGCATAGGGCAGCAGTTCTCCGCGCCCCAGCCCAATGAACAGCGCGTTGAACTCGCGCTCGGCCGCTTCGGGCTTGGTCACCTTGGCCACGCGGGCCATGGCCTGAATGGCCTGACCCAGATCAGTCTCGTCCCCCGACAGCGCAGCGATCTGGCTCAACAGGGTCTGGTCGGGTGGTGTGGCCAGCAGCAGGCCCAGAAAGTTGTAGAAATCCGCGCGCAGACGGTCCTCGGCGGAAATCTCGAACGTCTGCGGGTCGCGAATGTTCATCGGGTCATCCTTCGAATTCGAATTTCATGCGCCGCGGGGCCGGGGGGCGTTCGTCCTCATCCGGTTGGATGGAGTCTGCCACTTCGACATGGGGCGCGGGCTCGGCTTCAGGCTCAGGCGTTTCGGTTGCCGGCTCGGCTTCGGCCTTGACCGGTTGTTCCTCGGCCTCCGTCTGCTCGGCCAGCGCCTCGATATGGCGCAACATGCCTTTGCCCACCTGATAGGCCGTCTGCAGGTTTTCGACCACGCAGGCGGCGTCGGTGTAATCCTCGCCGTAATCGACCAGCCCATCCACATTCGCCAGCACCGGGTTCAACCGCCACAAGCGCCGCAAGGCGCGGCGGCGCAGACGGTCCGGCACGGCCTTGGCCATGAAGCCCGAAACGTCGTCGCCCGCCTGCAGCAGGTCCGGGTCGGGCAGGTCAAGCTCGGCCAAAATCTCGGCGTCGGTCTTTTCTTCCAGTTCGGCCTGCTGTGCGGCGATCTCCTGCGCGGTCAGGGCCTCTTGTTCGGCATGTGCTTCGGCCTGCACGGCGGCCTTGCGGCGAGACCAGAAATCCTGTCGGGCGCTCATTGCAGGGCCCTCCGCGGGGCGCGGTAGACATCCGAGGTCTGCCGGATGCGCGCATCGCCCTTGCCGTCTTCCACAAGATCCACCCGTTTCTTGTCACGACGGCGTTTGACGAACACCTCATCGTGGTGATGGGCCAGAGTGAAATCGCGCACCCAGGCGATCAGGCCTTCGGTCATCGGGATCTTTTCCACGATCTCTTCGCCGGTATCGGCATAGTCCTGCCCCTCGTAGGGCGAGGCGGTGATCAGAAACGCGTTCAGCGGGCGATCACCTTCGGCATCGTCACGCAGGACAAGATACAGCGATGGCTGGCTGTCCGAGAGATTCGCCATATAGGCCTCGGTTTCGTCGGACCAGAGTTTCAAGGGCAGGGTGGCAGCGTGGTATTCGACCGCATCGCCCTCGCGGCGCAGTTCGACCCAGTCGGCGGGCGGGGCGCCGGGCAGCACAGCAACCGCGCGCCAATTCCACCGGGCCCAGCGCGTGACCCCCGGTGTCTTGCGCACGACGACGCCAACCGGCATTTCGATCTGTTTTGCGGCCTCGGCCACTTTGATCCTCCCCGGAAAAGCTCTCCCCTGCTTTCCCTTGGGTTCACTATGGTACACAAATGGGCCACGTGCCAAGTCCGCAGCGCCCTGAAATGGTCGTGATTTGGAAAAAAGTCGTCGCAAATGGGTCGCGGCGACGATCAGCCGACTTTGGCGGGCGACACAGAGTTTCTGACCAGAACCGGCCGCCACACGTTGCATGGGCGGCGTTTGGGTCTAAGGTTGGGGCAAGGAAGAGATGCGGGGGGAACATGGTCACCAAATTGGTCTTGTGCGATTGCGCTGGAAGTCAGGCCCTGGACGGGCAGGGGATATCGGACGCCTGCGGTGCTGAATGCAGCAGGGTCCACACGGCGCTGTGCACCTCCGAACTGACCGCTGCGGCCAAGCTGATGCAGTCGGACGACCAGATCGTCATCGCCTGCGGGCAAGAGGCTCAAGTGTTTCACGAGCTGGCCGATGAACTGGGCGTGGATCACCCCGGCTTTGTCGATCTGCGCGACCGGGCCGGCTGGTCCGAGCAGGGGCGCGCGGCGATGCCCAAGATGGCGGCGCTGGCCGCCGAGGCGCTGTTGCAGCAGCCGATCACGCCCAGCGTGGATGTCATCAGCGAAGGCACCGCATGCATCATCGGGCCGGGTGAGGTTGCGTTTGACCTTGCCCAACGACTGTCGGACACGATGGCGGTGACGGTGGTCGCCACCGATGATGCGCAGCCTGACAGCCGGGCCTATGACGTGGTGCGCGCGCGGGTCCGGTCGGTCTCGGGGGCGCTGGGCGGGTTCACCCTGCGGTTGGATGCGTTGCAGCAGATTGATCCGGCGGGGCGCGGTGCGTTTGCCTGGACCCCGCCGCGCGACGGTGCGGTGTCGGGTTGCGATGTACTGATCGACCTGGCGGGGGGGACGCCTTTCGTGACGGCCCCGGACAAGCGCGAAGGCTACCTGCGCGCCGATCCCCGCGATGCTGTGGCGGTTGCCCGGTTGGCCTTTGACGCGGCGCAGCTGGTCGGGACATTTGAAAAGCCGCTGTATGTCCGGCTCGAAGCAACCCTGTGCGCTCATTCGCGGGCCGGGCAGGTGGGCTGTTCCAACTGTCTGGACATCTGCCCCACCGGGGCCATCACCCCGGCCGGAGATCACGTGGCCATCGACCCGATGGTCTGCGCGGGCTGCGGTGAATGCGCGGCCCTGTGCCCCTCGACCGCGATCAGCTACGAGGATCCGCCGGTGGCGGCCCTGCTGGCTCGGATGCAGACCCTGGCGGCGACCTACCGTCGGGCCGGGGGGCGTGCTCCGCGCCTGTTGGTACATGATGCCCACGGGGCCGAGATGATCCGGCTGGCCGCGCGGTTCGGGCGCGGGCTGCCTACCGATGTGATCCCGCTGGAACTGGGGGTGGTGTCCGGCTTTGGACATGCCGAGATGATGGCTGCCTTGGCTCATGGCTTTGCCCGGGTCGATATCCTGCTGGCCCCGACGACCGAGCGGGATGCGTTGGGGCGCGAACTGCCGCTGGCGCTGGCCATCGCCGGAGCGGACGTCGTTGGAGTGATCGACGAATCCGATCCCGATGCGCTGGCCGATCTGCTCTATGCGCAGGACGTGCCGCAGCCTCTGGCCCAACCGGTGCTGCCGCTGGGCAACCGGCGCCAGATTACGCGGCTGGCGGCGCAGGCGCTGCGCCCCGATGCGTCTCAGCCGCTGCCTCTGCCGGAACACGCGCCCTATGGCGCGGTGGAGGTGGACACCGAGGCCTGCACCCTGTGCCTGAGTTGCGTGTCGCTGTGCCCGTCGGGCGCATTGATCGACAATCCCGATTTGCCTCAGCTGAACTTTCAGCAGGATGCCTGCCTGCAATGCGGGCTGTGCAAGACCATTTGTCCCGAAAGCGCGATCACCCTAGTGCCAGAACTGGACCTGAGCGACCGCGCGCTGTCGCCGCGTGTCCTGAAGGAAGAAGAGCCCTTTGCCTGCATCGAATGCGGTGCTCTGTTCGGGGTGAAATCGACGGTCGAACGGATCATGGAGAAGCTGGCCGGCAGCCACCCGATGTTTGCCACGTCCGAGCAGGCGAAGATGATCCAGATGTGTGACGATTGCCGTGTGCAGGCGCAGTTCCACAGCGAGGATAATCCGTTTACCTCAAAGCCCAAGCCCAAGGTCGTTACCACCGATGACTACTTCAGCAAGCGCAAAGATCACTGAAGCTTGAGCGGCGCCCCCAGATCGGCCGCGCGGATGACCGAGACATACGCCAGGATCGCCTCAAGCTCGTCTTGCGTCAGCATCAGCGGGTGAATGGGCGGGGGGCGTTCGGGGTCGAAAGGCGCAGTGATCCCTTCGATCTGGGTAAAGGACGGATGTGGGTTCAAGGCGAAGAACGCCTGGAACCGGTTCGACCAGTCCGGCATCGCGCGCAGTACGGCGAAGGACGGAGTAGAGCCCAACCCGTTCATTCGGTTCTGCGGACCAATCACGTGACAGCGCCCGCAATGGGTCAGCGACAGCTTTTCGCCCAGCAAGGCGTCGCCTTCGATTGCGTCGGACACAGGCGCAGCGACCGTTTCGAAACTGGCCGAGAACGGGCCGCCCTCGGCCGGTGCAAAGCTTTCGACGGTACGCTTGCCCACGTCGGACAACAGCCAATCCTGAAAACGGGCCTGCCGCGGTTCGTCCTGAATGCGCAAGTGATAGATGTCGTTGCCGCGCTGAAACACCGGCTGTCCCGGTGGCCCGACCGTGAGAACCATCGCGCCCGCATCATCCGCGACAACGCGGATTCCGGTCTTGAGCGAGAAGCGCGGAAGAATATGTTTCAAAAGACCCGAGCGTGCGACATCTTCCGGCGCGGCCAGACCAATCTCCTCCTGCGACCAAGAGGGGCTGGCGAAGAGCGTCAGGCTCAGGCACAAAAGAACAAAGCGCATGGCCCAGCCTAACGGTGACAGGGCGAATGCGTCAAATGAACGAACAAGACGGAGACAACGGCGATGAGCGGCGATTACAACATGTCGATGCGCAAATTCCTCAAACAGGTTGGCGTGACCAGCCAGCAGGCCATCGAAGACGCGCTGCGCAAGGCGGGCGATCCGGCAGGCAAAAGCTTTGAGGCCAAGATAGTCCTGACGATTGACGGCCTAGACGTCGAACATGTCGTGACCGGCCAGATCAAGGACGGCGACGCATGAGCATCCGCGACGCTGTTCTGACGAACCTGAAAAAGATCACCGACCCGGTTTCGGGACAGGACATCGTCAGCGCGGGCGTAGTCCGCGCGCTGAATGTCGAGGGCGATACCGTGCGCTTCGTTCTCGAAATCGACCCCAAGAATGCCGACAAGATGGAACCGGTGCGCGCCACCGCCGAAAAGGCGGCGCAGATGGTCGACGGGGTTTCCAAGGTCTCGGTCATGCTGACCGCGCATTCCGACAAGGCGCCGCCGGATTTGAAACCCAAGCCCAAACCCTCGCAGACCGGGCCGCAGGCGGTACCGGGGGTTGACCGGATCATCGCCGTGGCCTCGGGCAAGGGCGGGGTCGGAAAGTCGACCGTTTCGGCCAACCTGGCCTGTGCGCTGGCGGCCGAAGGGCGGCGCGTCGGTCTGCTGGATGCCGATGTCTACGGCCCTTCGCAGCCGCGCATGCTGGGCGTGTCCGGTCGACCCGCCAGCCCCGATGGCAAAACCATCCTGCCGCTGCGCAATCACGGCGTCACCATGATGTCGATGGGGTTGATGACCAACGAAGGTCAGGCGGTGGTCTGGCGTGGTCCGATGCTGATGGGCGCGCTGCAGCAGATGATGAGCCAGGTGCAGTGGGGCGCGCTGGACGTGCTGGTCGTCGATCTGCCGCCCGGTACCGGTGACGTGCAGCTGACGCTGAGCCAGAAATTCAAGGTGGACGGCGCCATCGTCGTCTCGACCCCGCAGGACGTGGCCCTGATCGACGCGCGCAAGGGCATCGACATGTTCCGCCAGTTGAAGACGCCGATCGTCGGCATGATCGAGAACATGTCCACGCATATCTGCTCGAACTGCGGGCACGAGGAGCACGTGTTCGGTCATGGAGGCGTCGCCGCCGAAGCCGCCGAACTGGGTGTGCCGTTGCTGGGAGAAATCCCTCTGCATCTGGATATCCGCGTGGCCGCCGATGGCGGGGCGCCGATCGTGGTCAGCAAACCCGACAGCCCGCAGGCCGAGGCCTTCCGCAAGATCGCCCGCGATCTGATCGCCGCGGGCAAGGCATGACGCAGCCGGTCTTTCCCCCATTGCTGTCCGGGCACCCGGTGCAGGGTGGGGAAGACCCGTTCGACCATGCACAGGCAATGGCGGCGCTGGGCTGCGATGCGGGCAGCGTCGTCTACAACATCCAGGCGGATCGCCTACGCGCGGCCATCGTCTTTGCGCCCGAGGTGCCCTTGCAGGACGCAATGGCCATGCTGCCGCTGTGCGCCGTCGGGTTCCAGAACGCGCTGGGCGCGCTGGCTCCGCCCGAGGTGGCGGTGCATCTCGGCTGGGATGGTCCGATTTTCGTCAACGGGGCCCGGTGTGGCCGATTTCGTGTGACCGCGTCGACCTCGGATCCGGAAGCCGTGCCCGACTGGCTGGTCGTCGGCTGGGAACTGGCCTTGCTGCAAACCGGGGACGAGCCCGGCAAGTCGCCCGATGTGACGGCCCTGTATGACGAAGGCTGCGCGGATGTGTCCCCGGTGCAGCTGGTCGAAAGCTGGTCGCGCCACATGCTGACCTGGCTGAACCGTTGGTCCGAGGACGGCAACGCACCATTGCACGGGGAATGGATGGGCTTGCTGCAGGGCGTCGGAGAGCCCTATGGTGATCGCGGCGTGTTTCTCGGGGCCGATGAGCGGTTCGGCATGCTGTTGCGGAACGGGGCGGACACGCAGATCGTTCCTTTGACCCATCTGTTGGAGGACGCCCATTGAACCTGGCCCGTGCCATTCATTTCGACGAAAGCGACCTGAACGTCTTTCACTCACCCGCCCGAACGGGCGAGTGGTGCATCTCGGGCGGGTTCGAGTTTTCGAACTGGGGCGAGGCCGACCTGGCCGGTAAGGCGCGCCAAGCCTTTGCCAACGGGTGGTTGGGGCTTGAAACCTTCGGGCGCGTGACCTTCGTGGCGGTGACGCAGATCGAGCCGGCCGAGATGGAGCGGCTGGCCACCAACCTGGCCGAGCATTTCGTGCGCCTTTACGGCGCGCCGTCGGTCGAGGCGGCGCTGGACGTGGCCCGGGCCGAGCTGGCCCACATGTCCGAGTTGTGTGACGATCATGCCCCCAACACCCTGCTGACCGTTGCCCGCAGCCTGACCGAGTCCGGCGTTCACGAGGCTTTTCGGGTGATCACGCCGCAAGAGGCCGAGTTGGAGGCCTTTGCCGTGCACGGGTCATTGGACGAGTGATTACAAAAGGTCGGCAAAACCGCCGAACTGTCCGCGCTTGAAGATCAAGCCCTTGCCGGTGCGGTACATGACCTGTTCGACCTCTCCCACGAGAATCAGATGATCCCCGGCCTCGTGGCGGGCAGACAATGTGCAGTCAAATCGGGCCAGGCACTGGCTCAGCTGCGGCCGACCTTTGTGATCCGGGGACCAGTCTGCATGCGAGAAATCGAGGCCATTGCGCGCAAAACGAAGGGCCAGGTCCTGCTGATCCTCGGCCACGACATGGATCGAGTAATGCTGCGCCGCTTGAAAGGCCCCGTAACGGTTCGACTCTTTTGCCAGACACCACAGGACCAATGGTGGATCCAGCGACACCGATGCAAACGAGTTGACGGTGATGGCCGACGGCCCATCCGAGGTGCTGGTCGTCACGACCGTTACACCAGTGCCAAAGCACCCCAAGGCCTCGCGGAAGGCCATGCTTTGATCGTGTCCGGGTTTGAATGTTCTTTCGGTCATCGCGCGCTCGTGTGGTGGACGGGCACGGGGTGCCATGCCGCAGCAGAATTGTCCACGAAAAGCTGTATCGCGATCAATAGGCTGAGTCAGTTCAGGTCTTCCAGCAGCCGACCGTGCTTGCGGGTTTCTACGATTACGTCGCCGAAGGTCTGCATTCCGCGTGCCGCCAGCATCGGCAGCATCCGCACCAACGCTTCAGCCGTCGCAACCGCATCCCCCAAGGCCGTATGACGGAGCGTCTCGGGAATTTCCACGCCCAGTCTTTCGCACAAAGCGTCCAGCGTATGGGTTTCGCTGGCTCCGAACAGAACGGCCGACAGCAGAACCGTGTCCAGAATGGGATGATCCCACGTCACTTCCATGCGCTTGGCATGACGGCGCAGAAACGCCATGTCGAAAGGTGCATTGTGCGCCACGATCACTGCATCACGGGCGAAGTGGTGGAACATGCGCCCGGCTTGTGCGATGTCGGGTGCGTCCTGCACCATACGGTCACTGACCTTGTGAACCTTGGTCGAAGCGGGTGGGATCGGAATGCCCGGATTGACCAGCGTGTCCAGCCGCTCGCCCTCGACGATACGCCCCTTGACGACACGGACGGCGCCGATCTGCACGATTTCGTCCTTGTGCGGCAGCAAACCGGTGGTTTCGGTGTCGAAAACCACGAAACACAGCTGCGACAGGGGGCGGTTCTCGAACGCATCGTCGCCGGGGGTGTCCAGAAGATCGAAATCATAGACCAGAGGGCGCGCGGCCTCGGGCGGAATACGGGCGACGCTGTCTTCGAAGATCAGCATATAGCCCGGCGCATCGCCCAGCGGCTTCATGCGTGCCGTGTAGGTCTGCCGCCCGTCCACGCTGGCCAGGGTGCAATAGACATCCATGCCGGTTTTCGCCAGCTTCTCGTAAGCGTCCAGCAAGGGTTTGCGTTCGAGATAGTCGAACAGTGAGGCGTTCAGACGGGGATGGGCGATCTGCGCCAGAACCTCGGCGGCCTGCGCGTCGTACAGAACGATCTGGTGGTTTGGCCCCGCCAGCAGCATCGCGACTGGTATCTCGGACAGTAGCGCGGTCAGACGTTCCTTCTCAGAGGCGAGATGAGCGGTTTCGGCAGCCACGGCTTCGGCGGTGGACAGGGCGGTGCTGGCCAGACGTTCGGCCAGGCTGGCGGCGGCGGGGGCCAGATCACCCAGATAGCGCGCCGCCTGCAGGTCGAGATCGGTATCTACGCCCGCATGAGCCCGCGCGCGCAGCTGCGCCGACAGGCGTTCGATCGGTTTGGCCACGTTGTCGTCGAACAGCAGCCAGACTCCGACGACCAGCCCCAGCAAGCCAAACGAGATCAGCAGGCCGCTGAACACGAAAGCACTGGTCAGATCATTCGGATCGGCCCGGCGCAGGCCAAGCCAAAGGGCGATCAGGGTGATGGCGATGCCACCCGCGGCAAGCAAGCAGAAAAACAGAAAAATTCTCAGGCGCAGGCTCAGGCGGGTCAGCATTGTCAGGCCTCACAAGTAGCTGAGACCACCGGATCGTCCGCGCCAACCGGCACCCAATCGGCACCGACCAGACGCCCATCATCCGCGAACTCGGCCCCATCCGCCAGACTTGCCCGGCTGTTCTCGGCGCAGTTCACCGCGATCGGCATCTTGGACACTGGCGCCCAGCGGCCAAAGAAGTACATGTCGATCAGGCGCTGATCCGGCACCTGCGCATTGGTCCGCAACGAGGCCGTATCGACGGCCGCGAACCGGTCGACATAGGGCACCGCATAGGTCCAGGGGCGATAGAGCGCGCGGCTTTCGACCTCTTGCACGACGGTCAGGCCGTCGGGCAGGGCGTCACGGGTGCGGTCGTACCAGGAATACTCGCTGATGATCGTGACCGCGATCATGCCCAAACCGGCCGCAACCGGAGCCGACCATTTAGGCAGGCGGCCACCGGTCAGCCGGTTCAAACCCATCACGAGGCCCGCGATGGCAAAGCCCGCAAAGATCGTGCCGATCAGCTCAAGAAACATCTTCCTCCTCCGTTCTTCCTGGCCGGGGCTTTACCCCAGCATCCCCTTGCCGTGCCCGACCGCGGATTGCATCGTTTTTACCACGACAAACGCGTCCCGAAGATGACTTCGCTCAAAGTCCGACAATTCCGAGGGCGCAAGGTAGTTGTCGGGCCTGTCGCCATTCCTGATCTGTTTGACCTGATGGTTCAAGCGGGTTTCCGCGATCAGGTCATAGGCATCCAGCAGGTCCCGCGCGCCCGACGGGCTGAGCACCCCGGCGGCCTCGGCGGCCTTGAGGCGCGCGCGGGTGTTCACCTCGGTCAATTCACCCTGCAGGCTGTAGACGCGGCCCAGATCGACCACCGGGACCACGCCGTTGTGTTTGAGGTCCAGCGTGTTGCGATGCTCGCCCGAGCGGATCGTGGCGATCCCGCGCAGCAGGCCCAGCGGCGGCGTGTGCTTCAGAGAATTCGAGATCATGTGCGCCACGAAAATCGAGTTCGCCCGGGCCGCGCGCAGAGTTTCGGCCTGCAGGTCGGAAAACAGCTCGAACCGGCCACCGATGGGGCGCAGGTCGAACATGACCGAGGCCAGCATCTGCGCCTCGGGGTTGGGCTTGGCGATCCAGCCGTTGAAATAGTCGCGCCAGACCCGGACCGGCTGCCGCCAGCGCGGATTGGTCGCCATCATGTCGCCGGGGCAATAGAAATACCCGCAAGCATCCAGCCCGTCGGACACGAATTTGGCCAGCGCCTCGAAATAGGGCAGGTCGGCATCGGTGACGCTGTCATCCAGCATCAGGCAATTGTCCTGATCGGATACGCCTGTCTGCTCCTGCCGGCCTTGCGAGCCGCAGGCCAGCCACAGATAGGGGACGGGCGCCGGGCCGAGGTCGCGTTCAGCCAGCGCCAGCAGCCGGCGCGTCGCGGCGTCGGCGATGTCGGTGATCAGGCGGGTGACGATCTCGTGCCGGTTGCCGCCCGCCACCAGTTGCACCAGCAGGTTCGGGATCTCGGCCGTGACCGCGGCCATCTCAGTCGCCGATCCGGCCCGGGCGATGCGGCTAACCAACTCGGCCGAGCTGACGGCTTGGAACCGGGTCAGGTCGGTTTGGGTGACGATCCCGACCAGACGACCGCCCTCGGTGATCGGGATATGGCCGATACCGCGTTCCAGCATCGCGTGCAGAACGTCCGAGCCGATATCACCGGGCGACAGGGTCAGCGGGTCCGGGGTCATGATCTGCGACACCGGGGTCGTCGGGGGCAGGGCGCCCGCCACGACCTTGCCCGACAGGTCCCGAACTGTGGCAATGCCGCGCAACGCACCGCGCTCGGTGATGCAGACCGACGAAATGCCCCGGTCGCGCATCAGGCGCGCGGCTTCCTGAACGGTCGTGTCCGGGGTGCAGGTGGCCGGCTTGCGCGCCATCAGAGTTTCGACACGGGTGGTGGCCAGCGATTGCTGTTCCGGCCGCGCGGGGCGGGCCCGGTTGAAGAATTTGGCGAAGACGACGTGGCGCTTGAGCAGATCGGAAAACAGGTCGGTGGGGATGATCATCAGCACCGAGGGGGCGTCAGCCGTTGCCGTGGTCACCGCGCGCCCGTCGCGCATCAGACCACGCTCGCCGAACGAGTTGCGCAGGCCCAGATGGGATACGACCGCGCCGTTTTCGTCGGTGATCTCGACCTGGCCTTCGTAGATGATGAACAGGCCGGGCAACTGCGCGCCGCGGCGATAGATGACGGTGCCTTTGGGGATTTCGCGCGCTTCGATCCGGGCGGCGATGTCGGCCAGTTCCTCGACAGGCAGCGCGTCATAGGGGTGCACGGATTTCAGGAACCGGGTGATCTGATCAGGTGAAAGTGCCATGGGTTCGCCCGTCCGCTTGAATGAAAAGCCCCGCCCGGGGGTTAGCCGGGCGGGAAAAGTTGGTCGAGGGAAACGGCCCGTGATGGATCATCGCGGACCGCATCCGGCTCAGTGGTCCTGAGCCGCGCCCGCACCACGGGGAATGCGCACGCTTTCGACCAGATCTTTGATCTCCTGCGGGGTTTCCTTGGTCATGCCGGCCACCACATAGGCGACGCCGAAGTTGACCATGGCACCGATCGCACCGAACGAGGTCGATTTGATCGGACCCAGCAGCGGGTCTGCATCGGTGAACGAGTTGGTGCCCGGAATGAACAGCCAGCCCTTGTGCAGGAAGATGTAGACCAGGGTCACGGTCAGACCAGCCAGCATGCCTGCGACCGCGCCGGTGTTGTTGATGCGGGTCGAGAAGATCCCCATCATCAGCGCCGGGAAGATCGAGGCCGCCGCCAGACCGAAGGCCAACGCCACGGTTTGCGCCGCAAAGCCCGGAGGGTTGAGGCCCAGATAGGTGGCGACCACGATGGCTACGGCCATTGCGATCCGCGCCGCCAGAAGCTCGCCCTTTTCCGAGATGCTCGGGTTGATCGAGCCCTTGATCAGGTCGTGCGACACCGCCGACGAGATTGCCAGCAGCAGGCCCGCAGCGGTCGAAAGCGCAGCCGCAAGACCACCGGCCGCGACCAGACCAATCACCCAACCCGGCAGGTTGGCGATTTCGGGGTTGGCCAGAACCAGGATGTCGCGGTTGAACTTGGTCAACTCGTTGCCGACCCAGCCCTTTTCTTCGGCAAGCGCCTGCATGTCGGCATTCTTGTCGTTGTAGTACTGGATCTTGCCGTCGCCGTTCTTGTCTTCCCAGTCCAGCAGGCCGGTTTTCTGCCAGGTGGCCATCCAGTCATAACGGGCATCGTTGTCGATCTGCTCCAGCGATACAGCGCCGCCTTCGATGCCGCCGTTCGGCCACATCATGTCGGTGATGTTCAGACGAGCCATGGCGCCAACCGCGGGGGCCGTCAGGTACAACAGCGCGATGAACACCAGCGCCCAACCGGCCGACCAGCGGGCGTCCGACACTTTGGGAACGGTGAAGAAGCGCATGATGACGTGCGGCAGGCCGGCGGTGCCGATCATCAGCGACAGGGTGAACAGAACCATGTTCAGCGTGTTCGAATGATGAGCGGTGTATTCCGCAAAGCCCAGCTCGGCCACGATGGCATCCAGCTTGGTCAGCAGCGGCTCACCGCCGGCGGTGTCGCCGAACAGGCCCAGGGCCGGGATCGGGTTGCCGGTCAGCTGCAGCGAGATGAAGATCGCCGGAATGGTGTAGGCGGTGATCAGCACGCAGTACTGAGCGACCTGGGTATAGGTCACACCCTTCATACCGCCGAACACCGCATAGGCGAACACGACGCCCGCGCCGATCAGCAAACCGGTGGTGTTCGACACTTCCAGAAAGCGGCCGAAGGCCACGCCCACGCCGGTCATCTGGCCGATCACATAAGTGACCGAGGCCACGATCAGACAGATCACCGCCACGACGCGCGCGGTTTGGCTGTAGAAGCGATCGCCGATGAATTCGGACACGGTGAACTTGCCGAACTTGCGCAGATAGGGCGCAAGCAGAAGCGCCAGCAGCACGTAGCCGCCGGTCCAGCCCATCAGGAACGAGCTGTTGTCATAGCCGGTAAAGGCAATAAGGCCCGCCATCGAGATGAACGAGGCCGCCGACATCCAGTCAGCCGCTGTCGCCATACCGTTGGTGACCGGGTGAATGCCGCGACCGGCGGCGTAGAATTCCGACGTGGACCCCGCGCGGGCCCAGATCGCGATGCCGATGTAGAGCGCAAAGGACGCGCCCACAAACAGCAGGTTGATGGTAAACTGATCCATTGTCCCCTGGCTCCCTTATTCTTCTTCGACGCCGTATTCGGCATCCAGTTTGTTCATGCGCCAGGCGTAGAAGAAGATCAGCGCCAGAAAGACCAGGATCGATCCCTGTTGCGCGAACCAGAAGCCCAGGTCGGTGCCGCCGACGGCGATGCCCGACAGCAATGGGCGCAGCAGAATGCCGAACCCGAAAGACACCAGCGCCCAGATGATGAGGCTGATGTAGATGAGACGCAGGTTTGCCTGCCAATAGCCCTTGTCGGACTCGGCAGTCTGCGCGGAGTTTGTTGAATTATCCGCCATTGCGGTTTCCTCCTTGGTTCCTCCAGGGCAGCCCGGTGCATTTGTCCTCCGGCGTAGGGCCGCCATTCGATTGCGCCGAGCGCCGCGATGGCGCCAGGCAAAGCTTCTCCGGTCCGCCAGAGCGGTTCCGTTGAAGAAACTCGTGTCGGGGTCAGTGCCCGCTTTTGGGGAGTCCTCTTCCCCTTACCGCATCGCGTCGCCCACGATGCTTTCCAGGCCACGGGCGATCTGATCGATCTGCCCCATGGCATCCAGTTTTCTGAGTACGCCGCGATCCTTGTAGTAGTCGATCAAAGGCGCGGTTTGTTCGTGATAGGCCTCCAGCCGGGACGCCACGGTTTCGGCATTGTCATCGGCGCGGCGGCTGAATTCCGTGCTGCCGCACTTGTCACAAACACCGTCCACCTTCGGCTGCTTGTACTGATCGTGGTAGCCTTCACCGCACATTGCGCAGGTGTAGCGTCCGGCGATCCGGGTGACCATCTCGGCGTCCTCGACCTCGAGGCTGATGGCCGCATTCACCTTCTGCCCGTTTTCGGCCAGCAGCTTGTCCAACGCTTCGGCCTGAACCGTGGTACGGGGAAACCCGTCCAGGATGACACCGCGCGCGCAATCGGGCTCGGCAATGCGATCGCGCAGGATTGCGATGACGATGTCGTCGCTGACCAGGTCGCCGGCTTCCATCACTGCTTTCGCGGCCTTTCCGGCCTCGGTTCCGGCAGCAACCGCGGCGCGCAGCAGGTCGCCCGTGCTGAGTTGCACAAGGCCGAATTTCTGTTCCAGCATTCGCGCCTGTGTGCCCTTCCCGGCGCCCGGAGGGCCGAGAAGGATCAGGACAGCGGGCTTTGTGATTGTTTCAGCCTGCATTACGCCCTCACTTGTTGGCCCGGTTGGCGATCAGATCTTCGACGACGGACGGGTCGGCCAGGGTCGAGGTATCGCCCAGCGAGCCGAAGTCGTTCTCGGCGATCTTGCGCAGAATGCGGCGCATGATCTTGCCCGAACGGGTCTTGGGCAGGCCCGGAGCCCACTGGATCACGTCGGGGCTGGCGATCGGTCCGATTTCTGTCCGGACCCATGTGCGCAGCTCTTTCAGCAATTCATCCGAGGGCTCTCGGTCATTCATCAGGGTGACGTAGCAATAGATGCCTTGGCCCTTGATTTCATGGGGATAACCAACGACGGCCGCTTCGGCGACGGCGGCGTGAGCCACCAGCGCGCTTTCGACTTCGGCGGTGCCCATGCGGTGGCCCGAGACGTTGATGACGTCATCGACGCGGCCGGTGATCCAGTAATCGCCATCTTCGTCGCGGCGGCAGCCGTCACCGGTGAAGTAATACCCCTTGTAGTCTGAGAAATAGGTCTTCTCGAACCGCTCATGGTCGCCCCATACGGTGCGCATCTGGCCCGGCCAGCTGTCCTTGATGCACAGCACGCCTTCGACCCCGTTGCCGGTGATCTCGACGCCCGACTGCGGATCCAGCACGACGGGTTGAACGCCAAAGAAGGGTTTCATCGCCGAACCGGGCTTGGTCGCATGCGCGCCGGGCAGGGGGGTCATCATGTGGCCGCCGGTCTCGGTCTGCCACCAGGTGTCGACGATCGGGCATTTCCCCTTGCCGACCACCTCATTGTACCAGTTCCAGGCCTCGGGGTTGATGGGTTCGCCCACCGTGCCGAGCGTTTTCAGGGAACTCAGGTCGCATTTTTCTACGAACTCGTTGCCCTGACCCATGAGCGCGCGGATCGCGGTGGGGGCGGTGTAGAACTGGTTGACCTTGTGCTTCTCGCAAACCTGCCAGAACCGCGAGGCGTCGGGATAGGTCGGCACGCCTTCGAACATCAGTGTGGTCGCGCCATTGGCCAGCGGACCATAGACGATATAGCTGTGGCCGGTGACCCAGCCCACGTCCGCCGTACACCAGTAGATGTCGCCGTCATGATAGTCGAAGGTGATTTCGTGGGTCATCGCGGCATAAACCAGGTAGCCGCCGGTGGTGTGCACCACGCCTTTCGGCTGTCCGGTCGAGCCCGAGGTGTAGAGGATGAACAGCGGGTCTTCGGCGTTCATCTCGGCCGGGGCGCAATAGTCGTCGGCCTCCAGCGCCATTTCGTTGTAGTCGTAGTCGCGCCCGTCGATCCAGGTGGTCTGGCCACCGGTGCGCTTGACCACCAGACACTTTACCGTGTCCTTGCAATGCAGCAGCGCGGCGTCGGCGTTCGATTTCAGCGGAGTCTTGCGGCCGCCGCGCGGGGCTTCGTCGGCGGTGATGATGACCTTGGCGTCACAACCGTTGACCCGAGCGGCCAGTGCGTCAGGCGAGAAGCCGGCAAACACGATCGAGTGGATCGCGCCGATGCGGGCGCAGGCCAGCATGGCATAGGCGGCCTCGGGGATCATCGGCAGATAGATGACGACCCGGTCGCCTTTGCGCACGCCCATCGATTCGAGGATGTTGGCCATACGGCAGGTGCGGCGGTGCAGCTCGGCATAGGTGATGTGCTGGGCTTCGTCGTTCGGATCATCCGGTTCCCAGATGATCGCGGTCTGATCGCCGCGGGTCTTCAGGTGACGGTCCAGGCAGTTGGCCGAGACGTTCAGCGTGCCGTCAGCATACCAGTTGATCTTGACCGAGCCGAAGTCGTAGTTGACGTCCTTGACCTGGGTGTAGGGCTTGATCCAGTCGATCCGCTTGCCATGCTCACCCCAGAATTTCACGGGGTCATTGACAGATGCCTCGTACATCTGGGTGTATTTTTCGGCATCGACATGAGCGCGAGCGACGGTTTCTGCGGATGGCGGAAATACCTTGGCTTCTGCCTGGGCAGCGGTGGTCATTCTGAGGCTCCTCCCTCTGACTGGACTTCAGGTGGACCGAGTTTGCCCAATTGATTGGCATTGTCGATCCGTTTCCTCCCCGGTCGGGATAATACGCCTTCGAGAAAAGAAAGAAATAAATTGCCGTAATCCTTGGATTTGTTTGTAAACAACTTTCCGTTTCTCGGGGCTTTTTGTAAATTCGACCGAGTTGAGTTTGCGATAACATGATAAAAAACAATAATTTAAAGATCCAAGAACTGTTAACGGTCCAGGACGACGTCTTTTCTCCTGTGGGTCGAACGTGTCGGCCCGGCTTTCTGGGCCGTGCAGAAATCACCGCTTGCGCGAGTGTACCATTCGGGCAGCGGGGCTTGGCACGTGTCGATGTTGGCGCTAGCTTGACTCGCAAGCGCCCCGGGAGGGGGTGCACCAATGGGAGAGATCATTATGAACAAGATGTTGAGCGGAGCGGCCATCGCCGCCCTTGGCGTTGCTTTTGTCACCGAGGCGGCTGCGACCGAGTGGAATGCCTCGGTCTGGGGCAAGCGCCGCGCCTTCACCGAACATGTTGAGAAACTGGCCGAACTGGTCAGCGAGAAAACCGATGGCGCGTTCACCATCAACGTCAGCTATGGCGGCCTTTCCAAGCCCAAGGAAAACCTGGACGGCATCGAAATCGGCGCCTTCGAGATGGCCCAGTTCTGCGCTGGTTATCATCGCGACAAGAACCGCGCGATCACCGTTCTGGAACTGCCGTTTCTGGGCGTGAACACACTGGATGAGGAAGTGGCCGTCAGCCACGCGGTCTACGATCATCCTGCGGTCAAGGAAGAGATGGCCAAGTGGAACGCTCGGATCCTCATGACCTCTCCGATGCCGCAGTACAATCTGGTCGGGACAGGCGAGCCGCGTGACGAACTGGCAGAGTTTGAAGGTATGCGCGTTCGTGCGACCGGGGGCCTTGGTCAGGCGTTCGAGGCCGTTGGTGCCGTTCCGACATCGGTTCCGGCGACCGAAGCCTATAATGCGATGCAGTCCGGTGTCGTGGACACCGTCGCATTTGCTCAGCACGCACACCTGTCGTTCGGCACCATCAATGAGGCCGACTGGTGGACCGCGAACCTGAACCCCGGCACGGTGAACTGCCCGGTGGTCGTGAACATCGACGCCTATGAAGCATTGCCGCCGGAGCACCGTGAGGCGCTGGACAGCTCGATCGACGAGGCGATTGACCACTACCTGACCAACTACGGTGAGCTGCTGAAAAAGTGGGATGGCGTGCTCGAAGAAAAGGGCGTTCAGAAAGTCATGATCGATGACTCCGTTCTGGACGAGTTCCGTGCCAAGGCGGCCGACCCGATCCGCGACCAGTGGATTGCCGACATGTCCGCGCAAGGCCTGCCGGCGCAGGATCTGTATGATCTGGTGCAGGCAACGCTGAAGCAGCAGCGCGGCGGCAACTGATAAAAACAGCCGGGGGCTGAAATGCCCCCGGAATCATCTGGAACAGGGGACAACCGGATGGCAGGACACGCCACGGTATTGGAGGACGGCAGCCTCCTGAGCCGTCTCGACCGGCAATTGCTGCGACTTGAACGATTTCTGGCCCTTCTCAGTGGCATCGCCGTTTTCGGTTTGATGGTGTTGGCTGTTGTGTCCGTCAGCGGCCGCAACGCGATCAACGCCCCATTGCCGGGCTATGTCGACTGGATCGAGCAGGCCATGCCTCTGATCGCGTTTCTTGGCATTTCCTACGTTCAGCGGGACGGCGGGCACATCCGCATGGACATTGTGATTGCACGTCTGCACGGGCGCGCAATGTGGTTGTTCGAGCTGATTTCGGTCGTGTTGATCCTTGTCCTGATGTTGGCGTTGGTCTGGGGCAGCTGGTCCCATTTCGATCGATCGTTTGATTTCGGCGCACCGATGTGGAGCCGTGACAGCTCGATCGACATCGGTATTCCGATCTGGCCCGCCAAGCTGTTGGCGCCAGTTGCCTTCTCCGTTTTGTGTCTGCGGTTGTGTCTCCAGATCTGGGGGTATGGTCGGGCGTTCCTGTTGGGGCTGGAATCTCCGGTTGCGGTGCCGCTGATCCAGGACGCCGCCGCGCAGGCCGCGGCCGAAGCCGAGCAGTTTGAGAGGCAGGGCTGACAAATGGACACGATTGAAATCGGCCTGTGGGTCACGGGCGGCCTGCTGGTTCTTGTCGTCGCGGGCATGCGCGTTGCGTTTGCCGCAGGCCTTGCAGGGCTGGTAGGGCTGGTCTGGATATTCTGGGCCAAATTCGGATACGACCCGGATCGGTTTGGTAAGGCTTTGACCGTTGCCGTCAAGACGGCGGGGCAGGTGCCGCATTCCAAAGTGGCCTCGCACACGCTCAGCCTGATCCCAACTTTCATCCTGATCGGATACCTGGCCTATTACGCGGGATTGACCCGGGCGTTGTTCGAAGCGGCCAAGCGCTGGGTCGCCTGGGTGCCGGGTGGTTTGGCGGTGTCCACGGTTTTCGCGACGGCCGGCTTTGCAGCCGTGTCAGGCGCGTCAGTGGCTACGTCGGCCGTCTTTGCCCGCATTGCCATCCCCGAGATGCTGGACGTCGGCTACAACAAAAGGTTTGCCGCAGGCGTCGTGGCCGCAGGCGGTACTTTGGCGTCGCTGATCCCACCTTCCGCGATCCTCGTGATCTACGCGATCATCGTCGAGCAGGACGTGGGCAAACTGCTGCTCGCCGGGTTCATCCCAGGTGCGTTTTCGGCGGTGATCTACGGACTGCTGATCATCGGTATAGCGGTTTTCTTCAAAAACGTGGGTCCGCCGGTGCGGGGCTTTACCTGGAAACAGCGCTTTGCCGCGTTGCCCGGTGCGCTGCCGATCTTCGCGGTAATCCTGATCATCATCTGTTTTGTCTACAACCCATTTGGTGACAAGGCGTGGGGAACGCCGACCGAGGGCGGCGCAATCGGTGCATTCATCGTGTTCTGCTTTGCGCTGTTCCACGGCATGCGCTGGACCGAGCTGAAGTCGGCGCTGTTGGAAACCGCCAAGCTGACGGCGATGATCTTCTCGATCATCTGGGGTGTCTTGATCTACGTGCGCTTTCTGGGTTTCGCCGACCTGCCCGGAGCGTTCTCGGATTGGATTACTTCCCTCCATATGTCACCCATGCTGATCCTGATCTGTATCCTGTTGGCCTATGCCGTGCTTGGCATGTTCATGGATGCAATCGGGATGCTGCTGCTGACTCTGCCGGTGGTCTATCCTGCCGTCATGGCCCTGAACGGGGGCGAGGCGGTAAGCGCGGCCGACAGCACATTTGGCATGTCGGGCCCCATGTGCGCGATCTGGTTTGGCATTCTGGTGGTCAAGATGGCCGAGTTCTGTCTGATCACGCCGCCAATCGGCCTGAACTGCTTCGTGGTCGCTGGCGTGCGCCCGGACCTGAGCGTTCAGGACGTGTTCAAGGGCGTGGCCCCGTTCTTTGTCGCTGATGCGGTGACGATTGCGCTGCTGGTCGCGTTTCCGGCGATCGTTCTGTATCTGCCATCGCTTGCCGGCTGAGGTTTTGGGCAATCCAGGCACGGGCTGTGATGCATGGCTCTGCCGCGCGCATAGAAAATTCGGGCGGCACGAAGTCTCGGTGCCGCAGTGGACCCAATACCTCGGTGTCGCAAAGACTGAACGGGGGCAGCGTCCCCATCCGGCCTAACGTCTAAATCGGGCGAAACGGCTCACTTTGCCCGCATGAGCATGCCAAACAGGTCGCGCGGATCGTCCGGGTCGGCCAGCATGTCCAGGGGTTCGAAGAACTCGGTTCCCTCGATCGCGCGCTTGACGTAGCGCAGGGCCGAGAAGTCCTCGATCGCGAAACCGACGCTGTCGAACAGAGTGATCTGCCGGTCGTCACGGCGACCTTCGGCCTGACCGGTGATGACCTGCCACATCTCGGTGACCGGGTGGTCAGGGTCCAGGGCCTGAATTTCACCTTCGATCCGGGTCTGCTCGGGGTATTCCACGAAGATGTCGGACCGCAGAAGTATGTCGCGATGCAATTCGGTCTTGCCGGGGCAGTCGCCTCCGATCGCGTTGATATGCACGCCCGGACCGACCATGTTGTCAGTCAGGATGGTGGCATATTTCTTGTCGGCGGTGCAGGTGGTGATGATCTGCGCGCCCTCGATCGCCTCTTCAGCCGAGCGGCACGAAACCACGTTCAACCCGGTCCCCTGCAAGTTGGCCGCGCATTTCGCGGTGGCGGCGGGATCGATGTCAAAAAGGCGAACGGTATCAATCCCGCACATGGCCTTGAAGGCCAGGCACTGGAATTCGGACTGCGCGCCATTGCCGATCATCGCCATCGTGGACGCATTCTTGGGGGCCAGGTACTTGCCGACAAGCGCCGAAGTGGCCGCGGTGCGCAGCGCCGTCAACATCGTCATCTCGGTCAACAGGGTCGGATACCCGGTGTACACGTCCGCAAGCAGGCCGAACGCGGTGACGGTCTGCAAGCCCTCGGACGTGTTCTTGGGGTGGCCGTTCACATATTTGAACCCATAGGCCTCGCCATCCGAGGTCGGCATCAGTTCGATCACGCCATGCGGGGAATGGGCCGGGATGCGCGGGGTCTTGTCAAAGCTCTCCCACCGTTTGAAATCGTCCTCGATCTGGGTGGCGATCTCGATAATCATTCTTTCGACACCGATGTGGTGGATCAGCCGCATCATGTTGTCGACGGATACGAAGGGAACAAGCGCCTTGTCGGAAGGTTGCATGGGGTCTCTCCTAGCGGCGTGACAGGTGGATGCCTGCGATCATGCAGCGCACCGACCCGCCGGCGGTTTCGATGGTGGGTACGGACAGCGGCAGGGGCGTCGCGCTGTCGTGGATGATGTCGATCTGATCCGGGCGCAGCGCGGCCAAAGCCCGGCTGGACAGCGCCAGAACCAGCCCGTCACGGCCCGTCAGTTCGATGGCGTTTCCGGCAAATTCGGCGATCTGGTCATGGGTCAGGTCGATCACCGTGCGGCCGGACTCCTCGAGCCGCGCCTTCACGGTCGCGCGCCGCTCGGGGTCGGTGATCATGTCCAGACAGATCAGGGCGTAATGCGTGCCGATCCCCATCAGCACATTGGTGTGATAGACATCGCGGCCTTGCGCGTCGCGGGCCTCGAAGGCGATGGGCTCGTAGTTGAAATGGGTGCAGAACCGTTCCAACAGCACCGGGTCGGCACGGTTGGATTTGACGGTATAGGCAATGCGCCCGACGTGATCGAGCACCATCGCACCAGTACCCTCCAGCGCGAGGTTGTCCTGCTCGAGGCCGGAATAGTCGATCACGTCCTGTACGCGATAATCGCGTTTCAGCATCTCGATCACATCCATCCGACGTTCGCGCCGGCGCGAGGGAACGAACATCGGATAGATCGCCACGTGCCCGCCCGGATGGGTCGAGAACCAGTTGTTCGGAAACACGCTGTCGGGCGTGTCGCTGTCACCGAAATCGTCGAACACATGCACGGTCACGCCGGCGTTGCGCAGTTGCTCGACCGCGCGGTCATGCTCGTCGCGGGCGGCGGCCGAGGTTGCCTCGGCCGAGCGGTTGGCCAGCGTCTGGAACGCATTGTCGTCGCGGGTCTCGGGGTTCGAGGCAAAGGCGTGTGGCCGGATCATGACCACCGCCGAAGGGGCCTGAAGGGAATGCATCAGAAGCTCCGGGTAATGCGGTCGAAGATGCGGCGGCCCAGCAGCGAGGCGGCCAGGTCGACCATCAGTTTCGCGGTTCGGCCGCGTTCATCAAGAAAGGGGTTCAGCTCGACCAGGTCCAGCGAGCAGACCAGCCCGCTTTCGTGCAGCAGTTCCATGGCCAGATGCGCCTCGCGTTCGGTGGCGCCGCCGGGAACCGTGGTGCCGACGGCCGGCGCGATGGCGGGGTCAAGGAAATCCACGTCCAGCGAGACATGCAGGATGCCGTTCGCGGCGCGGACGCGGTCCAGAAAGGCCATCAGCGGGGCCTTGATGCCGTGTTCGTCGATGCTGCGCATGTCGGCCAGCATGGCGCGGTCTTTCTCCAGCGCGGCGCGCTCGGCCGGATCGACCGAGCGCAGGCCGATCATACCGACGCGGTCCGTGGGTATCGGAGCATCCAAAGCGGGGAAAGCGTCGAACCCGGGCTGACCGGTGAAATAGGCGACCGGTGTGCCATGCAGGTTGCCGCTGCCGGTGCTGTTGGGCGTGTGGAAATCGCTGTGCGCGTCCAGCCAAAGAACGAACAGCGGGCGCCCGATCTGCTGCGCATGGGCGGCCATGCCCGAGACCGTGCCCATCGACAGGGCGTGGTCCCCGCCCATGAAGATCGGCAGACCTTGTTGGGCCGCCTGTTGCGCGACCCGTTTCAAAGCCCGCGTCCACCCTACGCATTCGGGTAGGGCAAAGAGGTGATCATGTTGCGGCATGTCGACAGTGTCCGGGCGGGTGTCGCCAAAGTCTGTGACCGTGTGCCCGAGGTCGGACAGAGCCTCGGCGATTCCGGCCACGCGGTACGCGTCGGGTCCCATCCGGCAACCCTGGCGCCGCTTGCCGACGTCCATGCCGGCACCAACGAGAATGACTGATTTGGTATCCATACGTTCATTTAGCGGTGCAAAGCGGGTTGCGTGAAGGAGGCAAAATGCTCAAAATGAAATCTGAAAATCCAAATTGGAAACACGAAATGGACGATCTGGACAGCCGCTTGCTCAGCGCCCTTCACCGAGACGCTCGCGCGTCCCTGTCAGAGCTTGCAGAAGTGCTGGGTGTAACGCGGACGACCGTGCGCAGCCGGCTGCAGCGGCTCAAGCAATCGGGTGAGATTGTGGGCTTTACCGTCCTGACCCGTCGGGACGTCGCGCAAAGCCCGGTGCGCGGGCTGATGATGCTGGAAATCGAAGGGCGCGGGACCGAGCGCATCATGGCCCGGATCGCAGCCATGCGGCAAGTGCGGGCGGTGCATTCCACCAATGGCGGATGGGACCTGATCGCCGAGATCGGGACCGAGACGCTGGCCGAACTGGACGAGGTTCTGTTCCAGATCCGCCGCATCGAAGGCGTGACCCGCTCCGAGACCAATCTGCTTCTGTCCACTCGAAAAGGCCGCTTTTGAACCGCCCGCCATTCACCGGCGCGGCATAGCTTTGAATACCAAACGATTTGTGCAAGAGTTTTCCCGCAGGCTTGATCAAGCCCATGGGCAGGGAAATCAATATGAGCACAGCAGACCCAGGCGAAAACTCGCGGGCGGAGATCCTGATTGCCCGGGTGACCGGTCTGTTGGAGCAGCCGATCGTCAGGTTGGCGATACCTGTTGTGATAACGCTGATCGCGTTGACGGTGCTGCACGACCTGTCGAGCCATGTGAAATGGTCGGATGTGCAATCTGACATTACCGGAACGTCCTGGCGGGTGATGTTCCTTGCAGTGTTCTGGACGGCCTTCAGTTTTCTGTCTCTGTCCTTCTATGACGTCTTCGCCGTGCAGAGCGTGGCCGGGGGAACGGTCCCGCTTCGCATTGCGGCCATGGCCGGGGCCAGCGGCTATGCGGTGTCGAATTGCCTCGGATTTTCGTACATCACGGGCACTGCGATCCGCTATCGGATCTACGCGTCTCTGGGGTTGGATCTGGGACGGGTCGCTGGTGTGATCGCCACATCATGGGTGGCTTTCTGGATGGGCCTCATCCTGATCCTCGGCGGAATGATGACGCTTCATCCAGACGGGATCGCCCAAGCGCTGCCGATCAGTGGAACGCTTGAAACGGTCATCGGGGTTGCCCTGCTGGTCGGTCTGCTGGTTCTGTTTGTATGGCTGGCCAAAGGCGGGCGTCGGCTGGCCTTTGGCGGAGTGGGATTTGATCTGCCCGGAGGCAAGTTGGCCAGCCTTTTAACACTGGCAGCAATCGGGGATCTGTTCGGCGCGTCGATGGCTCTTTATGTTTTGATGCCCGACGATCTAGGCGTCGGTTATCCGTATTTCTTCACCATTTATATCTGCGCAATCGCAGTTGGGATTCTCAGCCATGCGCCGGGCGGAATCGGTGTGTTCGAGGCCACTTTGATCGCAGGGCTGGGGGCCTCGGGACGGTCGGACGTGATTGCCGCCTTGCTGCTCTACCGGGTTGTCTACACGTTTTTGCCATTTGCCATCGCAAGCCTGTCGATCGCCGTCGCTTCGGCGCTGGCACACCGGCATCACATCAGCGGTGCGGCCACCTGGTTTTACCGGGCCGTCCGGCCAATCGTGCCGATGGTGGCTGCCGGTATCGCGGCAGTGGCCGGTGTGGTTCTTCTGGTGTCTGGCACCTTGCCGGCCAGCTCGACGAAGCTGGGAATCCTGCGCGAGTTTTTGCCCCTGTCCTTCGTCGAGGCATCGCATCTGGCCGGAAGCGCCATCGGTGTTCTGCTGCTGCTTGTGGCGCGGGGGCTGTACCGCAAGCTGTACCGGGCATGGATCGTTGCCATGATCCTGATGCTGGCCGGGTTCTTTGCGTCACTGGCCAAGGGGCTGGATACGCATGAGGCCGTCGGAATGCTTGCAGCCATCGGTTTGTTGGCCCTGTTTCGGGGGGCTTTCTACCGGGTAAGCGGCGCCTCTATCTTCCGACTGAACATTCCCTGGCTGGTCAGCCTGATCGCGTTGCTGGCGGTGATCTTCTGGATCGGGTTGTTCGCCTATTCCCATGTCGAATACGAAAATGCGTTGTGGTGGGAGTTTGCATGGAATGGCGATGCCTCGCGGTTCCTGCGCTCCAGCATGGTGGTGGCGGTCATCGTCGGGGTGGTGGCCGTGAACTCGCTGTTCGGACGCACCATCCCCGCACGTCAACGCACCGAAATCCCTGCGGCGGTCGAACGTTTGTCGCTTGCCAGCGAAGACACCGAGGCGCAGATCAGCCTGACCGGCGACAAACAGTTCCTGATCGCGCCAGATGAAAGCGCCTTTCTGGCCTATGCCGATTCCGGCAACGCGTTGATCAGCAAGGGCGAGCCTGTCGGCGATGAGGCCGCCGGCCAGCAGCTGATTTGGCAGTTGCGCGAAATGGCCGATGCCGAAGGCAAGCTCTGCGCATTTTACAGCGTGTCCACCAAGTATCTGCCTACGTTTCTGGACCTCGGGCTGTCGATCCTCAAGATCGGTGAAGTCGCCCGCGTTCCGCTGAAGGACTTCACGCTGGACGGCAAATCCCGCAAGCGGTTCCGTCAGGCCCGGAACCGGGCCGAGCGTGAAGGATATGTCTTCGAGATCATTCCCAAAGAACAGCTAGCACCAGTCCTGCCCGAGCTGCGCCAGATCTCGGATCACTGGCTGGAAGGCAAGGCGGGCGCGGAAAAGGGTTTTGCCCTGGGCGGGTTCGACGAGCAGTATTTGTCCTATTTCGATCATGCGGTTCTGAAGAACGGCGAAACAGGCAAGATCGTGGCTTTCGCCAACCTGTTTCAGGGCGGCAACAAGTCGGAATTGTCGCTGGATCTGATGCGGTACGAGCCCGACTGCCCCAGCTTTGTCATGGACGCTCTGTTCGCCGAGATGATGAACTGGGGCGCCGGCCAAGGGTTCCATTGGTTCTCATTGGGGGCCGCGCCGTTTTCCGGGATCGAGAACCGGCAACTCGCCTCGCTCTGGAACCGGATCGGCGGCTTCGTCTACGAGCACGGCGAGCAGTTCTATCACTTCGAGGGGCTGCGCGCCTTCAAGCAAAAGTTCGACCCGGAGTGGAGCCCCAACTATCTGGCCAGCCCAGGCGGTCTGGCCGCGCCGCGCATCCTGTACGAGGTGAACATCCTGATCTCGGGCGGCCTGACGGGCCTGACGAAATAGCGCTTAGTTCAGACTTGCCCGTGTTGGGTCCTGCTGCAGCAGGTCCCCCCAATCGGTGCGATAGGACATCTCGGCCAGTACGGTTTCCGGCAGGAACTCCTGGTTCTGACGGATCTGCCAGCCCCCGCCCAGACCTTTGTAGACCGCGACCAGATTCGACGACACCTGCTGGCGCGCCTCGATCAGGTTGGCTTGCGAGCGCAGAAGCGCGGTCTGCGTGTTCAACACGCGGGAATAGTCGGCGATGCCGTCGCGATACTGGCTGACGGCGATGTCGGCAGCCTTGCGCGCTGCGTCGACGCTGCGTTGGTAGAACGTCACCTGCTTGCGCGCCTGGGCATAGGCGACCATGGCGCTTTCGACCTCGGAATAGGCGGTCAGCACGGTGTTCTGATAGTTGGCGATCAGCGCCTGATAGGCGGCGTCTTGCGCGCGCACGTTGTTCTTGATCCGCCCATAGTTCAGAACGTTCCAGACCACGCCGGCGCTGGCCAGACCCGTGGTGCTGTTCGAGCTGAACAGGTCGCGCCCGCCCGACGCCTGCAGGCCGATCGAGCCCGACAGGATGAACTGCGGATACAGGTCCGCCATGGCAATGCCCACCTGCGCAGATTGCGTGGCTGCGGCCAGTTCGGCCGCGCGAACGTCGGGGCGGCGACGCAGCAGTTCGGCCGGAACGCCGACAGCCACGTTCGATCTTGCTGACGGAATTCGCCCTGACGTTCCCAGAAGGCCGGTCATGCGCGACGGTGTCGTGCCCAGCAGAACCGCCAGCGCGTTCTTGGCCTGCTGCAAATCGCTTTCCAATGTCGGCACCAGCGCCTTGGTGTTGTTCAGCAGGGCGGTGGACTCCTGCACATCCAATTCCGTCGTCACACCATTGGTGAACCGCAACTGGGTCAGATCATTGGCTTCCTGCTGCAGCTTGATGTTCTCGCGCGCGACGGCCAGCGACTCCTGCAGCGCGCGGATGTTGATGTACAGCGCGGCCACATCGCCCGTCAGCGTCACCAGCGCGTCGTCATAGTTGGCGACCTGTAGCGCCAGGTTCGACCGCGCCGCCTGCACCCCGCGCCGCTGCGCCCCCCAGACGTCCAGTTCCCACTGGGCGTCAAATCCCACCTGCGACGTCGAGAACTCGGTATCCAGCGGAATGATGCGGTTGATGTCTGCGATGGGACCGAGATTGTCGCTGATCCGGCGCCGCTCCAACGCGCCGCCCACGGCCTGAGATTGCGGATAGAGCTCGCCGAAGGCGATGCCCAGTTGCGCGCGGGCCTGCAACACGCGCGCGCCTGCGACCTGAAGGGTCAGGTTCTGGGCATAGGCCTCGGCCACCAGCTTGTTCAGGGTCGGATCATTGAAGCTCTGCCACCATTTGACCACAGGGGCGCTGCGCGATGTCAGCCCGCTGGCCTGGCTGGCGCTGGGGCTGTTGGCCTCCATCCACTGTTTCACGACCGGCGAGTTGGGCCGCACGAAATCCGGCCCGACCGGGGTGCAGGCAAACAGCAATGCGGCGCTCAGCGCGGTGCCGATCAACATGCGGCGGCGGTTTCGTGGCCTGCGCGGACGGTCCGGGTTCATGTGTGTCATGCTCAGATATCCAACGGTCGGATGAAGTTGGCGAAGGAATAGAGGCGGATGTTGATGCGGCGCAAAAACTCGAAGCTTTTGCCTTGTCCCGTGTAGATGGCCACTGCCGCGTGCCCGCCAGCGGGGAAGGTATGCCCTTCGGGTACGTCGACCGAAATCTGCACCGCGATGCGCCCGGGAATTTTGGGCAGCTCGAACCCGGGCAGGCGGCCAGAGGGCAGGTATTGCCCTTGCCGTGTGGCCCACCAGATGGCCTCGACCTTGCCGGTCAGAATTTCACCCGGATAAAGATCCAGCGCGACTTCGACGGGCTGACCGGGTTCGACGAATTTCAGGTTCTGCTGACGGTATGTGGCCAGGATATAGGGAGAATCCTCGGTCACGAAGCTGGCGATGGCCCCAAGTCGGATATCACCCACCACAAGGCCGGGACGGGCCTGTTGCGAGACGATCATACCGTTTTCAGGAGCGTAGATCGTTGTATTGTCGAGGAAATACTGCGCTTCGGCCAGCTGCGCCTTGGCCTGAAGGATACCGGTGTTCACTCCGTCGATCTGTGACTCCTGCGCAAGTTGCGCTTTTCTAAGATTGGCCTCAGCCTGTTTGACCGCAGCCTGATCTTCGGTCACTTGTTCGTTCCAGCGGTCCAGTTCGTCCTGACGCGCGCCCCCGGCAGGCACCAGGTTTTCATAGCGCGCCTTCTGCGTCATCGCGTAGGCCAGCTGGGCATTGGCACGCTCCACCGCCTCGGTCGAGGCGATCACGTCCTGTTCAAGGATCTTGGCGTTTTGCTCGGCAGCCACCAGTTGCGCTTGCGCGTTCTCGACGGCCAGCTTGAACACCGTGTCATCGAACCGGTACAGCGGATCGCCCTTGGTGATGGGCGTGTTGGGTTCGACCAAGACCTCGGTCAGGATGGTCGGTTGGGTCAGTTTCGGGACGATCTGGATGGTGGACCGCACCACGTGGCTGTCGATCGAGAAGGGTTGGAAGAACCGCAGCGCGACCAGAAAGATCAGCAGCAGATGGGCGCCAACCCAGAACGACACGATCCCCCAGACAATGTTGAACTTGAGCCATTGTGCTTTGAAGAAAATGAACCAGACAAAAATGATGTAGAAAAGCGTGATGCCGAGGGCGACGAACATAGTGGTGGATTTCCTTCGGCGTCAGGTTTTCTGTGGGTCGTCGGCAGCAGGGGCCCGGTATTCGTCCTTGACCTGTCCGCCAAGGCGCTCGATTTCCTTGCGGATCGCTTCGCGCTCGCCCTCGGGCAGGCGGCGGATGTCCACGGTCATGCCATCATGATAGGCCCAGATGAAGGCGTGCACCCAGGGGATGATCGCCAGAAACCCCATCCATCCCATCAGTTTGACGGCTTCGGCATGGGGGTGGTTCCGTTTGATTGCGATGCGGCCGGGCAGGCCCATGATGAACAGAAACAAGGCCATGACCGCCGCCAGCAGCAGGATCAGCGCGACGAATGTCAGGTAGTCATAATAGCCCAGCGGCTGCCCCAGTAGTCCCATCGTCGCGCCTCCTGTCTGGACGGTTGCCCCATCCTCAGTTGTTGGTGTCCAGTTCGTCAATCAATTTGTAGCTGGTCGGCGGGTCGGCGCAGATGCCCGGACCGCATTCCAACAGCGTCGAACCGGCGTTCAGCACCGCAAGACCCAGCATGATGAAGAACGCGACCTTTGCCAATGTGCTGCCGCCAAAGCGTGGTTCCGCGCGCGTGTCCGAGACATACTGTTTCTCGAACATCAGCATGATCGCTGTGCCCAACAGGATCAGGAAAAAGCAGATGGCCGCCCAGGTATAGTAGTGCAGGCCCAACACCGGAGAGCCATAGTGCCCGGTTCCCGGCACGATGTGCAGAAGGATCTGCCGCACCGACACGCTGCCGCCGTAGAGGGCTGCAATCAGCATGATCGCATAGTGTTGGGGCCGCGGGCCATAAAGCAGGTTCAGGCCCAGACCGACACCAACCGCAACGAAGCCAACTCGCTGCAACAGGCAGAGCGGGCAGGGTAGTTCGTACAGCTTGAGCTGGTAGACATAGGCCAGCAGCAGAACAAGGCTGACGGCCAGCATTCCAAGGGCATTCAGAGTACGGGACAGTTCAGGTGTCATGATCGTCCCTTTCTACAACTGTATTGTCAGCTGGCTTGTGGCGTGAAACTTGAGCCAATAGACGCTCAACGCCAGCGTGAGAAAGAAAACCACGTTCCCGGCTTTTGTCCGTCCAAAGTAATTCAGCGCCATAACGGCTGTAAGTAACGCAAATAAAAGCGCGATCATGGCTCGGTCCTCCCCTCCCGTGCAACGATTGCAGTAGTGGTGATACTGTCAGGCCCGCTGCCATCTGGCAAGTTTCGGTGTCGGCCGTTCGCCTTATGTGCGAGCGAACCCTAGCCGCACACCACCAATTGGGTCTGCCATTCGCGGCAGCGCGCCGCCAGTTCGGATGTGACGGGAGCGTCTGTGTAGAACGTGTCGATTTCGGACAATGACGTGATGCGGGCCGGAGCCGAGCGCTGGAATTTCGAGTGGTCTGCAACAAGGCTGGTATGCCGCGCCTGCGCGATGATCGTCTGGCTGACATTCACTTCCTGAAAATCGAAATCCAGCAGATCGCCTTCGTCATCCAACGCAGAACACCCTATGACCGCGTAGTCAAACTTGAACTGGCGAATGGTCGAAACGGTCAGGTTTCCGATCAGGCCACCATCGGAGCGGCGCAGCACACCACCAGCGACCACGATCTCGCATTCGGGGTTTTCGACCAGAATGTTGGCCACGTTCATATTGTTGGTCACGACCATCAGGTTCTTGTGGCTCAGAAGTTGCCGCGCCACGGCCTCGGTCGAGGTGCCGATGTTCATGAACACCGATGCCCCGTCCGGTATGTCGGCGGCACATCTTTTGGCAATGCGGGTCTTTGCTTCGTCGTTCAATCCGCGGCGGTCTTCGTAACCGATATTCGAAACGCCCGACCTCAGAACCGCGCCGCCGTGAACGCGGTCCAGCATCCCGGCATCGGACAGTTCCGACAGGTCCCGACGAATGGTCTGGACGGTGACATTGAACCGCTCGGCCAGATCCTCGACCGCGACGCGCCCGTTTTGCTTGGCAAGGCTCAGGATGTCGGATTGGCGAAAGGACAGGGACATATTCGGCTCCGCGGGTTTGGCGTTGTTCGTTTTTGTTCTTTTTTAGCATCGGGCGCAAGCCCGATGTTTTCTTGCTTTGACATCCAAGGAACTAGAGGTCAACGACGATCAAGTTGTGCGAGATGCGACAAAGCGAACAAAAACGAAAAACAAAATTGACTAAACGAGTGCCTGTCGCGTTAATGCGGGCGACCCTTTTGCAAACGGAATCATCAGACCATGAAACAGCCGGACACCCAGATCACCGATCTTTTCATCATCGGTGGCGGCATCAATGGCTGCGGCATCGCGCGCGACGCCGCAGGGCGCGGGTTGAGCGTCACGCTCGCCGAGATGAACGATCTGGCCTCGGCCACCTCGTCAGCCTCGACCAAGCTGTTTCACGGAGGGCTGCGCTATCTGGAGTATTTCGAGTTCCGCTTGGTCCGCGAGGCCCTGATCGAACGTGAAACGCTATTGCGTGCCATGCCGCATATCAGTTGGCCGATGCGGTTCGTTCTGCCTTATCACCCGGACATGCGGTTTGACTCTGAAACGCCCACGTCGCGCCTGTTGGGGACGGTCATGCCGTGGATGAAGGGGCGCAGGCCTGCTTGGCTGATCCGTTTGGGGCTGTTCATGTATGACAACCTGGGCGGACGGAAGATCCTGCCGGGAACAAGTTCATTGGACCTGCGCACGGCGCCCGAGGGCGCGCCGCTGCAGGACAAGTTCGAAACCGCGTACGAGTATTCAGATTGCTGGGTCGAGGATTCAAGGCTGGTGATCTTGAACGCACGCGATGCAGCGGCACGCGGCGCGCGGATCTTGGTCGGCACCAAGGTTCTGTCGGCCGAACGCAGCGAAGATGTCTGGCGGATCACCGTGCAGGATTGCGAAAGCGGTGAAACCCGTGAACTGCGCGCGCGGATGCTGATCAATGCGGGCGGGCCGTGGGTTGGAGACATTATCCGGACCAAGATCCGTTCGAACTCACGCGAGGGCGTGCGGCTGGTGCGCGGCAGCCATATCGTGACGCCGCGCCTCTACGACCATGATAAATGCTACTTCTTCCAAGGTGAGGACGGGCGCATCATCTTCGCCATTCCCTATGAGCAGGACTTTACTCTGATCGGGACCACTGATCAGGACCACCCCGATCCGTCCGAGCCGCCCGTCTGCACCGAGGCCGAGCAGGATTATCTGTGCGCCTTCGCGTCCAAATACTTCAAGAAGCCGGTCTCGCGTGACGAAATTGTCTGGACCTATTCCGGTGTTCGCCCGCTGTATGATGATGGCGCGCAAAGCGCCACGGCCGCCACGCGGGACTACACATTGAAAGTGGACGCCGAGGGAGGTGCGCCGGTCCTCAACGTGTTTGGTGGCAAGATCACAACCTTTCGCCGCCTTGCCGAAAGCGCGATGGAGAAGGTGGCCGAGCACTTCCCAGACCTGTCTGGCCCTTGGACTGCGGGAGTTGCTCTGCCGGGCGGGGATTTCCCGGTCGACGGGGTCGAGGCACTGGTTGCCGGGTTGAAGGCCGACTACGGATTCCTCACCGACAAATGGGCGCACCGTCTGGTACATGCGTACGGCACCGAAGCACGCATCATCCTCGGGGACGCGGTCCAGGCCGATGATCTGGGCGTCGATTTTGGCGCGACCCTGACCGAGCGTGAGCTCGAATGGCTGATGGACAAGGAATATGCCCGTACAGCGCAGGATGTGATCTGGCGTCGAAACAAACTGGGACTGCGCCTGAAGCCCGAGCAGGTTGATCAGATCGAGACCTGGATGCAGAAGCGTCGTCAGGAAGAACTGAAAACCGCTTAATAACCCACCAAAGAAAAACGCCCCGCAGTTTTCGCGGGGCGTATCTTTTTTCTGTCGGTCAGGCCGCCTTTTCCGAAGGGTCGGGATCCTTGTTCGTGCCCTTGATCCACTCTCGCATGCTCTGCATCACCGCATATAGGACCGGCACCAGGATCACCCCGAACAGGGTCGCGGCGAGCATCCCGCCAAACACGGCCACACCAATTGCCTTCTGGCTGGCGGCACCAGCGCCGCTGGCGGCCAGCAGGGGCACAACGCCCAACAGGAAAGACAGCGCGGTCATCATGACGGCCCGGAAACGCTGATGAGCAGCCTCGGCGGCGGCGTCTTTGACAGACAGGCCTTTGGCCCGCTGCTCCATCGCGAACTCCACGATCAGGATGCCATTCTTTGACGCAAGCCCCACCAGCATGATCATCCCGATCTGCGTGTACAGGTTGATGTCACTGCCCACGATCGCCACCGCCGCAACCGCGCCGAACAGGGCCACGATCACCGACAGCAGGATTGAGACCGGCATCGTCCAGCTTTCGTATTGTCCGACCAGGAACAAATACCCGAACATGATCGCCAGCCCCAGGATCACCACGACCAGCCCGCCGGATGCCAGCTGTTGCTGGGCGGTACCGGTCCATTCAAAGGCATACCCCGGAGGTAGGGCGGTCGCCGACTCTTCGGTCATCACGGTGATCGCATCACCCGTTGACAGACCTTCTGCCGGAACTGCCGTCACCGTCGCGGAACGGAACAGGTTGTGGCGCTTCAGCAGAACCGGGCCAAGCACGTTTTCGACGTCGATCAGCGTTCCCAGCGGGACCATCTCACCAGTGTTCGAGCGGACATACAGGTTCGAGATGTCCTCGACGTTGTCGCGATACGACCCTTCGGCCTGGATCATCACGCGATAGACGCGGCCGAACAGGTTGAAGTCGTTCACATAGTACGAGCCAAGCTGAGCCTGCATCGTCTGGAAGATTTCGGCGACCGATACGTTCAGCGTTTTTGCCTTTTCCCGATCCAGATCCACGAACAGCTGCGGGACGTTGGCCCGGAAAGTCGTGTAGGCTTGGCCGATTTCAGGCCGCTGGTTGGCCGCGTAGACAAAGGATCCCACGGCCGAGGCCAGATCCTGCGGCGAGCCGCCTCCGGTTTGCTGAACCTCCATTTCGACGCCCGCCGACATGCCAAGACCTTGGATCGGCGGCGGGTTGAACGCGACGATCGAGGCGGCGGATTCGCCGTTTGCGATGGCCAGTACTTTCTGCAGGATGGCGTCCGCCGTCAGATCCTCGTCTTGCCGTTCATCCCAGTTGTCGAGGTTGACGAACACAGCCGCGCCGTTGGTGATGGTTCCGTTCAGTAGTGAGAAACCGTTGATCAGAACGGTATTCGCCACGCCCGGAATCTCGCGGATCTGGTCATCGACACGTTTGGATACCGCCTCGGTTCTCTCCAGTGTGGCCGCGTCGGGCAATTGGATGTCCACGAACAGATAGCCGTTGTCTTCAAGCGGCAGGAACCCGCTGGAGGTGTTCGACATGATCGTCACGCCGCCAAAGGCAAAGCCCGCGATGATCCCAAGCGAGACCACGGGGACGATCAGCAGCTTGCGCACGATGGACACATAACCTGCGCGCATCGTCCCGATGAATTTCTCGAACACCGCCAGCAGACCCTTGGGTGGGCCTGAACGCGCCTGAAGGACCAAACCGCACAGCGCTGGCGACAAGGTCAGCGCATTGATGGACGAGATGACGACGGCGGTCGAGATTGTTACCGCGAACTGTGAGTACAGCCGCCCCGAGATACCGGGCATGAAGGTCACGGGCACGAACACGGCCAGAAGAACCAGAGTTGTCGCGATGACCGGTCCAGTAATCTGCCCCATGGCTTTGCGGGTCGCTTCGGCCGGCGGCAGGCCTTCCTCGGCGATGATCCGCTCCACGTTTTCGACGACCACAATAGCGTCGTCTACCACGATCCCGATGGCCAGCACGAGTGCGAAAAGCGAGATTGTGTTGAGCGACATCCCGAACAGCAGCAGGAACGCAAATGTCCCGATCAATGAGACCGGAATCGCCACCGCCGGAATGATGGTCGCCCGCCAACTGCCCAAGAAGATGAACACGACCGAAATTACCAGGATGAAGGTCAGAACCAGCGTCGATACCACGTCGTTGAGGGATTGTTCGACGAAATCGGTGGTGTTGAACGGAACGTCGTATTCGACATCCGTCGGAAAGGCGCGCGACAGGCGCTCCAGTTCTGTCTGAACCCGATCGGACACCGCCAGCGCATTGGCGCCCGGCGCTTGATAGATGCCGATGACGGTGGCAGGTACGGCTTGATATAAACCGGAGGCGGCATAGTACTGAGCCCCCAGTTCGACGCGCGCAATGTCACGGACCCGTACGATAGAGCCGGCGTCGCCGGTGCGGATCACGATATCGCCGAATTCCTTGGCAGACGTGAGGCGTCCCTTGGTCTTGATCGTGTATTGGAACGTCTGGCCTTCGGGCACCGGCGGGGCACCGATCGAGCCAGCGGAAACCTCGATGTTCTGTTCGCGAATGGCCGAGATCACGTCACCCGGCGTGATGGACAGGGCGGCCATCTTGTCGGGGTCCATCCAGATCCGCATCGCGTATTCCAGGTTGGTCAGAACGTCGGCCTTGCCCACGCCCTGCACCCGCGCCAGCGCATCCTTGAGGTTGATCGACGCGTAGTTCGACAGGAACACGCTGTCATAGGTGCCGTTGGGCGAGGTCAGCGTGACCAGCAACAGCATGTTGGTCGACGCTTTCTGCGTCACCACCCCCGACGAGGTAACTTCGGTCGGCAGCGAGGACATGGCCTGTGCCACACGGTTCTGCACGTTGACCGACGCGATGTCGGGGTCGGTGCCCACCTCGAAGGTGATGTTCAGCGAATACGAGCCGTTGTCCGAGGATGTGGACGTCATGTAGATCATGTCATCCACGCCGTTGACCTGCGCTTCGATCGGCGCGGCAACCGTGTTTTCAACGGTTTCGGCGTTGGCGCCGGTGTAGGTCGTCGTGACGCTGACCACCGGCGGCGTAATGTCTGGGAACTGGGCAACCGGCAGGACCATGTAGCCGATCGCACCCATGATTGTCAGCACAAGCGAGATCACAAGTGCCAGCTTGGGCCGGCTGATGAACAGGGCGGAAAACATCAATTATTCTCCCGGCTGTTCAGAGGCGACAACGGCGTCAACGGCAACACCCGGGCGCACCCTTTGCAGCCCTTCCACGATGACGCTTTCGCCATCACGCAGACCTTCCTTGACGATCACGGCCGAGCCGACCGTTTCGCCGGTCGTAATGTAGCGCTGTTCGACCATCTGCTTGTCGTTGACCACCAGGACGAACTCTCCGCGTTGATCCCGCTGCAGGGCAGCTTGAGGGATCAGCACCTCAAGCGTGGGTTCAAGCGCCTCGATGTGAACGTTAAGAAAGGCGCCATCCACGATCAGACGTTTGTCGTTTGCAAACTCGGCGCGCAAGGTGATCGCGCCGGTCAACGGATCGATCCGGTTGTCCACGAACACGATCTTGCCGGTTTCTTCCAGCTCGGTACCATTGGGCAGCGTAAGCCGGACAATCGGGCTCTTGTTGCTTTCAGCGAGGGTGGAGGCCGTCTCACCAACCGTCTGAAGAACGGAGGTGAACTGCTTTTCATTCAACGAGAAATTCACGTAGATCGGCGCTTCGCTGATCAGGTTGACCAGCGGTTCGGTGTTGGGGCCGACCACGTCGCCGACGCTGGTGCTGATCCGACCGATCCGACCGGAAAACGGGGCGTGGATCTGTGTGTAGTCCAGATCGAGCTGCGCCTGCTGAATGGCTGCGTTGGCCGCTTTGACTTCGGCCTCGGCCACCAGCTCGTTCGCGCGGGCAATGTCGCGCTCGGATTCCGGCGTTGCGTCGCGCCTGTACAGCTCCTCCTTGCGGGCCAGGTCGACCTTGGCCAGCTCCAGATTGGCTTCGGCCCGATCAAGATCCGCTTTTCGGGCGTCAAGCGTGGCCTGGTACAGGTCGGGTTCAATGGTAAACAGCAGATCGCCCTCGTTGACCAACGAGCCTTCTTCCACATTCCGGCTTTCCAGGAAACCGCTGACCCGTGCGATGATGTCCACGTTGTCCGTGGCTTCGGCCCGCCCGATGAAAACAGCCTCCTCGGTGATTTCCTGAGTGTATGCGGCCGCAATCGAAACCTTGGGCGGCGGTGCATCGGACTGATCCTGGGCAAATACGACCGGAGTAAACGCAAGGCTTGCCAGCAAAGTCGCGCAAAGGCCGAGGCGCGAGAGCGGCCGATTGCTGGTCGTGTGGGTAAGCGTCTTTTCAACGGTCATTGCGAGTGCCTCATTCGAACCGGGATTTGGGTCGAACCGGACCGTTCCTGAAGCCCGAGTCGACTAAACTCCAAGTCAGGATGGAGGTATTGTTGAAAATTCTCAAGTATTTGAATTTTAAACGCTCGAACCCTGTCCGGGGATGTCTCGGTCATCGAACCAATATCGTCCGACGATTTAACTTGATCGGTCGGGTCAATTGGTTGTGAAAAAGGGGGCCGCCGGCCCCCTTGATGTACTCAGCTTCGCACCCCGGCAAAACGTGTTTGCCAGTCTTCCCGCTGTTCGTCGGTGATCTTGGCGAACAGGACGTCGGGCACCGTGAACGCGTGCCCGGCGGGCAGGGCGCTCAGCGCGGCGTCCACGCCCTCGGGCCAGCTGGTGTCGAGCGTGTTCATCGCGCTCAGCATCCTGGCCGAAGTCTCGGGAATGAACGGCGCGCTCAGCACCGCGTAAAGCCGGATGAGGTTCAGGCCCATCCGCACCTGCGCGGCGGCCTGTTCCGGGTCTTCTTTGAAGGTCGACCACGGTGCCGCGGCCTGCAGGTATTCGTTGCCCGCAACCCAGATCGCGCGCAATTCCTGCGCCGATTTGCGCACCTCCATCGCCTCCATGTGGGCCTCGTAGGCGCGGATGCGTTTGGTCAGTTCCTCGATCAGTGCCTGTTCGCGTTCGCCGTATGCGCCACCGACCGGAACCTCTTCGCCGAATTTCGAGCGGCAGAACTTGGTGATCCGGCTGACGAAATTGCCCAGCACGTCGGCCAGGTCCTTGTTGACCGATTGCTGGAAGTTCTCCCAGGTGAATTCGCTATCGCTGCTTTCGGGCGCGTGGCTCAGCAGCCACCAGCGCCAGTAGTCTGCGGGCAGGATATCCAGCGCCTGGTCCATGAAGACGCCACGGCCCTGGCTGGTCGAGAACTGTCCGCCGTCATAGTTCAGATAGTTGAACGACTTCAGGTGATCGACCAGCTTCCATGGCTCGCCCGAGCCCAAGATCGTAGCCGGGAAGGAGAGGGTGTGGAAGGGCACGTTGTCCTTGCCCATGAACTGCACATAGCGCACGTCGTCGGCGCCTTTGTCGGTGCGCCACCAGCGTTCCCATTCCGCATCCGGCTTGCCGTGCGCGTCAGCCCATTCCTTGGCGCAGGCGATGTATTCGATCGGCGCGTCGAACCAGACGTAGAAGACCTTGCCTTCCATGCCGGGCCAGTCTTCGTCGCCCTTCTTGACCGGGATGCCCCAGTACAGGTCGCGGGTGATGCCGCGGTCCTGCAGCCCGTCGCCGTCATGCAGCCATTTCTTGGCGATCGAGGTGGTCAGCACCGGCCAGTCGGTCTTGCTGTCGATCCAGGCGTCCAGCTGATCCTTCATCGCAGACTGGCGCAGGTACAGGTGCTTGGTCTCGCGCACCTCAAGGTCGGTCGAGCCGGAAATCGCGCTGCGTGGGTCGATCAGATCGGTCGGGTCCAGCTGCTTTGTGCAGTTCTCGCACTGGTCGCCGCGGGCCTTTTCGTAGCCGCAGTTGGGGCAGGTGCCCTCGATATAGCGGTCGGGCAGGAACCGCCCGTCGGCGTTGGAATAGACCTGCTTTTCAGTCACTTCTCGGATCAGCCCGGCCTCGGCCAGCTTGCCGGCGAAATGCTGGGTCAGCTTATGGTTCTGCGGGCTGGACGAGCGGCCGAAGTGATCGAAGCTGAGGCCAAAGCGCTTGGCGATGTCGGCCTGCACCTCGTGCATCTCGGCGCAGTATTCGGCCACCGGTTTGCCGGCTTTGGCCGCTGCCAGTTCGGCCGGGGTGCCGTGTTCGTCGGTGGCGCACAGGAACATGACCTCGTTGCCGCGGCCGCGCTGGTAGCGCGCGAACAGATCCGCCGGCAGCTGCGAGCCGATCAGGTTGCCAAGGTGCTTGATCCCGTTGATGTAGGGAATTGCCGAGGTAATGAGAATCCGAGCCATGTTTGGTTTCCGCCTAACTGTCTGCGCGCGCTCTATCAAACCGGATCGGGAAATCCCAGCCCCAGAATGCTATCGCCCTTCGCGCGAGCGTTTCAGCAGGCGACCGATGGTGAAGGACGTGCGCGGCGCGTAGACGTAGTTCGTACGTTCCTCGGGCGTCGGGCGCGAGCGCATCCGCGCCAGTCCAAAGATGATCAGGACCGCGTGGCCCAATGCCACGAAGGCAAACAGCGCGCCGGGGCCGAATTGCTCGATCAGCGTCGAGGAAACATAGGGCGAGGCGATAGCCCCCAGCGCATACCAGAACATCAGCGCCGCCGACAGTTCCACCCGCTGCTCGGTGGTGGCGAAGTCGTTGGCATGCGCGGATGAGATCGAGAATATCGGAAAGGTCGTTATGCCGAACAATCCGGCGGCCAGCATGACGCCCACGGTGCCCGTGCCGCTGGCGGCCATGGTGATGCTGCAACTGATAACGGCGGCAATCGACATCCAGATCAGCACCCAGCGCCGGTCGTATTTGTCGGCCAGCCACCCGACCGGATACTGCGCCAGCGCGCCGCCCAGTACAAAGGCGGCCAGAAAGAATGCGATCTGATCGACGCCCAGCCCAACCTCTTGTCCGTAGACGGGACCAACCATCCGAAACGAAGCAGAGCTGATGGCCGAGACGATCACTCCAGCCACCGCCAAGGGCGAGCAATGCCAGGCCAGCTTGGGCCGCAAACGCGGTGCGTCCGGGGTTTCGGGCTGGCTGGCGCGCGTCAGGGTCAGCGGCAGCAACGAGGCACAGCACAGGATGGCCAGCAGGTTGTAAGAGACATATGAGGCAGGTGGCAGAACGGCGATGATCAACTGCGCGCTGAGAGAGGCTCCCATATCGGCCAACCGATATGTGCCCATGGCGCGGCCGCGGGTTTCGTTGGTGACTTTGGCGTTCAGCCAGGCTTCGATAACCGTATAACAACCCGCCACGCAGGTGCCCGAGGCAATGCGCAGCGCGGCCCATGCATAGGGGTTTTCGGTCAGCGTGTGGCCAATCAGACCCATCGCGCCCAGAGCCGTGCAGACCGCAAAGGCGCGCGAGTGCCCGATGGATCCCATCAACCTTGGCGCCCACCAGCATCCCGCGAAAAAGCCCAAGAAGTGAGCCGAGCCTAAAAGGCCGATCTGTTCGGTCGAAAACCCCAGCGTCAGGCCGGATATCGCGTCCAGCGGACCCACGCCGCCCGTGGAAAGCTGCAATAGAATGACCGAAAGAAAAAGGGCGGCGAATGAGATGATGGTACGCATGGGTCCAGTAGATGTCCGAATGGCGCATGACGATGCGCGCGGCTATTCGACTTTGTGGTGTCGTTTTCCGCCAGTTTCAGGGTTTTCTGCGAATTTCGGTTCGTATGTTCAATCCCACAGTTTCGTCGACCAGGTCCGCATAGCCGGTGGCGCCGAAATCGTTCCGGTTCAACGCGCCGGTCAAATGGATGAACAGCCGGTCCAGATCGTCCTTTGCGGAACCCGGCGGGCGATAAAGCGCGGCATCGAGAGTGATCGGACGAGTCACGTCGCGCACCGTCAAATCGCCGGTGACGGTCGCTCCGTCGGAAATGCGTCCGCCGGGGCCAAGGCTGACGGCCGTCGAGACGAAGTGGATAGATGGAAACCGCGCGGCATCCAACACGGATCGGCTTAGCATCGGGCCGCGTGCAAACGGCAGTTTCGTGCGTGCCTCGGCGACGTTCAGGACGACGTCGACCATGCTGTTGCGCAGGTTTTTCGTGTCCACCAGAACATCAGCGGTCTGGATCGGCATGGTGCCGGTCTGGGCCGAGCCAGCCAGACCGAATGTGAATTCGATCAATGTCCCTTGTGTTTCAAGTATATACGGAACCGGGGCGGCCACGGCGTGCCGCACCAAGGGCAGCGATGCCAGCCCCGCCAGTACCAGAGTTCGGCGGGTCAGGCGATTCATGCCGGAACCCGCCCCTGGCGCGGCCGCGAGCGCATCAGCAGTGTCGCAATAATGGCGATGTTCAGCCCGTTCCACAGGATCCCGTTCACGAAGGCCAGTTCATACTGCCCGGTCACGTCATAGATCCAGCCGGACATCCAGCCACCCAGCGCCATGCCCATGATCGTCATCATCATCACGAAACCGACCCGTGCCCCGGCTTCTTGCGGGGGCATGTATTCGCGGACGACCAGCGCATAGCTGGGCACGATGCCGCCCTGCGCCAGTCCGAACAGCAGGCTGATGACATAAAGCGACACCATCCCGTCATAAGGCAGGAACAGGAACAGCGCGATGCATTGCAGGATCGACCCGATCAGCAACGTGTGAACGCCGCCCAGCTTGTCCGCGACCAGCCCCGAGATGATCCGGCTGACGACACCGCCCATCAGCATGAGCGACAGCATCTCGGCCCCGACCGCCGGGCCATAGCCCAACCCGACGCAGTAGGAGACGATGTGGACCTGCGGCATCGACATGGCGACGCAGCAGCCAATTCCGGCGAGGCCCAGCACATACTGCAGGGTCCGCGGCGACAGGCCGACGCCGCGCGCGTTGATCTGCGCGGCAGCTGCGGCGGTGCCATGCGCCTCGACCGGGACCTGCCGGCGCAGCAGCAGCGACAGCGGGATGACAACGATCAGAGTGATGACCGCCAATGTCAGATAGACCTGCTGCCACCCGTCGCGGGCAAGGATACCGGACAGGAGCGTGGGCCAGATCGCGCCGGATAGATAGTTTCCGCTGGCCACCAGCGCGACGGCGATCCCGCGTCGGCGCAGGAACCAGTGCGAGATGTCGGCGATCAGCGGGCCGAACCCGACGGCGGTGCCTAGACCCAGCATCAGATGCGCCACCGACAGCATCGTGATCGTCGGCGCCCATGTCGCCAGCAGATAGCTGAGCGCGCTGAGGCCTGCGGCACCGATCAGCGCCTTGGTCACGCCCAGCCGGTCCACCACTTGACCCAGCCACATGTTGCCAAGCGCAAAGCCGATCATGGCCAGCGTGTAGGGCATCGAGGCCTCGGCCCGGCTGGCGCCGAACTGAGTCTCGATTGCGGGCATCACCACGATCACCGCCCACATGCCCACATTGGCCACCGCCGCGATGGCCAGCGTGACCAGAAGGCGAAGCCAGGAATAGCGGCTGTCGTGGATCGGGTGGGTCATTCCGGAACGCTAGGGGGCGGGATGCGGTTTGACCAGTCACAACTTGCGTGATCCTGGGCCGGTCGGTCAGGCGCAGGTTTCCTCGGCGCCGATCCGTTGCAGGTGCAGCCCGGCGCGCGGCGCGGTCTGGGTGGCGTGCCAACTGACCGGGGGCAGGGCACGGGCGCGGCGGCGGGTCAGGGTCCAGCGGCGGGTCTGGCCCGTGTGCGCCGGGGCCATGTGCCAGCGCGTCTCGATCCCCTGCGCGCCGCCGTCGCCCGGGGTCAGCAGCAGCCCCAGCGGGGCCTGACCCATCGTGCCCCCCTGTTCGGCGGCCAGATGCATCCGGCGCACCGGCGTCAGGCCCGGTGCCCCCGGCAGGTCGCCGATCACCAGCGGAACCGCCCCGCTGCGCAGCGCCTCTTCGATGCACCACAGCAGGTCCTCGGCCCGGGTGGGGCGGACGAACAGGAACCGGGCAGGATCGGCAAAGGGCATCATGCCGTCGGGGTTCAGCTGATCGGCCTCCCACGCGGGCGAGATCCACAGAACCGGCCCCTGCGCCTGACCGGCCAGCCACATGGCAAAGCTGCGCCGCGCGGGGCCGCAGGCCTCGTGCACGCGGGCCAGTTGCAGCGAAATCTCATCATGCAGGGTCAGCCCCGGCGCCGCGCGCGCCGGTTTGCGGCCAAGAAGATGCGTGGACATGGCCGAATGCTAGCATGTTCCCATTTTGTTCTCAATCCCGAAAGCCGCCGTTCAGCGCGACAGGATCATCCGGCCGTCAGAAAACTGGATGTTGGAAAAACGGTGCAGGTAATCCATGCCCAGCAGGGACTGGTCAAGATCTCCTCCGTTGATCCATGCCGGAACATTTCGGTCTGTGATGGGCCCCAACGCCAGACTGTCGAGGCGCACAGGCGCAGTCTGGACCACCCCATTTGCGGTCGAGGCACGCCCGTGAAAGGTCAGCTGATCGGTATCGAACCCGACGCGCTCCGCATCCTGCGGGCTCAGCACGATCTGACTGGCTCCGGTATCAACCAGGAAAGTCACCGGTTTGCCATTCACCAGCATCGGCAAGTAATAATGTCCGTCGAACGAGCGGGGCACTTCGATCACATCTCCGGTCACGGACATCTGCGGAGATACGCCAACGGTCGAGCGGATATCGCCCCAAAGGCCGACAACGGCAATGATCCCGATGAAGATGAAGACCCAGGCCATGGCCATCTGCAGGGTCTTCCCCAACGACTGCCGATTGTGAGTGAAGAACCACATCAGCAGTGCGGCTCCCAGCAGAACCAGATAGGCCAACCGTCCAAAATCGTTACCATCCATGCGGGCACCCTAAGCCTTCTTTCATAAGGTCAATATGGGGCTTCAGGACGCGAACCCAAAGGCCTTGAGCCCATCGAGAATGAACTGAACCGACAGCGCCGCCAGCAACATGCCCAGCAACCGCGTCAGCACGGTCAGCCCGGTCTTGCCCAGAATGCGCGCGATCAGGCCGCTGGACAGGAAGAACAGCAAGACAACTGCCATCACGGCAAGCATCACGCCGACAGCCGCAGCGATGCCCTGAATGCCGGGGTGCTCACCGGCCAGCAGGATGATCGTTGCGATCGATCCGGGCCCGGCCACCAGCGGAATGGCCAGCGGAAAGACCGAGGGGTCAGGGTGCTCTTCTTCTTCCGCTCGGTCCTCGCGCCGCTTGTTGCGCCGCTCGAACAGCATGTCGAGCGCAGTCAGAAACAGCAATGCGCCGCCAGCGACCTTGAAAGCCTCCATCGAGATGCCGACAAAGCCGAGAACCGCCTCTCCGAAAGCGGCGAAGGCGATAAGGATGCCCGAAGCGGTCAGGCACGTGCGGTAGGCGACGCGGCGACGGGTGGCCGGGTCCATTCCTTGTGTCAGCGCGACGAAGATCGGTGCGGTGCCAAAGGGATCGATCACAACGAACAGGGTTGTGAACGCGGTTATGAAGAATGCCATTTCGATCATGCGGCGGCCTCTGCGCTTTCCAGCCGCTCGGCGGCGGCGACCCACAGCGCCTCGGCGCGGGACATGGCCTCGACCACCTCGGCGAATTTTCGGTTCCAGGTTTCCAGATCAGCGATCCGGTCATCTTCGTACAAGGCCGGGTCGGACAATTTGGCCGAGAGCTTTTCGTGCATGTCCGTCAATTTCTCCAGCCGTTCCTCGCATTTCCGCAGGTCGGCCCGTAGCGCGAGAATGGTATCGCGAGAGGCGCGTTTGGGTTTGGCGGCCGGTTTTTCCCGGGCCGGTGGTTTGTCGCGCGCCAGCAGCATCTGGCGATAGGCTTCCAGGTCGCCGTCAAAGGTTTTGACCGTGCCGTCCGAGACCAACCACAGCCGATCGGCCACCAGCCCCAGCAGGTGCATGTCGTGGCTGACCAGAACCACAGCACCGGAATAGGCAGTCAGCGCCTCGACCAGGGCCTCGCGGCTTTCGATGTCCAGATGATTGGTCGGCTCGTCGAGGATCAGCATGTGCGGCGCGTCGATCGTCGCGATCAGCAGCGACAGGCGCGCTTTCTGGCCGCCCGACAGCCGGCCCACCTCGGTTTCGGCCTGATCCGCGCCCAGCCCGAACCCGGCCAGACGCGCGCGCAGTTGGGCCGGGGTCTCGGTCGGGCGCAGGCGCCGCAGGTGATCCAGCGGTGTTTCGTCCACATGCAGCTCATCCACCTGATGCTGGGCGAAATACCCGATGCGCAGCTTGCTGCTGCGAGTCATCTTGCCAGCCATCAGGGGCAACCGGTCCGACAGCAGCTTGGAAAGTGTCGATTTTCCCTGACCGTTCTTCCCCAACAGCGCGATCCGGTCGTCCTGATCAATGCGCAGGTTCAGCCGGCGCAGCACCTCGGTGTCGCCATAGCCGGTGACGCCGCCCTCAATCTGAATGATCGGCGGCGACAGTTCCTCGGGCTCGGGGAACGAGAAGGCGCGCAAGGCGGCCTCCTGCGGGGTCGAGATCAACTGGATCCGTTCGATCATCTTCAGCCGCGATTGTGCCTGAACGGCCTTGGACGCCTTGTAGCGGAACCGGTCAACGAAGCTTTGAAGATGGGCGATGCGGGCCTTGGCCTTGGCGTTTTCGGCCTCGGCCTGAGCCAGACGTTCGGCGCGGCGTTCGGCGAACTTGTCGTAGGGCACCGCGTAATAGGTCAGCTGGCGGTCTTCCAGATGCAGGATCGAGCCGACCGCCCGGTTCAGCAGGCCCCGGTCGTGGCTGATGACGATGACCGTATGCGGATATTTCGCCAGATAGCTTTCCAGCCACAGCGCGCCTTCAAGGTCCAGATAGTTGGTCGGTTCGTCCAGAAGCAGCAGGTCGGGCTGCGAGAAAAGAACCGCCGCCAGAGCGACCCGCATCCGCCAGCCGCCCGAGAAATCGGAACAGGGCCGCTGCTGATCTGCATCGTCAAAGCCCAACCCCTTGAGGATCGTGGCCGCGCGGGCCTCGGCCGACCAGGCATCGATATCGGCCAGCCGGGTCTGAATCTCGGCAATCCGGTCGGGGTCGGCGGCCTCCTGCGCTTCGGCCATCAGGGCGCTGCGCTCGGTGTCGGCGGCCAGGACCGTGTCGATCAGCGACACGTTGGACGAGGGCACCTCTTGTGACACACCGCCGATCCGCGCGCGGCGGGGCAGGGTGATGCTGCCCGATTCCAGCGCCAGCTCGCCCCGGATCAGGCGGAACAGAGTGGTCTTGCCGGTACCGTTGCGGCCGACCAGACCCACCTTGTGGCCTTCGGGAATGGTGGCGCTGGCGCCCTCGAACAGAGGGCGGCCTTCGACCGAATAGGTGATGTTCTCGATCCGTAGCATGGGCCGCTCTTAGCAGAGCGATACTGGCACCGCCAGACGCAAGCCATGTGCAAACCACATGCGCTGTGCTAGCGCTTTTGCAGATGAACGAAATTCGGATGTTGAGATGCGGGCCGCACAAACTCCACCCTCTTTGGTGACCCTTGTCCTTGCGACCGGTCTGTCCGTGCTGTCGTTGAACATGTTCCTTCCGTCCCTTGCGAACATGGCGGTCGATTTTCGGGCGGATTATGCGCTGGTGAACCTGTCGATCGCAGCCTATCTGGCCGTGTCCGCCGTGCTGCAACTGATCCTTGGGCCAATGTCCGACCGGTTCGGGCGCAGGCCGGTTCTTTTGACCTGCGTGGCGGTCTTTGTGGCGGCGTCACTTGGCTGTGTTCTGGCGGAGTCGATCTGGACCTTTCTGGGGTTCCGTCTGATGCAGGCCGCCGTGGTCGGGGGCTCGGTGCTGTCTGCCGCGTCGATCCGCGACCAGTTTCCGCCCAACGAGGCCGCAAGCAAGCTGGGATATGTCGCCATGGCGATGGCTTTGGCGCCGATGCTGGGCCCGATGCTGGGCGGCACTTTGGACATGTTGTTCGGGTGGCGGGCAGGGTTCGTCTTCTACACGGTTGCAGGGGTGGCGCTGCTGACACTGCTCTGGGCGGATATGGGCGAGACCAACCACAACCGGTCCGCCACTTTTGCCGCGCAGATGCGCGAATACCCGCACCTGTTCCGTGCCCGGCGGTTCTGGGGCTACGCGTTGTGCGCGGCATTTTCGATCGGGGGGTTCTACAGTTTCATCACCGGAGCGCCCCTGGTGGCCGCCGCCTGGTTCGATCTGAGCCCCGCGACACTGGGCCTGGGGATCGGCATCATCACCGGCGGTTTCATGGTCGGCAATTTCGTGACCGGTCGGATCGCTGCGCGGACTCGGCTGACGACGATGATTCTGGCCGGACGCATCATCGCCTCGGTCGGGCCGTTCTGCGGGCTGTTGCTGTTTTTAGGGGGGATGGGGTCGGTCTGGGTGTTTTTTGGATCAGCCATCTTTGTTGGTTTTGGAAACGGTTTGACGAACGCCAACGCGTCTGCGGGCGTCATGTCGGTTCGACCGCAACTGGCCGGCAGCGCGGCGGGCCTGTCGGGCGCTTTGATCGTAGCGCTCGGTGCGGTCATCACTTCGATCACCGGAGCTGCGGTCAGCCCTGAAAACGGCCCGTATCTGGTGCTGTCGATGATGGCAGGCAGCAGCTTTCTGGGCCTTTTGGCGGTTCTGTATGTCCGTTGGGTGGATGCACGGGACCCGCTTCCCGACGCAATCTGACGCCCAAAGGCGCGATCGCGCCATCATTCCACTTTTCACGGGCGAAATACCGTGTTAGGCGGCGCGCGATGAATTTCGCGCGGCCCAGCCCGCGCCGTCAGACCAAGGAGAGGCCCGATATGGCACTGGAACGCACTTTTTCGATCATCAAGCCCGATGCAACCCGCCGCAACCTGACCGGCAAGATCAACGCCAAGTTCGAGGAAGCCGGCCTGCGCATCGTGGCGCAGAAGCGCATCCACATGACCAAGGAACAGGCCGGCAAGTTCTACGAAGTTCATGCCGAGCGTCCGTTCTATGACGAACTGTGCGAGTTCATGTCGTCTGCACCGGTTGTCGTTCAGGTTCTGGAAGGCGAAAACGCCATCGCCAAGAACCGCGAAGTGATGGGTGCAACCAACCCCGCCGATGCGGCACCGGGCACCATCCGCGCCGAGTTCGCCGAGTCGGTCGGTGAGAACTCGGTTCACGGCTCGGATGCGCCGGAAACCGCAGCGGTTGAGATCGCATATTTCTTCTCGGGCATCGAACTGGTCGGCTAAGCCGCACCACGATACCTGTCGAGATTGCCGCGTCCGATTTCGGGCGCGGTTTTTTGTTAGTCAGACGGATTTCAGATCATCAGGGCCGACGCGTACACCGATGGCATCCAGATCCGCGATGATCCGGGACGCCGGAGCCCGGTTCGTTGACGATTTCAAAGCATCGAACCTTGCGCGCAGGGCTTTCTTTTCTTCGCCCTTGCAATCGTTCCAGGGGCGGCCCTGCAAGCCCATGACCAAAACGTAATAGCCGATGAAATGGGGCCGGGTTCCGGCCTGTATCAGCCGGGCATAGGCCGCATCGGCGCCAAGCTCGCGCAGCTCTTCGGCCGAGTGGATGCCCGCACGGGCACAGGCCTGTTCGAAAGCAGGTCCAAGGTTGCGGATGGAAGACACAGGTTCGGGCATGTTTCTTTCTTAGCTTTGACGGGGCGTGCTGTCACTGCCCGCCGGAACGTTGTGCGACGAATTCCGTTGCGCTAGGCATTGAACGATGCGTCCGTGCAGGAGGGGGAAGGAATTGACAAGCGACATCAGCAATCTGGACCTGATGAACCCGCCTGAGGGCTTCATCGACAATCCCTTCCCGTTTTATGATGCGCTGCTGTCTTCGGCGCCGGTTCTGGCACAGCCCGATGGCTCGGTTCTCTTGTCGCGGCATGCTGATCTGGACCGGATTTATCGGGACACGACCCTGTACTCGTCCGACAAAAAAGCCGTGTTCGCGCCAAAGTTCGGTCCGGGATCACCATTGTTCGAGCATCACACCACCTCGCTGGTGTTCTCGGATCCGCCGTTGCACACGCGGGTTCGCAAAATCATGACTTCGGCCCTGACCCCGCGCGCCATCGCCCGGATGGAGCCCGGTTTGATCCAGACTGTCGATCTCTTGCTGGATCGTCTGGAAGACAAGCGGCAAGTGGATCTGATCGAAGACTATGCCGCCACCATCCCGATCCAGATCATCGGAAACCTTCTGGACGTACCGGTGGACGAGCGCGAACCGCTGCGCGACTGGTCCCTGGCCATTCTTGGGGCGCTCGAACCGGCATTGACCGCCAAGCAACTCGAAGACGGCCATGCGGCCGTTCGGGACTTCAAGGAGTATCTGGCCGATCTGGTGGCTCGGCGCAGGGCCACGCCCGGCGACCCCGAAACCGACGTATTGACCCGGTTGATCCGCGGTGAAGGGGCCGACGAAAAGCTGAGTGAAATCGAGTTGCTTCAGAATTGCATCTTCATTCTGAATGCGGGTCATGAAACCACGACGAACCTGATCGGAAACGGGTTGGCCCTGCTGCATGACCACCCGGAGCAGCGTCAGCGGCTTGTGGATGATCCAAGCCTGATCAATACGGCAGTCGAAGAGGTTTTGCGGTTCCGTTCACCCAACCAGTTCGGCAACCGGGAAACGACGGCTGACGTCGTGATTGACGGGTGTCCGATTGCCAAGGGCACCAACCTTCATCTGTGTATCGGCGCTGCAAACAGGGATCCGGCCGTGTTCCCAGACCCGGGCCGGTTCGACATTTCGCGCAAACCGAACCGTCACCTTGCCTTTGCCGGCGGGCCGCATGTCTGCGCAGGCCTTACACTTGCGCGCCTTGAAGGGCGGGTCGCGTTGTCGCGGTTCGTGGCACGGTTCCCAGATTTCCAACTGTCCGATGAACGTGTCAGAGGCGGACGTATGCGGTTCCGCGGATACGCTTCCTTGCCTGCGAACCTTTGATCGGCAAAAACCTGGGGCGGTAACCTAGGGTTTTTGCGCCAGCTTCAAAACGGCATTCAATCCGGGATCCGCATTCTGAGCACTGAAGCCCCCGCCATGCATGCGGGTGATGGCCGCCACCAAAGCCAGTCCGAGGCCTGAGTTTCGGTCCGAACGCGCGGGATCAAGCGTGACGAAGGGCAGTTGAAGCTGCGACAGCATCTCGACCGGCACGCCCGGGCCGCGATCGCGGACACTCAGCAGGGCAAACGGGCCGTCTTCGCGCAGTTCGATGGAAATTGCAGTTCCTTCAGGGGCATAGCGCATGGCGTTTTCCAGAAGGTTCGACAGGGCCTGCGACAGCAAAGGGCGGTGCCCCATGATCGGAGCCGCCCGACCCGTGACCTCAAGGCGCACATCCTTGTCGGCCGCGACCGGTTCGTACAACTCCACGGCATCGTTGACCAAGCGTTCAAGGTCCACAGGTTCAAACTGTTCCCGCCCCAATCCGGCCTCGGCGCGTGAGATTTCGGTCAGCTGCCCGAGAACTCGCAACACGTGATCGATTTCGGCCGTTGCCCGGGCGATGTCGACCTCACGATCCGGGTCGCTTTTGCCTGGCTCGGCCAAGGCGACCACCCGCTGCTTCAACCGGGACAGAGGTGACCGCAGATCATGCGCGATCGAATTCGACGTGGTGCGCAAGTTGCTGACCAACTCTTCGATCCGATCCAGCATGTTGTTCAATGTGCCTGCCATCTGGTCGAACTCGTCGCCGGTACCACGCTGTGGCATTCGTTGGGACAGGTCGCCGGACACGATGGTTTCGGCGGTGTCGGCGATATCCTTCAGCCGCGAAAACACCAAACGGGTCAAAAGCCAACCGGTCAGAATGCTCAGCGCAAGGGCCGCGCCCAGGGCCAGCGCCACCGAATGAAACAGCACCCGGTCGAACTGCTGACGGGCGAGGGCGTCGCGGCCCACCAACAGCCTTTCGCCGCCGGGCAGCAAGATCGATGCGGCGGAGATCGGGACCAGCTGATCCGTCTCGGTTCTGCGCAGCTCCAGATCCACCCACCCACTGCCAGCGGCGATGCCTTCGGGCCATCGCTTTAGGTTGCCGGCCAAGGTTTTTCCCGAGCGGTCAGCCAACAGATAAAGCGCATCGCGCTCGGACGCGGTCGGAAGCCGGCGTTCGATGGCCACCATCAGACCGACCAGCCCAAGGCGTTCGTACTCATCCGCCAGCCCGGTCAGCTCGGCGGACACGACAGATCGGGTTTCGCCTTCGATCGTGCGGTTGGCGGTGATATAGACCAGCAGCAATACGGCCGCGGTCAGCAATGTGCTGAGCACCATGCTGGCCAACACCAGCCGCGTCCGGGAATCCTTGAACGACAAGGGCGACTTAACCATCAGAAACCATGTAACCGGCCCCGCGCACGGTTTCGATCAGCGGTGGTTCACCACCTTCGTCCAATTGCCGACGCAGTTTGGAGATATGAACGTCGACGACGTTTGTGTTCGGGTCGAAATGATAGTCCCAGACACCTTCGAGAAGCATCGTCCTCGACACCACCCGGTTTTTCCGGCGAAGGAAGAATTCCAGAATCTGGAACTCTCTGGGCGTCAGGGTGATCTCGCGACCGTTGCGCGTGACCTTTCGGGTCAACAGATCCATTTCAAGGTCGCGGCATTTGAGGGTTGGGGTTTCCTCGGATTCCTGAGGTCGGCGCAACAGGGCTTCGATCCGGGCATGAAGTTCCTGAAATGAGAAGGGCTTGACCAGATAGTCGTCGGCACCCGCATGCAGCCCTTTCACCCGCTCGTCCACGGCGCTCATGGCTGTCAGCATCAGAACCGGCGTCTTGACCCCGGCGGCGCGCATTGACTTGATCAGGGCCAGACCGTCCAGTCCGGGCAGCATCCTGTCCAGAACGACCGCGTCAAATCCGCCGTCGGTCGCGTGGTACAAACCTTCGCGGCCGTCTTCGGCGCATTCGACGACATAACCTTCCTCGCCAAATCCCTTGGCGATGAAGTCCCGCGTGTCTTCATCATCCTCAACGATCAACAGACGTCTGCTCATGGTCGGATTTCCTTTCACTCAGGATATAATCACGTATGGACAGGTAAAAAAACTGCCGGGTGCGAAATCCGCACCCGGCAATCCCGACAGCACGTGGACAAATCGTGTCCGTCAGGAGATGCGCGCACCGGATATCCCCATCATGCGGTGCGCGCGGGACGCAGGTCAGGCGATCTCGACGGCGACGAAGATCTGATTGCCGCCGCGGTTGATCAGCATCAGCGCCGGATCGGTCTTCTGATCTTCGAGCGCGGATTTGAGCGCCTCGGGTGTTTCCACATCCTGGTTGCCCAGCTTCACGATCACGTCGCCCTGCCGCAGACCGGCCTTGGCCGCCGGGCTGTCCGGCTTGAGCGAAGTGACGATCACGCCATGCACGTTCTCGGGAATTCCGATCTGCGCACGAGTCGCTTCGGACAGCGGTGCTACGGTGACACCCAGCGTCTTGCCCGCCGCCGCGTCATCGGTCGGTTCCGCGTTTGCGGCCATCTGGGCCGAATGCTGTCCGATCGTGACACTCAGGGTCTCTTCCTTGCCATTGCGCAGAACGGTGACCTTGCTGTCGGTTCCGACGGCCGTGGTGCCAACAAGCACCGGCAGTTCACTGCTTGAGTCGACCTTCTCGCCATTGAAGGCGATGATTACGTCGCCCTGTTGCAGCACGCCCTGAGCGGGGCTGTCCGGCAGAACCTCGGACACCAGTGCGCCGACAGTGCCATCGACACCCATTGCTGCTGCCAGCTCGGGGCTGATGTTCTGGATCGAGACACCCAGCCAACCGCGGCTGACCTGGCCATCGTCACGCAGGTCCGCAGCGATGTGCTCGACGATGTTCGAAGTCACGGCAAAACCCAGTCCGACCGAACCACCACTGGGCGAATAGATGGCCGAGTTCACCCCGACGACTTCGCCGTCCATGTTGAACAGGGGGCCGCCCGAGTTGCCTTTGTTGATGGCTGCATCGGTCTGAATGAATTCAGCGTAGGGGCCTTCCGAGATATTGCGTCCCTTGGCGGACACGATGCCGGTCGTGACGGTCGAACTCAGGCCGAACGGGTTGCCGATGGCGACCACGTCTTCGCCCACGCGGATGTCGTCGCTATCCCCCAGCGGGACCGGCTGCAGCGCCTCATCCGCGTCGATCTTGAGCAGCGCGATATCGGTCAGGGGATCGGTCCCCACGACTTCAGCCTCGTACGAGCGATCATCGTTCAGGCGCACGGTGATCTTGCTGGCTTTGTCGACGACGTGGTGGTTTGTGATGATATAGCCATCTTCATCCAGTACGAACCCGGACCCGAGGCCCTGACTGGGACCACGGCGCGGGGCGTCAAAGCCTTCGGGAATCCCGAAACGTTTGAAGAACTCACCAAAAGGCTGGCCTTCGAAATCAAACTCCTGGCCGCTCGCCGGCGACGGGGCCGCGTCGATCGAGGCAATGACGGTTACCACGGACGGTGAAACGGTTTCGACCAGATCCGCCAGGGCTTCGTCGGCCTGCGACGGAATGGCGGTCGCGGCCAGCAACGCCGCGCTCAGCGCGGTGGCGCCAAACAGCCCTGAGGTGCGAGGAAGAATAAGGGGGGATTTGCGGATGCTCATGTTGACTAGGTCTCCTTGGTTCGGCGCTTGTTGATGTGCGCTTTGCAGGGAACATGAGCCACCAGTCTTTGCGTTTTCTGACTGATCAATTAATAAATCTTAATTTTGCCACATTGGGGGCGTCTGGTAGCGCTCGCAAACCCGGGAATCGGCCGTGGGAGTTGCCGGTCGAATCGGTGGATTGTTGCCGAAATGAGGGTCAAATTCGCAAAAGCATTGAATTGAATCAAATTTGTTAACAGTCCAGCGGCGGTTTTTGACCGAATTTTCAGGGACACTCACAGGTTGCGCCGCCGCCTTTTCAGAAGTTGGTATTTGTCTAATAGGTATTTGCAAAAATGTCATTTTGATCGTTTGGCGCTAAATATTTCATGCCTTGGGTCGGCTATGGCAAAGCGCACGAACAACCTTGGGTAGATTTCCGCGACACGCGTTGTTGCGGAAATACCATCACGAATTCGGCAAAATTAACCAATTCAACCAATTTTACGTTGTTTGCAATGAACTTATCGGTGACGATAAACGTGCCCAAGTGAAAGGGGGGCCTGACGGCATCAAGGGGGTGCTTGAAGGCAGATCTCAGTCACCGGAAGCGCTGAGCGGCATGTTAACGAGGGGGTCTTGTTTCGGTTCGGCAGCACATTGGTCTGATGTCTTGACGACGTCCGGGCCGCGTTTTCGGGATTGGTGAAAGTGGTAGTCCTGTTTTGGGCAACCGGCCCGGTCGTTCTCGACCGGGCCGCGTTACTTTTGGGATTTTTGGTTTTTGCGCCATTCGGCCCACGCTTGGGGCGTATCCAGATCCAGAATAGCGTTCTGACCCGGCAAAGGCTGTAGGTGCACTTGGTCCAGATGCGCGCGTACGATGGCTTGTGCGCCGCCATCTCCGGTCAAATGCGCCAGATCAGCAAAGAGACTTCGGTCGAAGATCACAGGATGGCCTGGAACTCCGTCCGAGGACGCTCCGCGCCAGATCAGCTTGTCAGGATGTTCGGTGACCGACCGGAGGACCGCGCGCAGATCGTCTGATGTCAGCTCTGGCAGATCGGCCAGCAGGATCATCGCTGCCCGGGCTGATACCGGCACCTGTGCGACGGCTCTGCGCAAACTGGCATTCATGCCTTCATCCGCATCGGGAACAGAAACGACCTGCAAGTCCATCCCGCTCAGCGCGGTGTATCGCGGGTGAGGCGCCGGCGGCAGGGCGACGATGACCGGCCCGACAGGTCCTGCGATTTCAGCCGAGCGTCGGATCAGTGGTTGACCATCGATAATTTGCATCAACTTGTCCGCTCCGCCCATACGGCGAGAGCTACCGGCCGCCAGCAAGATGACAGGGATATCCTTCATGCCGGCCACCTTGCCGCCAACCGGAACGGCTGTCACCCCCGCATTCGAGCACCGTCGGGGTCAAATAGTGGGCTCGTCAGCACACGGGCCTTGCGCATCTGGCCCAGGATTTCAATTTCGACCGCCAAGCCGTCGGCCGCCAGGCCCGTTGGCAGGAAGCCCATGGCGACTGATTTCTGTGCGAAATGCGAATACCCGCCGGATGTGCAAAACCCAACCACTGCGCCGTCATGCCAGATGGGTTCGTAGGCGTTCACATCCGCGTCCTCGGCCTCGACCTCAAAGGCCACAAGCTTGCGGGCCGGCCCTTCAGCCCGCTCGGCCTCGGCGACAGCGCGCCCGATGAAATCGACGTTCTTTGCAAACGAGATGAAGCGGTCCAGCCCGGTTTCCGCGGCCGTGTAGTCGGGCGAGAACTCGCGCATCCACGAGCCGAAGAACTTGTCGAGCCGCAGGCTCATCATCGCGCGCATCCCGAAGGGGGTGATACCGTGCGGCTGGCCGGCCTGCCACAGGGTCCACCAGAGCTGGCGTTGTGCCATCGGATCGCAGTAGATCTCGAACCCCAGATCGCCGGTATAGCTGACCCGCTGCACGACGCAGTCGGTCATGCCGACGACCGTTCGGCGTACGTCCATGAAGCGCATGTCGCTGATATCGGCGCGGGTGCAGGCGGCCAGAACCTCGCGGGCCTTAGGGCCTGCAATCTGGAAGCCGTTGCGTTTGTCGCTGATATTCTCGACGGTTACGCCGTCTTCCTGATGCTGCCGGAACCAGCGCATGTGGAAGCTTTGTGCGCCGTAGGAGGCGGTGAGTTGGAACTCTTCCTCACCCAGGCACGACACGGTGAAATCCCCGATCAGCTTGCCCTTGGGTGACAGCATGGGCGTCAGCGACAGGCGGCCCGGAGCGGGGATGCGGCCCGCCATGATCCGATCCAGCCAGTCGCGGGCGCGGGGACCGGTGACCATGTATTTGCCGAAATTGTGCACCTCGTTGATGCCGACGCCCTCACGCACGGCCCGCACCTCGCGGCCCGTTGCCCCGAAGGCGTCCGAGCGGCGGAAGGAGGGGGTTTCATAGCCGGGCTCGCCATCCTGCGCGAAGTAATTGGCGACCTCGAGCCCGTATTGCTGGCCCCAAACCGCGCCCAGATCGCTGAAGATGTCATACATCGGCGTGGTGCGGTTGGGGCGGGCAGCGGGTAGTTCCTCGTTCGGGTAGGAGACCGAGAAACGCTTCTGATAGTTCTCGATCACCTTGGGGCGGGTATAGCCGGGGGTGATCCAGTCGCCGAACCGGGCCACGTCCATGGCAAAGACGTCGCGTTCGGGCTCGCCCTCGATCATCCATTGCGCCAGCGTCAGGCCGACGCCGCCCCCCTGGCTGAACCCGGCCATCACGCCGCAGGCCGACCAGTAGTTGCGCACGCCCGGCACCGGCCCGACCAGCGGGTTGCCGTCGGGGGCAAAGGTGAACGGGCCGTGGATCACCGATTTCACCCCGGCCTCGGCCAGAACCGGGAAACGGCGATAGGCGAACTCGATGCTGTCGGTGATCTTGTCGAAATCATTCGGCAACAGCTCGTGGCCGAACTCCCACGGCGTGCTATCCACGGCCCAGGGCTTGCAGGGCTGCTCGTAGAACCCGATGCACAATCCGCGCCCTTCCTGCCGCAGATAGCTTTCGCCGGCCGGGTCCATCACATGCGGATGCTCGCCGCCCGCGTCGATGATTGCCTCGATTTCGGGGATGGTGTCGGTGACGAGATACTGATGCTCCATCGGGTGCAGCGGGAAATAGATGCCCGCCATCGCGCCCACTTCGCGCGCCCAGAGGCCGCCGGCGTTGACGATATGCTCGGCGTGGATGGTGCCCTTGTCGGTGACCACGTCCCATGTACCGTCGGGGCGCTGGTTGGTTTCGCGTACCATGCAGTGGGTTTCGATCGTCGCTCCGCCCATCCGCGCGGCCTTGGCATAGGCGTGGGTCGTGCCCGAGGGGTCGAGGTGCCCGTCCAGCGGATCATACAGCGCGCCGATGATGCCGTCGGTGTTGGTGATCGGGGCAATCTTCTTGATCTCGTCGGGGCCGACGATCTCGGTCTCCAGCCCCATGAAGCGATGCTTGGCGCGTTCGGCCAGCAGCATGTCGAACCGGTCCTGGTTGTCGGCCAGCGTGATGCCGCCCACATGGTGCAGCCCGCAGGACATGCCGGTGATCTCTTCCAGTTCCGTGTAAAGCCGGATGGTATAGCCCTGAAGCGCGGCCATGTTGGTGTCGCCGTTCAGCGTGTGGAACCCGCCCGCCGCGTGCCAGGTCGATCCGCTGGTCAGTTCCGACCGTTCCAGCAGCATCACATCCGACCAGCCCAGCTTGGTCAGGTGATACAGCACCGAACACCCGACAACTCCACCGCCGATCACGGCAACCTGACACGTCGATTTCATCCGCACCTCCTTGCGTCTGGCCCGAAGGTGCAGGGGTGCCGCGACGGTATCTGTCACGAAAACGACCGAGTTTGTCGTTTCCGCCGGCCGTCCGTCAGAGCGGCCGCACCTTCAACCAGGTGATCCGGTTGCCCTCGCGTTCGACGACCTCGAACCGGAAGCCGTGGAACGAGAACACCTGACCAACGGTCGGGATCATCTGCGCCTCATGGATCACCAGCCCGGCAATTGTGTTGGCCTCGTCATCGGGCAGGTTCCAGTCCATCGCACGGTTCAGGTCGCGGATGGTCATCGAGCCTTCGACCAGGTACTGACCGTCTTCGGTGCGCGTAATCGTCACATCTTCGTCCACGTCGAACTCGTCCGCGATCTCGCCCACGATTTCTTCGAGGATGTCCTCGAGCGTGATCAATCCGCGCAGCGAGCCGTATTCATCAACCACCAGCGCAAAATGGCTGTGCATGCGCAGGAACTCCCGCATCTGATCATCCAGCGTGGTGGTCTCCGGTACGAAATAGGGGGCGTTGGCCACTTTGAGGATGTCGAACGACTTCAGCCGGTCGGCACTGCCCTCGCCGCCGCCGGCCTGCGCGTACATGGCGCGGAACAGATCCTTGGCGTGCACGACGCCCACGATGTTCTCGGGCTGGCCACGGAACACCGGCAGGCGCGTGTGACGGCTTTCGAGGCATTGTTTCAGGATCGATTCAGGGTCTGCGTCCGCGTCGATCATCTCGATATTCGAGCGATGCAGCATGATTTCCTCGACCGTGCGGTCGCCGAGATCAAGCGCACCCAGGATGCGGTCGCGGTCCTCTTTTTCCACGACGCCTTCGGAATGGCCCAGTTGCAGGGCGCCGGCGATCTCTTCACGCACGGCAAGGATGTTGCTGTCGGGGTCGATCTGAACCCCGAACAGGCGCAGGACCCCGCGCACCAGCAGGCGCACGGCGGCCACCACCGGCGAAAACACCGTAACGACAACACCGATCACCGGGGCGACGGCCGCGGCGGCCTTTTCGGCATTGGTAATCGCGTAGGTCTTGGGCAAAACTTCGGCAAAGACCAGAACAAGCAGGGTCATGACCAAGGTGGCCAGTGCCACGCCGCTTTCTCCGAAAAGTCGGGTGAACAAAGCCGTGGCCAGCGAGGCCGCAAGGATGTTGACGAGGTTGTTGCCAAGCAGAACCGAGCCGATCAGACGTTCGTTGTCATCAGTGATCTCCAGCGCCTTTTGCGCGCCGCGCGATCCTTTGTCGGCTTGCGCCCGCAGTTTACCCCGCGAAGACGCCGTCAGCGCTGTTTCAGACCCCGAGAAGAAGCCGGAGAGAACCAGCAGAAGCAGAATTGAGGCCGTAGTCAGCCAGAAGGCGCCATCGAGAAGAGAAGGGTCAGAGTCCATCGGTCCATTTCAGGTATTGTTGATGCAATGGTTATGGGGGCGCAGATGCGCGCGATCAAGGGTTTGGCCCTAGTCTCGACCGTCATCCTTGGCAAGCGGGTGATGCTGCAACACCAGCTCCGACAGGCGCTCGTCCAGGACATGCGTATAGATTTCGGTCGTCGCGACGTCGGCGTGACCAAGCAGGGTCTGGATCGAACGCAAATCGGCCCCATTGGCCAAAAGATGCGTCGCAAAGGCATGGCGCAGCGTGTGTGGCGTGACTTTGTCGGGAGAAACACCACCTTGCACGGCCAGTTCCTTTATCAGTGCAAAGAACCGATGCCGGGTCAGGTGCCCTGATTTTCCACGCGAAGGAAACAGGAACCGGGACCGCTGGCCTCCATTGGCGGCGGCTGCATCTTCGGCTTCGTCCCGGATGGTCAGCCATGCCGCCAAAGCATCGCGCGCAGGCGGTGACAAGGGCACCATGCGCTCCTTTCCACCTTTGCCGAGAACCAGCAGCATACGTGGGTCGCCGCGGGCGGATGATACCGGTAGGGAAACAAGCTCGGTCACACGCATCCCGGTCGCATACAGAATTTCCATCAGGCAAGTGTTGCGCACCTTGTCTGCCGTACTGCGCCCTGTTTGCCTGGCCGCCTCAAGCAGGCGGTCGACTTCGGCCACGTCCAGCGTTTTGGGCAGCCTTTTCTGGCGTCCCGGGCCTTTGATCTGGATGGCCGGATTGGTCGAGCGCCAGCCTTCTTCAAACGCGAAACGATACAATTGCTTGATGGCGGAGAGGCGGCGGGCGCGGGTCGCGCGCGAAAGGCCTTGTGCGTCACAGTCAATCAGGTAGGCCTCGATCATATCTTGGTCGGCGGCTTCGAACCCGGCATGTCGCCGGTCGAGCCACGCGGCAAAGTCCTTCAAGTCTCGCCCATAGGCCAGCAAAGTGTTGGTTGCGGCCCCAAGTTCTGCGGCCTGCGCCTCGAGAAACGCGGAAATCCACAAGTCTTGTGTCGCCGGAGCGGACACTGTCAGGCCCCCTTCAAAACAAGCAACTGCAAGGCGGCGCGGCGCGCCGTGTCTTCCAGGCCGACGTGTCGGAACACCGCGATGGCCGCAGTCAAGTCAACCAGATTGCCGCGCGCGCCATGCGCGAACATCTGCATGGCCTCAAGAATTGCCTCACCCAGACGGTTTGCTTCCAACATCGCGCGGATATCGGACGGGATCGGTGCCGACCATGCAAACCCTTCGGCGATGGCGTCAGCCATCGGTGAGAGCGAGTTCGAACGCTCGGGTTGGCCCGATGCCAAAGCAGCCAGAAAGGCATTGGCCTCGGGTCCGTCGGGGACAGATCGTGCGGCATCCTCGTACAGCTCGGACAACAGCAGGATGCGCCAGCGCAGGTTCTCGGTGGTCGGGTCGGACAGCTTGATCGACATCAGGCGCTCGGCGAACAGTTCGGCAAAGGGCACTTCGAGCCCGACCGAACCCATTTCTGCCCAGACTTTCGGCAGGGTCTTGGAAATCGCTTCGGGGCTTCCGGTCTCCAGCGCCGTTTCGAAACGCTGAACCGCCGAGACGCGATCCCAGACCGCGCCCGAAGCCGCAGGCGTGCGCTCGGTATAAAGGCCCAGCAGATGGTTCGGCGTAAGCGCGCCTATGCGGGTCAGGCGCTCGGCCGCTTCGATCTGGGCCTTCCAACCGGCAACATCGCGCAGGTCGGCATTGGCAAAGGCCCGCGGCAACGAGGCGGTCGGAAGTCGCTCGCCGATCGCTTCGAACAGGCGAAACGTCAGCGGGTCAGGGTCTTCGGGCTGCGGCAGATATGCGGCGCCTTCGAACATCTCGGGGCTTAGGAAGCGATCCAGCAGATCGAGTTGCTCGGGCGGCAGTAATTCGAGCGCGTGCGCCGCTTCGAGCGTCAGTGCGGCCGAAGCCCAGTCACCTCTGCGGGCCTTGCAGAAGACCTGCGCGGAATAATCCCTCGACAAATGCGGTTGCGCGATCAGCGCAGTGCAGCTGCGGTCTTCGTCGCCGGTCAGCAGAGTTGCGTCAAACCATCGTTTGAACCGCTCAGGCGTATCGGTGGGGCCGGCAAGCTGCACCAAGGATTGCGTCGGATCGGCGGCACCCAGCTGCATCAGGCGATCCAGCCGCGCCAGAAGGAGCTCGTCTGGCTCATTTGAATTTGCCGGCGCTCGGGCCTCGGTCAGCAAAAGTGTGAACAACAGCCGCTGCATGGCAGGGTTCGATTTGACCGGCACGCGCGCGATGAGTTCGGCCAGCCGGGCCGGATCGCTGGGCAGCCACAGATCAACCGGCAGACCGGTCGCTGACCCATCCACCAATCCCAACGGCGGCGACAGCGCCTCGAGCGGAGACACCTGGATGTCGGGCTGCAGGCCCGTATCGGTAACCGGCGGCTCGAGCAATACGGTCCCCGGCAACAGGTCAGGGGCCGTCTCCAGCCAGTCGATCGCGGATAGCGGCTGTTCGGTTTGTGCGGCGGCTTGGCCGGTCAGTGCAAGCGCCAGCACGACGGCCCTAGTTGACATCCAGAATTACCGGTTCGCTGATTTCGCTTTGCGGGGCCGAGAAATCGGCGCCGAAGAATGGGCCAAGATACGCATAGGCCACCAAGCCGATGAAAAGCAGGCAAATTAGGTACAACAGGAATTTGATCAGACGGCCCATGGCTCAACGCTGCCTCAATTTTCGATTTTGGCCAAGTTATAACTGGCATTTTTCCCAAGATCACGTCATTCACAGGGAAATGAGCGAAATTAAGCATAACGTGGCGCCGGCCGGACAACGGCAGGTCTTTGACCTGCACAAAACGGTGGTTTTGGTCGGCATGATGGGCGCTGGCAAGACGGCCGTGGGGCGCGCTCTGGCCGCGCGCCTTGGTGTTCCATTCCTCGACAGTGACAGCGAGATCGAATCGGCTGCCAACATGACCATCCCCGAGATCTTTGAACGGGACGGCGAGCCGTTCTTTCGCACCAAAGAAAGCCAGGTCATCGGCCGTCTGCTGGACGAGAAAAAGGGTATCCTGTCGACCGGCGGTGGCGCTTTTCTGAGCGAAGAAAACCGGACGATGATCTCGGACCGTGGGGTTTCCGTATGGCTGTGCGCGGATCTGGATGTGTTGTGGAACCGGGTGCGCCACAAAGACACGCGACCCTTGCTGCGTACGCCTGATCCGTATGCAACGCTGCGTGACCTGTACGAGGCCCGCGTGCCGTTGTACGCACAGGCCGATCTGGTGGTGAATTCGGACGGCGACACCGCGATCGAGGATATGGTTGACCGGGTTTTGGAAAAGCTGATGACGCGCCCGGATGTATTGGAAGTCAAATAGATGCATCAGACAGTTAACGTTGATCTGGCCGAGCGGTCCTATGACGTGGAAATCGGGCCGGACCTGTTGGCTCAGGCCGGTGCGCGGATCAAACCCATGCTGCACCGTCCGCGTGTCGCGGTTCTGACCGATGAAACCGTGGCCGGTTTGCATTTGGATGCTTTGCGCAGCGGCCTGGCGTCCGCCGGGGTGGAAATGACCGCATTGGCTCTGCCCGCAGGTGAGGCGACCAAAAGCTGGCCGCATTTCGAGCGCGCCGTCGAATGGCTGCTGGCCGAAAAGATCGAACGGCGCGATATCGTCGTAGCCTTCGGCGGTGGAGTAATCGGAGATCTGGGGGGCTTTGCCGCCGCAGTGCTGCGTCGCGGTGTGCGCTTTGTGCAGATCCCAACCTCGCTTCTGGCGCAGGTCGACAGTTCCGTGGGGGGCAAAACCGGTATCAATGCTCCGCAAGGCAAAAACCTGATCGGTGCGTTTCATCAACCTTCGTTGGTTCTGGCTGACACCTCAGTGCTTGGCACGCTGACGGCGCGTGATTTTCTGGCGGGATACGGTGAAGTCGTAAAATATGGCCTTCTGGGGGATGCTGATTTCTTCGAATGGTTGGAGCGCAACGGCCCCGCGCTGTCGGCCGGGGACATGGCGACCCGGGTTCAGGCGGTCACCCGTTCGGTTCAGATGAAGGCCGACATCGTGGCCCGTGACGAGACCGAACAAGGCGACCGGGCGCTGTTGAACCTCGGGCATACGTTCTGCCACGCGCTTGAGGCGGCGACGGGCTATTCCGACCGGCTGCTGCATGGCGAGGGTGTTGCCATTGGCTGTGCCCTGGCGTTCGAGCTGTCGGCCCGCATGGGTCTGTGTTCCCAAGAAGACCCGAGCCGCGTCCGCGCGCACCTGAAGGCGATGGGCATGAAGACCGATCTGTCTGACATTCCCGGAGATCTGCCGGGCGCCGAAGATCTGGTCGACCTTATGGCTCAGGACAAGAAGGTCGTTGACGGCCAGCTGCGCTTTATCCTGGCGCGCGGGATCGGGCAGGCCTTCGTCACGTCGGATGTGCCACGCGATGCCGTTCTGTCTGTGCTGCAGGATGCCTTGGCAACGTGCTGATAAGCGGAGTCAGCGGCCCCGTATCACCATCAATTCGCCAATGTTTTCGCGGGTGATGTATCCGACCATCTGACCGGTCTTGGTGCAGACCGCCACGGCCGGTGCGCCACCATGGAGACCATCCAAAACGGCTTCGAGCCCACTGGTCAGGGCCACCCGGGGGATTTGCTCTTCCATGACCGAGGTCGCGGGTTCCGACCGGGGGTGATCGCCAGCTAGCGCGGCAAACAGCCGATTGCGGGTCACAAAGCCCAACAGCTGCCCGTCTGCGCCCAAAACCGGGAACTCGTGCTGCGTTGTCTGGATCACGGCCTGGGCCGCCGTTGCCAACGTGTCTTGGGGGGTCAGCGCGTGGAATTCGGTAATCATCGCGTCGCGGGCCAGCACGCGGCGCGCCACCGACCGCATTGCTACATCCTGACTTTCTGCATTTGCCGCGATGAAGACGAAAACCGCGATCAGAACCAGGATCGGGTTACCGGTGCTGAGCCCCAGAAACCCGAACCCGACGGCCACGGCCTGGCCCGCAAAGGCAGCTGCCCGTGTGGCCTTTACTCTGTCCATCTTCAGGCAGAGCAGGGCGCGGAACACGCGGCCGCCGTCCATCGGAAACGCGGGGATCAGGTTGAACACCGCGAGGAACAGATTCACGTAGGCCAGCCGGCTCAGCAGGTCGACGCGGGTCGAGTCGATTTGCGCCAGCGTTTCAACCTGCATTCCCGCGCCCAGAAGGACCAGAATGCCCCAGAGGACGACGTTGACCGCTGGACCAGCTAATGCGACGGCAACTTCTTGCATCGGCTTTTCCGGCATCCTCTCCAGGCGGGCCAAGCCGCCGATGGGCAGCAGAGTGATGTCAGGAGTGCGAATGCCATACCTGCGGGCCATCAGCGCATGACCGAACTCATGGGCAACCACGCAGGCAAACAACGCCAGAACAAAAACGATGTTGTCGATGGCTGCTGGCCACCCACCGTCAGAGTAGGCGGCAAAGCCGACCCAGGCCAGCAGCAGAAAGAAGGTGACATGGACCCTCAGTTCCGATCCGAGCAATCGGCCGACGGCGAAGGACCATGTCATGACGTGCCTCGCTGTAGCTTAGAACGGGATTTCGTCGTCGTCGATGCCGCCTGATGCCGGTGCCGGTGCGCTGGACTGCGCGGCGTAGGGCTCGGAGTATCCGCCGCTGTCCTGTCCGCCTCCGTAACCGCTGCTTTGGCCGCCACCGTATCCGCCGCCCTCGTTGCGACTGTCCAACAGGGTCAGTTCACCGCGGTAAGGGCGCAGAACGACTTCGGTGGAATAGCGATCCTGTCCGGACTGATCCTGCCACTTGCGCGTTTCCAGTTGGCCTTCGATGTAGACCTTTGACCCTTTGCGCAAATACTGCTCGGCGATGCGGACGAGCGGTTCGGAAAAAATAGCGACTGTGTGCCACTCGGTCCGTTCGCGGCGTTCACCGGTATTGCGGTCTTTCCAGTTCTCCGAGGTCGCGATCCGTAGGTTGCAGACCTTGCCACCGTTCTGAAACGACCGCACTTCGGGATCGCGCCCGAGATTGCCGACCAGAATGACTTTGTTGACTGAACCTGCCATGGATTTCCCCGTTTTTTGACTAGCTTGATGGCGCCCGAATCTGACGCTGAGTTCACCTGAAACCCTATACGTCCTGCGCCCGGGTTGGAACACGGTTGATGCCCGGAATGCCACCCGGAAAATCAGTGTTTCCTTAACCAAGCTTTCATTTCTGCCTGAAATACCTATAATCCGAATGAGTGCTGAACGAGCGGGATTGCTTGAATGCGTTGTCTGTTAAGTGGTTTTTCAATTGCATGCCTCGTTCTGGCGTCGACGCCGCTGAGCGCGGATGTCCTGTCGACCAAGAATCGCAAAGATATCTTTTTGAAGCAGGCCAAGATTCTGGACACGCGGGCCGCCAGCCAGTATCGCGACTCTGAACGGCTGAAACCGAAGACACCGGACGGCAGTTTCAAAAAGCGCTATTCCGGCAAGTACCGTGGTGAGTACCTTGCCATGGCGCGCCAAGCAGCGCGCAAGCACAATGTCCCGGAAGAACTGTTCCTGCGTCTGGTGCAACAGGAAAGCGGTTGGAACCCTCACGCCAAGTCGCATAAGGGCGCTTTGGGCCTCGCGCAGCTGATGCCGCAAACCGCCAGACTGCTGAACGTGAACCCGCATGACCCGAAGCAAAACCTTGAAGGCGGTGCGCGGTATCTTTCGTGGCAATACCGTAAATTCAAGTCCTGGCGCCTGGCGCTGGCAGCCTACAACGCGGGTCCGCAAGCGGTGGAAAAACATGGCGGCGTGCCGCCCTATGCCGAGACACAGAATTACGTCAAAGTCATCTGGGGCGGCTGATACCAAAGCCGCACAAAAAACCGGCCCAGGGCCGGTTTTTCTTTGGGCGCTTACTCGGCTGCTATTTTGATGACAGGCTCCATCTTGGCCAGTGTCTCCGTGGACAGATGACACTTGACCTGGTGTCCGTCAGCCAGCGTCTGGACCGGCGGAACCTCTTTTTCGCACAATCCGCCCGCAACTTCGGACTTCCAACGACACCGGGTTTGGAACGGACATCCGGGCGGCGGGTTCATCGCCGAAGGAATGTCGCCTTCAAGGACAATGTGTTTCTTTTCGACCGAGGTATCGGCGATTGGAACCGCGCTCAGCAGTGCCTCGGTATAGGGGTGATAGGGCGGCGAGAAGACTTGATCGGTCGTGCCCAACTCGACCACGTGGCCCAGATACATAACCATGACGCGGTCGCTGAGGTAGCGTACGATCGACAGGTCGTGGCTGATGAAAAGCAGTGTCGTCTTGTGTTCGCGCTGGATCTCCATCAACAGATCGGTCACGGCTGCCTGCACCGACACATCCAATGCCGAGACCGGCTCGTCCGCGACGACGATCCGGGCGTCCCCGGCAAAGGCACGGGCTATCCCGACGCGCTGTTTCTGGCCGCCTGACAGTTGGCGCGGCATACGGTCGGCAAACGCGCGCGGCAGCTTCACCAGGTCCAGCAACTCGAGCATCCGTTGCTTGCGTTCGGCCTCCGAGTTTCCGACGCCGAAGATCTCCAGCGCGCGGATGATCTGACGTCCGACCGTCATCGACGGGTTCAGCGTATCGAACGGGTTCTGGAACACCATCTGGACTTCGCCGACGGTCTTGGCATCCCGTTCTTCGATCGGCAAATGCTCGATATTGCGGTTGTCCAGCAGGATCTGCCCGTCGGTCGCCGTCTCCAATCCCATGAGGACCTTGGCAAACGTGGATTTGCCGCAGCCGGACTCGCCAACGATGGCCAGCGTTTCCGATTCATGTGCGTCGAAGCTGAGGGTTTCGTTGGCCTTGACCACTTTCTTCTCGCCCCCACCGAACAGGGCGTTTGCGGCCACCTCGTAATATTTCTTGAGGTTGTCCATCTTCAGAACGGTCTTGCCGATCGGCGCTTTTTCTTTTTGCTCGGCAACCGTGATGGGTGCGTTCCAGTCGATTTCCTGGAACTTCAAGCAGCGCGTATGGTGGCGGTCATTGCCGGGGACCGGGAACATCTGAATGTCCTGCGCGTCACAACGCCCTTCCTCGAAATAGTCGCATCGCGGGCCGAAATTGCAGCCCGGTGGGCGTTCGTGCGGCAACGGGAAGTTGCCGGGGATAGCAACCAGCGGGCGCGAATTCTTGTCCGCGCCGGGCAGGGGGATCGAGCGGAACAGCGCCTGAGTGTAGGGGTGCTGCATCTCGTCAAAGACATCGTGGATCGAGCCACGTTCGACCGCCTCGCCGGAATACATCACGCACAAACGGTCACATGTCTCTAGAACCAGGCCGAGGTTGTGCGAAATGAACAGCATTGATGTGCCGTATTTCTTGCCCAGATCCTTGACCAGTTCCACCACGGCGGCCTCGACCGTCACGTCCAGCGCGGTTGTCGGTTCGTCCAGGATCAGAAGCGACGGCTTGGACATCAGGGCCATCGCGATCACGATGCGCTGCTGCTGGCCACCGGACAGCTGATGCGGAAAGCTGTTCAGCATCCGCTCGGGGTCCGGCAGGCGCACATCCGTCACCACTTCCAGAGCACGGGCATAGGCCTCTTCTTTGCTGACCCCTTCGTGGATCATCGGCACTTCCATCAGCTGTTTGCCGATCTTCATCGCCGGGTTCAAAGAAGCCATCGGCTCTTGATAGATCATCGCGATCTCATTGCCGCGAATATCCCGAAGTTCTTCCTTGCTCATCTCGCTAAGGTCACGGCCCTTGAATTTGATCGAGCCGCCAACGATCCGACCATTCTTGCCAAGGTCCTGCATGACACCCAAGGCGACCGTCGACTTGCCGCAGCCGGATTCACCGACCAACCCGACAGCCTCGCCGGGCTGCACACTGACCGAAAAATCCATAACGGCCGGTATTTCCCGCAAGCGGGTAAAGAACGAAATCGAGAGCTTGTCGATTTCGAGGATCGGCCCGTCGTAATCCGCCAGTTTGTTCATCTTGCTTGCTCCTCGCCAGCACTCGGGGGATCCCCTTCATCTGGCTAAAAATATCCTGGTGGGGGCCGGGGGCAGTCCCCCGGCCGCTTTCACATCAGTCCTTCAGGCTTTCTTCTCGCAGGCCATCCGCCAGCAGGTTCAATCCCAGAACCAGTGACAACAGCGCCAGTGCCGGCGGCAGTGCAGGGTGCAGGTAGATCGACAGCAGCTTGCGTCCTTCGTTGATCGTGGACCCCCAATCCGGGCTTTCCGGCGGCAGGCCCAGTCCAAAGAACCCCAAGGTCCCCAAGAGGATGGTCGTGTAGCCGATGCGCAGGCAGAAATCGACGATCAGCGGCCCGCGGGCGTTGGGCAGGATTTCCCAAAGCATGATGTACCAGGGGCCTTCGCCGCGCGTCTGCGCCGCGGCCACGTAATCGCGTGTCTTGATGTCCATGGCCAAGCCGCGCACGATGCGGAACACCGTGGGCGAGTTGACGAAGACAACCGAAACGAACACGACCAGGATGCCGCCAGGAATGTCGAACAGATCCAGATAGGTCGGCAGACCCCAGATGCTGTAGTCGTCCGTGCGGATGACGTATCCCCCGGTCGAGATCAGCGACAGGTACAGCCAGATCGCGATACCCAAGACGCCGATCAGCAGCGGCGTACGGAATTTCGGCCGGGTGTAGTAGCGCGAATTCAGAAGGACACCGATGAAGAGGATCGGGAACACGAACAGGACTGCGGCCATATAGTTCGGCACGCCGGTCGCGACGATTTCCGGTGTGACCAGCAGGTAGAACAGCAGGATGACCGGGAACGCCAGGATCAGATTGGCGAGGAACGACAGAAACGTGTCCAGCCGCCCGCCATAATACCCGGCGGGCAAGCCCAGCGTGATCCCGACCATGAAGGCAAACATCGTGGCCAGCGGAGCAATCTGTACGACGATCCACGCCCCCTTGACCATGCGGCTGAATACGTCGCGGGCAAGGTTGTCGCCGCCCAGCAGGTACCAGGCGAACTCACCGTCCTCGGCATTGGGCAGGGGGGTGCCGGGCACCTTGTTCTTCATGCCGGAAACCTGGACCAACGGATCATGTGTCACGATCAGGTCCAAAGCCCCGAAGATGCCGGTGAAAACCCAGAACATGACCAGTCCAAAACCGATCATGCCGATCGGGCTGTCGAAAAGCTTGCCGTACAGGCCAAGGCGCCGTTTGAAGGCAACCGACATCGCGAAAAGAATGATCAGCGACAGCCAGACCGGCAGAAATTGCTGCGAGATCGCGCCGATAATCCCGGCCCCAGTGCCCAAGAGTATTCCCAGCAGCAGGTAGGCGACCACCGTCGCGATGCTGGCCAGGAAAGAATACCACAGCGCGGATTGCGTCAGGTTCCTGAGGCCGCCGCCCGAACTGACGGTGCCATCCGCATTCACGCTGACTTGCGTCTCGGGCAGCAGAATGCTTGCCAGGATCCAGACAACGACGGATACGACCAGCGCAGCCAGGGCGATCATCATGATCGGGTTCAGAAAGGCGATAGAGCCAGTCCAGCTCAGAGGTTCCATGGTCTATCCTCCCTTATGAAATGCGGATGCGCGGGTTGAGGTAGACATAGCCGATATCCGAGATCAGCTGCGTCACGAGCACCACAAAGACCGACACGACCGAGATCGCCAGCAGAAGCTGGATGTCGTTGTTCCCCGCGGCCTGCACCAGTGCCCAACCGAAACCCTTGTAGTTGAACAGGGTCTCGACGATCACGACGCCGTTCAGCAACCAGGGAAACTGCAGCATGATAACGGTGAAGGGCGCGATCAGCGCGTTGCGTAGGGCGTGCTTCAGAACGATATTCCCGAAGGACACACCCTTCAGGCGCGCAGTCCGGATGTATTGCGCGGTCATCACTTCGGTCATCGAGGCTCGGGTCATCCGTGCAATGTAGCCCATGCCGTAAAGGGCAATGGTCAGGACCGGCAGGAAGAAATTCTCGAAGGTCGGGTTCTCCATGGCCTGTGTGGCGGTGCCCTTGAACCATTTCAGACCCACGGTTGAAGAGGTGAAGATGGCGATGAAGATCACGCCCGACACGTATTCCGGCGTGGCCGTCGTGATGATCGAAAACGTGGAAAGGGACCGGTCCAGGGCAGACCCCTCGCGCATGCCGGCTAGCACACCAACCAATAGGGCGGTCGGGATCATCAGCACCAGCACCCAGAACATCAGGTAGCCGGTGTTGCCCAGACGCTTGCTGACGATCGTTCCGACTTCGTCCTTGAAGACGGTTGAATAGCCCCAGTCGCCCTGAAGAACGCCGCAGTAGCGCGGTGTCGTTTCCGAAGTAGAGCCGGGACGGGTGCAACTTCCCACGAACTGACCATCCGGTAGCGTGTTGGTGAAACCGGGCACCACCCCAAGCCATTGGCCGTACTTGACCAGCGTGGGCTGCATGTATCCGCGGTTCTCAAGCCAGGTGACGACCTGTTCATCGGACATACGCTGGTTGCCCTGCGTCTTGGCCAGTTTTTCCAGGTTTGGATAGAGGTTGGTCAGGAAGAAGACAACGAAGGTCAGGCAGAGTGCCGTCAACAGCATCACGCCCAATCGTCGAAGGATGAAGAGTCCCATGTTGGCCCCTGTTGTTCGGGTTCTCCGCAGATCAGTGGACCATTTTCTGGCCTCGGACGTCCGACCCCGCGTCGGTGTGTCTGCGGCTGGAAAGGGGCGCCCGCATTCGGGCGCCCCTTGAAAGGTTCAGGTCGGGATCAGGCCGCCCAACCCCATTTGTAGTGATGGTGTTCGAACGACACATGCATGTCGGTTCCGACCAGACCGTCCTTCATGTGACGGTACAGCGACCGCCAATAGGGCTGGATGGTGACGCCTTCTTCCTGGATCATTGCTTCGCCCTTGGCCACGATTTCGCGGCGCTTGTCGGCATCGGCAATGGCCAGAGCTTCGGTCAGAAGGGCGTCAAACTCGGCATTGGACCAGCCGAATTCGTTCCAGGCCTCGCCGGTGCGGTAGGCCAGTGCCCAGATCTGAACGCCCAGCGGACGATGGTTCCAGTTGGTCGAGCTGTAGGGGTATTTCGCCCAGTCGTTCCAGAACGTGTTGCCTGGCAGAACCGTCCGCTTGACCTTGATGCCCGCGTCGCGCAGCTGGGCTGCCACGGCATCGGTGGTGTTGCGGCGCCAGTCATCGTCGATCGAGATCAGCTCGTGCTCGAAATCGGCCATACCGGCCTCTTCCATCAGCTTGCGAGCGCCTTCCGGGTCAACTTTCTGCGGCGGCAGTTCGTAGTAATCCGGGTGGATCGGACCAACGTGGTGGTTTTCCGCAGGAGAGCCGCGACCACCGTAGCCAAGTTCGAGGCAGACCGAGTTGTCCACGGCCATCTGCAGCGCCTGACGCACACGTTTGTCGGCATAGACCTTCTTGCCGTCCACTTCCGCAAGCTGGTTCGGGCGGACCACGATCGTGTTCATCGTGACAACCTCGGACTTCACGTAGCCCAGGCTGTCCATCACGTCGATGAATTCACCAACCGATTCATACAGCATGTCGACTTCGTCCGATTCCAGAGCCGCCAGCCATGCCGACGGATCGGTGCCGTAGTCGATGTACTCAATGCGGTCCAGCGCCGGACGACCGAATACGGCTTCGCCCCACCAGGTGTGGTTTTCGTTGCGCACAAGCGCGGCTTTCACACCCACTTCCAGCTCTTCGATCAGGTAGGGGCCCGTGCCGACATTGTTTGTCAGGTCCGTTTCGCTGAACGAGCTGTGGATGATCGCGGCCGGATAGTCTGCCATGCCCGGGATCAACGAGATGTCCGAGTTCGGCAGGTTCAGCTTGACGGTGTGCGAGTCCACAACCTCGATCGCGCCTTCGATTGCCTGGCCGGTGTCTGCGTCGACCAGCGTAGCGAAACGGCCCGCCATCGAGTTCGTTTCCGAGCTCTTGTCGCACCAGCGCGCGATGTTGCGTGCCACGTCTTCGGCAGTGAAATCGTCGCCGTTGTTCCACTTGACGCCCTGACGGACCTTCAGCGTGTAGACGGTCGCATCGTCGTTGACTTCCCAGCCCTCCAGCAGCATGCCGCGGAATGTGCCGTCCGAGTTGTACTCGACCAGGTATTCCAGCGTGCCACGGGTGACGTTGGCGATCTGCGACCAGTCATAGGTGCGCGGATCCTTCAGCGCGCGAACTTCCTGCTGAACGCGCAGGGTGCCACCTTCTTTCTTGGCGTCTTCGCCCGCCGCCTTGGCGGGTGCGGTCAGGCCGACCATGCCGTAGGCGGCCGCTGCAGTGACACCAAGGCTGGTCGTGCGCGTCAGAAACTCGCGGCGGCTCAGCTTGCCGTCCCGATATTCCTGGGCGTGCATTTCGGCAGCCCAGTGCATCGGTGCTCCGGTCAAAGTCTTGGTTTTCATGGATGTCTCCCTGTGAGATTATTATGGGTATTTGTTGGTCCCCGTCGAAGCCAGACAGCGCCGAGCAAGGTCATTTTGGATGTGGTTATTTGAATTCTGTGCATCCCCATGGGTTCATTCGGCACCAGATTCCAATTTAGGTCAATGTTCGAAATCGTCATCAAGTGCACAAAAACGACATTTGCAGAGAAACCTGAGCCGTGGCCGCCGGGGCTGCTATCGGCAAGTCTGATTCTGGAACTTGTGATTCCCTTTTCCGAAGGGTTTCGGCCGAAAACCCCTTATGTGGCTGAAAATAAATGACTTCGGACGAGGTTTTGGTGAGATGTCAGTGATTCACTCAGCCTTGGCTCGGATCGACGTTATGCCATTGCTTCATCCGGGCACGGCACCACGTGCGCTGGCGTTTGGCGTATTGGCGTGTCGCAATCGTTGCTCTTTCGCGGGCATCGGCCAAGGTCATTCGCCCCTCGATGTGGGCCATCAATTCAGGTACCCCGATGGCCTTGCACGAAGGCAGGTTCGGGTCGTACCTGTCGCGCATCGCCGCAACTTCGTCCAGGGCACCCGCCCGCAACATCTGGTCAAAGCGCGAATTGATGCGCGTGATCAGCCAGTCTCGCTCAGGAGTCACGACGATCGGAAACGCTTGATCCAATGGCAGCAGCGGTGGCGGCGTGTCGTCCTGCCAATCCGCTAGGGTCCGGCCCGTGGCTTGCTCGACCTCCCAGGCCCGTTGCACACGGGCGCGGTTGCGCGTGTCGATCCGGTCCCGTGTCCTTGGATCAATCCCGGCCAGAAGCTCGGGCAGGGGGATCGCGTCCGCAGTCTTGCGCAACTCGGGCGGCGTTGCCGGGATGTCTGCCATACCTTCCGTCAGCGTCGAAAAGTAGAGACCTGTTCCGCCCACGATGATCGGACGCTGCGGCCCTGACAAAAAAGTCCGCACCTCGCGCAGCCAGTGGCCGGTCGAATAGTCTTGATCAAAAGCGACATGGCCATAGAGAGCGTGTGGAGCCCGAGCTTCTTCGTCGATCGAGGGTCGGGCGGAAATGATGCGCCAGCAGTCATAAACCTGGCTGGCATCCGCATTGACGATGATCCCGCCCGCGTGTTCGGCAATCTCCAGTGCAAGGGCTGATTTGCCCGATGCGGTCGGCCCCATGATAAGGACCGGCAGATCGTCGGGAATGGGCGGCAGACTGTTCAGCAAATTGCGCGCTGTGTTTTCAGCCATGAGTGTTTGCCCTGTTCCTTGACCATCCGCATTGAACCCGCGGTGGTTTTGCTTCATTTTGCGCCGGAAAACAAACCCGTGCCAGCCCGGAGCGCAACATGAGCCTTTCTTCCACCAACACAACCGCCGAAACCCCAAAAACGACATACAAACGCGTCATGTTGAAAATCTCGGGCGAGGCGCTGATGGGGGATCAGGGATTCGGGCTGCATCCGCCGACTGTCCAGCGCATCGCGCAGGAGGTGAAGTCGGTGCATGATCTCGGGGTCGAGATCTGCATGGTCATCGGCGGAGGGAATATCTTTCGCGGCCTGTCCGGTTCGGCCCAAGGGATGGAACGGACCACGGCCGACTACATGGGCATGTTGGCGACCGTGATGAACGCGCTGGCCATGCAATCCGCGCTTGAGGGCCTGGGCGTCTTCACCCGGGTGATCTCGGCCATCCGCATGGATGAGGTGTGCGAGCCCTATATTCGCCGCCGCGCTGTGCGCCACTTGGAAAAGAAACGGGTGTGCATCTTTGCGGCTGGAACCGGCAACCCGTACTTCACCACAGATACCGCAGCGACGTTGCGTGCCAACGAAATGACCTGCGAGGCCATCTTCATGGGCAAGAACGGGGTCGACGGCGTCTACGACAAGGACCCCAAGGCACATTCGGACGCTGTCCGCTATGACTCGGTGACCTATGACGACGTTCTCGCCAAGCGTTTGAAGGTCATGGATGCTTCGGCTATCGCTCTGGCGCGCGACAACAATCTGCCGCTGATCGTATTCGGACTGGACGAGCCCGGCGGGTTCCGCGGAATTCTGGCAGGCGAGGGGACCTATACCAAGGTTCAAGGCTAGCCAAAGGTCCGACCGAACAGCCCACATTAGTTTGCCTGGCGCCCGACTCGGTTCGGACGTTAGGTAACCCAACGCCTTCCGGTCCGCTGAAAATGCTCGGTGTGACCGGTATGCGTGTCGCTTTTGCCCGCCGGAAAGTCTCTGGCGGCTGACCGAAAAAGCGATCTTTCCCTGATCAAAAGCGCATTAAAGTGAGAGGAGAGAGAATGTCCGACAATTCAGATGCCGACTACGAGGTCGGCCAGGACAATATCCAGGTCATGGGGCTGGATATTCACAATCCGGTTTTTGCCGTGTCTGGCCTGACCATCATCGCCTTCGTCTTCTTTTCGTTGGTTTTCCGCGAGCAGGCTGCTGATTTCTTCGGCTGGTTGCGCCCCGCGCTGACCAACCGGTTCGACTGGGTATTCATGCTTTCGGCCAACATCTTCGTCGTGTTTTCGTTGCTGCTGATCGTGACGCCGCTGGGCAAGATCAGGTTGGGCGGCGACGATGCGAAACCGGACTACAGCTATGCGGGTTGGTTCTCGATGCTGTTCGCCGCTGGCATGGGGATCGGGCTTGTTTTCTGGGGTGTGGCCGAGCCGATCTCGCACTATGGCGCATCACTTGGCGGTGTCGCTGTGGGAGAGGACGGCCTGCGCACCGACTGGGCACCGTTGGGCGCCGGGCTGGAGGATCCCGACGCATCGCGGAAGCTGGCGATGGCAGCCACGATTTTTCATTGGGGCATGCATCCTTGGGCGATCTATGCGGTTGTTGCGCTGGCCTTGGCATTCTTCAGCTTCAATCGCGGGCTGCCCTTGACGATGCGTTCGGTCTTTTACCCGCTGTTCGGCGAGGCCACTTGGGGCCCGCTGGGGCATGTCATCGATGTGCTTGCGGTCTTTGCGACCATCTTCGGCCTGGCGACCTCGCTTGGCCTGGGGGCGACACAGGCGCTGGCCGGTTTGAATTATCTGTTTGATGTTCCGGTGACGGACGGGATGAAAGTGCTGTTGATCGGCTTGATCACGGTCTTCGCCCTGATTTCTGTGATCGCCGGACTGGACAAAGGGGTCAAACGCTTGTCCGAGGCCAACATGGTGCTGGCAGCCCTGCTTTTGTTGCTGGTCTTGATCGTGGGGCCGACCATGGTGATCCTGACCGGGTTCTTCGACAGCATGATCGAATACGTCGTCGCGCTGCCGGGCCTGTCCAATTGGATCGGTCGCGAAGACACGAACTTCATGCAGGGCTGGACCACCTTCTACTGGGCGTGGTGGATTTCTTGGTCGCCGTTCGTCGGCATGTTCATCGCACGTATATCGCGCGGGCGCACGATCCGCGAGTTCGTGACCTGTGTCATCCTGATCCCGACGCTGGTCGGCGCCCTTTGGATGAGCGTTTTCGGCGGAGCTGCTCTGGATCAGGTCATGTCCGGCAATGGGCAGGCTTTGACCGATGCGGCGCTGGAACTGAAGATGTTCAAGATGTTCGAGGCCTTCCCGATGGCAGGTCTGCTGTCGTTCGTCGGTATCGTTCTGGTGGTTGTGTTCTTCGTCACAAGCTCGGACTCGGGTTCGCTGGTGATCGACACCATCACGGCTGGCGGCAAGACCGATGCTCCGACGGCTCAGCGCGTATTTTGGTGCGTGCTGGAAGGGGCCATCGCGGTCGTACTGCTGCTGGGCGGTGGGCTCGGCGCATTGCAGGCCGCGGCCATTGCCACCGGCTTTCCCTTTGCGATCGTGTTGGTTTTGATGTGCGTGTCCATCTTCATCGGTCTGATGAACGAACGTCGACGCAACTGAGCGTACCGCCACTGACAGAGGGCCCCGGTGACGTCACCGGGGCCTTTCTTTTCATTTCTGACTGCCTTCGAAGAAGCCGACCGAATTGCCGTCGGGATCGACCGCATAGAAGAACCGACCGGCCGGGATCTGGATCGGATCCGAGATAACCTGACCCCCGGCAACCTTGACTCTGGCCATGATCTCTTCAGCCGTGCCCTCTGCCGCCAGATGAAGGGTCGGACCGGTACCATCTTTTGCTGGCTTTCCCGGGTACAGATGCAAGGCCACGCCCGTTGCCGGGTCAGCGGGGCGGAACATGGCCATGGGGTTTGGGCCGGATGTGTCGACCGCAAGTTCTGCCCCCGTGGCGTGTGCATAGAATTGTACCGCCTTGTCCAAGTCGGAAACGGGCAGTTCGCCCCACACCAGAAAATCCTTTGGAAGATAACTCATCTTTAACCTCTCTTGTCTTGAGTGCCGCGAGTTTGGCATGCGCTGATGACAGAAGCTGGCATCAGACGCCCGGCTTGACCGCGCGGGGTTGGCCAGGCTAACTGACGGCGTTTGGTCCCGTCATCCCCGTGCGGGCTGCCGAACTGCCACGGCGATACCCGCGGCTGGCTGGAAGACCTGCCATGTATCGGAGTTGTCCGGTGTCATGCGCGGGCGGAATTTCGGAACATTGGGCATGACAACAGAAGGATTGTGCGATGGGCACTCTGGATATCGATTTCGTTCGGGCGCAGTTTCCGGCTTTTTCCGAACCCAGCCTGAAAGGGCAGGCATTCTTTGAGAACGCGGGCGGCTCCTATACCTGCAAACCCGTTCTGGATCGGCTGACCCGCTTCTATACCCAGCGCAAGGTTCAGCCATATGCGCCCTACGAAGCCAGCCGCCTGGCGGGCGAAGAGATGGATGAGGCACGTGCCCGGATGGCGGCCCTGCTGGGCGTGGACACCGACGAACTGAGTTTTGGCCCTTCGACCACGCAGAACACCTACGTGCTGGCGCAGGCATTTCGGCAGTGGATGAAGCCGGGTGAAGCGATCGTAGTGACCAACCAGGACCATGAAGCCAACTCGGGCCCCTGGCGGCGCCTTGCCGAGGACGGCATCGAGGTTCGCGAATGGGAAATCGACCCGGAAACCGGTTCGCTGAATCCGTCCGATCTGGAAAACCTGCTGGACGACAAGGTGCGGCTGGTCTGCTTTCCCCACTGTTCGAACGTGATCGCCGAGATCAACCCGGTCACCGAAATCACTGCGATCGCGCATGCGGCCGGGGCATTTGTCTGCGTGGATGGTGTTTCCTACGCACCGCACGGCTTCCCGAACGTGGGGGACCTTGGGCCGGATATCTATCTGTTCTCTGCCTACAAGACCTACGGACCGCATCAGGGCTGCATGGTGATCCGGCGCACGCTGGGCGAGTTGCTGCCCAATCAGGGGCATTTCTTCAACGGAGACGTGCTGTACAAGCGGTTCACGCCGGCCGGACCGGACCATGCTCAGATTGCCGCCAGCGCCGGTATGGCCGACTATGTCGAACAACTCTGCGACCACCACGGCGGCCCATCCTCGGGGGCTTCTGCGCGTGGTGCTTTTGTCCACGACCTGATGCGTGCGCACGAAGTTGAGCTTCTGCAGCCGGTTCTGGACGCGCTCAAGGATCGCAACGCGGTGCGCCTGATCGGCCCGTCCGATGCCGAACGACGGGCTCCGACCGTGGCCTTGGCCGTCAACCGCAACGCCGAAAGCGTGGCGGCTGATCTGTCCGAACACGGCATCATGGCCGGCGGTGGTGACTTCTATGCGGTTCGCCCGCTGACCGCCATGGGTGTCGATCTGGGGCAAGGTGTTCTACGGGTCAGTTTCACCCACTACACCTCGCGAAACGAGATCGACCAATTGCTTGAAGCATTTGACCGGGTTTTGTGATCCGGTAACAGTTCCGCCCCGTAGATATATGAAAACGGGGCGGAAATGGACAAAGAGCAGTCACCAATCATTTTGTGGTTCCGGCGTGATCTGCGCCTGAGTGACCATCCGGCTTTGGCTGCGGCCGCGCAGACAGGCCGACCTGTGATTCCTGTTTTTCTGCGAGATCAGCTGGTCGATGACTTGGGCGCGGCTCCGAAATGGCGGCTGGGCCTCGGCCTTTCCGCATTGTCAGACAGCCTCGAGCGCAAGGGCAGCAAGCTGATCCTGCGAAGCGGCCCGGCGCTGGCCGCGCTTGAAGACCTGATACGGGAAACGGGGGCAACTGACGTCTATTGGTCGCGGGCCTATGATCCCGAATCCATCGGGCGTGACACTCAGATAAAGGCTGCGTTGTCCGCGCAGGGCGTAACCGCCAAGTCCTTTGCCGGGCATCTTTTGTTCGAGCCATGGACGGTCGCCACACAGGCGGGTCAGCCGTTTCGTGTTTTTACGCCCATGTGGCGGGCTGTGCGCGGGAGAGAGGTTGATGCTCCCAAGTCGGCACCGTCGCGGATCGCGGCACCCCGATCATGGCCGCAGTCGGACGAGCTTGAGGCCTGGAACCTTGGCGCGGATATGCGTCGTGGCGCAGCGGTCGTGCGGGCTCATGTCGAACCGGGCGAGGCCGCCGCATTTGCGCAGCTGGACGAATTTACGGAACGGCTCGACGCGTATCCTGCAAAACGGGACGATCTGGGCGAAGACGGCACGTCGGGACTATCCGAGTACCTTTCGTTGGGCGAGATCAGCTCGGCAACCATTTGGCACCGGGTGCAGAGCACAGGGTTTTCCGGCTCGTCCGGGGCCGAGGGCTTCTTGCGCCAACTCGTCTGGCGCGAGTTCGCATATCACTTGATGTACCACACACCGCATCTACTGAGCGCAAACTGGAAGCCGGAATGGGATGCGTTTCCGTGGAACACAGACGCCGACACCCCCGAAGTTCGAGCCTGGACAATGGCGCGAACAGGGATACCGGTGATAGATGCGGGCCTACGGCAGATGTATGTCACCGGGCGGATGCACAACCGCGTCCGAATGATCGTCGCCAGCTACCTGACCAAGCACCTGATGACGCACTGGAAGATCGGCATGGATTGGTTTGCGGACTGTCTGGTCGATTGGGATCCGGCAGCGAATGCCATGGGGTGGCAGTGGGTTGCGGGGTCGGGGCCGGATGCCTCGCCGTTCTTTCGTATCTTCAACCCGCAGACCCAAGCCGAGAAGTTTGACCCCACGGGCGCCTATGTCCGCCGGTGGCTGGCCGAAGGACAAAAGAACCCACCCGAGACGGCGCTTGCCTATTTCGATGCGGTGCCGGTGTCATGGGGACTGTCTCCGACGGATGCCTATCCTGATCCGGTCGTTGATCTGAAGGTTGGGCGACAGCGGGCGCTTGCCGCCTACGAAGGCCGAAAACACCAGTAAGGAATTGAAAACTTGCCAGAAACGGAATCCCGTCCTAGCCTGCTCCGACCACCGCACAGGGGAGAGCGGATGATCCTGACGACGACAGAGGGGCAGAAAAGCCTGCCCAGATATTTTTCGCAGGTCTTCAAGATGCTGCAGCGAATGGAGTCCGGACGGCTGGACATCGCGCTGCCGGACGGGCGCATTTTTCGCAACGAAGGCGCCAAGCCCGGACCTGTCGCCCGCGTTGATATTCACGACCCGGATGTATTCGCGCGGCTGATCCGTGAAGGCGAGCTCGGCTTTTCCGACGCCTACCTTGAGGGTGGGTGGAGCACACCTGACCTGCGCGCCTTCATGGATCTTGTCCATCTGGGCACCGAGACGGTCTATGATGATTTCACTGGCAAGTTTTTGGTTCAGGCCTATGAGCGCCTGCGGTTCTGGCTGCACCGGAACAACCGAAAGCAGGCCAAAAAGAACATTTCGTACCACTATGATCTGGGCAATGATTTCTACAGCCTTTGGCTGGACGAGACGATGACCTACTCCAGCGCGCTGTTCGAAACCGGTCAGGAAAGTTTGGAAAAGGCTCAGACGGCCAAATATGCCAGCCTGGTCGACGAGATGGGAGCAAAGCCGGGCGACCACATCCTTGAAATTGGCTGCGGTTGGGGTGGCTTTGCCGAATACGCCGCCAAGGAAAGAGACCTCAGGGTCACAGGCCTGACCATCAGTCAGGAACAGTTGAAGTATGCGACGCAACGTATAGAAAAAGCTGGACTTTCGGACAGAGTAACCTTCAAGCTGCAGGACTATCGCGACGAGCGTGGGCAGTATGACGGCATTGCGTCGATCGAGATGTTCGAAGCTGTTGGGCAAAAGTACTGGCCGGTTTATTTTCAAACGGTCCGCGACCGGCTGAAGCCCGGCGCACGGGCCACGCTTCAGATCATAACAGTGGCCGACCGCCGCTGGGACGTCTACAAGAACGGTGTTGACTTTATCCAGAAATACATCTTTCCGGGCGGCATGTTGCCGGCCCCGACGGTGCTGAGGCAGGAAATCCAGCAGGCCGGTCTGGATGTGGTCAAGTCGAAGGAGTTCGGCCCAAGCTATGACCTGACCCTGCGGCGCTGGTACGACACGTTCAACGACAAATGGGACCAGGTTGCTGCGATGGGCTTTGATGAGCGTTTCCGCCGCATGTGGAATTATTATTTGACCGCTTGCGGCGCAGCCTTTGACACGGGCAATTGCGATGTGACACAGATCACCGTAGCAAAACCCAACTAACACACGGAAATATCGGAATGCCGACAGCCTCACGTCTTGTTGCCGCGCTCAGTCTCATGGTGGTGGCTTTCCTTGTGTCCGGCATGATCATCGACAACGGCGAAGAGGGAAAGGACTACGGCTACTTTACCTATGTGAACCTCGTCCTTGGTTTTTTGTGTGGTTGGGTCATCATGGGCAAACGGGCCGGGCGCGGCTGGACTGCAGCCGTCAACAACGGCCTGACCGGAGTGGTTTCTCTGGTGTTTTGGGGCCTGTTCGTTCAGGGCACGTACGAGATGTTCCGTCTTGCGATGCGTCACCGCTATGACGGTCCATTCGAGGCGTTGCTGGCCATTTTCCAGATCGGTGTGGATTTCGGCAAGCAACTGATCTCGCCCGAGATCATCGCGACCTTGGCGATTGGTGCTCTGTTGTCCGGCCTGTTTACCGAAGGCGCCTCGCGGCGCTGGAACTGACGCCCTAGTCACGAGCCTACGATGACCAATCTGTTTTTCTACGGCACATTGCGGTATTTGCCGCTGCTTGAACTTGTTTTGGGTCGCTCGGGTCAGGATCTTGCGGCCGAGCCGGCGATGCTGCCGGACCATGCGGTTCACGCGGTGCAGGACCAAGCCTTTCCGATGATCCTTGAGGCGCCCGGCGCAGCGGCACGGGGTATCTTGGTGCAGAACCTATCTGCGCAAGACATTGAACGGTTGGCCTTCTACGAAGGTGGGTTCGACTATGACCTGCATGTCAAGGAGGTCGTCCTTGAGGGCGGATCGCCCGTTTCCGCCCAAGTCTTCTTTCCCGCCCCCGGGTTATGGACGACGGCCGATCCCTGGTCATTGGAAAAGTGGGTTTCCGAGTGGGGCGCGATGACCCTTTTGGCTGCGGATGAGGTCATGGGGTATTTCGGCAAGGTCGATGCCTCTCGGATCGCGCGCAGTTTTTCCGCCATTCGTACCCGCGCGTGGGCCAAGCTTGCGGCGCAGCAACGAAAAACCGGGGATGGACGCAGCGCCGGCGATGATGTGATCGTTCACCGCCACACGCGCGCATACATCGACTATTTCGGGATGGAAGAAATCGAACTGCAGCACCGCCGATACGATGGGTCGATGGGGCCGGTTCTCAATAGGAATGGCTTGATGCAGGGTGCTGCGGTCGTGGTGCTGCCGTATGATCCCCTGCGCGATACGGTCCTTTTGGTTGAGCAGTTCCGAACCCCGGTATTCTTGATCGATGACCCCGAGCCTTGGATGTGGGAACCGGTCGCCGGCATGATCGACCCCGGAGAAACCCCGGAACAGGCGGCCCACCGGGAAGCCATGGAGGAGGCGCAGGTGTCGTTCTCGCGGCTCGAATATGCAGGTGGCGCCTATTCTTCGAGCGGATCTTCCACCGAATACATCCACCTCTATGTTGGGATTGGAGACCTCACCGCCTCGATCAACAATGGTGGCTTGGCGACCGAGGGAGAGGACATTCGCAGCAGGATTCTGCCATATGCCGAATTCATGGATATGGTTGACCGGCATGTCTTCAAGGACCTTCCACTTTTGTCCCTGGCGCATTGGTTGGCACGCAACCGCGATCGGTTGCGGGGATGACTATCCCGCCTTGTGGTCGGCGCAGGGCACCTGTACATCTGCAAAAACGCCAATTTACAAGAGGGTGCCATGCGCATTGCACGAGACCTTGCTGACGCCGTAGGAAAAACTCCGTTGATCCGGCTGCGCCGTGTCAGCGAAGAAACCGGGTGCGAAATCCTTGGGAAGGCCGAGTTCATGAACCCCGGTCAGTCGGTCAAGGATCGCGCGGCGCTGTTCATCATTCGCGACGCCATTGCGCGCGGCGATCTCAAGCCCGGCGGGACGATTGTCGAGGGGACGGCGGGCAACACGGGCATCGGTCTGGCGCTGGTCGGCGCGTCGATGGGGTTCAAAACCGTGATCGTCATCCCGGAAACCCAATCCGAAGAGAAGAAGGATATGCTGCGCCTCGCCGGGGCTCAACTGGTTCAGGTTCCCGCCGCACCTTACCGGAATCCCAACAATTTTGTGCATTACTCGCGGCGGCTGGCCGAGCAGTTGGCCAAGACCGAACCCAATGGCGCGATTTGGGCAAACCAGTTCGACAACGTCGCGAACCGTCAGGCGCATGTCGAGACCACTGGGCCGGAAATCTGGGAGCAGACCGACGGCAAGGTCGACGGATTCATCTGCGCGGTCGGATCGGGCGGAACGCTGGCCGGAGTGGCCGAGGCTTTGCAGCCCAAGGGCGTCAAGATCGGTATCGCCGATCCGATGGGTGCCGGTCTCTATTCCTATTACACGACGGGTGAAATCGCGATGGAGGGTGGCTCAATCGCCGAGGGGATCGGCCAGGTCCGCATCACCAAAAACCTTGAAGGGTTCAAGCCCGACCACGCCTACCAGATTACGGACAACGAAGCGTTGCCCTATATCTTCGACCTTCTGCGCGAAGAGGGGTTGGTCATGGGTGGGTCCACCGCAATCAACATTGCCGGCGCTGTGAGACTGGCCAAGGAAATGGGTCCGGGTCACACCATCGTCACCGTGTTGTGCGACTATGGCACGCGCTACCAGTCGAAACTGTTCAACCCCGACTTCCTGCGTGAAAAGGAATTGCCGGTTCCAGAGTGGATGACCGAGGCCCCGCGCAGTATTCCGGGTGTTTTTGAGGACGTATGATGCTGCGGCAGTTTCTGGTTTTACTGGCATTTGCGTTTGTGGTCGCCATTGGGGTCGCAGGCGGAGCCTCGGCGCAGCTGACCGACCGTCAGAGCGAGTACTACCAGGGATGGCTCAGCACCGCCGAGCGTGCTGAGAAGGTGATCGAAGCCAATCGGGCATCCAATGCTTCGATGGAGAAATTGCGTTCTGAAATAAGTGGTTATCGGGACGACTTCAATCGCGCGCGAAGTGCGAATACAGACCGCATTCAAACGCTGGAAAGCCAGCTCAAGGCATTGGGGCCCAAACCCGATGACGGATCTTCGGAATCCGAAGATATCGCCAGCTTGCGAGAGAACCTCGAGCAGCAACTCAACAGCCTGAAGGTACCGCGGATCATCTCGGAAGAGGCCTACAGCCGCGCCAACGGCCTGATCAGCGAAATTGATAAGATCATCCGTGAACGGCAGCGGAAAGAGTTTCTTGAGCGCGGGCCATCGCCGCTCAACCCGGCGCATTGGGCACCTGCCTGGGTGGACGTGACCGAAGCGGGCCGTGCGTTGATCAACGAGACGAAGGCCAACATGCGTTCGGCCCTTGTCCGCGAAAAGCTGAAAGAGAGCGGACTTGCCATCGGTATTCTGCTCGCGGTGGCCGCGATCCTGCTGCTGTTCGGGCGATCATGGTCAGAGAAAGCTGGGGACTATCTGCGGCGGTTCGGAGGCTCCGGGCGTGGCGTATGGACATTCGTCGTGTCGCTGTTCCGGATCATCCTGCCATGGTTCGGGGTTGCCATCATCGTTCAGGCGGTGGTCATGACCGGAATTCCGGGGTTGCGCGGCACATTGCTGATCCAGGAAATTCCGTATTGGGCCGCGATCATCCTGTTTTACGACTGGATCGGCCGTCAGGTCTATTTGATGGGCGAAGAACGGGGTTTCAAAGTCCTGTCGGCAAATACGATCAAGGAACTGCGGGTTTATCTGGATCTGCTCGCGCTGATGCTGATTCTGCATGAACTTGGCCAATTGTTCGAACGGATCGAAAACACCTCTGAGGCTACTCGCGCCGTCGTCAGCTTCCCGGTGATACTCGTGACAGCCCTGTTGCTGCTGCGGATCCGCCAAATCCGCCGCCCCGAAGGATCTGAGGACGAGCCTGAGCAGGGCCAGTCAGCACGGGCTGCCGGGTTCAGTCAGCTGGTCGAACTGCTCCGCCGTGCGCTGTTTTTCCTGGGCATCGCAAGCGTTGTTCTGGCTGCCATCGGCTATACAAATGCCGCCGAGGCGATCGTGTTCCCATCGGTCAAAACGCTGGTCCTGATAACGGCCATCGTCATCTTCCAGCGGTTCATCAGCTCGATCTATGGCTGGCTGACGGGGCAGGGCGACGCGGCCAGCGACTCGTTGTTCTCGGTGCTCGTCGGGTTCGCTCTGGCCATTCTGTCGTTGCCGATTCTAGCGCTGTATTGGGGCGCGCGCGACTCGGATCTGCGCGAGGCGTGGTCCCGCCTTCTGATGGGTTTTGACATCGGCGGCGTGACGATCTCGCCCAGCAACTTCCTGACTTTCGTGGCCGTATTTGCGATCGGTTACATGCTGACCAGACTGCTGCAGAGCGGTTTGCGCAACTCGTTACTTCCCAAAACCAGCATCGATCCGGGTGGGCAGAACGCGATCGTCGCTGGCACGGGCTATGTGGGAATTTTCCTTGCAGCACTGGCCGCGATCATTGTCGCGGGCTTTGATCTGTCGTCACTTGCGATCGTCGCGGGTGCGTTGTCTGTGGGCATCGGTTTCGGATTGCAGACAATCGTGTCGAATTTTGTTTCGGGCATCATCCTGTTGGTCGAACGGCCGATTGCCAAAGGGGACTGGATCGATGTCAACGGGATGATGGGTTATGTGCGCGACATCTCGGTACGCTCGACGCGGGTGGAAACCTTTGACCGGACCGATGTGATCGTTCCGAACTCGGACCTGATCAGCGGTGTGGTGACCAACTATACCCGCGGCAATACCATCGGACGGGTCATCGTTCCGGTTGGCGTCGCCTATGGGACCGACACCCGAAAGGTCGAGAAGATCCTGGGCGAAATCGCGAATGCGCATCCGATGGTGTTGGCCAACCCGGCACCCAACGTCGTGTTCCAGGGGTTTGGCGCGGACTCGCTGGATTTCGAAATCAGAGCGATCCTGCGTGACGTGAATTGGGTCCTGTCCGTAAAGTCGGACATGAATCACGAAATCAACCGGCGCTTCACCGAAGAAGGGATCGAGATTCCATTCGCACAGCGCGATCTCTGGCTGCGGAACCCCGAGGTTTTGGTGCAACCGGCCAACAAGGCAGCGAAGCCCCAGCAGCCGGATCAACAGGAACCTGTGAAGACCGACGACTCAAGCGCGGCGCCGATGGACCTGACCGAGGCCGACATGGACGGAGACAACGGCGAAGAGCTGTAGTCATAGGACTACAGCACCATCTCCCCGGCTGGCCGAGACCGAAGCGACCCCGCTCAATCGTTTGGGGTGGGGGCGCTTCAGGCAACTTGCGTATCCCTTGGATTTCCGCGCAATCGGCCCTTGCAAATCCCTGTTCGTTGGTCCAAATATCGCCGGCACGGAGAGGTGGCCGAGTGGTCGAAGGCGCACGCCTGGAAAGTGTGTAGGCGGGAAACCGTCTCCAGGGTTCGAATCCCTGTCTCTCCGCCATTCACCTTGAATACCCACAGTTTTTGCGCACCGCGCGGGATCGGCCTTGCTTTGACCCCGGCACGTTGGGCGAAGATGTGTTGTGTGCTGGGATCCGTACTGCCGAGCGGTGAGGGGTTGTACCGAGACTGTTACGTATCGGGGAACTGCACGGCCAGTTCTTTGCTTTTGGGGACGGCTTGGCAGGTCAGAACTTCACCCCGCGCGATGTCGTTCCGATCGAGGGCCATGTGCGCTCGCATTTGTACCTGACCCTCTGTCCGAATTGCGCGGCATGCGCCGCAGACGCCTGACTGGCAGCTGAAGGGCGGCGCCAGTCCCGCTGCAATGGCGGCCTCCAGGATCGTTTGCCCAGCCTCGATATGCACCTCGCGGGTTTCCCCATCCAGCGTCACCCTCGCTGTGGCCGCCATGCCAGATTGGTTCGTGTCCTGAGCTGGGTTGGCGCCGAAGCTTTCCATGTGGATGCGTGCATCGGGCACATCCAGCGCGTTCAGCGCTGCCCGGACGTCTGCGTTCATGCTGCCTGGGCCGCAGATCCAATACAGGACGTCCTGCGCGATGGGGGGCGTCTCGTCGATTGCCGCCTTGATCGCATCCGCGTCAACACGGCCGGTTCGCCACGGGCTGAACCAGCTCAACAGCGATCGGGCAGACAAGACATGGCGCAGGGTGAACCGGTATGGGTTGGCCTCGACGAGGGTATCCAGCGTTTCCCGAAACAGAATCTCATTCTCGGACCGGTTGCCGTAGATCAGATGGGCGACGGAATGTGGCTCGTGATCAAGCACGGCTCGGATCATCGCATAAAGCGGAGTCAATCCGCTGCCCGCGCCAAAAAAGTAGTGGGTACGTCGTGCAGTTGCGTTGGGTTCCAGCGTGAAGCGGCCAAAGGGTGGCATCGCCTCGACCGTATCTCCGGCGCGCAGGGCGTCGCCGATATGGTTCGACACCAATCCCCCGGAAACGCGTTTCACGGTGATCCGCAGCGCTTCGTTTGGCGGGTTGGAGATGGTGTAGCAGCGTCGCTGCTCTTTCCCGCTCAGGCCGAAGCGCAGTGTCAGATGTTGGCCGGGGGACCAGCGAAACAGCTCGGTCAGGGCTGGTGGTACGTCCAGCACGACGGTGGTTGCTTCGCCACCGATTTCAGGCCGGATTTCAGCCACGGACAAGGGAAAGAATTTACGGGTCACGAGTGGTCCTTTCCTGAGCAAAAGACGGCCATCTTCAGTCAGCGATAATCCTTGGTGGTGTCCAGCGCGCGGATCACCCATTTTCCGCCTTTTCGTTTCAGCGAAAAGCGGTCGGTTTGCCTCATCGCACCTGCGTGACCCTGCCAGTCGTAGTTGACTGTGGTGACCGCTGTTGCTGTGGCGCTGCCCGGCTCTTCTGTAGTCACGATCCGCGGGGGTGAGCGGTCTGTTTCCACATATCCCTGCAGCGCTAGGACAGTTTCAAAGCCGGTATCGCCGTTTCGCTGGGCCCAATCGGCCACCGAATAGCTAAAGTGATCATCCGGCTGGCCCTGACCATAGTTTACGGTGATTGTGTGGATCGCTTCGGGATCCCAGTCGCTCCACGCGATCTGAGAGTTGGGGACAGAGAGCTGACGTTCGGCGATGACCTTCGGGTCGCTGCCGCGCGCGGCGAGAGCCAGTCCGCCTGCCAGGGCGATCCCAGCCAAGGTGGCAAGAATGCGAAGTCTCACAGGATGACCTTTTGGTTCTGGGCATTTGGGCGCGGGATGATTGGTGCCGGCCCGGAGAGGGCATTTTGGGAGAGTGTTTTGGGCCTGGTCATGTCTCGGCCTCAGCTTTCGCCATGAAGTCCAGAACAACTTGCTGATGCTGCAGAACCGGGCCTTCTCCGACAGAGGCGGGGCCGACTTCAAACAACGGGCTTGCCAAGGATTTCTGTTGCTGTTCGCAGGCATAGACATCTTCGGCCGTGAAATCGCCCGATGCCATCGGGTCATCTTTGCCCAACGCATCGTCGCCTTTGTATTTGGGGCCACCGAAGTCACGCCAGAACGCGTAAGATGACCATTGCTGCCGCGAGTACTCCCACGCCGACGCGCTGGCCAATCTGGTGCGGTTCTCCACGCGTGTTCGGTCGGGCGCGAGGGGCGTGATGATGAAGATGTTCCAGCTGTCTTCACTGCCAGCCAAGCCAATGCCCGGAAACAGCATCGGCACCCAGGCGCCAATATGCGGTTTCGGGATTACCCGCGGGGTGGGCAGGTTTTTCTCGAGCGCGCGGGCATGGTCTGACGAGGGCGGCTCCCAAAAATGATAGTGTGGACCTTCCCAGCCGTATACTGCGCGGCCATGGTCATACATGTGAAGCGTGTTCGAATGCAGGTGGCTCAGGTGATAGACGTCGATGTAGTTCTCAACCACGATCTTCCAGTTGGCGCGGATCTCATAGCTTTGGCGGGCTTCGCCGTATTCGACCATTTCTTCGGGCTTGTGCGGGCCCAGCAACGGATCCACGGGCCCGAACCACTCCGCAAGGCTTGGCGCCTGCGGATCAGGGTGCACGAAGATCATCCCGCGCCAGAGATCGACGCTCGCGGGTTTCAGCCCGAGGCAAGACTTTTCGATGCCGTCAGGATACTCGCGGTTTTCATCTGGGACTGAGATCAGGTTGCCTCCCAGATCGTAGGTCCAATCGTGATATGGGCAGGTCAGTGCCTTCTGTGTTTTGCCCACTGCACGGATCAATTGGGTTCCGCGGTGACGGCAGATGTTGTGGAACGCCCGCAGCCGACGGTCGCGCCCCATTACAACGAAGATGTTGTTCAAACCCGCCTGGACCGAGATGTAATGTCCGGGCTCGGGTACATCCTCGGCAAACCCGGCATATCGCCAGGTGCGAGAGAAGATCAGTTCTTGCTCGCGGTCGTACCAGTCCTGCGCTGTATAGGCAGAGGCGGGCAGCCGGTGATACATTCGTGTCATGAAAACCTCTCAGACCAGCCAGGCCGGATAGATGGCCGGTGCGATGTCGGCGGTAACCATCAGGCCGCCTAAGACCATCCAAAGAACAGTAACGGTCCAGAACAGGAGTGGATCGGTGTCGCGGTTGACGGCATCGATCAGGAAAGCTTGGCCGCTGCGGATCGAAGGTATGGCCCACCAGAGGAATACCAGTCCCCAGGGCCACTGGAGCCCCAGCCATGTGGCCACCAAAAGAACGGGTAGGGCTGCGTAGTTGATCAGTCTGGGAAGATTGATCATGCGTCACCCTCCAAGCTTGCAAGCAACGCCAGCGCCGCCGCTCTTAGATCGTCGCGCCACTGAACTGGCGGTGAAATCGGGACAAGCGCGTCGATGTTTTGAGCGCAAGCGGTTACTCCATGGGCGACGGCCCGAATGCGTTCGGGAGGTGCCGATGGATATGCGCGTGCCAGAACACCTTCGATGACGGCCAGAAAGTCTGCGTAGCTTTGGGTCAGTTTGGGGCCCAGGTCAGGAATGCGTTCGGCGGCCGTTGCCAAAGCCTGCCAAGCCAGCATCAGCCGGGGATCATGGCCGTGCCCGTCGTCAAACAGGGCATCAATCAACTCAGATGGCTCACCCTGCGACCCGAAGTGAACCGAGACCGCCTCTGTCACTTCGGCAAAAGCGTTGATCACGTGGTCTGCCAATGCCGCCGTCATGTCATCCCGGTTTCCCAAGTAGTGGCGCAACAAGGGCCGTTTGACACCAGCCTCTGCCGCGATGCGTTCTTGTGTTGCGCCTTCCAATCCGAAACGGGCCACACAGGTCAGATAGGCATCGAGTATTTCAGCGGATCGTTGGTCTTTGAGCGTGGGTCGGGGCATTGGGGCTCCTTTATTGTCAAATTTGACAAATAACTACAGCGTGAGAGTTGTCAATAATGAAAATTAACAAAGCAGGGTTGAAGACAGGCCAAAATTAGCCTGTCCCTGCTCAGGATTTGGCATGATGGGATGGTCGTCCGTGTCGGGTCTCGTCAGATCATACGACCGTTTCGCGCAACTGCGTCCGCGACGACGTTCTCCCACGCGGAGTAGACCCTCTCTGGAGAAAGAAGCGCCCTTAACTCATCGGATTCGTTTGCCATTCCCGCGCGGGCCGTCGGGTCATTGATCAGACGAATGGCGGCTTCTGCCAGTCCAGTTACGTCGCCGGTCGGTACCAGATAGCCATTTCGCCCGTGGCGGATGAATTCGGACGGACCATAGTCACAATCGAATGAGACGACCGGGATCCCGCTGACGACAGCTTCGGCGACAACATTGTGAAACCCTTCATACAGCGAAGACCCAACCACGATATCGGCGTCGTTTGCCCATTCTCCGACCCGGGCCGTATTGCCGGGCAAATGAACGCAACCCTCAAGACCGAGAGACTTGCGCAACCGCTCGAGTGGGGGACGCTCGGGGCCTTCACCATAGATCGTCAGGGTGGTCCATGGGCACTCGGCATGGATCTTGGCCATGGTCTCCAGAAGAAGGTGAAAACCTTTCTGCGGCACCAGGCGACCAACCGAGACCAGGTGACGCGCTTTTTCGGAGTTCGACACCTGCGCCCGTGTGAAGGGCTCGATCGGGTTCGGTATGACCCGACCGCGACGGCGGAGCGGGCCAGGCAGATCCTCCAGACCTTTTTGTGTCAATGCAACGACAGCCTTCGACCTTCGGCCCAGAACGGATTGCAATCGCGCCCATCCGGGGTGTGCGTCCTGTAGACGTGGGTTGTTCCGTTCCGAAATGATGACCGGCAGCTTGGAGTCCAATGTGGCGATCAGGGTAACTACATTCACTTTGGTCAGAAACGAAATCACGACATCGGGGCGTAGGTCGCGAATGACCGAACGTACGTGCGTGATCCTGTTCAACTGTCCGCGCCTGCCTGATAGCGCACTGGTCCGCACTTTTTCATTCATCGAGAAATAGGGACCGTTTTCCGGCATGCTGAACGCCGTTGCGTGAACCTCGCAACCGCGTTCCACGAAATGGTTCGACAACATGGCGATGACTTTTTCCGCACCACCCGGACCGAACCCTGCCTGCACAAAAAGCAGCTTTAAACCATTCAACGACACAGTCCCCCGCCGAAAAATGGTAATTTACGCAGGGTAATTGAGCAAGCTTGAGATGAACTTTGCCAGAAATGTGCGCAAACGCTGGCGGCAATAGCCGAACTCCGGCCGATTGGATCGCAAAGCGTGTTGTCAGAGCAGTAGGTGTTCGAACCGGTTACTTGCTGTGGCCTGTCATGTCGTACAGGGCTGAAATCTGTTCGGCGCTCAGCTGTCGAGGGGTCAGTCCTCGGGTCAACAGGGCGAGTTTTGCGGTTTCCTCCAGTTCTTCCATTGCGAAACTGGCCGCCCAGATGTCTTTGCCAGCAACCACAGGGCCATGATTGGCCAGCAGCACCGCGCTGCGCTGTCCAGCCAGTCCCCGGACCGCGTTGCCCATTTCAGGGTCGCCGGGCAGGAAGAATGGCAGCAATTTCACCCGACCGACCCGCATGATTGAATACGGGGTCAGCGGCGGCAGAACGTCCTCGGGGTCAACTTCGGGAAGCATGGACCAGGCCACCGAATGCGTCGAGTGGAGGTGGACCACAGCCCCGGTCTGCTGCCTTGTGTCGTAGAAGGCCGAGTGCAGCGGGACTTCCTTGGTCGGCAAGTCGCCATCAATGTGCTGAAACCGGGCATCCAGATGGCTGATCCGCGCCGGGTCGAGAAACCCCATCGAACTGCCGGTCGGCGTAACCAGGATCGTTCCGTCGGTCAGCCGGGCCGAGATGTTGCCCGACGCACCGCAGGTCAGTCCCCGGTCGAACATCGACTTTGCAAGCAGACAGATTTCTTCCCGCAGCTTCGCCGCCTCGCTCATTGTTGCCGCTCCATTCTGTTCAAGGCGTCCGCAAAGAAATCGGGGCCGCCGAAATTGCCCGATTTCAGCGCCAGTGCAGCGGACGGAGTGCCGGGCAGGAGTACCATGGGAACGCCGGCGGCCAGGCGGGGGCCGATCTGCAACTGCTGCGCGCGCAGTCCCTGGACAACCGCGCCGGAAGTTTCACCCCCTGCAATGACCATCCGTCGGAAGCCCGCGGCCCGCAGGCTGCGGGAGAGATCGGAGAACAGGTTTTCGATCGCTGCAGATGCCTTTTCCTTGCCGAAGGAGTCCTGTGCATGCCTCACGACTTGTGGATCGGCCGAAGAATAGATCAGCGGCGGTTGTTTCTGCTCGAGCGCCCAGTTGACCAATTCTTCCACCGAGATCGAGCCGCTGACCGCGTCCTGCGCGGTGACCTCGCGGTGTGGGGCGACGTCCCGGAAGCGCGCGACTTGCTCTCGGGTGGCGCGGCTGCAGGATCCTGACAGCACAATGCCGGGGCCGGACACTCCGTCCCACTGTGGGTGTCGCGGTTCGAACCCAAAATTTTCCGGCAACCCAAGCGCGATCCCGGACCCGCCGCAAAGGAGCAAGGTATCGCGGGCAGCCTTGCCGATTTCCAGCAGGTCTGCGTCGCGGATTGCGTCGACGATCGTATGACCTTTGGGAGGCAGGGCAGACCGAATGGCCGCAGCCCCCTGCATGACCACCAAGGCGGCCACATGATGGATCGGACGGGCGGACTGAGCGGCCAGCAGACGCCGGAGATCAGGGTCGGTCATCGGAGTCAGTGGATGGTTCTGCATGCCGCTTTCACTCAACAGCTTGTCCTGCACGAACAGGTGCCCTTGGTAAACGCTGCGCCCATTTTCGGGAAAAGCCGGACAGACGATCGTGGTCTGAGCGTTCAGCCTTTCCGCAAGCGCATCCAGAACCGGACCGATATTGCCATTTGCGGTGCTGTCGAAGGTCGAACAGACCTTGAAGACGATTTGCTGCGCACCCTGGGACAGCAGCCAGTCACAGGCTGCCAGACTGTCGCGCACCGCCTCGTCAACCGGGGCCGTGCGCGACTTGAGCGCAACCACGGCCGCATCCAGATCTTGGTCCGTGTGGGCCTTTGGGATGCCAACAAACTGGCTGACGCGCATGCCGCCCTCGGCGAGGGTCAGACCAATGTCGGATGCACCGGTGAAATCATCGGCAATGACTCCGATCTTCATAGTTTGATCTCTCTGATTGGCCCCGTGTCTAGACGGTTGATGTGGTCGGCTGGTCCCGGGGGAAAAACGGACCGGACCAGTGGATCGTGGCCTGGGATGATCAGGCCAGGGGCGGACGCGAGGCTTTGCAGCTTGTCAAAGCCCTCCAGCATGTCCTGCAGGTCGACCACAATGGGAAATGGTTTTCGGGCCATGAAGTTCTCATAGTAATGCGATGCGTCCGAGGCCAAAACCATCCAGCCGCTGGCAGTCCGGACACGTACGCATTGCAGCCCGCGGGAGTGGCCGCCGATGCAATGGACCGTGACTCCGTCAGCCAACTCGGCATCGCCGTCATGGAAAACCACTTTGCCGGAATAAAGCCGCTTGATCGCCTCGCAGATATGACCGGCCGAAAATGGCGCGCGCAGAGTGTCGTGGCACATGCAGGGACCCGTGGCAAAGGCCATCTCGGCCGCCTGCATATGCAACGTGGCGTTTGGAAACAGGTGCAGACCCCCTGCGTGGTCATAGTGCAGGTGCGTGACGATCACTTGCTGAATGGCCTCTGGCGCGATCCCGAATGGCCGCAAGGCATCACGTGGATCCATGGCAATAGGCCGTCCGCGGCTCAGCCCTTCGTCGGTGTCATATCCGGTATCCACCAGAATGACCTGCGTGCCGCGCTTGAGCAGCCACAAGTAGTAGTCCATGGCATGAGGGGCAGCGTGATCGTCATCCAGTATGAAACTGTCGGCGCGGGTGCGGGCATTTCTGTCCGCATATTTGATGGCATAGACTTCCCAGTCGTTCATCGCATGACCTCGGAGAACGTGTTGACCTGCTTTCGGACCACCATATCCGAAACTGCCAGATCGAATGTCTTGAAATGCGGACTGTCCAAGTGGATCCTGAACGCTTCGGCGTTCGAGTAGATCTCATACAAAAAAACGATGGCCGGATCGTCCCCTGCGCAGACGTCGAATTGGAGGCACCCGGGCTCGTAGCTCAACGACATGCGCGCGTTGTCCAGCATCAGAGGCAGGAAACGATCGCGTGTCCCGGGCTTCAACTCGAAGGTTACGGTGACGGCATACATCAGGCGGGCGCTCCTTTCAGGCGGGCGAACAGGCGTTTGACCGGAGGCAATTGGCTGAGGATCAGCGCCAGGTTCAACACCAGCAGAATTGCTGCTCCGGGTCGAGAAACAAATACTGACAGATCACCATCCGACAGGAACAGTGACCGGCGGAATGTCTCGTCGAACAACCCGCCAAGGATGACGCCAATGACCAGCGGCGCAATCGGATACTTCATCAGGTTCATGAAATACGCCACGAAGCCGACCCCCAGCATAAGGTAAAGGTCATTGATGCCGCCCCCCACACTGAACGACCCAATCGTGGTCAGAACCATCACGACGGGCAAGAAAACGGTTTGCGGGATTTTGAGAATCTTGATGAAGACCCGCGCGGTGAAAAGGCCCATCAGGAACATCGTCAACGATGCCAGCACCAGGATGGCCACGACCCGCAGGATGATTTCGGGGTCGATCGTGGGGCCGGGGATGACGTTGTTGATTTTGAACGCCCCCAGCAGCGCGGCCGCGGGTGGCGAGCCGGGGATGCCCAGTACCAACAGCGGGATCAGTGCGCCGCCGATGCAGGCGTTGTTGGCGGTCTCCGAACACAAAAGCCCGTCCAGTGAACCTTTGCCGAAGTTCTTACCATCCTTCGAAACGGTTTTGCCGACACCGTAGCTGACCCATCCGGCAACATCCTCGCCGACGCCCGGCAGGGCACCAACGCCGGTGCCGATCACGCCGGACCTGCCGATGGTGGGCAGGTGACGGCGGACCGTCGAGAGATTTGGCAGGATCGAGCCTTTAAGAGCCATGACCTTGCCGGCTTCGACATGGCGCAGGCCTTCGATGATCTGAGGGATCGCGAAAGCCCCCATGAGAACAGGCACCACCTGGAACCCGCTCAGCATGTAGGACCAGCCGAAAGTGTAGCGGGGTTCGGACAGCAAGGGGTCAAGTCCGGCCATGGCCATGGCAAGCCCGATCAAACCGGATATCCACCCTTTGAGCACCAGGTCCTCGCTCATGAGCGTGCCAGACAGAAGGATACCGAACAGGGCCAGTAGCGCCTTTTCCGGGCTTGCGATGTTCTTTGAAACAAGCAGCAGTGCCCAGACGAAGATCAGGAGCGTGAGTGTGCCGATGATGGTCCCGATGAAACTGGCCGTCGTCGTCAATCCAAGCGCCTCACCTCCGCGCCCGGCCTTGGCGAGCGGGTGACCGTCCATTGCGGTGGCGGCGCTGGCGGCGGTGCCTGGGATGTTCAGCAGGATCGAGGGATAGGACCCGCCGTAAATCGCCCCCACATAAGCGCCCAGCAGCGCGATCAAAGAATAATCCAGCGGGATCTTGTTGCCGAAGAAACCGGTCAGAATGGTCACGGCAAGGGTCGCGGTCAGGCCGGGCAGGGCACCGAATGTGATGCCCAGAAAGACCGAGAAAACCAGATAGAGATAGGTCAGCGGATCGACGACCAGCGCAGCGAAGGCATGGCCGAAACCCGCCAGCTGAGACAAGACGAACTCCATGGTCTTAGCCTTTCCAGATCGGGCGGAGCGTCACGTAGTAGTGGTACTCGATTTGTTGAAACAGCAGGCCACCGCGCGCCGGAACATTCTGGCGAAATCCGAAGGCCATGGCGCAAACCAGGGTAAACGGCGCGAGGATGGCCATATAGGGAACAACCCGCAAAAGCCGCTCGGACCGGGCCTTGACCAAAACCGGGATCGTCAAGGCGACCCATATGCCCAACGTGATCCAGTCGTCCGCATGTGCGTTCCAGTCGGCTTGAGCAGGGTAGAGCAACCAGGATGTGAACCCAGCCAGGCAAACGGCGCCGCAAGCGATCATCGCGCGCCGCGGGTGCCCGCCGTAGTACCCAAATATGAGAGCGGTAATCAGAAGGCCGGAACACAGGATGAAATCGACGCGCGGCACCAGCCCGCCCACATAAGCCAGAAGGATCAGGCCAATGGTGGAAAATCGAAATGCTTCGTCAGGGTTCCAACCGATGCCAGCCGCACCAAGGGCGTGCCGCGCCCCGCCGGACCGGACCGAGATCACGAACAGCGCGATCGAGAGGCACAAGAGGCCCACAAAGATGAACAACGGAACAATGGCTGCTGAGTCGTACCATTGGGTACCGCTGACCCCCGCTTTGTTTTCTCCCCACAGGGGGATGTCCATGGTCTTCCACAGGAAGAACACCGATGTTGCCCCCAAAACCAGCGACGCCCAGAAATCCCGTGCGCGCAGGACCAGAATGTCCTCAGCCTTTTCCAACTTTGCCCTCCCGTGCAAAAAAAAGGGGCGCGGAACCGCGCCCCCAAGATCGTTTGTCGCTCAGGGCTTCTCGATGCCCAGAGAGGCCGGATCGACGGTCGTCGCACCCAGATCCTGCAGGGTGTATGCGAAGGTGGATTCCAGCGTCGAGAACAGTTTCTGCGCCTCGGGTCCGTACTGTCCGCCGATGTCATAATTGTTTGCTGCGGCCCAATCGGCCACGGCTTGCGAGGCCATGGCTTTCTGGAATGCTTCGGCCAGTTTTGCCTTTACATCGTCGCTTGCCGAATTGTGGACCGCAAAGCCGATTGCCTGTTTCAGCGGCAAATATTGGTCGAGCCCGTCATAGATGCCAAAGGCCGAAGGAACGGTCATTCCCGCGATTTCCGCGTTTTCAGGTGTCAGCATCGCCAGAGGGCGCAACTGTCCGCCTTCGATCAGCGGGGCCTGTTCCGCCAGCGAGGTCACGACCAGCGCAACTTCACCGGCGATGGCGGCCTCTTGCCCCGGAGCTGAGCCTTTGTAGGGGACGAATTTGAACTCGGCGCCCGAGCCTTTTTCGATGGCCAGCAGGTTCAGGTGGTGGATGGATCCCGCACCCGAGGCTGCCGCGGGGATGGTTCCGGGCGCGGCCTTCGCCGCGTCCACCAACTCTTCAAGGCTGTTGTAGGGGCTGTCTGCGGGAACCGAGATCAAATCAGGCGAGCCGCCAACGATGAATGGAAACCAGTAGTCGAACTTTTTGTCCCAGCCGCCCTGGACGGCGGCGGTCACGTTTGATTCGGAAAGTCCGACCAACGTATAGCCGTCATCAGGCTGGTTCATGACGTAGACCATTCCGTTTGAACCCGCCACGCCTCCGGTCTGGTTGATCACGTTGATCGACACCGGCAGGTGTTTCTCCATCTCGGCCATGATCATCCGGTTGATGGTGTCGGTGCCGCCTCCGGCGCCCCAGACGACGGCGGTGGTAATGTCCCGGTAAGGATACTCCTGCGCGCTGGCGAGCCCTGCGGCACCTGCCGTCATTAGGGCGGCCGCGGCCAACCTTGCGATTTTCGACTTCATCTTTTCCTCCCAGATGCAGTGATGTGTTTGTTATTGCATTTATTTGCGTATACGTTACACAATGCGTTGTCAACGACCGGAATTGATTTAAGGTCGAACGCAAGAACACAGGAAAAGGACGCAGGGCGCATATGGCCGAGAAACTACAGATTGCAGTGTTCCACGGGGACGGGATCGGCCCGGAAATCATGGCTCCGACGCTAAGCATCCTTGCGCAGCTGTCTGAGCAGACCGAGGACTATACACTTGAGTTTCGGGAGGTTTCGGCCGGGGCAGCCCACTATGCGCAAACCGGAGAATCATTTCCGAAAACTTCAATGGATGCGGCGCGGCAGGCGGATGCCATTCTATTGTCCGCGATGGGTTTGCCGGACGTTCGGTACCCGGATGGGACTGAGATTTCCCCTCAGATCGACCTCCGCAAGGCGCTGGGGCTGTTTGCCGGTGTGCGCCCTGTGCGGGTGAGGGCCGGGCAGGCGACACCATTGGCCCTGCCACCGGGCAAGGAAATTGACTTCGTTCTGATCCGCGAAAGTACTGAGGGGTTGTTTCACACCCAGGGGTGCGGAGAAGTGACCGAGGATGAGGCGCGCGAGACGCTGCTGATCACCCGAGAGGTCTGCGAAAAGCTGTTTCGGTTTACCTTCCAGTTGGCGCATGACCGAAGGGCATCCGGGCAGGGTCGGGGTCGAGTCACCTGTGTGGACAAGGCCAACGTCTTCCGGGCCTTTGCATTCTTCCGAGATCTGTTCGATGCCGAGGCTGAGCGTCACCCGGACCTGGTTGCGGATCATGCCTATGTGGATGCAACGGCCTTGTGGATGGTTCAGAAGCCTTGGGAATTCGATGTTCTGGTCACGGAAAACATGTTTGGAGACATTTTGTCTGACCTTGGGGCCGGGCTGATGGGAGGGCTGGGTCTGGCACCCTCGGCTGACATTGGTCTGGATCATGCGGTGTTCCAGCCGTGTCACGGTTCCGCCCCCGACATTGCCGGGGAGGGCATCGCCAATCCGTTTGCCATGTTCCAGTCGGCGGCGATGATGCTGGAGTGGCTTGGGTTGCGGCATCAGATCCCGGCGTTGTCGCGCGATGGGCAACGGCTGCACGCCGCAGTCGACAGCGTCGTGTCCGAGGGCCGAGTTCTGACCCGTGATCTGGGCGGAGAAGCCGACACGCTGGCCTCAGCGCGGGCGGTAGCGGACAGGGTGTTCTCGGTGTGAGCAGCCAGCAGTTCATTCGTGTCGCCTGTGTCGGCGCCGGCTATTTCAGCCAGTTCCACTATGGCAGCTGGCGCCGCATACCGCAGGTTCAACTGGTGGCCGCATGTGATCGCGATCTCGAGAAGGCGGCCGCCACTGGGTTGCCTGCCTATGATGATCTGCCGTCGATGCTGACCCAGGAAACGCCCCAGCTGTTGGACATAATCCTGCCGCCTGACGGTCATGCCGACGCAATTCGCGTCGCGCTGGACGCGGGTGTGGGTTGGATCCTGTGCCAAAAACCGTTTTGTCGATCTCTGGCAGAAGCGGAGGATGTACTGAAGGACGCTCGGGATGCCGGAGCCACCGTCGTTGTCCACGAGAATTTTCGCTTTCAGCCGTGGTATCGGGTGATGAAGGACGCCCTGACACGCGGGGATATCGGGACACCGCTGCAGGCCACGTTCCGGCTGCGCCCGGGCGACGGGCAGGGGCCTCGCGCTTATCTTGATCGGCAACCCTATTTTCAGAAGATGCCGCGTTTTCTGATCCACGAAACGGCGGTGCATTGGGTCGATACGTTTCGGTTCTTGTTCGGCAATCCGGTCTCGGTTTACGCCGATCTGCGGCGGATCAACCCTGTCATTGCCGGAGAGGACGCAGGCTATGTCATCTTTGAGTTCGAAAACGGGTTGAGGGCCGTGTTCGATGGCAACCGGAACCTGGATCATGCCTCGGACAATCTGCGCCGCACCATGGGGGAGGCCCTGATCGAAGGCACCGGCGGAACACTGACGATGGATGGCTTTGGCGCCGTTGGGCTGCGGGAATTCGGCAGCCAGAGCAGCGTGCAGTTGCTTGCGCCCGATAAATGGGAGGGCTTTGGTGGCGATTGCGTGCACGCATTGCAGCAGCATGTCATATCCGGTCTTCTAAATGGAACGCATTTGGAAAATACTGGCCCGGACTATCTGGACGTTATCCGCATTGAGCAGGCGATCTACAGATCTGATGCGGAGGGCAGGAAAATCGTTTTGGAGGCCGAATGAAAAACGAGACCGGCAAGGCTCTCTCGAATACTCAGCGCGCGGTGCGGGACTTGCGGCGGATGATCCTGACCGGAGAGTTGGCCGCGGGCACCGACCATCTGGAAACCGAACTGGCCGAGCAGTTGGGGATGTCGCGCACGCCGGTTCGCGAAGCAGCGCTGATGCTGGAAAGCAAGGGCCTGTTGGAAATGCGGCCGCGCAAAGGGGTGCGGATCCTGCCGGTATCTCCGGATGATATGCGCGAGATCTATGACATTTTGACCGAGTTGGAGAGCCTTGCAGCCGAACGCGCGGCCGAGGCCGGATTTTCTGAACAGGACCTTCAGCCGTTGGCGGACTCGATCGCCCAAATGGATCGCGCCATCGGTGAGGAAGACCTGGAGGCGTGGGCCAAGGCCGATGACCTGTTCCACCGCGAGCTTGTCCGGTTGGGTGGCAACCGACGGGTGGAAAGCATCGTTTCCATGATGAGCGACCAGGTCCGCAGAGCGCGGGCCTCGACCCTGTTCATTCGCCCGTTACCGGTCAAATCGAATGAAGATCACCGTGCGGTCTACACCGCAATCCGTGACGGCAAACCTGATGTGGCGCGCGACCGGCATCGCCAGCACCGGCTGCATGCCAAATCCGTCATCATCGACATCTTGGAAAAGCATCGGCTGAACAAGCTGTAGCCAGTCAGTTCGGTCACCCCGCTGGCCGTACTTCTGCCAGTGGTGCAATCTGGACTTCCAGTCCCAACAGGGGATATGGCCAATAAAGCGGCGCGATGCGAAAGGACTTCCGGTGCAGATAACCCAGCAGATGGCAGGCGACAGCGTCTATTACATCAATCTGGACCGTGTGCCCGAGCGCCGGGCGTTCATGGAGGCGCAGTTTCTGAAGGCGGGCCTTGTGGGGGCACATAGGATCAGTGCGACGGATGCCAGTCAGCCGGGTGCGTTGGAGCAAAACGGATATGTTGCGGGAACGGGAACGCGCTGGGGTCTGACGACCAGCGAAATCGCCTGTTTCGAAAGCCATAGATCGGTTTGGCAGCGGATCGTCGATCGGAACCTTCCGGCCGCTGTCGTCTTTGAGGATGATGTGGAAATGTCCTCTGACGCTGGCCGGGTGATCACCGAAGTGCTGAACCACCCGGAAGCCTATGATTGCGTCAAATTGGATTACTCGCCCCGGTCACTGCGCTTTGGGCCGGAAACCGGGATCGGAAATGTCCGCGTGCGCCCAATGTTGGAAATGGCGCCAAGTGCGGCGGCCTATGTTCTGTCACAGGCTGGCTGCCGCAAACTGTTGGCCTGGTCGCAGAGATATTCTGACCATCTCGATGACTTTCTGTCGTTGCCGCGCAGGGATTGGAACATGTTTCAATGCTTTCCGGCCGTTGGTGTTCAAATGATCTGGTCGGGACGGCAGGAGCAGATCGACGAACCGGTCAAAAGCAGTGAGCGAACCCAAAACGCAGCCACGAACAGCGGATTGGACAAGGGCCCCACATGGTTTCGGCTGCGGCGCGAGCTTCAGTCGGCCGGCTGCAAACTGAAATGGAAGCTGGGCGGTCAGGCGCGGCTTGTCCAGCGCGGCGGCATGGTGGACTTCATTCCCTGTGCCGACGATCTGATCGTGCGCCCTTGGTCCTGAAGTCTTTGAGCCGATGGTGAAAAACCGAGCGGTTCCAACCATCCGCGCCGGTCGCAAAGCGCATAAACGTTAACAAAACTCTCGATTTGATATAACCTCACAGTGTTATTGCGCGATTTTTTGGGGTTTTGGTGTGGGTCAAACGATTTACGAGAAATACGGCGGGTTCAAAACCATCAGCCGGATCGTGATGACATTTTACGAAATGGCATTGGAATCGGATGAGATCGGAGGCTACTTCGAAGACATCGACATGCCTCGGTTGATCGATCATCAAACCAAGTTCGTTTCGTCTCTGGTGGGTGGACCAGCGTCTTTCAGTGATGATCGGATCGAGGCCGTGCATCGGCACCTCAACATCAGCCATGATGATTTCGACGAGATGGCTACGCTGTTCGGTGAAGCACTTTCAATTCATGGAATGACCGAAGATGACGTGCAGGTCGCGCTGGCTGCGATCGAGGGCAAGAGGGCGATCATCGTTGCCCGGGATGCGGCATGAGCATTCTGGCCATCAACGAGCATCTGCTGCGTGCCATCGGGGTCGGTGTTGCAGTATTGCGGGCCTCGGACCTGACCTTCGTGTTCCACAATGGCCCATTCGCCGAATGGTTCGGCAAGCCCGAGCCCGGTCAGACACTTTTGGATATTTTGCCGGATCTGGACCAGCGCGAGCTGGATGACGTCAAGCAATCGGGCCTGCGGTATTCGGCAGAGCTGCAGATGAAACCGAAACGCCGCACGCTGATCTTTGCTGTAACGATTTCCTTGGCCAATGGGATGGATGAGCAGGTTCTGGTTGTCGAATGTCAGAACATCACGAAAATTCGTGAACTGGAGAGCATGATCGACAGCTATTCGACCATGGTCGAGCGCAACACCCGCGAGTTGGAAAGAGAAAAGGAACGGGTCGAACGGCTTTTGCTGAATCTGATGCCGCGCGCGGTTTATGAAGAGTTCAAAACCTTCGGCGTAGTAACGCCTCAGCTGTATGATCAGGTTTCCGTGGTCATGCTGGATTTCGTCGGCTTTACGGATTTTGCGGCAAAAACCGACCCTACGGTCACTCTCAGTGAGTTGAATGACATCTTCACCGCCTTCGACCGGATCGTCGAACAGTTCGGCTGTGAACGGATCAAGACGATCGGCGACGCATATCTTGCGGTGTCAGGCATGCCCGACGCCACGCCCGACCATGCCACGGCGGTTGCGCATTGTGCGGTCCGATTTCTGCGGTATCTGGAACGGCGCAACGAAAGTCATCCGCACAAATGGCAGGCCCGGATCGGGCTTGGCATGGGGCCGGCCGTTGGGTCCGTGGTAGGGATCCAGAAATACGTCTATGACGTTTTTGGACCGGCCGTGAATATCGCATCGCGGTTGCAGGTCTTTGCGAACCCCATGAACATCGTTGCCCCGGAAGAGATGAAATACGCCCTGATCGATGAATTTCAGGTCTCGGACCTGGGTCCGGTCGACATCAAGGGGATGGGCATGATGGATCTGATCAATGTCACCTCACGGCTGAACGCACCACATGCCAGCAGGATGTTCTGACGATCATTCGTCGGGCGGCACCAGCCCCAACCCTCTGAGGTATATGCCGATCCCGGATTCCAAAAGGTCTTCGGGTGGGAAAGGCGAGCTGGCACCTGCATTGCGGGCATAAAGCTCTACGACACCATGGCTCATCGCCCAGATATGCGCGCTGAACATAGACGCCGGTGGGCGCTTTTCCGGCGGGATGTGTTCTGAAAGATCGGCCGCAGCCATTTCCAGAACCTCTTTTGCCCGGTTGGCGGCCAACGCCAGCTCGGGCGTCCGGTTGACCGAGATTCCGCTTTCGAACATCGAGATGTAATGGCCGGGATGCTTGCGCGCAAACGCCAGATATGCACGCCCGGTCGCTTCGAAAGCGGCCAGCGCCGAGGGCTGCCCCTTGTCATAGGCATACTGCATGAGGTCCGCGAACATCTCGAACCCCTGACGGGCCGCCTCGGCGATCAGATCCTCGCGACCCTGATAGTGTCGGTAAACCGCGGCTGGGGTGACACCGGCCCGTTTTGCGGCTTCAGACAGGGTGAAGCCGGTCGGACCTTTTTCCTCGATCAGCGAGAGGGCGGCGTCGATCAGCGCCTGTTTAAGATTCCCATGGTGATAGCCGCGTTTGGTCATTCCGACGGCACCTGCCTGTGTTTGCGTGCTCTTTTACCAACCAGACATAATGCACGCGGGGCAGCAGGTCCAATCCTTGAGACATGATCAAAGGGACTAATGCTTGACCAAAGACGCCCTAGACTACGCATCCCAGATTTCCGGTCCGCCACAAATCATCGGGTCGGGCTCGCCAACGGCTTCGACGTCCTTTTCGTCATAGTCCACATTCGACAATACCGCCCGGATTGCCGCAAGCCGCGCGCGCTTCTTGTCGTCTGAACGGATGATCGTCCAAGGGCACAGATCGGAATGGGAGCGTGTCAGAGATTCGGAAATCGACTGCGTGTATTCATCCCATTTGCCCAGACCGGCGATGTCGATAGGGCTCAGTTTCCATTGTTTCAGCGGGTCATTCTCGCGCGCGAGAAACCGATTGAGCTGTTCTGCGCGTCCGACGTTGAGCCAGAACTTGAAAAGGTGAATGCCGTCATGCACAAGCCCGATCTCCAGCGGCATGACTTGCCTGAAGAAGCGTTCCCGCTGGTCTGCGGTACAGAATCCAAAGACGTTTTCGACGACCCCCCGGTTGTACCAGCTGCGATCGAAGAAAACGATCTCGCCGGCTGATGGCAGGTGCTGGATGTACCGCTGGAAATACCATTGGCTGCGCTCGGCGTCGGAGGGTTTGCTGAGGGCGACATTGCGGGCGCCACGCGGGTTCAGGTTTTCCCGGAATCGCTTGATCGTACCGCCTTTGCCTGCTGCATCCCGGCCCTCGAACACGATCGCGATGCGTTGTCCGGTTTCCTTGACCCATGCCTGCATCTTGACCAGTTCGATCTGCAGGGCCTCCATCTGATTGTCATAGTCTTTGCGCTTCATCCTCTCCTGATATGGGTAGCTGGGGTTGAGGATGTCGCCTTTTTCAGCGTCTTCGATGGCCTTTCGCACGCTCTCGGGAGCGTCGTTCCGAAAGTAGCTGTTGATTGCTCGGTCCGCTGCACGGGTCATGAGTTGCCTCGCCATAAAATCCAGTTTCTACTATGGATTACGGGCGGGGTTAACGCAAATCCGCTCGTTCCGCGGCGCGTTCGATCGCAGCAGCAACTTCTGGAGCGGCCACCACTTGAGGCATGTGACCCATACCTTCAAGTTCGATCAGCTCAGCGCCGGGGATTTGTTCGATCAACCGCTCGGAATGCCAGCCCAGCCCAACTGTGGTGTCTGCCGTACCATGCACAATTTCGGTGGGCACCGAAATCTCGGGGTAGCGCGGTTGCAGCTCGGCAACTTCGTTCAGGAGGTTGGCCCGTTGTTTTGCGTTGGCATGCATCGACGACCGGCGGAGCGTCAGGGGCGGGCCAAAGTGCTCGGCATAGCCTTCGGGTGCCGCCTGGGGGGCAAAGACCGTATCCAGGGCCTTGTTGACGTACCAGTCCGGAACGTAGGCGGTGATCAACGGCAGGACGAGAGCATTTCCCCAGGCGGTCGAGGTAATCCGGTTGAAGGAATCGAGCGGAGTTTCCCATGGCACCGCGGCCGGGGCGATCAGGACCAGAGCCGAGATGTTGTCAGGTCGCGTCACAGCCCAGGCCAGCGATACCGACCCGCCATAGCTTTGACCGGCTACGATGGGTTTGTCGGCCCCCAGCATCGCGGCAGCTTTCTGCAGGATTTCTGCCTGCTCAACGATGGTTTCGCCCTCCGCCGAGAAGCTCTGAGAATAGCCCAGCCCCGGTCGGTCAAATACAATGACCCGAAAGGATTTTGCCAGCAACGGCGCAAGAGCAAACGTCATGTCCCGGGTATTGCCGCTGGACCCGTGGATCAGGACGACATCCGGGCCTTCGCCCATGACGACGGCATGTACAGCAACGCCGTCGACATCCAATATCTGACCTTCTGGCGGAAACGCGGCCTCGGCCCGGGCCTCATGGCGTGCGGCAAGCCAAGCCGTCAAAGCCGCAAAAAGGGCCGCAAACAGGCCTAGGTATATCAACGACTTAATGACCAATTTTCGTCATGTCGAAAGGAGTGGTCTGGTAGATTTCGTTGATCCAGTTCCCATACAGCAGATGCGCATGGCTACGCCACCGATTCTGAGGCGTGCGGGACGGGTCATCGTCGGGATAATAGTTGATGGGTACGTTGATCGGAGTGCCATTGGCCACGTCCCGATCGTATTCCTGTTTCAGCGTGTCACTGTCGTATTCGAAGTGATTGAAGATATACAGCGCCCGGTTCTGCCGATCTTCAACCAGACACGGACCGACCTCGTCGCTGCCCAGAAGGGTCACAAGCCCTTTGGCAGCGTCGATTTCATCCTGCCGGACTTCGGTCCAGCGACTGACCGGGATCACGCAGTCATCCGAGAAACCTCGCAGGAAAGGCGAGGCCGGCGACAGGTTCCGATGCCGGAAACACCCAAACGCCTTGGCGTCCAGCATATGCTTTTTTACGCCATGAAAATGATAGATCATCGCCATGCCACCCCAGCACACGCCGAAGGTCGAATGCACATTGGTTCGGGTCCATTCAAACACCTCGGTCAGTTCGTCCCAATAGGTGACGTCCTGAAATTCCAGATGCTCGATGGGGGCGCCGGTGATGATCAGGCCGTCAAATTTCTGGTCCTTCACGTCCTGAAAAGGGCGGTAGAACTCTTCCATGTGTTCGGCCGCGGTGTTTTTGGTTTGATGCTCAGTCATGCGGATCAGGGACAACTCGATCTGCAGAGGCGTCGCGCCGATCAATCGGGCAAACTGGTTTTCGGTCTGGATTTTTTTCGGCATCAGGTTCAGCAACCCGATCTTCAGGGGCCGGATGTCCTGCCGTGCGGCCTGATCCTCGGCCATGACCATGACGCCCTCTTTCGTCAGAACGTCAAAGGCCGGGAGGTCGGACGGAATCTTGATAGGCATGAGGCGGGTTTTTCCAGTTTCTTCTGAAGCGTTCTAGTTAGGACGCCGCGGCGCGGGTCTCAAGTGTGCTCTCGATCAACTCATCGAAATCACGCGCATCCCGCACCTTTCCGATTGCGTCGGCGGTAACAGTGACCCCCCAATTCTCAGCCATGGATTGGTATCTGGGCTGACGGTGGGCCAGGGCGCGGGCATAGGTCCAGCGGATGAAGTCGTCGGGATTGACCTCTGCCTCGGCGCAGCCGTGCTGATCGAGGTATTCCTGCCAGGTGCGCGTCAGGAAATCGGCCTGATAAGACATCGGTTTGGGGGCCTTGTCGAACCGTCGGATCAGTTCGGCGGTGTGGTCGTCGTCGCCCTTGATCCAGACCATCAGGGTCTGGCGCGAGAGTTCCGACAAGACGTGGTCGGAAGGATTGTCAGGGTCCACCCATTCGCAGATTGACCCGCCGGTGTCACAGATGAAATGCGGGTACCCGTACAGACGCTGAGCGCGGTCAATGAAATATTCGGTGTCCAGCAGAGCGTGGATTTCGGCCTGCCGGAACTGCTCTTGTCTACGCCGATATTCCGGCATCGCCAGCCCACCCAGCGCCGGGTTTCCGGGCTTGCCCAGATAGGCGGCGACCGGCGTCAGGTTTTCGAACGAAATGTTGGAACCGATATAGATCGAGTCAGAGAGCAGCAGATCCCGCAGAAAGGGAACCTTCATTGCCTCGGCCTTGGCGTTGTCGGTGATGTATTCACCCATGTAACGCGTGCCAATTCGATAATCGATCGAATAGTGGAACCAGTCGCCCGAGTCGCGAAGGATGTTCGATACATAAGTCTTGCCCAAGCCGGACATGCCGAAAAACAGCACCTTTTTGCGCGCCGCTTCGCGCCAGTCCTTTGCCGAACTGTAGATCATGTGCAACCGTCCCTTGTTTTGTCCTAGCTAAATCGGCCCGGCGATGGCGTCAATCTCGGCCGCGGGATCGGCTTAGGATCAATAGCCCCAATGCAAGGATTGCAAAGCCGATGAAGGCATTCGGGGCAAGGGTTTCGTGCCGGACATAGGCGCCCAGCAGAATGGCGACTGGAGGGATGATCAGGGTGACCAGCAGCAGGTTGCCGCTGCCGGCTGCGGCCAGAACCCTGTAGTACAGCAGGTAGGCCCCAGCAGTAGCGACGAGTGCGTAATAGGCTACGGCGATCCACGCTGTCATTGGCAGGTCGAACGATGGCGCACCGTCGACGACCAGCATTACCGGCAGCATGACGATGGTTGACCCGCTCAGCATTCCCGCCGCCGCAACCTGCGGCGCTAGGCCTGACAAGCGCAGACGGGCCCAGACAGCCGCCAGCGCATAGGATACGGTCCCGGCCAGAATGGCCAACTGAGCAGCGCTTTGAAGGCTGAACCCAAGGAAATTGTGCAATCCGATTGCGGTGGAAACTCCGCCAAAGCCAAGCGCAACACCCACGGCTCGGCGTTTGGTCAGTCGCTCGTCGGGAAAGAACGCAGCCGCAACCAGAACGCCGAAGATTGCCGTGGCAGCGTTCAAGATCGAGGTCAGACCGGTGTCGACATACAATTGGCCCCAGGCCATCAGCGAGAAGGGCAATACGTTGTTCAACAGACCCATGACCAGAAAAGCGCCCCAAATACGCGGGTCCCTCGGTATCGTTTCTCGGCGGAAGAGGACGACGGCCCAAAGTACGAGCGCCGCCCAGAAAACGCGATGAAACACGGCCGTCATCACAGGTATCGTGTCCAGTGCGACGCGGATCGCCAGGAAGGACGCTCCCCAGATCAGTCCAAGGAGGATGAGCTCGAACCAGGCAAGGGCGGAGAGGGATTTTTGCTGCGTCATGGCTATTTCTTGCATGTTTATGTTTGCCTCACGCGGAATACTTGCATTCGGCAATTCGGTAAGCGACCCGGATCATGCGAAAAACCCCGCCACAAGGGCGGGGTTTTCCAATTCTGTATGAGCGTATCCCTTAGTTCAGGGCGTAGGTCACCTGAATACCAACGCTCCACGCGCTGTTTCCAGAGAAGTTCGCCCGCGCCCCGGGGCCAGCACCGTCAGCGGTTGCGTCGCCCAGATCGGTATAGCGAACGCCGCCCGAAATCTTGGCGCGTTCCATCGAGTAGGTGCCGCCAAGGCCGATGCTCCAGAACCCGTCGGTCGGACCCAGGTTGGAAACGGGCTCATTGGTTGCCGATTCATAGCCAAGGGTCACAGCGCCCGAGAATTGTTCGGAGAACTGGTAGCCAAGACCCAGCGAATAGGTCCAGGTCGGATCGTCATAGTCCACCAGCGCGCTGGTCGGCGGATAGTTCGGGGGATCGTAAACCGTTTGCGGCCAATCGACCCAGCGGATCGATCCGAACAGCAATGTCTTGGGGGCAACGCCGGTCTGGAAGTCCAGGTTCACCGATTGCGGAGAAACGACCTCGCTGGAAGTGTCGAATGTCGCCACGGTTCCAGGCGGGATCGGCGGGATCGGGATTGGGTTCACCGACTCCGTTTGCGACAGGTCATGGGAAATTTTCGAGTTGTAGGTCAGCGCCACGCGCGCTGCGATCTCGGGCTTTTCCCAAGCCACACCTACGACGTAACCCAGCGCGGTATCCTTGTCGGCATTCACCTCGTAACCAGCCGCCGCCGGCACGGCAACGTCAGCGCTGAGCCGCTGAATACGCAGACCACCGATGGCGCTGAAGCCGCCGTCGAACTTGTAGCGCAACAGGGCAGTAATTGCCTCTGTGTCGGCTTTCGCGCGCAGAACGTCAGTGCGACCGCCCGGGATCGGGTTCTGCGAGAGCGGGTAGTTCGAACCGTAGGCGATATCGGCACCGAACGGTTCGTCATAGATCAGCGCAAAGTCGAGTTGGTCGGTGAAGGCGTGCTTGTACGCGAGATGAGGCGAGAAGAAGTCGTTTGCAACGTTGCCCGAGTCCACGCCCAGCATCGTGCCGCTTACGCTTGGGTTGGTGTAGCCCAGGCGAAACTGTACGACGGAACCTTCCTCAAAGATAATGTTGATGCCTTGCCCACTACGGTCGATACCGCCGGCATGAGCGGCGGTCGCCCCTGCACAGAGCACGCACGCCTGTAACAGCGCTTTCTTCATGTATTCCTCCCTTTTCACTATCCGGCGCCACAGTATTGTCTTGTGAGTGTCAGTGGCGGTGATTTCTGTGGCCATTATTCACGGGGAGTTTAAAAAAACGTCAACCACTGACCATGCGTTAGTTTCTGCCAGTGACCGAACGTCAGTTTTTGTGTGTGGTTTTTGCCAGAGTGCCCGATCCCGCGCGGCCTTCGGACCAGACATTCAGGAAGATGCCCGAGAAAATCACGACGGCGCCCAGCATGGTCCACTGATCCAGGGGTTCGTGATACAGCAGCATCCCAACAATGGCGATCGTCGGCAGGCGCGCGAAATCAAAGGGAATAACGACCGTGGCCGGAGCGATGGCAAGCGCGTTTGTAATGCAGAAATGGGCCAGCAGGCCGGCCAGCCCGACCAGCAACAACAGGGGCGCGCTTTGAGCGGTTGGCAGGACGATCTGCCCGTCCGCTCCGGCAACAGCAAGACCCATTGCGGCCTGCATCGTAGTCAGCCAGAAAACGATGCATCCGATGCTGGCGAACCCTGTCAGTTTCTTCGTCGAAATCGTTGTAAGCGCAAAGAAAACAGCCGAGGAGGCCGCTGCAAGAACACCGGGCGTGAGCGGTGTGGCTCCGGGTCGGGCGACGATCAATATGCCTGCGAAACCTATGATTGCCGACATGACCCGCGTGGGTGTCAGGCGTTCGCCCAGCAGAAGCGGAGACAGGAGTACGACCCATATCGGTTGCGTAAATTCCAACGCAAAAACCTGCGCCAGCGGGATGACGCTGACAGCGTAGAACCACAGGTTTTGGCCCGCAAAATGCAACGAGTTTCGAACCGCGTGCAGGCCCAGACGTTGTGTCGATACCTGGTGCCATTTGCCGGTTGCCGTCAAAACGGCCGAAACGACGATGACGCCCACAATGCTGCGGTACATCATGATTTCAAATGTGTCGTGCGTCAGGCTAAGCTCGCGCCCGGCAACGGCCATTGACGAGAAAGAAGCGATCGCCCCGGTCATCCACAGCGCGGTTTTGGCAATCATCGATTTGCTATCGCGCATGTTTCGATCCTTGGGCTGAGCTTGCGTTTGGCCACCGAACCAAAACCGACGCCGGTTCACAACAACAAAAAAGCCGGGTCAGCGCCCGGCTTTTGGTGTCATTCCCATTCGATCGTGCCCGGAGGCTTGGAGGTGATGTCATAGGTGCAACGGTTGATGCCCTTGACCTCGTTGATGATCCGGGTGGCGGTTTCGCCCAGGAATTCGTGGGTGAACGGGTAGTAATCGGCCGTCATTCCATCAACCGAGGTCACCGCCCGCAGGGCGCAGGCATAGTCATAGGTGCGCCCGTCGCCCATCACGCCGACTGTGCGCACCGGAAGGATCGCGACGAAGGCCTGCCAGATCTCGTCATACAGGCCGTGCTTGCGGATCTGGTCGATATAGATCGCGTCGGCCTCGCGCAGGATTTCCAGCTTTTCGCGGGTGATCTCGCCCGGGCAGCGGATGGCCAGACCCGGTCCGGGGAAGGGGTGGCGGCCGATAAAGCTGGGCGGCAGGCCCAGTTCACGGCCCAGCGCGCGCACTTCGTCCTTGAACAGTTCACGCAGCGGCTCGACCAGTTTCAGGCCCATCTTTTCGGGCAGGCCGCCGACGTTGTGATGCGATTTGATCGTGACTGACGGGCCGCCGGAAAACGACACCGATTCAATGACATCGGGGTACAGCGTGCCCTGGGCCAGGAACTCGGCGCCCTCGATCGTGTCGGCGTGTTTCTGGAATACGTCGATGAACAGCTTGCCGATGATCTTGCGCTTGGTTTCGGGGTCCGAGACGCCGTCGAGCTCTCCCAGGAACAGCTCGCTTTCATCCGCGTGGATCAGTTGGATGTTGTAGTTGTCGCGGAACATCGAGACGACTTCCTGCGCCTCGTTCTTGCGCAGCAGGCCGTGATCGACGAAAACGCAGGTCAGCTGGTCGCCGATCGCCTCGTGGATCAGGATAGCGGCGACCGAGCTGTCGACACCGCCCGACAGACCGCAGATCACCTTCTTGTCGCCGACCTGTTCGCGGATCTTGCGGATCATCTCGTCGCGATAGGCGCCCATGGTCCAGTCGCCCTTGAACCCGGCCAGCTTCACGAAATTCTCGTACAGTTTTGCGCCCTTGGGGGTGTGGTGCACCTCGGGGTGGAACTGAACGGCATAGAAATGGCGGTCGGTATCGGCGGTGATCGCGAAGGGCGCGTTGGGCGAGGTGCCGAACACCTCGAACCCCGGTGCGACTTGGCTGACATGGTCGCCGTGGCTCATCCAGACCTGTTCGTTGCCATCGGTGAACCAGCCCTCGAGCAGGTCGAGCTTGCCGCGCGGCGTCACGAATGCCCGTCCGAACTCGGCGGTGCCGTGGCCGCTTTCAACCTTGCCGCCCAGCTGGTGCATCATGACCTGCTGGCCATAGCAGATGCCCAGGATCGGAACGCCATACTCGAATATCTCTTGCGGGACGCGCGGTGATCCCTCGCGGGTCACGCTGTCCGGCCCGCCCGAAAAGATGATGGCGCGCGGGGCCATGTCACGCACGAAATCCGTCGTGACGTTCTGGTAGGGGTGGATTTCGCAATAGACGTTCAACTCGCGCAGGCGGCGGGCGATCAGCTGCGTTACCTGGCTGCCGAAGTCGATGATCAGAAGGCGGTCATGGGATGTCTCGGTCATACCCGGCCTTTAGGTCGGAAGCCTTGCATGTGCAAGCGCCTTGACGTCATTTGGCGGGAAAGAGTGACGCGGAGCGCATTGAATGACCGGAATTTCGCTCAGAAGGGCTGTGGCAACCGATGCGGAGCCCATCCGCCGATGTATCGAAGCGGCCTATGCCGCAGCGCGCCAGTCCATTCCCGACCTGCCGGATGTGACCGAGGGGGTCGAGGAGGACATTCGCGACCGGAACGTCGTTGTCGCCGCGGATGAAACATCCCTGCAGGGTGTCGTGGTTTTTGGTTTCGAAAGAGAAACCGCGATGATCTTCAATCTGGCCGTTTCACCGGATGCGCAAGGGCGGGGCATTGCTCGGCAGTTGCTCGATTTCGTCGCGACAGAGGCTCGCGAAAACGGGGTTTGGAGCATGCGCCTGACAACCCACCGCCTGATGGCGGACACCCGCGCGATGTACTGTCATCTTGGGTGGCAGGAGACCGGGCACGAGGGGAACAAGGTTTATTTCAGCAAGCCAACCTGACGCGCCGTAAGGCCTGTTTCTGGTGCTGGACAGCGCGGAATATGTCGCTTTTCCCCCTATTGCGCCGGAATCCACATCTGATGAAGTCGCGGCATCTTGTAACAAGCAATCCAATCTAAACTTTCACACGGGATCATCTCATGACAGAGGCAAGCACCCGACGCAGAGTGCGTGGTGGCGGAGGCGCCGCCCGCCGGGCCGAGCGTACCGCGGTTCGGATCGAAACGGCGAAGTATATCGAACGCAACATTCCGAACTTCGAGATCCTCAATGACGAAGCGTTGGAGATCATCGAGGCCAATGCGGAAACCGTGCTGGAGGAAGTCGGCGTCAATTTCGTCGACAACCCCGCGGCGCTGGAACGCTGGCGGGATGCCGGAGCCGACATCGATGGTGAGCGCGTTCGCATTCCGCGAGGTCTGGCCCGCGAACTGATCAAGACCGCGCCCAAGGAATTCACGCAGCACGCGCGCAACCCCGAAAAATCGGTGGTAATCGGCGGGCGCAACCTGGTGCTGGCGCCGGTCTACGGACCGCCTTTCGTGCGGGACGCGCAGGGTGGCCGCCGCTATGCCACGATGGACGATTTCAACAAGTTCGTGAAACTGGCCTACATGTCCAAGTGGCTGCACCATTCAGGCGGCACGGTCTGCGAACCGACGGACGTTCCGGTGAACAAACGTCATCTGGACATGCTGATGGCGCACATGACGCTGTCCGACAAACCCTTTATGGGTTCGGTGACCGATCCCAGCCGGGCGCAGGATTCGGTCGAGATGTGCGAGATTCTGTTCGGCAAGGAGTTCGTTCAGGAAAACACCGTGATGACCTCGCTTACCAACATCAACTCGCCGATGACGTTCGACGACGTGATGATGGGGTCGCTGGAAGTCTATGCGCGCAACAATCAGGCCTGCATCATTTCGCCCTTCATCGTGGGCGGCGCAATGGCCCCGGTTTCGGTTGCCGGAACTCTGACGCAAGTGCTGGCCGAGGTGCTGGCCGGCATCGCCTACAGTCAGATCATCCGTCCGGGAGCACCGGCCATTTTTGGCGCATTCGTGTCGTCGATCGACATGAACTCTGGCGCACCGACCTTCGGCACGCCCGAAGCCGCGCATATCACCTATGGGGCCGGTCAGTTGGCGCGCCGTTTGGGTGTTCCCTACCGCTCGGCCGGGTCGTTCTGTGGATCCAAGCTTCCGGACGCGCAGGCGGCCTACGAGACTGCGAACTCGCTGAACATGGGGCTGCTTTCAGGCGTCAACTTCATGTTGCACGCATGTGGGTGGCTCGAAGGCGGTCTGGTCGCCGATTTCGAAAAATTCGTCATGGATGCCGATCAGTTGGGAGCGCTTCATGCGTTGGCCAAAGGGGTGGCCTATGATGAAAACGCGCAGGCCATGGACGCGATTCGTGAGGTGGGGCCGGGTGGTCACTATCTTGGCTGTGCGCACACCCAGGCCAATTTCCAAAGCGCCTTCTGGAAGACCGACCTGCTGGACTACAAACCCTTTGAAACATGGGAAGAAGAGGGTGCGCGGGACACGCGCATGCTTGCCTCCGTCCGGGTCGAGCATCTGCTGGCCAACTACCAGCAACCGCAACTCGACCCGGAAAAACTGGCGGCGCTAACCGCCTATGTCGAGGAAAAGAAAGCGTCCATGCCCGACGCCTTCACTTGACGACACGAAGTTCCGGGGCGCGGCTGGCTTGATGCAGTCGCGCCTCACCAATCAGTGCGATCAGTAGATCCAGGTGGCGAACCAGCGAATATGCGGCATCACCCGAGCGTCGTTGGTCGTCGACGCTCCGCTCCATCTCCAACAGTCGCATCAAGGCCGCTCCGGTTCCCGGTAGCGCGCCATAGCCGAACAGGCGCTGCAAGTGGCGGTCACGGTCGTATTCCTGTGCTCCGACCTTGGCTGCCCGAGACAGCAGCCGCGGGCGGCGGAGGGCGGTGATCATAGTCATCAGGTCCTGCATTTCGGCGTTCCTCTGTTCAATTTTTCCTGCAGCAATTTTGCACAACCCAAGCGGGTGTTGCCGTGACATGGCTCGCGCCGAACGATGGTTTCACGACTGTTTATCTTTTTGAATCAATTCTGGTTAGAGCCATTGGAGGTTAACGAACGAGTAACGAAAGCAACTCTAGGTAGATTTGGTTAACACTTTATCCGACGGCGGACAGTGGCAGTTTGATTGTCGACGAGGGCGAATAACGATGGAAAACAGCACCGCATTCACCGTTCCAGCTTGGGTTCCCGAAGGGGCACAGCGATACCTAGCCCATACTGAGGCGGGACGGTCGATCCGGGATCTGGCGCGGTCGGCAGGGTGTCACGCGTCAACCATTCTGCGACAGATCCGAAGGATCGAAATGCGCCGCGACGATCCCTTAGTGGATAAAGCACTGCAGTCACTTGCCGAAACACACTTTCCCGGTGCGGGGAATGAAGTGGCCTCTGGTCCCTTCTTTGGCGTCGGCGATGATCCTCATCGCATTCCCAATGCCGAAGACGAGGCGTTCGAGCGCGAGGCTTTGCGGGTGCTGCGGCGCCTTTGCGAAACGGGTGCGGTTCTGGCCGTGGCCGAGGACATGGAAAAGGCGGTCGTTGTCCGCGACAGCGGCGAGGGCGGTACAACTCGGACCGCCGTTGTTGACTGCAAGACCGCTCAGGCTTTGGCTCTGAAGGACTGGATCGTTTGTGACAATCCGGGGCGTGTGTCGCGCTACCGGATCACGCAAACGGGCCGAACCGCACTGAGCCAGTTGATTGCCGATGCCGAAAACCGCGCGCGGACACAGACAGAATATGGGATGGCCGAGGCACCGGCGAAATTCAAAACGTGCAGCCAAGCCGACGAGAAGCGCCCACGGCGCATCCGCTATTGCGCAGCAGAGAGCCCCCTGATTGCCTTGTCGCGCCGGCGCGACCGGGATGGAAAGCCGTTTCTGGACGAAAGCCTGGTGCGCGCCGGAGAGCGACTGCGCGAAGATTTCGAGCTGGCCCAGATCGGACCGCGGGTCACGCAAAACTGGGACCGGTTCCTCACCGCTGGCGGTTGTGCGGGTTTCGAGGGCGATGTGCCGGTTGCGCGGGGGTCGTCCGAGGCGCGTGATCGCGTGGCCCGGGCCTTGTCGGATCTGGGTCCGGGTCTGAGCGACGTTGCGCTGCGGTGTTGTTGCTATCTGGAAGGTCTGGAACTGGCCGAGAAACGGATGGGCTGGTCAGCACGTTCGGGGAAGATCGTGCTGCGCATTGCACTGCAGCGCCTCAAGCGACATTACGAGAAGCAAGCAGAGTGTGACCGGTTGATCGGCTGATTCACGTTGAATCCGATTGGCTGCAGTTGCGGAAAACGCAGCAGGTGATAATCAGGGGTTATGAATTTTACCCTCAGGCAGCTACAATACTTCCGCGCCGTGGCCGAGCAACGCAACTTTGGCCGGGCCGCTCAGGTGTGTCATGTTTCTCAACCGGCGCTATCGGTGCAGATCCGGGCTTTGGAAGACATCATGGGCGGGCCGCTGTTTGAAAGGCGCGCCCGCGATGTTCTGCTGACACCGTTGGGGCGTGATGCGCTGGAGCACGCACGGCGCATTTTGGGCGCGGCCGAACGGTTGGATCGGTTCGCGCGTGACAACTCCACCGGGCATCGCAGTCTGTCGGTCGGCTTGATCCCGACGGTCGCGCCATATCTGTTGCCGGGTGTTTTGGCTGGTCTGCGGTCAGCGGATGTGTCCCTGCGCGTACAGGTACGCGAGGCGCGCACCGAGCGGTTGCTGTCGATGCTGAAAGCGGGCGAGATTGACGCCGCCGTGCTGGCCCTGCCGGTGGGCGCGCACGGCCTGGACGAGGTGCCTTTGTTCGAGGATCGTTTTCTGCTGGCCGGCAGCGAGACACGCCTGAAGAGCTTGACCGTCAGCCCCGACGCTCTGCGCCCGATCGACCTGAACGCAGCCCAGCTGATGCTGCTGGAAGACGGGCATTGCCTGACGGATCAGGCGCTTGAGGTGTGCGGGCAGGACCGGACCAGCGCCCATATCAACATGGGCGCGTCGTCTTTGGCCACGCTGTCGCGTTTGGTGGCCGAGGGGTTCGGCCTGACCTTGATTCCGGAATTGGCGGCGCGTTCCGAGGCCGATGCCGTGCCGAGGCTGAAACTGCTGCGGTTCGGCGCCCCGGAGCCCGCGCGGCAGATCGGCCTCGTGCGGCGCGATTCGTCGGATGGGGCGGTGTGGTTCGATCAACTGGCCCAGGTGATCCGGCAGGTCGGCGAAAACATCGTGTCAGAAACCCGGAACTGAAAAGGGCCCGCACTTGGCGAGCCCTTCGAGTGGAGGCTGGTTGAAGGCTCAGGCCATTTCGGGCTGCTGCGCTTCTTCCAGGTGCTTCATCAGGTTTTCGGGCGACGAAACGCCATAGGGGTCCTCGGGGCAGTTGTCCATAAGGCCAGGCTCTTCGAACCACGCCTCGACCACACCGTCGTTGATGATGGCGGCATAGCGCCACGACCGCATGCCAAAGCCCAGATTTGCCTTGTCGACCAGCATGCCCATCTTGCGGGTGAACTCGCCCGACCCGTCAGGAATGACCTTGACGTTCTTCAGCCCCTGATCCTGCGCCCACTTGTTCATGACAAAGCTGTCATTGACCGACATGCAGTAGATCTCGTCGATGCCCTTGGCCTTGAACGCCTCGTAGTTGTTTTCAAACCCCGGCAGTTGGTAGGTCGAGCAGGTGGGGGTAAACGCACCGGGCAGCGAGAACAGGATGACCCGCTTGCCTGCGAAGTAGTCGGCCGTGGTCTTGTCTTCCCAGCGGAACGGGTTGGGCCCTTCGATCGAGTCGTCGCGCACGCGGGTGTGGAATGTCACGTCGGGCAGCTTGGCGCCGGTTTTCATGGGCATCTCCTGTGATTCACATTTGTTCGGCCCGTGGGTTAAAACGATTCCAAACCGGCTTCAACACGGGATGTGCTGCGTTTGCGAATATCCTCTTGTCCTCAGAAATCATGTCGAAATTTGCGACGGTCTCCCGGAAAATCACGATTGCATTCTGCGTGTGCGAAACGCTGACGCATGACAGCTATGCATGGCTGGCGTAATACATCCGACCGGTTTATGTTATGCACCAACCAAATTGACCCAAAGTCAGGAAACCGGCCCCGTGCGCGATCTGAAAATCCCTGAACAACGTCACCCGGAAAAGGCGCATAAGCCCGACAATGCGCAGCCGAAAAAGCCCAACTGGATCCGAGTGAAAGCACCCGGCGGCAAGGGCTATGCCGACACGCGCCGGATCATGCGCGACAACAACCTGGTCACCGTCTGCGAAGAGGCCGGCTGCCCGAATGTGGGCGAATGCTGGAGCCAGGGCCACGCGACAATGATGATCATGGGCGAGATCTGCACCCGCGGCTGCACCTTCTGCAACATCGCCACCGGTCGCCCCGATGCGCTGGACGCGTTCGAACCGGGCCGGGTGGCACATGCGGTGGAAAAGCTGGGTCTGAATCATGTCGTGATCACCTCGGTCGACCGCGACGACCTGGCCGATGGCGGGGCCGAGCATTTCGCTCAGACCATCCGCGCGGTGCGTCACCGCTCGCCCAAGACAACGATCGAGATCCTGACCCCGGATTTTCTGAAATGCGATCCGTCGGTTTTGGAAACCGTGGTCGCGGCCAAGCCGGATGTGTTCAACCACAACCTTGAAACCGTGCCGGGCCTGTACCCCGAGGTGCGCCCGGGCGCGCGCTATTTCCACTCGCTGCGTCTGTTGCAGAGGATCAAGGAACTGGACCCGTCGATCTTCACCAAGTCGGGCATCATGGTCGGACTGGGCGAGAACGAACAGCAGGTGCGCCAGGTCATGGACGACATGCGCGCCGCCGACATCGATTTCCTGACCATCGGTCAGTATCTGCAGCCCACGCCGAAACACCACCGCGTGGACCGCTTTGTCACGCCCGAAGAGTTCGCGGCCTATGAAAAAGCCGCCTATGGCAAGGGGTTCCTGATGGTTTCAGCCACGCCCCTGACCCGGTCCTCGTACCATGCGGGCGATGATTTCGCGCGCCTGCGGGCAGCGCGGCAGAAAAAGCTGGGGCAGGCGTGACGCCCGAACGGCTCGCGCAACTGACTGCGCTGCGCCACGCGTTGCACCAACGGCCCGAGGTCTCGGGTGAAGAGGCCGAAACGGCCGTTTTCATCGCCGAGCAATTGCGCGGTTTGGCCAGTCGGCTTCTGACCGGGATCGGTGGGCATGGGGTGGCGGCCGTGTTCGACTCGGGCCAGCCGGGGCCGACCGTTGGTATCCGCTGCGAACTCGACGCGCTGCCGATATTGGAGATGCCGGGCAAACCCTATTGCTCGCAGGTTCCGGGTAAGGGTCATCTGTGCGGGCATGACGGCCATATGGCCATTGTGCTGGGCGTGGCGCAGGACCTGGCGCAAGCGCCCATGTCACGCGGTCGGGTCGTGCTGATCTTTCAGCCCGCCGAAGAGACCGGACAGGGCGCACGCGACTTTCGGAACGATCCGCAATATGCTGAGATACAGCCGGATTTTCTGTTCTCGCTGCACAACTTGTCGGGCTTGCAGCTGGGCGCGGTCGAGCTGTGCTCTGGCCCGGCCAATTGCGCCTCACGCGGGATGCGGGTGCGGCTGACGGGCAAGACCTCGCACGCCGCGGCCCCGCAGAACGGGCTGTCGCCGGCCTCGGCCATGGCCGAGTTGATGCCGGCCTTGGCGGCCTTGGGGCCGGGCGGCGAACTGACTGAGGATTACGCGCTGACCACCGTCACCCACGCCCAACTGGGGGCCCCGACATTCGGCGTGGCGCCCGGTGAGGCCGAGATATGGGTCACGCTGCGCACCGTCTCGGACGCGCGCATGGCGCAACTGGTCGATCAGGCCGAGGCGCTGGTGCGCAAGGCTGCGGCCGACGAGGGACTGGGTGTCGAGATCACCTATGACGACGTGTTCGAGGCCTGCGTCAACCACCCAGAGGCCGTGCAGATCCTGGCTCAAGCCTGCGCGCAGGCCGGGGTGCAACCGCGCCTGACCACCGCGCCGCAACGGTTCTCGGAGGATTTCGGGCAATTCGCCAAGGGGTCGAAAACCGCCATGTTCTGGCTGGGGTCCGGGGTCGACCATCCGCAACTGCACAACCCCGACTATGATTTCCCCGATGCGCTGATTCCTGTCGGTGCGGGTATCTTTCTGGCGGCAATTCGTCAGGTGCTGGACGCGCCGGTCACGGCCTGAGCTTGCGTGGCTGGCTGGTTGCCCATTCGGGCCACCAGCCCATGTATTCAACGCCGGCAATCACCAGACACAGAACGATCAGGCCCAGCACCAGTTTGACCCGCTGGTCCGAGGGCGGATTGCGCGCCCATCGGGACATTCGCAGAAGGTGGCGCAGGATCATGGGGCCTCGAATCCGCGGCGGGATCAGTCTTCGGTAAAGCGGACCTTGCCGATGAAGGGCAGGTTGCGGTTGCGTTGGGCATAGTCGATGCCATAGCCCACGACGAATTCGTCAGGGATTTCAAAGCCGATCCAGTCGGCGCGGAAATCGACCTCGCGGCGGCTGGGTTTGTCCAACAGTGCAATCGACTTGAGCCGTTTCGGCTGGCGGCTGCGCAGCAGGTGGGTGACGTGGTTCAGCGTGTGTCCCGTGTCGACGATATCTTCGACCACCAGCACGTCGCGCCCTTCAATTGCCCCACGCAAGTCTTTGAGAATGCGCACTTCCCGGCTGCTTTCCATTGAATCGCCATACGAGGACGCCTCGAGGAAATCGACCTCGATCGGCAGGTCCAGTTCGCGCACCAGATCGGCGATGAACACGAAGCTGCCGCGCAGCAGGCCCACGACCACCAGCTTGTCGGTGTCGCCGAATTCGCGGGTGATTTCGCGGCACAATTCCTCGATCCGCGCCGCGATGGCCTTGGCCGAGATCATCTCATCTATCACATATGCGCGCTGGCTCATGGCTGCCCCCTTGATCTTTGGCGCGCAACATACGACATGACGCGCCATTGTCACGTTTCAAATGCCCAGGTTGCCATGCCCACTCATTCGGAAACCCGCCACCTCCCATACAGCGCGCAGCAGATGTATGATCTGGTTGCAGATGTGGCGAAATACCCCGAGTTTCTGCCTTGGTGCGCGGCCGCGCGGATCCGGCGAACCTATGCGGCGGGCGAGGCGCAGGTGATGGAGGCCGATCTGGTGATCTCGTTCAAGGTGTTCCGCGAACGGTTCGGCAGCCGGGTGACGCTGTACCCCGATCAAAGGAAGATCGACACCGAATATCTGGACGGCCCGTTCAAATACATGAAATCGGACTGGCATTTCGAGGACGCGCCCGAGGGCGGCTGCAACGTATCCTTCCACGTGGATTTCGAGTTCAAGAACGCCGTGTTGCAGGGCATCATCGGCGTGGTTTTCAACGAGGCGATGCACCGGATCGTACGGGCCTTCGAGCAGCGCGCGGCCAGCCTTTACGGCTGAGGGTTTACCCGGCGCGGGCGCACGTTAGACTGCGCCGCATGACTGATTTCACACGCACTCTTTCCGAATTCGCCGCAGGCCCGGTCAAGACAACTGCGCGGGCTCGGATCGTCACGTCTTTGTCCGCGCTCGACTGGCTGGCGGTTGGGCGCGCAGGCGTCAACGAACAGGTCTCTCGCATCCTGCGGGAGATGGTCCTGGACGAAGGCGGGGCCGGCCAGGCCACTCTGTTCGGCGGCGGGACTGCGCCGATGCGCGCTGCGGCTTTGGTCAACGGCACGGTGTCGCACGCGCTGGACTATGATGACACGCATTTCGCCCATATCGGTCACCCCTCGGTGGCGGTGTTTCCGGCCGCGCTGGCCGTCGCCGAGTGGCAGGACCAGCCCGTCGTCGAGCTGTTGGAATCGGCCTTGGTGGGGATGGAGTTGTCCATCCGCATCGGCCTGTGGCTGGGGCGGGGGCATTATCAGGTCGGGTTCCACCAGACCGCGACGGCGGGCGCGTTCGGAGCGGCCGCGGCGGCCGCCCGCCTACTGGGATGCGATGCGGCGGCCATGCGCCGGGTTCTGGGGTTGACCGCGACCCGGGCGGCGGGTCTCAAGGCGCAGTTTGGCACCATGGGCAAGCCTTACAATGCGGGGCAGGCGGCGTCGGTCGGGGTCGAGGCCGCGCTGTTGGTTCAGCGGGGGTTCGCGCCCAATCCCGATGCCCTGACCGGCCCGTTCGGATTTGGCGCGACCCATCACGGTGCCGATGATACTGCCACGGCTCTGTCGGGACTTGGGGATGAGTGGCTGTTCGAAAGCGTCAGCCACAAGTTCCACGCCTGCTGCCACGGGCTGCACGCCGCGCTCGAGGCGGCGCGCGATCTGGACATCGCCGAACCCGAGGTGGCCGAGATCAAGATCCTCACCCATCCCCGATGGATGAGCGTCTGCAATAAGACCGCGCCGACAACCGGGCTGGGCGCCAAGTTTTCCTATCGGACGGTGATCGCGATGCAGGCATTGGGATACGATACCGCTCTGCCTGCAAGCTACACGGACAAGGTCTGCGCCGATCCGCGCCTGCAATCTCTGCGCGACCGGATTACGGTTGAAGCGGATGAAACCCTGTCCGAGACCGAGGCCCGCTTGGCGCTTTTGCGGCGGGACGGGGTACGGCGCGAGGCGACCCGCGATCTGGCCGCGCCGATCTCGATTTCCGAACGCGAGGACCGGGTCCGCGACAAGACCGCCAAACTGATCGGCGCGGACGACGCGGATGCGATCTGGTCGATGCTGCGCACCGGCGGGCGCGCAGCGGATCTGGCGAAGCGGCTGGTTGATTAGACCACGCGCCAGTGCAGCGGGAAGCCGGGGTCGAACACGGTGACCGGGCCATCGCGTGTTTCGATCTTGTCGGGGTAGCTGACCGGTTCGCCCTTCTGCAGGGTGATGGTCTGATCGTTGACGGGCAGCCGATAGAACCTTGGCCCGTTGACCGAGGTGAACCCTTCCAGCTTGTCCAGCGCACCCGCGCGGTCAAAGACCTCGGCCACCAGTGACATGGTGTTGGTCGCAGTGAAACATCCCGCGCAGCCGCAGGCCATTTCCTTGTTGGCATCCGTATGCGGGGCGCTGTCAGTCCCCAGAAAGAACCGTTCGTCGCCCGAAGTCGCGGCATCAACCAGTGCCGTGCGGTGCTCTTCGCGTTTGGCGACGGGCAGGCAGTAGTAGTGAGGCTTGATCCCGCCCACGAGGATGTGGTTGCGGTTGATGATCAGGTGATGTGCGGTGATCGTTGCGCCCAGGTCAGTTTCGTTCGCGCGCACATACTCCACGCCGTCGACGGTGGTGATATGCTCCATCACCACGCGCAGGCCCGGCGTGGCCTTGCGGATCGGGTCCAGAACGCGGTCGATGAACACCGCCTCGCGGTCGAAGATGTCGATCTCGGCATCGGTGACCTCGCCGTGCACGCAGAGCGGCAGGCCGATCTCGGCCATCCGGTCCAACACGGGGCGCACCTTGTCGAAATCCCGCACGCCCGAGGCCGAGTTGGTCGTGGCCCCCGCCGGGTACAGCTTGACCGCCTTGACCAGACCGCTTGCGTGGGCCGCGGCCATGTCGTCGGGGTCGGTATCCTCGGTCAGGTACAGGGTCATCAACGGCTCAAAGCTTATGCCTTCGGGCAGGGCGGCCAGGATACGGTCGCGGTAGGACGCGGCCTGAGCGCCGGTGACCACAGGGGGCACAAGGTTGGGCATGATGATGGCTCGCGCGAAATGGCGGGCGGTTTCGGGCAGGACGGCCTGCAGCATGGCGCCATCGCGCAGATGCAGGTGCCAGTCATCGGGGCGGCGGAGCGTCAGAGTATCGGTCATGGCGCCGGGCTAGCACAGGCCGGCCGCACGGGAAAGTGACAACAAACCTTGTCAGGCGACCAGATTGCCGCAAGTCCCGGAAAGATCACGGTCTTGACGCGCAGCGGCAGCCATGACCTGTTGTGCCAAGGGAGATTGAGACACATGAGCCAGCCAGATTCCATAGATGCCGTTCAGACGATGCTGGGCGAACAGGGCTATGTCTGTGGCCGCGCCCTGGCCACCGTGGTGTTCCTGTCGCTGAGACTGGGCCGGCCGCTGTTTCTGGAAGGTGAAGCGGGCGTCGGAAAGACCGAGATCGCCAAGGCCCTGGCCTCTGGACTTGGCCGCCGCCTGATCCGGCTGCAATGCTATGAGGGGCTCGATGCGTCCTCGGCCGTCTATGAATGGAACTTTCCCGCGCAGATGGTTGCCATCCGCACCGCCGAGGCGGTCGGCGGGTCCGACCGGAAGGGCCTGCAGGAGGAACTGTTCAGCGGCGACTATCTGATCCGCCGCCCGCTGCTCGAGGCGATGGAGCCCGACCCGGCCGGTCCACCGGTGCTGCTGATCGACGAGTTGGACCGCACCGACGAACCGTTCGAGGCCTTCCTCCTAGAGGCGCTGAGCGATTTCCAGGTGACGATCCCCGAGATCGGCACGATCAAAGCGCCCGAACCGCCTATCGTCATCGTCACGTCGAACCGCACGCGCGAGGTGCATGACGCGCTCAAGCGCCGCTGCCTGTATCATTGGGTCGATTACCCCGATTTCGACCGCGAGCTGGAGATCCTGCACGCCCGCGCGCCCGAGGCCGCCGAGGCGCTGAGCCGCGAGGTTGTGGCCTTTGTCCAGCATCTGCGCACCGAGGACCTGTTCAAGAAACCCGGCGTGGCCGAGACCATCGACTGGGCGAAGTGCCTGCTGGCGCTGGACGTGATCAACCTCAGCCCCGAGGTGATCGGCGACACGCTGGGCGCGATCCTGAAATACCAGGACGACATCCAGAAACTACAGGGCTCCGAGGCCAAGCGCATTCTGGATCAGGCCAAAGCCACGCTCGAACCAGTCTGATGTCCTTGCGGCGCCAAAACACTCCGGGGGCCTAGGAATGGCCGAACAGCTTCCGCTGGAAATTCCGGCCGATCCGAAACTGGCGCAGAACATCACCCATTTCGCACGCGCCTTGCGCAAGGCCGGGCTGCCGATCGGCCCCGGCCGCGTGGTCGATGCCATCCGCGCGGTGCAGGCGGCGGGCTTTACCCGCAAGCAGGATTTCTATTGGACCCTGCACGCCTGTTTCGTGAACCGGCCCGAGCATCGCACCGTGTTTGCCCAGATCTTCCGCCTGTACTGGCGCGACCCGCGGTACCTGGAGCACATGATGTCGATGATGCTGCCGGCCATTCGCGGCGTTCAGGAGGAACGCATGGCCGAGGCGGGCGAAAAACGCGCGGCCGAGGCCCTGTTGGACGGGGTCGAGCGGGACGAGCCCAAGGACGTCGAGCAAGAAGGCGAAAGCGAGATCGAGATTGACGCCACGCAGACCGCCTCGTCCGAGGAACGGCTGCGGTCGCTGGATTTCGAACAGATGAGCACCGCCGAAACCGCTCAGGCCAAGCGCATTCTGGCGCGGCTGCAACTGCCGGTGGACCCGATCGCCTCGCGCCGGGGTCAGGCCAGCCATCTGGGCCAGCGGATCGACCGGGCGCGCACCCTGCGTGCGGCCATGCGTCAGGGCGGCGAAATGCGACAGATCGCGCTGGTCAAACCGAAACCGCGCTGGCCCAATCTGATCGCGCTGTGTGACATCTCGGGGTCGATGAGCCAGTACAGCCGGATTATCCTGCACTTCCTGCACACGGTCGCGAACGCGAAGGGGGCCGGCTGGGCCAAGGTGCACGCGTTCACCTTCGGCACGCGGCTGACGAACATCACGCGGCACCTGCATCAGCGCGACGTCGATGCGGCGCTGGCCGCTGCCGGGGCCGAGGCGCAGGATTGGGAGGGCGGCACGCGCATCGGCGAATGCCTGCACCAGTTCAACCGCGACTGGTCGCGCCGGGTTTTTGGGCAGGGGGCTGTCGTGCTGCTGATCACCGACGGGCTGGAACGGGGTGATCCCGATCTGCTGGAAAAAGAGATTGAACGCCTGCACCTGTCGGCCCGGCGGCTGATCTGGCTGAACCCGCTGCTGCGCTGGGACGGGTTCGCGCCCAAGGCGCAAGGCGTCGCCGCGATGCTGCCGCATGTGGACAGCTTCCGCGCCGGTCATTCGATTGCATCGCTCGAGGATCTGGCCGCCGTGATCTCAAGCCCCGACGATCAGGGAGAAAAAGCGCGGTTGTTGGCCGCGCTTTCAGGCTGACGTCACTGCAATTGCTTTTCGTTGCACTCGCGCGCCATTTCCATGGCTTTGTAGGTGCCGGTCAGATCGACGGTGAAGCCAAAGGATTTCTCGGGGAATACCGCCATGACCTTCTGCTTGGCCAGGTCGTCGGCGAATTGCGGGTCGTCCGACAGGACATAGCCGCCGGAATACCCCTTGGTGATGTTGCCCTTCATTCCGGTTGCCTCGCCGACATACAGGTTGTCGCCCAGCAGGATCGCGACGGCCTCCTTGTCTCCGCGCTTGATGTCGGTTTCCGCTTTGGTGAAGACACCGACATATCCCACGCTGCGGTCTTCGGTCAGACCCATCTGCACCACGTTCTCGGCATCATCGACCGCTTCGATCAGGCATGACTTCTTTTCCTTGTCGACAAAGACCTTCCAGCCCTCGACCTCTCCGTAGCGTTCGAAAGTGTCGGCCCAGGCGCTGCCTGCAATCAATGCCGCCGCGCCGATGGTTAGTGTAAATATCTGTTTCAAGACATTGTCTCCTTTACGAAATCTCTTGCGTCAATTCGGCCGCAAGTTGGGCCTGCCCGCAGGCTAGTCGGCGGGCGAAAAACAATCAAATGTTTGATTGTCTGTCGCGGACTTCGGCCGAAACCTGCCTTCTGCGTCACATGAAGAACCAAGTTGGCGGGGTCGGTGTCCGAGATAGTCCACCAGAGAACGTGCTCCTTGCTTTTCATCGCGTCAATCCTGCTTATGTTGATGCGAACCACCGCGGGAGGGTCCGATGGACAGATTTGACAACAGTCCGGAAACGGCATTGGCGTGGTTTCGCGAAGGTCGCGGTGCGGTTCTGGCGACGGTCGTTGAAACCTGGGGCAGTGCACCTCGGCGGGTGGGGGCCCAGTTGGTCATTGCCGGTGATGGTCGAATCGAAGGCTCGGTCTCGGGCGGCTGTGTCGAAGGCGCGGTGATCGTCGAGGCGCTTGAAGCCATCGAAGAAGGCGAGGCGCGCCTGCTGGAATTCGGCGTCACCGACGAGGACGCCTTTTCCGTCGGGCTGGCCTGCGGCGGCACGATCCGAGTTCTGGTCGAGCCGGTGGGCGCGGTCCTGCCCGAACCGATGCTGGCCGAACTGGTGGCGGCGCGGGCGCGGCGCGAGCCCGTGGCCTATGAGGTCAATGTCGAAACCGGCCACCGCGCGCTGCGGCGCAACGCCTATGCGGACCGGCTGCGCATGGATCGCTCGGGGTTCGAAGAAGATGGTCGGACCTTCGTGGCCGTGCACAACCCGCCGCTGCGGTTGATCGTGGTGGGCGCGGTCCATATCGCGCAGGCGCTGGTCCCGATGGCGCGGATCGCGGGCTATGACCCGATCATCATCGATCCGCGCGAGGCGTTTGCGTCCAAATCCCGTTTTCCCGGTGAAAAGCTGCTGACCGACTGGCCGGACGAGGCCGTGGCTAGCATCGGTCTGGATTCGCGCACGGCGATGGTTCTGCTGACCCACGACCCCAAGCTGGATGATCCGGCCCTGCAGGCTGCGCTGGACTCGGACGTGTTCTACATCGGCGCGCTTGGGTCGTCGCGCACCCATGCCAAACGGGTGCAGCGGATGACCGAGGCAGGCTTCTCGGCGGAGCAGCTGCAGCGCATCCACGGGCCGATCGGTCTGGATATCGGCGCGGCCGGACCGGCCGAGATTGCCGTTGCGATCATCGCGCAGATGACAGCCGTGCTGCGGGGCAAGGCATGAGGTTCGGCCCTATACCGGTTGCGGACGCGAAGGGCGCGATCCTTGCGCATTCGGTCATGGCTGGCACGAAAAAGCTGCGCAAGGGAATGATGCTGGACGATACGCATGTCGCCCTGTTGGCCGAGGCGGGCGTGTCCGAGGTGGTGGTCGCGCGGCTGGAACCCGGCGACTGTCACGAGGACGAGGCCGCGCGCCATTTGGCTGCGGCACTGACCCCGGATCCGAAGCGGGCCAACTTGCGCGTGACCGAGCCGTTCACGGGGCGTGTCAACCTGATTGCGGATCACGCGGGCGTAGCTTTTCTGGGCGTTGAGGCTCTTCTGGCGTTCAATCAGGTCAACCCGATGATCACGGTGGCCACCGTTCCTCAGCATCAGCAGATGGGTGCGGGTGGCATGGTTGCCACGATCAAGGTCATTTCCTACGCGGTGCCGCTGGCGGACGTTCAGCGCGCGGCGGAGCTGGCCAGCGGGGCCATTCGCCTGGCCACGCCGATATTTGGCAGCGCCGGGTTGGTGGTGACCGACATCCCGGGCGGGCCGCCCAATGACAAGGGCATCGCCGCGATGCGCGGCCGGGTCGAGGCCCTGGGTCTGAGCCTGGACGTCGTGCAGATCGTTCCGCATGCGGTCGATGCTCTGGCGCAGGCATTGACCCGGATGAATACCGATATCGTCATGATCCTGACCGGCTCGGCCACATCCGATGTCGAGGACGTGGCGCCGAAGGCCGTTCGGCGTGCGGGTGGGCAGGTGGACCGTTTCGGCATGCCGGTTGATCCGGGCAACCTGTTGTTTCTCGGGGCTTTGGGCAAGCGGCCGGTCATCGGTTTGCCGGGATGCGCACGCTCGCCCGCGTTGAACGGGGCCGACTGGGTGCTGTCGCGGGTGGCTTGCGGCATCCCGACGGCGGGTGCCGATATCGCGGCGATGGGCGTCGGTGGTCTGCTCAAGGAAATCCCGACCCGTCCGCAACCCCGGGCGAAACCCAAAGTGACGTAACGGCAGTTTCGCACCGCTGGCGACCTGCGATATGTGTTAGCTCTTTGCTCCCAAGAGACGGGTTGGAAACGGCCAAGATTTTTGTTCTCAAACGACTTTTCCCGTGTTTAACTCGGGCCAAGGATAAATACGAAAATGGGAGGAACTAATGACACAGGTCTCAATGACCGTGAACGGAAAGACCGTGAGCGGTGATGTCGAAGGCCGGACGCTGCTGTCCAGTTTTTTGCGCGATAACCTGTCGCTGACCGGTACCCATGTGGGCTGTGACACGGCCCAATGCGGCGCCTGCGTGGTTCATGTGAACGGCGAGGCGGTCAAGTCCTGCAACATGCTGGCGCTTGAAGCCGACGGGGCCGATGTCGGCACCATCGAGGGGCAGGCCGACCCGGACGGATCGCTGAACGTGATCCAGCAGGCGTTCCAGGATCATCACGGCCTGCAATGCGGTTTCTGCACGCCCGGCATGGTGATGTCGGCAGCGGCCCTGCTGAAGGAAAACCCGCGCCCGACCGAGGCCGAAATCCGCAAATACCTGGAAGGCAACCTGTGCCGCTGCACCGGGTACCACAACATCGTCAAGGCGATCATGGCCGCGTCCGGCCAGGACGTCAGCCACATCGCCGCCGAATGATGCCGCTGCGGGCGTGACTGAAAGCGCCCGTGGGTTGACAGGGATGCGCCCAAGCATCCGTTTATGGGAGGAGAACAAGCAATGCCCAAAGACAGTGGCATCGGAGCCAGTTCCAAGCGCCGCGAGGACGTGCGCTTTTTGACCGGAGCGGGCAATTACACCGACGACATCAACGTACGTGGTCAGGCCTATGTGTATTTTCTGCGATCCGACATCGCGCATGGCCGGATCAAAAGCATCGACACGTCCGTCGCCGAGTCCATGCCCGGCGTAGTCCGGGTGTTTACCGGCAAGGATTTCGAAGGCGTGGGCGGCATGCCCTGCGGCTGGGAGGTGACCGACAAGCACGGCGCGCCCATGCAGGAACCGCCGCACCCGATCCTTGCGCAAGGCAAGGTGCGCCATGTGGGCGACCCGATCGCGGCCGTCGTGGCCGACAGCCTGGAACTGGCCCGCGACGCGGCCGAGGCGATCGACGTCGACATCGAGGAACTGCCCGCCGTTCTGGACATGAAAGCCGCCGCCGAAGAGGGCGCGCCGCTAGTCCATGACGATCTGAAAAACAACATCTGCTATGACTGGCAGCTGGGCGAGGCCGACGATGCCAAGGTGAACGAGGTGTTCGCCAATGCGGCGCATGTCACCACCTTGGAACTGGTGAACAACCGTCTGGTCGCCAACCCGATGGAGCCGCGCGTGGCCGTGGCGGAATACAGCCGGGGCACGGATGAATACACGCTCTATACCACCTCGCAGAACCCGCATGTGATCCGACTGCTGATGTGTGCCTTCGTGCTGGGCTTGCCCGAGCACAAGGTCCGCGTCGTGGCTCCGGATGTGGGTGGCGGTTTTGGCACCAAGATCTTCCACTACGCAGAAGAGGCGTTCTGCACCTTCGCCGCCAAGGCCTGCAACCGCCCGGTCAAGTGGACGGCCAGCAGGTCCGAGGCGTTCATGTCGGATGCACAGGGACGCGACCATGTCAGCAAGATCGAGCTGGCGCTGGATGCCGACAACAATTTTGTCGGGCTGCGGACAAATACTTTTGCCAATCTGGGCGCGTATCTGTCGACGTTTTCCAGCTCGGTGCCGACCTGGCTGCACGGGACGCTGATGGCGGGCAACTACAAGACGCCGGTCATTCAGGTGAATGTGCGGGCGATGTTCACCAACACCGTGCCGGTGGATGCCTATCGCGGTGCAGGCCGCCCCGAGGCGACCTATCAGCTGGAGCGCGTGATCGACAAGGCCGCGCGCGAGCTGGGCGTTGACCCGGTGGCGCTGCGTCGGCAGAACTTCATCACGCAGTTCCCCTATGACACGCCGGTGGCGCTGACCTATGACACCGGCGACTACAACGGCACTATGGACAAGCTTGAGCAGGCCGCCGATTTCGCGGGCTTCCCGGCGCGTCGCGCCGAAAGCGAGGCGCGTGGCAAGCTGCGCGGCCTGGGCGTGAACTGCTATATCGAGGCCTGCGGCATCGCGCCCTCGAACATCGTGGGGATGCTGGGGGCGCGTGCGGGTCTCTATGACGCGGCGACCGTGCGGGTGAATGCCACCGGCTCGATCAGCGTCATGGTGGGTGCGCATAGCCACGGGCAGGGGCACGAAACGGCCTTTCCGCAGGTCGTGGCCGACATGATTGGCATCGACGAGTCGATGGTCGAGATCGTGCACGGCGATACCTCGAAGATCCCGTTCGGCATGGGCACCTATGGGTCGCGCTCGCTGGCTGTCTGTGGATCGGCCATGGTCAAGGCGACCGAAAAGGTGATCGACAAGGCCAAGAAGATCGCGGCGCATCTGCTGGAGGCGTCCGAGGCCGATATCGAGCTGAAGGATGGCCAGTTCACCGTGGCCGGCACTGACAAGTCGGTGGCCTGGGGGGATGTGACCCTGACGGCCTATGTGCCGCACAACTTCCCGCTGGAGGTCGAGCCGGGCCTGGAAGAGACCGCGTTCTATGATCCGGCCAACTTTACCTTCCCGGCCGGCGCCTATGCCTGCGAAGTCGAGGTTGACCCCGAGACCGGGCAAGTGACCATCGAACGGTTCACCGCAGCGGATGATTTCGGCAACATCATCAACCCGATGATCGTTGACGGTCAGGTGCATGGCGGCATCGGACAGGGGATCGGTCAGGCCTTGCTGGAGAACTGCGTCTATGACGAAAACGGCCAGCTGCTGAGCGCGTCCTTCATGGACTATGCCATGCCGCGGGCCGATGACGTGCCGTTCTATACCGTGGATCATTCGAGCCAGACGCCATGCACGCACAACCCGCTGGGTGTGAAGGGCTGCGGCGAGGCCGGGGCGATTGGATCGCCGCCTGCGGTGGTCAATGCCGTGATCGATGCCCTGAACTCGGGTGGCAAGGCGGTGGACCACATCGACATGCCGGTCAGCCCGTCGCGTGTTTGGGCGGCGATGAACAGCTGAGTGGAGAGGTTGGACCGCGAGGGGTCAGCCCCTCGCGATCCCTGGTCAATCAAATGCCAGATGAAGGGCGGTTTCGCGCCTTTCGGAAAGGAAAAGCGAAATGTACAATTTCGAGTTCAAGAACCCCTCGACCATTGCTGATGCGGTTGCCGCGTTGGCGGGAGAGGATGCACAGGCGTTGGGGGGCGGTCAGACCCTGATCCCGACGATGAAGCAAAGACTGGCCTCACCCGCGACGCTGGTGAGCCTGGGTGCCATTCCCGAGTTGAAGGGCGTCTGCATCGAAGATGATGGGTCGATTTCGATTGGAGCGGCGACCACGCATACCACGGTAGCGGCAGAAGTTGCGGGCAAGTATCCCGCGCTGGCTGATCTGGCGGGGCATATCGGTGATCCTGCCGTTCGCAATAGGGGCACGATAGGTGGGTCCTTGGCCAATAACGATCCGGCGGCCTGCTACCCCGCAGCTGCATTGGGGTCAGGCGCGACCATTCGTACGAATGCGCGCGAAATCGCTGCGGATGAATTCTTTCAGGGCATGTTCACGACAGCGCTGGACGAGGGCGAGCTGATAACGACGGTCCGGTTCCCGGTACCGCAGGCAGCAAGCTACCAGAAGTTTCTGCAGCCTGCCTCGCGCTTTGCGCTGGTGGGGGTTTTCCTTGCCCGTTTCGCGGACGGTGTGCGCGTTGCGGTGACCGGAGCCAGCGAGGACGGCGTGTTCCGTTGGAGCGAAGCCGAACAGGCGCTGAGCAAGGAATTCCGGCCCGATGCCCTTATGGATCTTCGGGTCAACCCGATGAACATGATCGGAGATCTGCACGGCAGCAAAGACTACCGCGCGCACTTGGTGGGTGTCATGACCCGGCGGGCGGTTCAGGCCTGCATGTGACGCGGTCTCGGTGACTGCTTCGGGCCTCGGACGTGTTCCGGGGCCTATTTCTTTTTCGCGACACGCGGAAGCCTTTTGGGCTGCCAGTAGGCTCCCGCATCCTCGCGCGCTTTCTGATAGTCCTGAACCCGGTGATAAGCCGCGTCGCCCTTGACCGCGAAAAGGTGGCTCAGAAGAACTTCGAGAACGGCCATCGCTCCGGAGAAGCCGGAGAACTGATGCTGTGATCGGGTGCTGACGGTCAGCGTCACGTCCGCTTCGACGCCTGGGGCAATGACATCGCTGTCGGCCAGCAGTACAACGCGCATACCCTTTTCCCTGGCAAACCGGATGGCACGTATCGTGTCGGCCGAATAGGGATGAACGGTGATCGCGAACAGGCAGTCGGTTTCGCCCGCGCTCAGAAGGTCGTCGATGGCCGACCCCATATGCCTGGGGATCAACTGCATTCCCGGGTGGGCCATACGTCCGGCGTAGTGGAAGTAATAGGCCAAGGCATAGCTTGCGCGGGTTGCAGTGACCAAGCACTGGGGAGCATCGGACATCAGGGTGACTGCGGATCTGACCTTGCCCGGATCCAGCTGGCGCAACGAACGTGACACCACGTTCATTTCGTTGCGGGCATAACTGGCCTGTGCCGACGCAAAGGCATCGCCGGCATTCAACTGGGTCAGCCAATCCCGGCTGAGGCGGTCTTCGCTGTCTGTCACAAGATCCCTGCGGAAAGGGCGACGAAAGGCTTCGAAGCCGTCAAAACCAAGATGCTGTGCCAGGCGAACGATCACGTTTGTGCTGACGCCGATCTTTTCGGCAGACACGCGGATGGAGTCGATTCCGAAATCGCCCGGATGGTCGATGATATATTTTGTTGCGGCCTGCAATTGGGCCGGCAAATGGTCGATCTCTCGGCGCAGCCGATCCATCAAGTGGTGAGTTGAGGGTGTCATGATGGGAGAAAAACAAATGTTATGATTATTACAAGAGAAAAACATCCTCACACGAGCTAAGCACGCAAGAAACCGATAGGATGATTCAATGTCTGACACACAGGCTTCGTCGCTTCCGTATGTTTTGGTCGCACCGAACGGTGCGCGACGCAGTCATGCGGATCACCCGACCTTGCCGGTTTCGACCGGTGAGATTGTGGAGGCGGCCATTGCCTGCCACGCGGCCGGGGCAAACGGGTTGCACCTGCATGTCAGGGATGGGCAGGGCGCGCATTCTCTGGATGCAGGGCGCTATCGGGAGGCTATGGCCGAGCTTGCCCGAACCGTGCCAACGATGGATGTTCAGATCACGACCGAGGCCGCCGGTATCTACGACGTTTCTGCGCAGTTGGAGTGCCTGCAGCAGGTGGCCCCGAAATGGGCCTCGATCTCGGTTCGAGAAATTGCGCGCGCGCCCGATCTGGCCCCGCGGGTTTATGGGCTGTGCGCGGAACAGGGAACTCGAGTGCAGCATATCCTGTACGATTCGACGGATGCGGATCTGCTGGAGCGATGGCAGTCGGAAGGGATCGTGCGGCGCGAGCAGGAAGACCGCTTGCTGGTCTTGGGACGCTATACCACCGGGCAGGAATCCCAACCGGCGGATCTGGAGGCCTTTCCCGCTGCTCGCACGCCTTGGATGGTTTGTGCGTTCGGGCGTCTGGAACACGCCTGTCTGGCGGCTGCCGCCGCTCGTGGCGGCGATGTCAGAGTCGGTTTTGAGAACAGCCTGACGAACTCGGATGGAACCCGATGGACGGACAACGCGGCCTCGGTCGCGGCGTTGATCGCTTTGCTGAAAGGACACTGACATGAGCCATGTTTTTCCGCGCCACACCAAGGCGGAATTGCCGATCGCTGTCGGCGGTGACGGGTGCTATTTGATCGACGCACAGGGCAAACGGTATCTCGACTGCGGGGATGCGGCTGTGTCGTGTCTGGGACATTCAAACCCGGCAGTGATCCACGCGGTGCAGGAGCAGGTCCGGAAGATCGCTTTTGCCCATACTGGTTTCATGACCTCGGAACCGGCCGAAGCCCTGGCAGATCTGCTGATCCAGCACGCGCCCGGATCGTTGGACCGGGTCTATTTCGTGTCCGGCGGGTCCGAGGCGACCGAGGCCGCGATCAAGCTGGCGCGCCAGTACTTCCTTGAAATCGGGCAGCCCGAGCGGTCTCGGGTTATCGCACGGCGGCAGAGCTATCATGGCAATACGTTGGGCGCGCTTTCAGCGGGCGGAAATGCATGGCGACGGGCTCAATTCGCACCGATGCTGATCGAGATGAGCCATATCGCGCCCTGCTACGAATACGCCGAAAAACCAGAAGGCGAGAGCAGCTATGACTATGGTCAACGCGTGGCGAACGAGCTTGAGGTGGAGATCAAGCGGCTGGGACCCGAGACCGTGATGGCGTTTATGGCGGAACCGGTGGTCGGGGCCACGTTGGGCGCCGTCCCCGCGGTCGAGGGGTATTACAAGCGAATCCGCGAAATCTGTGATCAATACGGCGTGTTGTTGATCCTCGACGAGGTCATGTGCGGCATGGGCCGGACCGGCCATCTGTTTGCCTGCGACCACGATGGAGTTGCGCCAGATATTCTTTGCATTGCCAAGGGCTTGGGGGCTGGATATCAACCCATCGGTGCCACGTTGTGCACGGATCGGATTTATGACGCCATCCGAAATGGCTCGGGTTTCTTTCAGCACGGCCATACCTATGTCGGGCACCCAGTCGCCACAGCTGCAGCTCTCGCCGTGGTGACAGAGCTTACCTCGCGCGATTTGCCGGCCCGTGCCCGCAACATGGGTGACAAACTGCAAGCCAAACTCGAAGCGGCCTTTGGCCAGCATCCCAATGTCGGGGACATCCGTGGTCGGGGCCTGTTCCGAGGCATCGAACTGGTGGCTGACAGAGATACGCGCGAACCGTTTGACCCGACCCGGGGAGTGGCGGCCAAGATCAAAAAAGCCGCCGTCGAAGCGGGGTTGATCTGCTATCCGATGTCCGGAACACGCGACGGCAGGAGAGGAGACCATGTGCTTCTGGCCCCGCCATTCATCATCGAAGAGCCGCAGTTGCACGAACTGGTGGACAAGCTGTCGGTTGCGATTTCCAAAGCAATCTGACACGCCGTTCTGAATGTGACCCACAAACAAAAAAGCTCCCTCGAACGAGGGAGCTTTGGTCACTCGGATGCATGTGCCGTCACTTCTGGGGAAGAGGTCCGATCATCATGATCATCTGGCGGCCTTCCATCTTCGGCATGTTTTCGATCTTGCCGATTTCCTTGATGTCTTCCGCCACGCGCTCAAGCAGTTCACGTCCAAGGTTCTGGTGCGCCATTTCCCGACCGCGGAAGCGCAGAGTCACTTTGACCTTGTCGCCATTCTCGAGAAACTTGAAAACGTTCCGCATCTTGACGTCGTAGTCATGCGTATCGGTGTTGGGCCGGAACTTGACCTCTTTCACCTCGATGATCTTCTGTTTCTTGCGGGCTTCGGCTTCGCGCTTCTGCGTTTCGTACTTGAACTTGCCAAAGTCCATGATCTTGCAGACCGGCGGATTCGCGTTGGGCGAGATCTCGACCAGATCAAGACCGGCATCGGCCGCCATCTGCATGGCCTTGGCGGGATGAACCACCCCGACATTCTCACCTTCGGCGCCGATCAGGCGAATTTCGGGGGCACGGATCTTTTCATTGACGCGCGGGCCGGTGTCGCGTTGCGGCGGCGCGTTGTGAGGTCTGCGAGCTATGGGTTCATTCCTTTGATAATTGCAGAATTTCGAGCCCGGAATTTAAACTGAGACCCTGCGTCTTTCAAGCGGGATAACGCGGGCCAGGTGCGAAAATCTCTGCCCCCGCCGCGCGAAAGGCAGCGGCCGGCGCATGGAGCGCTGGCCGGGTTCGATCTCAGCCGACAAAGGCCTTTTCGATCACGAACTCCTTGGGGTCGGAATTGGCGCCTTCGCGCAGGCCGAATTCTTCAAGAATGGCCTTGATGTCGTGGTTGAAGGCCAGGCTGCCGCAGACCATGGCGCGGTCGGTCTCGGGCTTGATGCCGCCTTCGATGCCCAGGTCTTTGAAAACAGTTCCGTCCTTCAGCAGGTCGGTGATCCGGCCCATCTTGGGGCTCTGTTCGCGGGTGGTCGTCGGGTAATAGCGGATCTTGTCGGCAAAACCTTCGCCGATCAGTTCGGCCAGCAACTCGTCCTTGCGGATGCTTTCGATCAGCTGGCGGCCATATTCCAGTTCCGCCACCTCGCGGCAGGTGTGGGTGATGATGACCTCATCGTAGTCCTCATAGGTCTGCGGCTCGCGCAGCAGCGAAGCAAACGGGGCAAACCCGGTTCCGGTGGCAAAGAACCACAGGCGCTTGCCCGGCAGCAGTGCATCATGCACCAGCGTACCCACAGGTTTGGGCCGCAGAATGATCTGATCGCCGGGCTGGATATGCTGCAGTTTCGAGGTCAGCGGGCCGTCTTGCACCTTGATCGAATAGAATTCCAGTTCCTCGTCCCACGACGGCGACGCGATCGAATAGGCGCGCAGCAACGGTTTCCCGTTGTCGCCCAAGAGGCCGATCATAACGAATTCGCCCGAGCGGAAGCGCAGCGATTGCGGACGCGTGACCTTGAACGAAAACAGGCGGTCGGTCCAGTGTTTCACTTCCAGAACGGTCTGGGCGTCCGGCAGGACGGGGGCCTTCACGGCGGTGGCTTCGGTCACGGGCTTCATCTCTGTCATCGTTTCACTACCGGTCTGGTAAACCGGCATCTCCGTTTAAGCTTTGATCCAGGTCAGGAAAAGGGGGCAGATTGCCCCGATCGTTGCGTCAGCCGCGCAGGCGGGCCTGATAATCGTGGTCCTGCCAGCTGGCGCGGGCCAGCCATTGGTCCTCGGGCTGGCGGGCGGCAAGGTCTGCGTCAATCTCGACTTCGTCAAAGCCGCTGCGCCGGGCCATCGCGTATTGGTCGGCCAACACATGTCCTTTCGCGCGCAGGCGGCCTTCATAGCCATTCAGGCGCAGCGTGCGGGCAATGGTAAAGCCTCGGCCATCGGCAAAGGACGGAAAGTCGACGCGCACCATGCGCGTGTTTCCAAGCCGCTCGAACAATTCGTCGGGGTCCGTATCCGAGGTGACGTCCAGTGCGATCACATCGTTTGCGGCATCCTCGAGGGTGACAAAGCCGTCGGTCCAGTCATCAGGGGCAAAGCCCTCGTCATTCACGATCACGTTCATGTTTTCTCTCCGCTGCGTACCATTTTGCCGTCGACGAAATGGATGCCGCATTCTTCCTTGTTCTGATCGCGCCAGCGTCCGGCGCGGGGATCTTCGCCATCCTTCACCGGCGAGGTGCAGGGCGCACAGCCGATCGAGGGATAGCCCTTTGCCACCAACGGATGCCGGGGCAGGCGGTTTTCTTCCATGTAGGCGCGCACGTCCTGAGGCGCCCAATGCGCCAGAGGGTTCACCTTGATCCGGCCGGTGCCGTCCTCGACCTCGAAGAACTCGAGCGTGGCGCGGGTGCCGGATTGGAACCGCTTGCGTCCGGTAATCCAGCCTTCATATCTCGCCAAGGCCCGCTGCAAGGGGAAGGTCTTGCGCAGGTTGCAGCAGGCGTCCATGTCACGCAGCCGCAGCGCGCCATAGGGGTCTTCGCGCTGAATATCCTCGTCATCTGCGCGGATGATCTGGACGTTCCTCAGGCCCAGACGCTCGCTGACCTCATGCTGGTATTCCAGCGTTTCGGTAAACAGCATCATCGTGTCGATGAACAGGACCGGCGTGGCCTTGTCGACCACGGCAGCCATGTGCAGTAACACCACCGACTCGGCACCGAAGCTGGAGACCAGCGCCAGGTTGCCCGCCTCCTCGAGCGCACCATGCATGACGTCATGTGCGCTGTGGTGGCGGAACCGGGCGTTCAGCGCCTCGACCTTTTCGGTCAGTTCGCGTCGTTCCCGGCCCAGTTCCGTCTGGATCAGGTCAAGCGGCATTGGCCCGCGCCTCGGGGTAGAGGGCCGCCTTGAACGGGGCCATTCCAACACGGCGGTAGGTTTCCAAAAAAGTCTCCTCGGCGCTTGTGCGCTGTTCCAGATAGGTTTCCACGATACGTTCGACCGCGGGCACGATCTCGTCATAGGCAAAGCCCGGACCGGTGCGGTCGCCGATGGCAGCCGTTTCGGTGGCGTCTCCGCCCAGCGTGATCTGGTAGTTCTCGACGCCCGCGCGATCCAAGCCCAGGATGCCGATGTGACCCACGTGATGATGCCCGCAGGCGTTGATGCAGCCCGAGATCTTGATCTTCAGGTGGCCGATGTCGTGCTCCAGCTTCAGCTCGTCGAACCGGGTCGCGATCTGCTGCGCCACTGGGATCGAGCGGGCCGTTGCCAGCGCGCAATAGTCCATGCCGGGGCAGGCGATGATGTCGCTGATCAGGCCGATATTCGCGGTGGCCAGACCGTGCTCTTTCAGCTTGGCGTGGATCGCGGGCAGGTCCGATTTGTGGACATGCGGCAGGATCACGTTCTGCTCGTGGCTGATGCGCAGCTCGTCATAGGCGTATTGCTCGGCCAGATCGGCCATCACGCGCATCTGCTCGGCGGTTGCGTCACCCGGCGTCTGGCCGTGTTTCTTGATCGAAATCGTGACGATCGCGTGATCCGCCTGCTTGTGCGGCGCGATGTTGGTGTCGATCCACGAGCGGAACACCGGGTCGTTCGAATAGGCGCTCTCGAACGCCGCGACCGAGCCTTCGCGGAAGGCGGGCGGGGCGAAATGCGCTTTGATCTGATCCAGCAGCGCCATGTCGGCGCCCTTGAACTGCGGGCGGACCTGCAGGAAGCGTTCGTTGACCTTGGCGCGGATCGCGTCGATGCCGTGTTCATGCACGGTGATCTTGATGCGCGCCTTGTACTTGTTGTCCCGCCGGCCGATCTGGTTCCAGACCGAAACGGTGGCCTCCAGATAGGCCAGAAGGTCGTCAAAGGCGACGAAATCAGACAGCTCCTTGCCGATCATCGGCGTGCGGCCCAGACCGCCGCCGACCAGAACGCGGGCGCCCAGAAAGCCGTCGCGCTCGACCAGTTGCAGGCCGATGTCATGGGCCTTGATCACCGCGCGGTCATGCTCGGACCCGGTGATCGCGATCTTGAACTTGCGCGGCATGAACTGAAATTCCGGATGGTCGGTGGACCACTGACGCAGCAGTTCGGCATAGGGGCGCGGATCGGCGACCTCATCCGCGGCGGCACCGGCGAAATGGTCGGCGGTCACGTTGCGGATGGTGTTGCCGCTGGTCTGGATCGCATGCAGGCCGACCTCGGCCAGCGCGTCCAGCATGTCAGGCACGTCGCGCAGTTTCGGCCAGTTGTACTGGATGTTCTGGCGCGTGGTGAAGTGGCCGTAGCCCTTGTCCCACTTCTCGGCCAGCAGGGCCAGTTGGCGCATCTGGGCGCTGTTGAGCGTGCCATAGGGGATGGCCACCCGCAGCATGTAGGCGTGCAATTGCAGATACAGGCCGTTCATCAGGCGCAGGGGCTTGAACTCGTCCTCGGTCAGCGAGCCGTCGATGCGGCGTTCGACCTGGGCGCGGAACTGGGCGTTGCGCTCGGCCAGGAATGCTTTGTCAAACTCGGAGTAGCGATACATCTTTGGCTGTCCTTTGTTGCAGCCCCGGATCCGGGGCCTTTTTACGGGGAGAGAGGGGCCTGAGGTCAGACCCGGGGCTGCGGGGAAGATTCCTGTTTGCCGTGGGCATAGTTGGACGGACCAGTCCGGCGGAAGTCTTCCCGAAAATGGGTGGGTTCAGGACCGTTTTCGCCTGCAACGACATCGGCGAGATAGGCACCTACGATCTTGTCGACTTGCTTCTGTGCATCCAGAAGACGCAGCTGAGCGTGCGCTTCGTCGGTGATCAGTTCGGCCTCGCGCAGATCGCGCGACCAACGGTCATCGGCGGTCAGATAGATCACGTCGCCTTCCAGCAGGTCATTTGCGGTAACGACTTTGGGGGTGAAAGCGCGGGCCATCAGGCAAGCTCCTTGTTGAATTCGGTGACGGCTTTGGCCGCGTCGCGCGGGGCCAGGCCATAGAATGTGAGTGCAGGACCGTCGAGGCCGGCAGCGGCGAGGTCTGCAGGCAGTTGATCCAGCGTCGTGGCGACAACGCGCTGATCAGGTCGCGAGGCATTTTCGACCAACGTGACCGGCGTGGCGCGATCGGCGCCGTGCATGATCAGGCGTCCTTGAATGAATCGGGCGGATTTCTTGCCCATATAGATGGCTACAACCGACCCCGGACGTGCCAGCGCAGCCCAGTCGTGATCGGCAAAGCCCTCCATGTCGTGCCCGGTCAAAAACCGGACCGAGGAGTTTCGGCCGCGTCGGGTCAGGCTTTGGCCAATTCCGGCCACCGCCGCCGAAGCAGCCGTAATGCCGGGAACGATCGTCCACGGGATACCTGCGGCGTCCAGTGCATCGATCTCTTCGTCCAGCCGGCCGAAGAGGGTCGCGTCACCGGATTTGAGGCGAACGACCCGTTGTCCTTTGAGCGCGTAGTCAACCAGCAATGCGTTGATGTCATCCTGCTTCCAGGACGGACCAAAGCCGGCCTTGCCCACGTCGACCAGCCGGGCGTTCTGGCCGGCCAATTGCAAAACCTCTGGGCTGATCAGGCGATCATGCAAAACAACCTCGGCCCGCTGGAATGCGGACAGGGCCTTGAGAGTCAGCAATTCAGGATCACCGGGTCCTGCGCCGACGAAGTCGACCTGTCCCGTTTGTCCTTTTGTCTGCGTGGCCTTCATTGGGTAGCCCTGGCTGTTGTTTGACTTGGCCCTCAATATAGGAAATATTCCCGCCCAGATGCCATATTGCCGATCAAATAAGGACAGGCGTTCTGAAATGCGCGGCAGGCGGAACATGGGTTTTCATTCGGAAGGAAAATTGGAATGTCGGTTCGAATAGACGACACGGATCGGAAAATTCTGGCCGAGCTGCAGCGAGACGCCAGTCAATCGCTGGACGAAATCGCGGCCAAAGTGGGCAGTTCAAAGACACCCGTTTGGAATCGGATCCGCAAGATGAAGGGGGCCGGAATCATCGGTCAACAGACCGTTCTGCTGGACGCAGAGGCGCTGGGTTTCGAGGCGACGTTCTTTGTTCTGATACGAACCTCCGAGCATGAGGCGGACTGGCAACGCAAGTTCCTGCAGGCCCTGCGTGATCGTCCCGAAGTTCAAGAGGCGCACCGCCTGGCTGGCGACATCGACTACATTCTGAAAGTTCGGGTCAGGAACGCACGGGCCTACGATGCTTTTTACCAGGCGCTGATCTCGGAGGTGCGCGTGCACAACGTCACCGCGCTGTTGTCGATGGAAGAAATCAAGTCGACCACCATGCTGCCCCTGAATGCCTTGGCAGACACCTGATCGGCGCTCAGGTTTGGACCATTAGTCGTGTCAGCCCGTGGAAGTGGTACGTGTTGGCATATTCCGGGGATTCGGCCAGTCGCAGACCCGGACAACGGTCAAAAAGAACCGGCAGAGCGATCCGCATTTCCAGCCGGGCCAGCGGGGCGCCGACGCAGAAATGCAAACCACCGCCAAAGCTCGTGTTGGCCTGAATGCTGCGGGTGGGGTCAAAGTTGTCCGGGTCGGTCCAGACGTCCGGGTCACGGTTGGCGGCCCCAAGCATCAACGCCACCTGATCGCCGCGGGCAAACTGATTGCCAAAAACCTCGACGTCCTCATAGGCATAGCGCGTGAACATATGTAGCGGCGGGTCGAAGCGCAGGATCTCCTCGACCGTCATGTCGATTGTGTCCGGGCTCAGGGCATCAGGGGTGGTTCCGGACTCCAAAAGTGTTTTGACGCCGTTGCCCAGCGAATGAACGGTTGCCTCATGGCCGGCGTTCAACAATAGGATGCAGGTAGCGATCAACTCGTCGCGTGACAGTTTCTCGCCGTCTTCCTCTGCCGTGATCAAACGGGTGATCAGATCATCTTTCGGTTCGGATCGGCGGTGAGAGACGTAGTCGTTCAGAAATGCCGAGAACTCGGCGGCGGCCTGTGCTGCCTGATCTTCGGTCTCGCGGGTGCGACTGGCCTGATACATGGCGACCATGGCGTGGGACCACTGCAACAACTGCGGTGCCATGCTTTCGGGTACACCCAGCAACCGGCAGATCGTGATCACAGGAACCTGCGTGCAATAGGCATCCAGAATGTCGAATGGAGCATCGGGGAACGCGTCGATCAGGTTGTGACACAGCCTTTCGATGTCCGGTGCGAGCGCTCCGATAGCCCGCGAGGTAAAGGCGCGCAGAACCAGAGCGCGAAGGCGGGTATGGCGCGGAGGTTCGGCTTCGAGTAGCGAATGCGCTTCGACCGTCAGCCACGGCGCAAGGTGATCGGGGCCTTTTGTGGCCATCTCTGGCGGTACTTCACGTCCGAAACGCCGATCGCGCAAGAGGGTCTGGACCGCCGCGTGAGACATCGCCGCGGGCATGTCGTAGTCCTGCCAGTACACCAAGTCACCGTGATCGCGCGCTGCCCGGTAGAAAGGGTAGGTGTTTTGAACAAATTCGGGCTCGGTCGGAGATTGGTGCACGGTCTTCATGCGGCGCAGACTTGCCATGCGGCGCTGTGAATGCAAGACCCTGTTTCATGCAAAGAGTTTGGGTCACGATTGGTTTCCTGTTCGCGGTCGCGCTGTTGTCGGCGGCCGTCTGGTCTTATGGGTACCGGCAGGCGCTCTCTCAGCTTAGCGAGAAAGCCGAGGCCGATCTGGAGTTGGCGTCGGATCGTCTGAGCACTCAGTTGCAGGTCTATCAGGAACTTGCGGTGCTGATGGCCGAGCACCCGACGCTGCGGGCGTTGGACACCAGCGACCGGCGACGGGCGGCGCAGGCGCTTCTGCTGGAGGTCGCGGACAAGACCTCGGCTGTGGATGTTCTTTATGCGGACAAGACCGGGCGCGTTCTGGCCGCTGCGCGGGACGTGGTGAATGGCAACATGGCCGACCAGCCCGCGTTTCAACGCGCGCTACACGGCGCTCTTGGCAGCTCGCACGGGGTTTTGCGCGACACTGGAAACCGGATCTATTCCTATGCGGCGCCTGCGTTTTCCGAAGATGGTCAGGTAACCGGAGCCCTGATGGTCATCGCGGATGTCGAAGACGTTGAAAGCACGTGGCGCGGCAGTACCGAGGCGGTGTTTTTTGTGGATCGTTCTGGCTCGGTCTTCATTTCCAACCGGTCCGAACTGCTGTTTTGGCAACGTCCGCCGGGGCAGATCGGCTTGCAGCCGGCTGATGGCAAGCCGGGCGCGTTTTCGTCTACACGCATGGGCCCGCACGAACTATGGTCGATCGGCTGGAGCCCGTACTTGCCGGATCGCGCCCTGCACTTGACCCGCGATCTGCCGGTGATCGGAATGACCGGCGAAGTCTTGATGGATGTGACGCCGGCACGACGTCTGGCCGGATTGCAGGCCGCCGCGGTCGCAGCGATCTGCCTTGCCTTTGGCGCGTTGCTGTTTCTGGCGACCGAACGGCGGCGTACGCTGGCCGAAGCCAATGCGGTGCTGGAGAGCCGGGTGGCACAGCGGACCCGCGCTTTGACGGCCGCAAACGTGGCGCTGCGCCGCGAGGTGGCCGAGCGGCAAGAGGCCGAAGCGGCGTTGAAACGCGCGCAGGACGATCTGGTACAGGCGGGCAAGCTGAGCGCGCTGGGGAAAATGTCGGCGGGCATCAGTCACGAATTGAATCAGCCGCTGATGGCCATCCGGCAATACGCCGACAACGGCACGGCCTTTCTGTTGCAGGGCAAGCCCGAAAAGGCCCGCGAAAACCTGGGGCGAATCTCGGACATGGCTGCCCGTATGGCGCGCATTATCAAGAACTTGCGAGCTTTTGCCCGCAATGAGAGCGAGCCTATGGGCAAGGTCGATCTGGTTCAGGTGCTCAACACCGCCGTCGAACTGACCGACGGCCGGTTGCGCTCGGACGGGGTCAAGTTGATCTGGCAACCGCCCAATGCACCTGTCTTTGCCTGGGGCGGAGAGGTGCGGCTGGTCCAGGTCTTCGTCAATCTGATTACCAATGCCGCCGACGCGATGACCGGCCGCGAAACCCGAAGCCTGACGATCACGCTGACCCGTGGCGAGCGGTTGATGGTCGCGGTGCGCGATACCGGCCCGGGCATTCAGGATCCCGATCGCGTTTTTGAGCCGTTCTACACGACCAAAACCGTTGGCTCATCCGAGGGAATGGGCCTTGGCCTTTCGATCTCATACGGTCTGGTCCAGAGTTTCGGAGGAGAGATACGCGGCGCGAACATGCCCGACGGAGCAGAATTCACCGTCGAGTTGGAACCTTTTGAAAAGGAAGCCGCGGCATGATCCGAACGGTTCTATTGGTCGATGATGACGCTGCCGTGCGTGAGGCACTGGCCCAGACTCTGGAGCTTGCGGACTATTCCGTAATTCCCGCTGGATCGTTTGTGGCTGCCAAAGACCATATCCGGGACGATTTCCCAGGTGTGATTGTCTCGGATATTCGGATGCCGGGACGGGATGGGTTTCATCTTCTGTCCTATGCCCGCGAGGTCGACTCGGAGTTGCCGGTCGTTCTGCTGACCGGCGAGGGCGACATACCGATGGCGGTGCAGGCCATGGGGCAGGGCGCGTTCGACTTTCTTGAGAAGCCCTGCGCTGCCGCCGATCTGCTTGCGGTTCTGAGCCGCGCATTTGCTGCGCGCAGTCAGGTATTGGACCACCGGGCAGCCAAGCGCGAACTGGAGAAGGGTGATCCTGCGGCCCGCTTGTTGTTCGGTTTATCACCGCAGGCTGATGCATTGCGAAACAGGGTGCGCAGCGTTGCCCCAACTCAGGCCGAAGTTCTGGTAACCGGACCACCCGGCAGCGGCATTTCGAAAGTCGCCGAAGTCATCCATTTGATGTCACCCCGCGCGCAGGGGCCGTTCGTCAAGCGCCCGGCGTCAGGTCTGGGAGCGGATGCCCTGCAGGCGATATGCAAGGATGCGGCAGCCGGATCGTTGTTTCTGGATGAAGTCTCGGCCATGCCCGAGGCGACGCAATATGCGGCCCTGGAGATGATCGAAAACGGGCCCGGGGTCCGCATCATCGCCGGAACAACCGCGGATCTGGCCGAGATGGCGGCCGAGGGTCGGTTCAACGCAGATTTGTTCTATCGGTTGGACGTGATGCGGGTGCGCGTACCGTCTTTGGCCGAACGCCCCGAGGACATCCCGGTGATCTTTCGCCACTACGTCGCCCAGGCGGCCGAGCAGGCCGGGATCGCGGTACCTGATGTCTCGTCCGAACACTTGGCGTCATTGATGGCACGGGACTGGCCCGGCAACGCGCGTTCACTGATGTCAGCTGCGATGCGTTTTGTTCTGGGGATGCCCGAGGATGTTGCCGCCGCGGCCGATCTTGGGCTGAACGAACAGATGGCGCGCGTTGAGCGCTCGTTGCTGATTGCGGCCTTGGGTCGTCACAACGGAAGGGCGTCGGATGCGGCCAAGTCCCTGAAACTGCCGCGTAAGACGTTCTACGACAAATTGGCCCGCTACGGCATACGCCCTGAAGACTATCGGCGCTGACGCGGAACGATTCGCCCGATGATTCGATGTATGTGCGGTTTTTCGCACACTCGCGCATTTGGGTGTGCGGTTTCCCGCACAAATGTCTGCGATAACAAAATACTCATTGCGGATGTTCTATTTAAGCCAATGAAAAGTAATTAGAAAATCTGTCTTCTGCCAGTCGTTTTCGAATTGTTGAACGGTGACCGTCGATTCGTTTCACTCTTGCGCATCCGGCATCCGCATGGATGTCAAAGGAAGTTTCTTTGGAAGTCTGGGAGGAAAAGACAGATGAAATTCCTGGCAACAGCCGCCACCGCGCTTGCGCTTTCCGTTACCGCAACAGCGGGCTTCGCTGCCTGCGACGATGGCGAGATCGTCGTCAAGTTCGCGCATGTGACGAACACCGACAAGCACCCCAAGGGCATCGCCGCATCGCTGCTCGAGCAGCGCGTGAATGACGAGATGAACGGCGTCATGTGCATGGAGGTCTATCCGAACTCGACCTTGTACAACGACGACAAGGTTCTCGAGGCGATGCTGCAGGGCGACGTGCAACTGGCCGCCCCGTCGCTGTCGAAGTTCGAGAAGTTCACCAAGCAGTTCCGTCTGTTCGACCTGCCGTTCATGTTCAAGAACATCGACGCGGTTGATGCGTTCCAGGCCTCGGCGGATGGCCAGGCAATGAAGGATAGCATGCAGCGCCGCGGCCTGCAGGGTCTGGCGTTCTGGCACAACGGCATGAAGCAGATGTCGGCCAACAAGCCGCTGATCGATCCTTCGGACGCCAACGGACTGAAATTCCGCGTTCAGTCTTCGGACGTGCTGGTTGCGCAGATGGAAGCCATCGGCGGCAGCCCGCAGAAAATGGCCTTCTCGGAAGTCTATGGTGCTCTGCAGCAGGGCGTTGTGGACGGTCAGGAGAACACCTGGTCGAACATCTACGGCAAGAAGTTCTTCGAAGTTCAGGATGGCATCACCGAAACCAACCACGGCATCATCGACTATCTGGTCGTGACTTCGGTCGACTGGCTGGACAGCCTGGATCCGGAAGTGCGCGAGCAGTTCTTGACGATCCTGGCCGAGGTGACCGAAGAGCGCAACAAAGAGGCGTTTGCGGTCAACGAAAAGGCCAAGCAGGCCATCATCGACGCGGGCGGAACGATCCGCGAGCTGACACCCGAGCAGCGTCAGGCCTGGGTCGACGCGATGAAGCCGGTTTGGGACAAGTTCTCCGGTGACGTCGGTCAGGACAAGATCGACGCCGCTCAGGCGATCAACGCCGGGTTCTGATCCGACACGCAGGTGTGCTCCGACGGTCGCAAGCCCGCCGGAGCACATACCAGGTGGGCCCAATCGCGCCCGCCACCTCGATAAATCAACAAAAATGGGGACAGAAAGATGTCTGGTGCGAAAACCGGCCCCGGTGGGCTGGTCGACCGAATCGAAGAAACCCTGATCGCGTTGCTTCTTGGCCTGATGACGGCCGTGACCTTTGCCAACGTGATCGCGCGTTTCGTCTTCAACTCCAACATCCTTTGGGCGCTAGAGCTGACCGTATTCACTTTCGGATGGCTGGTATTGCTGGGGGCGTCCTACGCCGTCAAGAAACACGCGCATCTGGGTGTGGATGCCATCCTGAATATGCTGCCTCCGGCACCGCGCAGGGTATTGGCACTGATCGCGGTGGGGTGCTGCCTCGTATTCTCGCTGCTGCTGCTGAAGGGGTCCTACGACTACTGGGCGGTTTTTGCCGACCTGCCTCCGACCTCTGGACGCTGGTTCCCCACGGGCTTTGATTTCGACGCTCGTAGTCAGAGCTTCTACGAGGTGGACGACATCCCCATGGTCGCGCCGCTACGGTTCCTCGAAGACCTCATCAACTATGGCGAGTACTACGAGAAGCTGCCCAAGGTCGTGCCGTATTTCGTCCTGCCGCTGTCGATGCTGCTGCTGGTGATCCGCTTTGCCCAGGCCGGGTTGCAGATCCTGCGCGGTGAGGCCGACCGTATTGTCGCAAGCCACGAGGTTGAGGACGAGATCGAAGAAGTCCGGGCCCTTCAGGGAGAACACGACTGATGGATGTAGTACTACTTTTTGCCATGGTCGTGGGCCTGCTGCTGATCGGCGTTCCGATCGCGGTCGCCCTAGGGCTGAGCTCGACCCTGTTTCTTCTGATCTACTCGGACAGCTCACTGGCTTCGGTTGCCGGGACCCTGTTCGAGGCGTTCGAGGGCCACTTTACCCTGCTGGCCATCCCGTTCTTCATCCTTGCATCGTCCTTCATGACGACCGGAGGGGTGGCACGCCGGATCATTCGGTTCTCGATCGCCTGCGTTGGTCACCTGCCTGGCGGTCTGGCAATCGCGGGCGTGTTCGCATGTATGCTGTTCGCCGCGCTGTCAGGATCGTCCCCGGCCACCGTTGTTGCGATCGGTTCGATCGTGATCGCCGGTATGCGTCAGGTCGGCTATTCCAAGGAATTCGCAGCTGGCGTCATCTGTAACGCCGGTACGCTGGGTATCCTGATCCCGCCGTCGATCGTTATGGTTGTCTACGCGGCCGCGGTCGAAGTCTCGGTCGGCAGGATGTTCCTTGCCGGTGTCATTCCGGGACTCATGGCCGGGTTCATGCTGATGGTCACAATCTATGTGATGGCCAAGGTCAAGAACCTGCCGAAAGGTGATTGGAAAGGCTGGGGCGAGATATTTGCGTCGGCACGCGAGGCCGGTTGGGGTCTGTTCCTGATCGTCATCATCCTTGGCGGCATCTATGGCGGTATCTTCACACCGACCGAAGCAGCGGCGGTCGCGGCTGTTTACGCCTTCTTCATTGCCAGCTTCGTCTACAAGGACATGGGGCCACTCAGCACCCAGGATGGTGAGCAAAACCTCTCGCTTGTGAAAAAGCCGCTGGCGCTGATCACGGCCTTTTTCCACCCCGACACCAAACATACGCTGTTTGAGGCCGGCAAGCTGACGGTCACCCTGCTTTTCGTCATCGCCAACGCGCTGATCCTCAAGCATGTTCTGACCGATGAGCAGGTGCCGCAACACATTGCCGGCGCAATGCTGTCGGCGGGTCTGGGGCCGATCACTTTCCTGATCGTGGTCAACGTAATCCTTCTGATCGGCGGTCAGTTCATGGAGCCCTCGGGCCTGCTGGTCATCGTGGCGCCGCTGGTGTTTCCGATTGCCATCGAACTGGGCATCGACCCGATCCATCTGGGCATCATCATGGTGGTGAACATGGAAATCGGGATGATCACGCCTCCGGTCGGTCTGAACCTGTTCGTTACGTCGGGCGTCGCGGGAATGCCGATGATGGCCGTCGTGCGCGCAGCACTGCCGTTCCTGGCCGTTCTGTTCGTCTTCCTGATCATGATCACGTACATCCCGTGGCTGTCGACGGTGTTGCCAAATACCTTCATGGGCCCCGAGATCATTACGAACTAGACCATTGCAATCGATCCGAACCGGGCAGCCGGTTCGGATCACTTTTGCGCGGCCGGCCGGCATCTGAAGGGCCGCCTCGCTGAATGGCCGGGCTTGAACTCACCACCGGTTCTTACCACATAGTGACCGAGGACGACCTCCCCACCATGGGTGATCATTCGGGACGACCCGAAGTTCATAGAGGTGTCCCTGATGTCCTGGATCTTTCTTCTTTTTGCCGGTTTGCTGGAAATCGTCTGGGCAGTTGCCATGAAGCAGTCTGCTGGATTCACGCGGCTTTGGCCAACCGTTGTCATGGGGGGCGCGATGCTCGGTTCGTTCGGTTTGCTGGCCCTTGCCATGCGCTCCTTGCCACTGGGAACCGCCTACGTGCTGTGGACGGGTATCGGCGCGGTCGGTGCGTTCCTGGTTGGTGTGATGTTTCTGGGCGAGGCACTGACCCCGCTGCGTGTCATCGCGGCGACGCTGATCGTGTCCGGCATGGTCGCAATGAAACTTGCGTGACCGGCCCGTTGTTGACGCAGGCACCCGCGGTGGGCAGGCTGGAACCACCCTGATCACCGCAACCAACGAGTGCCGAAACATGCTGACCGATGATGACAAGCGCCTGATGCGCGTTGCCTACCAAGAAGCCAAAGCCGGTTTCGATGAGGGCGGTTGCCCGATCGGATCTGTACTGGCTCGGAACGGCATGATCATCTCGCAGGGCCGAAACCAACGGGTTCAGAAGGGGGATCCGATCGCCCATGGCGAGATGGATGCGCTGCGCAAGGCCGGGCGGCAGAAGACGTACCGAGATACCGTTCTGTATACCACCCTGTCTCCGTGCATGATGTGCGCCGGAACGATCGTTCAGTTCGGCATCCCACGCGTGGTCATCGGTGACACGGAAAACTTCGGCGGCAACGAAGATTTCCTGCGCGATCGCGGGGTCGAGGTTGTTTTGGCCGAAGACCCCGACTGCATCGCCCTGATGCGCAGGTTCGTGACCGACCAGCCTGAGCTTTGGGCCGAGGACATCGCGGACTGAGTGTGCGTGGACCGGTCAGGCCTGTTCCAGCGCTGAAATGATGCCCGAGAAATCGCGTGCCTTCAGGCTTGCACCGCCGACCAGCGCGCCGTCCACGTTTGACACTCCGAAAATCTCCGCCGCGTTGTCCGGCTTGACCGAACCGCCATAGAGCAAACGAACCGACCGGCCGACACCTTCGCCAAATCGCCGTTCAAGTCTGGCGCGAATGAAATCGTGGACTTCTCCGATTTCTTCCAAGGTGGGAACCTTGCCGGTGCCGATGGCCCAGATCGGTTCATAAGCCACGACGAGGTTCTCTCCGGTAGCAAGATCCGGGATCGATCCGGACAACTGTCCGCCAATGATATCGAGCGTATTGGCCGCTTCGCGCTGTTCAAGGCTTTCGCCGACGCAGATGATTGCGGTCAGGCCCGCGTTCATGGCTGCCCGGGCCTTGGCGCGGATATCGTCGTCTTTCTCGCCGTGGTCTTCTCGCCGTTCCGAATGCCCGACGATTATGCTGGTCGCGCCGGCGTCTTTCAGCATCTCGGCGCTCAGATCACCCGTATGGGCGCCCGAAACTTCGGCGTGGCAATCCTGTCCGCCGATGGCGACGCCCGAGCCTTGCACGGCTTGTGCGGCCCGGTGGATCAAAGTTGCCGGAGGGCAGATCAGAATATCGACTGTCGGAGAAGGGTGCGTCGCAGTCAGCGTGTCCAACTCGGAAAGAGCAGCCCCGGTTCCGTTCATTTTCCAGTTTCCGGCTGCCAGTCTGCGTCGCATAGCGGGGTCTCCGTGATCTTTCGTGCGTTTCTATCCAGTTAGCACCCGGATCAAGGTCTGACAATTGCGCTTGGGTGGCCGCGCGCTGGCGAGTCGCGCGACGGATCGATCTGGGTGGACTCAACCAGACGGCCCCGGCGGCAGTTCACCTGCCCACAAACGTTGCAGGCTTTAGGTGACTCAGCGCTGTTCGGCCAGGTTTTCGTCGAACTTGATCGACTCGCCGCAGCCACAGGCATCGACGACATTGGGATTCTTGAACTTGAACCCGGATTCCAGCAGCGAAACCTCGTAGTCGATCTCGGTTCCGAACAGAAACATCTGAGCCATCGGAGCGATCATGACCCGCGCCCCATCCTGTTCGACCACTTCGTCATGCGGATCCGGCTGATCGACATACTCCATGGTATATTCCATACCGGCGCAGCCACCTTTCTTGACGCCAATCCGCAGACCGGCATGGCCGCCCGACGTCATCAGGCGGAGGATCTGCTCTGCAGCTTTGGGCGTCATCGTCACGGCCTGTTTGCCGGGAATGCCGAACATCGTCGTCTCCATTTTCGCGCGTTATACCTAATCTAAGGCCCCGAGGGCCCGGGCTCAAGAGAGCGCAGAGCCACAAGTTTGCTCATCGCCGGTTTTGACCGTACCGTACGGGCAGAGGGCAGGGTTTGCCGATGAGATCGAATTGACAGCAGAACAAGGTGGGTTTCGATGATGTTGCGGATTTCAAATAAGATTGGCTTTTGCCGGCAGGTTGCGTTTCTGGCTCTTCTGGTGGCCGGTAGTGCCGTTCATGCAGCGGGCGATCACAAGCGGCACCCGGTGAATTGCTCGACCGCCGAAGGTGACCTGCGCGCAATTGCGGCGGAAAAGAAACATGCCGAGGATCAGCAGGCGGAAAGTGTGGTCGCGATCACGCCGGCCGGGGCGTTGCTTGGATTGATCTCTGGAACGGAACAGAAGCGGTTGCAGATGCTGTCGGGTGACTATGTCAAGAAACTGGACGACCGCGCCGCCGAGATCAAAGCACAGTGCAACGTGAACTGAGTGTACCTCAGAGAGTAAAATAGGGCCGCTCTCGGGCAAGAACGGCCCAGTATTGCAGAGCCTCGGCAGGGGGGCGGTAGACGCTCAAACGTGGTCGCCATTGACTCCTGGGGCGATATTTGAGTTGCCGAGTTCCTGTGACGGGTCCGACTGCGAAGCCCGCGTTGTACTTGTTGCGCAGCAACGTAACGGTTCGACGACCGATCCGTGACAACTGGGTTTCAGGTTTGTGACAATTCCCACGCGCTCAGCGCGGCAGGCCCTTACATGAAGCCAAGTTCCAGCCGGGCTTCGTCGGACATCATCTCCATGCCCCAGGGTGGTTCCCAGGTCAGTTCGACATCCACCTCCTTGACCCCGGCAACGGGCTCGATGGCCTCGACGATCCAGCCGGGCATGTCACCGGCCACCGGGCAACCCGGAGCGGTCAGGGTCATGATGATCTTGACGGCGTTGTCGCTGCTGATGTCGATCGTGTAGATCAGTCCAAGGTCATAGATATTGACCGGAATTTCAGGGTCATAGACAGTCCTGCAGGCCTCGACCACGGATTCGTACAGAGGGTGCTCAACGGTCGAAGGCGCAATCAGGGGCGTGCCTTCAAGCTGTTCGCTGGGGTGGGTCATGAATGCCTCGGGTTGTTACCTGAGCAATTATATAGGGAAAGCTGAAGGCAGCGTCCAGAGGGGGGAGGGCGCCCCGCTACAGGGCGCCGCACCGGTCAGTCGTTGATGTCGTGGTCAAACGTCCTGACTTGCCCATGTGGCAGCGCGAACATGCGCCGCAGAACGAGCCATGCGATCAACGACAAGGTGGCGAAGATCAAAAGCAGGACAGGCAGGTTCGGTGCCAAGCCGGGGATGACCAGAAGGATGCCGGTGATAGCCGCCCCGATAGCGAAGCCAAGGAAGATGAAACCTGGCAAAGCCACTTCCAGAATGCCCAGCGCCAGTGCGGCTGCCAGCCATACCCACCACGTCAGCCAGAACGGATCTGCCATCATTTGCCTCCCTTGAGCATTTTGAAGGCGTCGCCAAACGCTTCGAGCGCATTTGCGGGCACAACAATCGTCTGGCTGCCTCCGCTTTTGCCCATCGCATTCAATGCCTCAACTTGTTTCAGCGCAACCTGATACTGGGCGGCTTCGATCCCATTGTCCTGGATGGCCTTTGCGACGACGCCGGTTGCATAGGCTTCCGCGTCCGCCTGAACGCGACGCGCCTTGGCGGCTTGTTCCGCAGCATACAGCTCTGCGTCGGCCTGGAGTTCGACCGCGCGTTTCTGGCCCTCGGCTTCGGTTACCTGAGCGCGACGTGCGCGTTCGGCATTCAACTGCTGAAGCATGGCGTCGCGGGTCGCCTGATCCAGGTTTACGTCCAGAATTTCGGCGCGGGTTACCTCGATCCCCCAGTCGTCAACTGCGGTTTCGACGCTTTCTTGAATGCGTTCAATCAGTTGCGCGCGATTTGACTGAACTTCGTCCAGGTCCATTTTGCCGATTTCAGCCCGCACGATACCAGCGACGGTCGTTGCGATGGCGCCGTCGACGTCCCGAATGCGGTAGACGGTCTTTTCAGGCTCGAGGATACGGTAGAAGACCGAAGTATCGATCTGCACCAACACGTTGTCCTTGGTGATTGCATCCTGCGTCGCATTGGGCAGCTGACGTTCCAAGATGGATATCTTGTGGCGCGCAACGTCAAGAAAAGGAACGATAAAGTTGATCCCGGGGCCCAGCACAGAGTGGAGGCGTCCGAACCGTTCGACCACGTATTTCTCGGATTGTGGAACGATCTTGATACCCTTGAGGATGATGACGACAACCAAGGCCGCCCCAAGCAGGTAGATGATGTTCGATGATAGCAGTCCGATGATCTGGTCTTCGGTCATTTCTGTCCTCATTTTTTGTGTACGATGGTATACATTTGGGGATTGAAGGGCTGAATTTCAACTCAGCTATGAAATGAACCGAACAGGATATCCATGCAAGGTAATTGGGGCAAAGCACGGAGATTTCGGGTCGTGGCTGCTTTGCATCCGCCGTTGATTGCGCTATCGGGGCGAAATGAAACTGATTATCGACACTGACCCCGGCATCGACGATGCCATGGCGATCGCCTACGCCGCCGCCGCTCCGGAAATTGACCTGATCGGCCTGACTACGGTCTTTGGCAATACGCATGTCCAGCAGTCCAGCCGGAACGCGCGGTTTCTGGCTCACAAGCTGGGGTTGGACATACCTGTGGCGCAGGGCGCAGCGTTTCCATGGGAAGCTGACGCACACACGCCCTCAAAGCACGTGCATGGGGATGAAGGTTTTGGCGATTTGGTCGATGTGCCCGAGATCGGCGCGAACCACGACCTGAGCGCAGCCGAGTTCCTGGTTGAGATGGCCCGGCGTCACAAGAAGGACCTGACGGTGTGTGCGGTTGGGCCGCTGACCAACCTTGCCGATGCGATGCGTCTGGATCCGGATTTCGCTCAGAACATCGGCCAATTGGTCATCATGGGCGGAGCAGTCTTCTGTCCTGGCAACATCACCGAACACGCCGAGGCGAATATCTATCACGATGCGAAAGCTGCAGACGAGGTGTTTGCCCAGCCCGCTCCGACGGTTCTGGTGGGTCTGGATGTGACCTTGAAAACGCTCTATCGCGCGGTTGATTTCGAGGAACTGGCGCGACGTGCGCCTCAAATCGGTGGATTTCTGAACGATATCTCTCAGTTCTATCTGAGTTTCTACCGCGACGTTGCCGGGTTGGACGGCTGCGGTCTTCATGACTCGACGGCCGTCATCGCCTGTTCGCACCGTGCGATGTTCGAAATTCAAGAAACAGGGTTGAAGGTGGTAACCGAGGGACCCGAGGTTGGGGCAACCCGGCCGGACCCGTCTCGCCCACCGTTGCAGGTGTGCTGTGACGTCGTTGGTCAGCAGGTGGTGGACCTGTTCACCCAAAGGGTTGCCAGCTTGCCTTGACGGGTTGCAATGGCCGGGCAGATCGGGCAAAGCCTGCCCGGTTCAGCGACCCGAGGCGATGACATGACCCAGCGTTTCTCATTCGAATTGAAGGCCACCGACGGCAAAGCCCGCACCGGCGTGATCCACACGCCGCGGGGCGAGGTGCGCACGCCGGCCTTCATGCCCGTGGGCACCGCCGCGACGGTCAAGGCGATGATGCCCGAAAGCGTGCGGGCCACCGGCGCCGACATCCTGTTGGGCAACACCTATCACCTGATGCTGCGGCCCACGGCCGAACGGATCGACCGTTTGGGCGGGCTGCACAAATTCATGAACTGGGAGCGCCCGATCCTGACCGACTCGGGCGGGTTTCAGGTGATGTCCCTGGCGGGTCTGCGCAAGCTGACCGAGAAGGGCGTGACCTTCAAATCGCATATCGACGGTTCCAAACACGAGCTGACACCCGAGCGGTCGATGGAGATCCAGCGCCTGTTGGGGTCGGACATCGTGATGTGTTTCGACGAATGCCCCGCATTGCCTGCCGACCGCGACCGGATCGCCGAGTCGATGCGCCTGTCGATGCGATGGGCCGAACGGTCGCGCGAGGCGTTCGGCGACCGGCCCGGCCATGCGCTGTTCGGGATCATGCAGGGCGGGTTGGAGCGCGACCTACGCGAGGAAAGCGCCGAGGCGCTGAAGGCCATCGGGTTCGAGGGATATGCCGTTGGTGGCCTCGCGGTGGGCGAGGGGCAGGAGGCCATGTTCGACTGTCTGGACTATGCGCCTGATTTCCTACCGACCGATAAGCCGCGCTATCTGATGGGCGTGGGCAAGCCCGACGACATCGTGGGCGCCGTGGCGCGCGGGATCGACATGATGGATTGCGTGCTGCCGTCGCGCTCGGGACGGACGGGGCAGGTGTTCACCCGCCGCGGGGTCGTGAACATCAAGAACGCCCGCCACGCCGACGATCCGCGTCCGCTGGACGAACAGTGCCCGTGCCCAGCCTGCTCGAATTACTCGCGCGCCTACCTGCACCATGTATTCCGGGCCAACGAAATGATTTCGGGCATGCTGCTGACCTGGCACAATCTTCATTATTTCCAGGAGATCATGCAGGGCATGCGGGACGCCATCGCCGCCGGTGCATTCGAGGCCTGGCAGGCCGAGTTCCATGCGCAGCGGGCGCAGGGTGATATCGAGCCGCTCTAACGGGCGTGTTGGGCGACCCGAGCCAAAATCAGTGGATATGTTGTCGCGATGCCTTGCAGTCGGGGAAACCTCGGGCCATTCTGATTGGCACAGGTTAGGCGACGAGGTTGAAATGGGGCGGTCCGCGCCCCACCTTTATCGTCCGAGAAAGGAGATGGCCGACGGCTGCCTGAAACAGGGGTCAGTGCCATCTTGCCAATGATAAGGATAGAGCATGCAAGAGCCTCTTAATTCCTCATACCCCGTTCTGCCGCTGCGCGACATTGTCGTGTTTCCGCACATGATCGTCCCGCTGTTCGTAGGGCGTGAAAAGTCGGTGCGCGCGCTGGAAGAGGTGATGCAGGATGACAAGCAAATTCTGCTGTCCAGTCAAGTTGATCCTTCCGTCGACGACCCGACCCAGGACGGTATCTACCGCAGCGGCGTTCTGGCAAATGTCCTGCAGTTGCTCAAATTGCCCGATGGCACGGTAAAAGTGCTGGTCGAAGGGCAGGCACGCGTCAAGATTTCGGAGTACATTGAGAATGAAGAATTCTTTGAGGCCCGCGCCGAATACCTGACCGAAATTCCCGGCGACGTAACGACGACGCAGGCGCTTTTGCGTACCGTCGCCGATGAGTTCGAGCGGTACGCCAAAGTTCGCAAGAACATTCCGGAAGAAGCCCTGACCGCCGTCAGTGAGACAACCGATCCGGCGAAACTGGCCGATTTGGTTTCGGGTCACCTTGGCATCGAGGTCGAACAGAAGCAGGACCTGCTGGAAACGCTCAGCATCAGCGAGCGTCTGGAAAAGGTCTATGGCCTGATGCAGGGCGAGATGTCGGTTCTTCAGGTCGAGAAGAAGATCAAGACCCGCGTCAAATCGCAGATGGAGAAGACCCAGCGCGAATACTATCTGAATGAGCAGATGAAGGCCATTCAGAAGGAGCTGGGCGACGGCGAGGACGGCGCGAACGAGATCGCCGAACTGGAAGCCAAGATCGCCGAGACCAAGCTTTCGAAAGAAGCCCGCGAAAAGGCGGAAGGCGAGCTGAAAAAGCTCAAGAACATGTCGCCGATGTCGGCCGAAGCGACCGTGGTGCGCAACTATCTGGATTGGATCCTGTCGCTGCCTTGGGGCACCAAGTCTCGGGTCAAGAAAGACCTTGGCCGGGCGCAGCAGATCCTCGATGCCGATCACTATGGCCTCGAAAAGGTCAAGGAGCGGATCGTCGAGTATCTGGCGGTTCAGCAGCGCTCGAAGAAGTTGAAAGGCCCGATCATGTGCCTTGTCGGCCCTCCAGGCGTGGGCAAGACCTCGCTTGGGAAGTCGGTCGCCAAGGCCACGGGGCGCGAGTTCATCCGCATCTCGTTGGGTGGGGTGCGCGATGAATCCGAGATCCGCGGTCACCGCCGGACCTATATCGGCTCGATGCCCGGCAAGATCATCCAGGCGCTGAAAAAGGCGAAAACCACGAACCCGCTGATCTTGCTCGATGAAATCGACAAGATGGGGCAGGATTTCCGTGGTGATCCGGCTTCGGCCATGCTCGAGGTGCTGGACCCGGAACAGAACAGCACGTTCATGGACCACTATCTTGAGGTCGAATACGACCTGTCGAACGTGATGTTCCTGACCACGTCCAACAGCTACAACATGCCTGGGCCGCTTCTGGACCGGATGGAGATCATTCCGCTGGCCGGCTACACCGAGGACGAAAAGCGCGAAATCGCAAAGCAGCACCTGATCTCGAAGCAGGTGAAGAACCACGGGCTGAAAGCCAAAGAGTTCGAGCTGACCGATGAGGCGCTGACCGCGATCATCCGCACCTATACCCGCGAGGCCGGTGTGCGGAATCTTGAGCGCGAGATTGCCAAGGTGGCGCGCAAATCGTTGACCCGGATCATCAAGAATGAGACCGACCGGGTTGTCGTGACGGCTGAGAACCTGCACGAATTCCTGGGTGTGCCCAAGTTCCGTTACGGTTTGGCTGAACAGGATGATCAGGTCGGCGTTGTGACCGGTCTGGCATGGACCTCGGTCGGTGGCGACCTGCTGCATATCGAGGCGTTGAAGCTGCCGGGCAAGGGTCGGATGAAGACCACGGGCAAGCTGGGCGATGTGATGAAAGAATCCATCGACGCGGCGTCGTCCTATGTGCGGTCGATTTCGCCTCAGATCGGGGTCAAACCGCCGCAGTTCGACAAGATCGACATCCATGTGCACGTACCTGACGGGGCGACTCCCAAGGATGGCCCCAGCGCCGGCCTGGCGATGGTGACTTCGATCGTGTCGGTTCTGACCGGTATCCCGGTCCGCAAGGACATCGCCATGACGGGCGAAGTTTCGCTGCGTGGCAACGCCATGCCGATCGGCGGGTTGAAGGAGAAACTGCTCGCAGCTCTGCGGGGTGGCATCAAGACGGTGCTTATTCCGGAAGAGAACGAGAAGGATCTGGCCGACATCCCCGACAATGTGAAGGAAGGGCTGGAGATCATCCCGGTCAAGCACGTGTCCGAAGTTCTGGAGCGCGCACTGGTGCGCAAACCTGAGCCGATCGAATGGGACGAGGCCGCCGAAGAAGCCGCGGCCGCAGCGGCCAAGGCTTCGGATAACAGTGGACCTTCAGCCACGGCGCACTGATCTGAAAACAACGAGAAGGGCGGGGAAAAATCCCCGCTCTTTCTGATTCAAAGCCCGATTACAGGTTTTGATGGGTCCAGAACTTCTTCCTCGTCTATGTAGCGCTGGAATTTCTCAGGGGGCAGGGCGGACCGGACTGCGATCCAAAAAATGGTCGATGACAGCAGGGTGCACAACAAGATGTCCCACCCGAACGCGATCAGGTGCAGCGCGCCGTCTCCGAATTGACCAAGAAACGAGATCAACCCCAGTCCAGCCAGATAGGGCGCGAGCCACAAGGCCTGTTTGAGATCCATCTGTTCCAGGCGTCCCCGAAACCGCGCCAAAAGCAGGAGCAGTCCGATCAGAAGGGTGATGCCCAGGCGCCAGACCGTATCCCAGCCGCTCCAGTAGACGATCAGAGTTGCAATCGCAAAGGCCAGCATTCCGACAAAACCAACCGCTGGAACGCGGATCGAGCGGGGCCTGTCTGGCAATAGGCTGCGCAGGCATACAACGGCGATGGGGCCGACGGCGAAGGACAGGACGATCGCTGCCCCGTTCAGGGCGATCACCGTCTCAAAGGGAATGGTCAAAAGGAAAAGAGTGCCAATCAGGAAGTTGAGCACCAGCGCCCAGATGGGCACGCCAAATGCCGACAGGTGTCGGATGCGCGCGGGCAGAAACCCGTTCTGCGACAGGGCCATCGCGATCCGAGCGTTCGAACCGGTGGCCACGAGGGCGTTTCCGAACGGCCCGATCACCGAGCCGACGTTGAGGATGCTGATGAACCACAATATCCCGACGGACATTATGACCCCGTCCAAAGGGCCTTCTCCGGCAAAACTCAGCTTGGCCCAGCCCTGCGCCAGCATCTGAGGGTCGAGCGAGCCGATGAAAGCGATCTGCAGGCCCAGATAGATCGCCGCACACATGATGATCGACAATACAAGCGCCGCCGGAATGTCGAATTTCGGGTTTCGCACCTCGCCTGCCATGTCGACCACATGCCTGAACCCGATGAACGAGAAGATTACACCACCGGTCGAAACGGCGGCCATTATTCCCTTGAGCCCATACGGTGCGAACCCCTCGGGCTGCGTAAAGTTCTCGGCATTGAAACGTGAAAGGATCAGCACCACGGACAACAGGATTGGAATGACCACTTTTGCGCTTGTTATCATTGTGTTGACCCGCGCAAAGAACTTTACGCCAAGCATGTTGATCAGGACGAAGAACACCATGAATGCCAAGGCCACAGCCTGTCCGGGCGCGGTCAGGTCACCAGATGGCGCATGCAGCCAGCGTGCATAGGGTGCGAGGTAGGACAGCATCGCCTCGACCTCGATCGGAGCGGTCGTGTTGTACCCGATCCAGGCAGTCCAACCCATCGTCATGGCGACGATATTGCCGTGTGAAAACTGCGGAACCCGAGCGATCCCTCCGGGGATCGGCAACATGGCAGAGATTTCGGCGAATGTGATGGCCAGAATGAACATTGCGACGGCCCCGATGACCCAGGACAAAACGGCCGCGGGGCCTGCGTGCTGAACGGCCAGAAGCGGCCCGAACAGCCATCCTGAGCCAATGATTCCTCCGACAGATATGAATGTCAGACCCACCAGGCCGATGTCGCGCTTTAGTTCGGCCATGCATGTCCCTGATTGCCATGCCGGTGCTGCACCGGCCCGAACTCAAGGATAGACGCCGAGTCTCATCCGTTTCAAGCATTGAAAAAGTGAGGGAATGGTGGGTGATAAGAGATTTGAACTCCTGACATCTTCGATGTGAACGAAGCGCTCTACCACTGAGCTAATCACCCGTAGGGCGGCGTATTACAGTGCTTTCTATCCGGCTGCAAGAGGGGAGGCATGCGGTTTTTTTCCATATCCGGACAAGACCGTTTGGGTCCTGTGACTGGGCTTTTTCCCTGTCCGATAGTTTTGAGCGTCTAACAAGTGGCGCAGCCCAAATGCGGTTAATGCAGCGAGCCAGCTGCGCCAGATTGAAACCGAAACAAATGAAGCCTTGGTATGAACCAGACACTGATCGCTGAATTCGTCCCGGAACTAGGAAACGACTGCAACGTGGACGGCTATGAAAGCCAAGCGATTTGTGTCGAGGGGGATTTTGCAGGGCAATTGTTAGCAGTAGAATCTGCCGTCTGACTATTCGTTGGCAAGTTCGCCGTTTTGTTGCGGCTCGGCGATGGCAACCAAGGGTTAGGGTGTCTCCGCGCCGGCGCTATCCCAAAGGAGCATGCCAAACGCGCTCGGGAACAAATTTTCCGGTTCGTGCAAAAAACTTGAAAACGCCGCTTGACGATGCCCGGGCGTAGCCATAATACACCCCAACGTTCAGCAATGAACGGGCAGCGGGCGGTTGTAGCTCAGTTGGTTAGAGTACCGGCCTGTCACGCCGGGGGTCGCGGGTTCGAGCCCCGTCAACCGCGCCATCGCTGCCAGCCTTTGATCCAGGCAAACGGATAGACATAGACCCTAATGCGCGGTTGTAGCTCAGTTGGTTAGAGTACCGGCCTGTCACGCCGGGGGTCGCGGGTTCGAGCCCCGTCAACCGCGCCACTTCTCCTCAAAAGTCGTTGCGTTCCCTGTGGACACAGTTTTGCTTTTCTGGACAATAGGTCACGGCAGGTAGCACGCAGTCGGGGTTTTCGATGGTCAGCTTGAACCGCGTCGTCATGGTTCGTCAAAGCAAGAAATGGATAGGGAGTCTGGGGCCCGAGGCGCTGGATTGCGCCGAAATTTCGGGAAAATGGGGAACGCAGTTCGGGTTTCGCAGCCATACCCAGATCTGGCATCGTCAGCACGATATCTGCAAAGGCCCGCTGATGGATGAGCGTGCTGAGGTTCGACAATTCGATCTGATCTTGGCCAACCAGGTCTGGGAACATCTTGACCGGCCCTATGAAGCCACTCTGAACGTGCTCGAAATGCTGCGGCCGGGAGGGTGGTTTTGGTTGGCCGTGCCGTTCTTCATCCCATTCCATGCCGCACCGCACGACTGTTCGCGCTGGTCAGCGCGGGGATTGCGCAACCTGCTGACCGAATGTGGCTTTGATCCGGAAAGTATTCAGGCCGCACAATGGGGCAACCGTCAGGCGGCTTTGCGCAACCTCGAACCGGTCTGGCCGCCCGTCTATGACCCTGAAACCGACAGTCTGGAAAACGACCCGGATTTTCCGATCTGTGCCTGGGCCATGGCGCGAAAGCCCGAAGACGGGTGACCCAAGCGGAGAAAATCTGCTCGTTCACACTTTGTTCTAACTTTTCGGTTGGAGACTCAGCGTCGCTCGCCTATCTCTAGGACACTTGTGTGTTGGGGGCCTGGATGGCTGAGCTGAAGAATATCGAGGTGCGCGGCGCGCGCGAGCACAACCTGAAAAACATCGACGTGGACATTCCGCGCGATCAGCTGGTTGTCGTCACGGGCCTGTCCGGATCGGGCAAGTCGTCCTTGGCGTTCGACACGATCTATGCCGAGGGCCAGCGCCGCTATGTCGAAAGCCTGTCAGCCTATGCGCGCCAGTTTCTGGACATGATGGAAAAGCCCGATGTGGATCACATCAGCGGCCTGTCCCCAGCGATCTCGATCGAGCAGAAGACCACGTCGAAGAACCCGCGGTCGACCGTGGGAACGGTGACCGAGATCTATGATTATCTGCGCCTGCTGTTCGCGCGCGCAGGCACGCCCTACAGCCCTGCCACCGGTTTGCCGATCGAAGCCCAGCAGGTGCAGGACATGGTCGACCGGATCATTGCGATGGAGGAGGGCACCCGAGGCTATCTGCTGGCGCCCATCGTTCGTGACCGCAAGGGTGAATACAAGAAAGAGTTTCTGGAACTGCGCAAGCAGGGGTTCCAGCGCGTCAAGGTCGATGGCCAGTTCTACGAACTGGACGAGCCGCCGACGCTGGACAAGAAGTTCCGCCATGACATCGACGTGGTCGTTGACAGGATCGTCGTGCGCGAGGGGATGGAGACCCGCCTGGCCGACAGCCTGCGCACCGCGCTGGACCTGGCCGATGGCATCGCGATACTGGAGACCGCCCCGCGCGAGGGCGAGCCCGAGCGCATCACGTTCTCCGAGAACTTTGCCTGTCCGGTCAGTGGGTTCACCATCCCCGAGATCGAACCGCGCCTGTTTTCGTTCAACGCGCCTTTTGGGGCTTGCCCGGATTGCGACGGGCTGGGGGTCGAGCTGTTTTTCGACGAACGGCTTGTGGTGCCCGATCAAACGCTGAAACTGTATGACGGTGCGCTGGCCCCGTGGCGCAAGGGTAAGTCGCCCTATTTCCTGCAGACGATCGAGGCGATCGCGCGCCACTATGAGTTCGACAAGAACACGCCGTGGAAGGACCTTCCGGCGCATGTGCAGCAGGTGTTTCTGCATGGCTCGGGCGATGATGAAATCCAGTTCCGCTATGACGAAGGCGGACGGGTCTATCAGGTGACCCGCAGCTTTGAAGGCGTGATCCCGAACATGGAGCGCCGCTATCGCGAAACCGACAGCGCGTGGATCCGCGAGGAATTCGAGCGGTATCAGAACAACCGTCCCTGCCACACCTGCGAGGGTTATCGACTGCGACCCGAGGCGTTGGCCGTCAAGATCGCAGGGCTGCATGTTGGCCAGGTGGTCGAGATGTCGATCAAAGAGGCTCTGGCCTGGGTAGAGGACGCGCCGAACCACCTGAGCGCCCAGAAGAACGAGATCGCCCGCGCGATTCTCAAAGAGATCCGCGAGCGGCTGGGATTTCTGAATAACGTAGGTTTGGAGTACCTTACGCTATCTCGTTCAAGTGGCACCCTGTCAGGTGGCGAAAGCCAGCGCATCCGGCTGGCCAGCCAGATCGGCTCGGGCCTGACCGGGGTGCTTTACGTGCTGGACGAACCCTCGATCGGGCTGCATCAGCGCGACAATGACCGCCTTTTGGGTACGTTGAAGAACCTGCGCGATCAGGGCAATACCGTGATCGTCGTCGAACACGACGAGGAAGCCATCCGCGAGGCCGACTATGTGTTCGACATCGGCCCCGGTGCCGGCGTGCATGGCGGGCAGGTGGTCAGTCACGGCACACCCGAGCAGATCGCGGCCGATGCGGCCTCGATCACGGGGCAGTATCTGTCGGGGGCGCGGGAAATTCCGGTGCCCGCAGAGCGGCGCAAGGGGAACAAGAAAAAGGTAACGGTTGCAAAGGCTTCGGGCAACAACCTCAAAGACGTGACGGCCGAGTTTCCGCTGGGCAAGTTCGTCTGCGTGACCGGAGTGTCCGGCGGCGGCAAGTCGACCTTGACGATCGAGACGCTGTTCAAGACCGCCTCGATGCGTCTGAACGGCGCGCGTCAGACGCCTGCGCCCTGCGAAACGATCAAAGGGCTCGAACATCTGGACAAGGTGATCGACATCGACCAGCGGCCCATCGGGCGCACGCCACGGTCGAACCCGGCCACCTATACCGGCGCCTTCACCCCGATCCGCGACTGGTTCGCAGGGCTGCCCGAAGCGAAGGCGCGGGGCTACAAGCCCGGGCGGTTCAGCTTCAACGTCAAGGGCGGGCGCTGCGAGGCCTGCCAGGGCGACGGGGTCATCAAGATTGAGATGCATTTCTTGCCCGACGTCTATGTTACTTGCGAGACCTGCAAGGGTGCGCGCTACAACCGCGAGACGCTCGAGATCAAGTTCAAGGGAAAGTCCATCGCCGACGTTCTGGACATGACGGTTGAGGACGCGCAGGAGTTCTTCAAGGCCGTACCTTCGATCCGCGACAAGATGGATGCGCTGGCTCGGGTCGGGCTAGGCTACATCAAGGTCGGCCAGCAGGCTACGACTCTGTCGGGCGGCGAGGCGCAGCGGGTCAAGCTGTCGAAAGAGCTGGCAAAACGTTCGACGGGCCGGACCTTGTACATTCTGGACGAACCCACAACCGGCCTGCATTTTGAAGACGTGCGCAAGCTGTTGGAAGTGCTGCATGAACTGGTCGATCAGGGCAATACTGTCGTCGTGATCGAGCACAATCTGGACGTGGTGAAAACCGCCGACTGGATCATCGACATCGGCCCCGAGGGTGGCGATGGCGGCGGCGAGATCGTGGCCGTGGGCACCCCGGAAGAGGTCGCCGAATGTGAGCGCAGCCACACCGGGCGATACCTCAAGCCGATGCTGAACCCCGAACGCGTGGCGGCCGAGTAGGCTGCCTGCGCGTCAGTACAGAATATCGGCCACCGCGCCGATCAGGTTCAGCACTTTGCGCGTATCGGGGTCAATGCTGTAAACGTAGTCGCCCGCGCGAACGTAGTTGCCGCCGCGTTTCAGACCATAGCGGTACGGATCGTCGATCCAGACATAGTCGCGATCAATCCGGTCGCCGACCTTGTACCAGTTCTTGACCTGGCCGGGCGGGACGCAGGGCACGGCCTTCTTGGCCAACCCGGGCGGGCAGTTGGCAACGGATTTTGCGCCTTTCTGCGGGGCCACGCGCTCGACCGAGAGCGTGTCCTTGTTCTTTCCCTTGCCTTTGCCGTTGTCAGCCAGCGTCGCGACCGGGGTCAGTGACAGGCCGGCAAGCAGTGCAATATGCAAAAGTGTCTTCATGGGCGTTTCCTCTCGGTTCGTCGCGCCGTCATGCCGCGTTTCCCAGTATTTTGGAATGCCCGCCCGAAGTGCAAGCCTCGGGCGGCGAAATGCCGCCCAAGCTCAGCTGCGGCCGCGCTTTTCGAACCGAGGCAGCATGGCCGAGAAATCCATGCCCTTGCCGTCTTCGGATTCGACGAACTGTTCGTACAGGGCTGTGGCGATCTGGCCCATCGGCGTGTCCGCATCGGCGCTTTCGGCGGCCTGCTGGCTGAGCCGCAGGTCCTTGAGCATCAGTTCGGCAGCGAAACCGGGCTTGTAGCCGTTGTCGGCGGGGCTTTGCGGCCCGACACCGGGAGCGGGGCAATAGGCGTTCATTGTCCAGCTGTAGCCCGACGAGGTGCTGACCACGTCGAACATCTTCTGCCGATCCAGACCGAGCTTGTCGGCCAAGGCAAAGGCCTCGCAAGTGGCGATCATGGTGACGCCCAAGATCATGTTGTTGCAGATCTTGGCGGCCTGACCGGCGCCCGCCGCGCCGCAATGCACCGCCTTCTGGCCCATGATGTCGAACAGCGGGGCCGCCTTGGCAAAGGCCGCGTCCGAGCCACCGGCCATGAAGGTCAGCGTGCCTGCGGCCGCGCCACCGATTCCGCCCGAAACGGGCGCGTCCACGGCCAGAAGCCCGGCCTGTTCGGCCTGGTTCGCCACGGCGCGGGCGCTGTCCACATCGACGGTCGAGCAGTCGATGAACACCGCGCCTTTCTCCATGTGCGGAATGATCTGATCGGCCACCGCGCGCAGGATGTCGCCATTGGGCAGCATGGTGATGACCGCCTCGGCCCCGCGGACAGCATCAATGGCCGTTTCAGCCTTGGTCACGCCCTCGACCGACACGCCCGCGGTGTCGAATCCGGTCACGTCGTGACCGGCCTTGGCCAGATTGGCCGCCATCGGCGCGCCCATGTTGCCCAGGCCAATGAATCCGATCTTCATGTTTCACTCCTCCTCGAATGTCAGCGTGTCCGCGCCCAGCGGCATCAGCATCCGTGATACCGCCGCGGCCGGTACGTTCATGTCCGCAAACTGCCATTTCGGGTTGCGGTCCTTGTCGATGATCTGCGCCCGGATGCCTTCGAGAAAGTCGCCATGCTCCATCGACCGGAAGGTAAAGCGGTATTCCAGCTCCAGCGCCTTGCGCATGGTCAGGGCGGGGCCGCGCAGGCGGTGCAGCATCTCAATCGCGCAGGCCATGGACAGCGGCGAATTGCGGCCCATCGCCTCGAGCGCGCCGCGCGTGAATTCGGTGTCGCCATTGCGCAGGTCGGTCAGTACGTCGCCCAGGGTTTCACCACCGAAGAAACGGTCGATGTCGTCCTGCGGCAAGGTGCGGTCCGGGGCAGGGGCGGCGTGTTCGGCCAGCAGGTCGGCCTGGCCCGAGGCCTCGAGCATCTCGATCATGTCGGGCCATTGCTTCTGCGGGATGAAGTGGTCTGCGAACCCGGCATAGATCGCGTCGCCCGGACCCATGCGCGCGCCGGTGACGCCCAGATATTCGCCCAGCCGCCCCGGCGCCAGCGCCAGCAGCAGCGACCCACCCACATCCGGCACCAGCCCGATCGAGCATTCGGGCATCGCGATCTTCGAGCTTTCGCCGACGATCCGGTGTGTCCCATGGCAGCCGATGCCTACGCCGCCGCCCATCGTAAAGCCCTGCAGGAAGCTGACCACCGGCTTGGGATACTCGAAGATCATCGCGTTCAGGCGGTATTCATCCCGCCAGAACTTCTGCCCATAGGCATAGTCGCCCTTGGTGCCCGTTGTGTACAACTCGGCGATGTCTCCGCCCGCGCAAAAGGCCTTTTCGCCCTCGGCATCAAGGATGACCAGATCGACCTCGTCATCCTCGCGCCAATTGCGCAGGGCGGTGTCGATGGCCATGCACATCTCATAGCTCAGCGCATTCAGGGCCTTGGGCCGGGTCAGGGTGATCCGGCCGGCGCGGCCCGTGGTGCGGATGTCGATATCGGACATGGAAACCTCAGCGATGGGCGAGCAGTTGGCGGGCGACGATCACGCGCATGATCTCGTTCGTGCCTTCCAGAATTTGATGCACCCGCAGATCGCGCACAAGCTTTTCGATGCCGTAGTCGGCCAGATAGCCGTAGCCGCCATGCAACTGCAGGCACTGATCGACCACTTTCGATCCGGTCTCGGTCACGAATTTCTTGGCCATCGCGCAGAATTTGGTGGCGTCGGGCGCGCCCTGATCCAGCTTCCATGCGGCCTGACGCAGGAAAGTGCGGGCGGCCTGCAGTTCGATCTCCATGTCGGCCAGCCGGAATTGCAGGGCCTGGAACTGATCGATTGTCTGGCCGAAGGCCTTGCGTTCGGACATGTATTGCAGCGTCATATCCAGCCCCGCCTGCGCCGCGCCCAGCGAGCATGAGGCGATGTTCAGGCGCCCACCGTCCAAGCCCATCATCGCGTATTTGAACCCGTCGCCCTCGGTCCCGACAAGGTTTTCGGCCGGAATCTTGCAGTCGTCGAACTGGACCTGCGCGGTGGGCTGGCTTTTCCAGCCCATCTTCTGTTCCAGTGCGCCGAAGCTGAGGCCCGGTGTGCCATCCTCGACATAGACGGTCGAGATCCCCTTGGGCCCGTCGCCGCCTGTGCGCACCATGCAGACATAGGCATCGGAATAGCCGCCGCCCGAGATGAAGGCCTTGGTGCCGTTCAGCGTATAGCCCTCGTTGGTGCGCTCGGCCCGCGTCTTGAGCGCGGCCGCGTCCGAGCCCGAGCCCGGTTCGGTCAGACAATAGCTGAGCACCGTGTTCAGGCTGAGAACGTCGGGCATGATGCGCGATTTCAATTCATCGCTTGCAAAGCTGTCCAGCATCTTGGCGCACATGTTGTGGATCGACAGAAAGGCCGCGACCGAGGGGCAGGCCATCGACAGCGCCTCGAACACCAGCGTGGCGTCCAGACGGGTCAGGCCCGAACCGCCGCTTTCCTCGGACACATAGAGCCCGCCAAAGCCCAGTTCGCCGACTTTGGGCCACAGATCCTTGGGTATGGTGCCCTCGGCCTCCCACTGGCGGGCGAAAGGTGCGATCTGTTCTTGCCCGAACGCGTAGGCCATATCGAAAATGGCCGTCTGTTCCTCGGTCAGCGCGAAATCCATGGCCGGTCTCCCCCTTGTGGCGACGTGAATTGAACGACTGTTTATTTATTGCGCAATCCTTACAGAAATTTTTCACGCTGAGCAAACCCCGTGATGCACGTGCGCCGGATTTGGGTGATTGCCAAAAGGCGGTTATGCTGAGCCATTCGTTTTATTGATTGATCGGAGTTGTGGATGTCGAATTACAAGATGGCCGTGGTTGCGATACACGGAATGGGCAGCCAGTCGGTCGGGCCGAACCAGCCGTCCTCGGTGCCGACGTTTTCGAGCGACTTGCACGACCGGGTGGGGCGGCAGTTGGGGCAGGACATGAGCAAAGTTGCCTGGCACGAGGTGATCTGGGCGCAAATCCTGCAGGGGCGGCAGATGGACTATCTGAACAGCATAAGCCCCTATACTGGCTATGACCGCACGCGCCGTTTCGTTGTATGCAACCTGTCTGACGCGGCATCCTATCGCCCGACCCCCGACGGCAGCGACAAAACCTATGCCGCAATCCATGAACGAGTTGCGCAGGTGATACGCATCGTCCGGTTTCAGATCGGCGAGCGTGCCCCCATCCTGATCGTCGCCCATTCCCTGGGTGGGCATATCATGTCGAACTACATCTATGACCTTCAGCGCCATCTGCGCCACGGTGGATTGCCGCAGCACGGTGTTCCGGTGGAAGACATGCAGACAGTGGCCGGGCTGGTCACGTTTGGCTGCAACATCCCGATCTTTCTGTTCGCCTATCCCGAACAGGACATCACGCCGATCCAACGCCCCAACCAGGAATTGCCATTGACCCTGCAATTCCATAACTGGTGGCAGAACTATTATGACAAGCACGACGTTCTTGGCTTCCCCCTTGGACCGATCGCGCCCAGCTATGGGCAGCTTGTCGGAACGGGGGAGATCACCGACCAGGCAATCCGGGTCGGGAATATCTTCACCGGATGGAATCCGTTTTCGCACAATGGGTATTGGAAAGCCCGCAGCCTGTACGAGCCCGTGGCCGACCGGATCAGACAGATCCTCAATGCGGTGTGAGAGTCAGAGATCAGCGTGGAATTCGTCAATCAGGTGCCGGACCACCGCCTGGCCCGGATCGTCGCCATTGGCCAGCGCTTCGGCGTGAACGCGACGCTGTCGCGTGGCTGAGGTGCCGCTCTCGGCGATCTGACGCAAACGGGCCAACTCGGCCATGGTGCCCAATGCTTCGGCATCTTCGGCCAACATGCCCATCAACTCGCCCATCAGGTCGGGCATCGGCTTGATCGAGCGGTCTCCGAAGTCGATAAGCCCTTCACCCACACCGTAGCGCTGCGCTCGCCAACGGTTTTCGCCGATCAGGAACCGATCATATTGCCGCCAGCGCAGGTTGCGGTCTTTCAGACGGCAGAGCATTCGGGTCAATGCCTGTACCATGGCCGCCAGCGACAGCGCGTGTTCCATGCGAGGCTGCACATCCATGATCCGCGTCTCGAGAGTCGGATAGCTGTGCGACGGTCGGAGGTCCCACCAGATTTTCGAGGTATCCTCTATTACACCCAATTCGACCAGGACACCGGTGGTGCGCTCGTATTCGGACCAACTGCCAAAAATGGGGGGCAGGCCGGTGCGGGGCAGGTTGTCGAACACCGTGAGGCGATAGGACGACAGCCCGGTATCCTGTCCGTTCCAGAATGGTGAGGAGGTTGAAAGCGCCAGCAGATGCGGCAGGAAATAGCTGAGCTGTGGCATCAGGTCGGCTCGCAGCGCCTCATCCTCGACGCCCACATGCACGTGCATGCCGCAGATCAGCATCCGGCGGGCCACGCCGCCGAGGGCATGTTGCAGGTTGTCATAGCGTTCCTTGCGCGTATGATGCTGGTCTTTCCAATCTGCAAACGGGTGGCAGGACACGGCGATCGGTGCCATGTTGTGCTCGGCGGCGCGCTTGGCGACACCGGACCGCAGCCGCCTGAGGTCCTCTCGTGCGGATTTGACCGTGGTATGCGGGCGGGTTCCAACCTCGATCTGGCATTGCAGGAATTCCGGGCTGACCTGGCCCTCAAAGTCCGCCTGGCAGGACTTCATCAATGCCTCGGGCGCCTGAGCCAGCTGCAAGCTGTCGCGATCGACAAGCAGGTATTCCTCTTCGATGCCGATCGTGAAATCCTGCTGCATGTGCGGGCCTCCCGTTCCCTCTTCAGATTCAGTGAATACGGAATCCGCTCTTTTGCCAAGGCTTTGGCGCCATCGACCTTGCGCTGACCCGGGTGCCGACGGTAAGCACCGCAGAAGCCAGACAGATAATCGGAGCCGAGTGTCGTGAAACCCAGGAAATTCCCGAAGCTAAATGCATTCTTGGACAGGTTCGGCACACGGTTGATCGACAAGGCCCCCGAGCGGGATGAGCGGGCACGGCTTGAAGCATTCGAGCGGGCCGGCGGCCTGACCCGACCGGCCTATGCCCTGTCACCCGGGATGGAAGGGTTCGATATTGCCGAACTGGTCGCCGAATATACGGTCCATGCCGAAGCACTGGCTGTTTTGAAGGATCCTGAGCGGAACCAGACCGGCTACCGGATCGGAAACGGGTACTACGACAGTCCGGACGCCGATGCTCTGTACTTGATGATCCGACGGTTCAAGCCGAAACGCGTCGTCGAGGTCGGATGTGGAAACTCCACCCGAGTAACCCGGCAGGCCGTTCTTGATGGTGGCTTGGAAACCCGGATCACGGCGGTTGACCCGTATCCGCGCGCAGACATCGCGCATGTGGTTGATCAATTCGAACAGAAACGACTGGAAGAGGTCGACGCATCCGTGTTCGATCAGCTCGAGGCCGGTGACGTTCTTTTCATCGACTCGAGCCATGTCGTGCGCATGAGCAATGACGTAGCGCATCTTTTCTGCCGCATCATTCCGAACCTGAAACCAGGCGTCGTGATCCATGTCCACGATGTTTTTTTGCCCTATGAATACCCCAAACGGTTTTTCTATGACTGCCCGGGTTGGGGCGAGCAGTACATGCTGCACGCGTTGCTGCAATCTGGTTCTTTTTCAATGCTTTGGCCTGGTTACTACCTTCAGCAGGCGCGTCCCGATGCCGTCGAAGCCTTGCCCTTTCTGACAGAAGGCCGAGCGCAGAGTATCTGGGTTCAGAAGCGGTAAAGCTGAATTTTTTCGTGATCCGCTTTTTGAAAGCGCGCGTACCCCTTTCCATATCACGCTGGAGAGGAGACTAAACATGTTCCGTCGTACATTCATGGGTGCCGCAGCCGCCGTCGCACTCGCACTGCCGATGAAAGCCCAAGCCGCAGACATCGTGGACACCGCAGTTTCGGCCGGGTCGTTCAACACGCTGGTTGCCGCTGTTCAGGCCGCCGGTCTGGTGGACACGCTGAAGGGCAAAGGCCCCTACACGGTGTTCGCGCCCACCGATGAAGCGTTCGCCGCTCTGCCCGAGGGCACTGTCGAGACGCTGCTGATGCCTGAAAACAAAGATCAATTGGTCGCCATCCTGACCTATCACGTTGTGCCGGCAAAAGTGATGTCGGGTGACATTGCTGGTAAGCGCGCGAAGGTCCTGACAGTTCAGGGCGAACGTCTGAGCGTCAATGCCAAGAATGGTGTCAAGGTCGACGGAGCGAATGTTGTTCAGGCCGACATCGAGGCAAGCAACGGTGTCATCCACGTCGTCGACACGGTTCTGATCCCCGAGTAATCAAGCCACTCGCCACAAAATCAAAGCCCCGGTCGATCGGCCGGGGCTTTGTCGTTTCAAAGCAGTCTGACTTTTGTTCCGATCTGGACCAGAGGATACAGTTCCTCGACATGCTGGTTGTACAACCCGATGCACCCGGATGAACTTTGGCGTCCGATCTTGCGGGTGTCATGTGTGCCATGCACCAGGTAAGCCGGCCAGGACAGGTACATGGCGCGGGTGCCAAGTGGGTTGCCCGGATCTCCACCTTCCATGCGGACCGGCAGGCTGGGATCGCGCTCGCGCATCGATGCGGTCGGCGTCCAGCTGGGATTTTCCGCTTTGCGCACGACTTCGGTGTAGCCACGTTTGGTCAGCTCTTCGCTCATGGGAACCGAGCTGGGGTACAGTTTGTAGGTACCGTCAGGACCCCAATAATGCACCGCCCGGCTGGTTACATCTGCCAGCAAGCAGCCCACGCCCAGTTCATCGAAGTGATCCTGCCAGTCCTGCTTGGAAAAGGACGATACGTTGCGGCGAACGGGAAGCTGAGTACTGATCGCCTCTTCGCTCTGAGGGAAGGCGTCCTGGCTCTGCGCCCGCAAAAAGGTCGGCGACGCCAATACGTATGCTACACCCAAAAGGGCCGAGCGGCGGGAAATTCTGGTTGTCACGATGGCCTCCTGGCGACTGACTGCTCGAATTTCCGGCCAATTTATGCCGAGCAGAGAGGTGAAGCCAGAGGTCGGTGCTGAAATTCTCGTGAACGCGTCCAGACTTGCGCAGTTTTTTGCCAAGCAGAAGCGGTACAAGGCGGCGGTTGGCGGATTGGGTTTGCCTGCGGACAAAAAGGCCGCCCCAATTTAGGGCGACCTTTGTTCTTAAATTCAGTCTGTTAATCCATCGCTTTGAAGTTGAACTCGCCACCTTCTTTGATGCCCGACGGCCAGCGCGACGTCACGGTCTTGGTGCGGGTGTAGAACTTGAAGCTGTCTGGGCCGTGCTGGTTCAGGTCTCCGAACATGGATTTCTTCCAGCCGCCGAAGGTGTGGTAGGCCAGCGGCACCGGGATCGGGACGTTGATGCCAACCATGCCGATATTGACCCGGCTGGCGAAATCACGGGCGGTGTCGCCGTCGCGGGTGAAGATCGCGGTGCCGTTGCCGTATTCATGGTCCATCGCCAGCTTCAGCGCCTCTTCGTAGGATCCGGCGCGGACGGTGGACAGAACGGGGCCGAAGATCTCCTGCTTGTAGATGTCCATGTCAGGGGTGACATGGTCGAACAGGTGGGGGCCGACAAAGAAACCGTCTTCATAGCCCTGCAGCTTGAAGTCGCGGTTGTCGACGACCAGTTTCGCGCCCTGTTCCACGCCCGAATTGATCAGGCCCAGGATGCGTTCTTTGGCGGCGGCGGTCACGACCGGCCCCATATCGACGTCGTCGCCCGCGGTATAGGGGCCGACTTTCAGCTTTTCGATGCGCGGCACCAACTTCTCGATCAGCGCGTCAGCGGTTTCCTCGCCCACCGGAACCGCCACCGAAACGGCCATGCAGCGTTCGCCGGCAGCGCCGAAACCGGCGCCCACCAGGGCGTCGGCGGCCTGATCCAGGTCGGCGTCGGGCATCACGATCATGTGGTTCTTGGCCCCGCCAAAACACTGGGCGCGTTTGCCGTTCGCCGTGGCGCGCGAATAGATGTACTGCGCGATGGGGGTCGAGCCGACGAAGGACACACCCTGAATGATCTCGCTGTCCAGCAGTGTATCCACGGCTTCCTTGTCGCCGTTGACGACTTGGAACACACCTTTGGGCAGACCGGCCTCGACGAACAGTTCGGCCAGCATCAGCGGTACCGAAGGGTCACGCTCCGAGGGCTTCAGCACTACCGCGTTGCCGCAGGCCAGTGCAGGGCCGACATGCCACAGGGGCATCATGGCCGGGAAGTTGAACGGCATGATGGCGGCGACAACGCCCAGCGGCTGGCGCATGGAATACATGTCAATGCCGGGGCCCGCGCTGTCGGTGAACTCACCCTTCAGCATCTGCGGAGCGCCGATGCAGTATTCGATCACCTCGAGCCCGCGCTGCAGATCACCCTTGGCATCGGGCAGAGTCTTGCCGTGCTCGCGGCTCAGCGCTTCGGCCAGCTTGTCCATGTCGCGATGCATCAGGTGGACCATCTGCATCATTACGCGGGCGCGCTTTTGCGGGTTGGTCGCGCCCCATGCGGGCTGGGCTGCAGCGGCGTGTTCGATTGCAGCTGTCGTCTCGGCGGCGCTGGCCATCGGGCATTTGTACTGAACCTCGCCCGTGGCGGGGTTGAAGACGTTGTCAAATCGACCGGATGTGCCGGGCGTGTATTCACCGTTGATGAAATGGGTCAGGTCTTGCATCGCAAACTCCTCCGCTGAATTTGCGCGCAGCATAGGCTTGCATAAATCTCATGAACAGAGGCAATATCCCAAAAGAGTTTTGCAAAAATGCAGGGGTGGGGATGGATCCGAACTGGGATGACATGCGCGTATTCCTGGCGGTCGCGCGCGAGGAAAGCCTGTCTTCGGCCGGGCGGTTGCTCAAGATCGACCCGGCGACAGTTGGGCGGCGGGTTTCCCGGTTGGAGTCGGCACTGAAAGCGCCGCTTTTCACGAAGTCACCGCAGGGCTACGTACTGACCTCGGCCGGAGAGCGACTGTTCGAGCACGCTCAAGGCGCTGAAGAGGCGATGCGCGCAGCGGCTGGCGCGATGGAAGGCGCGACCAAGTCGCTGAGCGGTCAAATCCGGATTGGTGCTCCGGACGGAAGCGCCAACTATCTGCTGCCGCAAGTCTGCGCCAAAATCAGCGACTCGAATCCGGACCTGGACATACAGATCCTGGCCTTGCCGCGGATCATCAACCTGTCGCGCCGCGAGGCGGATATGGCCATAACCGTCAGCGCCCCGACGGCCGGCAAGCTGCTGGTGCAAAGGATCAGCGACTACAAGCTGCATCTGGTGGCAAGCGCCGACTATCTTTCGCGGCATGGTCCCATTCGCTCGGTCGGTGACCTGAAGGGTCACCGCATGATCGGTTATATCCCGGACATGATCTTCGACCGCGAGCTCGATTACCTCAACGATCTGGGTATTGATCGTGTCCCACTTGCATCGAACTCGGTCTCGGTGCAACTGCGGCAAGCCTCGCTGGGTACCGGGGTGTGTATCGCGCATGACTTCACGTTGCCATTCCATCCTCAGCTGAAAAAAATTCTGACGGATCAAGTCAGTCTGACGCGCAGCTTTCACCTGGTTCGCCATCAGGGTGATCAACGCAACGAACGGTTGAACCGATTTGCAGATGCGCTCAGCCGGGGAATTCGCGACGAAGTTGCGCGGCTGGAAGCCGAAGCCCAAGCTTGACAGGCTGATCTAATCGGGCAACGCTTTGGAAAACGGGAAAATTATTTCGGAGGTATTGCCCATGCTTGTACAGGCCATTCTGAAGTCCAAGTCGACGGACGGGGTTGTGACGGTGGCGCCTTCGATGACCGTGTCCGACGCGGCAAAGATTCTGGCCGATAAGCGCATTGGTACTGTGATCGTATCGGAGGACGAGGGCGAAACCGCAGCCGGCATCCTCTCGGAACGCGATATCGTGCGGGAATTGGCCGCCAGTGGCAGCGGGTGCCTGACACAGCCGGTAAGCGCCTACATGACCAAGAAACTGGTGACCGCCACCCAACAGGACAAGGTGCAGGACGTTCTTGCTCGCATGACCGAAGGTCGGTTCCGCCACATGCCGATTGTCGAAGATGGCAAACTGATTGGGATCGTCACTCTGGGCGACGTCGTAAAAGCGCAATTGTCCGAACTGGCCATGGAAAAAGATGCCCTGCAGGGCATGATCATGGGGCACTAGCCCCATCTGACGACATTGCGGCCTCTTGCAGCTGCGGAAAACTTGTGTTTGCTTGCGCAGAAATTTTCTTGCTCAGGAGGGCGCGATGCGGGTTGGATTATATCCGGGAACCTTTGACCCCATCACCATGGGTCATATCGATATCATCCGCCGGGCAGCCATGCTGGTCGACAAGCTGGTGATTGGCGTCGCGATCAACCGCGACAAGGGTCCGTTGTTCTCGCTCGAAGAGCGGGTGGCCATGATTGAGGCGGAATGCGCCTACCTGACCGAACAGACCGGCACTGAAATTGTTGCGCATCCGTTCGAAAACCTGCTGATAGACTGCGCCCGGGACGTAGGGGCGCAGATCATCGTACGCGGCCTGCGTGCTGTTGCCGATTTCGAATATGAATTTCAGATGGTTGGGATGAACCGGGCGCTCGACGATTCTATCGAGACCGTGTTCCTGATGGCCGAAGCTCGACACCAGGCGATCGCCTCGAAGCTGGTCAAGGAAATCGCCCGGCTGGGTGGGGACGTGTCGAAATTCGTCACGCCCCAGGTCAATATCGCGCTGAAAGAGCGGTTAGGCTAGGGCGCCCATCGCGGCAGCGGTGTCCAGCATCCGGTTCGAGAAACCCCACTCATTGTCGTACCAGGCCAGAACGCGAACCAGCGTGCCGTCGGTCACTTTGGTTTCGGCCAGCGACACGGTCGAGCTGTGGGAATCGTGGTTGAAATCGATCGAGATCAACGGGCGGGTTTCCGCGGCCAGAACGGTCGGGATCTTGGCCGCTGCCTCGGTGAACAGGGCGTTGACCTCGTCTTCGGTGGTGGGGCGCGATACCTCGACCACGAGATCGACGACCGAGACGTTGGGGGTGGGAACCCGGATCGCTTGACCGGTCAGCTTGCCCTGCAGTTGCGGCAGAACCAGCCCCACAGCCGAGGCGGCGCCAGTGGTGGTCGGGATCATTGACAGGGCAGCCGCGCGCGACAGGTACGGGTCCTTGCCGGCGGCGTCATGCACCGGCTGGCTGGCGGTATAGGCGTGCACCGTGGTCATGTTGCCGTGCACGATACCCAGGCCAGCATCCAGCGCGGCAGCGACCGGCGACAGGCAGTTGGTGGTGCAGGATGCGTTGGAAACCACGGTGTCGGCGGCGGTCAGCTCGTGGTCGTTCACGCCGAACACCACGGTTTTAACCTCGCCATCCCCGCGCGCCGGCGCCGAGATCAGAACCTTTTTCGCGCCGTTCTTGAAATGGCGAGATGCAGCTTCGCGCGTGCGGAACACGCCGGTGCATTCCAGAACCACATCCACGTCCGACCAATCCAGCGCCTCGGGGTCGCGCTCGCTGGTCAGCCGGATCGGGCCCGCGCCTACGTCCAGTCCGGCCTCGGTCAGGGTGACCGGCTTGGCGTAGCGGCCATGCACGCTGTCGAACTCGAACAGATGCGCATTCATTTCCGGCTTGGCGAGGTCGTTGATCGCGACGATCTGCACATCCGTACGACCGCTTTCCATCAGGCCGCGCAGGACGCCGCGTCCGATCCGTCCAAATCCGTTGATAGCAAGTTTGAGTGTCATGTCGCGCTCCGTCTGAATGGCCGCTAAGCCGCGATTGAAATCAGTTAGCGCTAACAAAGGCAGTCAGGCGAAAATGTCAAGCAAAACCTCTGTCAGCGCCAGAACGCGACCCAGTCGAGAAACTCGTAAAACTTCTTGCCGAGGAACAGGAGATGCTCGGTTCCAAACAGCGCGAAATCCAGCATCAGACCACCAAGGATGAGGACTCCCAGCCAGATCGCGATTTGGTTTGTCATTGCTGCTCCGAACAAAAAAGCCCGCTCAGATAACCTGAGCGGGCGACGCGGTTCAAGCGGTCTTGATGAGATCAGTTAAGCCGTCCCATGGCGACGGCCACATCGGCCATGCGTACCGAGAAGCCCCATTCGTTGTCATACCACGCCAGCACACGAACCATACGTCCGTCCACGACGCGGGTCTGGTCGGGCGCGAAGATCGAGCTTTCTTCGGTGTGGTTGAAATCGGTCGACACCAGGGGGGCGGGTTCATAGCCCAGAACGCGCTGCATCGGCCCCTTGGCGGCCTCGGCGACGATGGCGTTGACTTCGTCGACGGTCACTTCGCGCGCGGCGCGGAAGGTCAGGTCGACGGCGGACACGTTCGGCGTGGGCACGCGAATGGCCGAACCGTCCAGGCGCCCCTTGAGGTTCGGCAGAACCTCACCCAGCGCCTTGGCGGCACCGGTGCTGGTGGGGATCATCGACATGGCGGCGGCGCGGGCGCGGTACAGGTCGCTGTGGCGGCGATCCAGCGTGGGCTGGTCGCCGGTATAGGCGTGGATCGTGGTCATGATGCCGTTTTCGATGCCGATGCCTTCGTCCAGAACCTTGGCAAGCGGGGCAAGGCAATTCGTGGTGCACGAGCCATTCGACACCATCCTGTCGTTGGCGGTCAGGCTGTTGTGGTTGACGCCGAACACGATCGTTTTGTCCACGTTCTTGCCCGGAGCCGACAGCAGAACCTTTTGAGCGCCACGTTCAAGGTGTGTTTTCGCCTTCAGCCCGTCGTTGAACTTGCCGGTGCATTCCAGAACGACGTCACAGCCTTCCCAGTCCAGCTCGTTCATGTCGTAGGTCGAAAACATCTGCATAGGCCCGCGACCCAGGTCCATCGTGTTGCCGCTGATCGAGACATCGCGTGGAAAGCGGCCGTGGATGCTGTCGTATTTCAGCAGATGCGCCGAGGTTTCAAGCGGTCCGGTGGCGTTGACCTTGATCACTTCGATGTCGTTGCGGCCTGACGCGGCGATGTGCGACAGGGTACAGCGGCCGATGCGGCCAAAACCATTGATGCCGACCTTGATGGTCATGTGACGTCTCCAAATCCGCTTGTGTTCCGGGCGATATAGCGATGATCGGTCCATCTAAAAAGATGGAAAATACCATATTTGCAATGTGTTAGCGCAAACTTGGCGTGGTTGCGCTAACGCTTGCGCTAGCTGTCGGATCGGTTAGGGTCCAAAGTGCGACAGATGAACGGAAAGGATGCGGCATGAGCGGTTTGCTGGCCCTGTTGGACGATGTGGCGGGAATCGCCAAGGTGGCGGCGGCCTCGGTCGACGATGTTGCGGCGGCTGCCGGCAAGGCGGGGGCCAAGACCGCCGGTGTGATCATCGATGACGCGGCCGTTACGCCGAAATACGTCCAAGGGTTTGCTCCAGCGCGCGAGTTGCCGATCATCTGGCGCATCGCGCGCGGGTCGATGTTCAACAAGGTCATTCTGCTGCTGCCTGTGGCGCTGTTGCTGGCGAACTTCGCGCCGTGGCTGATAACGCCCTTGCTGATGATCGGCGGCTCATACCTGTGTTTCGAGGGCGCCGAGAAGATTTTTCACGTGCTGTTCCCGCATGGCAGCCACGTGATCGAAGAGGACATGAACGTCCGTGATCCGGGTCATCTGGAGGAGCAGAAGATCAAAGGGGCGATCAAGACCGATTTCATCCTGTCGGCCGAGATCATGACCATCGCTCTTTCTGCAATCGAGGCCCCGAATGTCTGGATGCAGGCCGCAACGCTGGCCGTGGTGGGGATCGGTGTCACGGTTGCCGTCTATGGCTCGGTCGCGTTGATCGTCAAAATGGATGATGTCGGTCTTTATCTGGCAAAGAACGCGCCAACGCCGATTGGCCGCGGGCTGGGTCGCGGGCTGGTCAAGGCGATGCCAAAGGTCATGAAGACCCTGTCAGTCGTGGGTACGGCGGCGATGCTGTGGGTCGGCGGCTCGATCATGATCCATGGGCTCGAGGTGCTGGGCTTTGGCTGGCTGGGGCACCACATCCACGATTGGGCCTATGCGGCCGGTCATGCCGTGTCCGATCAATGGGTCGGCGCGGTGGAGTGGATCAGCAAGGCTGCGATGGACGGCGTGTTCGGGCTGGCCTGGGGGTTCGTTCTGATCCCGTTGGCGACCAAGGTCATCGCACCGCTGTGGCCCAAAAAGGCAGAGCAGACAGCCGACCATTGAGGTCCAAAAGAAAAGGGCGGCACGATGGCCGCCCTTTGATTGCTCAGATCGGCTGGATCAGCCCAGCAATTCCTTGACCTTGGTAACCGTCGCCTCGGCGGTGATGCCGAAATGCTTGTACAGTTCGCCTGCGGGAGCGGACGCGCCAAAGCTCGACATGCCGATGAAACCGGCCTTGGCCTCGCGGCCACGCTCGCCCAGCAGCCAGCGGTCCCAGCCGCCGGCACGGACGGCGGCCTCGATACCGACGCGGACGGGGCCGGCGGGCAGGACCTTCTTGCGATAGGCTTCGTCCTGCTCGGCGAACAGCTCCATGCAGGGCATCGAAACAACGCGGGTGCCGATCCCTTTGGCCTCGAGCATCGCCTTGGCCTCCATGGCCAGCGACACCTCGGACCCGGTGGCGATCAGGATCGCCTGACGCTTGCCCTCGGCCTCGGCCAGAACATAGGCGCCCTGGGCGGTCAGGTTCTTGGCCTTGTGCTGAGTGCGCAAGGTCGGAACGCCCTGGCGGGTCAGCGACAGAACCGAGGGGCTGTCCTTGAAGGTCAGCGCCAGTTCCCAGGCCTCGGCGGTCTCGACGGTGTCGGCGGGGCGGAACACATAGGTGTTCGGCGTTGCGCGCGAGATCGCCAGGTGTTCTACCGGCTGGTGCGTCGGGCCGTCCTCGCCCAGTCCGATCGAGTCATGGGTCATCACGAAAACGCTGGGTATCTTCATCAGCGCGGCCAGGCGCATCGACGGACGCGCATAGTCGGTGAAGGCCATGAAGGTGCCGCCATAGGGACGGATGCCACCATGCAGCGCCATGCCATTCATCGCCGCGGCCATGCCGTGTTCACGGATGCCATAGTGGATATAGCGGCCCTTGCGGTTTTCCGGCAGGAACACGCCCATATCGGCTGATTTGGTGTTGTTCGACCCGGTCAGGTCCGCCGAACCGCCGACCGTCTCGGTCATGATCGGGTTCACGACGTTCAGCACCTTTTCCGACGAGGCGCGGGTGGCCAGCTTGGGTTGATCCTCGGAGACCTGCTTTTTGAAGGTACGGATTGCGCCGGCCAGCTTTTTCGGCGCCTCGAAAGCATAAGCGCGGTTGAACTCGGCCTGCTTGCGCTCGGACAGTTGGGCAAACCGCTCTTCCCATGCCTTCCGTTCCATTGCGCCACGCGCGCCGATCGCTTCCCAGGCCGATTTCACCTCGGCGGGGATTTCGAACGGGCCATAAGGCCAGCCATAGGCTTCTTTCGCGGCTTTCAGCTGTTCGGCATCGGTAAGAGCGCCGTGACCTTTCGAGGTATCCTGCGCGGCATGACCCAGCGCGATATGGCTTTCGCAGGCGATCATGGTCGGTTTCTTCGACGCCTTTGCTTGCACAATCGCCGCATCGATGGCCTTGGGGTCATGGCCGTCAATCTCGATCACATGCCAGCCCGAAGCGGCGAACCGGCGCACCTGATCAGTGCGGTCGGCGATGTCCACGGTGCCGTCGATGGTGATGTTGTTGTTGTCCCAGAACACGATCAGCTTGCTGAGCTCGTGCCGACCGGCCAGGGTGATGGCCTCCTGGCTGACACCTTCCATCAGGCAGCCGTCACCGGCGATTACATAGGTGTAGTGGTCGACAACCTTTTTGCCGTAATGGGCCCGCTGGATTTCTTCGGCCATCGCAAAACCGACGGCATTGGCAATTCCTTGCCCAAGAGGACCAGTGGTGGTTTCGACACCGTCAATCAGGAAGTTTTCCGGGTGGCCGGCGGTTTTCGCGCCCAGTTGGCGGAAGTTCTTGATCTCGTCCAGAGTAACTGCGCTGTTGCCCGTCAGGTAGAGCAGGGAATAAATCAGCATCGAGCCATGGCCAGCCGACAGGATGAACCGGTCGCGGTCAGGCCAGTTTGGGGCCGAGGCGTCGAATTTCAGGTGTTTTTCAAACAACACGGTCGCGACGTCGGCCATGCCCATCGGCATTCCGGAATGGCCGGAATTGGCGGCGGCGACAGCATCAAGGGTCAGGGTGCGAATGGCCGCAGCCTTCGCCCAGTGTTCAGGGTTGGCATTGCGCAGCGCAGTCAGGTCCACGGGTGTTGTTCCTTTGGATTACGGCAGATTGCGGGCTGAATACCATCCACCCCCCAAAGTGCAAGCGGAACCCGGCGCGGCGCATTGCCATCGCTTCAAGAGTGTTGCTCAAGTCTTTGAAAGCAAAGAGTGGGTATTTTGGCGAACATTCCGTTAGACTAAGTATCGGTACGAGCCGTATTGATTCGGCCATCGGAAAAACAGAACGAACCTTGGTAAAGAGGTGACAGGGGCAATGAGTCAGATCGAAGACTTACAGCGACGCATCATGGCCGCGATGGATCGGATTGGCACCGGGATCGAGGCGTTGCAATCGGCGGGTCCGGTCTCGAGCAGCGAAGATGGACAATTGCGCGCCGCTCTGGACGAGGAAAAGTTGGCCAATGCGCAATTGGAAGAGCGCCTGAAGTCTCTGAAAGAGCGGCATGACCAGGAAATCGACGCTTTGCGCGCCCAACTGGGCGAGTCCAATGCCAAACTGGCCACCGTCGAGGCCGCGCGTGCGGATCTGGCCGAAGCCAAGGCCGCGCTTGAGAACCAGGACGAAGGTGCAGCGCTGAAGGCCGAGATCTCCGAGCTGCGGCGGCAGTTGGAGGATTCCGAGCGTATCCCCGAATTGAATGCCGAACTGGAAATGCTGCGGGCCGAACGCGCCAGCCACGGCGCCGCCATGTCGCGGCTGGATGACGACCTGCAGCGCTTGCGCAAGGCAAATGACCAATTGCGCGAAGCGGTCGACGAGCTGCGAAAGGCTGCCGAGGACGGCGTTCCCGATGCCGAGCTTCTAAACAAGGCAACCGTGGCCGAACTGGAGGCCACCCGGGCCGCCCGCGCCACCGACGCGGCCGAAGCTCACGCGGTTCTGGCACGGCTTGAGCCTTTGCTGACCCATGCCAACCTGGCAGAAGGAGAGGTAGAGTAATGCCCGAGGTTACCATTCATATCGGCGGGCGCGGATTTGAGGTTTCCTGCCAGGACGGCGAGGAACCGTTTCTGCACGCAGCCGCGAAGATGCTGGATGATGAGGCCCAGGTGATGGCCGACCAGATTGGCCGTATGCCCGAGTCGCGGATGCTGTTGATGGCGGGGCTTATGCTGGCCGACAAAGCGGCGGCCACCGAGGATTGCATCAAGACACTCGAGGCGAAGCTGGCCGAAGTTGAAGGCGAATTGGAGCGTATGCGCAGTGCGCCCGCGCCCGAGCCGGAACGGATCGAAGTGGCCGTTGTCCCGCCCTCGGTTACCGACACACTTGCAGAGATGGCGGCACGAGCCGAGGCGCTGGCCTCGGTGATCGAAGAGAAGAACGCGAGATGACACATTTGCGGAGTTTGTGCCTGGCGGCGTTGGTCGGGGCGGTCTCGGGTCCGGCATTGGCACAGATTGACATCCTATCTGTGACCTTCACCTGCGAAAATGGCGTTGAGCTGCCCGTGACATACTTCAACCCCTCCGACGGCGAAGGGGCTGCGGCGATGATCGTCGATGGTCAGTTGATTGCGTTGCGCCAGGTCCAGAGCGGCTCGGGTATCCGCTACGAGTCGGTGAACGGGCAGGGGATGTATACCCTGCGGTCGAAAGGCTGGAACGCGATGGTCAGTTTCGCGGCGGCCGGAGCCACCGACGAAACCGATATTTTGAAAGACTGTGTCAGCCGCTGAGCGGCTGATCAGGCGTTTGCCTCGCGGATTTTGTCGGCGGCTTCCTTGTTGTAGGCGACACCGTTTTCATCGAACAGCGTGTCCAGCTCTCCTGACAGGGTCATTTCCGTGATGATATCACAACCACCCACAAATTCGCCTTTGACGTAGAGTTGAGGCACGGTCGGCCAGTCCGAATAGTCCTTGATGCCCTGGCGGATTTCCTCGTCCGCCAGTACGTTCACGTCGGTGTATTCGACACCCATATAGTTCAGAACACCGGCCACCCGAGATGAAAATCCGCACTGCGGCATTTCTTTGGTGCCTTTCATGTACAGCACCACATCGTTGCTTTTGACGGTCTCGTCGATCTGGGTCTTAACGTCGGTCATTTCGCGTTTCCTTGTTTGCGTTCGTCCGTCTGTCGGGCGGTCATTTCGATCGGCGGCTGCGCCACCAGTTTCTTGGTTCAGTACGCTGGTTCATCGCATGAACCGCGTCGATTACATTGACTTTTGTCACGCCGTCGGCTTCCCACGGTCTGCGTTTCAAAGCGTTGGGGTCGGGGCGTATATCCGACAATCATCTTGTTCTGTTCCGTTTCAGATAGGCTTCAAGCAGAGCCGCGGCAACTACCAGCCCGCCGACACATTTTCCGATCCAGACAACCCAACCGATCATATCACGCGACCGAATTGTCGGATGCCATCGGAATGCACAAGGCAGCGCGTGCCATCACCAGAGTGAGCATGGCACTGACCGCCGCCAGCCTCATCACTCGGGTACTTTCGTGGTCAACGCCAGCGCGTGCAACTCGCCATCCGGGCCGTCCATCTTGCCCTTCAGTGCAGCATAGACCGCGCGCTGCTGCTGGACCCGGTTCTTCCCGCGAAAGCTTTCGTCCACGACCATGGCGGACATGTGTACGCCATCGGTGCCGCCGACCTGGATTTCCGCATTCGGAAAGGCTTCGCGCAGCAGATGTTCGATTTCGTGGGCGCTCATTGGCATTTAAGATACTCCTGAAGGTCTTTTCAAAGATGTAGAGCGATGCCGAAGCCCGCGCAAGGGTGCGCAGCGCCCTTGAAAAAGTCAGATCCCGCGCTGATCGAACAGCGCAGGATCCGAGTATGGTTCAGCGTCGTCGTGCTCAGGCGACAGCTTCGGCAAAACTGCTGCGATACATCGCTGAGAGTTCACTCAGAGGAGTTTCGGACGCTCCGATCCGCACGGTTTCTCCGGTAAAGCGCCCGACCGAAACCAGCGGCACGCCCGCCTGGCCCGCCGCAATCATCAGCGCTTCGGCCTGATCGAAGTTGCAGGCCACCAGGTAACGGCCCTGATCCTCACCGAACAGGAACTCGGTCGGGGCGTCATCAAGATGCACACCCACGCCCGCGGCTTCGGCCAGTTCGAAGGCAGCCAGTGCAAGGCCGCCATCGCTCAGGTCAGTACAGGCCTTGATCATCTCGCGATTGGCCCGGATAAAGTCGCCGTTGCGCCTTTCCGCATCCAGATCCACATGCGGGGCGTCGCCGTCTTCGCGGTTGAAGACCTCGGCCAGCAGGGCGGATTGGCCCAGATGCCCCTTGGTTTCGCCGATCACCAGCGCCACATGCCCTTCGCGAACTTCGCTGCCGATGATTTCGTCGGCGTGCTCCAAAAGGCCGACCGCACCGATGGTCGGTGTGGGCAGGATCGCCTGACCGTCGGTTTCGTTGTACAGCGACACGTTGCCCGAGACGATCGGCATATCCAGCGCGGCCACGGCGGCGCCGATGCCTTGGATGGCACCGACGAACTGGCCCATGATCTCGGGCTTTTCGGGGTTGCCGAAATTCAGGTTGTCAGTGGTGGCCAGCGGTTTGGCCCCAACGGCGGTCAGGTTGCGATAGGCTTCGGCCACGGCCTGCTTGCCGCCTTCCTTGGGGTTGGCGCGCACGTATCGCGGGGTCACGTCCGAAGTGAAGGCCAGCACCTTGTCGGTGCCATGCACGCGCACCATGCCTGCACCAACGCCAGGCGTACGAGCCGTGTCAGCCATCACCATCGTGTCGTATTGCTCATAGACCCAATGCTTGCTGGCATAGTTGGGCGACGAGATCAGCGCCCGCAGCCCGTCGATCGGGTCGATCTGCGGTACCTCGCCCAGATCTTCGGCCGCCGGGGTGGGGACCCAGGGGCGGTCGTATTCCGGTGCCGTCGAGGCCAGTTTCGACAGCGGCAGGTCGGCCTTGATTTCGCCGTTGTGCATGATCAGGAACCGGTCTTCGGCGATGGTCTCACCGACGATGGCGAAATCCAGATCCCATTTCTCGAACACGGCGCGGGCTTCGGCCTCAAGCTCGGGCTTCAGCACCATCAGCATACGTTCCTGGGACTCGGACAGCATCATCTCATAGGCCGTCATGTTCTCTTCGCGCTGGGGCACGTTTTCCAGGTCCAGCCGGACACCCAGCCCGCCCTTGTCGCCCATCTCGACGGCCGAGCAGGTCAGCCCTGCCGCGCCCATGTCCTGAATCGAGATCACGGCGCCGGTCTGCATCAGTTCCAGCGTCGCCTCCATCAGACGTTTTTCGGTAAAGGGGTCACCGACCTGCACGGTGGGGCGCTTTTCTTCGATGGTGTCGTCGAATTCGGCCGAGGCCATGGTGGCGCCGCCCACGCCGTCGCGGCCCGTCTTGGCGCCCAGATAGACAACGGGCATGCCCACGCCCGACGCGGCCGAGTAGAAGATCTTGTCGGCATCGGCCAGCCCGGCGGCAAAGGCGTTCACGAGGCAGTTGCCATTGTAGGCCGGGTGGAACCGAACTTCACCGCCCACGGTCGGTACGCCGAAGCAGTTTCCGTAGCCTCCGATGCCTTCGACCACGCCATTGACCAGCTGGCGGGTCTTGGGGTGGTTGGGTTCGCCGAAGGACAGCGCGTTCATTGCCGCGATGGGCCGCGCGCCCATGGTGAACACGTCGCGCAGGATGCCGCCCACGCCGGTTGCCGCCCCTTGATAGGGTTCGATGTACGACGGGTGGTTGTGGCTTTCCATTTTGAAGACCACGGCCTGCCCGTCGCCGATATCGACCACACCGGCGTTTTCACCGGGTCCGCAGATCACCTGAGGGCCCGAGGTGGGCAGGGTGCGCAACCATTTCTTCGAGGATTTGTAAGAACAGTGCTCGTTCCACATGGCCGAGAAAATCCCCAGCTCGGTAAAGGTCGGCTCGCGCCCGATAATCTCGAGGATCATGTCGTATTCTTCGGGTTTCAACCCATGTGCGGCAATCAGATCCGGTGTGATGGCGGGCTCTTGCATCGTGTGTCCTGTTTCCAAGGTGGCCGGGATTGCGGGCCTTTTAGGGCAACCGGGCGATTTGGGAAAGGGTCAAGAGCGCGCAGCGAACAGGAACCGGCTATTTGCTGGCAGAATGCGGCGGCCTGCGACCGGGAAATGCAGGTCGCACCACCGCATTGATGGGGACAGCAGCGCGTGCGCCGCTGTCCCGCCGCCGTTATTGAGGCGGCTCTTCCTTCTTGTTCACGGCGTCGGCCGCGGCCGCGCCGATCGCCGCTTTTTGTTGTTCGCTCAGGTTTTCGGCCTCTTCCAATCCGGGGATGGCAACGCGTACCTCGCGGCGGGCAAAGTCGATCCCGTTCTCCTTGAACGCGGCCTTGACCCGGTTGAAGATCTCCTTGCGCAGGGTGAACTGCTTGCCGGGCTTGGCCATGAACTTGCCGCGGATGATCATGCCGACATCGTCAAAGTCGAACACGCCCTGCGATTTGAATGGCTGCAGGAAGCCATCCTTGTGGAGCGGGTCCTCCATCATCTCAGCGCCGATCTTCTTGAAGATCTTCTTGACCTTGTTCGGATCAGTGTCGAAGGGCACGGTGAATTTCAGCTTCATGATGACCCAGTCGCGGCTGTAGTTGGTCAGCTTCTGGATCTCGCCATAGGGAATGGTGTGCACCGGGCCGCGATGGTGGCGCAGTTGCATTGAGCGGATCGAGATCTTTTCCACCGTGCCTGTGGTGCCGCCGACATCGACGTATTCGCCCACGCGAAAAGCATCGTCGATCAGGAAGAAAATCCCGCCCACGATGTCCGAGACCAGTTTCTGCGCACCAAAGCCGATGGCCAGACCCAGGATGCCGGCACCAGCCAGAAGCGGTGTGATGTCCAAGCCCAGAGCGCCCAGCGCCAGTAGGGCAAAGATGACCGCGATGGCCACCTGCGCGGTCACGCGCAGCAACGGCAGAACCGTGGCAAGGCGCGAGCCGCCTGCACCGCCGCCTTCGCCGGCTTCCTCATCGGGGCTCTGCTCCGAAGCGGTCTGCTCTTTGGCAAGCCGGCGGTTGATCCAGAGCGAGACCACCTCGTTCAGGATGTAGCCGATTGCGATGATGATGAAGAACTGAACCAGTTTGCTGCCGGTTTCCGAGTCCCCGCCCGCGATATCCTGCAGGTCCAGGTTCCAGGCATCCGCAATCATCAGAATGACCAGAATGCCGGCCAGAACGCGTCCGATGCGGATGTAGCTGCGTTTGGTCGATTTGTAGGCACGTTCCGCGATCGGGCCATCGCCAATCATCGGCGGCAGCAGGTGCCGGGTCAGCCCTCGGATCAGCGTGTCGAGCGCCGGTGCGATCAACAGCCAGAACATCGTGACGAAATGCGCGCCTTCGGCCAGAAGGGCAAACACGGCCGGATTACGCTGAGCAGCGAGGAACTCGACCAAAAGCCAGGTACCCGCCGACACGGCGATCGCAAAATACGGGTAGTAGCGGGCGACTTCTTCGTCGAAATGCGTACGATCCGGATCGGAACCACGCATCATGTCGGTCAGACCGTTGCGGGCCGTCCAAGCAATGACACCGACATAGATGTGGATGGCGGTGTTCAGCCAGAAACCAAGGCGCGATTCACCCGGCATCACGCCATTCATCGCATTGAAATCCAGGATGAACAGGGTGAACCCGATCAGCAGGAACAGGCCGATCAGGTTCCGATGCAGGTATTTTGCCCATTTGTCATTCACGTTGACCAGGCGCAAGTTGCTCTGCTTCGGGGCCAGAATGAAACGGGAAATCGCGGCTCCCAGGCGGGGGAACCAGATCAGGAAGAATACGAACGGTGCCGCCTGGGCAATTTGCTGTTCGTCCAGCAATCGACGCCCGACGAAAACCAGCGTGTAATAAAAGACAAGCAGGCCCAGAAACTCGACGCAGAAGCGCTTGAACAAAAAGACAACCGCGCCTTTTAGGTTGGTCGAAGCATCCCCATCGACGACTTTGATCCAACGGCGTGTCCAAAGGCCAACCGCGGTTTCTGCGGCATACCCGATTGCAAGCGCCAGGAAGGTGAACCCGAACAGGGTTGCCAGACCGCTTGCGCCAAACTTGTTTCCGAAATTGCTGAAGGCTTCGACCTGAGCCGAAACCAGTAGCGGAACCTTGCGGATCACATCCAGCCAAGACGCAGCCATGTCGCCCGCCGAGGATGAGATCGTTTGCAGCAGCCCCTTACGGGATGTCTGCGTTTCGGCCTGTTTCGCCGCGACCGCATCAAGCCGTTCCAGCAGAATGGCCCGGACCTGATCGTCAGACATTCTCGCCACCAGATCGTCGACCTGTTCGGGGGTCAGATCTTCGGGGATAGTGACATGGGTGGTAGTGGGTTCGCTGGTGCTCTGGGCCATGCTTGGCCGGGCCAGGAACGTGACGGATACCAACGCCATCAAAAACAGGCGGAGTAGGCTGGTCATAAATTTTGTCCTCGAACACGAAATATTATGGTTTTTCGCGATCATAGGCCCGTTGGCAAAATAATTCCAAACGATTTGGCACCGCACGCGCGGGTGCAGGCCAAAAAAAAGGCCGAGCACTAAGCTCGGCCGTAGTCCAACAGGGAGGTATGAAGATGATGAGCGTTTCAGCATCATCGCCTTCGAGTGCTCATTTAGGGATCACTCTGTGAACGATCAAGGTTTTTTGGGCGCATTGAGGGCATGTCCGCTATGCTGCGAGTGCATAGCTACAGTTTTCCCAGATGTTTCAGCTGCTTGCGATGCGCAATGATTTCATCCTGAACAAAATCTCGGAACGCTGCGACCCGTTTTGAGTGCCTCAGTTCTTCAGGATAGGCCAAATATACCGGCACATTCGCCGTCTCGATGTCGGACAGGATCGGGACCAGGTCAGGGAAATCCTCGGTCACGTAGTCGGGCAGGACGCCAATTCCGAGGTCATTGAGGACACCCTGCAGAACACCAAAGTAATTGTTCACCGTCAGCAGTGAGCTGGGTTCGTAGGTCATAAGGTGACTGACCATCGACGCGCCAACGCCAACCTGGGGTGCGGCGGGGGTCTGACAGATCAGGCGGTGTTTCGAAATGTCCTCCAGCGTCTGGGGCGCGCCACCGTGCGAATCCAAATAGGTCTTGGTCGCGTACAACATCATTCGAACGGTCATCAGACGCTTGCGGACAAGATCGGCCTGACTGGGTTCTTTCATCCGGATCGCGACATCTGCTTCCCGCATCGGAAGATCCAGCACGCGTTCTTCGAGCATCAGGTCAATGTTCAGGTCCGGATACTGCTCGTACAGCTTGGGCAGGCGCGGCGCCAGCCACAGGGTCCCGAAGCCAAAAGTCGTGGTGACCCGCAGGACTCCAAAGACCTCATCCTCGCTGTCGCGGATTCGCGCCGCAGCAGCGTCCAGACGCTTGGACATGGCCGTTGTTGCATCGAACAGAAGCTCGCCCTGTTCTGTTAGAATCAGACCGCGGGCGTGGCGATGGAACAGTGTGGCACCCAACGATTCCTCAAGTGCGCGAACCTGACGGCTGACGGCGGATTGGGACAGATTCAGCTTGTCTCCGGCATGCGTCAGGCTGCCGGCGTCAGCTACCGCGTGAAATATTCTGAGCTTGTCCCAATTCATCGTCGCAACTTTCGTTATCCTTTGGCAGCCCTATATGAAAGAGGTAACAAATTCCATATTCAAACGGGGAAATCGTTACAGAACAGGGGGAATTTTGTATACAGGTCAGAAATTATGACCTAAAATGACGTCAAATGCAGCACACTATTCCGACGTGGGGAGGCGTCTGATGAGTCAGCCAAAGATTTCGCTCAATGACCGTTTCGATCTGACCAAAAGCCCGGTGCTTTTGAATGGTACGCAGGCGCTTGTTCGTCTGATGATGATGCAGAAGGCACGCGATACCGCCGCCGGTCTAAACACTGCCGGTCTGGTCACCGGATACCGGGGGTCTCCGCTGGGTGCGGTCGATCTTCAAATGTCGCGCGCCGAAAAGCAATTGGCCGAGTGCGATGTGACCTTTCAATACGGTCTGAACGAGGACCTGGCCGCCACAGCCCTGTGGGGCAGCCAGCAGGCGGGTCTGCGCGGCGATGGAAAGTATGACGGCGTGTACGGCCTGTGGTACGGCAAGGGGCCGGGTGTGGACCGGTCCGGCGATGTGATGCGTCACGCCAACATGGCCGGAACCGCCAAGCATGGTGGCGTCCTGATGGCGATGGGCGACGACCACACCGGCGAAAGCTCGACCGTGCTGCACCAGTCGGAATGGTCGATGGTCGACATGTACATGCCCGTCGTCAGTCCGGCCGGGGTGCAGGAAATCCTTGATTATGGAATCTACGGCTTTGCGCTCAGCCGGTTTGCCGGGGTCTGGGTTGGCCTCAAGACGATGAAGGACACGATCGAGGTGACCTCGGTCGTGGATGGCCGGCCCGACCGGATGCAACTGGTGACGCCGGAATTCGACATGCCCGAGGGCGGGCTGAACATCCGGCTGGGCGACACGCCGCACCTGCAAGAGGCGCGGATCATCGACTACAAGCGGTTCGCAGCCGAAGTGTTTTCACACGCCAACCGGATGGACCGGCGGGTCTGGGGCAAGCCGGGCGCCAAGATCGGCATTGCCGCGGCGGGCAAGAACTGGCTGGACCTGGTCCACGCCATATCGCTACTGAACATCGACGAGGCCGAGGCCGAACGGCTTGGGATCACCACCTACAAGATCGGCCAGACCTTCCCGTTGGACATGAAGGGGTTCCATGATTGGGCCGAGGGGCTGGACCTGATCATCATCGTCGAAGAAAAGCGCAAGCTGATCGAAGTGCAGGTCAAAGAAGCGATCTTTGACGACCGTCGCGGACGTCGCGTGTACGGCTGGTACAAGGGCGGGGCAGGCACGCTGCACCGCGAAGAGCTGTTCCCGACCCGCGGCGCGCTTGATCCGATCATGATCGCCGAAAAGCTGGGCGGGATCTTCATCGAAGAAGGCCGCGAAACCGACGGAATCCGCGCAGGGCTGGCCAGCCTGCAAGAGGCGCGCCGCAACGACAACGCGCAGGAGATCGCGACGCGGCTGCCGTATTTCTGCTCGGGCTGTCCGCACAATAGCTCGACCAAAGTGCCGGAGGGCAGCCGGGCCTATGCCGGGATCGGCTGTCACTACATGGTGCAGTGGATGGATCGCGAGACTACCGGCTTTACCCAGATGGGCGGCGAAGGCGCCAACTGGATCGGTGAGGCGCCGTTCTCGACCACGAAACACGTGTTCCAGAACCTGGGCGACGGCACCTACAACCACTCGGGCGTGCAGGCGATCCGGGCGGCGCTGGCGGCCGGAACCAACATCACCTTCAAGATCCTGTTCAACGACGCGGTCGCCATGACCGGCGGGCAGGAGAACGAGGGCCATCTGACCGCCGAGCGCATCGTGCGCGAGGTCAAGGCCATGGGCGTCCAGCATGTGGCCGTCGTCTATGACGAGAAGGAAGACGTGAACTTCAAGGCGCTGCCCGGCGACGTTGAAACCCACGAACGGGCCGAGCTGATGGCGGTTCAGAACAAGTTCCGCGAGATCGAAGGCGTGTCGGTCATCGTCTACGTCCAGACCTGTGCCGCCGAGAAGCGCCGCCGCCGCAAGCGCGGCACCTTCCCGGACCCGGACAAGCGCGTCTTCATCAACTCGGACATCTGCGAAGGCTGCGGCGATTGCGGTGTGCAATCGAACTGTGTCTCGATCGTGCCCAAGGAAACCGAACTGGGCCGCAAGCGGGCGATCGACCAGTCCAGCTGCAACAAGGATTTCTCGTGCCTCAACGGGTTCTGCCCGTCCTTCGTCACGCTGGAAGGCGCCAAGATCCGCAAGGAAGCCACCACCGAGATCGATATCCCCCATCTGCCGCAGCCGGTTCTGCCGCAGATCGAAGGCACGCACAACGTGGTCATCACGGGCGTCGGCGGCACCGGGGTCGTGACGATCGGGGCGGTTCTGGCGCAGGCCGCGCAGATCGACGGCAAGGGCGCGGGCATGATGGAAATGGCCGGGCTGGCGCAAAAAGGGGGCGCGGTGCATATCCACTGTCGCCTGGCCAACAAGCCCGAAGACATCAGCGCCATCCGCGTGGCCACCGGCGAAGCGCATGCGCTGATCGGCGGCGACCTCGTGGTGTCGGCCGGGGCCAAGACGCTGGGCCTGACGCGCACTGGTCAGACCGGCGCGGTGGTCAACAGCCACGAGATCATAACCGGCGATTTCACCCGCAACACCGAATTCCACATTCCGGTCGACCGGCTGGAATTGGCGCTGGAAGCGCGACTGAAGGACGGTCTTGCCCTGTTCGACGCGACCGAGCTGGCACGCGCGGTGATGGGCGATTCGATCTATTCCAACATGATGGTGTTCGGGGCGGCATGGCAGCGGGGACTGCTGCCGGTCAGCCACGAGGCGATCATGACCGCGATCGAGCTGAACGGCGCCGCGGTCGAGCGCAACAAGCGCGCCTTCGAGGTCGGCCGCTGGGCGGTTCTTCATCCCGAGGAAGTGGCGCGCATCGTGACCCCCACGGTAACCGAGTTGCCCAAGACGCCCGAGCAGGCCATCGCCTTCCGTGCCGATCATCTGGTGGCCTATCAGGGTAAACGATTGTCAAAACGCTATCTCAAGCTGGTCGAGTCGATCGAAGACCCGAAGGTCCGGGATGCCGTCGCGCGCGGGTATCACAAGCTGTTGTCCTACAAGGATGAATACGAAGTGGCCCGCTTGTTATTGGACAGCCGCGACAAGGCCGCCGCCGAATTTGACGGCGACATCAAGATGACCTTCCACTTGGCTCCGCCGATCCTGGGGGGCAAAGGGCCGGACGGGCGTCCGCGCAAGCGGCAGTTCGGCGAATGGCTGCTGGGGCCGATGAAGGTTCTGGCCAAGCTGAAGGGGCTGCGTGGCACTCCGCTGGACATCTTCGGCTATACCGCCGAGCGCCGGATGGAGCGGGCCTTGATCCGTCAATACGAGAAGGACATGAAAGAGGTCCTGCCCAAGCTGGATGACAACACCCGCGATGCGATTGTCGCGCTGGCGCGGTTGCCGCTGGACATCCGCGGCTTCGGTCCGGTATTGGCCGCCAACGAAGCCAAGGCCGCCAAGCGGCGCGAGGAACTTCTGGCCGTAATTCGGCAAGGAGGGACCGAGACGCGGGCCGCGGCCGAGTAACGTCATATCGGTGTCATGGAGGCGCGGTAGTGTTCCCGTCCGCGCCGTCCGATGACGGCCACGCCGGAGACCCGTGATGAAATCACGTCGCCAAGTCGCTCGGGACATTTCCTACGCCCATTCTGCTGAGACGCGGGGTGGGCGCATGGTTATCAAACTTATGGAGAACACGACCGGTCGGCTGCGCTTGATCCGGCGTGCCGAAGGCTACGAGCGCGAGGTCGCCAATGGCCGCGATTTCTGGTCGGTCATGGTCGAACGTTACGGGCTGAGCCTGAATGTGGTGGGTGGGGCGCTGTCAAACATCCCCAAGGACGGCCCGCTGATCCTGATCGCCAACCACCCCTACGGAATTCTTGATGGGCTGATGATGGGGCATGTGCTGTCCCAGACCCGTGGAGATTTCCGGATTCTGGCCAATCATGTGTTCCACAAGGCCGAGGATCTGAACCGGATCATCCTGCCGATCTCCTTCGATCAGACCAAAGAAGCGATGCGGCTGAACCTGCAGACCCGAAAAACCGCCTTGGATTATCTGGGGCAGGGTGGGGCAATCGGGATTTTTCCCGGTGGCACGGTCAGCACGGCGGCCCGGCCGTTCGCGCACCCGATGGACCCGGGCTGGCGCGGTTTCACCGCGCGGATGGTAGCCAAGTCGAACGCCACCGTGGTGCCATTGTTCTTTGATGGTCACACCTCGCGGCTGTTTCAGATCGCCAGCCATCTGCATGTGACGCTGCGCATGGGTTTGCTGATCAAAGAGTTCAAAAAGCGCGTCGATACCCCGGTTGATGTGGTCGTGGGGCAGCCCATCGGCCGCGACGTTCTGGACCCATTGGCCGGCGATACGCGCAAGATGATGGATTTCTTGCGCAAAGCCACGTATGAGCTGTCTCCGAAGCCGCTGAAGTCGTATGACTATGGCTATGAATTCGAGGAACGGCATCGCGCCTGAAGGGGCAAATGGCAGTAGGCATCTTTGATTCCGGATTGGGCGGGCTGACCGTCCTGAACGCCGCGCAGACACGTCTGCCGGAGGTGGATTTCCTGTATTACGCGGACAGCGCGCACGCGCCGTATGGCGTGCGCGACGCTGAGGATATCTACAACCTGACCCGAAACGCGGTGCAGGACCTGTGGTCGCGCGGCTGCGATCTGGTGATTCTGGCCTGCAACACGGCCAGCGCTGCTGCGCTGCGGCGGATGCAGGAAGAGGGCGTGCCCCAGGGCAAGCGCGTGCTGGGTGTGTTCGTCCCGCTGATCGAAGCACTGACCGAGCGCCAGTGGGGCGACAACAGCCCCCCGCGCGAAGTGGCGGTCAAGCATGTGGCCCTGTTTGCCACGCCGGCGACGGTGGCCAGCCGCGCGTTCCAGCGTGAACTGGCGTTCCGCGCCATCGGCGTGGATGTTGAGGCACAGGCCTGCGGCGGCGTGGTCGATGCTATCGAGGATGGTGATATGATCCTGGCCGAAGCCCTTGTGCGGAGCCATGTGGACGCGTTGAAGCGCAAGATGCCGCACCCGCAGGCTGCGATCTTGGGCTGCACCCATTACCCCTTGATGGCCGAAGCCTTTCAGGCGGCGTTGGGCCCAGACGTCCAAGTCTTCAGCCAGGGCGACCTGGTGGCCGAAAGCCTTGCGGATTATCTCCAGCGGCATCCGGATATGCTTGGCGGGGGTGAGGCGGGTTACCTGACAACAGGCAATCCGCAGAAGGTCAGTGACCGGGCAACGCAATTTCTCCGACGACAGATCACCTTCAAGGCCGCCTGACTTAGGTCAAGGACCGGCCCCTGTCATGAATTTATTCGGTACCTGTCATGTCGGCGGGTGCCAGACGTGTCACATAAATCTACGAGGTCTGACATGACCCACAAAATCGCAATCCTGGGCGCTTCGGGCTATACCGGTGCCGAACTGGTGCGGCTGATTGCCGAGCACCCGAACATGGAAATCACTGCCCTGGCGGCCGAGCGTAAGGCCGGGCAGACCATGGCCGAGGTGTTTCCGCATCTGCGCCATCTGGATTTGCCGCGTCTGTGCAAGATCGAGCAGATCGACTTTGGCCAGATCGATCTGTGCTTTTGCGCGCTGCCGCACAAGACCAGTCAGGAGGTCATCCGGGATTTGCCCTCCGACCTCAAAATCGTTGATTTGTCGGCGGATTTCCGGCTGGCCGACCCCGACGAATACGAGAAATGGTATGGCAATCCGCATGCCGCACTCCCGCATCAGGATGAGGCCGTCTACGGCCTGACCGAGTTCTACCGTGAGGGCATCCGCGCTGCGCGGTTGGTGGCTGGCACCGGGTGCAATGCTGCCACGGGGCAGTATGTGCTGCGGCCGTTGATTGCGGCCGGTGTTATCGACCTGGATGACATCATTCTTGACCTGAAATGCGCCGTCTCCGGGGCGGGGCGTGCGCTGAAGGAGAACCTTCTGCACGCCGAACTGAGCGAGGGCACCAACGCCTATGCCGTCGGTGGTACCCACAGGCATCTGGGCGAGTTCGATCAGGAGTTCTCGAAACTGGCGGGCCGCGCGGTTCACATCCAGTTTACGCCGCACCTGATCCCCGCGAACCGAGGCATTCTGGCGACCTCGTATGTGAAGGGTGATCCGCAGAGCGTTTATGAAACGCTGTGTGCAGCCTATGCAGACGAGCCCTTCATCCACATGCTGCCTTTCGGCGAGACGCCTTCGACCCACCATGTACGCGGGTCGAACTTCTGCCATATCGGCGTCGTTGCTGACAGGATCGAACGGCGTGCCATCGTGATAGCGGCGCTGGATAACCTGACAAAAGGTAGCAGTGGGCAGGCCTTGCAGAACGCAAACCTGATGTTAGGTGAACCCGAAACGACGGGGCTTATGATGGCCCCACTGTTCCCATGAGGGCGAGATGAAGACGCTGAAGAAACGTCGTCGTGTACAGATCATTCTGTTGGCTTTTGTGGCTTTGGCCCTGGCGACGGGCCTGATCGGCTATGCCATGCGAGACGGGATCAACTATTTCCGCTCGCCCAGCCAGGTGATCGCCGAACCGCCGGCGCCGAACGAGGTGTTTCGCATCGGTGGCTTGGTCGAAGAAGGCTCGATCGTACGCGGGCAGGGTGAAACCGTACGGTTCACCGTCACCGACGGAGGTGAGAGCGTGAAGGTGGCCTTCACCGGTGTCTTGCCTGATCTGTTCTCCGAGGGTCAGGGGATGGTCGGCACCGGAAGCTACGTTGATGGTGTGTTCCAAGCCACTGAAATTCTGGCAAAACACGATGAGACCTATATGCCGAAAGAGGTCATAGATGCCTTGAAGGAGCAGGGCGTCTACGAAGAGCCGGCAGACAGCTGAGGCAGTACAGTCATCAATAGGCTGGCTGAATGAGTATTGAAGGGCGTTGCGTGATCTGGTCGTGCAGCGCCCTTCTTCATTTCATGGATTTAAGGATTTCACCGGACCGTATGCCGCAATGGAACACAGAGGTGCAGCATGCAGTCGGTTCAGCAGATTGCCAACGAGATCGTAGCCCGCGAGGGCGGCTTCGTCGATGATCCGGACGACCCCGGAGGGGCCACGAAATACGGTGTCACAATCCACACAATGCGACGGTTGGGCCTTGACCTGACGCGTGACGGCACGGTCGATCGTCGTGACGTGATGGCGCTTGGCCGGGATCAGGCTGTCGCGATTTTCATCACGCATTACTTTCAAAAGCCTGGTTTGGCACGGGTGCCCGACGCGCTGCAGCCAACGCTTTTCGACATGTACGTGAATGCGGGCGGACAGGCGGTGCGCATCCTGCAGCGTCTTTTGGTGCAGATGGGATTTTCGCTCGCCGTGGATGGCGTTTTGGGGCCGCGAACGGCTGGGGCGTGCGATCTGGCCGCAAAACCCGATCCGGTGGTGTTGCGCGACGCGTATGGGGTGGCACGAAGGAACTACTATTTCCGGCTGGCTGACCGACGTCCGGCCTTGCGCAAATACGTGCGCAGCCGCAACGGTGGGAAAGGGGGTTGGATCCGCCGGGCCGAGAAGTTTCTATCTCCGCCCTATCACCTGAGCATGGCCGAGTTTCAGCAAAGGATAGCCGCATGGGACTGATCGCAGGTGTTCTTGATCTTCTGTTCGGGGGTGGGCGCAACGTGGTGCGCGAAACTGCAGAGGTGTTTCGCGAGAACTCGGAGGCCGGTGCGGAACGCGCTGTTGCGCTGCGTGGACAAGCGATGAACCAGTTCGGCGCGGAATTCGAGGTTCCTCGCAAAGGCGGGTTTGACCGTTTCATGGACGGTTTGAATCGGTTGCCAAGGCCTGCATTGGCGCTGGGGACATTGGGTTTGTTCGTGGCCGCGATGGTCGATCCACTGTGGTTTGCGGCGCGGATGCAGGGAATTGCGCTGGTGCCCGAGCCGCTGTGGTGGCTACTGGGCGTCATCGTGTCGTTCTATTTCGGAGCGCGGCACCAAGCGAAGGTTCAGGACCTTCAGCGTGATATCTCAGTCACGATGATGCGGGCGCCACAGGTCATGGCCAACTTGCAAGCTCTTCACGAGATGCGAGCGGAAAGTCCGGGAGCCGCCGATCCGGGGCCGGATGCGGAACTGACGGCCCAGGTGATCATCCCCGATCACAACCCGGCGCTGGAGGACTGGCGGCGTCTGCAGCGCGCCTGACCCGCGACACTATGTGCGCCTGATTGCGGCGAAAGTGATTGGCGCTTGCCCGGGCGCGGGATTATACCCGTGCCCATGATTACCGAGCTTGGACATTTCGCCCTTATCCTGGCCTTCATGGTGGCCATAGTTCAGACAGTCGTGCCATTGATCGGCGCCGCAAAACGCTGGCCGTCATGGATGCTGTTCTCCGAGCCCGCGGCTATTGCGCAGTGTCTGCTGACAGGATTTGCCTTCACTGCGCTGGTGTGGGCCTTTGCGACCTCGGATTTCTCGCTGCGGATCGTGGTGGAAAACAGCCACTCCCTGAAGCCGATGCTGTATAAGATCAGCGGAACCTGGGGAAACCACGAAGGCTCGATGCTGTTGTGGGTGCTGATCGTGGCGCTTTTTGGCGCAACGGCCGCGCTTTTCGGCCAGGGTTTGCCACCCACGCTCAAGGCCCGTGTCTTGGCGATGCAGGCCGCAATCGGGGTGGCGTTCTACGCCTTCATCCTGTTTACGTCGAACCCGTTTGACAGGCTTCCCGTGGCGCCGTTTGACGGCCGCGATCTAAACCCCTTGCTGCAGGATCCCGGTTTGGCTTTCCATCCGCCGTTTCTGTACCTTGGATATGTGGGCCTGAGCATGGCATTCAGCTTTGCCGTCGCTGCCCTGATCGAGGGGCGGGTGGACGCGGCGTGGGGTCGTTGGGTTCGACCGTGGACCCTGGCAGCGTGGATATTCCTGACCATCGGCATCGCGTTGGGATCCTGGTGGGCCTATTACGAACTGGGTTGGGGCGGGTTCTGGTTCTGGGATCCTGTGGAAAACGCGTCTTTCATGCCGTGGCTCCTGGCCGCCGCCCTGTTGCACTCGGCCATCGTGGTCGAAAAGCGCGAAGCCTTGAAAAGCTGGACCATTCTGTTGGCGATCATTGCGTTTGGCTTTTCTCTGATCGGCACCTTCATCGTGCGCTCGGGCCTTCTGACGTCGGTTCACGCCTTCGCAAACGATCCTGAGCGTGGTGTGTTCATCCTGTTCATTCTGGTGGCGTTCATCGGCGGAGCGCTGATCCTGTTCGCCGCCAGGGCGCAGGCGATGGAGGCCAAGGGGCTGTTCGGAATGGTCAGCCGTGAAAGCGCATTGGTGCTGAACAATATCCTGCTGGCTGTCAGCAGTTTTGTCGTGTTCTTCGGGACCCTGTGGCCGATGGTTGCCGAGATGATGTTCGACCGAAAGCTCTCGGTCGGGGCACCGTTCTTCAATGCGGCCTTTACGCCGTTCATGGTGGTGCTGGGCATCGCATTGCCGCTGGGCTCGATGCTGCCGTGGAAGCGCGGCAGGCTGGGCCGCGTCGCATGGCAACTGCGCTATGCGTTTGTTCTGGCCGTTTCGCTGGCCGTACTGGTTTGGGTGCTGCAGACGGGCCGCAGCGCGCTCGGGCCGGTTGGTTTGTTCCTTGGCGCATGGATCACCTTCGGCGCCGCGGTCGATCTGTGGAGCCGTACAGGCCGCACCGGCGGCTTCCGGCGTCTGATGCGTCTGCCGGGTGCGGATTGGGGCAAGGCGATCGCCCATACCGGTCTGGGGGTCACGATCTTTGCGATTGCCGGCCTGACCGCCTGGGAGGTCGAAGACATCCGTGTTGCGCGTATCGGGGAAACCTTCGACGTGGGCGGTTTCTCGTTCACTTTGGACGGCGTGCGCGAAGTTGAGGGACCGAACTATTTCTCCACCATGGCCGATGTGCAGGTTCAAAAAGATGGTCGAGAGATAGCTACGTTGAACCCGGAAAAACGGACCTATCCGGTGGCCGCCATGCCCACGACCGAGGCTGCGATTGACTACCGTTTTCTGCGTGATGTCTACGTGGTCATCGGGGATCAGCAGGACGATGGCGGCTGGGTCATGCGTACTTACATCAAACCTCTTGCGAATTGGATTTGGGGAGGCTGCATTCTGATGGCTCTGGGCGGATTGTTCAGCTTGTCCGACCGCCGCTTCCGGGTGGCCGCAGGCGCGCGCAAGGCCCCGGTAAGCGGGGTACCTGCGGAATGAAACGTCTGATCGTTTTGTTGTTGTTGCTGGCATCGCCGCTGATGGCGGTCCAGCCGGATGAAGTCCTGGAGGATCCGGCGCTCGAAGCCCGAGCACGAGACATCAGTACGGGCCTGCGTTGTCTGGTCTGTCGAAACGAAAGCATCGACGAAAGCAACGCGGAACTGGCCCGTGACCTGCGCATTTTGCTGCGCGAACGGCTGGTCGCGGGCGACACCGATGAAGAAGCGGTTGCCTATATCGTCGACCGCTACGGAGAATACGTGCTGCTCAAACCCACGACCACGGGGGCGAACCTTCTGTTGTGGCTGGCAGGGCCAGCCATGCTGTTGATTGCGGCGGGTCTGGGGTGGAACTTCCTGCGCGGTCGTGCGCGGGTTGACGAGACCTCCGCCGTAGACGGATTGAGTGACGACGAGAAAGAGCGCCTGCGCCGGATTCTTGAAGACTGACGTGCGGTTTGCCTTTCCCTTGCGCGGCATTTGCGTCAGGGTTCGGGAAATTCTGCGCATGTGAGGACTTCATGGAATACGAAACGGTGCTTTTGGACATCACGGACGGTCTGGCTGTGGTCACGCTGAACCGGCCGGACAAGATGAACGCGCTTACGACGAAAATGCGCGCCGAGATTACCCATGCGATGAAAAAAGCCGCTCATGACGCGCGTGCAATCGTTCTGACGGGCGCGGGTCCGGCGTTTTGCTCCGGCCAGGATCTGGGCGATGCGTCCAGCACTGGCAAGATCGATTTGGAACGCGCGCTGCGCGACGAATACGAACCGATGCTGGAAGCTGTTCATGATTGTCCGGTGCCGACGATCGCGGCCGTGAACGGTCCCGCGGCGGGGGCAGGGGCCAACCTAGCCCTGTGTGCCGATGTGGTCATTGCGACCGAAAGCGCCTATTTCCTGCAAGCCTTTGCCCGGATCGGTCTTTTGCCGGACGCCGGCGGGACGTGGTTCATGCCGCGCCAAATGGGTCTGGCCAAAGCCATGGGTGCGGCCCTGTTCGCCGACAAGATTTCTGCGCGTCAGGCCGACCAATGGGGCATGATCTACGAGGCGGTTGCCGACGATGAATTCGCCGCGCACTGGCGCAAGCGCGCCGAGTACCTGGCCAAAGGGCCGACTGCGGGCTTTGCCGCGATCAAAAAGGCGATGAGAGGCACCTACGAAAACACCTTGCCGCAACAACTGGCGACCGAGGCGCACCTGCAGGGAGAATGTGGGCGCACCCGTGACTTCGCCGAAGGCGTGGTGGCATTTCTCGAAAAACGCGCCCCCCGGTTCGAGGGGCGCTGACCATCAGGCCCGGCGGCGGCGACGCGCGCGCCGTTCGGGCATCGCCTCGTCCCCGGTTCCGTCACTGGCCGACGAGAAAGGCCCAAGGACTGCAGTAATTTGCTCGAGCGACGGACGGGCGCCACGAAGTTCAGTGTCCAGTGCCTTGCGCATCTCACGCAGGTGCGCTGGCATCGTTCCGCAGCAACCACCAATAATGGTCGCACCTGAATCCCGCGCCATGGCTGCGTAACGGCCCATCAGTTCGGGCGTGCCGTCATAGTGGATGTGGCCATCAACATATTTCGGAATGCCCGCATTGCCCTTGGAGATCAGGGGGCGTTCGGTTCCCTGAGCCACAAAACCCAGAACCGTGCGCAGGATGTCAGACGCGCCGGTGCCGCAGTTGGCGCCAAAGGCGATCGGCGGGTTGGGCAGGGTTTCGACCAGTTGCGCCAGATCTGCCGAGGTCACGCCCATCATGGTGCGCCCGGCGGTGTCAAAGCTCATGGTACCGCACCAAGGCATGTCGGCCAGGGCAAAAGCCTCGGCCGCGGCGCGGAATTCCTCCGGCGCGCTGATCGTTTCTACCCACAGCACGTCGACGCCGCCGGCTTTCAGCGCCTCGGCCTGTTCGTGGAACATCTCGACCGCCTCGGCATGGGTCAGGCTGCCCACAGGTTCCAGGATTTCACCGGTCGGACCGACCGAGCCCGCAACCACCACCGGGCGTCCGGCGGCATCCGCCACCTCGCGCGCCAGTTCGGCGCCGATGCGGTTCAACTCGGCCACGCGGGTGTGGGCGTCGTGCAGCTTCAGACGTGCAGCCGTTCCGCCGAACGTATTGGTCAGGAACAGGTCGCTGCCTGCATCCACCGACCCCTGATACAGGGCGCGGATCTTGTCGGGCTGGTCGGTGTTCCACAGCTCGGGCGCGTCACCCGATTGTAGCCCCATGTTGAACAGGTTCGTTCCGGTGGCGCCATCGGCAAGAATGGCGTCCTTCGTTTCCAGCAATCTGGTCAGCGCGTTGGTCATTGGAGATGTCCGGAGTTGTGGCCCCAAAGGCCAAAAATTTAGACGCCCCGTGTCGCATGACCGGGACGTCAAATCAAATTCATAATACTCATGAAGATCATGAGGTGGGCGGCATGCCTCAGTTGGCTTCGCTCATCACCTGAGCTTTGGCCTCGGGCAGCAGTTCCGCCATCTTGGCGCGGATTTCCTCGGGGCTGGACAGATCGCCCAGATCGGCGGCGACCTTGCGCACCACGTCCTCGTGGCCGGCCTCTTCGAAATCGGCGATCACGACGGATTTTGCATATTCGGCGGCATCGTCGCCGCTTTTGCCCATCTTTTCCGCAGCCCACAGGCCCAGCAGCTTGTTGCAACGGGCTTGTGCCTTGAACTGCATTTCTTCGTCATGGGCGAATTTTGCTTCAAAGGCGTTTTCGCGTTCGTCGAACGTGGTCATGGGTTTTGGGCCTCTTCAAGTAAAAGTGTGTTTCCTGATGATATGACCATACGCGATGCTGGGTGCAAGGTATTTGCGCTGCGTCAAAGCCTCTCGGATGCATGAACTTGCGGGAAAGGGGGGCTTGCACTATGAGAGCGCCAACGCGATGGGACTCATTCCCTCGCCCCAGCCTGGAAAGGTCGCACATGGCGCGTCGCAAGAAGATTTACGAAGGCAAGGCCAAGATCCTGTACGAAGGCCCGGAACCGGGCACGATCGTGCAGTATTTCAAAGATGACGCCACCGCGTTCAATGCGGAAAAGAAAGACGTGATCGACGGCAAGGGTGTTCTGAACAACCGCCTGAGCGAATTCTTCATGACCGGTCTGAATCAGATTGGCGTGCCGACCCATTTCATCCGCCGCCTGAATATGCGCGAACAGCTGGTCCGCAGCTGCGAGATCATCCCGCTGGAGGTGATCGTCCGCAACTATGCCGCCGGGTCGCTGTCGAAACGGCTGGGCATCGCCGAAGGTACGCAGCTGCCGCGTCCGATCGTGGAATACTGCTACAAGGACGACTCGCTGGGTGATCCGCTTGTGACCGAAGAGCACATCGCCGCCTTTGGCTGGGCCAGCCAGCAGGATATGGACGACGTCCTCAGCCTGGCGCTGCGGGTGAACGACTTCATGAGCGGCGTGATGCTGGCCGTGGGTATTCGTCTGGTCGACTTCAAGATCGAGATCGGGCGCGTCTACGAAGGTGACTTCCAGCGCCTGATCATCGCTGATGAGATCAGCCCGGACAGCTGCCGACTGTGGGATATCGAGACCGGTCAGAAACTGGACAAGGACGTATTCCGTCGCGATCTGGGCAGCTTGACCGATGCCTATTCCGAGGTCGCCCGCCGCCTGGGCGTTCTGCCGAAAAGCAACGTGAGCAAGCCCACCCTGATCAACTGATCGCGCCGACTGGCAGGGCCTAACAAGGATGCGCTGCTCCTATTCGGAGCGGCGCATTTTTCATTGCGGGTTTGACACGTCAGGCCCCCGTCACGCATCTTCGGGTTGACCGACCAACCCGGTCCGCTAACCAAGGTGGCACACTGAATGAGCGCGTTGTTCGATCAAGCGGTTTTCCTGAAATTTCTGGCGGCCGTGCTGGCCATATTCAACCCGCTCTACAACATCCCGATCTTCCTGAGCATGACGCGCGACTGCACACCTGCCGAACGGCGCAGGGTAGCCATGATCGTGATGGCCTCGGTGACGGTGATCGCGCTGATCTCAGTTGCAATCGGCGAAGAGGTGTTGGCTGTCTTCGGGATCGACGTTCCATCGTTTCGCGTGGCTGGCGGGCTGATTATTTTCGGGATCGGCATGTCGATGCTGAACGCGCAAGACAGGGCGCCGGGCGATCAGGCCGCGGTGGTCGATGGTCACGCGCGCAAATTGAACTTTGCCGTTGTTCCGCTGGCGATCCCGTTGACAATCGGCCCGGGGACGATTGCCGTAACGATCGTGTTCTCGCATCAACTGTCCGATGGGGCCGAACTGGTGACCCTTGGTTCGGCGATCCTGATCGCCTGTTTCATCGTCGGGCTCGGCCTGTTGTTTGCCGACAGCATCTCGCGTCTTGTGGGTGAGACGATGATCAATGTGCTGACCCGGATCATGGCGATCCTGCTGGTTGCCGTGGCTGTCGAAATGGTTCTAACCGGCATCTTCAACGCGGTTGATGCACATTATCCCGGTCTGACCGGCAGCGTGGTCAATTGATTTCCTCAAGATGAACCGCCTGCGGTCATTCGACCGCATCACAAGGCTTGTTCTGCGCGGTCAGTCGCGCTATCCCCCGCGCAACGGAACAGGCCCGGCGCGGCGGGCCACAGGTGGAGTTGCGACGATGAAGGCACGGGTGCACGTAATGCTCAAGAACGGGGTTCTGGACCCTCAAGGCGAGGCTGTGCGCCACGCATTGGGCGCACTGGGGTTCGACAAGGTGCAGGGCGTGCGGCAGGGCAAGGTGATTGACCTGGAACTGGCCGATGGCGCAACCGAGGCCGATGTGGCCGAAATGTGCGAGAAGCTGTTGGCCAACACGGTCATCGAGCGTTACGAGATCGAACTGGTCTGAGTTCTCTGACCGTCATCCCCAAGGAGGGTTTCCCATGCGCGCAGCGGTTGTCGTTTTTCCGGGGTCCAACTGTGACCGGGATCTTGCCGTCGCCTTTGAGCAGGCCGGTTTTCAGGTCGACATGGTCTGGCACAAGGATGCCCAACTGCCGCAGAGCGTGGACATCGTGGGCGTGCCGGGCGGGTTTTCCTACGGCGATTACCTGCGCTGCGGTGCGATTGCTGCGCAGTCCCCAATCTGCAAGGCGGTGGTCGAACACACCGAACGGGGCGGCTATGCCATCGGCATCTGTAACGGGTTCCAGATCCTGACCGAGACCGGCATTCTGCCGGGCGCGCTGCTGCGCAATGCCGGCTTGAAATACATCTGTCGAACCGTCGGGCTGAAGGTTGCGACCAGCGAAAGCGCCTTTACTCAGGGCTACAACGCCGGAGACGTGATTCAGATTCCGATCGCGCATCACGATGGCAACTACTTCGCTGATGACGAAACCATTGCCCGCCTGCGGGACGAGGATCGGATCGCCTTCAACTATACCGACAACCCCAACGGCTCGCGCGGGGATATTGCAGGGATCTTGTCGCTCAACCGGCGCGTGCTGGGCATGATGCCCCACCCCGAGCGGGCGGCGGACGAGGCGCATGGCGGCACCGACGGAGTGGCGCTCTTCCGCGCATTGTCGGGTGTGCTTACACCTGCGTGACTTGAGGTCGTGGGCGCGGAAGCGTAGCTTCGGAGCATGAGTTCCGACGCGCAATCTGGCTGGACAAATCTATTTGGCCGCGGTGCCCCTTTGGGGTGGCGCCTGCGGCTGGCCGTGTTCGTGTTGCTGGTTGCTGCTGCGGCAACGGTCTGGGTCACCAACAGCCTGCTGACAAATCGGTTCACGGAATCGACCCGTAACAGGGCTGAACTGCGTCTGGCCCTTTATTCCGGCAACCTGCTGAGCGAATTGCGTCGAAACGCCATCGTTCCACAATTGCTGGCCCGGGACCCGACCTTGATCTCGGCCTTGCAGTCAGCCGATTTTTCCCTGTCGACGCAGCGGCTTTTGTCCTTTGTTGAGGAAATCGGGGCCGCGTCGCTGATGCTGCTGGATCGGGATGGTCGGGTCGTTGCCGCAACAGACCGCAATCGACTGGGCGAGTCCCATCGAAGTGACCCGTATTTCGTGAATGCCGTCAGGTCGAACGCAACGATCTTTTCGGAGATTGCGCGCGAGACCGGCAGTTATGGCTTTCTCTATTCCCGCAGGATCGAGGCCGGGTCGGAAATTCTGGGCGTGATCGTGGTCGAGGTTGATCTGCGCAAGTTCGAGAACGCATGGGCCGGGATCTCGGACGCGGTCATGGTGACTGACAGCACCGGAACGATCATTCTGTCCACCGAACCCCAGTGGCGCGGCCTGAACGAGACAGAGGCGTTGTTGCGGCAGCATCCGCAGGGTGCCATCCAGCGCGCAATTCGGGCGACTACCGATTGGACGGCCTTGCCACCGGACGCCTATGTTGCGGGCGAGGCCGTGATGCGGATGGAGACCCGCATCCCGTTCCGCGGCTGGAAGATGACCTCGTTCACGACCTATTCCTCGATCCGCGAAAAGGTGAACAGCGTGCTGGCGCTCGAGATCATGGGGTTTGCGATTCTCCTGGCGCTGACCTTCTATGCACTGAGCCGCAGGGCCACGTTCCGCATGGCGCTGTTCCAACGCGAGTCGGCGGAGCTTCGCGCATTGAACGCAAGGCTGCAGCGCGAAATCGCCGAACGCGAACGGGTTGAAAAGACGCTGGAAGTGGCGGAACAGACGCTGGCGCAAAGCTCGAAGTTGGCAGCCCTGGGCGAGATGTCGGCGGCCGTCAGTCACGAGTTGAACCAGCCGTTGGCGGCGATGAAGACCTATCTGGCGGGCGCGCGGCTGTTGCTGCGCCGAAACCGCCCCGAAGAGGCGCTGGCCAGCTTTGGTCGGATCGACGGTCTGATCGAGCGGATGGGCGCGATCACGCGGCAGCTCAAGTCTTATGCCCGGAAGGGTGCGGACGCGTTTTCGCCCGTAAATCTTGGGGAGGCGTTGGCCTCATCCCTGTCAATGATGGAACCGCAGCTGCGTCAGAGGCAGGTCAAGATCACCCAGATTCTGCCCGAAGAGCCGGTGATCGTGATGGGAGATCGGATGAGGATCGAACAGGTTATGGTCAACCTGTTGCGAAACGCGCTAGACGCCACCAAATCTGTTGCAGAGCCAGAGGTCGAGATCATTCTGGCCGCAGGTGAGACCGCCGTGCTGGCGGTGCGCGACAATGGCCACGGGATCGAGGATATCGAGAACCTGTTCGAGCCGTTCTACACCACCAAGCGGCCCGGAGACGGGGTCGGCTTGGGTCTTGCCATCTCGTCCGGGATCGTGAACGACCATGGCGGACGGCTGACTGCGCGCAACGGCCAGAACGGCGGCGCGGTATTCGAGATGCAACTGCCCATTTTGGGACATGACGGCCTTGAGGCCGCAGAATAACGAGGACGTACCTATGGCACAGGCCATGAAAATTGCCATCGTGGATGATGAACAGGACATGCGCCAGTCGATCAGCCAATGGTTGGCGCTGTCCGGCTATGACACCGAAACCTTCGCCAGCGCCGAGGATGCGCTGAAGGTTCTGGGGCCGGATTACCCGGGGATCGTGATCTCGGACATCAAGATGCCCGGCATGGATGGTATTCAGCTGTTGAAGAAGCTGATGGGCGCCGACAGCACCTTGCCGGTGATCATGATTACCGGTCACGGAGACGTGCCGATGGCGGTCGAGGCGATGCGGGTGGGGGCGTTCGACTTTCTTGAAAAGCCATTCAACCCCGATCGGATGTCGGAATTGGCCAAACGCGCCAGCAACGCGCGGCGGCTGACGCTGGACAACCGTGCGCTGCGGCGCGAGCTGTCGGGCGGCACGCAGATCATGAACAAGCTGATCGGCGCCAGCCCGGTGATGGAGCGCCTGCGTGAGGATATTCTGGACCTGGGCCAGGCCGACGGGCATGTGCTGATCGACGGCGAAACCGGCACCGGCAAGACCCTGGTGGCGCACGCGCTGCATGCAGTGGGCAGCCGGGCGGGCAAGAAATTCGTTCTGGTCTCCTGTGCCGCGCTGGAAGAAGAGGCGCTGGCCAAGCGGCTGTTCGGGCCCATGATGCCCGAGGACACGCAGTTGCCCGCCATCGAGGAAGCCCGCGGTGGCACTCTGGTGCTGGAGGACATCGAGGCGCTGAGCGACACGCTGCAGGCGCGGTTGCTGAGCGTGATGAACGAGCAGGGAACGCCGGCAGAAACCCGGATCGTTGCGATCTCGAACCTGCAGGAAGCTGGCAAGACCAGCGAGGACGTGCTGCGGCCCGATCTGTTTTACCGGCTGGCGGCGCTGCGGATCACCATGCCGCCGCTGCGGCAGAGAGGCGAGGATATCTTGACGCTGTTCACCCGGCTGAGCGAGCAGTTTGCCGAGGAATATGGTTGTGAGGCGCCGCAAGTCAGTGCCCAGGAGGCCGCGCAGCTGCTGCAGGCCCCGTGGCCGGGCAACGTGCGCCAGTTGATCAACATCGCCGAACGCGCGGTTCTGCAGTCGCGGCGCGGTTCGGGCACCATCGCGTCACTGTTGATGTCCGATCACGAAGAGATGCAGCCGGTGATGACCACCGAGGGTAAGCCGCTGAAGGAATACGTTGAGGCGTTCGAACGGATGCTGATCGACAACACAATGCGGCGCCACAAGGGATCTATCGCCTCGGTGATGGAGGAACTTTGCCTGCCGCGCCGAACTTTGAATGAAAAAATGGCCAAGTACGGGTTGCAACGGGCGGACTATCTGTAGGCGAGGGGGGCAATCCCTGTTGGCCTTCTGGCCAAAGTACACCCGGGAAATTTGAAGCCAGAGGATGCCCGACCTGTCTGTAGATCGGGCTCCTTTGCAGTTTGCCCATTGTGTTTTCCACAGGACTGCTTTTATTGTACCGGGACGGGTCAGGCGCATTTTTGTGCCTGAATGTCCCGAATCATTGAGTTTCGCTGCTTTGCTGCAGGTGGTGACCTTTCCCGCCCGGCCAAGCAGACCGATTGTGCCCCGTTACGGGGCAGTAGAGTACCTGAGCCCGAACTTCGGGCGAAAGGAATAATGGGCAGGCAGCGGCGTGTTCGCGCCTGTCGGAGAAGAACCGCGATGACGCGCGCGCTACGATTGAGTATACGGGCAGGGGGCCACAGCGCCGATCCCTGCCGTGCGCCGTCCGTAATCGCCCAGACAAGACACCACCCCAGATGCGCCTGTCCGCCTGGACAGGTCAGGACAACGCGTTTGGCGCGGTGCACCAAGGACACATGGCAAAGAAAATGCTTATCGATGCCACCCACGCGGAGGAGACCCGCGTCGTGGTGGTGGACGGAAACAAGGTCGAGGAGTTCGATTTTGAATCCGAAAACAAACGCCAGCTTGCTGGCAACATCTACCTGGCAAAAGTAACGCGCGTCGAACCTTCGCTGCAGGCGGCCTTTGTTGACTATGGCGGGAACCGGCATGGCTTCCTTGCGTTCTCGGAAATCCATCCGGACTACTATCAGATTCCGGTCGCAGACCGCGAAGCCCTGATGGAGGAAGAGCGCGCCTATGCCGAGGCAATGAAGGCGCGGGACGAGGCCGAAGAATCCAAGCCCAAGAAGCGCCGCTCGCGGTCGCGCTCGAAAGCGGCAGAGGTCAAGACGGACGATCCGGTCGAAACGCTGGACGTATCCGCCGAGCCGACAGGCATGGAAACCATCGACCTGCTTGAGGAAGAGGCCGCTGATCAGGATGTGCCCGAAGGCACGTCTCCGATGGAGACGGTCGCTGAAACTCCGGTCGAAGAGCCGAGTGAAGACGCGAGTGACGAACCGGCGGACGAAACGGCCGAAGCCGAAGTCGACGCCGCACCCGCGGAACCCGTCGAAGCAGACGAGCCCGACGCAGATCTAGCCGACGACACAGACGCCGAAGCTGATGAGGCCAAGCCGGATGCGGCTGCCAAGGATGACACCATCGAGTCGGTTGCGGATGATGATGACAGCGAGGACATCCGTCCTCCGCGCAAACCACGCCCGCGCCGCTACAAGATTCAGGAAGTCATCAAGGTGCGCCAGGTTCTGTTGGTGCAGGTCGTCAAGGAAGAACGTGGCAACAAGGGTGCCGCGCTGACCACTTACCTGTCGCTGGCCGGCCGGTATTGTGTGTTGATGCCGAACACCGCGCGCGGGGGTGGCATCAGCCGCAAGATCACCAACGCCGCGGACCGCAAGAAGCTCAAGGAAATAGCATCCGAGATCGACGTGCCTACGGGCGCTGGTCTGATCATCCGTACAGCCGGTGCCAAGCGTACCAAGTCCGAGATCAAGCGCGACTACGAATACCTGCAGCGCCTGTGGGAGCAGATCCGCGAACTGACGCTCAAATCGATCGCTCCTGCAAAGATCTACGAGGAAGGCGACCTGATCAAGCGGTCGATCCGTGATCTTTACAATCGGGACATCGACGAGGTTCTGGTCGAAGGCGAAGGTGGCTACCGCATCGCCAAAGACTTCATGAAGATGATCATGCCGTCGCACGCCAAGAACGTGAAGCGGTACGAGGATCAGTTGCCGCTGTTCGCGCGCTATCAGGTGGAAAGCTATCTGGCGGGGATGTTCAACCCGACGGTCCAGCTGAAATCGGGCGGATATATCGTGATCGGTGTGACCGAGGCGTTGGTTGCCATCGACGTGAACTCGGGCCGGGCCACCAAGGAAGGCTCGATCGAGGAAACCGCGCTGAAGACCAACCTGGAAGCCGCCGAGGAGGTTGCACGCCAGCTGCGCCTGCGCGACCTGGCCGGTCTGATCGTCATCGACTTCATCGACATGGACGAGCGCAAGAACAACCTGGCGGTCGAAAAGCGCCTGAAGGACAAGCTGAAGACCGATCGGGCCCGTATTCAGGTCGGACGGATCTCGGGCTTTGGCCTGCTGGAGATGAGCCGCCAGCGCCTGCGCCCAGGAATGCTTGAGGCAACCACACAGCCTTGCCCGTCCTGCCATGGCACCGGTCTGATCCGCTCGGATGACAACATGGCGTTGTCGATCCTGCGTCAGATTGAAGAGGAAGGAACACGCCGCCGTTCGCGCGAGGTGCTGGTGCGGTGTCCGGTCAGCATTGCCAACTTCCTGATGAACCAGAAGCGCGAGCATATCGCGCAGATCGAGGCCCGCTATGGCCTGTCGGTTCGGATCGAAGGTGACATTCATCTGGTCAGCCCTGATTTCTCGATGGAAAAGTTCAAGACGGCCAGCCGGATCGTTCCCGAAGCGTCTGCGCCGGTGGTGTCCGCGACGGCATCCCTGATGGATCTGGTGGATTCCGAGGACGAGGTTGAGGACAGCGCCGTCGAGCCGGAACAGGCGGAAGAGGAAGCCAAGCCGAAGCGCAAGCGCCGCCGGCGTCGCCGCAAGAAGAACGGCGGTAACGGCGAGCAATCGGAGGCAACCACTTCTGACGAAGCTGTGGAAGACAAGGCGAGCACTGAGGTGCAACCTGAGGACCTCGGGACGGAAAAGACCGCTGAGCCTGAATCCGCTCCGGCTGAGGCCGCAGAAGCTGGTGCTGAAAACGTGACCGAGGGTGAAGCGGAGCAGGCCGAGGAAAAACCGGCCAAGCCCAAAAAACGTCGGGCACCGCGCCGCAAGAAGACGGCCGAGGTTGAAGAGGCCGCCGCGCCGGAACCCGAGGTGGCCGAGGAAGCGGTTCAGGTTGCTGCAGAAACGCCTGCCGAAGAGGCGTCCCCTGCTGAGGACAATGCCCCCGAAGCGCAAGCTGAGGAGCCGGTCGAAGCGAGTGAGCCCGAGGTAGCGGCAGAAGTCGAAACGCCCGATGCCGGGCCCGTGGCGGAAGCGCCGGAAGCGGCAACAGAAGAAAAAGCCGAGGACACAGCAGAGCCGGTGCTTGAGACGGTAGCGGAAGAACCCGAGCCGTCCCCGGCCAAGCCCAAGCGGCGCGGTTGGTGGTCTCTGGGCCAATAAGACAACAAAGGCGGACAGTATTGTCCGCCTTTTTTCTTTCAGGCCCCGCCGTTTTTCCGAATGAGATAGACGTGGTGATCCGCAGCTTCTTCCATCCCGATCAGCTCGTGCCCGGACTCCGAGCAGAAATGAGGCACATCGACGATTGCGGCCGGATCGTCGGCAAGGACCCGGAGTAAGGAACCCGCAGGCATGGCCTTGAGCCGTTTGCGGGCTTTCAGGACGGGCAGGGGGCACAGCAGGCCCAATGCATCCAGTGTTTCGGCTTCTTGTGTCATGGCTCTCAGATATTTGCACCGTGCACGGCTGTCCAGCCGGCAACCACGAGGATGTGACCGAATGGCCCCGTGACGCGCCCCATTGGATATCATATGTGCAGTGGCATGTTCGGAATCGATATCATCGACGCGGGGCTGCTGCCCGCCATGTTCATCGCGCTGGTCGGCGGGTTGATCAGCTTTCTGTCGCCCTGCGTTTTGCCGATCGTGCCGCCCTATCTGGCCTATATGAGCGGCGTGACCATCCACGAGATGCAAGATCAGGCGCAAGCCCGGCGCAAGGCGACTCTGTCAGCGCTGTTCTTCGTTCTTGGACTGTCGACGGTGTTCCTGCTGCTGGGCTTCACGGCCTCGGCCTTCGGCGCATTCGTGCTGCAGAACCAGGAACTGTTCGCCAAGGCCTCGGGTCTGGTGGTGATCGTGTTCGGCCTGCATTTCCTGAACGTGTTCCGAATTCCGATCCTGGACCGCGAAGCGCGGCTCGAAACCGGGGACTCCGGCGGCTCGGTCTTCGGGGCTTACATCCTGGGGTTGGCTTTCGCATTCGGCTGGACCCCTTGCATCGGCCCCCAGCTTGGCGCGATTCTGTCGCTGGCCGCGTCCGAGGCCTCGGTGGCGCGGGGCACGCTATTGCTGGGCGTCTACGCGGCGGGTCTGGGCATACCGTTCCTGCTGGCTGCGATGTTCCTGAACCGGTCGATGGCGGTGATGAACAAGCTGAAACCGCATATGGGAACGATCGAAAAAGTCATGGGTGGCTTGTTGCTGGTCGTCGGCATCATGCTGGTGACGGGTCTGTTCACCGAGTTCAGCTGGTGGCTGCTTGAGACGTTCCCGGCATTGGCCACTCTGGGCTGACGCGGCGCCCGGTCGCGATGATCGGGCCTTACCTTGGCCACATCGCTGCGCTAACCTGCCCGCAACAAGGGCAAAGGCATGAGCAGTCAGGTTCCGCAATCTGGGGTACAACGACGCCGGGTGTTCTATATCCCCGGCTATGATCCGATCCATCCCCGCCGCTATCGCGAACTCTATCGGAAAGAGGGGCGCGCGCAGTCAGCGATTTCCGGGTATCGGTTGGAGGTCTCGGCCAAGACGGGCGATGGCCCCTATGGCTGGCACGTCCGGTCGGAGCAGGACGGGGCCGAAGTAGATACGGATGTCGAGGTTCTGGTCTGGTCCGACATCGTGCGCGACAGCATGGACAGCTCGATCCCGGCGACCTACTGGCAACTGCTGTGCACGGCCTCGATCTACATCTCGACTGGCACGCTGTGGCGGCTGATGCGGCTGCGCAAAGGACCGGTGATCGCCGCACTCTATCCGGTGGCGATGTTGCTGGGGCAGTTGGCGCTGGCGGGATTGGTCTTCTACGGTGTGGCAATGTTGTCCGAGTCCGCGATGCATTGGTTGGTTGAAGCTGTGGAAGGACCCGCGCTGTTCGGTCCCTATTTTGCGGTGCGGATGTATCTCAGCCTGGCTATTGGCGTGTTGGCGGGCTGGTGGGTCTTGCGCTGGTTCCGAAAGATCGACAACCGCCTGTTCGCCTATTACCTGATGCACGACTATGCCTATTCTGCGCGGCTGCGGGGAGAAACGCCGCCCGAGTTGCAGGCTCGGCTGGACGAATTCCGTGCCACTATTGCGGCAGCGCTACGGTCGCCCGTCGATGAGGTTCTGGTGGTGGGCCACAGTTCCGGCGCCCATCTGGGGGTTTCGGTTCTGGCCGACCTGCTGCGGCGGGGCGAGGTGCCACCGGATGGCCCGGTCCTGTCGTTCCTGACATTGGGGCAGGTGGTGCCGATGGTGTCGTTCCTGCCGCGGTCCGATCGGTTGCGGTCCGACCTGCAATTGCTGTCGCAGACCGAGCGGTTGACATGGGTCGATGTCTCGGCACCCGGGGATGGCTGCGCCTTTGCCCTATGTGATCCGGTTGCGGTCAGCGGGGTTGCCGGGCCGGGCAAGCGTTGGCCGCTGGTTCTGTCAGCCGCTTTTACTCAAACCCTGTCGCCCGAACGTTGGGCCGCGCTGCGCTGGCGGTTCTTCCGTTTGCATTTCCAGTATCTTTGCGCGTTCGACCGGCCTAGCGACTATGACTATTTCCGCATCACGGCCGGCCCGCTGACACTGGGCGCTCGGTTCGCCGGGCGGGCGCCGTCGAAATCGCGGATCGAGCGGGCGGTGTCCAAGTACCGGACGGTGCGCGCATGACCCCGCCCAAGCCGCCCGCCAGACCGGACAAGGTATCTCTGTGGCAATACCTGCTCCTGTTCCGGCGTGACATCCTGTCGGCCCAGCCACAACGCCTGTACCGCGCCTGGATGGCCGAGTTCCGCACCCCGTTCTTCCGGTCCTACCTGATCAACCAGCCCGAGCTGATCGACCGGGTTCTGAAACACCGTCCTCAGGATTTCCCGAAATCCGGCCGGATCAGCGAAGGCCTGCGGCCCCTGCTAGGCCAATCGGTATTCCTGACCAACGGCGCGACCTGGGAGCGCCAACGCCGCATCATCGATCCGGCCTTCGAGGGCGGGCGGCTGAAACAGACCTTTCCCGCGATGCTGGCCTCGGCCGAGGCTTGCGCCGATCGCCTGCGCGACAGGACGGGCGTGCCGGTCGAGATCGAAGAGGTTACCAGCCATGCCGCCGCCGACGTGATCTTTCGCACCTTGTTCTCGGTGCCGATCGAGCACGAAATCGCCGCGCAGGTGTTCGAGAAGTTCCGCGCCTATCAGCGGCAGCAACCTCTGCTGAACCTTGCGGCTTTCGTGCCGCTGCCCGGCTGGGTGCCTCGGTTCCACCCGCGCAAGACCCGCCGTGCGGCGGCTGAAATCCGCGCCTTGATCGCCCGCCTGACCCGCGAGCGGGCCGCGCAGATCGCCGCCGGCGCCGCGCCCGACGATCTGGCCACCAAGATCATGACCACGTCCGACCCCCTGACCGGGCAGTGTTTCGATACCGATGAGATGATCGATCAGGTGGCCATCTTCTTTCTGGCCGGGCACGAGACCAGCGCCTCGGCCCTGGCATGGACGCTGTACCTGATGGCCGCCTATCCTGACTGGCAGGACCGCGTGGCCGAGGAAGCCCGCGCGCAGGATGAAATCAGTTTTGCCAGCATGTCCAGACTGCGCATCAGCCGCGATGTGTTCCGCGAGGCGCTGCGCCTCTATCCCCCGGTCCCGATGATGGTGCGCGAGGCCACATGCCCCGAACGCTTCCGCGACCGCGACGTGCCCAAGGGCGCTCAGATCGTGCTCAGCCCATGGCACCTGCACCGGCATGAACGGCTGTGGGAGGACCCCGACGGCTTTGACCCGTCCCGTTGGGCGACCGAAAACGGCAAGGCCTGTCAGCGGGCGGCCTTCATCCCGTTTTCGGCCGGGCCGCGCGTCTGCACCGGGGCGGGGTTTGCGATGGTCGAGGGGCCGTTGATCCTGTCGACCCTGCTGCGGCGGTACCGGTTCGAACCTGTCGAGGCCCGCACGCCGGTCCCGGTGGCGCATCTGACGGTCCGGTCGCGCCACGGAATCTGGCTGCGCGTGGTTGAGCGCTAACAAACTATCATCGGCCCGCGCCATGCTGTATGCGATTGGAAAAGCGGAATCATTACTGAACGGGAAAGTGTTATGTCCAAGGCTGAACAGCGCGAACAGATGATCAACGGTGCAGGCTTCATCGCGGCTCTGGATCAGAGCGGCGGCTCGACGCCCAAGGCGCTGGCGCTGTATGGCGTGCAGCCGTCCGACTATGGCTCGGACGAGGAGATGTTTGCCGAGATCCAGAAGATGCGCGCCCGGATCATCCTGGCCGACGACTTCACCCGCGACAAGGTGATCGGCGCGATCCTGTTCGAACGCACCTTGGGCGAGGAAATCGACGGTCGCAAGGTGGCCGATTACCTGTGGTCGGTCAAAGGCATCGTGCCGTTCCTCAAGATCGACAAGGGGCTGGAAGACACCGCAAACGGCGTACAACTGATGAAGCCCATCCCGGGCCTGGCCGAGACGCTGGCCAAGGCCGAAGGCGTGTTCGGCACCAAGGAACGCTCGGTCATCCACGAGGCCAATGCCGAGGGCATCGCCGCCGTGGTGAAACAGCAATTCGACGTGGCCCGCGAGGTGATCGCCACCAGCATGGTTCCGATCATCGAGCCCGAGGTGAACATCAAGTCGGACACCAAGGCCGAAGCCGAAGAGATCCTGAAAGCCGAAATCCTCAAGAACCTCGACGAGTTGGGCGAGGGGCAGGACGTCATGCTGAAACTGACCCTGCCCAGCAAGGCCAATCTGTATGACGAGGCCGCCGATCATCCGCGTGTTCTGCGGGTGGTGGCGTTGTCGGGCGGCTATTCGACCGACGAGGCCTGTGACCTGCTGGCGCAGAACGGCAAGATGATCGCCTCTTTCTCGCGCGCGCTGACCGAGGGGCTGTCGAAACAGCAATCGGATGCCGAGTTCAACGCGGCCCTGGGCAGCAATATCGACAAGATCTATCGCGCCTCGGTCTGAGGTCAGACCGGTTTGATGAACGAGCGGCGCATCTGCGCCGCTTTTTCGCGCATGGCGCAGCCGGTGGCGTGGTCATTCACCAGCCCCATCGCCTGCATGAAGGCAAACACCGTGGTGGGGCCGACAAATTTCCACCCGCGCTTTTTCAGATCCTTGGACATGGCAACCGACTCGGGCGAAGTCGAGGCCGTCTGCGGCGCAGGAGGGGTCTCGGGCTCGAACCGCCAGACATAGGCCGCCAGAGAGCCGGTTTCGGCCACCAGCTCCTGTGCGCGGCGGGCGTTGTTGATCACCGCCTCGATCTTGCCGCGATGGCGGATGATGCCGGAATCTTGCAGCAGGCGTTCAACGTCTGCATCAGAAAAACCGGCCATCACGTTGAAATCAAAATCGGAAAAGGCTTTCCGGAAGTTCTCGCGCTTGGCCAGAATGGTGCGCCAGCTGAGGCCAGACTGAAAACTCTCAAGGCAGAGTTTCTCGAACAGGCGCTGGTCGTCACCTACCGGATAACCCCATTCATTGTCGTGATAGTCAAAAAACTCCGGCGCGGCCTGACACCAGCCGCATCGCGGTTGGCCATCCGGCCCGGTCACGAGTTCGCGCATCGAATGTACCCCTTTTGTTCACCACCAGCCTAGACACCGACGGGGATCAGATCAAGGGCTGCGATGGGGTGACCGGTACCAGTTCAGAACAAAGACACGAATGGCCGACGCCAATCCAGTCTCAGGGTCGCGCGCGACATCAATTTCCGAGGCCAAAACATTGATAGGTAGACCTTTTGCCTTGGCGATGTCCCGAAACGCCTGCCAGAACTCGTCCTCAAGCGAAACCGAAGTGCGGTGCCCCTTGAGGGTCAGCGAGCGTTTGACGGGCGGGCCGCTCATTCATCCAGCTCGTGATTGTCCAGATCGCGGCGGGCTTTGTTGGCACGGGCCTTGTCCAGCTGTTTGTCCGCCTTGCTGCGCCCGAACGCCGCCGCGTTCCGGTCGGCGCGGGCCTTTTTCTCGGCCCGCGCCTTTTCCTTGCGATACCGGTTCAGATTGACCGGCTTGCCCATCAGTCCTTGGGCCCGATCATCTGCTCGGGGCGCACGACGGCGTCAAAGGTTGCCTCGTCGACGAAGCCCAGCTTGATGGCCTCTTCCTTCAGCGTGGTGCCGTTCTTGTGCGCAGTCTTGGCGACCGTGGTGGCGTTGTCATAGCCGATGGTGGGGGCCAGGGCGGTCACCAGCATCAACGATTCTTTCATCAGCTTGTCGATGCGCGCCTCGTTGGCCTTGGTGCCCAGCAGCATACGCTCGGTAAAGCTGTCCGTTGCGTCGCCCAGCAGCTGGATCGACTGCAGCAGGTTGTAGGCCATCATCGGGTTGTAGACGTTCAGCTCGAAATGGCCCTGGCTGCCAGCGAACTTGATCGCAGCGTCGTTGCCCATCACGTGGGCGGCGACCTGGGTCAGCGCCTCGGCTTGGGTCGGGTTGACCTTGCCCGGCATGATCGACGAGCCGGGCTCGTTCTCCGGCAGGATCAGTTCACCCAGACCCGAGCGCGGACCCGAGCCGAGGAAGCGGATGTCGTTGGCGATCTTGTAGCAGCTGCCCGCAACGGTGGCCAAGGCGCCCGACAGGAACACCATGGCGTCATGAGCGGCCAGCGACTCGAATTTGTTGGGCGCTGTGACGAAGGGCAGGCCGGTGATTTCGGCCATGTTGGCGGCAACGGCCTCGGCCCAGCCATTCTGGGTGTTCAGCCCGGTACCGACGGCGGTGCCGCCTTGTGCCAACTCGTAGATGCCGGGCATGGCGGCGCTCACGCGGGCGATGCCCTGACGGATCTGATGGGCATAGCCGCTGAATTCCTGGCCCAGGGTCAGCGGAGTCGCGTCCTGAGTGTGGGTGCGGCCGATCTTGATGATGTCCTTGAATTCCTCGGACTTTTGCTCGAGCCCGGCGGCCAGCTTCTCCAGCCCCGGCAGCAGCACGTCACGCACGCTCATTGCAGTGGCGATATGCATTGCGGTGGGGAAGGTGTCGTTCGACGATTGCCCCATATTGCAGTGATCGTTCGGGTGCACCGGATCCTTCGAGCCGATCACGCCGCCCAGGATCTCGATCGCGCGGTTCGCGATGACCTCGTTGGCGTTCATGTTCGACTGGGTGCCCGATCCGGTCTGCCAGACGACCAGAGGGAAATTGTCGTCGAACTTGCCCTCGATCACCTCGCTGGCGGCCTGGATGATGGCGTCGGCGATGCGTGCGTCCAGCTTGCCGGTGGCCTTGTTCTGCATGGCGCAGGCCTTCTTGACCACGCCCAGCGCGCGCACGATGGCGACGGGCTGCTTCTCCCATCCGATGGGGAAGTTCATGATCGAGCGCTGCGTCTGCGCCCCCCAATACTTGTCGGCAGGAACCTCGAGCGGGCCAAAACTGTCGGATTCGGTGCGGGTCTGAGACATCTGTCACTCCGTCTGGTATGCAGTCGCATGCCGTTTAACCGCAGCAAAGCTATGGTGCAATCGGCCAGTTGCGCGCACCTTAGTCCGAAGGGCAAAAAAGGTATAGCCATGCGGTGTGCGTCATTTTTCTTGGTCGGTCAAAGGGCCGTACCATTGTGCCCGATCCCGGCTGAGCTAAGATAAAGAAGGCAACCGCGGAGAAAGAACCATGAATCGCTCAGACCGGACCTCATCTTTCGCGCTAATGGCCCGATGGCTGTCGGTACTGGCGATTGGGCTTTTGTTGGCGTCTCCAGGATGGGCGCAGGACATCGGTCCCTTTGTCGGCGACTATGTCGGATCTGCCAACCTGGTGGATGCGGACGGATCGTCGACCCCGCGCGACATGAGCGTTTCGATCGCAGAGACCGGCGAAGGGTTCGTGGTCAAATGGAAGACTACCACCTACAAAGCCGACGGTCGGGTGAAAGAACAAAGCTTTTCGGTCGAGTTCCGACCTTCTGATAGGAACAACATCTATTCCGCAGCCATGAAGCGGAATGTCTTCGGTCATGAGGTTCCGCTGGACCCAATGAAGGGTGAGCCTTTTGTCTGGGGCCGGATCGAAGGGGAAACGCTGACCGTCTTCTCGCTGTTCATAGATGAGGACGGCGGGTACGAATTGCAGCAGTATGACCGGACGCTGGCCGAGGGTGGGCTGAACCTATCCTTTTCTCGGTTTAGAGATGGACAGAAGTCGCGCTCGGTCGAAACATTCCTGAAAAAACAATAGGCTCCGCCAAAAAAGCGAAGCCTTGTCCAATGGATGCGAATTACTTGCGGAAGCTGTCCAGCGATACGATATCCGCATCATGATGCGGCTCGTCTTCGGGTTCGACCTCGATCGACTCGGCATCGATTTCCGCCGGGTCCTCATCCTCTTCGTCCGAGCTTTCGAAGCGCAGGCCGAATTCGACCGAGGGATCGACAAAGGTCTGGATGGCCGAATAGGGGATATACAACGGCTCCGGAGCGTCACCAAAATTGAGCGTGATGGCAAATCCGTCCTCGCCAACCTCGAGATTTTCGAACCAGTGCTGCACCACGATCGTCATCTCATCAGGGTAGCGTTCGCGCAGCCAGTCAGCGATTTCGACGCCGGGCTCACGGGTATCGAACGTGATGAAGAAATGGTGCGCGCCGGGCAATCCGGTTTCGGAAACGCGCTTCAGAACAGTCTTGATCAGCCCGCGCATAGCGGTGTGCATCAAGTTGCCGTAGTCAATGCCTTGCGACATGTGTCATCCTCGAAAGTGGTTACCCCAAGCATAAGGGATTTGATCGGAAACGAAAGAGCGTGTTGCGTCTGATTGTTTAAACCAGATGCAGGATTGCGCCTGCTCCTATCATGATGCCCAGCGTCATTGCCAGACCGGTTTTTCTTATGAAAATCAAGAATCCGGCAAGGGACGTCAATCCAACGGCTGCGATGTCCAAGGTCGAAAAAACCGGAATGGGCAGTGAGATCGGACCAAACTCGACTTCTCCGATGGTTCCAAACAGGACGTGCAGTCCGAACCACACCGACAGGTTGAGAATCACACCGACGACCGCCGCGGTAATTGCGCGCAATGCTCCCGACAGTCTCGGTCTTTGCGCTATGACGTCCAGGTAAGGCGCGGCAACGAATATCCACAGGAAGCACGGAACGAAGGTCGCCCACAGCGCAACGACCCCGGCTGCCAGCGCAAGGGACATCCCGCTCGCCAATTGCCCGGCGAGCATGGCGACGAATTGCGTGACCAGTATCAATGGGCCGGGGGTGGTTTCTGCCAGTCCCAGCGCATCGATCATCTGATCGGTAGAGATCCATTGATAGTTCTCGACGACCGTCTGGGTCATGTAGGCCAGCACCGCATAGGCCCCGCCAAAAGTGACTACTGCCAATCGTGCAAAGAACCAGCCCAGATCGCTTAGCAACGTCTGGCCGGAAAGGGTCAACAACACCAGCGGAGCCAACCAAAGAAACAGCCAGAGCGCTGCGGTCCGCGCGGGCCGAGCCAATGCGGTATCGACATTCTGCGAAACTGAAGGCTGCTCTGAAGGCTTACGTGAAAAGCCCCAGACAGCCGCGGCCAGAATGATCAGGGGGAAAGGTAGATTCAGAGCGAAGATCGCCAGGAACGCCAGTATCGCAAGAATCCCGGGCTCTGCCCCAGATAGAGTTTTGCGCGAAAGATTGAGCACGGCCTGGAGAACGATCACAATAACCGTGGCCTTGATCCCGAGAAATGCAGCCTGGACCAGGGGAATGTCTCCGTAGGCGGCATACAGGCCGACCAGCACGGCTATCACCAGCGCTCCGGGAAAAACGAACAGGCCGCCGGCAATCAGCCCGCCCGGCACGCCCCGCAGCCGCCAGCCGGCATAGGTGGCCAGTTGCATGGCTTCGGGGCCGGGCAGCAACATGCACAACGACAGCGCGCGCAGAAAGGTCTGCTCATCCAACCATGGCCGCCGTTCGACCAATTCTTGGTGCATCAATGAGATCTGTGCCGCTGGGCCACCAAATGAGAGGAGGCCGATGCGGCCGAAAACCCTAACCAGCTCTGACAGTGAGGGTTTCAATACCGGGGCTCCGTCACGCATGGGTCGGTTGTGGCGGTCCACGGGTGCTGTCCCCATCCGCTGTCCGGAGCATAGGTACTGATCCGACCACCAGCGATCATTGAAACTGCGCAGCCATGCCATGTGCCCCTTTGGATTTGGAGACATGCGAACCCGGGCTGCCGCCGGGCAGGGCGTTCACATGCTGACCCCGTGTGCTCTTGCTACTCGGGGTCAGCACACGCGGTCAAGAACCGGTTCAGGCCCAGTCCAGCCGTTGCCCTGTCATGCAGACGGGCAAGGTATCCTGCGGGAACTGGCCGAGCTGTTCGAACAGGGAAACGAAGTCGAACTGGTTGTAGGCTTCGACCATCTTGTCACCTTTGAAGCGCGCCATCACTTGGCCTGTGACCTCCAAGGGCGCGCCGTTGTCCGCCCGCGAGGTCCGCACATGCAGAACGGCCGACGCCCAATCGCCGTTTTCGATAATTTTGGGCAAATCCACCTGAATTTCGCCCAGAACGTGCCGGAAGGCCATGACCAGGTCGCGAAAGTCGTCCGCGCCGACCTGCATTTCGGGTATCAGCCCTTCGGCCATCGTTTCCGGGGCAAAATACTGGTCGATCGCGTCAATATTGCCTTTTTCCCAGACCTCGGAATACCAGGCCCTGAGTATCTCTGAATGAGTCATCCCAACTCTCCTGTCTGTCTTCCGCTACTTTGAATGACAGGAGTGAACAGTTTCTGAATGGCGGCCAAATTCGGCGCAAAAACTCAGACAAAATCTAGGGAAATGCAGGTTTCTGTTGCCAGGTACCTGCGAACCCCGCCTTACGCGGCTAGGCGCAAGGACTTAAGTTTCGGTCTGGTTACTGCTTACGCAGCAACGGCAACCGGAGCACGATTGTCATTTGCAATTGTACTGTTTTCGCCGGTAACGGTGGCAGACAGCCGGGACAAAGCTAACCCCTTTAGACGTTCGTCGATCCTGTTTCGGCCCCATGATCCCCAAATGAAGGATGTATGGTGGAGCCGCCGGGTACCGCCCCCGGGTCCGATCCGCTTATTACGAGCGCGTTTATGTCCATAGTCCAGAAGGACAGCATTTATATAGGTGAGGAATTTTGCGGATGCAAACCCCCAAAGCGCGAGACGATCGCGATTTTTCAACCGTTCACGCGGGCTTGGAAAGGTTGGCGGCGATCAGCCAGATCGCCAGCACCAGCTCGATTCCGCCGAAGGTCAACGCCTTGGCCAAGGGGGGATTGTCCAGCAAAACGGACACGAACCGACCCAGCGCCGCGCCCGCATAGACCACGCCCAGCATCGCGTAGGCCATCGGGTGGTTCAGCCACAATACGGCGATGCCGGTCACGACAAACAGCCCGCCGACCGAGGCCCGCATCTCGCTGAGGCCCATCGTGCTGTTGGTGGGCGCAAGGTCAAGCGAGGCCGCCGTCCAGGCCGGGGCCAAAAAGCCGAACAGGCCAAAGCCGATGGTCAGAAGGGCTGCGATGATGTTGAGTGTTCCGGTCATGGGGCCTCGCGTTTCAAATGCCTGTACGTCGAACCTAATCTGTTTCGGGGCAGGGGGAAGACCTCAGATTGCGGCCCAGAAGCCGAGCACGCCCACAAGGATCAAGCTGAGCGCCCAAACCATTTCCAGGTTGAACCAGCTGCGCGACAGAAACTGCAGGCCCAGCCAGCGATAGACCGCGAAGGCCAGCGCACCGCCGCCCAGCATCATTGCGCCGGTATGGACCGCGGCCACAGCCAGAACCAGCAGGCCATTGCTGCCCATGATCTCGGACACGGCTCTGTGGCCGGTATCCAACTCGTCCAGCCCGCACAGGCCCAGATAGATCGGGACCAGCATCAGCGCCGCACCATGCGCCAGCGCCACCAGAAACGACCACAGCGCCAGCCGACTGGGCGGGACGCGCGCCAGAAACCGTGGGTGACGACGGGTGATCGCAATGTAAAGGCCCATGGCGATCACGATCAGGGCCGCTCCGATCCGGATTTCGCGCTGATAGTCTACAAGGATGGTCATCAGCGCAAAGGGCAGCAGCACGCCCAGCATCGCCAGGAAATGCCCGCCCGCCAGCGCTGCCAACGCGCGCCAGAGGGCGGATTGGCGTTGCTCCATCAATGCCGCCGACACGGCCAGCGGCCAGCCCATACCGGGGTTCAACCCGTGATAGGCGCCGCTCAGAACAACGGCCAGCCAAAGGCCGGCCGTCGATGTCATCAAGACGTCCAATTCAGACCGAAGGGTAGCAGAAACTGTCGGTGGAGCAGTCTCCTCCCTCAAGCCGGATCTGGTGGCTGCGATACCCTTTCGGGAAATCCACCCAGAAATCCTTGTCCAGTGTCAGGCCGCCTTTTTCGCCCACATCCGCCTTGACCATCGCAGCGCCGCGATCGCCGGGATAGAATTGGTCATCCCACGTGGAATAGAGCGAATTGGTCCAGTAGACGCGTTTGCCGTCGCGGCTGATCTCGACCATCTGCGGGCCATAACCAAAGTCCTTGCCGTTGGGATGCTTGGTTTTCTTGACGATTCCGCCGATCTCGACCTTGCCGGCCAGCTTGGGCTTCATCGGGTCCGAGACATCGTATTGGTGCATTTCACCGGTGCCCCAGCACGCGACGTACAGATATTTGTCGTCCAGACTCAGGTCGATGTCGGTCACCAGCGGCGGCACCGCCGAGAATCCTTTGAGTAGATCGGGAAGATCATTCGGATCAGCGGGTTGCGGATCGATCGTGATGGTCTTCTTGGCCTCGAAGCTGCCATCCTTGTTGCGCCACCAGGTAAAGATCGCACCCTGAAGATTGGTGGTGTCGACCACCACGCCGCAGAACCCGTATTGTTTGACCGGGTCATGCGCCGGCCGGATTTCCAGCGCCATCTGGTGGTTCTCGCCCAGGTCGATGGTCTGGATGTTGGTGCGGTCGCGCAGGTTCCAGAAATGGATCCGGTGGCCATATTTGTTCGACAGCAGATCTTCGGCCACGATCCCGTTTTCGAATTGCGGGGGCAGACCCCATTCGGAACTGACCATGTAGTCACGCGGCAGGTTCCACCAGAAATCATAGTGCTTGTCCTGCACGCCGCGCTCGATCTCGTAACGTCCGATGATGTCGAAGGTTTCGCAATCCATGATGAAGATGCCCGGAGGCCCATCGGTGCCATCTGGTCCGCCGCCGCCCAAGGTGCTGACATAGATACCTTCGGGTCCGCAATGGATCGTGTGGGGGCGGGAATACCCCGTCTTTGCAAAGACTTCTTCGGGTTCGATGATCTTGTGGATTTTGGCCTTCAGCGGCTCTTTCACGTCAATCACGTAGATCCGGCTGGAACGGATACCGGGGATGATCAAGTACCGGCGCTCAAGAAAAGCATGGCCGGTCAGCGGAGACAGGGCCGAGGAACAGGCGTTCCATCCGAAATGGTGAAACTCGTCGCCCTTGTTGGGCATCATCACCTTGTGAACGATCTTGCCATAATCGCCCGAAGTTGGGTCGACATTCACAACCGCCAGGCCATCGGGCTGCGAAAAATCGGGGCTGAGCATCAGCGTAAAGGCCAAGGTCTCGGGCGGGGCCTCCATGGCCATCTTGGCGGATGGATAGAATGTTGGATCCGGTCTTTTATTCATAACGTCCTCCCGTAAGTCATTGAAAATCAATTTTATTGAGAGTGCCGGTCTTCCCGCCGGATGATGGTCTGCCTGCTCGAGTGTCCTTTCCGTTGATGTGATGCGTCAAGAAGTATTCAGAGTGTCTTCAGGCCGGTTTCCGCCGACGTTCGGCCACGTCATGAGCCAGGCGGCGTGTGTAGGTTTCCAAGTCGACCAGAGCTGCGTCGACTGTTTCGGCGTCCTGCGCCTCCAGCGCGTCGGCGATCTTGCTGTGCAGGCGGATGATCTCTTCGCGCGAGCGTGCGGTGAAGGTGATCATGTTCATCAGGGGCTGCATCGCTTCGACCGCGCCGGCCAGTTGATAGGACAGGACAGGGTTGCCCGCACCATCGACCAGCGCCCGGTGAAAGGCCACGTCCGACGCACAGAAGGCCTCATCCGTCAGGCCGGGCTGCGCCTGCCGGAAGATCTCCGCGCGCATGGTGGCCAATTGATCCGCGGTGCGCCGTTGGGCGGACAAGGGCGCGCAGGCCCGCTCCAACGCATAGCGGGCCTCGCAAGCGGTGTCGAAACTGACCTCGTTCATCGACAGCAGCAGCGTCGAAGTCGTGATCTGCTGAGAATAGGCGTCCTGGAAACTCAGCCGGTTGACGAAGGCACCCCCCGTCGCGCCGCGCTGGGTGCGGATCAGCGATTGCGCCGCCAGCCGTTTCAGCGCCTCGCGCACGGTGGGGCGCGACACCTGGAACTGGTCCGCCAGCTCGGATTCCGAGGGCAGGCGCTCGTCCACGATCAGCTCTCCTGATACGATGGCATCGCGGATGGCCTGGGCGATCTGTGCAGACAGGTCGGTGCTTTTCTGAGGATCGATTTTCATATTCTGCAGGCCGCCGTGAAAAATTTATTTGTCTGACATTTAAAAGTCTGACATTTGAAAAGCAAGCACCGAGTCGGGAGGGAACATGAGTCGGGCACTTCTACGCAGCGGTTTGTGGCTGGGCTTTTTCGTCCTGATCCTGTGGGCCTGGTGGGTGATGTACACCATGAGCCGCGACATGGGCGTCGATTGGATTGGCCGACCCGGGCCGATGGCCGAAGCGATGCGTGCGATGGATCCCCGCATGGACATGTACATGCCGATGGCCGAGTTCGGCCCGCTGTTCGTGATGTGGGCGATCATGATGGCCGCGATGATGCTTCCGACGTTGGTCCCAACACTGAGAAGCTATGAGGACTTGATCCAGAGCGCCAATGGAACAAGGCTCGGGTGGGTCGGCGTTCTGTTGGGTTATTTCGTGGTCTGGGCCGGGTTCGCCGCGTTGATCACAGGAGTTCAGCTGGCTTTGCTGTTCGGGGGCGTGATCGACATGCTGGGCATTGCCAAATCTCCGCTCTTTGCTGCCGGCCTTCTGATCGCCGTCGGCGCCTTTCAATTCACGCGGGCCAAGGAGGTGTGCCACGGGGTGTGTCATGCACCCATGACCTATTTCCTTGGACACTGGCGCACCGGATTCTCTGGCGGTCTGCGCATGGGGCTGGGGCTTGGCGCCTTTTGTGTCGGCTGCTGCTGGGGGTTCATGGCGCTTGGCTTTGTCGGAGGCGTGATGAGCCTGCTGTGGATGGGCTTGGCGACCCTGTTCATGGTGTTGGAGAAATTGCCCCAGATCGGTCATGTTCTGACACGGCCGCTGGGTTTCGCTTTGATTGCAGGTGGCCTTGGGCTGCTGATCTACCCAATTGCATACGGAGGATAAGCCGATGGCAAAAAACAGAAAACCCGATGCCGACAAGCTGCCGGTCAGTCAGCGAATTGACAGCCGGATGCCCAATCCCAAGCGCCGAGAGATGAGCCCGACGGACTGGGCCATCAAGGGTGAGCTTATCCTGAACTGCTCCTGCGACGTGTTCTGCCCCTGCGTGGTTTCGCTTGGGGCGCATCCTCCGACCGAAGGGCATTGTCATGCCTGGATGGGCGTGATCATCGACGAGGGACACTATGAAGGTGAGGACTTGTCGGGTCTGAACGTCGGTCTGCTGGTCGATATTCCCGGCCGGATGGGCGAAGGCCAGTGGAAGGTTGCCGCTTACGTGGATGAGCGCGCAAGTGGCAAGGCGTACAACGGCCTGTTGCAGATTTTCAGCGGGCAGGCCGGTGGCACAACTGGGCTGTTCACGATGCTGGTGAGTGAAATCATCGGCGCCGAGCGTGCTCCGGTGCAGATCGAGCGCGACGGCAACAAACGCCGCATCGTCATCGGCCGCAAGATCCAGGGTGAGATCGAGATGCTGGCAGGCAAAGACCCCGAACATCCTGTCATGGTTTCGAATTCCAAATATTGGATGGGTCCGGACATCATCGTGGCGCGTGGCACCAAGTCGAAGGTGCGCGACTATGGTCGTGTCTGGGATTTCGGCGGCAAATCTGCCGAAATCTGCCCGATCGACTGGCACGGACCCAAGTGATGATCACCGGCGCCTATGCTCGGCAGATGGCCCGCTATAACCGCTGGCAGAACAGCCAGTTGGCGGGTTTTCTTCGAGAGCTTTCTCCCGAGGAGTTGACCCGGGAACGCGGCGCGTTTTTCGGGTCGATCCTGGGGACTGCCAACCATCTGCTGTGGGGCGACTGGATCTGGATGTCCCGGTTCGACAAAGGTCCGGGGCCTGAAAGCAATCCGCACCGCAAGGGCGGCGGTATTCACGAAAGCGTCCACCTGTGCCCGGATCTGGCGCACTGGCTTCCACTGCGCGAGACCATCGATGCCCGGATCGATGCTTGGGTTGATACTCTGGGCGACGAGCCAATCTCGGGCCCGTTCACATGGTATTCCGCAGCAAAAGAAGAAAACATTACATTACCTTACGCCGTGTGTGTGATGCATTTTTTCAATCATCAAACGCATCACCGGGGACAAATCCACAAAATGCTGACCGAGGCCGGGTCTGAGGCTCCGGTCAGTGATCTCGTTTTCTTGCCCGAGGAGGTCTAAGTGCCACAGATTTCTTTGTCGCGCCGGCTGCGGCGCACGCCGTTCTCCGACGGGGTCGAGGCGGCCGGTGTCAAAGGTTATACCGTGTACAACCGGATGTTGCTGCCCACGGTATTTGAAAGCGTCGAGGCCGACTATCGGCATCTCAAAACCCACGTGCAGGTCTGGGACGTATCATGCGAGCGGCAGGTCGAACTGCGCGGTCCCGATGCGGCGCGGCTGATGCAGATGCTGACCCCGCGCGACCTGCGCGGCATGCTGCCGGGCCAGTGCTACTATGTGCCGATCGTGGACGAAACCGGGGGAATGCTGAACGATCCCGTGGCGGTGAAACTGGCGGATGACCGCTGGTGGATTTCGATCGCAGACAGCGATTTGCTGTTGTGGGTCAAAGGCTTGGCCAACGGATATCGGCTGGATGTTCTGGTGGATGAACCAGACGTGTCGCCCTTGGCGGTGCAGGGACCCAAGTCGGATGACCTGATGGCGCGGGTCTTTGGCGACCGGGTGCGTGATATCCGCTTCTTCAAGTTCGACATGTTCCAGTTCGAGGGGCGTGATCTGGCGATTGCGCGGTCGGGCTATTCCAAACAGGGCGGGTTCGAGATCTATGTCGAAGGCGGCGACGTCGGCATGCCCTTGTGGAATGCGCTTTTCGCCGCCGGAGAGGACCTGCAGGTTCGGGCGGGCTGCCCCAACCTGATCGAGCGGATCGAGGGCGGGTTGCTGTCTTACGGCAATGACATGACCGATGACAACACTCCCCATGAATGCGGGTTGGGCAAGTTTTGCAACACGCATACGGCCATTGGCTGCATCGGGCGGGATGCGCTGTTGCGGGTGGCCAAAGAGGGGCCGGTTCAGCAAATCCGTCCGATCGCGATCGAGGGCGACGCGGTGCCCCCCTGCGATCGGCCGTGGCCGGTCTATGGCGGCGGCAAGCGTGTGGGCCAGGTGACCTCGGCCACCTGGTCGCCGGATTTTCAAACCAACGTGTCGATCGGTATGCTGCGGCTGAGCCATTGGGATCCGGGAACGCAGGTTGAAGTCGAAACGCCGTCTGGAATGCGGACTGCAATCGTGCAGGACAAGTTCTGGATTTGAGCCGGGAAGGGCGCGCGGGACGCGCCCGGGAAGTATTTGGGCCAGATGAGAAATCGCTCGGGCCACGGTCAATGAAAGGAATTGGAATATGTTCAACGCTTTGGTGATGGAAAAGGACGAGGAAAGCGGACTGGCCAGCCCGGTGATCAAGCAGATCTCGGAAGATGACTTGCCGCATGGTGAAGTACGTGTGGCCGTCGAGTTCTCGACCGTCAACTACAAGGATGGTTTGTGCATGTCGCCCAAGGGCGGCGGTCTGGTCCGAAATTATCCGCATGTGCCCGGGATCGACTATGCCGGAACTGTCGAAGAATCCTCGGACGACCGGTACAAACCCGGCGACAAGGTCGTGCTGACCGGTTGGCGCGTGGGTGAGGCGCATTGGGGCGGATACGCCCAGAAGGCCAGCGCGCTGGCCGACTGGCTCGTCCCTCTGCCCGAGGGGTTGAGCACGCGCCAGGCCATGGCCGTGGGAACTGCCGGTTTTACCGCGATGCTGGCGGTGATGGCGCTGGAAGATCACGGTCTGACGCCCGACCGTGGACCGGTTCTGGTAACCGGTGCTGCCGGGGGCGTCGGCTCGGTTGCCACGGCGATTTTGGCCAATCTGGGATATGAAGTTGCGGCTGTGACCGGGCGGCCAGAAACCGAAGGCTATCTGAAGGCGCTTGGCGCCACGTCGATCGTGCCGCGTGACGAGTTGAACGAAACCACCAAACGTCCGCTGGAAAGCGAAACCTGGGCTGGCTGCGTTGATGCCGTCGGGGGCGCAATGCTGGCGCGCGTTCTGGGTCAGATGAAGTATGGCGCCTCAGTGGCAGCGGTCGGTCTGGCCGGTGGCGCGGGCTTGCCGGCGACCGTCATTCCGTTCCTGCTGCGCGGAGTCAACCTGTTGGGTATCGACAGCGTGATGCAGCCGTTCGACAACCGACTGCGGGCCTGGCAGCGGGTGGCTTCGGATCTGCCGATGGACAAGCTGGAAGCGATGATTCAGCCGGCCACTCTGAATGATCTTCCGAAGCTGGGTGCCGACATCCTCAACGGTCAGGTCAAGGGACGCGTGGTCGTTGACCTGAACGCCTGAGCCTTAGTTTTTTCTGTGCCAGACCGGCCCGCCACAGGGCCGGTCTTTTTTGTCCGGGGGATCGGTTTTTTCGCGGAAACAACTCTGGTCATTGCCACATTTCCTGATCATGATTGCTATACATCCCAGGTGCGATGGCGTAAGAGCCATTCCAACATCACCTGAAGACGGGGAGTGAGCAGCATGTCTGACGATTTTGAACTGGACACCGATGATTTGAAACGCCGCATGGATGGCGCGATGGCCAACCTCAGAACCGAATTCGCGTCGCTGCGCACCGGACGTGCGTCGGCTTCGATGCTCGAGCCGGTTATGGTGGATGCGTATGGGTCGATGACACCGATCAACCAGGTCGGCACTGTAAACGTTCCCGAGCCGCGTATGGTCACCGTGAATGTTTGGGACAAGGCTTTGGTCGGCAAAGTGGAAAAGGCGATCCGGGAAAGCGGACTGGGCATCAACCCGCAGCTGAATGGCACGATCATCATGCTGCCGATCCCCGAGCTGAACGAAGAGCGCCGCCGCGAGCTGGGCAAAGTGGCCGGGCAATACGCCGAACACGCCCGCGTTGCTATTCGCAACGTGCGGCGCGATGGGATGGATCAGATCAAGAAAGCCAAGGCCGACGGCCTGTCGGAAGACGATCAGAAGTTCTGGGAAACCGAGGTTCAGGAACTGACCGACCAGATGATCAAGGCCGTCGATACGGCCCTTGAGGCCAAGCAGGCCGAAATCATGCAGGTTTGAGCGCAAGCCATGCCCGCTGATCCCCAAAACGAGCCCCACTGTGGTCCGCGTCACGTGGCCATCATCATGGATGGCAACGGTAGGTGGGCCCAGGCGCGCGGCCGGCCACGGCTGTACGGGCATCACGCCGGTGCCCGTCGGGTGCGCGAAGTGGTCGAAGCCTGTCCGGGGCTGGGGATCAAGTACCTGACGATTTTTGCCTTCTCGACGGAAAACTGGAAACGGACCCAGGTCGAGGTTGCCGGTTTGATGAGCCTGTTCAAGCGCTACATCATCAAGGAAACCCGAACACTGACCCAAAACGGTATCCGTGTCCGATTCATCGGCGACAGGGTGCGGCTGGATGCCAAACTGATCGAGTTGATGGACACGTTGGAGCGCGAGACGGCCAACAATGACCTTGTCCACCTGACCGTCGCTCTCAACTATGGTGGTCGGGACGAAGTGGCCCGGGCAACCAAGCGGCTGGCGCGGGACGTTGCCGCAGGCAACCTGCGGCCAGAAGATGTCGACGAGGAAACGCTGCCCAGATATCTGGACACGCGCGTCCTGCCTGACCCCGATCTGGTCATTCGCACCAGCGGCGAGGCGCGGATATCGAATTTCCTTCTCTGGCAATCCGCTTACTCGGAATACGAATTCATCGACACGCTCTGGCCCGACTTCACCGCGGCCGAGCTGGAACGGCTGTGCAAGAGCTTCGGGTCGCGCGAACGCCGGTTCGGAGCAGTTCCGGCATGACGGACGGCCGATGGTCCGACCTCACCACCCGGGTGTTGTCTGCCCTGGTGCTGGTCGCTATTGGAGCGGTCGAGGTTTGGCTGGGCGGACTATGGTTCGAGACATTTGTTGCCGCAGCGTGCGGTCTGATGACCTGGGAACTGGTTCGCATGATCGATTCCGATCGGATGGGCGTCGCGGTTCAGTTGGGAATCCTGACCGGCGTTGCCGTCATGCTCAGCTATCATGTTCCGCCGCTCTACAAACTGCCCTTTCTGATCGCGCCCGCACTGGTCGGGGCAGGGCAGGTCTCGCACTCACGCGGGATCTACGTGCTGTTTGCCATGTGGATTGCCTGTGCGGGTTACGGGTTTATCCAGATCCGCGAGACGATGGGGTTTGGCTGGATGGTCTGGTTGATCTTGGTCGTCGTTGCCACGGACGTAGCTGGGTACTTCGTGGGAAAGACGTTCGGTGGCCCGAAGTTCTGGCCGCGGGTCAGCCCCAAGAAAACCTGGTCGGGCACGGCGGGCGGCTGGGTGGCAGCCGCGCTGGTGGGCGCAGCCGTTGCCGCGTATGCCGGGTTTGGCTACCGGTTTGTTTTGGTTTCGGTCCTGGCCTCGATGGCCAGCCAGGCCGGTGATATCGTGGAAAGCGCCGTCAAGCGGCGGTTCGGGGTCAAAGACAGCTCGAACCTGGTGCCAGGACATGGCGGTTTTCTGGATCGATTTGACGGCATGATGGGTGCATCGCTGATGGTTCTGATCGCGTCGCTGGTCTATTCGCCCGGGGAAATCTGATGCGAAAGGTTTCGATATTCGGCGCGACCGGATCGATTGGCCAGAATACGATCGATCTGATTGCTCGGGCCCCGGAGGATTACAAGGTGGTCGCCGTCACCGGCGGGGCGAATGTCCGGCAGTTGGCGCAGGACGCCCGCCGGCTGGGCGCTGAAGTGGCAGTAACCGCCTTTGACCAGCATCTGGATGATCTTCGTGATGCATTGTCCGGCACAGGGATCGAGGCTGCCGCGGGCGCAACCGCGCTGATCGAAGCGGCCGCTCGCCCGGTAGACTGGGTCATGTCCGCCATTGTTGGCTCGGCCGGTTTGGCGCCGGGGCTTGAGGCTTTGAAGCAAGGCGCGACCCTGGCCTTGGCAAACAAGGAAACGCTGGTGTGTGCCGGCCCGCTTGTTCTGGAAACCGCGGAACGCCATGGCGCGCGTCTGCTGCCTGTCGACAGCGAGCATTCGGCGGTCTTTCAGGCGCTTGTGGGTGAAGACATGGATGCGGTCGAGCGCATCATCATCACTGCCAGCGGCGGCGCCTTTCGCGACTGGCCGGTCGAGAAGCTGGCCGGCGCTACGGTCGAGCAAGCTTCGAGCCACCCCAATTGGGACATGGGTCAGCGGATAACGATCGACAGCGCCTCGATGTTCAACAAGGCGCTGGAAGTAATAGAGACCAAAGAGTTTTTCGGGATCAACGCTGAACGGATCGAGGTTGTGGTTCACCCGGAATCCATCGTGCATGCTCTCGTCGGATTTCGCGATGGCGCAGTGATGGCGCATTTGGGCGCGCCTGATATGCGGCATGCGATCGGCTATGCACTGCATTGGCCCGAAAGGCGCGACCTGCCGGTGCCGCGCCTGGACCTGGCCAAGTTGGGCCAGCTGCGTTTTCGTGATCCGGACCCGGCGCGTTACCCGGCCCTGCGGCTGGCCCGCGAGGTCATGCAGCGCGGTGGCCTGTCAGGCGCGATCTTCAACGCCGCCAAGGAGCGTGCGTTGGATCATTTCATCGGTCAACGCATCGGCTTTCTGGACATGACCGACGCCGTGGCCGCCGTTCTGGGCCGTTTCGACGATGCAGGCGGCCTTATTGATGCCCCTTTGACCCTTGATAACGTCCTGAAAACGGACCATCTGGCACGTCAATGGGTGGATGACGCCGTACTACGAAGAGCAGGATAGAATTTTGGACATACTCTCGCTGATCCCGCAATTTGGTGGGCTGGTCTATACGATTGCCGCATTCGTCGTGGCGCTGTCCGTCATCGTGGCGGTGCATGAATACGGGCACTACATCGTTGGCCGCTGGTCGGGGATCCATGCCGAGGTGTTCTCGTTGGGGTTTGGTCCGGTGCTATGGAGCCGAATGGACAAACGCGGCACCAAATGGCAGATCGCTCTGCTGCCTTTTGGCGGTTACGTGAAATTCCTGGGCGATGCCAATGCGGCCTCGGGCAAGGACACCGAGACGATGGCCGAAATCACCACGCAAAGCCCCGAAGAATTGCGTCGGACGATGCATGGCGCACCGCTTTGGGCGCGGACAGCCACGGTTGCAGCCGGGCCGGTCTTCAATTTCGTTCTGTCGATCCTTGTCTTCGGTTTGATCTTCTGGTCGCAAGGCGTGACCCGCGAGCCACTGACGGTCGGATCGCTGAAACCTCTGCCGGGCACCGTGCAGGAGCTTCAGGAGGGGGACGAAATCGTTGCGATCGCTGGCATCCCCACGCCTGATTTCGATCAGGAGGGGGCCTGGACCGAGTTTACCGAAGCGCTGCCGGTGCAGCCGGTTCTCGAATACACTGTCATCCGCGACGGCCAGACCCTCGACGTGTCGGCTCCGTGGCTGTTCCCGCCCTTGATCCAGCAGGTCGCCCCGCGCAGTGCTGCGATGGATATCCAGTTGCAGGCGGGCGACGTCATCACCTCGGTTGATGGCGACCCGATTTTTGCCTTCGAACAGCTCAAGGAAAAGGTCGAAAGCTCGGACGGAAAGGTGCTTCTGCTGGACGTCTGGCGCGACGGCGCCGAGTTGGAATTTGCACTGGCGCCGCGTCGCACGGATGAACCACAGGCGGACGGCGGCTTCAAAACCGAATGGCGGATTGGAATCGTCGGCGGCATGATGCTGGTCCCGGCGACCGAACCTGCGGGTCTAGTCGACTCGCTGCATGGCGGTGTCATCCAGACCGGCCGCATCATCGAGGGGTCGCTGTCCGGCATATGGCACATGGTCACCGGTGCGATCAGCACCTGCAACATGTCCGGACCCATTGGTATCGCGGAAACCTCGGGCGCGATGGCGAGCCAAGGGGCGCAGAGCTTCATCTTCTTCATCGCGGTTCTGTCCACTGCTGTAGGCTTGCTGAACCTGTTCCCAATCCCGGCATTGGACGGGGGGCACCTTGTTTTCTACGCCTACGAAGCAGTCGCGGGGAAACCGCCCAGCGACCGAGCTTTGCAACTGTTGATGGCGGTGGGCATCACGTTAATTCTCAGCCTCATGATCTTCTCGGTAAGCAACGACCTGTTCTGCTGATTGTGGCGGCATTGACGCGTTGCGGTCGCAAAATTGCCTCAATTCAAACCTAGTTTGTTTGGGGTAATTCTGCCGAGACATGCAATTAAGCGGGCTGTAACCAATGACCAAGGCATTGCGAAATTCCTATCGGGGCTTCAGCTTCCTGTTCGTATTGAACTGGGACGCGTTGCTGAGCTTTGGGCTGACCGCTTTGGCACTGGCAGGCGCCGCATATCTGGCCGGTATGTGATTCCCCATACCCAGCTGAACGACCCGAGCGCGACCGATCCGGTCGCGTTTTTCGTTTGTGCTTTTGACAAGGCCCACCAGAGCGGCTACTCAACTTCTAAAGTCCGAAATTCTAGGTAGAGACAAAAATGGCTTACAGGAGAGGCGCGGGCACATCCTGCGGTACTGCGCAACCGCACGGCAACATTTTGTGGCGGGCACTAACGATTTTTTTCCTCTTTGCGGCAATGAGTTTTACGGCGGTTCCGCAAGCCGCCCAGGCCCAGACCTACACGATTTCGTCGTTCGATGTTCAGGGCAACCGTCGCATTGAGACGTCCACCATCATCGCCCGGACAGGAATCACACCCGGTCAGACAGTCACTGCGGGCCAGTTGAATGACGCCTACCAGCGTTTGCTTGACAGTGGTGTTTTTGAGACAGTCGAATTGACCCCGCGAGGGAACACTCTGGTGATCGAGGTCGCCGAGTATCCGACGATCAACAAGATCAGCATCGAGGGCAATCGCCGCGTCAAGGATGACGTGTTGATCCAGGCAATCTCGTCGCAGCCGCGCCGCGTGTTTACGCCGCAAGTCGCGGAGTCCGACGCTGACAAGATCGCCGAAATCTACTCGGCGCAAGGCCGCGTATCGGCCACTGTCATTCCGCGGATCATCCGCCGCAGCGACAACCGGGTGGACCTGGTTTTTGAAGTGGCGGAAGGCACCACGATTGAGATCGAGCGCGTCAGCTTTGTTGGAAACCGCGCCTATTCCGACCGTCGTCTGCGCCGTGTCCTTGAATCCAAGCAGGCCAACATCCTGCGCACCTTCCTGCGCGGTGACACGTTCATTGCCGACCGCATCGAATTCGACAAACAGGTTCTGCGTGATTTCTACCTGTCGCGCGGCTATGTCGATTTTCGGATCAACAGCGCCAATGTCGAGTTCACGCGGGAGCGCGACGCCTTTTATCTGGTGATGAACATCACCGAAGGTCAGAAATTCTCGTTCGGCAACATCTCGACAGTCAGCGAAATCCCGGGCGTTGATGCGGCCGAGTATCAGAAGGCCCTCAAGATCAAACCTGGTGTCACGTATTCGCCAACTCTGATTGAGAATTCGATCGCTCGGCAGGAACGTCTTGGCCTGAAGCAGGGCGTCGACTTCCTACGTGTTGAGCCGCGCGTGACCCGCAACGACCGTGACCTGACGCTGGATGTTCAGTTCGTGCTGACCAGAGGCCCGCGCATCTTTGTCGAACGGATCGACATCGAGGGCAACACGACCACTCTAGACCGGGTCATCCGGCGCCAGTTCGACACGGTAGAGGGTGACCCCTTCAACCCGCGCGAAATCCGGCAGAGCGCCGAACGTATCCGGGCCTTGGGTTTCTTCTCGGTCGCGGATGTGGAAACCCGCGAAGGGTCCAGCCCCAGCCAGGTGATCGTGGACGTGGATGTCCAAGAGCAGCCGACCGGTTCACTGGCGTTGGGCGGTAGCTACTCGGTTTCCGACGGTTTCGGGATCGCCATCCGGCTTGAGGAACGGAACTTCCTCGGGCGCGGACAGGAATTTGGCCTGACGCTGTCGACTGCGCAGGACTCTGAGCAGTACGTCATCAACTTTGCCGAACCGTATCTGCTGGGCCGCAAACTGCGTTTTGATCTGGGCTTTGGTCTTTCGAGAACCAATTCCAGCTTTGCCAGCTATGACACCAAGAGTGTGTTCTTCAATCCGCAGATCAGTTACGCAATTGGCGAACTGTCCTCGTTGCGGCTGCGGTACAACTGGAACAAGTCCGAAATGTCGCAACAGGACGATGAGGTAAACGGGGCAGTCATCGCGTCGGAAATCGCGCAAGGCAAACGTTCGACAAGCTCGCTGGGGTTGGCCTATGTCTATGACAGCCGACTGGGCGGCCTGAACCCGAATGCAGGTGTTCTGTTCGAGGTCGGCGTGGACGCGGCTGGCCTTGGTGGCGACAACAAGTACTTCAAGACCTCGACCCGGGCGATTGCCCAAACAAAGGTCCTTAACGAAGAAATGACGCTGCGCGCGTCCTTCGAGGCCGGCGCGCTCCATTGGCAGGGTGACGACTTCAGCCGGGCAATTGACCGTTATGTTCTGGGTCCGACAACGTTCCGCGGCTTCGAGCCGGCCGGTATCGGCCCTCGTGACCTGTCGAACGGGCAGGATGATGCGATCGGCGGCAACTACTACTGGGTCGCCCGGTTCGAGTCGGACTTCCCGTTGGGGCTGCCCGAAGAACTGGGGCTGCGCGGCGGTGTCTTCTATGACATCGGCAACCTGTACAACATTAACAATGTTGATACGACAGGTGCCAATATCGTCGGCGCAGATGGCTCGATCCGTCAGGTTATCGGCGTCTCGCTGCTATGGGATACGCCGTTCGGTCCGCTGCGGTTCAACTTCTCGCAGGCCGTGAAGAAGGAAGACTTCGACAAAGAGCAGAACTTCGACTTTACAATTCAGGCACGGTTCTGACGTCCATGGTCAAGACGATATCGAAGTTTGTACAGGGCCCGTTGCGGGCCCTGTGTGTTTTGATCTTCCTGGTAGTGTCGCTCCCAGTGGCGGCCCAGCAGTTGGGTGTGCCGCAATCCGGCGTGCTGACCATCTCCAGCGACCGGATCTTCACCGACTCCGCATTCGGGCGACGGATTTTTGATGAGATCGAAGCAGAAAGTGCTGCGCTGGCCGCTGAAAATGAACGCATCGTTGCCGAGCTGAGCCGCGAGGAAAAAGAGCTGACGCAAAAGCGCGAAGTTCTGAGCCCTGAGGAGTTCCGCCCGCTTGCGGAAGCCTTCGACCGAAAGGTCCAGTCTCACCGCGAGGGGCAACGCGCGAAACTGGATGCTCTGGCCCGCCGCAGTGACGAGGCGCGCAATCAGTTCTTTGAGCTGGCCCAGCCCGTGCTCATCGACCTGCTGCGTGAAACTGGCGCGTCGCTGATCATCGAACGATCCAACGTATTTCTCAGCTCGGACGCCTCGGATGTTACGGCCATCGCCATCCGCAAGATCGACGCTGCCATCGGCGACGGATCGCAGCTGGAAGAGGGCGACAAGCCATAGCGTGGCTTGCCCTTGGGTACGGGTATTGCTAACCACGCGTGAACGAGACCCCGAGAACAGGACATCCTGAAAATGACCACGGAAACCAAGAGCGCCGACATTCAGCTGATCCAGCGGATCCTGCCGCATCGCTATCCGTTCCTGCTGGTTGACAAGGTTGTCGAGATCGACGGCTATCAGTCGGCGGTCGGCATCAAGAACGTCACCATGAACGAGCCGCATTTCCAGGGCCATTTCCCCGGTACGCCGATCATGCCCGGCGTGACCATCGTCGAAGCGATGGCGCAAACCGCAGGTGTTATGCTGGGCGTCGGCATGGATGTCATCGACAGCGAACTGCTGATCTATTTCATGAATATCGACAAGTGCAAATTCCGCCGCAAAGTGGTGCCGGGTGACGTGCTGAAAATGCATGTCGAAACCGTGCGCGGCAAGAAGGGCGGCAAGATCTTCAAGTTCAGCGGCCGTGCGACCGTTGACGGCGAAGTGGCGGCCGAGGCCGAGTTTTCGGCCTATGTCGATTGGGATATGGAAAAAACAGCATGAGCCGAATTCATCCCAGCGCGATCATCGAAGACGGCGCTCAGATCGGCCAGGACTGCGTAATCGGCCCGTTCTGCCATGTGGGGCCACAGGTGCGTTTGGGCGACCGAGTCGAATTGAAGTCGCATGTGGTGGTCACCGGGGATACCTCGATCGGTGACGACTGCGTCATCTTCAACTTTTCGGTGATTGGTGAAATCCCGCAGGACCTCAAGTTCGGGGGCGAAAACACGCGACTGGAAATCGGCAGGCGAAACCGCATCCGGGAACACGTTACGGTCAATACCGGCACCGAGGGTGGCGGCGGCGTGACCCGCATCGGCGATGACTGCCTGCTGATGGCCGGGGTTCATGTGGCGCATGACGTGCAGATCGGCAACCGGGTGATCATGGTGAACCATTCCGGCGCCGCCGGCCACTGCATCATCGAGGATGACGTGATCCTCGGCGGCATTTCCGGCTTGCATCAATGGGTGCGCGTGGGCCGCGGCGCCATCATCGGTGCGCTGACCATGGTGCCCAACGATGTCATCCCTTACGGCCTGGTTCAGGCCTCGCGTGGCGAATTGGAAGGGCTGAACCTTGTCGGCCTTAAACGCCGTGGCGTTTCCCGGGCGGACATTTCGGCGCTGCGTGCGGCCTTTCGCGAACTGTCCGAAGGCGAGGGCACCTTCATGGACCGCGCCAAGCGACTGGGCGACAGCACCGACAGCGACTATGTACGTCAGATCGTGGAATTCGTGACGGGCGAAAGCGATCGTTCGTTCCTGACACCAAGGAAATAGGATCATGCTGGCTCTGATCGCGGGAACAGGGGTTTTGCCGGACGAACTGGTTGCGCACCTGCCGGAACGCCCCTTGGTTTGCGCGATGGAGGGATTTCAGCCTGACACTCTGACGCCAGACGTGACCTTCCCGCTGGAGCAGTTGGGCAGTTTTATCGCCGAGCTCAAAGCGCGCGGCGTCACAGATGTATGCCTCGCAGGTGCCGTTCGCAGGCCAGAAATAAACCCCGCCCGGATTGACGCGCAGACCATGCCCTTGGTTCCGATCATACAGCAGGCGTTGATGTCGGGCGACGACGGAGCCTTGCGGGCGGTGATCGGCATTTTGGAGGACGCCGGTCTGCGCGTGCGGGCCGCGCACGAGATTGCGCCGGACCTGTTGCCTCCGCTCGGGTGTCTGACCCAGGCCCAGCCGACCGAGGCGGAGCTGGGCGATGCAAATCGGGCCGTGGGTGTCCTGCGGGCTATGGGGGCTGCGGATATCGGACAGGCCTGCGTGGTTCACAAGGGCCAGGTTCTGGTAGTCGAAGGGGCCTTCGGCACGGCCTGGATGCTGCAATCGCTGGCCGCGCGCCCGGATGCGGGCGGCGGTATTCTGTTCAAGGGCCCCAAGCCGGGCCAAGACCGACGTGCCGATCTGCCTGCCATCGGCCCCGACACCGTATCCAGCGCCGTTGCCGCCGGATTGTCCGGCATCGTCATCGAAAAGGGTGGGGTGATCGTGTTGGACCGGCCCCAAGTGATCGCGGAATGCGACCGCCTGGGCCTGTTCCTGCACGTACATGAGCGGGCCGTCTGATGCGCGTTTTTCTGGTCGCCGGTGAACCGTCGGGCGACCGTCTGGGCGGTGCGCTGATGGAGGGGTTGAAGACCCTTGTTCCGGATATCGAATTCGACGGGGTTGGCGGGCCGCTGATGCAGGCCCAGGGTCTGGTCAGTCGCTTCCCGATGTCCGAGCTCAGCGTGATGGGCCTGGTCGAGGTTCTGCCCAAGTTTTTTCATCTCAAACGTCGCATCGCCGAAACGGCACAGGCCGTTCTTGATACCCAGCCCGACGTTCTGATTACTATCGACAGCCCCGACTTTTCGCTGCGCGTGGCCAAGCAGGTCAAGGCGCGCAGCAATATACGCACCGTGCACTACGTCGCGCCCAGCGTCTGGGCTTGGCGCCCCAAGAGGGCGGACAAGATGGCCAAGGTCATCGACCATGTTCTGGCCCTGCTGCCGTTCGAGCCGCCCTATATGGAAAACGCCGGAATGGAGTGCGATTTCGTCGGCCACCCGGTGGCCAGCGAGCCGGTTGCAACCGACGCGCAGATCGCACAGTTCCGCGCCGATCACGGGCTGGGCGACGCGCCAATCCTGCTGGCCTTGCCCGGCTCGCGCCGGGGTGAGGTCGATCGGCTGGCGCCCGTATTCGGAGCGGCGCTTGACCTGTACCTGAAAGACCGCCCCGACATGCGAGTGGTGGTTCCGGCGGTCGCGCATGTGGCCGATACCGTGGCCGCCCATGTCCGGTCCTGGCCGGGGCAGCCGGTCGTGGTGGACCCGCGCAACATCGCCACGGATCAGGCGGTGGCCAGCAAACGTGCGGCCTTTGCCGCCGCCGAGATCGCGCTGGCCGCATCCGGCACGGTCTCATTGGAGCTGGCGGCCCAGTCCACGCCGATGGTGATTGCCTATAAACTGACCTGGCTGACCCAGAAGATCGCCGAACGCATGGTCAAGCTGGATACGGTCACGCTGGTCAACCTGGTGTCCGAAACCCGGACAGTGCCGGAATGCCTGCTGGATGACTGCACGCCTGAAGCCATTTCCGCCGCGCTTGACTCCGTGTCGGCCGCGCCGGACGCGCAGGAACAGGCCATGGCCGTCACGATGGAGCGTCTCGGCCGCGGTGGCGAAGCGCCCGGTCTTCGGGCCGCGCGCGCGGTGTTGGAGCGGATGACGCCGTGATGCTGGACTATGTGGTCTTTGCGGCCTCGGCCTTCATGGCGCAGGTGCTGACCAATCTCGACAACCTCATGGCGCTGGTCGCCCTAATGATCGTAACCGGCCCGCAACGCGCGGTTCTGGGGTTCCTGCTGGCACAGGGGCTTGTGATCGGCGCGGCTTTCCTGCTGGCGCTGGGGGTCGAAGATGTTGTGCCGCACTGGGCGGGCTACCTCGGCGCCATCCCTCTGGCCTTGGGGCTTTTTGGGGCCGCTCGACAGCTTCGCGGAACAAATGCGCAGGACGCGCCCGCAGTGCCGGGCAGCGCCTCGGCGCTTGTGACAATGTTGTTGTTCACAAGCCTTTCGATGGACACGTTTGCGGTCCTCGCCCCCTTGCTGGCGGACTCGACCCCCGATTTCCGGCTGGCAGGTGTGCTCGGGGCAGGTCTGGCCGCGCTCTCCCTTGCGGTTGTGGGGCTGATCGGTGGGCGCGCCCAGATCATGACGGGGCGCCTGGCGCAACGGCTGGAGTACCTCGTGCCTTACGTCATGATCTGCGCCGGGCTTTATATTCTCAGCAATTCGTGGACCGACGCGGTTCAGTAACCGCGCCAGATCCAGCCGCCGCCAAAGATCCGGCTGCCACCGGTTTCATAGAACACGCAGGCCTGACCGGGCGAGACACCTTCCTCGGGCGTCAGCAATTCGACCTCGGCGGTGGTGTCGGTCAGCGGGCGGATGATTGCCTCGCGCGGGGGGCGGGTCGAGCGGACCTTGACCGAAACATGCCATTCTTTCTGCGAGGTGAAGGGCTCATCGCCCAGCCAGTTGATCTCGCGCACGGGAATGGTGCGGGTGGCCAGCAGTTCCTTTGGGCCGACGACGACCTGTTTGCGATCCACGTCCAGCTTGACGACATAGAGCGGCTCACTGAGCCCGCCGATGCCAAGACCGCGTCGCTGGCCGATCGTGTAGTGGATTACGCCGTCGTGCTGGCCCAGAACGCGACCGTCGGCGTGAACGATCTCGCCCGGTTCGGCCGCGCCGGGGCGCAGTTTCTCGATCACGCTGGCATAGTTGCCGTTGGGCACGAAGCAGATGTCCTGGCTGTCGGGCTTATCGGCTACGCTCAGCCCGTATTGCGCGGCCATCTCGCGGGTCGCGTCCTTGGACGGCAGATGCCCCAGCGGGAAGCGCAGGAACTCCAACTGCTCGGGCGTGGTCGAGAACAGGAAATAGGACTGGTCGCGGTTGGCATCCTCGGCGCAGTGCAATTCGGGGCCATTGGGACCCATTTTGCGCTGGATGTAATGGCCGGTCGCCATGCAGTCGGCCTCGAGATCCTTGGCGGTTTCCAACAGGTCCTTGAACTTGACGCGCTCGTTGCAGCGGATGCAGGGCACCGGAGTTGCGCCGGCCAGATAGCTGTCGGCGAACTCGTCAATCACGGCGTCCTTGAAGATGTTTTCATAATCCAGAACGTAGTGCGGAAAGCCGCGTTCCTCGGCCACGCGGCGGGCGTCGTGGATGTCGATCCCGGCACAGCACGCGCCCTTCTTGGCCAGCGCCGCTCCGTGGTCGTAGAGCTGCAGCGTCACACCCACCACATCATAACCCTGATCCGCCAGATACGCCGCCACGACCGAGCTGTCGACACCGCCCGACATGGCGACGACCACCCGCGTTTCCGACGGGGGTTTGGCAAAGCCAAGCGAGTTCAGAGGGGTCTCGGTGTCGAGGGCCATGGGCTGTTCCAGTCCGGGTTAAGAAAGACCGGCAGAATATAGGAAAATTCTACGCACTCTCAAGGGGCGGTTTCACCGCGCATTAAGTAGACTGCCGTCAGCTTTGTGGCACCAGAAAAAGGGTCAAAAGATGTATTTGCACAAAGTTGAGGGACCAAGGTCAGTTACCCTGCCGGATGGGTCTGTTTTGTCCCGAGCGGATTTGCCGCCTGCGGATACGAAACGCTGGGTCGCATCAAGAAAGGCCATTGTCGTTCGAGGCGTGCTTTACGGATTGATCTCCTTGTCGGACGCCAAGAAACGATACGGCCTGAGTGACGAAGAGTTCAACACATGGGTGTCTGCGGTCGCCGAACACGGAATCGAGGCCTTGAAAGTGACGGCGCTAAAAAAATATAGACAACCTAAAGGCGAAAGCGAATAAATGATTCAACGGTAACGTCAGATTAACCATTTGTGATCAGGGTTAACCCGAACTGGAATAGTTGACCTGAATTGGAGCAGTGCAATGCGAATTCTTCTTGTCGAGGATGATCCGACCACGTCCAAAAGCATCGAGCTGATGCTGACGCATGCCAACCTGAACGTGTATGCGACGGACCTGGGCGAGGAAGGCATAGATCTGGCCAAGCTGTATGACTACGATCTGATCCTGCTTGACCTGAACCTGCCGGACATGAACGGACATGAAGTCCTGCGTCAGTTGCGCATTGCAAGGGTTGAAACGCCGATCCTGATCCTTTCCGGAGCCGACGACACTGAAAGCAAGATCAAGGGCTTCGGTTTCGGGGCCGACGACTACCTGACCAAACCGTTCCACCGCGAGGAGTTGGTGGCGCGAATCCATGCGATCATCCGCCGATCCAAAGGTCATTCGCAATCGATTATCCGAACCGGACGAATCGCGGTCAATCTGGATGCCAAGACGGTCGAGGTTGACAATCAGGCGGTGCATCTGACCGGCAAGGAATACCAGATGCTTGAGCTTCTGAGCCTGCGCAAGGGCACGACCCTGACCAAGGAAATGTTCCTGAATCACCTTTACGGCGGCATGGACGAGCCGGAACTCAAGATCATCGACGTTTTCATCTGCAAGCTGCGCAAGAAGCTCAGCAATGCCACAGGCGGCGAGAACTACATCGAAACGGTGTGGGGCCGAGGATATGTATTGCGCGACCCCCAGACGGACACGGTGGAAAGCACTCGCTTGGCCGTCGGCGCCTGAAAATCTGACCCATCCGCCACCGCGGTCCAGGGTGGCACTCGCACTCACGGCTCAGCACATCTGGACCTGACCATGACCTCGCCCTATCACTGGGGTCCAAGACGATGTGACAGGGCGAGGCCATGAGCAATTCGATTGCAGTAGAAGATCTGACCGAGGACCAGGCTCGAGAGGAATTGGCACGCCTTGCGGAACTCTTGCAGCAGGCCAACGACCTGTATCACGGCCAGGACGCGCCCGAGATCTCGGATGCCGAATACGATGCCCTGAAACTTCGGAATCTCGAAATCGAGTCGCGGTTCCCGCAGCTAAAGCGCCCCGACAGCCCCAGCGATCAGGTTGGTGCGCGACCGGTGGACGGTTTCGGTAAAGTGACCCATGCGGTCCGCATGATGTCGCTTGGAAACGCATTCGACGATGAGGACGTAGCAGACTTTGTTCGGTCCGTACGAAACTATCTTGGGCTGAGCGAAGAGGCGCCCCTCGAATTCACGGCCGAACCAAAGATCGACGGTTTGTCGCTGTCTCTGCGTTACGAGGACGGCGAACTGGTGCAGGCGGCAACACGGGGCGATGGTGAGGTCGGCGAAAACGTCACGGCCAATGCGTTGACCGTTTCAGATATCCCTCAAAAGATCGCCGACGCGCCCGGGATCCTGGAGGTTCGCGGCGAAGTCTATATGTCTCATGACGATTTCGAGAAGCTGAATGCCAAGCAGGCAGAGGCGGGGGCGAAGTTGTTTGCGAATCCGAGAAATGCGGCCGCCGGTTCGCTACGCCAGCTTGACCCAGAAGTTACGCGCGCAAGACCCCTGCGGTTCTTCGCCTATGCCTGGGGCGAAGTGTCCGAGCCGTTGGGAACCACTCAGTCATCTGCGTTGGATCGGTTGAAGTCCTTTGGCTTTTCCACCAACGACCTGACTGCCGTTTGCAGCTCGACCGCGCAAATGCTGGAGCACTACCGCGCAATCGAAGAGCAGCGCTCTACGCTTGGCTATGACATCGACGGCGTCGTCTACAAAGTGAACGATTTGTCGTTGCAGGCCCGTCTTGGGTTTCGCTCGACCACACCAAGATGGGCGATCGCTCATAAATTTCCTGCCGAACTCGCCTGGACCCGGCTTGAGGCGATTGACATTCAAGTTGGCCGCACCGGCGCGCTTAGCCCGGTTGCGCGGCTGCACCCGGTGACGGTTGGCGGTGTGGTCGTGTCCAATGCAACCTTGCACAACGAAGACTACATCGCCGGCCGGGATTCGAAAGGCGAGCAGATCCGCGACGGTAAAGATATCCGTGTTGGCGATTGGGTGCAGGTGTACCGCGCCGGCGATGTGATCCCCAAAATAGCCGACGTCGACCTGAGCAAAAGGCCGGAACAAGCTGTCCCGTTTGAGTTTCCGACGAAATGTCCGGAATGCGGCAGCGACGCGATCCGCGAGGAAGGCGACTCGGTGCGCCGCTGTACCGGAGGGGTGATCTGCCCGGCGCAAGCGGTCGAGAAACTGAAGCACTTCGTTTCCCGCAAGGCGTTTGACATCGATGGGTTGGGGGCCAAGCAGATCGAAATGTTCTACAACGACCCGGATCTGCCGATCCGTACGCCGGCAGACATTTTCACATTGCAAAAGCGGGACGCTGCAAATCTGAACAAGCTGGCCAACCGAAAAGGCTGGGGCAGTCAGAGCGCCGCAAAACTCTTTGCCGCGATCGAGGAAAAGCGGACAATTCCGCTGGGCCGCCTTCTGTTTGCGCTGGGTATTCGACACCTTGGTGAAGCCGCCTCGAACCTGATCGCCAATCACTACGGCACGTGGGACGCGTTCGAGCAGGCTGTCACGGCTGCCAGCCAATTCAGCGGACCCGAATGGGATGAACTGCTGAATATCGACGGCGTCGGTGAAGTCATGGCCCGGACCCTGGTTTCGACATTTGCTCAGGACGCAGAGCGCCAAAGCATCGATGCGCTGGTCGCCCAACTGAACGTACAAGAGGCCAAACGGCCGGATACATCGGGCAGCCCAGTCGCGGGAAAAACGGTTGTCTTTACGGGTACGCTCGAAAAAATGACCCGGGCCGAAGCAAAGGCCCGCGCGGAAGCCTTGGGGGCCAAAGTGGCTGGCTCAGTCAGCGCAAAAACGGACTATCTGGTGGCCGGCCCCGGCGCAGGTTCCAAGGCCAAGAAGGCGGCAGAGCTGGGGGTCGAAACCTTGGATGAAGACAGCTGGCTGCAGTTGATCGGGGACGCATGAGCGGCCGTCCAGAGCAACTGTTCCCGCTTTTTGCAGGGCTCGAGAGGCTGGATGGTATCGGTCCCAAGACCGCACGCCTGCTGGCGCAGACCGGGCTGGAAACGCCGCGTGATCTGCTGTTTGCATTGCCATATGCAGTAGTTGACCGGCGGCGGCGTGATACGATCCGGGGCGTCGATCTGCCCAAAACACTCACGGTGGAAGTCACCGTCGGCGCCCACCGCCCGGCGCACAACAGGGGCGGAGCCTATCGGATTTTCGTGCAGGACAGTCAGACCGATTTCCAGCTGGTCTTCTTTCACGCCCGGGCCGACTACCTGAAAAAGGTCCTGCCCGAGGGGGCGAGACGGGTGGTGTCCGGCAAGCTCGAACTGTTTGACGGTACAGCGCAAATGGTTCACCCGGACCACATTCTGCCGGTCGAGCAGGCCCACAGCATCCCCGAGTTTGAACCGGTCTACCACCTTACCCAAGGTGTCACCCAAAAGACGGCCTACAAGGCGGCGCAAAGCGCGCTGGCACGCCTGCCAGATTTGGCGGAATGGGCGGATCCTGCACAGGTTGCCCGCCAAACCTGGCCGACCTGGGCCGATGCAGTCCGGGCGGCCCACACACCGCAAGGTGCCGATGACGTGGCAGCCTTTGCTCCCGCGCGCGAACGCCTGGCCTATGACGAACTGTTCGCCCACCAACTGACTCTGGCTCTGGCCCGCCTGCGGGAACGCAAAACTCGTGGAACCGTAAGTGTCGCGACCGGGGCGTTGCAGACCCGTGTACTGGATGCGCTTCCGTACAAACCCACTGGGGCGCAGTTGCGTGCGATACGAGAGATAACCGAGGACATGGGCGCTCCGACCCGAATGAACCGCCTGCTGCAGGGGGACGTCGGATCCGGCAAGACACTGGTTGCGTTCATGGCGCTTCTGGTTGCGGTAGAGGCCGGTGGTCAGGGTGTCATGATGGCTCCGACCGAGATCCTCGCGCGCCAGCACCTGGAGGGCCTTCGCCCCCTGGCCGAGGACACCGGCGTGGTTCTCGAAATCCTGACGGGACGGGACAAGGGGTCCGAGCGCAAGGCGAAGCTGGCCGCGCTCAAGGCGGGTGACATCCAAATTCTGGTGGGCACTCACGCGGTTTTCCAGAACGATGTGGCATTCCATGACTTGCGTCTGGCGATTGTCGACGAACAGCACAGGTTCGGTGTCCGCCAGCGGATGGAGCTCTCTGAGAAGGGACAGGGGGCCGATGTTCTGGTCATGACAGCCACACCGATCCCACGCAGCCTTGCGCTTGCACAATATGGGGATATGGACGTCTCGGTCCTGGATGAGAAACCGCCGGGACGGAAACCGGTCAAAACTGCGATTGTCAGCACTTCGCGCATGGAGGAGGTGGTCGATCATCTGCGCCGCGCGATCGAAGACGGAAAGCAGTGTTATTGGGTCTGTCCACTGGTCGACGAATCCGAGGTCTCCGACCTCACCGCGGCCGAGGAACGGTTCAAACACTTGCGGGCCCAGCTGGGTGACGGAATCGTCGGCCTTGTGCACGGACAGATGCCCCCGGCCGAGAAAGATGCGGCAATGGCCGCCTTTCAGGACGGGCGGACCAAGGTTTTGGTTGCGACGACGGTCATTGAGGTGGGAGTAAACGTCCCCAACGCCACGATCATGGTCATTGAGCGGGCGGAAATCTTCGGGCTGGCCCAGTTGCACCAGCTACGCGGTCGGGTCGGACGCGGGCATGACGCGTCAACCTGTCTGTTGATGTATCAAGCGCCGCTCAGCGAAGGGGGCCGAAGACGGCTGGAAGTTCTGCGGGAAACCGAAGATGGATTCAGAATTGCCGAAACGGACCTCGAGATGCGCGGGGCAGGGGACCTGATCGGGACCGCTCAATCCGGTCTTCCCCGGTTCCAGATTGCCGACCTAGAACGGCAGGCTGGACTTATGGCTGTTGCACAATCTGACGCGCGTGCGCTGCTGGCTTCGGACCCGAAATTGACCTCGGAACGAGGTCAGGCCGCGCGTGTTCTTCTTTGGTTGATGAAACAGGATCAGGCCATCCGTTTGATTTCAGTGGGTTAGCGGGTTGCGCGCAAAAAGTTCACAAATGTTCTCATAAAGTTCTTTACTGATCCCCGGAAATATGAGAACAAAAGGTCAACAAAGGATTAATTCCCGACCGGAGGTGAAACATGCTGACCCAGATCAAAAGCGCTTTCAGCCGTTCGCAAGCCACGCTTTTGCAGGATGCAGCCGGCGTAGCTTCGCTGGTTGTCATGCTGATGGTGGCGCTTCACTTGCCCGTCGGGTTCTAAGCCTTTCTGCCTGCGATCTCGTGCCGATCAACCCGCGTATGTCATCCCCATTTCAGTCAAGGGTGACCTGCCTGTCCCAAACCCCTTGAAGGGGCCGTGCCTCGGCCCCACGCGGTAATCCGGACCCCACGCGAGAAACGCATTGACTGCCGCCGCCCTTTCCGCCCGGAAGGAGCGGCGGTTTTTTTACAATTGACCGGTTTTGAAGATCTCAAGCAGGGCTGACAGGACCGAGTTGACGGCCACCGAGGCCAGAATCATTCCCATGACCCGGCTGATGATTGCCGCCCCCGAATGACCGATCAGCCGGATGATTGGCTCGGCCAGTAGCATCAACACAAAGGCGCAGGCCAGCACGGACAGCATGACCAGCGCAGTAATGCCCTGATCCGCCACGCTGTAGCGGTGGTTGTCCGTCAGAATGACGATGGCCAGCATAGCACCGGGTGAGGCCAATGACGGGACCGCCAAGGGGAAGATCGCCGGGTTGTGCCTGTGCAGCTTGTCTTCCATGTCTTCTTCGGCCTGGCGCTGTTCGATTTCCTGTTTGCTTTCACCAAAAATCATCGTCAGCGCGAACAGGAACAGGATGATCCCGCCGGCGACCTGAAACGAGTTGAGGCCGATATCCAGCGCCTCGATCAGCAATTGTCCAAAGACCAGAAAGAACAGAAGGATGCCGGCGCTGATCAGTGCGGCCAGCAAGGCAGTGCGCCGGCGCGCGGCGGCTTCGATACCCGCAGTGACGGCAATGAAAACCGGGATGGTTCCGATCGGGTCGATGACGACCCACAAGGTTACAAAATGTTCCAGAAGGTTGTTCAATTGGCTTCTCCGTCAAATTGGTCAGGAGGTTAGCCGCCTTCGATTCAAAAGACCATGTTCAGGCGCAGTTGGCTTGTTCGGCCTTCTCGAAAGCCTCGGCGGTGGCGTCCAGCGCAAGCATGATCGACGCGTGCCGGTTCTTGTAATCGCGGGCGGGCCGCAGAACTTCCAACTCGTCAAACGGCGCATCCGGGGTCGGGCCATCACTCTTGAGCATGGCCGCCAACTGGTCGCGCGCGGTTTCGATTTGGGGGCGGGTTGCCCCGATGACCGATGCACCGACTACTGCCGCTGCGGCCTGACCCAGTGCGCAGGCTTTCACGTCCTGGCCAAACTCGGTAATCCGACCGTCCCGTACTTTGATGTCCACGGCAACCGTCGAGCCGCACAAGGGCGACCGTTTCTTGACGGTCGCATCCGGATCTTCCAACCGCTGCAGGTGCGGAATGTCGGCCGCCAGCGCCAAAATGCGCCCGGAGTAGAGCTTGATCAGGTCGGTTTCGCCGGACATGGGTTTCCCTCGGTGGCTGTTCCCCATACATAGTGGCCATGTTCTGGGATGCAAAAGGTTTTTGCGATGTCGCGCTCTGCTACGTTCGACCCGTCTACACTCAAATTCAATGAGGCTGGGTTGGTCCCGGCCATCGCGCAAGAGGAGAGCACCGGCGAGGTTCTCATGATGGCCTGGATGAACGCCGAGGCGATCCGAAAGTCGCTGGAAACCGGGCGCGTCACCTATTGGTCGCGCTCGCGCCAGTCCTTCTGGGTCAAGGGAGAAAGCTCGGGCCACGTACAAGAGTTGGTGGATTTTCGCGTCGATTGCGATCGAGACTGCCTGTTGGTTCTGGTACGACAAAGCGGCCCCGCTTGCCACACAAACCGCCAAAGCTGCTTCTACACCGCCGTCCGGGACGGGGAAGAGGTCGAATTGATGTCGCCGATGGTTTGACGGCGCCTAGCGGGCCTAAAGACCGACCATTGCGCGGACGTCTTCCGGCGTCGCTCCTTCGGCCCGATATTTCGCAATCGCCCTGGCGTCGTCTCGCTTGGCCAGCCGTTTTCCCGTTTCGTCCCGGATCAGTAGGTGATGGTGATAGGTGGGCGTCTCCAACCCCAACAAGCGCTGCAGCACCACGTGAATCCCGGTTGCGTCAAACAGATCCTGACCGCGAACCACATGTGAGATGTTCTGGGCGGCATCATCCAGAACGACTGACAGGTGATAGGACGTGCCCATACCCCGCCGGGCGAGGACGACATCGCCGACGCCGTGCAGCATCTGTTCGTCCGACAATTCTATCCAGCCAGTCGCGCCATCCGGACCGGACCCGGTCTCGTGAAACCTCAACCCGGTGGCGTCCCTCGCGATCCGGCGCAGCGCTTCGGACATATTGAGACGCAGGGCCACATCCTCCGGGATCGCGGACTGCACCTGATATGTCCATTTTTCACGGCATGTTCCGGGATATATGACGCCGTCAGGTCCGTGCAGAGGATACCCTTCCTGCGGCGCACTGGCGGCGGCCGCGATATCCTTGCGATTGCAGGTGCACGGATATAGCAGCCCTTGGGACCACAGCCGGTTCAAGGCCCGCCGATAGAGCGGCATACGATCGGATTGCCGCAACACAGGGCGAGGCCACGTCAAACCCAACCACGTCAGATCGTCATAGATCTGATCCTCCCAATGCCGACGCGCCCGGGACTGATCGATATCCTCGATCCGCAGCAGGAACGTGCCGGAGTTTCGGGCAGCGAGGCCATACGCCAGCAATGCAGAATACGCATGACCAAGATGCAATGGCCCGGTTGGAGATGGGGCAAATCTTGTGGTGAATTTCACGTCTTTTCAACGATATATACGTCGGATTTCAAGTCCAGCCCTGGCAAGTGCGGTCCGTGTTCGCGAAACAGAAGGCGCGCCGCTCCCATGTCCAGCCATTCGTTCAGGCGCCCGGTATAGCCGGGGTCGTCCAATGTATGGTCGTTGAACGAAAACGCCAGCAGGCCACTCTTTGGCAAGACTTTCATAAGCATGTCGAATGTCTGGGGCGGCGCGGCGCCGGCGCCGATCACTCCGATCGCGGCGATTGCCTTGTATGCCCCCGTCTCCAACGGGTTGGGATCGGTGATGTCGATGGCAGCAAGGTTGCGGTAGACGCCCTTGGCAGCAGCACCTTTCAGCATCTCGGGTGTCGGATCGACGCCGTCGATTGCCCGGTATCCGACCTTGTGCAAGGCGACACCGGACAACCCGGTCCCGCAGCCATAGTCAAGGATAGGTGTGTCCGGTTGCGGCAACTTGGACCACAACGCCTCGGCCACGCGGCCCGGCGTGGCATACCCGTGCTCGGCCACCTCATCTTCGTAAGAGGCCGCCCATTTCTGGTAATGCGCCTGGGTTTCCTGCGGCGTGTTCAGATCATATGTGTTTTTGAGGAACTTCTCGCTCATGCCGTCAGTTTAGGCGCGTGGCCCGGTCTGCGTCCAGTCAGCTTTGCGTCAGCCACTGCTGCCATGCCTCCTTGGCGCGATCGGTATAGGCTTTGTAGCGATCCTTGCGGCCGCGCCGTCCGCCTTTCAACCCGTCGACCGGTCGGAACAAACCAAAATTCACGTTCATAGGCTGAAAGGTCTTGGCCTCTGCGCCGCCGGTGATGTGGTGGATCAGCGCGCCCATGGCGCTGTCCTGCGGAACCGGGGGCAGGGGGTGGCCCAGAATCTCGGCAGCCGCCAGACGTCCGGCCAGCAGGCCCATCGCGGCGCTCTCGACATATCCTTCAACCCCGGTGATCTGCCCGGCAAATCGGATGTTTGGCTTGGATTTCAGGCGCATCTGCGCATCCAGCAAGGTGGGCGAGTTGATGAAGGTGTTGCGATGGATGCCGCCCAGTCGGGCAAAACTGGCATTCTCGAGCCCCGGGATCATCCGGAACACCTCGGTCTGGGCGCCGTATTTCATCTTGGTCTGGAACCCAACGATGTTGAACAGCGTGCCCAAAGCGTTGTCGCGGCGCAGTTGAACCACGGCATGGGGCTTTACGTCCGGCTGATGCGGATTGGTTAGGCCCACCGGTTTCATGGGCCCGTGGCGGAGGGTCTCGCGCCCACGCTCGGCCATCACCTCGATCGGCAGGCAGCCATCGAAATAGCCAGCTGTTTCACCTTCGTGGAACTCGGTCTTGTCAGCGGCCAGCAGCGCGTCGATGAAAGCCTCGTACTGGTCACGGTCCATCGGGCAGTTCAGATAGGCGGTACGCTCTTCCTCGGTCTCACCTTTGTCATAGCGCGACTGCATCCACGCCTTGCTCATGTCGATCGTGTCAGCGTAGACGATCGGGGCGATCGCGTCGAAAAAGGCCAGTGCTTCGGCCCCGGTCTCGCGCTGGATCGCTGCGCCCAACGCTGGCGAGGTCAGCGGACCGGTGGCAAAAATCCAAAGTCCATCGTCCGGAAGCGTGGTGACTTCCTCACCGGTGACGGTGACGCGTGGGTGCGTCTTCAGCTTGGCGGTCACCGTTTCGGCAAAAGGTTCACGGTCTACGGCAAGAGCGCCGCCCGCAGGAAGTCGGTGGGCGTCAGCGGTGGTCATGATCAACCCATTGGCCGCGCGCATTTCCCAGTGCAGCAAACCAACGGCATTCTGCTCGTCATCATCAGACCGGAACGAATTGGAACAGACCATCTCGCCCAGGTTGCCGGTTTGATGCGCAAAAGTGCCCACTTTGGGGCGCATTTCGTGAATCACGACGTCCACGCCCATTTCGGCGGCCTGCCATGCGGCCTCGGATCCGGCCATGCCGCCGCCAACGATATGCAATTTCTGTGTCATGTGCGTCCAAATAGGGCAGGTGGCCCGCGCGTGCAACGGCCAACGAAAACTGCTGCCAACAAGGCAGCAACGCTATGATTTTATTGGGAAGTCTTGGGGTCGCCGCTGCGGGAATGTCTGCGCCGGTGAGAGAAACCAGCTTGGAGGGACCTTCCGCCCACGGCGACCCAAAAGATAGTGAAGGCCTCAGCCCTGTCCCAGCTTTGCCACAGAGATGCCCTTTTGAAAAGTGCAAAAATGCGAACAGTCGATAATTTTAGCCATAACAATTGCGTCATTGGGTCCAATTTGGTGAGCGTTTTTCGATAAATGCGGAAATACCTTCCTCGGTATCCCGGTGCAGCATATTTTCGGCCATTACGCCGCCGGTATAGGCATATGCCTGATCCAAAGGCATCTGAAGTTGCTGATAAAACGCCTGTTTCCCGATCTTTACCGCCGCGCCCAGTTTGGACGCCAACTGCTCGGCCAACGACAGGGTTTCATGCTCCAGCAGCGTTTCCGGAACGACACGATTGACCAGGCCCAGCTCGGCGGCCCGCTCCGCTGGTATGAAATCACCGGTGGTCAGCATCTCAAACGCTAGTTTGCGCGGAATGTTGCGGCTCAGCGCCACCATCGGCGTCGAGCAGAAGAGACCGATGTTCACGCCATTGACGCCGAATCGCGTTCCTTCGGCCGCCACGGCCAGATCGCAGGTCGCCACCAGTTGGCAGCCGGCGGCCGTTGCAATGCCATGGACCTGCGCGATCACCGGTTGGGGCAGGGATTGGATCGACATCATCATTCGGGCGCAGCGATTGAACAGTTCGGTGAAGTAGGCCTTGCCTCCATCTTCAGCCTGCCGGCCCGCGGTCATCTGCTTGAGGTCATGACCGGCACAAAACGCCTTGCCTGCCCCTGACAGTATTACAGCGCGGATCGTGCGATCATCGCGCAGCGTATCCAATTCAGATTGCAGTGCCTCCAGCATTTCGTCGCTCAGCGCATTCAGCCGCTCGGGCGTATTCATTTTCAGATGAGCGATCGCGCCCGTGTCGTTACGTTCCAAAATTGCCATCTTGCCCTCCTGCCGGCTGTGGGGCCAACTTTAGGTCGGCAAATCGAGGAGGGGAAGCATGTCATTGGCAATGAACAAGGAAGAGCTGACGGAATATCTGGCGCAGGTCTTCCCGCAGGTGCACAAGGATTTCGTCGTCATGGATCTGACCGACGACTCGATCCGCATGCGCCTCGTTGTCGAAGATCGGCATCTGCGTCCGGGCGGAACTGTGTCCGGACCTTCGATGTTCGCCCTGGCCGATGTCTGTGTCTATTCAATGGTTCTGGCGCGAAAGGGTCGTCAATCCCTGGCCGTGACCACCAGCAGTTCCATGGATTTTCTGCGCAAACCTGCCGGTGGAGCCGACATGATTGCCGAGTGCAGGTTGCTGAAACTGGGGCGTACGCTGGCTGTTGGCGACGTCCTGATGTACTCGGAAGGGCAGGAGGCGCCGGTGGCGCGCGCAAGCATGACCTACTCGCTGCCACCTGCCGGCTCCGCCGCAGCTGCGTTCGGATAAAAAAATGCCGGGGACAAGCCCCGGCACAGGAAGAGGTCCCGTAATTGGGACTGGGGATATTCTAGCCAAGCCAGAATTGGCGGCGTGCTTCGCGGTCAGCCTCAAAGCGCGTCAGCCCGACATCCTTCAGCAGACGGTCATCCAGCCTGCTCAGGTTGACGCGGCTGCGGCGCCGGCGTTCCCATTGGGTGACAGTCGCCGCAAAACGCACGGCCAGCGCAGCGATCAGAGGCAGCCGGGGGCTGTCGTTCAGCAGCAAGAGGGCGGGGGTGTGCATTGCGCGTGTCATGGTAAGTATCCTTTCAAATTGTATTGACACAAAGCATAAATGTTCGGTACATTGCTGTGGTACATTCAAGATTGTACTGAACGCAAAGGAAGAATTGTAATGGATACAATTTGGCCGACAGACCTGCCAAAATCCAAGGGACCAAAGTACACACTGGTCGCAGATACAATTCGAAAAGCCATCGAAAACAAGCAGCTGGAAGTCGGGGTGAAACTTCCTCCGGTGCGGGAATTGGCGTATCGATTGCAAATCACACCGGGAACGGTCGCCCGGGCTTATTCCATTCTGACCGAGGAGGGGTTGCTGCAGGCCGAGGTCGGGCGTGGTACATTCGTGGCACCACCGAAAATGCCATTGCTAGACGATGTCTGGTCACGGCAGCTTCACCTTCGGGACGACAAGTATGACGCCAATGTCAGCCTGTTCAGCCCGCGACTGCCAGATGTCGGGCAGGTGTCCCTGATACGGTCATGCCTTGCCAAGGTGGCGCAGGGGGATCCGAAGATGTTCATGAACTATCCCACCCGCGACGCTTACCTGCCTGTGCGCCAGGCGGTCGTAGATTGGCTCTCCGACTTGCCGCTGGGTGCTTTGAACGCCGATGACATCGTTCTTACGCATGGCGGGCAAAGCGGACTGTGCGTCGTGTTCCAGACCGTTCTGCGCGATCCGAAACCCGTTGTTCTGGTCGAGGACCTTTCTTATGCTGGGTTCCGTCGAGCCGGTGAGTTGATGCGCGCCGAAGTTATTGGTGTGAAAATGGACAAATGGGGTATCAGCCCCGACGCGTTGGACCACATCCTTCGTCAAACTCGGGCGCAAGCGATTTGCGTGTCGCCCGAGGTTCAGAATCCGACCGGTGGGCATTCGCCTCTTGAACGCCGCAACGAGGTGATCGAGATCGCCCGCCGCTACGATCTGCAAATCATCGAAGACGATTGCTATCGTATGGGCGAGGCGCGCGCACCCAGCTACAGGGCACTTGCGCCTGAACGGGGCTGGCATGTGTCGTCGATTTCCAAGACCCTTACGCCTGCGTTGCGCGTGGGGTTCGCCATCGCTCCGCGGGAACGCAGCGGAGACCTGCGCCGATCGGCGGAATACGGGTATTTCGGATTGGCGCAGCCATTGGCCGAATTGACCCGCTTGCTCCTCAGTCACCCTCAATCCAGGCAAATGGCGCGGGATGTTCGCGCGAAGATGGGTGAGTATGTACGGGTGGCCGTCAATGCACTGGGCGGCTTCAATCTGAACTGGGACCCCGATATTCCATTTGTCTGGCTGAGCCTGCCGTCCGGCTGGCGCGCCGCAGCCTTCAGCAGGGCTGCCGAGCGTGAGGGCATTCAACTCCGATCGGCAGATGAATTCGCGCTGAGGGATGGAAGGGCGCCAAATGCCGTGCGCATTGCGATGAACGGGCATGTCTCGCTGAAGCAGTTCGAATCCGCCATGTTGCGTCTGCGCGCCTTGCTGGACAATCCGCCCGAACAAATCAGTGTTTGATTTGGGGTAAATAGATACCTATTTTTTAAGCTGCTGTTTTTTAAACTTAAATTGGACGTTACCGTTCTTGACGTGCACTTTCGAGCCATCTAAATACCCATTCATCGAATTCGGGCCGCTCCGCCTTGGGGGCGGTCTTTCACATCAAACAGGATTGTCCTGACATGAAAACCTTCTCTGCAACACCTGCAGACATCGACAAGAAGTGGATCCTGATCGACGCCGAGGGCGTTGTTCTGGGCCGTCTTGCCTCGATCGTCGCCATGCGCCTGCGTGGCAAGCACAAGCCGTCGTTCACCCCGAACATGGACATGGGCGACAACGTCATCGTCATCAACGCCGACAAGATCCAGATGACCGGCAAGAAGCGCGACGAGCACTTCTACTGGCACACTGGCCACCCGGGCGGCATCAAATCGCGCACCAAACAGCAGATCCTGGAAGGCGCGCACCCCGAGCGTGTGGTCTTTCAGGCCGTCAAGCGCATGCTGCCGGGCAACCGTCTGTCGCGCAAGCAGATGACCAACCTGCGCATCTATGCCGGTGCCGAGCACCCGCACGAAGCCCAGGCCCCCGAAGTTCTGGATGTCAAATCCATGAACAAGAAAAACACCCGGAGCTAATGACCGATGGCTGATCAGATCAATACTCTCGAAGAGCTGAGCGCCGTCGCAGGCGTTGAAACCGTGGCCGAAGAAGTTGTTGTGCGCGAGCCCGTGCGTGACGAACTGGGTCGCTCCTATGCAACCGGCAAGCGTAAAGACGCTGTTGCCCGCGTTTGGATCAAGCCGGGCTCCGGCAAGGTCACCGTGAACGGCAAGGACCAGGACGTGTATTTCGCACGCCCCGTTCTGCAGCTGATCCTGCGCCAGCCGTTCCAGGTTGCTGGTGTCGAAGGTGAATTCGACGTTGTGGCAACCGTCAAGGGCGGTGGCCTGACCGGTCAGGCCGGTGCGGTCAAGCACGGCATCTCGAAAGCGCTGCAGCTGTACGATCCCAGCCTGCGCGGTGCGCTGAAGGCCGCTGGCTTCCTGACCCGCGACAGCCGCGTCGTGGAACGGAAGAAATACGGCAAGCGCAAAGCCCGCCGTTCGTTCCAGTTCTCGAAGCGTTAATCGCTACCGAGTTTTTCAAATGCAAAGGGCTCGCATTCGCGAGCCCTTTTTTCGTTGTGTTTCTTTGGTTTTACTCTTCGTAGACCATTTTCCACGCGCCGTTTTCCACCACGTTGACGTAGACAGTATCGGCGCCCTGATGGTCATCGGGTCCAAAGGTCATGTGGTTGCCGACCAGTTCATCCTGATAGTCCAGCGTCTCCATTGCAGCGATAAAGCTGTCCTGGGTCAGGTCGGGGCCGGCGGCCTCCAGCGCCTTGACCATCATTTCGGCCGCGGCATATCCCAGCATTGAAAAGCCCACCGGGTCTTCGCCGGTGGCAGCCTTGTATTCCTCGATGAAGGCCTTGGGGGCCGGTTCATCCGCGCGGGCCCACAGGTCCTGCCACGAGGCGGCGGCGTAGAAGCCATCGGTCACGCCACCCGGCACCTGTGCCACCACGGTCAGGAAACTGGCCGAGGTGCCCAGGAACTTCATGTCCGTCAGGCCCATCTTCTTGGCGGTGCCGACCACGGTGATGGCCTGCCGTACGCCCAGGGCGATGGTGACGATGTCGCAGCCTTCTTCCTTCAGCTTGCTCAGCGAGCCCACGAAATCGGTTTCGTCAGGTTTATGAGTGGTTTCCGCGGCAAAGGTAGTGCCGGATTCCCTGGCGCCTTCCTGGCTGCCTTCCAGGATTTCCTTGCCGAAATCGGTGGGCAGATACATCGTGCAGACCTTGTCGCCGCCGAATTCCTGCGCCAGATATTTCACGCCCACGCGCGCTTGGTCGTAATAGCTGGAAAACGAGGTGAACTTGTTCTTCATCGGCTCCTGCAGCATCTGCCGCGCGGCCGACAAGGGGGCGACGTTGGGAATGCCTTTGGGGTCCAGCAGCTTGAACCCGGCCAGGTTCATCGGCGTGCCCAGCGATTGCAGCATGGCAAACACCTTGTCGCGGTTCAGCAGCTTGTTGTAGCCCTGCATCGCGCGCGGCATCTGGTATCCGTTGTCCTCGACCACATAGCGGATCTTGCGGCCATGCACGCCGCCATTTGCATTGACCCGGTCGAACACCACGTTCGCGCCCTTGGTGGCCGGAACCCCGACGGCGGCGAAAATGCCGCTGAGGTCATTGACCGACCCGATGACGATTTCGTCGTCAGTCACGCCTTGCGTTTCGGCCCAGCCCACCGAGGCCAGGGCGGACAGGGCGGTTGCTGCCGCCAGCCGTCTGATTGCTTTGGTCATGTGTCTTCCTCCCTTGGGATTGATCCCTGTTCTATTTGTACATGTCTTCAATGAGATGCGCGTGTTTCTTTTCCACCAAGCTGCGTTTCAGTTTCATCGTCGCGGTCAGTTCGTCATCTTCGGCAGTCAGCAGCACGTCGATCAGGCGGAAATCCTTGATCTGCTCGACCCGCGCGAATTCCTTGTTCACCGCCGCCACTTCGGCACCGATCAGTTCGCGCACCTCGGCTGCAGCGCAGAGCGAGGCGAAGTTCGAAAACGGCACCTTGCGGTCCTGCGCGAACTTCTCGACGTTTTCCTGATCGATCATCACCAGCGCCGTCAGGTACTTGCGGCGGTCGCCGATGATCACTGCGTCCGAGATGTAATGCGAGAACTTCAGCCGGCTTTCGATCTCGGCCGGGGTGATGTTCTTTCCGCCGGCGGTGATGATGATGTCTTTGAGGCGGCCGGTGATGGTGACATAGCCGTCCGCGTCCACGTGCCCCATATCGCCGGTGCGCAGCCAGCCATCGGCGGTGAAGGTCTCGGCGGTTTTGGCATTGTTGCGCCAATAGCCCTGGAACACGTTCAGGCCGCGGATCTGGATTTCGCCCTCGTCCGAGATACGCAGGTCGATCCCCGGTGCGGGCTTGCCGATGGTACCGATGTGGTTGGCCTCGGGCGTGTTCAGCGTGGCGATGCCCGAGGTCTCGGTCATGCCGAAGCCCTCGACCAGCGGCACGCCGATGGCCCAGTACCATTTCAGCAGCTCGGGCGAGATCGGGGCCGCACCGGACCCGCCGCGCCGCAGCCGGTCCATGCCTAGCATCCGGCGCAGGTTGCGCAGCACCAGCCGGTCCCACAGCCAGAAATTCGCGGCCACCGCCGGCGGCACCGGTTTGCCCTGCAGGATGTACTCGGCCCGTTTCATCCCGGCCTTCAGCGCCATGCCAAAGGCGGCGCGCCCGGCCGGGGTGGCCTCTTGCGCCATGATCAGCACCTGCGAATAGATCTTCTCCCACACGCGCGGGACGGCGGTAAAGGTCGAGGGCGACACTTCCTGCAGGTTGGCAAAGACCGTCTCGGGGCTTTCGGCGAAGTTCACCGTACATTTCGAGGCCAGCGGGAAATAGATCGACACGTCGCGCTCAAGGATATGACACAGCGGCAAAAAGCAAAGCTGCTCGTCCGTTTCCAGCGCGGGCAGGCAGCGTGCGCCGCATTCGATCGCGGCCATGATGTTTTCGTTGCTCAGCATCGCACCCTTGGGCATGCCGGTGGTGCCCGAGGTATAGATCAGCAGCGCCGTGTCCTGCGGCGTGGCCAGTGCGATTTCGGCTTCGAACCGGCCCGGTTCTTCGCGCTCGGCCGCGTGGCCGAGGGCATAGAGATCCTCGATCATCATGCAGCGGGGGTGGGCCAAGTCGTGCAGGCCTTCGTCTTCGAGTATGATGACCTTCAACAGGCCGGGCACCTCGTCTTCTATGTCCAGAAATTTGTCCAGCTGCTCTTCGTCTTCGACGATCAGAAAGCGGCTGTCGCTGTCATTGATCAGGTACTTCAACTGGCTGGCCGAGTCGGTGGTGTAGACGCCCGAGGCGATGCCGCCGACGCATTGGATGCCCAGATCGAACCAGGCCCATTCCTTGCGGTCCTCGGACAGGATCGAGACGACCTCACCGCGTTGCAGTCCCAGCTTGCGCAGCGCCAGCCCGATCCATTTGGCGTGCTGCCAGTAGACGGCCCAGGAATAGGATTTCCAGATGCCCAGATCCTTTTCCCGATGCGCGGTGCGGTCGCCCAGGGCGGCACAGCGTTTCTGGAACAGCTCGGGGATGGTGACGCAGCCATCGACCCGCACGGGGCGCTGGCCGGGGGTGGCGTTGAACTGGACGCCGTTGATGGTGGTCTGCGGGGGCAGGGTGGTCATGTTCATCCGGCTCACCTCCACGTCTTCTTGCGTTTCCAGCGGCGGTTTTCCCGCGCGCCTTCCTCCTGCACGCCCAGATAGAAGTTCTGGATGTCCTCGGACCGCATCAACACGTCGGCGGGGCCGTCCATCACGATGCGCCCGACCTCCATGACATAGCCATGATCGGCCAGTTCCAGCGCGGCGTTGGCGTTCTGCTCGACCAGCATCATGGTCATGTTCTGCTCGCCATTCAGGCGTCTGAGGATGCCGAAGATCTCTTGGACCAGCAGCGGCGACAGGCCCAGCGAGGGTTCGTCCAGCAGCATGATGCGCGGGTTGGCCATCAGGCCGCGGCCGATGGCCAGCATCTGCTGCTGCCCACCAGACAGTGTGCCGGCCTCTTGGTTGCGACGTTCCTTCAGGACCGGGAAGTAGGAAAACACCAACTCGCGATCGCGCTCGATCTGGGCCTTGTCATGCAGGGTGTAGGCCCCGAGGCTGAGGTTTTCGTTCACCGTCAGCAGCGGGAACACCTCGCGCCCCTCGGGCACATGCACGATGCCCTTCTGGACGATCTTGTGCGGCTCCAGCCCCTGGATTTCCTCGCCGTCGAAGGTGATCGTTCCCTTTTCCGGGTCCATCACGCCCGAGACGGTCTTCATCAGCGTCGTCTTGCCCGCCCCGTTGGCGCCCAGGATTGAGACGATCTGGCCCGGGTGCACGTCCAGCGACACGCCGCGGATCGCCATAATCGGGCCATAGAAGCTTTCGATGTTGCGGATGCTCAGGATCGGTGCGCTCATGAGGCTTTCCCCAGATAGGCTTCGACGACGGCGGGGTGCGATTGCACCTGCGCCGGTGTCCCAAGGGCCAGTTTCGCCCCGTCGGCCATGGCCAGCACCCGGTCGGACACGCCCGAAACCAGCCCCATGTCATGTTCGACCATCAACACCGTGATCCCCATCTGCCGCCGGATGTCGTCGATCCACCAGCGCATGTCTGTTGTTTCCTCGACCGACAGCCCCGAGGCCGGTTCATCCAGCAGCAGCAGCTTGGGGTCGGTGGCCAGCGCACGCGCGACCTCGACCACCTTGCGGACGCCGTAAGGCAGGCCGGCAATCATCTTGTCGCGATAGGCCTGCAGATCGAGGAAATCGATGATCTCTTCGACCTTCTCGCGGTTCTCCAGCTCTTGCCGGCGGGCCGAGGGAGTAAAGAACACCTCGGACAGCAGGTTGGTCCGCCGGTGGCGGTGCCGCCCGACCAGCAGGTTCTGCAACACGGTTGCATGTTCGAACAGCTCGATGTTCTGGAAGGTGCGCGCGACGCCATAGGCGGCCACGCCCGAGGGCTTGACCTGCAGCAGATCGTGCCCGTCGAACCGGATCTGGCCCGCGAACGGGTCGTAAAAGCGCGAAATCAAGTTGAACACCGTGGATTTGCCGGCCCCGTTCGGGCCGACGATGGCAAAGACCTCGCCTTCCTCGACCGAAAAGGACAGATCGTTCACCGCCGTCAGGCCACCGAATTTCAGGGTGACGTTCTCGAATTCCAGCAGGCTCATCTCAGGCGCTCCGTCTTGAGATAGGATTTCTGCCGCTTGAACATGTCCTTGCGGTAGAAGGGGAACAGCTCGAACCAGGTGCGGATTTTCAGCCATCGGCCGTAGATGCCCATCGGCTCGAACAGGATGAACCCGATCAGGATCATGCCGAAGATGCCGAATTCAAGCCCCGGAATGGCGACGGTTCCGCCACCGAACAGGGCGGCTGCGTATTCCTTGGCGATCGACAGGAACTGCGGCAGAAACCCGATGACGATGGCGCCCAGAAACGCGCCGTGGATCGAGCCCAGTCCGCCGATCACGATCATCATCAGCAGCTGGATCGAGATCACAACGCTGAAGGTTTCGTTGTTGAAGGCCCCGGCATACAGGCCCATCAGCGCCCCCGCCCATCCAGTCACGGCGCAGGACAATGCGAAAGACACGGTCTTGGTGCGCGCGATGTCGATGCCCATCGCCTGCGCGGACACTTCCGAGTCGCGCACCGCGATGAAGCTGCGCCCCAGCGGCGTACGCAGAAGGTTGATATAGCCCAGCGTGACCAGAACCGTGACGGCCAGAACCAGCCAATAGAACTGCTCGGGCGTGCCCCAGCGATCGACCAGATGGCCGAATATCTCGACCCCGCCCATGTATTTGCCCGCCACGCCGCCGGTGATCGGTTCGGCCAGAACGATGAGGTCGTCCATCAGGATCGACAGGGCCAGGGTGAAAATCGCCAGATAGATTCCGTGTAGCCGCAGGGCAGGGATGGCAACCGTGACCCCGGCGATACCGGTCAGGATGCCGGCCAACGGAAAGGCCACCAGAAACGGCACGCCTGACTCGATCAGGATCACGTTGGCATAGCAGCCAAAGGCCAGAAACGCCGCGTGGCCCAGGCTGGCCTGGCCGGTATGCCCGGTCAGGATCATCAGACCCAGCCCGGCGATGGCCCAGATCAGAACGTTCGTCAGCTCTCCCAGATAGAACGCGTCCAGCCACCACGGCGCGGCAAAGACCACCGTCAGCAGGATCAGGTAGAGTGACAACTGGTATCCGTCCTTCCACGGGCGGATGTCCTGCATGTAGTCGGTTTTGAAAACGATCCTCATGCGCTCAGACCTTCTTGACCCGGACCTGGCTGAACAGGCCGTGCGGACGGAAGATCAGCACCGCCAGCAACAGCGCATAGGGCGCGATCTGGCTGTAGCCCGCAGCGATGTAGCGGCTGGCGAAGGGTTCGATCACGCCGACGATCAGACCGCCCGCCAAGGCTCCGGGCAGGCTGCCAAACCCGCCGATGACCGCGGCCGCAAACGCCTTGATTCCCAGCAGCCCGGTGGTCGGATCGACCGAACCCTTGGCGGCGAACAGGATGCCCGCGATCCCGGCCACGACGCCGGCCAGACCCCAGATGAAACCCTGAACACGCTTGACCGGTACCCCCATGTAATAGGCCGCCAACTGGTTCTGCGAGGCGCCCTGCATCGCCAGACCCAGCTTGGTCTTGCTGAAAAACACATACAGCCCCCACGTCAGCAGCACCGTCACGACGATGACCGCCACGTCCTCCATCCCCAGAACCAACCCGCCAAAACGGACCTCCTTGCCGGCCAGCGGATTTTCCAGCGTCTGCGGCTCGTGCCCCCAGATCAGCCCGGCAACAAAGCGGATCACGAAACCCAGGGCGATGGTCAGGATGACCACGGCGGTCTGGCTTTCCCCGAACAGGCGGCGGATGATCAACCGGTCCAGCAGATACCCCAGCGCACCCATGATCCCCAGCGAGATGGGCAGGGCCAGCCAGAAGGGCAGGCCCATATACTCGGTATTGGTCAGCCCGATGGTGACGAAGGCGCCCAGCATCATAAAATCGCCCTGGGCGAAGTTCACGGCCTCGGTCGCCTTGTAGATCAGTACGAAGCCGAGTGCGATCAGGCCGTAGACACAGCCATTCGCCAGCCCGCTGATCAGCAGCTGTGCGTTGTCCAAATTCTCCTCCCAATTGCCGGTTTGCCCGGCGTCCTAACGCCCCGGATCTCCTCCAATCACCGGGGCGCCTGTTCTACTATGGCGTGATTATTACCTTACCGTCACTCTTTTTCAGTGCAACTGCCAGATCGGAAACGATTTTGTTCAGCGGGACATGCGCCGAGACATCCGTTTTCCACCGTCCGTCCGCAAAGCGGGCCTGCACCTCGGCAACCGCGCGCATCTGCTCTTCGGGTGGCGTGGACATCATCCATTTGGTCAGCCAGAAGCCCTCGATCTGCTTGCTCATGAAGATCAACTGGCCCATCTGGGTCAGCTTCGGCGGCTCGCTGCTGAGTTTGCCATAAGACACCCAGCGCCCGCCGTTGGGCATGGCGCAGAATACTTGCTCGGACAGCTGATCCGAGACCGCATCCAGAAAAACCCGAGGCTTGAGCTGTGCGCTGATGGCCGCAAACTTGGAGACGGCATCGTCTTCGGTGGTTACGATGACCTCGGCCGCTCCGTGGCTTTTGAGCAGTTCGACCGTTTCAGGGCGCCGCACCATGGCAATCGGCTTCAGGCCAAGGTCTCGGCCCAGCCCGCACATCAGCTTGCCCAACTGGCTGGTGGCCGCGGAAACGACAAAGGCCTCACCTTCGGAACGCGCGATCTCAACCATTGCCATTGCGGTCAGCGGATTGACGATCTGTGCAGCACCGTCATCGTCCGAGATCTCGGGCCGCAAAGGAATGCACATCTGGGCCTGTGTCAGGGCATACTCGGCCCATGCGCCGGACCCGGAGGCGACGAAGGCGACCCTTTGCCCCTTCAGCGCTTCGGCGCCCGCGCCGGTGGCGACGACGTCCCCGCACCCTTCGAAACCGGCCGGTGCACCTTTGACCCGCGGCTGACCGTACTCACCCTTGATGAAATGAAGGTCCGAGGGGTTCACCGATGCGGTGCGCAATTTGATCAGCACCTGGCCGGGGCCCGGCGTGGGCACCGGGATCTCGGCATTCTCAACCCAGTCGGCGGCGTCATCGATCGCCGGGCCCGTGGCCGTACCGGAGTATCCGTCAAATTTCTGGATCACGGCAAACATGGATTTGGGGAGTTCAGTCATTCTTTTTCCTTTGTTTCCGACATTTTCAAGCAAACGGGTCGATCCGAGTGCACGCCCCAGGGCAGGGCGCACCGATGCCGACAATAGGTCGTCCCGACTTGATGCGACTGGTTAAGCCAAGCCAAACAAATGGCACCGGACAGGTCAATCGACCACAGGGTTAACGTTGGGGAATTGGGAAGCCGGTGCAGGTGTGACAAGGCCGGAAAAATGCCGGCCTTGTCGAAGGCCTTATTGCGTCAACAGGTTGCGCAGTTCCTGAATCTTGAGCGCAGCCGTTTCCGGCGCTTCCTTGATGCCATCGAGGATCTTGATCACCTGGTCCTGAATCTCCTGGCTCAGCTGACTGTTCTTCACGGATTCAACCATCGCGTCATAGTCGAACTGCTCGGCCGACAGCATGCCTTCGTCAACCCAGGTATTCAGCAACTCCTGCCCTTGGGCAGTGAGTGCTGCAACCTGATCGCCTGCCTGGTTGGCCAGATCCGTGGCTGCATCGCCGGCCTGGTTTGCCAGATCCGTGGCTGTCTGACCGGCTTGCTCGGCGGCTTCACCGGCCTGTTCGACGGCGGCCGAGGCTGCGTCACCCGCTTGCTGCGCGGCCGTCGACAACGCCTCGCTGGCGGCTTCCTGGGCTGCGGTTGCGGCCTCGCCGACGGCCTCGCCGGCTTCTTTGGCGGCAGATTGCAGTTTCTCGGCCGGGGTGGGCTCGGGCTGATTCAGGTAGAAATACGCGCCGGCACCCAATCCGGCGATGATAATCAGGATGATAATGCGGGACATTGGGGTCTCCTTTTCGGATGTGTGCCGCTGATGTGGGGAGAAACTACCTGAGATCAAAGGGGAAATCCCAAAAATTCGGCGCATGTTCGGGGTTTGGGCCACTCGGCGCTGATCAATCAGACGATCGGCGGCGGCAACACGCCACCGGCGAAAATACACGGTTGCAACCATCAGGCGAACAAGAAAGGGGGGCGTCATTGGGAAGTAATGGCGGAGAGACAGGGATTCGAACCCTGGGTGGGCTTGCACCCACAACGGTTTTCGAGACCGCCCCGTTCGACCACTCCGGCACCTCTCCGCGGGGGTCTGTGAGGGGGGGATTTAGTTGTGATCGCCGAGGGGTGCAAGCAGAAAATTCCCGAATTCGCCAAACCGAGGATTTTCCATTGCCAGTCCGACGAAATCTCCTAGGCTGACATGTATGAGACATCTTCTGCACCGCATTTCGCTTCTGCTCATCCTGCCCGTGTTCGCGTTCGCTCTGACGGCTCAGACCGCCTTGTCCGCCAGTCGGGATCGGATCGAGGCTTTTCTGACCACGACGGGTTTTGACGTGGCGCTGGAAAGCATCGCACTGGCCTCGGCCTCGGCGCCTCAGATGCTGGGGATCGACCCCGAGGGTTTTGGCTCGCAATGGACGCGTCTGACGGAAGAGGTGTTCGACACCGATGACATGCATGAAACTGCGGTTGCGATTCTCGAACAGACGCTGAGCGACGAGGCCCTGAACCACGCGGTCGAGTTTTATGCTTCGGATCTGGGGCAACGGCTTGTCGAGGCGGAAAATGCCTCGCACCTTGTCGAGGATGACGAAGCCAAGCAACTTGAGGGGCAGGAGATCATATCCGATCTGGTCAAGTCCGGTTCGAGCCGCATCGAAAGCCTGAAGCGGATGAACAGTGCCATCGATGCCAGCGAAACCTCGTTGCGGGCATTGCAGGAGATCCAGCTTCGGTTCCTGCTGGCCGCCAGCGCCGCCGGAGTGATCGACCTGCAATTGGACGCGGACGGGCTGCGCCAGATGATGAAGCTGAACGAACCCGAGATGCGGCAGTCATTGCAACTGTCCGCCTTGGCCAACGCGGCCTATACCTATCAGGATTTCTCTGACGCGGATGTCGACGCCTATACCAAAGCGCTGGAACAGCCGCTGATGCAGGAAGTCTATGAGCTGTTGAACGCCATCCAGTACGAGATCATGGCCATGCGGTTTGAAGTGCTGGCGGCGCGCATGGCCGAGCTGCGTCCGGCTCAGGACATCTAATGCGGTTGCTACTGGCTCTGTGGCTGGTTCTGGCCGGTTGGGCCAGTGCGGTCACGGCCGATCAGGTCGACCGTCTGACCAAGGCAATGCATTTGTCCGACGTGATGCAGATTCTGCGTGATGAGGGTGTCGCGCAGGGGCGCGAACTGGACAAAAGCCTGCTGGACGGTGAGGGCGGATCGTTTTTCGAGGCCCAGGTTGAAGATTTGTACGACAAGGCCTGGATGCAGGCCAAGATTCATGATGCGCTGGCTGGCGGTATGTCCGAAGGGCAATTGGAGCAGGCCGCGCTGTTTTTCGAAAGCGACCTGGGCCGCGCCGTTGTGTCTTTGGAAAACTCGGCCCGCCGAACGTTTTCCGACGAAGCCATCGAAGAGATGGCCATGTCCGCCTATCGGGAGGCCGATCGTGATGCGGCCTATTTTCGCCTGATCGATGAGTATGTCGAGATCAACGACCTTGTTGATCGGAACGTGCGTGGAGCGTTGCAGGCCGATTACAATTTCTTCCGTGGGTTGGCGGATGGGCAGGGCATCACGGGCGACGACGGGGAAATGTTGGCCCAATTGCTGGCGCAGGGTGCGCAGTCCGAGCAACAAACCCGCGAGTGGCTGTACTCGTTCCTTCTGTTTGCATACCAACCGCTCAGCGAGGCCCAGCTGCGCGAGAATATCGCCTTTTCACGCACCGAGGCCGGGCAGGCCTTGAACAACGCCTTGTTCGCTGGTCTGGACACCATGTTCAACGAGTTGTCATACCAGCTGGGCGTGACGGTGGCGCAGGTTCTGCAAGCGTCGGATCTTTAGGCCGGTTTGCTGTTGACTTTGCCCTGTGATCCGTGGATAAGCGCGCATCCCGGCCGGAACCTCCGCGCCGGGTATCGTTATTGCTGGCCTGACGGGTGCGCCCTGACGGTCGTTCATCCGCCCTAAAAAGGCGCGCTGTTCGAGGTGGCCTTGGCCGAAACACCCGTCTGACGGGGACCACAGAACGCGGTAGAAAAAGGAAAGACGCATGTTTGCAGTCCTCAAGACTGGCGGCAAGCAGTACAAGGTTCAGGCGGGCGACGTGCTCCGCGTTGAAAAGCTGGCTGCCGACGCAGGTGAAAAAGTCCAATTCAACGACGTTCTGATGCTGGGTGGCGACGCCCCGGTGGTCGGCGCGCCGTTCATCGATGGTGCGGCCGTTCAGGCGGAAGTGATCGAACAGATCAAAGGTGACAAGGTCATCAAATTCGTCAAGCGCCGCCGCAAGCACAGCTCGAAGCGCACCGTTGGCCACCGTCAGAAGCTGACCCTGGTCAAGATCACCGACATCCTGCCCTCGGGTGCGGACAAGTCGGGCGTCAAGGCCGCAACCGGTTCGGCTCCGGCAGGTGAAGTTGCGAAAGCAGCGAAACCCGCCAAGAAAGCCGCTGCCAAGGCAGAAGCCCCGGCCGCTGCTGCTGCCGCTGACGATCTGACCAAGATCACCGGTGTTGGTCCCGCAGCTGCCAAGAAACTGGCCGAAGCCGGTATCGAAAGCTTTGCCGCTCTGGCCGCCTTGTCGGACGAGCAGATTGCTGCTATCGAGACGGTCAAAGTGAAACCCGAATGGGTTGAGCAGGCCAAAGATCTGGCCAAAGGCTAAGGAGAGAGAGAATGGCACATAAAAAAGCTGGCGGTTCCTCCCGTAACGGCCGCGACTCAGCGGGTCGTCGCCTTGGCGTGAAACTGTATGGTGGCCAGGCCGCCGTTGCAGGCAACATTATCGTGCGTCAGCGCGGCACCAAGTTCTGGCCGGGCGAAGGCGTGGGCATGGGCAAGGATCACACCATCTTTGCAACTGTCGATGGCGCCGTGAAGTTCCACAAGGGACTGAAAAACCGCACCTTCATTTCGGTCCTGCCAGCGGCGGAGGCCGCAGAGTAAGCCGAAACCCAGAAGGTTTAAGAAAAATTCATGGGGGACCGGCACAAAGTGCCGGTCCCCTTTCTCGTTTTGACACAGATTTGATCGAAAGCCCCGATGCCCGTTGCAACCACCAGTTTCCTGATCTTTGCCGCCAGCCAGGTCGGCACGCCGGGACCGGCCAACATGGTCCTGTTGGGAACGGGTGCGCGCTTTGGGTTCCGCGCGGCGCTGCCTTTCGTGGCAGGCGTGATTCTGGGCAAGCAGCTGATCATCTGGCCGCTGGGCTTTGGCCTTCTGCAACTGGCAGAACAGGCTCCGACAGCGTTCGCGGTTCTGAAATATGCTTCGGCGGCCTATATTTGCTGGCTTGCGTGGAAAATCGCCAACCTGCGCCTGTCGCATCAGGACGCGGGCGAGGCGGCTCCCGGATTCTGGGCCGGGTTGGTGGTCCATCCGCTGAACCCCAAGGCCTGGGCGATGACCATCGCGGGATTCACCGGGTTCGTCGCGGCGGGAACATCGGTGCTGAGTGCGACGCTCACGATCGCGCTCGTTTTGTTGACCTGCCAGGTGGTCCTGCACCCGATCTGGACTTTTGCGGGCGATAGAATTGCCCGCGTGGTTGCGGGACGGCCGGCGGAAAAATATCTGATGTGGACTCTCGCGGGTCTGACTGTTGCATCCGTACTTTTCGTGTTGTTCGGAGGAGGAACACACCAATGAAACTTGAGGCAATCATAAATCAGCCGGTCATTGAAACCGAGCGGTTCGACCTGCGCCCGCTGCGCCGGTCGGACATGGGCCTGATCGAGCACTACGCAGGGGACGAGCGCGTGGCGCGCATGACCACGTCGATCCCGCACCCTTTGCCGCCCGGTTCGATCGAAGCTTTCGTGACCCGCGCCATGGCCGAGGACCGGGACGAGGACGTCTGGGCGATGGACGCCACCAAGGATGGCGGGCCCGAGTTGATCGGAGTGATCTCGCTCAAGCGGCTGGATCGCAACCAGTCCGAAGTGGGCTATTGGGTCGCGCCCCTGTACTGGAACACGGGCATCGCCTCGCTGGCGGTGGAAACGCTGGTTCATTCGAACCCGCTGGAAAACGCCACGATGTTTGCCAGCGTGTTTCAGGACAATCCCGCCTCGGCCCGGGTCCTGACTCATTGCGGGTTCCAGTACCTTGGCGATGCCGAAAGCTTCTCGGTGGCGCGCAACGCAAATGTGCCCACCTGGACGTACAGCAAAAAACTCTGACTTGTGGCCGATGGGGCCTTTGCAGTAGGGGACTGACATGAAATTTCTCGATCTTGCAAAGGTCTACATCCGGTCCGGGGCCGGCGGTAGCGGGTGCGTCAGCTTTCGACGCGAAAAGTACATCGAATACGGCGGCCCCGATGGCGGGGACGGCGGCAAAGGCGGGTCCGTCTGGGCTGAGGTCGTGGACGGGCTGAACACCCTGATCGACTTCCGCTATCAGCAGCATTTCTTTGCCAAAAACGGACAGCCCGGCCGGGGCCAGCAGCGCACTGGCAAGGACGGCGACGACATTATCCTGCGCGTGCCGGTCGGAACCGAGATCCTGGACGAGGATCAGGAGACGGTGATCGCCGACCTGACCGAAGTGGGGCAACGTGTCCTTCTGGCGCGGGGCGGCAATGGCGGTTTCGGCAACCTGCATTTCAAATCGGCCACCAACCAGGCGCCGCGCCGTGCCAATCCGGGGCAGCCGGGCGTGGACCGTACGATTTGGCTGCGCCTGAAGCTGATCGCCGATGTGGGCCTGCTGGGCCTGCCGAATGCGGGCAAGTCAACCTTTCTGGCCGCCACCTCGAATGCCCGGCCCAAGATCGCCGACTATCCCTTTACCACGCTGCACCCAAATCTGGGCGTCGTCGGCGTGGACAACGTGGAATTCGTGGTGGCCGACATTCCCGGCCTGATCGAAGGCGCGCATGAAGGCCGCGGCATCGGCGACCGTTTTCTGGGCCATGTCGAACGCTGCGCGGTGTTGCTGCATCTGGTCGATGGCACGTCTGAGACCATCGCGCAGGACTATCACACCATCATCCACGAGCTTGAAGCCTATGGCGGCGCGCTGGCCGACAAGCCCCGGATCACCGTGCTGAACAAGATCGACGCGTTGGACGAAGAACAGCTCGAACTGGCCAAGGCCGAATTGGAAGAGGCCGTGGGCGGCCCTGTCATGACCATGTCGGGCGTCGCCCGACAGGGCGTGACCGAGGTTCTGCGGGCCCTGCGCGCCCAGATCGACGAAAACCGTCTGCGCCAGAAACCCACCGAGGAGCGCGAGACGTGGCAGCCCTGACCGACGCAAAGCGCCTGGTGGTCAAGATCGGCTCGGCGTTGCTGGTCGATCGTTCGACCGGCAAGCTGCGTTCGGACTGGTTGCATTCGCTGGCGCAGGACGTGGCGTGGCTCAAGGGGCAGGGGGCCGATGTGGTTCTGGTCTCGTCCGGTTCGATCGCGCTGGGGCGCGGTGTTCTGGGCCTGCCCGCAACCGCGCTGTCGCTGGAGCAGTCCCAGGCCGCGGCCGCCGTCGGGCAGATCCGGCTGGCGCGGGCCTATGAAGAGGCGTTGGCCCCCCACGACATCACCACGGCACAGGTTCTGGTAACGCTTGAAGACAGCGAGAACCGCCGCCGGTACCTGAACTCGCGCGCGACGTTGGAAACTCTGCTGGGGCTGGGTGTCGTGCCCATCGTGAACGAAAATGACACGGTGGCCACGGATGAAATCCGTTACGGCGACAATGATCGCCTGGCCGCGCAGATCGCCGTGACCGTCGGTGCGGATCAATTGATTCTGCTGTCCGATGTCGATGGGTTCTACACCGGCAACCCCGCCGAGGACCCGTCCGCCACCCGGTTTGCCGTGATCGACGCGATCACGCCCGAGATCGAGGCGATGGCCGGTGATGCCGGTTCGGGGCTGTCCAAGGGCGGCATGAAGACCAAGCTGATGGCCGCGCAGATGGCGACGGCGGCGGGCTGTGACATGGCGATTACGGAAGGATCGCCGTTGAACCCTCTGAAACTGCTGAACAATGGCGCGAACAGCACTTGGTTCAAAGCCAAGTTGGACCCGCATGCGGCGCGCAAACGCTGGATCTCGGCGATGAAGCCGCGGGGCGAGATCACGGTCGATGCAGGGGCTGCGCGGGCGCTGGAGAATGGCAAGAGCCTGTTGCCGGCCGGCATCGTCGAAGTGACGGGCGATTTCGGACGGGGCGACCCGGTGGCCATCAAGGACCACGAGGGCCGGCGTCTGGGATTGGGCCTCAGCCGCTATACCGCGCACGAGGCCGACGCCATCAAGGGGCGCAAATCCTCCGAGATCGAGGACGCACTCGGCTATCCCGGCCGTGCGGTGATGATCCACCGTGATGATCTGGCTTTGTAGCCGAGAAAACTGATAGATTTGGCTGGTCCGACGACCGGAAAGGCAGATGACATGAAGGACTTTGACAGCATTCCCGCCCTGATGGCCGATCTTGGCAAGCGCGCCAAGGATGCATCTCGGGACCTGGCCTTCGCCTCAGCCGAGCGCAAACACGCCGCGTTGATCGCCGCCGCCGAAGCCGTGTGGAAGAACCGCGCGCAGATCATCGAGGCCAACAGGAAAGACTTGGGCTATGGCCGCGAAAAAGGTCTGAGCCCGGCCATGATGGACCGCCTGATGCTGGACGAGTCGCGCATTCAGGGCATGGTCGACGGGTTGCGCACCGTGGCCGAACAGTCCGATCCGGTGGGTGAGGTTCTGGCCGAATGGGATATGCCCTCGGGGCTGAACATCCGCCGCGTACGCACCCCGCTGGGCGTGATCGGCGTGATCTATGAAAGCCGCCCGAACGTGACCGCTGATGCCGGGGCGCTGTGCCTGAAGTCGGGCAACGCCGTGATCCTGCGCGGCGGGTCGGAAAGCTTTCATTCTTCGACCGCGATCCACGCCTGTCTGGTCGATGGTCTGAAGGCCGCCAACCTGCCCGAGGATGCGATCCAGCTGGTGCCGACCCGTGACCGGGCGGCGGTGCAGGAATTGCTGACCATGACCGACTATGTCGACGTCATCGTGCCGCGCGGCGGCAAGGGACTGGTTGGGCTGGTCCAGCGCGAGGCGCGGGTTCCGGTCTTTGCCCATCTTGAAGGGATCGTGCACATCTACATCGACAAGGCAGCGCATCCGCAGAAAACGCTGGACGTGGTGTTGAACGCCAAGACCCGCCGCACCGGCATCTGCGGGGCGGCCGAATGCCTGCTGGTGCATCAGGATATCGCGGAAACGCTGGGGCGTGACGTGATCGCCGCGCTGCTGGCCGCGGGCGTCGAGGTCCATGCCGCAGGTGCGCTGGCCATCGACGGCACCGTGCCGGCCAGCGATGACGATTGGGGTAAGGAGTTTCTGGACAGCATCATCGCCGCAAAACCGGTGGCTGATATCGACAAGGCAATCGCGCATATCCGCCAATACGGATCGAACCACACCGATTGCATCATGACCGAGGATCAGCCCGCCGCCGACCGTTTCTTTGAACGGCTCGACAGTGCGATCCTGATGCACAACGCCTCGACCCAGTTTGCGGACGGTGGTGAGTTCGGCATGGGCACCGAGATCGGGATCGCCACGGGCAAAATGCACGCACGCGGCCCGGTGGGGGCGGCGCAGTTGACCAGTTTCAAATACCTGGTGCGCGGCAACGGCACGACGCGCGCCTGAGGCGTCGGGTCAGAACCGCAGCACCACGCGGGTCGCGCCCGTCTCGGCCGACACCCGGCGGCCCTGAGCGGCCGCCGTCTGCGGCAGAAGGGCGAACTGGACCTGCGCCGGTGTCACCTTGTTGGCGAATGTGCCGGTCGGGAGGCCTTTCCAAAGGTCGGGATCGACATTCATGCGATCAGCCGTACCGGTGACCGTCCATTTGTCGCCCACGCTGTCAATCTTGACCTCGCCGCCCATCGGCATGGCGCTTTCGCAGCACATGATGGCCAGAAACGCCAGTTTGATCTGATTGCGCGGCATTGCCTCGGTGACGTTCCAATGCACCCGGACTCGGCCCGCACGCTCGACATCGCGCAGCAGGTCCGTCACTTCGCTGCGGCCCAGCGGCTGATCGCTGGCCGCGCCAAAGGCCACGCGGAAAAACCGGATCCGCGCCCCGGCGCTGCCGACGCTGCCGGTAATCAGCTCCATCTCGGGGCCCTGGGTGCCGCCAACCATCTCCAACAGTTCCAGACCGTTCGTGATCGCGCCGATCGGGCTGATCAGATCGTGGCAGATCCGAGAGCCGATCAACTCGGCCAGGTTGACGTTGGTGTCGCCCATGCGTACCTCCTGTGGTATCCGCCCATGCCCGACCCGGAGCCGCCGCATGACAGATCTGAATGCCATTCTTGCACCGGGCATGTATGTCCGCCATCCCGATTTCCCCGACTGGGGCGTCGGACAGGTCCAGTCCAACATCGCGGGCAAGATCACCGTGAACTTTCGCGACCAGGGCAAAGTGGTGATTGACGGAACACGCATCGCCTTGATGCCGGTTCTTGATCCCTGAAACTGGTTTAGGAAAGGTTAACGGTGTCCGCCACCCGGTTCGTGTTGCCATTCGCCGCGCAGCTGCGGTATCAGCGCTGGGATCGCAACAAGACGACGACCATTCCAAATGCCGGATACGGGCCCTTCTTTCACTGTCAAACTTGCCGAAACCGACGAGGAACTGCGCGCGGCGCAGCGGCTGCGTTATGATGTCTTCGTGCGTGAACTGGGCGGTGGGGGAGAGATGGTCGATCACGCCGAAGGTCTGGAGCGCGACCAGTTCGACCCGTATTTTGATCACATGCTGGCCTATGACGACGCCAACGGACAAGTGGTCGGAGTCTACCGCCTGTTGCCGGGTGACCGCGTAGCTGAAGTCGGACGGTTCTACTCTGAGGATGAATACGACCTTACCGTTCTGAAAAACAGCGGCCGCAAATTGCTGGAACTCGGCCGGTCCTGCCTGCATCCGGACTATCGCGGCGGAACCGCAATGTATCATTTGTGGAATGGCCTCGCGAAATATGTGTCCGAACGGGAGATCGAGGTTCTGTTCGGCGTTGCCAGTTTTCACGGCACAGACGTCAAGCACCTTGCCCAGCCTCTGTCGATGCTGCATCACAACCACTTGGCGCCACCCGAGCTGCGGGTGCGGGCGCAGCCGGATGTTTTTCAGAACATGAACCTGGTTCCGAAAGATGCGCTGGATCGACGGGGTGCGATGTTGCAAGTTCCGGCCTTGATCAAGGCCTATCTTCGATTGGGTGGGTTTGTGGGCGAGGGGGCATTCATCGATCATGCATTCAACACCACCGACGTTTGCCTGATCCTCGACACCACTCGGATGAACGAAAGACAGAGACGCATCTATGGCGGAGCGTGACGTGCCAAACGGCGCTGTCTGGCACAGCTCGGACGACCCGGACCCGGTTGAGTTGGGCGTGTCGGGTTGGATTTTGGTGATCCTGCGGGGGCTTCCTCTGGCTGTGCTGGTGTTCGGTGGTCTGATCGTTCTGTTGCTTGTGCGCCTGGTCGAAAGACCCATCTTTGGCCTGCGTCGGCCGGTAACGCCGTTCATTGCCCAATTCGTATGTCGCAATGCGTTTCGAATTCTTGGGATCGGATTTTCCAGCTCGGGTGAGTTGATGCAGCAGCGCGGGGCAGTTGTGGCCAATCACACGTCCTGGCTGGATATCTTCGCGCTCAACGCCCGCAAGCGTGTATACTTCGTGTCCAAGGCCGAGGTGGCGAATTGGCCCGGCATCGGTTGGCTGGCCCGGGCCACCGGAACCGTGTTCATCGAACGTAATCCCAAAAAAGCGCGCGAGCAGACCAGATTGTTCGAAGACCGTCTGAAGGCCGGGCACAAGCTGTTGTTTTTTCCAGAGGGCACATCGACAGATGGCCTTCGGGTTTTGCCATTCAAAACAACGCTTTTTGCGGCATTCTTTGCAGATGAGCTGCGTGATTTCATGTATGTTCAGCCGGTTTCGGTTGTCTACCACGCGCCCGACGGGCAGCCGGACCGGTTCTATGGCTGGTGGGGGGACATGGATTTTGCCCCGCATCTTCTGAAGACGCTGGGCGCGCGGCGGCAGGGGCGTGTCGAATTGATTTATCATTCTCCGGCGCGGGTCAGCGATTTCGACAACCGCAAGGCTTTGGCCGCGCATTGCGAGCAGGCCGTTCGCCACGGGCATGCCTTGGCGCGGCCAGAAAAATAGGGGTAAAAGCCCCTTGCACCATCAGTCAACCTGCAGTATACGCGCGGCATTCAAATCCGCAGGCGGGGTTTGGTCGTTTTGAGGGAGACATCCTCATCAAGGCCGCCGGTTGGAGCAAACGCTTCTTTCACCCCCGCCAAGGCGAAAACCGGAAAAGGAAAAGATAGCATGGCTCTTCCCGAGTTCACCATGCGTCAGCTGCTGGAAGCTGGCGTTCACTTTGGTCACCAAACACAGCGTTGGAACCCCCGCATGGCGCCGTTCATCTATGGCGCGCGCAACGGCATCCACATCATGGACCTGACCCAGACCGTTCCGATGCTGGACCAGGCGCTGCAGGCGGTACGTGACACCGTCGCCAAAGGTGGCCGCGTTCTGTTTGTCGGCACCAAGCGTCAGGCTGCACAGCCGATCGCCGAAGCCGCTGAAAAGTCGGCTCAGTATTACATGAACCACCGCTGGCTGGGCGGCACGCTGACCAACTGGAAAACCGTTTCCCAGTCGATCAACCGTCTGAACCAGATCGACGAAGCCATGGAATCGGGCGCTGAAGGCCTGACCAAGAAAGAGCGTCTGGGCATGGAGCGTGACCAGGCCAAGCTGCAGGCTTCGCTGGGCGGCATCCGCGAGATGGGCGGCGTTCCTGACCTGCTGTTCGTCATCGACGTCAAGAAAGAAGCGCTGGCCATCGCCGAAGCCAACAAGCTGGGTATTCCGGTTGTGGCCGTCGTCGACACCAACTGCTCGCCGGATGGTGTGGACTACATCATCCCCGGCAACGACGATGCTGCCCGTGCAATCGCACTGTATTGCGACCTGGCCGCACGTGCTGCGCTGGACGGCATGACCGCACAGCTGGGCGCCGCCGGCGTCGACCTGGGCGAGTTCGAAGAAGCACCGGTTGAAGAAGCCGTTGCAGAAGAAGCCGAAGCGTCGGCCGAAGCGTAAGCTGCCCGTCACGTAAATGACATATGGGGCAGGGTAGACCTGCCCCAATTCCGTTTGAATTGAGGAGAGCCAAGAGATGGCAATCACTGCAGCAATGGTGAAAGAACTGCGCGACTCGACCGGCGCAGGCATGATGGACGCGAAAAAAGCGCTGACCGAAACCGGCGGCAACATGGACGAGGCCGTTGACTGGCTGCGCACCAAAGGTCTGGCAAAGGCCGCAAAGAAATCCGGCCGTACCGCAGCAGAAGGCTTGGTTGCCGTTCACGTCGAAGGCGGCAACGGTGTTGCTGTCGAAGTGAACTCGGAAACCGACTTTGTCGCGAAGAACGCCGAGTTCCAGGAAATGGTCGCCAAGATCACCTATGCAGCCCAGGGCGTTGACTCGGTTGAGGAACTGCTGGCTGCTGATCTCGGCGGCAAGTCGGTTGCCGACACGCTGACCGACAAGATCGCCACCATCGGCGAAAACATGTCGGTCCGCCGCATGGCCAAACTGTCGGGCGACACCTTAGTCTCGTATGTCCACAACGCCGCGACCAACGGCATGGGCAAGATCGGTGTTCTGGTTGCTCTTTCGGGCGGCGATGAAGCCATCGGCAAGCAGGTCGCGATGCACATCGCAGCCGTGAACCCGGCCGCTCTGTCCGAAGCCGACCTGGATCCGGCCGTTGTCGAAAAAGAAAAGCAGGTCCAGATGGACATCGCGCGCGAGTCTGGCAAGCCCGAGCAGGTCATCGAAAAGATGATCGAGGGCCGCATGAAGAAATTCGTTGCGGAATCGACCCTGCTGAGCCAGCAGTTCGTTGTGAACCCCGACCTGACCGTGGAAGCAGCGGCCAAGGAAGCCGGCGCAACCATCACCGGTTTTGTTCGTCTGGAAGTTGGCGAAGGCATCGTGGTCGAAAAAGAAGACTTTGCTGCCGAAGTCGCCAAAGCGGCTCAGGGCTGACGCCTATTCAGCCCGGGTTTTCCGGGCTGATCCAAAAACACCCGAAACCGGTTGCGCAACGCGCGACCGGTTTTTTCTTGGCGAATTTTCCGATTGATCAGAGTAGTAATTGGAGGGCCCCGCAAGATGGGGATGGTCGAGGCCCCCCAAAATTTCCGACATCGGCACGCGGACGAATAAGCGCCCTTTGTCAGAGCGAACGGAGAGCCTTGGGAATACAAAGATCCGTCCAAATGTTCCTTGGCTAAAGCCACCACTCACGGAACGGGATCAATGTGCAATTTCTGCGCAGTTTTAGGAAGTCATGTATTCCTTACCTAAGGTCAACCGTCGTGCGACAGCGGCTTCAGACCTCCATTACGAACATCTGATTCTGCAGCGAAGCCTTCAAAACCGCCTGTGCGGTCGTTTCGACGGAAAGAGCCTCGCGCGCCAGCCTGAGGTGTTTTTCAACAGTTGCCGAAGTCAGTCCCATCAGCAGGGCAATGTCCTGGGTCGTTTTGCCGTCACCCACCCATTCCAGAGCCTCACGCTGCCGCTTGGTCAAGGCGCGGTTCGGGGGATTGTAGGGCAGGGTCAGGATCTTGAGATGGGCGATGTTGTTCATCAGCAGGATGTCATCACCATGCTCGGCCCACATCTCGTCCATCTCGTCCTGGCTGCGGTTCAGAGCGGCCAGCGAAATTGCCCCCTTCGACCGCATGGACACCGAAGTGAAACTGATCGTGTAACCGACAGTGATACCTTTCGAGCGGTTGAACTCGTACACCTTGCGTTCTTCGTTGGTCATCGTGCCGCTGGACATCATCTCACGGATCATGCTCCAGCTTGCGGCCCCTTCGTGATCCAATGCCCATTTCAGCATGGGCGCATGGAAATACAGACCATCCCGAAGGAAACCGTCCATGTATTCCTTGCAGTGATTGGTCAGGATCACGAAATCTTCGGGGTCGCCCAAAGACGTTTGGGTGCGGTACTGTGTGTGTCCGTACAACAGGCGGTCAAAACCATACTTGGCCATCTGTTCGGTGTGCGCGGCCCAAAGCTCCTCGAGGGTTTTCACATAGCTCAGAAAGTTGAGGTATTCCTTGAGCGTCATCATGCGCCGCCACCCTCCTGAAGATGCGCGGCCAGCGCTTCCAGCGCCAGAACATAGCTTTGAGCGCCAAAGCCGCAGATCTGCCCGATGGCCACGGCCGAGATGTAGGACTTGTGCCGAAATGCCTCGCGGGCGTGGATATTGGACAGGTGAACCTCGACTACCGGCAGTTCAGCCGACGAAATGGCATCCATCAACGCTATTGACGTGTGGGTATACGCGCCGGCGTTCAGGACGATCCCGTCATGGGTCCCGCGCGCGCCGTGGATGGCATCGATCAACACACCTTCATGGTTTGATTGAGCGCACTCGACACGCAACCCGATCGATGCGCCATGCGAAACGCACAAGTCTTCGATCATCTTCAAGGTGGTATGACCGTAAACCTCGGGCTGCCGTGTGCCCAAAAGGTTCAGGTTCGGTCCGTTCAATACAAGAATAGTACGCATTATTTTTCTGTCCCCATACCTGTTTCATAGCCGCGAATTGAAAACGCGTCTACCGGCTTTGCTCTCATGAGGCGAGCGGGTGCAGGTCAGGTCATGGGGTCATGCTGTGAAACGACCGTGAATGTCGTTCCTAGTCGATGGACACGACAACTTTGCCGAGAACCGACCGATCGCCCAACATCTCCAAAGCTTCGGCGGCGCGGGGCAAGGAAAAGCGGGCGCTGATACGCGGCTTGATCTTGCTGCCATGATACATGGCAAACAGTTCCCGCAAGTTTTCGGCATGTCCGGCCGGATCGCGGAATACGGACGCGCCCCAGAACACGCCGACGATCTCACAGCCCTTAAGCAAAGGCAGATTCAACGGGATATTGGGGATTCCGGCCGGAAAACCAACGACCAGAAACCGCCCCTTCCAGGCCATCGCGCGCAATGCCGGTTCGGCATAGTCGCCGCCAACCGCATCATAGACCACGTCAACGCCATCACCGCCCGCCAGCTTCTTGATTTCTGACGAGAACGCTTTTTGCGCCTCTCGCGTCATCTCCTTGGAGTAGACGATCGTTTCATCAGCGCCCAAATCCCTGCAGAACTGAGCTTTGTCTTCCGTGGACACCGCAGCAATCACACGCGCGCCCATGGCTTTGCCCAATTCAACCGCGGCCGAGCCGACACCGCCAGCGGCCCCAAGCACCAACAGAGTTTCACCGCCTTTGAGCCCGGCGCGATCCTTCAGTGCATGGTAGGACGTTCCGTAGGTGAAAATGAAACAAGCCGCATCCTCGTACGGCATGGACTCCGGGATGGTAACGGCGCTGGCGGCCGGAATGCAAAGCTGTTCGGCGAAACCTCCGTGACCTGTCAGGGCCAGAACGCGGTCACCGACCTTCAGATCGGAAACACCATCTCCAACGGCGATCAAATCGCCCGACACCTCCCCTCCGGGCGCGAAGGGGCGCGGTGGTTTCATCTGGTACAAATCGCGAATGATCAGCGTGTCCGGAAAATTCACGCCTGCCGCACGTACCCGGATCAGCACCTGACCCTTTTTGGGCGTTGGATCGGGCAGGGTGGTCAATTCCAGTGTTTCCGGACCACCCGGGGCGACGCTGAGTAATGCTTGCATTTCGTATTCCGATCCTCGCCATTTGTCGGCCCGAAGGTCGGGTCCTGACACCATGTTGTCAAGGCAGATGTGAAATGCAATTCTGCACAGTGAAACTGACCCGACCTGAAATAGAACTCAGGACGCAACAAAAACGAATTATGGGGAGAGGCTGATGACACCGGAGAACTTATTTTCGCTAGCGGGCAAGACTGCTTTGGTCACGGGCGGCGCGACCGGCATTGGTCGGATGGCAGCCGAGGCTCTGCTGCGCGCGGGTGCGCGGGTGCTGATCGCCTCGCGCAAGGGCGAAGCCTGCGAAGCTGTGGCCGCCGAACTGAACGCGCTGGATGCGTCCGGAACCGCCGAAGGGTTTGCCGGTGACGTCAGCAGCGAGGCCGGCATTGACGCACTGGTCGAAGAGGTGAGCAACCGCACCCAAAGGCTTGATATTCTTATGAACAATGCCGGCGTTTCGTGGGGCGCTCCTATGGGACAGTTTCCCTATGACGCCTGGGACAAAGTCATGTCCGTGAATGTCGCCGGCATCTTTCATCTGACCCAGAAGCTGCTTCCTCTGCTGATGCAATCGGGCTCGGACGATGATCCTGCACGGGTAATCAACGTCGCATCGGTGATGGGAGAAGTTCCGATGGGTGATGGCGCCTACAGCTATTCCGCGTCCAAGGCGGCCGTCATCCATCTGACCAAGATCATGGCAAAGGAGCTGTCGCCCTACCGCGTGACTGTGAATGCTCTGGCACCGGGACCGTTCGTTTCGCGCATGACCGCCTTTGCCACGGCTGACGAGGAAAAACGCGAGAAAGTGGGCAAGTCAGTCCCGCTGGGCCGTGTCGGGCGCGACGAGGACATCGCGGGCTGTATGCTGTTCCTCAGCGGACGCGGCGGCAGTTACGTGACCGGCGCCGTGATCCCGGTCTCGGGTGGTATCAACGTTCTGACCGGAGGAAACATCTTTGCCGATGCCCTGTGAAACCTGGTCCATTATCAAGCGAGGTCGATCGCATGAGCGATGACCCGAACACCCTCGACCTTGTCGCCGTAGATGCCTATCTGCGCGTCAACCTGCAAGGCTATGCCGGTCCGCTTGAGGCGAAGAAGTTCACGGTGGGTCAGTCCAATCCGACCTACGAACTGCGCACGCCTGGCAAATCCTATGTTCTGCGGCGCAAGCCGCCCGGAGTTCTGCTGAAATCCGCACACGCGGTCGACCGCGAATTCCGTGTTCAGACCGCGTTGGCGCACAGCAAAGTGCCGGTGCCGCGCATGTACGTGCTGTGCGAGGATGACAGCATCATCGGCTCTGCCTTCTATGTCATGGAGCGTCTCGTCGGCCGGAATTTTCTGGAACCGACCATGAAGGGCGAAACCAGCGAAACCCGCAGCGCCGTTCTGGATGAGATGAACCGGGTTCTGGCCGAATTGCACATGGTCGATATCGACGCCGTGGGCCTGTCCGACTACGGACCGACCGGCAACTACTTTGAACGCCAGATCGCGCGCTGGACCAAACAGTATCGCGCCTCGGAAACCGAAACGGTTGCCGACATGGATGCGCTGATCGGCGCGCTGGAAAGCTCGATCCCGGCGGATGATGGTCAACGAACGCTGGTTCATGGCGACTATCGCATCGACAATCTGATGTTCGAGCGGGACGGAACCCGCTGCATCGGGGTCCTGGATTGGGAGCTGTCCACCATCGGCCATCCCTATGCCGATCTGGCGGCCGTAATCATGCAATGGCAGATGCCGCCGGGCAAAGAGGGTCGGGGGCTGGCCGGTGTTGACCGAGACAGCCTCGGGCTGCCCAGCGATCAGCAGTTCATCGCCTCATATTGTAAGCGGCGCGGTTTGCCGGGGATCGACAATTTCGGCTTCTATCTTGCGTTCAACTTCTTCCGCATGGCCGGAATTCTCCAAGGCGTCTACAAACGCGCTCTGGACGGGAATGCATCCGATCCGGCCCGGGCGCGCGCATTCGGAGCCTATGTGCCGATGTTCGCCAAACATGGTCTGGCAGCGCTGGGATAGAGGGGCAGGCGTGGTATCCGAGACATCATCAAGCGCCGACATTGGCAAGGATCGGAACTTCGTCACTGCACTGGCGCGGGGGCTTGAACTGCTGCGGTGCTTTCGCCACGGCGAAACGGCCCTGACCAACACGGATTTTGCCGAACGCACGGGTCTGCCCAAGCCAACGATCTCGCGGTTGACGCATACGCTGTGCCAGCTTGGTTACCTTGTTCAGGACCACGCAGGCGGTTCGTATCGGCTTGGTGTCGGAGTGCTGCGCCTGGGGTTTGGAGTTCTGGGAGCGGCTGACATATGCGAGCGTGCCGTCGAGGTGCTGAGGGAACTGCGCGATGGAGCCAATCCTTACCTGACGGCCGCCCTCGGCGAAGCGCATCGGGCCGAGGTCGTATACGTCGCGGTCAGCAGGTCGACGCAGAACGTGGCGCTTACCATGCATGTCGGATCCCGGCTGCCGTTGTTCTCCTCGGCCATGGGGCGGGCCATTCTGGTTGGCATGACCGAGGATCAAAGGGAAACCGCGGTTTACGCTGCACGACGCGATCTGAACCTGCCCGAAGGTCACCTGCGCGACTCGATAAAAACCGCGTTGGATGAGTACGATACACAAGGTTATTGTACCGGATATTCTCTGTGGCGGGACGACGTCCATGCCATTTCCGTTCCAGTATCCACCGCCAGCGACGGGCGGGTATTTGGATTGAATATCGGCGGGCCCAGCTTTTACGTGACCCCGGAAGAGCTTGAAAAAGACCACGCGCACAAGCTTATTGATGCTGCCCGGCAATTGGGACTGCGTCCTTGAAACCTCAGTGCAACGCCTCGAGTTCGAGTTCTACGTTGGCCAGGCTGTTCTTACCAAAAAACATCTCGGAACCGACAAACAAGCTAGGCACCCCAAAAACTCCGCGGCGAACGGCCGCCTTTGTCTGATCCTTCAGAGTCTGCTTGCCCAAATCGCCGGTGATCGCCTCGCGGATTTTTCGTACGGGCAGCTCATGTTCTTGAACGATGTCGGTCAATACATTCAGGTCGTCAATCTTCTGCCCGTGCACCCATATTGCATCAAAAACGGCATCTATGTATCTGCCTTCCCAAGGTCTTCCCATCGCCGCGACTGCCCCACGCATGGCGAACTTCGTGTTCAGCGGAAAATAGGGGCTCATATGAAAGATCAGGCCTCGCCGCCGCGCAAAGCGGTGCAGGTCATGGGTCAGATACGCCGATTTCTTCCGATTTTCCGAAAACGCCTGAAATGGGCTCTGGTTGTTGGTGGCCTTGAAAACTGTGCTCAGCAGAACCGGCACATAACGGATCCTGGCCGCGTGCCGCGCGGCGAGATCTGGCAAAACCTTATGAGCGAGGTAAGCGTTTGGGCTGCAAAAGTCGTATACGAATTCCACGTTCTGCGTCATCTGGCACCTCCGGCCGGTGGCGAAATCAGGGGGTAACGGCTGCAAATCACGAATCCAGAACGCCGTCAGTCTAACAGCGTCGTGGGTCGTGGCCGAGAGCGGACTTGCTGATCGCCCGCCCGGCAATTTTTGCCGGCTTTGTTTTTTGGGCTGTTTTTCTCTGCCACGGGGCGGCAGGATTGCGCGTAGGTGAAAGAAAAAACGGGGAAATTTCGGCCAATGCAGTTTGATCGGACGAGGCTGAACCGCATTCAGACATGGATGCAAAGGTATGTGGACGAACGAAAATACCCCGGTTGTGCCTTTCTGTTGAAGCAGCACGGGCGCGAAGAGTTCTTTCACGATTGCGGATTGCGTAGTCTCGAGGGTGATTTGCCGTTCGACCGCCAGACCTTGGTTCGCATCTACTCGATGACCAAGCCAGTAACCACGACAGCGCTGATGATGCTGGTAGAACAAGGTCTAATGCACCTTGAGGCGCCGGTGTCCGAGTTTCTGCCGGAATTCGCCGACATGAAGGCGTTGCGGAAAGACGCGCAATCCATTGATCAAACAGAAGACTCGACGTCGCCGACCCTGCATCAACTGCTGACCCACACCAGCGGGCTAAGCTATCCATTCAACCCGGGCATTCTGCCCGCTGCGATGGATGCTCAGGACCTGATGTTCAAACCGGACCAGGGTCTGCTGGCCGATCAGGTTCGGGCCGTGGCTGCATTGCCGCTGGCGTTTCAACCCGGCAGCCGCTGGGAGTATTCGGTTGGCATCGACGTAATCGGACGCGTGGTCGAAGTGGTGTCCGGCAGGAGTCTGAGCCAATTCTTTGCCGATGAGATCTTTGGCCCGCTTGGGATGGACGAAACCGGGTTTTCGGTTCCCAAAGGGGCAGGGGACCGGTTCGCCTCGCTCTACACACCGCTCGAGGGGGACGCGATGGCCCTGAACGCGGCCAGGTCCGGCGGCGAAACGTTGCGATTGGTGGATCCGGCCGGAAACTCGCCATTCGAAGCGGCCACGCTGTTTTCCGGCGGTGGTGGGCTGGTCAGCACGATCGACGATTTTGCCCGTTTCGCCGAGATGCTACGCGCAAATGGGCAGGTGGGTGATCAACGACTGCTGGGCCCGAGCACAGTGGACTTCATGATGCGCAACCACTTGCCGGGCGACATCGCGTCCATGGGGCCCCAAAGCTTTGCCGAACAGCCAATGGACGGCATGGGGTTCGGGCTTGGCGGCGCTGTGGTTTTGGACCCGGGCCGTGCACGTACCCCCGGATCGGTCGGAGATTTCAGTTGGGGCGGAATGGCGTCGACCTTTTTCTGGGTCGACCAAAAGAACGACCTGTCGGCGGTTTTCTTTACTCAGTTGTCGCCCTCCAGTTCTTACCCGTCACGCTCGGAACTCAAAGCGCTGGTTCACGCCGCCCTCATTGAATGACCCGCGCGGGCCTGCTAGGCCGATCACGAACAGAACCAGAGAGAGTCGAATGACCGAAGCCGAACGCATTCTGTTGGATTTGCTGGACATTGAACGCCTTGAAGTTGACCTGTTCCGAGGCACCGGGTCCGGCGGTGAAACGCCCACGCGGATATTTGGTGGTCAGGTCATCGCACAGGCTTTGGCAGCAGCATACCGAACGGTCGAAAACCGCCTTTGCCATTCGCTGCATGCCTATTTCATCCGTCCGGGAGATCCGGAAATTCCGGTTATCTATCAGGTGGATCGCGCACGGGATGGCGGGTCGTTCACCACACGGCGCGTGGTGGCAATCCAGCACGGCAAGCAGATCCTCAACATGTCGGCCTCGTTCCACATTCAGGATGAAGGCTGGGACCATCAGCACGCGATGCCTGATGTCCCAGCGCCCGAAACGCAACCGTCACGCGATGAATTGCGGCAGAAATACCTGAACCGCGTTCCCGAAAGGCTGCGCGCCGAATTGCTCCGCGAACGCCCGATCGAGGTGCGCGAGATTGATCCCCTGGACATATTTCAGCCCGAGAAAAGCGACGACCGAAACCATCTGTGGTTCCGCATGGGAGCAGCGGAACAGGCTGATCACGTGACCCAACACCTGTTGCTGGCCTATGCCTCGGACATGGCGCTGCTGAGTTCCGGCATGCGTCCGCACGGGTTGAGCTGGTTCACGGGCGAAATCAATGGCGCGAGCCTGGATCACGCGATCTGGTTTCATGCGCCGGTTCAATTCCAGAACTGGCATCTCTATTCCATGGAGTCGCCATGGACAGGGCAGGGACGCAGCTTCAACCGCGGGTCAATCTATACGCAGGATGGTACCTTGGTCGCGTCCGTCGCGCAGGAAGGCCTTCTGCGCCGCGCTCGTAAGAAAGACTAGGTATCGCCTGCAAACTGCTGATTCAACTTGTTCATTCCCGAAATCCAACGGTCGTAATCGGCGGTTTTCAAGCGCATGTAGTCCAGAACCTGCGGGTGCGGCAGAACCAGAAAGCTCTCAGCCCCAATGGCCTCGACACATGCCTGTGCCACGTCCTCGGGTTCAAGCATGCCATCAATCGCGGCTACTGAGTCTTCAAACCCTTTGGTCATTTCCGATCGGACGGCCTGAGGACACAAGACCGAGACCCGGATGCCTTTGTCGGCATAGGTCAAAGCCAGCCATTCCGCGAAACCAACCGCCGCATGTTTGGTGACTCCGTATGGCGCGGCTCCGGGCTGGTTGAGCAGCCCCGCAGCGGAAGCCGTGATCAATATGTAGCCGCCGTCGCGCGCAATCATCCGCGGCACCAGATGGCGGGCCGTCCACACATGAGACATGACGTTGATCTTCCAGATCCTATCCCAATGCGCATCGGGAACATCGAGACCGCCAAGCGTCAGAATGCCGGCGTTGGCACAGAACAGATCAATTGGGCCGATGCTGGATTCAACGCTTTCGATCATTGCCTGGATTTCGTGTTCGTCGGCCACATCGCATTTGACCGAATGCCCGCCAATGTCCTGCGCGACGGCTTCGGCACCGGCTTCATCGATATCCGCACAGATCACACGCGCGCCGTCCGCCGCGAAGCGCGTCGCCATACCTTTGCCGATGCCGTGGGCTGCACCGGTAATAACTACGATTTTGCCTTGAAGGTCCATCAGCGCATCCTGTCTTGGTTTCACACAGGACCGTAACAGGTTGAAATAGCACCGCCAACGCGAACGTAGCGGTGCCAGGCCTTGCACTTTAATTACATAATACCGATTACGCGCACTTTGGGTTGCGGATCAGTAGAATGCTTGCAACCCGGTCTGCGCCCGCCCCAAGATCAACGCATGAACATCATGCGTGCCCTCGTAGGTATTGACGGTCTCAAGGTTGACCATGTGACGAATGACTTGGAACTCCAACGAGATCCCGTTGCCACCATGCATGTCCCGCGCCATCCGCGCGATATCCAACGCCTTGCCGCAATTGTTCCGCTTGATGATCGAGATCATCTCAGGCGCGGCTTCGGCTTTGTCCATCAGCCGTCCGACCGTCAGGCTGGCCTGTAAACCCAACGCGATTTCAGTCTGCATGTCCGCCAGTTTCTTCTGGAATAGCTGTGTCTGCGCCAAAGGACGATTGAACTGCTTTCGATCCAAACCGTACTGACGCGCCGCATGCCAGCAGCATTCTGCAGCCCCCATGACACCCCAACTGATGCCATAGCGCGCTCGATTCAAGCATCCGAATGGCCCTTTCAGGCCCTGGACGTGCGGCAACAAGGCACTGTCGTCGACCTCCACGCCGTCCATAACGATTTCACCGGTGATTGACGCGCGCAGGCTAAGCTTGTTTTGGATCTTTGGCGCGCCCAGACCCTTGGCGCCTTTTTCAAGTACGAAGCCGCGGATCTTTCCGTCATGCGCATCGGACTTGGCCCAGACAACAAACACATCGGCGATTGGCGCGTTTGAAATCCACATTTTGCTGCCGGTCAGACGGTAGCCGCCGTCGATCTTTTCTGCCCGGGTTTTCATACCAGCCGGATCAGATCCCGCATCCGGTTCGGTCAGGCCAAAGCAACCGATCCATTCACCACTGGCCAGTTTCGGCAGGTATTTCCGGCGCTGCTCTTCGCTGCCATAGGCATAGATCGGATACATCACCAGCGAGCTTTGCACCGACATCATCGAGCGATAGCCGGAATCCACACGTTCGACCTCGCGCGCGACGAGACCGTAGGTTACGTAACCGGCGCCAATCCCGCCGTATTCCTCGGGAATGGTGGTGCCCAGCAGGCCCATTTCGCCCATCTCACGGAAGATTTCAGGATCGGTTTCCTCGTTCTGAAACGCCTGAGTTACCCGAGGTTGCAGCTTTTCCTGCGCATACGCACGGGCGCTGTCGGCGATCAGGCGTTCATCCTCGGTCAGTTGATCAGACAGGCGGAACGGATCGTACCAAGTAAAGCGGCCAAGATCGGGCGCATCCTTTGCGCGCAATGCAGGTTTGGTGTCGGGGGCGTTCATCTTCTGGCTCCAAACTGAAGTTCACACGCACCCTACCCTGCAATTTACGCAAAAAACAGCGAGACATTTGCAAGTTTTCATGAGTAAAACGCATAGATGGATACGCCTCGTCGACTCTTTCCGTCAATTTCTTCGCTTCGCGCGCTCGAAGCGTTGGACCGGCTGGGCTCCGCCTCGGCCGCCGCGGAAGAGCTTGCGCTGACCCAGAGCGCCGTCAGCCGGCAACTGCAGACGCTCGAGACCCAGCTGGGCGTGCAGCTCATTCTGCGTGACAAAAAGCGATTGGCGTTGACGCCGGTGGCGCAGGACTATGTCGCGGAAATTCGACAAGGTCTGAACCAAATTGCGCAGGCTTCCCTGAAACTGCACGTCGCGCCAGTGGGTGGAACGCTGAATCTGGCAATCCTGCCGACATTCGGAATGCGTTGGCTGGTGCCACGGCTGCCGGATTTCGCCCGTTTGCATCCTGACATCACGATCAACATGTCCACGCGTCTGAGGCCATTCAACTTCTCATCGGAACCCTTTGATGCCGCGTTACATTTCGGGGAACCGGATTGGCCCGGCACCGAGCGCTTGCTGCTGAAGGTGGAAAGGGTTCTGCCTGTATGTTCCCCCGCGCTGCTGCCAGGAGGCGCGCCGGACGATCCGCGCGAATTGCTGAAACTGCCCCTGCTTCACATCCAGACCCGCCCGCGCGCCTGGCAAGAATGGTTCAAGCAAATGGGTGTTCCGCATTCAGGCGCCCTGCCCGGTACGGTGCACGATCAATTCACGACCATCAATCAAGCCGCCCTGCATGGGCTGGGCGTCGCCTTGCTGCCCAACTACCTGATCGAGCAAGACCTGGCGACCGGCAGGCTTGTTGCGGCCTGCAAGGATCCGGTTGAAACCATGGGGGCCTATTACCTGGTCTGGCCAAGCTCAAAGTCCGAAGATCCGACACTTCGGCACTTCCGTCACTGGTTGGCTTCTCAGGCCCAAAACGACGAAACACTGCCCAGGTAGGCTAATCCAGCGCGTATCCAGCACCTCGAACCGTTCGAAGGGGGTCGGATCCGCCGAATGCCGTCAAAGCCTTGCGCAGTCGACCAATATGGACATCCACGGTGCGGGAATCGACATAGACGTCACGCCCCCAGGCACGGCCCAATAGCTGATCGCGACTGAACACGCGCCCCGGCTTTTCCATGAAGGTGCTCAGCAGCCGGAATTCGGTTGGTCCCATCCGGAGCGGCTTGCCCGCTCGACTGGCCTTGTGGCTTTCGAGGTCCACGATGATGTCGTCGTATTCTAGGGTTTCCGCAGCCGCCGCCGGGCGTACCCGACGCAGTTGAGCTCGGATCCGCGCCATCAACTCCGCCATCGAATACGGTTTGGCCACATAGTCATCGGCCCCCGTCTCCAAACCACGCACTTTGTCCACCTCATCCGACCGCGCCGACAGCATGATGATCGGAATTGCGCGGGTCTGCGGGCGTGCCTTTAGCTGACGACACAACTCAATCCCACTGAGATCGGGCATCATCCAGTCAAGCACGATCAAATCAGGCGCCACCTCTTGGACCAGCACCAGGGCTTCTTCGCCGCTTGCCGCCTGAACCACTTCGTACCCGGCGGACTGCATGTTGTAGGCCAGCACCTCGCGCAGCGCCGGCTCATCATCGACGATCAGGATAGTCGGCTGGCCTGTCGGCATGCCGGCCACTCCCTACAGAGATTGCGAGGTGTTGTCTGCTTTCGGGCGCGCTTCGGTCGGCCGTTCGCCGGTCACCAGATAGATCACCTGTTCGGCGATGGCAGTGACGTGGTCACCCATCCGCTCGATGTTCTTGGCGATGAAATGCAGATGCATGCATGCCGTGATGTTGCGCGGGTCTTCAGCCATGAAGGTCAGCAACTCGCGGAACAGGCCGTTGTACATCTGGTCCACTTCCTGGTCCCGATCGATGACGTCACGGGCCAGCTCAGCATCCCTTTGAATATAGGCATCCAATGCGTCACGCAGCATCCGCTCGACCTCGCGCGCCATGCGGCGCAGTGCGGCGGTGCTGCCGCCGATCTGGTTGGCCTCGACCAGAATGGTGGTACGCTTGGCGATGTTCTTTGCGTAATCGCCGATGCGTTCCAGGTTGGCCGAAACCTTGAGAACCGACAGCACCAACCGCAGGTCGCCGGCGGTGGGAGCCCGCAAAGCGATCACCCGGGCGGTTTCTTCGTTGATCAGGTCCTCGAGCGCATCAATGGCCTTGTCGCCCTGCCGCACCTGCTGCGCCAGTTCCTCATCCCGCGTTTCCAGCGAACGGGCCGCACCTGTGATCGCGGCCTCGACCAGACCACCCATTTTCATGATGTGGGCTTGAACCGCCTCAAGATCGCGGTCGAAGGCAGATGCAATATGTTGTTCGCTCATGGTCTTTTACCTGTTCTCAGCCGATACGGCCGGTGATGTAGCTTTCGGTACGCGGGTCTTCGGGGTTGGTGAAGATTTGGGCGGTATCACCGAACTCGACAAGATTGCCCAAGTGAAAAAACGCCGTTTTCTGGCTGACGCGCGCCGCCTGTTGCATCGAGTGGGTGACAATCACGACCGAAAACCTCTCACGCAGTTCATCAATCAGCTCTTCGACCTGGGCGGTGGCAATCGGGTCCAGCGCCGAACAGGGCTCGTCCATCAACAGAACTTCGGGTGCTGTGGCGATGGCGCGGGCGATACACAGGCGCTGTTGTTGCCCCCCTGACAAACCAGTACCAGGGGCATCCAGGCGATCCTTCACCTCGTCCCAGATGGCACCGCGGCGTAGGGATTTCTCGACGATCTCGTCAAGTTCGGCCTTGGTCTTGGCCAGACCATGAATGCGCGGACCGTATGCGATGTTGTCATAGATCGACTTTGGAAAAGGGTTGGGTTTCTGAAACACCATGCCGACCTTGGCGCGCAGTTGCACGGGGTCGATCCGCTTGTCATAGATGTCTTCCCCATCCAGGCGAATTTCTCCCTCGACCCGACAGATGTCGATGGTGTCATTCATCCGGTTCAGACATCGCAAAAAGGTAGACTTGCCGCACCCCGAGGGCCCAATGAACGCCGTGACGGTCTTGTCCTGGATTTCTACATTCACGTCCTTGATGGCGTGCGTGTCACCATAGAACACGTTCACGTTCCTGGCTGAGACCTTGAGGGTTTCGGGTTCCAATGCGCTATCCACGGGTGGCGGGTCCTTCGTTTTTTGGTCCGAGTGCTCGGCTTGACCGTTCCTAGCCTATCACGCGCCGGTCTTACATGGGCAAAATGACGGTGAACACCGCGCCCTTTCCCAAATCACTTTCCACTCGCAACCGGCCGCGGTGGCGGTTGATGATGTGCTTGACGATAGCCAGGCCCAGCCCCGTACCCCCCAGTTCGCGCGAGCGATGGCTGTCGGCGCGGTAAAACCGTTCGGTAAGCCGGGGCAGATGAACCGGGTCAATGCCAGGGCCCTTGTCGATGACCCTCACCCGGGCGGCCGGTCCCCGGATGGCGGTATCCTGATCTGAGACCGACACTTGCACATCCACACTGCCACCGCTGCCACCATATTTGATTGCGTTTTCAACAAGGTTTGTGAAAACCTGCCGCAGCTGATCATTGTCGCCCGGAAGGCGAACGGGGTTTTCCGGGGCGCTCAGATTCAGGGAAACGCCCGCGTCATCAGCCAAGGGGCGTAGCGTCTCGAGCGTCACGTGCAGCAGCTCGACCAGTTCGATCTGCTGCCTTGGCCGAATGCGCTCTTCGCTTTCGACCCGATTCAACGACAACAAGTCACCAACCAGACGATTCATCCGGTTGGCCTCGGATGTCATGATCTTCAGGAATCTGTCCCGGGCGGCCGCGTCATCCTTCGCTGGTCCTTGCAAGGTCTCGATGAATCCCATCAAAGCGGTCAGTGGGGTACGAAGTTCGTGGCTGACATTGGCAACGAAGTCACGACGCATCTGGCTGGCCTGCTCGAGGTGGGTCACATCCATAAACGTTGCCAGAACCGCGCCACCGGAAACCGCGCCGACGCCCTGCATGTACCGACAGTGGACCTGAAACGCAGTGTCCTGTGCGCCGTCGTTCGCCAGATGCCGGCTGTTGGCCGGCCCCTTGCTTCGCAAGCTCTTCTCCATCGCTTCGATGACCTGCGGCTGTCGCAGGATCGTCGCAAAATGGCGACCGTCGATGTTTCGACCCAACAGCGCACGCGCATCCGCGTTCGAAGCGATGATCCGCTCGGTCTGATCGACCATCAATGCAGGCATCGGCAAGGCAGAGACGACTTCGGCAAGCAATTCGTTGCTCATGACCGGTTCACAGGACCTATGCGCCGGGCGAAACGGGCGTCAGCGTTTCCCGGAACTTGCGCATGTTCTCTTGATAGTGCACCGCACTGAACGTGATCCGCTGGGCCGCCGCCTCGTCCAGTTGCCGAACCACCTTACCCGGGGCTCCCATCACTAGAGAGTTGTCGGGAATCTCCTTGCCTTCCGTGATCAGGGCCCCTGCCCCGATCAGGCAGTTCCGGCCGATCTTCGCGCCGTTCAAAACGATGGCCCCCATACCAATCAGGCTGTTGTCACCGATGGTGCAGCCATGCAGCATCACTTTGTGGCCGATGGTGCAGTTCTTTCCGATCGTCAGAGGAAATCCGGCGTCGATATGCATCACGCAGTTCTCCTGAACGTTGCTGCCCTCGCCCACGCGGATTTCTTCGTGATCGGCGCGGATCGTGCACCCGAACCAAACAGATGCACCTTGCTCCAGGACAACTTTGCCGATCAGGTTCGCGTCCGGCGCAACCCAGCTGTCTTCGTGAATCTGCGGGACGTCCTGTCCCAATGCGTAAATGGTCATGACATGCTCTCGAATTCGTATTGCAGGGCGCGGACGTGATCCTGCAACCGAGGCTGCTGAATACGGCGCATCCGCTCGGCGCTGACGATCGTCTTCAGCTTTTCCTCGGTTGTGGCCAGATCGTCATTGATCAACACATAGTCGTAGTAGCCCCAATGGCTGATTTCGTCCCAGCTTTTCATCATGCGCTTGGAAATGACGTCGGCGCTGTCCTGACCGCGGGTTTCAAGCCGGCGGCGCAGCTCTTTGATCGATGGCGGTAGAATGAAAATGGACAACGCATGTTTGCCCAGCTCGGAATTCCGTATCTGCACTTCACCCTGCCAGTCCACGTCAAAAAGCACGTCCCGCCCGCTCTGGATCGCTTCGCGCACTGGACCAGCTGGTGAGCCGTAGAAATTGCCGAACACGTGGGCATGCTCAAGCATCTGCCCATTTGATACCTGCTGGCGGAAATCATCTTCGCTGAGAAAATAGTATTCGCGTCCATGTTCCTCACCCGGGCGCGGGGCGCGTGTGGTGGCCGAGATCGAAAATTCGAGATCGGTGTCCCACTCCATCAGGCGACGGGCCAAAGTGGATTTTCCGGCACCCGAGGGCGACGACAGGATGATGAGTAGACCGCGGCGATCCGCCATTACACTTTTCCTTGCTTATTCAACATTTTGCACCTGCTCTCTCAACTGGTCGATCACCGCCTTCAACTCCAGACCGACCGATGTCAGTTCCGAGTTCTGGGATTTGGAGCACAGCGTGTTGGCCTCGCGGTTGAACTCCTGCATCAGGAAATCCAGCTTGCGGCCGACCGGGGCCTCCTGCTCCAGCAGAGCGCGCGCGGCTACGACATGCGCGGCCAGGCGGTCCAGTTCTTCGGTGATGTCCGCCTTGACCGCGATCAGGGCCAACTCCTGCGCCACCCGGTCAGGATCAGCGCCCTGACTGTTTTCCATGACCCGCGCGAGGTTCTGGCGCAGAGTGTCGGCCATGGCTTCCTTGCGCCGCTCGGCCAGCTCGGTGGCCTGCTCGGTCAGGGTCTGGATCTGATCCAACTGGGCAGACAGGACGGAAGCCAGGGCTTGCCCCTCATCCCGGCGCATTGTCACAAACTCGGCCAGCAGACTGCCAAATTCGGATTTCAACGCCTCGACCAGCGGAGCGGGATCGTCGTCTTCGGCTGCTGCGTCCAGCATCCCCTTGAGCATCAGCAGATCGCTGGCTTTTGACGGTGCAAGCGCGACGCCCTTGTTGACCGCCAATTCCTCGGCTTGCGCCAACGCATCCAGCGCGGCGCTCATTGCGCCTTCGTTCAGCTTCAGTTCCGCGGCGGTTTCTTCGCGGGCGACGCGCAGGCTCAGCGTCACGTTGCCCCGGCTGATCTGTTTGGACATATCCGCGCGCAGCGCAGCCTCAAGTCCCGTCAGCCAGTCCGGCACCCGCAACCGCATGTCCAGACCCTTGCCGTTGACACTGCGCAGTTCCCAGCTCCAGCTGTGCGGCCCCAATGCGCCCTTTCCGGATGCAAAACCGGTCATGGATTTGATCATGCCTGCCCTTTCCCACTGCTGCGCAGCCTTGTTCTGCTGCACCTAAAGCTATCGTACCCCATAGGGCAAGACCTTGCCGGATGTGCAATTCATCGCAAGAAGTTAACCATTCCTTAAAGATTTGGTCCAAAATTGAATAAACCCGTGTCAATCTGTCAGTCGAAGGATGGGTCGGCCGCTATCGCTTTGCATGGCGCACGGACCGGATGGCCGCCAATCGACACGAGGTGCATGGTAATGAAAACCTTCCTCTGGAATGGTTCCGGGTCGAAAGCTGGAAAGATCATCGCAATGGATCGCTTTGACAGTGGGCGCAGTCTGTCCCCCATCCGTCAGGCTGAGGCGTATTGGACCGCGCTGCTGAGCGGCGACGGCGTTCCCAAGCGTTCCCAGATCGACCCACGCGGCCTCGAAAACATTCTGGAATACACATTCATTCTGGAACGCATCGCGCCCGGCCTCGCCCGGTTTCGACTGGCGGGAAGCCATCTGAACAAGATCGCGGGGATGGAGGTGCGCGGAATGCCTCTGACCGCCTTCTTTGATCCCAGCGCCCGTGATCAGGTGTCAGAGACACTGGAAGAGGTGTTCGCCGCTCCGGCGATCGGTGAGTTCAGCCTTGTTTCAAAAGGCAAGCTCGGCCGGACGCGGCTGCAGGCCCGCATGATCCTGTTGCCCCTCAGAAGCGATCTGGGGGATGTCAGCCGGGTGCTGGGTGTGATGGTCAGCGATGGCACGATCGGCGCTACTCCGCGCCGGTTCGGAATCGCGGACACTCGAATCCGCACGCTGGTGAACATTCAGGATCAGGCCCACAACAGCCGGCCTGTCGAGGTGGGTTTTGCCGAGGATCAGGCCGATTTCCAGAGACCGGCGAAACACCTGCGGCTGGTATTCTCTCGCGACGAGTAAAAAGCAGAACGGCGGACCCGAGGGCCCGCCGTTTGCGTTTCAATCCGACATGCCTCAGCTTGCCGCGCGGTCCTTTCGGTCACGGCGCAGGTTGGTCAGCTCTTCAGCCACCAGGAACGCCAGCTCCAGCGATTGCGATGCGTTCAGGCGCGGGTCGCAGGCGGTGTGGTAGCGGTCCGACAGGTCCTCTTCGCTGACGGCGCGGACGCCGCCGGTGCATTCGGTCACGTCCAGACCTGTCATCTCGAAATGCACGCCGCCGGGGATCGTGCCCTCGGCCTGATGCACGCCGAAGAAATCCCGCACCTCGCGCAGGACCGATTCGAACGGACGGGTCTTGTAGCCGGTGGCCGACTTGATCGTGTTCCCGTGCATCGGGTCGCAGACCCAGGTCACCTTGGCGCCCTCTTCCTTGACGGCCTTGATCAGGCGCGGCAGGTGCTCGCCCGCCTTGCCCGCGCCGAAGCGCGCGATCAGGGTCAGACGGCCTTCTTCGTTGTCCGGGTTCAGCTTGGACATCAGAACCTTGAGGTCTTCGGCCGTTGTCGTCGGGCCGCATTTCAGACCGATCGGGTTCAGCACGCCCCGGCAGAATTCGACATGCGCGCCGTCGGGCTGACGGGTGCGATCGCCGATCCAGATCATGTGGCCCGAGCCGGCCAGCCATTTGCCCGAAGTCGAATCCAGTCGCGTCAGCGCCTCCTCATATTCCAGCAACAGACCTTCGTGGCTGGTGTAGAACTCGACGGTCGAGAATTCATGGGTGGTATCTGCGGTGATGCCAGCGGCCTCCATGAAGTCGATCGTGTCCTGAATGCGGTCGGCGATCTCGGAATACTTCTGGACGTCCTGTTCGTTGGTAAAGCCCAAGGTCCAGGAATGCACACGGCTCATGTCCGCGAAACCGCCGGTCGAGAACGCGCGCAGCAGGTTCAGAGTGGCTGCAGCCTGGGTATAGGCCTGCAGCATCTTTTCCGGGTTCGGGATACGCGCCTCGGGCGTGAAGGCCAGCTCGTTGATGATGTCACCACGGTAGCTTGGCAATTCTACGCCATCGACCACTTCGGTCGGCGCGCTGCGCGGCTTGGCGAACTGGCCGGCCATACGGCCCACCTTGACCACCGGAACCTTGGCACCATAGGTCAGAACCATCGCCATCTGCAGCATCACCTTGAAGGTGTCGCGGATCGCATCGGCGCTGAACTGGTCGAAGCTTTCGGCGCAGTCCCCACCCTGCAGCAGGAAGGCCTCGCCACGGCCGGCCGCGCCCAAGTGCTGTTTCAGACGCCGGGCCTCGCCCGCAAAAACCAGCGGGGGATACTGCGAAAGCTTGGCCTCGACTTTGGCCAGCGCGGCCGCGTCGGTATAGTCTGGCATCTGAACCCGCGGCTTGCTGCGCCAGTTCGTTTTTTGCCACTCGGTCATAGCTTTGATCTCCGCTGAGGTAATTCAGGTGGTCTCTATACAAAATCCATAGACCAGAGACCATATCCGATTTGCGCCTCTTGACGTCGGAAACAAGCTTTGAGCATGGTGTCGGTCAAATTCGCCGCAGGCCTCGGGCCTCGGCCCGCCGAATCAAGGACAGTTCGCCATGCAAGAGCAACGCCAAGTTGTCACTGTGGACAAGCGCGCGGCCAAGCCGCTCAATTTCGTATTCGTGTTGCTCGACAAGTTTTCGTTGCTGTCTTTTGCCTCGGCACTGGACAGCCTTCGGATTGCCAATCGGATGGCGGATCAGCAGATCTATACCTGGTCGCTGGCCGGTGAAGGCGGAGAGGTGGTCAGCTGCTCGGCCGGGACGACGTTCGAGCTTGACCGCGACCTGGACGAACTGCAGCGGGACGAGGTGATCCTTGTATGTGGCGGCGTCGATGTTCAGGCGGCGACCACCAAAAAGGTTCTGAACTGGCTGCGCCGCGAGGCCCGCAAAGGTCTGAAGATCGGTGGCTTGTGCACAGCCGCCTATACCCTTGCCAAAGCCGGCCTGCTGGACGGCAAACGCGCCACCATCCACTGGGAAAACGCCGACAGCTTTGCGGAAGAGTTCGAAAACGTCGAACTGACGAAATCCGTCTTTCTGATCGACGGCAACCGGATGACAACGGCTGGTGGCACCTCGTCAATCGACCTGATGCTGAAGCTGATTGCCGATGACTACGGTGAAGAGTTGGCTAACGCCGTAGCTGACCAGATGATCTATTCCTCTATCCGCACCGATCAGGACACCCAGCGCCTTTCGACGCCCACGCGGATCGGTGTGCGCCACCCCAAGCTGAGCCAGGTCATCCTGATGATGGAGAAGAACATCGAGGAGCCGATTTCGCCCTCGATCCTGGCCAAGGATGTTGGCATGTCGACCCGCCAGCTCGAGCGGCTGTTCCGCCGGTATCTGAGCCGTTCGCCCAAGCGCTATTACATGGAATTGCGGCTGCACAAGGCGCGCAACCTGCTGATGCAGACCGACATGAGCGTGATCAACGTGGCCTTGGCCTGCGGTTTTGCCAGCCCCAGCCATTTCTCGAAATGCTACCGCGCGCATTACAACACCACGCCCTATCGCGAGCGTGGAACGCAGAGTGGACGGCTGTCGGTCTGACACCTAGAACTTCGCCAGAATGGACTCGGCGCTGGTGTTGATGCTGAACTGCAGAACCATCACGCCGTCGTCGCGTTGGTGCAGAAGAGCGTAATAGTAGAGATAGCTGTTCTTGTCGTTCCAGTAGATCCGCATTTCCTGCGCGAACCCGTTCTCAAGCTCGACCCGTTTGGCAACGTCGGCATTGGTCAGGTAGTACGGAACAAGGTCACGTAGCTGCCCTTGCAGGACTTGCATCTGCTGCGGCGTGTATTCGTCGGCGCCGCCCAACCGGTTGATGACGTTCGAGAACTCGCGGTTCTTGATCTTGGTGTCGACGAAGGCTTCGTAATCGGCATAGGTCGCAAAGACCTCGTCGGCCGCGGCGGGAAGTGTCGAAAGGGACAAAAATATTGCTGCGAGAATGCGGAACATCTCAATCCTCTTAGAAGTGTATCGCTGCACTCCTAGGACGAACGGGAAATCCTGTAAACCGCACCCTGCCCGACCGAGATGAACCAGATCGCCCCATCCGGGGCCTGCACGATGTCACGGACCCGTTCGGTCTCGGGGCCTTTGATCTGCTCGACCTCGCGCAACGGGTTGCCGGACAGCCGTGCGATATAGTCGAATTTCAGCGAACCCACGAAGATGTCACCCTGCCATTCGGGAAACATCCCGCCGGAATAGACCATCAAGCCCGACGGCGCGATGGACGGATCCCAATACAAGCGCGGCTGTTCCATTCCGGCCTTGCTGGTGCCTTCGCCGATCTTCTCTCCGGAATAATGCGTCCCGTAGGAAATGACCGGCCAACCGTAGTTGGCGCCGGGTTTCACAAGGTTCACTTCGTCCCCGCCCTTGGCGCCATGTTCCGAGACCCACAACCGGCCACTCGTATCAATATCAGCGCCTTGCGGATTGCGATGACCAAAGGACCAGATCTCGGGGCGGATGCCTTCTTGCGCGACAAACGGATTATCCGCCGGGATCGAGCCATCGCGGTTGATCCGAATAACCGTCCCCATGTGGTTCGAGCGGTCCTGTGCGGTCGGCCTGTCGCCACGATCCCCCAAAGTGATGAACAGCGTCCCGTCCTGCGCCTCGACCACGCGCGATCCGAAATGCCGGCCACCCGAGCCGCCGGGAACCGCTTCGAATATCACCTTCAGGTTGGTCAGCCGCTTGCCGTTCTCGGACAGGCGCGCCACGGCAACCGCCGTACCGGCCCCGCCGCTCTGTGGCTTCGAGAATGTGAGAAACACCTCTCTGGTGCGGTCAAAATCGCGGGCGATGGTTACGTCCAGCAGACCGCCCTGCCCTTGCGCCGCGACTTTCGGAACGCCCCGTACCTTGGTGGCCTTGCCGTCACGCGCCAAAAGCAACTGGCCGTCGCGCTCGGTAACCAAAAAACTGCCATCAGGCAGCAGGCCGATCGCCCAGGGCGTATCGAGGCCGGCAAGCATGGTCGTCACCGAGACCTCGCCTGCGGATGTCTTCAATGACTCGCCCGACGCGACGCTGCCGCAAATCATCAGAATGAGAATCGTGAAAACCCTGATCATATCTATCGCTCCAATCCCGGTCAGAATGAGCCGCCCGGGAACCAAACCTTAGAAAACAAATAGAGTTGTTCAGCCAAAAGACACATTCCTGTTTGGACTTTTCTTTTCTGAACAGCTTGCCTAGGGTCTTGCTCAGAACGCATACGTTCCAACAAGGGAGTAACCTAATGAAAAAGCTGCTTACTGCGACTGCAGCAACCGCATTGCTGGCTGGTGCCGCAATGGCCGAAGACGTCAAACTGGGCGTTCTGTTCGGATTTACCGGGCCGATTGAATCGCTGGCCCCGGCAATGGGTTCGGGCGCCGAACTGGCGATGGCCGAAGTGACCGAATCCGGCAAGCTGCTGGGCGGCGCCACCGTCACCCCGTCGCGTGCCGATACCGGCTGCATCGACAACGGTCTGGCCACCTCGAACGGCGAACGCATGATCGCCGATGGCGTTGCCGGCATCATCGGCGGCGACTGCTCGGGTGTGACTGGCGCAATCCTGCAGAACGTCGCTATTCCGAATGGCATGGTCATGATCTCGCCGTCGGCGACCTCGCCCGGCCTGTCGACGATGGAAGACAACGGCCTGTTCTTCCGCACCGCCCCGTCGGATGCGCGTGAAGGTCAGGTTATGGCCGACATTCTGAAAGACCGCGGCATCAACTCGATCGCTCTGACCTATACCAACAACGACTACGGCAAAGGTCTGGCCGACGCGATCCAGTCGTCGTTCGAGGCCGTGGGCGGCGAAGTGACCATCGTTGCAGCACATGAAGACGGCAAAGCGGACTATTCGGCCGAAGTCGGCGCGCTGGCCTCGGCCGGCGGTGACATCCTCGTGGTTGCCGGTTACCTGGATCAGGGTGGTCTGGGCATCATCCAGTCCGCTCTGGACAGCGGCGCGTTCGACACGTTCGGTCTGCCGGGCGGCATGATCGGTGACTCGCTGCCTGCGAATGTCGGCCCCGATCTGGACGGCTCGTTTGGTCAGATCGCCGGTTCCGGCGGTGAAGGCGCCGAGAAATATTTCGCGATGGCCGAAGCCGCGGGCTTTGACGGCTCGTCGCCCTACTCGCCCGAAAGCTATGACGCTGCCGCGCTGTTCATGCTGGCCATGCAGGCCGCAGGGTCGGCCGATCCGGCCCAGTACGGTGGCAAGATCCTGGATGTGGCCAACGCCCCCGGCGAGAAGATCTATCCGGGTGAACTGGCCAAGGGTCTGGAACTGCTGGCCGCTGGTCAGGACATCGACTATGTCGGCGCTTCGGGTGTCGAACTGATCGGTCCGGGCGAAAGCGCTGGGTCCTACCGCGAGATCGAAGTGAAAGACGGCAAGAACGAGACCGTCAAGTTCCGTTGATCCGTCAGCTGACCGCATGATACCAAGCAGCCCGGGCCTTGTGCCCGGGCTGTTTCAATGACAAAAGGCGCCACCTTATCTTTGGGATGGGGCAACACGAAGAACCGCGAAAGCCGCGGACAGGGGAACACATGATCGTCGTCGAGGACGTGCACAAGCATTTCGGCGGTTTCCATGCGGTGGACGGGGCATCGCTGGAGATCGAAAAGGGCTCGATTACTGGCCTGATCGGTCCAAACGGGGCCGGAAAAACCACTCTTTTCAATGTGATCGCGGGTGTTCTGCCTCCGACCAGCGGCAAGGTCTGGATGGATGGCGAAGACATCACCGGCCTGCCGCCCCATGATCTGTTTCACAAGGGGCTGTTGCGCACGTTCCAGATAGCGCACGAGTTCTCGTCGATGACATGCCGCGAAAACCTGATGATGGTCCCCGGTGGCCAATCCGGTGAATCGCTGTGGAACACATGGTTCGGCCGCAAGCGGATTGCGGATGAGGAACGCGCCCTGCGCGCCAAGGCCGACGAGGTGCTGGAGTTCCTAACCATCGAACATTTGGCCGACCACAAGGCGGGTCAGGTCTCGGGCGGCCAGAAAAAGCTGCTGGAACTGGGCCGCACGATGATGGTGGACGCCAAGATCGTGTTCCTGGACGAGGTCGGCGCAGGCGTGAACCGCACCCTGCTGATGACCATCGCCGATACGATCCTGCGTCTGAACAAGGAACGCGGCTATACCTTCGTAGTGATCGAACACGACATGGATTTCATCGGCAAGATCTGCGATCCGGTGATCTGCATGGCCGAGGGCAAGGTTCTGGCGCAAGGCACACTGGACGAGATCAAGGCCAACGAGCATGTCATCGAGGCCTATCTGGGCACTGGGCTCAAGAACAAAGACCAGTTGGAGGCCGGGGCATGAGCGACAACCCCTATCAGGACGACAAGGGCAACAAGGACGCCTCGATCACCAACACGCATGGCATCGGCACGATGACGCCGGCCCATCGGGTCAGCGGCAAGACCCACCGGGTAGAGGGCGGTCCATTCCTGATCGGTGACACCATGACCGGCGGGTACGGCAAAGGCCCCGACATTCTGCACGATTGCACGATCGCCGTGGACAAGGGCGAAATCGCCGTGATCGTCGGCCCCAACGGCGCTGGCAAATCCACCGCGATGAAGGCCGTTTTCGGCATGCTGGACGTGCGCGCCGGATCGGTGCGGTTGGATGGAGAGGACATCACCAACCTCAGCCCACAGGACCGAGTGATCAAGGGCATGGGCTTTGTGCCCCAAACGCAGAACATTTTCACCTCGATGACGGTTCAGGAAAATCTGGAAATGGGCGCGTTTATCCGCACGGATGATTTCTCGGACACGATGGAACAGGTGTTCGAACTGTTCCCGATTCTGCGAGACAAACGCAACCAGGCGGCGGGAGAGCTCTCGGGCGGTCAGCGCCAACAAGTGGCCGTCGGCCGCGCGCTTATGACCAAGCCCAAAGTGCTGATGCTGGACGAACCGACCGCGGGCGTTTCGCCGATCGTAATGGACGAGCTGTTCGACCGCATCATCGAAGTGTCGCGCACCGGCCTTCCGATCCTGATGGTCGAGCAGAATGCACGCCAGGCGCTTGAGATCGCCGACAAGGGCTATGTGCTGGTCCAAGGGCGAAACGCATACACCGGAACCGGCAAGGAACTGCTGGCGGACGAGGAAGTGCGCAAGTCGTTTTTGGGCGGCTAACCGACGCTTTTCAGAACTGATTTTTTTATGGGGCTGGTCGGGATTCTCGACTGGCCCTTTTTCTTGATCGCTTTGCGCAAAATTGAAGGCCAGAAGATGGCAATCGGTGTTTCCGGCTATGACCTTCTTCTTGAGAACCCTTATTAGGCATCTGAAAAGTATAAATTATTTCCTGGTAGCGCACCGCTTCAAAAAGCCTGTGGAAATTCCCGGAATGCCTATCTGCTGCTTTAATCAGGTCAAATTTCAAAAATATCGCTGCGCCCGAACCACTACACCAATCCCCGAAACGCGCCCCGGTTGGGGGCACAGAAATTGGAAGACAAAATGAAGAAATGGATGATCGCCGCACTGGTCGCACACTTGGCAACTGGCGCTGTGGCTCAGCAAAGCGAATTTGTGTGCATATCGGATATTGATGGAACCGAGTACCGGCTGACACGGCTTGAAGGCGAGCAGAAGGGATCGGTCAAATTCGGTGACACGACCGGGGATGCTCAGGTGTTTCCTGGCCTGAACAACATGACGTTCATCCTGGCGACCGAACAGCATGTCATGACCTTCTTCGTCAAAAGCCCGGATCTGTCCTACAACCTGTCCATTCGCCGTCCGGTCCTTCAGAATGACCGTGGTCAATGCACGGAAACCGGAGCCTAGTCCCGCAATCATCTGCGATTTCAGGCCGCGTCCCACATGGTGGCGCGGTCTTTTTCTTTCGGGGATCAGCAGACGGTTGGAGCGCGCATGATCAATGTTCGCCAAACCGCATAAAAACATGCACAAAGCCGCAAAAATCATGCTCCAAATTGTTGTGTCTTTCGTCGGCGTCATGCCATAAAGCCGCACCCGGACAGTGAGAAGAACATAATGGACCTACTGAATGCGCTTGTTGCGCTTGCGAACTTTGTGATCGTGCCTGCGGTTGCCTATGGCAGCCAGTTGGCACTTGGGGCGCTGGGGGTCACCCTGATCTACGGCATCCTGCGATTTTCCAACTTTGCCCACGGGGATACGATGGCCTTCGGCGCAATGATCGCCGTGCTGGTCACCTGGGGTCTTCAGGCGGCAGGGATCGGGTTCGGGCCCCTGCCGACGGCGCTTCTGGCGCTTCCGTTTGCGATCCTGGGGTGCATCCTTCTGGTGCTGATCACCGACAGGCTGGTCTATCGTTTCTATCGCGAGCAAAAAGCCAAACCTGTGATCCTGGTGATCGTATCCATGGGTGTGATGTTCATCATGAATGGGCTGGTGCGTTTCATCATCGGCCCCGATGACCAACGGTTCTCGGATGGGGCTCGGTTCCTGATTTCTGCGCGGGATTTCAAAAAGATGACCGGGCTGGATGAGGGGCTTGCGATCAAAACCTCGCAGGGCATCACCGTGATCGTCGCCGTCGTTGCCGTAGCCTTGCTGTTCTGGTTCCTCAACAAGACCCGCACTGGTAAGTCGATGCGCGCTTATTCCGACAACGAGGATCTGGCCTTGTTGTCCGGCATCAACCCGGAACGTGTGGTGATGATCACCTGGATCATCGTTGCGGCGCTGGCCACGACGGCCGGGGTTCTCTATGGGCTGGACAAGAGTTTCAAGCCGTTCGTCTATTTCCAACTGCTTCTGCCGATCTTTGCCTCTGCTATCGTGGGCGGATTGGGCAACCCGATTGGGGCGATCGCAGGCGGATTCATCATCGCCTTTTCCGAAGTCACGATCACTTATGCCTGGAAGAAGGTGCTGACCTACCTTGCCCCGGAAAGCCTCGAACCTTCGGGCCTGGTGCAGTTCCTCTCCACCGATTACAAATTCGCCGTCAGCTTCGTCATTCTGCTGATCGTGCTTCTGTTCAAGCCAACGGGTCTGTTCAAGGGGAAAGCGGTATGAACGAAGCAGTCAAAAACACCCTGCTTTTCGTGATTGTCGGCGGGCTCATCCTGCTGACCGGTTTCGTTCAAAGCTGGAACACGGCGATCCTGATTCTGAACATGGGTCTGATTTCCGCGATCATGGCGATCGGTGTAAACCTGCAATGGGGCTTTGCCGGACTGTTCAATGTCGGCGTCATGGGTTTTGTTGCGCTGGGCGGACTTGCGGTTGTGCTGGTCTCGACCCCGCCGACACCCGGAGCCTGGTCCGCAGGCGGGTATGGGATCGTGCTGGCGCTTCTGCTGGGGGCAGCGACCGTTGTCGCAGCCGTGATGGCCGCGCAAAAGATGCCCAAGGGCCGGGCACGAACGCTGGCAATCATCGCAATCCTCGTCGTCGGGTTCTTCGTCTATCGCGCGGTGTTCGACCCGAGCATCGCTGCCGTCGAAGCCATCGACCCAGCCATTGCCGGAAATATCGGCGGGCTGAATCTTCCGGTGCTGCTTGCATGGCCGGCGGGTGGGCTGTTGGCCGCGGGCGCTGCCTGGCTGATTGGCAAGACGGCCTTGGGTCTGCGCTCGGACTATCTTGCGATTGCCACGCTGGGTATCGCCGAGATCATCATTGCGATCATGAAAAACGAGGACTGGCTGGCCCGAGGGGTCAAGAACGTCTACGGCATCCCCCGCCCTTCACCTATCGTAGGCTATGAGATTGACCTGCAGAGCGATCCGACCTTCGTCGAACGTGCAGCCTCATTCGGGCTGGACCCGGTGACCGCTTCGACCCTGTGGGTGAAACTGGGTTATGCATTCCTGTTTCTGATCGTGCTTCTCATCCTGCTCTGGATGGCTCAGATGGCGCTCAAAAGCCCGTGGGGCCGCATGATGCGCGCGATCCGCGACAACGAGGTCGCCGCCGAAGCCATGGGTAAGGACGTCACCCGCCGTCATCTGCAGATCTTCGTTCTGGGCTCGGCCATCTGTGGCATTGCCGGGGCGATGATGACGACGCTGGACGGCCAGCTGACACCCAGCGCCTACCAACCGCTCCGGTTCACCTTCCTTGTCTGGGTGATGGTGATCGTCGGCGGTTCCGGCAACAATTTCGGCTCGGTCCTGGGGGCCTTTCTGATCTGGTTCCTGTGGGTCGAGGTCGAACCGATCGGTCTGTGGCTTATGAACCTGATCACTTCCAGCATGCCAGATGGCAGCGCGCTTAAGGCCCACCTGATCGAAAGCACGGCACATATGCGCCTGTTCACGATGGGGCTTATCCTGCTGATTGTTCTCAGATTCAGCCCAAGGGGCCTGATCCCCGAGAAGTAGACATCTTTCATCACTAAACCGTCAGGCCGCGCCATGCGAATGGCGCGGTTTCTTGATTGCGGCTTGAAAAATCAATAGACGGCTTCACACTCTATGAACCATATCGGCGCATATTGTTCGAAAGACCACTCACCTGATGCGCCGATCTTAACGAGTAAACTCTGACCCAGAAGAAAAGTTCTTGCACCATGAAGACTTCCACAAAGAAAATTGCCCTTATGGTTCCGGTCCTAGCTGTTGTGGCCGGATGTATCCCGAGCCCCCGTGAACTGGAAACCACACCCGTCCAGGTACAGACGCCCAAGGGCGTCGTGACCTGCCAACTGTATCGCCAGGATCGGGTTGTCTGGGATCGCGCGATTGATTTCCCGGCCACCAAGATGTCGGTTCCCGAAGCTGACGCCTATTGCCAGCAGGAAGGACAGCGGCGCCTCAAGCGCTGACGCGGCACGCCCCGCCAGTTCCGGCTGGCAGGGCGATGAAATTCAACGGTTGCGAAACAGCCCGCCCAGAATGCCGCGAACGATGCGGCGTCCTGTGGTTCCTTTCAGCTCTTTGATGACTGCCTCGCTCATGGCAGAGGCAAAGCTGTCCTGCTTTCGGACCGATCGTGCAGACGATCGCCCTACTCTGCTGCCGCTGTATCTGCGCGCCGCCGAATACTCCCGCTCGGACACCGACCGGGTGTCGTCATGCTCCTCGGGTTCGGCTACTTCGGCCTCGGCCGCGGCCTTGGCCGCGCGCGCCTGCAGGATTTCGAATGCCGATTTGCGATCCAGAAGCGTTTCGTATTTCCCAGCCATCGGAGACGCCGCCATCACAGCCTTGCGCTCGGCGTCGGTAATCGGGCCCAGTTGTGAACCCGGCGGACGTATCAATGTCCGCTCGACCATACCCGGCGCGCCCTTCCGTTCAAGCATCGAGGTCAACGCCTCGCCCACTCCGACTTCCCGGATCGCGGTTTCCGTGTCGAAGGCCGGGTTTTCCCGATAGGTTTCCGCGGCCAGCCGCAAATTCTTGCGATCGCGCGCGGTGAAGGCGCGCAAAGCATGTTGGACGCGGTTGCCCAACTGTCCGAGGATATCTTCGGGAATATCGGCCGGGTTCTGAGTAATGAAGTAAACCCCAACGCCCTTGGATCGGATCAATCGCGCGACCTGCTCGACCTTGTCCACCAGAACCTTGGGCGCATCATCGAACAACAGATGGGCTTCGTCGAAGAAAAAGACCAGCTTGGGCTTGTCGGGATCGCCGACTTCGGGCAGTTCTTCGAACAGTTCGCTCAGCAGCCACAAAAGGAACGTGGCATACAGCCCGGGCGCGCCCATCAGCTTGTCAGAAGCCAGGATGTTGACCATCCCGTGGCCGTTTTCATCCGAGCGCATCAAATCCGACAGTTCGAGCGCAGGCTCACCAAACAGCCGTGCGCCTCCTTGGTTCTCCAGCACAAGCAATCGTCGCTGTATGGCGCCAATCGAAGCGGTCGAGACATTTCCGTAGCGCAGCGACAGCTGTGACCGGTTTTCACCAATCCAGACCAGAAGAGCCTGCAGGTCCTTGAGATCCAGCAGCGGCATCCCCTCTTCATCCGCAACCCGGAAGGCGATGTTCAGCACACCTTCCTGCGCTTCGCTCAGGTCCAGAAGCCGGGAAAACAACAGCGGCCCCATCTCGGTAACCGTTGTCCGGACAGGGTGGCCCTGCTCACCAAACAGATCCCAGAACGTGACTGGGCACGCGGCATAGGAATAGTCGGCAAACCCGATGCGCTGGGCACGGTCCATGAAGGCCTGGTGCAACTTGTGATCGGGGCTACCGGGACGCGCCAGTCCGGACAGGTCACCTTTAACGTCAGACAGGAAAACAGGAACGCCCTGCTGCGAGAACCCTTCGGCCAGGATTTGCAGGGTCACGGTCTTGCCCGTCCCCGTTGCACCGGCAATCAGACCGTGCCGGTTTGCATATTTCAGCGTCAAACCCTGCGGCTGCTTGTATTCAACACCGCCACCGCCGACAAAAACGTTTTCCGTCATATTGATACGTCCCAAAACTTAGCGTCCCGGCACCACCATACAAACTTAACCTTTGACTGCGATAGTGATTTTGCCCACCTCGCAATTCCCTCGTGTGGTGGGCAAACTTCCTCCCTGTCGACTGGCTGTGCTTTCGGGCACAGCCATTTTTTGAAATTGCCAAGTTTCTGCTTGTGGAAACATTAAATTTCGCTGTTAGCAGTTGACCACTGGGTTCGCCTCTCGTAACGTTCGGGCATAACTAAGTCGGCCAGTCCGACGGGGAGATACATTGATTGAAGGGAGCCGCACGTACGGCTCCCTTTGTCGTTTGTACTCAAAGGCTTCTCGGCGTCACTTCAGGTGGCCTCCGATGTGTCGGCGAAAATCCGTCCAATCCCGCGTGCAGCGCGCGCTTTGCAACTGACATGGCCGAGCAGGAATGCTAGAGACGTTTGAAAAAGCTGTATCAGCACAATGAGGCACTGATGATCACCAAACTTGTTCCAGCCACCCTGGTAACGGCTGCATTGCTGGGCTCAGGCGCGTTCGCCCAGGAAGCCACGACTGAAACTCAAGAGCAGACCCAAGCCGGTCAGACCACGGATACCGGCTCCGACCTGGATCTGGGTCAAAGCGGCCCGCGTGTCGGCGAGCAATATGTCCGCGAGAAGTCGGGCGACTGGGAGATCTCCTGCATCAAGGCGCAATCCGGCGATGACCCCTGTGCGATGGTTCAGATTCTCAACGGTGCGCAGAATGAACCTCTGGCCGAGATCACCGTTGGCAAGCTGCCCGCCGGTGGTGCCGCCGCAGCCTGGGCGAACGTAATTGTTCCGCTGGAAACCCTGCTGCAGGCACAACTGGCCATCTCGATCGATGGCGCACCGCGCAAGCTGTACAACTATCATCACTGTGTTCCGGTCGGTTGTGTTGCACAGCTGGGTCTGACGCAGGGCGACATTGACGCGATGAAAGCAGGAACGAAGGCTACCATTTCACTGGTGCCCGCACGCGCGCCCGATCAGGTTATCAACATGGATCTGTCGCTGAGCGGATTTACCGCTGCCTTTGACGGGCTGGAGGTCAACACCAACTGATCACGCCAAGATGAATGACCAAAGCCGCCATCCCCCGATGGCGGCTTTTTTCATACCTTCTTGAGGGCCAACACCGCGTTCAGACCGCCAAACGCAAAGGCGTTGCTCAATGCCACATTCACCTCGGCCTCGCGCGCCTCGTTTGGTACGACGTCCAAAGCGCATTCCGGGTCGGGTTCTTCATACCCGATGGTCGGAGCAATCACGCCGTCACGGACGGCCATGATACAGGCCAACAGTTCAACCGCGCCGGTTCCGCCGATAAGGTGGCCGTGCATGGATTTGGTCGATGAGATCATCAGATCGTCGGCATGGCGTCCGAACACATCCGCGACTGCTGCGCATTCGGTCTTGTCATTGGCGGCGGTTCCGGTGCCGTGGGCGTTGATATAGCCCACGTCACTTGCGTTCAGCCCGGCGTCCTTCAAGGCCCCGGCCATGGCACGGGCCGCGCCCTGCTTGCTGGGCATTACGATATCCGTCGCGTCCGATGACATCGCATAGCCCGCAACCTCACACAGAATTTCAGCGCCGCGAGCACGCGCATGTTCGTATTCCTCGAACACGAACACACCGGCGCCCTCGCCCTGAACCATGCCATTGCGATTTGCGCTGAACGGCCGGCAGGCGTCCTTCGACATAACCCGAAGGCCCTCCCAGGCCTTGACCCCGCCAAAACACAACATGGATTCCGACCCGCCGGTAATCATCGCCGGGGCGGCGCCACTGCGCACCATCTGGAACGCCAGCGCCATCGCGTGGTTGGACGATGCACAGGCCGTCGAAACGGTGAAGCTGGGGCCTTTGAGGTTGTGCTCCATCGAAATGTGGCTTGCTGCCGCGTTGTTCATCAGCTTCGGCACGACGAATGGATGGACCCGGTTCTTCCCGTCTTCGTAGACCGAGCGGTAGTTGTCATCCCAGGTCGAAACACCACCGCCGGCCGTTCCCAGAACGACCCCCGACCGCACGGCCAATTCGCCGTGAAACTCCAGCCCCGACTGGTCGATCGCCTCTTTGGCCGCAGTCAAAGTGAATTGCGTGAAACGGTCATACAGCGCCATTTGCTGGCGATTGAACCGGCCCTCTGCCTCGAACCCGCGGACCTGGCCGCCAATTTTGATGCTCAGTCGGTCGACGTCACGAAATTCAAGCTCGGAAATGCCGCAACGGCCTTCGCGCATCGCTTCCAGGGTGTCGGGCACGGAATGGCCCAGCGAATTGATCGTGCCAGCGCCGGTGATGACAACCCGTTTCATGACCGCGGATCAAACCTTTTCCGCGACCAGCTTTTCGATCCCGGCAATGATCGCCGCAACATTCGAAATGTCGAAATCACTTGCCGTCGGTTCGTTGGCGTTGAAGGGGATCGAGATGTCGAATTCTTCCTCGATGGCAAAGATGCTTTCAACGAGGCCCATGCTATCGATCCCGAGATCTTCAAGAGAGCTTTCGGGCGTCACGTCGGACGGCTCCAGCACGGCCTGCTCTGCAATGATTGCGATGACGCGGTCGCTGATGCTCATGTCGTTCCCCTGATTGTCGCGTTGCGGTTGATTTAGTCGCTCGACGAGGGTTTGAAAACCGTCTTTTTAAGCGCCTCTACGTCACGGGCCATGCGTGGAAGCCGACGCTGCGCCTTGTAGATTTCGGTGTGCGTTTCCATTTTCACGCCCGGATAGCCCATGATCACACGACCTGCCGGGACATTCGAAAGTACCTTGGTTCCACCGCCCGCGATCACGCCGTCACCGATGAAAATATTGTCGACGACTCCGGTCTGGCCACCCAAAACCACGTTGTTGCCGATCTCGACCGAACCGGACACGCCGGTTTGACCGCAAAGCAGACAGTCTCTGCCGACCTGAGTGTTGTGCCCGACATGAACAAGATTGTCCAACTTGGAGCCGTCTCCGATGACGGTGTTGCGGATCGTACCGTTGTCGATGGTGCAGTTCGCGCCAACCTCGACATCATTGCCGATCTGGACCGCACCGAGTGAATGGATGCGCAACCAGCTCTGTGCCTTGGCGTCCCCGGCGTCGCCCATGGTCTTGCGCACGTTTTCCACCCCGGACACCTCGGGCGTGACAAAGCTGAACCCATCTCCGCCGATCCTCGCTCCGGGCTGCGCAATAAAGCGATCGCCAATCATGGCGCGCGCACCGATGCTGACCATTTCGCGCAACAGGCAGTTCTCGCCCAGCACGACATCCATACCCACGTGGCACTGGGCGCCGATCACCGTTCCGGACCCGATGCGGGCCCGGGGGCCGACAACGGCCAGAGGCCCGATGGACACATCTCCGGCGATCTCGGCCGTCGGGTCCACGACCGCCGAAGGATGGATCCCGGGTGCGACGCCCTGCCCCCGGTCCAGCATCGTGGTAATTCCGGCCATTGCCATACGGGGGCGGCCGACAAACACGGCGCCCTCCAGACCCAGTGCGCGCCAGTCGGCACCTTCCCACAGAACAGCACAACGCGCCTGACCCTCAGCCAGCGCCTCGGCGTATTTCGGAGCCATCGCCATAGCCAAATCGGTCGGACCGGCATCCTTGGGCTCGGCCGCCCTCAGAATCGTCAGGCTGGTGTTTCCCTCGGCCGGCGCCCCCAGAGCATCGGCGATTTGCTGTAAGGTGAACTGCATCGCGGGCTTCCTTGTCGCAGGATTTGCGCCCCGTGCTTACCCCTGAACGTTCGGCAGGGCCACCCCTGCTTTTTGCAGGGCATCCCAAATCTTCTGATCCCGCCCATAGACATCGCGCCGATACTGCACGTCGCCCTTCGGCCCGACGAATGCGGTGCGGTAGATCAGATGAACCGGGACCGGCTGCTTGAGGTCAACCTTGGTTTCACGCCCGGTGCCCAGAACCCTGTGGAAAAAGGCCTTGGGGTCCTCTTCCTGTTTTGCCAGCAAAGCATATGCGAAATCAAAGGGTTGCGCCAAACGAATGCACCCGTGAGAGAAGGCGCGCACTTCGCGTGCGAACAGGCTCTTCTGCGGGGTGTCGTGCAGATAGATGTTGTACTTGTTGGGGAACATGAACTTGACCAGCCCCAGAGCGTTGCTCTGCCCCGGAGGCTGGCGCATCGCAAACGGGAAGCTGCGAGCCGTGAACTGGTTGAAGTCCACCGCGTTGCGGTTCACCTGCCGCCCGCGCCGATCGGTTATCTCTAGATGCCGGACGGCATTGGGGTTGGCCCGCAACTTCGGCAGGTATTCCTTGGTGATGATCGAGCGCGGCACATGCCAGCTGGGATTGATCACCATGTGCTCCATCACATCCGAAAATTCGGGGCTTTGACGATCGCTGGTGTTTTTGCCTATCACTGCACGTGTTTCAAATGTCACCCGACCATCGTCGACGATTTTCGCGGAAAAGTCGGCCTGATTGACCAGAACATGCCGTGCCCCCCTCTCGCGAGGGAGCCAGCGTTCACGTTCCATCGCAACCATCACCGCCTTGAGCCGGTCAGAAGGTGAACGGTTGATTTCGGCAATCGTTCCCTGGCCGGCGACACCATCTGGTTCAAGTCCATGGGCGCGTTGGAAGGCTTGCACCGCTGCCACCATGGAGTCGTCATATTCCGGGCTGGCCGTGGGCTTGAGGAACCCCATCGCAACCAGACGATTACGCAGCTTTATGACGCTCAGCCCCGTATCGCCGCGTTCGTATTTTCCGGTTGGTACGGTCGGACCCCATTCGCCATGTTCGTTCAGTGACTGCAGCGCCATCTTCTGCTTGAGCAGCGCCCGGTACTGGCTGGACTGCGGCGGAAGCTGCGCGAGATAAGAGCCGTCGGTGGATTTCATCATCGCCGCAAGATGATCCGAAGCCGGCTTCCGTTCGACCGCACGCACGAGGCCGGCGTCGATCTGAGCCGGGCGCAGCAGCCCGGACTGAACATCCTGCGCATAGCGGACAAACGCCTCGCTCAGCGCAGCCTCAAGCGCCCCGAGATCGCGGTTTGACCGAGCGCTCTGCATCTTCGCCATCAGGCCATCAACGTCATATCGTTCGGCCGGAAGACCGTGCATCTGAGCATGGGACAATGCTTTTATAAGTGCCGACCGACGCGCCGCGTGATCAGAGGTAGGACCGACCCAAATCGGCGCGAATTCCTGTTCTCGATAGAAGGACGCGATATCCGGGGTTGTCCCTGCGCTTTCCGCGACAGCCATCCGAAACGCGAAACTCTCAGCCTGGGTCGGAGCCGCCTGAACGGATGTGGCCGACACGGCGATGCTTGCGGCAAACAGAAAAATAGTACAGGTCCGACGGACAGAATTCATGGGATAGCCTTGGTTTTCAATAACTTGGAACACTAGTTTTTGCGCCCGACAATTATGTTTCACGCCTCGGGGGATTGTCCACTCACATTTCCAACAGCACATCACACCGCTGGGCCCCTGATGCGCGTTTGCATCGTCTGGAAAAAAACGAAAGGGATTCAGGCCTGTTCGCCACATTTTTCGTCACTTGCGCAGATTTTCGCCGAAAATTCCCCGTAAGAAAGCACAAGACCAAAAGATCACTTGGCGCAAGAATCCCTCTGTGGCATAAAATCCGCATCTGGGATGGGAAAGAATTAAGAAAGCGCACGTAACATCGTGTGCAGGCAGGAACTGTACGGGACGAAACACGTTATGACCAAGAGCAGTACCTCGGGGATGACCCGGCGTGCCCTATTGGGCGCATTCGCGGCAACGGCAGTTGTTGCAGCACCAACCTACTCAAACGCAGCAGGCTTCCTTCGCGGGGGTGGAGACATCCGCAGGATCCGTATGTATTCGGGTCGTACCGGCGAGCGCTTGGACATGATCTACTGGGTCGATGGTAAATACGTCAAAGACGCGGTCAAGGAAATCAACCACTTCATGCGTGACTGGCGCACCGATCAGTCAAAGGACATGGATCTGCGCACGATCGACATCATGGCCGCGGCCCACAACCTGCTGGATGTGAACGAGCCCTACATGCTGTTGTCGGGCTACCGCTCTCCGCAGACCAACGCCATGCTGCGCCGTCGGTCGCGCGGTGTCGCCAAGAACTCTCTCCACGTCAAAGGTCAGGCTGCGGACCTGCGGCTTGCCTCCCGCTCGGTCTCACAGATGGCCAAGGCAGCCATTTCGTGCCGTGCCGGCGGTGTCGGCCAATACTATGGATCAAATTTCGTGCACATGGATTGCGGCGACGTTCGCTCCTGGCGCGGCTAATACACTACCACTCACCAACCCCGCAAAAAGCCCCGGCGCATCACTGCCCGGGGCTTTTTGCTGCGCAGCGCGCATCTGGCAGTGACGGACACAGGCGCAGAAGCGCTACGCCTTGAAACTCTGGAAGAAAGTGGCGCACCTGAGAGGATTCGAACCTCTGGCCTCTGCCTTCGGAGGGCAGCGCTCTATCCAGCTGAGCTACAGGTGCGTTGGCCGTTAGCTAACCTTGTTCCGATCCGGGTGCAACTGGATTTTGCATGTCGGAACGCGGTTTAGCGACGAACAATCAGGCAAACAATTCGTGCGCCAGTTCCAGCGCATCGATCAGCGTGTCGACCTCGTCGGTTGTGTTGTACAGACCAAAACTGGCGCGGCAAGTGGCCGTAACCCCGAGATGATCCATCAACGGTCCGGCGCAATGGTGCCCCGCCCGAACGGCGACGCCCTTCTTGTCGAGAATAGTGGATACATCGTGCGCGTGGCCCGCACCATCCAGCGTAAAGCTGAAGATAGCGGCCTTGTCGGGCGTCGTCCCCTGAACCTGCAGCCAGTTCAGCCCGGTCAGGCGCTGCATTGCATAGTCGCGCAAGCCCGCCTCATGAGCCGCGATGTTGTCCATCCCCAAACCCATCATGTAGTCCAGCGCAACGCCCATGCCGATCGTCTGGACGATACCCGGAGTGCCGGCTTCGAATTTCATCGGCGGATCGTTGTAGATCACCGTCTCCTTCGAGACCTCCTTGATCATGTCTCCACCGCCGATGAAGGGGCGCATTTCCGCCATCCGTTCGGACTTGATGAAAATGGCGCCAGATCCCGAGGGGCCGTACAGCTTGTGCCCGGTGATAGCATAGAAATCACACCCGATATCCTGCAGATCCACCGGCATGTGAACCGCGCCCTGGCTTCCGTCGACCAGCACAGGCACGCCTTTGGCATGGGCGCCTTCGGTAATCGTCTTTACGTCAACCACGGTACCCAGAACGTTGGAACACTGGGTCACCGCCACCAGTTTGGTCTTGGGCCCGATGGCGTCGATCACGGCCTGCGGATCCAGCGCACCACTTGCATCCACGTCCACCCATTTCAGAACGACGCCCTGGCGTTCGCGCAGGAAATGCCAGGGTACGATGTTGGCATGATGCTCCATGACGCTCAGAACGATTTCATCGCCGGCCTGCATCCGTGGCATGGCCCATCCATATGCGACAAGGTTGATCCCCTCGGTCGTCCCGGAATTCAGGACGATCTCATCCTCATTCGCGACATTCAAAAACCGGGCGACGGTCCCGCGCACGGATTCGTATTTTTCGGTCGCTAGGTTCGACAGGTAGTGCAATCCGCGATGCACGTTCGAATACTCGTGCGCATAGGCATTGGTAACCGCATCTATCACCACCTGAGGTTTCTGCGCCGAGGCCCCGTTGTCGAGATAGGTCAGGGGTTTCCCGTTCACCTCACGCGAGAGGATCGGGAAATCGGCGCGGATTTTCTGGACGTCATACATGATCGAATTCCCTAAACAGGCCCGCTTGGGGTCATCAACAGGACGAAAGGTATCGCCAGCAATCCCGAGATGAGGATGACCACAAAGGATTTGCCCAGCGAGTCGAAATGGTGCGCCTGATTGATGAAATGCAGGCTGATGTAGAGGCTGTACAGGCTCATCCCCAATACGAGGATCAGGAACATAGTCGGCGCAATCATCACCATGACGAAGATGATCAATTGGCCCAGAATCTGCAGGAATTGCAGCCAGACCATCAGCAGCATCATACCGTCCAGGCTGCCGGTGCCGCCAATCATCCTGCCGACAAAATGAAACGCGAAGATGCCCAAGAGAACGGCTCCGGCCGAAGTCGCCAACGACTGCACGACCGGTTCAAACGCCATATCCAGCGATGGATCAAGCGCCGGAAACACAAGGGTCGATAGTGATTGAGACAAAGCGTTCAGGACAACGACCAATGCCAGCGCTGTCCAAAGCACATCCCGACCGGGTACTCCGGCCAACAGACGCCTTGCCGCCTCGGCCGGATTTGCCAATGTCAGAACGGCCAGATGTCCCAGAAATGCGGCGTTCATGCCCGCGCCCTTCGTGTTTGAGAAAACCCGGAAAACCAGAACCAGACGAATACCGCAACCCAAAGGGCTCCGGTCAGTGTCTGGACAGGGCCCGGACCGATGAAACCAGCCACCAGCCCGTTCAACAACACCAGCGGTGATGAGGCGAGCAGAGCCCAGAACAGCGCAAGCCGCGCCTGATAGGACGTGGTTGCACCGCCGAACATGCGAGAAATCAGGTGAGTCCCCCATGCAAGGACGTAAAACAGCAACGGCAGAATGAAGACCGACCCCAACAGGGCCCCACCCATCAGCATGTTCAGGTCCAGCCCCTCAAGATGGGCACGGCGCGCAAGGCCCGGCAACTGTGCGATAAAGCCAATCACACAGAACGCCATGACAAAGGCCAGCGCGCGGTCTTCGCGCGGGCCCATGTCCAGAAGTCGACGCACAACTCGACCGGGCCCGCGATAGGAGGCGACGATATCGGTGGTCACCGGCATCAGCTGTGCCGCGCCAACCAGCCTTCCAGCCGCGAGACGATGTCCTCGGCCAGCGCTTCGTCTTCGATCTCTTCCACGGCTTCTGCCAAAAAGGCCAGCGTCAGCATGTTGGTCGCTTCCTTGGCCGGAACCCCGCGCGAGCGCAGGTAGAACATCGCGGTCTCGTCGATGGCACCCGAGGTCGACCCGTGCGAGCAGGCCACGTCATCGGCATAGATCTCAAGCTCGGGCTTGGCCAGAAACTGACTGTCGTCATCCAACAGCAAAGACTGGCTGATCTGGTAACCGTCGGTCTTCTGGGCGCCCTCCTTGACCAGGATCTTGCCCTGGAACACGCCGGTCGCGCCGTTGCGCAGAACCTTCTTGAACACCTGACGGCTTTCGCAGTTCACCGCGTCATGGGTGATGAACACCGTGTCGTCATGGTGGAAGTCGCCATCGCCCACACAAGCGCCGGCCACATGCGCCACCGCATCGTCGCCGGTCAGCTCGACCACCTGTTCATTGCGCGTCAGCACACCATTCACGGTCAGGGTAAAGGATTTATAAACGGATTCCTTGCCCAACCGGGTGAACATATGCGTCGCGGCGCGGCGCTGATGGTCCCTGCCCTGCGCCCGGACATGGTGCAGCGTGCCGCCATCGGCGATGTCGATCTCGATGCATTTGTTGAACCGCGAGGCCGCCGGACCATTCTCGAGAATTGTCACCTCGGCGCCACTTTCCACGCGGATCACGTGGTGCAGGATCGCGTCCGAGGTCTCGGAGTCGTGGCGATAGATCAGGCTGATCGGCTTGGACGGTTTGCCGGTCACATGGATCGCCACGCCGTCCTGCGCAAAGGCGGTGTTCAAGGCCGCGAGCGGGCGCTGAACCGGGGTCTGGCCCCTTTCTTCCAGCACGCCATACAGCTGCTTGGCCCAGTGGATGTCCTTGCAGCAGATATCCTCAAGCCGGTCGATGCTCACGCCTTCCAGCGTCAGATCATCGCTGTCCTCGGGGCTGAATACGCCATCGACGAAGACGATCTTCAAGCGGTCAAACCCGTCAAAGACCATCGGCTCGTCGGTGTGGAATACCTCGGCCACCGGAACCTCGGGCGAGATCAGCGTATCGGGACGCGTGTATTTCCAATACTCGTCGCGCCGCCCGGGCAGACCCATGGCGCGCAGCCGGGCCAGGGCCACCTCACGCGCTTCGCGGGTGCAGCCGGCTTCGGGCATGCGCAGCGTGGCGAGCCGCGCCTCGGTCGCGGATTGTTTCAAATCGGGCAAGGCCATCAGTTCACCTCGGCAAGAATGTCGGCGTAACCGTTGTTTTCGACCTCCAGCGCAAGCTCAGGCCCGCCGGTCTTGACGATCCGGCCATCGGCCATGATGTGCACCACGTCGGGTTTGATGTGGTCCAGCAGGCGCTGATAGTGGGTGATCACCAGAAACCCGCGGCCTTCGTCGCGCAGCGCGTTCACGCCCTCGGCCACCAGCTTCATCGCATCCACGTCAAGGCCCGAGTCGGTCTCGTCCAGGATGCACATCTTGGGTTCCAGCATCGCCATCTGCAGGATTTCGTTGCGCTTCTTCTCACCGCCCGAGAAGCCCACGTTCACGGGGCGTTTCAGCATGTCGGCGTCGATCTTCAGCGACTTGGCCTTTTCGCGGATCAGCTTGAGGAAGTCGGCGGCCGACAGTTCCTCTTCGCCGCGCGCCTTGCGCTGGGCGTTCACGGCGGTGCGCAGGAAGGTCATGTTGCCCACGCCCGGGATTTCGACCGGGTATTGGAACGCGAGGAACACGCCGGCGGCGGCACGCTCTTCCGGCTCCATCTCCAGCAGGTCGGCGCCATCCAGAGTCGCCGAACCCTCGGTTACCTCATACCCGTCACGGCCCGAAAGCACATAGCTGAGCGTCGACTTGCCCGAGCCGTTCGGCCCCATGATCGCGTGTACCTTGCCGGCCTCGACCGTCAGGTCCACGCCCTTGAGGATCTGCTTTTCCTCTTCCTCAAGTTTGACGTGCAGGTTCTTGATTTCCAGCATGTTTTTTCCTTTTGCGTATCGTCGGGACGCGCCGGCCCCGGTTTGTCCCTATCCCAGCACTCTGCGCAGCAGCCGCGCCGCGATCCATCCCAGGACCGCCCCGCCGCCGATTGCCCAGACCGGGTTGATGAAATCGGTGTAGTTGACGTTGACATAGGCCACGCCCAGCAAGCCGCCCAGAACCGGCAGCGCATAGCCAAGCCAAGTCAGCAAATTATCCTTGCGGATGCCGTTTTGGTGATTTCGCGCCATCAACTTCTCCAATACTTCCATATCTTCTGAAACTGACGCCACCAGAGCCTCCAAACCACGATCAACAGCGGCACGAAAATCAGAAGACTCAGACTTCCAGCCATCGGTCCGTTTTTGACGAATGCCGCAACAATGAGTCCCACACAAATCAACACAACCGGCAACACGGCCCGACGTGACAACCAACAGAAAGCCTCCGAGCGTGCGCCTTCCTTGGCATTGGTTTCGAAAACCTTGGCCTCTTGGCTGATTTGGCTGGTACGCGCCATCAGCCGACCGAGCCTTCCAGCGAGATCGCGACCAGCTGCTGGGCTTCCATGGCGAACTCCATCGGCAGCGCCTGCAGCACGTCCTTGCAGAACCCGTTGACAACTAGCGCCACGGCCTCTTCCTCGTCCATGCCGCGCTGGCGGCAATAGAAGAGCTGATCGTCATCGACTTTCGAGGTGGTGGCCTCGTGCTCGACCCGGCTGCTGTTGTTCTTGACCTCGATATACGGAACGGTGTGCGCCCCGCATTTGTCGCCGATCAGCAGGCTGTCGCACTGGGTATAGTTGCGGCTGTTCTTGGCCTTGGGGTGCATCGACACCAGCCCGCGATAGGTGTTCTGGGCCTTGCCCGCGCTGATGCCCTTGGACACGATACGCGACTTGGTGTTCTTGCCCAGATGGATCATCTTGGTGCCGGTATCGGCCTGCTGCATGTTGTTGGTGATGGCGATCGAATAGAACTCGCCCTGGCTGTCATCGCCTCGCAGGATGCAGGACGGGTATTTCCAGGTCACGGCACTGCCGGTCTCGACCTGCGTCCACATCACCTTTGACCGGTCGCCCCGGCAATCGGCGCGCTTGGTCACGAAGTTGTAGATGCCGCCCTTGCCGTTCTCATCCCCCGGGAACCAGTTCTGAACGGTCGAGTATTTCACCTCGGCATCTTCTTCGACGATGATTTCGACCACTGCGGCGTGCAGCTGCGCGGTATCACGCTGCGGCGCGGTACAGCCTTCCAGATAGGACACGTACGAGCCCTTGTCGGCGATGATCAGCGTCCGCTCGAACTGCCCCGTGTTTTCTGCGTTGATGCGGAAATAGGTGCTCAGCTCCATCGGGCAGCGCACGCCGGGCGGCACATAGACGAACGAGCCGTCCGAGAACACGGCCGAGTTTAACGTGGCGTAGAAGTTGTCCGACACCGGAACAACCGAGCCCAGATACTTTTTGACCAGTTCGGGGTGTTCCTTGATCGCCTCGGAGATCGAGCAGAAGATGACGCCGGCCTTCTTCAGCTCGGCCTGGAAGGTCGTGCCCACCGAAACCGAGTCGAACACCGCATCCACGGCGACCTTGCGGCCCTCGGCCGGGGCATCCTCAGCGCCTTCGACGCCTGCCAGAATCATCTGCTCTTTCAGCGGGATACCCAGCTTTTCGTAAGTGGCCAGCAGTTTGGGATCGACCTCGTCCAGCGACTTGGGCTTGGTCTCCATCGACTTGGGCCGGGCGTAGTAATACTGGTCCTGAAAGTCGATCTTCGGATAGTGAACCATGGCCCATTTGGGCTCTTCCATCTGGGTCCAGCGCTCGAAGGCTTTCAGACGCCATTCGGTCATCCACTCGGGTTCTTCGTTCTTTTCCGAGATCAGCTTGACGATATCGGGGTTCACGCCTTTGGGCGCGTACTCCATCTCGATATCCGTATCCCACCCGTATTTATAGGTTCCGACCTCGCGTACCGCGTCAACGGTTTCCTGATCGACACCTTCTTTTACCTGGGTCTGGTCCAAAGCGGCCATGTTCCACCCTCCGTCAGATCACGCGGCCCGCGCGCGATGCTTTTTCTCTTTTTCCAGCCACGTTTCGGCGAAACGTAGCACGTCTTCTTCACTCGTCTCGGGGCCCAGCGAAACGCGTACTGCGCTGGCTGCCGTGGCCTCGTCATATCCCATTGCGGTCAGTACCGCGCTTGCCTTCACCTTGCCGCTGGAGCAGGCCGAACCGGCGCTGATCGCAAAGCCCGACAGATCCATCTGCATTACCTGCGTTTCGCCCTTCCAGCCGGGCGTCGCAAAGCACAGGGTGTTAGGCAACCGATCCTGATCTTTCCCGACAAAAATAGTAGATTTAGAACCAGCCTCAAGGGCCTTTTCTAGAATATTTCTAAGTTCTGCAACCTTTTCCCAAACTCCGTTTGCCAGATCCCGCGCCGCTGCTTCAGCCGCAGCGCCGAACCCTGCTATTCCAATGACATTTTCCGTTCCCGACCGGCGCCCCATTTCCTGGCCACCGCCCTTAATCCGGGCCTCCAGATCGGTGCCGCGTTTCATCACCACGGCGCCCGCACCCTTTGGCCCGCCCAGCTTGTGCGCCGAGACCAACGCCATCTGCACGTCCAACCAGTTGAAGGCGATCGGCAATTTCCCGAACGCTTGCGTGGCATCGGTGACGGCCAGACCCTTGGGCAAGGCCTGAATGAGTCCGGTCTCAGAATTGGCGAGCTGCAACGTGGACCGAGCCGGATCGGAAACCGTAACAACGCCTTGGCTCGAAACCGGCAAATCCTCGACAGTCCAGGCCCTTACGGCATCATGTTCGATCGCCGCGCCATGCAGGTCGTGCCCTTCCAAGGCCAGCGCCGCGCCTTCGGTCGACCCGGATGTGAATACGATATCGGCCCCATCCGCCCCAAAGGCAGCCGCAACCTGCGCACGCGCCTTTTCGATGACGGCCTTGGCCGCTCGCCCCTCGGCATGTACCGAGGAGGGGTTGCCGCAGACCTCCATCGCCGCGATCATCGCGTCGCGCGCCTCGGGGCGCAGCGGGGTCGTGGCGTTGTGATCCAGGTAAACACGTCTCATGGACTCACCTTTTCATCCACGGCCACACCCTTCGAGATTCCCGATCCGCTCACCGGTCAATCATCCACGACCGAGAACAGCCCAGGCACCGCCGGACACGGCGCAAGGTCGTTCTGGATCACATCGGACAAGCGTGTTTGGTGCAGGAACACGTAGACATGCGCACTGAGACTTTCCCACAGGCGATTGGTCAGCGACTGCGCCCGGCTGCCCGAGGATCCCCCCGAAGCCCCGGCCCCCTTGTGCATGGCGTCCACGGTCTCGTCCACCGCCGACAAAATCTCGACCACGCGAATCTCGGACGCAGGCCGCGCCAGACGATAGCCGCCCCCCGGCCCGCGCACCGATGCGACCAGATCGGCGCGGCGAAGTTTGACGAACAACTGTTCCAGATAAGGAAGCGAGATGTCCTGACGCTCGGAAATCTCACCCAGCGTCACCAAAGTGTCGGCGGGCTGAAGCGCGATGTCAGCCAGCGCAACCATTGCGTAACGACCTTTGGTGGACAGCTTCATTTCCTCGATCCCTCCGGCGTGAACCGCGTGAAAACATTGACGTCGCCGCGGTCAGTGCGTATCTCCGACTGACAGCGTGTTCACGCTGCGATACTCAATTAGAACCGTTCTAAGGTGCCTGACGATAACCGTCAAGTATATCCCGGCGCCCGCGAGAAAAAGACAGGACAACCGCACACATGCCCGAGGTGATTTTTCCCGGACCTGAAGGCCGACTGGAAGGCCGTTACCACCCCCAGAAGGAAAAAGACGCACCGATCGCCATCGTGCTGCACCCGCACCCCCAGTTCGGCGGGACCATGAACAACAAGGTCGTCTACAACCTGCACTACGCGTTCTACAACATGGGCTTTACGGTCCTGCGATTCAATTTCCGGGGCGTCGGCCGCAGCCAGGGCGAGTATGACCAGGGAGTCGGAGAACTCAGCGACGCGGCATCGGCGCTGGACTATCTGCAGTCGATGAACAACAACTCGAAACATTGCTGGGTTGCGGGCTTTTCGTTCGGAGCCTGGATCGGCATGCAGTTGCTGATGCGTCGCCCCGAGATCACCGGCTTCATCAGCGTGTCGCCGCCCGCGAACATGTATGATTTTTCGTTCCTTGCCCCCTGCCCCTCGTCCGGGCTGGTCATCAACGGAACGGCTGACCGGGTGGCACCGCCGGCGGACACCACCGCACTGGTCGGAAAGCTGCACGAACAGAAGGGTATCACCATCACCCACACCGAGGTTGAAGGAGCCGACCACTTCTTCCAGGGTGAGCACATGGATACGCTGATGACCAACGTGACCGACTACGTCAAACGCCGCCTGACCGAGAACACACGCTGATGTCCGACACCATCACCATTCTCGCGGCGAAACTGGCCGAGGATACGATGAAGGTCATGGACGAAACGGGCCAGGATCGGTTCTATGTCGAAGTCGGTGACGTGCTGGGCGCGGCGTCCCAATCGCTTGAGGAGGCTTTCCTTACCGAAATCCGCGTCCGGTTGGCCGAGCGCAAGGCGCGGCAGTTCCTGATCAAGAGGCTGTCGGATCACCGGTCCAAGGTAAAGGCGATCGAAAAGCAATAGGCGTACAAAAAAGGAGCCCGCGGGCTCCTTTTTCGTTTCATTCGTGGCGTTCAAACTTTTGTTGCGCTTGACCTATCAACCAATTTGGCTGCGTCAGTATCGACGGACCCCCCGTCAGCAAGCCACCCAATCGCCACGATTATTGCCGAAGCAAACACGACCGTTTTTGCAAATGTCGTCATGAAACACACTCGTTAAAAAAGTAATCGAAAACGTGGAGTAGTTTACACGCTTTCCGACCTTGCCATAGTCGGGTTTACCTGACCCTAGGTGAACCAACGAAAAGGGCGGCTGCCTGAATTTCCTTGCGCCGTTTCTGAATTCTGTGCTCAACGTCCCAGCAGCTGCATCAAGGGTTCAAGAACCATGCCCCACGCCTACCTGATCCTCCTTCTCGCCGTTATTGCCGAGACAATCGGAACGACCGCACTGCAGGCCAGCCAGCAATTCACCCGGTTCTGGCCCTCGGTTCTGGTGGTGGTGGGCTATGGCTTTGCCTTTTACCTGATGGCGCTGACGCTGAAGGTAATGCCCGTCGGCATCGTTTACGCGATCTGGTCCGGGCTTGGCATCGCTCTGATTGCGCTGATCGGCTTTGTGGTTTTCGGCCAACGGCTGGACTGGCCGGCGGTTCTGGGCCTTGCGATGATTCTGGGCGGCATTCTGGTCATCCACCTCTTTTCGCAGACTGCGGGCCACTGATCGCGCGTTAGGGCTGGTAACTTGTGCCGCGCCGCGTTATGCGCGCGGCAACTTCCCGTTCAAAGGCTGACCTCATGGACCTGCGCAACATCGCAATCATCGCTCACGTGGACCACGGTAAAACGACCCTGGTTGACGAGCTTCTGAAACAATCCGGTGCATTCCGGGAGAACCAGGCCGTGGCCGAGCGCGCCATGGACAGCAACGATCTCGAACGTGAACGCGGCATCACCATTCTGGCCAAGGCCACCAGTGTCGAGTGGAAAGGCACGCGCATCAACATCGTTGACACCCCCGGCCACGCCGATTTCGGCGGCGAGGTCGAGCGCATCCTCAGCATGGTCGACGGTGTTGTGCTTCTGGTCGATGCCGCCGAAGGCCCGATGCCCCAGACGAAATTCGTGACATCGAAGGCGCTGGCACTGGGTCTGCGTCCAATCGTGGTGCTGAACAAGGTCGACAAGCCCGATGCCGAGCCCGACCGCGCGCTGGACGAATGCTTTGACCTGTTCGCCAACCTCGGCGCCGACGACGACCAGCTGGATTTCCCTGCCATGTACGCCTCGGGGCGGTCCGGCTGGGCCGATATGGAACTGGACGGCCCACGCAAGGACCTGTCCGCCCTGTTCGATCTAGTAGTCGACCACGTTCCCGCCCCCAAACAAGCTGAGCGCAAGGATGAACCCTTCCGCATGTTGGCGACCACTCTGGGCAGCGACCCGTTCATCGGTCGCATTCTGACCGGCCGTGTGGAAAGCGGTACGCTCAAAGCGGGTGACAGCCTCAAAGCGCTCAGCCGTGATGGCAAGCTGATCGAGAATTTCCGGGCTACCAAGATCCTGGCCTTCCGCGGCCTCAGCCAGCAACCGATCGACGTCGCCGAAGCGGGCGACATCGTAACCATCGCAGGCATGAGCAAGGCCACCGTTGCGGATTCGCTGGTGGCGCCCCAGGTGGACGAGGCCCTGCCCGCCCAGCCGATCGACCCGCCGACCATCACCGTCACCTTCGGCATCAACGACTCGCCGCTGGCGGGGCGTGACGGCAAGAAGGTCCAGTCGCGCGTCATCCGCGACCGCCTGATGAAAGAGGCCGAATCGAACGTGGCGATCCAGATCACCGACACCCCCGGCGGCGAAGCCTTCGAGGTTGCGGGCCGCGGTGAGTTGCAGATGGGCGTTCTGATCGAGAACATGCGTCGCGAAGGGTTCGAGCTCAGCATCTCGCGCCCGCAGGTTCTGTTCCGCGAGGAAGACGGCCAACGCCTGGAGCCCATCGAGGAAGTCACCATCGACGTGGATGACGAATTCTCGGGCGCAGTCATCGAAAAGGTGACAGGCGCGCGCAAGGGCGAGCTGGTTGAGATGCGCCCCGCAGGCGTTGGCAAAACCCGCATTATCGCGCATGTACCGTCGCGCGGTCTGATTGGCTATCACGGTGAATTCCTGACCGACACCCGCGGCACCGGCGTTCTGAACCGCGTTTTCCACGGCTGGGCACCGCACAAGGGCCCGATCCCCGGCCGCCGCGCCGGCGTTCTGATCTCGATGGAGAACGGCCAGGCCGTCGCATATGCGCTGTGGAACCTGGAGGAGCGTGGGCGGATGTTCGTCGGCCCCCAGACCGATGTGTACCAGGGTATGATCATCGGCGAACACTCGCGGGACAATGACCTTGAGGTGAACCCGCTGAAAGGCAAGAAACTGACAAACGTGCGGGCCAGCGGTTCGGACGATGCCGTTCGCCTGACACCGCATGTCCAGTTCTCGCTGGAGGAGGCCATTGCTTACATCGACGACGATGAGCTGGTCGAAGTAACCCCGAACGCGATTCGACTGCGAAAGCGGTTCCTTGACCCGCACGAACGCAAGCGTATGGCCAAGTCAGCCTGACCCCCGGTCCGTTCGATTTTGAACGTGTCGGAAACAATGGCGCGAATGTGGCATTTTTGCGTCCATCTGAAACGGTGTTTTCTCAGGGAAGCCATGAATGGTTCATGGCTTCCCTTTTGTTTTACCTGCAATTTCGCTCATAAGATGAGTTAATTCCGCATCGCTATCGCGGTGTTGCCCTTGAAAATGCGACGTGATAGGGGTGTATTTGTGTTCAAAGTGTGTCATCGCCAGGTTGTTCGGTGATGAGTTTAACGAGTTTAAGGAGGCGCGATATGCGCATCAAATCCCGTCTACTGACAATAGTATTTGCTTCAGCTTCATTGCCTCTGATGTCCGGCGGGCCTGTTGTCGCCGCGGACAAGTGTACGATCCAGACAGCCCGGCAGTCGGTTTCCACAGAAACCCTGTGTGCCTGTACGGTCGTGGATGCACGGATGCTGCGTTACATCCAGCGTCGTGCCGATTTCGAAGACATTCTTGCCCGCACTTTGCAGACCTGTCCTGCCTTTGCGGCCGTACTGACGGATTTCCCGACCGCGTCGATTGGTACGGTTGATCAAAGATCCGGCGACGGCCCTTCGGACCCGGGTGGTAGTTCTTCGGGCGGCAGCTCGAGCGGTGGGAGTTCCTCTGGCGGAAGCGGCGTTACCCCAACCGGTGGCGGCAGCTCCAGCGGTGGCAGTTCCAGTGGTGGCAGCTCCAGCGGTGGCTCGAGCGGTGGCAATAATCCCGCACCGCCCCCGGATGGATCGGGCGGTAGCTCCAGCGGTGGCAGCTCCAGCGGCGGCAGTTCCAGTGGCGGTAGCTCCAGTGGTGGGTCCGGCGACGGCGGTGGCAGCTCAAGCGGCGGCAGCTCCAGCGGCGGTTCTGGCGATGGTGGAAGCTCCAGCGGAGGCAGCTCCAGCGGCGGGTCCGGCGATGGCGGTGGCAGCTCGAGTGGCGGCAGCTCCAGCGGTGGGTCCGGCGATGGTGGTGGCAGCTCAAGCGGCGGTAGCTCCAGCGGTGGATCTGGTGACGGCGGCTCTGGTGGTGGCGACGGCGGTGACGGCGGCGGCTCGGGTGATGGCGGCTCGGGCGGTGGCGACGGCGGTGACGGCGGCGGCTCGGGTGATGGCGGCTCGGGCGGCGGCGACGGTGGCAGCTCAAGCGGCGGCAACGGTAACGGCGGCGGCAACGGTAACGGCGGCGGCAACGGTAACGGCGGCGGCAACGGTAACGGCGGCGGCGTTAACGGTAATAATGGCGGTGGAAATGGATCGGAAGGCGCAAGCCCTGGTCAGGGCAACAACGCCAACAACGACGAGGACTAACCGCCTTTGGTCGTGATGCCACGTTTGAGTGGCAGTCTGGCATACAAATGACAAAGGGCGATGAATTCATCGCCCTTTTTTGCTGGAGCCTTAAAGAAACTCAAATTCGCTGTTGCTTCTTAGCTTCGCCCGTAGATCCCAACCCAACGCTGGGGCTGTTTCGGGTCCTGCATCCGCAGGAACAAATAGCGTGTGGCCGACCAGGGTTTGATCCGATTGGTCAGGTTGTCCAGTACGAGATCACCCTGATTGGAGCGGTAAACCAGAACCGCGTGAGGTCCGCGACGGGTGTCCAGGACGGTCGCCAGCAAAAGCTTGTTGGGATCAATTCCTGCCTTGATTAGGTCACGCTTTTTCAGCAGCGCAAAATCCTCGCAATCACCGCCGCGCGATGTTGGCAGGGCCCAACGCTCCCGCGTCTTGTACTGCACCTGATCCGTGACCTCACGCGTTGTCGCATTGACCTGGGCATTGATTTGCTTGACCAGTCGCAGCTCCTGATGGCTGGGCAGCGAAACCGATTTCTTGTTCGCACAGGCCCACGCATACTGTCGGCACAGTGTCCGTGCGCCCGACGGCGGTGGCGAAGCCGAAAATCCCGAAATGAAAGCTGTCTCTGAAGCGCTGGCTTGTCCTGTCGTAAGAACGGCACCGCCGATCACTCCCAACACACCCAGAGCCAATGTGGCCTTTCTGGCTGCGCGACTTGCCACTGCGTTGAACCTGTCCAAAACCCGATTCATGCCTGTCCCTCGATCCCATACGTTCGACTGACTGCCGCTTCTGAGGACCATATTCTGCTTTTGGAAACTATCCGTTAACAGACTGGCTCTGGCAATCCTCGGTCAGGTTGTCGGCAAAAAACGGCGGAAATTCGTAACTCAATATGACCTTTTCTGCGCAAGAAAATGGCGAAGCCTGACACAATTAGAGGTAGAGCGTCATAATTTCACCGCCACAAAAAGGCTCAACCAATTGAAAACATGAGTAAATTTTATTGCGGGACGTGATCACCGGAACAATTTTGGCCCAATTCCCGGATCGGTGTCGCAACTTTGTCTGACGTTGCGTCATCCAAAGCGGGTTCCGGAGCCGATCCAAAACCGGCTCCGGCTGATTCTCACTCGGTCGTTTCGACGACCAGCAATTCGCGCTCGCTTGCGCCCCGGGCGTGGCTCAGGGCTTCTTGGTATTCAGCCGAGTTGTAACAGGCGACGGCGGCTTCAACCGACGGGAACTTGGCTACGACATTGCGGGGCCGCTCTTTGCCTTCCAGTTGGACGTAGCGCCCTGCACGGGCGATGAACGTGCCCCCGTGTTTGGAAATGGCCGGGCCGGCAAGCTCGGCGTATTTGCCATAAGCTTCGGCATCAGTAACCGTGACATGTGCTATCCAGAGTGCTGGCATCTTATCCTCCCAAAACCTCTTCCGCGGCCTTGATGGCCGCCGCGGCGTTGGCGGCGTCGCGACCACCGCCCTGCGCCATGTCGGGACGCCCGCCGCCGCCCTTGCCGCCCAGTTCCTGCACCGCAGCCTTGACCAGATCGACGGCCGATATCGACTGCGTCAGGTCACTTGTGACACCGGCGGCGACTGCAGCCTTGCCCCCCGTGTCGGCGATCAGAAGAACGGCTCCTGATCCCAGCCGCGCTTTGTGCTCATCAATGAGGGCCGGCAGATCCTTGCCCGACACCCCATTCAGAGCCTGCGCCAGGAACTTGACGCCATTGATCTCTTTGGCCTCAGCGCCGCCGCCTTGACCGGCTCCACCGGCCATCGCCAGATCGCGGCGCAACTGCGCCACTTCGTTCTGCAACGACTTGCGCTCGTCCAGCAGAGCTTTGATGCGATCGACGACATCATCCGGCTGCGCCTTCAACTCGGCGGCAATCTGGCCAAGGCGCCGATCCTGCTCGGTCAAATACCGCAATGCAGCGTCCCCGGTCAGAGCTTCGATCCGCCGCACACCCGCGCTGCTTGCGCCGTCACCCAGAATGACAAAGGTCCCGATATCACCAGTCTGGCGCACATGCGTACCGCCACACAGTTCGATCGACCAGGTTTGGCCGTCATGGCCCTTGCCGGTCTGGGCCTTGCCCATCGAGACAACCCGGACTTCGTCGCCGTATTTTTCACCGAACAACGCCTGTGCACCCAAGGCGCGGGCATCGTCCGGGGTCATGATACGGGTTTCGACCGTCGAGTTCTGACGAATGAACTCATTCACCTCGCGTTCAACGGTCTGCAGCTCGGCCGGTGTCAGCGCTTTGGCGTGGCTGAAATCAAACCGCAGACGGTCGGCAGCATTCAACGATCCGCGCTGTGCAACATGATCGCCAAGCGTTTCGCGCAGCGCTTCGTGCAGGAGGTGCGTCGCCGAATGGTTCGCTCGAATGGCCGAACGCCGGGCGTGATCGACTTCTAGTTCGACGGCATCACCTTTGGCTACCGCACCGCTGTCCACGACGATCTTGTGTGCATAGACCTTGCCATCCGCGAACTTCCGGGTGTCTTCGACCGTCGCGCTCTGGGTGCGATCTTCAAGACGGCGGATGCTGCCGGAATCGCCAACTTGGCCACCCGCCTCGCCGTAAAAGGGTGTCTGATTTACGACCACCCAGCCGGATCCGCCCTGCTCGATACGGTCTACAAGGTCACCGTCGACCACCAGGGCCACAACCTGACCCTCAGCCACTTCTGTTTCGTAGCCCAGGAAATCGGTCGCACCGCTTGCGTCCAGTATGTCGAACCAGACTGCCTGATCTGCAGCCTCACCCGAACCAGCCCAGGCGGCGCGCGCCTTCGCCTTCTGCTCGGCCATGGCGGCGTCGAATCCGTCGGTATCAACCGTCCGACCTTTTTCGCGCAGGGCATCCTGGGTCAGGTCAAGCGGGAACCCATAGGTGTCATACAGCTTGAAGGCGGCATCCCCGGGCAGTGGCGCCCCGTCCGGCAGGCCCGCCACTTCGTCATCCAGCAGTTTGAGGCCGCGGTCCAGCGTCTGCTTGAACCGGGTTTCCTCCAACAACAACGTCTCTTCGATCAGAGCCTGAGCACGACCCAGCTCGGAATACTGCGCGCCCATCAATTGAACCAGTGTCGGAACAAGCTTGTGCATGACCGGATCCTTGGCGCCCAGAAGATGCGCATGGCGCATGGCCCGGCGCATGATCCGGCGCAGGACATATCCGCGACCATCATTCGAGGGCATGACCCCGTCAGCAATCAGGAAAGAGGTCGACCGCAAGTGGTCGGCAACTACCCGATGGTGCACATTCTGATCGCCATAGGGGTCCACATGCGTGACTTCGGCCGAGGCCTCGATCAGTGTCTTGAACAGGTCGGTGTCATAGTTGTCATGGCTGCCCTGCAGCAACGCGCCGATCCGTTCCAGACCCATGCCGGTATCGATCGACTGCATGTCCAGTTCACGCATCGAGCCGTCTTCGAACTGCTCGTTCTGCATGAAAACGATATTCCAGATCTCGATGAACCGGTCACCGTCTTCCTCGGCCGATCCCGGAGGTCCGCCCCAGATGTGGTCGCCGTGATCATAGAAGATCTCGGTACAGGGGCCGCAGGGGCCGGTCGGGCCCATCTGCCAGAAATTGTCGCTGGTGGCGATGCGGATGATCCGGTCTTCGGGAACGCCGACTTTCTTCCATATCTCGAACGCCTCGTCATCGGTATGATAGACGGTCGTCAGCAGACGATTCTTGTCGATCCCGAACTCCTTGGTGATCAACTCCCAAGCGAACGGAATCGCTTCCGATTTGAAATAGTCTCCGAACGAGAAGTTGCCCAGCATCTCGAAGAACGTGTGGTGGCGGGCCGTGTAACCGACATTGTCCAGGTCGTTGTGCTTGCCGCCGGCGCGCACGCATTTCTGCGCCGTGGTGGCACGTGTGTAGTCGCGTGTCTCAAGGCCGGTGAACAGGTTCTTGAACTGCACCATGCCCGAGTTGACGAACATCAGCGTCGGGTCGTTGCGCGGCACAAGCGGGCTCGACGCGACCACTTCGTGCCCTTGTTTGGCAAAGTAGTTCAGAAAGGTTGAGCGGATATCGTTCAGCGTGGGCATTGGGCTCTCTCAGCGCGCATTCATGATCTATCGCGACGGTTTAGCCCCCTGCCCGCCGATAGTCCACAGGATTGCTGCAGTGCAAACGAAACAAGGTGAACCCGAAGGCTCACCTTGCCAGTGTTCTCTCTGATCTTCCGATCAGGCTTCGAGGATATCATCCTCATCCGCCGCAGGCGGCATGTCGAAATCAAGCCCGTGCGCGGCACGGATCTTGTCCTCGATTTCCAGCGCAACCCGACTGTTGTCCCGCAGGTATTGCTTGGCGTTCTCGCGCCCCTGCCCAATCCGCTCATCCCCATAGCTGAACCACGAGCCGGATTTTTCGACCACTCCGGCTTTGACGCCAAGATCCAGCAGTTCGCCCATCTTGCTGATGCCTTCGCCATACATGATGTCGAATTCAACCTGCTTGAACGGCGGGGCCACCTTGTTTTTCACCACCTTCACGCGGGTCTGGTTGCCGACCACCTCGTCGCGGTCCTTGATCGCGCCGATGCGGCGGATGTCCAGGCGGACCGAGCTGTAGAATTTCAGGGCGTTGCCCCCGGTCGTGGTTTCCGGGCTACCGAACATGACGCCGATCTTCATGCGGATCTGGTTGATGAAGATCACCATGCAGTTGCTGCGGGCGATCGAGCCTGTCAGTTTGCGCATCGCCTGGCTCATCAGCCGGGCCTGCACGCCCACGCTGCTGTCGCCCATGTCGCCTTCCAGCTCGGATTTCGGCGTCAGCGCCGCCACCGAGTCCACCACAACCATGTTGACTGCGCCGGAACGCACCAGCGTATCGGTGATTTCCAGCGCCTGTTCACCCGTGTCGGGCTGTGAGATCAACAGTTCGTCCAGATCCACCCCCAGCTTGCGGGCGTATTGCGGGTCCAGCGCGTGTTCCGCATCGACGAATGCACAGACGCCGCCGCGTTTCTGCTGCTCGGCGATACAATGCAGGGTCAGGGTCGTCTTGCCCGAGCTTTCCGGGCCGTAAATTTCGACAATCCGACCCATCGGCAGTCCGCCGATGCCAAGGGCGATATCCAGCCCGAGTGACCCGGTCGAACTGGCCTCGATCTCCTGCCGGGCGCCATCGCCCAATTTCATGATCGAGCCCTTGCCGAACTGCCGCTCGATCTGCGCCAACGCGCTGTCCAGCGCCTTTTGCTTGTCGGGGTTTTTCTTGTCGTTCATTGTCAGAAGATCCGCCATTGTCCTGTCGCCTTCCCTTTTGTCACACCCATCACCGGGCGGCAATCGCTGCTTTGTTCGCCTCTTGTTCCTTATGAGATCAAAAAGAGAACATTTCAACAAAAACTTTCATTCCTTACCCTTCGATGAAGAGGTTAAAGAGTCGTTTATTCTGATCTCGAAACTGCTCAATCATGCCCAAGGCTCTGTCTTTGCGATGAAATTTAACTTGAACAGGCTGGTGATTTTGTGCGGAAGCAATTGACCTCGGCCGCCGGGGCGGACAATCATGCGGCACGACAGCCTTCGGCGCAGGAAAGACATGAAATGCTGATCTTCTTCAAGGAACGCCTTGCGCTTCTGTCGCTGCCCAAAACCGGAAGCACCGCCTATCAGGTCGCGTTGCGGGACCGCGCAGATATCGTGGTATCGGGTCCACCGGATCTGAAACATGCGCCGGTGCGTCGCTATGACCGTTTCTTCCAAAACATTTTCCGCAAGATGTACGACACGGAAATGGAAATCATGGCCGTAGTCCGCGAACCCGTCGATTGGCTGGGCAGCTGGTACCGGTACAGGACGCGCACCGAATTGACTGGCCACCCGCATTCGACCGCCGGCATGTCTTTCGACATGTTTGTTCAGGCCTATATGCAATCGCCCCGTCCCGGGTTTGCCGATGTCGGAAGCCAAACTGAATTCTTCCGGAGCCGCAGCAATGGCGCCGGCGCTTCGCATATCTTTCGCTACGAACACCAGGACGAAATTCTGGACTTCCTTCAAGATCGGCTGAACGCCCGGATCAGTCTGCCCCGCGAAAACGTATCGCCCAAACGGGAACTGACACTTTCGGACCAGACATTGGATGCATTCCGCAAGGCTCATGCCGTCGAGTTTCGTCTGCATCAGCAGGCGCGTTAGTTGAGGTGCTGAAACACCGCCTCGGTCAATTGTGTCAGTGAAAAGGGCTTGGGCAGGAAAGTCGAGTTTCTGATCTCCGGCCCAGCGTCCCCAAACGCGCCTTCGGTATAGCCTGACATGAAGACCACCCGAACATCGGGCCGGCTTTCCAGCGCCTTGGCAACCCAGGTTGGACCATCCATTCCGGGCATGACCACGTCCGTGACGAAGACGTCGACATGCAGGTTCTGATCCTCGAGAATGCGCAACGCGTCCTCGGCCGAGCCCACCTCAAAGACGGTATAGCCCTTGAGGCGCAAGGCCCGGGTGGCAAAGGCGCGTACCGGCGCCTCATCCTCGACCAGCAAAACGACACCTTCGCCTTGATGCGCGTTCGGTTCCGGTTGTGCCGGCGGTTCGATCGCAACCTCGGTGTCCCGTGCCAAGCAGACCGGCAGCATGACGTTGAACTCGGTCCCACGCCCTTCGGTGCTGTCCACAAAGATGAAGCCGCCGGTTTGCTTGACGATGCCATAGACCGTCGACAAACCCAGCCCGGTCCCCTCGCCTGTCCGCTTGGTCGTGTAGAAGGGTTCGAAAATCTTCTGCAGCTTGTCTGACGGAATACCGACGCCACTGTCGATGACCTTGACCGAAACATATTCACCCACCGGAACGGTCGCCCTGTCCCGCATCAGCGGCTCGGTCAAAGAAAACACCTCTGTTTCGATACGGATTTCTCCGCCGTCGGGCATCGCATCGCGCGCGTTCACCACCAGGTTCATGATGACCTGTTCCAACTGCCTCTTGTCTGCGCGAACGGGCTTGAGAACCGGATCATGACTGAGGATCAGCTTGACCTTCTCGCCCACCAGGCGGTTCAACAAGTGGATCAGATCGGAAATGGTATCGCGCAGATCCAGCACTTCGGGTCGCAGAGTCTGTTTTCGGGAAAAGGCCAGCAACTGGCTGACCAACGCAGCGGCCCGGTTGGCATTCTGGTTTATCTGGACGAGATCGCCGTAGTTCGGATCACTTTGATCATGGCGCAGCAGCAGCAGGTCGCAATGTCCGGAAATGGCGGTCAGCAGATTGTTGAAATCATGCGCAACACCGCCCGCCAGCTGCCCGACCGCCTGCATCTTTTGCCCTTGGACGAACTGAGCCTCCAGCGTCTTGAGTTCGGTCGCGTCGTTCAACACGGCAACCAGGCGCACCTCACCGTTCTTGACGATGCGGGTCAAGGTCAGTTGAACGAAAACCTCTCGGTCCTTTCCACCCAGCCGCAGGAATTCGGAACGTGGTGGCCCGTCGCACGCGGCGACCTGAAGCAGCCAGTCCCGCAAGGGATGCCCCAATCCGCTCAGGATCGTGTCAATATTGGTCTGACCCAATTCAACATCACCGATCAGCTTGCGCGCCAATCGATTGGCATCCAGAATCTCTCCGCCCGGAGCAAGGTGCATCATGGGTACCGGGACGTCGGCGAAAGTCGTGGTCCACCGATCTGCAGGTGCGTCGTCAAGCGCGACCAGCGCTATGTCCCGGCCCGCACTGGTTTTTTGAACCTCGCACACGAATACCCGCCGCGAGCCTTCTTGAGCAGGCAGGCGTAGAACCGTTTCACCGGATATGACCTCCGGCGTCAGAGCCTCGGCCGCGCCCACTTCGCTGCCTCGGAGCATCGCCTCGGCCGCTGCATTCATGTTCAGGACCACGTCGTTTCGCCCGAGCGTCACGATTGGAAGCGAAGCATACGCCCAGGGTTGCCGACCCGAGGCCTTGATCCGCCACAGGTACAGATCATCGCCAAGGTCGATCGCCAGAACTGGAATTGTCGTACCCTTTGTCACGATGTCTTCTGCCGCGCGCCCTTCGACTTGCGCCAATGACTGCATCCGAACCAGTATCGCCGCAGGATTGGCGAAAACGGACTGCAAACACATGTCCAGCCTTGCGCCTGTCGAGGCGTTGAACCTGTCTCGCGCTGCGGAATTCACGATCAGCACCCGCCCGTTGGCATCCGTGATGAATCCCGGGGCGGGCTCTTTTTCTAGAAACGACGCGAGAATGGTTTGCGCCTGTTTGTCAACGCGATACGAGAACCATCCGCGCAACATAACAAACGCGCCAACGGCCAGAAAAGACCCTCCGACCGCCAGCAGGCCCGAAACCAACTGGGGTAAGATCGGAAAGAACTGTGCGAGAATGACCAACAAAAGCGCGACACCGACCAGAGAGATGGCCCGCGACCAGCTCGGAAAGTGCCGCCCAGTCAAGCTTGGCGTAAATTGAGCGACTTCGGTCATCAACAACTCAATTCAAAATCAATCCACGGCATATCGTGGCACAAAGGGTTAATATCCGCTTAAGGAATCCGGCGAATATTCTCCTTTAAGTTGTTTTCAGCGTATCAGCGTCGCGTCAAGTGGGCGGAATAGAAGCCGTCGGTGCCGTGTACAACCTGCCACAATCGGCTGAACGTGCATTGCCATTCCGGATGCGACGACAGGAACGTGTCTATGACGCCTCTGTTTTCGACATCCAGCATCGAACAGGTGGCGTAGGCCAATACACTACCATCACCGACGAGGGGTGCGGCTGCGTCCAGAATGGACAATTGTGTCTGAGGCAACTGGGCCAGTTGCTCGGGCGTCAATGCCCATTTGCCCGCAGGTGCGCGCCGCCACGAGCCGCTCCCGGAACAGGGAGCGTCAGTCAGCACCACGTCAAACGGGCCGTGTTTTACCAAGTCATCTGTCGACAGGATGGTAATGCGCGCTCCCGCCCGTTGCGCTCGATCAGGAAGGTCACGCATGCGCCCGGGGTTGGCGTCATGGGCGAAGACTTCGACACCGCCGGTGGCGGCCATGGCCAGCGCCTTGCCGCCACCCCCGGCACAATAGTCCAGAACCCTCATGCCAGGCCTGAGGTTCAATGCAGCAACGACAGCTTGGCTCGCTGCATCCTGCAACTCGACCAAGCCGTCACGATAGCTTTGGGATTGCGAAATCTTCCGGGCACCTTCGACAACTTCAAGCGCTGTCTCGCAGGCCGGGTGCGGCGCAGTGGAAATCCCTTCCCGCGTCAGCGCGTCCACCGCCTCTTGCAAGCTCGTGCGGGCCAAATTGACCCGCAGGTGAACCGGAGCGCGCGATTGCAGCGCGGCGGCGGCCTCTCTGGCATTTTCACCAAGCGACCGCTCGAAAACCGGCCAAAGCCACTCGGGAATGTCAAACTGCTCGGCTTCCGTTTCGAATAGGCGACCGACCTCGTCCGCCGTGACGTGGTCTGGGGCGTGACGATCTCCGGTGAACAGATCGCCCGGGTCCTGACCCTGCGACCGCAGAGCGCCCAACATCAGGCCTCGCCCCGTCCTTGCGCCGCCGATCGCAGCGTAAGACCGAAGATGCCGAAGCGCGTCAAAGACATGGTCGCGGATCGCTGCCCTGTCCTTCGATCCGGCAAAACGGCTGCGCCGCGCCCAGCCCGTCAACGCTTTCTCGGCGGGAGTTCCGCCCAGAAAATCGTCTAGGATTTCGATAGCGGCCTGAACGCGCGCGCCTGGGGTCATGTCGAGGTCCTGAGTCCGACGGAAACCGTCACATCACGCGATAGTTTGGGCTTTCGCGTGTGATTTGTACGTCATGCACGTGGCTTTCCTTCAGACCCGCTCCGGTAATCTTCACGAACTGACAATTGCGGCGCATTTCATCAACGGTCGCGCAGCCGGTATAGCCCATGGCCGCACGCAGACCGCCGACCAGTTGGTGAACAACGGCGCTGGCCGAGCCCTTGTAGGGCACCTGTCCCTCGATCCCCTCGGGCACCAGCTTGTCATTCGCGGCGTCCTTCTGGAAATAACGATCGGCTGAGCCGCGCGCCATCGCGCCCAAGCTGCCCATGCCGCGGTAGGATTTGAAAGAGCGGCCCTGGTACAGAATGACCTCGCCCGGGCTTTCATCGGTGCCGGCGATCATCGAGCCGACCATGGCGCAGGACGCCCCCGCCGCGATGGCCTTGGCGAAATCGCCCGAAAACTTGATACCACCATCGGCGATGACCGGCACGTCGCCAGCCGCAGCCGAGCAATCCATGATTGCCGTCAACTGGGGCACGCCGACACCGGCCACCATGCGCGTGGTGCAGATCGAGCCCGGCCCGATCCCGACCTTGACCGCATCGGCGCCAGCGTCGATCAGGGCCTTGGTTGCGTCGCCCGTTGCGACGTTGCCCGCGATGATCTGCACTTCGTTCGACAGGGCCTTGATCCGCTTCACCGCGTCCAGCACCCCTTGGGAATGGCCGTGCGCCGTGTCGACCACGATGATGTCGACGCCAGAGTCGACCAATTGCTCGGATCGTTCAAAGCCGGCATCGCCAACCGACGTGGCCGCCGCAACCCGCAGCCGACCCAGATGGTCTTTGCAGGCCGTGGGGTTCAGCACCGCTTGTTCCGTATCCTTCAAGGTCAGCAGACCGGTCAGTTTGCCCGATCCGTCGACGACCAGCAGCTTTTCAATCCGGCGAGCCTTCATCAGGCTCTTTGCCTCTTCCAGGTCGGCCGGCTCCTGCAGCATCGCCAGATTATCCGTGGTCATCATCGCGCGGATCGGCTGGTCGTCCGACGTGGCAAAACGCATGTCGCGGTTGGTCACGATGCCCACGACGCGGCCGTCGTCATCCACCACCGGGAACCCCGTGAAGTTGTAGCGTTCAACCAGGGCCTTGGCATCGGCCAGCGTTTGATTGGCGCGCAGGGTGACGGGGTTGTAGACGATGCCGGATTCGAAGCGTTTGACCCGGCGCACCTCACGCGATTGCTCCTCGACGGTCAGGTTCTTGTGGATGACCCCGATGCCCCCGGCCTGCGCCATTGCGATGGCCATCCGCGCCTCGGTCACCGTGTCCATGGCCGAGCTGAGCAGCGGTATGTTCATGGTGATCGCGCGCGTCACGCGCGTGGACGTGTCCGCCGTTGCCGGCAGCACCGACGAGGCCGCCGGAACCAAAAGAACGTCATCAAAGGTGAGTGCCTCACGAATCTGCATCTGCTAACCCCATGCAAAACCCCGTTTGGCGGTGACCCTATTGCATGGTTTCGACCAAAGGAAAAGCCCCTGCCCCAACTTGTTCGCCCACAAACCGCCGTGATGGCGCGGAAAACGACGCAAGCCGCGCAAAACCTGCCGCGGATTGGCCTTTCCCTTTGCCGCGAAACCCATATCTTGCCGCCATACGCGCGAACACCAAAAAGGCATCCGTCATGACCACCGATCCCCTTGTCGTCTTTACCCCTTCGGGCAAACGCGGACATTTCCCCGTTGGCACTCCGATCCTGACGGCGGCCCGGCAACTGGGGGTCGATCTGGATTCGGTCTGCGGTGGGCGCGGGATCTGCTCGAAATGCCAGATCACGCCCAGCTATGGCGAGTTTCCCAAACACGGCGTCACGGTCCGCGAAGACGCGCTGAGCGAATGGAACGCGGTTGAGCAGCGCTATGACGACAAACGCGGTCTGAAACCGGGCCGGCGTCTGGGCTGCCAGGCCACCGTTCAGGGCGACGTGGTGATCGACGTCCCGCCTGAAAGCCAGGTGCACCGCCAGGTGGTGCGCAAGGCCGCCGCCGCGCGCGCCATCACCATGGACCCGGCCACGCGCCTTTATTTCGTGGTGGTCGAAGAACCCGATATGCACTCGCCCACCGGCGATCTGGAACGTCTGGAGCGCGCCCTGCGCGAGCAGTGGCAGATCGACGCCGTCACCGCCGACCTGTCGCTTTTGTCCAAACTGCAGCCGACCCTGCGCAAAGGCAAGTGGGAGGTCACGGTCGCCCTGCACAAGGGCCACAAGGACAGCGTGGCGCGCATCGTCGAAATCTGGCCCGGCCTGCACGAAAACGGGCTATACGGGCTGGCCATCGATTTGGGCTCGACCACCATTGCCGCGCATCTGACCGATCTGGAAACCGGCGAGGTCAAGGCCTCGTCCGGCCTGATGAACCCGCAGATCCGGTTCGGCGAAGACCTCATGAGCCGCGTCTCGTACGCGATGATGAACCCCGGCGGTGACCGGGAGATGACCCGGGCCGTACGCGAGGCGATCAACGATCTGGTCACCTCGATCGCCGACGAGGCCGGGATCGACCCGGCCCTGATCGTGGAAACCGTGTTCGTCTGCAACCCGGTCATGCACCACCTGCTGTTGGGCCTGGACCCGGTCGAACTGGGCCAGGCGCCGTTTGCGCTGGCCACGTCGGAAAGCGTCTCGCTGCCCGCGCGTGAGATGGATCTGACCACGATGAACCCGCGCGCGCAGGTCTACATCCTGCCCTGCATCGCGGGCCATGTGGGAGCCGACTGCGCCGCCGTGGCGCTAAGCGAAGAGCCGGGCAAGTCGCAGGACCTGGTTTTGATCGTGGACGTCGGCACCAACGCCGAGATCCTGCTGGGCAACACGACCCGCGTGCTGGCCTGTTCCTCGCCCACCGGACCGGCCTTCGAAGGTGCGCAGATCAGTTCGGGCCAGCGCGCAGCCCCGGGCGCGATCGAGCGCATTCAGATCGACCCGGTGACCAAAGAACCCCGTTTCCGGGTGATCGGCTCGGACAAGTGGTCGGACGAAGACGGATTCGAGGCCGACATCGCCACCACCGGCATCACCGGCATCTGCGGGTCGGGCATCATCGAGGCGGTGGCCGAACTGCGCATGGCCGGCCTGCTGGACGACAGCGGCCTGATCGGCTCGGCCGAGCAGACCGGCACCAGCCGCTGCATCCCCGAGGGCCGCACTCATTCCTACCTGATCCATGACGCCAGCGCCGAGGGCGGCCCGCGCATCACCGTGACCCAAGGCGACATCCGGGCGATCCAGCTGGCGAAATCCGCGCTCTATGCCGGGGCGCGGCTGCTGATGGATGAGATGGGCGTGGACAAGGTGGATCGCGTGGTGCTGGCCGGGGCGTTCGGCGCCCATATCTCGACCAAACATGCGATGGTTCTGGGCATGATCCCCGACGCGCCGCTGGACAAGGTCCAAAGCGCGGGCAACGCCGCCGGCACCGGCGCACGCATCGCGCTGTGCAACATCGCCGCCCGGGGCGAGATCGAACGTGTGGTACGCGAGATCACCAAGGTCGAAACCGCGATCGAGCCGAAATTTCAAGAGCATTTCGTCGCCGCCAACGCGATCCCGCACAAGACTGATCCGTTCCCGGAACTGGCCAAGATCGTCACCCTGCCCGCCCCGTCCTTCAACACCGGCGGCGACGCGGAAAAAACTGGCCGCCGCCGCCGCAGAAAGGCATAGTCCGAAAAACTGCGGAGGACCCCCATGCAAACAGCAAACGAAGATCAGGCTGAGTACTGGGGCAACTCCGAATCCGGCACCAAGTGGCTGACTTTTGAGGACAAACTGGATCACATGCTGGCCCCGGTTCTGGACCTCGTTCTGGAACAGGCCGAGCTGGATTCTGGAATGCGCGTGCTGGACATCGGCTGCGGGACCGGCGCCAGCACCATCGCGGCCGCCCAGCGTGTCGGACCGCAGGGCCATGTTCTTGGCGGCGACATTTCTGAGCCGTTCCTCAATCGAGCGCGGGAAAGGGCCTTGTCCGCAGGTGTTGAAAACGTCGATTTCCAATGCGTCGACGCTCAGGTCGCCCCGTTCCCCGTGGGCGCGTTCGACGCTGCGATATCGCGCTTCGGTGTGATGTTCTTTCAGGATTCGGTTGCGGCGTTCGCCAACATCGCCAAGGCTCTGGCCCCCAGCGGACGGATGACCTTTGCCGCGTGGGGACCGCTGGCGGACAATCCCTGGTTCAGGATTCCCCACATGGCCGCCACAGCGCATCTGGGCCAACCGCCAAAATACGGTCGGTTCGCACCCGGGCCACTGGCCTTTCATGATATCGATCAAGTGACCGGGATGATGGAAACGGCAGGTTTGGATGACATCTTCGCCAACCCAGTAAGCCTCCGACTGCCGGGCCTTGGATCGGTGGAGGCCACCGCCGAGCTATGCACCCGGGTCGGGCCGGCCGCGCGCGTGATAGCGCATTTTGAAGGCGATGAGACCGACGAACGAAAAATCCAGAGCGCCGTGGCCCAAGAGTTTTCGAGTTTTCAAACGGCAGATGGGTTTGGCATCCCGGCGGTCATCAACGTCTTTCAGGCCCGCAAGCCCTCCTGACACACCAGAGCGTGTCGCCCTTGACCAATCATACCCGCTGACAGCCATTGTTTCTGACCGCCTGCTCTTTGCAGCCTTTTGGGCCGAATTGTCTGCGTTTTACGTGTGTTTTTCTCCACATCCGGAAACTTAATAAGATTCTTGGTGATTTTTGCGTAAAAATCGTAAAATATGAATGTATTGGGCAGAGTAATTCAAATCTGCAGAAGCCGCTGAACCGGCTCGCTTTAGTGAGTAAGACGTTTACCAGTTGGTGCTATATGGACAGGGGGATGGGCCGTGCAGGTGCGTGGCTACCGAACACGCAACACACACGCGCATTGATCAATTTCATTCAATGGAGCCAGGGCGGAGTGGTTCTGGACGCTGCGTTGACCGAAGTTGTCAACGCGTTTGGAGCCGATTGCGGTACCCTCAGCCGTGTCTGGCTCAATAAAGTTGGCAGCCGAATAGCTGCGCGCGCAGATACCCGTGACCAGACAATAAGTCGGCCGCTTTTCCTTTCCTTCACGAATGACGTGATTGGTCCGTTTGCGAGCAAGCCAAAGAAAGGCGTCGTCTTCAGCCTCAAGGATCATGGGAAACCCGTAAACGAGCTTTCTGCCGTTGTTCTGGACTGGATCTCGCACCGCAAGCTGCACGATATCCTGTTCGTCTGTCTCGACAACCAAGGCTGCGAAATCGATTTTCTGGAGCTGCATTTCGCCAAAGGTCTCGAACCCGGCTGGCGCGAAGCGATAGAGACAGTTGCACCCGAAATTTCCGAAATCTACCGCAACAGACGCGCCGGTCTGATTACCGAAGCAATTTCCCGCCAATCCGTAACGACCATCCAAAGGGCGGTGAATGACGCGCCGCTGATGAGCCTCGAAAACCCAGCGGGCCTGACACGGGCCGAATGGCGGGTCTGCGTTCTGATTTCCCGGGGACTGTCGCAACAGTCCATTGGATCCGAGCTCGAGATTGGTCCCGCGACTGTGAGAACGCATCTCAAGCATATCTACGGCAAGACAGGAATGGAGAACTTCCACATGTTGGCCAGACGGCTGGTTTCGATCGAAGAACGCGAAGCCTTGCACGGCAGACACAATCAGGCACGCGCATGATGATCGATCTGCCTTGGCATATCTGGGTACCTCTGTGGTTGATGGTGCCGCTGTTTGTGGCGGTGGCGTGGACGGACCTAACCGAATACCGGATACCGAACCTGTATTGCCTGATAGGGGTTACCCTGTTTCTGGTCGGGTCCCCTGCCCTCGGCTTGCATGAAGTTGGATTGCGATTGATCGCCGCCGGGCTTTGCTTTGGGATCTGTTTTGCCCTTTTCGCCGCCGGTTGGCTTGGGGGCGGAGATGCCAAAATGCTACCGGTGGTTTTTCTGGCGATACCGACCCAAGCCCTTTCGACATACATGCTGCTGTTATCTGCCGCGATGGCGTTTGGACTGACCAGCTTGACCCTGCTGCGCCTGTTCGTCCGACAACCGACAGGAAAGCTTGCAGCAACGCTCAGCGGACGCGAGTTTCCCCTCGGGATTGCCATAGGCCTTTCAGGCCTGATCCTGGCCGGCTGGTCGATGCTGCTTTACGGCGCCTGAAAGAGCGCAACCCAAGTCGGGGACGCACAGTTGACCTCGTGCAGACCCGGGAGCGCCGCACCTACAAAAACAGCGTCATTTCACGAAGGTTTCGACGTATCGAATGATGATCGGTGCAAGGATCAGCCCAGCGATCGAGGGCAACATCAGGCTCGCCATGACGGCGGACATCTGCACCGGCAACTTGTTGGCTTTTTCCTGCGCGCGAAGCTCTCTCAGTTCGCGCATTTCTTCGGAATACGTAGTCAAGGCAGCCGACAACGGGACACCGAACCGGGACGACTGGAGGACGACGCTCACGAACGAACTCATTTCGTCGATGCCCGTCCGGCGCGCCATTCTCATCAACGCGACTTCACGGTCGCGCCCGGCCTGAATCTCGCTCAGGGCAATTAGAATTTCCTCGGACATTTCGGGCGATACAGTCTGCATTTCCACTGCAACTTTGAGAAGCGCCTGGTCAAAGCCCATTCCCGCCTCGATCCCAATCTGGAGCAAGTCCAGCATGTTCGGGAACGCGTTTTCCATCCGACGTTTACGCTCCTTGATCCGGGCGCTCATCCAAAGTTGGGGGATGAAGAACCCGATGCCGCAGAGGATGCCAAGGTTCCGCAATATCTGAAATGAATTCAGGCCAGACACATAATCGTTGATCGTGGCGCCGATATTGGACGAAGGCTGCCACGACATGAGGACGAGAAAGACAAGCGGCAGAAACGTCGCCAAGCCCAAACGGATCAGATAGAAATTGGCGATTGCATTCCGGCCGCGAAACCCCGAGCGCGCAAGCACTTGGCCAACTTCGAACCTGACACTTGCATCACTGGGTATAAGTGCGGCGCTCAGCCCGGTCGGTGTATCGCCCTCCACCTTTTCCGGCACAAGACGTGCAAGGCTCTGGCCCCTTGTTCGTTTGGGAAGCATCCGTTCGGCCGCTGTAGACCGATCGCCGAGCGACGATGATATCCCAAAGAACGCAACGATCGCGCCGGCGGCAACAAAGCCCAAGATCATGAGTTGGGAAAAAAGACCAGTGTCGAGTACCGAGTTCACGATTTCCATTTCGACAACCCTCCCTCAGATCCGGAAATTGACAAGCTTGAACAAAACGATGGCATTCAGAACGATGGCCGCAGAAATGACGCTCATGACGGGCCAGAAAATCGGGTATTGCACCACGCTTCCGTAATAGTCCGGCGTCATGACCGTCATCACGAGGGCAATCCCGACAGGAATGAACGACAGGATATAGGCGGTCATCCGACCCTCGGCAGAAATGGCCTTGATCTTGCGCCGCAAGGACATTCGGGCACGGATGACGCGCGCCAATGTCCGCAGAATGCCGGCCAGATCGCCGCCAGTGCCGTGCTGCATCGTCAGCGCGACCGAGAGGTACTGGATATCCTCTTCATCTACTCGGTCTGCCATGTTGCGAATGGCGGTCGTTAACTCTTCTCCGTAAGCGACTTGGTCCACGACCAGACCGAATTCAGTTCCGATCGGATCGGGCATTTCGTTTGCCACGCTCTGCAAGGTCGTGTTCAACGGATGTCCGACCTTCAACCCACGCGACATCAGGTCCAACGCATCCGGCAACTGCTTGATCAGCGCAGCCTTGCGCCGTCTGAGGTTGGCGCCAAGGTAGACCAACGGGGCCAACAGGAAGCACACGGCGCTTACAGGTATGACCGTCAGTGGGTTGGCCACCAATGAGCCTCCTGTCGCCGAAACCAGAAAAGCACCGCCACATCCCAACAGGAACATTTCCGGCACCATGTGCAGGCCCGATGCCGCAAGGGCACCCGGCAAGTCGCCGACCAGCGGAAACGACTTCATGAGAGGTTTGCTCTCCCGCGGTTTGAGCAATTCCAGAACGTCCTCGCCAGTCTTTCCCTGGTTCAGCATCTGGATGCGCCGGTTTATCGCCTCTTCCCGGTTTTCTCCGCGCTTCAAAAGCTGACGGACCCCTTCGAAGGCAATCAGGGCGCCGAGAAATATTAAGAGTGACAGAACAAACCGGACATCGTAACCGCCCACTTCCATCTCTGGTCCGATCAACGAGTCTATGCTGTGCGTCGAAAAGAAGGATCTGAGATCTTCCAACATGGCCGGGTCCCTCAGTTGAACTTGATCGATGAAAGGTCGACACCCGCCGCCGCCAGCGCATCGCTGGATTTCGGTCGGATACCGGTCGGCATGAAGCGCCCGAGGATGTTGCCGGCCTCGTCTTTGCCTTCACGTTTGAAGACGAAGATGTCCTGCATGGTCACGATATCGCCCTCCATGCCGGTGATCTCGGCAATCGAGGTGACACGGCGGGTACCATCAGACAGGCGGTTCAATTGCAGAACAAAGTGAATTGCCGAAGCGATGGTCGCGCGGATTGCTGCATGCGGCAGCTCCAGCCCGCCCATCTGCACCATCTGCTCGACCCGGGAAAGCGCATCGCGTGGGCTGTTGGCGTGTACCGTCGTCATCGACCCGTCATGGCCGGTATTCATTGCCTGCAACATGTCGAATGCTTCGGAGCCGCGCACCTCGCCGATGATGATCCGATCCGGACGCATCCGCAGTGCGTTTCGCACAAGGTCTCGTTGGACAACGGCGCCAGTACCGTCGAGTCCAGCAGGCCGAGTTTCCATGCGCAAGACATGTTCCTGCTGAAGCTGAAGTTCTGCCGCGTCTTCAATCGTGACGATCCGCTCCCGAGGGCTGATATACGACGACAATGCATTCAGCATCGTGGTCTTGCCCGATCCGGTTCCGCCCGAGATCAGCACGTTCATCTTGGCTTCAACCAATCCCCGCAGCAGCTTGGCTGCGCTTTCGTTCAAGGCCTCGTTCTTGATCAGGCGTTCCATCGTCAGCGGAACCCGCGAGAATTTTCGAATGGAAAGCGCCGGCCCGTCCAGTGCGCAGGGCCGAATGATCGCGTTGACGCGGCTGCCATCTTCCAACCGCGCATCCACCCACGGTTGCCGTTCATCAATACGGCGACCAATCCGGCTGACGATCTTGTCGATGATCCGCAGCAGATGACGTTCGTCCCGGAAACGTGCCGATGTCTTTTCGAGGATGCCGGAGCGCTCGACAAAAATCTGCGTGTGGCCGTTCACGAGGATATCGTTGATCGTGGGGTCAGCCAACAACGGCTCCAGCGGCCCCAGGCCAAGCACCTCGTGCATCAGCTCTTCGACAAGCTGCTTGACCTCCTCGCTGCGCATCGCCCGGCCTTCGGCGCGCAGCAGTTCGGTGACATGTCGCCCAATTTCACCCCGCAGTGTTTCTTCCTCGACCTTTTCGATAACGGCGAGGTTAAGCTTGTCCAGCAACGAGTTATGCAGTCGTGCCTTGAGATCTATCCGATCGTTCTGGATGTCATGCATCAATACGAGGTCATCGCCGGAGCCATGAACCGGCTTGCCGATTTGAGCAAACTGCTTGGTGTCCAACGGCACGACTTTCGAAGCGTCCGGTTTTTCCTGGCCTGGTCGGTCGAATTCTCGAAACATCTACTTAACCTTCTGCAAATATTTAACTATTCCGAAACACTCTGCCTCAGTGCTGGCCGACCCGGGGCGGCAATGACAGGCATGTCTCGTGTGCCAGCTTTCGGATTGCGCGTGTCATGGGTGCGCGGGATGAAACATCTTCCAACGGCACGCCCCGATCGACTGACTCGCGTACTGTGCGCTCGTCGCGCGGCACCCAAAATGCAAAGTCCTTTTCAAGGAGTTTTGCCGCCGCTCTGTGGTGCGCCGCCGGAATGATGGGTTTCTTTTCAAGGTTGGCGACCAGTTGAATTTCCAGTGCTGGATTTTCCGCTTGGTAGAAATCCATCAGCTTGCGGGCCGAGCGAACAGACGGAACAGCAACGTCCGTCACCAAATATAGGCGGTCCGCTTGCGTCAGGACGGGCGTAATCCATTCCACCAGCGCCCGCGGCAAATCTACCACGACGTAGTCATGGGTACGTTTCAGGGAATCCAGAATGGCCGATATCTGCTCTTCTTTGATCGCAGTCAACGGACCATAGCGCGACGGAGCCGCCAGGATATCGACCCCGCAGGGCGACTTGACCATCGCCTGCTCCAAAAAGGCACTGTCGGGAATGCTGCCTTCCATGGCCATACGCCACATCGCGTCGCTTTCGGCGACATCCATCAAGGCCGCAATCGAGCCGAACTGAAAGTCCAGATCCACCAGCGCAACCGAGTTCGACGCCGTCTTTTTCAGGAATCCGGCCTTGGATTGAAGCTCGTTCGCCATATTGGCGGCAACCAAGGACGATCCGACGCCACCACGAGATTTGCCAACCGCGATCAACTTGCCAAGTGTGGCTTGCCCACCCCAAACGGCGGGAAGCTGCGCCTGCCGCCGGGCACGGATCGCATCCACCTGCGGAATGATTTCCTCATGGATTGCATTGCGCGGCAGCACGTCATCAACTCCAAGCTTTTTGAGCTGTCGGGCCTTCTCAAGCGGCAGATCTTCGGACGCCAAGGCGATAATGATCGCATTGGGCATGCGCGCATCACAAATCTGCTGTGCGGTCTGCAGCAGCTCTGGCGAACTGTCATCCACATCGAACAGAACCACGTCATGACGCGCTGACAATGCAACAGCCGTCCCGTTGACCCGCGCGACAGTGTCCTTGCGGCCCGTAAAACGGCAATTGCTCAGCCCCTCCAACGAGGTTTCGATTGCCGCGAAAATCTCTTCGTCCGGTGAAATCAACAGCACTGAAATCTGCTTGGCACTCATGACTCTTCTCCTTACTCAACGGCACCGATGGCAAGATCCTCGGCCGGGACGGATGTGCTCATCGTTGGGATTGAAATGGTGTTGGGGCTGCTGGCGGATATGGCAGGGTTGCCAGCAGCAAGGGCGACCAGCGGCCCAATTGGCAGCGCGAAATCGTAGTCCAGGTTTACCAGTTCGGCTGTAACTACCGGCGTATAGGGTCCACCAAGAAAACCAAGACGAGGATCGTGCGAATAGGTGATTTGCACATTTGCCGCGGTGGCTCCGGGCGGCAGCAGCATTTCGATCTCGTCCCAGATCCGGCTGCCATAGGCGGTTGATGCGTCAAGCTGACACGGCGCCGGCAGGTTCGGAGTGGCGCAGATGCTGCCACTGCGGCACAGCGCGCCGAACTTGGTTGTTGCGGGGGCGCCACCGGCCAGCGTGTGCGTGGCCGGCATCGCGCCACACAGGGGCGGCCCGACCGTGGCAAGCCGTGAGGCTTTTTGCATCGCTTTCTGCGCCATCGTCGTGGACCAGTAGAGCCGTCCGTACTCGAGAATTCCAAACACGAGCACCAGGAACAACGGAACGACCATGCCCAGCTCGACCAGTGCCGATCCATGTTCACGGCGCCAGAAAGCGCGCAGCATATGCAGATTACCCGTCATACCCCAAACACCCGGCTCTGGTCCGAGATCTCGGTGTCGAGAGGCCCCAGCGCTGCCCCGAAAAGGCTGAAAACATTTCCAAACAGGTACTCGATCCGGATCTGAGCCGTGACCTCGACCACCGAAGTCGGATTGATCCGGTACACGCCAGCCCGCGAGATACAGCGCGGCGTGACGTCGATGACGGTTGTGCCATGCGGCATGATCGACGAACCGCCCAACTGGTTCTGGACGATGTCCGTGGCCAGAGCGTCATAGCTGCCGACTCCGCCCGCTGCGCACAAGTCCAACGGCGCGATCCGCGCGATCATACGCGAGGCGTCACGCACACCGGCCGACGTTGCCTGATGAATCCAAGTGATACGCCCACCTTCGATGATCACGGCAAAGAACAGCAGGATCAACGGAAGTACGATCCCGAACTCGACCATCGGGGCGCCGGCCTCGCACGACCGCAACCGTCGGATATGTCGAACGAGCCGAGTCATCGATACAACCTCACGACATCGCGAAAAATGCCATCATCGCTGCTGCCACCTACTCCACCGCCGACCTGCTCGACCACCTCGACATAGATGTCAAAATCAGTCCCCGAGGATTCTTCGAGCGGCTGGATCAGGAAAACCTTTACAAACTCCTGCACCGGAACGTTCTCCGCGCGTCCCGCGACCGGATTGGCACCGCAGTTTATGGCGGCTGCGATAAATGTGCGGCGGTCAGGGTCGTCCAGCGTTGTGCTCGCGCATTGCGGGCGGCCGGACTCGCTGCGCCCGAACAGCACATCACCCGTACCAGCCCTGGCGATCTCGTCGAGATACATTTCGTATCGCGTATTACCCGTCGGGTTACCCAGCGGGTGCGGCGTCAGATCATTGGCCGGACCGTCGCCATAGTTCATGTCCAAATAAGCCGCTTTGCCGGAGGTCCAGACACCGTTTCCAAAACGGCCGCCATGCGCGCAGGTGCCGGCGGCAAAGCAATCGTCGGGCGGAAACGGCATCGAGTCGGTCGAAACCTCGGGATTGTTCTTCAGACAGCTTCCGCCAGAGTTTTCCCAGCCCGCGATGACCTGCGGTCCGGGCGCATAATCTTCATCATTCTTGAGGTTGCTCATCGTCGAGTGGAAAATATCGAACCGTGAATTGTAGATTGCGCTGCCAATGCCATTGCGCTGACCGGGTTCGGTATCGACCCCGCGCTGAGACACGCATTGCGTCAGGTTTCCATGCGCCGCGATCAGGCAGATATAGAGTTTTGATCCGGTCTGCCCCGCGCAAGGACCGTTGGGGTTTATGCCGATGTCCGTCGGGTCGAGGAAACCAAAATTCCCCGGCCCCCAAGCGGCACCGTTACCTCCAGTGCGCAACTTGATGGTTGACCCTTTGTTTGCATTCGCCGTCCAGCCGGGAGGGATGCAGAACATCAACGGCGTCACATCACAGGCATATTGGGTGTAACCCGCAATCGCGACAGCCTCGACATCCTCATCCGGACGCGTGACGCCCAACAAGTCAGCGAGCGCCCGACCGAACGGAAGGAAAACGGTTCTAGGGGTCGCGGTCACCTCAACCAGAACGGCCAGAGCGGGATCGGTCGTCACAAACCCATCGACTGGATCATTGTCATCCGGATCGGCGGCAGGATCGGGCAGTCCCGACAGAAACCGCAGCGAATAATCTGCGGCCGTCCCCAGATCTTGGCTGCCCTCGGCAAAGAACTGGGAGTCTTCGATCATTCCGGCTGCAGCGGCCGTGGCGCGTGTGATCGCATCACTACCGCCATCCAGTTCTCCGGCGGCGGCCAGAGCCACGTGATCGGTATAAGCCTGCAGGTCGGTCTGCGTAGAAGCCAGTCGCCCAAGATCAAAGGTCAGCGCCGCCATGCCAACGATCACGGTCATGCAAATTCCGACGAAAACCAGAATGGTCCCCTGTTCGTCGTCCTTTATGTTGCGCAGCGTGGGCATGAACAGACCTCGAGAGCGATCAGTTGGACACGGTTGCATTCGAGGGGTTGCCGGCAACAGGAACTTCCTGGACGTCCGTGGTGCCCCGACGCACCTTCACGATCGGCTTGGGCGCGCCCTCGGCAACCGGCGACTTTTCAAGCAGAATGTCGCTGAGGCGGATGGCCTCCAATGGCTTGTCTTCCTGGGTTTGCAGCGACCGAAGCGACAGGCTGAGTTGCCCGGCCTTCTGAGCCAATGCCAACCGCTGTCCCTGGTCCGGAGTGACTTCGACAGTCACCGTTCGGGCAATCCCGGGCTGGTCGACATCTTCATCAGCCGTCTGATCAACACCAATGACACGGATATTTTGCAGGATCGTTACCGCCCGCAGCGACTCGTTCTTGCCCTGCGTCAGCACGATATCAACAAAGTCACCTGGTGTGACGAACCCGCCAACACCGGTCTGCGCATCCACATTGATGGCCATTGCACGATTGTTCTCGCCCAAGGTCTGAACGATGGTGACCTTCTCACCGAAGTCAGAAACCTTTGACGCCAACAGGATTTCACCCTGCGCCAACGCGCGCTTGGCGCGCCGCGGATCGGCACCTGCTGTGGGCAGAACATCTTCGAAACTTGTAAATACCCCTGCCGGCACGGAATCCGCCGGCCAGTCGATGGCGGTCAACTTGTGACCTTCAATCGGAGATCCGAACGGGATCTCTTCTGCTGCGGCGACCACGCGAACGATCGTCGGATCAGCGGCGGCCTGGCTGCGTCTCAGCTGCTCCTGCGCAATCATCACGGCGCCACCCGCCAGACCCACGCCAAGAATAGTCATCATCAAGGATTTCAATCGCATAGGTCCCTCCAAATAGCCGGGCCGGTCATTCTGAAAACGTGGAGCCAGTTCTAGGCCCAAACTGCGTCACGCGGGACGCCGAATGCCGAGACTGGGCTGGTTCTGGCTTCCCGCCGTCTTCGCGGCGGAAAACCAGTTGCTTTTCAGGCCAAAACAGCAGGATTACGGCCGTGTTGCAGCCGTGTTGGCGTCATTGAAGTTGGTGTTGGTTGTGCCGCCCAGACCGGTCAGCAGGGTCCCGCCAACAGCGATCGCGATGAACAGTGCGATACCGTATTCGACAAGAGTGGCGCCACGCTCGTCACGGCGCAGACGAATAAAAAGACTACGAATTGCCTTCGACATGATTTGAACTCCAGTTTGTACTCATTAATGTGCGAATTTCGCACAGGAACGAGGGTTCCCCCGTCAGTTCAAATCGTAGCGAGCCCGCATCTGGCAAACCTCCCCACAAACGAAAAGGATTTCCCGTATAACGCGAGAATTCGTTCATTTAGGCTTTTTTGTGGCGGGATTTTGGCGCGAAATGGCCCCAGTCCACCTCAGCTTTTGAGCTTCAAGCGGGCCAATATCAAAGTGTTTTGGAGCGGGTAGCGGGAATCGAACCCGCACGTTCAGCTTGGGAAGCTGACAGGCTACCATTACATCATACCCGCCGCTCGGTGCTGAATATCACCCGTCCTTCGCCGAATTCAAGATGCTTCGACCAGCGCGGCAAACAAAAAGGCCGGGCAGATTGCCCGGCCCGTTGACAAAGCAGCCTGCTCAGGCCCGGCGACGTCGAGCACCGCCCCGGCGGCCGCGTGCACTCTCGCCTTCGGCGCCTGCAGCATCGGCCGGTTTGTTGAACTTGATCCACTCGCCGCCATGCGGGTCATTGTTGGTCAGCAGGTTGGCGGCGCGGATGGCCTCCATTTCCTTGCCGGCGCGCGGCTTGGTCGAACCCAGACCGAACATCTGAACGAAGGTTTCGTCGTCCATGCCGTCGGGCAGGATGATGCCCGCCGCCGCAACCTCGGCCTTTTTCTCGGCAATCTTCTTCTGCGTCACCGGCAGCGCCACCGGGTTCATGATGGCTGACGTCATGCCCGCGCCCATCGCCATCGGCAGGAAGGCGTTGTTGATGCCGTGACGGTTCGGCAGACCGAACGAGATGTTGGACGCACCGCAGGTGGTGTTCACGCCCAGCTCCTCGCGCAGGCGGCGTACCAGGGCAAAGACCTGCTGGCCGGCAGTAGCCATCGCGCCGATCGGCATTACCAACGGGTCCACAACGATGTCGTGGGCCGGAATGCCGTAGTCAGCTGCGCGCTGAACGATCTTCTTGGCAACTTCAAAGCGCACGTCGGGGTCTTCGGAAATGCCCGTGTCGTCGTTCGAGATCGCCACGACCGGCACGTTGTATTTCTTGACCAGCGGCAGAACCAGTTCCAGGCGGTCCTCCTCACCGGTGACCGAGTTCAGCAGCGGACGGCCTTCGGCGGCCTCCAGCCCGGCCTCCAACGCACCCGGAACCGAGCTGTCGATGCACAGCGGCACGTCGACCAGACCCTGCACCAGCTGGACGATCTGTCGCATCAGCGGCGGTTCAGTCTCATTGGGGTTGGGGTTCGAGTTGTAGACCACACCCGCGTTGATATCGAGCACGGTCGCCCCGGCCGCGACCTGTGCCAGCGCGTCCTGCTCGACGGTCGAAAAATCGCCCGCTTCCAGCTCGGCGGCCAGCTTCTTGCGGCCGGTCGGATTGATCCGCTCGCCGATCACGCAGAACGGCTGATCGAAGCCGATGATCGCGGTTTTCGTCTTTGATTCTACGACTGTACGGGTCATGTCGGGTCCTTAGGAGTTTGCAGGCTTCGCCGAGGCGCCGCCGTTTTCGATGGCCCAGTTGGCATTGGTCTTGATGCCGCCAAGCGGGAAGAAGTGCACGTTGGTGATGTTGAAGTCGGGGTTGGCCGCCTTGTGCTCGGCCAGCGCGGTGATCACGTCGGTCGGCTCGTAGGGCAGCAGCAGCTTGGACACGTCCATGGCGCGCTTCTGCAGCACCTTCAGCGACGGGCCCACACCGCAGGCGATCGCGAATTTGATCAGGGTCTGCAGCTTGGCCGGACCGGCGATGCCGATGTGGATCGGCAGTTCGATCCCGGCCGCCTTCAGGCCGTCGGCCCAAGCGATGATCGGCTTGGCGTCAAAGGCAAACTGGGTGGCCAGCGCCATTTCAGCGTCAGTGGTTTCGCTGAATTTCTGCTTCCAGCGCAACGCCTCGTCCACGTTTTTGGTCGAACCGTCCGGGTCAATGTCCTTGTTGCCCTCGGGGTGACCCGCGACGTGCAGGCGCTTGAAGCCCGCCTTGTCGAGCAGCCCCGTTTCCAGCAACTGCATCGAGCTGTCGAAGTCGCCATGCGGCTTGTCCACGCCGCCTGCCAGCAGCAACGCCTGCTCGACGCCGGCCTCGCCCTGATACATGGCGATCCAGTTTTCCAACGTCGCCGCGTCCTTGATGATGCGGGCCGGAAAATGCGGCATGACAGGATATCCCTCGGCCGCGATCCGCTTGGCGGTCTTGACCATGTCCTCGATGGGTGTGCCCTCGATATGGGCGATGTACACGCGCGTGCCTTCGGGCAGCAGGTCGCGGAAATCCTCGACCTTCTCGGCTGTGCGCGGCATGACTTCGATCGAATAACCCTTCAAAAAGGCTTCGACGGTCGGGTTCACCGGGGCCTTGTCGGCCGCATCACGTTTCTTGAAGTTCAGCAAAGCCATTGCGGCCTCCCATAAAGATCTGGGGCTCATGCCCAACCGTCATTTGCGATCAGGGCCTTGATGCGGTCCTGATCGTATTCCGTTTCCAGGCGTAGCGCTTCAGCCTCGGCGATCTCGGTCGGGTCACCCTCAACCTCGAACGGCTCGGCTTTGCGCCACTCGGCCAGATAGGCATCACTGTCCTTGGCGTTCACCTTCATGGCTGCGCGATCGATGGCTTGCTCGAACCGCACATCCAACTGTCGTTTTGCGCCACGGCGGCCCTTGCCCACGATGACCTGAGCGGGGATGTCGCGCCAGTAAACGATGGTGACGTCAGGCATTGATCTTGATTCCTCCTAACCAGATGATCCGGTTCTAAACGGCTATGTGGGGCCGGGTCGGTCGGATTTCGACACCCGGGGCTTTTACAGCGACGTTTTGCAGTTCGGGATACAGGCCCTGCACCGGTTTCTCCAGTGTCGGGGTCCATCAAAATCCTCATGACTTTAATGAGCGTCTTGCACGACGCGCGCCCGCGACCTAAGGTCGGGGTAACTCGAAAATCGGAGGGCGTGACGATGGCGCCCAAGCGTCCCAAAGGTGCGGGCGCGTTCCCGAAGGTGGTCGAAAGCCCCGCGCCGGCAAGACCCGATCCAGACGCCCTGTACGCTGCGCTGGATCTGGGAACAAATAGCTGCCGCATGTTGATCGCCCAGCCCAAGGGCAGCGGGTTTCATGTGGTGGACAGCTTCTCGAAGTCCGTGCAACTGGGCTCGGGGCTTGAAAGGACCGGACGGCTGTCGCGGTCCTCCATGGCGCGAACCATTCAAGCCTTGCGCATTTGTCAGCAGAAGCTGAAGCGCAACAAGGTCAAGCGCATGCGGCTGGTGGCGACCGAGGCCTGCCGCCGCGCCCGAAACTCACGCGACTTCATACGTCAGGTGAAGCGTGAGACTGGCCTGAACCTTGAAATCATCCAACCCGAGGAAGAAGCCCGTCTGGCGGTCATTTCCTGTGCTCCGCTGGTCAGCACCAAGACCGAGCAGTTGTTGGTCGTCGATATCGGCGGCGGCTCGACCGAGCTGGTCTGGATTGACCTGTCCTCGGTTCCGCGACGCGACCGTTCAACGGCGATCATGCGGCTGCATAACGGGTTTCACACCGTCGACAGTCCCTTTCCCGCCGCCAAGGTGGTGGACTGGATCAGCGTTCCACTGGGCGTCGCCACACTGCGCGATCAGTTCCACGATGTCGAAGACGATGCTGCCCGCTTTGCCCTGATGAGTTGGTTTTTTGAAGAAAACCTCGCCGATTTTGCGCCGTATAAGGACGAACAGGCCCGTGAGGGGTTTCAGATCGTTGGCACCAGCGGCACCGTCACAACCGTTGCTGCCTCTCATCTGGGCTTGAAACGCTATGACCGGACCAAGGTGGACGGCCTGCGCATGACCAGCGATCAGATCGACAAGGTCATTCGCGGCTATCTGGAGCTTGGCCCTCAAGGCCGCCGTCGCGATCCACGCATCGGCGAGGACCGGCAGGCCCTGATCATGTCCGGATCTGCCATCTTGCAGGCGCTGTTGCGCTGCTGGCCGACCGACCGCCTCTCGGTGGCGGACCGCGGGCTGCGCGAGGGTTTGCTTTATGCACAGATGAGCGCCGATGGCGTCCTGGAAGACGGGCCGTTTTGAGAAAGCTCTGCGCTGCATGCCGCTTGCGACCATAGCGATCGCCTACCGGGTTTCGACGGCTGCAACAACGATCTGTGCGCTTGAGGCTGCCGGGTTCAAGGTGTTCAGCCCGGGTTTTCACATCGCCAACACCGTTCCGCACTATGCTTTGGCGATTGGCGGCATTGGGATCGCCGTGCCAGCGGTCGACTCGGCAGAGGCGCTAGAACTGTTGCACAGTTTTTCGAGCCCACCGCCGACATCTGGCACCCTCGGCGGGAAGCTCTTGAACGGTCTTGGATGGGTGGCATTTGGTATTTCTACGCCCTGGCCCGATCTGCTATTGATGGAGCGGTCGATATCATCGGCTTGATGCCACATGAACAAGCGGGTAAAGGCCTCGCAGTCTTCAGGAGACCTTTTCAATGGCCAAGAAACCCAGCGGCAAAAACACTTCGGGACGCGGGCAGCGTGACCTGAAGGTCAAGGTCAAGACCGCGCGCGGACGCAAGCTCAGCTCGACCCGCTGGCTCGAGCGGCAGCTGAATGACCCGTATGTCAAGCGAGCGCAGGCCGAGGGGTATCGGGGTCGCGCGGCCTACAAGATTCTGGAGTTGGACGACAAGTTCCGCTTTTTGGTTCCGGGCGCACGCGTGGTCGACCTTGGTTGCGCACCCGGTGGCTGGTGCCAGGTCGCGGTCAAACGCGTGAATGCGCTGGGCGAGAAATCGGGCAAGCGGATCGGGACGGTTCTGGGTGTCGACCTCCAAGAGGTCGAGCCCGTGGCGGGTGCCGAAACCCACGTTCTGGACTTCATGGAAGACGATGCCGACGAGAAGGTAAAACAGTGGTTGGGCGGCAAGGCTGATGTTGTCATGTCGGACATGGCCGCCGCGTCCTCCGGGCACAAGCAGACCGACCACCTGCGGATCATGGCGCTGTGCGAAACCGCCGCCTATTTCGCCTTTGACGTGCTGGAGGTCGGAGGAACCTTTGTCGCAAAAGTCCTGGCCGGTGGCGCCGAGGGTGATCTGCAGAAACTGCTGAAGCAGAAGTTCGACAAAGTGGCAAACGTCAAACCGCCAGCTTCACGGTCGGACAGTTCGGAAAAATTCGTGGTGGCAACCGGTTTTCGGGGCTGATCAGTCGTCGTCCAACGCGATCTTGTCGGCTACAATCCGCTGCGGCCGCAACGACGCCGCCGCCATCCCCTGCAGCAGCAACGCCTCGCCATGGTTGAGATACGTGGCCGGCTTGTTGCGCAACTCGTCGATCCGCTGATCCAGCGAGACCCGGCGCGTGGCCACAGGTTGGTCGAGCTTGGTCGACGGGCGTTTCAAATACAACATGGATTACCACATCCTGAACTGGTCAATGCCTTGACCATGGATGTTGACCCGTAAATGGGACTGCAAAATGGCGCAACTGCGTCGCTTCGATGCCGGCCTACCGGCCTAGCTGCCGCGCAAAATCCTGAAGTGCTGGGCTGTCCGGCAGAGTCCGAAGACCCTCCTCCAATACCTGGCGGGCTGCATCCGTGCCGCGGTTGATTTGGGCCAGTTGGATCAGCATTGGCCAAGCATCTTCGCGCTGGGGATCCATCGATACCACCTGACGAAAGGCCTGTTCGGCGGCGACAGGGTTTCTCAGCGTAAGCGCCATCCCCCCAAGGACCAGATGAGTTTCCGGGAAATCCAGACGGTTTGACAAGGAGCGCTGCCAATCCGCCATGTTCTCACGCGCGTTGTTGCGCTGCAGGGGCGTCAAAGCCGCGGCGGGAATGGGCAGGAACTCTTTGGCAGCGGCAAGGCGTACGCTTCGCACTGGGTCGGACAACAGCGGCGACAGCCGGGCCACCCTGTTGTCCAGCCCTGCCGCCCGCTGCAACACTGCCGCGTTGGCGCGGACCAACGGGTCTTCATCGGTCAGCATCGCTGCTGTTTGCTCGGCCATTTCGGGGGTCGCGAAGGGTTGCAGCAGATAGGCGGCCGTCGCCCGCACGATGCCGGGTTGCGCACCGTCCTGAGCAACTGCTAGCAACGCGGCCGGGTCCTCGACCTCTCCGGCGAATGCGGGGGCGAATGCCGTACCGAAATGGGGCGTACGGTGATCCGATTCCGGGAACCAGTCATTGATGGCGGCGGCGGCCCACGGCTGATCCTGATCCGTGTGGCAATCAGTGCAGGCATCCTCTCCCAAGCCCAGATCGGGGCGCGGCACACGGAAACTGTGATCGCGCCGACCATCCACGCCCATATAGAGGCGTTCGATCATGTGGCAGCTTTTGCACTGCGCCCCCTCGCCTCCCTCCGGGTGGTGGTGGTGTGAGGGATCGTCGTATTGCGCCTTTCGCAGTGATGGAAAATCGGGATTGCCGGCCGGAGAATGGCACTGCGTACAGACCGCATTGCCCTTGGCCTTTAAAGTTGCGCTGTGCGCCTCATGGCAATTCAGGCAGCCGACGCCTTGTGCATACATTTTGGACTGCAGAAACGATCCATAGACATAGACCTCGTCCAGTATCTGGCCGTCGGGCTGGTACAGACCCGGACGCAGAAGCGCCAGATTGTAGGCATCGTGAAATGGCGTGCCAGGCAGCGGGTTTCCGTCCTCCAGCGCTTCGCGGCGGGAATGACAGCCGGCGCATTGCTGAATCTCGACCTCGGTGTCGCCCGTACCCCAGATGGCAGGGAAGCCAAACTCGTTCAGCCCGGCAGGCGCGGGCTGACCTTTTGTCCAATCCAGATGGGCCGAGCCGGGGCCATGGCAGGCCTCACAGCCCACGCCGATCTCAACCTGCTCGGAAGCAAAGGACTGGGTCTGCGGCTGAAAGTTTTTTTCGAACCCTGTCGCGTGGCACTCCGCGCAGCGGCCGTTCCAATTCTTGTAGGGGCCGGTCCAGTGCAACCCATCGTCTGGCGGCAAGTCCTGATCGGGATACAGGTGGTACCAGCGCTCGGCCTGCGTGTCCCAGACCACATCAAAGCTCTGCAATCGGCCGGGCTCGGTTTCAAACAGATATTGCTGCAACGGCTCAATCCCCGCGACGGAATGAACCCTGTATTGCTGGCTTTGGCCGTCCTTCTCGGTCACGTCGGCAAGATAGTCCGACCCCTCCTGCCGAAACGTGACGGACATGCCGTCATGAGAAAAGGTCGTTTCATCAAAATCGGCCACAACGGTGTCTGGCGTGGGTTCTGTCCAAGCCAAGGCGTGGTGGGATCCCGCCCAGGCTTGCACCTGTTCGTCATGACAATCACGACAAGCGTCCGAGCCGACATAGTCCTGCGCCCAAGCCCAACCGCCGTTTTGCAACAGGGCGCATCCGGAAAATGCGATGATCCGGGCGATGCGGTGCAAATTTCTCATGAAGGTCCGACCTCACCCTGGTTGTCGATGTCCATCAGCGCGCCATTGAACTCTGCGCCGAAAATTAGGATGGCGGCGCACAGATACATGAAAATCAACGCGGCCATGGCCCCGGCCAGGCCAGCATAGGTGGCGCTGTACGTCGCGAACTGCGCGATATAGACTGAGAACCCCCACCCTCCGGCCGCCCACAACAGAAGGGTCAGCGCCACGCCGGGCAGGATTTGCATGATGCGGTGACGCTTGGTCGGCAGGATCAAATGGGCCAGCAGAACCGTTCCCGCCGGCACCGCCACCGTAAAGGTCCACCGCAAACGGTCAACCGACAGCCATTCGCCCACGTCCACGGCAGTATTCTCGGACACCAGACGTGTGTAGACCGGCAGCACCAGTTCAACCGCCGCGATCAGCAGGATCGCGGTTCCGCCCAAAATGACCAACCCGAGGCACAGCAGGCGCGTCTTCCAGAATGGCCAGCTGTCATTGTCATGATAGGCTTGGTTCATGGCGGCTCGTACCGCCGCCACTCCGTTCGAGGCGAAGTAGACGGCCAGCAGACCGCCCAGCGTGATCACACCCGAACCCGACCCGTCCAGAACCGCGCGCAGTTCTGCCACGATGGGCTGGGCCACGTCCTGTGGCCACGCACCGAAAATCAACTCGATCAGTTCGTCCGTCACATATCCCTGCGACAACGATCCGGCCAAAGCGACGGTGAACAGAACAAACGGAAACAGCGCCAGCATCAGCGACATCGCCACATGGCTGCTCATGACGAAACCGTTTTTGTCGCCGAAGCGTTGGACCGCCAGCCACAGCGCCCGGCCAAACCGGCCAAAAACGGGAATCGAAAGACGTGTCATTGGGAAACTCTAGCCTGCAATCCGCGTTGGAAGAACCAGCCAATGTGCCAATTGCACGAGATTCTTCCGAATAACTGTCTGGCCCGATTGCATAAAGCCCGCCGCCTGTGCAGGATTGCCCCACAAAACTCCAATCGCTGCCGGCTTGCGCCGGTATAGCTGAGGCCCCGCATGACGCCATCAGAGCCCCCCACCCGCACACCGCTGAGGTTGAGTGTCGTACGCGACGTCACCATCGTGCTGACGCTTGTGGTTCTGGGGCTTTACGCAGGCGCCAGCTTTCTGATTCCGCTGACCATGGCCTTGCTGATCAACGTGCTGATCATCGCACTCAGCGATCGGGTTATCGCGCTGACCCGTGCTCCGGTCTGGCTTGCCAACCTGGCCGCAGTCACAGTGGTTCTGGCAGGCCTGTTCATGATCACCTACATCCTCGGCAGTCAGGCCACGCAGTTCGCGCGAACCGCGGGCACCTATGAAAGCCAGTTCGACGGCGTGATCAACCGCGTCACCGGTCTGGTCGGGAATGATGTCACCTCTTTTGTCCGGGACAACCTGATCAGCATCGACATGACTTCAGTCGCCCGGATTTTGCTGGGCAGCGCCACCTCGATGCTGAACCAGTTCTTCCTGATCAGCCTTTATGTGGCCTTCCTTATGGCCGAGCGGCTGGCCTTCCGCAAAAAGCTGCGGATTGCAGCCGGCAACCCCGTCACCGGAGCTGAGCTTTCCTCGGTACTGGATGCGATAACCTTCAGCTTGCAGCGCTATGTCGGGGTCAAGACCTTCATCAGCCTCGTTACCGCTGGAATCAGCTATTCGGTTTTTCGCGTGTTGGGTTTGGAATACGCGGAAACCTGGGCCGTTCTGACGTTTGCCCTGAACTTCATCCCATCAATCGGGTCGATCATCGCTGTGATCTTTCCCGCGATGATCGCCCTTGTTCAGTTCGAGACGATCGGCCCGTTCCTGATCATCGTCTTCGGGTGCGGTACCATCCAATTCCTGATCGGCAACTTCCTTGATCCGGCCCTGCTGGGCCGCTCGCTGAACATGTCGACCTTTCTTGTGATTTTGGCGCTGACCTTCTGGACCACGGTCTGGGGCCTGATCGGCGCGTTTCTCAGCGTTCCGTTGACCGTGTGCATTCTGATCATCTTCAGCCACATTCCGGCCCTGCGCCCGATCGCCGTCCTGATGTCGCTGGACGGACGTCTGGCCGACGACGTCAAGTCGGCACGGCCCTGATCAGGGCTGAACACCCTGAAATCGGGGGTGGATCGGCCCGAGGTGCGCTGCTAACTTTCAAATATTGCAATGGATTGACCGAAAAGATCCAGCGGGTCCGGCGCAAACGCATGATTGACCGTTTCTGATGATTGGACCGCCATGACACCGCTTGACCAAATCAACGATCTGAAAGCCCGGATGGCCCAATCGATCATTGGACAGACACAGGTCATCGACCGCCTTCTGATCGGGCTGCTGGCCAACGGGAACCTGCTGATCGAAGGTTTGCCCGGCCTGGCCAAAACCCGTGCCGTCAAGGCGATGGCGCGCAATCTTGATGCCGAATTCAGCCGCATCCAGTTTACGCCGGACCTGCTGCCGTCCGACGTGACCGGAACCGAAGTCTATACCCAGACCGACGCGGGCGGCACCTTTCGGTTCGAGCCCGGCCCGATCTTCGCCAACATCGTCCTGGCGGACGAGATCAACCGCGCGCCGGCCAAAGTTCAGGCCGCGCTGCTTGAGGCGATGGAGGAACGGCAGGTCACCGTATCCGGCACCACCCATAAGATGGAGCCGCTGTTCATCGTGATGGCCACCCAGAACCCGATCGAGCAGGAAGGTACCTATCCGCTGCCCGAGGCGCAGATGGACCGGTTCCTGATGCATGTGCAGATCACCTACCCCCCGGTCGAGGACGAGGTGCTGGTGATCCGTCTGGTCCGCGGCGAGGACACCGCCGCCAATTCCGGAACCACTGCCGAGAAACCCTCACCGATCCCGCAGGATGCCGTTTTTGCCGCCCGGCAGCAGATCGGGCAGATCCATGTTTCGGATGCGATGGATCGGTACATGGCCGATCTGGTTCAGGCGACCCGGACGCCGTCCGCGCTCAGCGATGACCTCGCCGCGTGGATCGAGATCGGCGCCAGTCCGCGGGCGTCGCTGGCGCTGGACAAATGCGGCCGGGCCCATGCCTGGATGAACGGGCGCGACTATGTCGACCCGGCCGACATCCGTGCCATTGCCCATGACGTGTTCCGCCACCGCGTCACGCTGAGTTTCGAAGCGCAGGGGGACGCCAAGACCGCCGATGACGTGATCGACGAGATCCTGAAGCTCGTCGCCCTGCCCTGATCGCAACAAAGGAGAGCCGCGTGTCCCCGACCGCAGCGACATCCCGCGACCCACGCATCCACGTCGATGCCCGCCACCTGCTGAGCCTCGGCGGACGCAGCGGCGCACTCAGCCTTTTGCCGCGACAGCCTGCCTGTTCGGTGCTGAACGGCCGCCATGCCTCGCGCCTGCGCGGGCGCGGCCTGAATTTCGAGGAACTGCGCACCTATCTGCCCGGCGACGACATCCGCACGATCGACTGGAAAGTGACGGCCCGAACGGGCGAGCCGCATGTGCGCGTCTATACCGAAGAGCGTGACCGCCCGGCGCTGCTGCTGGTGGATCAGCGGGTTTCGATGTTCTTCGGCACACAAGTCTACATGAAATCGGTAGTGGCAGCCGAGGCCGCGGCCATCGCTGCTCATCGGGTTCTGGCGCAAGGCGACCGCGTCGGCGGTATCGTGTTCGGCGATACCGACCTGGCCGAACATCGGCCACAGCGCCGCCCAGCGGCCTTGCGGCGGTTTCTGTCCTCGCTCGGTGCGCTCAATTGCAGCCTGGATGCCGGGCTGCGCCCACAAGCCTCGGTCACGCTGAACCAGGTGCTGCAACAGGCTGCGCGCATCGCACATACCAATGCCTTGGTCTGTGTATTCTCGGATTTTGACGGCCTGACCGACGGGTCCGAACGGCTGCTGCGCCGCCTGGCCCATTCCAATGACCTGATCCTGTTCGACATCTCCGACCCAATCTCGCGCCATATGCCGCCCGAGCTGCGGCTGACGGTCTCGGACGGCGACCAGCAGATCGAACTGGATGCGTCAGACCGCCAAATGTCGGACCGCGTGACCCAAGCGATGGAGCAAAGACTGGCGCAGCTGCAATCCTGGTCGCGCCGATACGGGTTTCCCATCGTCCCGCTGACCACCGCCGAGCCCGCATTGGCCCAGATCCTGAGGCTGTTCGGCCATCAAGGGGGGCGGTTATGACCCCGGACACCGAAGGCAAATCGCTGGTCGAGCTTCTGGACATGCTGGAACCCGCGCCCGAGCCGGCTCCGATTTCCATGGTGCCGCAGACCTGGGGCTGGGTTGTTCTGGCGGTGGCGCTGTTGCTCGTGCTTGGTCTGATCCTCGTTACGATCTGGCGGCACCGGCGGGCAAATGCCTATCGGCGGCTTGCGCTGAAGGAATTGGACCGGTGTCAGAATGACCCGGCCAAAGCCGCGGAGATCGTGCGCCGTGCCGCCCTTGCCGCCTTTCACCGGTCTCAGGTGGCCAGTTTGACCGGTGACGACTGGACGAATTTTCTGGGCCAAACCGCTGATCTGTCCGGGTTTTCCGCCTCTGCCCTCGGCAATCTGGCGGCCGCCCCCTACCGCAAGGGGGTCACCGATCCGGATGCCACCGAACTGGCGCGGCACTGGATCAAGTCGCATCGGTCCAAGGGGGCGGTCTGATGTTCAGTTTCGCCGCGCCTTGGGTGTTTCTTCTGCTGCCGCTGCCGGCACTGGTCTATTTCTATGCTCCGCCGCACCGGCAGCGGGTCGATGCCATTCGCATCCCGTTCTTTCGCCACGTCGCCCAGGCGGCCGGGGCCGAGCCGCAATCCGGCTCGGTAACCCTGAGACGGAGGCGGCTGCAAACCGGTCTGGCGATCCTGATCTGGGTGCTTCTGGTTCTGGCAATGGCACGGCCCGAACGGTTGGGCGACCCGATCGTCATCGAAAAAACCGCCCGCGACGTGGTGCTGGCCGTGGACATCTCGGGTTCGATGGACCAGCGCGATTTCAAGGCCGCAGATGGCACGCCCAAGCAGCGGCTGGAGGCCGTCAAGGACGTTCTGCGCGCCTTCATCGCCGCGCGCGACGGCGACCGGATGGCGCTGATCATCTTTGGCACCCGCGCTTTCGTTCAGGCCCCGTTCACCGAGGATTTGCAAAGCCTCACCGGCTTTCTGGACCAGACCGCCGTCGGCATGGCCGGTCCGAACACGGCGCTGGGCGATGCGATCGGGCTGGGCATCCGAACCTTCGAGTCGAGCGAGGTGGACCAACGCCTGATGATCGTGCTGTCGGACGGTGCCGACACCTCAAGCCGCATGACGCCGGTCAATGCCGCATCGATTGCCGCGGACAAGGGTGTCGTGATCTACACGATCGGCGTCGGCGACCCGGATGCCACGGGCGAAGACCGGGTCGATCTGGACGCGCTGAAGGACATCGCCAACAAAACCCAAGGCCAGTATTTCTTTGCCGATGATGAGGCCGCTCTGACCGAGGTCTACCAACAGATCGACGCCCAGAACCCCCGCGTGGTGGAAACCCAAAGTTATCGCCCGAGGGTCAGCCTTGCGCATTATCCGCTGGCGGCGGCGCTGCTGCTCATCCTCGCCAGTACCCTGGGCTTTTACCTTTCACAGGGTCGGAGGCGCGCGGCATGATCGACGCTCTGGCCCAGTTCCATTTCCTGCGCCCCTACTGGTTGCTGCTTTTGCTGCCGATTGCCACCGCCTGGTGGCTTACCCGGCCGCGCAGATCGGGCAGCTCGGACCTGCCTGCGGGCATCGCGCCCCACCTGGCGCAGGCACTGCGTCTGGGGGCCGAAGATCAAAGGCGAGTCGGTCCGCTGGACCTCGCCGCGCTCGCCGCCGGTCTTCTCACCCTTGCCGTGGCAGGGCCGACATGGTCACGGGCGCCAAACCCTCTGATCGCGGACACCGCGCCGCTGGTGATCGCGCTCAAGGTCACCGACAGCATGGAGGAGGCGGACCTTGCGCCGTCACGGTTGGACCGTGCCAAGTTGAAGATCACCGATCTGATCAACACCCGCGCAGGCGCGCCCACCGCCCTGATCGCCTATGCCGGATCCGCGCACCGGGTCGCGCCGCTAACCGAAGACGCCAACATCCTGCGCCCCTTGCTGGAAGGCTTGACCCCGGCGGTCATGCCGGTTTCGGGCGATGCCGCCGGTGACGCACTGACGCTGGCGCAGGACATTCTTGGCGATCAGATGGGCACAGGCGCGGTTCTCTTCGTACTCGACGACATCGATCCGCAACAGGTTTCCGCATTGGGACAATCTGATACCCCGTTGTTTTTTCTGACAATGCTTCCGGATGGCCGCCAGATTCCGCAACTGGACGGCCTGCGCAGCGCCACGATCGTTCCCTTCTCGGGCGACGACCGCGACATCACCCGGCTGAACCGCGGGATCACCCGCAGTTTTTCTGCAGCCTTGGGCGAGGATGATCGCGTCGACTGGCAGGACCGGGCCTGGATTTTGGCCTGGCCCGTCGCCTTGATCGCGCTTCTGTGGTTCCGACGTGGCTGGGTCATTCGCTGGGGATTTGTGGCATTGCTGTTTCTGCCGCCGACCGGCGCGCGCGCAGACGGTTGGCGGGACTGGTTCCTGACCCCGGACCAGCAGGGCCACATCGCCATGAACCAAAGGGACTACGCCGCCGCCAGCACCCTGTTTCAGGATCCGTATCACCGAGGGTATGCGCAGCTAAAGGCCGGGCAATATGCGGAAGCCTCCGAGACCTTTGCTCAGCTTTCAACGCCCGAAGCGGCGTTTGCCGAAGGCATGGCCCGCATCCGAAATCGAGAGTATCGTCCGGCCATCGCAGCCTTTGAAACCGCGCTTGAGCGCCGCCCGGATTGGCCGGAGGCCGCGTACAATCTGGCCGTCGCCAAAGCCATTCTGGCCGAAGTCGAATCCACCCGCGAGCAATCCGATACCGGCGAGGAAGCGGGCATCGGGGCTGATGACGTGGTGTTCGACAACGAAGCCGGTCTGGGCGCGGACACCACGCAACAGGCCGAGACCGGGGACGCCGCGCCCCTGTCTGCCGACCAGTGGATCAGCGCCATCGACACAGACATGCAGGACTTCCTGCGCAGCCGGTTTGTTCTTGAAAATCAGGAGAGGTCCCAATGAGGTACCTGGCGCTCTTGATGCTGCTTCTATGCCCAGTCCAGGTTTTGGCGCAAGCAACAGACATCCAGCCCCGCGTCACGATCGAAGTGCCTGAGGATCCGACAATCGTCGGCCAACCCGCCATCGTTCGCCTGAAGGTGCTGGTGCCGACCTACATGCCAGATCCGCCGGTCTTTCCATCGCTTGAACAGGAAAACCTTCTGGTACGCCTGCCCGATCGCGCTTCTGGGCCGGTCAGCGAGAGCGTTGAGGGCGAAACATGGTCAGGGGTTCAGCGTAGCTATCGGCTGTATCCGCTGGCTCCCGGCACGTATGATTTCGCCGCTGCCGAGGTGCAGGTGACATTTGCGGATCCGGAAACCAATGATCCCGTTCAGGTCTCGGTTCCCCTGCCCGCCGTTCGCCTGACAGTCGAGGTTCCTGACGCAGCCCAAGGATTGGATCCCCTGATAATCGCTCACGGGTTCGAGCTGACCCAGGAGATTGAGGGCGATACCAGCCTTCAAACCGGCGACGCGCTGACCCGCACCCTGACGGCCAAAATCACTGGAACGACCCCGATCATGATCCCGCCTTTGTTACCCGAGATCGAGGGCCCGTTGTTGCGAGCCTATCCCAATGAACCCCGATTGTCGGAAACCGAAGACCGGGGCGTTCTGTCCGGCCAACGAACCGACCGGGTGACCTATGTGGCCCAGGACGGCGGACAAACTCAATTGCCGGCTGTCGAGATCGATTGGTTCAATCTCAAGACCAACAAGGTCGAAACTGCGCGCGCCGATCCTGTCGACCTCGTTCTTGCGCCGCCGCCTTGGCGGCCTCCCGACCGAGAAACCGTCCTGCGGCTGGCAGGCTATTTCATCATTGGGATCGCGATATTATGGCTTGTGTTTCTTAGGCTACATCCGGTTATCAAAGCACGCTGGGCAGCGGCCAGGCAACGCAGGCTGGCCTCGGCAGCGCATGCCTTTTCGGAACTCAAGCAGGCTGTGCGCCAACAAGACTTGGCCCGTGTTTATCAAAAGTTGGAAGTCTGGAAACGGCGACTGGCCGACCCGCCAGACACTGCTGAATTCGAGGCTTCTCTGGCCGAAATCGGCGCGTCCAGATATGGCGGCGGCGATCAGCAAGCGGAAAACTGGAGCAAGGTCCGAGATTGCCTTGACCGTATCGCCCGCCCCCTAGGCCACTCTCAATCCGCTTTGCCTCAGCTCAATCCCTGACGCGGCTGCCAATTACTTACCTTACGTCAACCCAATCTGAGCCAAATCCCAGGGCGCTATCTTCAAACATAAGTATTTTTAGATTGGTCTTTGTGATAGTTATCAATTGCCTAGAGGGGCTTGTCTTGATTCCCCCTTTTTGCCGAACCGCCTGACCTGCGAAGGGCGTGTTGAATGATTGACGGATCGGGGGACGCATTTTCCCCTTTTTGACTTTCCTGCAAGGCCGTTTTTGCCTGACCACATAAGGAGAAAAAGATGTCATCACAGGGAAATTTAACGCATCTATGGCGCAGAGGACTGCGACGATTGGCAGTTGCTACGGTTTCTGTCGCGCTGGCCGCGCCGGCCTGGGCGCAAGATCAGAAACCCAACATTCTGGTCATCTGGGGCGACGACATCGGTCAGTCGAACATCTCGGCCTATACCAAAGGCATGATGGGATACCGTACGCCCAATATCGACCGGGTCGCGAATGAAGGTATGATCTTCACCGACTATTATGGTGAGCAGTCCTGTACCGCAGGGCGGTCGTCTTACATCATGGGTCAGTCAGTGTTCCGCACAGGGCTGTCGAAGGTTGGCCTGCCAGGTGCCGATCTTGGTATGCAGGTCGAAGATCCGACCATTGCTGGGTTGTTGAAGGACCACGGCTATGCCACCGGTCAATTCGGCAAGAACCACCTGGGAGACAAAGATGAACATCTTCCGACAAACCACGGATTTGACGAGTTTTTCGGAAATCTCTATCACCTGAACGCGGAAGAGGAGCCCGAGAACGAAGACTATCCGGGTGACACCGTTCTGCCCGATGGCCGGACTTTCCGCGAAGCCTTCGGTCCCCGTGGCGTCATCAAGTCCAAGGCCGACGGAACCATCGAAGATACCGGACCGCTGACCAAGAAGCGGATGGAAACCGTGGATGAGGAAACGGTGGCTGCGGCGATCGACTTTATCAAGCGGGCCCACGAGCAAGGCCAGCCCTTCTATGTCTGGTGGAACGGAACGCGCATGCACTTCCGCACTCACGTCAAAGACGAGATGCGCCAGCAGGCCAATGACATGACCGGTCGTGTGATGGACGAATACTCGGCCGGCATGATCGAACATGACATGCATGTGGGCCAGTTGCTCGATCTGCTGGACGAGTTGGGCATCGCCGACAACACGATCGTCCATTACTCGACAGACAACGGACCGCACTACAATACATGGCCTGATGCTGCGTCCACACCGTTCTGGGGCGAAAAGAACACCAACTGGGAAGGCGGCTGGCGCGTGCCCTCGATGGTGCGTTGGCCCGGCAAGATCGAACCCGGCTCGGTCACAAACGAGATCGTGCATCACATGGACTGGCTTCCGACCTATCTGGCGGCGGCCGGAGATCCCGAGATCAAGGACAAGCTGAAAGCAGGCTATTCGTCCTCGGGGATGGGTCGCGACTACAAGGTGCATCTGGACGGCTACAACATCCTGCCGCTCTTGACGGGTGAAACCACAGAAAGCCCGCGCAAGGAGATCTTCTATTTTTCGGATGACGGCGACATGACGGCGCTTCGCTTCGGAGACTGGAAGCTGATCTTCCTGGAGCAGAAGGCCTGGGCCACCCTGCGCGCCTGGATGGAGCCGTGGACCGAACTGCGCGTTCCGATCATCGTGAACCTGCGCCGCGATCCCTATGAGCGTGGATATCGCACGTCCAACACGTACTATGACTGGATGATCGACCGCGTGTATTTCCTGGTGCCCGCGCAGCAATACGTGGCGAATTTCCTCGCAACCTTCCAGGAGTTCCCGCCGCGCCAGAAGGCGGCGAGCTTCAGCCTGGATCAGGTGATGGAAAAGATGCTGACGCCGACCAACAACTGATAAAGGTCGGTTCTACTCTCGAGGGTCGCCGGCTTGATCGGCGACCCTCATTTCTTTGATGCGAAAGGATATTTCATGTTCCGCCTGATCTTCTCAGCCGCCGTTTTCGCGTTGCCTGCGGGCCTTGCGGCGGACCCTCTGCCCAGTTGGACCGACAGTCCGGCCAAGGAACGGATCATCGCCTTTGTCGATACGGTGACGACGCCGAACTCGGACGACTATGTCACCCCCGCAGACAGGGTGGCGGTGTTTGACAATGACGGAACGCTCTGGGCCGAGCAGCCGGTCTATTTCCAGTTCATATACGCCATGGATGAGTTGGCCGAGATGGCGCAGGACGATCCCTCGATCCTGACCACGCCGACCTTGGAGGCCGCGGCCAAGGGCGACGCCGAAACCGTTCTGAAGGGCGGTGAAGATGCCTTGATCGAAGTCGTCAGCGCCACGCATTCGGGGCTCAGCGTCGATGCGTTCCAGGCTTCCGTCGCCGAATGGCTTCATACGGAACGCCATCCCGATACGGGGCTGGCCTATGACCAGATGACGTACCAGCCCATGGTCGAACTGCTCAGGTATCTGCGCGACGAGGGATTCACGACCTACATAGTTTCGGGTGGAGGCCTGCATTTCATGCGCGTGTTCGCCGAGGACGCCTATGGGATACCGCCCAACCAGATCTTGGGTACCTATGCGGACAGCACCTACGAACTTGTCGACGGCACTCCCACGATCATGAAGGCGCCCGCGCTGGCGTTCATCGACGACAAGGAGGGCAAGCCAATCAACATCGAGCGTACGATCGGGAAACGCCCGATCCTGGCGGTCGGCAACTCGGACGGTGATTTTGCCATGCTGGAATGGACCACCGCCGGCGACGGGCCGCGGATGGGCGTTCTGATCCACCACACAGATGCCGAACGGGAATGGGCCTATGATCGCGACAGCCACATCGGGCGGCTTGTCGACGGGCTGGACAAAGGCCCTGAAATGGGCTGGGTTATCGTGGATATGGCCAAAGACTGGTCCCGGGTTTTCACCGGCTCGAACTAAAGCGCGGAAAGGTCGGCACACACATGTGGACATTCATCGCCTCGCTGTCCGTCTTTGCCATCTACTGTGTCGCGGTGTTTTTCGCAGTACGGGCCGCCCAGACGGCGCGCACCCCGCAGGGTGCCGTGGGATGGGTGGTGTTTCTGCTTTCGGCACCGTTTCTGGCGGTGCCGCTATACCTGTTTCTGGGACATCACCGGTTCAAAGGGTATCGGATCGCCCGCAAGGAAAGTGAGCGCGTGGTCGAAGGGATCCGCAGCTTTGCCGATCACTCAAAACCCGATCCCGCGACGCTGACCGTCAATCCGCGCCCGTTTGAGGCGCTGGCTCACCTGCCCCTGTCCCGCGGCAACGGGGCCGAACTGTTGATCGACGGACAGGCGACGTTCCAATCCATCTTCCGCGCGATCGATGCGGCCAAAAACTACGTCCTCATTCAGTTCTACATCGTGCGCGATGACGCGCTGGGGCTGGAACTGCAAGACAGGCTGATCGATGCGGCCAAACGCGGGGTCAGCGTCCGGTTCATGACTGACGCGTTGGGCAGCTATGGCCTGCCGTCCTCATACCTGGAGGATCTGCGCTCGGCCGGTGTGGATGTCGCTGATCCACGGGACCAGCGCGGGCCGAAGTTCCGGTTTCAGCTGAATTACCGCAACCACCGCAAGACCGTGATCATCGACGGCGAAACCGGGTTCATCGGCGGGCACAATGTGGGCGTCGAATACCTGGGGCAGGATCCGTATTTTGGCCGCTGGCGGGACACCCACATCAAGATGACCGGCCATATCGTTCGTCAGTTGCAGCTGATTTTCACCGAGGACTGGCACTGGGCCCGCGGAGAAGACCTGATTGACGTGCTGGACTGGGCCGGATCGGAATCCGATCAGGACATGAACGCGCTGCTGGTCGCCACCGGACCGGGCGACGCGACTGAAACGGGGTCGTTGATGTTCTTTTCCACGATCGCTGCGGCACAGGAGCGGCTGTGGATCGCATCACCCTATTTCGTGCCGGATATCGACGTGATGACGGCACTGGAACATGCCGCGCTGCGCGGCGTCGATGTCCGCATTCTGGTGCCGGACATGATCGACCACCGCCTGCCCTGGTTGGCCGCCTTTGCCTATTTCGATGAAATCCGGGATTCCGGCGTACGTGTGTTCCGCTACACCGACGGGTTCATGCACCAAAAGGTCATTCTGGTGGACGATACGTTGGCCGCAGTTGGCACCACCAACCTGGACAACCGCTCGTTCCGTCTGAATTTCGAAGCGATGGCGCTGTTCTTCGACAGCCGGGCAGCCGCTGCCACCGAGGACATGCTGAAGACCGATTTCGAAGCCAGCTACGAAATGACCAGAAGCCTCGCCCAGCAACCGCCGCATATCCGCTATGGCGCGCCTTTGGCGCGGTTGTTCTCGCCGATCCTCTAGGTCAGGAATCGTTCTTGGAACACGCGCGTCATCAGCGCGACCATGAATGCCGTGGAAAGACCGAAGGCCAACAATCCGGTGACCGAGGCGAAGGCCCCGAAAATCCGCAACCCCTCGCCCAATACAATGTCGCCATAGCCCAGTGTCGTGAAGGTCACGAGCGAGAAGTACAGGGCCGAGTTCCAGTCCGGCAGGACATCTCCCATCACCCAGACGATCGCCCAGATCCACACCTGGATCGTGTGCGTCGCCACGATGACGGCCAGCGCCAAGGCGATCGGGCCTGCCGTGGGCAGAAAGGTTCCCTGCCCTTCCCACCTGTCGATCACCTTGCGCACCATGATGGTGCACCATGTGAGCAGCCCGATCTCGATCAGGAAACACAGCCCCAGATAGAAGCTGCCCCAAAGGATCTGCTGCGACAATGTCATGGTGATACCCTGCATCGGCCCGGAAACTGAAACTGCACAATGGCGGCTCTGCCCTCTAGGCACAAGGCCGGACAGCGGGCGGTCATGCGACGAAAAGAACCGAAACTTTTTGAAGGCTGGACAGCGGATCGGCGCGCCGCACATTGTAGAGCGCACCAAGTGGAACTGATCATGTTGTTGGAAATACAGAATATCCACAAAACCTACCCGCGCGGGCGGCCTGTCCTGAACGACGTATCGTTGTCGCTGGAACGCGGTCAGACGCTTGCCATCACCGGCGAAAGTGGCAGCGGTAAAAGCACGTTGCTGAACCTTGCCGGCGCGCTGGACAGTTTTGACAGCGGTGAGATCGTTCTGGATGGCACGGCGTTGTCGCGACTGGACGATCGCGGCCGCGCCTTGTTAAGGCGCGAAGACGTGTCCCTGGTGTTCCAGCAATTCAATCTTATCCCGTCGCTGACGGTTGCGCAGAACTTGTCATTTCATGCCCGGCTGGCAAATCGCGTTGACCCCGAGTGGCTCGCGCATCTGACCGCGACGCTCGGTCTCGCCGATTTGACCCAACGCTATCCCGAACATCTGTCGGGCGGCCAGCAACAGCGGGTCGCGATTGGCCGGGCCCTTGCCGTCCGGCCCAAGCTGCTGCTGGCGGACGAGCCGACGGGAAACCTGGACGAGACTGCAAGCGCGGCGGTTCTGGACCTTATGCTGTCCTTGGTCGCGGATACCGGGGCAGCCCTGCTGTTGGTGACGCATTCGCCCGTGATCGCAGCCCGGCTTGACCGAACGGCGCACCTTGCAAACGGGCGGATCGCATGACGCGCACCGTGATCCAGGCCCTCTGGTCGCATTGGCGTTGGCACCGTATCCAACTGGCCACGCTGCTGATCGGAATCGCGCTTGCGACAGGCCTTTGGTCGGCGGTCCAGGCCATCAACGCCGAAGCCCGTGCCAGCTATGCGCGTGCCAACCAACAATTGGCGCTTGGGCAGATGGAGATGCTGCGGCATCCGTCCGGCCACATTCCATTGGAAACATACGTAAATATGCGTCGCGCCGGATGGCAGGTCGCGGCCGTTCTGGAAGGTCGGTACAGGGTTGGGGACCGGTCGGTTCTTTTGACCGGAGTGGACCTTGTCTCCTACCCCCCGCTTCCGGCGGTAACGCAACTGGAACAGGAAGAAGCCCCACCCGACCCGGCGGCCATGCTGACCGCGCCCGGCCGACTGCTGGCGCCACCCGACTTGGTGCCGATGCTGGAGGATCGGCCCGATCTTCCACCGGCGATCGCCAGCACTGCGCTTCCCCCCAATGTGGTTCTGACCGATATCGGCGTGGCTGAGACGTTGCTGAACAAACCGGGTGAGATTTCGCGACTTGCCATCCTGCCAGATCAGCCTCGCGGAGTTGCGCCCCTGTCCCAGGTTGCGCCAGAGCTGAATCGCCAGCCCCCCGGAAACAGCGTCGACACTGCTCGCCTGACCGACAGCTTCCACCTGAACCTTTCCGCGTTCGGCCTGCTGTCCTTCGCCGTCGGGCTGTTCATTGTACATGGAACGGTTGGGCTGGCCTTTGCGCAGCGCCGCGGAATGGTGCGCAGTCTGCGTGCGATGGGTGTCCCGATGGGGACGCTTTCCCGCATCATTCTGGCCGAACTTGTAGGTCTGGCTTTGATCGGTGGATCCATGGGCCTGCTGCTGGGTTTTTTCCTGGCCGGAGCGTTGTTGCCCGATGTCGCCGCAACCCTGCGCGGGCTCTATGGGGCTCCGGTGGATGGCCAGTTGCAACTGAGGGGCGGTTGGGTGCTGGCCGGGCTGGGTATGTCCATCGCAGGGACCCTGGCGGCCAGCGGATACGCCCTGTGGCGTCTGAGCCGAATGCCGATATTGTCCGGCCCCGGCCTGCAGGCATGGCGTGGACGCAGCACACGAGCCGTCGTGACCGGACTGGCGGGTGTGGGGCTCGCTCTTGGCGGGGTCGTGATCTTTCTGCTCTTTGACGGATTGGTCGCTGGTTTCGCTCTGATGGCAGGCATTCTGACCGGCAGCGCCCTTTTGCTACCTTTGGTTTTGTCCAGCATATTGCACCTGTGTGCAGGGCGCGTCCGTGACCCGGTGCGGCAGTGGGTGCTGGCCGACATGCAGGCCCAGCTGCCGGGCCTGTCGCTTGCGCTGATGGCCCTGCTGCTGGCCCTGGCCGCCAATATCGGTGTCGGAACCATGGTTTCCAGCTTCCGGCTTACCTTCGTCGGTTGGCTGGACCAGCGCCTGATGGCCGAGCTGTACATCACGGCAAAGGACTCGGATCAAGGACGCGAGATCGAGACATGGCTGACCCCGCGCGTGGACGCAGTCCTGCCGATACGCAATGTGGAGCTGGATCATCCCACAGGCCCGCTGTTTCTGTACGGAGTGGTCGATCATGCGACCTACCGGGACAACTGGCCCCTTGTCGCCGCGGCCCCGGACGTATGGACCAAGGTTCTGTCCGACGGCGCCATCCTGATAAACGAACAGCTTGCCCGCCGTGCTGATCTGTGGCCTGGGGATTCGATTGCGCTCACCGCCGATCACACTCTGGCAATCGCTGGGGTCTATTCCGACTACGGCAATCCGACCGGGCAAGCGATCGTCTCAATGGACCTGTTCGGCAGGATCGCGCCAAATGCCGAAAACCGACAGTTTGGTATTCGCATCGCTCCGGAGCGCTCAGATGAGCTGGCGGCGGATCTGCAGAACAGGTTTGATCTGGACCCCGGCGCGATCATCCGGCAGGCCGCGCTGAAGGCACAGTCCATGGCGATCTTCGAAAAGACATTTGTCGTGACATCCGCGCTGAACATCCTGACGCTTGGCGTGGCCGGCTTTGCCATTCTGACCAGCTTGCTGACGCTCTGGACCCAGCGGCTGCCTCAGATCGCTCCGGTCTGGGCAATGGGGCTGACGCTGTCGCATTTGTCCAAACTGGAACTGGCGCGCAGCATGGTTCTGGCTTTCCTTACCGCCTGCCTCGCCTTGCCGCTGGGCCTGGCGCTGGCGTGGATTCTGCTGGCTGTCATCAATGTCGAGGCGTTCGGATGGCGGCTACCCATGCACCTTTTCCCGTTGTCATGGGTGCAGCTCATGCTGTGGACACTTGTGGCCGCCGCCCTTGCCGCGGCGCTGCCTGCCTGGCGGCTTCGGCGGGTGCCGCCGGCCGATTTGCTGAGGGTCTTTGCCAATGAACGCTAAACTACTTGTGTGTGCACTGTTCTGGCCACTTGCGGCAATGGCGCAGGGGTTTGCCGGTTTGGGCGGTTCTGCCGACGGGTTTGACGTACCACAGCCAGAGTACCAGTTCGATTTTCCCACCGACCACGGCCCGCATCCATCCTATCGGATCGAATGGTGGTACCTGACGGCCAACCTGACCGGAGAGGACGGTCGGGACTACGGCATACAGTGGACTCTGTTTCGCTCTGCCTTGAAGCCATTTGAAACCGCCAGCTGGCAAAGCCCACAGATCTGGATGGGCCATGCCGCGCTGACAACTCCGGAACGCCACTTTTTTGCCGAGCGCCTGTCTCGTGGTGGAATTGGTCAGGCCGGTGTCACAGCCGACCCGTTCGAAGCATGGATCGACGAATGGCGCATGGCAGGACCAACGCTCCAGACCCTGACCCTGACTGCAAACGGAGCCGATTTCGGGTACGACCTGAACCTGTCTGCTTCGGGGCCGCTGGTTTTTCATGGTGAGAATGGGTTTTCCGTGAAATCCGCTGATGGGCAGGCCAGCTACTATTATTCCCAGCCGGGCTACGCCGTCCAAGGCACGCTACATCTGCCCGACGGCGATGTGGCGGTCACTGGGAGCGGATGGCTGGACCGCGAGTGGTCTTCGCAGCCTTTGGCCGCCGATCAATCCGGGTGGGACTGGTTCTCACTCAGTTTCGAGGACGGCGACAAGTTGATGGCGTTTCGCCTGCGCGGCGGACGTGGGGACTATACCTCGGCCACCTGGATCAACGCGGACGGTTCCAGCCGCAGTCTGCCGGACGGATCGGTTATCTTCACGCCACTGGAAACCAGCCGGGTGGCGGACCGCGATGTTCCGACAGATTGGCGCGTGTCCATCCCGGGCGAGGATCTGGACATTCGCGTCCGAGCTCAGAACTCCCAAGCCTGGATGGGAACGCGCTTTCAATACTGGGAGGGACCGGTCACCGTGTCAGGCAGCCACAACGGGCGCGGCTACCTTGAGATGACCGGGTATTAGCGGGACTTAGCGGACCACGTAGACCGAGACGTTCGAGTGGCGCACCACTCGCGCCGCGTTCGGCCCCAGCAGGTAGTCCTTGAAATCCGGCTTGTGCGCACCAATCACGATCAAATCGCTGCCGGCGCTTTCGGCGGTCTTCAGGATCTCCTGATAGGCCGTGCCGGTTGCAACGACATGGCGGATCGTGGCGTTGCGCTCCGACCCGACCGCATCGACACACAGCTCAATCAGCTTGTCATGCGCTTCGTGCTGCGCCTTGTCGTGGAAGTCGGGCCGGAAAAAGCCGGACACCCAGCTTTCACCGAAATCCGGCAGAACGGTCACCACGTCCAGCTGCGCCCCGTCGAGATCGGCCAGTTTCGCGGCAATTTTCAGGACAGGAGCATCGATATTGCCGTTGCTGATATCAACGGCGCACAGGACGGACTTTGTCATGCGGGCACCTCTTGTCTGGCGGCACGGCCGCGTTGCAGGAAGGCGATCAACCCCAGCAGCAGCATGGCCGGGATATAGATCAACTGTTTTGGCGGCTGGCTGACCGGCAGATCGGCGGATGCGATACGCACCGGCTCGTCCGCGTAATAGTCGAAATTGGCCAGGTCATCGGCGATGGGCGAGCCGAACATAGGTTCGTCCATCTTCACCAGGCCATCTTCCTCGATCAACAAAAAGCCCATGGCATCAACACGCGCCGCACCATCAGGTTCGGACCCCACGGTGACGACGACCGTGGTCTCGGTCATGTTGCCGGTGTCGAAATCCGGCCCGCCGACCACGACCCGCACGTCGGTGCCGGTTTCAGCGTCACCAATGGCCTGAACGAATCCGGCCGGCTCAACTTCGAGGTGCGAGGGCGAGATGCGATCCATGAAATAATCCGGCCGGAACAGCGCGAAAGCGATCGCGATCAGCGCAACGCTTTCGTAGATGCGGCTGTGGGTCAGGAAGTAGCCCATCGTGCCGGCCGTGAACACGAGAATCGCAATCGTGGCGAATATGGCCACTATGATCCCCTCAACCCAGGTGACATCGATCAGCAGCAGGTCGGTGTTGAAGATGAACACGAAAGGCAGCGCCACGGTACGCAGGCTGTAGAAGAAGGCGGTGAAGCCGGTCTTGATCGCATCACCTCCCGAAACGGCGGCCGCAGCAAAGCTGGCCAGACCCACAGGAGGCGTCACGTCGGCCATGATACCGAAGTAGAACACGAACAGGTGGACCGCGATCAGCGGCACGATCAGGCCGCTTTGCGCGCCCAGTTCCACCACAACGCCCGCCATCAACGAGCTGACGACGATATAGTTTGCCGTGGTCGGCAGCCCCATGCCGAGGATCAGGCTGAGCAGCCCGACCATCACCAGCATCAGGATCAGGTTGCCGCCGGACAGGAACTCGACCAGATCGGCCATCACCTGCCCCACGCCGGTCAGGGTCACGGTGCCGACGATCACACCGGCCGTGGCCGTGGCCAGAGCAATGCCGATCATGTTGCGCGCGCCGTCGATCAGGCCCTGCCACAGATCGGCAACTCCATCGACAAAGGAGTTTGCCAGATCGCTTTGACCCCGGAAAATCGCCTTGAGCGGTTTCTGCGTCAGCAGGATCACGAACAGCAGCGCGGTTGCCCAGAAGGCCGACAGACCCGGCGACTTCTGTTCGATCATCAGGAAGTAGACCAGAACGATGATCGGCAGCAGGTAATGCAGGCCGGCCTTGTAGATCTCGGAGATCACCGGCAGCTTCACTTCGGTCGCGTTCGGGTCATCGGGCTCAAGGTCGGGAACCTGAGCCGCCAGGTACAGCAGAGCAACATAGACGGCGCACACCGCCACGCTCAGGATCAGACCAGCGCTGGACGGCGCCCAGCTTGTGACGGCATCCACCGGGAACTGCGAACCATAGCAGAGCCCCGCAAACACCAGGAAGAACATCAGCATCCCCACGACCGTGCGCGCCAGATGCACGTCGCGGTCGCCCAGAGTGGGCATGTTCCGCTTCACGGCCTCGAGATGGACGATGTAGACCAGCGCGATGTAGGAAATCGCCGCCGGCAGGAAGGCGTGGGTGATGACCTCGACATACGAGATGCCCACGTACTCAACCATCAGGAAGGCGGCGGCGCCCATCACGGGCGGCATGATCTGGCCGTTGACCGAACTTGCAACCTCGACCGAGCCGGCCTGCTCGCTGGTAAAGCCTACGCGCTTCATCAGCGGGATGGTGAAGGTGCCGGTGGTGACGACGTTGGCGATGGACGAGCCCGAAATCAGGCCGGTTGCGGCCGAGCCGACAACGGCGGCCTTGGCCGGACCGCCGCGCAGGTGACCCAGCGCGCCGAAGGCCATCTTGATGAAGTAATTCCCTGCCCCGGCCTTATCCAGCAAAGCGCCGAACAGAACGAAGAGGAACACGAATTTCGTCGAAACACCCAAGGCGATACCGAACACACCCTCGGACGTGATCCACATGTGGCTCATCGCCTTTTTCAGGCTGGCGCCTTTCCAGCGGATCACCTCGGGCACCCACTCGGACGAGCCGAAGAACACATAGGCCAGGAAGATCGTCGCAATGATCGCCATGGCGGGGCCAAGCGCGCGCCGCGCGGCTTCGAACAGCAGGATCAAACCACCGAGGGCGATCCACTTGTCGACATCATCCGCCAGACCGCCCGCATTGACGATCTTGTCATAGAAGAAATAGCCGTAAAGGGCGACACCGGCCCCCAGTACACCCATGATCCAATCCTGGATCGGAATGTAGTTTCGCGGACTGGATTTAAGCGCTGGATAAGCCGCGAAGGCCAGGAACATCGCGAAGGCCAAATGAAACTGACGCGCGTTGTTCACAACGCTGCCGGGCAGCACATAGTTGGCAATCGGTGACGCCAGAACGACTTGAAAGATCGACCAAATCGCGGCCACGATCGCCAGGAACAAGCCGACATTGCCAGCCGGGTCCCGCGCCCCCGCATCCGAGGATGCGACCAGTTCCTGTAGTTCTTCTTCGGATAACGGACGATTGCCCTGTTGATCAGCGCTCATCAAATGTCTCCCCGTCCAACGGCCGGTTTCCGGCGCAGTTTTGGTATTACCGGCCTCTCACCGGTGAAAACGAGGCGCGAACAGCGCCTCGTTTCTGGACTTGAAGGTGGATTACTGGATCCAGCCTTTTTCTTTGTAGTACTTCTCGGCGCCCGGATGCAGCGGAGCCGACAGACCGTCCTTGATCATTTCCTCAGGCTTGAGGTTGGCGAAGGCCGGGTGCAGCTTTTTGAAGTCGTCGAAGTTCTCGAAGACCGAGCTGACAACCGCGTACACCGCATCGTCAGACACGTTTGCCGAAGTCACGAAGGTCGCGCCGACACCGAAGGTCTGGGTGTCAGCGTCCGAACCGCGATACATGCCGCCGGGGATGGTGGCCGTACGGTAGAACGAGTTGTCGGCAACCAGCTTGTCAACGGCTTCGCCGCTGACGTTCACCAGAACCGAGTCGCACGCAGTGGTGGCTTCCTGGATCGAACCGGACGGGTGGCCGACGGTGTAGACCATCGCATCGATTTGGTTGTCACACAGCGCGGCCGACTGTTCGGCGGCCTTCAGCTCGGTTGCCAGTTCGAAGTCATCCGTGGTCCAGCCCAGGGCTTCCATCAGAACTTCCATAGTGCCGCGCTGACCCGAACCGGGGTTGCCGATGTTGACGCGCTTGCCCTTCAGGTCTTCGAAGTTCTTGATGCCGGAATCGGCACGGGCCACCACGGTAAACGGCTCGGGGTGAACAGAGAATACGGCGCGCAGCTCTTCGAACGGGCCGTTTTCCTCGAATTTCGAGGTGCCGTTGTAGGCATGGTACTGCCAGTCGGACTGGGCCACACCGAATTCCAGCTCGCCCTCGCGAATGGTGTTGATGTTGTAGACCGATCCACCCGTCGATTCGACCGAGCAACGCACGCCATGTTCTTTGCGGCCCTTGTTCACCAGACGGCAGATCGCGCCACCGGTGGGATAGTACACGCCGGTCACACCGCCGGTGCCGATGGTGATGAATTCTTCGGCATAAGCCGCCGGAGCCATGAGGGCAGCGGTCACGACCGCGCCGAGGCTGAGCTTGCTTTTCTTGATCATTTAGGAACTCCCAAGATTCTTATTGTGGACGGAAGACAGGCCAAAGGCCCCTTGTCCGGGGGACGAGCCATTATGACAATCCGCATGAGCAGGCAACGGATGAGCTCAAATTTTCCCGAATTCTCCCAACAGTCACGATGGTTTGTTGCCCGTACCGCTGTTGTCAAGCGTTATGCGCCCGACCCCGGCGCCGGGACGCACATATGACGTAGAACCCGAAAATTTCCCCGGCTTGACCCCGCAACTATGTGTGTCGCACCGTGTTGACCGGTCCGCGGCGCGTCAAGTATGATCTATCAGGTCGCTGAGTTCGAAGATTTTTTGTTTTCTGACAATCGGTTATTTGTTTTTTCCTGTTCGTGTGAGTTCACAGCGTGATTGGTTATTCTTCTTTGCAAAGCAAATCGTCATCAATCAGCGAGTTCCGCTGGCATTTGTTTCTGGCGCTGGTCTTTACGGTCGCCGCCGGAGAGATGTTTTTCGACACATATCGCGTCGTTTACTTCGGCGCGGTCTCTTTCGACGACTATTCCCACTACCTGCTGTATCTTCTGGATGAAGAGCGTGGCCGCGTTCCCCCTTCGCCGCATGTTTACCGCATAGGCTCGGTCATACTTGCGCTGCCGTTCTACAATCTGCCGTTCGTGTCACTGTCTACCGGGTCAGGAGAAGTCTTTCTTCCTGACAGCGTTGCCGACGCCAAGGCTCTGGCCGCGATGTGTGCCGCCAACGTCTTCTACCTGGTCCTGACGGCGCTTCTGGTTTACGCCTATTTGCTGCGGCGTGTTGGAACCACTGCGCAATGGGCATTCATCGGCGCCGCGTCAGTTCTGTTTCTGGGGCAGTTTCTGGCGCTGGAAGGCAATGACGGCATATCGGTCTTTCCATTGACGGTGGCCCTTTTGTTGGCTGCCGAGAAGAAATGGAAGTGGTTTGTTCTTACCGTGTTTCTTGGCGCGTTCATCAATGAAAAGATCATCATCGTGACGCTGCTGATCTTTGGTCTGCGCGCATTGGTAATGATGTCCTTGCGCAGCGACGAGGCCAGGGTCACGGCCGCCCTGTTCTGCCTGTTCGTTGGATTTCTGGTTGTCATTACCGCATTTCCGTTTCCCGGCGTGAACGACAATCAGAGACAGGTTGGGCAATTCATCACCAGCGCGCTGTCCACGCTGAAAGGCAGCACAAGTGTCAAAGGACTGTATCTGAATGTCTGGCCGTTGTTGGTTCTGACCGCCTGCTGGTGGATTGCCGTAACCGGTCAGGCTGCAAATCAGGTCCTGCGCCGGACGGACGTTTTGGCGCTGGTGGCGTTTTTCTCGCTCATCGCCATGTTGAACGTACAGTTCAATATCGGTCGTCTGGTCACGTATTTCATGCCGTTTTTTGTCGTGGGCTGCATTCAGGCCCTCGCAGCCAGCGACAGCCAGCGCGCGACTACGCCCAGAGACGGTAGTGGGTGACCGGTTCACCCGGCAACGCGAGGTCAGATGCTGAGCTTCTTGAACACCGGCTCGGGGATGTTTCGGATGATCGCCATGATCAATTGCCAAATCGGCTTAACGTAGATCACGTTCCGACCGCGCTCGACCGCCCGGGCCGTTGCGGCGGCAACTTCGGACGGCTGCGCCGTCAGACGCTCGGGCAAGTCCATTCCTTCGGTCATTTGTGTGTCGACGAATCCCGGAAGAACCGTCACGACATGCACGCCTTTCTTGGCGAGCCGGTTGCGCAAGCCGGACAGAAAAGCAGTCAGGCCGGCCTTGGCCGATCCGTAAACATAGTTGGTCGCCCGGCCCCGATCACCGGCCACGGAACTGACACCCACAATCGTACCCGATCCGCGCTCTTCAAACCGGTTGGCAAACGCTCCGAGGATCTGAGCCGGCCCTTCGAAGTTGCTGCGCATCACCAGAGAAGCCGCGGCAGCGTCCCCTTCATTCTCGGTCTGCTCGCCCATGTACCCGACAACGCACACGACGATCCCCGGCAAATCAGGCAACGCATCGATGAACCCATCGAAGCTGCCGGTTTCCAGAACGTCGAACTCGTGCAACGTTGCCCCGACACCATAGCGCAGTTCGATATCGGCCTTGTCGGCCTCGAGCGTCTCAGCATTCCGGGCGGCCAGCTGGACCGGGTGCCCCCGCTCGGCAAACTCATGAGCGATGGCCTTGCCGATATCCGACCGGGCACCAAGAACGAGAACGTGTTCCATTGTCATATTTCAAGCCTTTCTGACTGGGCCGAGCGGAACCGGTCCCGCCACCCATTGACGTTGCGCGCCTCGCGGAATCGGGTCACGCGATCGTCTGATCTGTTCAAAGTATTGGCCGACATTCTGCTGTCTTTGGCCAGGTAGAACCGTCCACCATGTTCCAGAGTAATCCGATCCAGCTTGTCCATGAGGATGAGCGTTTTGTCGGAAATCGGGAAATCAAGCGCCAGCGTGTATCCCTCCATGGGGAAGGAAAACGGACTGTCCTGTGGACCGAACCGTTTCAGCACGGACAAAAACGAACCCATGCCTTTGCCAGCGATAGCTTGCAAAAGCTCGGTCAGACCGGCGCGTGAACGGTGGATAGGCAACGCGCATTGAAACTGGGCAAAGCCGCTGCGACCGTAGATACGGTTCCACCCCAATATGGCGTCCAGCGGATAAAAGAACGTATCCCAGTTCACCAGCTTGGTGTCGCCGTTTCGAACCCCCATCCAGTAGTAACCGGCGTTGAACGCCCGAACCGAATGGCGATTCAAGGCAAACGACGGCAGATCCATCGGCACGGATTTTTTTCGCTTGGTCGGGCAGATCAGGGGTTGCCGGGCATACCGCCCCGGCAGGTCCGAGACCGCAGCGTGTTCTCCCAGCATCACCAGAGACCGCCCCAGGTTTCGGCCAGTGGACAAGCAGTCGATCCACGCGACCGAGTATGTTGCATCCTGTGCGGCCTCGAATGCATTCATCGCATCCTGAAGGCTGGGTGCGGCTATGGTCTTTTGCTTGATCCAACCTGTCTCGACCGGCTGCAGCCGAACCGCGGCCCGTACGATGATCCCGGTAAGGCCCATGCCGCCCAAGGTGTGGTCGAACAATGCGCTGTTCGAGGCGCGGCTGCATCGGGTGATTTCCCCATCATCGCCCATGACCTCAACCCATTCGACGCAATGGCGGAAACTACCGACACGGTGGTGGTTCTTGCCATGAACATCTGCGGCGATGGCACCGCCGATCGTGACGAATTTGGTGCCCGGTGTAACGATCGGAAACCAACCCCGGGGCAGAAACGCTGCGATCACGTCGCCTAGCAGAACTCCCGCCTCGGCAACCAGCACTCCGGTCTGGTTGTCGAAGGACACCATCCTGTTCAGATGCCGGGTGTGTACGGTTGTCGTGCGCCCAATTGCGCTGTCCCCGTAGGCACGTCCATTACCGCGCGCGATCACATCGGGTCCCTCCCGCACGACCGATCGAAGGCTTTCGACGCTGCGCGGCGCGATCACGCTGGTCTCAAGAACGGGGTACCTGCCCCAGCCGGAAAGCCTCATGCCCGCGCCTCCGCCGAGCCGGTGTTGAATACGAAGCGCTTATCGAGATGGTACTTTATCACGTAACCCACTGTCAGCCCGATAACCGCGCCAACCTCCCTCATGAGATCGGTTTTCCAAACCACCCAAAAGGCCGTCTCGGTGCCCCAAAAAATTGCAGTGGTGACCACACCCATCGCCGTATACAGCGAGAATTTCTGACCGTGGGCCTTCAGTCCCGTCTGCCGGTCATAGAAAATCCAGTGCTTGTCGAGGGTATACTTGACCACAAGGCCGACCAGAGTACCCGCAAACACTGCAGCCGCGAAGTACCAGCCACCCTCGCCAAGCGACAGGACTGCGCGCTGCGCGGCCAGGTTCAAGGCCATCGCCACGATGGCAAAGGCGGAATAGCGCAGAATCAATCCCTGAACCGTCACAGCATTGACCCCGCGACGACGAACAGCAAAATTATGGCAAAGCAAAGCAGGCTGACCTGGTCCTTGGCCGCGTAGATCACGGGATCATCGTGCATGTTGCCACGATGCGTAATCATGACGGCCCGGGTGATCCAGAACAGCAGAACAGCACACACGCCCCACAGGGCCTGCGGGTAGGAGTAGAGCTGCACCACCGCCGGCGAGCTGACATAAAGTGCCATCACCAGTACGGCGACATAACCCGCGCTGACGGCGATCATGGAGATGATTGGAAGGTCATCCACGTGATAACCGCGCCCGGTTGCCGACAATTTACCGCGTGCCGCATAGTCCACCAACTCGGCCTGCCTTTTGACCGCCGCAAGCGACAGGAACAGAAACATCGAAAATGCCAGGAGCCAGACTGAAAGCTCCAACCCTGTTGCCGCTCCACCCGCCACGATCCGGGTCGTGTAAAGGCCGGCCAAGACACAGATGTCGATGACCAACTGGCGCTTTAGATACAATGAATACCCGGTCGTCAGTGCATAATACGCCACCATCACAAGGAAAAACTCCAGCCCGACCATGGCTGCAATGACCGAGCCTGAAATCAGCAGACCGGCAGCCATCCACGTTCCAGACGAAATCGGAATGCTGCCCGAAGCAAACGGCCGCGCGCGTTTGCGCGGATGCGCCCGATCTGCTGCAAGGTCCAGCAAGTCATTCAGGACATAGACACTGGATGCGATCAGGCTGAACGATATGAAAGCCAGCAACGACAACCAAAACACCTGCCCCGTTAGTTGATGGGCCGCCAGCATCGGCAAAAAGACCAGAAGGTTCTTCATCCATTGATGCGGACGCAAGGCCTTGAGGTAGGACTTGGCGGTCACTTCGTGTGTGTGCAGATGCTCGACCTTGGGTGCGACCGCTTCCGCTTGTTTCGCCAGTCCCGGCCCCGCGTTCACGGAAACCGCCAGATTGGCCCTTCGCCACACCGCAAGGTCGGCGTGGGAATCGCCCATATAGGCGTATCCGCCCGGACCAAAGCGTTCGTCCAGAAACTCGGCTTTGTTTTCACCTTTCAGGTTCAGCGACCCGTCGGAGCCATAAACCTCGTCGAAAATACCCAGATGGGCTCCGATGCTTTGGGCAATGCCCTCATCCGAGGCCGTCACAAGAGCGGTCTTGCCGCCATCAGCGCGCCATTTCTCGACGTATTCCACCACCTTGGGATCATAGGGCAACGAGGTGACGTCAATTTCGGCCTCTTCGGCCAGGTAACGTTTCAATGAAGCGCGTCCACCCAACAGAGCCGCGGCGGAGTGAAACGGGCTGCGCCAGTTCCGTCCGAAAGCCGACCAAAAGCTTTCGTACAGCATGTCACTCTTCAAAAGAGTGCCATCCAGATCTACCACAAGGATTTTGCACATAAATCAACCAACTATAATCATTACCCGGGACGGGGAACTATGAGGTCCGTTATTGCAAAGCTCAAAAGGCATGGCAACTGCACAGCCGTGCCCGCCAACTCTTCTCGTCATAGCCTGCTTTGATATCACGTCAGTGCCTGTCACGGCTCTTTGTTTCACCAATTTCTATGGCCAAATGATGGCGTCACGGCCTGTCCCGGTGACGCTGTACCATAATCGCGTTCTTTCAAGTGTTTGACAGCTCTGCACCCAAAGCGGCCGTATTCATATTGCGCGAGCTTTAAGGATCACGTCACTCTGGAATGCGCCCACTTCAGCGCCCAGTCGCGCGCGGATACGCTGCCAGAGACACCGTGCAGCGGAGACACAGACGACCCTTGTTGTAGCTATAGTTGACGATCTGGAAACTCTACCGCCGCCCCCGATATTGCATCGAAGACGGTCCAGATCCCGCTAGTCCGCGTACAGTTTCGTCGCCCAATTCGAGGCTGGATGCCCGAGTCGCAGTCAACCGCACACGCCACAATTGACAGAGCAAATGCCCTGAACACTATACCAAAACGGGTGCGGTGGTGGTGCCCAAGGAGAGACTCGAACTCTCACGCCCGTGAAGGCGGGGGATTTTGAATCCCCTGCGTCTACCATTCCGCCACTTGGGCCACGCGCATTGAATTACCGCCCATCTGGCCGAAGGTCCAGAGGCAAAAATCGGTCAATCGACGATCAGCCCGAGACAGATCGGTTGACGCCCCGTCGGGCGCGTGGTTTGCCTCGTCATGACTAAGCTTGGGAACTCGCGCTGATGCTGCAATCGCTTTATGATCGGACGATCCGACTGGCCGACCACCCACACGCCCTGTGGGTGTTGGCATTTGTGGCATTCATCGAAAGCTCGGTCTTTCCGATTCCACCCGACGTGCTGATGATCCCAATGATTCTGGCGCGCCCATCGCGGGCATGGCTGATTGCCACCGTCGCGCTGGTGTTCTCGGTCCTGGGCGGGCTTTTGGGATACGCAATCGGCGCGTTTTTCTACGACAGCATCGGACAACCCATCCTCGAAGCGATGGGCAAGGGTCACGCGATGCAGGAATTCAACCAGAGGTTCAACGATTTCGGGTTCTGGGCCGTTCTGACCGCCGGTGTCACGCCTTTCCCGTACAAGGTCATCACGATCATGTCCGGTTGGACGGGAATGCCGCTGGGAACTTTCATCGCCACTTCGATTCTCGCCCGCGCTTTGCGGTTCTACATCGTCGCCGGGTTGCTTTGGGGCTTTGGCGAGCCTATCCGGGACTTCATCGAAAAGCGGCTTGGGCTGATGTTCACCTTGTTCATCATTCTTCTGATCGGCGGATTTCTGGTGGTGAAATACATATGACGCGGAAACGGACACTCATTTTGCTGGCCGCGGGTGGGTCTGCAGCATTGCTTCTTGCGGCTTGGGGGTTCCAATATCTGGGCGGCATGGCCCCGTGTAAATTGTGCATCTGGCAACGCTACCCGCATGGTGCGGCTGTGCTGCTCGGCGTGCTGGCTTTTGCATTTCCGGGCGTGCGCCTGCTGCCCCTCCTCGGCGCAGCCGCTGCCGCCGCCACGTCCGGCATCGGCGTCTATCACGCCGGGGTCGAGCGCGGGCTGTTGGAAGGCCCGTCCAGTTGCACATCGGGCAGTATCAGTGGTCTGTCCGCCGAGGAGTTGATGGAGCAGATCATGGCCGCCCCGTTGGTACGGTGCGATGATATCCCGTGGGAAATGTTCGGGCTGTCCATGGCTGGGTGGAACGCACTGCTGTCCGCAGGTCTGGTTCTGGTGTGGCTGGCCGCCTGGCGCGCGCGCTGACCCTATTAGGCGTCCAGTTCCGCGTCCCAGTACAGAAAGTCGATCCAGCTTTCGTGCAGGTGGTTCGGCGGAAATTTCCGTCCGATATTCTGCAGCATTATGGCGTCAGGCTGCCGAGGCGGCTTGCGCAGGCTCATCCCCGCCTGACGCAGCGATTTCGACCCCTTGCGCAGATTGCATGGACTGCAGGCGGCCACCACGTTCTGCCAACTGGTGACGCCCCCTGCTGCACGCGGCACGACATGGTCGAAAGTCAGTTCGCCCCGGCTGCCGCAGTACTGGCAGCGGAATTCATCCCTCAGAAATAAATTAAAGCGCGTGAAGGCCACGCGCTTTCTGGGTTTCACATAGTCTTTCAGGACAACCACCGACGGTATTCGGATCACCGTACTCGGGCTGCGGACCACTTCGTCATACTCGGCGACGATATCGACCCGGTCCAGCCAGGCGGCCTTTATCGCCTCCTGCCAGGGCCACAGCGACAGCGGATAGTAGGAAAGCGGGCGGTAATCGGCGTTCAAAACCAATGCCGGATGGTGCTTGAGGGCACCTGGCTCCCTGACAAATTCGGTCCTGAAATCTCCGTCCATGGCTGAATCGCTCCTCGCTCTCGGCTGCCTGTATGGGACACCAGAGCGGGGAGCACCCGCCCCGGTCTTAACTTAACTATATATCGTGTTAAAACTCTGACAAGTCCTGTTTTTCCACAACATCTCGGTAACGGACTATTCCGAATCCGTAACAATCACGTGACAGTTATCCACAGCTTGCGCAGGTCCGGAACTGAGAGTAAGGCGGAGCTCATGTCATGGTTCATCCGCTTCAACAAACCCTTTGACGTGCTGCCGCAGTTCACCGACCGGAAAAATGCCGAGTCGCCCCGCAGCACCCTGTCGGATTTCATCGACCTGCCGGGGGTCTATCCGGCCGGGCGGCTGGACCGTGACAGCGAGGGGTTGATGCTGCTGACCGACAATGGGCGGCTGCAATCCCAGATCTCGGACCCCAAGCACAAAATGCCCAAAACCTACTGGGTTCAGGTCGAAGGAATCCCGGATGCGGCGGCCATCCGGGCCCTGCGCGACGGGGTCGAGTTGAATGACGGCATGACCCGCCCAGCCAAGGCGCGGCTGATCGACGAACCCGAGGGCCTGTGGCCACGCACGCCCCCGATCCGCGAACGCAAGTCGGTGCCGGATTGCTGGCTGGAACTGACGTTGCGCGAGGGGCGCAACCGTCAGGTGCGCCGCATGACGGCCGCTGTGGGCCACCCCACCCTGCGCCTGATCCGCGCCCGGATCGGAGACTGGACGCTGGACGACCTCGCCCCCGGCAGCTGGGACAGCCTGCCGATGCCCGTTCTGGAAACCGCCCCCCAACGCAAGCGGGACCGGCGTCCGCGGCGGTGACTATTTCAGCGATGTCCGTTATAATAGCGTCATGAAAGTAGCAGCCGGAATCCCGTCGCCTTCGGGCATTCTCGAGGCCGCGCTGTATGTCGATGATCTGGACGCCGCCGAACGGTTCTATGGCGAGGTTCTGGGCTTGGAACGCATTCAGCGCGTCGAGGGCCGGCACGTGTTCTTCCGGGTCGGCACCTCGGTGTTGCTGTTGTTCAACCCGGACCAGACGGAACAGCCTGCGACCAATCCTGACCTGCCGGTGCCGCCGCATGGTGCGCGCGGTCCGGGGCATGTGTGCCTCATCCTGACCCGCGACCAGATCGCGTCGATGCGCAAGCATCTGCTGGACTGGAACGTCCCGATTGAGGCCGAATTCGACTGGCCCAACGGGGCCCGGTCGCTCTATGTACGCGATCCAGCCGGAAATTCGGTGGAGTTTGCCGAGGGGCACCTGTGGGGGTGACCCAGCCGCGTTACAGGCTCAGCTTGTCCCGCATGAAGGCCAACGCGACGCCCAGCCCGTCGGGTGCGATACCGTGGCCGGTGCCCTTCATGATGTGGGCATAGACCTCCTTGAAGCCCGCACGCTGCAGGGCCTCGGCGGCCTCGGGCAGCGATTGCGGCGGCACCACGTCATCGGCATCGCCATGGACCAGCAGCACCGGCATCCGGCTGACCACCTCGTCGGCCAGCAGGTCAGGCTCCAGCAGGCGGCCGGAAAACGCGATCACGCCAGCCACCGGATCTTCGCGACGCGGGGCCACGTGCAGGCTCATCATGCTGCCCTGGGAAAAGCCGAACAGCACCACCTGCTCGGGCAGCACGTCTTCGTCCACCATCAGGGCGTCCAGGAAGGCGTTGAAATCCTCGACTGCCATTTCCATGCCGCGCCGGGCCTCTTCTTCGGACGAGCCGTCGATCCACGGGATCGGAAACCACTGGAACCCGTTGGGCATGCCGGGGATCTGCTCGGGCGCGTCGGGGGCCACGAACAGCGTGTCGGGCAGGTGTTCGCCCAAAACATCCGCAAGGCCCAGCAGATCGGCCCCGTTGGCGCCATAGCCATGCACGAACACCACGACCGAGCGCGTGTCGCCCGAAACCGGCTCTTTGCGGAGCGCGTTCAAAACCCGTGTCATCTGATCCCTTCCCTATCCTTGGCCACGCGGTAATAGGCCCACAGAACCCGGGCTGCAACCGACCGCCACGGCGACCACACTTCGGCCATCTGCCGCAGCGCCTTGTCGGTCGGCCGATCCGGCAGGCCGTACAGCATCCGCGCGGCCTCCTGCAGGGCCAGGTCGCCCGGCGCGATCACATCCGCCCGCCCCAGCGAGAACATGGCATAGATCTCGGCCGTCCAAACCCCGATGCCCGGCACCTGTGTCAGGGCCGCAATGACCACGTCATCGGGTGCCTCGCGCAGGGCCTTGTAGTCGATCCGCGCCTCGGCCAGCGCCCGGGCATACCGGATCTTCTGGCGGCTCAGCCCCACTGCACGCAGATCGTCGTCGGTGGCCCATTTGATCTTGCGTGGCCCGGTCAGGCCCGCCTGCTGCATCCGCCTCCAGATCGCGTTGGCCGAGGCCACGCTGACCTGCTGGCTGACGATGGCGCTGAGCAGTTGCGCGAAGCCGTCAGGCCGGCGGCGCAAGGGCAACGGGCGGGTCAGTTCGATCGCGTGCGCCATGCGCGGACAGGCGTCAGACAGCCACTCGGCCCCTTCCGCAACGCATTCTGGTGTCTCGATAATTCGACCAACGGTCATGGCGGCTCCGGGTGGCGGTTCGGGGCGCAGGTTAGGCTGCTTTGTCGCATATGCAACCCGCTTGTATGTCTGTCGGTTCGCCGATACCCATTTGCGCATGACGATGACCAGCACCGCCCCCGACGATACCCGCGCCAAGCGCAACGTTGCCGTTCTGGTGGCGGCCCAGGCGATTCTGGGCGCGCAGATGCCGATGATCTTCATCGTCGGCGGATTGGCGGGCCAGTCGCTGGCCAGCAACGCTTGCCTCGCCACGCTGCCGATTTCGCTGATCGTTCTGGGTTCGATGCTGGCGGCCACGCCGGTCTCGGCCATCATGCAGCGCTGGGGCCGCCGCGCTGGGTTCCTCGTCGGCGCCACCGCCGGAGCGGTGGGCGGCGCCGTAGGCGCCTATGGCCTGTACCTGGGATCGTTTCCCGTGTTCCTGTTGGGCAGCCTGCTGACCGGCATCTACATGAGCGCACATGGCTTCTATCGCTTTGCCGCCGCTGATACCGCGTCGGACGCGTTCCGGCCGAAGGCGATCTCGTACGTCATGGCCGGCGGTCTGGCTGCGGCCATCATCGGGCCGCAGATCGTCAAACTGACCTCGCAGGCCTATGTCATTCCGTTCCTGGGCACCTATTTCGCGGTGATCGCGGTGAACGTCATCGGTTCGGTCCTGTTCCTGTTTCTGGACATTCCGACCCCCGACCGTCCGTCACAGGATGCACCCAAAGGCCGGTCGCGGCTCGAACTGCTGAAAACTCCGCGCATCGCCGTGGCCATCATCTGTGCCATGGTCTCATACGCGCTGATGAACCTGGTGATGACCTCGACGCCGCTGGCGGTCGTCGGCTGCGGCTTCTCCGAAGGTGATGCGGCGGATGTGGTCACCAGCCACGTTCTAGCGATGTATGTTCCCAGTTTCTTCACCGGCCATCTGATCGCCCGGTTCGGGGCCGAGAAGATGGTCGCCATCGGTTTGGCGGTTTTGGGCGGTGCGGGCGTTGTGGCCCTGCAAGGCGTTGAGGTCGAGAACTTCTTTCTGGCCCTCGTGCTGCTTGGCATCGGCTGGAACTTCGGCTTTATCGGCGCCACCAGCATGCTGGCGGCCGAGCACGAGGTGCATGAACGCGGCCGAGTGCAGGGCCTGAACGACCTGCTGGTGTTCGGCGGCGTGACGATAGCGTCGCTGGCCTCGGGCGGATTGATGAATTGTTCGGGCGGATCCCCGGTCGAGGGATGGACCGCCGTCAACCTGGCGATGGTGCCGCTACTGACCTTGGCGGGCGGCGCGCTGCTGTGGCTGGTGCTCAGACCCCGCGAGGCCAAACTCTCCTGATCACCACCGACCGGTCGAAGCCGTCCAGATCAGTGACACGCGCCGTCGGATTTCGCCCACGTCCAGCGCACCAGCAGCGACCCGACCAGGCTCAGCCAGCACACGACGCAGGACACGGTCTGCCTGCCAGCCGACAAAAAGCGCAGGGCGCGCCTGATCCGAAACATCGGCGCGCCGTGCTCGCGCCGCGGACATCCTGTCCAGCGCGCGCTCGGCCAACTGGCGCACCCCGTTCGGCGTCCCGTCCAACAGGGGAATGCGCCCGCGGGCTTCAAGCTCGGGGATGGCGCGGAACCAGTTCGCCACACCGACCGCGTAGCCAAAGTCGCGCAGGACCGTTTCGTCGGCGGCACCCAGGGCTTGCGCCGAGGCGACCATGAGCGACCCTGCGCTGTGGGTGAGGTAGGCCTCGAAGTGTTCCTCATCCTCGAACGGATCCCGGTAGATATCCCAACGCCTTACGGCCACGAATTCATCCAGCATCGCCGCCAGATGCGGGGACAGGACGCGCGACAGGGGCGTGACCACCTCGTGCCGCCGCACGGAGGGCCCTTCGGCGATCTCCTGCAGTGCGTCGCGCCACCATTGCAGGCGCATTTCCGCGATCATCGGCTCTTGGGTGACCCACGGCGCGCGGGCGACCTCGATGTTCATCGCATAGATCGGAAACAGCACGGCCCGCGCCGGCACCGGCGCCGCCATCGCGGCCATGAACCGATCGGGGTCGGCCCGGTGGACCAGCGCCGCGCAGGCCTTGACGTCGTCGTCGAAGGGCACGCTCACTCGGCCACCACCGATTGCGGGCTGCAATCGCGCACCAGCTTCCACTGGATCGCATCCAGCAGCGCCTCGAACGAAGCATCAACGATGTTCGCGCTGACCCCAACCGTGGACCAGCGCCGTCCCTGCCCGTCTTCGCTGTCGATGATGACGCGGGTCACCGCCTCGGTCCCGCCCTGGGTGATGCGCACCTTGAAGTCCACCAGGTGCATATCGTCCAGGATCGGCGAGTACTGCCCCAGATCCTTGGCCAAAGCTTTGGCCAGCGCGTTCACCGGGCCACGGTCGCTACCGTTTTCGTCCATCGACTCGCTGACCGACAGCTTCTTCTCGCCATCCACCTTCACCACGACGACCGCCTCGGACAGGCTGACCATCTGGTTGTACTTGTTCTTGCGCCGCTCGACCGTGACCTTGTAGCGCTTGACCTCGAAGAATTGCGGCAGCTGGCCCAGTTCATCGCGGGCCAGCAGCTCGAAACTGGCCTGCGCGGTATCATAGGAATACCCCTCGGCCTCGCGCGCCTTGATCCGTTCCAGAATGCGCCCCAGCGCCGGGTCGCCCGGCTCTACCTGCAACCCAGCCTCGGTCAGGCGTTTGCGCAGGTTCGACTGGCCCGCCTGGTTCGACATCGGAATGATCCGCGCATTGCCCACGGTGGCCGGATCGACATGTTCATAGGTCGACGGATCCTTGAGGATCGCGCTGGCGTGCAGCCCCGCCTTGTGCGCAAAGGCCGAGGCCCCGACATAGGCCGCCTGTTTGCTGGGCACCCGGTTCAGGATGTCATCCAGCATGCGGCTGATGCGGGTCAGACCGGTCAGCGCGTCGCGGTTGACGCCGATCTCGAAGGCCGAGGCATAGGGCTCCTTCAACAGCAGCGTCGGGATCAGGGCGGTCAGGTTGGCGTTGCCGCAACGCTCACCCAGCCCGTTCAACGTGCCCTGGATCTGGCGTGCGCCGGCATCCACGGCCGCCAAGGAACAGGCCACAGCATTTTCGGTGTCGTTGTGGGTGTGGATGCCCAGCCGGTCGCCGGGGAAGCCCGCGGCGACCAGGTCGGACACGATCCGCCCCACTTCGGCCGGCAGCGCGCCGCCATTGGTGTCGCACAACACCACCCAGCGGGCACCGGCCTCCAGCGCCGCCTGGCAGACCTGCATCGCATAGGCGGGGTTGTCTTTGTAGCCGTCAAAGAAATGCTCGGCATCGAACAGCGCCTCGCGCCCCTGCGCCACGATATGCGCGACCGAGGCGCGGACGTTCTCGACATTCTCCTCCAGCGAGATCCCCAGCGCGTCGGTCACGTGATAGTCATGCGACTTGCCCACCAGACAGACCGCCCGCGTGCCGGCGTTCATGACGGCGGCCAGCACGTCGTCATTCTCGGCCGAGCGCCCGGCCCGCTTGGTCATGCCAAAAGCGGTCAGGCGGGCGCGCGTCTTTGGCGCAGTATCGAAAAACGCGCTGTCGGTGGGGTTCGCGCCGGGCCAGCCGCCTTCGATATAGTCCACCCCCAAAGCATCCAGCGCCTGCGCGATCTGGACCTTTTCGGCGGTCGAGAACTGAACGCCCTGCGTCTGCTGCCCGTCGCGCAGCGTGGTGTCATAGAGGTACAGGCGCTCTTTGCTCATTCCACGCCCTCCAGCCTGCTGGCGTCAAAGCCCGCGCCGGGCACCAGTTCGACCCCGTCCTTGCTCATCCGCACTTCCAGACCAGCCGCCAGATAGACGGCCTTCAACCGATCCACTTCCGAGAAATCCTTGGTCTGCATCGCCTCGGCCCGAACACGGGCCAGCCTGTCGGCATGGGCCGACAGATCCACGCCGTCGGTTTCGGCCCAGCCCCCCATCTCGGATTCCAACAGGCCCAAGACCCGCGCACTGGCCAGCAAGGTAGCGGCGTCGCCGTCCGAGGCCAGGCGATGCAGCTCGGCCAGGGCGCCCGCAGTGTTGAGGTCATCGGCAAGCGCCGCGATCACCGCGGGCGCCGCGCTGGCTGCGGGTTCAATGCCCGCAGTCAGCGCCCGCCACTTGCGCAACGTGGCCTCAGCCTCGCGTGCCTTCTTCTCGGTCCAGTCCATCGGCTTGCGATAGTGGGTCTGCAGGAAGACGAACCGGATCACCTCGCCCGGCACGCCCTGATCCAGCAGGTCATGCACGGTGAAGAAATTGCCCAGCGATTTGGACATCTTCTTGCCTTCGACTTGCAGCATCTCATTATGCAGCCAATAGCGCGCAAATTCGCCGTGCGGATGGGCGCATTTGCTCTGGGCGATCTCGTTTTCGTGGTGCGGGAACATCAGGTCATTGCCGCCGCCATGGATGTCGAAACTCTCGCCCAGCAACTCATAGCTCATGGCCGAGCACTCGATATGCCAGCCCGGACGCCCCCGGCCCCAGGGCGACTCCCAACCGGGCAGTTCATCGTCCGAGGGCTTCCACAGCACGAAATCCATCGGGTTCTTCTTGTAGGGCGCCACCTCGACTCGCGCGCCTGCGATCATGTCATCGACCGACCGGCCCGACAGCTTGCCATAGTCGTCGCGCCAGCTGTCCACCGCAAACAGAACATGCCCCTCGGCCTCATAGGCGTGACCCTTGGCGATCAGGTCCTCGATCATGGCGATCATCTGGTCAATGTACCGCGTGGCCCGCGGCATCTGGTCGGGCTCCAGCGCCCCCAGCGCGCCCATGTCATGCAGGTACCAGCCGATCGTCTCGTCCGACCGCTCCTGCACCAACTGTTCGAGCGTTCCTTCGGCCCCGGCCTGCTTGCGCGCCAGGGCCGTCGCGTTGATCTTGTCATCAACGTCGGTGAAGTTGCGCACATAGGTCACATGCTCGGGCCCGTAGACATGACGCAGCAGGCGATACAGCACGTCAAACACCACCACCGGCCGCGCGTTGCCCAGATGCGCCCGGTCATACACGGTGGGTCCGCAGACATACATCCGCACGTTGTCGGGATCGATCGGAACGAAATCTTCCTTCGTCCGGGTCCACGTGTTGTGCAGTTTGATCGTCGTCATGCGTCTGGCTCCTGGATACAGCAATAGCGTGCGCGTTGACGCGGGCTTAGCAACTTGTCTCAGGGAAGAAAACGAAAGAAACCGGCCCGCGTGAAAGTTCAGCAGGGAATGCAGCAGATAATGATGCAGGTCTTCCGGTTCATGGCCCATCGCATAGCACGCCCGGTCCCGCGCGCCAAGACTTCTGTTGCCAACCGGGGAAGCTGATTGACAAATCACCGCGGCTCTGACCCATTCGGCGGGCTTGCTGCAACGGAGGCGCGCCATGAAACTTTCGCACCGCATCACGCATCTGACCGGAGGAGGTTCGGACGGGTGGGACGTGTTCTATCGTGCGCGCCGCATGATCGCCGAAGGCCAAGCCGTGACCGAGCTGACCATCGGCGAGCATGACATCCGCACCCACCCCTCGATCCTGGCCGAGATGGACCGGTCGGCGCGCGCGGGCCATACCGGATACGCCATGGTTCCAGGCACCGATCTGCTGCGCGATACCGTGGCCGCGCGGGTGCAGACCCGGACGGGCGTTCCCACCACGCGCCACAACGTGCTGATCACCCCGGGCGGACAGGCCGCGCTGTTCGCCGCGCATATGGCCGTGTGCGACCCGGGCGATGTGGGCCTCTATCTCGATCCGTTCTACGCCACCTACCCCGGCACGATCCGCGGGGCCGGCGCGATCGCGCGCGCGGTTCAGACCCGAGCCGAGGACGCCTTTCAACCCGACGCGGCCATGATCGCGGAACAGGCCAAGGGTGCCGCTTCGCTGCTGATCAACACGCCGAACAACCCGACCGGGGTCGTCTATTCCCGCGAGACCCTGACCGAGATCGCCGATCTGTGCCGCGAACGCGACATCTGGCTGATTTCGGACGAGGTCTATGACACGCAGGTCTGGGACGGCGCGCACCTGTCGCCCCGCGCCCTGCCCGGTATGGCCGACCGCACCCTTGTCGTGGGCTCGATGTCGAAATCCCACGCCATGACCGGATCACGCTGCGGTTGGATCGTCGGCCCCGAAGAGGCCATCGACCATTTGATCAACCTCGCCACGCACACCACCTACGGGGTTCCGGGATTCATTCAGGACGCTGCCAGCTTTGCGCTGACCGCCGGGGACGAACTGGAGGAAGAGGTCGCGGCTCCCTTCCGCCGCCGCCGCGCCTTGGCGATGCAGGTTCTGGCCCGACAGAACACCGTGGGCCTGATCCCGGCCCAAGGCGCGATGTATCTGATGCTGGACATCCGCGCGACGGGGCAAAGCGGCGAAGACTTCGCCAATGCGCTGCTGGACACCCACGCCATCGCGGTCATGCCCGGAGAAAGTTTTGGCCAAGCCGCCGCAGGGCATGTGCGTGTGGCCATGACCATTGACGATGACCGGTTCGCCGCCGCCCTTCAGACCCTATGCGATTTCGCCGCCCGGCTAGCGGGTCAGACAGCGGCCGAGTAACTGCAGACGGGTTTCGTTCAGAACCGGAAGGTCGTGCGCAGATTGAAGGTGTTGGTGTCCAGATCGCCGCGCGACCGCGTGACATCGTTGAAATTCTGCCGCAAGGCTTCGCCACTGATGATCAGCCGGTCACTCAGAGGATAGGCTACGCCGATCCCGTAGACGGCCGCCGTGTCGCTGTCGCCCGAAGTATTCGCCCGCGCGGCACCCACCACGACGTAGCCCAAAGCGGGCCCGAACTCGTACCCTCCGCGCAGTTTCACGCGGGACACGCTGTCCAAACTGCCCTCCGAGGCTCCTAAGTCGAGATTCAGCCGGTCATATTCCAACTCACCCCCGACGACGAAGCTGCCCAGATCCAGATCGTATCCGATATTCGCACCGATGCTGCCCGAATTGCCACCGCTGCCGCCAGGACCGTCCGCGTCGGTATAACCGAAGGTGAACCCGGCATAAGCACCCGTCCAATCCTCGGCCAACGCCACCTGCGCCGCTGGAATCAGCAGGACCGACAGCAAGGCGCGGATCAGTTTCATGCAGCCCTCCGAGTTTTCATTCAGCACCCTTTGCGATTGCAACAGATGCGGTGATGTGCACCTCAATTAAACATGTGCTTTGGTGCCGTCAGATCAATTCAAGTCACGCAATTCTTAACAATAAGTAATGGAAGCATAACATATTTCGCCCTTTGCGTGAGGATTTCCTGCGGCGTTCATCGAACTTCCAAGTTTTCGAGGTCAAAAGCGACATCGGTCGCAAACAGGACAGATTGCTTGCGCGGACCCTGACACCATTCGTCGCAGGAGTTGAGGACCACATGCCAAACGATATCTGGAAGATCTGCCTGATCAGCCGCACCATCGGTGCCGATCGGGGGCGTGCGGCTCGAGGGCGGCCGTGACGGGTTGAAGCTTCCCCCTTTTGACCTGACTTTCAATTTGGAATCCTCACCATGAACGACCAATCCCGCTCAACGTCCCGCAGTGGCGGCCGCGCCGCCCGTCGGGCCGCCCGTGCCGCGGCCTTGCCCGAACATCTGCGCCCCGTCCGCCCGGGGCTTGAGGGCGGCACCTACAAACCGCTCAGCAAACAGGACATGGAGCGTATTCACTCCGCCGCGCTCGATGCGCTCGAAACCATCGGTCTGGCCGACGCACCACCCAGCGGGATCGATTACCTGGTCAATGCCGGCTGTACGCTGGGCGATGACGGACGCATCCGTTTTCCCCGTGCGCTGGTCGAGGACACGATCGCCCGCGCCAACCGCTCGGTCACGTTGTACAGCCGCGACGGCAAAACCGATCTCGAACTGACCGGGGGACGTGTTCATTATGGAACCGCCGGAGCAGCCGTCAGCATGGTCGACGCCCAGGGACGCAATTACCGCGACTCGACAGTGCAGGACTTGCACGATGCCGCGCGGATTTGCGAACAACTGGACAATATCCATTTCGTGCAGCGCCCCATGGTCTGCCGCGACATCACCGACAACCGCGAAATGGATCTGAACACGATTTATGCTTGTTGTTCTGGAACTTACAAGCATATCGGAACATCCTTCACAGACCCCAGCTATGTAGCTCCGGCCATGGAAATGCTGCATATGATCGCTGGCGGCGAGGACAAATGGCGTGAGCGGCCCTTCGTCTCGAACTCGAACTGCTTTGTCGTGCCACCGATGAAATTCGCGACCGAGAGCTGCCAGGTGATGGAAGAATGTATCAAGGCGGGGATGCCCGTCCTGTTGCTATCCGCTGGGATGGCGGGCGCCACGGCCCCGTCAACGGTGGCTGGTGCGATTGTCCAGGCTACGGCGGAATGCTTGGCCGGTCTGGTTTATGTAAACGCCGTAAGCCCAGGCGCTCCGGCGGTTTTTGGCACTTGGCCCTTTGGCCTTGATCTCAGGACCGGTGCGATGAGCGTCGGGTCTGGCGAGCAGGCCCTGTTGACGGCAGGCTGCGCCCAGATGCACAAATTCTATGACCTGCCCGGCGGCGCTGCAGCAGGTGCTTCGGACTCCAAACTGCCCGACATGCAAGCCGGATGGGAGCAGATGTGTTCCAACGTCATGGCCGGGCTGTCCGGCCTGAACATGGTCTACGAAGCAGCGGGCATGCACGCTTCGCTGCTGGGTTTCTGCTTTGAAAGCCTGATCCTTGGTGACGATCTGATCGGTCAAGCCCTGCGATGCGTTCGTGGGATCGAGGTCACGGACGACACGCTGGCGCTGGACCAGATCGTGTCGGTCTGTCTCGGTGGCCCGGGTCACTACCTGGGTACCGACGCAACACTCAGCCGTATGCAGGCTGACTATGTCTATCCGGCGCTTGGCGACCGGACCTCGCCCAAGGAATGGGCCGAGCTGGGCAAGCCGGACCTAGTCGAAAAGGCCACCGCACGCAAAGAAGAGATCCTTGGCGCCCCGTCTCCGGCGCGTTTCGATCCGGTGCTGGATGCGGAACTCAGAAGCAGGTTCAACATTCACTTGCCTGCATAACAAATTGAAAAGCAGCCCAGATCACTCTGGGCTGCCTCGTGCTTCAAGCTGTTAACCGTTGCTGGGCGGCAGCAGACCGGCTTCTTGCGCGGCTGCAATTTCGGCTTCATCCAAAGCGCCGTCACCATTCGCGTCCAAAAGCGAGAACGCATCGGCATCCATGTCGGGCACAACGGCCTGAACCTCTTCGATGGTCAGAACACCGTCGCCATTTGCGTCAGCCGAGCTCTGCGCGAATGCAAGCGCAGGGAACCCGAGGGCAACTGCGGCCAGAACGGCCAGTTTCTGAGAGTTCATTGTCAGTCTCCTGATAGGGGGTTTGTGGTAGTCTGTCCGGACAGGCACACCAAACACCCGCTCAGCCGCACTGTCATCGGCCGAAGAGATTTTCCCGCAATTCGCGCCAATCCCTGCCCGTTTGGGCCATTTGGATTCGCAAGCTTTCGCTGCGCCAAGCCGTCCGCCAGCGCATCGGCACAACTTCCCTCATCGGTACCCCTGTTCCCGGCAATCCGCCGCTCAGCCTGACCGAGTCGCAAAAAAAGAAAGGGGGCCGAAGCCCCCTGTCAGTTTTGCCGTCCAGGCTCAATTCGTTGACCGCCCGGTGTTTTTTTGCCTGCGGCCTGGACTGCACATGGGACGAGCGCACCCGCCCCGTGAGAGAGTGGGAAGGACCGATATTCCGCCCCACCCTGTTCCCGGCCAGCACGGGCATGCCGGCCGAGTGGACCAGGGCAACCTAGGGTAAGTCTCAGGTTTTGCCCTGCTCCGAATTCGTCGGGACCGGAAGTCCGGGGGGAAATCCAGGTCCCTACACCCCGCCTGGCGGGGCGTTTGCCTTAGCTACACCCGCTGGTTGCCCCGCAGGTGTTGCATTTCATGCAGGTGCCGTTGCGCACCAGCGTGTAGTTTCCGCATTCGCCACAAGGATCACCCTCGTATCCCTGCATCTTGGCCTTTGTCCGGGCATCCATCCCCGTAGCCGTTTCGGTGACGACGGTGGTTTCGCTCTTGGTTTCAAAGGTCACAGCCGCTTCGGACAGTCCGGTCGCTTCGGCGGCACCGTTGAACATCATCAGGTCCTGCGGCAAACGCTTGCGCAAATAACCGGTCGAACTGATCTGTTTCAGCACCTCGAGGGATTTCGAAGCCGCGCTGTCGCTGATCTCCGAGACGTTCGATACACCCTCTTCCTCGCCACGACCCAGGTCGTCGAATGTTGCGCCCTCGGGCTTCACATGCGCCAGGTCGGTGCGATCGAGGTACGACACGGCCAGTTCGCGGAAGATGTAGTCGAGGATCGACGTCGCGTTTTTGATCGAGTCGTTGCCTTGAACCATCCCGGCGGGTTCGAACTTGGTGAAGGTGAAGGCGTCGACAAACTCTTCCAGCGGCACGCCATATTGCAGACCGACCGAGACGGCGATGGCGAAGTTGTTCATCATCGCTCGGAAGCCAGCGCCTTCCTTGTGCATGTCGATGAAGATCTCGCCCAGTTGCCCATCTTCGAATTCGCCGGTGCGCAGATAGACTTTGTGCCCGCCCACGATCGCCTTTTGGGTATACCCCTTGCGACGGTGCGGCAGCTTTTCGCGGTGGCTGCGGATGATCTCTTTGACCACCACCTTCTCGACGACCTTCTCGGCCAATGTAACGGCCTTTTCCTGGATCGAGCCGCTTTCGAGGATTTCAGCCGCTTCGTCGTCATCCTCGACCAACGCCGCCGCCAGCGGCTGGCTGAGCTTGGACCCGTCGCGATACAGCGCGTTGGCCTTGACGCCCAGGCTCCAGGACAGTTCGTAGGCCTTCTGGCAATCTTCGATCGTGGCGTCATTGGGCATGTTGATCGTCTTGCTGATCGCGCCCGAGATGAAGCTTTGCGCCGCAGCCATCATGGTGATGTGGCTGTCAACACCCAGGAACCGCTTGCCCTTCTTGCCGCAGGGGTTGGCGCAGTCGAAGATCGCATAGTGCTCGGGCTTCAGATGCGGGGCCCCTTCCAGGGTCATGGTGCCGCAGACATGGTCGTTGGCCGCGTCGATATCCGACTTGCTGAAGCCCAGATGGCGCAGCATGTCAAAGGTCGGATCGTTCAGCTTGCTGGCCGGGATGCCCAGAACACCGGTACAGAAATCCTCGCCCAGCGTCCACTGGTTGAAGACGAACCGGATGTCGAACGCGCTTTCCAGCGCGGCGTCAATCTTGGCCAGCTCGTTCGGGCCGAACCCGTGACCGGTCAGCGAGGTGTGGTTGATCCCCGGCGCGTTGCCCAAGGTGCCGTGACCCACCGCGTAGGACACGATCTCTTCGATCTGGGCCGAGGAATAGCCCAGCTTTTCCAGCGCCGACGGCACCGAGCGGTTGATGATCTTGAAGTAGCCGCCCCCGGCCAGTTTCTTGAACTTCACCAGCGCAAAGTCGGGCTCGATCCCGGTGGTGTCGCAGTCCATCACCAGACCGATCGTGCCGGTCGGCGCAATCACCGTGGCCTGCGCGTTGCGATAGCCGTTCTTCTCGCCCAAGCTCAACGCTTCGTCCCAGGCACTCATGGCCAGATCGACAAGGCGTTTGTCCGGACAGTTGGCGTGATCCAGCGGCACCGGCTTGACCGAAAGCTTCTCATAGCCCTCGGTCACACCCTGCGCAGCGCGACGGTGGTTGCGGATGACCCGCAGCATATGCTCGGCGTTGCGCTTGTAGCCGGCGAACGGCCCCAGCTCTCCGGCGATCTCGGCCGAGGTGGCGTAGGCAACGCCGGTCATGATCGCGGTCAGGGCGCCACAGATCGCCCGACCCTCGTCCGAGTCGTAGCCATAGCCCATATTCATCAGCAGCCCGCCGATGTTGGCATAACCCAGACCCAGCGTACGGAAGTCGTAAGACAGCTGTGCGATCTCTTTCGACGGGAACTGCGCCATCGTCACCGAGATTTCCAGCGTCAGCGTCCACAGACGGGCCGCGTGCATGTAGTCGGCCGCCTGGAACTCGCCATCCTTCAGGAAGGTCAACAGGTTCATCGAAGCCAGGTTGCAGGCCGTGTCATCCAGGAACATGTACTCTGAGCACGGGTTCGAGCCACGAATCTCGCCGTCTTCAGGGCAAGTGTGCCATTCATTGACCGTGTCGTGGAATTGAATGCCCGGATCGGCGCAGGCCCAGGCCGCGTGGCCGACTTTTTCCCACAGATCCCGTGCCTTGACCGTCCGGGCAACCTTGCCGTCGGTACGGTTGATCAGCTCCCAATCGGCATCTTTTGCTACCGCCTTCAGGAAAGCGTTGGTCACACGGATCGAGTTGTTCGAGTTCTGCCCCGAGACCGAACTGTAGGCCTCAGAGTCCCAGTCGGTGTCATAGGTCGGGAACTCGATGCTGTCGTGGCCCTGCTTGGCATAATCCAGCACGCGCTTGATATAAGTCTCGGGGATCGCGACCTTTTTCGCTTCGCGGATCGCCGCTTTCAGCGCGTCGTTTTTCTTGGGGTCATAGGCGTCGTCCTGTGCGCCGTCCCAAGCGCGGATGGCCTCGAAAATGCCGTTCAGCATCTTCTCGTGCATCTTCGATCCAGCAACGATCGAGGCCACCTTCTGCTCTTCGATCACCTTCCATTCGATGAATTGCTCGATGTCAGGGTGATCTGCATCGACGATCACCATCTTTGCTGCCCGACGGGTTGTCCCGCCTGATTTGATCGCGCCAGCGGCGCGGTCGCCGATCTTGAGAAAGCCCATGAGGCCCGAGGACTTGCCGCCACCCGACAGCGCTTCGCCTTCTGCACGCAGATGGCTGAAGTTGGTCCCGGTACCCGAGCCGTATTTGAACAGGCGCGCCTCGCGCACCCACAGATCCATGATGCCGCCTTCGTTCACCAGGTCGTCATCGACCGACTGGATGAAGCACGCGTGCGGCTGCGGATGTTCATAGGCCGATTTCGACTTGGTCAGCTTGCCGGTTTTGTAGTCCACATAGTGGTGACCTTGGGCCGGGCCGTCGATCCCATAGGCCCAGTGCAGACCGGTGTTGAACCATTGCGGGCTGTTCGGCGCGGCGCGCTGGGTCGCCAGCATGTAGCGCATCTCGTCGAAATAGGCGCGCGCGTCTTCCTCGGTCGAGAAGTAACCGCCCTTCCAGCCCCAATAGGCCCACGCCCCCGCCAGGCGGTCAAACACCTGCTTCGAAGACGTCTCGCCGCCAAATTCGGCATCGTCGGCCGGAACCGAGCGCCACAAAAACTCGGGCACGTCCTTCTCACGGACTTTTTTCAGTTTGCTGGGAACGCCGGCCTTGCGGAAATACTTCTGAGCGATCACATCGCTGGCGACCTGGCTCCACCGAGAGGGGACCTCGATGTTATCAAGGCGGAACACGATCGTTCCATCCGGATTGCGGATCTCGGACGTGACGGACACGAAGTCCAACTCTGCGTATGCGTCCTGCCCTGCCTTGGTAAATGTTCTTTCAATCTTCATGTCCGCCGCCCTAGATCAATCAGCCCAAATTCGGTTGTCCGGCACCAATTCCATTTTTTGGCGGGGTGCCGCCCGCCTTGACCGCCGATCAGGGACGCTAAGGACCGGGCGCTGCCTTTGGCAGCGCAAACCCGTTCGCACGGTTGCACGTCAGTTTGGAGTGCTTTCCGACCCTCGCCCTATGCCAACTCCGGCTATTCCTACCAGATTTAGTGGCAACTCACTCGGCTCATACAATCTGGCGTATCTACCCATAGTTGGTCAACGGCATTTTTTGGCTCCGAACCAAAACTTTTCTGTTGACCGCAAAACCGCAGGATGGGCCAAGACAGAACGCGCCGATTCCTCCACAACGCTGTCCACAAAACCGTGCAGTTCGGTCAAATCGGATTTTCTTTTTTCCCGGCCCGGTTACGAGAAAATGGTCACCCGCCCGCCCGTGCCCCATACTGGGAGGAGAATCACCAATCTTCGTGGCAGCGCAACGCGACGCATCACGACACACAAAAGACGGAGTGCGCCGTGAAAACCTCGATTATCCGTTTGTTACCGGTTCTTACCTTGCTGGCCGCTTGCGCGACGCCGGAGCCGGAAAAGTCTTCACGCAGCGCTCAGTTCGCCGAATACCCCGATCAATTGTTCAGCACGTTCGAGATCAGCTGCGAAGGTCCGGAGGAACGGTTCACACGCCCCGAGCGCAGCAGTTTCGAGTGCCGTTCCTCTCTGCCTCCGGAAACCACCGCGTTCTTGATCCTCAACTATGACGGTTACCCGCAGGACTTGCCCAAAGGGGTGCGCCGCATGTCTTCAACCCGCAATCAGGCCGGTTACCGGGTCGATGCCGAGTTGTTTTTCCTGGTCCCCCAGAAGGACGGAGCGACGATCAAGGTTCCCGTCGAAAGCTCGGTTCTGGATGATGAATTGACACGGCTCTACCGTTATTTCGGTGGAACTCCGTTGTAAGGAAAGTGGTCGGGGCGGCGAGATTCGAACTCACGACCCCCTGTACCCAAAACAGGTGCGCTACCAGACTGCGCCACGCCCCGGACCGTGCGCCTTCCTAACGGCGTCATTCGGATTTGAAAAGCCCTAACAGGGCCAGATTGCAGAGCCTTGCGAAAAAATTTCGTGGCGCATGACCGTACCTGGTGCGATCGAGTAACGGGCGGCCAGTCCCGCATTGACCTCAAGGACCGCAAAGACCGAATCGCCGCCCTCGATTGGGGTCAGATCCCCCGGTACGGCGTCGGCATGAACACGGGTCACCACTCCAGTGCGATCCAGAAAGATCATGTCCAGCGGGATCAAGGTGTTCTTCATCCAGAATGCGACCGGCTGGGGCGGATCGAACACGAACAGCATCCCTTCGCCCTGAGGCATGCTTTCGCGGAACATCAAACCCTTTGCCCGCTCCTGCGGAGAAACGGCCAATTCGACCAGAAACCGGACCTGTGCCTTGTCATTGCGAAGGTCCACCCGGTCAGGCCGGCATTCGGCAAAGGCGCCTTGTGACAGAAAAATACTCAGAAGAAGACCGGCCAGAATCCGCATCACGCGCAGCGCTCAGTCATTGAGCGCGGATTCCCACGCAAGCACTTGCGCGGCCATGCGCCCCCGCTTGCCGTCGATGACCCGCATCGCCAGCGCCTCGCCCGGCTGGAGATCGGCCAACCCGGACCGGCGCAGAACTTCGATATGCAGAAACACGTCCTCGCTGCGGCCAAAGACATTGGCAAAGCCGAAACCCTTGCTCTTGTCGAACCACTTGACCCGCGCAGCCTCGAGCGGCGCATGCGCGATCTCATTGGGATCCATTTCGGCGAAATCCGCCAGCATCACCGAGTCGGCCCGTTCGGGCGGATCGATGCTCACGACCTCAACCGCTTGAACCCCACGATCGGTGCGGTGAGTCATGATCTCAATGCCCGCGCCATCCGCGACCGAACTTTGCCCGAAGTTCCTCAGAACGTTCACGTGCAGCAGGATATCAGGACCGCCATCGTCGGACACGACAAAGCCATACCCCTTTGCGGGGTCAAACCATTTTACGTGTCCACGAACGCGGTACATGCTGTTCAGGTCTTCTGGCACGGTGTTCCCATCACGAGATTCAAAGGGTCGTTAGGGGTCTGATGTGTATGGAAACGTCGGGCAAATTCAAGCTGAAAAAATTCAGACATTTCCGGGTGTTGCATTTCACGATACGCGAACGTCATGGATTCAACCTCTGTACGTTCCACTTTTGCTCGGACGGGTCGCGCCGCCAGCGGAACCTGTCGTGCAGCCGAAAGGCACCATCCGCCCAAAACTCGATTTCAACCGGCGTCAGCCTGTAGCCACCCCAGAATTCGGGCCTCGGCGGGTTGGATCCCAGCTTTGCCGTCACCTTTGCAACTTCGGCCATCAGGGCAGCCCGGCTGCTCAGAGGTTCCGACTGTCGCGATGCCCAGGCACCCAGCCGGCTTTTCAGCGAGCGTGACGCATAATATTCGTCGGCCAAGGGACCGTCTTCTTTGGTGATTGTACCACGAACCCGGATCTGACGCCGCAGTGATTTCCAGTGCATCACAAAGGCGGCTTTGCCGGCCGCATCCAGCTCTTGGGCCTTGGCACTGTGATAGTTGGTATAGAAAACGAAGGAGTCCGCCTCGATATCCTTCAGCAACACCATCCGTGCGTTCGGCATACCATCGGGGTCCACGGTCGCCAGGGCAATCGCGTTCGGATCGTTCGGTTCCGTCTTTTCGGCCTCGGCCAACCAACGGGCCGCGATCACGAACGGATCGTCACCGGCAAAGATGCCGTTTCGCTCACTCATGTCCATCCCCTGGAACGAATTGAACATGACCCTACGGCGAGAACCCGCCCCGGGCAAGAGTGCATGGCCTTGATGCAGCGCAATCAATGGCATAAACCAACGCAACACATCGCGACGACAGGCGGAGAACCGAACATGTCAAATCAGTTGATGGCCGGCAAGCGCGGCCTCATCATGGGACTGGCCAATGACAAATCAATCGCATGGGGAATCGCCCGCGCCTTGTCCGAAGCCGGAGCCGAACTGGCTTTCTCTTATCAGGGGGATGCACTGAAAAAACGGGTCGACCCGTTGGCGGCTCAACTGGGGAGCGAAATCGTCCTGCCGTGTGACGTCAGCAACGAAGAGTCGATCGATGAACTGTTCGCAGCGCTGAAAGAGAAATGGGGCAAGCTGGATTTCGTCGTCCACGCCATTGGTTTCTCCGACAAGAACGAACTTCGCGGCCGTTATGTCGACACGTCGCGCGCGAATTTCAAGCTGACGATGGACGTGTCGGTCTACTCTTTCACCGCGGTGATGCAACGCGCCGAGAAGCTGATGACTGACGGCGGCAGCGCCATCACCCTGACCTATTATGGTGCTGAGCAGGTCATGCCGCATTACAATGTCATGGGTGTTGCCAAGGCTGCGCTCGAGGCGTCGGTGAAATACCTGGCCGAGGACCTGGGCAAGGACAACATCCGCATCAACGCGATCTCGGCCGGGCCGATCAAGACCCTCGCCGCCAGCGGCATCGGCGACTTCCGCTACATCATGAAGTGGAACGAGTACAACTCTCCCCTGCGCCGCAACGTGACCATCGATGACGTGGGCAAATCGGCCCTTTATCTTCTGTCGGATCTCAGCAGCGGCGTAACCGGTGAAAACCTGCACGTTGACTCGGGTTATCACATCGTCGGCATGAAAGCCGTCGACGCGCCGGATGTGGAAAAGGGATAAGACCATGAGCGCAAAGGACCGCCTGCCCCACGAAAAAGGCTTTCATATCAGCTGGGACCAGATTCACCGCGACTCGCGCGCGCTGGCCTGGCGGCTGGACGGTCAGGGCCCCGATGACGGTGCTTGGCGCGCCGTCGTCGCGATCACGCGCGGCGGCATGGCACCGGCGATGATCGTCAGCCGAGAGCTGGACATCCGCACCGTCGATACCATCAGCGTCAAATCCTATCACCATCAGGAACGTGGCGAGGCAGAGGTGCTCAAGGCCCCCGATGCCGATCTGATGGGGGATGGTGAGGGCGTGCTGATCATCGATGATCTGGTCGACAGCGGCAAGACGCTGGAACTGGTGCGCAAGATGTACCCCAAGGCCCATTTCGCCACGGTCTATGCCAAGCCCAAGGGCCGCCCGATGGTCGATACCTTCATCACCGAGGTCAGCCAAGACACCTGGATCTTCTTCCCTTGGGATATGGCCCTGCAATATGTCGAGCCCTATCGCGGCACCGACTGATCCCACTTAACCACCACAAATCAGCAAGACCGGACACCCGATGACATTGACCCGCACCGCCGCCACCTTCGCCCCTCCGGTGATGGAGGCGCGGCGTTGGCTCGAAGGGGTCACGTTCTCGGATGACCGCCCGCTGATCAACGTCAGCCAGGCGGCGCCGGTCGATCCGCCGCCTCTGGCGCTGCGGCAGGCGATGGCCGATTTCGCGATCAATCAGGACGCCGCACATCTCTACGGCCCGGTATTGGGCAACCCCGATCTGCGCGCGGAGCTCGCGCGTGAGATCGGCGATCACTACGCTGCCGAGGTTCGGCCGGAGCAGACAGCCATCACCTCGGGCTGCAATCAGGCCTTTGCCTCGGTCATCTCGGCGATCACGGATCAGGGGGATGAGGTCATCCTGCCAACGCCTTGGTATTTCAACCATAAAATGTGGTTGGACATGGCCGGTGTCAAAACGGTTGATCTGCCGACCGGGTCGGACCTGCTGCCCGATCCGGAACAGGCGCGCGCGCTGATCACCAAGCGCACGCGCGCGATCGCGTTGGTCACACCCAACAACCCGGGTGGCGTCGAATACCCGGCGGATCTGGTCCGTGCCTTCTATGACCTGGCGCAACAGCATGGCCTGCGCCTGCTGGTCGATGAAACCTATCGTGATTTCGACAGCCGCAGCGGCCCGCCACACGCGCTGTTCCAGCAGCCCAACTGGGACCGGACGCTGGTGCATCTCTATTCCTTCTCGAAGGCCTACCGCCTGACCGGCCACCGCGTGGGCGCGATCGCCACAGGTGCGCCGCTGCTGTCCGAGGTCGAGAAATTCCTCGACACCGTCGCCATCTGCCCCGGCCAGATGGGCCAGTTCGCGGCGCTGTGGGGGATGCGGAACCTGTCGCAGTGGCTGGCGGGCGAACGCGCCGAGATTCTCGATCGCCGCGCCGCAATCACGCAGAACATGCCCCGCCTGACCGACAAGGGCTGGCGGCTGCTGGGTCTGGGGGCCTACTTCGCCTATCTCGAACATCCGTTCGACATGCCGTCGGACGAACTGGCGCGCAGATTGGTCTCCCAGGCCGGTATTCTGCTGTTGCCGGGTACGATGTTCATGCCCGATCACGACCCCGCCGGGAAACGCCAGGTGCGCATTGCTTTTGCCAATCTAGACCGTGCCGGAATCGGGCTATTGTTCGACCGCTTGCAGGCTCTGTCCTTCTGAGCTTGCCCCCCGGCATCCCGCGTCGTATTCAGGGCCGCAACAGTCACGGCAGAACCCTGCCGCAAGATCCAAGAGGGCACTATGGCCGCAGGCATTAATAAACTCTCCAAAACCTTCGTTTGGATTCTCATGGGCATGCTGATGCTGGGTCTTGCCGGTTTTGGCGCCGTCAACCTCAGCGGAACGGTACGCACTGTCGCCCAGGTCGGGGATGAGGACGTTTCGGTCGATGCCTATGTCCGCGAGCTGCAGCGGGAAATCCGCGCGGTCGAGGCGCAGACCGGTCAACCGATGCAGATGTCACAAGCCCGCGAGCTGGGGCTGGATCAGCGGGCCTTGGCGCGTCTGGTTTCGCTGGCAGCCCTGAACAACGAGGTCGCACAGCTGGGTGTTTCGATCGGTGATGCCAACCTGCAGAAGGAAATCGTCGGCATTCAGGCCTTTCAGGGCCCTGACGGATCTTTTGACCGCGAAGCCTACCGGTTCCAGCTGGAACAGATCGGCATGACCGAAACCGAGTTCGAGGAAGACCTGCGAAAGGAAACAGCACGGACAATTGTCCAAGGCGCGATGATGGACGGTGTTGAAATGCCCGCAATCATGACCAAAGCCTTGGCCGACTATGTTCTCGCTCGCCGCAGCTTTACCGTCGCAACTCTGTCGCCGGACGCTCTGACGACCCCGATCCCCGAGCCGACAGACGCCGAGATTCAAGCGTATTACGGCGCGAATACCGATCGGTTCACTCTGCCGCGCACCAAAAAGATCACCTACGCCGTTCTGTCGCCGGAGATGCTGCAGGATACGGTCGAAATCGACGAAGACGCGCTCAAGCGTCTGTATGAGCAGCGCAAGGACCAGTATCAGCAACCCGAACGTCGTCTGGTTGAGCGGCTGGTCTACCCCTCGGAAGAAGAGGCGACTGCGGCGATGGCGCAGCTGGAAGTCGGCGGGGCGGATTTTGAGCAGCTGGTACGCGAACGCGAACTTGAACTGAGCAGCGTCGATCTGGGTGATGTGACCCGCGAAGATCTGGGCGAGGCCGCGGATGCCGTTTTTGCCGCGGAGATTGATCAGGTCGTGGGTCCCCTGCCCTCGGTCTTTGGTCCGGCCCTGTTCCGGGTCAACGGATCGCTGGCCGAACAGAACGTGAGCTTTGAGGACGCCGAACCGGAACTGCGCGCAGAGCTGGCCGGCGAACGCGCCCGGCGCCTGATCGAAAGCCAGGCCGAAGATATCAACGACATGCTGGCCGGCGGCGCCACGCTGGAAGAGTTGGCCAACGAAACCGAAATGGAGCTTGGCAAGATTGACTGGACCCGCCAAAGCGACGACGGCATCGCCGCGTATGACGGCTTCCGCCAGGCCGCTCAGGCCGTCCGCGAAGATGATTTCCCGGAAATCGGATTCCTCGAGGATGGTTCGATCTTTGCCCTGCGGCTGGATGAGGTTCTGCCGCCGCGCCCCGAGCCGCTGGAGTCCGCTCGCGACCGCGTCGCCGCCGCATGGGTACAGGAACAGACGGCCAAGGCGCTTGAGGAACAGGCCAACGGCATCGTGACTCAATTGGCCGTCGACGGTGATTTCACGGCGACCGGTCTGCCATTCCGTGTCGAAAACGCGCTGACCCGTACCGCGTTTCTGGATAACGTACCGGCCGACTTCATGACCCAGATCTTTGAGATGGAGCCCAATGAGCTGCGCGTGATCGCGGGACCGGATGCGGCATTCATCGTTCGGCTGGACGAGGTTCTTCCGCCTGCGGAAACCGACGAACAGCGCCTGATGCAGGAAGCCGCTGCCGCTCAGCTGAACCAGGCACTGGCCCAAAACATCTTCGACATCTATGTGCGCGACGCTCAGACACGCGCGCGGCCGACCCTGGACCAGCGCGCGCTGAACGCGGTTCAGGCCAACTTCTGACCGGAACGAAAATGGCTCTGACACCCGATTTCGACAGCTTTGCCCGCGCCTACGAGGCCGGACAGAACCAAGTCGTTTATACCCGTCTGGCCGCGGATCTGGACACACCGGTTTCGCTGATGCTCAAGCTGACGGGCGCCCAGAAGGACGCCTTCGTCCTTGAATCGGTGACCGGAGGCGAAGTTCGCGGGCGGTATTCGATCATCGGGATGAAGCCGGATCTGATCTGGCGCTGTCGGGGCGAAACCTCGGAATTGAACCGTTCGGCGCGGTTTGATGCGGATGCGTTCGACGCGCAAGATGGCAACCCGATGGACAACCTGCGCGCGCTGCTCGCCGAAAGCGGCATCGACCTGCCCGATGACCTGCCCCAGGCTGCGGCCGGCCTGTTCGGTTATTTGGGATACGACATGGTGCGCCTTGTCGAATACCTGCCGGATGTTAACCCCGATCCTTTGGGCCTGCCGGATGCGATACTGCTGCGCCCGTCGGTGGTTGCGGTCTTGGACGGTGTGAAAGGCGAAGTCACCATTGTGTCTCCGGCCTGGGCCAGCGACGGGCAGTCAGCTAAGGCCGCCTACGCACAAGCGGCCGAGCGTGTGATGGACGCGGTGCGCGACCTGGAACGCGCAATGCCCTCGGAATCGCGGGATTTGGGCGAAGCGCACGAGATCGCGCCGCCGGTATCCAACTTCACCAAATCGGGCTACATGGAAGCCGTGGAAAAGGCCAAGGAGTACATCCAGGCTGGTGACATCTTCCAGGTGGTTCCGGCACAACGCTGGACGCAGGATTTCCCGCTGCCGCCCTTTGCACTGTATCGTTCCTTGCGCCGCACGAATCCGTCGCCGTTCATGTTCTATTTCAACTTCGGTGGCTTTCAGGTGATCGGCGCCAGCCCCGAGATACTTGTGCGCGTGTTCGGCAACGAAGTGACCATCCGGCCGATCGCCGGAACACGTCCCCGTGGTGCGACCCCCGAAGAGGACAAGGCGAACGAGCTGGATTTGCTGGCCGACAAAAAGGAACTGGCCGAGCACCTCATGCTGCTGGACCTGGGCCGCAACGACACAGGTCGCGTGTCCAAAATCGGCACCGTCCGCCCGACCGAGGAATTCATCATCGAGCGCTACAGCCACGTGATGCACATCGTGTCGAACGTTGTGGGCGAGTTGGCCGACGACAAGGATGCCCTGGACGCCTTCTTTGCCGGGATGCCGGCGGGCACGGTGTCAGGCGCACCTAAGGTCCGGGCGATGCAGATCATCGACGAGTTGGAACCCGAAAAGCGCGGTGTCTACGGTGGCGGTGTCGGCTATTTCAGCGCCGGTGGCGACATGGACATGTGCATTGCGCTGCGTACGGCCATCGTGAAGGACCAGAAACTATATATCCAGGCCGGCGGTGGTGTCGTCTATGACAGCGACCCCGAGGCCGAATATATGGAAACCGTGCACAAATCGAATGCGATCAGGCGGGCCGCCGCGGATGCGGCGCGGTTCACCGGATCCGGGAATTCATAAAAAAGGCGGCTAACCTGGCCGCCTTTTCTTCTTTTTCTACACTGATTACTGGATCTGGCTTTTCATCACCGCCGAGATCGGGGCCAGGGCAACTCGGTTGCCGCGATCCTCAAGCCCCCAGAGCAACAACGCCGAAATTGTCTCGGGCCGCAATCGGCCCAGCATCACAACCGCGCCTTCCTGCCCGGCACGAAAAGCGGCCTGGTCCAGAAACCGGCGCATGACCGTTGGATCCTGACGCGCACCGTCGATGTCGCGGAACACCACACTGGATGGAATACCGGCCCGCGCGGCCAGCTTTTGAACGGTATTCAGCCCGTTGTCCTGCACGACCAGCCCACGGCCCGTTCCTGCCGCGATGGCAGCCACCTGATCGGCCAACTTTCGGTTGCCTTGTATCCCGGTGTTCACGCCCTCAAGCAGGCCAACGGTTTCAGGCAAGGTTTCAAGCCAGACCGCCAGCGAAACTTCGGCATCCTGCGCGCTGGCCGCCTTTGGCAGGTCGGTCAAGGCCAGAACCTCGAACCCAGCCTCGCGATAGCGCTTCATCTTCTCCGCCGCTTGCGGATCCGAAGGGCTGACCGCAAAGCTCAGTGGATACGGAAAATCCTTCAGCGCCTCGGCCCCGAACGCACCTTCGTCATCGATCAGGATGATCGACATCAGCGGTTTGGCATCCGGGTTGTCAAAGGCAGCCGCATAAGCATCGATCGGCTTGCCGGGCATGCCCTCACCCTCTGCCGGCTGATCGGCCGGGGCATCATCGCGTTCGGTCAGCGGGATCACGCGTTTGCCGGCAATCGAGGATGAGGCCGTTGCCTGTTCGCCGCCGATCTGGGGCAAGGCCGCGATCCGGGCCCGTTTGCGAGGCTGCGTGTCTTCGTCCCCCTCGACCGCGATCGGGCTGTCGCCGGTTCCGGTCGGTTGATCCGGCTCAGGCGTCGATGGCAGCGCGGCTGTTTCCGGCTCGGGGGTCGCTTCGGGTTCCGCATTTGCCGTGGTCTCTGGTTCGGCGGTCTCGGGCTCGACGGCCGTGACCTCTTGCGCCGGTGGCTGCGGTGCGGTCGGCGGCGTCGCGTCCACAGTGACAGGCTGGACCTCTTCGTCCGGGCTGGACGGAACCGGTCCGGGCGCCGGGGGCGCGGCTGGCGCGTCGGTCGTCACATCGACCGACGCGGCGTCTCCCGCACCCGGGTCGTTCAAGCCTGCCACGGTGTCACCGACCTGCGGACGATCATCCGGCTCGGCCTGAATGCCATCCAGTCCAGTGGCCCCATCCGACGTATCGTCCAGCGCCTCGAGCGCTCGTGGTGCGATTTCGACAAGATCGGAATCCGGACCAGCGCCCTGTACTTCCGTATCCGCCTTGGGCAGATCGGCTTCCGCCGCGGCTGGCGCCGCTGTCTGAATATCCGGTTTGCTGCCAAGTGGCGTGTTCAGGGAAAGCACTGCGCCCAGAACCAACACAACGACCGCGCCGGCGATCATTCCACCGATAAATCCGCCCATCTGTTCTTGCCTCTCGTCTTTCATCCTGCCTCGGCAGCCCGTGCACCGTCTCTGCGGCACTCACCCGTCCGGTCGTCTTGTAGAGGTTGTCCCCTTGACGCTGCCGCACAAGCCTGAGCATGTATGTCCCAACACTATACCGTGGCGCGGGGCTGTATCGCCAGTCCGAATTGCCCAAACACAAGACAAGTGCCAAATGCTGCTGCTGATCGACAACTACGACTCGTTTACCTACAACCTTGTCCACTATTTGGGCGAATTGGGCGCGGAAATGGTCGTGCGCCGCAATGATGCGCTGGATGTGCAGGAAGCAATGGCCATGAACCCTGCCGGCATCTTGCTGAGCCCCGGCCCTTGTGATCCGGACCAGGCCGGGATCTGCCTCGCGCTGACCGAGGCAGCTGCGGAAACGCGCACGCCTTTGATGGGTGTATGTCTGGGTCACCAGACCATTGGTCAGACCTTCGGCGGCAAGGTTGTGCGGTGCCACGAAATCGTGCACGGCAAAATGGGAACCATGCATCACACTGGCAATGGCCTGTTCGCCGGCCTGCCGTCACCGTTTGAGGCGACCCGCTACCACTCACTGGTCGTCGATCGGGATACCCTGCCCGATTGCCTCGAAATCACGGCAGAGTTGGAAGACGGCACCATCATGGGCCTGCAACACAAGGAGCTGCCGATCCATGGTGTTCAATTCCACCCGGAATCGATCGCCTCGGAACACGGCCACGCTCTGCTGAAGAATTTCCTGAACGAAATGAAAGTCCCCGCATGAGTGACGCGCTGAAACCGTTGATCGGAGCTGCGGCCGATCGCGCCCTGACCCGTGCCGAAGCCGAACAGGCCTTTGAGATCCTGTTTGAGGGTCGCGCGACGCCCAGCCAGATCGGCGGTCTGTTGATGGCTATGAGGACGCGCGGCGAAACGGTCGAGGAGTATGCCGCCGCCGCCGCCGTGATGCGAGCGAAATGCAACGCGGTCAAAGCACCAGCGGGCGCGATTGACATCGTGGGGACCGGCGGCGACGGGAAAGGCACACTCAATATCTCGACCGCAACGGCCTTTGTCGTTGCTGGCGCGGGCGTGACCGTGGCCAAGCACGGCAACCGGAATCTCAGCTCGAAATCCGGGGCCGCCGATGCATTGGGACAGATGGGAATCAATGTGATGGTCGGGCCGCAAGTCGTTGAAAATGCTTTGCAGACCGTCGGCATTGGTTTCATGATGGCCCCCATGCATCACCCGGCCATCGCCCATGTCATGCCCACCCGGCAAGAGCTTGGCACCCGAACCATCTTCAACATCCTTGGCCCCCTGACCAACCCCGCCGGCGTCAAGCGGCAGCTGACCGGAGCCTTCAGCCGTGACCTGATCCGACCGATGGCCGAGACCCTTGGCCTGCTTGGGGCCGAGCACGCCTGGCTGGTACATGGCTCGGACGGGACCGACGAGTTGACGATTACTGGCATCAGCTGGGTTGCGTCGCTTGAGGACGGACGGGTGAAAGAGGTTGAACTGCATCCCGAAGATGCGGGCCTGCCGGTTCATCCATTTGAAGATATTCTGGGCGGCACACCCGAGGAAAACGCCGTCGCGTTCCGCGCGTTACTGGATGGCGGGCCGTCGGCCTATCGGGATGCGGTCCTGCTGAACGCGGCTGCGGCCCTTGTGGTCGCCGAAGCTGCACCAGACCTGAAAGAAGGCGTCGAAATGGCCGCCGAAAGCATCGACAGCGGCAAGGCAAAAGACAAGATTGCTGCTTTGGCACAACTCACACAGGAAGCCGCATGACCGAAACCGTTCTGGATAAGATCAAGGCCTACAAGCTGGAAGAAGTCGCCGCCGACAAAGCCCAAGTTCCCCTGGACGAGGTTGAGCAACAAGCCCGCGAAGCGTCTGAGACGCGCGGCTTTGTGGAGGCACTGCGCACGGCCAGTCGCCGCGGGTATGGTCTGATCGCCGAAATCAAGAAAGCAAGCCCGTCCAAAGGGTTGATCCGTGAGGATTTCGATCCGCCCGCGCTGGCAAAGGCCTACGAAGAAGGCGGCGCCGCCTGCCTTTCGGTTTTGACCGACACACCAAGCTTTCAGGGTGCCAAGGAATTCCTGACCGCGGCCCGGGCTGCATGCTCGCTTCCGGCATTACGCAAGGACTTCATGTATGATCCCTATCAAGTGGTCGAAGCGCGCGCACTGGGCGCCGACTGTATCCTGATCATCATGGCATCGGTGGACGACCAGCAAGCCGCCGAACTGGAACAGACCGCGTTTGACTGGGACATGGATGTCCTGATCGAGGTACATGACGAGGCCGAGCTTGAGCGCGCGGCCGATCTAAAAAGCCCCCTCATCGGGATAAACAACCGCAATCTCAAGACGTTCGAAACTTCGCTTGATACCACTCGACGCTTGTCCAAGCTGGTTCCCGCTGACCGCATGATCGTGTGCGAAAGCGGGCTGAACACTCCGGAAGACCTAGCGGATATCGCCCGCTATGGTGCCCGGTGTTTCCTGATCGGAGAAAGCCTCATGCGGCAGCAGGACGTCGCCGCCGCAACCCGTCACATCCTGTCGAACCCGCTGGTGCCGGGGGTCATGTGATGCCCCTGACGCATTTTGACAGCGACGGCCAGGCCCATATGGTCGATGTATCGGACAAGGACACGACAAACCGGGTCGCCGTTGCCGCGGGCCACGTGAAAATGGCGCACCAAACCTTTGAAATCATTTCCGAAGGCCGCGCGAAGAAGGGCGATGTTCTCGGGGTTGCCCGGTTGGCCGGAATAATGGGGGCAAAGAAAACACCGGACCTGATTCCGCTGTGCCATCCCTTGCCTGTCACCAAAGTGTCGGTCGACCTGACATTGGACCCTGACCTGCCCGGCGTGCAGATCGAAGCGACGGTCAAGACCACCGGACAGACTGGCGTCGAGATGGAGGCCCTGACAGCCGTGTCTACCGCAGCGCTGACCGTCTATGACATGGCCAAGGCCGTTGACAAGGGGATGGAAATCGGCGGCATCCATGTTCTGCTGAAAGATGGCGGAAAATCCGGTCGTTACGAGGCGAAATGATAACGGTTGAAGAAGCCCGACAGCTGCTGTTCGGCCTGGTAGCCACCATGCCCGAAGAGAAGATTGCGCTGGCTGACGCGGCCGGCCGAGTGCTGATGCGGGATGTCAAAGCCGAGCGGGACCAACCCCCGTTTGCCGCCTCTTCAATGGATGGATATGCGCTGAAGTCGGCCGAGGTTGAACGTCACGCGATGTTCAAGGTCATCGGTGAGGCCGCCGCTGGCCAGCGTTTCACGGGTACGCTGGGCCCGGGTCAGGCGGTTCGGATCTTCACCGGGGCTCCGGTCCCCGAGGGGGCAGATTTCGTCGTCATCCAGGAAGATACCGACCGGCGCGGCGATCTGTTGACGATCACGGAAGAACCCGGCCAAAAAACCAACATCCGACCGGCAGGCGTGGATTTTACCATCGGCGATACGGTTAGTGCACCGCGAGTTCTCTCGCCCGAAGATCTTGCATTGCTGGCGGCGATGAATGTTCCAACCGTCTCAGTGGCCAGCAAACCTCAGATCGCGCTGATCGCTACGGGAAACGAGCTGGTCATGCCGGGCGAAACTCCGGGACCTGACCAGATCATTGCCTCAAACTCGTTTGGCATCAAAGCGTTGCTCGAGAATGCTGGCGCAAATGTTCGCATGTTGCCAGTGGCACAGGACACCCTGTCATCGCTGGAAACCGCGTTTGGCTTGGCCGAAGGCTCCGATCTGGTCGTGACAATTGGCGGAGCGTCGGTGGGTGACTACGACCTTGTGGCCGAAGCATCGCATCGGCTGGGGCTCAAGCAATCCTTCTACAAGGTCCTGATGCGCCCCGGCAAGCCGCTGATGGCCGGGCGGCTGGGTGATGCGACGATGATCGGGTTGCCCGGCAACCCGGTCAGCGCGATGGTTTGCGGATATCTCTTCCTGGTCCCCTTGGTCAAAAAGATGCTGGGCATCCAGACTGTTGACCCGATTCTCCATCAGGCCATCTTGTCGGATGCCCTTCCACCAAACGGCCCGCGCGAGCATTACATGCGCGCTCGATTGGAAAGCAATGGGATACGCGCATTCGAGGATCAGGACAGTTCGCTGCTCAGCGTTCTGGCGCGGTCGAACGCCTTGCTGATGCGCCCTCCAAACGATCCCGCGCGGGCTGCGGGGGAAACGGTGTCCTACCTGGCCATCTAGGTTCAGTCGGCAAATCCATTGACACAAAACGTGAACATGCGTAGAACAAAAGAAAACGTATGGGCAACGAGGTGTGAGCGATGCTGACCAAGAAGCAATTGGATTTGCTGGAATTCATCCACAAACGCGTTCAGGCGGACGGTGTTCCACCCAGCTTTGACGAAATGAAAACGGCGTTGGACCTGAGATCCAAATCCGGCATCCATCGGTTGATCACCGCGCTGGAAGAGCGTGGGTTCATTCGGCGTCTCGCCCACAGGGCGCGCGCGATCGAGATCGTGAAACTGCCCGAAAGTCTGGGGGGCGAGCCGACCGCCGGCTTCACGCCCCGCGTGATCGAAGGTGACAAGCCCAGCGTGCCCCGCCCCGCCAATGTCGAGCCTGTGTCGGTGGACGCTCTCGAACTTCCGGTGATGGGCAGAATTGCCGCCGGTGTTCCGATCGAGGCGATCAGCCACGTTTCCCATCATGTTGCGGTACCGGGCACGATGGTATCGGGCCGTGGCGAACACTATGCCCTTGAGGTGCGCGGAGATTCCATGATCGACGCCGGTATCAATGACGGGGACGTGGTCGTGATCCGCGAAACATCTTCGGCAGACAATGGCGACATTGTCGTGGCCTTGGTCGAAGACCAGGAAGCAACCCTCAAAAGGTTCTTCCGGCGCGGCCAGGCGATCGCGCTCGAGGCTGCCAACCCCGCCTACGAAACGCGGGTATTGCCCGAGGACAAGGTCAAGGTCCAAGGGCGTCTGGTCGGACTTATTCGGACTTACTGAAGCCGTCGGGCCGAGCCGGTGACCAAAGGCGCGGCCCCGTCGCATCAGCGCTGCTGAACAGCTTTCCTTGGCGGATCGCAAGGCTTCCGGTCTTTCGCAGTCGATCTGGATCAAAAACGGCGCAGTCACCAGTCAGCTTGATCGGCACAGCAGAGACCACGAGTTCGCCCGGGTGGCAAACGGTGACCTGCTGGGCCGCGCGCTTGCCCGTGATGTGGACCAGCTGGAATTTCTCGAAAGGGTATCGCTGAACAAGATCTGGGGCCGATGGCCACCGGCCTGCAGCCTCCGGCTGGGTTGCTCCGTCTCCATCGTTTTCAAGCCAGACCGAAGCGACGAACCCAGCGCCCTTTTCCTTGCTCAACGCGCGGCCCCGCTCGGTCATCACCCCAACCAAACCACCTGAATCGGCGATCAGCACCTCGGGTCGCTGGCCTTGTCCCCAGAATACGGCGGCAAACGCCATCGGAAAAACTCCGACCCAGCGGCTGCGTCCCTGCCACAAAACGACCCACAGCGCACCCAAGGAAAACAGCGGCAGGACAAAACCGGGCGAGCTGGCAACAAAGCTCCGCGCACCATCCAGGCCGGACACCCAGTCCGAAACGGCCAGGATCCACGCCAGCCCGAAACCCATCACATGGATCGCCACGGCCTCGATCCCGAAAGGCGCGAGGATCGCTGCCAGAACTGCCGAGGGAACCACGACGGATCCCATAACCGGCACGGACAGGGTGTTGGCCAGCAAGCCGTAGTGCGAAACCATGTTGAAATGCGCCGCACCAATTGGGGCGGTCGCCAAACCAGCGACCGCCGAGGAGCACAGAAGCCCACCCACCGGGCGCAACCACTTGGGCGCTCTTGGAACCTCGACGTCGCGAAGGGCACCGAAAACCGCGACCAGTGCTGTCGTGGCGGCAAAGGACATCTGAAAACCGGGGCTGAGCAATGATTCAGGGCGAAGAAACAGCACCAACAGCGCGGCAACCGCGACGGCCCGCAAGGATATGGCACGCCGATCGATCAAAACTGCCCCAAACAGAACCGATACCATCACGAAGGCGCGCTCGGTCGCGACATTGCCCCCAGAAAGCAACAGATAGAGCGTTGCAGCGATCAGCGCGCAGACCGCGGCAACCTTGCGAACCGGCCACCGCAACGCCAAGGCGGGCAAGGCCGCAAGCAGTACCCGGCAAGTCACAAAGACGAACCCCGTCAACAACCCCATATGCAGGCCGGAGATTGCAAGCAGATGGGCAAGGTTCGACGCACGCAAATTGTCCAAAGCGGCGGCGCTGATGCCGCTGCGATCCCCGGTCGAAACAGCTGCGGCAAAGCCGCCGACATCACCTGGCAGCACTTCTCTCACTCTGTCGGAAATGGCCATGCGCACGGCAGCGATACGCACCCCGGCCTCAAAGCGGGACGGAGCGGCGGTGACCACTGGCGTGCGCGCGTATCCGACCGCGCCCAAGCGCTGAAACCAGGCGTGTCTGCGAAAATCAAAGCCGCCGGGTTCGACGGGACCTTGCGGCGGTGACAGATGGGCCGTCGTCATAACGCGTTGCCCTGGCACAATCGGTACATGGTCGCCATGCAACGAAAGTCGGATGCGCCGCGGGGCTTGGTCCGACGGCACGTCCCCGATCCGTACCTGGTCCAGCGTAACCCGCAGCGCATCCGAAGCAGAGCGATCCAACGCCACGACCCTCCCCTCAACCGGGCCGTAATAGCGCCATTTCAAAACCGGCTCTGCAACCATGTGAGCGCGAGCACCCGCCAGGATGAACCCAACGGCGACCAGCGCCCCCCCTATTGCCAACGGAGCCCAGGCAGACGACATCCGGCGGCTGGCCCAAATGGCAAGCAGGACCAACCCGGACAGGCCGGAATAAATCCGCGCATCCGGCTCGAACCGGATTGCGAAATACAGGCCTATGCCGATGGCCAGACAAACCGGAGACCAAGGCAAAAGGTGCCCTCGCTGGTTTAGCAACGCACCTTCGACCCACGCCACAACACGCATGGTTGCCCCCGTCCTTGAGGCTCGTTAGACAGGCTCAACTCTACGCTCAACGCGGTTACCAAAAGGTTAATCACTACAATGTCCGATCAGGTCGTCACCCGATTTGCACCCTCGCCCACCGGCTATCTGCACATTGGCGGAGCCCGTACTGCGCTGTTCAATTGGCTTTACGCCCGCGGTCGTGGCGGAAAGTTCCTGCTGCGGATCGAAGACACGGACCGCGAACGGTCAACGCCCGAAGCGACCGAGGCAATCCTCAAGGGCATGAGCTGGCTCGGGCTCGACCACGACGGAGATGTCATCAGCCAGTTCGAGGGCGCAGCTCGTCACGCCGAAGTCGCCCACCAGCTGCTGGCAGAAGGCAAAGCATACAAGTGCTTTGCAACCCAGGAAGAGATCGCGGCCTTTCGTGAACAGGCCCGGGCCGAAGGCAAGTCGACCTTGTTCTGCAGCCCGTGGCGCGACGCCGATCCCAGCACCCACCCCGATCGCCCCTTCGTTGTGCGGATCAAGGCTCCGCAGGACGGCACAACCGTCATCCGCGACAAGGTCCAGGGTGACGTGACCATCCGAAACGATCAGCTGGACGACATGGTCCTCCTGCGTTCGGACGGCACACCGGTCTATATGCTGGCGGTGGTCGTTGATGACCACGACATGGGTGTGACGCATGTCATTCGCGGCGACGACCACCTGAACAACGCGGCGCGGCAGATGATGATCTATGAAGCCATGGGCTGGAAGGTTCCGGTTTGGGCGCACATCCCGCTGATCCACGGCCCTGACGGCAAGAAACTCAGCAAGCGGCACGGCGCGTTGGGCGCGCAGGAGTATCAGGCCATGGGCTATCCTGCCGCCGGTATGCGAAACTACCTGGCGCGCCTGGGCTGGAGCCACGGGGACGACGAGTTTTTTACAGATGAACAGGCCAAGGAATGGTTCGACCTGGACGGAATTGGGAAAAGCCCGGCGCGGTTCGATCTGAAAAAGCTCGAGAACTTGTGCGGACAGCACATCGCCATATCCGATGATGCTGCATTGCGGCAAGAAATCGAAGAATATCTGGACGCCGCTGGCCTGCCTGCGCTGACAGAAACACAATCGGGTGATTTGGAACGTGCGATGTATTGCCTCAAGGATCGGGCGCGTACATTTCCGGAACTCCTTGAAAAGGCGAATTTTGCACTGACTTCGCGACCGATCGAGCGCGATGAGAAGGCAGAAAAGGCGCTGAGTTCTGTATCCGACGGTATACTGGATCAATTGACGCCGCAGCTGCAAAATGCTAGCTGGACCCGGAACGAACTGGAGGAGACCCTCAATTCGTTTGCCGAGGCAAACGGGTTGAAGTTCGGCAAGCTGGCTGGCCCCCTCAGGGCTGCGTTGGCGGGTCGGGCCGTCACACCTTCGGTTTTTGACATGATGCTCGTGCTGGGTCGGGATGAGACCATTGCACGGATTTCTGATGCAGCGGCACAGTCCTGACTTCACATTCGGGTAACGCTGCTCCGCTACGACCTGACTCGCGCAGACTTGCGCGATCACCGCCCGTTTTGTCGGTCAGCGAGCCGGCATTCGTATGATTGAGGAAGGGAAAACATGACCGAGAGCAACAAGACAGCGACTCTGACCGTCCACGGAAAAACCTATGAGTTGCCGGTTCATTCGCCAACGGCCGGACCCGACGTAGTCGACATCCGCAAGCTCTACGGTCAGGCCGGCGTGTTCACCTACGACCCGGGCTTCACTTCGACCGCAAGCTGCGACAGCACCATCACCTATATCGACGGTGAAAAGGGCGAATTGCTGCACCGTGGCTATCCGATCGACCAACTGGCCGAGAAATCGCACTTCCTCGAAGTGTGCTTCCTGCTTCTGTACGGGTACCTGCCCAAGGCCGACGAACTGGAAGAGTTCGAAACGACCATCACCCGCCACACGATGATCCACGAGCAGATGCACTATTTCTTCCGTGGCTTCCGCCGCGACGCGCATCCGATGGCTACGATGGTGGGCGTGGTCGGAGCCATGTCGGCTTTCTATCACGACTCGACTGACGTGGGCGACGAGCGCCAGCGCGAAATCGCGACGCACCGCCTGATCGCCAAAATGCCGACAATTGCGGCGATGGCATACAAATACTCGATCGGTCAGCCGTTCATCTACCCGCGCAATGACTTGGACTACGCGTCGAACTTCCTGTACATGTGCTTCGCCGTTCCGGCCGAGGACTACGTCGTCAACCCGATCCTCAGCCGCGCCATGGACCGGATTTTCACCCTGCACGCCGATCACGAACAGAACGCCTCGACTTCGACCGTGCGTCTGGCTTCGTCGTCGGGCGCGAACCCGTTCGCCTGCATCGCGGCCGGTATCGCCTGCCTCTGGGGCCCGGCGCACGGCGGCGCCAACCAGGCCTGCCTCGAGATGCTGGAAGAGATCGGCAGCGTCGACCGCATCCCCGAGTTCATCGAACGCGCCAAGGACAAGAACGATCCGTTCCGCCTGATGGGCTTTGGTCACCGCGTGTACAAGAACTTTGACCCGCGCGCCAAAGTGATGAAGCAGTCGGCCGATGAGGTTCTGGACTTGCTGGGCATCGAGAACAACCCGAAACTGCAGGTCGCCAAGGCGCTTGAGAAACAGGCACTGGAAGATCCGTATTTCGTCGACAAGAAGCTGTTCCCGAACGTCGATTTCTACTCGGGCATCATTCTCGAGGCGATGGGTTTCCCGACCTCGATGTTCACCCCGATCTTCGCCCTGTCGCGCACCGTTGGCTGGGTCAGCCAGTGGAAAGAAATGATCGCCGATCCTCAGAACAAGATTGGCCGCCCGCGCCAGCTGTATCTGGGCGAAACTCTGCGCGACTACGTCGACATCGAAAACCGCTGAGACAGACAAAAGGCCCCGCCATCGAGCGGGGTCTTTTCTTATTGGAACAGTGACAATTGATCCCCGGCCCGCGCAGGCCGGGCAAAGAGGTCGCAACGCAGTTTGGGAGTTGTGGTCGCCAATCCAAATCGCGCAATCGCAGACTTGAACCGCTTGGCGACCATTTCGGCGTAGACCCCCTCGCCGCGCATCCGATGCCCCCACCGCGGGTCGTAGTCCCTGCCCCCGTGCATTTCGCGCAACCGCGCCATGACCTTTTCGGCGCGACCGGGCTCGTGCTCGGACAACCACTCCTGCCACAGTTGAGAGACTTCGCGGGGCAACCGTAGCATGATCCAACTGGCCGCATCCGCGCCTGCGTCGCGGCCCGCCTCCAACAGCGCTTCAAGCTCGTGATCGGTCAGTCCCGGAATGATCGGGGACGTCATGACGCGCACGGGAATCCCGGCCTCGGTCAACTTTCGGATCGTGCGCAGCCGACGTTTTGGTGCAGGGGCACGCGGTTCCATCCGCCGCGACAGGCCATCATCCAACGTGGTCAGCGAGATGCCGACCCTGACCAGCCCGAGGGCGGCCATCGAAGCGAGAATGTCGATATCCCGTTCGATCAAAGCACCCTTGGTCACGATCGCAACCGGGTGGTTGAAATCTCTCAGAACCTCCAGGCAGGCCCTTGTGATTGAACGTGTTTTTTCGATCGGCTGATACGGGTCCGTATTTGTACCCAGCGCAATCGGCGCCACCTTGTACCGCGCGGACGAAAGCTCGCGCGCAAGCACATCAGGCGCGTTCGGACGTGCGATCAGTCGCGTTTCGAAATCCAACCCGGCAGATAGACCGAGATATGCATGTGTGGGTCGGGCAAAGCAGTAGACGCAACCGTGTTCGCACCCGCGATACGGGTTGATCGACCGGTCAAATGGCAGATCGGGTGACTTGTTGTAGGTGATCAGAGACTTCGCGACCTCGTCCCGAACCGAGGTTCGCAAGGGAGGCAGAGGCTCGGGATCCTCCCAGCCGTCATCGACCGCTTCGTGCGCATACGCCTCGTACCGACCAGCATCGTTCGATACGGCACCTCGCCCGGAAATAGTGTGGCGCAACGGCATATTTGTTCCCTCTTTGTTCACGTAATTCCTAGCATCTGCGGGTTTCCGCGGCAAGTCTGCCATCACAGTTGCCGGCCTTGTCTCAAGCACAGAACCCATGAATACCGCTCAGAAAGATCATGTGAAATTTGGCGTCGAGCGCGGCAAGATTTTCACCTATAGGTCGGTCTCGGAACCGCCGAGGTCGCAATCGTCACAGTCTAACTGCGGCGAAATGGCCAAAACGGGAAAAACAGCCACCAAGGGCGCAAGGCCCGCCAGCTCAGGGAAATGACCCATGTCCGATGAAGAAGACATCGTCCTGTCGGAACTCAACGACGACGAACTCGTCGAACAGATGTTTGATGACCTCTACGATGGTCTGAAGGAAGAGATCGAAGAAGGCGTGAACATCCTGCTGGAACGTGGATGGGCACCTTATGACATTCTGACCAAGGCGCTTGTCGGCGGCATGACTATCGTCGGCCAGGATTTCCGCGACGGCATCCTGTTCGTGCCCGAAGTTCTGCTGGCCGCCAACGCGATGAAGGGCGGCATGGCCATCCTCAAGCCTCTGCTGGCGGAAACCGGCGCTCCGCGCGTTGGCAAGATGGTGATCGGCACCGTCAAGGGCGACATCCACGACATCGGCAAGAACCTCGTCTCGATGATGATGGAAGGCGCCGGTTTCGAGGTTGTCGATATCGGCATCAACAATCCGGTCGAAAACTACCTGGAAGCGCTTGAAACCGAGCAGCCTGATATTCTGGGCATGTCGGCCCTGCTGACGACGACCATGCCGTACATGAAAGTGGTCATCGACACGTTGGTCGAACAGGGCAAGCGTGACGATTACATCGTGCTGGTAGGCGGCGCCCCGCTGAACGAAGAGTTCGGCAAGGCGATCGGCGCTGACGCCTATTGCCGGGACGCGGCGGTTGCGGTCGAAACCGCCAAGGAGTTCGTCTCGCGCAAGCACAACCAACTGGCGGGTTGATCCTGCACGCCTTGTTTTGTCAAAGCCGCCTGTCCGGGCGGCTTTTTCATTTCCGGGCCGTGGCATCACAACGAGATCGAAACTCAGGTGCCGAGTGTGTGATCCCAAAGGCCGCGAACTTGCATCCGGGGCTTTTTCGCAGTCATTTGACATTGGAACCTTGCGGAGGCGACACATGCCGCAGCATGACATACCTGACGACAAATGCCTGACGGAACAGGGGTTTGACGAAATGGATTCACAGCAAAGCATCCTGTTGATCGCCTGCGGTGCGTTGGCGCGCGAGATTCTGGATCTGAAGACACGCAACGGCTGGGACCACCTTGCACTGACGTGCCTGCCTGCCATCCTGCATGTCTATCCCGAACGGATCACTCAGGCTGTCGAGGATGCCGTCGCCAAGCATCGCGACCAGTATGACCGGATTTTTGTCGTCTATGCCGATTGCGGGACCGGCGGACTGTTGGAGCAGGCGTGTAAACGGCTGGGTGTCGAAATGGTGCGGGGGCCGCACTGCTATTCCTTCTTCGAAGGAAACGAAAAATTCGCCGAACGCGGCGACGATGAGACTACGGCCTTCTACCTGACCGACTTTCTGGCCAGACAATTCGATGCGTTCGTCTGGAAGCCGCTGGGGCTGGATCGGCACCCGGAACTGCGCGACATGTATTTCGGAAATTACACCAAGCTGATCTACCAGGCGCAGACAGATGACCCCGAACTGACCCGTCGGGCACAGGAATGCGCGGAGCGGATGGGGCTGGAGTTCGAACGCCGTTTCACCGGATATGGCGATCTCCAGACCACGCTGACAGACTGGGCCGGCGCACGCCCCAAATCTTCCTGATTGGCCCCCGAGTGGCGAACCCGGCTCAGGCGTTTTCGCGCGCTACGTCTCGGATTCGGTCGATCATCGCACGCACACCGTTTGACCGCTGGGCCGACAGATGTTCATTCAACCCCAATCGGGCAAGCTCGGCCGCGGCGTCGACCTTCTCCACTTCGGCAACGGGCAAACCGTTGTAAAGCGAGCGCAATACAGCAATCAGACCACGCACGATCAGCGCATCGCTGTCGCCGTCAAACCGAAAAACACCATTTTCGATCACCGGATGAAGCCAGACCTGACTGGCGCAGCCATGGACTTTGGTTGCCGGCACCTTCAAGGCGTCATCCAGCGGAGCCATCGCCTTGCCCTGCTCGATCACGTGGCGGTACCGGTCTTCCCAGTCCTCAAGGAACTCGAAATCCTCGACAATCTCCTCAAAGGCAGGCGTGGCCATGAACGTGGGTCCTCTGGTTGCGGTTCTGGTTCTGACCTAAGTCGCCCGATGTCCGGTGTCCACCCCTATGGGCGGCTTTTCAAACGACCCAAAGTAGGCTACCCAGTGCGAGTAATACCTTGCAAAGCTTTGGGTCCATGCAAAAAACTGTTTCCGTCCTTCTCGTCACCCTGTTGACCCTGTCCGCCTGCAGCAGCTGGCGCGATTCCCGGGCAAACCCGTCGAACTGGTTCGGGAACAGCACCCCTGCCCCGGTCGAGACATCGGCCAGCGACGCAGATGCGCTGGTGCCGAAGCAAAGCTCGGGCCGGGGACTGTTCGCGCGCCCTGAACCCGAAGATACCAGCGTACCGATCACCACCATCACTGAGCTGCGGATCGAGCCGAACGCCTCGGGTGCCATCGTTGTCGCGCAAGGCACCGCCTTCCGCCAGGGCGCCTATGACGCAAAGCTCACCTTCGTCGAATCCGAGGAAAACCGGAAGAACGGCGTTATGGAGTTCGTTTTCCGCGTGAACTACCCGACCTATGCCACTGCGCAGGGGCCCGAACGTACGCGTGAAGTGACCGATGCAGTCAATGTCAGCCGTCAGGACCTTGAAGGCATTCGTCTGATCCGCGTGGTCGGTCAGCAGAACGCCTTGGAATCGCGTCGGCGCTGAAATCAATCTTACAGGGGGACGACCTGAACAGTTTGCCCCTTCGCTGCCAAGGCAATCTCGCCTCTGCAAAGTTTGAGCGCGTCCTCGCCAAAGACCTCGAACCGCCAGCCGGACATCGCAGCAACGTCACGGTCCCCAGCCGCGATCTGATCCAGCTCCGAGCTGGTCGCGATGAGCTTGGCCGCGACCCCTGCGGTTTCCGTCTTTGACTTCAGCAAAACTCGCAGCAAGTCAGCCAGCGCAGGGTTCACCTTGATCTTGTCCCGGCTGTTGTCCACTTTGGGAAGATCCTCTGGCGGGCAATTCACACCTGCCTGCACGGCGGCCAGAATCCCGTCGGCGATGGCACCTTTGCGCGCTTCGCGCAGCAGCAAACGCGAGCCGCCCAGATCAGCATGCGTGCGTGGTTTGGTCGACGCCAGTTCTACCAGCGCATCATCCTTGAATACACGGCTTCGCGGCACGTTGTTTTGTTGGGCATATTCCTCGCGGAACCGGGCAAGCTCCCGCACCACCGCAAGGAACTTGGCCGAGTTGGTCCGGGTCTTGACCCGCCGCCATGCCTCTTCGGGGCGGATGTCATAGGTTGCGGGATCGGTCAGAACGCGCAACTCCTCCGCTACCCAATGGCTGCGTTTGGACTTTTCCAGCTCGGCGGCCAGATGTTCATAGATTTTGCGCAGATGCGTCACATCCGCCAGCGCATAGGTCTGCTGCGCCTCACTCAGCGGGCGCCGCGACCAATCGGTAAACCGCGAGGTCTTGTCCAGACCCTGTTTGCAGATCTTGCGAACCAGCGTTTCATAGCCAACCTGTTCGCCGAAACCGCAAACCATCGCAGCGACCTGCGTATCGAAAAGCGGTTTGGGGAAAATGCCGGCTTCTACCCAGAAAATCTCAAGGTCCTGGCGGGCGGCATGGAACACTTTGACGACGTTTTCGTTTTGGAACAATTCGTAAAGCGGCTCCAGCGACAACCCGTCTGCCAGCGGATCGACCAATACCGCGCTGTCCTCGTCTTCAGAGGGCACAGCCAACTGCACCAGACATAGCTTGGAGTAGTAGGTCCGCTCGCGCAGGAATTCGGTGTCGACGGTCACATAGGGGTGTTGGGCGGCAGCCTTGCAGAAGTCAGCCAACTCTCGCGTGGTTTTGAGGGTCTTCATGCGCTTGCTATTCTTGCTCTTGCTCTGGTCATTGCCCGTTGGTTTCTTCTGCCCCGAGCGCTTGGCCAGACCATAGGCCGAATTGGCCGCTCATGTAAATCTCTGGCGCAAGATCAGGGGAGTAACACCGGTGCGCGATCGCCACGGGCAAAGCGCTCCAGAACCGCCGGATACAGCTTGTGTTCCCAGGCCAGCACCTTCCGAGCAAGCGAATCCGGGGTGTCGCCGGGTTCGACCAGAACCCGCGCCTGACCCAGGATCGGACCGTCATCCAGCGCCGCGGTGACCTCGTGGACGGTGCAGCCGTGTTCGGCATCCCCGGCGGCGATGGCGCGGGCGTGGGTGTTGAGCCCTTTGTACTTGGGCAGCAGCGAGGGGTGGATATTCAGCATCCGCCCCTGAAACCGGGACACGAAATCGCCAGTCAGCACGCGCATGAACCCCGCCAGGCAGATGATGTCGGGCTTGGCTTCCAGCAGCGGCTTGCACAACTCGGCCTCAAATGCGGCGCGGTCGCCGCCGAACGGCCGGTGATCGACCACGGCCGTGGCAATCCCGCGATCCGCAGCCTTGGCCAGTCCGCCAGCATCTGCATTGTTCGACAGAACCAAACAAGGCCGCGCCGGGTGGTCGCCTGTCATGCTGTCGACCAGCGACACCATGTTCGACCCGCCCCCGGAAATCAGGATGGCGACGCGCTTGTGGCTCACAGCAGCTTGCCTGCGTAGCTGACGCCCGCCCCTTCGGTGACCGATCCGATGCGCGCGACGCTCTCGCCGGCATCCGTCAGCAGGGCGGCCAGGTCATCTGCGCGGTCGGCGGCACAGACGACGATCATGCCGATCCCGCAGTTGAAGGTCTTGAGCATTTCCGCCTCGGCGATGCCCCCGGTTTCCGCCATCCACCTGAACACCGGCGGCAGGTCCCAGGCATTCAGGTCGATTTGCGTACCCAGATCGTCGGGCAGCACGCGCGGCAGGTTCTCGGTCAGCCCGCCGCCGGTGATATGCGCCAGCGCATGCACACCACCGGCCCGGATCGCGGCCAAGGCGGGTTTGACATAGAGCCGCGTGGGCGTCAGCAGCGCCTCTCCCAAAGGCCCGTCGCAGAAGGGCGAGTCCGCGTCCCATCCCAAGCCCGAGATCTGAACCAGCTTACGCACCAGCGAATAGCCGTTGGAATGCACCCCGTCCGAGGCCAGCCCCAGCAGAACATTCCCGGCCTGCACACCGGCAGGCAGATCGCTGCCGCGCTCCATCGCGCCGACGGCAAAGCCGGCCAAGTCAAAATCGCCATCGGGGTACATCCCCGGCATTTCGGCGGTCTCACCCCCGATCAAGGCACATCCCGAGCGGACGCAGCCCTCGGCGATGCCTTCGATGATCCGCGCGGCAGTGTCAGTGTCCAGCTTGCCTGTTGCGAAGTAATCCAGGAAGAACAGCGGCTCGGCCCCCTGACAGATCAGGTCGTTCACGCACATGGCCACCAGGTCGATGCCCACACCATCGACCACGCCCGTGTCGATCGCGATCCGCAGCTTGGTGCCCACGCCATCGGTTGCCCCCACCAGGATCGGGTCGGAAAACCCTGCCCCCTTCAGGTCAAACAGCGCGCCGAACCCGCCAAGGCCGCTCATGACGCCGGGGCGGTTCGTCCGCTTGGCGGCGGGCTTGATCCGGTCAACCAGGGCATTGCCCGCATCGATGTCCACACCCGCATCTGCATAGGTGATGCCGTTCTTGCCCGCTGTCATGGCCGTTCCCTCATGAATGCTTTCAGCGCGGGTTAGTCGATTGTGCGCCGCGTTGCAACGGTCAGGCTTGACGCGGCTGTTCTGCGTGGTACCCAAGCGCTCAGGCGGGCCTGTAGCTCAATTGGTTAGAGCAGAGCGCTCATAACGCTTTGGTTGGGGGTTCGAGTCCCTCCGGGCCTACCATATTCGGCCGAAATCACCGCCCGATGATGATGTCTGCGCACAAACCGCCCAAGCGCTCGCTTTGTCCCAAGCGTAAAACACCGCCGTGGACACGAGCAATATCTGCAACGATCGCCAGCCCGAGGCCCACCCCGCTGCCCTGATTCTGGTTCCGCGACGGGTCCAACCGGCTGAACGGCTTCACCGCCTCGGTCCGCTGTTCAGGCGGGATGCCGGGGCCATCATCCTCAACCCGAATGCGCAGCGATTTGTCGGTCAGAGTCATGCTGACCATCGCGTGCGACCCGTAGCGCACCGCGTTGCCGATCAGGTTTTCCACGGCGCGGCGGATCGCAGTCGGACGCAGCATCACTGCACCCTGCCCTTCGAGCGGCAGCAACTCGACACTTTGCCCGGCCCGTTGCGCATCATCCACGATCGAGCGCAAAAGCTCATCCGGACGAACCTCGACCTGCTCGCCCTCGGACGCGCCACGCGAGAAATCAAGGAAGGCATCCAGGAGTGACTGCATTTCGTTCACGTCCTGAAGCAGCGGCTTTGCATCTTCCTCGGGCAGCATCGACAGGCCAAGCTTGAGCCGGGTCAGAGGTGTTCGCAGGTCATGGCTGACACCCGACAGCATCAGGGTCCGCTGCTCGATCTGCCGCTCGATCCGGGCGCGCATGTCAAGAAACGCGCTGCCAGCGGCCCGCACCTCGACGGCCCCTCCGGGGGTGAACGGCACGACCCGACCGCGACCAAAAGCCTGCGCCGCATCGGCCAGCCGAGTGATCGGCCGCAACTGATTGCGCATGTACAAGAACGAAATCGAGGTCATGATCACCGCAAAGAACAGCATCGTGACGATCAACTGGTGCGGGGCGACCGTCGACAGACGCCGGCGATCGAAGCCAAGCTCCAAAACACCCAGATGGGTGTTCAAGAACAAAGTCGCGACCTGACTGTCCGGCAACGATACCGCTACGAGGTTCGGCAGCAGCTCTCGAAGATCAGCGTCGATCTGCGGTGCGATGAAATCATACCAGCGCCGAGGTTCAATCGTAGGCGTTTCGTTGATCCCCAGAAACCGGGCCTGCATGTCCAGCACCCTCAGATCCGGGCGCACCGCGGCCAACGCCTGCTGTTGGGTTTCGGCACCCTGAATATCTTCCAGAACCAGCCGCACTTCGCGCGACGCTGCGCGGGTCATCTGACCGGTCACATCCTCGAGGTGTTCACGCACGAATGCCACCGACACCACCAACAGAACCACGATCACCGGCAGCACCAGAATCAGGGCCGCCCGGGCATACAAGCTGCGGGGCAAATAGGGTTTGAGCCAGCGCGAGGACATGCGCTAAACCTAGCGGGCTGCTCCGCCAAGAGAAAGAGGCCAAGATGCTGCAAGCAGACGATTTCAACCCGAAACCGGGGATCCCTGTCGCCCTGCAGCCGGGCCTCAGGCTCTTGCTGGCCCCAAACCCGTCGCCGATGACCTATCTGGGGACAAATACATACCTCCTGGGCACCAGCGACCTTGCCGTAATCGACCCCGGACCGTTGAGCGACAGTCACATGCAAGCCATTCTGGATGCGCTGCAGCCCGGGCAAAAGATCAGCCATATCGTGGTCACCCACAGCCACCTGGACCATTCGCCGCTGGCTGCTCCGCTGTCAGAGCGGACAGGTGCCCCGATCTACGCCTTTGGCGGGCCACAGGCAGGGCGCAGCGCGATCATGTCCCAACTGGCCGAGCAAGGCCTCGCCGGCGGCGGCGAGGGAATCGACTCGGAATTCCGCCTGGACATCGAGTTGGCGGACGGCGACAGGATCGAGGGGAACGGATGGGGCCTTGAGGTCATTCACACGCCGGGTCATCTGGGCAATCACATCGCGCTGGCCTGGGGAGACGTGTGTTTCACCGCCGATCACGTGATGGGCTGGGCCAGTTCGCTGGTTTCGCCTCCGGATGGCGATCTGACAGACTTCATGAAAGCCTGCCACCGGCTACGCGCACGCGACTGGTCCGTCTTCCATGCCGGACACGGCGCGCCGATCACAGACCCTTCGGGTCGGCTTGACTGGTTGATCCGCCACCGGCTCGAACGTGAGGCACAAATACTCGACGCGCTGGCCGAGCGCCCGGGCACAGCCCGGGATCTGGCCCAGCGGATCTATGTCGAAACCCCGCCTGCCCTGCTTCCAGCGGCCGAGCGCAACGTGTTTGCCCATCTGGTGGACCTGACCGGAAAAGACCGCGTCGCCCCCCGGGGCGCGCTGTCGGTGCAGACCAGTTTTCATCGCATCTCCTGAACGCACAAAAAATTCGCCCTCGGTGCTTTTCCCCTCTGGACGCCGAAAAACCGGATTGCTATATGCGCCTCAGTTCCGGCGTAGCTCAGCGGTAGAGCAGTTGACTGTTAATCAATTGGTCGTAGGTTCGATCCCTACCGCCGGAGCCAAAATCCTCTGATTTCAGAAGTTTGTGGCGCACCCAACCGCTCGCGTCCCGTGTATGGTCGGTTGCCGATCCGACAGGCCGGGTTTTCAGCTAGTTCCAGGCATACAATCAGCCTGCCCCCAAGGACCGGCGCCGTTAGTCTGGAGTTGGTCTTTCGATCAGCCCAATCCTGTCAATCACACCCGCGAAACATCAGAGAATTTTTCAGCGCCTGTGACGCAAGTTTGGTCCGCCATGCATTTGCACAGCAGATCGTCCGCTACAGTTCGTTTTTGTAGATCACCCCGCCCTTCATGATCAGATCGAAGCGCTCTTCGTATTCGGTCATGACAGACATGTCCTCAAGGGGGTTGCCGTCGATCAAAAGGATATCCGCATGAGCACCTTCCGCAATGACACCCAGCGCCCCGGGATAAGGATTGCGCGGCCCCGACAAGGCAAGCAACTCGGCTGATTTCGAGGTTGCCTGACGGAGTATTTCGGCATTGTCGAACCATTCCGTTCTCAGAACGAACTCCTCGTTTGCGCGCTTGATCATCTCAGGAGAAGTGATCACGTCCGTGCCGAAGACGATATTCTCGAATCCAAGCTCCTTGGCCATGGTGAACATCTGGTTGATGCCGTCATAGGCTTCGTCATGCTTGGCTTTTTGTTCGTCGTTGTAGCCTGCCGGATGGAATGTGTAGACGATGACCTGCGGCGACAGCCAGGCATCATGCTCCATCATCACGCGCATGGCCTCTTCGCTCATCAGATTGCCATGCTCGATGGACTTCACCCCATTCTCGACGGCGCGGATGATGCCATCCGAGTTGTAGACATGGGCGGTAACGTAGGTGTTCCAGTCTTCGGCCGCCTCGACGGCTGCACGGATTTCGTCTTCCGTGTACTGCGTGGTGTCCAATGGATCAGCAAATGACCCGGTGCCGCCACCGACCGAAATCTTGATCTGCGAGGCCCTGCGGCGCAACACCTCGCGTACGGTTTTCAGAACCTCGTCACGCCCATCGGCAACTGCGACATGGAAGTATTTCATCGGAATGCTGGGCTCGAACACCAATGAACCGGGCTCGTTTGCGTCCGTCCGATGATCCGAGTGGCCCGAGCTCTGCGAGATCATGGGACCCGAAGGATAGACCCGAGGCCCCGACAGGATGCCCTCGTCTATGGCGCGTTTCAGTGAAAACGAGTTCCCGCCGACATCGCGGACCGTCGTGAACCCCTGCATCAGGTATTGTTCGGCGACGGTTGCGGCAACATAGGCCCAGTATTCGCGATCGGCATTGAATGCGATACCGAACGGCATCTGAAACATCAGATGCGCATGCATGTCGGCAAATCCGGGCATCAGGAACCGACCCTGCGCATCGATCACCGTCGCCCCCTCCGGCGCATCCAGATCAGGGCCAATGGCCGTGATCATGCCGTCTTGGATCAAAACGTCCTGACCCTCGATCAGGTCGGAACGGACACCGTCGAAAATCCGAGCGCCGGTGATCAGGGTTCCGGCCTCTTGGGCGATCCCCGGCGCGGCGAGAACAAAGAAGAAAAGCTTCGCTGCAATCCTGCAAGCTGTCCGCATCTTGGGTTCCTTTCCGATTTCAACAGGTTCACCGAAGAATGGTGCATTATCGAGAGGCTAGTCTCTTTCTGATCCGGATGAAACGATCACGTCGCGGCCGGTGCGTAGATCAACGCAACGTTTCACTGCCGCACGAAACAACAAACCTGTTCACCCCGATTGAAATCCGAAACGGAAACCTGGGGCGCGCAATTCGTCCAAAGAAAGCAATTTTCGTCTGGACCTCGTCTTTGCAGATTGGTACACGCCCCTCAGTTCCGGCGTAGCTCAGCGGTAGAGCAGTTGACTGTTAATCAATTGGTCGTAGGTTCGATCCCTACCGCCGGAGCCAAAAATCCTTAGAAATCAAGCATTAACCTGCCAAGGCGTCCTTGAATTCATCCCGCAGTTTGCGTTTCAGGACCTTGCCCGTCGCATTGAGTGGCAGCGCGTCGACGAAGACCACTTTGTCCGGCACCTGCCACTTGGCAATCTTGCCGTCGAAAAACTCCAGCAGCTCGGCCTCGGACGGATCTTCGCCCTCGGCCTTGACGGCCACCAGCAGCGGGCGTTCGTCCCATTTGGGATGCGGCACGCCGATCACCGCCGCGGTGGCCAGTTTCGGGTGCGCTACGGCGATGTTTTCCAATTCGACTGAGCTGATCCACTCACCGCCCGACTTGATGATGTCCTTGGAGCGGTCGCGGATGGTCATGTAGCCATCGGGGTCCAACGTCGCCACATCGCCGGTGGCGAACCAGCCATCCTGCAGAAGATCTTGATCCTGCAGCTGAAAATAGCTGTCCAACACCCAATGGCCGCGCACCATCAGGTCGCCCTGCGTGACCCCGTCATGCGGCAGGTCGTTGCCGTCGTCATCGACGATCTTCAGCTCGACCCCAAAGGGCGGACGACCCTGATTCTCGCGCAGTTTGTGCTGTTCCTCGATCGGCAGCTTGCGATGCTTGGCCAGCGGAATGTTGGCAGTGCCCAGCGGGCTCATCTCGCTCATCCCCCAGGCATGCACGGTGTCGACGCCGTATTTTTCCCGGAAGGTCGCGATCATCGAGGGCGGGCAGGCCGCGCCGCCGATCACCGTACGTTCGAGGCTTTCCAGCTTGGTGCCGCATTTGGCGGCGTGGGCCAGCAGTCCCTGCCAGATCGTGGGAACCCCCATCGCCAGCGTCACGCCATAGGTGTCGATCAGGTTCACCAGCGCCTCGCCATGCAGGTCCGGCCCGGGCAGCACCATTTGCGAACCGGACATGGCGCAGCCATAGGGCGACCCCCAGGCGTTGACATGGAACATGGGCACCACCGGCATCACCACATCCATCGCCGAATACCCGATGACGTCGCGGGTGTTCGAGGCAAAGCTGTGCAGAACGGTCGAACGGTGCGAATACAGAACCCCCTTGGGGTGACCGGTCGTGCCCGAGGTGTAGCACAGGCTCGAGGCCGTGTTTTCATCGAAGACGGGCCATTCGAAATCGGCGTCGCCGGTCTCGATCAACTCGTCATAGAATTCCAGGCCGGGAATCTGCTGGAGTGCGTCCTCGTCGCGCGGCCCCATCAGGACAAAATGCTTCACCTCAATCAGTTGATCGCGGATCGCGGCAACCAGCGGGAGGAAGGTGGCGTCGAAGAACAGCACCCGGTCCTGCGCGTGGTTGATGATGTAAACCAGCTGTTCGGGGAACAGGCGCGGGTTGATCGTGTGGCAGACAAACCCTGCGCCCGAGGCCGCATAGTAGATCTCAAGATGCCGGCGGTTGTTCCAGGCCAGGGTGCCGATCCGATCCTGCGGCTGCAGGCCCAGCTTGGTCAGCGCCGAACCCATGCGCCGGGCGTTGGCGCCGATCTCGCCCCAGTTCGTCCGGGTGACGGTTCCGTCGGTTTCGACCGACACGATCTCGGTCTGACCATGATAGCGCGCAGCATGATCGATCAGTGACGAAATCAACAACGGTTGCGTCATCATCTGTCCCAGCATGGACATCCTCCCATTCATCGCGCCGCCTTGATGCGGCGTCTGTTGCGGCCCGGCGGCACGGCGACATGGCCGGCCCCGGGGCTTCTCCTCGGGGCCGATCCTGCCAATCATTTAATTGTCTGACAATAAAAGAATGCGACCTGCCGCAGCGGCAGGTCGTCAGATTTGCAGGGCTTCAGCTCCGGTGCCGCAGCGCATAGGCCACGAGTGCGGCGGTCGAGCCGTCCTTGCCCTCGGTGCCCGCATCGCCATCGACGATCGGCCCCAGCGAGGTGGCCAGCTCCTTGCCCAGCTCCACCCCCCACTGGTCGAACGAGTTGATGCCCAACAGCACGCCTTCGACGAACACCCGGTGCTCATAGAGCGCGATGATCTGCCCCAGAACGAAGGGCGTCAGCTGCGGATAGATCAGCGTGGTCGAGGGCCGGTTGCCCGGGAACACGCGATGCCGGGCCTGACGCTCCAACTCGTCGCCCTGCAGGCCCTTCTCGGCCATGCGCGCCCGCGCTTCCTCCAACGACCGGCCGCGCATCAACGCCTCGGACTGGGCCAGGCAGTTTGCCAGCAGCAGACGGTGATGATGGGCCAGCTCGGGCTCGTGCCCTTCCGCGGCCACCATGAATTCGCAAGGGATCACGTCGGTGCCTTGGTGGATCAGCTGGTAGAACGCGTGCTGTCCATTGGTGCCGGGTTCACCCCAGACCACGGGCCCCGAAGGCACGCTCAGCGCCGAGCCGTCCATAGCCACCGATTTGCCGTTCGATTCCATCTCGAGCTGCTGGAAATAGGCCGGCAACCGCAGCAGCCGTTGATCATAGGGCAGCACCGCGCGGCTGGCATGGCCCAGCACCTGACGGTGCCAGATGCCCACCAGCGCCAGCATTACCGGCATGTTCTCGGCCCAGTCCGCGGCGCGGAAATGCACGTCCATCGCCTGCCCGCCGCGCAGGAACGCGTCAAAGGCGTTCGAGCCCACCGCGATCATCACTGGCAGCCCCACCGGACCCCAGACCGAATAGCGCCCACCGACCCAATCGGCAAAGCCGAATACGCAGTCAGACGGGATGCCGAAATCGGCCGTCTTGTCCACGGCGCTGGACACGGCCGCGAACTGCCGCCCCGGGTCGCCGCCGCCGTCCAGCATCCAGGCCCGCGCAGTCCGCGCGTTGGTCATGGTTTCGATGGTGGTAAAGGTCTTGGACGCCACGATCACCAGCGTCCGCGTCGGGTCCAGTTCTCGCAGTGTGTCGGCGATGTGCGCACCATCCACGTTCGAGACATAGTGCAGGCGCGGCCCGTCGTGATAGGGCGCCAGCGCCAGCGTCGCCATCACCGGCCCAAGGTCCGAACCGCCGATGCCGATATTCACCACGTCGGTAAAGCTGCCCCCGGCCCCCTGGGCCGTTCCGCCCCGGACCTCTTCGGCGAACACGCGCATGCGCTGCAGGGTGTCCAAAACGTCGGGCATCACGTCCTGGCCATCAACCTCGACCGGGCCGCCATCCAGATTGCGCAGCGCCGTATGCAGCACCGCGCGGCCCTCGGTCTCGTTGATCTTGTCGCCCTGGAACATCGCGTCGCGCCGCTCGGCCAGAGCGGCCTGATCGCACAGGTCAATCAGCGCCGCACGGATATCCGCGTCGATCAGGGTTTTCGAATAGTCGAACAGCAAATCGCCTGTCGAGGCCGAGAAGCTCTGCGCCCGGCCGGGATCCTGCGCGAACAGATCGAGGATTCGGGTGTCGGCGCCTTTGGCCGCTAGAGTTCTTAGAGTGTCCAGTTGCATGAGATCAATCCGCCCAGTGTACCGTCATTCCATCCAAGACTGCCGCAATTGGCGCCTCCTCGGGCGGCAGGCTCATGGCACGCTCGAGCGCTGCGCGCTTTTTTTCACCATAGATGACCAAGTGTTTGGAAAGGGCGCCATCCAGAACCGGACCCGTCAGGGTGATGCGCGTCTCGGGCTGCGTCTGCGGGCGAGCAACGGCCAACGCCGGTGCGTTGCTGGCCAATGCCTGCGCCAGCCCCTCCATCCCCGGAAACAATGAGGCCGTATGCATGTCGTCGCCCATTCCAAGAACCAGCACCGCCAACGGGCGCAGCGGCTCGATCAGAGCTTCGATTTGGGGCAGAACCTCTTCGGGCGCCTTGCCGGGAACATAGAGCGGGACATAGTCCGCCGCCGCCGCCCGGTTGGTCAGAAGTCGGTCGCGGATCAGGCGTTCGTTCGACCGGTCACTGTCTGCCGGGACGCAGCGCTCGTCAGTGGGCAGCACACGGACACGCTCCCATTCAAGGTCCGCGGCGCACAGGCTGTCGAAGATCGGTCCGGGCGTGGTGCCGCCGGGAACCGCAAAAGCCACAACATCGTTGTGCAGCAGCGCGGCCTCCAACTCTCCGGCCAGAACGTTGGCAACATCAATGGCCAGCATGTCCCTGTCAGCGTATTCCTGAATCTTCATGGCTTGATCCCTTGCCAATGGCGACCGTCGCGTTTCATCAGCAGTTCGGCGTCGCCGGGACCGGTACTGCCGCTGTCGTAGGGTTTTGGCACGTCGCCGCGCGCCTGCCACCCTGCAATGATCGGGTCGGTCCAGGCCCAAGCGGCCTCGACCTCGTCTCCGCGCATGAACAGGGTTTGGTTGCCCCGGATCACGTCCATCACCAAACGCTCATAAGCATCCGGCGCTTCCTGGTTTTCGGGCCCGAGCGCTTCGGCAAAGCTCATATCCAACGGGACGTCGATCAAGCGCATGCCACCCTGCCCCGGTTCTTTGATCGTGACTTTCAACGTGATGCCTTCGTTCGGCTGCAGCCGGATCGACAGCGTGTTGGCATGCCGACCGGCCTCGGCCCCAAATATGGAATGCGGGGCGTCCTTGAAAATCACGTTGATGACCGAGGACCTTGCCACCAGCCGCTTGCCGGTGCGCAGGTAAAACGGAGTCCCCGCCCACCGCCAATTGCTGACATGCGCCCGCAGCGCCACATAGCTTTCGGTGGTCGAGCGCGGATTGCCCACCGCTTCGCGGTAGCCCGGCCCGTCGGGACCACCCGAATACTGCCCACGCACGATGTGGTGCGGCTGCACCGGGTCCAGCGCGCGGATTACCTTGAGCTTTTCATCGCGCACGGCGTCCGAATCGAACTTGGCGGGCGGTTCCATCGCGATCAGGCACAACAGCTGCATCAGGTGGTTCTGCACCATGTCGCGCATGGCCCCGGCGCGCTCGTAATATTCCTCGCGACCATCCACGCCGACGGTCTCGGCGACGGTGATCTGGATATGGTCGACATACTGGCTGTTCCACAGCGGCTCGAACAGCATGTTGCCGAACCGGACGGCCATCAGGTTCTGGACGGTTTCCTTGCCCAGGTAATGATCGATCCGGTAGACTTGGCTTTCGCTGAAATACGAGGCCAGCGTGGAATTCAACGCCCGCGCGCTGTCCAGGTCGTGACCGAATGGTTTTTCGACAACGATCCTCGTCTGCTCGTTTGCCAGACCGTGCTGGCGGATTTTCTCCGCCAACGGGGCGAACAACCCGGGTCCGACAGAGAAATAGAAGGCGCGGATCCGCGAATCCGTCAACTGCCCTGAAAGGTTTTCCCACCCATCATCAGAACTGGCATCCAACCGCAGATACTGCAGCCGGTTCAGAAACCCATCAATGTTGACGGGATCCGCCGCTTGAGGAGGTGCGTGCTGGGCCAGCGACTCGGCCACGATCGCGCGATAGCCCGCCTGGTCATGCGCGGATCTTGCTGCGGCAATTATCCGAACATCGTCATTCCACTGTCCCGCGCAATAACGGCGAAACAAGGCAGGCAAAATCTTGCGCTGCGCCAGATCCCCGGTGCCACCAAAAATGACCAGATCAAATGGGTCGACGGGTATAACTCGAGAAACCATGAGCCGTCCTTAACGCGCCATCGCCGGCATGTCCAATGTTAGCGCAATCATATCGTGGACTTTCTCTGATTTTCCAATCTGTGCCAATCGTATGCGCTGCGCCGAATTGCGACCGAAACGCAGAAGAATATTCAACCGCTCAGCGCGTCCGCCGTCAAAGGATTCCCAAGATCAGGTTGTGTTTTGAAATTAAGAGAGTGAGTAACCTGCGCCGAAACGCAGGTCGGCATTCATTCGATGATCCATCGGCCGGATCAAGGCGCATTGGCCTTGAGCGCAACCTAGCCGAAACGCTAGTTCAGCCGGTATTCTCCGACGACATTTCGCCATTCTCCGGGCGCGATCATCTTGCGGTGGGTAAAGCGCACCGAATGCAGCGGCCCCTCTATTTCGCGCTGCCAGAACTCGATGAAATTGAACAGCTTGGGATGATCCGGCGCCAAGTCGTAATCCTGCCAGATGAACGTGTTCAGAACATGGATGTAATCCGGCATGCGATAGAAGATTTCAGCCGTTGTCAGGCCATACCCCTTCAGCATCAATTCGGTTTCGTTTTTCTCCATTCAGACCTCCAGATTTCCTCAAAGGTCCCTTCAGGGTAACATGATTCCTTTTCAATCCGTATTAAAACAATGTGTTACCCGAAAAACACCGCGGTTTCTGGCCACTTCCGGGTTGCTTGCTTGCACCCTATGTGCCGGGTCTGATAAGATGCATCCACAAGATATAGACCCAGCACAATAAACGGGCAGTTTACGTGAGCGATACGCCAGAAATCCCCAAAAACATGGATGAAACCCCGCCCGAGCGCCCGGTTTACGACGGCCCGACGGTATCCATCGAATCCGAGATGCGCACGTCCTATCTGGACTATGCGATGTCGGTCATCGTGTCCCGTGCGATCCCCGATCTGCGCGACGGCTTGAAACCGGTGCATCGGCGCATCCTCTATGCGATGCACGAGACCGGGAACACCCATGACAAAGCTTACCGCAAATCGGCCCGTCCCGTGGGCGACGTGATGGGTAAATACCACCCGCACGGTGACAGCGCGATCTATGACGCGCTGGTGCGGATGGCGCAGGATTTCTCGATGTCGCTGCCGCTGCTGGACGGTCAGGGCAACTTCGGCTCGATGGACGGCGACAACCCGGCGGCCATGCGCTACACCGAGGTCCGCATGGACAAGCCAGCCGCCGCCCTGTTGGCGGATATCGAGAAAGAGACGGTCGATTTCCAGGACAACTACGACGGCAAGGACAAGGAACCCACCGTCCTGCCCGCGCGGTTCCCGAACATGCTGGTCAACGGCGCCGGCGGTATCGCGGTGGGCATGGCCACCAACATCCCGCCGCACAACCTGGGCGAAGTGGTCGACGCGACGCTGGCGCTGATCGACGATCCGGACCTGACCAGCGAACAGCTGATCGAATACGTCCCCGGCCCCGATTTCCCCACGGGCGGCGTGATGCTGGGCCGGTCCGGCGCGCGCAAGGCCTATCTGGAAGGCCGTGGCAGCGTCATCATCCGCGCCAAGACCCGCGTCGAGGAGCTGCGCAAGGACCGGTATGCCATCATCGTGGACGAGATCCCCTATCAGGTAAATAAGGCTTCGATGATCGAGAAGATCGCCGAAGCCGTGCGTGAAAAGCGCATCGAAGGCGTCAGCCATGTTCAGGACGAATCCGACCGCAACGGCGTGCGGGTGGTGGTCGAGCTGAAGCGCGACGCAACACCCGAGGTGGTGCTGAACCAACTGTACCGGTTCACCCCGATGCAGACCTCGTTCGGGTGCAACATGCTGGCGCTGAACGGCGGCCGCCCCGAGCAGCTGACCCTGCGCCGGTTCCTGACCAGCTTCATCGACTTCCGCGAAGATGTGGTCGCCCGCCGCACCGCATACGACCTACGCAAGGCGCGGGAACGCAGCCATATCCTGTGCGGTCTGGCCGTGGCGGTCTCGAACGTGGACGAGGTCGTTGCCACGATCCGGTCCTCGGCCGACGCGGCAGAGGCGCGCGAAAAGCTGATGACCCGCCGCTGGCCCGCAGCCGAGATCGAGAGCTATCTGCGGCTGATCGACGATCCGCTGTCCAAGATGAACGACGACGGCACCTACAACCTGACCGAGGTTCAGGCCCGCGCGATCCTTGATCTGCGCCTGCAACGCCTGACCCAGATTGGTGTCAAAGAGGTCACGGACGAGCTGGAAGACCTGGCCGCCAAGATCAAGGAATACCTGGACATTCTGTCTTCGCGCGAGCGCATCATGAGCATTATCGCCGACGAACTTCGCGAGGTTCGAGAGCAGTTCGCAGTGCCGCGCCGCACTGAAATCGTCGACTGGTCCGGCGATATGGAAGACGAAGATCTGATCGAACGCGAGGACATGGTCGTGACCGTGACCTCTGGCGGCTACATCAAGCGTACGCCGCTGGCCGACTTCCGCGCGCAGAAGCGCGGCGGCAAGGGCCTGTCAGGGATGCAGACCAAGGAAGAGGACGTCGTCACCAATCTGTTCGTGGCGAACACGCATACGCAACTGCTGTTCTTCACCACCGATGGGATGGTCTACAAGCTTAAGACATGGCGCCTGCCCCAATCGGGTCGCACCGGCAAGGGCAAGGCCATCGTCAACATCCTGCCGATTCCCACCGGTGTTTCGATTGCGGCGATCATGCCGGTCGATGTGCCGGATGAAGAATGGGAAAACCTGCAGATCGTCTTCGCCACCAGCGCCGGCGACGTGCGCCGCAACGCGCTGAGCGATTTCACCAACGTCAAGCGCAACGGCAAGATTGCGATGGACCTGCCCGAGGGTGTGGAACTGGTCAATGCGCGCATCTGTTCCGAGGATGACGACGTGATGCTGGTCACCAACTCCGGCCGGGCGATCCGCTTCCCGACCACTGCCGTGCGCGTGTTCAAGGGCCGCAAGTCGACCGGTGTGCGCGGCATCAAGCTGACGAATGGCGATCGGGTCGTCTCGATGTCCGTCATTCGCCACTTCGAGGCCACGGCGGACGAGCGCGCCGCCTACCTCAAGATGCGCCGCCTGATGGCAGGCGTCACCGAAGAGACCGAAACCGACGAAGACGAAGGCAACGCAGACAGCATCCTGCCTCAGGAGCGCTATGCCGAGATGTCTGCGGCGGAAAACCTGATCCTGACCATCACGGCCGGCGGGTCGGGCAAGCTGAGTTCGTCGCATGACTACCCGGTGCGCGGCCGCGGTGGAATGGGCGTGATGGCCATGGACAAGGCGATGCGGGGCGGCGCGCTGGTGGCCTCGTTCCCCGTCGAAATCGACGACCAGATCATGCTGGCCACGTCCAAGGGGCAGTCGATCCGGGTTCCGGTCGACGGTATCTCGTTCCGGTCCCGCAGCGCGGGCGGGGTCAAGGTGTTCAACACCGGCAAAGGCGAGGAAGTCGTCAGCGTCGCCTGGATCGCAGACCAGGGTGACGAAGAAGACGATAGCGAAACGTAAGGATGGCCGCCGCAGATCGGCGGCTCTCACCTCAACGACGACGGAGCGGCTCTGCAACAGCAGCCGCTCCTTTTCGTTTCGGTGGATCTCGAAGCGTTCTTTCTGGGGTCAAGCCGGGTTTTGCGTTAGGCTCATCCAATGAGACCCGAACCCAGGCTGGACATCATCGGCGCCGCCCTCGCCGACCCAACCCGTGCACGCATCCTGTGCGAACTGATGGACGGGCGGGCGTTCACCAACAAGGAGTTGTCCTGCGCTGCCAACATAACGCCGCCAACTGCGACGGCCCATCTCAAGCAGTTGGAGCAGGCCGGCCTGACCACATCGATGCGCAGCGGCAGGCATGTCTATCACCGGATCACAAACGAACAGGTCGCATCGGCTTTGGAAAAACTGTCGACGCTAACTCCCAGCGATCATGTCCGGCGGGCCGCGAAACCGGACTCGGGAGTCCTGTTGGCCCGTTGCTGCTATAACCATCTTGCCGGGCGTCTCGGTGTCTGGATCACGGACAACCTGCTGGATACGGGTGTTCTGCAGCTGGCACATGGGGCACTGGCGCCGGGTCCGCGATATCACGCGTTTCTGACCGATCTCGACCTGAACCCACCGCGGGTCAGCGCCCACCGGCCGGTCGCCAAATTCTGTCTGGATTGGACGGAGCGCCGCCATCACATCTCAGGTCCCTTGGGAATCTCGATTCTTGAAAAAGCTCTGAAAGACAAATGGTTGGCGCGCCAAAGGTCCAGTCGCGCCCTGACCATCACGCCGGACGGCAAGATCGCACTGACTCGCCATTTCGGCCTGTCGGACTCCGCGCTTGATTGAATCGAGTCGTCAGTTCGGTCGATGGCGAAGCGATAAGTCACACTTGAGACGCAAACCCGGTCATTCTGAAGTTGCTTGGTTAGGAGACTGGAATGACCCAAAAACCACAGGACACCGAACGATATCTGACAGACGAAGGTTGGCGCGTGATCGTTCAGGTTCCCGAGGACCGCGCGCAGGCGGTGATTGATGCTGTTCTGGCCGAAGCCAACCTTGTTTACGGCGATTATGATCGCGTCACCTTCCGGTCGACGCCCGGAACGCAGAGCTTTCGGTCACTCGGGACCGGACGCAATGCCGTCACCTGCGACACGGTGGATGTTCCCTGCGTCGAAGTCTCGTTCTTTCTGGATGTGTCGGACGGCGTGCGTTCAAAGGTGCTGCGCGCAATCTACGCGGCCCATCCCTATGAAGAACCGGTGATCTTTCTGCACCCGTGTTTTCGAACGCTGCACATCCGCGGGCAGGACGAAGACAACCCGAACCGGTTCTGGAACCGGCCTCTGGAAGACTGGGTGCCTGATGCACACCGCAGCTAGATGACCCCTATCATACCCATAGCGGTCATCTTTCCAGGTCACAGACCGTAGAGCGTGCCGAATTTGTCTTCGAGATAAGCCAACAACGGCTCGGGTCCGGGCTCCATGCCGCTAGCGCGGCGGATGACGTCGCGTGGGGCATACAGACCGCCATGCTGCTGAACATGCTCGCGCAGCCATCCGGTTGCCGCGGAGGTATCGCCATGCGCCAATTGGTCGTCCAGGCTTGGAACTGCCGCCCGCAGGGCCTGATACAGACAGCCTGCGTACACATTGCCCAGCGAATAGGTCGGGAAGTAGCCAAACAGGCCAACCGACCAGTGCACGTCCTGCAGACACCCGTTCGACGGCTTGTCGACCGCATAGCCGAAATCGGCATGGAAGCGGTCGTTCCAAGCGGCCTCAAGGTCCCGCACCTGCAGATCAGCAGACATCAATGCGCGTTCCAGATCGAACCGCAGCATGACGTGCAGATTGTACTGAACTTCGTCCGCCTCGGTGCGGATGTATCCGTTGTGCACCCGGTTGACGGCGGCATAGAAGGCATCTTCATCCGCGATACCGAAGTCACCGAAGGTGGCCGTCATCTGCCGGAACAGCCAGCCCGTGAAGGCGCGCGAGCGGCCCAGCTGATTTTCGTAGATGCGGCTCTGACTTTCGTGGACGCCCATCGAAACGCCCTCACCCAGCGGAGTCAGAGCGTAAGCCGGATCGATGCCCTGCTCATAGCAGGCGTGCCCGACCTCATGGATGGTCGAATAGAAACAGTTGAACGGGTCGGTTTCGCTGGTGCGGGTAGTGATCCGCACGTCATCGCCGCTGCCCGAACTGAACGGGTGAACAGCCTTGTCCACCCGCCCCCGATTCAAGTCGTACCCGAAAGTCACGGCCAGCTTTTGCGTCAGCTTCATCTGCGCCGCTTCGTCGAACGTGCCGGTCACCCCCGCCGGGGACGGCCGGTCCAGCACAGCCGCGCGCAGCGCAACCAGGCGTGGGCGCATGGCGTCGAAGATCGCACCGATCTGGGCAGAGGTCGTGTAGGGCTCGTAATCCTCGACCAGCGCGTCATAGACATCGCCGCCTTGCGCCAGAGCCGCCCCTTCCTCACGCCGCAGAGCCACGACTTCCTCCAGAACCGGAAGAAACGCGGCAACATCCTCGTCGGCGCGGGCCTGTGCCCACTTGCCCTGCGCGGCCGAGGTCACGCGGGCGATAGCCGTGGCCAGATCAGCGGGCACCTTGACCGTGCGCTCGTATGTGCGACGGATTTCGCGCAACTGCGCCTGACCGACCTCAGTGTCGGCATGGGCGTTTTCCAACCACTCGGCCACGCGCGGATCCGAACGGCGCGCATGTAGGACTGCTTCGATCGCGGCCATCTCCTCGGCGCGCTGGTTGGCGGCCCCGCGCGGCATGACAGTCTCCTGGTCCCAGCCCAGACGCCCGGCGATCTGTGCCAGTGCCGAGGTTTCCCGCTGAAAGGCCATCAGGTCGTTGAATGCAGTCATTGGGTCAAGCTCCGCGCAGCGAGGTTGCAATGGGATAAGCGGTCAGGAACCGGGCGCGCAGGATCAGGGTCCAGACGACCACGGCCATGAACTGGTGGAAGATGGCGATCTGCCAGGGCGCGCCATAGACCACGGTGAGGATGCCCACGACCACCTGCAGCGAAAGCGCCGCGAACATGGCGTTGAAGGCGAACCGAGTCTGCGGGTGGGCGCTGCTGCTGCCGCGCCGCCAGACGAAAATGGCGAAGGCGAACAGTGCATAGCCTACGCAGCGGTGGATGAACTGCACCAGTCCCGGACTTTCGAAGAAATTGCGCCACAGCGGTTCAAGCGCGGTGGCGTCCGGCGGCAGCAGTTGCCCGCCGATCAGCGGCCAGTCGGTATAGGACCGGCCGGCGTCGATGCCAGCCACCAATGCGCCGATCAAAATCTGCAGAAAGGCAAAGTGCAGCAGCCCGGTCGACAGCGAGAACAGCCGCGCCTCTTTCGCGCGGCGGGCCTGCATCAGGTCGCGTTCCTCGCGCCCCAGCATGAAGATGTACCAGGCCAGAAAGCCGAGGATCACGAACGCGAGGCCAAGATGGGTAGCCAGACGATAACTGGCAACTGCGGTCATCCCCTCGCCCTGCGTCACGCCCGAAGCCACCATCCACCAACCGACGGCGCCCTGAACGCCGCCCAGCAGTCCGGGGATCGCAAGGCGCCCGGTCCAGCCTGCGGGGATCTTGCGCAGCACCAGAAAGCCACAGAAGCCAAGCGCCCAGACAAGACCGATCACCCGGCCCAGCTGCCGGTGGCCCCATTCCCACCAGTAGATGGTCTTGAAGTCCTCCAACTCCATCCACTGGTTCATGATGCGCCACTGGTCGATCTGTTTGTACTTGTCGAACTCGGCCTGCCAGTCGGCCTCGGACATCGGCGGGATCGCCCCGGTGACCGGTCGCCATTCGGTGATCGACAGGCCGCTGTCGGTCAAACGCGTCAACCCGCCCACCGCGATCATCATGACGACAAGCGCGAACAGGATCATCAGCCAGATACGGATGGCCTTGCGCGCGCCGCCCCGGCCGCGGTCGATCATGCCGGGCTGGACCGTTTCCTGCTTTTGTTCACCCGAGACTTCTTCGAAGATGCTGCGCTTGCCGCTCATGCCGTCCTCATGTCCTTGATTTTCCCGCAAGCTAGGGCCAGTGCCCGGGAAGGTCCAGCCTCAGCCCTTGTCCTTCCAGCGGACCATCTGACGCATGATCCCGTGCAGCATCTGCACATCGGCCCGCGTCATCCGCATGCGCGACCAAAGGTTGCGCAGGTTCACCTTCATCCCTTCGGCCTTTTCCGGCGGGTAGAAGAACCCGGCCTCGTCCAGCCGCTGTTCGTAGTGTTCGACCAGTTTCTCGACCTCGATGCCGGTGGCCCAGTCGCCTTTGCCCAGATCGGTGGCCTCGTGCACCAAGTTGCCGGTCTGGCGCATCCACTCATAGGCGGTCAGCAACACGCACTGCCCCAGGTTTAGCGAGGCGTATTCGGGGTTCACCGGCACTGAGATGATCGCATTGGCCTTGGCGATGTCTTCATTCTCCAACCCGGCCCGCTCGGGCCCGAACAGCACGGCCACTTTTTCGCCCGCCGCCACTTTTTGGGCCGCGATCTGCATGGCGCGTTCGGGGCTGTAGACGGGTTTGGTCAGGCCACGCTGACGGGCGGTGGTGGCGAAAACGTATGTGCGGTCGCCCAACGCGCCGGCCAGATCGTCGAACAACTGCGCCTCGTCCAGCAGCCGCCCGGCACCACTCGACATGGCCACGGCCTTGGGGTTGGGCCAGCCGTCGCGCGGGGCGACGATGCGCATACGGTCCAGACCGAAATTCCACATCGCCCGCGCCGCGGCGCCGATGTTTTCGCCCATCTGCGGGCGGACAAGCACGAATGAGGGCTGGGGTCTGTCGATGGGCATTCTGATCTCCGAAAGTTGCGCCTGCCATACTGCCGCCGCTGGCACAGGGCAAGCCCGGCCGCCCTGCCCGATTGCAAATCACGCGGTCTGCGGGCAATAAAGTTTGCTTCGCCGCCGCAATCGGCTAAACCGCGCCAAAGACCAACCGCGAAGGATCCGCCAATGGACACCCCCGAGCAGCCTCAGATCTATCTGATCACCCCGCCGACCATCGACCCGGCCACCTTTCCCGACCGGCTGGCCCGCGTTCTGGACGGGACCGAGATCGCCTGCATCCGGCTGGCGCTGGCCGGCAGCGACGAGGACGCCATCGCCCGCGCGGCCGACGCCTGCCGCGAGGTGGCCCATGCGCGCGACGTGGCGCTGGTGATCTCGAACCATGTCCTGCTGGCGCAACGGCTGGGGCTGGACGGGGTGCATCTGGAGGATGCGGCCCGCTCGGTCCGGGCCGCGCGCAAAGAGCTGGGGGCGGATGCCATCGTCGGCAGTTTCTGCGGAACCTCGCGCCATGACGGGATGACCGCGGGCGAAGCCGGGGCCGACTATGTGGCCTTTGGGCCCGTTGGAGATGTGTCCTTGGGCAAAGGGACCCGCGCCGAGCGTGATCTGTTCCAATGGTGGTCCGAGATGATCGAGGTTCCGGTTGTCGCTGAAGGCGGCCTGACACCCGAACTGGTTGCCGAACTGGCTGAATGCACCGACTTCTTCGGTATCGGAGACGAGATCTGGACCGCAGAGGACCCGCTCAGCGCCCTGCACACGCTGATCGCGCCGATGAAAACCGGCGGTTAGGACACAACCGCCCAGTACAGCCCTAAGCCCGCCAACAACAGCGAGGCGACTGTGGAGATACGGCCGCGCAGCCTGGGCGAATCCGGCAAGAGCACGGTCAGGGTGGCGAGGATCAGGATCGCGACACCGCTCAGCGCCAACAGGATGCCAGCGGCAAAACCCAGCACCGCCGGCGCGACATGGTGCGGCGGCACACCCAGGCGCGACGATGTTTCTGACAGTGTCAGGCCAAGGACCGCACCGGTCGCCAAAAGGAACAGCACGCGCCAGACCCCCAACCGGTCGGTGACGAGGTTCCAAAGCGCCAACAAGGCGATGGCCGCCGGCACAACCGGCCACGGCAGGAACGGCCTCGCATTCAACACGTCGAACATCCCAAGCGGCAGCGTCACCAGAACGCCCAGCCCCAGCGCGGCAAGTTGAACAAGGACCGGGCGCAACTTCAGTGACAAGAAAACCAGAACCGAGGCCAGCGCCAGAAGCTGTGCCCCCGCGCCCGCGACATGCAGCAGCCCGGCCCGGAAAAAAGCCTCGGCCGCTTGCTGGGCACCCAGCCCGGCTCCGCCTGCCAAGGGAATGCGAGGACTGACCTCGCCGCCACTCAGAAACCCGGTATAGGGCGCCTCGACCCCTTGCTGGCGCAAGACCACGGGGCCGATCCCTTCGGGCCACGTCAGGCGCAGGCTGCTTACATCGGGTGGCAGAGGACCGGCCAAAAGCACTCGGGAAATTCGCGGAACGTCCGGGTTGCCGACCACCGGAATACTTGCGCCTTCATAGGACAACGCAACCGGCCCGTTCACGTCGATCTGCAAGGATTGCTTCCAATCCGTTACAAAATCGTGGACGTGTTCCTCAAGCTCGGACGAGACAAGCCGGCGCAGCTGTGCGTAACGCGCGCTCCCGCCGTCGCCGCCCTTCGCGACTTCTTGCGGATCGACCCCGGCCAGAACGGCCTCGGCGTTCAAGGCGATTTCGACCAGAAGCCGACCGTCCCGGACCTGAAAGTCAACGATTGTCCGTCCGCTTTGTTGCGCCCATGCAGGCATTGCCAAAAACATAAATGCCAGCAATGGCGCAATTATCCAGGCGCGAAACCGCAGGAAGGTCAGCAAACGGATATTGAGACCCATCCGAAAATATCCAAAAGAACCAAAAAACACTGTGTCCGAGTGTTTCGTCCTTCCAAACAATTGGCAAGCCAAATCGCCGACGTGGACCCAGCCCGCGCAGCTTCCGGCTTGCGCGCGCCCTGCGCCTGCGGCATGACGAGGAAATGACTCAGAACAGCGACATCCTGTGTATCGGATCCGTCCTGTGGGACGTGATCGGACGATCCGCCAGCCACATGCGGCAAGGGTCGGACGTGCCCGGCCGCATCACGCGCCTGCCCGGTGGCGTTGCGATGAACATCGCCATGACGCTTGTGCGCTTTGGCATGACCCCGACCCTGCTGACCGCCATCGGCAGCGACCCCGAAGGCGACGAGTTGGTCCATGCCTGCAAGCGGTTGGGCATGGACACGACCCATGTCTACCGCTCGCAGGACCTGCCCACCGACCGGTACATGGCGGTCGAAGGCGCAAACGGCCTGATCGCCGCCATCGCCGACGCCCATTCGCTGGAGGCTGCCGGCGCCAAGATCCTGCGCCCGCTGATCCATGGCCCGCTGGGCTATGAAAACACCCCGTTCGAGGGCCAGATCGCGCTGGACGGCAACCTCACGCTGGACCTTCTGGAAGAAATCGCCGTCAGCCCGGCCTTCGCCCGTGCCGACCTGCGCGTGGCCCCGGCCTCGCCCGGCAAGGCCGAACGGCTGTCGCCCTTCCTCAAGCACGGCCGGGCCACGCTGTACGTGAACCTCGAAGAAGCCGGGCTGCTGTGCCAGCGCGAGTTCGCCGATTCCGAAACCGCCGCCCGCGCTCTGCTGGACCGGGGCGCGCTGCGTGCGCTTGTTACCGACGGGGGCAACTCGGCCACCGTGGCCAGTGCCCAGGCGGTGATCACCCAGAAACCCCCGTCGGTTCTGGTCACGCGCGTGACCGGCGCAGGCGACACCTTCATGGCGGCGCATATCGCCGCCGAAGCCAATGGCGCCAGCATCGACGAGGCTCTGACCCGCGCCCTGCATGCCGCCGCAACCTATGTATCCGGAGAGACCCCCCTGTGATCGACATCCAGTATTCCGCCGAAGTGCGCGCGGCCAAGAACGACGGAACCCCCATCGTTGCCCTGGAAAGCACCATCATCACCCACGGCATGCCCTACCCGCAGAACATCGAGGTGGCGGCCCAGGTCGAGCAGGACATCCGCGACGCGGGCGCCGTTCCGGCCACCATTGCGGTGATCGACGGCAGGCTGCATGTGGGGCTGGAGCCCGATCAGCTGAAGGATCTGGGACAGGCGCAGGGCGTGGCCAAGATCTCGCGCGCGGACATGGCCGCCTGTATCGCTTCGGGCGGCACCGGGGCAACGACTGTTGCCGCCACGATGATTGCGGCCCATTTCGCGGGGATCGAGGTCTTTGCCACCGGCGGCATCGGCGGGGTGCATCGCGGCGCGGAAACCAGCTTTGACATCTCGGCCGACCTGCACGAACTGGCGCAGACCCCGGTCACGGTCGTGGCCGCAGGGGCCAAGGCGATCCTCGATCTGGCCAAAACGCTCGAAGTGCTTGAGACGCTGGGCGTGCCGGTCATCGCCCATGGGCAGGATGAATTCCCGGCCTTCTGGTCGGCCAAGTCGCCCTTTGCCGCGCCCTTGCGGATGGACACGGCCGAGCAGATCGCCAAGGCCCATGCGACGCGCCGCGCGCTGGGTCTGCCCGGCGGACAACTGGTAGCCAACCCGATCCCGCTGGCCGACCAGATCCCGTCCGAGGAACTGGACCCCATCATCGCCTCGGCCCAGCAAGACGCCGAAGCGCATCGCATCACCGGCAAAGCCGTCACGCCCTATCTTCTGCAGCGCATCTACGAGCGGACCGAAGGCCGATCGCTGATCGCCAATATCGCCCTGGTGCGCAACAATGCGCGCCTTGCGGCTGGTATCGCCAAGGCTTTGAAGGCTCAGGCTGGCTGAACGTCAAACGGACCTATTGTACCAAGGCGCCGGACTGATTAACTAGTCCGGCAAACCGCTCGGAACCGCGATGAACACACCGTTTGATGAAGAACCACACCGCCGCCCCGGCCTGCTGTCGCGGCTACGCGCGTCGTTTCTGACGGGTATCGTCGTCATCGCACCGGTCTGGCTGACGCTGTGGCTGATCCTGTCGGTGGTCGGTTGGATCGACAGCGCGGTCCTGCCCCTGATCCCACACCAGTTCCGCCCCGAGCAATATGTTGGCATCAACCTGCGCGGCGTGGGCGTGCTGTTCTTCCTGATCTTCACGGTTCTGGTCGGCTGGATCGCCAAAGGTATCCTGGGCCGGTCACTGATCCATTTTGCCGAAAGCCTGGTCAACCGGATGCCCGTCGTCCGGTCGATCTATTCCGGGATCAAGCAGATCTCGGAAACCGTTTTTGCCCAGACCGAGCGGTCGTTCGAGAAAGCCTGCCTGGTGCAGTATCCTCGCCGCGGCATCTGGGCCATCGGCTTCGTCTCGACCGAGGCTAAGGGCGAAATCAACAAACGCGCCGAAACCGGCGGCGGTCTGCTGAGCGTGTTCATCCCAACCACACCGAACCCGACTTCGGGTTTTCTGCTGTTCTTCCCCGAGGAAGACGTAATCCTGTTGGACATGTCGATCGAGGATGCCGCCAAGCTGGTGATTTCGGCCGGGCTGGTCTATCCGAACCAGAAAGACCCCACGCAGCCGCCTGAGTGATCAGCCGAACATCGCGGGCAGATCAACGGAGCTTCGCGCACCCAGATCGGGTTTGTGATCGGCCAGAAACTGGTCGGCCGCGGCCCGTCCCGCCTGTTTCAGGCTGTGCAGAACCACCGGGTTGGGCACTGTCTTGGTCGCCACCGACAGGCTGTTCATCAGCGCGTCATCGGCGATCATGTGCACGAAGACCCGGCTCATTTCACCCGCCTTCAGCTTGCCCTTGGCCAACAGGCGCTGCACGAAGTTGATCGCCCGCAGCTCGCGCAGAAGGGAAGAATTGAAGCTGATCTCGTTGATCCGGTTCTGAATCTGCTGCGGGGTCTTGGGAACCTCGTCGCGCTCCAGCGGGTTGATGTTCACGATCACAACATCTTCGGGCAGGCCCGCGTTGAACAGCGGAAACAGCGCCGGGTTGCCGGTATAGCCGCCATCCCAATAGGCTTCGGTCCGGTCGGTTTCGGGGTCGTGGATTTCAACCGCCTGGAACAGGTTCGGCAGGCAGGCCGAGGCGAGAATCGCGTCAGTCGTCACCTCATCGCCCGTGAAAACACGGATCTTGCCGCTGCGCACACAGGTGGCGCAGACGAACAGGCGTGGCCCCTGATCGGCGCAGACCTCGCCAAAATCAAACGCCTCGACCACCGGGGCCAGCGGATTGCGGTAGAACGGTCCATAGGCATAGGGCGACACCATCCGCGACCAGGTATCAGCCACCGAGAACGGCAAGGAATACTCCATCGCCTGCGCGATCTGAGCGGGCTCCGTCCCGGCCAGCCAGTTGGCGATGCGCATGTCGCCCACCGCGCCCATCCTCTCCCACAGGGCGTTCAGGGTCTCGCGCGCGCCATCGCGACCGGCATGAACCATGCCGGCCTTGAACGCGGCTCCGTTCAGCGCCCCGGCCGAGGTTCCGGTAATCGCCGCAACCTCAATGTCTTCGTCGTCCAGCAGACGGTCCAGCACGCCCCAGGTGAATGCGCCATGCGCGCCGCCGCCCTGCAGGGCAAGATTGATACGCTTTACCATATCGGCCAGCCCCGGCACGCGCCGCGGATCACAACGCGGTCCAGCCGCCGTCGACCGAGATCGTGGTGCCGGTGATCTGGGCCGCGGCGTCCGAGCACAGGAACACGGTGGTTCCACCCAGCTGTTCGACGGTCGCGAACTCTTTCGAGGGTTGCCGTTCGAGCATGACGTTCTTGATCACGTCCTCGCGGCTCATGTTGTATTCCTTCATCGTGTCGGGGATCTGCGCCTCGACCAGCGGCGTCAGCACATAGCCCGGACAGATGGCGTTGCAGGTGATCGGCTCCTGCGCGGTTTCCAGCGCAACGGTCTTGGTCATGCCGACAACCCCGTGCTTGGCCGCCACATAAGCCGCCTTGTAGGGCGATGCAGTCAACCCATGCGCCGAGGCAATGTTGACGATCCGCCCCCACTCGGCCTTGCGCATCATCGGAAGCGCCGCCGCCATCGTGTGAAAGGCCGAGTTCATGTTGATGGCGATGATCGCGTCCCATTTCTCGACCGGGAACTGGTCGATCGGCGCGACGTGCTGAATGCCTGCATTGTTGACCAGGATATCGCAGGCTCCGGCCTGTTCGATCAGCGCCCGGCATTCCTCGCCCTTGGACATGTCGGCCTTGATGTAGCGCGCGTTGGTTCCGGTCTCCTTGCTGATCTCGGCCGCCAGCGCGTGATCTTCATCGCGGTCGGTGAACGAGTTCAGAACCACGTCGGCCCCCGCCTTGGCCAATTCGCGCGCAATGCCCAACCCGATGCCCGAGTTCGATCCGGTGATGATTGCTGTTTTTCCCGACAGGTTCATTTTGGGTCTCCCACAGACTCATGATTTGGAGACACAGTGCCATGCTGCACCTGCAAAATAAACGGGGAAAGACCCGGTTGCGGATACGGTCAATTTATGGGCGGGAAGTTCGGAGCTCGAGGCAGAAAAAAACGCCCGCACGAAGCGGGCGTTAAGTTATTGAGGCAGGTTTCATACAGGCAAGAAACCTATCGAGCAGTGGAACCTTTATAAGCAATTCCGCGCCGTCATCCAAGCTAAAAGTTTGATAATAAGAAAAATCATCGGTACGGTGAATCCCAACAAAATAAGGCCAGAGCAGGATTGTTTCCAAAATGAGCCCCGATATTCTCCGTCCCATCCGCCCGTTGATCGCGGGAATCGCTGCCTCGGTTGTCGCCACGTTAGCGCAAGCAGAATCGACCCATGGCATAGCTATGTATGGAGACCCGGCCCTACCACCGGATTTTGTGTCGCTGCCTTATGCCAACCCCGACGCGCCCAAGGGCGGCAAGGTCGTGTTCGGCAATACCGGCGGCTATAACAGTCTCAACCCGTTTGTGCAAAAAGGCACCGCCCCTTGGCAGCTGAGATTTTGGACCCACGAGGGGTTGATGGGCCGTTCGTGGGACGAACCTTTCACTCTTTACGGGCTTTTGGCCGAATCAATCGACACCGCGCCGGACCGATCCTGGGTCGAATTCACCCTGCGTGAGACTGCCCGATTCTCTGACGGATCGCCGGTCACGGTAGACGATGTGATCTGGTCTTACGAAACCCTCGGAACGCAGGGGCATCTGCGCTATCGCGGTTTGTGGTCCAAGATCGACAGCATTCAGCAGACCGGACCACGCTCGGTCCGGATCATCTTCAACGAGCCAGACCGCGAGCTGGCCCTGATCGCAGGGCTGCGGCCGATCCTCAAGAAGGCCCAATGGGAGGGCAAGGATTTCGCCGAGGCAGCGCTGCAAGATGTCCCGATCGGCACCGGCCCCTATGTCATCGATGACTACGAGGCCGGGCGTTTCGTGAACCTCAAACGCAATCCGGATTATTGGGGCAACGATGTCGCGTTCCGCCGGGGTACCATGAATTTCGACGAGATGCGGTTGGAGTTCTACGGCGACCAGACGGTTCTGTTCGAGGCCTTCAAGGCCGGCGCGCTTTCGGCCGTCCGCGAGTTCAACGCCGACAAATGGGCCACACAATACGATTTCCCGGCCGTTCAGCGCGGCGATGTCATCAAAACCGAGATCCCGCATAAAAAGCCCTCGGGCATGACAGGTCTGGTCATGAACACGCGCAAAGCGCCTTTTGACGATTGGCGCGTGCGCGAGGCGCTGACGCTTGCGTTCAATTTTGAGTTCATCAACGGCACGATCACTGGCGGTGCTCAGCCTCGGATCACCTCGTATTTCTCGGGGTCTGAACTGGCGATGCAACCCGGACCGGCAACCGGCCGGGTGGCTGAGATGTTGCAGCCCTACGCGGCTGATCTGCCTCCGGGAACTCTGGAAGGGTATGTTCTGCCCGAAGGCGACGACTCGGTTCGCAACCGAAAGGACATCCGCAAGGCGGCAGATCTGCTGGAGCAAGCCGGATGGACAATCCAGGACGGCGTGTTGAAGAACGCAGCGGGAGAGCCGCTCAAGATAACCCTGGTCATCAGTCAGGGAAGCTTGAATGTGGTTCAGAACGTGGATGCGATTGCCGAGATGTATGCCCGCGCGCTGGAACGGCTGGGGATCGAGCTGACCGTCGACAAGGTGGATGACGCACAATACACCCAGCGAGTGTCCGAGCTGGATTTCGACATGACCCCGTTCCGCCGCGCACTGTCGTTGTCGCCGGGCAACGAACAACGCCTCTACTGGGGCAGCGAAGGCGCGGATGCTTCAGGGACACGCAACCTGATGGGGGTCACCTCTCCGGCAGTGGATGGGCTGATCGATGCGATGCTGGCCTCGGAAAGCCGTGAGGATTTCGTGGCCGCCACCCGCGCGCTTGACAGGGTTCTGACCGCCGGACGGTATGTCATTCCAATCTGGAGCTTTGATGTTGGCCGCATCGCCCATGTGAAGGAAATGAAGCATCCTCAGATCTTGCCAATCTACGGCGACGGGCCGCAGTTCATGCCCGACGTCTGGTGGTACGAGGAGTAGCAGGCAACCGGCAGGGGCTTGTGCCCCGGCCCATTTCAAGTGATGCACTTAGCTCGGATCGGACGCCGCGCGGGCGTCGGCAATTTTCGGCACATGTGACCAAACACCAAAAGGCGATCAAACAAATCCGCTGGCCGCTATTTCTAGAGCATTTGACTACTTTTTGCGGGTGGAACGCTTGTTACCACGATATCTCGCAATCCAAGTGAGGATCGACGCAACGGACACCTGCACCGAAAACAGATTTCTTAGATAGAACAAAGCCCTGTATTCGGCGCAGTCCAGAGTGCGAGCATTTGAACGATCGCCAAAACCGACAGTGAGTGGGAAAACGGGCCGAGCACGGCGTGAAAAACCGCTTTGATTTTCCAGCGCCCTGACCTGCGACATTTTGTCATGTCTTCGCGCGGGCTGCGCGCTCCGTACGCTGGTCTGGGGAAGAGCAGTCCTGAAACCCGAACCACGGAAGGCTCGCAGATGTTGAACTGGACTGATTTGACACAAGACTGGAGCGCGTCCTACGCACGTGCCAAGCGCCGTTTTCCGAACCTGCGCGATCAGGATATGGCGCGCGTGAGGACGGACAGGAAACGCTTTGAGGCCTATCTGGCCGAGCGGCACCACCTGACGGTGAACGAGGCCCATGAAGAGGTCGAGGATTTCCTTTACACCGAAGGCCTGAACCGCGAGCTAGCCCGGCGTTAGGCCAGCGACGTGACCCACAGGATGGTCGCGTCCTCATCGCTTACCGAGATCACGTTGTGCCCCATGCTGCCGTCGTAGTAGGCGCTGTCGCCCCGACGCATCTCAACCGGTTCATAAAATTCGGTGTACAGGCGGATCACGCCGGTCAGCACATACAGGAATTCTTCGCCATCGTGACGCACCCAGCCGTCGAACTCGTCCATTGACCGGGCGCGCACACGGGCCCGATAGGGCAGCATCTGCTTCTTGGTCAGCGTTTCGGCCAGCAACTCGTGCTCGTAGGTCGTGGTGGCGTGCGCGGTGCCTTCACCCATCTTGGTCACTGCCATGCGACCGATAACCTGATCCCGCTCGGGCGGGGTGAACAGCTGCGGTACAGAGATTTCGAGACCGATCGCCAGCTTCTTGAGCGCATCATAGGTCGGCGACATTTGGCCATTCTCGATCTTGCTAAGCGTGGACCGGGCCAACCCGGCCTGGTTCGCCGCCTGCTCGAGGGTCCATTTCCGTGCCTTGCGCAGTTCACGCACTCGGGCACCCAGATCCACCGGCTCCAGCTCGGTGCGGGAACCGTTGTCGCGGGCGATGCGTACGATGGATTTGTGGTCTTTGCTCGTCATGCGTCATTCTATAGGGCCAGCGCCGAGCGCTTGCAACGCATGACAAACGGCAATAGCCAAGGCGCATGTTGTCGATTTTCGATCAGGGGCCGCCGACGCCCTGCCCCGCGCCGTTCAACCTGGCCGCCCATGTGCTGCGCCGCGCCGATGCCACGCCCGACAAGGTGGCCCTGTCCGTGCTGCGCCCTGACGGTTCGAACGACTGGACCTTTGCGAAGTTGAAATCTGCAGTTCTGGGCACAGGAACCGGGCTGCTGCGTGCAGGCCTCGTGCCCGGAAACATCGTGCTGATGCGTCTGGGCAATACGGTCGATTTTCCCATCGCCTATCTTGGGGCAATCGCGGTCGGGCTGGTCCCGGTGCCCACCTCCTCGCAACTGACCGAGCCGGAAACGGAGCGGATGATCCGGGAACTGTCTCCAGCCGCCATTCTGCGCGATCCGTCCGTGGCCTGTGCCGCGCACCCCAACCAGATCTGCCTGGCCGACCTTGCCGCCATGCGCAACCTGCCGCCCGCGGCGTTCGACATGGGCGATCCGGAACGCATGGCCTATGTCGTCTATACCTCGGGCACCTCGGGCAAACCACGCGCCGTGGCCCATGCGCATCGCGCGATCTGGGCGCGGCAGATGATGGTCGATGGCTGGTACGGTCTGCGCGAGGCCGACCGCCTGTGCCACGCGGGCGCGTTCAACTGGACCTACACGCTGGGCACCGGCTTGATGGACCCGTGGACCATCGGTGCCACCGCGCTGATCCCCGAACCCGGAACCGACCCGGCAGCCCTGCCTGAGTTGCTGCGCCGCCACCGCGCCTCGATCTTTGCGGCCGCCCCCGGTGTCTACCGCAAGATGCTGAATGCGGCGGACACGCTGTCCTTGCCCGATCTGCGCCACGGCCTGAGCGCCGGTGAGAAACTGTCGCGCGCCTTGCACGAACGCTGGGTTCAGGCCACCGGGACCGAGCTGTACGAGGCCTATGGAATGTCGGAATGTTCGACCTTCATCTCATCCAGCCCATCCCACCCCGCGCGCGGAGACTCTCTGGGCCAGCCGCAACCGGGGCGCCGCGTGGCGATCCTGGGGCCTGACGGGCCGGTTCCGCAGGGGCAGGAAGGCACCATCGCCATTCACCGCTCGGACCCGGGGCTGATGCTGACCTATCTCAACGCCCCGGACGAGGCCCGCGCGCGCATGCAGGGCGACTGGTTCCTGACCGGCGATCAGGGGGCGATAGCCGTGGATGGGCAGATCACCTATCTGGGGCGCGACGACGACATGATGAACGCCGGTGGCTATCGGGTATCCCCGGTCGAGGTCGAATCCGTCCTGTCGCGCTTTCCCGGAATCGTTCAGGTCGGCGCGGCGGCGGTCGAGGTCAAACCGGACACCTTCGTGATCGCCGCCTTTTATTCCGGGCCGGAAAAACTGGACGAAACCGCCCTGCGCGCTTATGTCGAGGCCAACCTGGCGCGCTACAAGCAACCCCGCGCCTTCATCCATCTTCCCGAACTGCCCACCGGGGGCAACGGAAAACTCCTGCGCCGCGCATTGCCGGCCTATTTCAAGGCACCCGAAGAATGACCCAGACCGTCAAGCTTGATATCCTGTCCGACCCGATCTGCCCGTGGTGCTATATCGGCAAGACCAACCTGGACAAGGCGCTGGCCTCGGTCCCGGATCATCCGTTCGTGATCGAATGGCATCCGTTCCAGCTGAACCCCGACATGCCCGAAGGCGGCATGGACCGGCGCGAATACCTGGAACGCAAATTCGGTGGCAAGGAGGGTGCGGTTCGCGCCTATGCGCCGGTGGTGGAGCATGCCGAAAAGGCCGGCCTGAACATCGATTTCGAGGCCATGAAACGCACCCCGAACACGCTGGACGCCCATCGCCTGATCCATTGGGCCGGGATCGAGGGCAAGCAGAACCAGGTGGTGGATGCGCTGTTCACTGCGTATTTCGTGCAGGGCCGCGACATCGGCGACCACGAGGTTTTGGCCGACATCGCCGACAGCGTGGGCATGGACGCCGCAGTTGTTCTGAAGCTGCTGAAATCCGACGCCGACCGGGACGACATTCGTCAGCGGGATACGCACTCGCGTGAAATGGGCGTAAACTCGGTCCCCACCTTCATCGTCGCCAACCAGCACGCGGTCCCTGGGGCGCAACCACCGGAATTGTGGGCGCAAGTGATCGGCGAAATAATGTCTCAGCTTGAGCCTTCCTCTGCAGAATAGCACAGAGTTCTGTGCGCGATTGCACCTAGCCCACCTTGCCCTGTCGTGTTAGCGCGTTGGAGCAAGGAGTCCCCGCATGGCTGACCGTATTTCCAAGGCCGAATTCATCGCGCTGATCGCGATGATGTTTGCCACCATCGCATTTTCGATTGATTCAATGCTGCCTGCCCTGCCCGAGATCGGCGCGCAGCTCAGCCCTGATGACGTGAACCGGGCGCAGTTGATCCTGACCAGCTTTGTTCTGGGAATGGGAATCGGCACGTTCTTCACCGGCCCGATCTCGGATGCGGTCGGACGCAGGCCGGTGATCTTTGCCGGAGCAGCAGTCTATATTCTGGCATCGGCCGTGGCCTGGGCCAGTTCGTCGCTAGAGTTGGTTCTGGCCGCCCGGGTGGTTCAGGGGCTGGGGGCCGCCGGGCCCCGCGTGGTCGCCATGGCGATCATCCGCGATCTGTTCTCGGGCCGGGAAATGGCGCGGATCGTGTCCATCGCGATGATGATCTTCACCCTGGTGCCCGCCATCGCGCCCATGGCCGGAGCCGCCGTGATTGCCTTCGCCGGTTGGCGCGGTGTGTTCATGTCGTTCATCCTGTTCGCGCTGGTGATCATTGTCTGGATGGGGTTCCGACTGCCGGAGTCGCTTGCGCCGGAAAACCGCCGCCCGTTCCGCCTGCCGCTGATGGTCGGTGCGGTGAAAGAGATGTTTGCCCACCCCACCGTGCGCCTGTCGATCTTTGTCCAGACCCTGTGCATGGGCATGCTGTTCACCATGCTGACCATGGTGCAGCCGGTCTATGACGTGATCCACCACCGCGCCGACAGCTTCCCCTTCTGGTTCGGATTCGTGGCGCTGATGTCCGGCTCGGCCAGCTTGTTGAACGCTGCCGTCGTGGTGCGCGTGGGGATGCGCCGTATGGTGACCTGGGCGCTGGCCGGACAGATCCTGATCACCTCGCTGGTGATTGCCCTGAACATGTCGAACCTGTCGCCGCAGGCCTCGTTTGCGCTGTTCGTGTTCTGGCAGACCACGGTCTTTTTCATGGCCGGCGTCACCATGGGTAACCTGAATGCCATCGCGATGGAGCCGATGGGCCATATCGCCGGCATGGCGGCCTCGGTCATCGGGTCGATCTCGACCGTGCTGGCCGCCGCGATCGCCGCGCCGGTGGGGCTGCTGTTCGACGGCACGCTGGGGCCGCTGACCATCGGCATCCTGACCATGTGCGCGCTGGCCTTCGGGCTGATGGTCCACATGGGCCGGATCGAAGACCGCGTTCCCGCCTGACCTGTGCAGCGCACCCGAACTGCGCTAGGCTCGCCCCAGTCAGGGAGAGTTCGGCATGAGCGACTATTACGATCTGGGCACGCATAGCTGCCCCGTCACCACGTCCTCGGATCAGGCGCAGCTGTGGTTCGACCGGGGCCTTGTCTGGACCTACGGCTACAACCATGAAGAGGCGGTCGTGTGTTTCCAGCGCGCGCTGGAGCATGACCCCGACTGCGCCATGGCCCATTGGGGCGTGGCCTATGCCGCCGGGCCCAACTACAACCTGCCCTGGGATCTGCTGGACGACCGCGGTAAGGCCAAGGCCCTGAACTGCGCCTATGACGCAACCCAATGCGCACAGGCCCTGCTGGATCGCTGCACGCCCGTCGAACGCGAACTGATCCGCGCCCTGCCCGCCCGCTATCCCCAGCGTGACCCGGCGCCCGACATGCACCGCTGGGACGACGACTTCGCCGACGCCATGCGCGCCGCCTTCGCGGCCCAGCCCGATCATCTGGACCTGCGCACCATCTATGTCGAGTCGCTGCTGAACCTGACCCCCTGGCAGATGTGGGATCTGAGGACAGGCCAGCCTGCCGAAGGCGCCGCCACGCTTGAAGCGCAGGAGGCGTTGGAATGGGCCATGGCTCACGATCCGGCGGCGATGTCGCATCCGGGTCTGCTGCACCTCTATGTGCATCTGATGGAGATGTCGCCCACGCCCGAAAAGGCACTGAAGGCCGGTGACGTGCTGCGCACGCTGGTGCCGGATGCCGGGCATCTGGTGCACATGCCCACCCATATCGACGTGCTGTGCGGCCACTACCAGAACGTCGTCCACTGGAACGAACAGGCCGTCATCGCCGATCTGAAATATTACCAGCGCGAAGGCGCGTTCAACATCTATACCGGCTATCGCCAGCACAACTACCACTTCGTTATCTATGGCGCGTTGTTCTTGGGCCAGATGGAGCCCGCCCTGCGTGCCAACAAGGGCCTGTGGGACACCACGCCCGAGGAGATGCTTCGCATCGAAAGCCCGCCGATGGCGGATTACTTCGAAAGCTACATGGCCATGGGGCCGCATATCCTGATCCGTTTCGGCCGGTGGGAGGAAGCCAAGGCCGTGCCCCTGCCCCCGGATCCCGACCTGTATCTGACGGTGACGGCCACCACGCACTACGCCCGCGCCATCGCCCATGCCGCCACCGGCGACGTAGCCGAGGCCGAGGCCGAAGAGCAGCTGTTCCTCGCCGCCAAAGACCGCGTGCCCGAAACCCGCCTGCTGCACAACAACCGCGTCATCGACCTGCTGGAGATCGCGCGCGAGATGCTGCGGGGCGAGATTGAGTACCGCAAAGGCAATTTCGACACGGCCTTCGACCATCTCCGGCGCTCGGTCGAACTGGACGACAATCTGCCCTATGACGAGCCTTGGGGCTGGATGCAGCCCACCCGCCACGCGCTGGGGGCGTTGCTGTTCGAACAGGGTCACGTGGCCGAAGCCGAAGCCGTCTATCGCGAGGATCTGGGTCTGGGCGGCACCCTCAGCCGTGCCTCGATCCATCCCGACAATGTCTGGAGCCTCAAGGGCTTGCACGATTGCCTCAAGGCGCGCGGCGCGGTAGAGGAATTGCAGCTGATCCGACAACGACTTGACCTGGCCCTGGCGCGGGCCGACCGCAGCGTCGGCGCCTCGTGCTTCTGCGCCCAGGCCGCGATGAGAGCCGCTGAATGAAACTGTTGAACGCTGCGCTGATCGCGCTGTTCTGCGGGCCCGCCTGGGCCGACCGCCAGACCTTTTCGCCTGTGGACGAGGCCAGCCAGGACCCGACGCTGGAAGCCTTTCGCGCGGACCTGCGCGCCAAAGTCGCCGCCCGCGACCTCGAGGGCGTCATGGCCGCCACCTGCCCCGAGATCTATACCAGCCACGGTGACCCGGACGGCTCCGAGACGTTCCGCGCCAACCTGACGGTCGATCCCGAGACCCTGCCCGAGTCCGACCGCCGCCATGCCGACAACATCCGCGAGGACTACTGGCGCGACCTCGAGACCACGCTGGCCCAGCCCGGCTATTTCGACGAGGATGGCGAGTTCTGGACGCCGTATCAGTGGCGGCTTACCCTGCCAGCGAAGCTAGACCCGTTCGCCGCCTATTTCGTGACCGGTCAGGATGTCACCCTGCGCCAGGCCCCCAACCGTGGCGCGCCCATTCTGGACCTGATCAGCCATGAAGTGGTGATCGTGCGGGACTATCTGGAAGAGGCTGACTATCAGGGCGTCATCCTGACCGACGGAACGCGCGGCTATATCTATTCCGATTTCCTATGGTCGATGGTCGGCTATCGCGCGGCCTTCGTAAAATCGGACAGCGGTGACTGGCAGCTGTGTACATTCGTGGCCGGGGACTAGGCCGCGCCCTCAGGCGCTGGCCTTCTTCTTTTTCTCGGCGGCGACCTTCTCGGCCAGATCGCGGGCAATGGCAAAGGCGCCCTTGATCTTGTCGCTGTCCTTCTTCCAGTCGCGCCGCACCACGATCTTGTTGTCCTTGACCTTGGCCAGCCCGCGCTGGTTCTGGATGAACTCGACCAAACCTTGCGGTGAGGCGAACTTGTCGTTGTGGAACTGAATCGTGGCCCCTTTGGGTCCGCCGTCCAGCTTGGCAATGCCCGCGCGTTTGCACATCGCCTTGATCCGCACCACCAGCAGCAGGGTGTTCACCTCTTTCGGCAGCGGGCCAAACCGGTCGATCAGTTCGGCGGCAAAACCCTCAAGCTCGACCTTGGTCGACAGCGACGACAGGCGGCGATAGAGGCCCAGCCGCACGTCCAGATCGGGCACATAGTCTTCGGGGATCAGTACCGGAACGCCCAGGTTGATCTGCGGCGCCCACTGGTCGTCGGCCTCGCTCAGCCCCTCCATCTCACCGGCCTTGATCTTGGCGATCGCCTCTTCCAGCATCGACTGGTAGAGTTCATAGCCCACGTCGCGCATCTGGCCCGACTGTTCCTCGCCCAGCAGGTTGCCCGCGCCGCGAATGTCCAGGTCCTGGCTGGCCAGCGTGAACCCGGCCCCCAGCGTATCGAGCGAGCCCAGAACCCGCAGCCGCTTTTCGGCGGCCGGCGTCAACCGCGCGCGCGGCTTGGTGGTCAGATAGGCGTAGGCGCGGGTCTTGGACCGCCCCACCCGGCCCCGGATCTGATAGAGCTGGGCCAGCCCGAACATGTCGGCCCGGTGCACGACCATCGTGTTCGCGGTGGGAATGTCCAGCCCGCTTTCCACGATCGTGGTGGCCAGCAGGATGTCATACTTGCCGTCATAGAAGGCATTCATCCGATCGTCCAACTCGCCAGCCGCCATCTGGCCGTGGGCCACCACATGGGTCAGTTCGGGCAGCTGTTCCTTCAGAAATTCCTCGATCTCGGGCAGGTCCGAGATGCGCGGCACCACATAGAAACTCTGCCCGCCGCGATAGTGCTCGCGCAGCAGCGCCTCGCGGATGGTGACTGCGTCGAACTCGCTGACATAGGTGCGGATCGCCAGGCGATCGACGGGCGGCGTGCCGATGATCGACAGGTCGCGCACACCGGTCAGGCTCAACTGCAGCGTGCGCGGGATCGGTGTGGCGGTCAGCGTCAGCACATGCACGTCGGACCGCAACTGCTTGAGCCGCTCCTTGTGGGCCACGCCGAAATGCTGCTCTTCGTCGATGATCAACAGCCCGAGGTTCTGGAACCGGATGCCCTTGGCCAACAGAGCATGAGTGCCGATCACGATGTCTACCGTGCCCTTTGCCAGCCCCTCCCGGGTCTGCTGCGCCTCTTTGGCCGAGATGAAACGCGACAATTGTCGGACTTCCAGCGGGAAGCCCCGGAACCGGTCCTTGAAGCTGGCGGCGTGCTGGCGCGCCAGCAGCGTTGTGGGCGCAATCACCGCCACCTGCAGGCCGGACATGGCCGCAACGAAGGCCGCGCGCATGGCGACCTCGGTCTTGCCGAACCCCACGTCGCCGCAGATCAGGCGATCCATCGGCGTGCCCGAGTGCAGGTCCTCCATCACGTCGGCGATGGCGCGCAACTGGTCCTCGGTTTCCTGATAGGGGAAGCGGGCGCTGAACTCTTCCCACGCGTGGGGCGGCGGGTCCATGATCGGGGCCTTGCGCAGGGCGCGTTCGGCGGCGATGCGGATCAGCCGGTCGGCCATCTCGCGGATGCGTTCCTTGAGCTTAGCCTTCTTGGCTTGCCACGCACCACCGCCCAGCTTGTCGAGCAAGCCTTCCTCGTGCCCGTATTTCGACAGCAGCTCGATGTTTTCGACCGGAAGGTACAGCTTGGCGCCCTCGGCATATTCCAGCAGCAGGCATTCATGCGCGGCGCCCAGGGCGGTCACGACCTCCATGCCCATGTAGCGGCCGATGCCGTGATCGACATGCACGACCAGATCACCGGGGCTGAGCGACTGGGTCTCGGTCAGGAAATTCTCGGCCTTACGGCGTTTCTTGGGCTGACGGATCAGCCGGTCGCCCAGCACGTCCTGTTCCGAGATCATCGTCATGTCGGGCGTCTCGAACCCATGCTCCAGCGCCCAGACCGCCAGGTGCAGGCCGCGTTTGCCCATGCGCGAGCCATCCGAAACGGGGATCGCCTCGGCCAGACCCTCATCCTCGATCAACCCGGTCAGGCGTTCGCGCGCGCCCTCGGAATACGAGGCGACCAGAACCGGCCCCTTCTCCAGCTTGTCCTTGATGTGGCTGGCCAGCGCGCCGAACAGACTGATGCTTTCCTGTTGGCGCTCGGGGGCAAAGTTGCGCCCGATCCGACCGCCCGCGTCGATCACCCCGGGGCCGCTGGTCTGCGGCAGAGGGCTGAATTGCAGCACCCGCCGCTGCGCCACAGCTCGGGTCCAGGTGTCGTCATCCAGGTACAGCAGACCCGGCGGCGTGGGTTTATAAACCGAATCCATCCGCGAGCGGTTCTCGAGCGCCAGACGCCGGGTTTCGTATTGATCGGCGATGCTGTCCCACCGGGCCAGACGCGCGGGCGTGACCTGATCGTCCAGCGTGATCGTCGCGTCCGGCAGATAGTCGAACAGCGTTTCCAGCTTTTCATGGAACAGGGGCAGCCAGTGCTCCATGCCCTGATGCTTGCGCCCGGCGCTGACCGCCTCGTACAGCGGATCATCCGTGCCGGCCGCACCGAATTCGATGCGATAGTTCTGACGGAACCGGGTGATGGCGGCCTCGTCCAGTATCACCTCGGAGACCGGGGCCAGTTCGACCAGATCAAGTTTTTCGGTAGTGCGCTGGGTGGCCGGATCGAACCGGCGCGCGCCGTCGAGCACGTCACCGAACAGGTCCAGCCGCACCGGCCCTGCCTCGCCCGGCGGGAAGATGTCGATGATCCCGCCGCGCACGGCATAGTCGCCAGGTTCCATCACCGTGGGGCTTTGGCTGAACCCCATGCGTACCAGAAAATCGCGCAGCGCGGCCTCGTCGATGCGCTGGCCGACCCGTGCGGTGAACGCCGCCTGCCGCAGCACGTCGCGCGCCGGCACGCTTTGGGTGGCGGCGTTCAGCGTGGTCAGCAGAACAAAGCGCTCGGGCATCTGATGCACCAGCGCCGCCAGGGTCGCCACCCGCGCCGCCGCAATGTCGGGGTTGGGCGACACCCGGTCATAAGGCAGGCAATCCCAACCGGGGAACAGGATCACCGGCATGTCGGGCGCAAAGAAACGCAGCGCGGCGCGCATCGCCTCGGCACGTTTGTCGTCGCGCGCCACATGCAGAACCGGCCCGCCCGAGCGGGCGACTTCGTTCAGCACCAGCTGCGCGTCAAACCCCTCGGGGGCGCCGCCGACTGTCACGTGGTTCGGAGCCTTCATCACGCTGCCTTTCTGAATCTGCTATCCCAGAACGCCTATCGAAAGGTTCTGATACATGCCCCACATCGAAGTGACCAGTATCGCAAACATGCCGATGACCTGCGTCGCCAGCCGGCATCGATGCAGCGCCTTGGACACAGCTTCAATCGTCAACTCCTGCCGCCGCAGGTTCCGGGCCACCCGCAGGCTGTTTGCGCCGACAAGAACCATCGGGAACAACAGCAGGAACACGGCCTGGGCGAACTCGACCTGATAGTAAAACCCAAGCGTCGCCAGCCCTGCGAACAGGAAACAGCACAGCGCCAAGATTACGACCCCCGAAACGTCGGCAATGTAGAGGATGCGATTGGTGTTGATCCGCACGATGTCCAGCAGGTCGGTCTCGGCCTGGCCTCCGACGCGGCGGGCGCGCACGACCAGATCATAGGGAACGCCCATCACCCAATGGCTGGCTGTCGACCACAGCACCGCAAGGGCGATCCAGTACCACAGATTCGAGAAACTGCGCATGTCGATGAGCTCGAAGATCGTGGAGTACCAGTCCAAACTTGCCTCATTGTTCAAAATTCTCAGGCGGTTCTATCGCAACGGCGCGGCCATTGGTACCCTTGAGACCTGTGCAAATTCATGCCACCCAATGCGCGACTGTTCAAGGAGAACGCGCCATGAAACCGACAATCGCCCCCTACCCCCACGGCCGCTTTCGTCGCGCCCGCCAGTCCGAGGCGATCCGGGGCTTGGTGCGCGAGAACACCCTGACCGTGGATGACCTGATCTGGCCGGTTTTCGTGCGCGACGGCGAGGGCATCGAAGAGCCCGTGCCCTCGATGCCCGGCGTGGTGCGCCGCTCGGTCGATCTGATCGCCAGGGCCGCAGCCGAGGCGCAGGCTATGGGCATCCCGGCGATCTGCCTGTTTCCCTACACCGATCCCAGCCTCAAGACTCAGGATTGTGCCGAGGCGTGGAACCCCGACAACCTGTCGAACCGCGCCATCCGCGCGATCAAGCAGGCCGCGCCCGAGATCGCGGTGATGACCGACGTGGCGCTGGACCCCTACAACATCAACGGCCACGACGGATACGTGGTGGACGGCAAGATCGTGAATGACGAAACGGTCGAGGCGCTGGTCAAGATGACGCTGGCCCAGGCCGAGGCCGGAGCCGACATCATCGGCCCATCCGACATGATGGACGGCCGGATCGGCGCGATGCGCCGGGCGCTCGAGGCCGTCGGCCATCACGACGTCATGATCCTCAGCTATGCCGCGAAATATGCCAGCGCCTTCTACGGACCCTTCCGTGATGCGGTGGGCGCCTCGGGCGCGTTGACCGGCGACAAGAAGACCTATCAGATGGACCCGGCCAACTCGAACGAGGCGCTGCGCTTGATCGAACGCGACCTGACCGAGGGCGCCGACATGGTGATGATCAAGCCCGGCATGCCCTATCTGGACATCTGCCGGAGGGTCAAGGACACGTTTGGCGCACCCACCTATGCCTATCAGGTGTCGGGTGAATACGCGATGATCCAGGCCGCGGCGCAGAACGGTTGGATCGACGGCGAAAAGGTGATGCTGGAAAGCCTGCTGGCCTTCAAACGCGCGGGCTGTGACGGCATCCTGACCTATTTCGCACCGCAGGTCGCCCGGCTTCTGCACGGCTAATCCCGCGGGACTCCGCGATTTTTCGCCGATCGGCCGGCCTTGGCCTGCCGGTTTTCCCGTGACACCCGAGGCGGCTCGGCGTATTCTTGCACACAAGACCGGGACCACCCGGCTTTTCAGGCACATAGACAGAGAAAAACAAACATGAGCAGTTCCAACACACCACGACTGAGCCGTCGCGGCTTTGCCTTTGGCATGGCCGGACTGACCCTGACCGCCGCCTGCGGCAACGGCGTCGGAAACTCGAACGCGGCAACGATCGATGCCCGCGTCGATGCCACGCTGACCGAGATGTATACCCGCTACCCGAACACCCAGGAAATCGCCAACAAGGCCAACGGGATGCTGGTCATGCCGCTGATCACCGAGGCGGGGTTCGTCTTTGGAGGCGGCTACGGAAAAGGCGCACTGCGCATCAATGGCGCCACGGTCGACTACTACTCCGCCGTAAAGGGCACTGCGGGGCTTCAGATTGGCGCCCAGCAATACGCCCATGTCCTATTCTTCATGACCGAAGACGCCCTGAACGATTTCCGCCGCTCAAGCGGATGGACCGCCGGCGCGGACATTGGATATGTCGTCAGCGACCAGGCGGACCAGTTGTCGACCGACCTGACCACCCTGCGCAAACCCGTGCTGGCGGCGGTCTTCGGTCAGGCTGGGCTGCAATTGGGCGCGACGGTCGAAGGCATCAAATACACGCGCATTATTCCCTGACCCCCTGACCCCCCTCAAGAAAACTCCGTCACTGGCCAATGCCGTGGCGGAGTTTTTCGTTTCAGACGCAGATTCCGCGGCGCGGCCTCTTTCGGTCGCCAGAGCCATGAATTAACCTTCGCCTGATCTGCAAATTCAAATGGTGCGCTGCTGATGGGTGTCGTCTTTCGCTGGTTGATGCGTATCGCCTCGGGTCTGGTCCTGCTGACCCTCGCGGCGATCGGTCTGGTGTATTTCCTGGCCAGCCAGTCGCTGCCTGACTACGATCAAACGCTGCAGGTCAAAGGCCTGAATGCCCCGGTCGAGATCGTGCGCGACACAGCCAACGTGCCTCACATCCTGGGGCAGACCGACCCCGACGTGTTCTTCGGTCTGGGCTATGCGCATGCCCAGGACCGGTTGTGGCAGATGACGGTCATGCGCCGGACCGTGCAGGGGCGCCTGTCCGAGGTTTTTGGCCAGCGGACCGTGCATATCGACAAGCTCATGCGTCGGCTGGATCTATACGGGCTGGCGCATCAGTCCTTCGAGGTTCAGGACGATTACACAAAGGCCGCTCTTCGCGCCTATGCCGCCGGTGTCAATGCGCGGCTGGACGAAATCAACGAAAACGCCCTGGGCCGCGGCGCGCCCGAAATGTTCTTGTTCAACGCACCGGTTGCTCCTTGGCAACCGGGTGACAGCATAGCCATGATCAAGCTGATGGCGGTTCAGCTATCCGGGCATTTGCAGGACGAAGTGCTGCGGGCGCGCACCTCGTTGATGCTGAACGATCCGCAGCGGCTCTCAGATATTCTGCCGGACGTGCCTGGCGCGGGCATTGCAGCGCTGCCCGAATATGCGGCGCTGTTTCCCAACCTGCCCCGCTATGCCGCCAATTCGGAACCCGCGGCCTCATGGCTGAACCCGGTCCCGCAGCGCGGGTTGGCGGGTGCCTCGAATGCATGGTCTGCGGCTCCTTCGCGGTCGGCAACCGGTGGAACCCTGTTGGCAAACGATCCGCATCTGGGCCTGACTGCGCCGGGGATCTGGTATCTGGCGCGTCTTGAACTGACCAAGGGCGGCGTGATCGGCGCCACCATCCCCGGCATTCCGGCGGTTATGTCCGGCCGTAGTGACCGGCTGGGATGGGGCCTGACCTCGTCCTATCTGGACGATCAGGACGTGCATATCGAACGAGTGAATCCCGACAACCCCGAGGAATATCTGACGCCCGAAGGCTTCAAACCCTTCAAGTCGCGCCCTTCAATCATCGAGATCAAGGACGCCCCCCCAATCACCCTGACCCTGCGCTGGACCGAGAACGGCCCCGTCCTGCCAGGCACCCATTTCAACCTGGAAACCATCACACCGCCGGGGCATGTCGCCTCGCTGTCCTGGACGGCGCTCAGTCCGCGCGACACCTCGATCAGCGCGTCGATGGCGCTGATGAACGCGGATACCGTACGTGAAGCGATTGAAGCCGCCGAGCTGTTCATCGCGCCGTCGCAAAACCTGTCGGTGGTCGACAAGACGACCGTCGGCATGAAACTCATCGGCGCAATGCCCAGCCGCGACCTCAACAACCAGAGCCGTGGGCGCATCCCGACCCCGGGCTGGATCGCTGCCAACCGTTGGCAGGGCCGTCTGCCCTATTCCGACAACCCCGAATTCGTGGCTCCGGCCGGCGGCGTACTGGGCAACACCAACAACAAGATCATCGACCGGCCCTTCCCCCTGCATGTGTCCTATGAATGGGGCGATACGCAGCGCGTCCACCGCTGGGAATTCCTGATGCAATCCCGCGAGGTGCACACCCGCGACAGCTTCATCGAGGCGCAGTTGGACACGGTCAGCTTCACCGCGCGGTCACTGCTGCCGCTGATCGGGGCCGACCTTTGGTTCACCGGCGAGGCCGCGCCCGAAGGCACCCCCGAACGCCAGCGCCAGATCGCCTTGACCCTGCTGGCCGAATGGAACGGCGAGATGAACGAGCACCTGCCCGAGCCGCTGATCTATGCGGCCTGGGTCCGCGCGCTGCAAAAACGACTGATCGCCGATGACCTCGGGCCGCTGGCCAAGGAATTCAAGCATGTCGAGCCCTTGTTCATCGAACGCGTCTTTCGCGACATCGACGGGGCCTCGACCTGGTGCGACGTCCGGCAGAGCGCACCGGTGGAAAGCTGCACCGACATGGCCCGGCTGGCCCTTGACGATGCACTGGTCTGGATTTCCGAGCGCTATGGCAGCCAACTGGAATCCCTGCGTTGGGGCGATGCCCACCAGGCCACCCATGATCACCCGGTGCTGGGTGAGGTTCCGGTGCTGCGCTATTTTGTTAACATCCGCCAATCGACCAGCGGCGGCGACAACACCCTGCAGCGCGGACGCACCTCGGGCGAAGGGCCGGACCCGTTCCAGAACGTGCACGGCGCGGGCTATCGTGGGGTTTATGACTTTGCCGACCCCGACAGCTCGGTCTTCATCACGGCCACCGGGCAATCGGGCCACTTCCTGTCGCGCTACTATGACGATCAGGCGCAACTGTGGCGCCGGGGTGAGTACATTCCGATGTCGCTGGATCTGGATCTGGCGCGCGCCGCCGCCGTCGGGACCACCCGCCTGATGCCGCAATAGGCGGGGTTTCGGCGGACCCCCGCCCCTTTTTTGTCGCCCCGTGGACGTGGCCCCGTGGCTTGGCCTACCATTCCGGAGCGCCCGGACCGCAGCGCGAGGGGGAAGATCATGGCCAGTTTGCGCGATACCCTGAACAATCTAGCCCGCGACTATGCCATCGCCTGGAGCTCGGGTGACGCCAATGCCGTGGCCGACTTCTTTACGTCGGACGGGCAGATCACGATCAATCGCGGCGCGCCCATCGTCGGGCGGGCGGCCATCGCGGAAATGGCGCGCGGGATTCATACCGACTTTCCCGATCTTGAAGTGCGCTGCGATATGCTGCGATGGGCCGGTCCCCATGCCATTTTCGTCTGGACCCTGGAAGGGCACCATGCACAGACCGGAAATGCGGTGATCACGCGCGGCTGGGAAGAATGGGAGCTGGACGCGGAGTACAAGATCCGGTCGTCGTTGTGCTGGTTCGATGCCGACGACCATCAGCGCCAGATCGACGGGGCCTGATCGTCAGAGGCCCGCGAACTGATTGGCCTGCTTGTCGGTCCACAGAACGGTGATCTCGAACCCGTCCTCGGTCTGTTTTTCATCGCGCACCACGTCCTGACGGAACAGCCAGGCGCGTTTGTCGCCGTCGGCAAAGCCCAGCTTCAAAACCTCTTCCCGGCGCACGCCCTGCAGGATCGTGGCGATCTCGGTCAACAGCGGGTCGATCCCCTCGCCGGTCACGGCCGATATCGGGAACACCGCCGGATCGCGCTCGGCCCGGGCCTGCACGGCATCGCGGTCCTCATCGGACAGCAGGTCGATTTTGTTCCAGACTTCAAGCTGAGGGCGGGTATTGTCCACACCCAGCGAGGCCATGATCGTGCGCACATCCTCGGCCTGCTCCTCGGTCTCGGCATGGCTGATGTCGCGCACATGCACGATCAGGTCGGCGGCCAGAACCTCTTCGAGCGTGGCGCGGAAGGCCGCGACCAGTTCGGTCGGCAGGTTCGAGATGAAACCCACCGTGTCTGACAGGATCACCTCGGGCCCGTCGGGCAGTTCGATCCGGCGCATGGTCGGGTCCAGCGTGGCAAACAGCATGTCCTTGGCCATGACTTCAGCCCCGGTCAGGCGATTGAACAGCGTGGATTTGCCCGCGTTGGTGTAGCCGACCAGCGCCACGATCGGATACGGCACCTTGGCCCGCGCGGCCCGGTGGAGCGTCCGTGTCTTCACGACCTTCTGCAGCTGACGACGCAGCCGCACCAGTTGATCGTCGATCGCACGCCGGTCGGCCTCGATCTGGGTTTCCCCCGGTCCGCCGACAAAGCCCAGCCCACCGCGCTGACGTTCCAGGTGGGTCCAGGCTCGCACCAGCCGCGTCCGCTGATAGCTCAGCGCGGCCATCTCGACCTGCAGCACACCCTCGCGCGTGCGGGCGCGGTCCGAGAAGATTTCCAGAATCAGCCCCGTCCGGTCGAGGATCTTGACCTTCCACGCCTTTTCCAGGTTGCGCTGCTGAACCGGGGTGACCGGCCCGTCGATCAGAACCAGCTCGATCTCGTTTTCCGCAAAACGCGCGCCCAATTCCTCGATCTTGCCGCTGCCGAACAGCAGGCCGGGCTGCGCCCGCGGTAGGCGCACAATCTCGGACCCGATCACATCCAGATCGGGCAAAGCGGCAGCCAGTGCCACCGCCTCTTCCAACGCCGGAACGGGGTCGCGGCGCTGGTCATCTGACTTGATATCGGGATGCAGCACCCAAGCCCGGGTGCGCCTCCGGTCATGTTCCATCAAGAGGCGTCTTCGCCCTCATACAGGTTGATCGGCTGCGACGGCATGATGGTCGAGATCGCGTGCTTGTAGACAAGCTGCGACTGTCCGTCGCGGCGCAACAATACGCAGAAATTGTCGAACCAGGTGATGACACCCTGCAATTTCACACCGTTGATCAGGAAAATTGTAACGGGAACCTTTGCTTTCCGTACATTGTTCAGGAAGGCATCCTGAAGATTCTGTCTGTCCGAAGCCATATTTTGTTATCTCGCCGTTGTTCTTGCTTACGCGCTGCGGACCAACGCGCTCCCTCCGCGCGAGTATGGAGTGACGCGCAGAGATATTCCAGATGAAAAATCAGGCAGTAACGTGAAGGCCCGAATTGGCGGTTCAATCCCGCCACAGGGCCGGAGTGATCAACGCGATGATCGCCAGTGTCTCTAGCCGGCCGATCACCATGCCGGCGCACATGGTCAGCTTGGCTCCGGCCGACAGATCGATCAGACGGATCGGCAGATCGGTGGCCAGTTCGATCAACGGACCGGTCGTGCTCAGCACCGCGACGCTCAGCACCATGGCGCGTTCAAACCCAACCCCTTCGGCAGCGAGAACGACATCAAGCAACGCAAGCGTCAGCGCGAACATCATCAGAAAGACCCACGCGATAAAGGCACCCTGGCTTTGGATGCGGCGGTTGCCACCGCCCGCCCCGCTGACCGATGACGGGTGGATCAGCCTGTCCAGTTCACGCGCGCCATTCAGGTAAAGCGCATAGACCCGCAACAGCTTGACCCCGCCGGCGGTGGTGGCGACCCCGCCCCCGATAAGCGCAAGCCCCATCAACACAAGCCCCGGTGTTCCCAGGCCGGACAACTGTTGCGCGTCGTTCCAATAAGCGCTTTCGAACCCGGCCGTCGTCAGGAACGACATCACCGTGAACAACATGCCCCAGATGACGTTCAGCGTTTGCAGGCCCGTCACCTGCCCGCCGATCTCGGCAACCCCCGCCAGCACTCGGAAGACCAACAGTGCCGCCACGCCGACGACGATCATCAGGCCGATCCGGAATTCTGGATCGTGGTCCAGCCGGGAATAACCCGTTGTTGCGGTGTCCTTTGAAAACGTCAGGCGGGACAAGGCAAAGAACAGGAACAGAAACAGGATGGCCTCGCCGGTGATCCCGGCGGTGGATCCTTCCAACCCGCCCACTGGCGATATGCCGGACGTGGCCATCACCGACATTGCGTGGCAAATGGCCGTCAGGCCCTTTTCTCCGGCGATCAACAGCAAGACCCAGATTACCGCTGTGAGGCTGGCATAAACCGGGGTCAATGTCGCCGTCACACGGAGCAGTCGCCCCCGCGGGTCGACCCTTTCGCTCTGGGCTACGCCAGAAACCGGGCGGCCCGGTTGTCCGCGCGCGGTAATCTCGAACCCGCCCAACGACAGAGGCGCCAGGATCGCAGCCGCCGAGATCCACATCAGCAGCCCACCCATCCAGCCGACGAGTGCCCGCCACAGGTGAACCGGCGCCGACAGGCGCTCGGGGTCGGGAAACAGGTCCGCTCCGGTGGTGGTGATGGCGCTGACCATGTCAAAATAGGCGTTCAGAAAGGTCGTGTTCCCCAACGCGTCATGGACCGGAACGGCCAGAAACAGCGGCAATACCGTCAACGAGCCCAGCAGGACAGCCAACTGCCCCAAGGTTCCGCGCCGCGGTTGCCGGCTGGCCGTCGCCAGACCTACGATCGTGACCAGAAACAGCCCAACCAAACCCGAATAAAAGAACGACCGCGACGTTGGATGGTCATCCAAGGCAAGGGCGTAGATCGCCGGGACCCACATCGCCAAGGACACAACCGCCGTGATCAACAGAAACAGCGGCAGCCGCCGAATTACGCTGATTTTGGGTGCGCGGGCGACAGCCATCAGAAAAAGTCGATCGAAACCTGCATCAGGCGTTCGACCTCGGGTACATCATTGGCCATTGCGAAAATCGCAACCACGTCCTTTTCGTCAATCCGCAGACTGCCAGTGGGCCGCAGGACCTCGTCGCCCTTGCGCACGGCGCCGACCAAGACGCCTTCGGGAAAGTCGATGTCGCGCAGTTTCTGCCCGGCCATTGGCGAGGTCGACAGCACTTCGGCCTCGATCACTTCGGCCTCGGCATCGCCGATCGAATAGACCTGTCGCACCCGGCCATGCCGGATATGGCGAAGGATCGAACTGACGGTCGTGGCCCGCGGGTTGATATAGGCGTCAATCCCCAATGGCCCCATCAAGGCCACCATGCTGGGGTCGTTGATCAGCGCAATCGCCAGCGGACAACCTTCGGCCTTGGCTCGGACCGCAGCCAGCATGTTGGTCCGATCGTCATCGGTGACGGCCAGCATCGCGTCCGCGCGCTCGATCCCCGCTTCGCTCAACAGGGCGGAATCCAGACCGTCGCCGTTCAGAACGATCGTACGCTCCAGCGACTCGGCGGCCAGTTCCGCACAGCGCCGATCACGCTCGATAACCTTTGCACGGATGCGGCCCTCGCGTTCTTCCAGCGTCCGGGCAACTTCGAGGCCGACGTTCCCGCCGCCCACGATAACCACGCGATCCTGCTTTTTCTGCGATTTACCAAAGACTTCCATCGTACGATCAACGTCTTGGACGCTGGTAAAGACATAACATTCGTCACCGACGAACAATTGGTCCTCGGATTCCGGCGCGAAAAGTGTTCCGTCGCGGCGAATACCCACCACGATGGCGCTGAGCGTTGAAAACAAGTCTGTCAGTTGGCGCAGGGGCGTGTTGACGATCGGGCAATCCTCGGCGATCCGAATACCCAGAAGCTGCGCCTTGCCATCCATGAACAGTTCCGTGTCAAAAGCCGCAGGCGCCGACAGGCGGCGCATGGCTGCTGCGGCCACTTCACGTTCGGGGCTGATCACCACGTCGATCGGAAGATGGTCGCGGCGGTACAGGTCGCGATGGATCGCTTCGAGGTAGGATTTCGACCGCAACCGCGCGATCTTGCGCTGGATCGAGAACACCGAGTGCGCCATCTGGCAGGTGACCATGTTCACCTCGTCCGAATGGGTCGCGGCGATGATCATGTCGGCGTCACGGGCTCCGGCCCGCTCGAGCACGTCGGGATAGCTGGCGAAGCCGGCGATGCCCTGAACGTCCAGCGTCTCGGTCGCCCGGCGTACCAGGTCAGGGTTGTTGTCCACAACGGTGACGTCATTCAATTCGCCCGAAAGGTGCCGAGCGATCTGCCAGCCCACCTGGCCGGCGCCACAAATGATGACCTTCATGCCTTTGGCCTTTCTGCCTGAGCGTTTTGAATGACAGATGCCCACAAAGCGGTCAATCGAATTGTCATGACGGCCTGTGTGATGCAAGATAAGCGAATGAAAACAGTGCTTCGATTGCTTGTTCCCCTTGCCCTGCTGGCCGGCTGCGGTCCGTTGTCGATGTATTATCGCGAAGGCGAAAGCGTCTCGCGGATGCAGGCCGAAACGACCGAATGCCAAGTGCAGGCGCTTAAGGATGCACCGGTTGCAAATCAGGTGCGCCAAAGCCCGCCCACCTATTGGCCGGGCCGCACCTATTGCGACGGGCGCGGGCGATGCTACCGCACCGGAGGTTGGTGGGAGCCGGGCCGCGTCTACACCGTGGATGTAAATCAGGGACTGCGAAACACGGTCGAGGCGCAGTGCATGGCTAAAAAGGGATACCGCCCCATCAGCCTGCCGCCCTGTAAACAATCGGTCAAATCGGGCGTTCCGCCGACCCGAACAACCGTCCTGCCGCCATTGGGCACGGCGTCTTGTTTCGTCAAATTCGACGACGGGTCATTCCAGATCATCACCCCGGGGTTGCCGGGCTGACCGACTGAACTCAGCCCAGATCGCCGGGTGACGGTCGCCGGCGGAGTGACAGGAGCAGATGTGCTGCGATGGCGGCTGCATAGAATACAAGTACGGCCACGAACATCGAGCCCTCTCCGGCACGCCAAAGGATTGCAAGCAGAACAGGTGTGCCCAGCAGGTTGCCCGCATTTCCCATCTGCGCCATCGCCCCATAGCTCAGCGCCTGATCCCGGGCCGAGCCATTCAGTTGAGGAACCGCCGCGAAACTGCCGCCCTGCACCAGGCCCAACACCGCAAACAGCACAATGCCGACAACGGGCAGAGGCGCTCCGAAAAACAGCAGAGCCAAGGCAACCATCCCGGCCGCAAAACCAAGATTTACAACCGTGACCGCAGACACGAACGTCAAGAGCACGGGCACCGCGACCCACGACAGCACGATACCCGCCAGCGGCATCAGACTGGCTACAAGAATCGACTGATCCTCGGGCATACGGCCGGGTAGGATCGCCAGCAACGACACGAAGGTCAGAGTGTAGAAGAACCATCCGATCGCCGGTGCTGCCATGCGGGGCGAGCGGTAGGTTTCAAGATGCGTCTGCAGGATGGACCCCAGCCCCCACCCCTGCCGTTCCGTCGCGATGGGCGGAACCTTTGGCGGAAACAGGGCGACCAGTCCTGCAATCAGCGCCATCAGGAAACCGTGGCCCATGAAGTAATCCGCCAATCCAAAACGCTGGATCATCGGCAGGCCGAACCAAGCGTTCAGCGCAAAAGCAACTCCAAAGAAAGAACTCCACAAAACCATGGCGGCATTGCGCGCGGCTCCGCGTGTGATCTGTGCGATCAGCGTCGGAGCGGCAACCACGATCGCCAGATGCGAAACGCCCTCGATGATCCGGCTGCCCAGCATCACGTGAAAGCCGGGTATAGTGGACTGGAACACCGATACAACGCCGCCCAGTAGCAAACCGAACACCAGCAGGCGGACCGGTCCGAACTGCGCGGTAATGGCGCCTGACATGGCCCCCAGCACGGCGCCCATCAAACTGATGATCGACAACAACCAGCCGATCGCATCCCCATAGCCTGGATACAATGCACCGACCGCGTCAAAGGCGACGGCGATCTTGGCGAACTGCGTGGCCGCGCCCAGTCCGGCCAGCCACAACAGGATCACCTGCAGGAATATGCGAAACGATTGAGTCACACCCGCGTTCTACCCTCGCCCCCAGGCAAGGTGAACGCATATATTATGCGGCGCGTACGCGCGTGCCACTGACCAGGCGCACTGGGGTTCCATCGGCCAGATACAGCCGCTCCCATACGATTTGGCCTGCGCTGATGGTGATCTGGTCGTGCACGGCCTGGGAAGTGATGAAAGCCTTGGGATTTGGCGCCTGCAGGTCCCACCAACCCTCGTCCGTCAACTCCATTTCGGCCTGGCGGATCTCGTCGGTGGCAAACTGCCACAGCGACACCCCCAACAACGAGTGCTGGCTGGCTGACCAATCCCGTGCGCGGCTGGGTGAATAGGCCAGACAAACATGGCTCGCCTCGTCCACCAGATGCAGACAGGCTTGCGAACTGCCGACAAGCCGCTTCAGTGCTGCATCGTCGGCGCGGTGATCCGAAAGCGCCGCGAAAACCGCGGCCTGTTGTTCGGGGCTTGGCGTCTGGACCCCGTTTTCCCAGCGCGACACCGAGGCCTGATCTACCCGCATCACATGTGCAAGCGCCGCCTGCTTCATCCCGGTGGCCCGCCGAAGCCGTTTGAGACGACGACCAAAGGCGGGAAATCCCCGCTGGATCATCGATAGCGTCATGGCCGGGCACCTCCCGTTGTCCTGCCGGTATGGCCGACCCCTACTCCGCCGGTTCAGGCTCGTCCAGTTGCGCCACCCGCGCGCCCGACTTGTTCGACGTCACCACACCCAGCGATTTCAGTTTGCGGTGCAAGGCGCTGCGTTCCATTCCCACGAAACTGGCCGTGCGGCTGATATTGCCGCCAAAGCGATTGATCTGGGTCAGCAGATACTCACGCTCGAACGCTTCGCGCGCCTCGCGCAGTGGTAGCGTTGCCAGAGCGCCCGACAGCACGACCCGGCCGGAATCGTCGGCTTTTTCCTCTTCATTCGGCAATTCCCGCGCTTCGATCGGTCCGGTGCCATCACCAAGGATCAAAACCCGCTCGACCAGGTTCTTCAACTGGCGCACGTTGCCGGGCCAACTCATGGTCTGCAGCAGGGCCACGGCCTCTTCCGACAACTCGCGCACAGGGAGGCCCTGGGTTTCGTTGCACATCTCGATGAAATGCTTGGCGAGAACAGGAATATCCTCGCGCCGTTCTTCCAAAGACGGCACTGCGATCGGGACGACATTGAGGCGGTGATACAGCTCTTCGCGGAACCGGTCCGCGGCAATCTCGGATTCAAGGTCGCGGTTGGTGGAAGAGATCACCCGCAAATCGACACGCACGTTGTCCGAGCCACCCACCCGCTGAAACTGCTGATCGACGAGAACGCGCAGGATCTTGGACTGCGTGCCCAACGGCATGTCGGCAACCTCGTCGAAATAGACCACACCGCCATGGGCCTGTTCGAGCAGACCGGACTCAACGCCACGCTCGGCGGATTCACGGCCGAACAGCACTTCTTCCATGCGTTCGGGCTCGACCCCTGCGCAGTTGACCGTGACAAAGGGCGCGTTCGCCCGGTTCGAGTGCGCATGAATGTAGCGCGCGGCGATTTCCTTGCCCGATCCAGCAGGACCACGCAGCATCACCCGACCGTTGGATTTGGTCACCTTGTCCAACTGGCTCAGCATCGCGCGGAACGCAGCCGACTTGCCGATCATGTCGGAATTGCTGACTTCCTTGCGCTTGAGCGAGGCATTCTCGCGACGAAGGCGCGAAGTTTCCATCGCGCGGCGGATTACCACCATCAACTGGTCGATGTTGAAGGGCTTTTCGATGAAATCATATGCCCCCTGCTTGATCGCTGCGACGGCGATTTCGATATTTCCGTGCCCCGATATGATCACCACCGGAACATCCGGATTGTCGCGTTTGACCGCCTTCAGAATGTCGATCCCATCCATGCGGCTGTCCTTGAGCCAAATATCCAGGATCAGCAGCCCGGGTGGTTCTGCGTTGATCGCGGCCATGCACTCGTCCGAGTTTCCGGCCAGCCGGGTGGAATATCCTTCGTCCTCCAGAATGTCGGACACCAGTTCGCGAATATCGCGCTCGTCATCTACGATCAGAATGTCACTCATCTTTGGCCTGCTTTCAGTGTTTTGGTTTTAATTGCCTGCTTTTGCGGCGCTGCGACCGGGGCCGTGTTGGCCTTCGGCAACCGGATCACGGCCATTGCGCCAAAATGGTCCTGTCCGTCGAACACGGGCGCATCCTCAAGGGTCAGCGTACCGCCGTGTTCTTCAATGATTTTCTTGACGATGGGCAGGCCCAGGCCAGTCCCTTCGTCGCGCGTGGTCACATAGGGCTCGAACAGCCGCGCCCGGTCTTCGGGCAGCCCGATGCCGTTGTCGGCGATGGTAATCAGTGTTCCGTCGTCATTCGTGGACAGGCGCACCTTAATCTGCGGGCTGAGGTTGTCGGGCGCACCCTTCTTTTTCAGGGTTTCGATGGCTTCTCCGGCGTTCTTGATAAGATTCGTGAGCGCTTGGTTCAACATCGTCGCGTCCACATCAGCCAATACTGGCTGGTCCGGGATCTCCGCATCGATCTGAACGTCTGGCTGACCGGCCTGCTGCAGCAGAACCGCCTCACGCACCAAGCCCGCGATGTCTTCCTCGTGCCGGTCGGGCTCGGGCATGCGCGCAAACTTCGAGAATTCGTCAACGATCCGGCGCAAATCGTTGGTCTGGCGAACGATCACGTCGGTCATGGATTCCAGGCTGGCGCTGTCCTCTTCATCCAGCTTCCGCGCAAACTTCCGCCGGATGCGTTCGGCGCTCAGCTGAATGGGGGTCAGCGGGTTCTTGATCTCATGCGCGATGCGGCGGGCTACGTCCCCCCAGGCCGCCATACGCTGGGCACTGACCAGATCGGTAACGTCGTCAAAGGCGACCACGTAACCTTCCAGCCTGCCGTCCTCGCCGCGTCGGGTCGCCATCCGGACCAGCAGGTTTTCCAACTGTCCCTTGCGGGTGACCTTGATTTCGTCCTGAATTGCTTCCTGGTTGCCTTCTTTCAGCGCTTCGAACAAAGGCAGGAACTCGGGCACGGCGATGCCGATAGCCAGTTGTTGCTCATGGCCTTTCCAGTCAAGCAAGCGCTCGGCCGAGCGGTTGACGAATGTCACCTGACCATCCGGATCCACCCCGACAACGCCCGAAGTCACCGAACTGAGCACCGAGTCGAACAACCGGCGGCGGCTTTCGATCTGGCGGGTGTTTTCCAGCAGCGTACCCCGCTGCGCCTTCAATTGCCGGGTCATCTGGTTGAAATACCGCCCCAGCATGGCGATTTCGTCGTCGCTGGCCTCCTCGATGACCTGCACGTCCAGATCACCGGCCCCGACCCGCTGCGCGGCCGTGGTCAGACGACCAACCGGGCGCGAGAGCCGCTCGGCGAACCACATGCCCAGCGAAACGGCCGCCAAGATGAGGATTACCGCGAACCCCAGATACAGCAGCCCGAACTCGAACAGCACCCTGCCCCGTTCGTTTTCCAACTGTTGATAGAACTGCGCGGTTTCCTTGGTGTCATCCAAAAGGGTCAACAACTGGCCATCTACGGCGCGGCTGACATACAGGTATCGGTCCAGATAGGCGCGCAGCGGCACCAGAGCCCGGAATTCGTTGTTGGGCCAGTCCGCGATGATCAACAGCCCCTCGTCTCGGGCCTGCTCCAACTGCTCGGGTGTCGGCGGTTCGTAGTTGAACAGATAAGACCTGTCTCCGCGGGCCCGGATTTCACCGCTGCCGTCAATCACGTAGGCTTCGCGCAGTCCGCGCTGAATCTGTGCCTGCCCCTGGGCCAGCACCTCGCGCAGCTCGGCATCCGAGATGTAGAAGTCCAGCTTGCGTGCATTGTCCAGAAACCGCGCAAGAACCGAGGCATCCTGCGTCAGACCCTGTTCGTGCTCTTGTTCATAGGCCTCGGCCGCCGTCAGCGAAGATCCGACCACCTGCCTGACCCGGTCCGAGAACCATCCCTCAAGCCCGATATTCACGGTCAGACCGGCAAAAATCGCAACCGTCACCGTGGGCACCAGCGCCAACAGCGTGAACGCCCCGATCAGCCTCAGGTGTAGGCGAGAGCCCGCCGATTTGGCCCGGCGCGCCGCAACCAGATTGCCCAACTGCCCCAGAACGAGGGCCGCAACGACCAGAATGTAAACAAGGTCTGCAAGCAGAATCAGCCGAAGCGTGGGCGCATTCGCACCTAGGTCAAACGGCCCGATAACAAGGTAGGTCGCAAGGGTCAGGACCGGCCCCAACACAACCAGCCCCAAGGTGCCGAAATTGCGCAGTTTCCGGGACTTACGCCACCGATTCAGGGATAATGCCGGCCGTTTCTGTGCCCGGGATACCACCGTCTGCCCTCATCCTGATGTGCCGCTTTCGCGGCGTACCGCCATATGTCGTGGTCTTTTCCGGGGCTGTGCCCGGATGCCACGGTTTGTGTGGCGAGATTACATCAGTTTGCGCCGACGTGTCACCTGAATATCGAGATCAGTGATTTTTTTGCGCAGCGTATTCCGATTTATCCCCAGCAAATCGGCACATTTTGCCTGATTTCCTCCGGTCGCATCCAGCGCGATTTCGATCAGCGGAGCCTCGACCTCGCGCAGAATGCGCTGGTACAGACCCGGTGGCGGCAGCATGTTTCCATGAAGGTCGAAGTAACGACGTAGATGCCGCGCAACCGACGAAGACAGCTTCTCTCGTTCGCTCCCGCTCAGCAGTGGTTCGGCCTCGGGCTGACTGCCCAAGACGGCCTCGACCTCGGACTTGGTGATTTCGTCGGATCGGCTGGTCAGGCTCAGCCGCCGGATAGCGTTTTCCAGTTGCCGCACGTTGCCGGGCCAGGAATACCGGCGCACAAGTTCGATCGCGTCAGGGCCCAACCGCCGCTTTGTGCCGTTTTCGCGTTCTTCGCGGGCCAGAAAATGCTCGGCCAGCAACAGGATGTCGTCGACCCGCTCGCGTAGGGCTGGCACATGGATGGTGGCACCGCAGAGGCGGTAGTAAAGGTCCTGCCGCACCCGCCCGCTTTCCATCGCCTCGGTCAAGTCCGACTGGCTGGTCGCCATGAAGCGCGGAACGTGGTCGCCGGGCGTGTCCATCATCCGCACGATCCGAGCCTGGATTTCATCGTCCAGGTCTGCAATTTCGTCGATCAGCAACGTACCGCCGCGCACCCGTGCCATGACCCGGGCCGGACCCTCCAGGTCGCGCAGGTCTGCTGCAGTAGCAGTCACAAAGGGCAGTGTCCGCCGGTCTGAGAAATCGTGAATTGCCCGCGCAATCAGAGACTTGCCCGTTCCACTTTCACCTGAAATCATTACCGAAAGATCGGTGTTCATGACCCGGGCGACCAATCTGTACAGGGCTTGCATCACCGGGGTCCGGCCGACCAATGGCAGCTCGTCGGGGCGGTCTTCGGATGTGTCCGCGGGTTCGATCTGAACACGTTGCTTGCGGTCCAGAGCCCGGGCGGTGCGCTTCATCAGATCCGGCAGGTCGAACGGCTTGGGCAGATAGTCATAGGCATCCGCCTCGGCCGCCTGGATCGCCGTCATGATCGTGTTCTGGGCCGAGATCACGATCACCGGCAGGCCCGGCCGGTCCTGCGCGATTTTGGGCAGCATTTCCAACCCGTTGCCATCGGGCATGACCACGTCCGAAATCACCACGTCGCCCTTGCCCTCGCCGACCCAACGCATCAGCGTCGTCAGGGACGAGGTCGCATGCACCTTGCAGCCCGCCCGCGTGAGGGCCTGGGTCAGAACCGTCCGGATCGTTCTGTCATCATCTGCAACCAGTACCGTGCCATCCATCTGGTGTTCTCCTTTATTATTCTTTGCCCTGCCCTGCCTCGCGCGGTGCGCGGCGCAGCGACAGCCGGAAGACTGTCCGCCCCGGAACCGACTCGGCCGTGATCCAACCGTCGTGGTCGGACACGATCTTGCTGACCAACGCCAGGCCAAGGCCGGTGCCGTTCTCCTTGCCGGATACGAACGGGTCGAAAATGTCGCCGCGGATGTCCTCGGGCAGGCCCGGGCCATCGTCAATGATCTCGATCTGCAGCGGTAACGAGTGGCCCGAGCCATCACTGCGCCGCAGGCGGAAGGAATGTTCGAAATAGGTGTGCAGGCGGATAATTCCGCCCTCGGGGCCTGCTGCCTCGGACGCGTTCTTGAGCAGGTTCAGAACCACCTGTAACAGCTGATCCGGGTCACCATAGGCCAGTGGCAGCGACGGGTCGTAATCCTCGATGATGGTCATGTCCGCGCCAAAGCCCAACAGCGCCGAGCGGCGCGCGCGGTCTAGGACATCGTGGATGTTGACGGGCTTGAACTCGGGACGCGAGAGGTTTCCGAACTGCTCGACCTGCTCGAGCAGCTTCACGATCCGGCGACTTTCGGCCACGATAAGATCTGTAAGCTCAAGGTCTTGCGGGCCGATATTCATGCTCAGCAACTGCGCGGCACCGGTGATCCCGGCCAGCGGGTTCTTGATTTCATGGGCCAGCATCTCGGCCATGCCGATCGCCGACTGCGCCGCCGATTTGACCGTGTTGCCGCGGGTCATGCGGCTGGCCAGTTCGCGCGGCGAGACGATCATGATCATCGACCCCGGGTGCCCCAGCAAAGGCGCGATCTGCAGCGCGCATTGCAGCGGCGCGCGATTGCCCGAGCCCACGTCCACGTCATTAACGAACAGCGGCGTGCCCTGCTCGCGGGCGCGCGTGAACGCCTCTTCCAACGGCGCGTCCACGGCGATCTGGTCCCAGACCGGATGCCCGACCACCGATTTGCGTGAGGCGTTCAGGAATCCCTCACCCGAGGAATTGACATCCGCGATGCGATCCTCGGGGTCGATGATGAAGGCGGGAACCGGCAGCGATGCCCAGATGACCTGATCCGAAATCATGCTGCCACCTCGGCATTTTCCGCCAACGCGTCGCCGATCAGCCGCAGAACTTCGGCCGGATCGCGCGCGGTCAGGACCGCGCGGCGCAGCGACGCCGGCGTTCCGGCCTCGTCCATGTACCAGCCCAGATGCTTGCGTGCGACACGCAGCCCCAGATCGGTGCCATAGAACCCCAGCATCGCTTCATAATGCGCCCGCACCATGTCGGCCAGATCGTCGCCCTCGGGAACCTCTGGCGCCGGCGTCCCCCACAACTCGTGCGCGATCTGCGCCAGCAGCCACGGTTTGCCCTGCGCGCCACGGCCCACCATGACGCCATCCGCGCCCGACTGTTCCAGCGCCGCCTGCGAACGCTCGGGGCTGGTGATGTCGCCATTGGCCACGACGGGAATGCTGACGGCATCCTTGACGGCGCGGATCGCGGCCCAATCCGCCTCGCCCTTGTAGAACTGACAGCGCGTGCGCCCGTGGATCGTCACCATCTGGACGCCGGCCTCCTGCGCCCGCCGCGCCACGTCCGGCGCGTTCAGCAGCGTGTCGTCCCACCCCAGTCGGGTCTTGAGCGTCACCGGCAAATCTACCGCACCCACAACCGCCTCGATCAGGGTCAGGGCGTGGTCGGGCGTCTTCAACAGGGCCGAGCCGGAATAACCGTTCGTCACCTTCTTGGCCGGGCAGCCCATGTTGATGTCGATCACACGCGCGCCCCGGTCGGCAACCTGCCGCGCGGCCTCGGCCATCCAATAGGCGTCGCGCCCGGCCAGTTGTACGGCGGTGTTTTCCACATCCGCCGACAGCTCGGCCCGTTCGCGCACGCCGGGCTTGGCCTGCACCATTTCCTGGCTGGCGACCATCTCGCTGACCACCATCCCGGCGCCGAACCGCATGACGAGGTCGCGAAACGGCCGGTCGGTGATTCCGGCCATCGGCGCCAGCAGAACCGGCGGGGTCAAAGTTTTCTCGGCAATTCGCAGCGTCAACGTGCCTAATCCTTGAGCAATTGCGGGTTTCATATCGAATCCGGGGCATATGAACAACAAATCCGCGACCAACAAGCCCGCAAAATCATCATGTGCCTAATTTTTAATCGACTTACCGCGAGTGATTGCCTCTGCTTTCACCGCCGCCTAAACACGGAAGCCAAACGAAGGTCGGAAATTCAGACATGACAACCGCCGCAATCATCGTCGCCGCCGGGCGCGGCCTGCGCGCCGGAGGGGGCCAGCCCAAGCAGTGGCGCCCCTTGGCCGAGCGGCGTGTGGCCGACTGGACGATCGAGCGGATCAGGGCGCAGGTGCCACTGGTCGTGCTGGTCCTGTCCCCCGATGACCCCGAGGCTTGGGCGGACTTCGCCGACAGCGGCCTGATTCTTGCGCCCGGCGGCGCAGACCGAGCCGAATCCGTGCGCAACGGGCTGCAGGCGCTGGCCGATCGCGGCGTCAGCAAGGTTCTGATTCATGACGTAGCTCGGCCCTGTGTCAGCGCGCGGGTCATTGGTGACGTGCTGGCGGCCCTCGACACCCACGCCGCCGCGGCGCCGGGGCTGCCCGTCACCGATGCGCTGTGGACCGGAGAGAACGACCAGGTAACCGGCACCCGAGATCGCGCGGGCCTGTTTGCCGCGCAGACGCCGCAGGGGTTCCGCTATGACGCCATCGTGTCCGCGCATGCGGCGCATCCCGGCGGGGCCGCCGATGATGTCGAGGTTGCCCGCGCCGCCGGGATTGACGTGGCCATCGTGCCGGGCGACGCGGACAATCTGAAAATCACACGGCCCGAGGATTTTGCCCGGGCCGAACGCATATTGAGGTCAGACATGGATGTAAGGCTGGGCAACGGATATGATGTGCACCGGTTCGGGCCGGGCGATCACGTGATCCTGTGCGGCGTTGAGGTCCCGCATGATCGGGGGCTGCAGGGCCATTCCGACGCGGATGTGGGCATGCACGCCGTCACCGACGCGATCTATGGCGCGCTGGCGCAGGGCGATATCGGCCAGCACTTTCCCCCGTCCGACCCGCAATGGAAGGGCGCCGCCAGCGAGATCTTTCTGCGCCATGCGGTGGATCTGGCCGCGCACATGGGCTTTCGCATCTCGAACGTCGACTGCACGCTGGTCTGCGAATACCCCAAGATCGGCCCGCACGCTGCGGCGATGCGGCAGAAAATGAGCGAAATCATGGGGCTGGACGCCGACCGCGTGTCGATCAAGGCCACCACGTCCGAGCGTCTGGGCTTTACCGGGCGCAAGGAAGGCATCGCCGCTATCGCGACCGCCTGTCTGGTGAAACCATGACCCTGGCGCGCCTGATCGGAACCGTGGGCGGGGTCGGTTACCTGCGCCCTGCCCCCGGCACCTGGGGCTCGCTGGCCGCACTGCCTTTGGCCTTGGCGCTGCACCTGCTGGGTGGCTTCCCGCTGCTGGCCGTCGCAACCGTCGCCGTCTTTGTGGCCGGCACCTGGGCCACAGGTGTCATGACCGCCGGGCAGGACGATCACGACCCTTCGGAGATCGTCGTCGACGAGGTCGCGGGCCAGTTCATCGCCATCTGGGCCGTGTCCTATCCAGCCTGGGCGCATGACATCGCGATCACCGCCCTGTGGCCGGGCTGGATCGCCGCGTTTTTGCTGTTCCGCTTGTTCGACATCACCAAACCCGGCCCCATCGGCTGGGCCGACCGGCGCGGCGACCCCTTGGGCGTGATGCTGGACGACGTGATCGCGGGCGCGTTCGCCGCCGCGGGGGTTCTGATCCTGGCCGGGATCGCACATGGAGTACTGGGCCTATGACCGTCGCCGAACTGCTCGACCGCGCCAAGGCGCTGAACGTCATGATCGCCACCGCCGAAAGCTGCACGGGCGGCATGGTTGCCGCCGCGCTGACCGACATTCCCGGCAGTTCGGCCGTGGTTGACCGAGGCTTCGTCACCTATTCCAACGCCGCCAAGCAGGACATACTGGGCGTGCGCGCCGACACGCTGGCGGCCCATGGGGCCGTCTCCGAAGAGGTCGCCCGCGAAATGGCCGAGGGTGCGCTGGCGCATTCTCAGGCGCAGCTTGCGGTCTCGATCACCGGCATCGCGGGGCCCGGCGGGTCCGAGTTCAAACCCGAGGGCCGGGTTTGTTTCGGCCTCGCCGTCACAGGCCAGCCCACCCTGACCGAAACCGTCGAGTTCGGCGCCGCGGGCCGCGCCAATGTCCGACGCGCGGCGCGGGATCATGCGCTTAAGCTGCTGGAAAACGGCCTTTCCGAAGTCGCCTAAATTTTTGGCACCCACCCGGACAAGGCGCACTTTTTGTCACCACTTGGAAAAAGGACGCCAAAACAGGCACCTTTTTCACAGCCTGCCTCTTTTTTCCTCGGCCGCCGTTCGGTTGAACCCTCGGCACGTCACTCACACCGCGCCCCTTGGCGCAGCTACAGGAAAGAGGAGAACGGCCCAATGAACGGAGCCGATACCGCCTGGATCATCGTCGCGACGGCGCTGGTCTTGTTCATGACCTTGCCGGGCCTCGCCCTGTTTTATGGCGGGCTGGTGCGCGCCCGCAACGTGCTGAGCGTTTTCATGCACTGTTTCGCGATCGCCTGCTTGATGAGCATCCTGTGGCTGGTCGCCGGGTATTCGATCGCCTTCGGTGACGGCGGTTCGGGCCTGTGGGGCGGGCTGGGCAAGGCGTTTCTGAACGGCGTCGATGCCGACAGCCTGTCAGGCACCCTGCCCGAGGTGCTGTTCTTTGCCTTCCAGATGACCTTTGCCATCATCACTCCGGCTCTGATCGTAGGCGCCTATGTGGAGCGCGTGGGCTTTGGCTTCGTGTTGGTCTTCTCGGGCCTTTGGATGCTGCTGTGCTATGCGCCGGTGGTTCATTGGATCTGGGGCGGCGGCATCCTGACCGATGGCGGCATTCTGGGCGAAATCGGCGTGCGCGATTTCGCCGGTGGCATCGTGGTGCACGAAACCGCCGGTCTGGCCGCTCTGATCATCGCGTGGGTCCTGGGGCCGCGCAGGAACCGCACCACCCCGCCGCACAACCCCGGATACGTCATGATCGGGGCCGCGATGCTGTGGGTCGGCTGGTTCGGCTTCAACGGCGGCTCGCAGCTGGCCGCGGATGGCGGCGCGGCCATGGCGCTGACGGTCACGCATATCTCGGCCGCCACCGCATCGCTCAGCTGGGCGCTGTGGGAGCGGATCAAGTACGGCAAGGCCTCGCTGGTCGGTCTGGTCACCGGAACCATCGCGGGTCTGGCCTCGATCACGCCGGCCTCGGGCTATGTCGATCCGGTTCAGGCGCTGATCATCGGCGCGGTCGCCGGCATCCTGTGCCAAGAGGCGGTAAACGTGGTCCGCAACGTGCTGAACATCGACGATACGCTGGACGTGTTCGCCGTGCATGGCGTGGGCGGCATTTTCGGCACCATCATGATCGCCGTTTTCGGCCTGGGCGCCTGGACCGCGCAGCTGGGCGGGCTGGTGATCGTGGGTGTCTTTACGTCAGTTGTCACATTTGTGCTGATCAAGGTGGTTGCGCTTGTCACCCCGCTTCGCGTAGACGCCGAGACCGAGACGAACGGGCTCGACCTGTCGGTCCACGGCGAACGGGCCTATGACATGAGCAGCTAAGCCCACCTTGGCTGGCTCGACTGCCCATCCGGGCATCAAGCGGACCTCTTGCGAGGTCCGCTTTTCTTTTGGGCCAACCCCTCTCGACATCGGGCCGGTCGGCAGGCTATCAGCCCGCAACGTCATTTCAGCACCGAGGTCCCGCCATGATCCCCAGTTCCTTTCCCGACAGCACGGAAATCGCCCGCCTGACCGCGCGGATGCTGCTGGAGATCAAGGCGGTGCATTTCAACGCGCGCGAGCCGTTCACGCTGGCCAGTGGCCTGCCCAGCCCCACCTATATCGACTGCCGCAAGCTGATCTCGTACCCGCGCATCCGGTCGACCCTGATGGACTTCCTGACGGTCACCGTCATGCGGAATGCCGGCTTCGAAGCCTTCGACAACATCGCCGGCGGTGAAACCGCGGGCATTCCCTTCGCCGCGATGGTTGCCGAGCGCATGGCCCTGCCGATGACCTATGTGCGCAAAAAGCCCAAGGGCTATGGCCGCAACGCCCGGATCGAAGGGGTCATGACCGAAGACCAGCGCGTGCTTCTGGTCGAGGACCTGACCACTGATGGCGGCTCGAAACTGTCCTTTGTGGACGCGATCCGCGAAACGGGCGCCACCTGTGGGCATACGGCGGTGATCTTCTACTATGGCATCTTCCCCGAAACCGAAAAGACGCTCGGCGATCATGGCGTGCAGTTGCACCACCTGTGCACCTGGTGGGACGTTCTGGCCGAGGCCAAGGCGCAGGGCACCTTTGACGCGGAAACGCTGGACGGGGTCGAAGCCTTCCTGAACGACCCGCGCGGCTGGCAGGAGGCCAACAAGAGCTGACTATCTGGCCATTGTTGACGGCCGGGAAACACTGGCCGTCAGCCTTGCTGCCTATCCACAAGATGTTGACGAATGACCAGTCCCTGCGGCAAGATGCAGGAGCGGAAGATATGCACAGCATATCCCCAGAAAACATACAATTTGCCCCGACTCACGGGGCCGAGATATGACCTTTGTCCCATGGGGACAGCGAGAGCAGCAATGAACGAGATCAGCAGTATCGAGCAGGCAGCGGCGCAGATTCAGAACGCCGAGACCATGCCGCATTCCATCGAGGCCGAACAGCAGCTTCTGGGTGCGATCCTGACCAACAACGACCTGTATGACCGGGTCGCCTCGATCATCGGGCCCGAGCATTTCTATGACCCGGTCCATGCCCGTATCTATGAGGTCGCCGCCGCGCGCATCGCCAAGAACGCGCTGGCATCGCCGGTGACTCTGAAATCCTTCATGGCCGAGGACGAGGGTTTGAAGGAACTCGGCGGCCCGGCCTATCTGGTCAAGCTGGCCGGGGCCTCGATCAGCGCCTTCGCCGTGCATGACTATGCCCAGATGATCTATGATCTGGCGATCCGGCGCGAACTGATCCGGCTTGGCCGCGACATCTCGGACAAGGCCGCGCGGGTCGAAGTGGCCAGCGAACCCAAGGAACAGATCGTCGAGGCCGAACAGAAGCTCTACAAGCTGTCCGAACAGGGCCAGACCGAACAGGGGTTCAAATCTTTCCTCAAGGCTGTGACCGAGGCGGTGAATGTCACCAACGAGGCCTATCAGCGCGGCGGCGGCATGGCCGGGATTTCGACCGGGCTGGCCGATCTGGACAAACAGCTGGGCGGGTTGCACCCGTCGGACCTGATCATCCTTGCCGGGCGTCCGTCGATGGGTAAGACCTCGCTGGCGACCAACATCGCGTTCAACGTGGCCAAAGCCTATAAGCGGGGTCAGCGCGCCGATGGCACCGAGGGTGCGGTGGACGGCGGCGTCGTCGGTTTCTTCTCGCTGGAAATGAGCGCTGAGCAGCTGGCCGGACGGGTTCTGGCCGAGGCGTCCGAGATCTCCAGCCACAAGATCCGCCAAGGGGACATGACCGAGGACGAGTTCCGCCGTTTCGTCGATGCGGCCAAGGCGCTGGAAGCCTGTCCGCTTTACATCGACGACACGCCGGCTCTGCCGATCAGCCAGCTGGCGGCCCGGGCGCGGCGGCTCAAGCGGACGCATGGGCTGGACCTGCTGGTCATCGACTATCTGCAGCTGTGCCGAGGCATGTCCGACAACCGCGTGAACGAGATCGCCGAGATCTCGATGGGTATGAAGGCTATCGCGAAAGAGCTGAATATTCCCGTCATCGCCCTGTCGCAGTTGTCGCGTCAGGTCGAGAACCGCGACGACAAGCGCCCGCAGCTGTCCGACCTACGCGAATCCGGCTCGATCGAGCAGGACGCCGACGTGGTGATGTTCGTGTTCCGCGAAGAGTACTACAAAGAGCGCGAAAAGCCTGGAGATCACGAGCTGGAGAAGATGGAAGAGTGGAAGCAGGCCATGGAACGCCTGCACGGCAAGGCCGAGGTCATCGTCGGCAAGCAGCGCCACGGCCCCATCGGCACGGTCGAGCTGTCCTTCGAGGCGCAGTTCACCCGATTTGGCAACCTTGTCAAACCCTGGCAGCAGGGTAGCCAGATCGAAGGCTACTAAGCCTATCAGGCCCGAATCCATGTGCCGCGGCCCAATGCGCCGGATGAACGATCTGGATCAGCCAACGGTTTTGGCCCGGATAGGCGGACAATGCTGGCAGGCTGTCTTGCCCGCGTTCAAGCCCGCCCGGACCTGCGCAACCCGGCTACAAGCCGCCCATGGCAAGGACTTTACGCGCGTTTGCAGCGCATTCCCCCTTGACCTCGTGCGGCGCAATGTCATGAACGGGTCATGAGTACTGCACGTTTGACGATCAACCTTCATGCGCTGGCCAGTAACTGGCGGGCGCTGGACGCAAAAACCGATGTCGAGACCGGCGCCGTGGTCAAGGCCGACGCCTATGGTCTGGGCGCCGGACCTGTGGCCAACACGCTGGCCGAAGAAGGCGTCCGCAAGTTCTTTGTCGCCGTTGCCGAGGAAGGAGCCGCCGTCCGCCAAGCGATTGGCCCCGGCCCCCTGATCTGCGTCTTTTCAGGCCATATGGAGGGCGACGCCGACCTGTTGCGCGATCACGACCTTGTGCCGCTGATCAACTCGCCCGAGCAATTCCAACGCCACCTGCAGGCGCTACCGGTCCATCCGTTCGGGATTCAGTTGGACAGTGGCATGAACCGCCTCGGGCTGGAGCCTTCCGACTGGGCCGCTCTGCGCAGCCGGGCCGAGGCGCTGAACCCTGTCGTGGTCATGTCGCACCTGGCCTGTTCGGACGAACCGGACCATCCCATGAACCGGCAACAGCTGAAAACCTTCCGCGAGATGACCGATGGCGTATCGGCTCCGCGTTCGTTGGCGGCCACCGGTGGCCTGCTGCTGGGGCCGGAATTCCACTTTGATTTCTGTCGGCCCGGCATCGGCCTGTATGGCGGCTTGCCCTTTGCGGGCGCCAAACCTGTGGTCACCGTCGATCTGCCGGTGATACAGGTGCGCGAGCTGGCGATCGGAGAAACCGTCGGCTACGGCAACACGTGGAAAGCCCGGCGCCCCTCGCGGATCGCAACCGTGGCTGCGGGTTATGCCGACGGGCTGCACCGCGCCATCGGTGGCGGCATCGACACCTTCGCCGGTGACCTGCCCTGCCCCGTCGTCGGACGCATCTCGATGGATCTGATCACCGTCGACGTGACCGACCTGCCGCACACGCCCGAACGTCTGCGCATTCTGAACGGCCACCAGACGGTGGACGACCTGGCCGAGGCCGCGGGCACCATCGGGTACGAGATCCTGACCTCACTCGGCAGCCGCTATTCGCGGGGCTATGTCGAATGAACCCACTCGCATGGCTTGGCGAACTGGGCCGCGCGGTCCTGAACCTGCTGGCGGCGTTCGGCCGCGTGGCGCTGTTTGCATTGGATGCTCTGTCACACATCTTTCGACCGCCGTTCTACCCGCGTGAACTGGGCATGGCTCTGCTGAACATCGGCTGGCTGTCGCTGCCGGTCGTAGGCCTGACGACCATATTCACCGGCGGCGCGCTGGCGCTTCAGATCTACGCCGGCGGCGCGCGTTTCAACGCCGAGGCCGTGGTGCCCCAGATCGTCGCCATCGGCATGGTCCGCGAGTTGGGTCCTGTCATGGTCGGCCTGATGATTGCCGCGCGCGTCACCTCGTCGATCGCCGCCGAGATCGCCACAATGAAGGTGACCGAGCAGATCGACGCGCTGGTCACCCTGTCGACCCACCCGATGAAATACCTGGCGGCCCCGCGCGTTCTGGCCGCATTGATCACCGTCCCTGTTCTGGTTGCCGTGGGCGACATCATCGGCATCGCAGGCGGTTATGCGGTGGCGACACAGAACCTCGGTTTCAACCCGGCAGCCTATCTGAAAAACACGGTCGATTTCCTCGAGCCGCTCGACATCCTGTCCTCGCTGGTCAAAGGGGCGGCGTTCGGGATGATCGCGGCGATCATGGGCTGCTATTTCGGCATGCATTCGGGACGCGGCGCGCAAGGCGTGGGCCGCGCAACCAAGGGCTCGGTCGAGGCCGCCGCAGTCCTGATCCTTGCCGCCAACTTCGTTCTCACGGGGGTGTTCTTCTCGCTATGATCCGAATGGAGAACGTACACAAGGCCTTCGGCGACAACCATGTTCTCAGGGGCATGAACCTCGAGATTGCCAAAGGCACGTCCATGGTGATCATCGGTGGTTCGGGCACCGGAAAATCCGTGGCGCTGAAATGCATCCTTGGCCTGATCAAACCCGACAGCGGCAAGATTTTTGTCGATGGGCAGGACGCCCGGACCGGCGACCGAGACGCCTTTCTGGCCAGGTTCGGTATGCTGTTTCAAGGCGCGGCCCTGTTTGACTCGCTGCCCGTCTGGCAGAACGTGGCCTTCCGCCTGCTGCGCGGCTCGCTGAAACGACCGACGGACGAGGCACGTGAAATCGCGATCGAGAAACTGCGCCGCGTGGGCCTGCGCGCCAAGGTGGCAGATCTGTATCCCTCCGAGCTGTCGGGCGGCATGCAGAAACGCGTGGGTCTGGCCCGCGCCATCGCCGCCGAGCCCGAGATCATCTTTTTCGACGAACCCACCACCGGCCTGGACCCGATTATGTCGGGCGTCATCAACGACCTGATCCGCGAGATCGTGACCGAAATGGGCGCCACCGCGATGACCATCACCCACGACATGAGCTCGGTCCGCGCGATTGCTGACAACGTGGCGATGCTGCATGACGGGGTGATCCAGTGGACCGGCCCGGTCAGCCAGATGGATTCCTCGGGTGATCCTTTCGTCGAGCAGTTCATCAGTGGGAGTGCCGAGGGACCGATCGAGGCGGTGCGGTAGGTCTATTCTACATCCATCCACAGTTTCGCTTTTTCTGAAACATCACCGGGCAACACCTCAGCCCGGCGTGTTTCCAAGTTCAGCAAAACACATTTAAACACAGCGATGAAAGCCGTTTCACCGTCCGCTACTTTTCTAAGCGTGTGGCGGAAAGTCATGGATTTCTTTCCAATTTCCAGAATTTCGCTCTCCATTTGGATCGCTTCGCCTGAACCAAGTTCCTGCCGGAAGTCGCTGTTGATATTCACCACTGCGAAGGAAAGCCGCCTACCGCTCCGCATATCGTCTGCCGTCAAGCCCATTTCGGCCTGCATGGCGAAAACGGAATCTGAACATGCTGCAAAATACCTGGATACATTCATGTGCCCAAGGAAATCGCAATCGGAAGGATCAACCACCGACTTGAACGCCAAATAGGCGGGCATAGAAATTATCTCCTTGCCGAATGACTTTACATGACTTCACTTGTACACGTTATCACATCATTCAGTCGAAGAAAGCGTCGTCCATAAACCCTACGATTTAAGCATAATGACCCTCCGCCTCGCCACCCTCTCGCTGCTGATCCTCTACCCCATCGCGTGGTTCGCCCCGTTGATGCGCGCGGGCCTGCTGCCGATCTTCGGCCTCAGCGAGATCAGCGTCATCACCGGCCTCCAATCCCTCTGGAAATCCGACATATTCCTCGCGCTGGTCGTCACCGTCTTTGCCCTGTTTGCGCCGTACATCAAAACCATCGGAACCGCGCTGGTCCAATGGGACCTGCTGGACCCGCGCGTCCAACCCGCGCTGAACATCATGGGCAAGCTCGCCATGGCCGATATCTTCCTCATTGCACTCTACATTACCTTGGCCAAGGGCATCTCATACGCAACGATCGAAACAGCGTGGGGCCTGTACCTGTTCACCGGCTGCATCCTTGCCTCGATCGCGCTGGGATACGTTACCGAAGTGAAACTTGGTTCACGAAATCCCCGGACCTGATTGATTGAAAACGCATTTCTGGCTATGATGGCCAGTATTCGAGCAGCCAAGTCATTTTTGTTTCGGGGTCCGACGCGGACCGTCTTGCACGTTTGATGGATACTCCGCCCGGGCCCGGTTTTGCCGGTTTCCAAAGGAGTAGGACTGCCATGGCCGCCCTCCATTCGATTTCAATTCATTTCCAGAACGTATTCCTGCGACTGACTTTTTTCCTGATCTGCGCCGCCGCTCTGTTTGCCGTATCCGCCACCCTGCTTGCCGCCGTGAATGTCTGGCCCTGGCTGACGATGCAGGCTGGATTGGGCGGGCAGGACATCCCGAACGCAGGCATCTACATCCAGATCGGCCTGACCGCTCTGGTTTTGATGCTCGCCTTCTATCTGCCCTCCAGCGCGCGCATGATGGCGTTGGAAAACGCGCATCGGAAGTTCTCGCTGCAGATGCAGGACGTGGTCGATGCCTACCAGATCGCCCATGCGGCCGACCGCAGCGGCGTGTTCGCGCTGGCCTCGGAGTTTGACGCGGTCAAGGAACGCATGGCCTTCCTGCGCGATCACCCCGACCTGCAATCGCTGGAGCCCGAGATCCTTGAACTGGCCGCGCAGATGAGCCAGGTCAGCCACGAACTGGCCGAGACCTACGGCGCGGCCAAAGTCGCCCGAGCGCGGGCGTTCCTGCAACAGCGGCAGGAAGAGGTCGAACTGTTCCAGCAACGGATCGAAGACGCCCAGACCATACAGCATGAATTGCGCCAGTGGACCCGCGACATCGAGATCGAGGAATCCATCGCCAAGGCGCAATTGGCCCGTCTGCGCGAAGAATTGTTCGAGCTTTTGCCCGAGCTTTCCGCCCAGTTGCAGACACCGCCGGACGACAGCGACCCGACCGCGTCGAGCGTCATCGCCATGCCCCCGCCCCGCGCCGCCGAATAGCCACTCACTCACCAGGTGCGCCAGCACCCGCCGCGAAGGATGGCCCGCCCGGGCCTGACGCCGCGGCCCGTCAGTCCGGATTGAACACCGGAAGGGCTTGAAGAACCGCGCAAGCTCGGGCACGAATTGCGCCATGGCAAAGACGACGACTTTCATCTGCTCGGCCTGTGGCGCCTCGCAATCCCGCTGGTCCGGCCGCTGCGACGGCTGTGGCGAGTGGAACACCATAGTTCAAGAGGCCCCATTGTCGGCAGGCCCGGCCAGGAAATCGCTGGGCGGCAAACGGGGCCAGGCCGTCACCCTGACGGACCTCTCCACCGAGGAGGCCCCGCCGCCCCGCACAGTCTGCGGCGTCGAGGAACTGGACCGTGTCCTGGGCGGCGGGCTGGTCCCTGCCTCGGCCCTGCTGGTGGGCGGCGATCCGGGCATCGGCAAATCCACCCTGCTGTTGCAGGCCGCCGCGCGATTTGCCCGGTCGGGCCTGAAAACCATCTATGTCTCGGGCGAGGAAGCCAGCGCCCAGGTTCGCATGCGCGCGCGCCGCCTGGGGCTCGAGGACGCGCCGGTGCAACTGGCGGCCGAGACCAACCTGCGCGACATTCTCACCACGCTCGAGGCCGAGAAACCCGGCCTTGCCATCATCGACTCGATCCAGACCATGTGGGCGGACAATGTCGACAGCGCGCCGGGATCAGTCAGTCAGGTCCGCGCCGCCGCGCACGAGTTGACCAGCTTTGCCAAGCGCCACGGCGTGTCCATCATCATGGTCGGCCATGTCACCAAGGAAGGCCAGATCGCCGGCCCCCGCGTGGTCGAACACATGGTCGATACCGTCCTCTATTTCGAGGGCGAGCGCGGCCACCAGTTCCGCATCCTGCGCGCGGTCAAGAACCGCTTTGGCCCCGCCGACGAGATCGGCGTGTTCGAGATGACGGGCAAGGGTCTGGCACAGGTCACCAACCCCTCGGCCCTGTTTCTGTCGGAACGCGGCACACCCAGCCCCGGCTCGGCCGTTTTCGCAGGCATCGAGGGCACCCGGCCTGTGCTGGTCGAACTGCAGGCGCTGGTCGCGCCCTCGCCCCATTCACAGCCCCGCCGCACGGTCGTCGGCTGGGACAGCGGACGACTTGCGATGATCCTCGCCGTGCTCGAAGCGCGCTGCGGCATCCCCTTTGCCGGGCTCGACGTCTATCTGAACGTGGCCGGGGGCCTGAAGATCAGCGAGCCCGCAGCTGACCTTGCCGTGGCCGCCGCCCTGCTGAGCGCGCGCGAGGACACCGCCCTGCCCGCCGACACCGTGGTTTTCGGAGAAATCTCGCTATCCGGGGCACTTAGACCAGCGCCGCAGACCGAAAACAGGTTGAAAGAAGCGCAAAAACTTGGTTTCACAGCAGCAATTGCTCCGGCAGGCGGCAAAACCGGTACTGTGGCAGGTCTGACACTCACCCGACCCTCTGATTTGGTTGGGTTTGTTGGCGAAACCTTCGGAGCAGGTTAAAGTCGCGCCTCGAGGGGCACAAAAAGAACAGGCGAGGGCCATGGAAGGTTTTACAATAATTGACGGGCTCGTTGCCCTGATCATCGTGCTGTCGGGGATTCTGGCCTATTCGCGCGGCTTCATGCGCGAGGTCATGGCCATTGCAGGTTGGGTCGCCGCCGCAGTTCTGGCCTTCATCTTTGCACCGCAAGCCGTGCCGCTGGTCAAGGAAATCCCGGTGGTCGGAGACTTCTTGCGTGACAGCTGCGAATTGTCGGTGATTACGGGCTTTGCCGCGGTGTTTGCCATTGCGCTGATCGTGGTCAGCATCTTCACCCCGTTGTTCTCGTCCCTGGTACAGCGCTCGGCGCTGGGTGGGCTGGATCAGGCGCTGGGGTTCTTCTTCGGCATCGCCCGCGGCATTCTGCTGGTTGCCATCGCCTTCTTTGTCTACGACACCGTGATGACCGGCCAGTCCTACACGATCGTCGATGAAAGCCGCTCGGCCAAGGTATTCGAGCAGTTCAGCGACAGGATCGAAGAGCAGAACCCCGAGGCCGCCCTGGGTTGGGTGACCACCCAGTACGAAGAGCTTGTTGCATCCTGCACAGCGGATTCTCAGGGCCAGTAACAGCTTTAAGCCAAGTAAAACGAAGCAGCCCGGCGGCCAGCCGGGCTTTTCTTTTGTCAGAGGGTCAGACGAACCCTTCGCCCCCACAAACCGAGCAGCGGTTGGTTTTCAGGCCAAAGCATCCGTCGCACCGGCTGAACTGGGGCTTGCCCAAGTGATCTCGACCCTTCAGGACTTCGCCCTTGCCATTGCATATCTGGCAAGGTGCACGTCCCATTCCGCGGCACCGATGGCACCGGCGTTTGACGTGCTCGTCCTTTTTCTGGCTCGGTCGTCCCTGCCACATACCTGTTTTGCCCTCGGTCAAATGCTGCCGGCGTCATACCATGCAGCGCGTTCAAAACACGGGAAACACTCATGTTCGCGGCCCCATCAAACCAGAAACCCGGCCTGCGGCAAAACGAATTATGATCCTTTGGTGACATGGGGGGCATTAGGCATTATGTGAGGGCCAACTCGCCATGGAATCGGAGCTGCCTGTCTTGCATAGCCCGCAGATGCCCCCCGCCCACCCGTTCGATGATGACAAGCTCCGCGAGGAATGCGGGATTTTCGGGGTCGTCGGCGTCAAGGATGCCGCCAATTTCGTTGCTCTTGGTCTGCATGCCCTGCAGCACCGCGGGCAGGAAGCCGGCGGGATCGTCACCCATGATCCCGAACTCGGCTTCAACTCGGCCCGTCGATTTGGCTATGTGCGCGACAATTTCACCTCGTCCGACGTGATGGAAAGCCTGCCCGGGCCGATCGGGATCGGCCATGTGCGCTATTCCACGGCCGGGTCCAAGGGCCAGACCGCCATCCGTGACGTACAGCCATTCTTCGGCGAGTTTTCGATGGGCGGCGCCGCGATTGCGCACAATGGCAACATCACGAACGCCAACGCCCTGCGGCGCGAGCTGATCGAGCGCGGCTCGATCTTCCAGAGTTCGTCCGACAGCGAATGCATCATCCACCTGATGGCCCGCTCGCTACAGCGCAACATCCCCGAACGGATGGAGGACGCGCTGCGCCGGGTCGAGGGGGCCTTCTCGGTGGTCGCCATGACCCGCACCAAGCTGATCGGCGTCCGCGATCCTTTGGGTGTACGCCCGCTGGTATTGGGCAAAATCGGCGATGGCTGGTGCCTGGCCTCGGAAACTTGTGCCCTGGACATCATCGGTGCCGAATTCCTGCGCGAGATCGAACCCGGCGAAATGGTGGTGATCAATGCCCAGAACGGCGTTGAAAGCCACTTCCCGTTCCGCCGGCAACCCAGCAAGTTCTGTATTTTCGAGCATGTCTACTTCTCGCGCCCAGACTCGATTCTGGGTGGACGCTCGGTCTATGAGACACGCGAAGCCATCGGACGCGAGCTGGCCAAGGAAAGCCCGGTCGAGGCGGATCTAGTCTGCCCCGTGCCCGACAGCGGCACGCCCGCGGCCATTGGGTACTCGCTGGAGTCGGGTATCCCCTATGCGATGGGGATCATCCGCAATCAATACATGGGCCGCACCTTCATCGAACCCACCGAACAGATCCGCAACATGGGCGTACGCCTCAAGCTGAACGTGAACCGCGCCCTGATCGAGGGCAAGCGGGTGATTCTGGTTGACGACTCGGTGGTGCGCGGTACGACCAGCCGCAAGATCAAGGAAATGATCTTGGATGCCGGAGCGAAAGAGGTGCATTTCCGCATCGCCTCGCCGCCCACGGCCTGGCCTTGTTTCTACGGCGTGGACACGCCACAGCGCGAAAAGCTGCTGGCCGCCACCATGACCGAGGAAGAAATGACCAAGCATCTGGCGGTCGACAGCCTCAAGTTCATCTCGCTGGACGGGCTGTACCGGGCGGTCGGCGAATCGCAGGGCCGCAGCAAGGACTGCCCGCAATACTGCGATGCATGCTTCTCGGGCGAGTATCCTGTCACTCCGGCGGACATGGTTGAACAAGGGTTCAAGATGCAACCGGCGGCCGAATAAGGCCGAAATTCAGAGACTTCTCCAAGGGGCCGCAGGGCCCCTTTTTTCATGGGCCGGATCGGCGTGGCGAAACATGGCCGAAACCTGCTGCACCGGCTTTTCCTTCCCCTTTGGCTCTGCTAGCCAACCGGCTGCTCACTCACGCAATCACACGGAGGCCGGGCCACCGGGCCGGCCAGTTTACATGGCAAATCCCAGAGTCGACAGCGCGGCCACCCAAAAGGGCGCGCTCAGCAAGAATGGTACGACCGTCTTGGGCGTCTTTGGCCCGCAGAACGACATGCGCGCCCTGATGCGCTCATCGTCTGGACGGGTGAAAGAGGTCAAGACCGGCAGCCGTTTTGGTTCGGGCACGATCGTGGCCATCGACAAAGACGGCATCATGCTGCGACAAAGCGGCCGGACCCAGCGCATCGCCATCCCCGGAAGCTGATCCGGGCTTGACGGGCTGCGCGCTTGGGTTCAAACCCCGCGCATGACCGATCAGACCAAAATCGCACTTGTTACCGGCGCGTCGCGCGGCCTTGGTGCCGCTCTGGCCGAGGCGCTGGCGCCCGAGTATCACATCGTCGCCGTTGCCCGCACCACCGGCGGGCTGGAAGACCTGGATGACCGCATCAAGGCCAAAGGGGGCGCGGCCACCCTGGCGCCGATGGACATCGCCGACCCCAATGCCATGGCCACGCTCTGCCGGGGCATCCATGACCGCTGGGGCAAGCTGGATCTGTGGCTGCATACGGCCATCCACACCGCACCGCTGACGCCCGCAAATTTCATCGACCCCAAGGATTGGCAAAAGTCCGTGGACGTGAACGCCTCGGCAACTTCGGTGCTGATCCCCTATGTCGCGCCCTTGCTAGGTGAGGCTGGAAAGGCCGTGTTCTTTGATGACCCCCGCGCGGGCGAGAAGTTCTGCGCCACCTATGGCGCAACCAAGGCCGCGCAGATCGCCATGGCGCGCAGCTGGGCCGCCGAAACCGTGCGCACCGGGCCGAAGGTTCATGTGTTGCAGCCCGAGCCGATGGCCACAGCCCTGCGCGCGCGTTTCTTCCCGGGTGAGGACCGGTCGAAGCTGGCCAGTCCCTCGGACGAGGCAGCGCGCCTGCTGGCCATGCTGGGCTGAGACCTTTCGGTCAGATCGACCGGAAAGATGTTGCGGCGCCCCAAGCGGGCGCCGTTTTCATTCGATGTGAACGCCTTGCCGGCCCGCCAGATCGACAAAGAACTGCCACGCCACCCGGCCCGAACGCGCGCCGCGCGTGGCCTGCCATTCGATCGCCTCGGCCCGCAGTACGTCGGCATCGACGCTGACGCCATAAGCCGCGCAATACCGGTCGATCATCGCAAGGTATTCGTCCTGATCGCAGGGGTGGAACCCCAGCCACAGGCCGAACCGGTCGGACAGCGAAACCTTTTCCTCGACCGCCTCGGACGGGTTGATCGCGCTCGAGCGCTCGTTCTCGATCATGTCACGCGGCATCAGGTGGCGGCGGTTTGACGTGGCATAGAACACCACGTTTTCGGGCCGGCCCTCGATCCCGCCGCCCAGCACGGCCTTCAGCGATTTGTAGTGCTGGTCGTCATGGCTGAACGACAGGTCATCGCAGAACAGGATGAACCGGTAAGGTGCGGCGCGCAGGTGGTTCAGCAACCGCGCGACCGAGCCCATGTCCTCGCGCTGAAGTTCGACCAGCTTCAGGTCGGGAAACTCGGGCTGAAGGGTCCCATGCACCGCCTTGACCAAGCTGGACTTGCCCATGCCGCGGGCACCCCACAACAGCGCGTTGTTGGCCTTGTACCCGGCAGCGAAGCGGCGCGTGTTGTCCAGCAGCGTATCGCGCGACCGGTTGATGCCCACCAGCAGATCCAGATCGACGCGGTTGACATTGTGCACCGGCTCAAGCCGGTCGGGCCCGATGTGCCAGACAAAGGCGGGCGCGGCCGAGAAATCGGGCGCGGCCAACGGCGCAGGGGCCATGCGCTCCAAGGCGTCGGCGATGCGGTTCAGGGCTTGGTCGTCCATGGGTCCTCCGAAGTCTTGCGGCCGATTTCAACCACGTTCACGGGCCGCCAACAAGACCCGGATGAAGAAAGGGCGCACCCGCCAAGGCACGCCCTTCCCCATTTACTGCTCGGGTTTATTTGCCGTCTTCTGCGTCAAACTCGTCCATCATCGCATCATCGGCGGCTTCTTCATCGTCATAGTAGCCTTCGGCCCGCAGCTGTTCTTCACGCTTTCTCTCGACCCGGGCCACCAGGAAGATCGAGATCTCGTACAGGCCATAGACCACGACGAACAGGATGATCTGGGTGATCACGTCCGGCGGGGTCACGATGGCGGCCAGAACCAGAATGCCCACCACGGCATATTTGCGCACCGCGCCCAAGCCTTCGGCGCTGACCAGCCCGGCCTTGCCCATCAGGGTCAACAGAACCGGCAGCTGGAAACACAGGCCAAAGGCCACGATGAACTTGATCGTCAGGTTCAGGTATTCCTGTGCCGAACCCTGGAAAACCACGCTCAGCGGCGCAGTGGCACCATCCGCTAAGGCCTCACCCTCGGCCCCGAATTGCTGGAACCCAAGGAAGAAGTCATAGGCCAGCGGCGTGACCACGTAAAAGGCAAAGCTGGCGCCCAACAGGAACATGAAAGGTGAGGCCACGAGGAACGGCAGAAAGGCGTTCTTTTCCGACTTGTAGAGCCCCGGCGCCACGAACCGCCACATCTGCATACCGATATACGGAAAGGCCAGAATGAACCCACCCAAGAGCGAGACCTTGATCGCCACGAAGAAGCCCTCCTGCGGCGAAATGAAGATCAGGTCGCAGTCCTGTCCGCGCTCGGACAGAACATCGCACAGAGGCTGGGTCAGAAAGTTGAAGATCGGCGTGGCAACCGTGAAACAGATGATCATACCGATCAAAAAGGCCACGACGCTGTGGATCAGACGCGTGCGCAGCTCGGCCAGATGCTCGATCAGGGGGGCCGAGGTATCTTCGATCTCGTCGGTCTTGCTCATGTCTTGCCTTCGGTTTTCAGCGCGGCTTCGGCCTCTTCGGCCTTGGCCAAGGCCTCGGCGGCTTCTTTCGCTTTGCGCTCGGCGGCGGCACGGGCGGTTGAGGCCTGGATCTTCTTCGCCTGCTCGGCCCGCTCAGCGGCCAGTTTGCCGGTTTCGCTGTCGGGGTCGAACTTGGTCGGGTCCATGCTCTTGGCCATGTCCTGGGCCGCCTGCTTGACGCCGTCCATCGCACTGCCCACCGGGTTGGTGGCCGCGTCCAGACCTTTCTTGATGTCGTTCACGCCCGCCTGGTCGGCCGCTTCGTTCATGGCGCTTGAGAACTCGCGCGCCATTCCGCGGGCCTTGCCGACGAACCGTCCGACATTGCGGAACAGAACCGGCAGGTCCTTGGGCCCCACGACGATCAGGGCAACGATGCCGATGACCAGAAGCTCGGTCCAGCCCAGATCAAACATGGGCGATTAGACCTTGTCTTTGTCGGACTCGGGCGTGACATCCTTGGCCAGTTCGGACGCGTCCTGTTCGATCTCCTCGCCGCCTTCTTTGACGCCTTTCTTGAATGCGGTGATGCCCTTGCCCACTTCACCCATCAACGAGCTGATCTTGCCGCGGCCAAACAGCACCAGCACCACGACGGCGATCAGCAGCAGGCCGGGAAGGCCGATATTGTTGAGCATGTCTCTTCTCCTTCAACGTCGGCGCGTTGCGCCGGGAATGTGATCTGGAAGCCTGTCTACGCCCACCGGGCCGTCGAAAAAAGTGACGCAAGTCAAATCCGCGTTCAAATCCGCGCTGGTCAGGTGGTTTTTGCGGGCTGGCAATTTCCAACTGACAGGTTTATGTCAGTTGCAGGCGGCTAGGAACAGGGCATCGAAACCTGGTCAACGGAGACTCACATGACCCATGTTGCTGAAATCGTCACCTTCACCCTCGCTGATGGCACCACGCCGGAAGCGTTCGTCAGGCTCAGCCAGACGACCGAGGCCTTCGTGCGCGCGGCCCCGGGCTTTGCCCACCGCCAGCTGAGCCAGGGTGAGGATGGCCGCTGGACCGACTATGTCATCTGGACCGACATGACGGCCGCGCAGGACGCCGCCGCGCAGTTCCCGCAGCAGGACTTTGCCGCCGGTCTGATGGCGGCCATCGACCCCGCCAGCATCCAGATGCGCCACGAGAAAGTGCTATGGAACATGACCGCCTGATCGCGGTCCGGACGGCGTGTCATGCGCCGCACTGACCGCCTGTTCGACATCATCCAGATCCTGCGCGACGGCAAACTGCACCGCGCGCAGGACATCGCGGACCGGCTCGAAGTGTCGGTCCGTACGATCTATCGCGACATGGATACGCTGGTGGCGTCGGGCGTCCCGGTCGAGGGCGAACGCGGCGTGGGTTATATGGTGCGCGAGCAGATCACCCTGCCCCCGCTGAACCTCACCCCGGGCGAGCTTGAGGCCCTGAACCTCGGGATGGCGATCGTGGCCGAGGCCGCCGACCCCGACCTTAAGGCCGCCGCCGACTCGCTGGCCGCCAAGATCGACGCGGTGCTGCCCACCCAGGTGGTGGCCGAGGCGGATGCCTGGAAATTCGCCGTCTATCCCTTTGCCGATGCCGCGCGCGGGCTGGCGCATATGGCGCCGATCCGGGCGGCCATCAAATCGCGCCAGAAACTGCGGCTGACCTACCGGCGCATCGACGGAACCCTGACCGAACGCACGATCCGCCCCCTGCACATGGAATACTGGGGACGGGTCTGGACCCTGACCGCTTGGTGCGAGCTGCGCGACGCCTTCCGCGTGTTCCGCATCGACCTGATCGAAAGCGTCACGCCCCTGCCCGAGATCTTTGCCGACGAGCCCGGAAAGCGGCTGGCCGACTACGACCCGACCGCCTGATCCCGTTTTTCACCCAAGGCTACTTGGAACCGCACTCTGAGCCTCAGCGCAGATAGGTTTCGGGGTCGACGGATTCGAACCCTTTGCGCACCTCAAAGTGCACATAGGCATTCTCACCCCCGCGCAGCTTGGCAATGCTTTGGCCGCGGCTGACCCGGTCGCCTTTCTTGACCGAGATGTTCTCGACATTCGCGTAGACCGTCAGCAAATCGTTGGTGTGCTTGACGACGATGATCGGGATCTGATCCGCATCCGCCGTAATGGCCGCCACGGTACCGGCTTCGGCCGCCTTGACCGATGCACCGGGCGATCCGGCGATGTCGATCCCTTCGTTCTTGCCCTTGGCATACGGGCGAATGATCTTGCCGGTTACCGGCAGAGCCAAGGCTGACGAGCTGGAATTCGTCGGGGCCTCGGCCGTCACGTCCGGAGCGGGCGTCAACGGCGCAACTTTTTCGTCCGGCAGCGGCTGCGTTGCACTGGGCGGCGTCGGGGTGGGCGATCCCTGCCCCGGTTCGGTGGTCGCCGTGGGCGCTGCGGCGGCAGCTTGGCGCGGTGCAGCCTGATTTTTGACGGGGATCAGCAGAAACTGCCCTTCGCGCACGGCAAAATCCGAACCCAAACCGTTCCATTCAGCCAGCGCATCGACCGGAACCTGATACAGGCGCGAAATGGTATAAGCCGTCTCACCCCGCTTGACCTTGTGCCGGATCGGCTCGTCCGTCGAGGTGACGGGCGCCGGTTTGGCCGGCTCAAGGTTCGTGACCCGCACGCCGCCCGTGTCCGGCGCCTGATCAATCGCGGTCGTGGCGATCGAGGCGATATCGACATTCCCCGCTCCGGCGCCGACGGACCGTGGCAAGGCCAGCACTTCGCCCTCGCGCAGCTGGTCGGTGGGCTTGAGACCGTTGAACCGGGCCAGCTCGGCCTCGGGCAGACCGACCCGCGCAGCCACGGCGGCGACGTTGTCACCCCGTTGCGCGACGGCAACCTGATATGTCGGATAGGTGATCACGCCACGGCTGTCCGGCGCCGGCCGGTTCGTGGTGGCTGATTGTGCGGCCGGAGTGGTCGAAAAACCGCCGACCTGACCGCGCAGGTCGTAATCCAGCGGGCCTTCGCAACCGGCAAGCACCAGCGCGGCCACCATCGCCGTTGTTCCACGACCCAAGACTGACTTGGAAACTGCTCTCATATCACTGTCCTCAACACCTGCCCCTGTTTGCCGGGGTTCTGGCGCCCAATTCCTAAACCTACGTTACGCCTCGTCCTTTCCAAGCCCTTCCAGCAAGGGCACGAACCGAACAGGCAACAGTTCGTCATATTCCAGCGCGGTCTCGGTTCTGGTGACCCGTATCAGGGTCTGAACCGCATCCGACTGCCCAACGGGCAAGACCATGATACCGCCGATTTTGAGCTGCGCCAAGAGCGGGCCCGGCGGGTCCTCGGCCGCGGCGGTGACGATGATGCGGTCAAAAGGAGCCTGTTCGGGCAACCCGAAAGATCCATCCGACAGCATCGCCGTGATATTCGTCAGCCCCAACTCTCGAAACAGCTCTCCGGTTTCGCGTACCAGACGCTTGTGGCGTTCCACGGTGTAGACCCGCCGCGCCAGCTTGGACAGCACCGCAGCCTGATACCCCGAACCCGTCCCCACCTCGAGCACCTTGTCGCGCGGCGTGACCTGCAGCGCCTGCGTCATCAGACCTACGACCGAGGGCTGGCTGATCGTCTGGCCGCATGCAATCGGCAGTGGCGTGTCCTCGTAGGCACGCTCGGCGAACAGGCCCCGCACGAACTTGCCGCGGTCGATCTGCTCCATCGCGTCAAGAACACGCGCATCCGTCACCCCGCGCGACCGCAGGGCGAACAGGAACTGCATCTTTGTTTCGGGGTCCAGTCCGGTCATTCGATCGTCTTCAATGCCTCCAGCGCATCATCGGCGGTCAGGTCGGCCCGCATCGGCGTGACCGAAATATAGCCGTCCAGGTTCGCCGCCGCATCCGTTCCCGGAGCCGTCGGGTTGTGCTGATAGCCCCCCTTGATCCACAGGAAACGGCGACCCGAGGGCGAGCTGTGCGGTTCCACCCCAAAATGCGTGTCTCGTCGGAATCCCTGACGCACGACGCGTGTGCCAAGAACTTCATCGGCAGGCACCGGAGGGAAATTTACGTTGTAAAACAGGCGGTAGTCTTCCTGTGCGGGCGGATCGGCCTCAAGAATGCGTCGTACCAGATCCGCACCGAACCGCGTGGCGGCCTCGAACGGGTCGTCCAGCCCAAGATTGCGCGGACCAAAATACTGCGACAAGGCGATCGCCGGAATGCCCTGAAGCGCCGCCTCCATCGCCCCGCCGATCGTGCCCGAATACAAAGTGTTCTCGGCCGAATTGTTGCCCCGGTTCACACCAGAAAGAACCAGATCAGGCCGCGCGACCTTCATCACGTCATGCAGCCCGGCCAGAACGCAGTCGGCCGGCGACCCTTCGGCCGCGAAACGACGCTCGCCCAGTTTGGCGACCATCATGGGATGGGTATAGCTGATACAATGCCCGACCCCCGACTGTTCGAAAGCCGGAGCCACGATCCAGACCTCACCATCCGGGCCGGCCACATCCGCAGCAATCGCCTCGAGCGCGATCAGGCCCGGGGCGTTGATCCCGTCGTCATTTGTCAGAAGTATGCGCATTGCCTGCCTGTGCCCCCGCGTTTCGCCCTTGATAGACGGCCCCAAAGGATGCGGCAAGCGATGCCCCGGCGCATTCTGCGGCATTCGCGCACCACTCGCCGGGAAATCGACCTGCTGCAGCGTCTAGGCCGGAAAAACGAAGCAGCGATCCCGCCGGATGGTCAACCACATCACCCGGCCCGGATTGGGCACGAACACGTTCGGGACGGTCGCCTTGAGGATCGAGCCGTCATAGTCCATCCGAAACTCGATCAGGCTTTCGTTGCCCAGAAAGCGAGCGCGCTCGACCACGCCGCGGGCCGCAACGCCATCGGTCGCCGTCGGCAGCGGTCCCTTGCCATTGCGATCAAAGTCCAACCGCACATGCTGAGGGCGGAAAACGATTTCGACGTCAGTGCCATCGGGGACACCCGGCGCCAGGAATTGACCAAATGGCGTTTGCGCCAATGCTCCATTCACCTGGGACTGCAACACATTGACATCACTAAAAAATGCCACGGCAGCCTTGTCCACGGGTCGGGTGTAGACATTGTAGGGCGCACCCTGCTGGACGATCTTGCCGCGGCGCATCAGTGCGATCTCGTCAGCCATACGCATCGCCTCTTCGGGCTCGTGCGTGACCAGCAGCACGGCGGCGTCCTCTTCCTTGAGGATGGCCAGGGTCTCGTCACGGATGCCGTCGCGCAGACGATTGTCGAGGCCCGAGAACGGCTCGTCCATCAGCATAATCCGCGGACGCGGAGCCAGCGCGCGGGCCAGCGCGACCCGCTGCTGCTCACCCCCTGACAGCTGGTGCGGAAACCCGTCGATATGGCGGATCAGGTCGACCTTTCTCAGCAACTCTTCGACACGTTCCCGCTTTTGCTCCTTGGCCCCCTTCAGTCCAAAAGCTACGTTGTCAGCCACGCTGAGGTGCGGAAACAAAGCGAAATCCTGGAACATCAGTCCGATCTCGCGACGTTCCGGCGGGACTCGGAACACCGTGTCACAGACCAGCTTGCCATCGACGTAGATTTCGCCCGAGTCCTGCATTTCGACGCCGGCAATCATCCGCAACGTAGTGGATTTGCCGCAGCCCGACGGGCCCAGCAGACAGGTCACCTGGCCCGCCTGAACGGTCAGCGAGACATCATCCACCACCGTGCGCCCGCCGAACCGGCAGACCAGATTGCGGATTTCCAATCGCGGAGGAGCTGTGTTGATTGCCACCGACGGACCCCAATTGCCTTTTCCCGATCAATTTCATCGGGCTTGCGCCGGGATAACAACCCCGCCCATCGGGCGCAAGAGAGGCGCTAGGCCAGCAGCTCGAACGGCACACCCGCGCGGACCTTGCCGTTGACCTGAATCTCAAGCCTGTGCGGCCCCGGCACCAACCGAAACGTCGTGGCGTCGCCCTTGAGTTTATGCCGCTTGCTCAGCCGCAGGCGGCCATTTGACAGATTAGCTTGCTTGAGCTTGTGAACCTTGGGTGAAATTTTCCCGCCAGGTCGCTGAAAATGCACGATATAGTCAATCAAGACCGCTTGATCTTCGGGGCCTGAAACCGAGACGGCGAACTCCAGAACCCCGCCGATGCAGGCCTCGCCAATCACCTCAACATTCACCTCCAGCGGTGCGTCGGGATCATAACCCAGCAGCGCCATCGCCCCGCCATGGCCGGACTTGACCAGCCCGCGCAGCGCATGTGCGGTGATCCACCGCATCTCGTCGCTGTTTTGCGCGCCCAAGGCGTGCCACTCCCTCAGGCGGTTCAATGCCAGGTCGGGGTCTTTTTTGGTGATGTCGTTGAGATGGTTCGCCACCGACCGCGTGACATAACGTGTCGGATCCGAGCGCAACCGATCCAGCAGCGGCAGCGGGTCAGACAGGTCCAGCCCGACCGCCTGCCCCCACGGCAGCCGCGGGCGTGTGGCTTCGGAGACCAGCCGCCGGACGTGATAGCTGGAATGCCCGCACCAGTCCTGCATCCGGTCCAGCACCAGATCGGGATGGCTGTTCAGAAAAGGCCGGATCGCCCATTCCATCGAAAACCGCTGGGTCAGCTCTGCAAGGACATCTAGCGCCATTTCTGGATGGTCCGCGCCGACCTGCGCCACCCAGTCACCCAGCGGAGCAAAGATGAAGTCACCAAAATCATCATCGCTCAGGGACGGGTCCAGAGGCGGCGGCAAGGCGCGCAGGATCACCGGGGCCACGTCGGGCAGCGCGCCAGGAAAGGCCGTCTGCAAACAATCGGCAATCCACGCGATCCGCTGCTTCAGCTCCAGCTCCGGCAGGCGCGACATGACCCGCGCCACGAATGCGTCGCCGTCAAACCCGGCGTCGGCCTGCGTGAACAGGCCGGCCAGGTAACGGGTCTTTTCCGCGTTGAACAGCTGATCCTTCAGCGAAAACCCCTGCGCCACGGTCACATCGTCAGGTTGGTCGCGCCACCATCCAGCAGGATGTTCTGCCCCACGATGAACCCGGCATGTTGCGAGCACAGAAACGCGCAAGTCGCGCCGAATTCCTGCCGCGTACCATAGCGCCGCGCCGGGATCGTGGCCGCGCGCTCGGCCCGTGCCTCGTCCAGCGAGATGCCCTTCTGCGCCGAAACCCCGGCATCCAGCGAGTCCGCCCGGTCGGTGGCATGAATGCCGGGCAACAGGTTGTTGATGGTCACGCCGTAGGGCGCAACCTGCCGCGCGGTTCCGGCCACATAGCCGGTCAGCCCGGTGCGCGCCGCGTTCGACAGGCCCAGTACCGCGATGGGCGCCCGCACGGATTGCGAGGTGATGTTCACCACCCGGCCCCAACCCTTGTCCATCATCGACGGCAACAGCGCCTTCATGAAGGCGATCGGCGTCAGCATATTGGCATCCAGCGCCTTGATGAAATCCTCGCGGTCCCAGTCGGACCACAGGCCCGGCGGCGGACCACCGGCGTTTGTCACAAGGATATCAACGCCCTGCGCGGCCTCGATCACCTGCGCCTGGCCTTCGGGCGTGGTCACGTCGCAGGCGACCGTCTGCACCTCGACACCGTAATCGGCGCGCAACCGGTCGGCCTGCGCCTCCAGCGCGTCAGGCCCACGTGCGTTCATCACCAAATCGACACCCTCGGCGGCCAGCGCCTCGGCGCAGCCCAGCCCCAAGCCCTTGCTGCTGGCACAGACCAGCGCGCGTTTTCCTTGTAGTCCCAGATCCATGTGATCCCCCCTGTCATTTGTTACCCGCATGTCTAGCACCGGCCAGACAGGGAAGACCAGATTGGCGTCGGCAAATCAGTAGAAGAACTCTTCCCGCACGATCTTGCCGTTGACCACGTGATAGACTCCGACCTCGCGCATGTCGAAAGCTTCACCGCTTTCCTTCACCTTGCCCTGCACTTCAAAAATCACGGCAAAGCTGTTTTCACCATGCAGGAACGGGTCGCTGACTGACGCGCCCGAAACCTCGTGCGCGCTTTCCCACCAATCATGCTTGCCGCGGATGCCTTCAATGCCGTGGGTCTCGCGGCCCATGCCCTGCATGTCCATCGCCTCGACCGAGACGGCATCGGCTGCATACAACTTCTCCAGATTCTCCTTGGCGCGGTTTTCGCGGCAACCTGCCACCAGTTCCTGGGCGATTTCTTTCAAATTCATTGATCCACTCCATTATTTGTTCACTATATGTTCTTATTGGCATATCCACCTGATTCGAACCACCCCCTTTGTCTTGCCTCGGCAGGATTCCCCGCCTATACGCGCCTTCATGCTTGATACCGCCTCGAACCAACCCACCCTGCCGCCCGAGATCGCGCGGCGCCGGACCTTTGCCATCATCTCGCACCCGGATGCGGGCAAGACGACCCTGACCGAAAAGTTCCTTCTGTATGGGGGTGCTATCCAGATGGCCGGACAGGTGCGCGCCAAGGGCGAGGCACGGCGTACGCGGTCGGACTTCATGCAAATGGAAAAGGACCGGGGTATATCGGTCTCGGCCTCGGCCATGTCGTTTGACTATGGCCCCTACCGGTTCAACCTGGTGGACACACCCGGCCACTCGGACTTTTCCGAGGACACCTATCGCACGCTGACCGCCGTTGACGCCGCGGTCATGGTGATTGACGGGGCCAAAGGCGTGGAAAGCCAGACGCAGAAGCTGTTCGAGGTCTGCCGCCTGCGCGATCTGCCGATCCTGACCTTCTGCAACAAGATGGACCGTGAGAGCCGCGATACGTTCGAAATCATCGACGAGATCCAGGAAATGCTGGCCATCGACGTGACCCCGGCCAGCTGGCCCATCGGCGTGGGGCGCGATTTCATCGGCTGCTACGACATGCTGCGTGACCGGTTGGAACTCATGGACCGCGCCGACCGCAACAAGGTGGCCGAAAGCATCGAGATCAACGGGCTGGACGACCCCAAACTGGCCGAGCATGTGCCCGCAGAACTGCTGGACAAGCTGCTGGAAGAGGTCGAGATGGCGCGCGAATTGCTGCCTGCGCTGGACCCGCAGGCGGTGCTTGAAGGCCACATGACCCCGATCTGGTTCGGCTCGGCCATCAACTCGTTCGGCGTCAAGGAACTGATGGAAGGCATCGGTGCCTATGGACCGCAGCCGCAGGTGCAATCGGCCGAACCGCGCCAGATTTCGCCGGACGAGAAAAAGGTGGCGGGCTTTGTCTTCAAGGTGCAGGCCAACATGGACCCCAAGCACCGCGACCGGGTGGCCTTTGTCCGCATGGCCAGCGGCCACTTCAAGCGCGGCATGAAGCTGACCCATGTGCGCAGCAAGAAGCCCATGGCGATCACGAACCCGGTTCTGTTTCTGGCCTCTGACCGGGAACTGGCCGACGAGGCATGGGCCGGCGATATCATCGGCATCCCCAACCACGGCCAGCTGCGCATCGGTGACACTCTGACCGAGGGCGAGGCGATCCGCGTTACCGGAATTCCATCCTTCGCGCCCGAGCTGTTGCAGGGCGTGCGCGCGGGCGACCCGATGAAGGCCAAGCATCTGGAAAAGGCGCTGATGCAGTTTGCCGAGGAAGGTGCTGCCAAAGTGTTCAAACCCTCAATCGGCTCGGGCTTTATCGTCGGCGTGGTGGGCGCGCTGCAGTTCGAAGTGCTGGCCAGCCGGATCGAGCTGGAATACGGCCTGCCTGTGCGGTTCGAGGCCTCGCAATTCACCAGTGCGCGCTGGGTGTCGGGCGACAAGGCCGAGGTCGAGAAGTTCGTCAATGCGAACAAGCAGCACATTGCCCACGATCACGACGGCGACATCGTCTATCTGACCCGCCTGCAATGGGACATCGACCGCGTGGTGCGCGACTATCCCAAACTGACGCTTACCGCGACCAAGGAAATGATGACGTGATGCTGACCCTGCCCCCCGTCAAAGCATCAGAGGCCGTCATCGCATGACCGCAGCGGGGCCGAGCTGGGGCATCGTCTCGACGGTGCGTGGATCGGCCTGCGACATTCTGAGTTTTGCGGCCTACCACCTGGATCTGGGCGCGGATCACCTCTACCTCTACCTTGACGAGCCCAACCGGCGGGCTTTTCGCCCCCTGCGCCGCCACCCCAAGGTGACCGTCCGCATCTGCGACGATGCGTTCTGGGCGGCGCGCAAACGGGACAAGCCCGAGCGCCACCAGGTCCGCCAGACCGTTCATGCGACCTATACCTATCGCCACACCGATCTCGATTGGCTGGCGCATATAGATGTGGACGAGTTCCTGTGGCCCACGGCCCCTATCGCGGACTTGCTGGGCGAAGTGCCCGAAACGGTACACGCAGTTCGGATTCGTCCGATCGAAGCCCTGGCCTGCGGCGACGATCTCTACAAGGCGTTCATCCCCCAGGGCCCCGAACGAGAAGCGCTTGTCGAGACGATCTATCCAAACTACGGCGCCTTCGTTCTGGGCGGCTTTCTGAGCCACGTACAGGGCAAGCTGTTCGTGCGTACGGGGATGGAGAACCTCAATTATCGCATCCACAACCTGTTTCAGAACAAGGTCATCTTGCCCTGCAAGACCGAAATGCCGCAGATCGACCTGTGCCACCGCCATGCCCCGGATTGGGAGCATTGGTGGTCACACTATCGGTTTCGGCTGGAGCGCGGCTCGTACCAGCCCGGCATGGCTCCGAACGTACATCGCGATCGGGGTGGGCTGAACATGAACGAACTGCTCAGTTGGATCGAGGCCGAAGAAGGCGAGAAAGGTCTGCGCAAGTTCTTTGACGAACTCAGCGCCACCGACCCGCAGGTCCGCGCGCGCCTGCAGGAACGGGGTCTGATCAAGCACCGACCGCTTGATCTTGAGGAAAAGCTGCAGAAACACTTTCCCGGAAGCTGCTGAATTGTTGCACGAAATCGCCAGTGACGCGATGTAGCGGTACAGATGAAACTGTCTTCATTTGACCCTGCCACACCTTTTTGTTATGTCCGCATCCAAGCCGAAACGCGCATGGTGCGCATGGCCATCCGGGCCCGGCATTTTTCATACGCGCGGGCCAGGTCAGTGTCCGCATGAACCGGACATACATGACGAAATTCACCGATCTGAATCTGAACCCCAAGGTCCTCAAAGCTATTGAGGAAGCCGGCTACGAAACCCCGACCCCGATCCAGGAAGGCGCCATCCCGCCAGCCTTGGAGGGACGTGACGTTCTGGGCATCGCCCAGACCGGAACCGGCAAGACGGCCAGTTTCGTCTTGCCCATGATCACCCTGTTGGCGCGCGGTCGTGCGCGGGCGCGGATGCCGCGTTCGCTGGTGCTGTGCCCGACGCGGGAACTGGCGGCGCAGGTGGCCGAAAACTTCGACACCTATACCAAGCATCTAAAGCTGACCAAGGCGCTGCTGATCGGCGGCGTCAGCTTCAAGGAACAGGATGCCCTGATAGACCGCGGCGTGGACGTGCTGATCGCCACGCCCGGCCGTCTGCTGGACCATTTCGAACGTGGCAAGCTGTTGCTGACCGGCGTGCAGATCATGGTCGTGGACGAGGCTGACCGGATGCTGGACATGGGGTTCATTCCCGATATCGAACGCATCTTCTCGCTGACGCCCTTTACCCGGCAGACGCTGTTCTTCTCGGCCACCATGGCGCCCGAAATCGAGCGGATCACCGACACGTTCCTGTCGGCCCCGGCCCGGATCGAAGTGGCCCGTCAGGCCACCGCGTCCGAGACCATCGAACAGGGTGTCGTAATGGTCAAAGGCGGCCGCCGTGACCGTGAGGGCAGCACCAAGCGCAAGGTCCTGCGCGCACTGATCGATGCCGAAGGTGACAAATGCACCAACGCCATCGTCTTCTGCAACCGCAAGACCGACGTGGATATCACCGCGAAATCGCTGAAGAAATACGGCTATGACGCGGCCGCGATCCACGGCGATCTGGACCAGTCCGTGCGCACCAGGACCCTTGAGGGCTTCCGCGAAGGAACGCTGCGTTTCCTGGTGGCGTCCGATGTCGCCGCGCGGGGACTGGACGTTCCGTCGGTCAGCCATGTGTTCAACTTCGATGTGCCCAGCCACCCCGAGGATTACGTGCACCGCATCGGCCGTACCGGCCGCGCCGGGCGCGAAGGCAAGGCCATCACTCTGTGCACGGCCCGCGATGAAAAGGCGCTGGACGCGATCCAGAAGCTGATCCAGAAGGAAATCCCACGTCTGGACAACCCGGTTCAGGCCGAACCGGCCGGGGACGAGGACAAAAAGCCCGAGAAGAGATCGCGCGCGTCGACCCGCAAGGGCGAGGGCAAATCCGAGGCCAAGGACACCGGGAAGGACAAGCCCGCCAAGGACGCTACGCCCAGGGAAACAGCCCCCAAGGACAAGCCGGCACGAGAAAAGGGCCAACGCGGCAAAAGCCGTGGACGCCGCGACGATGGCGGACCAGCCGTCGTCGGCATGGGCGATCACCTGCCCAGCTTTATCGCTCTCAGCTTTGACGAACGCCGCGCGGGCTGACTCGCCTGCATGGCAAAAAGATCAGAAGGCGCACGGACCTCCGCGCGCCTTTTTGCATCTCAGATCGCGGCGACCAGGATCAGGATCGAGAGACCCAGCAGGACCATCCCCATAGTCTCGCGCCGCGTCACCGTCTCGCGGAAGACCAGGACCGAGGCCATGAGGCTGAAAATCAGCTCCACCTGCCCCAGCGCCTTGACGTAGGCCGCGTTCTGCAGGCTGAAGGCCCAGAACCAGCAGAACGACCCGCCCAGGCTGGTCAGCCCGACGAAGATGCCGGTGCGCCGCGTGTCCCATACCGCGCGCAGCTCGGCCCGGTCGCGCCAAACCAGCCACAGCGCCATCGACAGGAACTGGATCGAGACTACGACTGCCAGCGTCACCAGCGCCCGAAACCAGGCCTCGCCATCGCCCAGTTGCAGCGATGCGCCGCGATAACTGACCGCGGAAAAGGCGAACAAGACACCCGATCCCAACCCCAATTGCGAGGCGCGGTTGGTCAGGTGACGCCACCACGCCCCACTGCCGCCCGGCGTTTTCGACAACAGCAGAACCGCCAGAAGCCCCAGCAGGATGGCCCCGAACGCACCGGCCGAAACCCGGTCGCCCAGCACGACGAAACCGACGATGGCGGTCTGGATCACCTCGGTTTTCTTGAAGGTGATGCCAACGGCAAAGTTGCGCTGTTTGAACAGCGCCACGACGCAGATCGTGGCGAGGATCTGGGACACCCCACCGATGGCGGCATAGAGCCAGAACAGAGGCGGCAGCGCAGGCAGCGGCAGACCGCTGAGACGCATCGCCACCACCAGACCCAGCAGCACCAGAGGCATCGAATAGGCAAAGCGCGCAAAGGTCGCGCCGGTCGCCGACAGCTTCACGCTGCTCAGCGATTTCTGCAGCATGAAGCGCACCGTCTGAAAGGTGGCGGCGGCCAAGGTTACGGGAATCCACAAACTCATGGCTTCCCTTCTGTCGTCAAATCAGGGTTTTGGCCAGAGCGGATGTTCTACAGGATCCTTGGCACGCCAGAAATACTGCCGGAAAACATGTCCGTACGAGCGATAGACATAGGCCTCGTTGCAGGCCAGATAGCGCTCTTTCCCACGGCGATAGAGCGCTGGCAGCCGATACCATGGCGCCGCCGGGTTCATGTGATGAACGACGTGCAGGTTGTTGTTCAGAAACAGAAAGGCAAGCGGTCCGCGGTCTTCGACGATCACCGTGCGGGCGCGCGATTTCTCGTGCGCGCGGTGTTCCAAAAAGGTGCGGATCTTGACAAGCGCCAGCCCCAGATAGGCCGCCAGAACAAAGGCCCAGACCGGCATCGCTGATTGCGCCACGATCCACAGAACCGTCGCTACGCCCGGCAGATGCAAGGCCCAGGCCAGCCAGATGTCGCGGTCCCCGCGCACTGCGCCCCGCCAGTCGTCGCGCAGAAAGGCCAGCTGGCCGATGATCGGGCCCAGCACCATACGCCCCAACAGCGTGTTGTTCGCCTGATAGACCCACCGCTGCCACCGAGGCAACCTGGCCCAGACAGCCGGGTCCAGATAGTTGGACTCCGGATCGTCATAGGGGTCTGTCAGGTTGGCATCCTGATGGTGCGCCAGATGCAGATCGCGGAAGCGGTTGTAGGGGATGAACAGGGTCAGCGGCAGCGCCATCAGCACCTCGTTCAGCCACTTTGCGCGGAACGGATGGCCGTGCAGCGCCTCATGCGTCAGCGATGAATGCAGCGCCGCGACGACACCCATCATCGGCACCGCCAGCCAGAGCGACCACGCAGCCACACCGAAAATCGCGACCAACCAAAGGGTATAGCAGGCAAAGATCAGGGCAAAGGTCGGCCATTCGGGGGTTTTGGGGGTGGTCGCCTCAGCCATGCCGCCCCCAAGAAATACCGGCCCAGATGCGCTCGTAAATCACGTAGAGCGTCAGGCCAATCGCCGTGTTCACCACCGCCAATGCTCCACCGATAGCGACCGAGCCGGTGGCGAACAGCCCCACCACGGTCATGACCGCGAGGCCCATCGCATTCCAAATGATTGCTTTCACGACAGATCTTCGCCGCGTTTCCATTCCGGTCCCCAGTCTTTTTGCTTTTCACACAAGCGTTACCTGCCAGTGGCCCTGTCGAGAATTCCGAATATGATTAACAAATCTCAGCGTTCGTGATAATTATCATCACATGCAGGTAATTTTCGACAAACGAGACCGCGCCGCGCAGTTCCGCCTGCGCCTGGCCCGCGCCATGGAACAGCGGAAGATGAGCCAAAGCGCGCTGGCGCGCACCATCGGGGTCGATCGCTCAACCGTTTCCCAGTTATTGACCGATACGGGCGCACGCCTGCCCAACGCCCATGTGGTGGGCAGCTGCGCCTCGGCTCTGGGGGTGTCGGCGGATTGGCTGCTCAGCCTCTCGAACCGACCCGAGAGCGCGGCCGAGCTGCTGGCCAGTTCACTGAGCATGACCGAGGCACCCCGCGCCCTTGTCGACGAGCGCATCTTTGAATGGCATCAGGAGGCCGCCGGCTACAAAATCCGCTATGTTCCGGCCACCCTGCCCGACATGCTGAAAACCCGCGCCGTGCTGGAATGGGAATACGCGCCGCATCTGGGCCGAACCGCCGACCAGGCCATCGGCGCCTCCGAGGACCGCCTGACCTGGATGCGTGGTGCCCAGTCCGACTATGAAATCGCCATGCCACTGTATGAGATTTACAGCTTTGCCCATGGCACCGGCTATTATGACGGGCTGCCCCTGCAGGTGCGGCTGGACCAGATCGATCATATGCTGGAGCTGTGCGAACAGCTGTATCCGCGCATGCGTATTTACCTGTTCGATGCCAAGCGGCTCTATTCCGCGCCGGTCACCATCTTCGGTCCGCTGCTCTGCGTGTTCTATGCCGGCAGCCATTACATGGCCTTTCGCGACCGGGATAGGATTGAAGTTTTTACACGCCATTTCGATACCTTGGTCCGCGAAGCTGATCTGACTGCCCGGCATTTCCCGACCCACCTGCGCCAACTGCGCGCGGCCATTTCGGCAGGGTAACACAAGCCAACAGGTGCAATTTCCCACCCGATCCCCTATATTGAGGTGCGCGAAAATCCGAACGATCCGACCAAAAGGAGGATATCAGGAATGGACGCTCTCAAAACCGCTCAATACGCGCGCGCCCTCTACTCGGCGCATGGCGACAAGGCCGAGGCCGAAGCCGCCCAGAAAGCCCGCGAATTCGAAGCCGCCGGAAACGTGGAAGAGGCACAGAACTGGCAGGCCGTTCGCGCCTCGATCCGTCAGATGCGCGGCCCCAACCAGGGCTAAAGCTTGGGGTCGGGGTTCACGGTGTGCCCATCGACGGCGATGACCTGCCCCGACACCAGCCGTGCCGCATCCGAGGCCAGGAACACCGCCATGGCGGCAATGTCATGCGCTTCGACGAAGCGGCCCATCGAAGTACCCGCCGCATAGCCCTGATAGACCTGATCGCGGGTCATGCCCTTGGCGGTCGCTTCGCGCTGCAGTACGCCCTCCATCCGCGGGCCTTCCACCGCGCCGGGGCAGATGACGTTGCACCGCACGCCGTGCGGCCCCAGCTCCATCGCCAGGGTCTTGCCCAGCCCGATCACCGCCCATTTCGCCGCCGCATAGGGCGCACGGTTGGGATAGCCGTACTGCCCGGCGGTCGAGGATGTGATCAGCACCGCGCCGCGCCCCTGCCGCTTGAGCATCGGCGCCGCGTATTTCGCGCACAAAAACGCCCCGTCCAGGTTGACGGAAATACATTTTTGCCAATCGCTTAGCGCAACATCTTCGACCAATGCGGTCGGCCCCGCGATACCCGCATTCGCGCACAGAACGTCCAGACCGCCCCACTGCGCCGCGATCTTGCCGAACAGCGCTGCGACGGCGGCCTCATCCGACACATCGACCTGCGATCGCCCCCAGTGATCCGGGCAGGCCTGAAGCGCAGCCGCGTCCACATCGGCCACCCAAACCTGCGCGCCCGCGGCGTCGAACGCCTCGGCCATCGCGCGCCCCACGCCCGAGGCACCGGCGGTGATCAGAACCCGCCCTGTCATGCCGGTTTGCGGATCGCCGCCCCCGCGCCCTCGGGATAGGGCAACCCGGCCTGAGCTTCGGCGATGCGGGCCATCGCGGCCTCGATCCGCGGCGACGGCGCACAGGGTCGACGGGTTTCCAGGCTGACATGCAGCAGAAAGCTCTCGCCCGTGGCGAGCAGTTTGTCGCCCTCGTACATGCTGTGGAACAGGTGCAGCTTCTTGCCCTGCCCCAACAGCATCTGCGTGCGCACCTCGATTTTCGCCCCGGCACGGGCCTCGTCCAGATACCGGATGTGATTCTCAGCGGTGAAATAGCTGCCGCCCGAGGCGATGTAGTCGGCATCGCAGCCGACGATCTCCATGAAGCGGTCGGTCGCAGCGGCAAAGGCCTCAAGATACCGCGCCTCGTTCATGTGGCCGTTGTAGTCGGTCCAGTCCAGCGGCACCGCGCGGGCCAGTGTCAGGATCGGCTGGCTCAGATCCGCCTGCTCCAGCGTCGGCAGGGCACCCGGCTTCAGCAGCGCGTCATGCTGGTTCAGCACTGCCCCCGCACCCCAGTCGCGCGCCTTCAAGGCCCGCATCATGCCCACCAGATTGTTGTCACGAATCCGCTCCAGCTCGCGGATCGAGTGCATCCCCGATTGCGCGTCCGACTGGTCGGCGATCATGTCGACCAGCGCGTCGGTGAACTCGGGCACATCCATCAACTTGGTCCAGGGCCATTTCAGCGCCGGACCGAACTGGGCCATGAAATGCCGCATCCCGGCCTCGCCCCCGGCCACGCGATAGGTCTCGAACAGGCCCATCTGCGCCCAGCGGATGCCAAAGCCCATGCGGATCGCCTCGTCTACCTCCTCGGTCGTGGCCACGCCGTCTTTGACCAGCCACAGCGCCTCGCGCCAGACGGCCTCGAGGAACCGGTCGGCGATATGCGCGTCGATCTCCTTACGGACCTGCAGCGGGAAGAATCCGACCGAGCGCAACACGTTCTTGGCCTGCTCAAGCAGTTCGGGCGGGTTGGCGGCCGAGGGCACCAGTTCGACCAGCGGCAGCAGATAGACCGGGTTGAACGGGTGCGTTACCATGATCTGTTCGGGCCGCAGCGCGCCTTCCTGCAGCTCGGATGGTTTGAACCCGCTGGTCGAGGACCCAATGGTCGCCCCCGGATCACAGGCCTCCTGCAGCCCCTGGTAAACCTTCAGCTTCAGATCCAGCCGCTCGGGCACGCTCTCCTGTATCCAAGTGGCCCCCTGCACCGCGTCGGCCATGTCGCCATGAAAGCTAAGCGCGCCTTCGGGCGGCAGCGGCACATCGCTCAGCCCGGGCAGCGACCGCCGCGCGTTGTCCAAGACCTCGCCGATCTTGCGCTCGGCCTCGGGGTCCGGGTCGAACACCCGCACGTTCCAGCCATTCAGCAGAAACCGCGCGGCCCATCCGCCGCCGATCACGCCACCACCGATGATCGCTGCCGTTTTCATCTTCTCTCCTTCGCCCCGAACGTCCAGGCCGCACCGGGGGCCATCGTTATTCGACAGGTTTTGCGAGGGTCGCCCCGCCCGTCAGGACGCCACAGGCGCCCGTTTGACCAATCCCAGCTTCTCACGCACTTCCTGCGGCCCGATCACCCGCGCGCCCATGTTCTCGATGATAGTGCCTGCGCGCTCGACCAGTTGCCAGTTTTCGGCCAGCACCCCCTTGTCCAGCCACAGGTTGTCCTCGAGCCCCACGCGCACGTTGCCGCCGGCCAGAACCGAAGCCGCCACATAGGCCATCTGATGCCGCCCCAGCGAGAACGCGCTGAAGGTCCAGTCGTCGGGCACGTTGTTCACCATCGCCATGAAGGTGTTCAGGTCATCCGGCGCGCCCCACGGCACGCCCATGCACAGCTGCACCAGCGCATTCGGGGCCAGAACGCCCTCTTTCACCAATTGCTTGGCAAACCACAGATGGCCGGTGTCAAAAGCCTCGATCTCGGGCTTCACGCCCAGATCGGTCATCATCTGCCCCATCGCCCGCAAGGCGCCGGGCGTGTTGGTCATCACATAGTCGGCCTCGGCAAAGTTCATGGTGCCGCAATCCAGCGTGCAGATTTCGGGCAGACACTCGGCCACATGGGCCACGCGTTCCGAGGCACCGATCATGTCGGTGCCTTCGGCCACGGGAAACGGGGCTTCGACCCCGCCGAACACGATGTCACCGCCCATGCCGGCGGTCAGGTTCAGAACCACGTCCACCTCGGCGTCGCGGATGCGGTCCGTCACCTCGCGATACAGGTCCAGACGGCGGCTGGGCGCGCCGGTTCCGGGGTCACGCACATGGCAATGAACCACCGCCGCCCCGGCCTTGGCGGCCGCGATCGCACTGTCGGCGATCTGCTTGGGCGAACGCGGCACATGCGGGCTGCGATCCTGCGTCCCACCCGAGCCGGTCACGGCACAAGTGATGAATACTTCGCGGTTCATTTCCAAAGGCATGGTGTTATCCCCAAGTTATACACGGCTTCGCCATGGGTTTTCCCCAGGCTTCTCCCCGGATTCCGATTTGCGTCTGGCCCCGACTCTGGCGCAGCCTTGACCAGACAACTTGCCAGAATGCGAATCAGACTTGATGAAATCCGCAAAAAACATCCTCCAGCCCGAGCACCGCGCGCTGAAAACCGCCGTTCTGGTGCTGGACGAGTGCAACACGCTCAGCTTCGCCTCGGCCGTGGACCCGATGCGCGCCGCCAACCGGCTGGCCGACCGCCCGGCCTTCGACTGGGACTACGTGACCGCCACGCCCGAGCCGGCGACGCTGACCAGCGCGTTGCAAGTGCCGGGCATCCCCCTGGCGCGTCTCGACCACTGCGACCTGATGATCGTGATCGCGGGGTTCAACCTGGTGCGCCACGCCACCCCCAGCCTTCTGGCCGGACTGCGCCGCGTCGCCAATACCGGCGCCACGATGGCGGGCATCGACGGAGGCCCCTGGCTGTTGGCCGAAGCGGGGCTGCTTGACGGTCACGCCGCCACCACCCATTGGGAAGATCTCGAGACCTTCGCCAGCCGCTTCCCCGAAGTCGACGTGCGCCCCGACCGGTTCACCGTGTCGGGCAACCGCCTGACCTCGGGCGGCGCGATCCCCGCGGTCGAGATGATGCTGCAAATCATCGCGGCACGCCACGGCGCCGGCTTCGCGGCCCGTGTCTCGGGCCTGTTCCTCTACGAAGGCGCCCCCGAACCCGGCAGACCACAGAGCCGTACTGGGGCGCCACACCGCCACAGTGCCCTGACCGCCCGCGCCAACGCGATCATGCAGGCCGCGCTGGACGACCCGCTGCCCCTGGCCGAGATCGCAAAAGCCCTTGGGACCAGCCCGCGCACCCTGCAGCAGCAATTCCGCCTGCGCCTCAACACCACGCCGCAGGACCACTACCTGCAACTGCGCCTGGCCGAGGCCCACCGCCTGGTCACCGACACCGACATGCCGCTGATGGACGTGGCGCAGGCCACGGGGTTCACGTCACAATCCAGCTTCGCCCGCGCCTTCCGCACCGCGCACGGGCAGTCCGCCCGCGACCTCAGACAAGACCGCACGCAGCCCACCCATCACTGACGGGCGCACACTTCATCTGGCCAAAAAAAATATCCCGGGGGAGTCGCCCAAGGGCGACGGGGGCAGCGCCCCCATCCCTCAATACGGCATCGGATGCGCGCGATGGGCCGCGTTGATCTCGGCCATAACCTCATCGGACAGCACGACATCCCGCCCCTCCAGGATCCGCTCCAGCTGCGCCTGCGTGGTCGCGCCGAAGATGACCGAGGTCATGAACGGCCGCGCCTGGCACCAGGCCAGCGCCATGTGCACCGGGTCCAGCCCGTGTTTAGCGGCAATCGCCAGATAGGCTTCGACCGCGTCGAAAACCCGGTCGCCTTTGCGCCCGCCCATCTGCGGCACGATCGACATGCGCGATCCCTCGGGCACAGCCCCGCCCTGATACTTGCCGGTCAGAAATCCGGCGGCCAGCGGCGAGAAGGCCAGCAGGCCCACATCCTCATAGGCGCTCAACTCGGCCATGTCGGTGTCATACAGGCGGCACAGCAGGGAATACTCGTTCTGGACCGACGCGACCCGTGGTGCCCCCAACTCGTCGGACAGGCGCAACCACTGAGCGGTACCCCAGGCGCTTTCGTTCGACAGGCCGAAGGCGCGGATATTGCCCTTGTCCACCTGCACCTGCAGCGCCTCGAGGCATTCGCGCATGTTGTCCAGAACCGCCTGCCGATCACCGCCCGACGGGTCGTAGTCCCAATTCTGCCGGAACATGTAACTTCCGCGGTTGGGCCAGTGGAATTGGTACAGGTCGATGTAGTCGGTCTGCAGACGCCGCAACGATCCCTCGATGGCCCCGGGGATCGTGCTGGCCGAGATCGGTGCTCCGTCCCGCGCATGCGCGAAGCCGGCGCCCGAATGCTTGGTCGCCAGAACATAGCTGCCGCGGCGGGCCGGGTGTGCCGCATTCCAGTTGCCGATGATCTGCTCGGTCTTGCCCACGGTCTCCTTGGTGATCGGGTTGACCGGGTACATCTCGGCGGCATCAAGGAAATTGATCCCGGCCGCCAGCGCCGTGTCGATCTGACGATGCGCGTCCGCCTCGGGGGTCTGCGTGCCGAATGTCATGGTTCCGAGGCACAGGTCCGAGACCTGGATGCCCGTGCGGCCCAACGGTTTCATTTTCATCAATCAATCTCCTGTCGCGCGGATCGCCACGCCTGCAATCTGATTTCGGTCCCGAGTCAGCCGGATTCGGCCTTTTTCTCCCAACGGCCGGATTCCTCCGACCAATACTGCGCCGCGCAACCCGCCGCGGTCAGAGTCTTCCATTGACCACGCGCATGATCCACCGCACTTGGATCGTTGCCGTCGAACAGGATGCAAACCCGCTCTGAGGCGGTCACCTCATCCGGCGTCACCTCGGCCCCGTCCACCGCCATCAGGCAAGACGGGTTGTTGGCAGCGTCCGCCTCGGTAGTCAGCAGAATCGGCTGAACCGCGTCATACGGCCCACCTGCCTGCCCATGCGGCAGAAACGCGTCTTCGGGGCCCAGCCAAAGCCTTTCGTCCAGCCAGTCCATCCGCGCAGGGTCAGTACCTCGCACCGCAATCCGCCACCCGGCCTGTCGTGCCTTGTCCAGCAACACCGGCAAGGTCTGCTCAAGTGGTTGGCGGGTCAGGTGGTAGAAGTAGACGGCGCCCATCGACCTACTCGAAATTGTCCTGCACGAAACGGCTGAGCGCACGAACACCCCAACCCGTGGCGCCCTTGGGCGCAAAGGACGTTTCCGCCGCAACCGAGGCCACGCCCGCGATGTCCAGATGGATCCAGGGTGTTTCTTCCTTGACGAAACGCTGCAGAAACTGCGCTGCGGTGATCGAACCGGCCGGCCGGCCGCCCACGTTCTTCATGTCCGCGATGCGCGACTTCAGCAGATCGTCATAAGCCTGCCCCAGCGGCATACGCCACGCGCCTTCATCCTCGGCCCGGGCCGCCTTCAGGAACGCGTCGCAGAAGGTGTCGTTGTTGGAAAACACGCCTGCGTTTTCATGCCCCAGCCCGATGATGATCGCGCCGGTCAAGGTGGCCAGATCGATCATGCCGACCGGATTGAACCGCTCCTGCGCGTACCACATGACGTCACACAGCACCAAACGTCCCTCGGCATCGGTGTTGATGATCTCGACCGTATCGCCCTTCATCGACTTGACGACGTCGCCCGGCCGCGTGGCACTGCCCGAGGGCATGTTCTCGACGAGCCCGACCAGGCCCACGACATTGGCCTTGGCCTTACGCTTGGCCAATGCGCGCATGGTTCCCGCAACGACGCCTGCGCCGCCCATGTCCATGGTCATCTCTTCCATGCCCGCGGCCGGTTTGATCGAGATACCGCCAGTATCGAAAACGACCCCCTTGCCGACCAGAGCCAGCGGCGCGTCATCGGCATCGCCGCCATTCCACTGCATCACGACGACTTTCGAGGGGCTGTCCGAGCCTTGCCCGACGCTCAGCAGAGTCCGCATGCCCAACTCGGCCAGTTTGTCTTCGTCCAGCACCTCGACCTTCAGGCCCAACTCCTCCATCTCTTTCAAACGGTTGGCAAATTCGGTCGTCGTCAGGATGTTGGCGGGTTCGTTCGTCAGGTCGCGGGTCATGCGCACACCATCAGCCACTGCATAGAGCGGTGCGAAGGCGGCCTCGGCGTCTTCGGGCTTGGCGTGGCAGATGGTCACCGTGCCGTCTGCGTCATCGTCCTTGGTTTTGTGTGCGTCGAAATCATAGCTGCGCAAAGCAATGCCCAGGGCCAGTTCCTCGGTCCGGACCTGGTTGCCCGCCATGACCAGCAGGTCCTTGCCACCTGCCAGCTTGGCCAGCGCGGCTCCGCCCTTGCGGGCTTCGTCCGGTTCCGGGCGGCGTGGCAGGACCAGAATGTCCAATGCCTCGGCCTCCATCCCGCCGGGCCAAGCCAACGAGATCACGTCGCCTGTCTTGACCTTGGCGAAACGGTCGCTTTCCACCAGCCGGGCCACGGCACCACGGGTCAAGCGGTTTGCGCGGCGCGCGGCGGGGTTCATCTTGCCATCGGCCGGTATGAGAATGGCCACTCGGCCTTGGGCCTGTGCCATCAGGTCCAGTTCGAAGGCTTGAAAACGGATCGGTACCAGACTGCTCATTTCTTGCTCCTGAAAAACTCTGCCCACAGACCTAGCCCGCGCCGCCGCCATTGACCAGATAGCAGTTTTCCCCGCCCGCCAATTGCATTAAGGTCGCGCCAAAATGACCGGCAGGCTCGGGGGAGAAAACTTGGCATCATTCGGCAGGCATAGGCCGTCGCGCATGTTTTTGTGCCTTGGCGATTCTGGCAACAGGCCTGCTGGACGCCCCGTGCCGGGGATGCGGCCGTGATTCTGGACCGGTACTTCGCCCGCCGCTTTTTGCAGAGCTTTCTGGTGATTGGGGCCATCTTCCTGACACTGATGATCCTGATCGACCTGATCGAACAGGCCCGTCGGTTCAATGACGCCGACCTGTCCTTTGGCCAGGTTCTGCAGCTGACGTTGTTGAACACGCCCGCTGCGATCAGCGAGATGCTGCCGCTGTTGATGATCCTGTCGACCATTGCTTTGTTTGTCGGCCTCGCCCGAAGCTCGGAGTTGGTGGTGACCCGGGCGATCGGCCGCTCGGGTATCCGCGCGCTGGTGGCACCGGTCCTTCTGGCGCTGCTAATCGGAACGCTGGCGGTGGCCCTGCTGAACCCGATTGCGGCGGCCACGTCCGAGCAGTACCGGCATTTCTCGGATCTATACAAAAACGGTGGCAATTCCGCCCTCTCGATCAGCCGCGACGGGCTTTGGCTGCGTCAGGGCTCACCGCAGGGCCAATCGGTGATTCATGCCCGCGCATCGACCAACGACGCCGAGCTTGAATTGATCGACGTGACCATCATCACGTTTTCGCCCGAAGGTCTTCCGACCCGTCAAATCATCGCCGACGGCGCTCGCCTCGAGGACGGGGCCTGGATCTTGCGCAACACCAAGGAATGGCCCCTGTCCAGCGACACCAACCCCGAGACCCACGCCGTTACGCATGAGACTCTGCGGCTGCCCACTTCGCTGACCCGTCAGCGCATCTTGGAAACCTTGGGCCAACAGGACAGCGTCTCGGTCTATGACCTGCCCCAGCTGATCCGCGACCTGCGCGAGGCGGGCTTTTCAACCAAGCAATACGAGGTTTGGCTGCAGGTGCAGCTGGCGCGCCCATTCTTCCTGATTTCGATGGTGTTGATCGGCGCGGCCTTCACCATGCGGCACGTGCGGTTCGGCGGCACCGGCGTCGCCGTGCTGACTGCTGTTTTGCTGGGGTTCGGCGTGTACTTCGTGCGCAATTTCGCTCAGATTTTGGGAGAGAACGGCCAATTGCCGATTGTGATTGCGGCCTGGGCACCACCGTTTGCGGCCATATTGCTGTCGCTCGGCCTTCTGCTGCACGCGGAGGACGGTTGATGCGGCGCCTTCTGCCCCTTCTTTTGTCCAGTGCCGTGTTCTTTTCCGGTCCGGGGCTGGCATTGGCCCAGACCTCGGAGACCAGTACGCCCGCGTCTGACACGGCACAACAACAGGATCAGCCTGCCCTGCTGGTCGCCGACAGGATCTTCATCACCCCGGATCGCAAACTGGTGGCCGAGGGCAACGTCGAAGCTTTTCAGGGCGACGTCAAACTGTCCGCACAGCGCGTGGTGTTCGACCGCGAGTCGGGCGAGCTGACGCTGGAAGGTCCGATCCGGATCGATCAGGGCGGACGCTCGACCGTCCTTGCGGACTCAGCGCAACTGGATGACGGCATCCAGAACGGGTTGCTGACCGGCGCACGGCTGGTCTTCGATCAGCAGGTACAGATCGCGTCGGTTCAGGCGACCCGCGCGGCAGGACGATACACGCAGTTCAGCAAGGTCTCGGCCACGTCCTGCCATGTCTGCGCCGACGGTCGGCCGCCCCTCTGGCAGATCCGGGCGCGCAAGGTCACGCATGATCAGCTCGAACGGCAGTTGTATTTCGAGGGCGCCCAGTTCCGCATTCTGGATGTGCCGGTTTTCTACTTTCCAACCCTGCGACTGCCGGACCCGACACTGGATCGGGCAACCGGATTTCTTGTGCCGTCAATCCGCACGACCTCGCAGTTGGGTACTGGCGTCAAGACGCCGTATTTCTTCAAACTGGGCGATCACAAGGATCTGACGCTGACCCCCTACCTGTCGTCCAAGACCACGACGCTTGGCTATCGCTACCGGCAGGCCTTCAAGAACGGCCGCATCCAGTTTGAAGGGGCCTATACCCGCGACGACGTCCAGCAGGAGCAGGATCGGGGCTATTTCTTTGCAAATGGCTGGTTCAATCTGCCGAACGATTTCCGGCTGACCTTTGACGTCCAGACCGCATCGGACGACTCGTACCTGGCGGACTACGGGCTGCCTGACTATGACCGCCTGCGCAGCGAGATCGCGCTCGAGCGCATCAAACGCGACACGGCGTTTCGGACCAGCTTCATTCACTACAAGACCCTGCGCGACAGCGAGGAACAGGATGAGATCCCGTCGCAGGTCTTCGATCTGTTCTACCAGAAACGCTATTTTCCCGCCTCCGCTGTCGGCGGTGAGGTGCGGTTGGGCTTCGTCACCCACACCCACACCCGGACCAGCGACGAGGATATCATCGGGCGCGATGTGGCCCGCGCCACATTCGACGCCCAGTGGCTGCGCAGCTGGACCTTTGCCTCCGGGTTGCGCGCGGATGCGGAACTGGGGGCTTCGGTCGACACGTTCGACATTCGCAACGACAGCGCCTACCCCGACCAGATCACCCGGTCGACCCCGCGCGCGGCTTTGACGCTGCGCTACCCGATGACCCGGCGCGAAGCCTCTGGTGCGACCCAGTTTCTGGAGCCGATCGCGCAGTTTGGCTGGACCCATGTTTCGGACACCGATGTGCCCGATGACGAAAGCACCTTCCAGGAATTTGACCAGGGCAACCTGTTGTCCCTGTCACGCTTTCCGGCCGAGGACCGACGCGAAGACGGCACGACCGCGGTCGTGGGCGTGAACTGGGCTCGGTATGCCCCGGGCGGCTGGCGGGCATTGGCCACGGTCGGCCAGGTCTTCCGCTCGACCGCCGATCCGAACTTCACCGCTACGTCCGGCCTGCAGGGAACTTCCTCCGACCTGCTGCTGGCAGGGCAGATCAAGACGAACAATGGCCTGACGCTGGCCGCACGCGGATTGATGGATGGCGATTTCAGCTTTACCAAGGCTGAATTGCGCGGAACCTGGGCCAACGAGGGGACCCAACTGGGCGGAAGCTATATCTGGCAGCAGCCGGACCCGGCCGAAAACCTTGACATGGAAACATCCGAGATACGGTTGACCGCACGTCAACGACTGGATGAAAACTGGAGAGCCAACGCCCTGGCCCGCTATGATCTGGCAGAATCCGAACCGCTGCGGCTGGGCTTGGGTGTGACGTATGAAAATGAATGTGTGCAGGTTAACATGTCCGTCAGCCGGCGATATACTTCGACATCAAGTATTGAGCCTTCGACGGAATTCGGCTTTACCGTTGCACTGACAGGATACGCCGTTGAAGGCGGGGGCAAGAAGTATAAAAGAAAATGCAGCTGATTTCAGGTTTTTCCAGGTTCTTTCGTTCCCGTTGGCTGACGGCATTTGCGCCCAGCCTCGCGGTCGCCATGCTGACAGTTGCGCCTCAGCAAGCCCCCGCGCAAAGCTTGTTTTCACCGGCTATCCGCGTGAATCAGGATATCGTCACCTGGTACGAACTGGATCAGCGCCAGCGGTTTCTCGAAATTCTGGGTATCCCGGGCAGCTCGGAGGCCGAAGTCCGCAAGGCGCTGATCGACGAGCGCCTGCGCAAACAGGCCATGCGCGAAGCCGGCATCCAGCCCACACCCGAAGACATTCAGGTTGCGATCGACGAATTCGCTTCGCGTGGTCAGCTGACCCCGGATCAATTCCTGAAGGCGCTGGCTGACGCGGGTATCGACCGGGAAACCGTGCGGGATTACGTATCCAGTCAGCTGGCATGGCGCGACTATGTCAGCGCCCGCTTTATCTCTCAGGCCCGTCCGACGGACGACGAAATTGACCGTGCAATGGGTCAGACCGGCGGTGGCGGTCTCCAGGTTTTGCTGTCCGAAATCATCATCCCCGTGAATGCGCAAACCTTGGCACAGGCCGAAGCCTTGGCCGACGAGATCGCCCGTGTCGAAACCATCGATGCATTTTCGGCCGCCGCCACGCAGTACTCGGCAGCGCCGACACGCGAAAATGGCGGACGCCTGGACTGGTTGAACGTCAGCAACCTGCCTCCGGCGCTGCAACCGGTTATCCTTGGCCTGAAGAATGGCGAGGTCACGGCCCCGCTGAGCCTGCCCAACGCCGTAGCCCTGTTCCAGATGCGCGGCCTGCGAGAAGTGGCCGCCAGCACGCCGCGGTTCTCCAAGATCGACTATGCGGCCTATTACCTGCCTGGCGGACTCAGCCCCGAAACACTGCAAAGAGCCGCCGAACTGAAGGAAACGGTGGATACCTGCGACGACCTGTACGGCATCGCCAAGGGGCAACCGCCCGAGGTACTCGACCGGGTCTCGGCAAGTCCGTCCGAAATCCCGCGCGACATCGCGCTGGAACTCGCCAAGCTGGACCCAAACGAGGTGTCGACCTCTCTGACCCGAAACAACGGCCAGACGCTGGTGTTCCTCATGCTGTGCAATCGGACGCGCGATCTGGGTGAGGACACGTCGCGCGAGGACGTGGCCAACGCGCTGACGCAGCAACGCCTGCAGGCATTCGCCAACAGCCTCGTCGAACAACTGCGCGCCGACGCCACCATCATCGAGCAATGACCGCGCCCATCGCGCTCAGCTGCGGAGAACCTTCGGGCATCGGTCCGGAGATCGCCGCCAAGGCTTGGACCGCATTGCGCGACAGCTGCCCATTCTTTTACATCGGCGACGCCGGTCACCTGCCCGACGACATCCCCACGACCGAGATCGTAGACCCGGCCCAAGTGGCTGACATCTGCGCAGAGGCGCTGCCGGTGTTGCCGCTGACCTTTCCGGCCCCGAACCTGCCCGGCCACCCCGATCCAGCCAATGCGCCTTCGGTGATAGACGCCATCGAAACCGGCGTGTCACTGGTGCAATCGGGCGCGGCCTCGGCCCTCTGCACGGCACCGATCCACAAGAAGGCCCTGATCGACGGCGCCGATTTCGCCTATCCTGGCCATACCGAATTTCTGGCGGCGCTGGCAGGCCGTTCCCGCGTGGTGATGATGCTAGCCAGCGAGCAACTCCGCGTGGTACCCGCCACGATCCACATCCCACTGTCGCAGGTGCCCTCGCGCCTCACGCCCGACCTGCTGCGCGACACGATCGCAATCACCGCCGACGGCCTGCGCCGCCAATTCGGCATCCCGCATCCTCGCATCGCGGTGGCCGGGCTCAACCCCCATGCCGGCGAGGGTGGCAAGATGGGCCGCGAGGAACTGGACTGGATCGCCCCTCTGCTGGCCGATCTCACCCCCGAGGGCTACACCGTCACCGGCCCGCACCCGGCAGACACGATGTTCCACGCCGCCGCACGCGCCCGCTATGACGCCGCCATCGCCATGTATCACGATCAGGCGCTGATCCCGATCAAGACCCTCGACTTCGACCGTGGCGTGAACGTGACCCTGGGCCTGCCCTTCATCCGCACCTCGCCCGACCATGGCACCGCGCTCGACATCGCCGGACAGGGCATCGCAAACCCCACCAGCCTGATCGAGGCGCTGAAACTCGCCCAACGCATGGCACAAAGCACTTGATCCTTCATCTGGCGCCAAATATCCCCGCCGGAGGCAAAAATTCTCTGGCGCACCGCCTGCCCCTCGCGCCACGGTAACCGGATCATGAGCGCAATCGACACCCTCCCCCCGCTGCGCGAGGTCATCGCCAAGCACCAGCTCTCGGCCCGCAAGTCGCTGGGCCAGAACTTCCTGCTCGATCTCAACCTGACGGCCAAGATCGCCCGGCAGGCCGGCGACCTGAGCCAATGCGACGTGCTGGAGATCGGCCCCGGCCCCGGAGGCCTGACCCGCGGTTTGCTGGCCGAAGGTGCGCGCAAGGTGGTGGCGGTGGAAAAAGATATCCGTTGCATCGCCGCGCTTCAGGAAATCGCCGCTGCCTATCCCGGGCGGCTCGAGGTCATCAATGGCGACGCTCTTGAAATCGATCCGCTTGAACATCTGACCCCGCCCATCCGCGTGGCGGCCAATCTGCCCTACAATGTGGGCACGGAACTGCTGGTGCGCTGGCTGACCCCGCCGGAATGGCCACCCTTCTGGCAGAGCCTGACCCTGATGTTCCAGCGCGAGGTGGCCGAGCGCATCGTGGCGCAGCCCGGCTCCAAGGCCTATGGCCGACTGGCGATTCTGGCCCAGTGGCGGGCCGAGGCGCGCATCGCCATGTCCCTGCCCCCCGGAGCGTTCACCCCGCCGCCCAAAGTCAGCAGCGCCGTGGTCCACCTGACCGCCCGGCCCGAACCCCGCTTTCCGGCGGATGCCGACACCCTGTCCCGCGTCGTGGCCGCTGCGTTCAATCAGCGCCGAAAGATGCTGCGCGCAGCGCTCAAGGGGTTGGCCCCCGATATCGAAGACCGTCTGACAGCCGCCGGCATAAAACCCACCGAACGCGCCGAGCAGGTCTCGCTCGAGGCCTTCTGTGCGCTGGCACGGGAACTGCAGAAAACCTGATCCCGAACGAAAACGGCCCCGGACATCTCTGACCGGGGCCTTTGAACTCTGTGCGCAACCGCTATGGCTTATTCGGCAGCCTCTGGTGCATCACCGCCGCCTTGGGGGGCCTGCTCTTCTACGGCCTTAGGCTTGCGTGCGCGCGGTCTCCGGGCAGGTTTGTCCTTGCGCTCGGCCGCTTCGGCCTTGGCGCCCGCGCTTTCGGGCGTCTCGACAAGCCCGGATTCAGGAGTATCCGAATCGGCGTTCAGATCAACGATGTCCGGCTGCGGAGCCTCGGCCGGGTCCGCTTGGCGTGCGGCTTCACGTTCCTGCCGTTCCGCCCGCTCCCGATCGCGCTCGGCCTGACGCTCGCGGTTCTGGCGTTCCTGCTCTTCCCGACGCGCTTCCATTTCGCGTTGCGCCTCGCTCAGCAGGCGCAGGTAATGCTCGGCATGTTGCTGAAAGTTTTCGGCAGCGACGCGGTCATTGGCCAGCTGTGCATCGCGCGCCAGCTGGTTGTACTTGTCAATGATCTGCTGCGGCGTGCCGCGCACCTTGCCCTCGGGCCCCGAGCTGTCGAAAACCCGGTTAACGACGTTTCCACCAGAGGGACGATTGCGGTTGTTCTTTGCCCGCGAGCGGGATTTGGAGGATCTCATCTTACTGTACGTCAGCCTTGTCTTGCACTGTCGATCCACCCGTATTCTGCGCTGCTCTGTGGCCTGTGCCGTCACGGGATGTCGACTTTTTTGGGCTTGGCGTCAGGGGTGCGCCGAAGGGGCGTCAACCGCGCTGACTACTCTGAGTAAGCATGTCCTGACGGCGCAGACAAGGGGTTAATACACCAAATGCCGGGTTTTTTACCCCGACCGGCGTAAATCGGCCTCAGAATCCGCGGCTAGCCCGGCATTCTAGCGCTTACCACCCGATCCCGCCCGTCCAGATCAGGAACGACACGGATATCCGCCAGCCCCGCCGCGTCGAACAACGCGCTGACCACCTGCGCCTGTGTCGGGCCGATTTCCACCAGAAGTCGTCCGCCGGGAACAAGGTGGTCCGGGGCGCCGGCCGCAATCCGACGATAGGCGTCCAGCCCGTCCGCTTCATCCGTCAAAGCCAGACGCGGCTCGTGCTCGCGTACTTCGGGCGACAGGCCATCCATCTCATCCAGCGCGATATAGGGCGGATTGGAAACGATCAGGTCGAAATACCCGCCAATGTTCTCAAACCAGTCCGAGCGCTGGATCTCTGCCCGATCCTGCACCCCATGGGCCACCGCATTGGCGCTGGCCTGCAGACAGGCGGCCTCGCTCAGATCGACGCCCAGCCCGGTTGCGCTGGTGCGTTCCGCCAGCAAGGTGATCAGGATGCAGCCCGAGCCGACGCCCAGGTCCAGCACGCGGTCAAACGGCTGGCTCAGGGCCGCTTCGATCAGCGCCTCGGTTTCGGGGCGCGGGTCCAGCACGTCGCGGCTGACGCGGAAGCGTCGGCCGTAAAACTCGCGCTCACCCAGCAGATGGGAAACCGGAACCCGGATCGCGCGCAGCGACACCAGTTGCTCATAGCGTTCGGCGATCTCGGGCGAGAGCTCTTCGGGAGCGATCAGGGTCACGCGGCTGGCCTCGATCCGGGCGGCATGGGCCAGCAGGACCCTAGCGTCCCGCGCCGGGTCGTCCACACCTGCGGCCCGCAGGCGCGCGGTGGCGGCCACCATGGCCTGTGCCGCTGTCAGCGCCGCGATCATTGCGCCATCTCCGCCAACAGGCGCGCCTGATCATCGGCGGTCAGCGCGTCGATCACCTCGTCCAGATCGCCCTGCATGATCTGGTCGAGTTTGTAGAGCGTCAGGTTGATCCGGTGATCGGTCATCCGGCCCTGCGGGAAATTATAGGTACGGATGCGCTCGGAGCGGTCGCCCGACCCCACCTGGCTGGCCCGGTCGGCCGAGCGTTCGCTGTCGATCCGCTGACGTTCGAGGTCATAGAGACGCGTCTTGAGCACCTGCATCGCGATCTCGCGGTTGCGGTGCTGCGACTTCTCGGAACTGGTCACCACGATTCCCGTGGGCAGGTGCGTGATCCGCACCGCCGAGTCGGTGGTGTTCACATGCTGTCCGCCTGCGCCCGAGCTTCGCATCGTGTCGATACGCAGGTCATTGGGGTCGATCTGGATGTCCACGTCCTCGGCCTCGGGCAGAACCGCCACGGTCGCCGCCGAGGTGTGGATGCGCCCACCGCTTTCGGTTTCGGGCACGCGTTGAACGCGGTGCACGCCGGATTCGTATTTCAGCCGGGCAAAAACGTTGTCGCCCTTGATATGGGCCACCACTTCCTTGATACCACCCAGTTCGGTCTGCTGTTCTTCGATGATCTCTAGCTGCCAGCCGCGCGCCTCGGCATAGCGCTGATACATCCGCAGCAGGTCGCCCGCGAACAAAGCCGCCTCGTCGCCGCCGGTGCCGGGGCGGATCTCCAGCATCGCCGGCCGCGCATCGGCCGCGTCCTTGGGCAGCAGCGCCAGTTGCAGCGCATGCTCGACCTCGGGGATGCGCGCCTTGAGCTGCGGGATCTCCTCCTCGGCCAGCTCTTTCATGTCGGGGTCGCCCAGCATCGCCTCGGCCTCGGCCAGATCGGCCCGCAGCTGACGCCAGGCTGCGATCTGTTCGACCACCGGCTTGAGGTCGGAATATTCCTTGGCCAAAGCCGCGATATCCCCGCCCGAGGCGCCATCGGACATGGCCGCTTCGAGGTACTGGAATCGCTGAGTGATCTGTTCAAGACGTTCTTCGGGGATCATTGGGGCGGTGTCTATCATCCGACGGCTTTGGTCAAGGCCCCGGCTTGTGCTAAGCTATGCGCATGAAACGGATCATTGCCCTGTTGATTGTCTGCGCAACGCCCGGTCTGGCCGATGTCATCGGCCCCGGTGGCAAAGTGCAGGATTGCTATTGCACCGACACATCCGGCAGCCGCGTCGAACTGGGCGAGATGGTCTGCCTGCAGGTCGATGGCCGCATGTTCATGGCTCAGTGCCAGATGTCGCTGAACGTGCCGATGTGGCGCGAGGTGTCCGAGGGGTGCCTGTCTTCAGGACTGCAGAGCCGCCAGCCAACCGTCGACCCGGGTACGGTTGACGTCGAAATCCCGTCGGCCAAATCGTAACCGCCCGAAGATGCGCAGCGTGTCGCCGTCCTGCTGGGCGGTGGTGTAGTCGGGAAAGCCGAACACCCGGCTGCGGGAGACATAGGTGATCAGGCCCTCATCCACCGATCCGGCCAGCACCGTCGTGCGCGGCGTCGCCCGCGCCACTTGGTCCAGCCGCGCGAGGCCGTCCGGTCCGGTCTGCAACACGCGGATCACGCCTCCGGGCAGGTCACGATCTGCCTCGGCCACGACCTGCACATGCCAGCGCGCGGGATCGGACGGTGCCAGCCGCACAAAGAGGCCAAGCCCGACAACCGCGGCGACAACCAACCAAACAACCATGCGTTTCATTCCAATCAGACCTTCCGACAGAACCCTAGCCGCCCGCCGGTACGGGGCAAGGCCTGCCGGCCCCGCTTACCGTGACGTCACACCGGGCAGGATGCACAGCAGCTCGAACAGCAGGTTTGCTGCCGTCAACGCGGTGTTGCCCGACGGATCATAGGGTGGAGAGACCTCGACCAGGTCGCAGCCCACCACGTTCATGCCCCCAAGCGCGTGGATCAGCTGCAGCGCCTGCGGCGTGGTCAGCCCTCCGATCTCGGGCGTGCCGGTGCCGGGGGCATAGGCCGGGTCCAGGCTGTCGATGTCGTAGGTGACATAAACCGGATGCTTGCCGATTTCCTTGCGGATCAACGCCCCGATCTGGGTCAGGTTCTGTTGCCACAACTCCCACGCAGGAAACTGCCGGAACCCCCAGCCCTTTGCCTCGGTGAAATCGCTGGCCGCATAGCCCGAGCCGCGGATACCGACCTGAAAGGTCCTGTCGGGCACGATCAGCCCCTCTTCATACGCGCGGCGGAAGACGGTTCCGTGGGTCTCACGCTCACCGAACATCTCGTCATTGACGTCGGCATGGGCGTCCACATGCACCAGGGCAACAGGCCCATGTTTTGCGGCAACGGCCCGCAGAATCGGCAGGGTGATCGAATGATCGCCCCCCATCGCCACCGGGATCACGCCCTGCGCCAGGATCGCGTCATAGCTTTCCTTGATGATCCGAAGGCTGTCGGCCAGCGAGAAGGTGTTGATCGCCAGATCTCCGATATCGGCGATCTGGAGGCTGTCGAAAGGCGCGGCGAAGGTAGCCATGTTGTAGGGCCGGATCATCGCGCTTTCGGCGCGGATCTGCTTGGGGCCGAACCGGGTGCCCGACCGCCATGAGGTTCCGATATCCATCGGCACGCCCAGCACCGCCACGTCCAGCCCCGCCAGCGTATCGGCCGCGGGCAACCGCATGAAGGTGTTCGGCCCCGAAAACCGCGCCAGATCATTGCCGCTGATGGGTTGGTTGAATTGGCTCATGGCGTGCGCGCCCCCTGTCCCGTTGGTTCACCTGATACCGGCCATAGCAAAACCATGGCTAACCAATGGTTAAAGCCGCCCGTCTTTCGCCAGCTTGGTCCATCCCAGCAGGCAGATGATCTGGGTCGCCACATGCGCCCCCGCGATCGCCGTGGCCCCCGACGTGTCAAACGGCGGAGACACCTCGACCACGTCGCCGCCCTTGATGTTGATCCCGGCGATGTCACGCAGGATGATCTGCGCCTGGATCGAGCTGAGCCCACCCCAGACCGGGGTTCCGGTGCCGGGGGCAAAGGCCGGGTCCAGCCCGTCGATGTCAAAGCTCAGATAGACCGGACTGTCGCCCAGGATGCCCTTGATCTTCTGCGCCACGGCGGCGGGGCCGGATTCATAGACCTCGCGCGCGTCGATGATGTTGACGCCCAGCGTGTCCTCGTTGGTGGTGCGGATCCCCACCTGGACCGAGCGTTTCGGGTCCACGATTCCCGACTTCACCGCCTTGTAGAACATGGTGCCGTGGTCCACCCGGCTCATGTCGTCATCGGCCCAGGTGTCGGTATGGGCGTCGAACTGCAACAGGGACATCGGGCCGTATTTCTCGGCATAGGCCTTGAGAATGGGAAAGCTGATATAGTGGTCGCCCCCCAGCGTGACCGAAGCCACATCCGCCGCCAGAATGGTGCGGATATGGTCGGTCAGCGTGTCGGGAAAGGCCGGGATGTTGGCATAGTCATAGGCCATGTCGCCATAGTCGATGATCGCCAGCTCGCTGAGCGCATCGAAGGGCCAGCCATAGGGCGCATCGGGCGATTGCAGGGCGCTGGCCTCGCGGATCGCGCGCGGGCCCAGACGGGTGCCGGGGCGATTGGTTACCGCCTGATCAAACGGCACGCCGGTCACGGCGATATCCACGCCTTTCAGGTTCTTGGTGTAGAGCCGCCGTAGAAAGGATGTGGCCCCGCCAAAGGTGTTTTCATAACTCAACCCCTTCAGGTCGGGGTTGGTAAAGGCCTCATCGACCTGATTTTTTGCGTCTTCCAATGCCATTGTGGCCCGTTTCCTCCCTGTATTGTCCGGACCGTCAGGTCAACGGCTGCGCCTTTTCGACGATGCGCGCAAAGAACGAGGCACCCACCGGTGCGACCTCGTCGTTGAAATTGTATTTCGGGTGATGCAGCCCCGGACCGTCGCCCTGCCCAAGGAACAGATAGGCGCCCGGGCGTTCCTGCAGCATGTACGAGAAGTCCTCGGCCCCCATCTCGCGGCCCGAATTTGCGATCACCCGATCGGCGCCTGCCACTTCGCGCGCCACCTCGGCGGCGAAACCGGTCTTGTCCGCATCGTTGACCGTGGCCGGATAGCCGACGACATAATCCAATGTCGCCGTAACGCCGTAGGACGCCGCCTGCCCCTGCACGATTTCCTCAAGGCGGGTCATCACCATCTGCTGCACCGCCGGATCGAAGGTGCGGACGGTGCCGTTCAGATAGGCGGTGTCGGGGATCACGTTGTTCACGGTCCCGGTGTGGATCTGGGTGACCGAGATCACCAGGTCGTCCAGCGCATAATGGTTGCGGCTGACGATGGTCTGGATCGCTTGTGCGATTCCGCAGGCGGCCATGACCGGGTCGCGCGTCTCGTGCGGCATGGCGCCATGGCCACCGACGCCCTGAATGTGGATGTCGAACGTGTCGACCGCCGCCATGATCGGCCCGGGCGTAGTATAGAAAGCACCCTCGGCAAAGCCCGGCGCATTGTGCAGCGCATAGACCTGAGCGATGTCGAACCGGTCCATCACACCCTCTTTGACCATGATATCGGCGCCGCCGCCCTCTTCCTCGGCGGGCTGGAACAGCAACGCCACGCGGCCCCGGAAATTCCGCGTCTCGGCCAGATACCGCGCCGCGCCCAGCAGCATGGTCGTGTGCCCGTCATGCCCGCAGGCATGCATCATGCCGGGAGTCTTCGAGGCATAGTCCACACCCGTTTCCTCAGCGATCGGCAGCGCATCCATGTCGGCGCGCAGCCCGATCGTGGGACCGTCGCCCTGCCCGTTGATGATCGCCACGATCCCGGTCTGGGCGATCCCTTCGTGCAGCTCGTCCACGCCGAATTCGCGCAGCCGTTCGGCCACGAAGGCGGCGGTCTGATGGCAGTCCAACTCCAGTTCCGGGATCGTGTGCAGGTGCTGGCGCCATTCGGCCATGTCGGCGGCGTAATCGGCAATTCGGTTGACGACGGGCATCGGGGGTGGACTCCTGATCCAAGCTGCGGGATGGATGCATCTGACACCGGAACAAGGGGCTTCGCAATGGCTGAAAATCCACTGATCCACGATACTGACGCCGGAATCGAGCGGCTGCTGGAAATCATGCGCCGCCTGCGTGACCCGGACACCGGCTGCCCGTGGGACATCGAACAGGATTTCGCCACCATCGCCCCCTACACGATCGAAGAGGCCTACGAGGTCGCCGACGCCATCGAACGGCAGGCCTGGGACGAGCTCAAGGGCGAGCTGGGCGACCTGCTGTTCCAGTCGGTCTTTCACGCGCAGATGGCCGAAGAGGCCGGGCATTTCACCTTTCAGGACGTGGTGCGCACCATGTCCGACAAGATGGTGGCCCGCCACCCGCATGTCTTCGGCGACGAATCCCGCGACAAGTCTGCCGAACAACAGACCCGCGACTGGGAGGCGATCAAGGCCGCCGAGCGCGCCGGCAAAGAGCAGAAAGGTGCGCTGGACGGCGTGGCCGCGAACCTGCCCGCCCTGCTGCGCGCCTACAAGCTGCAGAAACGCGCCGCGCGGGTGGGTTTCGACTGGCCCGATGTCAGCCATGTGCTGGCCAAAATCACAGAAGAGGCCGCCGAACTGGCAGAGGCGCGCGACCAGAGGGACGCCGACGCGCTTGAGGATGAATTTGGCGACCTGCTGTTCGTGATCGTCAACCTCGGCCGCCATCTGGGTATCGAGCCCGAGGCCGCGCTGCGCCGCGCCAACGCCAAGTTCACCCGCCGCTTCGAGCAGGTCGAGGCCCGTCTGACCGCGCGTGGCAAGACCCCTTCGGACAGCACGCTGGAGGAGATGGACGCCCTGTGGGACGCGGTGAAAACCGAAGAACACCGGGCAAATGGCAAACTCCCGCCGGTGGCCACCGGAACAGGGGCCTGAAACCGCTGGACAAGCGGCGCGCGGATTGCCAGTCTCCGCCCTTCAAGACCCCGGAGGCCCCATGACCGCGCGCAAGATCATCATCGACACCGACCCCGGACAGGACGACGCCGTCGCCATCCTGCTGGCGCTGGCCAGCCCCGACGAAATCGAGGTGCTGGGCATCACCGCCGTCGCCGGCAACGTGCCGCTGGAACTGACGGCCAAGAATGCGCGCATCGTCTGCGAACTGGCCGGTCGCACCGATATTCCGGTCCATGCGGGCTGCGATCGACCGCTGAAACGCCCGCTGATCACCGCCGAGCACGTGCATGGCAAGACCGGGCTGGACGGCCCCGTACTGCCTGACCCGCAGATGCCGTTGGCCGAGGGGCATGGCGTCGATTTCATCATCGACACTCTGCGCGCGCAGGATCCCGGCACCGTAACACTCTGCCCGCTGGGGCCGCTGACAAACATCGCCACGGCCTTTCAAAAGGCGCCCGACATTGTTGAACGCATACAGGAAATCGTGCTGATGGGGGGCGCTTACTTCGAAGTCGGAAACATCACACCCACCGCTGAATTCAACATCCATGTCGACCCCGAGGCCGCTGATATCGTGTTCAAATCCGGCGTTCCGATCGTGGTGATGCCACTGGATGTGACGCACAAGGCGCTGGTCACCAAACCGCGCAATGACGCGTTCCGGGCCCTTGGCGCCAAGGTCGGCATTGCTGTCGCCGAAATGACCGATTTCTTTGAACGTTTCGACAAGGAAAAATACGGCAGCGAAGGTGCGCCCCTGCACGATCCCTGCGTGACCGCTTATCTGATCCGGCCCGAGCTGTTCTCGGGCCGCCATGTGAACGTGGAAATCGAGACCCAGTCGGACCTTACGCTCGGCATGACCGTCGCCGACTGGTGGGGCGTCACCGACCGCACGCCCAACGCGCTGTTCATCGGCGACGTGGATGCCGACGGGTTCTTTGCCCTGCTGACCGAACGGCTGGCGCGGCTATGAGCGCCGCTCTGCGCCTTGCCCGCCCCGAGGACCTTGATCGCCTGATGGGCCTGGTCGCCGCCTTTCACGCTGAGGCCGGGATCCAGCAGGACCCCGACCAAAGGCGCGATGCGCTGATGCCTCTGCTGGAAGGCATCCCGCACGGCTGTATCTATCTGATCGGCCCGTCGCGCGCGCCGCTGGGTTATATCATACTGACCTTTGGTTGGTCGGTCGAGTTCGGGGGGATGGACGGGTTCGTGGACGAAATCTACATCCGGCCGGCCATTCGCGGCCGCGGAATTGCCACCGAGGTTCTATTGGACTTGCCCAAAGCACTGGCCGGGGCCGGCCTGACGACCCTGCATCTGGAAGTGGATCGAACCAACGAGGCCGCGCAGAAACTCTACCTTCGGACCGGTTTCAAACCGCGCGACCGTTACATGTTGATGAGCAAAAAGCTCTAGCGTGATTCACCGCGGAAGATCAGCCCGGGATTGTAGTACATTTCTTGCACCGGATCGTTCTGCGACACCGGCTCGCCGGTGATCGGGTAAGTGTCAGGACCTGCGCAGGCCGCCAGAACCCCGACGGAAAGCACGGAAATAACGAGAAGGATTCTTGAAGCGGACATCACGTTCTCCTTTTCTGCTGTACCGTCAAACTACGCCCGACAACGTCGCACTTGTAGGAACAAGTTCACACATAATCACATTTATGTTTGCATTTTTTCTCCCTGCCTGCCCCGAACTCCGGGTTAAAGGGAGATTACCCTGCAATTCCATTGGGTTCAGCGGGGTCACCCGTCAGCGACATTTCGAAGAATAACAGCTGACCCTCGGCGATTTCGGGTATATCCGAATAGGCATCGCGCAGCTTGAACCCCAGAGACAGATACAGCCGAGTCGCCGCTTCCAGCGGTTTCCCGGTGTCCATCCGGATCAACTCAAACCCGTCTTTGCGGCACTGAGCGATCAGCGCCTGCATGATCGCACACCCCGCACCAGTGCCCCGAGCGTCATCGGTCACGAACACGCGCTTGATCTCGGCGATACCCGGACCGATCGTCTGGAACATCCCGCAGCCCACCGCCTGCCCGTCCAGCATCGCCAGCCGGGTCCCGCCCTTGGGCGGCATATGCTCGATCTCGATGGCGGACAGAACAGCCGCATATTTCTCGGGTGGATAGAACGTGTTCACGACCTGCCGCGACCGTTCATCCAGCCTCAGCAGATAGGCGTGATAATCCCAACACAAACGCCGGACAGCATCAAACTGGTCCGGCGTTTTTGGTTCAACGATACTCAGCATAAAGGACCCCCGGCCAATGTCGGGGGCAGCCTAGCAGCTTGCGGCTTACTTGCGAAGGATCGAACGCCCCGCGTATTCCGCGACCTCGCCCAGCGATTCCTCGATGCGGATCAGCTGGTTGTACTTGGCCAGCCGGTCCGACCGCGCCAGCGAGCCGGTCTTGATCTGACCGCAGTTGGTCGCCACGGCCAGATCGGCGATGGTGGCGTCCTCGGTCTCGCCCGAGCGGTGGCTCATCACGTTGGTGTAGCCGGCCCGGTGCGCCATATCCACGGCGCGCAGCGTTTCGGTCAGCGAACCGATCTGGTTCACCTTGACCAGCATCGAGTTGGCGCAGCCTTTCTCGATCCCCTCGGCCAGGCGCGCCGGGTTGGTCACGAACAGGTCGTCACCCACCAGCTGCACCTTGCCGCCCAGCTCGTCGGTCAGCGCCTTCCAGCCGTCCCAGTCATCCTCGGACATGCCATCCTCGATCGAAATGATCGGATAGTCGTTCACCAGGGCTGCCAGATAGGCCACGTTCTCGTCGCTGCTGAGCGTCTTGCCCTCGCCCGCCAGAACGTATTTGCCATCCTTGAAATATTCGGTCGCGGCGCAGTCCAGCGCCAGATAGATCTCGTCGCCCGGCTTGTAGCCCGCCTTCTCGATCGACTTGAGGATGAAATCCAGCGCCTCTCGGGTCGAGGCGATGTTGGGGGCAAACCCGCCCTCGTCGCCGACACCGGTGGCCAGCCCGGCGGCCGACAGTTCCTTTTTCAGGGTGTGGAACACTTCCGAACCCATGCGCACCGCCTCGCGGATGCTGCTGGCGGCCACGGGCATGATCATGAATTCCTGGATGTCGATCGGGTTGTCGGCATGTTCGCCGCCATTGATAATGTTCATCATCGGCACCGGCAGGACGCGCGCCGAGGTACCACCCACGTAGCGATAAAGCGGCTGGGTGGTGAAATCCGCGGCCGCCTTGGCCACCGCCAGCGAGACGCCCAGAATTGCGTTCGCACCCAGGCGGGCCTTGTTGGGGGTGCCGTCCAGCTCGATCATCGCGGCGTCGATCGCCACCTGCTCGGTCGCGTCAAAGCCCACCAGCTCTTCGGCGATCTCGCCATTCACGGCGGCCACGGCTTCAAGCACGCCCTTGCCCATGTAACGGGACTTGTCGCCATCGCGCTTTTCAACCGCCTCATAGGCGCCGGTCGATGCGCCCGAAGGCACGGCCGCCCGGCCCATGGTGCCGTCTTCCAGAACCACGTCCACCTCGACGGTGGGGTTGCCCCGGCTGTCCAGGATTTCGCGTGCGTGGATGTCGATGATGGTGCTCATGATACCGGTCCCTGAAAATGCGTTCGGTTGCATGCCTCATACCAGCACGCGGGGAAAAGTAAACCGGGTCCGTTATCGCTAACACGCATATTTTCTGGCCTTTAGCGCCAACAGCGGCGTGTTTGCGCCAACAGGTCAGCAGACCGCCGGGGCCATGGACCGCGCGATGCGCCGTTCGCGGATGAACGTGTACATGCCCGACCCGATGATCAGCGACGCGCCGATCATGGTCATCAGGTCCGGCCGTTCGCCGAACATCCACATCCCTGCCAAGATCGAAAACAGCAGCCGCGTATAGCGGAACGGCGTCAGGGCCGAGGCCTCGCCCACGCGCATTGCGGTCACGATCCCCAGATAGCCTAGAACACCAAAACCAACGGCACCGAAATAGGGTCCGATCTGCCCCATCTGCAGCGGCGCCAGAGGCTGCGCCGAGGTCAGCATCAGCACGCCGCCGGCAATGGCGACCGCCGCATAGGCCTGCAACGCCACCACGGCCGAGGCCACGCGCGCGTCCAGCCGGCGGGTGATCAGGTCCCGCGCGGCAATGGCGATGACGCTGGCCACCACGAACAGAGCCTCGGGCCGAAACCCGTCCAGACCGGGGCGGATGATCATCAGAACGCCGATGAACCCAACGCCGATTGCGCTCCAACGGCGCCAGCCGACCTGCTCGCGCAGGAAGAGAGCGGCCCCCATCGTGACCACCAGCGGCATCGCCTGGAACACGGCCGCAACGGTCGACAGGTCGACCAAGGACAAGGCGGTGACAAAACTCAGCGCCCCGACCGCCTCGGTGCACGCGCGGATCACGAGCAGCGGTTGCCAAGCGGCCGAGTCAAAGATCGGTTTGCGTGTCACGATGGCCATGGCGGCAAAGACTAGCGCGCAGAACAGCCCCAGCACGATCATGACCTGACCAGTCGGCACGGTGACCGACAGATGCTTGATGAACATGTCCTCAAGCGTGAAGGCGGCCATAGCGCCGATGACCAGCAGGATGCCGTTCGCGTTGTTCATGTCGTTGCCTATTGATTTCGGAGGGCCTAATTGCCGCGTCGCAACGCAGAAGACCCGGATCGCGCCGCCGTGGCAAGCGCGAAGAGGGCTTGGAATCATGAATAGATTTTAGATGACCAATCGCTTTTGGTGATGTGTCCCGGCCGGATCAATCCTTGTCCAGCGGAACTCCGTACAACTCCAACCGATGACCTTTCAGGCGATAGCCCAGCTTCGAGGCGATCTTTTCCTGCAGGGCTTCGATCTCGGGGTCCACGAATTCAATCACCTCGCCCGAGTTCATGTCGATCAGGTGATCGTGGTGGTCGCGCTCGGCGTCCTCATAGCGCGCACGCCCGTCGCCGAATTCCAGCCGTTCGAGAATGCCGGCCTCTTCGAAAAGTTTGACGGTGCGATAGACGGTTGCGATCGAAATGCCCGCATCCAGCGCCGAGGCGCGTGCGTACAGTTCCTCGACATCGGGATGATCATCACTGTCCTGCAGTACCTGCGCGATGGTTCGACGCTGGCCGGTCATGCGCAGGCCTTTGGCTTCGCAACGCGCGATGATCGTGTCCGCCATGTCATCCCCCAGAATCCGTTCGGGTTTCTGTCTTAGTACGTCCGCGCAGATTTCGCCACTGTGATTTGCGCCCGCTGCGCCTTAGCCCGCCAGCCGCAGATCGGCCCAGACCGGCAGGTGGTCCGAGGCGATATGCGCGGGCCGTTCCCCGTGCACGCCGTGGGCCAGCGCCTCGAGCCCACCGCCCAGCGCGATCCGGTCCAGCGCGCCCAGAGGCTGCGCGGCGGGAAAGCTGGGCACAGGCGGCAGGAACCGCATGTCGGGAGCCAGACGGTCAAGAATCGGTTGGCGTGACCATTCGTTGAAATCCCCTGCCCAGACGGTGGGCATCCGGTCCAGCGCGCGGCCGTCCTGCCGCAGGTGGATGATCTGCTGACGGCGCCACGCCGAGAACAGCCCCAGATGCATCCCCATCACCCGCAAAGGCCCGATATGGGTGTCGAACTCGACCCGGACCGCCCCGCGCGGCTCCAGCCCCGGCAGATCGTGATGCGCGGCGCAGCGCACCCGGATGTGGTCTCCCCGCCAGATCACCGCGTTGCCATGCCAGCCCAGACTGCCCGCACCGCCCAGATCGACGATCTTCCACCCGGCCTCGTCCAGCATGAAATGCGGCAGCGCCGCCGGGCGCGGCGGCAGGCGTTTGTCGGCCTCTTGAAGCACCACGATATCGGCGCCCAGCCGGTCCAGCACCTGCAGGATGCGCTGCGGCTGGCGTCGCAGGTCCAGTCCGACGCATTTCTGGATGTTGTAGCTGGCAAGGCGCAGCTTGGGCAAAGTGGTCATCGGTTTTCTACGGTTGTACCCCGTCAGGATTCGCAGGATCGCGCCCGGACGCAAGCCGATAGTTCAGCACAGTTGCCGAAACCCGCTCAGGTGCCGCAAAAGGTGGCATGCACCACCTCGTCCTGCGTGGGCGGTCGCATCAAGTCGGCGGCGTCGGGCTGGTCGTCATAGGGCCGGGCCAGCACTGCGTTCAGCCGGTGGAACGGGGCATAGTCGCCCTGAACGGCGGCCTGGATCATCTGTTCGACCCGGTGGTTGCGCGGGATGAAGGCGGGGTTGGCCGCGTGCATCACCGCGGCCGGGTCCGCCTCGCGCGTCAGTCGCGCGCGCCACCCCACGGCCCAGCCGTCGAAAGCCGCCGGATCGGTGAACTGGTCCCGCGCCGCATCGCTGCCCAGCGCGCGGAAGGTATTGGTGAAATCGGCCTGACTCTGCGCCATCCGCGTCAGCAGGTCCGAGATCAGCGCAAGGTCGCCGTCCTCCTCGGTGGTCAGGCCGATCTTGGCCCGGAACCGGCGCAGCCAGTGCTTCTGCATCAAATCGGGCATGGCATGTACGATCTCGGTCGCCTCTTCCACGGCGGCCTGCTTGTCCTCGATCTGCTGGATCAGCGCCGTCGCCAGCTGTGCAAGGTTCCAGACTGCGATCTCGGGCTGGTTAGAATAGGCATAGCGCCCCATCCGGTCGATCGAGCTGTAGACGGTGTTGGGGTGATAGCTGTCCATGAAGGCGCAGGGGCCATAGTCGATGGTTTCGCCCGAGATGGCGCAGTTGTCGGTGTTCATCACCCCGTGGATGAAGCCCACCGCCATCCACTGCGCGATCAGCGCGGACTGCGCGTCACGCACGGCGCGCAGCAGGCCCATCGGCCCGACGGCGTCCGGGTAGTGGCGCGCGATGGCATAGTCGGTCAGCCGCTGCAGGTCGGCGATCTGGCCGCGTGCGGCGAACACCTGAAACGTACCCACCCGCAGATGGCTTTGCGCCACGCGGGTCAGTACCGCGCCGGGCATCGGGCCTTCGCGCAGCACGACCTCGCCGGTTTCCACCGCCGCCAGCGCCCGCGTGGTGGGAATACCCAGCGCGTGCATCGCCTCGGACAAGACATATTCGCGCAGAACCGGCCCCAGCCAGGCCCGCCCGTCGCCCTGCCGCGAAAACGGCGTGCGCCCCGAGCCCTTGAGCTGAATGTCGCGGCGGATCCCGTCCGTGCCCACCACCTCGCCCAACAGCACCGCGCGCCCGTCGCCCAGCTGCGGGTTGTAGTTGCCGAACTGGTGGCCGGAATACAGCTGCGCCAGCGGCTCGGCCCCGTCAGGCAGGGTATTGCCTGCAAAAACCTCGGCCATGTCCTGCGCGTCGCCGGGCGAGATGCCCAGCACCCGCGCCAGATCATCATTGAAAGCCAACAGCCGTGGCGCGCGCACGGGTTCGGGCGACTGGCGCGCATAAAAGGCGCCGGGCAGCCGGGCATAGGAATTGTCGAAGGGGATCGTCAGGGTCATGGCGCAAACATATGATCTGTGCGCAGTATTGCCAGCACCAAATCCCATCGCCGTGAAAGGCTCGCCATGACCGCCGACCAGATCATCGACCACCTGCAACTGCAGCCCCACCCCGAAGGCGGCTGGTATGCCGAGACCTGGCGCGCGGACAACAACGGCCGCCCCACCGCGACCTGCATCTATTTCCTGCTGAAACAGGGCGAGGCCAGCCACTGGCACCGGGTCGATGCGACCGAGATCTGGCTGTTTCACGCCGGCGCGCCGCTGATCCTGTCGATCAGCGAAACCGATACCGGGCCTGCAAGCGATCACATGCTGTCCCCTGACCTGAGCGAAGGTACGCCTCAGGTCATCGTACCCGCCGGGCATTGGCAGGCCGCCCGCAGCACCGGGGACTACACATTGGTCAGCTGTACCGTCTCGCCGGGGTTCCAGTTCGACGGGTTCGAACTGGCGCCTCCGGAGTTCGACATTCCCAGAGGCTAAACCTTCAGTCCTTGCTGAACCATGCTTGAACTTGCCCTGCCCGATGCGGCAAGGTTCGCTTGTGAATGATTGGGCATAGATGAGGGCGCGATGCGGCTGATCAAGACTTTGGTGACCGTGGCCGTGATCCTCGGCCTGGGCGTGCTTGGGCTGCGACTGGCCTTTCCGCTACCCAAGACCAATTTCTCGGAGCGGACATACAGCCAACCCGCGGATTGGACTGGTCCGCTGGGCCAAGCCATCGAGCCGGCGATGCAGCGCAATCCCGGGCTGGATGGCGTCCGCCCCCTCGGTCAGGGGCATACCGCATTTGCCGCACGCGCCATTCTCGCGCGTGAGGCGGTCTCGTCCATCGATGCCCAATACTATATCTGGCAGGATGACGTGACTGGCCTGATGCTGCTGGACGAATTGCGTGCGGCGGCGGAGCGAGGCGTGCGCGTGCGCCTCCTGGTCGATGACAACGGCATCTCGGGGCTGGACCCGCTTCTGGCTGAACTGGATGCCATGCCAACGGCCCATGTCCGCATTTTCAACCCGTTCACGTTGCGCAATCCCAAGCTGCTGTCCTATCTGTTCGATTTCGGAAGGTTGAACCGTCGCATGCACAACAAGTCCATGACGGTGGACGGCGTGGCCACGATTGTCGGGGGCCGAAACATCGGCGACATCTACTTCGACTATGGGGCCGGGACGCACTATCTGGATGTCGATACCATCGCGATCGGTCCGATCGTGGACGAGGTAGCCGAGTCGTTCGATGCCTTTTGGAACAGCGGCTCGGCCTATGATGCCGCGTTGTTCCTGCCCGATGCAACCGACCCAAGCCTGAAAGCGCTGGCCGAGGCCGCGCGTCAGACCGCGGCCGGGGCCGGATACCAAAAGGCGATCCGCGACAATGAACTGGCCGACCGCATCGCCGCCCGCGATCTGCCGTTCGAATGGAGCGCGGTCGAACTTTTTGTCGATGACCCGGCCAAGGGGCTTGGCCAGGTGGAGGACGAGAACCTCATGGTCGAGCGTCTCATCGCCTTTGCCGAAAGCTCTGAGATATCGCTCGATCTGGTCTCGGCCTATTTCATTCCCGGTCCCCGCGGGGCCGAGTTGCTTGAGCGGTTGGCGTCATCCGGGGTCAAAGTCCGGGTCCTGACCAATTCACTGGATGCGACCGATGTGATGCCGGTTCATGCCGCTTACATGGCCTATCGCGACGACCTGCTGGCAAGCGGGGTTCAGTTGCTGGAGCTGCGCGCGTTGCGCGACGAGCACAAGGAACGCAGCCTGCCCGAGATTCTTGCAGGTTCCGCGTCGGGCCTGCATGCAAAGGTGTTTGGCTCGGATGGCAAAAGGATCTTCATCGGCTCATACAATCTGGACCCGCGTTCGGCCCGGCTGAACACCGAGATGGGCCTGCTGATCGAGAGCCCCACGATCGCGACAGATCTTGCCCGGCAACTGGACAAGCCGGAATTTGCCTATCGCGTCGAGATGGACGATGACGGTGGGCTGGTCTGGGTTCAGCAGACCAAGGACGGGACGACCACGACCTTTGAGACCGACCCGAACACCTCTCGGTTCCAGCGCGGCCTTGCCGCCGTCGTCAGGTGGCTGCCGGTCGAGTGGATGCTCTGACCACCGCTGGCGTCAGTTAAGGACCGCGATCGACAGGTTCAGAACAGTCGCAAACGCCACCCATGCCAAATAGGGCACGAACGCCCATGCCGAAACGCGATCCACCGGGCGGACGTGTTTGATGAACAGAACAATCACCACCAGCAGCGCCAGGATCACTACCAATGCCAGCCAAGGCTGGTGCAGCACGAAGAATGCGGGCGACCACAAGAAGTTCAGGCCCAGCTGCGCCCACCACAGGCGCATCGCGGGCGATCCCCGGTCGCGTTCGAACTGCCGCCATCCCGCCATCGCGATCAGCACGTACAGAACCGTCCAGACCGGGCCGAACACCCAGCCCGGCGGGTTGAAGACCGGTTTGTTCAGGTTTGCATACCACTCCCCCGGCCCCGTCAGAGTGCCTATCAGTATGCCGCCTCCCATTACCAGAACCAGAAATGCGATACGTGTCAGGGTCTTGGTCATGCCGGTTCCATCCGCAGGTGCACTGCCGCTCAGCAGGTCCCTACCGGTATAGCCGCGCGGGCCGCCGAGGAAAAGACGCCACGCGGCGGGTTTTGCGCGCCTTCCAGAGAGACCGTCGCGCCCTGAATCTCGGCCCCCGACACGGTGATCTCGCGTCCGCCGCCCGTGTCATCCACGTCGATCGTAAAGGCGATTTCCGCACCGGGCGGCATGGCACGGATGTCCAGATCGACCATTGACTGCCCGTCCTGAACCTGAGGCAACCCGTTCAGAAACTCGGACCCCGAAACCATTTCAAAGGGCTGAAATACTTCAACCCCTGCCCCCGCACCGGTGACATCAAAGATCAGCCCGCCCTGCGACGAGGACAAATCCAGACGCACCGTTGCAGCAGACAGGCTGCAATCGCTGGCGTTGCGAAGAACGAAGCGGTCCTTTGGCGCTCCCTCGACGAACTCAACCTGCACGTCGGCCATGGCAGGCACTGCGAGCATGAACGCGGCGGCACAACCGGCCGCATTTTTGACAAGGGAACCGATCATCTTCATCTCCGGCATTGTTGTGGCTACTGCTACAATTACGCCCGAGCGCCTTGGCAGGATCATTTTTCGCCGCGTTTCAGCGCGGTGCGCCCGGCGACACCCGGCTGACCGTGCCCCCGCCGACCAACGCCTTGACACCGGTGGTGCCGGGGCAAGAGGTCGGCATCCCCCGCGCCACGCGCACCGCCAGATAGGCAAAGGCCTGCGCCTCAAGCATGTCGCCATCCAGACCTACGGCCTCGACCGGATCGACCGGGCAGTCCATCGCCACGCGCAGCATCTCCATCAAGACCGGGTTCCTGCGCCCGCCGCCGGTGACCAGCACCCGCGCGGTCGGTTTGGGGCAATGCTCCATCCCCTGCACCACCCCGGCGGCGCTCATGCCAGTCAGGGTGGCGACGGCGTCGGCGTCACTCAATTCCTTCACCAGGCCGATCATTTCGGCGAAATCGTTGCGGTCCAGCGATTTGGGCGGCAGACGGTTGAAATACGGCTCGGCCAGAAACAGCTCCAGCGCTCCGGTCTCGACCGTTCCCTGCCGGGCCAGCGCGCCGTCGCGGTCCATCGGCAGGCCCAGACGCGCCTGCACCAGGTCGTCGATCGGCGCATTGGCCGGGCCGGTGTCAAAGGCCAACAGCGCACCTGGCGCCTCGGGTCCGTCAAAGGACGGGTCCACATAGGTCAGGTTGCCGACACCGCCCAGGTTCAGAAAGCACAAGGGCGCCGTGGCCCCGACATACTTGGCGCAGGCAAAGTGGAAAAACGGCGCCAGCGGCGCGCCCTCGCCGCCCATGGCCACGTCATCACTGCGGAAATCCCAGACCACGGGCACACCCAGCGCAACCGCCAGCCCCTCGCCATCGCCTACCTGCAACGTGCCCTTGCCGCGCGGCTCATGCGCAAGGGTCTGGCCGTGAAAGCCGATCAGTTCCACGTCCTCGAATTCCGACAGCAGCTCGGCATGGGCGCGGGTCACCAGATCTTCGGCGGCGTGCACCTCGGGTCCGCTCCATTTGCCAAGCGCGGCGCGCAGCAGCTTGCGCTCGTCCTCGGTATAGGGCCGGTAGGCACTGTCGCCGAACCGCAGGATCTGCCGCCCGTCGGTTTCCACCACCGCCGCATCGACCCCATCGAGCGAGGTGCCCGACATGGCCCCCAGTGCCCGCACTGCCCCAACTTTGCCTCGGGCCTTATTCATGGCCTTTTCCTTCCCTCGTTCGCCGCCTATAACGTGCCCCGCAATTCAACCCCGAGGCAAGACATGACGTATCACCCCAAATCGGATTTCATCGCCACGATGATCGAGCGCGGCTTTCTGGCCGATTGCACCGATTATCAGGGCCTTGACGATGCTCTGACAAGCGGGGTGCAGACAGCCTATATCGGGTATGACGCCACCGCCCAGTCCCTGCATGTCGGGCATCTGATGAACATCATGGTGCTGCGCTGGTTCCAGAAGCTGGGGCACAAGCCGATCACCCTGATGGGGGGCGGCACCACCAAGGTGGGCGATCCCTCGTTCCGCTCGGACGAACGCCCCTTGCTGGGCCCCGAGCAGATCGACGCCAACATCGCCGGCATGCAGAAGGTGTTCGACAAGTACCTGTCCTATGACGACAGCGACACCGGCGCGCTGATGCTGAACAATGCCGAATGGCTGGACGATCTGAACTATCTCGATTTCCTGCGGGACATCGGGCGCCATTTTTCGGTCAACCGGATGCTGTCCTTTGAATCGGTGAAATCGCGGCTGGACCGGGAACAATCCCTGTCGTTCCTCGAGTTCAACTACATGATCCTGCAGGCCTATGACTTTCTGGAACTGAACCGTCGTTACAGCTGCATCCTGCAGATGGGTGGATCTGACCAGTGGGGCAACATCGTCAACGGCATCGACCTGACGCGCCGAGTGCTGGATCATGAGATCTATGGCCTGACCACGCCCCTGCTGACCACCAGCGACGGGCGCAAGATGGGCAAAAGCCAGGGCGGCGCCATCTGGCTGAACGGCGACATGCTGTCGCCTTACGAGTTCTGGCAGTTCTGGCGCAACACTACTGACGCCGACGTGGGCCGCTTCCTGAAGATCTTCACCGAACTTCCGGTGGACGAATGCGACCGCATGGGCGCGCTGCAGGGGTCCGAAATCAACGAGGCCAAGATCCGTCTGGCCAACGAGGTCACGACCCTGCTGCACGGTTCCGAGGCCGCGGCCAAGGCCGAGGCCACCGCGCGCGAGGTGTTCGAAAAGGGCGGCGTGGGCGGCGACCTGCCCACCCTGACCCTGACAGCCGAGGATCTGGGCGACGGCATCTCGGTCGTGCAGCTGATCGTGAAGTCGGGCCTGGCGAAATCGGGCAAGGAGGCCAAGCGCTTGATTTCCGAAAACGGCGCCCGTCTGGACGACGCACCGCTGACCGATGCCGGGCTGATGATCGACGCAGCGGCCCTTTCCTCGCCCATCAAGCTGAGCGCGGGCAAGAAGCGGCACGCGCTGGTGCAACTGGGCTGAACCGGCCTGACCCTGAACACGACGGCCGCCCTAGGGCGGCCGTTTTTCTATCCGCGCTCGACCAAGCCCAGCGGAAGGTCCAGACCGGCCGGCGTCACGAACAGCTCGATCTGATCGCGCGACAGCGCCCAGTGATCGGCCGCCAGCTGCCCCGCCGCCGCCTCGTCGCGCGCCTCGATCGCGGCGATGATGGCGTCATGCTGGGCGCAGGCCAGATCGAGGCTTTCACCCATCCCGTCTTGACCCGGGCGGTAGAAGGTCATGCCGATGCGCGCATGGTCGATCAGCAGCCGCTGAAACGACGGCAGCAGGTAGACATTCGCCGCCATCTCGCCGGTGATCTCGTGGAACTGGTTGTTGGCCAGCGCGCGATCTTCGGCCGAGCTCGCCCGCAACGTTTCCCGAAACGCCGCCTGCGCCGCCTTCAACCAATCGATCTGGTCACCTGTCGCGTTCTGCGCCGCCAGCCGCAGCACCGCGCCATAGATCATCGGCGCCACCAGGAAGAAATCGCGCAGCGTGGCATAGGACATCTGCGACACCCGCGCGCCCCGGTTTTCACGCAGTTCAAGATAGCCCAGCCCGGCCAGATGCCGGAACACTTCGCGCAGTGGCGTGCGCGACAGGCCGAACGCCTCGGACAGCTGCGCCTCGTCCAGATCATCGCCAGGGCGCAGTTTCAGCGTCATCACCGCCGCCTTCAGATGCGCGGCCAGCGCCGCCTTGCGGCTTTTCGTGTCGTCTTTCATCCCCAACCTTCGCTTTGGTCGAATCGCGACACCCAGGATGTCGCCCCTGCTCTTGCCCGATAAAATGCAACTTGTACACAATCAGTCTGACCGCCCGTGATAGACTGAGCGCATGACCCGCCCGCAACATTTCTGTTTCATCCTCGTTCCCGAGTTCTCGCACCTGGCCTTCTCCTGCGCGGTCGAGCCGCTGCGGATCGCCAACTGGGTCAGCGGCGAGGAACTGTACCGCTGGTCCTTCGCCTCGGAGGACGGCGCGCAGGCGGTGTGTTCGAACGGGTCCGTGACACTGGTGCATGGCGGGTTGGCGGACCTGCCGAAATGCGACCAGATCTTTGTTTTGTCGGGCATTCACATGCGCGATCACGTCAGCCGACCCCTGCTGGCCGCGCTGCGCCGCGAACGGGCGCGCGGCACGGCCATCGGGGCGCTGTGTTCGGGTGCGTGGCTGCTGGCCGAGGCCGGGTTCCTGAACGGGATGCAGGCGGCGATCCATTGGGAATATCACGACGCCTTCATGGAGGCTTTCCCGGACGTGAATCTGGTGCGCAGCGTCTTCGTGGCCGATGAAAAGCACATGACCGCCTCGGGCGGCACCGCAACGGCCGACCTGATGCTGCACCTGATCGAGCGCGACCACGGGCAGGACCTGTCAATCGCGGTGGCAGACCAGATGGTCTATAACGCCGTGCGCAACGCGACCGCCGATCAGCGTGTGTCGCTGCAATCGCGCAACGGCATGCGCAACGCGCATCTGGCCAAGGCGATCCAGATCATGGCCGACCGCATCAACAACCCGATCTCGCCGGCGGTGATCGCCGAACAGATCGGCATCTCGACCCGCCAGCTGGAGCGGTTGTTCGGCAAATACCTCAACGCCTCGCCCAAGAAATACTTCATGGAGCTTCGGCTGGACCGCGCGCGAAACCTGCTGTTGCAGACCGAATCTTCGGTCACCGACGTGGCCTTTGCCTGCGGCTTTGAAAGCCCAGGCCATTTCTCACGCGTGTACCGCGCCGCCTTCGGCGTCACCCCGATGCAGCAGCGCAGCCGGCTGGACTGAGTCACTGCCGACTGGACAGGACGTGCCATCTCGGATTATTTGAACAAACGTTCAGATCACTGGGGAGGAGCCCGCCATGCAATTGTCCACCACCGCCGCCGTCATCACCGGCGGCGCCTCGGGCCTCGGAGAGGCCACCGCCCGTTATTTTGCCGAGAACGGCGCGCAGGTCACCATCCTGGACCGCGATGCCGAGCGCGGCACCCAGGTCGCGGCCGAGATCGGCGGACATTTTGCCCAGACTGACGTGACGGACGAGGCTTCGGTGGCCGCGGCCATTGCGCTGGCGATGGACAAGATGGGCAAGATCACCGCCTGCGTGAACTGTGCCGGCATCGCCTATGGCATCAAGACCGTCGGCAAGGACGGCCCGCACCCGCTGGACGCCTTTCAGCGCACCATCGACATCAACCTGGTGGGCACTTTCAACGTGTCGCGTCTGGCCGCCGTCGAAATGGCCAAGAATGACCCCGAGTCGGATGGCGCGCGCGGTGTGATCATCAACACCGCCTCGATTGCCGCGTTTGACGGGCAAAAGGGTCAGGCGGCCTATGCGGCGTCCAAGGGCGGTGTTGTGGGCATGACGCTGCCGATGGCGCGCGACCTGGCCTCGACCGGGATCCGGGTGATGACCATCGCGCCCGGCATCTTCATGACGCCGATGCTCGCCGGCCTACCCGAAGAGGTGCAGCAGCAGCTGGCCGCCGACGTGCCCAACCCCGCCCGCCTGGGCGACCCGCGCGAATATGGCCGGCTGGCCGGATTCATCGTCGAGATGGGCTATCTGAACGGCGAAGTCATCCGCATCGACGGCGCCCTGCGGATGCGCTGACCCTCACTGACGATTTCCGGCCCGGTCGATCTTCGTCCGGGCCGGCCATTTTCGTTTCGTACAAAACGGAAGACCTCCGTCCCGGGGCCGGTACAAAACAGACGAATTGGCTCAGCCCGCCTCGGCCTTTTCTTCCAGTTCCAGCCATTCCTCCTCGGCGGCGGCCAGCTTCTCCTGCCGCTCGACAAGGGCTTCGGTCGCCTTCTGGAATTTCACCGGCTCGCGGGTGAATAGCTCGGGGTCCGACATCAGTTCCTCCAGCTTGGCGATCTCGGCTTCCAGCCGCGCGATCTCGGCGGGCAGTTTCTCGAGCCGGTGCTTTTCGGAAAAGGACAGGCCGGTTTTCGGCTTGGATTCTTGCTTGACCTTCGGCTTGTTCTCTTTTGTTTTCTCAGGCTTTTTCTCGACCAGATCGCCGCGCTGCGCGACATAGTCCGACCAGCCGCCCGCATAGACGGTCGCGCGGCCGTTGCCCTCCATCGCGATCGTGGTGGTCGCCACGCGATCCAGGAAATCCCGGTCGTGACTGACCAGCAGCACGGTGCCGTCATAGTCGTCCAGCAACTCCTGCAACAGGTCCAGCGTCTCGATATCTAGGTCGTTGGTCGGTTCGTCCAACACCAGCAGGTTCGACGGTTTCGCCATCAGCTTGGCCAGCAGCAACCGCGCTTTTTCGCCGCCCGACAAGGACTTGACGGCCGCTCTTGCCTGCCGTTCGTCGAACAGGAACTCTTTGAGGTAGCCGACCACATGCTTGGGCTGGCCGCGCACCATCACCTGATCGGCCTTGCCCGAGACGCGCATCTCGGGGTCGCCGGTCAGGCTGTCCCACAGGGTCATCTCGGGGTCCAGCTGCGCGCGGGTCTGGTCGAAAACCGCGATTTCGAGGTTGGTGCCCAGCGTCACCGCCCCCTCGTCCGGCTCCACTTCGCCCAGCAGCATCTTCAGAACCGTCGTCTTGCCCACACCATTCGGCCCGACAAAGGCCACCCGATCGCCGCGCTGCACCAGCAGGTCCAGGTTACGCACGATAGGCTTGCCGTCGAACGCCTTGCTGATGCCGCGCGCCTCGATCACCTTGCGCCCGGATTTCGGACCGGTCTCCAAGGACATGGCCGCCGACCCCTGACGCTTGATCTGCGCCGCGCGTTCGGCCCGCAGGGCCTGCAACGCCCGCACCCGGCCCTGGTTGCGCTTGCGGCGGGCGCTGATCCCCTCGACCGCCCAACGCGCCTCGGACTTGATCAGCCGGTCCAGCTTGTGGCGTTGCTGGTCTTCCTCTTCCCAGATCTTGTCGCGCCAGGCCTCGAAGGCCTCGAACCCCTGCTCCTGTCGGCGGACCACACCGCGGTCGATCCACAATGTCGCCCGGGTCAGCGCCCGCAGGAATGCGCGGTCATGCGAGATCAGGACAAAAGCCGCCCGCGTCGCGCCCAGTTCACGTTCGAGCCAACCGATGGCCTCGATGTCCAGATGGTTGGTCGGCTCGTCCAGCAGCATCAAATCGGGGGCCTCGGCCATCAGCTTGGCCAGCGCCGCGCGGCGCCGTTCCCCGCCCGAGGCAGTCTGAACCGCGCGCGAGGGGTCGAATTTCAGCCCTTCCCCGGCCCGTTCCACCTTGTACAGCTCGCCGGGTTCCAGCCCGCTGGCCGCATAATCGCCCAGCGTGGCAAAGCCCTCCATCGTCGGGTCCTGCTCCATGTAACCCACGGATTTGCCGGGCGGCACCACAATGTCGCCCCGGTCCGGTTCGACCAGACCGGCCATGACCTTCATCAGGGTGGATTTGCCCGAGCCGTTCCGCCCGACCAGCGCAACGCGGTCGCCGGGCTGAACCACCAGGTCCAGGTCGGAAAACACCGGCTCGCCCCCGAAGGTCAGCGAGATAGCGGACATCTGCAACAAAGGAATACGTGCCATAAGCGCCAGCTAAACCGGCAGGCATTGGGCGTCAACGCCCCTGCCTCACCTTTTGACAGCAGCGCGGCTTCAGCCCGCGATCATCCGCAAGAGGCGCTTCCGCGCCGCGGGAATCGCGCCGATCTCAACGCCGGTGAAGACATGCAGGGTGTTCAGCTGGCGGTCCACCACCGCATGATCGCTGACCCAACCGCCCATCATTAGATAGGTACGCAGCAACGGTGGCATCCGCAGCATGGCCTTTCTGGCATCCGGGCGTCGCCGCAGCCGCGCGGCAAAGCGGAACACGTCCGGCGCCTTGACCCGCGGCAACCAGCGCTTGGGCGCAAGGTGGCGATGTTTGAGCATCGCGAAGGCATCCAGGTATTCCGCGGTCTCAGTCCCTGCGAAGGACGAGCATCCAAACAGCAACTGGACGCCGTTGCGGTCGACGAAGGCCGTCATCGCGCCCCAGGCCACCCTCAGGATATCTGGATCCGTCCAATCGGGATGGATGCAGAACCGCCCCATTTCCACCATGCGCCCATCAAAGCTTTGCAAAGCGGAAAGGTCATAGAACTGGGCCGAATAGCTGCGGCTGATTTCTCTGCCGCTGTCCATGACCAGCATCCGGAAACAGCAGACTAACTGGCCGCCTGCCTGCGAATCCTCGACCAGAACATGGGCGCAGGAAACGTCGAAGTCGTCCTGATCCGTCTCGGCTGTTCGGAATGCAAGTGTACGAAGATTCTGGGCCGCCCGCACGTCCTCGGGACACCGCGCCAGGCGCGCGCGGTAGCGGCCCTTGTCCAGCAAAATATCATCGGCCATGGTCGCACCCTCCACGGTTTCTCACCGATTGCGATCTGCCTGATCCCATGCACCAATAGTGTGACCGCCGTGTGAAGCTTTCAACCGGCGGCCGGATATTAGCTGGCTCCCGGGATGTTCGACGGGCTGAATTGGCCGATGTTGCCCAGCAGTTGCCGCAGGAAGCCTTTGTCCTGAACACTGGAGTCCGTCACACGGCGATCCAGCACGATGACATAGCCGTCTTCGAGACCGAATTTCTCGATATTGCGGACGACGCCACGCTGGTCAAAGCTGATCGCCACCAATTCGCGCGAGACGACCTCGGGGCGTTTGGGGCCATAGTGGCGAACGCGCGACGCCACATAATAGAAACCCGAATCCTTCAACACACCTGACGAGCTGGGCGCGCCAGCCTTTTCCAGAACCGTGTCGCGGGTATCGACGCCAACCTTGATCTCGGCCAGCTCTTCCGGGGTGGGGATATAGCCGTGTTTCTTGTAGACCGGGGTACAGGCAACAGCGGTGGCCAGAACAAGCGTGCAGGCAACCGCCCTGGACGCCGGTTTCAGCCTGTTCAGTACTTTCAACATGTTCACCCTCTTGCCTTGGTCCCTTGCGGCTTCTATCCGATTACAGAAACCCATGCCCCGGTTCAACACAGGAAAGGGTCACAATGTCCGACCTCTCAACATTGCGCGTCGCCGATCTGCCGCAAAACAGCCCGACCGCGTTCGAATTGCGCCCCCCTGCCCGGCAACTCGAGGAAATTCGTGATGCGTTGGGCCTGCTCGGGCTGCGCAAGCTGAGTTTTGTCGGCGAGCTGCGCGCGAAGGGCAAGCGTGATTGGGTGTTGACCGCCAAGCTGGGCGCAACCGTCATTCAGCCCTGCGTGGTGACGCTGGACCCGGTCACGACCAGGATCGAGGCCCCGGTACGGCGCGTTTTCCTGGCCAATTGGACCGAACCGGACGAACCCGAGTTCGAAATGCCCGAAGATGACGAGACCGAAGCCTTGGGCCCGGAAATCGATCTGGACCAGGTGATGCGCGAAGCATTGTCCCTTGCGTTACCCCAATACCCCCGGAAAGACGGTGCACATCTGGGCGACGCGAACTATACCGAACCGGGCAAACAGGCGATGACCGACGAGGATGCCAAACCCTTTGCCGGGCTGGCGTCCCTGCGTGACGCACTTAAAAAAGACGAGTGACAGGGGATCGATTTCCTGTCATAGCAGGCGCTCAGAAAAATCGCTTGAACATGTCGAGAATCGCAGTATTTTCGCGCGCTCATCGGAATTTGGGTTGGACATCGCGGGGCTTGTTCCCTAAACGCACGTCACACCACGAGAAAACGAAGAATGAAACCCGGCCTGCAGCGAATCTGCTGGCCCTTAGTAGACAAAGGTTGAGACCATGGCCGTCCAACAGAACAAAGTTTCCAAGTCGCGTCGCAACAACCGCCGCGCACACGACGCTCTGGTTGCTGCAAACCCGAACGAATGCGCGAACTGCGGCGAGCTGAAGCGCCCGCACCACGTTTGCGCAGCCTGCGGCCACTATGACGATCGTGAAGTCGTCGCTCAGGCCGACGACATCGACCTGGACGAAGACGCGGCCTAAGCCTGATTGAACGCAGGTTCTGGCATGACAGCGCAGCCCACGCAGACCGGAAAGATCATCATCTCGGTTGACGCAATGGGCGGGGATTCAGGTCCCGGCGTGGTCGTGGCTGGAATCGCGAAGTCAGCAAAGAAGAACCCCGAGATCGGATTTCTTCTGCACGGCCCGGAAGATGTGCTGAGCAGGCTTGTATCGAAACGGCGTGTCCTCGACGGACGCGTCGTTTTTCGTGATTGCCCGGACGTGGTCACGATGCAGGACAAGCCCAGCCAGGTGGTGCGCAGCGGCAAGAACACCTCGATGTGGTCGGCGCTGGAATCCGTGCGTCAGGGCGAGGCCCATGGTGCCGTGTCCTGCGGCAATACCGGCGCGCTGATGGCGCTGTCGATGATGCGACTGCGCAAACTGCCCGGGGTAAACCGCCCCGCCATCGCGATTCTGTGGCCATCCCGCAACCCTCAGGGTTTCAACGTCATGCTGGACGTGGGCGCGGATGTGCGGGCCGACGCCAAGGATCTGCTGCAGTTTGCACTGATGGGCGCTTCTTATGCGCGCAACGGCATGGAACTGACCCGCCCGCGTATCGGACTGCTGAACGTCGGCACCGAAGAGCACAAAGGCCGCGCCGAACTCAAGGAAGCCCATGCCCTGATCACCGAATTCGCGGATCAGGCAAACTTTGATTTCGTGGGCTTCGTGGAAGGCAGCGACATTCCAGGCGACAAGGCGGATGTCATTGTTACGGATGGGTTTACCGGAAACGTCGCCATCAAGACCGGAGAAGGCACGGCCAGCCTGATCGGTGACCTGCTCCGCGAGGCCTTCAAGTATTCGCCCCTATCTCGCCTGGCCTCGGTTCTGGCCATCACCTCTCTGCAGCGATTGAAGAAACGCATCGACCCGCGCCGCGTCAACGGCGGGGTCTTTCTTGGCCTGAACGGCACTGTCATCAAATCCCACGGAGGCGCCGACGCCACCGGCGTGTCTGCCGCGATCAAGCTGGCTTTCACCCTGGCCAAGTCCGGCTTTGCGGAAAAATTGGCAGCACGGGTTGCATCCACGGCTGAGCTTGAACAAGATGCAGCGCAATCTGCGCTGCAGACCAAATAAGAACAAAGAAGGCAGTACCCCAGATGGCAGGCCGTTCAGTCGTTGTAGGTGTCGGGCATTACCTGCCCAAGCGGGTGGTTCCGAACTCCGAATTCGAAAAGACGCTTGATACGACCGATGAATGGATTCGCACCCGTTCCGGTATCGAACGTCGGCACTTTGCGGCCGAAGATGAAACCACGTCCGATCTGGCAACCTATGCGGCCAAAGCCGCTTTGCAGGACGCCGGCCTTACAGCTGATGACATTGACGCAATCGTACTGGCGACCTCGACCGCGGATCTGACGTTCCCGTCGGCCGCAACCATGGTTCAAGCCAATCTGGGCATGACCCGGGGGTTTGCCTTTGATGTTCAGGCCGTCTGCGCCGGTTTCGTGTTTGCGCTAAGCAACGCCAACGCCCTGATCCTTTCGGGTCAGGCCAAGCGGGTGCTGGTGATCGGCGCTGAAACTTTTTCGCGGATCATGGACTGGACCGACAGATCGACTTGCGTGTTGTTCGGGGATGGGGCCGGTGCCCTCGTGCTCGAGGCGCAGGACGGTGCCGGAACAAGCGATGATCGGGGTATCCTGTCCACGGATCTGCATTCGGATGGACGTTACAAGGACCTTCTGTACGTGGACGGCGGGGTGTCGACGCAATCGACGGGCCATCTTCGTATGCAGGGCAACCAGGTGTTCCGCCATGCGGTCGAAAAGCTCACCGCCACGGCCGAAACCGCCCTGGAACGCGCCGGACTGAACAGCCAGGACGTCGACTGGATCGTGCCGCATCAGGCCAATATCCGCATCATTCAGGGCACCGCAAAGAAGATGGGCCTGCCCATGGATCACGTTGTGGTGACCGTTCAGGACCACGGAAACACATCGGCCGCCTCGATTCCTCTGGCCCTGTCGGTGGGCAAGGAACGGGGCCAGATCAAGCAAGGTGATTTGATCGTGACCGAGGCGATTGGCGGCGGTTTGGCATGGGGCTCGGTGGTCCTGCGCTGGTAACCGGCGCATTCCGGCTTACACAGCCGCCCGCAATTCATTGATATTGACAGCGAATTTGCGCTACCCCTATGCTCGAAAATCAATAGGGGAAATGTCATGGGCGATAATACACTGACGCGAATGGATCTGAGCGAAGCCGTGTTTCGCGAAGTTGGGCTGTCACGCAACGAAAGTGCACAGCTTGTCGAAAGCATTCTGAACCACATGTCGGACGCGCTGGTGCGTGGCGAACAGGTCAAGATTTCGTCCTTCGGCACTTTCAGCGTTCGTGACAAATCAGCCCGTATTGGACGCAACCCGAAAACCGGTGAAGAGGTTCCGATCCAGCCGCGCCGCGTGCTGACTTTCCGCCCGTCGCATCTGATGAAGGATCGCGTCGCCGCCGGGAATCGCAAGTAAACCCGGGGCCAGGAGGATATGAGCAAGTCACCCGACGCGTTTCGCACCATCAGTGAAGTTGCGGATTGGCTCGGTGTTCAAGCCCATGTCCTGCGATTCTGGGAAAGCCGGTTTGCACAGGTCAAACCAGTCAAGCGGGCTGGCGGTCGCCGTTACTACCGCCCCAACGACATGCGCCTGCTGGGCGGCATCAAGAAGCTGCTGCACGAGGACGGCATCACGATAAAAGGCGTTCAACGCATCCTGAGGGAACAGGGCGTGGCCCATGTGGCGGCGCTGTCACCCGACATCGATGTCAGCGCAGAATCACCACAGACGCCACAGGACGTGGTGGTGTCCTTTCCGCCCAAATCGACCGGTCAGCAAATCGACCTCGATCTGCAGGCCGGCACTGATGGTCCCGGATCGCCAGAGCCTCAGGAAACACCCAGTTCCCCAGACCCCGAGCCGGCGCCCGCGCCCGCTGCGGTCAACGGGGACGATGGCATCAGCCCTGCCCCGCTGTTCGGCGGCATCGCCTCCAAAGCTTGGCAGACTACGGATTTTGACGCTGAGGCGCTGCGCCAGATCGCCCCGATCGCGAGGGACCTCAGGGCATGGCTCAGCCGGGTCGAAGGTCAAAAGGCGGGATAAGAAGAAAGGCAATGTTTTCCTCTTGCCCCTGCCGGGAAAATCATTATGAACAGCCCAACGTCGGGCTATGGCGCAGCCTGGTAGCGCGTCCGTCTGGGGGACGGAAGGTCGCAGGTTCGAGTCCTGCTAGCCCGACCAAATCACACCGACGTTTATGGCAGACAGGCCAGATCCCGCTCTGGCACCAGGGGGGATCGGAATGACAGGTGTATGCCCGAACCAGCAAATCGAGGCGATGATCGCGCGCGGTGAGATCTCCGCCGAGCCGGCCATTCTGCCCGCTCAGATCCAGCCCGCCAGCCTTGATCTTCGTTTGGGAACAGTTGCTTACCGCGTCCGTGCGTCATTTCTGGCGGGCGAAAGCCGTTCGGTGTCCGAACGGCTGGCCGAGTTCGAAATGCACCGGATCGACATCACCGACGGCGCCGTTCTCGAAAAAGGTTGCGTCTACCTTGTGCCCCTGATGGAAGCGTTGTCCCTGCCCGGTGACGTGACCGCTGTCGCCAACGCCAAAAGCTCGACCGGGCGTCTGGACCTTCTGACCCGTACCATCACCGACGGCGGAACCGAGTTCGACCGGATGCCCGCAGGCTATTCGGGGCCCCTCTACGCCGAAATCTGCCCGCGGTCCTTTTCTGTTCTGGTGCGTCCGGGCATGCGGCTGAACCAGATCCGTTTCCGGCAAGGCCAGGCGGTTTTGTCCGATGCAGACCTGACCGCTCTGCATGCGGAATCACCATTGGTCAATGGTCCGGCCGTCATTCAGGACGGTCTGGGGTTTTCGGTCGACCTGCGCCTGCCCAACACTGACCTTGTTGGCTATCGCGCGAAACCGCATACCGGCGTGATCGACCTTGACCGGATCGGCGAATACGACCCACAGGAATACTGGGAAGAGGTGCGTACCAAGGACGGGCGGATCATTCTGGATCCGGGCGCATTCTATATCCTGGTCAGCCGAGAGGCAGTTCACATCCCACCGATGTACGCGGCCGAAATGGCGCCCTATCTGGCGATGGTGGGCGAATTCCGGGTGCACTACGCGGGCTTTTTCGATCCGGGCTTCGGTCATGCCGAAGCCGGAGGCGCCGGGTCACGTGGAGTTCTGGAAGTTCGCTGTCACGAAGCGCCCTTCGTACTGGAGCATGGACAGGTCGTCGGGCGGCTGGTCTATGAGCGTATGGCCGAGATGCCGACACAGCTGTACGGGGCAGGAATTGCTTCGAACTATCAGGGCCAGGGCCTGAAATTGTCGAAGCATTTCAAGTCCGTAAAGTGAACCTCAGAAGCGCATGAACCGCCGCATCTGGCGGGTCAGCTGCTTGGCCTGCTTCATGCTCGGGCTCTGTCCGCCTGCACTTTGCGCCATGCGCCGGTCGGTCTGAGGATCGCGCGCCTGGCTCTGTTGGCCCGGTTTGCGGGTCGCACGATCGGCAAGGTCAAAACCTTTGTCGACACCGCGCGTGACCAGCCTGCGCATGACTTGCCGAACGATCATGTCGATGATGCGGTTTGCGTTCATTTCGGTCTCCGTTCCTCTGCGCCGAACCTAACGGCGATATGCGCCGACAAATGGGCGACGCAATCAATCTTCCTCGAACAGTTCGGACTGATCTTCGTCACCCGTTTCATCTTCGTTGGCCTCGCCGATCGGCATCGCCCCCGGCGGCGGCCGATTTTCCAGCAAGCCAGCAGCGCGCAGTTCCTTAAGGCCCGGCAAGTCACGCGCGCTTTCCAGACCGAAATGGTCCAGGAATTGAGGCGTTACGACAAAGGTCACCGGACGGCCCGGCGTCATGCGGCGACGGCCCAGCCGGATCCACTCCATCTCCAGCAGCTGGTCGATGGTTCCCCGCGACACGGACACGCCGCGGATTTCTTCGATCTCGGCGCGGGTGCAGGGCTGATGATAGGCCACGATCGCCAAGGTCTCGATGGCGGCACGGCTCAGCTTGCGGGTCTCGACCGTTTCCTTCTGCATCAGGAAGCCCAGATCGGGGGCCGTGCGGATGGCCCACGCCTCGCCCACTTTGACCACGCGGACCCCGCGCCCTTCATAACGTTTCTGCAGCAGTTCCAGCGCTTGCGCGGCGTCGCAGCCATGCGGCATCCGCGCCTCGAGATCGGCCACCGTCACCGGTTCGGCGCTGGCGAACAGTACCGCCTCGACCATACGCTCCTGCTCAGCCAGCGGAGGCGCTTCGAACAGGGTGCCGGTGCCGTCGTCTTCGGGGGCGTCAGTCACGTTTGTCAGTCCTTCTGCGCAGTTGGATCGGAGCAAAGGTCTCGCTTTGCTTGATCTCCATATGTCCTTCCTTGACCAGTTCCAGCGAGGCCGCAAACGTCGCCGCCGTGGCCGAGCGCCGCCGCACCGGGTCAACGTCCCATCCGTCGGGCAGGTAGGTTTCCATGTCGGTCCAGGTTCCGGCAAATCCGATCAGCGGGCGCATCCGTTCCAGCGCCTGTTCCATCGTGAAAACGGCGTCGCGGTCCATCACGAAGGGCCGGAACTCGTCGCGGGTTCGGATGCGGGCATATCCCTGCATCAGGTCCAGCAAGGTCGCGGAATAGGTGACCGTGCGGATGCGGGTCACGTCCTCGCCCTGCCCACGCCCGAAGAAATCGCGCCCCAACTGGTCGCGCGCCATCAGGCGGGCGGCCGCATCGCGCATCGCCTGCAGGCGTTCCAACTGAAAGGCCAGGTGCGCGGCCAGTTCTTCGCCCGTCGGCCCCTCTTCATCGGGGTCAGGCGGCAGCAGCAGCCGGGATTTCAGAAAGGCCAGCCACGCCGCCATCACCAAGTAGTCGGCGGCCAGTTCGATCCGCAGGGCGCGGGCCCGTTCTACAAAGGCCAGATATTGCTGCGCCAGCGCCAGAACCGAGATCTTGCGCAGATCGACCTTTTGCGTCCGCGACAGGGTCAGCAGCACGTCCAGCGGGCCTTCAAACCCGTCGACGTCCACGATCAGCGCCTCGGCGGCCAGCCGATCGGCGACCGAAACCGGGTCTTCGCTGAAAAGGTTATCCGTCATATACCTGCCCGCCCATCAGACGGGATAGTTCCGTCTCGGCGGCACGGATGTCAAGTTCCTCGGGCGATTGCCGCTGTGCCAGCGCCTTGTCTGCGCGGGCTTGTGCCGCCTCCGACATCTCGCCCGCAGCTTCCATGACCGCCGCCCTGTCGGCAAGCGAGCCGTTGCAGTGCAGCACAACATCGCATCCTGCGGCCAGCGCCTGACGTGACAGGTCGGCCAAAGACCCGCTGAGCGCCTTCATCGAGATGTCGTCGGTCATGATCAGGCCGTCAAACCCGATCTGATCCCGGATCACAGCCATCATCTGCGGAGAGATCGTTGCCGGTCGTTCATCCAGCTGCTCAAAGACCAAATGGGCCGTCATGCCCATCGGCAGGTCGTTCAAGGCGCGAAACGGGGCAAAATCGGTCTGCAACAGATCGTCCAACGGCGCATCGACGTGCGGCAGGTCGAAATGGCTGTCCAAGGTCGCCCGTCCATGGCCGGGAATATGCTTTACGATGGGCAAGACGCCACCGTCCAAATGACCCTGCGCAACAGCCCGGCCGATTTTCGCGACCGTAGCAGCATCGCTACCGTAGCACCGGTTGCGCAAAAAGGCGTGGGTGTCCGGACGCGCCAGATCCACCATCGGTGCGCAATTGCTGTCGATGCCCATGGAATACAGTTCATGCGCGATCAGGCGGTACCGCAGGTACATGGCCCGCTCGGCATGGTCGACGGCACGTTCCGCATGATCCAATGGGGGCATCCATTGCCGCGCCAATGGCGCGCGCAAACGTTGGACCCGTCCGCCCTCTTGGTCGATGGTGATCGGACAGTTTCGACCGACGGCCTCTCGAAAGTCGCCACACAAGGCACGGACCTGATCCGCGGTTTCGATGTTGCGGGCAAACAGTATGAACCCGAACGGGTTCATTTGGCGAAACAACGCCTTTTCTTCGGGTGTCAATCGCAGCCCGGCCGCATCCGTGATCGTGGCGCCAAACCTCACCGCACGGCAACCGGGATACAGTCAGCGTCCTGTGCGACAAGGGCGGCGCAGAACTGGCGCGAGTCGCTCAGGTCATCGAACCCCAGGACCCGCAGACGGTAAAACGTGCGGCCTCCACTTGAGGTTTTCTGGATAACCCTCTGCTTTCCATCCATATATTCGCCAAACCGACGATACAGCCTGTCCCATTCGGCCTGCGCGACCTCGGGGCTTTCAAACGCACCCAGCTGCGCCAGCCGGGTACCCTTGGTCAAGGTGTTCGGGTCGACATCCAACCCTACAGCAGCCTTGACCGCGGCGTTGATCGCGTCTTCGTTGACCGCAGGGCGCACAGCGGAAGCCGCGCGCGCCGGGCGGCGGAGCGGACGCAGGGACCGGCGCACGCCCGGCAGGGCCGCGATTTCGGGATCCGGCAACTGAGCGGCGAGATCGGCCGGATCAATGGCTGGCTCGTCATCGGCCAAGTTCAGGGATGCAAGCTGCACCCCCGCTTCGGTCTGCGGTGTCTCAGCGGCAGGCACGCCGGACAGTTCGGCAACCACGGCGTCAACTGCGCCTTGACGCAGTTCGGCCGCTTCCTGGTTCGAGAATTCTTGTTCGACAACATGGACGGCGGGGGTCGGCTTCAGCTCGCCCATCGCCACGTCTTCATCCGTCAGGGAAACGGGCCGCGGCGCAAGGATCAGCCGGTCGGCCGGAGGCGCCGCGGTTCCAACCGCGGCAACTGCATTGACCGCAAGACCCTGGTGATCGGCGGGTGTGCCCCCGGGAGTTTCCGGCTGCACCCGCATCGGTCCCTCGGCCGCGCGTACGACCGGTACGCCGCTCACATCGCGCATGACCAGCTTGTACCCCCAGATCGCGACGCCAGCGACAAGCGCCAGAGACGCGGCAGCACCCAGCAGGTTGACGACGCGCCCAAGGCCCGCGCCCGCCGGCGCACCCTCTGCCTGGTCCATCATGTCGTCGGGATATTCATACCCATCTTCGGGGTGGAACTGATTCGAGTAATGCGCGTGCTCGGGGCTGGTCTGCCCCGAGAAATCGTAACTGGTCATATCCGCCTCACTGCCCGTTTCGCGCCTGAAATTGGGGCGCGCGGGTCATTTCTTGCCTACCTCGGGCCGGCGGTTCGGGCAGTGTTGGTTACCGCATCTCCTGCGCCGGCGTGACACCAAGAATACCCAAGCCTGCTGAAATCACAACAGAAACGGCCCGGGCCAGTGCTATTTTTGCCTGGCTTGTTGCCGCGTCACCATCTTGCAGGAAGCGCACCGACATTTCTTCGTTGCCCTTGTTCCACAATGCGTGGAAATCCCCTGAAAGTTCATACAGATAGAAGGCAACCCGATGCGGTTCGTTGGTACGCGCAGCGATCTCGACCAGCCGTGGCCATTCGGCCAGCTTTTTGGCAACACCCAGCTCGGCCGCGTGGTCGATCTTGCTCAGATCGGCAGCCTTGAGGGTCGCGTCGTCCGCGGCGATGCCCGCTTCGGCGGCCCGGCGCAGCACGCTCATGACCCGGGCATGGGCGTATTGCACGTAGAACACGGGGTTCTCGCGGCTTTGCTCAAGCACCTTGTCGAAGTCGAAGTCCAGCGGCGCATCGTTCTTGCGGGTCAGCATCACGAACCGGGTCACGTCCGGGCCGACCTGGTCGACCACATCGCGCAGCGTGACGAAATTGCCGGCCCGCTTGGACATCTTGAACGGCTCGCCGTTTTTCCACAGCTTCACCAACTGGGTCAGCTTGATGTCCAGCGGCACCTTGCCGTCTGACAGAGCCGAAACAGCGGCCTTCATCCGCTTGACGTAGCCGCCGTGATCTGCGCCGAACACGTCGATCAGCGCGTCGAACCCGCGGCTCACCTTGTCGTAGTGATAAGCGATGTCCGGAGCAAAATAGGTCCAGCTGCCGTCGGATTTCTTGACAGGGCGATCCACATCGTCGCCATGCGCGGTAGACTTGAACAGGGTCTGCTCGCGCGGCTCCCAGTCTTCGGGGGTTTTGCCCTTGGGCGGCTCAAGAACGCCTTCATAGATAAGACCCTTGTCGCTGAGCGACTTCAGAGCGGCCTCGATCTTGCCGGTTCCGTACAGCGACTTCTCCGAGAAGAACACGTCCATCTCGACGCCCAGCGCCTTCAGATCGGCGCGGATCAGATCCATCATCGCGTCGGTTGCAAAAACGCGGACCTCGGCCAGCCATTCGCTTTCAGGCTTGTCCAGCAAGCTGTCGCCGTATTTTTCCTTCAGCGCCTCGCCGATCGGGATCAGGTAGTCGCCCGGGTAAAGGCCTTCGGCGATCTCCGGGCTCAGGCCGTTGGCCTCGCGGTACCGCTCGAACGCGGACCGGGCCAGCACATCCACCTGCGCACCGCCGTCGTTGATGTAGTATTCACGGGTCACGTCGTGGCCGGAATAGGCCAAAAGGCTGGCCAGCGCGTCGCCGAACACTGCGCCACGTGTGTGGCCCACATGCAGCGGTCCAGTAGGGTTGGCCGAGACGTATTCCACGTTCACCTTCAGCCCCTGCCCCATGTTCGAGCGACCATAATCCGTGCCCTGTTCCAACACCGCACCCAGAACGCCCTGCCAGACCGGCGGAGCAAGCCGCAGGTTGAGAAAGCCCGGACCTGCAACCTCGGCACTCGTGATCCGCTCATCGGAAGCCAGTTTCGCGGCCAGCGCATCGGCAATGTCACGCGGCTTCATCTTGGCAGGCTTGGCCAACACCATCGCGGCATTGGTCGCCATGTCTCCATGGGCGGCGTCGCGCGGGGGTTCGACCGCAACGTTGTCAAAGCTCAGCCCCTCGGGCAGCGCGCCTTCGGACTGCATCTGCGTCAGCGCGTCCAGAACAAGGCCGCGGATCTCGGAGAACAGGTTCATTTCGGATGTCCTTTTGCTTGCGCAGCGGTTTACCACGCAAGGCGGCAAGGTCAATGCGGGCAAGCGGTCCAAACCAGCATTCGCAGCATGCAGCCCTAAACCTGCGGGGGCTGCGTGCCGGTCAGGCGGGCATGATCCTGCAAGGCAAACCGGTCGGTCATGCCCGCAATATAGTCTGATACGATCCGGGCCAGCGCGGTCTCGTCCGGCGCCGCTTCGATATCCGAATGCCAATGCCGAGGCATCTGGCGCGGGTCGCTCAGATAGATCGGGAACAGCTCCTCGACTACGCGACTGACCTTGGCGCGCACCTCCATGACGCTGGGCGCCCGGTACATGCGGGTGAACAGAAACGCCCGGATATCGTTGAGCTGCGCCCAAAGATCATCCGAGAAGCGGATGACAGGAGCCCCGAGGTGACGAACATCTTCGACTGTTTGCGCGCCCGATCTCTCCAAAACCTCGCGCGAGGTGTCGATTACATCCGAAACCATCACGCCGAACACCCGCCTCAGCGCCTCGTGACGACGCCGGTAGAAATCCAACCCGGGATACTTGCGATCCACCTCGGCATAACACTCCCGGACAATCGGCAATTGGGCGATCTCGTCGTCGGTAAAAAGTCCGGCCCGCAGGCCGTCGAACAGGTCATGATTGTTGTAGGCGATGTCGTCGGACAGTGCCGCAACCTGCGCCTCTGCGCTGGCATGGGTGTGCAGTTCAAGGTCAAAATCGGCATTGCACTCGGCCAGCGCCCAGGGCAGCTCGCCCGTAACCGGGCCGTTGTGCTTGGCGATGCCCTCAAGGCATTCCCATGTCAGGTTGCACCCGTCGAAATCCGCGTAATGCTGTTCCAGCTTGGTGACGATGCGGATCGCTTGAGCGTTGTGGTCGAAGCCCCCGTAGGGCGCCATCAGCGCATGCAGAGCGTCCTCGCCCGTATGGCCAAACGGCGTGTGGCCCAGATCATGCGCCAGGGCCACGGCCTCGGTCAGCTCGGGGTTCAGCCCCAATGCCCCCGAGATCGTGCGCGCGACCTGCGCCACCTCGATCGAATGGGTCAGGCGCGTGCGATAGCTGTCGCCCTCATGCTCGACAAAAACCTGCGTCTTGTGCTTCAGACGTCGGAACGCGCTGGCGTGTATTATCCTGTCCCGATCCCGCTGAAAGCACGACCGGAAACTGCTTTCTTCCTCTGGCACCAGCCGCCCGCGCGCCCGGCCCGGATCGGCAGCAAATCCTGCTCGCTCCAATGGTCTTGTCCTTGTCGCCTGTCTCCGGGGTTTCTATATTGTAGACCAACGAGGAAATAAACCTTTGGAGCATGGCATGAATCTGCCTCCGAGAGTCACAGAACGCGCCTTCGAGAGGCTTGCCGAGATCGGCGCCGCCGACAACGGCAAGGCCCTGCGCATCGCCGTTGAAGGCGGAGGGTGTTCAGGCTTTCAGTACGAAATCGCATTGGACGAGCCCAAGGACGATGATCTGGTACTGGAAGGCAAAGGCCAGAAGGTTGTCGTCGACGAAATTTCTTTGCCGTTCCTGGAAAATGCGACGATTGATTTCACGCAAGAACTGATCGGCGCCCGGTTCGTGATCGACAACCCCAACGCAACCTCTTCCTGTGGGTGCGGCACGTCTTTTTCGATGTGATCAATCGTGGGGGCGTTGCGGCCCCGTCCTCTGAATATCTCTATGATCTGCAGGAGCGCCCGCCGTCCCGCGATCAGGCCTTAGGGCGCGGTTTACCGTGTTGGGCCCCGTGCCAAATGGGCCAGTTCGTCATGGCGTCATCGGTCCCCGTACGCCCCGGCACCCGCGGCAGACCTGACTGACACCTTGTGATGGCATCCGTTCTGGGCGATAGGTTTCGGCAGAGCTTCGGAGGGACCGGGATGAAAATCGCAACATTCAACATCAACGGCATCAAGGCGCGGGCCGAGGCTCTGCCCCGCTGGTTGGACGAAGCCCAGCCCGATGTGGTCCTGCTGCAGGAAATCAAATCCGTCGACGAAAACTTTCCCTGCGAGATCTTTGAGGAACGCGGTTACAACGTCGAAACCCATGGTCAGAAAAGCTTCAACGGCGTGGCGATACTTTCGAAGTATCCGCTCGAAGACGTCTCGCGCGGGCTGCCCGGGGATGAAGAGGACGAGCAGGCGCGATGGATCGAGGCAACCGTCATCGGCACGCGGGCACTGCGTATTTGCGGGCTTTATCTTCCCAACGGGAACCCCGCTCCGGGGCCGAAATTCGACTACAAGCTTGCGTGGATGGAGCGGCTGTATGAGCGCGCCCGTGATCTTCTGGCCACGGAAGAGCCGGCCCTCATGGCCGGGGACTACAACATCATTCCGCAAGCCGAGGACGCGAAACGCCCGGAGGCCTGGCGCGAAGACGCCCTGTTTCGGCCGGAAGCCCGCGCGGCGTTTCGCAAGGTGCTGAACCTTGGCTTCACCGAAGCGTTCCGCGCGCGGACACAAGGCCCGGGCCACTATTCGTTCTGGGATTATCAGGCCGGCGCGTGGAACCGGAATGACGGCATTCGCATTGACCATTTCCTTCTGACACCACAAGCGGCGGACCTGATGCGCGATTGCCAGATCGACGCCGCAGTGCGCGGACATGAAAAACCGTCCGATCACGTCCCTGTCTGGGTGGACCTCGACATCTGACCCGTCAGGCCGTCGGATCGTAGTCGTAGATCCAGTCGTATCGACGCGTCAGGCGCGGACCGATCAGGGCCAAGGCCGCCTGCGCGGCCAGTCGTGCAGGACCGCGCAAATGAAAGTTCCGCGCGTTGGCACCGGCAGCTGCGACCGCCTTGCGCGCGCGGGGTTTCCTCGTGCTTTCATAGGCTTCGAGTGCGCGGCGGACACCCGACTGTTCGTCAAAAGATCGGGCCAGGATCCAAGCATCCTCAAGCGCGAGGCACGCCCCTTGAGCCATAAACGGCAATGTGGGATGCGCGGCGTCCCCCAAAAGGGCAACGCGACCATTCTGCCATTTCTGTGCCACCGGGCGCAGAAACAAAGCCCACAGGTGAACATCTTGCACCTGCGCAAGCGCGGCACCTGCAGGACCGCCGAAATCGGCAAAACGCGCCCGCAGGTCCTCGGGGTCACCGCGCAGACGCCAGCCCTCCTCCCGCCAGTCGGACCGCTCTTCGACCGCCACGATGTTCAACATGGACTGCTTTCGCAGGGGATAGGTCACGACATGACGCCCGGGGCCCATTGTCAGCGATGCCATGGGCTCGGCTTCGTGGTTGATCCAGGGCACCGTTGCCCGCCAGGCCACCTGATGCGTGAACGCGGGCGCTTCGGTTCCGTTCAGGATGGGCCGGATACCGCTGCGCCCGCCATCCGCTGCAACGGCGAATTCCGCGCGCAGCCGGGTGCCATCCTGCAGCGCAATCTCGGCGTCGGCTGGATGCTTCCGAACATTGGAGACGCGGGCATTCAGCCTGATCGACACCCCTGCGCGCTCGGCCGCCATTTGCAACGTTTCCAGAAGGTCAGCACGGTGGAAATACCACGTGGGTCCGGCCGCGGGTGCCGGAAGACGGCTGACGACGCGGCCCCGCCGATAATCGCGCAGGACAGTGCCGTGAGAGAGTTGTGCGACCCGACCGGGATCATCCACAACACCCAGCGCGCGCAGGACGGCCATGCCGTTGGCGCTGATTTGCAGACCGGCCCCGACCTCGGTCAAGGCCTCGGCCTGCTCGAGAACGGTCACCCGTGCGCCGCGTTGCTGCAAGGCCAGCGCAGCGGCCATTCCGCCGATCCCGCCGCCGATGACACCGATTTGCAAACCGTCGATCTTCATGGCACGGGCTTAACGCAAAAAAGCCGGAGCCACAGGCCCCGGCGCTTGTCTTTTTTGAAAGACCCCAGCGATCAATCGTCGCGGTGAACTTTTTCGCGACGCTCGTGACGCTCTTGTGCTTCCAGCGTCATGGTCGCGATCGGACGCGCATCCAGACGCTTGAGCGAGATCGGGTCACCGGTCTTTTCGCAGTAACCGTATTCGCCCTCGTCGATCCGGCGCAGAGCGGCGTCGATCTTGGCAACCAGTTTGCGCTGCCGGTCCCGGGTGCGCAGTTCCAGCGCACGGTCGGTTTCCTCGCTGGCGCGGTCTGCAACGTCGGGAATATTACGGGTGCTGTCCTGCAGCCCCTCGATCGTATCCCGGCTGCCTGCCAAAAGTTCGTTTTTCCAGTTCAGCAGCTTGCGGCGGAAATACTCAAGCTGGCGTTCATTCATGAAAGGTTCATCTTCGGCCGGACGATAGTCCTCCGGCAGAAAAACTTCCTGCTTCATATTGGCTCCCTCGGTATGGCCAGAAACGTCTTTTGCGGTCGTGTCGCCTGACATTTGGCACCCCCTTCTGCGCAGCGTTTAACTGACGGGACGGGGAATGTCACTATCCAAACGCAACCCCGACGCGCCGTTATGAGAACCGGTATAAACATGAGACTTTGGGCACCAAATCGTTGCCATTCTGTGAAAGCGAAAAGACTATTTTGCGGCAGAACACCCGCGAGCGGATGATGGAATCGGTGCGATTCGTCCCTCGCGCCCGTCGTTGGCAGCCTGCGACGCTGCGGCCCGGCTTGTCATTCGGCCCCGCCCTAGGTAACCCGGTTCCCGTCTCCTGTTGCTGCGACCATCATACGAGGGCCCCATGACCGCACGTTTCAAAGGCACAGCCGAATACGTTGCCACCGACGACCTGACCATTGCCGTAAACGCAGCCGTCACGCTGGAACGACCGCTGCTGGTCAAGGGTGAACCCGGCACGGGCAAAACCGAACTGGCCAAACAGGTCGCCGGCGCGCTGGGTCTCAGGATGATCGAGTGGAACGTCAAGTCGACCACCCGCGCGCAGCAGGGTCTCTACGAATATGACGCAGTCAGCCGTCTGCGCGACAGCCAGCTGGGCGACGAGCGCGTGAACGACGTCCGCAACTACATCAAGAAGGGCAAGCTGTGGCAGGCCTTCGACGCCGATGAAAAGGTCGTGCTGCTGATCGACGAGATCGACAAGGCCGATATCGAGTTCCCCAACGACCTGCTGCAGGAACTCGACAAGATGGAGTTCCATGTTTACGAGACCGGCGAAACGATCCGGGCCAAACACCGCCCCATCGTGATCATCACCTCGAACAATGAAAAGGAACTGCCAGACGCCTTCCTGCGCCGCTGTTTCTTCCACTATATCCGTTTCCCCGACGAAGCCACGATGCGCCGCATCGTCGAAGTGCATCACCCCGGCATCAAAGAGGCGTTGCTGACCACCGCCCTGACCCAGTTCTACGAGATCCGCGAGACGCAGGGGCTGAAGAAAAAACCCTCGACCTCCGAGGTGCTGGACTGGCTCAAGCTGCTCCTGGCCGAGGATCTGGATGCCGAAGACCTGAAGCGCGACGGGGTCAATGCCCTGCCCAAGCTGCACGGCGCCCTGCTGAAGAACGAGCAGGACGTGCATCTGTTCGAACGGCTGGCCTTCATGGCGCGCGCCAAGCGCTGAAGCCCGCCCATTCATGAATACTTGGTGATCACGGCTTGCCTTGCGGCAAGCCTGATGCCAGCATTGCTGCAACAAAGATCAAAGAACACGACACCGAGCACGCTGTAGAGCAGGACCACCCGAATTGACCCAAGCGCCGCGCATTCGTCCCCTCAAGCCCGAAGACCGGCCGAGCTGGGACTTGTTGTGGCGGGCGTATCTTGAATTCTACGAAACGGTATTGCCCGACGAGGTCTACGACAGCACGTTTGCGCGCCTGCTGGGGGATGATCCGCAGGACTTTTCATGCCTAGTGGCCGAGTTGGACGGCGAATTGATCGGGCTGACCCACTTCCTGTTTCATCGCCATGCCTGGAAGATCGAAAACGTCTGCTATCTGCAGGATCTCTATGCCAGCCCGCATGTACGCGGTACCGGTGTCGGTCGGGCGTTGATCGAGGCCGTCTATGCCGAAGCCGACCGAAAAGGCGCGCCCGATGTCTATTGGCTGACGCAGGAGTTCAACCACACGGCGCGCCAGCTTTATGATCGCGTCGGCCAACTGACGCCTTTCCTCAAGTATCGGCGTCCATGAAACGTCTGGCCGGCATATTTCTTGGCTTTGTCCTTACCGGATGCAGTTCAGTCGACCGGATTGAGTTGCCCGATGAAATCAAGGTGACCGAGGCCGCAGCACCGGTGACTCAGACTTTCGGCTCGCCACGTCCTTTCCCGCCGGCCCGGTCAAATACGAACATCGCGGCAGATTTTGTGGACCTGCATTTCTCGCTGGAAAGCGGCACTGCCCTGCCCGTGTTTACGCGGTTCGAGGGTCCGATCACAGTTCGGCTGACGGGCGCCCCTGCCCCCACGATGCAATCCGACCTGACGCGTCTGCTGACCAGACTGCAGCGCGAAGCGCGGATCGACATCCGCCAAGTCAACGATGGGCAGGCCAACATCACGATCGAAGCAGTGACCCAGCGCCAGATCCAGCGGCTGCTGCCGCAAGCGGCGTGTTTCGTCGTGCCCAACGCGTCCAGCCTCGAGGAATACAATCGCGACAAGCGCAAGACCAAAAGCAGTTGGCGCGCACTGCGCAGCCGCGAGCGATTGGCGATCTTCATTCCCAACGATGTCAGTCCCCAGGAAATGCGGGATTGCCTTCACGAAGAGCTTGCACAGGCGATCGGGCCTCTGAACGACATGTACCGCCTGCCGGATTCGGTCTTCAACGACGATAATTTCCACACTGTCCTGACCGGGTTCGACATGCTGATCCTGCGCGCGACCTATGCGCCGGAACTACAGACCGGAATGGCCCGGGAACAGGTGGCGCAGGTTATACCCGGGGTCATCGCACGCCTGAACCCGCTTGGCGCCAACCTGCCCGTTCAGCCAATCTCGGAAACCCCGCGTGAATGGATCGACGCCGTGCAACTGGCGGTCGGCAAGGGCCGAGCCTCGCCGCGGCAAATGCGGGCCATCGACCGCGCGATGCGGATCGGCCGAGAGCAAGGTTGGACCGATCACCGCCGGGCGTACCCCCATTATCTGAAGGCCCGTTTGGGTGAATTCGACGCCCCCGAGGAAGCGCAGCGCGAATATGCCATCGCCCTGAAATACCTGCGCGCGACCCCCGGAACCGAGCTTCAGCGCGCGCATATCTCGGTTCAGACGGCGGCCTATGCCCTGACCCAGGGGCGCGGTCCCGCAGCCCTGCCGGACCTCGACCGGGCCATTGCGACGATGACGCGGGCCGAAAACGCCTCGATGTTGGCGACGCTGCTGCTGCTGAAGGCCGAGGCCCTGAAGCAGGCCGGCAAACCCGAACAGGCACGCTCCGTCAGGCTGGACAGTCTGGGGTGGGCGCGCTACGGGTTTGGCTCGGAATTGGTGGTCAGCTCGTTGATGCAGGACGTCGCGCTGGGGGCCCCGTAACATCGCAAAAGGCGGATGACGAACACATGCTAGTGGTTGTGGGAATGGCGGTCCTCGGGGCGGCTCTGGGCGCGCTGACGGCACGAAAACGCAAAGGCAGCGGCGCGGACATCGCCCAATATGCAGCCGGCTACGGCATTGCATTTGCATTGGCGGGACTGGCCATTTCGCTTGTTCTGGTGCGGGTGATAGGCTGAGCCGATGTTCATCCCCTTTTTCGAAAACCTCAGAAAAGCCGGTATCCCCGTTTCGTTGCGGGAATACCTGACCTTTCTGGAGGGGATGAAGAAGGGGCTGGCCACCTACGACATTGAGGCGTTCTATTACCTCGCCCGTGTCTCAATGGTGAAGGACGAGCGCAACATCGACAAGTTCGACCGCGCCTTTGCCGCCAGCTTCGAAGGGCTGTCCGAGATCACCTTCGATCAGGTGCTAGAGGCCGTGGATATTCCGGCCGACTGGCTTGAAAAAATGGCCGAGAAGCATCTCTCGGACGAAGAAAAGGCCGAAATCGAAGCGCTCGGCGGGTTCGACAAGCTGATGGAGACGCTGCGCGAGCGGCTGAAGGATCAGCAAGGCCGCCACCAGGGTGGCAACAAGTGGATCGGAACGGCGGGCACCTCGCCCTTCGGCGCCTATGGCTACAACCCCGAGGGCGTGCGCATCGGCCAGAAGGAAAGCCGCCACCAGCGCGCGGTCAAGGTTTGGGACAAGCGCGAGTTCCGCAATCTGGACGACACGGTTGAATTGGGCACCCGCAACATCAAGGTCGCCTTGAAACGCTTGCGCCGCTGGGCCCGCGAGGGCGCCGCCGAAGAGCTGGATCTGGACGGCACCATCCGCGCCACCGCCGAGCACGGATACCTGGACGTCAAGACCCGGCCCGAGCGGCACAATGCGGTGAAAGTGCTGCTGTTCCTCGATGTGGGCGGCTCGATGGACCCGCATATCAAGGTGGTCGAGGAATTGTTCTCGGCCGCGCGGTCCGAGTTCAAGCACCTGGAATATTTCTATTTCCACAACTGCCTGTACGAAGGCGTCTGGCGCGACAATCGCCGCCGGTGGGATGCGCAGACCCCCACGCATGAGGTGCTGCGGACCTACGGCCCCGACTACAAGTGCATCTTCGTGGGTGATGCGTCGATGTCGCCTTACGAGATCGCCTATCCCGGCGGCGCCAACGAGCACTGGAACGCCGAGGCCGGGCAGGTCTGGCTGCAGCGCGCGCGCGAACAGTGGACGTCGAACCTGTGGATCAACCCGGTGCCCGAGAAATACTGGGAATACACCCATTCCATCGGCATGATCCGCGAGATCTTCGAAGACCGGATGGTGCCGATGACGCTGGCCGGGCTGGAACGCGGCATGCGCGAGCTGACGCGATAGCGCCAGCCCGGCTTTGCTTTTATCCGGCGATTGCCTGAATTCCCAGGAACAGCAGACCTGACAGCAGGGCCGCCGCGGGCACGGTGATCACCCAGGCCGCGATGATCGTCAGGAAATGCGACCGGCGCACCAGCTTGCGGCGGCGGCGCTCTTCGGGGGCCAGCACCGGGCGTTCCGGCACAGCGCCGCGCGCCTTGATCAGGCGCCGCTCGGCGTCCCATTCCCGGAAGAACCCGACACCGAACACTGCGCCCACGGCGATGTGGGTCGAACTGACCGGCAGGCCAAGCCAGCTGGCCACGATCACGGTGATCGCCGCCGACAGCGCCACACAATAGGCGCGCATCGGGTTCAGCTTGGTGATCTGGCTGCCGACCACCCGGATCAGCTTGGGCCCGAACAAGAACAGACCGAACGAAATGCCGAAGGCGCCGATGATCATGACCCAGGGCGGAATGTTCACCGCATGGGTGAAATCACCCACCGCCGAAGCCTGAACGATGGCGGCCAGAGGTCCGACGGCATTTGCCACGTCATTGGCCCCATGCGCAAAGCTGAGCAGCGCCGCCGAAATGATCAGCGGGATGCCGAACAGGATCTTCAGCGACTTGTTGCGGTTCTCCAGCCCTTCGGCCTGACGGCGAATGACAGGAATCGTCACCATCCAGATCAGCACTCCGCTGACCAGACCGATCACCAGGGCCGTCTGCAGGTTGATCTTGAACAGGTGTTTCAGGCCTTTCAGCGCAAGGTACGAGGCAAACGCCCCGGCCATGATGCCGACCAGAACTGGAACCCATTTGCGCGCAGCGGCGATCTTGTCGTCCTGGTAGATGATCCGCGCCTTGATGAACCACAGGAATCCGGCGGCGATGATGCCGCCCAGAAGCGGCGAGATGACCCAGCTTGCAGCGATCTGGCTCATCTTGACCCAGCTGACCGCGCCGAACCCCGCCGCCGCGATCCCTGCCCCCATGACGCCCCCCACGACCGAATGCGTGGTCGAGACCGGAGCGCCAACCCAGGTGGCCAGGTTGATCCAAAGCGCAGCAGACAACAGCGCGGCCATCATGGCCCAGATGAAGACGGTTGCCGTTCCCATGCTTTCGGTATTGATGATGCCCTTGGCGATGGTCGAGACCACGTCTCCACCCGCGATCAGGGCGCCGGCGCTTTCGAAAACTGCGGCAATCGCGATGGCGCCGCCCATGGTCAGGGTGTTCGCGCCCACCGCCGGGGCCATGTTGTTGGCCACATCGTTCGCCCCGATGTTGAGCGCCATGTAGGCTCCGAACATGGCCGCAATCACGACGATCATCGTGTTGCTGGCCTGTCCGAACAACAAAGCAGCCGTGATCCCGGCGATCACGATGAACACGAAGGCGATGCCCGATCCGACGAACGGCCGCCCGACCTGCGCCGTTGCAACCTCGAGGCGGGAAAACCGCCGCAGGTCACGATCCAGTGTTTCAAGGTGCCGGGCTTCTAAATCATTGTTGGCCATTTGTCCCTCTTGCATAGCGCGCGCTCGCACAGCGTGCGCCGTGCCCTAGAAGGCTTTTGCCTTCATTTCAACCTTTGAAATATGGAATTTGCGATCTGACGCCGCGCGATTTCCGTCTCATGAACTGCCCCAAGTCGCCCATGTTGCCCGAAAGTGATGAGGAACGACTTGCCCCCGCATCCCGATCCGCCCATATCTGAGATATGTTGCGTCTGACCCCAATTCTGCTGGCGATCGCCTATGCCATTGTGATGTATCGGATTTCCGTCTGGCGCACGCATCGCGAGCTGGATGCGAAGTCGACCGAGCTGGCCGATCCCGAATTGAAACGCATGACCGACCGCTTGGCCGCCGCCTTGGATGTGGCGCGCGTGCCGGTCTATATTTACGAAATCGACCCGGTGAACGGGCTGGCCGCACCGGACGGGCGCATCTTCATCACCCGTGGTTTCTATCGCAAGTTCCGCAACGGCGAGGTTTCGGCCGAGGAGATGGCCAGCGTCATCGCGCACGAGCTGGGGCATGTTGCGCTGGGCCACGCCCGGCGGCGGATGATCGATTTTTCCGGTCAGAACGCGATGCGGGCAGCGCTGATGATGCTGCTCAACCGGTTCATTCCCTTCATCGGCGCGTGGATCGCAAATGCGCTGACCGCGCTGCTGGCCTCGCGCCTGTCGCGGGCAGACGAATACGAGGCGGACGAATACGCAGCCGCCCTGCTGACCAAGGCCGGAATCGGGATCGGGCCGCAGAAATCCCTGTTTCACAAGCTTGAGGATCTGACCCAGCAGCGGGCGGGCGTGGTTCCGGCCTGGCTGATGAGCCATCCCAAGACGGACGAGCGGATTGCCGCGCTGGAGGCCCTTGAACAACGTTGGGAGCGTGGCTGAGGGTCAGAGTGCGAGAGGCCACACTCTCGCGATATTTGGAGCCAGGGGAAGAGGTCAGGCCGCCAAAGCCTTGCCGAGACGCGGCAGGCGGGCTTTTTTCATCAATGCGCGCAGAGTCCATCTGTCGCCCGACAGACGGTTGGCTTCGGTCAGGACCGATTGAGCCATCTCTTCGACACTGCTCGGGTCACTCTGCCAGATGCCGTGAAGGAAGCTGTCGGGGTCGATACGCGCAAGGCCCTCTTCCGCCAGAATATTCCTTGGAAAGTCTTTGGCATTCACGGTGATGATCGTGTCGGCCGAAGCGGCGACCGCGGTGGCCAGCACATGGGTGTCGGCCGGATCGGGCAGCCAGAGTCGCTGTTCGAGGCCGGGTGCCTCGGGGCGTTCGGCCTGCGGCCAATGTGCCTGCACCAGCGCGATTTCGGCCCGGGCCTGCGCCTCGCCCTCGGGTCCGAGTTTGCGGGCGGCGCGGGCCCATTCCTCGAGGATGCGAGCCGACCAGAGCGGGGTGAAATGGCCCCGCGTGGCCACGCCCAGCAGCATCTCGCGCATCACCGTCGGATAGATGACGCAGGTGTCAAGAACCGCCTTCACAGCCGGTAGAACACGGATTTCAGATAGCCGCTCTCGGCCAACTGCGGCAGTTGCGGATGGTCGGGTCCGGCAAAGCCGGTGTGGATCATCTGCGCCTGACGCCCGGCCCGACCGATACCGCGGGCACAGGCCTCGCGAAAGCGGGTCAGGTCGGCGGCATGCGAGCAGGAACACAGGCCCAGATACCCCCCCGGTTTGACAAGCGGCGCGGCCAGGCGGGCGATCCGCTCATAGGCCCGCAGCCCGGCATCCAGCGCCTGTTTCGACGGCGCAAAGGCCGGCGGATCGCAGATGACCACGTCGAACTGCGCACCCTCCTCACCCAGCTGGGTCAGAACGTCGAAGGCATCGCCCTGTCGGGTTTCAAAGCGGTCACCGAAGTCCGATGCGGCGGCGCCCTGCTCGGCCAGAGTCAACGCGGCGGCCGAGCCATCGACCGACAGCGCATGATCTGCCCCACCGGCCAGCATGGCCAGGCCAAATCCGCCCACGTGGCTGAACACGTCCAGCACATGCGCGCCGGGGCCCGTCAGCCGGGCGGCAAAAGCGTGGTTGGGGCGCTGGTCGTAGAACAGCCCGGTTTTCTGGCCCCCGGTCAGGTCGGCCATGTAGGTCGCGCCATTCATCGGGACGGGCAACGGAGCATCGGGCGCGGTGCCGCGCAGTGTCTGGTTCACGTCATCCAGACCTTCCAGCCCGCGGGTGCGGCCCGAGGCGTTCTTGAGCACGGTCGTCACCCCCGTCACCGAGACCAGCGCGTCGGTCAGAAGGTCCAGATGCGCCTCGGCCCAGGCGGCGTTGGGCTGGATCACGCAGGCATCGCCAAAGCGGTCGATGATGACACCGGGAAAACCGTCGGCCTCGGCATGGACCAGCCGGTAGAAGGGCGCATCGAACAGCCGTTCGCGCAGGTCGAGTGCCCGGCGCAGGCGGGTTTCGAACCACCCGGCGTCCAGCTGTGCCGACAGGTCACGATCCAGCACCCGGCACATGATCTTGGAATCCGGGTTCACTGCCACCAACGCGATCGGGGCGCGTTTGTCATCCTCAAGCACGGCCAGCGCACCCGGCGCGATCTTGCGGGTGCGCCGGTCGGTGACGATGTCATTGGCATAGACCCAGGGAAAGCCGTGGCGCAGACCGCGCGCATTGGCTTTGGGTTTCAAACGGATTCTGGGGCGGTCGGGCATGTCGGCATGGGTCATGGCGCCCTCATAGTCGCGATTGCGCGGGCAGAAAAGCCCCTCCGGCGATCCGTCAGCGTTGGCGCGCCCGCCAACCGCCGCGCCGGCGCGGAGTCTGCGCGGTGTCCAGCCCTTCGCGCAGAACCTGTGTCATGGGGTGGTCGGCATCCTGTGCGGCATAGGCGGCGTGCAGCACGGTCAGCGCCTGTTTCTGGTCGCGCCCCTCCGGCAGGCTGAGCGCCCAATCCAGAAAGATGCTGCGGCACTCGGGCAGCGTGATTCCGTCGATGCGATAGGCCTCGCGGATCAGGCCCTTGGGGTCGTTCGGGTCGTCACTGCGCGCCATCCGCACTCTCCTCGATCACCGCGCCGATCACTTCGGCTGCGGCGGCATAGCTGTCCTGCAAGGCGGACTGTAACTGTTCGACCTGCTCGAACCCGGTCGCCCGGCACAGAAAGGCCGTGCCCCCCTGCCCGATCTTGTCGGCCTCGATCACCTTGCCAGACAGTAGCCGCGCCGCGCATTGCACCGACCAGCATAGGTCATATGCGTCCTTCAACACCTGCGCCTGAGCGACATCCAAAAGACCCGCAGCGACCGCTCCGTCCAAGCCCGAGTCGACGTCGCGCTGTGGCGCTCCGGACAACAGTGCGCCGGTTTCGGCCATCAGTTCGATATCCAGCAGACGGCCGGGGCCGTTCTTGACATCCCAGACACCGGCGGGAGATTTCGCGGCCGCGAGGCGTGCGCGCATGTCGGACACTTCGCGCAGGGCCTGATCCTTGTCGCGCGGGCGAGACAGGAACTGCATTCGGAAAGCTTCGAAATCGTCTGCCAGATCCGTGTTGCCTGCAACTGCACGCGCGCGGGTCAAGGCCAGATGCTCCCAAACCCAGGCTTCCTCCTGTTGGTAATGAGTGAAGCTGGCCCAGCTTGTGGCGACTGGCCCCTGATTGCCGGACGGCCGCAGTCGCATGTCGACCTCGTACAATCGTCCCTGCGCCATCGGTGCCGACAGGGCGGTAATCAGCGCCTGTGTAAAGCGCGCATAGTAGGTGCGCGTGGCCAGTGGCTTGGGGCCGTCGGACATGTCCACCGCTTGCGGGTCGTAGATCACTATCATGTCCAGATCGGATTGCGAGTTCAGCCGAGCGGCCCCCAACGATCCCATGCCCAGCACCACAGCGCCACGCCCTGGGGGGGAGCCGTGCTTCTGCGAAAACTGCCGCTCTACGCAGGGTAAGATCGCGGCGATGACAACCTGCGCGAGGTCCGCGTATTGCCGCCCCGCCTGCAACCCGTCGATCAGACCGCGCAGGTGGTGCACACCGATACGGAAATGCCATTCCTTGCACCAGCGCCGCGCCAGATCCAGCTGCGTTTCATAGTCCGACTCAGCCGCCAACGCGTGGGACAGTTCAGCCTGCAAGGCGGACTGACCGGGCCAATCGGCAAAGAAGCTGCCACCGATCACCGCGTCGAACACCTGGGCATTGCGCGACAGGTGCGCGGCCAGTGCATGCGAGGTTCCGACGATGTCGACCAGAAGGTCGATCAGATGCGGGTTGGCTTCGAACAGCGAAAACAGCTGCACACCAGCGGGCAATCCGGCCAGAAACCCATCCAGCGCCAGCAGCGCCTCGTCGGGACGGGCGGTCTTGGCCAGCCGGGCCAGCAATTCGGGTTTGAGCCGCTCGAAAATGCGCGCGCCCCGTTGCGAACGCAGCGCGGGATAGGTTGTCCACCGGGCCAGAACGCCGGCGTCGAACTCGACCGGGGGCGCTGCGGTCGGCGCGGGGCCGGCGCCGGGCGCGAAAAAGCCCTCGGTCAGCTCGTGCACCTCGGTTAGGCGGCGTGTCAGATCGGCTGTCAGGTCGGCGCTGGTGGTGCCCATCAGGCAGGCGATGCGCTCGATCCCGTCGGACGACTGCGGCACCTTGTGGGTCTGCGCGTCATGCACCATCTGGATGCGGTGCTCGACCTCGCGATGTGCGCGGTAATGGTCGGTCAACTTGTCGGCCACGTCCTGCGGTACCCAGTCCTTGGCTGCCAGCGCGGCCAGTCCCGGCACCGTGCCGCGCACGCGCAGGTCGGGGTCGCGGCCCCCGGCAATCAACTGCCGCGTCTGGGTAAAGAACTCGATTTCGCGAATGCCGCCCTGCCCCAGCTTCATGTCATGGCCGGGGATCGTCAGAGCCCCCCCGGTGCCCTTGTTCTCGCGGATGCGCAGGCGCATGTCGTGAGCGTCCTGGATGGCGGCGAAATCCAGATGGCGGCGCCAGACAAAGGGCCGCAGGGTTTCCAGAAACCGCTGCCCGGCGGCGATGTCGCCGGCGCAAGGGCGGGCCTTGATATAGGCGGCACGCTCCCATGTGCGGCCCAGGCTTTCGTAATAGCGCTCGGCCGCTTCGGTCGCCATGCAGACGGGAGTAACCGCAGGATCGGGGCGCAGGCGCAGATCGGTGCGGAACACGTACCCATCGGCCGTCTTGTCACTGAGCGTGGCGCAGAAATTGCGCGTGGCCCGCACCATGCCCTGCCGCGCCTCATAGAAATCATCCGGATCGTACCGGGTTTCGTCGAACAGCACGATCAGGTCGATATCCGAGCTGTAGTTCAGTTCGTGCGCGCCCATCTTGCCCATCGCCAGGATCACCATCCCGGCGGCGGTCTCGACGTCGTCTTCGGTCATGCCGGGCAGCTTCTTGCGCCGGATCAGCGCCGCGATCTCTGCCTTGGTAGCGATGTCGACGGCAAGCGCCGCAAAGTCGGTCAGTGCCGTCGTGACTTGCTCGAGGTTCCAGGCTCCGGACAGGTCGGCCAGGGCCGTCAGCAAGGCAAGCCGATGCTTGGCCTGCCTCAGGCCCGGTTTCAACTGGTCAGGAGCCAACGCGCGCGCGTCCTCCATGATCTGCGCAAGGGCGTGCTGTGGCCGATCCAGCGCCGGGGCCAGCCAATTGCGCTCACGGTCGATCAGGCTCTTGAGGTACGGGCTGCTGCCTGCGGCACCGGTCACCAGTTCGGACTGATCAGCGGTCAGATCCGGCACTGCGGCGCAGGCCTCTCGCCCCAGTTCGGGATCGTAGGGACGCGGGGCGCGGCGGATGGTGAAAATGTCGGTCATGGGCGAATTCCGGTCAGTTAACGTCGACCAGAGTGTCCTGGCTGAAGGTATTGATCCAGCCATCATCCCGGCGTTCCCACAACGAAGAGATCAGCATCGCCTCGCGCGCGGACGCACCGGGCCGCCGATAGTCCGCCCGGTAGGACAACAGGACGATATCCGCGGTCAGAACGCGCAGTTGCGCCGCGCTCAACTCATATGACTCCATGGTCGGGCTGTCTGCGAACTGACCCACATGATCCTCGCGATTGGCGAAACCGGATGGGTAGACGCCCAGAAAATCGGCGCTCAGCAACGCCCGGTCCGCCTGCGCATCACCCTCGACCAAAGCGGTCCAGACCTGCTGCTCCAGGTTCAGGATTTCTTCAAGCGTCGGGGCGGGCTTGTCGTTGTGCGTGTTCATGCCCGCACGTTGCGCAGGATCAGAACCGTCGTCAACCGGGCCCCTAAATGTAAATCTTTTTCACATCGCCCCTTGCATCCGGGCCGGGCCACCCCATCTAGATCAATGTGAACACAATTTACATCAACCTGGAGAGCACAAATGACCGCATTGTCCGAACACGCCGTCCCCCGCAACCCGGGATGGTTGCACCGTGCAGAGGCCTGGCTTGACGACAAGGGCAAAGGCGCCTGGATCGCTGCCATGGTCCTTGGTTTCATCTTCTTCTGGCCCGTCGGCCTGGCCCTTCTGGCCTATATGATCTGGAGCAAACGCATGTTCAGCAAATCCTGCAGCCGCCGCCATTCCTGGCACAGTCACATGAGCGCGATGAAGCCCTCGGGCAACAGTGCGTTCGACGCCTACAAGGCCGACACGCTGGCCCGCCTGGAACGGGAACAACAGGATTTCGAAGCCTTCCTGCACCGCCTGCGCGAAGCCAAGGACAAGGCCGAGTTCGACCAGTTCATGAACGAACGCGCTCAGGAGAATACGGCGGACGACAAGGACGAAACCGCCTAATACCCTACCGCCCTGCCCCTCTCTGTGGGACAGGGCAAACCTCAACAACCGACCGGAAATTCCTTCATGTCTCATCTGCCCGACCCGGATCGTCAGCCGGACTTCTACAAATCCGTGGCGATCAAACGCTTCTTCGCGTGGCTGTTCGATATCGCCTTCATTTCGCTGCTGTGTACGGTTGCCATTCTGCTGACCTTCGGCATGGGCCTGTTCGTCATCGCGCTGATCTATGCGGTCGTCAGTTTCATCTACCGTGTCGTCACCATCGCAAACGGGTCTGCCACGCTGGGCATGCGCTTTATGGGGATCGAGCTGCGCGACGCGTTTGGCGAACGCATGGATACCGGCAAGGCAGTCGCACATACAGCCGGATACTTTGTCAGCATGGCGTTTCCGATCCTGCAGATCATCTCGGTCATCATGATGCTGACCAGTGCCCGCAACCAGGGCCTGACCGATGCATTCCTCGGCACCGTGATGCTGAACCAGCGCGCCTGACACGGCCCGTTTCTGGGACTTGGCGACCCCAGAAACGGTTGCTATCATCGGCCCCGAGGAAACACGGGGCCTTCATGCGACACACGCTGCCGATTGCGCCGCAGTTCTATGTGACTGCACCACAGCCCTGCCCTTATCTTGAGGGCAGGATCGAGCGTAAGCTGTTCACCGCCCTGCAGGGCGAAGGCGCGGATCAGCTGAACAACTCTCTGTCGCAGCAGGGTTTTCGCCGGTCTCAAAACGTCCTGTACAGGCCCTCCTGCACCGATTGTGCGGCCTGCCTGTCGGCCCGGATCGACGTCTCGGCGTTTTCTCCGACCAAAAGCCAGAAACGCGCGGCGCGGCGCAATGCGCATCTTCAGCGACGCGCGACCTCACCTTGGGCCACCGACGACCAGTACGAGCTGTTTCGGCGTTACCTGGACACACGACACGCCGATGGCGGCATGGCGGATATGGACGTGTTCGAATTCGCCGCGATGATCGAAGAGACCCCGATCCGTAGCCGCGTCGTTGAATATGCCGACCCCAAAACCGGAGACCTGATCGCCGTCAGCCTGACCGATGTTTTGGATGACGGGTTGAGCATGGTCTACTCGTTCTATGATCCGAACCAGCCGCAAAGCTCGCTGGGAACCTATATGATCCTCGATCATATCGACATCGCGCGCGAGGCCGGTCTGCCATATGTATATCTGGGCTATTGGGTCCCCGGCAGCCCCAAGATGGGCTACAAGGTGAAATTCGCCGGGCTCGAGGTCTATGTGAAAGGCGGGTGGCAGCGTGTGGACGACCCGGAGGCGTTCACCGACTCAACGCATCACCCGCTTTCGACCGCTCCGATTGCCGAGCAGGTCGCGAATATCCAACTTCCCGATCGCCACCCCACCAAAGGTTGAATTCTGATGCAGCAAGGTTTGCACGCCGTCACCCTGGTGGTGCCGGACTATGATGACGCGATCGCGTTCTACACAAAGACGCTTCGGTTCCGGCTGACCCAGGACATCGATCTTGGCGAAGGCAAACGATGGGTTTTGGTCAAGCCCCCCGGCAGCGATGGGGCTGCTCTGCTGTTGGCCAAGGCTGACGGAGACAGCCAACGGGCCGCAATCGGTAATCAGACCGGTGGTCGTGTCGGGTTTTTCCTCAGAACCGATGATTTCGCCCGCGATCACGCAGACATGCTGGCCAACGGGGTCCGGTTCAAGGAAGAGCCCCGCCATGAACCCTATGGCATCGTTGCCGTCTGGCAGGATCCGTTCGGGAACCGTTGGGACCTGATCCAGTTCACCTGACAACCGGCGTCAGCCGGGACCAAAGCAAAGGGGGCCTCGCGGCCCCCTTTTCACTTTGATAACGCCATCACCGATCAGTTCGGGATCAGGTCCGGCACGATCGTCACGATCGACGGGAAGAACCACAGGATTCCGATGCCAACCACCTGGATCAGCACGAAGGGGATGATCCCGCGGTAGATATGGCCCGTCGTCACTTCTTTCGGCGCCACGCCGCGCAGATAGAACAGCGCAAAGCCAAATGGCGGCGTCAGGAACGAGGTCTGCAGGTTCACCGCCACCATGATCGTCACCCATTTCGGGTCGAACGACCCGCCATAGATCACCGGACCCACGATCGGGATCACGATGTAGATGATCTCGAGGAAGTCCAGCACGAAGCCCAGGATGAACAGCACCAGCATCACGATCAGGAAGACCGTGAACTCGTTGTCAAAGCTCTTGAGGAACTGCTGGATATAGTGTTCCCCGCCGAACGAGATCACCACCAGGTTCAGCAGCTGCGATCCGATCAGGATGGTGAAGACCATCGAGGTCACCTTGGCGGTTTCCCGCACCACCGGTGTCAGAACACCGCTGGCATACAGCACCCAGCAGGCGAACAGCAGGCCGAACAGCGCATAGAGGTAGGTTGCATAGGCCAGGATGAACGCAATCCAGGTCTCGACGCTTACATCGCCTTGGTTCACGCGGAGGTCAAAGTTGACACCCAGCAGAAGGCAGATGATGACAGCGAAGGTGGACCAGATGATCACTTTGCCCGACCGTCCCTGATCCTGCAGTTTGCGATAGGCCGCCAGCATGATGGCCCCGCCTGCCCCCAGCGCTGCTGCCGGAGTCGGGTTGGTCACACCACCCAGGATCGATCCCAGAACCGCGATGATCAGAACCAGCGGCGGGAATACCACGCGGATCAGATCATTGGTCGCACAGCGCGCCGCCGCTTCCTTGCAGCCATACATGGCAAGCCCGAAAGGCAGCGCCAGCAGCAGGAAGGTGGCCCCCGACGAGGTGGTCGGCGCAATCAGCAGCACATCGACCAGCAGCATCAGGATCAGCCCGATTGCACCCACGATCAGCGGCTGCGGCGATTGCGAAGGCGCAATGCCGCGACCCAGAACCAGCGTCAGACCCAGCAGTACGACCATGACCGCGACACCGGTGCCGATCGGGGCGGCAGCCGCAATCTTGGCTTCACGGGCCGAAGCCAGTTCTTCTTCGCTCAGTCGTTGCGCTTCGGTTGCGCCGCCGGCAGCATCGATGGCTTCCTGCTCGGCCACGGCCTTGTCCCAGGCCGCCTGACCATGCAGGTCGATCATCGAGGCCTTGCACTCCTCGGATACGTTGGTGCGCAACGAGGCCGCCTCACCGATATCCGAGAAGCCGGAAACCGTGATGTTCTGGCTTCCGATGACACCGGCGCTTCCCAGCAGAACCGCGCCCACGATCAGTGCGACCGGGGCACCCAGCAGCCAAGTCAGGCCTTCCGAGCGGGTGATGGTCTCGCCGCTGCCCCCTGACAGTTCGACCGCAGGTGCCTTGTGCGGGTTGAGCAGCGCGTATCCAAAGGCATAAAGCGCATAGAGCAGCGCTAGCATGATCCCCGGCAGCAGCGCCGCCTGGAACAGCGTCCCCACCGAAACCACGGCAGGCTCGCCCAGATAGGTCAGCGCGTCGGTACAGCCCGCTTCGACCGCGCGTGTCTCCTGCGCCGTCGAATACAGGTCACCCGCCAGCGTGCCCAGCAGAACGATCACGATCGAGGGCGGAATGATCTGCCCCAGCGTGCCCGAGGCCGCGATCACACCCGTCGCCAGCTCTGGCGAGTAGTTGTTGCGCAGCATGGTCGGCAGGGCCAGCAGGCCCATCGTCACCACGGTCGCGCCCACGATACCGGTCGAGGCCGCAAGGAATGCCCCCACAACCACGATCGACACCGCCAGACCGCCCGGCAACGGGCCAAAGACGCGCGCCATCGTGGTCAGCAGATCGTTGGCGATTTTCGAGCGTTCCAGCGTGATGCCCATCAGCACGAACATCAGCACCGCCAGCAGAGTCTCGATCGACTGACCGGCCAGAACCCGTTCGTTGATACGGTTCACGATGAAGGACACGTTGCGGTCCAACGCGGTTTCCCAACCCTGAACAAAGACCGGCTCGGCGATCCTTGGCAGGTCCGGGTATCGGAACACGGATATCACATCGGGTTTCACACCCGAATTCACGATGTCCCGATAGGCTTGCGAGCTTGTGTCGATCGCCTGGTGGATCAGCAACCCGGCGCTGTCCAGCGCGGCGATGATCCCGAAAGAGATGATACCGGCCCCGCCGATGGCAAACGCCACCGGAAAGCCGCTGAGAATCCCGCCAAACAGGCAGAGGAATACGATAATGAGGCCTATCTCGACGCCATCAAGTCCGAATAGCATTGTCTTGGTCTCCGTCCTTAATGTGTGCCTTCGTAGGCTTCTTCACCCTCACCAAGGCTGTCCTTGTCGAGGTATTTTCCAGCGCTTTCCGGGCCTTCGACATATTCGAGATAGGACCGGTAGAAGAACGCGATCGCGTGCAGGAACACCATCGCGGCAAAGGCCACAAGCAGGATCTTGAACAGGAAGTAGGCATTGAAGCCGTTGGGGCTGAAGCCGATGGTTTCGACGTTCCAACGCAGCGCGCGGGATTTCATCACCAGCCGGTCCAGCGTGTCGCTGGCCGAGGGCTTCGGCACGATCAGGTGACGCCACATGAAGTACCAGCCATACATCCAGGTCAGCACGGCGATGGGCATCATGAAAAGGATCGAGCCCAGCATGTCGACCACACGCTTGGCCCGGTGTGAAATGCCGGCATAAACGAGGTCCACGCGGACGTGGCCGCCCTGCACGAAGGTGTAGGTGCAGCACAGGCAGACGACGAGCGCGTTGTACAGCTTCAGCTCTTCGGCGTACCAGCTGATATCCATCTGGAACGGGATACCCAGACCAAACGCCATGTCAGGCCGCGCGAACACGCGCTGCATGAATACGATGACGATTTGCTGGATCACCATCAGCAGGCCCGCCCAGGCAAAGAAACGCCCGGTCGTGTTGGCGAACCCTTCCAGAACGCGCACCATGCCCCACATGAAGCCACGGAAGTAAAGCCCGATCGCGGTCAGCACGAGGAAGATCGTGAAGACCACGAAAAAGAACTCGACCGACCCGCCGTAGTAGACAAAGCGCATGATTGCTTCTTTGTCCGACCAGTTCAGCCACAGCTGCGGATGCGTGATGGCGTATCCGAAATTATAAAAGGCTTCGGCGATGCTCTGAACGAACCAGACCAGTCCGTTCCACAGGGCGCCGAAGAACGAGATACCGTTTTCGTCCTGCATAATGTCCCCAGGTCCCGTTGGTTGCGACGCTGATTATAGCGGAAAACCGTGCGATCCGCGCATCTGCAACAGGAAAGGTTTCCCCGCACGTGGCGGGGAAACCGTTTGATTGCTAGACGGCCAGTTAGCCTAGAACGCGGTCGCGCTGCGCGGTGTAGACGCCCGACGACATGTTCAGCCACGACGACGAGGCTTTCATCGATGCCATCGCGCTGTCGTGGATCTTCTTGAACAGCTCGTCGCTCATGTTCTCGGCCAGAACTTCCTGGCTGGCTTGTCCGAAGGCATCCCAGACACTGTCGGGGAATTCCATGACCTTTACGCCACCGGCCTGCAGACGCTGCAGCGCCGCGCCGTTGTTGGCCAGGAACTGTGCCAGGTTCCACTGGTGCGCTTCGCCGGCAGCGATTTCGATGATCTTCTGGTGCGCCGGCGAGAGGCTTTCGAACACGTCGCGGTTGGTGGCCAGCGACAGGCCTGCGCCCGGCTCGTGGAAACCGGCGGTGTAGTAGATCTTGGTGATCTCCTGGAAACCAGCCTTTTCGTCGGCCCAGGGACCGATCCACTCGGTGCCGTCGATGGCACCCGAGGACAGCGCCTGGTACACTTCCGAACCCGGAATGTTCTGAACCGATGCGCCCAGTTTGCCCAGAGCCTTGCCGCCCAGACCCGGCATACGGAACTTCAGGCCGTTGAAGTCTTCGGGGCTGTTGATCTCTTTCGAGTACCAGCCGCCGGCCTGCGCACCGGTGTTGCCTGCCAGGAACGATTTCAGGCCGAAGATCTGGCCCAGTTCGTCATGCAGCTCCATGCCGCCATCGAAATAGTACCAGTTCACCAGTTCCTGCGCGGTCATGCCGAACGGAACGGCCGTGAAGAACGCGTAGCCCGGGTGCTGACCGACAAAGTAATAGTCAGCGGCGTGATACATGTCAGCCTGACCCGACGAGACGGCGTCGAACACTTCGAACGCACCCACCAGCTCGCCCGCGGCCTTGATGTCAACGGTCAGGTTGCCGTCGGACATTGCGGTGATGCTGTCGGCGCAACGCTGCGCGCTGTCGAACACGCCAGCCAGACCGCGGCCCCACGAGGTAACCATGGTCAGCGTGCGCTTGCCCTGCGCATAGGCGGGTGCCGCCAGTGCGGTTGCCGCTGCGGCCGAGCCGCCCAGTGCCGACGTCTTTAGAAACTTACGACGATCCATAAGAGTAATCCTCCCCTTCATAGTCACGACTCGGGCAGCGCCCGAGCCAGTCGTTTACGGTAGCGTCACCCTAATGAAGGCCGTTTGAAAAGGAATACCTATTACTACGTAGATCAGATGGTTTTTTCTGCGGAACGCTCAATTGAGGGGCTCATTTTGACCCGCAAACCGCCAGTCCTGGGCGTTTCGAACACCGGAATGCCCAATCTCTTTGCAATTTCACCCCCGCTTGCGTATCGATTCGACCATGGGGAAACTCCGCGCTCTGCTTTCACTGACCTACGCTCAGAAGCTGTCGCTGGTGGCGGCCATTCCGCTGGTCGTGGCCGTGGCCGCGATCGCGGTCATGGTGGCCTACGAATCCCGCGCGACGGCTGAACGCGAGATCAAGGCGTTGGAGCGTCGGCTGATCGAGGCCAAGAAGGAAGAGCTGCGCAATTACGTGACACAGGCCCGAAACGGGTTCGCTTATATCTACGGACGCGCGTCTCCGGATGACAAGGTCGCCCAGAATCTGGTGACCCAGATACTGTCGGCGATGATTTACGGAAAGGACGGGTTCTTCTTCGTATATGATTATGACGGCAACAACCTTGTCAGCCCGCGCCAGACCGAGTTCATCAATCAGAACTGGGAGGGCCTGACGGACAGCGAGGGTGTTCCGGTGGTCGACGAGTTCATCCGCCTGGCCCGGCAGGGTGCCGGATGGCACAGTTTCATGTGGCAGAAGCCCTCGACCGGGGAAGAGGCGATGATGATCGCCTATGTCGTCGGCCTGCAGGATTGGCGCTGGGCCGTGGGCACTGGTGTATTCATCGACGACATCGTGGCCACCGTTGCAAATGCCCGCGCCGAGGTCGAAGCGCGGGTGCAACGCACGTTCCTGTACATCGGCGGCATCGTTCTGGCGGCGGTTCTGATCGTCTTCGCCTCGGGGATGCTGTTGAACATCCGCGAACGCCGGCTCGCGGATGCCAAGCTGAAAGAACTGACCAAGCGGGTCATCGACGCGCAGGAAGAAGAGCGCGGCCGGGTGGCGCGTGAGCTGCATGACGGGATCAGCCAGATCCTGGTCGGGGTGCGCTATGCGCTGGACAATGCCCGGCGGCGCTTGTCCAAGGGCGATCATGATGGCGCACGTGCGCCGCTGGACAAGGGCATCGACAACCTGGGCACCGCGATTACCGAAGTGCGCCGCATCAGTCGCGATCTGCGGCCCGGCGTTCTGGATGACTTGGGACTTGGCCCGGCCCTGAAGGCGCTGACCGACGATTTCCGCGAACGGACCGGGATCGAGACCGAGTTCTCGACGGTCGTGTTCCGCAATCGTCTGGACCAGGACAGCAAGATCGCCCTTTACCGTATCGCGCAAGAGGCGCTGACGAATATCGAACGCCATTCTGGCGCAACCCGCGTCACGATCGACCTGCGCGGCCACAAGAAGGGCGCGACCATGCGCATCACCGACAACGGCCGTGGCCTTCGGTCACGACCGGGCCGGGTCAGCACCGGGATCGGGCTGCGCAACATGCAAGAGCGCATAGAACAGCTTGACGGATCCTTGCGTATCCTGTCATCACGCGGCGCACAAAGTGGTACAGTGATCGAAGTCAGCCTGCCGCTGAGCCACCTGTTGCCGCCGCAGGAAGACGCGACACCCAAAGGAAAGGCCGGTTCCTGATGACCGAAACGATCCGAGTCCTTATCGTCGACGATCACCCCATGGTCGCCGAGGGCATCCAGTCGATCCTCGAGAGCTTTGACGACATCAAGGTGGTCGGCACGTTGGGCAATGGCCGTGACGCGGTTGATCAGGCCGCGCGCCTGCAGCCCGATGTCATCCTGATGGATCTGAACATGCCGGGGCTCGGGGGGCTCAGCGCCACGGAACTGATCCTCGAACGGTTGCCCGACACCCGCATTCTCATTCTGTCGATGCATGACAGCCCGGAATACATCTCGACCGCATTGAGCCATGGGGCCAAGGGCTACGTTCTCAAGGATGTGCCGACGGACGAAATCAAGCAGGCCATAGACGCGGTCATGCGTGGAGAGCGCTATTTGTGCACCGGGGCGATCGGATCGCTGGAACCGAAAGAGGATGCGGCGCGCGAAGCGCTCACCGGGCGTGAACAGACGATCCTTCTGGAATTGGCGCAGGGCAAGTCGAACAAGGAAGTCGCGCTGGCGCTGGATATCTCGGTTCGCACGGTCGAAACCCATCGCAAAAACATCAAGCGCAAGCTGGGCATCTCATCAACTGCCGGTCTGACCCGATACGCGCTGGAACATGGCGTTTTGCAAGGAACCGGCGTGGCCTTCTGACGGCCGCGCCATCAGCGCAGCTTCCGCGCTTTAGCGGATTCCCTCGCCGAAAAAGACCAGCGTGCCGTCCTCATCCAGAACGTGAAACTCTCGCTGATGATATGGCTGATCGAATGGCGCACGAACCCGCCTTTCGGGGAGATCTTCGAGTTTGGGACGCAGGCTTTCATACAAGTCGTCTATATCCTCGACATCGATATAGAAGGATTGCTCGTGACCCAGCGGCAGGCCATCCGCGCGCGGCGGGCATTCCAGCAGGCGAATTGCAACCGGGCCAAGCCTGAGAAAAGCATAGTTGTCTTGCGTGAACCCACACGCGAAACCCAGACGATCGCAGTAGAATGCAATTTGCCGGCTCAGCGAGGAACACAGGACAAAAGGGGTCAGCTGAAGAATACGTGGCACCTTGCACTCCCTGGCAGGATCTGACTGCTCCACCCTAGCACGGGTCAGTCCAGAAGCTCATCGTTTCGCAACCCCTCCCTGTCGTGATGACACGGCAGCACACGGCCATAGAGCTGCCGGGTACGCTCGACCCCGCCACACATGCCTTCGGCCTCGACAAAGGAGAATATCCCCACGTAGCGCGGCCGTGCACCCGACACAGGCGCCACGCGATGCAAGGAATAGCGCCCCCGAAAGATCTGCAGATCACCGGGATTGAGCTCCAACTGGCGTACCATTCCCATATTGCCGTCTAGAACCGAGGCCACCTTGTCAAAGTTCTCCTCCTCGGCGGTGCGCAGGTTCGGCGCGTATTCAAAGGCGCCGCCATGCTCGCCATTCTGGATCGCCAGAGTAACCGTGTAGTTGTTCGTGTCGAAATGCCACGGAAAGCCCTGCCCCTCTTCGACCACGTTGATGATCACATCCGCCAATGGATCATCGTAGCGAAAGAACCGATCCTCGGGTTCATTCAGCGCTTCGCGGATGAAGGGCAGAAATCCTTCGAACTCGTAGATTCTGCGCAGGGGACCGGTTGACGGGAAATTGTCGGCCGGAACAAAGGCGTTCGACCGGTCATAGAACCGACGGATCGGGTGGGCGATACCAAAGCGGGGATCGTCCTTGGTGAAATAGGCGTTGGTCCGGTTGAAATTGCGATGCGCGCTCGGCGCGACGGCTTCGGCTTCGGTCAGCAACTGGCTCAACCCGTCTTCGTGGACAAATCCGGGCAAAACTGCGCAACCATCTTTGTCGAGGTCACGACGAATGTCATCGATCAACCGATCATAGGCCGCCGAATTCGGACGATCTATCGGATAGCGCCCTAGGTCCACCAGATCCACCAGCATGCCGTCCTCCCTGACTTGTTCGCAGCTCCAGCCTGACCCAGCCCGGACCCCGCATCATGCCCGTTTCAGACATCGCTCTGACGCATTCTGACCTCGACCACCGCCCGGGACTCGGCAAAACCCGACCAGTATTTCCGGAAATTTCTCGACATGCGGCAATCTGCGCAACAAAATGTCGCAAAATTCGACATCAGAGTCAGGAAATTGGCTAGATTGCCTGTTGACGCCCCTTCGCGCCGCCCATAATGTCTGCCCCACGCAAAAAGGAGCCTCTGGCGATGAGAGCGCTAGTCGTAATCGTAGGAAACACGCGCATGGGCCGGTAACGGTAAGCCATAATCGAACCCATGCGCCTCCGAAACTTCGGGGGCTTTTTTTTGTCAAACGCAAGACACATGTCGCGAACGGAGCAAAGCAGATGACACGTGAGATGACCGGCGCAAAGATGGTGGTCCAGGCCCTCAAGGATCAGGGCGTGGACACGGTATTCGGGTACCCCGGCGGCGCCGTGCTACCGATCTATGACGAGATCTTTCTGCAAAATGACATCCGTCACATCCTGGTGCGGCATGAACAAGGCGCGATACATGCGGCCGAGGGCTACGCCCGTTCAACCGGCAAACCCGGTGTTGCACTGGTGACCTCGGGGCCCGGCGCGACCAACGCGGTGACCGGCCTGACCGACGCGCTGATGGATTCGATCCCGATCGTGGTTCTGACCGGACAGGTGCCGACTTTCATGATCGGCTCGGACGCGTTCCAAGAGGCGGACACGGTGGGCATCACCCGACCCTGCACCAAGCACAATTGGCTGGTCAAGGACACCAACTCGCTGGCGGAAACCATGCACGAGGCGTTTCACGTCGCTACCGCGGGTCGTCCCGGTCCTGTGTTGATCGACATCCCCAAGGACGTCCAGTTTGCCACCGGCAAATACACCGCGCCGAAACCCTCGACCTCGCATTATCAGCCGGCACTCAAGGGCGACATCGAAGAGATCACCGAACTGGTCGCCGCCATCGAAACCGCCAAGCGACCCGTGTTCTACACCGGAGGCGGCGTGATCAACTCAGGCCCCGCTGCCAGCCAACTGCTGCGCGAGCTGGTCGACGCGACCGGGTTCCCCATCACATCGACCCTTATGGGCCTGGGCGCCTACCCCGCATCGGGCAAGAACTGGATCGGAATGCTGGGCATGCACGGTCTGTACGAGGCGAACATGGCCATGCATGACTGTGATCTGATGATCAATGTCGGCGCCCGGTTCGACGATCGGATAACGGGGCGTATCGACGCCTTCTCGCCCAAGTCGAAAAAGGCACATATCGACATCGACCCATCCTCGATCAACAAGGTGATCCGGGTGGACATCCCCATCGTGGGGGACGTGGCGCATGTTCTGGAAGACGTGCTGAAGGTCTGGAAGGCGCGTGGCCGCAAAACCAACACCGAAGCGATCGCCAAGTGGCAATCCCAGATCTCGGACTGGCGCAAGGTCAACTGCCTTGCCTACACCAACAGCGAAAAGGCGATCAAACCCCAATACGCGCTGGAACGGCTCGAGGCGCTGACCAAGGACCACGATCGCTATGTCTGTACCGAGGTGGGCCAGCATCAGATGTGGGCCGCGCAGTTCCTTGGGTTCGAAGACCCCAACCGCTGGATGACCTCGGGCGGGCTGGGCACCATGGGCTATGGCTTCCCGGCTTCGATCGGTGTGCAGATGGCGCACCCGGACGCGCTGGTGATCAACGTCGCGGGCGAGGCCAGCTGGCTGATGAACATGCAGGAGATGGGCACCGCTGTCCAATACCGCCTGCCGGTGAAGCAGTTCATCCTGAACAACGAACGCCTGGGCATGGTGCGCCAGTGGCAGGAACTGCTGCACGGCGAACGCTACTCGCATTCCTGGTCCGAGGCCCTGCCCGATTTCGTCAAGCTGGCCGAGGCCTTCGGGGCCAAGGGGATCATCTGCAAGGACCCCGCCGATCTGGATGACGCCATCATGGAGATGATCAATTATGACGGTCCGGTGATCTTTGACTGCCTCGTCGAAAAGCACGAGAACTGCTTCCCCATGATCCCGTCGGGCAAGGCCCATAACGAGATGCTGCTGGGCGAGGCTGAAACGAAGGGTGTCATTCAGGCTGGCGGCGCGGTGCTGGTTTGATATTGCTTGCGGACACAGGGCCAAACTGTTGGCCCTGATGGACGCGCACAGGACAGGACGGAATATGCCCGGCATCCCCACTCAGACAACTCCACGCGAGAACCTGCAGATTTTTGCGGGGCGTCGCGGCTGGCAGCTGGGCATTCTTGTCCCGGCGCTGGTGCTTGGGGTCTTTGTCATCTGGCTCGGCCTCAGCTGGAGCGAGATCGCGGCCAATGGCAGCGCCGGCTTTCCGATCGACTTTCGGGTCTTTTGGGCCGCTGGGCGTCTGGCCCATCTGGGTGAGCCTCTGTCGGCCTTCAGTGTCGACAGCCTGACCGCCATGCACAACGTCATCAAGGAAGATGACTGGATGCCCTGGTCTTACCCGCCGGCGTTTCTTGCAACGCTGCAACCCTTGGGCGCCCTTCCCTTCCCCATTGCCTGGCTGGTCTTCTCGATCGCGTCGATCGTTGCGATGATATTCGCAGCCCGGCCGTTCGCGGAAGGCATCACACCGGTCTGGTTTGCGTTTGCGCTGCCGCCCGCGATACTGCCGACCCTGTTCATGGGGCAGACCGCTGCCCTGTGGATGGCCGGTTTGCTGGCGGCGCTTGCGGCGCTCAAGAACCAACGTTTGGTCCTTGCCGGCTTTTTCATCGGCCTTCTGACCCTCAAACCTCAGCTGGGCATCCTGATCCCCTTTGCTTTGCTGGCGTGCCGGGCGTGGCCGACCATCATTTCGGCCGGCGTCACGACCCTGGTTATCTCGGGATTGGCGACCGCGCTCTACGGTCCGGAATACTGGCTGGAAATGCGCAACATGATGGCGGTCCACTTTTCGGTGGTGCGTGAAACCATCGTCGAAAACAATCTAATGCTCAGCCCCTATTCGACGCTCGCCAGTTTTGGGCTACCCGAGCCTGTCGCCTTGGCTGTTCAGTGGACGATCACAGCCTGCGCGGCCATCATGGTCACGATCACTTGGCGCAGCCCCCGCATCGGTTTTGACCTGCGTGCCGCTGTGCTTGCGCTGGCGGTCATGCTGTCCACCCCATACCTGTGGTTCTACGAATCTGCCCTGATCGCCGCTGCGGGACTATTCCTCTTGCGCGCAGGTGTATTGACGAACAGCCCATGGGGCCTGGCGCTGGCCGGAGCGATGTGGTTGGGTGCCGCCCCCGCTTTCTTCGCCTTTCTGTTCCGCGGCGAAGCCGACATCTCGATCCGCCTGCTTTTTGCACCGCTTTTGTATCTTTCCTGTCTGGTCTGCATCGGCGCCGTTGTTCAACGGCTGCGGGCGCCAGACTATTCCTCTGCCAACGATGAGGTCTTCCAATGACTGCACTCAAGATCCGAAAAGGTTCCACCCGCCACTCGGCCTACAACCTGCGCCCGACCTTCTCGGACGTGCAGGAACGCCACACGATCGCTGTTCTGGTCGAAAACGAACCGGGGGTTCTAGCCCGGGTCATCGGGCTGTTCTCGGGGCGCGGCTACAACATTGAAAGCCTGACCGTGGCCGAGGTCGATCACACCGGACACCTCAGCCGAATCACGATCGTCACCACCGGTACACCGCAGGTGATCGAGCAGATCAAGGCTCAGCTGGGCCGCATTGTCCCGGTGCATGACGTGCATGACCTGACTGTCGAAGGCCCCTCAGTCGAGCGAGAACTGGCGATCATCAAGGTCGTTGGCGAAGGCGACAAGCGGGTCGAGGCGTTGCGTCTTGCAGACATTTTCCGGGCCAATGTCGTGGACAGCACGTTGAACTCGTTCATCTTCGAAATTACCGGCGCGCCGGACAAGATTGATGCATTTGCCGATCTGATGCGCCCGCTGGGCTCTGTCGAGGTTGCACGGACAGGCGTCGCGGCCCTGCTGCGCGGCAACTGATTTTCCGCGAACCCATCAAAACGCCCCGTCGCCCTTGTCGACGGGGCGTTTTGCGTTTTCGGATCGATTTCCGCAGGTACATAACTGAGCAATCACAAGAAAAAGACCATACAAATGGGCTTAATGCCTATTGCGTTCGCGCCTGAGCGCGTTACGCTTGACCAAGAACATGCAACCCGCGTGTTCCATGGGGTCAATTTTACGATTTCTTGACTGGCGACCGGCCTTTCTGGCCCTTCCGGTCGTGTTTCCCAAACCTTTGCAAACCAGAGTGAGACATGGCCGTAGACACTCGCACGCCCGCCGAGCTGCGCAGCATGCTGGGGGCGAATCTCAGGCAACTTGCCGACCGCTATCCTTCGGTCGCCGAGCTGTGCAGACAGCTGGGCGTCAACCGCACGCAGTTCAACCGGTATCTTTCTGGCGAGAGTTTTCCACGCCCGGACGTTCTGGACCGGATCTGCCGGTTCTTTGACGTGGATGCCCGCATTCTGCTGAAACCGCTTGAGGAAATCCCCGCGCCCCGGCGCTGTGACCTGCCTGAAAGCGTGGTCCAGTTCCTTCGGCCCGGACTGTCAGCCTTGACCGAGGACGCGTTTCCAAGCGGCGTCTATCTTGTGACGCAACATGGCGGCGAAGACGATCCACGCGCCCATCATTGGCTGGTTCAAACCCGGCACCTGCATCAGTGTGCTGTCCTGCGCGGCTTCCTGCCGCCGGCCATGGCAGGCACGCGTTCCGCCACGGGTCGTGAGCTTCGTGGCTTCGCCGCCTGCGCCGGGCCCAATATCTACGCAGTGTTGTCGCGCGAGGCTGGTCGTGACAGCAAGACGATCGTGATCCGCAAAGACATGACCGATGGCAACGGCGTATGGATCGGTTCGTGCATGGAGCACTCTGCGGCTACTCCGCACATCTACAGATTGGAAATCCGCCATCTGGGCCACGACTTCCGGGCAACGCTGGGGGCAGCGCGGCTGGCGCGCCGGACATAGGAAACCGCCTAAAATCCCGTGCATGTCGTTGTGAGAAAAGCCGGAGTCGCAGAAGTGTAAGCGAGGGCTGGTCCCGGATGCCTAGGCTGGTGGTGAAGCGAGGAGAACCAGATGGCCAGCACCCCAACCGATCTGTCGGCTGTTCGTCAGAGCATTGAAACCGCTCTGGGCCTGCCCAATGCACATTATACGGACCCTGCCCTGCACGCCGAAGAAACTCGGGCCCTGCTGCTGGCTGGCTGGGCCGGTTTCGCGGTAACCGCCGATGTCCCCGAGCCCGGGGACGCGGTTCCGCTGGAGTTCATGGGTATTCCGCTCCTGCTGCTGCGTGACCGTTCCGGTACGGTCCGTGTGTTTCAGAATATCTGCCGTCACCGCGGCATGATCCTGGTCGAAGAGCCCCGCAAGATCGAAGGCGCCATTCGCTGCCCCTATCACAGCTGGTGCTATTCCACCGAAGGCCGGCTGGTCGCCACGCCGCATGTGGGCGGTCCGGGCCAGAACGCACATGACGCGGTCAGCAAATCGGAACTTGGCCTGATCGAGGTGCGCAGCCATATCTGGCGCGACGTGGTGTGGATCAACGTCTCGGGCGACGCGCCAGCCTTCGTGGATGCCAACGCCAGGCTGATCGAGCGGTGGGCCGAGTTCGACAAACCGCTGTACCACGGCGGCCCGGAAAGTTCCTTTCGGTTGGACGTCAATTGCAACTGGAAGCTCGCGGTCGAGAACTACTGCGAAAGCTATCACCTACCGTGGGTGCATCCCGGGTTGAACAGTTACTCGCGGCTTGAGGATCACTATCACATCCAGGAGCCCAGCCTTTATTCAGGTCAGGGAACCTTGGTCTATCGGCAACTGAAAACTGAGGACGGTCGGGTTTTTCCCGATTTCGAAGGTCTCAGCGAGAAATGGGACACCGCAGCCGAGTACATTGCCGCCTTCCCTAACGTGCTACTGGGCGTGCACCGGGACCACGCCTTCGCCATCATTCTGCGGCCCGAGGCCCAGAACCGGACCTCGGAGCACATCCACCTGTTCTATTCGGCGCCGGATACCGATGCGGATCTGCGCGCCCGCAATGCCGAGCAGTGGAAAGTGGTCTTTGAAGAGGATGTGTTCGTCGTCGAAGGGATGCAGCGTGGCCGCGCGGCGCCGGGGTTTGACGGCGGACATTTCTCGCCGGCGATGGACGGGCCGACCCATCTGTTCCACGACTGGGTGGCGCAGCGTCTGATGGCACATCGCACCGAACTGGCCGCTGAATGACCGACCTGCACACCCGCCTTCTGCAGGCGCATGCGGCGTGTGACATCGCGGCTTTGGCTGAATTGTACGAACTGGCCGCCGCCAGCCAGCAGGACGACGACGCCCGGAGCTTTTTTCTGACCCACGCCTATGTCCATGCGCTTGAAGCCAACATGCCCGGCGCGGGACGTCTGCGTCAGATGCTGGTCGACATGGGCCGCGAAGTGCCCGATTCCTGACCCCGAGAACCTAGGCTTGGGCCGGCTCGGCGACCGGCTCTGCCGCTGCGTCGTCTTCGGTGATCTGCCGATACAGGTGCCAGCTGGCATGACCGAACAGGGGCAACACGATCAGCAATCCCAAAAACCAGGGCACCATGGCGACAAAGGTCGTGACCGCAATGAAGGCACCCCAGCACAGCATGACCCGCTTGTTCACGCTGACATAGGCATAGCTCGAGATCATGGCAGTGACGAAGTCGAGTTCCCGGTCCAGCAGCATCGGGATCGACAACACGGTGATCATGTAAAGCAGGATGGCAAAGATCGCGCCTACAGCAGTGCCGACAGCCAGCATGGCCAGACCGTTGGGCGTCAGAAATACCTCAAGCGATGACGACACGTTTGTCATTGTCGACAGCCCCATGAACAGCGCAAAGATCATGTGACCGAGAAAGAACCAGAACAGAAACATCACGACGATGATCGCGCAGATCGATGGCAACTGACGGCGGCTCTGCTGGATCACGACACCGAAGATGGCGCCATAGTCCAACGGCTCATTCCGCTCGAGCCGGTGCGATACCTCGTACAAACCCACGGCGGCGAACGGCCCGATCAGCGGAAAGCCGATGGCGGCCAGCACCAGCCAGAACGAGGTGCCCGTTTGTACGGTTACCCAGGCCATCAACCACCCGACCAGAACGTAGAAGCCGCCGAACAGCAGGCCAAAGACCGGTGCGCGGCGATAATCCTGCCAGGCGCGACGCAGCGCCGTGCGCAACATGCCGATATCCGCCGGTTTCAGCGTTGGCACTCCGAATGGCTTTTCCATGTTCCGTTTCTCCTCCCCTTGCCCTCAGGCCATGGCCGGGCGTTTTTGCGGCCAATGCGTCACGGCGTGATAGGCGGCCCCCAAAGCCAGCAGTTGCGCGTCGCTACCGCGCGGCCCGAACAGTTGCATTCCCATCGGCAGTCCTCCGGGGCCAAACCCCGCCGGTATCGAAAGGCAGGGCAGACCAATCAGGCTGACCGGTGTGACCACCTGCATCCAGCGATGATAGGTGTCCATCGCGACCCCACCAATGCTGCGCGGATACGGCTGATCCACAGGGAACGGCCACACCTGAGCCGCCGGCAACACCAGCGCATCATACTCGGCAAACAGTTCGACCGCCCGACGGTACCAATCCGAACGGGTGACGCTGGCTGCATGGACCTCCATCGCCGTCAGGGCCAGACCTCGCTCCAGCTCCCATTGCGCGGTGTCCTTAAGGACGTCTTTTCGGTCGGCCAAAGGCAGCAGACTTGCTGCTACGCTCCACGACCGCAGGGTGATCCAGCTGTTCCACAGGCGTTCGGCATCGAAGGGCGGCGGTACGTCCTCGACGGTTGCGCCAAGTCCCTCAAAAATCGCCAACTCGTTGCTGCATTGGGTCAAAATCCCTTCCTCAGTCGGGAATGCGCCGCCCCAATCTCCCAGCCATCCGATCCGCATGCCGTCCAGGCTTTCGACGGACAATGGGGTGACGGGGTCGCAGGAAATGCTCAAAGGCTGCCTCGGATCGGGGCCTGAGATCACATCCAGCAATAGCCCGATATCCTGCGGGCTGCGGGCCATCGGCCCCAAGGTCGAGAGCTGGTGCAGGAACAAATCGCCCTGTGGTTCCGAGGGAACCCGGCCCCAGCTGGGCCGGAAACCGTACACGTTGTTCCACGCGGCCGGATTGCGCAGGCTGCCCATCATGTCCGACCCATCCGCCAGCGCGACCATCCCAGTGGCCAAGGCCACCGCTGCGCCACCCGACGACCCACCGCAGGACCGGGCCGGATCGTATGGGTTCCGGGTTGCGCCATAGACCGGATTGAAGGTGTGCGAGCCCAACCCGAACTCCGGTGTGTTCGTCTTTCCGATCAGAATAGCCCCGGCAGCCCGCAACCGTGCTGCGATCAGGTCGTCGACGGCTGGGACGTGATTGCGAAAAACCGGCGACCCCTGGGTCGACGCGATGCCAGCCACATTGACCAGGTCTTTGACGGCAATCGGAAGCCCATGCAGCGACCCGCGGCCCGACTTGTCGTCGGCGGCCCGGGCTTGTGCCATAAGCACATTCTCGTCCTGCAGCGCGACGATTGCATTGACCTGCCCGTTCACCTGGGCAATCCGGTCGAGCGTCGCGCGCATCAACTCAGCGGCTGACAAATGCCCTGTCGCGAGTTTCTCGAGAAGATCAGCGGCTGAAGTATCGCTTAGGTTCATGGGGTTACGTCCGAGCTTTGCTTGCGCTCAGCCTAGCGACCCCATGTGTGCATTTAAACCCGGTGTTTTGGATATATCTTTTCCACGCAGTTCAACTGCGCGGCATCAGTCGTCCGACTGCGCCTCGGCCCGGCTTTTGCCCGAGACCTTGAGGGCCAGAGTGGCTGCCATGAATGCATCCAGATCACCGTCCAGGACCCCTTTGGTGTCCGACGTCTCGTAGCTGGTGCGCAGGTCTTTGACCATCTGATAGGGCTGCAGGACATAGGACCGGATCTGGTTGCCCCAGCCCGCATCGCCCTTTGCTTCGTGCGCGGCGTTGATCTCGGCGTTGCGGCGGTCCAGTTCCATCTGGTACAGGCGCGATTTCAACGCCTTCATGGCGATGTCGCGGTTCTGGTGCTGCGATTTTTCCGAACTGGTCACCACGATGCCGGTCGGGATGTGGGTGATCCGCACCGCCGAGTCTGTGGTATTTACGTGCTGACCGCCCGCCCCCGAAGACCGATAGGTATCGACGCGGATGTCAGCCGGGTTCACTTCGATCTCGATATTGTCGTCCACCACCGGATAGACCCAGACCGAGCTGAACGACGTGTGCCGTTTGGCCGCCGAGTCATAGGGCGAGATGCGCACCAGCCGGTGCACGCCGCTTTCGGATTTCAGCCAGCCATAGGCGTTGTGGCCCGAGATCTTGTAGGCCGCCGACTTGATCCCCGCCTCTTCGCCCGGGGTTTCCGACTGCAGCTCGACCTTGTAGCCCTTCTTCTCGGCCCAGCGGACATACATCCGCGCCAGCATCGAAGCCCAGTCGCAGCTTTCGGTGCCCCCGGCGCCCGCATTGATCTCCAAAAAGGTATCATTGGCGTCGGCCTCGCCGTCCAGAAGCGCCTCAAGCTCTTTTTCGGCCGCCTTGTCGCGCAGCTTCTTCAGGGCCTCTTCGGCATCCTTGACGACCTCTTCATCGCCCTCCATCTCGCCCAGTTCGATCAGTTCGACGTTGTCGTTCAGATCGGTCTTGATCGACTCGTAGGTTTCGATGGCATCGACCAGAACCTGCCGTTCGCGCATCAGCTTCTGCGCGTTTTCGGGGTTGTCCCACAGGTTGGGGTCCTCGACGCGGGCGTTGAATTCCTCCAGCCGGTGCGGCGCGGTTTCATAGTCCATACGCTGGGCCAGCAGCTCCAGCGATTTTTGGATCTCGGCCACGATGTTCTGGATTTCGGCGCGCATGGTCAGGTCCCAACTTGCTCAATCAGGCCTGCGTGATAGCAAGAGGTTCAGGCCACCACAAGATGACCCGAAAGGCAAATGCAGCACGGACCGGAGCAGTTCCTGAAGAAATGGCATCTGGCCGACCCGCGGCTGGTGGCTGATACCGGCGCGGCACGTGTCTGGCGGGCCAAACGTGATAACGGGTCTGAAGTCGCGCTCAAACTCTATCGCCGCGCCGGTCGCGGAAACGAGGCGCCGGGATGCAGCCTGCTGGCCGCCTGGCGCAACCGGGGCGCCGTCGCGATCCTGGCCGAAGACCGCCGGGCGGTCATGATGGAGTGGCTCGAGGGTCCGACCCTCGGCGATCATGCACGGGCAGGCAACGTGGCCGACGCCCTGACGCTACTGGCTGAAACGGCGCGGAACCTGCATGCTGATCCGATTGTCGAAGTGAGCGGGCTGAGGCCTTTGGAGCAAGTGTTTGCACCGCTTTTCGACGTCGGATTTACCGATCAATGTACGCGGCCCCTGCAAACCGATATGCGGCGCGCCATAGCTTTGGCTCAGGATCTGCTGCAGACGCAACCCGTGCATCTCCCCCTGCATGGAGACCTGCACCCCGACAATGTCATCCTGACCGCGTCCGGCCCGCGCGTGATCGATGCCAAGGGTTATATCGGGGATCCGGCGTTTGAAATGGCAAATGCGCTGCGGCACCCAAAAGGCATGCCGGACCTTGTGCGCGAAGTCGGGCAGATTTCCGCGTGCCTGGATCTATACGCCGCGGCGATGAATGTTTCGCGGGCGCGTCTGGCCCGATGGGCGGCGGCCAAATGCGCCCTGTCCATATGCTGGCGGTCCGGCGGATCGGTCGAGAGTGACCCGGAGGCCGATCTGCTGCGCCTGTTTCTAAGCGCTGCAGATCAGTAAAGTCCGCCGCCCTGAAGGTCGCCCTGGCTGGCCTTGGGCCCCACGATGATGGTCTGCCCGGTCGAGGTCTGGACCTGGCGCCCGCCATTGGTCACTTCTTCGAACAACGGCAGATCGGACCCCATCGCAAAACCACCGTCATAGACACGGTCGATGAACCCGTCGACGCCATCACGGAAATACTCGGCCACCACATAGTCACCCGATGCGTCATCCGGCAGACGGGCACCGCTGAAACGGTCGATCTTGATGAAGTGCCCACCCGGCGGCACTTCGAACGGACCGCCGCCGTATTTCTCGACGGCCTTTTCCATAAAGCTCTGGAAGACCGGACCGCACAGCGTGCCGCCGTAAGCACCCCGCCCCATCGGGCGCGGGCGATCATACCCGATGTAGCACCCGGCAACGATGTTCGAGGTGAAGCCGATGAACCAGGCGTCCTTGGATTCGTTGGTCGTACCGGTCTTGCCAGCCGTCGGAACCGGCAGATTGACCACACGTGACGCGGTGCCGCGATCAACCACGCCCTTCATCATCGACGTCAGCTGATAAGCCGTGATTGCATCCATCACCTGCTCTCGGTCGGTCACGATCGTGGGTGAGGCGTCGGGCTCCAGCCAGCTGGAGTTGCAATCCAGGCACTGCCGGTCATCATGCCGATAGATCGTTTTGCCGAACCGGTCCTGGATCCGGTCGACCAGAGTCGGTTCGACCCGCTCGCCGCCGTTGGCGAACATCGCATAGGCCGCCACCATCTTGTAGAGCGTCGTCTCCTCGGCCCCCAGCGCATTGGCCAGGTAGGGACCCATGTTGTCATACACACCGAACCGCTCCGCGTATCCCGCAACCACCGGCATCGAAACCTCTTGCGCCAGTCGGATGGTCATCAGGTTTCGCGACTGCTCGATCCCGGTGCGCAGGGGCGTCGGCCCGTAGAATTTGTTGGTCGAGTTCTTCGGGGTCCACAGACCCTGCGGTGTGTTCACCTCGATCGGGGCGTCCACGACGATGGTCGCTGGGCTGTAGCCACTGTCCAGTGCTGCCGCATAGACGAAAGGCTTGAAGGCCGATCCCGGTTGGCGCTGCGCCTGGGTTGCCCGGTTGAACACCGAGTCCTGGTACGAGAACCCGCCCTGCATCGCCAGAACGCGGCCCGAGTTCACGTCCATCGCCACGAAGCCGCCTTGGACCTCGGGGATTTGACGGGCGGACCACTGGCCCTCTTCCCCGGCAACGACCAGGATCACGTCGCCGCGTTTGAAGTTTGCCTTGAAGTCGCCCTGCATCCATTTGATGTCACTGCGCGGGATGATGCCGTCGGCGGGACCGTTCTCGATCCCCACCGTCAACTGCTGATCGGCCACATCCAGCACGACCGCGGGGTACCATTGCGTGGGCAGCACCACGTCGCGCGGGATTTCCATGATCGCCAGAGCTTCGCGCCACTGGGCTTCGTCTGCCAGTTTTTCCTCGGGGATGGTTTCACCCGTGCCGCGCCACTTGCCGCGCGACTGGTCATATTTCTGAAGCGCCTCGCGCAGGGCGCGTGCGGCTTCAACCTGCATCTCCTCGTCAACCGAGGCCCGGACGGTGAAACCACCGGTAAAGAACTCACCCTCGCCGAAGTCCTCGCTCAGCTGGCGGCGGATTTCGTCGGTGAAATAGTCGCGCGGTGGCAGTGCGGTGCGGAAGCTTTCGAAATCACCGTTCTGAACCGAACGCAGCGGTTGCGCCACTTCAGTCTCATAGGTTGCCTGATCGATATATCCGTTCTGATACATCTCGCGCAGCACGTAGTTGCGGCGATCCAACAGACGCTGTTTCTGGCGCACCGGGTGATAGTCCGAAGGCGCCTTGGGCATCGCAGCCAGCGTCGCGGCTTCATGCGGGGCCAGTTCCTGCAAAGTCTTGTTGAAATACGTCTGTGCAGCGGCGGTCACGCCGTAGGAGTTTTGGCCAAGGAAGATCTCGTTGAGATACAGCTCAAGGATCTGTTCCTTGTTCAGCGTTTTTTCCAATCTGGTCGCGAGGATGATTTCCTGAATCTTGCGTTCGACCCGCCGGTCGCCGGACAGTAGGAAATTCTTCATCACCTGCTGGGTGATGGTCGACGCGCCGCGCAGCGTCTCGCCCTTGGATTGGACCGCTTCGATCCCGGCTGCGATGATCCCGCGTGGGTCGTACCCCTGATGCGAATAGAAGTTCTTGTCTTCCGCCGAGATAAACGCGTGCTTAACGAGGTCCGGGATTTCCTCGGACGGGGTGAAAAGGCGGCGCTCCTGCGCGAATTCGTCGATCAGTTGACCCTTGCCCGAATAGATACGGCTGATGGTGGGCGGCTTGTACTGGGCCAGCGACTCGTGGCTGGGCAGGTCACGGCCATACATCCAGAAGACCGCGCCAATCACCAGCGCGACCATGAAAATACCCAAGGTGACGAGGCTGAAAACCGCCCCGAAAATCGAAAGAATGAACCGGATCACGTTGCTGCCTTTTGTTCGCGGTGACGACTATATAGTGTCGCTGCACCCAAGGGTCAAAACACACGGGCGCATTCTAGCCACTTTGCGCCGCAGGGTCACTGCCCAATCAAGCCGCGGCGGATCAGATCCTGCTGGCGCCAGGCTTCAAGACCTTGGTGAATTCCTTGCGCCATTCCGATGCGCCACTCGGGATTTACGAGGTTTTTCAGGTCTCTGGGGCTGGAGATGAATCCGATCTCGACCAGAACCGAGGGAATGTCGGCAGCCTTGAGGACGGAAAACGACGCACTGCGGATCGGGCGCCGATTCATGGGGCCGCCCTGCTGCCCCATGCCGTGCGCCAGCGCATGGGCCAAAGCTTCTGAGCGCGGCTGGGTCTCCTGCCGTGCCATGTCCAGCAAAACGTCGGCGATCTGGTCGTCCGAGCCGCTCAGGTCGATACCCGCGATCAGGTCGCTGCGATCGTGCCGTTCGGCCAGTTTCTGGCTGGCCACGTCCGAGGCCTCATCGGAGAGGAAATAGACAGTGGCCCCATGAGCCTGCCCCTCGGACAATGCATCCGCGTGCAACGAAATGAACACATCGGCGCTGGCCCGATGGGCCAGAGATATTCGGCGTTCGAGCGACACGAAGTGATCGTCCACCCGGGTCATCACGACCTCGTATCCGCCAGCGCGCAGCAAGTGTTCCCGCAGTTCGCGCGCAAACGTGAGCATCAGGGTTTTTTCGTTAACGCCACCCGATTCCGCGCCGGGGTCGATGCCACCATGCCCCGGGTCCAGCATCACGCGCAGCGGTCTTTCGCCATCTCGCGGCACGACCGGGGGCGTGACGGCAGGCGCAGGCAAATCCCAGCCCGGATTGCGCGGCGCACCCGCGCTGGCGGCAAAACTGTCGAAATCCGTACCTTTCAGATTCAGCGTCAGAACCGCGGCCCCGCCGTCGGGGTCCACGCGCATGGCCGCCGTATCGACAGCAAGGGGCGCCCCCAAATCCAGCACCATCCGAGACCAACCGGGCACATAAGCGCCGAACTGGACCCCGCTGATGCGACGGGTCTGCAACAGCTTGGCCCGGTCAAGCCCGCTCCAGTCGACCTCCTGAAAATCGATGACCATACGGTACGGGTCTCGAAGCGTGAAAACGCGATACGGGACGCCTTGGCTGAGCCCCAGCTCAAGCGTCACCCCCGCACCCTTGCCGTCAGTGATCCGGCTCTGCTCGGGCAGGACCCGCGCCAAGGCGTTGAAGTCCTGCGCCCAAACGGCTCCGGCCAGCGCCCAAATCAGCGCACATACGAAGAAGATCCTGCTCATGGCCTCAAGTTTTCCCGAGATCGTTTGGCAGCAGCCTATCGCAGCGTGGCCGGTTTGTGAACGCCTCAGGCCGACTTCTGCGGGGTCTGGCGATCCGCCATGAAGCTGCGCAGCCGTTCAAGGCCCTGCTCGATGTCCTCGGTCGACCGGGCGTATGAAAAGCGCAGGGTCGTGTGGCCGCGCACCGGGTCGAAATCCAGCCCCGGCGTCACGGCGACGCCGGCTTTGTCCAAGATCTCGGCGGCGAAGGCGCGGCTGTCCTGGGTCAGGTCCGAGACATCGGCATAGACATAGAACGCCCCGTCCGGGGGCGCGATGTTGGTGAACCCGGCCTCGGGCAGGCCCTTCAGCATCAGGTCGCGGTTGCGGCGATAGACGGCCAGGTTGCCTTGCAGTTCGTCCTCGCAATCCATCGCGGCCAGCGCGGCGACTTGGCTGGCATGGGGCGCACAGATGAACATGTTCTGGGCGATGCGCTCGACCACCCGCACCTGATCCTCGGGCACCACCATCCAGCCGACGCGCCAGCCGGTCATCGAGAAATACTTGGAAAACGAGTTGATGACATAGCACTCGTTGGTCAGCTCCAGCGCGGTCACGGCCTTGGCCTCGTATTCCAGCCCGTGATAGATCTCGTCGCTGATGAACGAGGCCCCCTGCCCCTGCGCAGCCTCGATCAGCGCGCCCATGGCGGCGTGGTCCAGCATGGTTCCGGTCGGGTTTGCGGGCGAGGCCACCATCAGCCCCTGCAGGTCGAGTCCGGCAAAGTCCTGTGGCACGGGTTGCAGGCGGTTTTCCGGCGCAGTCGGCAGATCGACCGGCACTAGACCCAGCGCCCGGAGGATCTGACGATAGGACGGATAGCCCGGCGCGCCGATCCCCACACGGTCACCGCTGTCGAACAGCGCGGTGAAGGCCAGCAGGAATCCGCCCGAAGATCCGGGAGTGATGACCACCCGTTCGGGGTTCAGATCAACGTCGTACCACTCGCCGTACATCCGTGCGATGCGTTGCCGCAGCGCCGGCAGACCCAGCGCGACCGTATAGCCCAGCGGACCTTGCCGCATCGCCTTGGCCAGCGCATCCAGCGCGCCTTGCGGGGCGCCGGTTCCGGGTTGGCCGACCTCCATGTGGATGATGTGGCGCCCGGCCTCTTCAGCACGGCGCGCGGCCTCCATCACGTCCATCACGATGAAGGGATCAACGCCCGACCGGGTTGAGTTTCGCATGCCCATCTCCCATGTTGCGACCATGGCTTTTGAACGCGGATCCCGGCTGGCGTCAATCCCGGCAATTCTGCTGGCGGTGACGCTGTGGATGGCGTCGACCGCGCAAAGCCACGCGCAAAGCCTGATCCGCGACCCCGATATCGAACACGGGCTGCGCGAACTGGCCTTTCCGATCTTGCGCGCCGCCGGCCTGAACACCAACCGCGTGCGGGTGATGGTCGTCAAGGACGGAACGTTCAACGCGTTCGTCATCGACTACAACACGATTTACCTGAACCACGGACTGATCCTGACGGTCGACAGCCCCGAGATGCTGCAGGCCGTGATCGCGCATGAGGCGGCGCATATCGCCAACGGGCACCTCGCCCGTCGGGCCGAGAACCTTCGGGCCGCTCAACGCGCGGCCGGTTTCGGTACCGCGCTGGCTCTGATTGCCGCCGCTGCGGGCGGCGGAGAGGCCGCCGCAGGCATTGCCGCCGGCACCCAAGGGGCTGCAATCCGCAGTTTTCTGGGCCACACGCGCGCCGAAGAATCCTCGGCGGATCGCAGCGCCGCCAGCTACCTGCGTTGGGCCGAGATTTCGCCCATTGGCATGGTCGAACTGCACCGCAAATTCGCAGGCCAGGAATTGCTGAGCGAGATCAATCAGGATCCCTATATGCGCTCGCACCCGACCAGCCGTGAACGCCTGCGCGCTGCCGAGGAATTTCTGTACCAATTCGGGGATCGGGCGAAATCTAACCCCAATGCCGACTACTGGTTTGCGCGGGTCAAGGGCAAGCTGTCCGCGTTTCTGCGCTCTCCCGGCTGGACCCTGCGGCGGGCCAAGGAAGAAACAGCGCAGGATATTCGCCTGATGCGCGAGGCCGCCGCCCATCATCAGAACCGCAACCTTTCGGCTGCCCGGGCAGCCATCGATGGTGCGCTGGCCATCCGCCCCGACGATCCGTTCTATAACGAACTGAAGGGGCAGATCCTTTTGGAGAACCTTCGGGTCTCGGAGGCGGTCTCGGCCTATGCCAAGGCGTCCGAGCTGGCTCCGACCGACGCATTGATCATGGCAGGCTACGGGCGCGCGCTGCTTGCTGACGGACAGACGAAAAAGGCCCTGCAGGTGCTGGAAAGCGCACGCGCCCGGGACTACCGGAACGGCCGCCTGATGCAGGATCTGGGAATGGCCTATTCCAAGGTCGGCAACAACGGTATGGCATCCGCCGTCACTGCCGAGCGTTTCGCCCTTGAGGGGCGCCTGCTGGATGCCGGAATTCACGCAAGACGAGCCATCGGTCAGTTGCCCGAAGGCTCGACGGGTTGGCAACGGGCACAGGATGTGCTGATTGCCGCAGAACAAGCTGAGAAATCGAAAAGGAACCGGAAATGATCCTCAGACACGCAGCACCTGCCCTTCTGGGGCTTTCCCTGATTGCCGGTCCGGCCAATGCGCTGGATCTGTCCTCGATGACCGAATCCGAAAGAGCAGAGTTCGGAGCGCAAGTGCGGGAATACCTCTTGGAAAATCCCGAAGTCATTCTCGAGGCGATCAACATCCTGGAGCAACGTAACGCTGCCGCCGAAGCACAGGCCGACCAGCAATTGATCGCAGAAAACGCCGACGAGCTGTTCAATGACGGCTATAGCTGGGTCGGTGGCAACCCGGACGGCGACATCACCCTGGTCGAGTTCATGGACTATCGTTGCGGATACTGCCGCCGCGCGGTCCCCGAAGTGGACGCGCTGCTGGCCGAGGATGGCAACATCCGCCTGATCATCAAGGAATTCCCAATTCTGGGGGATGCGTCGGTTCTTTCGTCGCGCTTTGCCATCGCCACCAAGCAGGTCGCCGGGGATGACGCCTACAAGCAAGTCCATGACGCCCTGCTGGAATTCACGGGTGAGCCTTCCGAAGTGACGCTGCGCCGTATCTCGGACGGGCTGGGACTGGACAGTGACGCCATCCTTGCGGCGATGGACAGCGACGAAGTGACCGAAGAAATTGCCAAGACGCGGGCACTGGCGCAGCGCATGCGGATTTCGGGCACCCCATCCTTTGTTCTGGGCACCGAGATGCTGCGGGGCTTCCTGCCCGCAGATCAGATGAAACAGATCGCTGACGGTGTGCGGGCTGAACGCGGCTGAAGCAGCTGGGGCGGCCTGATCGCCGCCCCGTTGAAACGACGCCCTAGTCGTATGGATACGGGGCGTCGCATTTCATCGACACGACCCATGTCGGAGTTCCAGTTTTTCTGAATTGGGTCGCGGGCACGGATTTGCCACGAATTCCCGATGGAATGACGCCACGCCCGTGCCGTTTGCTTTCAGCCAGAATTGTCTGCAGATCCTGTGGATCATCGTACTTGCGAATACCGGTGTTTTCAGAAATGGGGCCGGTTGAACAATAGGTCGCCCGGGCGATTTGTTTCGCCAAAGCATAGGCCGCCTGGGCATCCTGACCGGTTTTGAACGATACCGCGACCCGAGACGCCAGCTGCGGGTCGACATTCATGATCGGGGTCAAACGGCCCCGCGGTTTGCCGGTTCCACCCGGGCTGAGCCGGACGTCTGCGCGCGTCGTCATTCCGTCATTGCTGAACCCGGACACATGCACCGACATATACCCAAGTTGCGTCCCCGGTGCAGACTGCGGAACTGGAACACTAAAAAACCGGGGCGTTTGTCCGACCCGGTAGAGGGGCTGCTGCACGCAGAAAGAAGGACGACGGCAAACGCCGTCACGAAAGGCATTGGTTTCAAAGAATCGAACTCCGGTCCATGTCAGTAGATATCGCGATTGATACTGCGAATATGGGCCAAAAAATATCTTATGAAGAATTAGTTCCGGATCGAAGTTAAAGTACTATTCAGCCGCCTCTGCAGCAGCGTCCAGCTCGGCCGCTTTCCTTTCCACCTGCTCGACGATGTGGTCGATCATCTGTTCGTTCGACATCTTGTGGCTGGCCTTGCCCGCCAGATAAACCATGCCCGAGCCCGCGCCGCCACCGGTAAAACCGACATCGGTCATCAGCGCCTCACCGGGGCCGTTCACGACGCAGCCGATGATCGACAGGCTCATCGGTGTTTTGATGTGCTCCAAGCGCCGCTCCAGCGTCTCGACCGTCTTGATCACGTCGAACCCCTGCCGCGCGCAGGACGGGCACGAGATGATGTTCACGCCCCGGTGGCGCAGGCCAAGAGACTTGAGGATCTCGAACCCGACCTTCACCTCTTCGACCGGATCGGCGGACAGGCTGACCCGGATCGTATCGCCGATCCCCATCCACAGCAGGTTGCCGAGCCCGATGGCCGATTTTATCGTGCCGCTGACCAGCCCTCCGGCCTCGGTGATGCCCAGATGGATCGGTGCGTCGGTGGCCTCGGCGATGCCCTGATAGGCGGCGGCCGACAGGAACACGTCGCTGGCCTTCACGCTGATCTTGAATTCGTGGAAATCGTTGTCCTGCAGGATACGGATATGTTCCAGCCCGCTTTCCACCATCGCTTCGGGGCACGGCTCACCGTATTTCTCGAGCAGGTGCTTTTCCAGACTTCCCGCGTTCACGCCGATGCGGATCGAGCAATTGTGGTCGCGTGCGGCCTTGATGACCTCTTTCACCCGCGCCTCGTCACCGATATTGCCGGGATTGATGCGCAGGCAGGCGGCACCAGCCTCGGCGGCCTCGATGCCGCGGCGGTAGTGGAAATGAATGTCGGCCACGATCGGCAACGGGCTTTCGCGCACGATCTCCTTCAACGCCTTCGACGACGCCTCATCAGGAACAGAGACGCGCACGATATCAGCCCCCGCCTCTGCCGCAGCTTGTACCTGCGCCACGGTTGCGGCAACATCGGTCGTCAGCGTGTTGGTCATGGTCTGAACGGCAATCGGCGCGTCGCCGCCCACCGGAACGTTGCCCACCATGATCTGGCGGGATTTGCGGCGATAGATGTCGCGCCAAGGGCGCACATGGTTCAGAGACATGAAAACGGATCCGCGTCAGCCTGGGGTCTGGCCTTTAGATAGTCCGGGGGCAAGCCCGCCGCAATGGCAAGATCACTCTGCCGGCACCTCGGCGGATTGTGTCTGAAGCTCGGCCACCAGCTGTTTGAGCGCAATGTTTTGCTCAGCCTCAAGATCCGCCACGGCATAGGTCTCGGCCACAGCGTCCTTGGACAGAACCACACCCTTGGCGACGGTTCCCGGTGCACCGGCCGGCCCATAGAGCTCGCCGTTCATCGAGAAATACACGTTGCCCGACGCTCCGGCCCGCAATTGCGGCGGCTCTTCCGTCAGGGGAACCTCAAAGCTCTTGCCGTTTTCGACGGTTCCCAACGTGCCCTCGAAGATCACGCTGCCATCCGCTGCGGTGACCCGCATCCAGGCCGGTTCGACCGCGACGATTTTCAGCGACGTGTCGACCTTCTCGACCACCTGCGGAAGGGTCGCGGCAGTTCTTTCGACGGTATGAATCTCAGCCAGCGCGATTTCCGGAACTTCCGGCGGACGGAACGTTCCAACGGTCCGCGGATCAAGGGTGGAAATCGGGGCATCCCGCGCAACCATCACCGGCACATCCAGTGCTTGGGGGCGGTAAAGACGGTCCAGCGCTTCGGGGCTGGGAATTTCAGCGGCCGCAACCTCGGTCGTTCCGGACTCGGTCCGGATGGCCGACAGCGGGTCAAGATCGGACAACACGACCGGGGCCTGTTCGACGGGCGAGACCTGAACCTGCTGGATCTTGTTCAGAACCGACCAGCCGCCATATCCGATCCCGGCGATCAGCGCGAGGAGGACAAGCGACGAGCCTACGGCGCGCGGCTCGATCTGGCTGAACACGGACTCGCGGCCGGGAACGTAGGGCGTGTTCGGCGAAATGAACGGATCGCGCCCCATCGGGCCACGGTTCGGAAGGTCCCCGACCGATTTTTTGACCACGGATGCCTGTGCGGACATTCCATGTGCCACTTCGAACCCGCTTTCCTTGCAGAACGCGGCGAAAGTGTCGTCAGGGTTCATCCCCAGATAGCGGGCGTAAGAACGCACATACCCGGCAATGAAGCCGGGTGTGTCGAATGCGTCGGGATCGGCATTCTCGATGGCAGCGATGTAGTTGGCCTTGATCCGCAGTTCGCGCTGTACGTCGAGAAGAGACTTGCCCATCGTCGCGCGCTCACCGCGCATGACGTCGCCAAGCCGTACTTCGTAGTCGTCGAACCCCTTGGGCCTGACGTCCACGTCTTCTTCGGAATTGCGCTGTGTCCTGCGCCCAATCATTCCTGCTGCCCCATTCTGCCCATCGCGTGTTTCACGCTAACGGCGAATCGTCCCCATAACGATTCGTCCGCTACTTTTGTTAGCGTAAGCTTAACACGCGGCAAACAAGTTGCACATGTCGGCGTTAGGTTAACCAGCAAGTTCGGCGCGATTTAGCGCACAATGTGACCAAAGTTCGTCCATGGCCTGGACCAGACGGTTCATTTCGTTGGGTCCATGGACCGGCGAAGGCGTAAAGCGCAGACGCTCCGTCCCCCGCGGAACGGTCGGGAAATTGATCGGCTGCACGTAGATCCCGTAGTCGTCCAGCAGCATGTCGCTGAGCTTTTTGGTGTGCACCGGGTTGCCAACGATCACCGGAACGATGTGGCTGCCGTGATCGATCAGCGGCAAGCCCAGGCCCTTCAGTCGCAGCTTGAGGATCTTGGCTTGGGTCTGATGCTGCTCACGCAGTTCGGGCGCTGTCTTGAGATACGCCACCGAGGCCGCAGCACCGGCCGCGACCGATGGTGGCAGCGAGGTGGTGAAGATGAAGCCCGGCGCATACGAGCGGACAGCATCGCACATCTTCGCGCTTGCTGCGATATACCCCCCCATCACGCCGTAGGCTTTGGCCAAAGTGCCATTGATGATGTCGATCCGGTGCGCCAGGCGGTCCCGCTCGGTCACACCGCCACCGCGCGGGCCATACATGCCAACTGCGTGCACTTCGTCGATATAGGTCAGCGCGCCGAATTCGTCGGCCAGGTCGCAGATCTGTTCGATCGGACCGAAGTCGCCATCCATCGAGTAGACCGACTCGAACGCGATCAGCTTCGGCGCCGCCGGATCGTCGGCTTGCAGCAGCTCGCGCAGGTGCTCAACGTCATTGTGGCGGAAGATCCGCTTGGCCCCGCCATTGCGGCGCACGCCTTCGATCATCGACGCGTGGTTCAGTTCGTCGGAATAGATGATCAGCCCGGGAAACAGCTTGGGCAGCGTGCTGAGCGTGGCGTCATTGGCGATGTAGGCGCTGGTGAACAGCAGGGCCGCTTCCTTGCCGTGCAGATCGGCCAGCTCGGCCTCGAGCCGCTTGTGGTATACGGTCGTACCCGAGATGTTGCGCGTCCCGCCAGAGCCCGCTCCGGCCGCGTCGATCGCCTCGTGCATCGCCTCCAGCACGACGGGGTGCTGCCCCATGCCAAGGTAGTCGTTGCCGCACCAGACGGTGATGTTCTGCTGTGACCCGTCGGGACGCGTACGCACGGCATGGGGAAAATGTCCGTTGCGGCGTTCGATGTCGATGAAGGTCCGGTAACGGCCTTCGTCGTGCAGCCTGGCAATCGCTGAGTCGAGCTGAGCAGTGTAGTCCAAAGGACCCTCCTTCGTGACCCCGCCGCAGGGTGATTGCACGGCAAGGCTGTGTTCCGATGCGTATCATAACCGATTTTTCGGCCGCATCCGCGCCTATTTTCAGGTTTCCTGCCTAACGCCCAGACAGGGGTCGCAACTTTGATTTGCATCAATTATCGCCTTGAACCCGCAGCGACAAGTAAAGTTGAGACCATAAGGCGCGAGGAAACGACGCAGGTTACGTCCCGTTTCGCGCAGAATGTTTCCGATCAGACGCGCGTTTTCCCGCCGCTACGGGCTGGACGGCGCTGCCAGCGCTGTTAGGGTCCGCCGCAATATCTCATCCATTCAGGAGTACACCCATGTCGCTTGACGCCACTCTGAGCAAAATCGACTCTGACCTCTCAGCCTCCATCGAGCGGCTGATGGAGTTTCTGCGAATCCCGTCGATTTCCACCGATCCGGCCTTCAAGAAAGACGTGGACAAGGCGGCTGACTGGTTGGTCGACGACCTCAAAAGCATCGGGATCGATGCGAAAAAGCACCCGACCCCGGGCCACCCGATGGTCGTAGGCCATGTCGGCGACGATGCGGACGCCCCGCACGTGCTGTTCTACGGCCATTACGATGTGCAGCCCGTTGATCCCTTGGACCTGTGGAACCGTGACCCGTTCGACCCGGCGCTGGAAGAGACAGAACACGGTCAGGTCATCCGCGGACGGGGCTCTTCGGATGACAAGGGCCAGTTGATGACATTTGTCGAAGCCTGCCGCGCCTGGAAGGCGGTCAACGGCAAGCTGCCTTGCCGCATCACGTTTTTCTTCGAAGGCGAAGAGGAATCCGGTTCACCTTCGCTGGTCCCATTTCTTGAGGCCAACAAGGAAGATTTGAAGGCCGATCTGGCGCTGGTCTGCGACACCTCGATGGTATCACGCGGTGTGCCCTCGATCGCATCGCAACTGCGCGGCATGCTCAAGGACGAATTCACCATCATCGGTCCGCGCATCGACCTGCATTCCGGCCATTACGGCGGCCCCGGCTTGAACCCGCTGCGTGAAATCTCGCGGATCGTAGCATCGTTCTACGATGAGGAAACCGGACGGGTCGCTGTGCAAGGTTTCTACGAAGGGGTCCACGAAGTTCCCGCCGAGCAGCTGCGCCAGTGGGAGAACTGTGGTTTCGACGAGGCCGAATATCTCAACTCGGTGGGTTACACGCAACCTCATGGTGAGAAAGGGTACTCGACCCTTGAACAGCAGTGGGCGCGCCCGACGCTGGAGATCAACGGGCTGTGGGGCGGCTACAACGGCGCCGGTTCGAAAACGGTGATCCCCAGCCAGGCACATTGCAAGATCACATGTCGCCTGGTCGGTGAAATGGACCCGGACAAACTGCGCGACAAGATCCGTAAGCATGTTGAAGACCGGCTCTCTCCTGACGCCAAAGTCGTCTGGGACAATGATCTCGAGGGCTCCCCTGCGTCGGTCATGAACCTGGATCGCCCGGAATTCGAAGCGGCACGCGCCGCACTGTCCGACGAATGGGGGCGCGAAGCCGTTTTCACCGGCATGGGAGGATCGATCCCGGTGGTGGGATACTTCAATACGGTCCTGGGCTTGGATTCAATGTTGGTCGGCTATGCCAACGACGATGACGCAATCCATTCGCCCAATGAAAAATACGACGTGAAAAGCTTTCATAAAGGGATCCGCTCGTGGGCCCGAATTCTGGACGCTCTGAGCCGATAGCCGCGTTTTATCGCAAGGCGCAGCCTTGCGCTCCGGGATATTCCGAGCCGGGTGAAGCGCGGATGCGAACTTCATCCGGCCGGCGGTATCCCGGTGTGTCGCGGGCAACGCGGCCGGGGGCAGCGCCCCCTTAAGCCGCGGCCCGCGGACAGACCGTCTTACATGTGGATCACGCGCCCGTAGGCGTCCAAAACCGATTCATGCATCATTTCCGACAAGGTCGGGTGCGGGAAGACTGTATTCATCAGGTCCTCTTCGGTGGTCTCCAACTGGCGACCTACGACATAGCCCTGAATCAGTTCGGTCACTTCCGCGCCAACCATATGAGCGCCCAGCAACTCGCCGGTTTTCGCGTCGAATACGGTTTTGATCATGCCTTCCGGCTCGCCCAATGCAATTGCCTTGCCATTGCCGATGAACGGGAAGCGGCCAACTTTCACATCAAAGCCAAGCTCCTTGGCCTTGGCCTCGGTATAGCCAACCGACGCGACCTGGGGATGACAATAGGTACATCCCGCGATGCTTTCCGGTTTCACGGGATGGGCATGTTTGCCAGCGATGAGTTCTGCGACCATCACGCCTTCGTGGCTGGCCTTGTGCGCAAGCCAAGGCGCTCCGGCGATGTCGCCGATGGCATAGAGGCCATCGACCCCGGTCCGGCAGTATGCATCCGTCACCACATGGGTGCGGTCAATTTTGACGCCCAGCGCCTCAAGCCCGAGGTTCTCGACATTTCCGACGATCCCAACGGCGGAGATGACGGTATCGAAGTCGTGCTTTTCGACCTTGCCACCGGTTTCGATATGAGCCGTCACCTTGCCTTTGCCGCGATCCAGCTGCTTGACCATGGACTTCTCCATGATCTTCATGCCCTGTTTGACAAAGGATTTCCTGGCGAACGCGCTGATCTCGGCGTCTTCGACCGGCAAGACCCGGTCCATCACTTCGACCACGGTCGTGTCTGCGCCCAACGTATTGTAGAAGCTGGCAAACTCGATCCCGATCGCTCCGGACCCGATAACAAGCAGCTTTTTCGGCATCCGCGCCGGTTGCAGCGCATGTTTGTAGGTCCAGACCAGATCGCCATCTGCCTCCAGGCCCGGCAACTCGCGCGCACGGGCACCGGTGGCCAAGACGATGTTCTTCGCCGTCAGTTCCTCGGTGCCCTTGTCGGTCTTGACCGTCACTTTACCTTTCGACGGGATTGTCGCCTCGCCCATCACGACGGTGACTTTGTTCTTTTTCAGCAAATGCCCGACACCGCTGGTCAGCTGCTTTGCAACCCCGCGCGAGCGTTTGACGACCGCGTCCAGATCGTAACCGATCTTGTCCGCACTCAGACCGAAATCCTTGGCGCGCTCCATCAGATGGAACACTTCGGCCGACCGCAGCAAGGCCTTGGTCGGGATGCAACCCCAGTTCAGGCAGATGCCGCCCAAATGCTCGCGCTCGACCACGGCGGTCTTGAGGCCCAGTTGGGCCGCACGAATGGCAGCCACATAGCCGCCGGGGCCCGCACCGATTACGATCAGATCAAAGGATTGTGCAGCCATGTTTACCTCTCGGCGCAGGTCGATTGAAAACTAGTTTACCGTTAAACTATTTTTTTGAACGCATCAATATGCTGCCCCGCGACATATGTGACGCAGGGTCATCAAAACAAGAGTGCGCGCTATTCAGCCTATACCCCGCGTCCCTCGAAGGCTAGAAAAGACCTGCAACCATGTTCGAATTTCGGATCTACAGATTTTAGGGAAACCAATCATGGCCAAGACCCTCAAAGACTTGTTGCTTGCCCTTTTGAACGCCACACTGATCCTTGTAGCTCTGTGTCTGTTCCTTGGTTGGAAGCTGGCGCGAAGCGTCGAGAATATTCAGGACAACTTCAGAGAAAGCCTGCAAATCGTTCAGCCGCTGCGTGAACAGGCGCAGGGCGTCCGAGAGGATCTTGCAAGTCTGCGCGCTGATCTGTCCGGTATTCGCATCCTGGGAGATGATGAGCCGGAGTTGAAGCAGAAGCTTCAGCAGGCGCTGGTGCGATTGGACGAGGTTCAAGCTAAGCTGGAAACCACGCAGGCCCGCCTCAACGAACTGGTCGAAAATCCTCAGATGCTGATTGATTATGCAGTCACCACGACCGTCGATGCCACAACGGCCAGGCTGATCGAATTGCGCGGATGTGGAGAGGCGGCCTAACCCGCCTGCAACTCACGAACCGTAGTGCCGTATCCACCGCCGCTGACATATGCGGCTTCGGGTGCCGTGGTCTGACGGGCAAGCGCCGCGTTGCGGTACGGGAAACGCCCGAACTGGCGGATCACCTCACGATGGGCCCGGGCATGCAGCAGATTGCTTGAACCATGTTCAGGCATACGCTGGCACATCAGGCGCACACAGCGCTCCTGATCGCACAGGTTCTCTGAATGCATCATCGGCAGGTAGAAGAACTGTCGGGCGGGCTCGTCGATCTTCAGATCCCATTCCTTGTCGACGGCACATTTCGCTGCTGCCAGTGCCGCCTTGTCGGATGAGAAGGCTTTGCCGCTGCCTCGGAACATGTTGCGCGGAAACTGGTCCATGAGGATGATGTAGGCCAGCGATCCGCTGGGATAGGTCAACCACAGAGAGAACTTACCCTCGCACGCGGCTTGCCATGTCTCAAGGAAGCGGTCCCGAATCTGCGCATCCAGCGCTTCATCTTCGCGGTACCACCCCTCGGGGCCTACTTCATCTAACCAGAAACTCAGTACTTCTTCAGGACCAACCATTGCCCTTGTCTCCGTCTGTTCCCCCCCGAGGGACGTAACGTCATTTAAGTCGGTTTTACAGACTTGTTACAGTAACATATTGCAACAGTGACGACACAAATCCGGCGGTCAAGCGGGTTGGTGCTCCTCCTCTTCGTCCTGCGCCGCTTCGATCGCGACTTCCTGAGCAACTTCCAGTGCGACCGGCGATGCCGTCGGGTACAGCGGCGACATGGTGCCGGTCTCGTCCACGGGCACCGAGGCCCGCTGGGTCATCCGGTAGACCGCATAGCCTGCCATGACAAACAGTAGTGCGGCAATGAACAGGAAAAAGCCGGGCGGCCCGAACACGGCATCCCCCATCAACCAGCCGGTGATCAGCGGGCCGGCAATTGCGCCAAGCCCGTTGATGAAAATAAGCCCGCCGGACGCGGCCGCCATATCTTCGTGTTCGAGGTAGTCGTTGGTGTAGGCGATGAGCAGGGAATACAGCGGATTGGACATGCCACCGATGACAAAGGCCGCAGCCAGCAAAACCGGGAAGTCGACCCCGAAAACCATGCCCACCGCCGCACTAATGCCGCCAACGACCGACACCAGCAGGATCAACAGGCGCCGGTCCATGCGATCCGAAAACCAGCCCAACGGATACTGCAGGACCAACGCGCCGATATAGAATGACGCCACGAAGGTCGAAATCTCGACCAGTGTCAGCCCGGCCCGCGCACCGTAAACCGCGGCCATGCCGAACTGAGCCGAGAAGATGCCGCCCAAGAGGAACATGCCGACACAGCCCAAGGGCGACGTGTCCATCAGTTGCCTGAGCGTCATCGGCTTGGTCGTATCAAAAGCCGGGGTCGGAGAAATCGACAACAGGATCGGAGCAAAGGAAACGGAAACCAGGATCGAGGCAATCACAAAGGTTTCGTACCCGGCCGGGTCCCCTGCAAGCATCAGTGCCTGCGCGCTGACAATGCCGATCATCTGGACGATCATATATAGCGACAAAGCCTGGCCACGGTTTTCGTTGCTCGCAGCGTTGTTCAGCCAGCTTTCGGCGGTCACGTACACGCCGGAAAAGCAGAACCCGATGACCACACGGCCCAGCGACCACGCGATCGGATCGGTCAGCATCGGATAGCTGATCATCACGGCAGAGATGAACGACGCCAGCGCAGCGAAGACCCGCACGTGCCCGACCCTCCGTATCATCTCGGGTGCAAGTCGGGATCCGCCCAGAAAACCGAGGAAATACGCGGACATGACAAACGACATCTGCAGGGTCGAAAACCCTTCGATCTCGCCCCGGACACCCAACAAGGTGCCCTGCAGGCCGTTGCCGATCATCAGCAGACCCATTCCGAGTAGAAGCGCCCACGCGCTGGCAAGTACCTGAAGCATGTTTGCACTCCAAATCCGCTGAACAATGGCTTTCGTTAAAGGATCAAACGATGTCCCGGTCGCGCTTGTCTACGACATTGACCAGATTCGATCCCGCGATCCCGCCCTCTAAGGGATCAAAAGCGACGCGTCACCATAAGAAAAGAAGCGATAGCCACTTTTGATCGCATGATCATAGACCCGCAGCATCCTGTCCGGTCCCATCAGCGCCGAAACCAGCATCAGAAGCGTCGATTTCGGCAGATGGAAATTGGTCATCAGCGCGTCGGTGACCTGAAACTGGAAGCCGGGGTAGATGAAGATGTCGGTCTCCCCCTCCCAAGGCTGGATCGATCCATCGCGCGCGGCACTTTCGATCAGTCGCAAGGCGGTGGTGCCGACCGGGATGACGCGACCACCCGAGGCTTTGGTCGCCTGAATCTCGGCTGCGGCCTGCGGGCTGACCTGTCCCCATTCGGCGTGCATCTTGTGGGTCGTCACATCCTCGACCTTGACCGGCAGGAACGTTCCGGCCCCGACGTGCAGGGTAACATGGGTGAACTCGACTCCCCGATCCGCAAGGGCCTGCAACAATGGCTCGTCAAAGTGCAGAGAGGCGGTCGGTGCCGCCACAGCCCCGGCCTGCCGCGCCCAAACGGTCTGATAATCAGTCTTGTCACGCTCGTCCGCGGGCCGTTTGGCCGCGATGTAGGGGGGCAAAGGCATTGCTCCGGCCTGCTCGAGCGCCTGGTCGAAATCATCGCCCTTCAGATTGAAGCGCAGATGGGCCTGGCCGTCAGCGACCCCTTCCAGAACCGCGCTGAGGTCGTCGGAGAACACAATTTCTTCGCCCACCCGGATCTTCTTGAGCGGTTTCAGCAATGCACCCCAGGTCCCGTCGGCGCGGGGCTCCAGCAAGGTGGCCTCGATCGCGGCCGAGACCGGACCCTGGGCGCTGTCGCGATGACGCCGGCCGCTCAGCCGGGCCGGGATGACGCGCGTGTCGTTAAGCACCAGCCGATCACCGGGGCTAAGCCAGTCGGGCAGGTTGAACACCCGATCATCCGAGATCGCGTCACCCTGTGCCACCAGCAGGCGCGCCGAAGACCGCGGACTGGCGGGCCGCGTGGCAATCAGGTCATCAGGCAGGTAGAAATCGAAATCACTCAGCTTCATGGCCGCGCCATACATCGCCCGAACAGATTCGGCCACACTCTGCGTCAGCGGTCCTCGCCCCGGCTTCCCACCGAAGGGCTCGGTCCTTCCGGTGCGACAGGCGTTGCATTTGGGCCGTCGGAAACGGTTGGGGCAGGTTCTCGTAGCAAGTTGCGCAAAAACAGTGGCGCCAGACCGGACAGCGGGTTCACGGACACTTGCGGGGCCGAGATCGGGCCCACCAGCGTATAGTTGAACGCGAAAACGCCCTCGCCCTTCTTTGTCAGGACGCTGCCAATCGCGTTCACCATATAGATCGGAGAGATCGCGCCGCGCAGGTTCAGGAACTTTCGTTCGGTATCCACCGTCCCGTCGAAGGACAGCCCCATCGACGGTCCAACCGCACTGCCGCTGAGAATCTTGACCTCGGTCGGCGTGATCCGCATCTCGCTGTCGATTGATGAGAAGTAGATCCCCTGCCCGGCCATCTCGGTCAGTAGACCGACCAGACTGATGGCATTCAGCAACGCCGCCATGGCCGGAGCATCCTGGATCCGCGTGTCCGTGATTTTCAGGGTCAGATCGTAGTTGCCCGGGCCAGCCACCGGATTCAACCGGAGTTGCAGCTTTCCTCCTCTGGCCTGGGTCAACAAACCGGCAGACCGCAGTACCGCACCGGCGTCCACGGATTGCAGGCTGACCGCACTGCGCGATCCGCTGGGCACAACCTGCCCCTGGACCGGGGCGCCTCCGTTGACCTGAGCGGAAAATCCACCTTTCAACCCTCCGGTCGTTTCGAAATTGCCCTTCAAACCGGTCAGGGCCACTTCCTCGGTCACCTGCAGCCGGTCCAGCGCCACGTCAAGGTTCGGACCTCGACCCGATGACGCGCCGCCGCCGCTGCCGCTGCCGAACGTCGCTTTGCCCAGGTTGAGAACGCCGCCCAAAACGCGGATATCCGGCGCCGCGGCACCACGGCCGATCAACTCGGCCGGAACAGCCAACCAATCGCCCAGTTCAAAAGAACTGAACTGAACCCGATCCAAAGCGCCATTTGCGATCGAGATCGAGGCCACCGCGCGCAATCCGGCGGCATCAATCCGCAGGCTGTCCACTCGCAGTTGATCGCCCAGCGTCGCCTCGGTGGCCAACGTCCCGGCAGTGGCTGCGGATTTTTGCCACCCCAGTTCGGGAATTGCCATTCCGACGCCGACCAGATCAGAGGTCGCGGTCAGCTTTGTCGGCTCTCCCCCTCCAATTCCAAGACTGATCTCAGCCACGCCTTGCCCGGTCAGCATACCGGACGGCAATCCGGCCTTCAGTTCATCCATCAACCACGGGGACAGTTCGATCTGCCCACTGAGTGTGCTGCGTTGTGCTGTCTTGCCGCCGATCGGTTGTCGCCAAGTCGCCTGTATCGGCACCTCACCGAACAGACCGTCTCCGTCTATGGCCACCTGGGTCTGATCCCCGCTCAGGCGCAGTTTGGCGGCGCTGATGCGGAAGCCCGGAACCAGTTTTTCCGTATCCAGATCAATCAATTCTCCCAGAAAGTGAAATTGCGTGTCCTCGAATTTCAACCCCTTGATCAAGGGCAGAGACAGAGTGCCGCCCAGTCGCACGCTGCCCGAAGCCAGATCAACCGGAAGGTTTGCCTTGGTCAGCAATTGCAGCGGCGCCCGGTCAAGCAACGACAAGGCCGAGGTCACACTGCCACTGGCCTGAACACGCACAATGCCCGGTGTATTCTTTTTGATGTCTGTATCCGGGATGATGAACGACGTCCCAGAGGCATCAACCGCGCCACCGTCATCGGCGATCACCACGCCCTTGCGGGCGGTCACCGTGAATCGACGGCCAATCAGCGTGGCCTGCCCACGCCCGCCTTGGATCGGCGGCAAGGTCTTGGCAAACCGAACCAGCGCATCATCGAAATCGAAATCAAGATACAGTTCGGGCTTGGAGTCTCCGGGCCGCAGCCTCAGAACGAAGTCCATGTCCGACAGATTGCCTTCGTACAGGTTCTCGGTAACCCATTTGCGCGGCTTCGGAGCCAATCGGGGCGGCCAGTAATGCAGCAGCTTGTCCGATGCCATGTGCCCCAGCCGCGCGTTCAGATCCACGCTCCACCCCTCCGGCAGGCCCACAAGCTCGCCCGAAGCGCGCAATAGGTCTTCGCCATCCTCGACCACGACCTGCCCCAGCTGCAGCCGGAAGGGGTTCAGGCGCACTTGAAAGTCCAGATCGGCCTGCTTGACCTCTAGCGCATCAACGAACAGGTCGGCTGGGTTCACCCGGATACCGTTCAGACGGAACTGCACCGCCATGCTTTCCAGCGCGCCGGCCTCTACACCCTTCAGATAGGCTTTGCCCTCGCCCTGTACGCTGCCCCAGCCCGACACCACGGAAACCTCGTTGAAATCCAGAACCTGCTGCGCCGGGTCATAGGTGAAATACGTGCGGGCCGAGTCGAACGGAACCGGTCGGGTCTCGGGGTTGGGCTGAACGGCCCCGGCCCCAAGGTTCAAGGTTGCAAATACCGGCCCGAGCGCGCCGGCCCCGTCGATACTGCCGCGCAATGCGCCCGAGATCGGCGTGTCCAATACCTGCAACCAGGCCAGTGCCGGGGTTTGCGCCGCCACGTCGGTCGCCGGAAGATCGGTGATCGAAATCCCGAACTGCGCCTCGGGTGAGCCGAGCGTGCTGGTGTAGTTCGCTTCGATCATGCTGACATAGTCACGGCCCGCCAGCACCGAAAACCCGGTCGCCAGGCGCAGGGCGCCTTCGCTCCGCGTCGCCAGAATATGCCCGCCGTCCAGAACCCAGGACCGCCCAAGGCGCAAGTCGCGGTAATCCAGCGTAATGGCGTCAAGCTCGACCGAGGTCAGAGACGACAGGACCGGTGACAGGAACACCTGATCGGACTGTTCGATCAATTCGGCCAAGGTTGGCGCATTCTGCACGGGCGCGCTGCCGGAACCGACGGTCAGCGAGAGCGATCCGTCCTCGGCTCGGGTCAGTGCGATCTGCGCTCCGTTGAGTGTGATCCGCTTGGGCCGGACATGGCCGCGCAGCAGCGGACGCATCGCCAGGCTGGCCTGCATGCTTGAGACCTGAGCGATCTGGCGCCCCTCGGCGTCGCTGATCGAAACATCGCTGAGCCGCAGACGCGGGCGCCATTCCTGATTGATGATAAAGCTCACATCGCCGAACCGGATCTGCAAACCGCCCAATACGTTTTCCAGCCGCGTTTCGACCCGGTCGCGCAGCCATTCCGGCGCATGGATCCGATGGCCGAACACCATGACCCCGGACAGGACGGCCAGAAACACCAGCAGGAACACCCCGCGCAAGGCCCACAGCCCGGCTGTCCGCCGACGGGATCGGCGGCGCGGCGGTTTCCCGCCCTTCTCAGCCTCGTCCTGTTCGTCTTGCGCCAATTTGCCGTCCACGTCTTTCAACCTGCCCGAGCCGCCCTATGATACGCGGCATCACCTACAAATCCTGACCGGAGTTCAAAATGCCTGACGTTGCAGACATCGCCACCGATTTCACCTTGCCCCGCGATGGCGGCGGCACGGTTACCCTGTCGGACCTGCGCGGTCGTCCCGTTGTTCTGTTCTTTTATCCCCGCGATGATACGCCGGGCTGCACCAAGGAATCCATCGGTTTCTCGGAGCAGCTTCAATCCTTTGCCGACGCCGGTGCACAGGTTTTCGGCATCTCTCGCGACAGTGTCGCCAAGCACGACAAGTTCGTCGCCAAGCACGGGCTGACCACTCCGCTGCTGTCCGACGAAGGTTCGACCGTGTGCGAGGATTACGGCGTCTGGGTCGAAAAAAACATGTATGGCAAGAAGTCGATGGGGATCGAGCGCTCGACCTTCCTGATCGACGCCGACGGAAAGATCGCCCGCGTGTGGCGCAAGGTCAAAGTTCCCGGCCATGTGGATGAGGTGCTGGAGGCCGTACGCGCGCTTTGACGCTGCGGGCCATCCGGTCTAAGAGGCGGCAGTTTTCATCCAACCCGAGGATTACCGTGGCCAAAACCCTGACCCAGATGGCAACCGAGGTTCTGACCACTGCGGATGGGCGGTCCAAGACCGCCCTTTCCAAACGCTATGCCGCCGAATGGTTTGCGGCGCGCAACGGCGACACCCCCGCGATCGAAGTCGGAACAGCCACGCCACCGTTGCATCCGTCGCGTCCTGACAAGCCCGAGCTGCTGTCGCCGCGCGACGTGCCGCGCCGTCGCCCCGGCTCGGAGGCTGGACGCATCGCGCTGCTGCACGCTGTGGCCCATATCGAGTTGAATGCCGTGGACCTGCACTGGGACATCATCGCACGGTTTGGACATGTGCCGATGCCGGTTGGCTTCTACGACGACTGGGTCAAATGCGCCGAGGAGGAATCGCGCCATTTCGAAATGGTCTGCGATTGCTTGGAGGCGATGGGCAGTTATTACGGCGCCCTCCCCGCCCATGCCGGGATGTGGCGTGCGGCCGAGGACACCGCCGAAGACCTGATGGGCCGGCTGGCGGTGGTGCCCATGGTGCTCGAGGCGCGCGGCCTCGATGTGACACCGGGCATGATCGACATCTTCCGCAAGGCAAAGGCCGATCAGGCCGTGGCCGCGCTTGAGGTGATCTACGCCGAAGAAGTCGGGCATGTGGCCTATGGCTCGAAATGGTTCCACTTTCTGTGCGGCCGCGAGAATGCCGACCCCAAGGACGTGTTCCATCAACTGGTCCGGCGCTATTTTCATGGCGCGCTCAAGCCGCCCTTCAACGAGGAAAAGCGGGCCGAAGCCGGCCTGCCGCCCGATTTCTACTGGCCTTTGACCGAGGATCTGCCGCCCCCGGGAGACGGGAAACGCTGACGGAAACGTGCCGCTTTCGGCAATTTTCTGCCGATGACGTGCGGGAAAACACCGTAATTGTCGACCAATCGGTTAACAAACTTGCCCAACCGGGACCGGCCCTTTAAGCAATCGGCCCAAGGGGCGGCGATCCACTCACGACCGGTCCCGACATTGGGGATGAGAGGTAAGGCGCGTGAGAACACGTCTGGCAATCAAACTACACTCACTGCTCGAACGGCACTTCCCGGAACGCCGGGTCTTCCTGAAATCCGACAATGACACACGCTTCATCCGGCTCAGCTCGGAGACGCAGATCGTGGCCGCACTTGGCGTTTCGATCATGGTCGGCTGGACGGCGGTCGCCACGGCGATCCTGCTGATGGACAGCATCGGGTCGGGCAATTTCCGTGAACAGGCCAAACGCGATCAGGCGACCTATCAGGAACGGCTGAACATCCTGTCGCAGGAACGCGACGCGCGGGCCCAGGAAGCACTGGCCGCGCACGCCCGGTTCAACTCGGCGCTTCAGCAGATCTCGGCGATGCAGTCGGAACTGCTGGAATCCGAAAACCGTCGACGCGAGCTGGAAACCGGCATCGAGGTCATTCAGACCACCCTGCGGTCGACCATGAAGCAACGTGAGGAAGCCCGGGCGCAACTCGCCGAGCTTCAGGAGAAATCCGATGGCGCATCGGTTGCGATGTTCGCCTCTGCCGCTCCGGCACAGATCGAATTCATGGCTGACGCCCTGACCCGGACAGCACAGCAGCGGGACCAGATCGCAACTGATGCACAGGCGGCACTGGACCAGCGCGATGAGCTTGAGCTGGAAATCCTGCTGATGCAGGAACGCAATGACGAGATCTTCCGCCAGTTGGAAGAAGCCATGGTGATCTCGGTTGAACCGCTGGACAAGATGTTCCGCGAGGCCGGAATGCCCACCGACCGGATGCTTGACGAAGTGCGGCGCGGCTACAGCGGCATGGGCGGCCCGCTGACGCCGATTTCCTTCAGCACCCGCGGCGAAGAGCTTTCGGCAGATGAGGTGCGCGCAAATCAGCTTCTGCAGCAGATGGACCAGCTGAATCTGTATCGCATAGCGGCCGAAAAGGCCCCGTTTGCCACACCGGTCAAATCGGCGTTCCGGTTCACCAGCGGATATGGTTATCGCCGCGACCCCAAAACCGGCGGGCGCCGGATGCACAAGGGCACCGACTTTGCGGCCCCGACGGGCACGGATATCTTCGCCACCGCCGACGGTGTCGTGACCCATGCGGGCTGGCAATCCGGCTATGGCCGTCTGATCAAGATAAAGCACGCCTTCGGGGTTGAGACACTTTATGCCCATAACTCGAAGATCCGCGTGAAGGTCGGCCAAAGGGTCTCGCGCGGGGATCACATTGCTGATATGGGTAATTCCGGACGGTCGACCGGAACGCATCTGCACTACGAGGTGCGCGTGAACGGAAAACCTGTAAACCCAATGGACTTCATCAAGGCTGCGAACAATGTTTTCTAAAAGCAAAATCAACGAGCCCGCACCCAAGGCATCCGAAACGGCCAAGCCGGCAGCCCCGGCGCCTCAGGCGACCCCTGCCCCGACCGAACAGAAGGCCGCAAGCACCGCGCCCAAGCCCAAGCCGCCGGCATCGGTTCTGTCGTCGGACCTGCATATCACCGGCAACATCAAGACCACCGGTGACATCCAGGTCGAAGGAACCGTCGAAGGCGACATCCGCGCGCATCTGCTGACTATCGGCGAAACCGCGACCATCAAAGGCGAAGTGACCGCGGACGACGTGGTTGTGAACGGCCGCATCGTGGGTCGTGTACGGGGTTTGAAAGTACGTCTGACCTCGACCGCCCGGGTTGAGGGCGACATCATCCACAAGACCATCGCCATCGAAAGCGGCGCGCATTTCGAAGGCTCGGTTCAGCGTCAGGACGATCCGCTGAACCCGGGACGCAGCGGCAAAACCGGAGCCAATCCGGCGGCTGAAGTCAGCCAGTAAACCGCTCCGAGTACCGAGTTCCAAGAACGCCGCGGCCACTGTCCGCGGCGTTTTTCTATGCCCATCAGGCAACAATCCGTCCCCCTATCAAGACCGCAAAGCCCTGCACGCGCGATACATTTTCACAAAAGGTGTTTTTTGAATTAAACTTCACCTCGTTGAAATTGGGAGGTTTTATCATGCGAGCAAAACTGATGGCCGAATTCTTCGGCACGTTCTGGCTGGTTCTCGGCGGTTGTGGCAGCGCGGTGCTGGCTGCCGGGGTCGCCGATGTGGGCATCGGATGGCTGGGCGTGTCGTTCGCCTTCGGCCTGACGGTCCTGACCATGGCCTTTGCGGTCGGCCACATATCGGGTGGTCACTTCAACCCCGCCGTCAGCCTCGGGCTGATGATCGGTGGGCGTTTCCCGTCCAAGGATCTGCTGCCCTACTGGGCTGCGCAGGTGCTTGGAGCGATACTGGCCGCAGCCGTTCTGTACGTGATCGTCAGCGGCGCACCCGGCTTCGAAGGCGTTGGCAGTTTTGCTTCGAACGGGTATGGTGAGGCCTCGCCCGAAGGATATTCGATGATGTCGGCGCTGGTGATCGAGATCGTTTTGACCGCCTTCTTCCTTATCATCATTCTGGGCGCGACATCCGAAAAGGCTCCGGCCGGGTTCGCGCCCATTGCCATCGGTCTTGGGCTGACACTGATCCACCTGATTTCGATCCCGGTCACCAATACGTCGGTGAACCCGGCCCGCTCGACTGGGGTGGCGCTGTTTGCCGATGGCCCCGCCTTGGCGCAGCTGTGGCTGTTCTGGGTCGCCCCGCTGATCGGTGGCGCTTTGGGAGCCGCGATCTGGAAAATGATGGCCTCGGACGAATAGAAACCCGTCCTACTAATGCAAACCCCCTCCCGGCCTACGCCGGGAGGTGACTCTGTTATACGGTTGCGTGGGCCACACCCGCGGCAAGAATTCGACCGGTCGGATCAGGGTGGTTGAATTTCCGGAACGAACCGCCAGAATTCGCAGAACTCTGTGAAAGACCTGATCATGATTTCCTGGCCAAAGTTCCGGCGCCCCGCTTCCGCAATTCCCGCATCCACCGCATGGATTGCGATGGCCAGTATTCCGCTGGTTCATTATTTCTGGCCAGACCTCGGCGCGGTCTCTGATCGGGATCAGACTGTTCTGTTCGCTCTGACGATCTTTGCCATTCTGGCCCTATCCGAGATTTTCATCGCCAGAATCCATCGCAAGCCGGGCAGCGGTTTGGTCTACAACCCGGAAAACTTCAAAAACCCGGCGTATCTGGCTGATTTCTGGATCAAACTTATTGGTCTGGCGGCCAGTCTTGCGCTGCTTGCGCTGTTCTACTCCACCGCCGACCTCTACCGGGATGAATGGTATCAGCCGTTCTTTTCGCTGTTCGGCGACTACTGGCCGCTGATCCTTGCGATTGTCCTTTCCGTTGTCACGGCGGTTCATTTCTCGATGCGGCATCCTCGCGACGGCATGTGGCATCTGGGACGTGTGGTTTTGTCTTTTGGTCGCCAATCCACCGGGGCCCGCGAGTTGAAATCCTTCCTTCTTGGGCTGGGCGTCAAAGGGTTCTTTCTGCCACTGATGTTCTGCTATCTGGTTTATGACTGGAGCTTTCTGCAGACCCGTTCGCTGTGGGACGCGCAGGACTTTCAGCAGATCTACGCATATCTCTACCGCTTTGCCTTCTTTCTGGACCTGACAATCGTCACCATCGGCTATGCCACCGCCACCCGGCTTCTGACCTCTCATATTCGCTGGACCGAGACGACGGTGAGCGGATGGCTGGTCTGCGTGATCTGCTATGCCCCGTTCTGGCAACTGCTGTCACGCAGCTATTTCAACTATGTCGAGGATGGCTTCGCCTGGGGTGTCTGGCTGTGGGATTACCCTGTCCTCTACGGATTGTGGGGCGGCACCATCCTGTTCTTCCTGGCGGTCTATTGCCTGACCGCCGCGCGCATGGGTCTGCGGTTCTCGAACCTGACCTATCGCGGGCTGGCCTGCGACTTTCCCTACAACATCAGCAAACACCCGTCCTACATCAGCAAGAACATCACCTGGTGGATGATTTCGATCCCGTTCATCGCGGTCGACTTCTGGGCAGGCCTGGCCAACTGTCTGGCCCTCCTGGGTGTGAACCTGATCTATTTCGCACGGGCCTGGCACGAAGAGCGCTGCCTGTCACGCGCGCCGTCCTACCGAGCCTACAAAAAGCACGTGAACGAATACGGTCTTCTGGCCCGCATCCGACGCGGCCTGAGCGGCTGGACCCGGAGCGTTGCCAGACAGGTGAATTGATCGCGCGGCGCGCGGGTCAGCGCCCTGTCATCCAGATACCGTCGGGCCAGAAGGCGTGGAAGGCAAACGCGAACATCACATCATGCACGACATCCCGTCCGGCACCATCCGTGACGCGGATCGATCCTATGTCGCGTCCCTTGTCGACGCGCCCGGCGTCCAGAGCCGAAGCCTGCCCCGCCGACCAAACGATGACAACGCCTGCTTCTGACAATCGCCCAGCCGCACGCAATCGCGTCAGAGGCCAGGCCCGCTCTCCGACACGCACCACCCGTTCGAGCGGTTGAATACCATGCGGAGGCAGCGCGCCGTCATACAGGAACGGTCTGCGCGCGCTGTCATACCCTCGATAAGGGTTGCGCCCGTAGTCCCGCGCAAAATTCGGCTCGGCCATCACCAGACCGTCGGGATTGCGCTTGCGGAACTGATCCCACCCTTCCATCCACGCTGGCAGCGCTGTCAACTGAGCACCGGTAAACTGGCCCACAATCGCCTCGCCGGTGGCTTGCTGCCACCAGCTTTCGGTTTCGCGGTCATACATGATCATGTCCGAATTTCGCAGCTTGCCGGACACGCCGAAACTGAGAACCCGTCCCGGGATACGCCGATCAAAAACCAGCCCCGAATTGCACAGTGGACAATAGGTAACCGCGACTGGACGGTTACCGATCCGATCATTCACGATTTCATGCCAGATCAGGTAACGCAGGGGATAGGCGCGCGGGCGCGTACCGGGCAGTTCCACCGTGATCACGGCCTCGGTCAGCCCCAGCCCGGTTTCCGCCGTAGCTGGGACAAACTCGGGCTTGTCGATGGCCGGGATGCCGTCTTTCGGCGGTCCGCCGGACCGGACTTCAGACCAGTCACCGATCGAGGTGACCGAAAAATCGGTTTTGGGCCATTCGTCGCGCCACAGGTTCGGGTCCGCGGACACCGCGGTTGCGCAGAACAGCAGAAGGGCAAACAGACGGCATCGCATGAGGCACCTTTGGCTAGCTGCCATCGTGCGTCAGGCAGTGCGGCCAGGCCAAGCCCCTTACACAGGGACGTGAAGCGCCGTGCGCGGACAACCCGGCGCGCAATCCGCGCCGGGTCTAGGGATCATTCGGTGACGGTCACCTTGGTCATGACGTCCGGTTGGCCGACCACCGCGCCGTTCGGGCCTGTGCCGCGTTTGATCGCATCAACAACATCCATGCCGTCGGTCACCTTGCCCACCACCGTGTACTGGCCATTCAGGGTCGGGGCCGGTTCGAACATGATGAAGAACTGCGAATTTGCGCTGTTCGGATTGCTGGCGCGAGCCATTCCGACAATGCCGCGCTCGTAAGGGACTTCGGAAAACTCGGCTGGTAGGTCCGGACGGCTTGAACCGCCGGTGCCGGCACGACGCATGTCGCTGCCCAGTTTACCGTATTCCACGTCCCCGGTCTGTGCCATGAACCCCTCGATCACGCGGTGGAACACCACCCCGTCATACTTGCCTTCGGCGGCCAGAGCGGTGATCTGCTCGACATGCTTGGGCGCGACGTCCTCGAACAGGTCGATGGTGATCGTGCCGTTGGCCTCGCCCTCGACTTCGATCTGCAGGCCTGCGGCCAGCGCGGGGCTGGCCAACAAGGTAAAAACGGCGGCCAGCTTATACATCGGCGGCCACCTTGACGCTGATCATGCGGTCGGGGTTCGCAGGCGGCTCGCCGCGGGTGATGGCATCGACATGCTCCATCCCCTCGATCACGCGGCCGTAAACGGTGTATTGACCGTTGAGGAAGTGGTTGTCCTTGAAGTTGATGAAGAACTGCGAGTTGGCCGAGTTCGGGTTGGCCGAACGAGCGGCACCCAGGGTGCCCCGGTCATGCGGCAACTTGGAAAACTCGGCCGGAAGGTTCGGCAAGGACGACCCGCCAGTGCCTGCCATGCGGATGTTGAAGCCGTCTTCCATGTCGCCGTGCTGCACGTCGCCGGTCTGCGCCATGAAGCCGTCGATCACCCGGTGAAAGGCCACGTTGTCATACTCGCCCGCGCGCGCCAGTTCCTTCATGCGCTCGCTGTGCTGAGGCGCCACGTCCGGCAGCAGTTCGATGACGACGTTACCGTCCTTCAGCTCGATGATGATGGTGTTTTCGGGATCCTTGATCTCGGCCATGGGGCCCTCCTGTGGAATTGATTTGCGCAAATACCTATGCGCCGGACGCGCGAAAGCCAAGTGACGCATTGACCTGAGGGCAAAATGCAGGAAAAGAACCGCTTAAGCGTGGTGACAACGGCGAGGATGACACGATGGGCTGGAAAACTCTGGACGACATGGATTTGCAGGGCAAACGCGTTCTTGTGCGCGTAGACATCAACGTCCCGGTTCTGGATGGCGCCGTGACCGATGACACGCGGATCCAGCGGATCGTGCCCACGGTGCGCGACATTCTGGCCGCTGGCGGCAAACCCATCCTGCTGGCCCATTTCGGCCGGCCCGGCGGTGAGCGTCGGCAGAACCTGTCGCTGAAACAGCTGGTGCCCGCGCTGGAAGCCGCCTTTGGAACCAAGGTCCGCTTCGGAGAGGATTGCGTCGGATACGAGGCTGAAATCGCTGCCGCAAACCAGGGTGACGGCGAGGTCTTGCTGCTGGAGAACACCCGCTTTCACGCCGAAGAGACACAGAACAGCATGACCTTGGCCGAAGGTATGGCCAAGATGGGAGACATCTACTGCAATGACGCTTTCTCGGCGGCTCATCGGGCGCATAGTTCGACCGAGGCACTGGCGCGCCTTCTGCCCTCCTGCGCCGGGCGCCTGATGCAGGCAGAGCTCAGCGCACTCGAAGCCGCTCTGGGCAACCCTCAGCGTCCGGTGACCGCCGTGGTCGGTGGGGCCAAGGTATCAACCAAGCTGGATCTGCTGGGCAACCTGATCGAGAAGGTCGACAACCTGATCATCGGCGGCGGCATGGCCAACACCTTTCTGCTGGCCAAAGGGCTGGACGTTGGCAAATCGTTGGCCGAGCACGCGATGACCGATACTGCAGTCGAAATCATGGCAAAAGCAGACAAGGCAGGCTGCCGGATCGTCCTGCCCAGCGATGTTGTCGTTGCAGAGAAATTCGAAGCACACGCCCCACACAAGGTCGTCCCCGCGAACAAGTGCCCCGCAGATTCGATGATCCTGGACGCCGGGCCGGACAGCGTCGCCGCAATCTGCACCATCTTCGAACAGAGCAAGACTCTGATCTGGAACGGCCCATTGGGGGCATTCGAACTGGAACCCTTCGACGCGGCGACAAATGCCGCTGCATTGAAAGCCGCAGAACTGACGCAGGCGGGCAAACTTGTGTCGGTCGCCGGTGGCGGCGATACGGTTGCAGCCCTCAACGCGTCGGGCGCCGCGCAGGACTTCACCTACATCTCGACCGCCGGCGGTGCGTTCCTGGAATGGATGGAAGGCAAAACCCTGCCCGGTGTGGCAGCGCTGGCCCAATAACCCCATTCTAGTTGGCGATCGGCATTCGTGGTATTCTCTCACAGACCGGGAGACGGGCCATGAAAGCCGTTGCCACGTTTGCTGTTATCCTCCTGCCCAGTGTTTCTGGCGCGCAGTCCCATTGCGCCGGGCAAACTCAGATCGACGCCACTTTCTGTGCCAAAGAGAAATGGGAAATCGCTGACAAAGAACTGAACCGCCTCTGGAAAGAGGTCAAATCAGCGGCGGACAGGCGCGGAAACGGCGAGGCTTTGTTGAACGAACAGCGTACTTGGTTGAAACGCAGGGATGCAACTTGTGACCCCGAACTCAAAAGCGATGGCAGTGCCGCGCAAATGTTCTATTGGTCCTGCATGGAAGAACAGACCCTGAAGCGAAATAGGGAACTGACCGCTTTGCGTTGAGCGGATACCTACGTGGTCATGGCTCTTCGAGCATCACTTTTTTCGTCGAATTGCAAAAAGTGCGAATCGGGGGATTCACAACCCGAATCACCTGTGACATAGTGCCGACAGATGCCCGCAAAGGGCACGTTTTTTTGAGGCAGTATTCATACGGCGGTTAACAGAGTGTCCCGTTCCAATCGGCCCGGTCTGGGCGCAGTCGCATTCTTCTCGGTGGCTTTCATGCTGGGTGTCTATTTCACCTTTGCTGCCGTTCAGGGCGACTACGGCCTGTTCCGACGGATCGAGATTTCAGCGGAACGGGACGCTCTGTCACGCGACCTTGCGGCGCTGAACGCCGACATAGCTCGGATGGAAAACCTGACCCGACGCCTTTCAGACACCTACCTGGATCTCGACCTTCTGGATCAGCAGGCCCGAACCGTTTTGGGAATGATCCGGGCTGATGAAATCGTCATCCGCTAACTAGCTGTTTGCCCGACCGCCCCGGGTTCCTCTGCAGTTGGCAACTGATACCCGAAAGCATCGATTTCCCTTCGGAACAGGTCAGCCACTAGGTCCACGGCTTCGCCGTCCCAGTTTTCACCGTAGAAGACATCGAACTGCTTTGATTTCCGAATGCCGGAATTCAAACGCTTGTCGTCGAGACTGACATCGCCAAGGCCGAAGTCATCCAGCACCTGCGCCAGATCGCTGTCCAGGCTTTCGTATCGCAACACCCGATCAACCGCGATCTCGCCGCCCTCAGAATAAAGATGGAAGTCAGAGAAGAACTTCAGGCGAGTCCGGCAAAAGCTCAGGAATAGTGCATTTGCGTCGTTGATCTGTGTTCTGCGCTGATGCATCCAGAAATAGAACGCTGAGACAGCCTTGTCCCAAGGGTTTCTCTCAACGCAAATGCTGCTGCAGCCCTCCGCAATATCAGACAGATACCGATTGACCACGCCGATCCCATTGTGGGGATACCGAGCCTGCACTTCGCCCTTGGCTCGGTCTGTTAACTGCCTATCTGAAAGGCGAAAACCTGCCGGATTTCGGGTAGAAACAGATACCCCACCCCGTCCAGGACGCTGCGTCACATTTCCGCTCGCCAGAAAGCGCGAAATGCTTTATGAGATAGTTTAACGCTAAACTATCTTGCCGGAAGGGAGAGGTCGCCACGATGGCTGCGCGAAAAACCACAAAGAAACCAAATGTTTCTGCGGAAGAACTCAAAACCTACTACCGCGAGATGCTGTTGATCCGCCGATTCGAGGAAAAGGCCGGTCAACTGTACGGCATGGGTCTGATCGGCGGTTTCTGCCACCTCTACATCGGTCAGGAAGCCGTCGTCGTGGGGCTCGAAGCTGCGGCCGAGGATGGCGACAAGCGCATCACCTCCTACCGCGACCACGGCCATATGCTGGCCTGCGGGATGGATCCGGGCGGCGTCATGGCTGAATTGACCGGACGCGAAGGCGGCCTGTCCAAGGGCAAGGGCGGCTCGATGCACATGTTCTCGAAAGAAAAGCATTTCTACGGTGGCCATGGGATCGTCGGCGCACAGGTTCCGCTGGGTGCAGGCCTGGCCTTTGCAGACAAGTACAAAGACAACGGCCGCGTGACCTTTACCTATTTCGGTGACGGCGCAGCGAACCAGGGTCAAGTCTATGAAACCTTCAACATGGCGGCCATTTGGCAATTGCCGGTGGTCTTCGTGATCGAGAACAACCAGTACGCGATGGGCACGGCGCAATCGCGCTCAACCTCGACCAAGGACATCTATCACCGCGGTGAGGCGTTCGGCATCCCCGGCGAAATCGTCAACGGAATGGACGTTCTGGCGGTGAAAGAGGCCGGCGAAAAGGCCGTGGCGCACTGCCGGGCTGGGAAGGGCCCGTACATCCTCGAGGTCAAAACCTACCGCTACCGCGGCCACTCGATGTCGGACCCCGCCAAGTACCGTACCCGCGAAGAGGTGCAGAAGGTGCGCGAGCAGAGCGACCCGATCGAACACGTGCGCGAGCTGCTGCTGACCGGCAAGCATGCCACCGAGGATGACTTGAAGGCGATCGACAAGGAAATCAAGGAGGTCGTCAACCAGGCCGCCGAGTTCGCCAAGGAAAGCCCCGAGCCGTCGCTGGACGAGCTCTGGACCGACATTTACGCCTGAGAGGACGAATAAGACATGGCAACCGAAATTCTCATGCCCGCCCTTTCGCCGACCATGGAGGAAGGCACGCTGGCCAAGTGGCTGGTCAAGGAAGGCGACACCGTAAGCTCTGGCGACATTCTGGCCGAGATCGAAACCGACAAGGCCACGATGGAGTTTGAAGCCGTCGATGAAGGCATCGTCGGCAAAATCCTGATTGCCGAGGGCACCGAAGGCGTGAAGGTCAACACGCCGATCGCGATCCTGGTCGAAGAGGGCGAAGACGCCTCGACCGTGACCGCGGCTGCCCCCGCAGCCGCAGCGGAGGCCGAAGCCGCCCCGGCGGCGGTTGAGGCCCCCGCTCCTGCCCCTGCTGCACCGGCCGCGCCAACCGTGGACCTGTCGCCGGACTGGCCAGCAGATGCCGAGATGAAATCGATGACGGTCCGTGAGGCTCTGCGCGACGCTATGGCCGAAGAAATGCGCTCGGACGAAGACGTCTACCTGATGGGCGAAGAAGTCGGTGAATACCAAGGCGCCTACAAGGTGAGCCAGGGCCTGCTGGACGAATTCGGCGCAAAACGCGTGATCGACACGCCAATCACCGAGCATGGCTTTACCGGCATTGCCGTGGGTTCCGCCTTTGGCGGCCTGAAGCCGATCGTCGAGTTCATGACATTCAACTTCGCCATGCAGGCGATCGACCAGATCATCAACTCTGCCGCCAAGACGCTGTATATGTCCGGCGGTCAGATGGGCTGTCCGATCGTGTTCCGCGGCCCCAACGGCGCCGCCGCGCGCGTGGCCGCACAACACAGCCAAGATTATGCCGCCTGGTACATGCAGATCCCGGGCCTGAAGGTGGTGATGCCCTATTCGGCAGCCGATGCCAAAGGTCTGCTGAAATCGGCCATCCGCGATCCCAACCCGGTCGTGTTCCTGGAAAACGAAATCCTCTATGGCCGCTCGTTCGACGTGCCGCAGGTCGATGATCTGACCGTGCCGCTGGGCAAGGCCCGCATCTGGCGCGAAGGCACCGATGTGACCATCGTCAGTTTTGGGATCGGTATGCAATACGCATTGGAAGCCGCCGACAAGCTGGCTGAGGATGGCATCAGCGCCGAGGTGATCGACCTGCGCACCATCCGCCCGATGGACACCGGTGCGATCATCAACTCGGTGATGAAAACCAACCGTCTGGTCACAGTGGAAGAAGGCTGGCCGCAAGGCTCGGTCGGCAGCTACATCAGCTCCGTGGTCATGCAGGAAGCGTTCGACTATCTGGACGCGCCCGTCATCACGCTGACCGGCAAGGACGTGCCCATGCCCTATGCGGCGAACCTGGAAAAGCTGGCGCTGATTACCACCGACGAAGTGATCGCCGCCGTCAAACAAGTGACCTATCGGTAAGGAGCGACTGACAGATGCCCACCGAAATTCTGATGCCCGCCCTTTCGCCGACCATGGAGGAAGGCACCCTCGCCAAATGGCTGGTCAAGGAAGGCGACACCGTCTCCTCCGGCGACCTGCTGGCCGAGATCGAGACCGACAAGGCCACGATGGAGTTCGAAGCTGTCGACGAAGGCGTCGTCGGCAAGATCCTGGTTCCTGAAGGCACCGAGGGGGTCAAGGTGAACACCCCCATCGCCGTGCTGCTGGAAGAAGGCGAAAGCGCCGATGACATCGCCGAAGCCCCGACCAAGGCACCCGAGGCTGCGCCCGCAGCCGACGCGGGCAACGAGGCTGCCGCCTCTGCGGCATCCGAGGCGCCCGCCCCTGCCCCGGCACCGGCGGCCCCGGTCAAAGCCGATGGCGGACGCATCTTTGCCTCGCCGCTGGCCCGTCGCATTGCCGCCCAAAAGGGTCTGGACCTGGCGCAGATCAAGGGCTCGGGCCCGCATGGCCGCATAGTCAAAGCGGATGTCGAAGGCGCAACCGCTCCGACAGCGGCACCGGCTGCTTCGGCAAGCGCGGCGCCCGCCCCTGCTGCTGCTCCTGCAGGCCCCTCGGCCGACATGGTGGCCCGCATGTACGAAGGCCGCGAGTACGAAGAGGTCAAGCTGGACGGCATGCGCAAGACCATCGCCGCCCGTCTGGCCGAGGCCAAGCAGACCATCCCGCATTTCTACCTGCGCCGCGACATCAAGCTGGACGCGCTGCTGAAATTCCGCAGCCAGCTGAACAAGCAGCTGGAAGCCCGCGGCGTGAAGCTGAGCGTCAACGACTTCATAATCAAGGCCGTCGCCAACGCGCTGCAGCAGGTGCCCGAGTGCAACGCCGTATGGGCGGGCGACAGGGTGCTGCAGTTGAAACCTTCGGACGTGGCCGTGGCCGTGGCGATCGAAGGCGGCCTGTTCACCCCGGTCCTGAAGGACGCCGACACCAAATCTTTGTCGGCCCTTTCGACCGAGATGAAGGACCTGGCCGCGCGTGCGCGCGAACGCAAGCTGGCCCCGCACGAGTATCAAGGCGGCACCTTCGCGGTTTCGAACCTGGGCATGTATGGCATCGACAATTTCGACGCCATCGTGAACCCGCCGCATGCGGGCATCCTGGCCGTCGGCACCGGTGCCAAGAAGCCGGTCGTGGGCGAAGACGGCGAGTTGACCGTGGCGACCGTGATGTCGGTAACCATGTCGGTCGATCACCGGGTGATCGACGGCGCGCTTGGAGCACAGCTCCTGCAGGCCATCGTGGACAACCTGGAAAATCCGATGGTCATGCTGGCCTGATCCAAGTCACAAAAATCAAAAAAGCCGCCTCGGACCCCGAGGCGGCTTTTTTCGCACCTGAGAACAGGCTTACTGATCCTTGCCCAGCATGTGATCCATCGAGATCGAGGGCTGGTCGCATCCCGCCTCACCCACGATCTTGGCGGGGATACCCGCTACGGTCTTGCAGGGCGGCACATCCTGCAGCACCACCGAACCGGCGGCGATGCGGCTGCAATGACCCACGCGGATGTTGCCCAGAACCTTGGCCCCGGCCCCGATTAGGACGCCATCCTCGATTTTGGGATGACGATCCTCTTCTTCCTTGCCGGTCCCGCCCAGAGTCACCGAATGCAGCATCGAGACGTTGTCGCCCACGACCGCAGTTTCACCGATCACGATGGAATGCGCGTGGTCGATCATGATGCCCTTGCCGATCTTCGCGGCGGGGTGAATGTCGATCCCGAAGATTTCCGAACTGCGCATCTGGAAGAAATAGGCCAGATCGTGCCGGCCCTTCTGCCACAGCCAGTGTGCCACGCGATAGGCCTGCATGGCTTGGTAGCCTTTGAAATACAGGATCGGCTGCAGCAGACGATGGCAGGCCGGGTCGCGCTCGTACACGGCCATCAGGTCCGCGCGGGCTGCATTCATCAGCGCCTTGTCATCGGCATATGCCTCTTCGACGATTTCACGCAGAACCATCATCGACATCTCGTTCGAGCACAGCTTGGCCGAGATCCGATAGGACAACGCACGTTCCAGAGACTTGTGGTGCAGGATACAGGCATGCACCAGTCCGCCCATCAAAGGCTCTTTTTCGACGGCGGCCTGTGCTTCGGCCGTGATCCGGTCCCAGACGGGGTCAACTGACGTAACTTGGGTGCGCGTTTCAAACATGGCTTTTGATCCTCTGCTGCGCCTAGAATAGCCATCTAGGCCCAAAAAGGCCAAACGCAAACCCTTGATGTGCAACACAACAGAAAATGAACCGGTCCGAACTCAGGGAATTTGAAACACTTATCCTGTCCCGGCTGGAGGAATTGGAACGCAATTCCCTGGCCGGTCAGGACGCTCAATCCGTGGTCGAGCTTGACCAGCAGGCGGTCGGGCGGCTCAGCCGAATGGATGCGTTGCAGAATCAGGCCATGGCCAAGGCGCAACAAACGCGACGAGATCTCGCAGCCCGACGGCTGAGAGCCGCCCTCGACCGGATAGCCGAGGGCGAATTCGGGTATTGCGAGGATTGCGGTGACGACATTCCGCGCAGGCGGCTGGACCTGGACCCGGCCGCCAGCAAGTGCGTCAGCTGCGCGGCCGGTTGAGTTGAAACCGGATAAGTTGGCGCAGTACCGCCTCGAAATACCGGCAATACTCGGTGTCGCTAAAGCTCGGCTCATCTGCCAGCGGGCGGCTGCGTGCCGCTGCCATCAATGCTCCGTTCCCGTAAACAGGATGCAAACGACCCGTCGCGGTTACGTGACGGTCAGCCAACTCGGCCTCGGCGATCATGCGCGCGCACAGCCGCTCACGCTGGGCTTGCGGCACGGTCAGCAAAACCCGCGCCGCAGAACTGACATCGCCGTGCAAAACAGGGCGCATGGTCTCCCTACCCCACACTCAGCCGCGCGGCCGCGCCCGGCCCGTAGCTGGCCGAAACCTGCGCCACCTCGACCTCGTAGAGGCCCGTGACCCCGTCCGAAGACTGTGCCGCCGCGGAATAGGTCCAACTTGGCGTCGTGGCGATCTCTTCCCGAACAAGGGTGCCACCTGACCGAATCCGGATCAGATAAGTCTCGGACTCCTCGCCCAGCGGCACGTCCAGCACGTCCCAATCGTCGCCGTCGATCCGGGTTCGGCGTACCCAGGTGAACAGGTCATCGCCCCCGTGTCTCTCGACCTTCAGATGAACTGGCGCGTAGGGGCGCAGACCGTTTCCATCAAAGACCTCGACCTTATGGACATAGGAATCGTCGTCGTATCCGCGGGTGGCAGGCCCGATCCGGTAGTGCCGGGCAATTCGGCGTTCGGTCCGCAGCAGGCTGGTCTGAAGAACCCTCTCGTCAAGCAACACGAACACAGAACCCTCCGGCCAGCTTTCAGGCATGACTGCGTCCGTACCCAATTGGCCGCGCAGGCGGCCAGACAAGGCATAGACCCCGGGTTCCTGCAAGACGGCATCCGCGAATTGAAACACTTCCCAATTTCCGGGCGTGCCGTCTCCGATCGCCGCCAAGTTGGCGCCTGTCAAAAGCGAGTCACGCGACCGCGACTGCAAGACGCCATCAACAAGGCGCACGCGCAGCGGCTCACCTTCATCCCAAACCCCTGCGCTCGCGGACAGCAAGGCGGATTCGGTGAACCCGATCACAGCCTGACCTGTCACCAGATCGCGCAGCGCGTAGCCCTCGTCGCTGTCCGAGGAATAGACGGCGACGCTGCCTTGCCAAGGATCGGCCGTGACGGCCAGATAAGGGGCGTGCGGCTCTTCGGCGCCGGTAATGAGTGGCAGATCCAGAAAAATCGGAAGAACCGGGACTGGGGCCACAAAGGGTTGTGAGACAAACCCATCATCCGCCATGTCGGACGGCGAATAGACCCCGGGCTCGATCCGCACGGCAGCCGCCAGCTGGATGTCAGCCTGTTCCAACCTGTCTATGCGATACAGCGCATCGGCTCCCCCATTCCAAGATGGAAGTCGAACAATGTCGCCGGCGCCCAGATGCATCTGCGACGGCGGCAGCGCAAACCGAGCGGTGTTGCGCGCGACGCGGGCCTCGGCCAGCCAACGTTCGACCGTCTGCCTCCCTTCGGCGCGGGTCATCGACAGAGGCATTTCGTTCACGGCAACAGAATGTGTCCGATCATCGGGCAGCACGGCCTCCTCTGATACCACATCGTGGTCCGCATCCGACTGCACGAAGCGCAGACGCACGCGGCCAGCCATTTCGGCCTCGGCTTCGCGCTGGTACTGGACCCTGCCATCGACCTCGGGGCTTTCCGCGACCTGATCCAGCGACAGATCGAATGCCCGGCGCCCGGCCCTCATGCGGAATGTCAGAACACCGTCCCGCTCGATCGCATCAAATCCGTAGCGCAGCATCAGCGGTTGCAGGGCCGCCCGCGCGTCCGAAACATCTTCGATCACGTATCCACGGACAACTCCGTCCAGCGCAGACACATCAAAATCGGAAACGCCTGCAGCCTGACAAATCTCGGCCACCACCGAGGCCAGTGTCCTGGCACCAGAACGTCCGTTCAACCAATGACCACGGGCGTAGTTTTCGCCGTCGCTCCACTGCGAACGCAGGTTCGGAAATGTCGGGTAAGGTCTCGCGTCCCACGCCCACACGTAGGCATTCGAAACGTCCACCATCGGACCATCGTAGATATCCGAAACCGGGTTAATCTGCGGATCGGCCCAATATCCCAGAACTGCCTTCAAATACTGAACCTGAATGAAATCGTCGCGTTGACCGTTTGAGTATTTGGGCAGATCGGATTCCGAGGATTTCGGATCCAAAAACTTGTTGGGTTGGTTCGTTCCCTTGTCTATGGCCGCACAGCCCAATTCCGTGAACCAGATCGGCTTTGATCCCGGAACCCAATCGGTCGGGTCAGCTTGGCGCACTCCTCCGATCCGTTCGTGGTGCAAGTTCGACCACCAGTTGCGGATGTCCTTATATCTCCACACCCATGGCTCTGAATGTTGGCCGTCCTCGATCGGATACCTTATCTGCGCGTCCTGTTCCTCCGGCGTTGGATAGTACCAGTCGTATCCTTCACCGCCTTCGATGTTGCCGCGCAAATAATCCAGGTCGTAGATTGACCGGGCACCATCCATCGCATCACGATGATCGTCGCCATCCCGCCAGTCCGAGACCGGCATGTAGTTGTCGATCCCGACGAAATCGATGTTTTCGTCTGCCCACAGTGGGTCCAGATGGAAGTATCGGTCACCGCTGCCGTCGGCAGGCTGGTACCCGAAATACTCTGTCCAATCCGCAGCGTAGCCTATCTTGGTGTCTGGCCCCAGTATCTGCCGCGCTTCCGCCGCCAATGCCTTCAGCTGAGCGACGGCCGCGAACCCGGACGCGCCGCGTATCTGGGTAAGACCACGCATTTCCGAACCGATGCAAAACGCCTCGACCCCGCCTGCTGCCTTGCACAACGCCGCGTAGTGAAGAATGAAACGGCGCATGCTCCATTCTTCCGGGCCGGTATAGGTCACGCTGCCATTACCGATGATGAAATCCGAGGCTTGGGCTGCACCAAAAAAGCTTGCCACCTGAGCGTCCGCACCTGCGGTTCCGTCCAACGACCCCGGACGCCCCGGAGCCACGTCCAGCGTGATCCGGCCGCGCCACGGCAGATGCGGCTGATCGCCGGCATCCGACCATGGGTCTGGAAGACCATTACCCTGCATCTGATCCATCAGGATGAAAGGATAAAACATTACCCGGCTGCCGGAGCCCTTGAGGTGTTGAATGGCCTGAACCACCGACGCATCGGCCGGGGTACCGCCATAGACCGGTCGCCCGTCCACCTGTTGCACGACCTGAGCCGATTTGCGCTTTAGCCCAGAGACTTTCCACGGCATGTTGGCGCCGTCCACGTCTTGGGGGATCACCTTGGGTCGAATGCTGCAAGCGCCGCAACGCAAGTCATCTCCGAACCACGAGACCACCAGCGACGCAGCCTTGCAGCCCGGAAGTTCTTTGCTCAGGGCACGCATCGAGGCCACCAAATCGGGCTCGCCCGAGGGCGCATTGACGTTGGCGGCCCAGCTTTGACCCGACCCTTTGGAGTAGTTTACCTGCGTGCTGGCCAGCGTGTATTCCCCGGTGCCAGGCATCAGGGCCACGGCCCGGACAATCCGTTGCAATTCGAACTCGTAGTCTGGTGCGGATTTCTGGTCCGGCCGAACAACCTCGAAGGAGAACTGGGGAACGCGATTGCCAAATTGCGCCATCGGCAGATCTTCGATCACCACATACGCTGTGCCGCGATAGGCCGGAACCGTCCCGTCACCTTCGATCGTTTCGATCAGGGGATCCGGCAGCTGATCCTGGCTACCCGTATAAACCCGCATGTTCAGGCTGTTGCGCTCAAGCTCTTCCCCATCGGCCCATATCCGCGCGATGTCCGCGATCTCTCCGACGCCGACAGCAATCGCCAGTGATATCGAATAGCTGTAGCTATGGGTGGTCGTGGTGACTTCGGCAGGTTTTGGAGTTCCCTTGCCGCCAGCAGACTGCGTAGACGTCGTGGTTTTGCGGGTCTCAAGGAAATCCGACGCCCAGATCACCTGCCCACCGACCCGCATTCGGCCGAACACAGTGGACAACGGCACGCCCTCGCCTGTTTCCGTAAGTCTGAACCGGTCCAGCCGGCCGGACTCGACCACCTCGCTTCCGGCGCCCATGACCGACTGGCTCATCAATCGCTGGTCGATAACCCGCCCGAGCGTCGCGCCGACTGCCCGCCCCACGATGGCCGTTGACAACCCTGCAACGGTTCCACCGATGGAGCCGCCCAGCGCAGCCCCCGCCGCAGATAAAACTATCGTCGCCATCAGTTGCCCTCCAAAGGAAATTCAAAGCAGGCGACCACCCGGCGGCGCCAGGGGTCGCTCAGAGTGTTCTCGACAACGCCATGTCCGGAATAGGCATGGATGAAGCGTGGCACGGCGCCCGCTTCACTCACGATACCAAGGTGTTTGGCCACACCGGCATCGCGCATCCGGAACAGCAGCACGCACCCAGGGGCCAGAAAGTTGCGCGGACGTTCAACCAGATTGCGCCGCGCAGCCGCCCACATGCGCTCTTCGCCCTGCGGTTCAGACCAGTCCATGCTGTAGGTAGGCACCGCCTCGGGCTCGTGGCCGATGACGGAACGCCAGACGCCGCGCAGCAATCCCAAGCAATCGGTTCCCGCTCCCTTGACCGAGGCCTGATGCACATAGGGCGTTCCCAGCCAGCCTCGCGCTTCGTCCACGATATCCTGAGCCGTCACCATCACCGCCTGCTGCCTCCATTGTTCGCGTTGCCCTGTTTCGGCACGGCCATCACCCAGTCTTCGCTCGGCAGATCCGGAAAACCTTGGAAATTTATGACGTTGTTGAATTTCAACCGACAGGTCTCCATCCGCTTGTCGCAGCCCGCCAGCACCCGCACACGGTCACCTGTGGCCAGACCCGAGCCCAGAGCAGTCCAAAGGTGCAATTCCCGCCCGATCTTGATGCTCCGGTCCGTCTTCACCGAGGCCCAAAGCCCCTGAGAGCGGCCGGTCAACACATCGACGCGGCCACGTTCGAACCAGCCGTCCTCAAACGCCTCGGCACCCTGCAGTCTGAGGATCGGCCCATCGTCGATCTCGGCAATCTCGGCCTCGGCCCAGTAGCCGGGCGTCAACCTGTCGAAGCCGCAGGCTTTGTCACCCAGAACGGCCGTACAGGGTTTTTGGTAGATCCGCCCCAAGGGTCGGTTCAGCAGATCGGTCAGCCCGCGCAACTCGGCATGAAACGCGCCCCCAGCGCGGCGCAGCTCGCCGATTGAGCCACGGAACTGCAACATGCGCTGTTCCGGCGCGGCCCAGTTGACCAGCCATGCTCGGACATCGGCACCGTCAAAGCGGCCGTCTTCGATATCCTCGTCGCACACGGCCGCATCAGACAGCGCCCCCATGGCCTCGGAATTGTCGATCGACAGGCCCGTCGCTTGTTCGATCGCCGAGGCTGTGAGGCCGGTGCTTGCCTTGAACACCAGCCCTTCGAAGGCCAGTTCGCGGTCATGGTCGGTGAACCCGAAGGACACGCCATCGGTTCGAGTGATCACCCAACAGCGGCAGACCGTGGTCATGCCGGACTGAAGATGGGTCAGCAATGCCTGCTTGTCGCCGCTCATCAGACCCGCACCTCCACCACCGGAACATTGGGTACGTCGCCTGCCTGAAAGCTGGCCACGCTGACTTGGATCCTGTCGGTGTCAAACCGCACCGGCACATCGAATTCAAACCCGGCGGTCACGTCGACCCCCTCGGATGGCGGGACGACGAATTGGATCAGACCGCTATTCAGGTCCACCTCGAAATCGACGCCTTCTCGGGCCTCATCCTGATCCAGCCCAATCTTGACCGTACCCAGTACCGGCTTGACGATGGGCCTGACATAGCTGACCCCGCCCGAGGCATAGATCTTGACCAACTGGAACTCGGTCGTGACCCCGTCGCCTTGCCCGATCACCTGGTCGCCCTTGTCGAACTCGGCAGTGGCGGCGCAGGACTTGTAGTCCGACCAGTCCTTCCAGCGGAACCCGTACATCTGACCCTGACGCGCTTCGAAAAAGGCGATCAGCGTCTGGATGTCGTCCAGCGACCGCATCCCCAAACCGGCGTCGTATCGCCGCCGCGAATGCGCCCAGGGCGTGTTGCGTTCCTCGAACCCGTTGGCCAGCGTCACGATATCCGTGCGCCGCTCGGGTCCGCCGACCGAGCCGAAACTCAGGCTGGCGGGAAATCTGACTTCGTGGAAATTCATGTCCTGCTCCCCAAACTAGCGGTTCCGATTGCCGCGCCCCAGGGCGCGGCTCATCTGGGCTGCGATCTGGCCCTGGCTGCGGCGAAAGCCCTGAACGTCGGGTGTGGTGATGTTCATCACCACGTTCACCGCCCGTCCGCCGCCCGAGTTGCGCACCCCCAGTTTGCCGTCGGGTCCGCGCGCCAGCGGCATGATCGCCTCGGGGCCGGCCTCGCCCATCAACCCGGTCGCACCGCGCATCGGAAAGGTGGTCGGCCCGGTGACCACTCCGCCATTGGCAAAAGGCATGACGCGTCCTTGGGCGAAACTGCCGCCGTCGGCAAAGGGCAGCAGCCCCTGCACCAGGCCGCCGACCGTATTGGCCAGCATGCCGCCGAAATGATCCGTCACCGGCTTGATCGCCGCCGAATAGGCCGTGCGGATCATGGAGTTCTTCAGCACGTCCAGCGCGTCCGACAGGTTCATTCCGTCCAGAACCACGCCGTCGAAGGCCTTGCGCAGCCCGCTCGACATGCTCCGCTCCAGGGTGGCGACATCCTTCCCGGTCTCTTCGAAAGCGGCGCTGATCCGCTTCATCTGGGCATCGAAGGCCGCCGCCATCGTGGCGGCATCGCCCAGGGCATCGCCCAGCGCCTCGCCGCGCTCCTGCAGGTCGTCAAACCCGTCCCGATCCGTCATCACGCTCTCCTTGTATCTTGTCGGGCCAGGCGGCCAGCAACCTGTCCAGCCGCGCCCGGTTCATCGCCGGCATCCCGCGGCCCTGCCCCAGCATCAGCCGCAGTTCGGCCGGGGTCAGACGCCAGAACTGATCCGGCGTCAGCCGCAGCTCGTGCAGCCCGGCACGTATCAGGCCGGGCCAGTCAAAGCCGCTCATGACTCACCCGGCACCATGAAGGCCCGCGCCAGCAGCTCGGCCGCCGCCCGCGCCGCCGCCATCGGGCCGCCCTCTATCTCGGCCCGCAACATGTCGGCGCGGGTCACATCCATCCCGCCACCGCGCAACCCCGCCAAGATCAGCGCCAGCACGTCACCGCTGGAATAGGCGCCGCTCTCGAACCGCTGCACCAGTTCCACCAAAGACCCTGCGCCCAGCTCCTGCTCCAGCTCGGCCAACGTGCCCAGTGTCAGCTTGAGCACCCGGCGCTGGCCATCGACCACCAGCGCCACTTCTCCCGCCCACGGATTGACCATCACAACGCCACGAAGGTCAGAGCACCGGCGCTGGCCAGGCTCATCTCATAGGTCGCTTCGCCATTATGCGAGCCGGCATACTCGATCCCGGTCACTTGGAACGGTCCTTCGACGATGCCGAAATCGGGGATGATCACCTGAAAGGCGGGCGTTTCGCCGTCAAAGAACAACTGCCGCGCGCGTTCATCCGTGCCGGCGTCCTTGAACACGCCCGATCCGGAAATCGAGGCCGACTTGACCCCCGCCCCCGACAGCAGCTCGCGCCAGCCGCCTTGGCTCTCCAACGAGGTGACATCCACGCTTTCCGCGTTGAAACTGATCCGCGTGGCACGCAGCCCCGCGATGGTCTGGAACAGGCCTGTGCCATTCATGTCCACCTTGACCAGCAGGTCCTTACCGTTCTGGGCACCCATATGCTCTCTCCATTGATTGCTTAGTTGTCTTCCACGCGGGCGCGGAATCTCAGGTCGATCTGCCGGATCGCGCCGCCGGTCCCGGTGCGCCGGGCCGAGGCCCGCTCGAACCACAGCCCCACCAGCCGTCCCCGATCCAGCGTCAGCGCGGCCCCGTCCAGCGCGTCGCACACGGCCCCGGCCAGCGTCTTGGCCGCGCCGAACCCGGCCGCCTCGGACACCACCGACACCGTGAAGCGATGCAAAGTGCCTTGCCCCGTCTTGTCCGAGGCCTCGCGCACCTCCTCGGGGCCAAGCGTCACGTAGGTCTGCGGAACCGTCCCCGAAGGCACCGCGTCATAGATCGCGCCGCCGCTCAGCGCGCCCACCTGGGCATCCGCCACCAATTGCTGGAACACCGCCGCCTGCAGCGCCGCCGAAACGCCATAGCTCATGCCGCCACCTCCTCATCCGCGAAACAGGTCAGATAGCGCCCGGCCGCGTCGTATTCGGCCACCGCGCGGATCACGAAGCGCCGATTGCCCTCGCGAAACCTCTGATCGGGTGCCGGGCGCATCGACGACCCCTCGGGCGCGCCACGCACCACGATGCGGTAACTCACGCGCGAGACCGCCACATTCGCGACCGCGCGCTCGGTGCCTGTCCGGGCGGTCACCTCGGCCCACAGCGTGCCCAGAGGCGCCCAAGTCTCGGCATAGCCGCCCGCGCCATCGGCCACCCGCACCGGGGCCTCCAGCACCAGCTGCCGGTTCAGGCGGGGAGCGCTCATTGCATCACCCCCGCGCCGAAGCGCACCATGCGATAGCGCTGGATCAGGCTGGTCACGCCGAAGGGCATGCAGCCGTCACTCAGGCTGGTCTCGTTGCGATACTCATAGTAATGCGCCGCCAGCAGCAGCACCGCCTGCCCCAGATCCGCCGGCAGCCCGCCCCAATCCGCCGCCATCCCAGCCGTCAGCGCGATGGTCACCTCTCCACCGGTGGGATTGGCGGGCAGGCAAGCCCCCAGCGGGCGCAGGCAGGGGCGCTGGTTGTCGCGCTCCAGGCGGTAAGTCCCGGGCGCCACCACCTGCTGGGTGCCCCGCGCGTCGGTCAGCGTCACCGCGTCGATGCTCGTCACCGGCGCGACCGGCAGAACCTCGCCCGCGTCGTTCCGCCAACGGCTCAGGGTCCAGGTGAAACTGCGCGATATCAGCACCTTGCCCGTGCGCGCCTCGATCGCGGCCATCGCCGCCCTCAGGAACCCTTTCAACACGTCGTCCTGCAGGCCGGTCTCGGCAAATCCCGTGCCCAGCCGCAGATGCGCCTTGAATTGATCCACCGGCAGCGCCGCATCCGCGATGGCGGTTTCTTCGATCAACATCATCCATTCACTCCGCAATCTCGGACCCCTCCGGGTGCCGCATCCTTGGAAAATGGCGGGCACGCGCCGCCCCACGTTGCTCGGACGGAGGGGAGCAGCTAGACAACGCGGGGGATCTCACCCCGGCCCGCGCCCGCCGCCCGAGGGACCGGCCCACCGGCCCCCCGGATCCGTCACCACTTAGGCGGTGCCGAATTTCACCAGCTTGATCGCGGCAAAGTCGCTGATGTCGCCGCCCACGCGCTTGGTGGCATAGAACAGGACATGCGGCTTGGCGCTGAACGGATCGCGCAGCACGCGCAGGTCGGGGCGCTCGGCGATGGTGTAGCCGGCCGAGAAGTCACCGAACGCGATCGAGAAACTGTCGGTGCCCGGATCGGGCATGTCCTCGGCGATCAGCACCGGATAACCCATCAGGCGCGCGGGCTCACCCGCGGCCAGGCCATCCGACCACAGGAAGCGGCCGTCGGCATCCTTCAGCTTGCGGATCACGCCCGCGGTTTTCGAGTTCATCACGAAGGTGCCGTTCACGCGGTACTGCGCGCCCAGCGCATAGACCACGTCAACGATCGCATCCGCGTCGATGCCGCCCGCGACACCGGTGGGCACATAGCCCAGGTTGCCCCAGGTCCAGACGTCGTTGTCCACCGCCGGATGGCTCAGGATGCCCTTCGGCTTGTCGATGCCGTCACCGTTGACAAAGGCCGCCGCCTCGGCGCGGGCAAACTTGTCGGCGATACGGCCGGCCAGCCAGCCCTCGACGTCGAATGCGCTGTCGTCCAGCAACCGCTGCGAGGCCTTGGGCAGCGCGCTCAGCTCGTGCAGCGGGATCGAGATGCGGTCGATAGACGGGGTGCCGGTCTCGGTGGCCGCCGCTGTTTCATCGGCCCAGCCCGCGCCCACATCGGTGTGGTCGATCAGCACGTCGAACGAATTCGCCTCGACATTCACGACCGACGCGATCGAGCGGATCGAAGCGGTGGATTTCAGCACCGACTTGATCATCTCGGCGGTCTGAGGATCGACCAGATAGCCGCCATCGCTGTTGACGGCGGTCGACAGCGACTTGGCCTCGATCTCCAGCCCGCGCAGGGCATCGTCATCGCCCGAACGCACATAGGCGTCAAAGGCCTTCTGGTGCGGCGCTTCCTCCAGGGTCGAGGCCGCAAGATGCGGGCGCGCCGCGATGGTTGATTTACGATCCAGCATGGTCAGTCGCTCTTCTGTTTGTTGCAGTTTCTGTTGAACTTCAGCCTTCAGGCCCTTGAATTCGATGACGAATCCAGCCATCGCCTGCTTCACCTCCTGAACCAGGGGCACACCCTCTCCGGTCAAGGCCGCGGTCTCGGTCTTGCTCATCAGCACTTCCTTTCTGGGTGGGGGTTGAGGCGCGCTAGGTTCGCGCCAGCTCCTGCCGGGCGTTCTGGAACACCTCGGCAATACTGCGCCAGGTGTCCTCGGCATCGAGGTCCGACCCCTTTGCCGCCACCCGCGCACTGGGCAGCATCGGGAAGGTCACCAGCGACACCTCCCACAGCTCCAGTTCCGTCAAGAGCCGCCGGCCCTTGTCATCCTTCACGGCCCGCTTGGTGCGATAGCCGATCGACAGCCCGTCAAGCGCACCGGCGCGGATCAGCTCTGCCGCCTCGCGGCCCTTCTGGGTGCTTTCCAGCAGCCGCCCCTTGACCCACAGGCCGCGCTCGTCCTCGCGCACCTCGTCCCACACGCCGATGGGCTGGGCCGGGTCGTGCTGCCACAGCATCTTGACCCGCTGCCCGGCCGCCTTCAGCCCGGCCAGCGACGCGGCATAGGCGCCTTTCTGCACCACGTCGCGGCCCTGATCGACCTGGCCGAACAGGCTGGCATAGCCCTCGATCACCGCGTCCTCGGTCACCGACAGCCCATCGCCGAACCGCGCGAACTTGCGTTCCAATTTCATGAAATACTCCTCGTAAGCCGCTGAATTCATGGCGCCACCGTCAGGAATGACTGGAACGCCTGCGCCAGGATCACCGCCGCCACGCCATAGACCGTCAGCCACAACCGCCGCTCCAGCCGCTCCATCATCTCCTCGATCTGATCCAGCCGCCTGCACAGATGCGCGTGCTGGATCTCGGCCACCCTTTCATGCGCGGCCAGGCGCAGACCCGGCGCGCAGTCAAAGGGCGGATATCCCGGCGTGTCAGCCATCCGCCGTCTCCGCCAGCACCGGCAGGCCCAGCAGAGTACGCTTCTCGGCATCGGTCAGGAAATCGGCATTGGCCACCCGCGCCCATTGCGCATCGCGTTCTGCCGCCAGCGCCGGCACCTGGTCCAGATCGGGCTTCAGCATCAGGTCTTCGCCGGTAAAGTCCGACAGCCAGTCCGACAACGCCGCCGCCACCCGCGTCACCAGGGGCAGAACGGTCAGGCGATAGAACGCCCGGTTGGCCTCCTGATAGTTCGAATAGGTCGCGTCACCCTGGATCCCCAGCAGCATCGGCGGGACACCGAAGGCCAGCGCGATCTCGCGGGCGGCGGCTTCCTTGGTCTTCTGAAACTCCATGTCCGAGGGGGAAAAGCCCATCGGTTTCCAATCCAGCCCCCCTTCCAGAACCATCGGACGCCCGGCATTCCGCGCCCCGCGATAGTTCGCCTCGATCTCGTCGCTCAGGCGGCGGAACTGCTCTTCGGCCATCACGCCCTGTCCGTCGCCGCCCTTCCACACCAGCGCGCCCGAGGGCCGCGCAGCGTTGTCCAACAGCGATTTCGACCAGCGCGAGGCGCTGTTGTGTACGTCGATCGCCATCGCCGCCGCCTGCAGGGGCGAGAACCCGTAATGGTCATCCTGCGGGTGGAACGACTTGATGTGGCAGATGGCTTCGGCCGGGAAACGATGCGTCTTGCCCCCGGCGGTATAGTCATATGCCCTGGGCCAGCCATCGGCGCCCGGCACCACGCTCATCCGGTCCGAGCGCAGCACGTGCAGTTCAACCGGCAACCCGCCTTCGGCCTGCACCGCCTCGACATATGCGTTGCCCGACAGCAGCAGCTGCCCGAACAGCGCCTCCAGCAGCTCGGCCTTGCCCTGCGCCGCGTTCGGCCGGCGCATCAGGCGCAGAACCGGGTGCGTCTCGTACCGCTGCGCGTCGTCCTGCAGAACCAAAGGCAGCGCCGCCGCGGCCTCGGCAATCAGCTTGACCGACCGGAACCCCACCGGATTGCCCGAGAACCCCGTGCGCGTCAGCGAGGCGGTGTCACGCGGGCTCCAGGCCACGCGTCCGCCGGTCTGCCAGGCCACCACCGGCCCTGCCGCGCTTGCTTTTGCCTCGGGGACCTTCTCAGCCGATCCACGACGCAAGAAATCGAATACCATGTCCAGATGCTCCTTTCTGCCGCCGCTCTGCCCGGCTTGTTGAAAGGAGTTATGACGGAAAGGTCTTTAAGCCTCGGGAATGGGGCGTACGGCGGTTGCGCAACGGCGTCGGAGCCTATGCCTTCAGGTTTTACCTCGGCATCAACCAGAAATGCGCTACCCTCGTCGTCAGTCTGTCAGGAGGGACCAGTCATGTACAAACGTGCAATTGAAACCGGCGGGATCGCCGTCGTGACCGGCGCCGCCAGCGGAGTCGGGCGCGTCGCGGCACAGCGTTTTGCCCAAGCCGGGCTGGACTTGATACTGGCCGACCTGCCCGGACAGGCGCTCGACGAAACAACGAAAGACCTCAAAGCTGGCTTTCACGCGGCAAACATCACTGCGGTGCCGACGGATGTCACCTCTCAAGCCGACATCGAAAACCTGGCCGACACAGCTTTCGCCGCTGGGCGGGTCGCCGTTTTGATGAACAACGCAGGGATCAGCCTGCCGACGAAAGCGTGGGAGTCATTCGACAACTGGCAGAAAATTCTCGACGTGAACTTTCTGGGGGTCCTGCGCGGCGTCCAAGCCTTTTTGCCCCGCATGATCGAGGCTGACCGCCCGGCGGTCGTCATCAACACCGGGTCAAAGCAGGGGATCACCACCCCGCCGGGCAACCCCGGCTACAACGTTTCCAAGGCCGCCGTCAAAACACTGACCGAACAACTCGCGCACGAGCTTCGCGAGGCCGGCGCGCCGATCACCGCGCATCTCTTCGTTCCGGGCTTTACCTATACTGGCATGGTCGCGTCATTCCTACCCGAAAAGCCCGCCGCCGCCTGGACCAGCGAGCAGACCGTCGACTATTTCCTGGACCGCATGGCCCAGGGCGATTTCTACATCCTCTGCCCCGACAACGACGTCGACGCCGAACGCGACCGCCGTCGCGTTCAATGGGCTGCCGAGGACATCATCCACAACCGCCCCGCCCTCTCGCGCTGGCACCCCGACTATGCCGAGGGCTTCGCAAAGTTCGAAAAACCTAAGGGCTGATCACAAAACCCGCACCCGGGGCCGCCGGTAATCCGCCGCCGGCCCCACCATCAGCTCATGCAACGCCCAGACCAGCGCATCGACCCGGTCGGGCGAGCCCTGCCCCTCGAACCCGCGCGCGGTCATCTGGCACATCTGCTCCTCCAGCGCCTCCAGCCCGGCCACATGGAACACCCGCCCCTGCTCATACAGCGCCGCCACCGGCTCGGCCCGCGCCACCTTCCCGCGCGAGGCCCGCACCGCCCGGAACGGGACCAGAGGGTCCACCTGCCGCACCACCTCTTCGACCAACTGCCCGCCCTGATTGACCTCGGCCACCAGCCGCTCGGCCCCGAATTCGTCCATCGCGTCAATCGCCGCGCGCGCCCAGCCCGCCGGGCCAACACCCTGCACCGTCCGGTCGGCCAGCACATAGGCGCGCCAGTCCTCGGGCGCCCCCTGCACCTGCGCGCCGACCACCGCGATCCCGCAGGCATCGGCCCCCGAACCGCCGGTCACCGCGGGGTCCAGCGCCACCACCACGCGGTCCAGCTCGGGCAGCGCCTTGACCCGCGCCGCATCCAGCATCGAGCCGGTCCACAACGCCCCCTCGGCATCGGCTAGCAGCACACCGTCCAATTCCTGCCACCCCAGCCGCGTGCCGGCATAGCGCGCGCGCACCTCCTCCAGAAAGGACTCCGCCAGGTTGGCCCGGTTCGCCTCCGTCGGCGCATGGGTCATCACCGTGGACGGCGCCGCCAGCAGATCTTTCAAAACCTTCACGTTGCGCGGCGTCGTGGTGACGCAGACCCGCGGCCGCTCGCCCAGTCGCAGCGCGAATTGCAGCATGTCCCAGGTCTCGCCCGCCTTTTTCCACTTGGCCAGTTCATCGACCCAAGCCGCGTCGAACTGCGGCCCTCGCAGCCCCTCGGGGTCATTCGCCGAAAAGGCCTGAGCCTCGGCCCCGTTGGGCCAGACCAGCTTGCGTTCCGACGCCTTCCACTGCGGCCGCCGGTCGGGCGGAGAGCACTGCATGATCCCGCTGTCGCCAAAGATCATCACGTCGCGCACCTGGTCAAAGGTCTCGCCCACCAGCGCCACGCGCCGGGCCTCACCCTCGTCGAAAGGTTTGCCCCCTTCGACCATGGATCGCACCCATTCAGCCCCGGCCCGCGTCTTGCCCGCGCCACGCCCGCCCATGATCACCCATGACCGCCAGTCGCCCTCGGGCGGCAGCTGATGCGGCAGCGCCCAGAACTCGAACAGGAAAGGGAGGGCACATAGCCCCCCCTCCCCGATCTCACTCAGAAATATGTCCCGCACCGCAGCAGGCGCGGAGGCGAGCCAATCGGCACCCGATCTCAGATCGGGCCCGCTCCAGGTCGAGCGCATAGCCCCCTTGGGCAATTCCCGCTTGTCTGTGACATTGTTCGACAAAGCTTGTCTCCACTTTCTGGCAACTCCGGATCAGCCCCTCTAGCTGCCCGAGTTGTCTGGCTGAACTCGCCAGGTCTGCATCCTCCCCGGTCTCGATCCGCTTGCGCAGGTCTTCCGCCGCTTGCCGCAAACCGCGAATGGACACCTCCAACGACTGCAACAGCTCGGCCGTCCGGGACATCCGCTCTTCCGGGGTAATCAAAGTCATGTTTGCCTGTGACCTCATGCGTGAGTGATCTCCGCACGAGAGAAATGAAAAACGGCCGCCGGGTCGCCCCGGGGCCGTTGCCCACTTCTTCTAGCATGACACAACTTATACGCGAAATCGGGCGCTCAGTCAAGCTCCGACGCAACAGCGCGCAACAAGTAACGCACTGCCAGTGTTAACAAAATCCTAATCCAGATCAGGGACCGCAACCAATTCTGTGATCGGCAAGATTTCCGCGACGGAGTAATTCCCGTCGTGCGTTTCAAAAACGGATTGCACACGCAATCTGCATAAACACCAAGAACCGCAAACATACGAAAAACTTCTGAAGGACAAAAAATGTACCATCCCCTCAGCTATGTCTCGGTAATCTGTCTGGGAGGCCTGATGCTCTTCGGCACAGTGGCGCAGGCTCAGACAGGGCACCGCGGACCTGATCTTGGCAAGATCGCCAGCGAGATTGGCGTTCCGCAATCTGCGCTCCAAAGCTGCCTGGGCGATCGTCCCAAGCCCGGCAAGCGCCCCGAGCGCCCTGACGCGGGTATAATTGCTTCGTGCCTGTCCAAGGCCGGGCACCCCTCCACCGCACAGGCAGTCGAAAAGGCGCTGGCTGCCGCCGCCCCACCGCCTCGTCGTTGAACATCCATTTGCAACGAATAGGACACCGGCAGCCTTGACTGCCGGTGTCGGCTTGACATTCGCCTCAGCAGCGCTCATTTACGCCACAGCGCTGCCGCGTGAGCACGCGGACCGAACCGAGGTCCGAGATAGCGCCCAATTTTCCCAGTTCCCATTCACGCAGGGTTCTTGACGCAAAAGCCGGATGTTGCGGGACTCGCCCGCAAATCCTGAGGCTGCGCACACTCCCTGCCGGTCGTGCAATCCGCACGGCCAGCTACTCTTGTTCGCGCACGGCCAATGCCGGCGCGGATCACAAAGGAAGACGACTTGTTCGATTTCGACATGCTCGGCCTCGCGCCGGCTCTGAACGACGCGCTCAAGCGCGCAAATTTCACACAACCCACACCGATCCAGAACCAGGCCATCCCGTTGGCTCTGGAAGGACACGACATTCTGGGCCTTGCACAGACCGGCACCGGCAAGACGCTGGCCTTTGGCCTACCGTTGATCGACCACCTTCTGGCGCAACCCGGCAAACCGGCGCCCAAAACCGCCAAGGCGTTGATCCTGGCTCCCACTCGCGAACTGGTGAACCAGATCGCTGACAGCCTCCGCACGCTTACCAAAAAGACGAAACTGCGTGTGGCCACAGTTGTCGGCGGACAGTCGATCAACAAACAGATCATGTTTCTGTCGCGCGGGACCGATATTCTTGTCGCGACCCCCGGTCGTTTGATCGACCTGATGGAGCGTGGCGCGGTCGATCTCGGCTCGGTTCGGCACCTAGTTCTGGATGAGGCCGACCAGATGCTAGACCTCGGCTTCATCCACGCTCTGCGCAAAATCGCGCCGCAACTGGGCACTCCGCGCCAGACCATGCTGTTCTCGGCCACCATGCCGAAGCAGATGGAGGAACTCAGCCGCGCCTACCTGACCAACCCGCAACGGGTGCAGGTCTCGCCCCCGGGCAAGGCGGCCGACAAGATCACCCAGTCGGTGCATTTCGTTGAAAAGCCGGGAAAACCCGCCAAGCTGCGCGAGATCCTTTCGCGTGATACCGACGCCCTGACGCTTGTGTTCTCCCGGACCAAGCATGGTGCGGAAAAGCTGATGAAAGGGTTGGTGGCTGACGGCTACAACGCAGCATCGATCCATGGCAACAAGAGCCAGGGCCAGCGGGATCGCGCCATCAAGGCCTTCCGCGCCGGCGAAATCACAGTTCTGGTTGCCACCGACGTGGCAGCCCGTGGCATCGACATTCCTGGGGTGGCCTATGTCATCAACTACGACCTGCCGGACGTTCCTGACAACTATGTGCACCGCATTGGCCGCACCGCTCGGGCCGGCCGTGAAGGCGAAGCCATCGCCTTCTGCGCACCGGATGAATTTGATCTGCTGCGTCAGATTCAAAAATTGATGAAGATCGAGATCCCGGTCGCCAGTGGAACGGCACCCGAAGCCGCAGAAGCCGCCAAGCCCGGCGGTCGCCAGCGCAATCGACGCCGTGGCCCGAAACCGCAGGGCACAAACGGCCCCGCCAACCGCCGGCGCCATCCGCGCCGCAAATCGGCCGCATAAAAAACTGCGCGCATGTCTCCATGCGCGCAGTCTTTTTCCAAGATTTTGCCTTTTCATAAATCAGGTGGGTCGTCCGCCTGATTTTTGCTGGCTCTGATTTCAACCAGCGAGCGGATCAGTTACCCGAATTGTTCCGCTCGGCTTCGATCTCACGCCATTTGGCAACGTTTCGGTTGTGTTCCTGCAGCGTCTTGGCGAAGGCATGGCCGCCGGTTCCATCTGCGACGAAGAACACGAAGTCGGTCTCGTCTGGAGTCACGGCAGCCTGCAAGCTGGCCAGGCCCGGATTGGCAATCGGCGTGGGCGGCAACCCGTCGATCAAATAGGTGTTCCAAGGCGTGTTCCGCCGAAGCTCGCTGCGGCGAAGGCCTCGGCCCAGCGTACCCTGACCCTTGGTCACGCCATAGATCACCGTGGGATCTGTCTGCAGCTTCATGCCTTGCTTCAGGCGGTTAACAAAGACACTGGCAACCTGACCGCGCTCTTCCGGAATGCCTGTCTCCTTCTCGATGATCGAGGCGAGGATCAGCATTTCTTCAGGGCTGGACAGGGGCAACCCCTCTTGACGCGTCTCCCAAACCCGCGCAATCCGCTCTTGCTGCCGGTCCTGCATCTTTTGCAACAAAGCCGTGCGCTCATCACCGGGTGAGATTTCGTAGCTGTCCGGGGCCAACATGCCTTCCGGCGGAATTTCCGAGACCTCTCCGGTCAGGGCATCCACGGCCTTCAGCCCCTCAACGACCTGCCAACTGGTGACACCTTCGGCCAAGGACACACGGTATCGCGTATCGGCTTGATTCCGCTTTTCCTGATAGACTTCAGGAACTTCGTCCTCACCAACGACAAAAGACGCGACCTCGACGAAATTCAAGGTTGCAGGGTCCAGCTCACGTACGCGTGTCTGAGTGCGGGTCACACCGATGCGGTACTCGACCTCGGTTCCGCATGTGCTGGCGCCGCTGCGGGTGACTTCGTCGATGATTTCCGCCATCGATGCGCCTTCGGGGATCAGGAAACTACCCGCCTTCAGCTGCTGCGACTTGTCGGTGTAGTCTGCCGCCATACGAAAGATCGTTGCGCTGCTGATCGCGCCCTGATCTTCCAGGTCACGGCTGACCTTGTTCATGTTCGAGCCACCCTTCACCCGAAGGCAAATGGCGGTATCGAGCGGGCCCTCGGCCTTATATTGCGATTGCCCCCAAAGGATCACACCGCCAAGAAGAAACATGGCGACCACAAGAAAGGTAAGCGCATTGGATGCCAGAGCCCGCCACATTTATGATGCTTTCCCGAAAATCACGCTGGCATTGGTGCCGCCGAAACCGAACGAGTTCGACAGCGCCACGTTGATTTCCCGCTCGCGCTTGGCATTCGGCGCAAGGTCGATCGGTGTTTCCACCGCCGGATTGTCCAAGTTGATCGTCGGCGGGGCGACCTGATCGCGGATCGCAAGGATCGAGAAGATCGCCTCGATCGCGCCCGCGGCCCCCAGCAGGTGTCCTGTGGCCGATTTGGTCGAACTCATCGTCGCCTTGCTGGCATGTTCGCCCAGCAGCCGTTCAACGGCACCCAGCTCGATCGTGTCGGCCATGGTCGAGGTGCCATGCGCGTTTATATAGTCCAGATCCTTCGGCTCGAGCCCTGCGCTGCGTAGCGCTGCCTTCATCGAACGTTCGGCCCCGTCACCATCCTCGGCCGGCGCGGTGATGTGATAGGCATCGCCCGACATCCCATAGCCCAGAACCTCGGCATAGATCTTGGCGCCGCGGGCCACGGCATGCTCGTATTCTTCCAGAACAACGATACCGGCGCCCTCGCCCATCACGAAACCGTCGCGGTCGACGTCATAGGGGCGGCTGGCGGCCTTGGGGTTGTCGGCATATTTGGTCGACAGCGCCTTGCATGCGTTGAAACCGGCAATACCGATCTCGCAGATGCAGCCCTCGCCGCCGCCGGCGATCATAACGTCGGCATCGCCCGACCGGATGATACGGCTGGCATCGCCGATCGCGTGGGCACCGGTCGAACAGGCGGTCACCACCGAGTGGTTCGGCCCTTTGAAGCCAAAGCGGATCGAGACCTGACCCGACGCGAGGTTGATCAGCGCGCCCGGGATGAAGAAGGGCGACACACGGCGCGGACCCTTGTCACGGATCAGGTTGGCGGTTTCAGCGATCGAGCCCAGACCACCGATGCCCGACCCGATCAGCACGCCGGTGCGCAGACGTTCTTCCTCGTCTTCGGGCAACCAGTTCGCGTCCTTGCAGGCCATCTCGGCGGCAGCGATCGAATACAGGATGAAATCCTCGATCTTGCGCTGTTCCTTGGGCGGCATCCAGTCATCGGGGTTGAAGGTCCCGTTGGTCCCGTCACCGCGGGGCACCTCGCAGGCATAGGTCGTGGTGACCCCTGCGGCTTCGGCATCGAACAAGGTGATCGGGCCGGCACCTGACTCTCCGGCCAGCAGCCGCGACCAGGTTTCCTCGACCCCACTGGCCAGTGGAGTGACCAATCCCAGACCGGTTACAACGACTCTGCGCATGAAATGCCTCTTGCCTGCTTCCTGTTTGAGAAACGCTCATACCCCGGCCCGGGGTCCGGGGGCAAGAGCAACAGCGTATTCCGCACCGGCAGCTTGCCGCCTGCCCCCGCGCCATACGCCGCGCCCGGCCAGAGGAGAACTACGCGGGTCGCCCCCGACGACCTGTCTGGGGCGGCTCGGATGGATTAGGCTGCGTTACTGGAACTGTGCCACTGGTTCATGGGCGGTTTTGGCTACCGCCAATGCCTCGGACAGGTCGACCGTCTTGCGGAACAGCGCCCGTCCGACCAACGCACCGGAGATATTGGGAATGTAGGCCAGACGCGAGATGTCGTCGCTGCTGCGCACGACGCCGCTGGCGATCACCGGTGTGCGCGAATGCGCGGCCAGCCCCGAAATCAGGCCCAGCTGCGCCTCGACATCCACCATGTCGCTGTCGATATCGGTGACCAGAATGGCAGCCAGTGGAGCATCGGCAAACGCTTCGATGAAAGCCTCCGGGGTGAACGCGCTTTGGGTGCGCCAGCCGTCCGTCATCACGTAGCCCTGCCACACGTCCACGGCCAACACGATCTGGTCTGGGTATAGCTTGGCCAACTCTTTGAACAGATGAGGATCACGCGCCGCCAGGGTGCCGATCACGATGCGGCCCGCCCCTTTGTCGATCCAACGCTCGACCTGCTCGCGCGAGCGGAACCCGCCCGCCAGTTGAACAGGCAGCTCGGCGCTGCGGATGATCCGTTCGACAAGCGCAGAGTTCGTGTCCCGCCCCTCGATCGCGTCGAAATCGGTCAGGTGCATCCACTCGGCACCTGCGGCGGCCCAGCCTTGGGCAGTTTCCACCGGATCGACATGCCAGATCATCGGCTCGTCCAGACGGCCCTTGTCCAGCGTGACACAGCGGCCATTCTGCAATTCCATTGTAGGATAAACCCTCATGAGCACACTCCTCCGCTCAATCGTTCCGGATATCCATGATAGCATACTGGTCGCGCGCAAGTTCGCGTTTCTCAGTTTCGGCAAACGGCGATCCGTTTGCGGCACCGCGAAAAAAAGAAGCGTTTCAGTTCCGGGCTGGAGGGCCGTCGCGGCGAAACAGTTTCACCGGGCTGTCCCGATACTCTGTCTCGCGCAGCAATTTATATCCAAGCTTGGCCGCCAGCTTTTGCGAGGCCTCATGATCCGTGTCAATCATCGACACCAAGGGCCCGGGCATGATCCGGTCGAACCAGTCATGCGCGGCCTGAACGGCCTCGTGCCCGTATCCCAGGCCATGCGCCTCGGGCGCCAACACCCAACCGGCCTCGGGGAAGGTGTCGAAATCCTCTCCCAGACAGCGGTTGCCGTAAAAGAACCCGGCCTGACCTATCAATTTGCGATTCGCCTGCAAGAACACGGCCCATTGCCCGAACCCAGCCATCTGCCAGTGTCCCGCATTGCGCAGGAACGCGTCCCACGCCTCGCCACGGGTACGGGGTTTGCCGCCGATATGGCGCACCACGCAGGGGTCGCGCCAAATCTCCGCGAACCTTTCAAAGTCCTCGGGACGCATTGCGCACATCATCAGGCGCGCGGTGTTGATCATCGGGGCGGATCTTTTCATGCCCTTACCCGGTGTTTTGTTGCCTCATCGCAAACAGTGCAAACCGATTTTCCACGAGGCAAGCGGGAATTCGAGCGGGCAAAAAAAAACGGCGCTTCCGTTGCCCGGAAGCGCCGTTTTCGGTCAAATTCAAAGCGATCAGGAAGCTTCGCTGATGAACTTCACGGCGTCGCCGAAGGTTTGGATGGTCTCGGCTGCATCATCGGGGATCTCGATGCCGAACTCTTCTTCGAAAGCCATGACCAGCTCAACGGTGTCCAGGCTGTCCGCGCCCAGATCGTCGATGAAGGACGCGTTCTCGGTGACTTTGTCCTCTTCAACACCCAGGTGCTCAACAACGATCTTTTTAACGCGATCTGCGACGTCGCTCATGTCTATTCCTCATTCCATTTCAGGGCGGTCTGCCCGGTTCTGCCCTTGCCCGCTCGGGGTGGCCTTGGTTTGCCCGATCCGGGCGGTTTGGGTCCCGGGTCTCCGGGAAAGTAGAAGGCCGACCTGAACGACCGGCCCCTGATTACATGCGCCGCCTATAGCACAGACGACGCAAGAGGCAAACGCTTTCGCATCTGCCCCTGGCTGCGCCTACAACATGGCCATGCCGCCGTTCACATGCAAGGTGGTTCCGGTAACATAGCCCGCTTCGGGGCTTGCAAGGTACAGAACGGCCGCCGCAATTTCAGATGGCTCGCCCATCCGACCGGCGGGAACTTGCGTCAGGATGCCGGATTTCTGCTCATCGGTCAGCTTGTCGGTCATCGCGGTCGTGATGAAACCCGGCGCGACGGCATTGGCGGTGATGCCACGGCTCGCGACCTCGTAGGCCAGCGATTTGGTCATGCCGACCATGCCCGCCTTGGACGCGGCATAGTTCACCTGACCCGGGTTGCCTGTTGCACCGACAACGGACGAAATGTTGATGATGCGGCCCCAACGCGCCTTCATCATGCCGCGAAGAACGCCTTTGCACAGCTTGGCGGTGGCGGTCAGGTTCACGTCGATCACGCTCTGCCATTCCTCGTCGGACATGCGCATGAAGATGTTGTCGCGGGTGATGCCTGCGTTGTTGACCAGAATATCAACAGCGCCCATGGCATCGGCGGCCTGTTTCGGCAACGCGGCCACGGCCTCGGGGTCACCCAGATTGCACGGCAGGACATGAGCGCGCTCGCCCAGTTCATCCGCCAGCTTCTGCAGCGGTTCGACGCGCGTGCCCGACAGGCCCACAGTGGCCCCTGCGGCGTGCAAGGTGCGTGCAATCTCGCCCCCGATCCCGCCCGAAGCCCCGGTGATAAGGGCGCATTTTCCAGTCAAATCAAACATACCGGTATCCTTTTCGAGTGTCCTGTCGGACCAGCTTTGAGTTAATCGCCTGCCTGCAGCGCTTTTTGAACGTCTTCCGGCGTACCAACGGCGGAGCAGGCCACGGACCGGTCGATCTTGCGGATCATGCCCGACAGAGCCTTGCCTGCACCGATCTCCCACGCTTCGGTCACACCCTGCGCCACCATGTACTGAACGGATTCGCGCCACCGGACCGAACCGGTAACCTGCTCGACCAGCAATTGCCGGATCAGGTCGGGATCGGTCACCGCCTCGGCGCGGACATTGGCAACCAACGGAACCGCCGGCGCCTTGATTTCGACTCCCGCCAGAGCTTCGGCCATCACGTCGGCGGCAGGCTGCATCAGGGCACAATGGAACGGAGCGCTGACCGGCAGCATCACAGCGCGCTTGGCGCCCTTTTCCTTGGCGATTTCAGCGGCGCGTTCAACAGCGGCCTTGGCACCCGAAACCACGACCTGCGTGGGGTCATTGTCATTGGCTGCCTGGCAGACCTCACCCTGTGCGGCCTCTTCGGCCACGGCTCGCACGGCGTCCAGGTCGAGCCCCAGGATCGCGGCCATCGCACCCTCGCCCACTGGGACGGCGCTCTGCATTGCCTGACCGCGCGTGCGAAGAAGGCGAGCAGTGTCCGCGACACTCAGCGCGCCGGCTGCGGCAAGGGCCGAGTATTCGCCCAGCGAATGACCGGCCACGAAGGCGGCCCGTGTCACATCGACCCCTTCGGCCTCAAGCGCGCGCATCGCCGCCATCGATGTGGCCATCAACGCCGGCTGCGCGTTCTGCGTCAAAGTCAGGGTCTCGATATCGCCATCCCAGATCAGGCTGCTGAGGCTTTCGCCCAGCGCTTCGTCCACCTCGTCAAACACGGCCTTGGCGGCCGGATAAGCGTCGGCCAGCGCCTTGCCCATGCCGATGGTCTGGGCGCCCTGCCCCGGAAAAACGAACGCAAGTGTCATTGCAACCTCTTGGATGACGTTAGGTTGCGCCGGGGTGTAAACCGAGTGAGGGTCCGGCACAAGCACTGCCTGCACTCTGCGTGACGGCACCGGGTCTGTGCGCCACACGCTATTGTCTATGTGCGTCACACGGTTACCTTGGCCACAGCAGAAAACCCGGAGCGCAAGATCGATGTCCCTAACCAACACCAATGTCAGCTATGGCAGCGTGACCAAGACATTCCACTGGCTGACCGCATTGTTGATCTTCACCGCCTTGCCCTTGGGGTGGTTCGCCAACAACCTGGCCCATGCAATCTATGACCCGACCATCCCCACCACCGAGGCCGATCTTGCCCAAGCCGCACGGCTGTTTTCCCTGCACAAAACCGTTGGGATCACCGTCTTCTTCGTTGCGCTGGCACGCATTCTCTGGTCGCTCACCCAAACCAAGCCTGGACTGCTGAACGCCGACAACAAGCCCGAGGCCTTTGCGGCCGAGACGGTCCATTGGCTGCTGTACGGGTCCTTGGTTTTGGTTCCGCTGTCTGGTTGGATCGACCACGCTGCCACCGAAGGCTTCGCGCCCATCCTTTGGCCATTTGGGCAGAACCTGCCACTGGTGCCGAAGTCCGAGCATCTGGCCGAGGTGATGGCAACGCTGCACTGGCTTTTCATGCTGGTTCTCGTCGCAGCTTTGACCCTGCACATCGCCGGAGCACTGAAACACCACGTCATCGACAAGGACAGTACTTTGCGGCGAATGTTGCCCGGGGCGTCCTCTGCGCCGGTTCCGCCGGAACAGAAGCACTCGATGGTTCCCGCCGCAGCTGCTGGGCTTGTCTGGGTTGGCGTTCTGTCAGCCGGCCTGCTGACCGGCAGTTTTTCAGACAAGCCTGATGCCGAGGTTGCAACGGCCGAGTTGGCGGCCGTTCAATCGGATTGGCAGGTGGAAGAAGGCACGCTTGCCATCACGATCACACAACTGGGCAACCCGGTTACCGGTCAGTTTTCAGACTGGACCGCCGCAATCACCTTTGACGACCCCGTCGAACCCGGTCCGGCCGGGTCGGCAGAGGTCACGGTCTCCATCGGATCTTTGAGCCTGGGTACCGTGACCGATCAGGCCATGGGGGCTGATTTCTTCGACAAGGCGCAATTCCCGACGGCCAAGTTCGATGCCGAGATCTACAAAACCGAAACGGGGTATGAAGCAAGGGGACCGCTGACCATCCGCGATCAAACACTGGACGTTGTATTGCCCTTCTCTTTGGACATCCAAGGCGAGACTGCCAAAATGTCCGGCACGGTGGACCTCAACCGCCTCGACTTCGGGGTTGGCCAATCGATGCCGAAAGAGGATTCGCTGGCCTTCGCCGTCACCGTTTCGGTCGAGTTGACGGCAACACGCAACGCTCAGTAAGCCGACGACACGAAAAAACCGCCGGGGCATCGGCCACCGGCGGTTTCTGTAGTTCTGAAGTCCGGCTCAGTCGGCCTTCTGCGCCTCGATCGAAATCGCGATGGCAACTTCGTCTCCGACGAAAGGCGCGAACTTGCCCAGTTCGAAATCGCTGCGCACCAGGGTGGTGGTGGCATCGAACCCGGCCCAAGGCTTGCCCGCCATCGGATGCTCGCCGACCTGATTCAGCTTGGCGTCCAGAACCACTGGCTTGGTCACACCATTCAAGGTCAGGTCCCCGGTGATCTTTGCGGTGTTCTCACCCGTCACCTCGATCGAGGTCGAGGTAAATGTCACCATTTCCTCGGCAGTCGCCGCGAAGAAATCTTCGGACATGAAATGATCTTCACGGGGTTTCCAGCCGGTGATCATCTCGACCACGGGCATCGAAACCGTCACGCTCGACGCTGCTGGATCTTCCTGATCAAACATGATTTCGCCCTCGAAACCCGAGAACATGCCGGTGGTGGTCGAAAAGCCAAGATGGTCGTAGCTGAAAACAACCTGGCTGTGGCTTGGGTCCAGAACGTATTTTTCCGGGGCCGCGATGGCCGAGGTCGCCGCCGTGGCAATTGCTGCTGCAATAAGGGTGGATTTCATGACAATCTCCGAAAGTTTTCAAAGCGCAAACCGGTTGGGTTGCTCCAAAACAAAGATGTGCCGCCCATGGGCGGCACACAACCTTCATTCTCTCACAAATTCTGTTCCTCAATGAACAGAATAAAATTCAGGCGAAAATTGTTACGCTTCCGCTGAGTTGCCCTTTCAGCGCTCGGCTGACATCCGCCGATTCCAGCGGCAGCTTCATCAGAAGGCTGCCATCGACTTCAAAAAGTTCAACCTGGTCGTCCACGAACCGGGCTCCGCCCAACGTATCGTAGCTGCGGCGCAGTACGGTCTGCGGACGCCCGTTTTCGTTCTTCTGCAGCACCCGAACTTCGCGGCGGATCGGGTCGAAATATGCGTCGGGACGCGGATCCAGAACCTCGATGGTCAGCAGGCTCACCCCGAGGATCAGGAACATCAGCGATGCGACCAGCTTGATGGTCCAGACGTCGGCCCCGATGACCGAACCCGGCATCAGCCACATCGAAAAGGCCGATACGATCAGAAATGCACCCAGCACACGGAACAGGACCAACCGGGCCTTCCAATTCGGTGCAAAGGAAATAAGCACGGGCACGGATTTGTCGTATGCTGCGCCGGCTGCGGACTGTTGAAATGTGTTCGTGTTCATGACGGCCATCGCTTTTGCCCTGTCCAAGTTTCTTTAGACCCCCCGGGTAACGCCGGGCTTGCAAACAACCTCAAGCCGAAAAGCGTCAGGATTTGGGCAGCCCAAAGGTAATTGGGCGGCGTGAGAAAGGCATTCATGGCAGGGCTTGCCCCCCATCCAGAAACGTGTATACGGGGCCATCCTTCGCAATACGCATGAACCGCGCAGCCTCTCGTGGCAGGGTCGCGAAGGGTTGCTGGCCCCGCCTATGAAATGCGCCTTGATATAAACAGGAGTGAACATGCCACTGTATGAGCATGTAATGATCGCGCGTCAGGATCTGTCCAACGCGCAGGCCGAGGGCCTGATCGAACACTTTGGCACCGTATTGGCTGACAACGGCGGCAAGATCGTCGACAGCGAGTACTGGGGCGTCAAAACGATGGCCTACAAGATCAACAAAAACCGCAAGGGCCACTATGCCTTCCTGAAGACCGACGCACCGTCGGGCGCCGTTCAGGAAATGGAGCGCCTGATGCGCCTGCATGAAGACGTGATGCGCGTTCTGACCATCAAGGTCGACGAACATCCCGAGGGCCCCTCGGTCCAGATGCAGAAGCGCGATGAGCGCGATGGCCGCCGCGAGCGCCGTTGATCAACGCCTGAGGAAAGGACACCAAATCATGGCCGCAAAACCGTTTTTCCGCCGCCGCAAGGTCTGCCCGTTCTCGGGCGAAAACGCGCCGAAGATCGACTACAAAGACACCCGTCTGCTGCAGCGCTACATTTCCGAGCGTGGCAAGATCGTGCCTTCGCGCATCACCGCCGTTTCGGCAAAGAAGCAGCGTGAACTGGCCCGCGCCATCAAGCGCGCCCGCTTCCTCGCCCTGCTGCCCTACGCCGTGAAGTAAGGAGAGACTGATATGCAAGTTATCCTTCTGGAACGCGTTGCGAAACTGGGTCAGATGGGCGATGTCGTCGACGTCAAGCCCGGATACGCCCGCAACTTCCTGCTGCCGCAAGGCAAAGCGCTGAGCGCGTCCGAGGCCAACATCGCCTCGTTCGAAGCCCAGAAAGCACAGCTGGAAGCCCGCAACCTGGAAACCAAGAAAGAAGCTGAAGCTCTGGCTGAAAAGCTGGACGGTCAGCAGTTCATCGTGATTCGCTCGGCATCGGACGCCGGTGCGCTGTACGGCTCGGTCACCCCGCGTGACGCAGCCGATGCCGCGACCGCTGCTGGCTTCACTGTTGACAAGAAGCAGGTCGTTCTGGTCTCGCCGATCAAAGAGCTGGGTCTGCACACGGTTTCCGTCAAGCTGCACCCCGAAGTCGAAGTCGAAATAAAACTGAACGTTGCCCGCTCGGAAGAAGAAGCCGAACTTCAGGCATCGGGCAAGTCGATCCAGGAACTGGCCGCTGAAGAAGAGGCCGCCGCAGATTTTGAAATCGCGGAACTGTTCGACGACATCGGCTCGGCCGCTTCGGAAGACGAAGAACTGGTTGCCGCCGATGCTACGACCGAGGAAGACGAACCCAAAGCCTGATCCGATCAGGTCTGTTAATCTCAAAGGCCGCGCTGCATTGCGCGGCCTTTTTCTTTCGACTGGCAATTTTTGGCCACCACAGCGCGCCGGACTTGCGACCCCGGGCCACTTTCGTATCATCCAGCCGCGTAACAATCCGGAGAAGTTGCATGGCAAAGGTCCTGCGTCGAATAATGCTTTCAGTGCTTCTGGCTGCCCCGATTGCCGCCTGCAGCGACCCATCTGGCAAAGCGACGAAGGAACAGGCATTCGAGCCGCCGCTCCACCCCAACGAAACGCCCGAATTGCGCGAATCGATCAACAAATGGGCTGATCACTACGAACTTCCGCGAGAGTTGGTCCATAAGCTGGCGATCCGCGAAAGCACGCATCGCCCCTGGGCGACGAACCGGCCATATTACGGCCTGCTGCAGATCCTTCCCGCCACCGCTCGTTCGATGGGCTACAAGGGCGACGCCAAAGGTCTTCTGGATGCTGACACCAACCTGGAGTATGCGGGCAAGTATCTTCGCGGCGCATGGATGTTGGCCGACGGCGACCAGCAGCGCGCGATCTTCCTCTATGCAAAGGGGTACTACCCCGAAGCCAAGGCTCGCGGAATGCTGGTTGAAACTGGCTTGCGGTCCGAATAGCTTGAACGGGGCAATCGACCCCGGTCTATACAGCATTCAATTTGACCGAGAATACCTCACAGGACGAAATAATCCGGAGGTTGTCTGTTGCCATTAGCACTCAATAACTCCATGTGATATGTACAAATGGGTTGCGCAATCTGTTCAGATTGACGCAACGTAGGCTGTGATACGGGCAGATACGGCATTTTTCGGGGGAAATGCCGTAGGGACAAAGGTTGGACGAGTGAAACTTATTGACTTGGCCACAATTGATCATGATGAACGGTCGGCTTACGACATCATCAATTCTGTCTGCAACGAACTTGGGTTCGACTATGCGTCCTATGCGACGACCCATCCCGTGAATGGTGACGTCCAAGGTTACGCGAACTACCCGGACGAGTGGAAGATCCACTACGCCACGCAAGGCTACCATCACCTTGATCCCACCCTATATCAGTCGGCGCTCAGCATCGCGCCGGTGGACTGGGGCCGCTTCAATCACGACGACAAGTTCAACGCGGTTTTCCGCGACGCTCATGACTTCGGGATCACCGACCGCGGCCTGACGGTTCCGGTTCGGGGACCTTATGGCGAAACTGGCTTGCTCAGCGTGACCAAGGATTGCACGGACGAGGAATGGAAAAAGCTAAAAAAGCACGTGATGGGCGACCTCCAGATGGCCGCGGTTCACGCGCATGACACCGTCATGCAATCTGGCCTTTTGGCCAAGGCTCTATACCTTCCGACCCTGTCCTCGCGCGAAAAAGAAATCTTGCAATGGGTCGCCGAGGGCAAGTCCCAGCAGGATATCGGGGACATTCTGTGCATTTCGCACCGGACGGTCGAAGTGCACATGCGTTCCGGGCGAGAGAAACTGGGCGCACTAACGACCGCCCAGGCGATCGGCCGTGCCATTGGTCTGGGGTTAATTTACCCCGGTTAACAATTAAGGCAGAAAAATACGGGATATCCCCAATAGTCTTGTTTCGAAACTTGGTTAATCTGCTCCTTACGGTAACCAAACTGTAGGGGGATGGAATGATCATCGTTATTGATGGCATCAACCAGCATAAGTTCAAAGACGTCTTGGATGAGATGTTCAAGCTGCGCGCACGCGTGTTCGGGGATCGCTTGGGCTGGGAAGTGAACATCCAGGACGGGCGCGAATTCGATCAGTTCGACTCGCTCAATCCTGCACACGTGGTCAGCATCAACGACGAGGGGGACGTCGTTGGGTGCATGCGCCTCTTGCAGACGACCGGCCCGCACATGCTGGCCGATGTGTTCAGCTCGATCCTTGATGGCGAGCCGCCAATCCGCAGCGCCCAGGTCTGGGAAGCCACACGGTTCTGCGTCGACACGAAACGGCTCGGCCGGGGACGTGGCAAAAATTCCGTATCCTACGTGACCAGCGAGGTCATGATTGGGTCATTCGAATACGCCCAGGAAGCTGGAGTGCTCGACTCGGTCGCGGTCATTGATCCGGTTATGAACCGGGTGCTGCAACGGTCCGGAAATGCTCCGTACGACTATGTCGGAACGGCCAAGCCGATGGGCAAAGTGGTCGCAATGGCCGCTCTGATGGATTGTTCGGACGAGCGTATCCAATCGATCCGCGAGTATTCGAGCATCGACTACGACGTGTTCCTGACCGACGATCAGGCGCTCGAACTGTTTAATTCGGGTCAGCAAGCCAAGCTTGCACAGGCCGGTGCCGCCAATCTTGACCACCAGCCACTGACCGATCTTGAGAAATACTTCGTCGAGCAGATGCACGCTGCGACGACGAAAGAAGAAGTCCAGGCCGTACTCAAATTGATCGAGAGCCTGTCGGACCGCTTCACCCCAGAGCAGAAAACCGCTTTGTTGCAAACCCCCCGTGCTTTTGCTCATGAGGCCTGACCCCCTCACCTCATAAGTCCAAAAGCCACCCATGCGGAGCCGTCTCATTCCAGGCGGCTCCGCTCTAATTTCGGCAACCGATCCGCCGCTGGCGCCATACGTTCCGGTTCTCGGCGGCAACAAAAAAGGCCCTCCGAAGAGGGCCTGTTTTCATTTCTTTCTGTTCGGACATTCGCCGTTTGACCGACCGGGTGCGGCGGCACCCGGACCGACCTGAAAACGCGGCTTATTCCTCTTCGAGGGCTTCGATTGCCTTCTGCAGCTCTTCCTTGCTGACTTCCTTTTCGGTCACTTTGGCCAACTCGACCACGTAGTCTACAACCTTGTCCTCAAAGATCGGCGCGCGCAGTTGCTGCTGCATCTGACCGTTCTGCTGAACGAACTCGAAGAACTGACGCTCCTGACCCGGGTACTGGCGAGCCTGGTTCATGATCGCCTGGGTCATCTCGGCGTCGGTGACTTCGACTTCAGCCTTCTGGCCCAGCTCGGCCAGCAACAGGCCCAGACGCACGCGGCGCTCAGCCAGTTTGTTGTGCTCTTCGGTCGGCTCGATCTCATCGTGGTTGTGATCGGTCACCTCGGGGTTTTCTTCGTGCCACAGCTGATGCGCGATTTGCTTGGCTTCGGCTTCGACCAGGGTCGGCGGCAGGTCGAACGACACTTTCTCGTCCAGCGCGTCCAGCAGTGCGCGCTTCATCACCGCGCGCGACGCACCCGCGTATTCGGCTTCCAGACGCTCGGCAATCTGCGCCTTCAACGCAGCCAGATCCTCAGCGCCAAACTTCTGTGCCAGTTCGTCGTTGATCTCGGCGGCAACAGGTTCCTTCACCTCTTTGACGGTGCAGGTAAACACGGCCTCTTTGCCGGCCAGGTGCTCGGCACCGTATTCCTCGGGGAAGGTAACGGTGACGTCCTTGACTTCCTCGGCCTTCACGCCAGCCAGCTGGTCCTCGAAACCGGGGATGAAACTGTTCGAGCCCAGCACCAACGGGTAATCCTCGGCCGAACCGCCTTCGAAGGCTTCGCCGTCAACCTTGCCGACGAAATCGATGACGACCTGATCGCCTTCCTTCGCCTTTGATCCCTTGCGGCGGGCTTTGAAATCCTGAGCGGTTTCAGCCAGGTTCTGCAGGGCTTCTTCCACGGCCGCGTCGTCCGCCTTGACGACCAGCTTCTCCAGCTCGACCGATTTCAGGTCAACTTCGGGGATTTCCGGCAGGGCTTCATAGGACATTTCGACGTGAACGTCGTCGCCTTCTTTCCAGTCTTCGTTGGTCATCTTGACCTGAGGCTGCAGCGCCGGACGATCACCACTGTCTTCGAAGTGCTTGTTCATCGCACCGTCGATGGTTTCTTGCATTGCTTCGCCCAACAGGCGCTGGCCAAACTGCTTTTTCAGCAGTGCCATGGGAACCTTGCCCTTGCGGAAGCCTTTCATCTCGATTTCCGGCTGAGCTTCGATCAGTTTCTCATTGACCTTCTCGTCCAGCTCGGCGGCGGTGACAACGATGTTGTAGCCGCGTTTCAGACCCTCGTTCAGCGTCTCGGTAACCTGCATTCTGGTAGTCCCCATAGGATTCGGGGCGCGCAAAACGGGCGCGCCGGGCAAATTTGACGCCTTCTATTTGCCTAGCCGCCGAAGGGCAAGGGGCAAGGTGCCAGATTAGCCTTGTTTTGCCACCCTGCCCCACAAAAAACGCCCCGGACAGAGCCGGGGCGCCATGAATTCACAACAACATCAGGATCAGAACTTCCAGCGGGCCCCCAGGACCCAAGCTTCGTTCTTGTCAAAAGACGTTCCGTCGTTGAAGTCGTGGTTGCGATATTTCAGGTAGGCATCGGTGTTGATGCTGTCGATGCGCTGCACCACTGCGATACCCCAGGACTCGGTGCTGGACCCGTCCGTGTTGAAATCGGAACCATCATAGTAGTCGATGCCGATACCGGTCTTGCCCCAGGACACCCAATTATCCTCGTAGGCGATCTTGGTGTACCAAAAGTTGGGATCGCTTTCGCCTGACACGTTGTTTCGGGTACCGGCAGCAGCGGTGAAGCTGAAGCCGCTGGGCAGCAGTACCGATGCCGAGCCGATCGTGTCTTCACGGTCGCCCGAACCGTCGTCGAAATCACGCACCGCATAGGCCACGCTTGCCGCGAACTCGATGCCACCGGCAAAGGTGTTGTTGTAGTTCAGAGCAACGTCGTAATAGTCGTCGTCATCACTGCTGGACAGGATGTTTTGACCATAGGCGAAGCTGGCCGAAAAGCCGCTGAAATCCGGCGTGTCATACCGCACGCGGCCACGGCGCGCGCCGTCAAAGTTGCTGCTGGAGTCGCCGACGGTGATGTCGCTGAGGGTTCCGTCGGTTCCGCGGTAGAAGAAGCCCGAGTTTTCATCGTTGGTGAACGAATACAGCGCGGTGCCGACATAAGACAGGTCAGTTTCCGCTGCACCGTCAGACGCCATGCTGCCCTGACCGGCCGAGAATTTACCCCAGCCACCTTTCAGCGCAAAATCCACGTGACGAATGTCTTCCCGGGTCCAGCCGCTGAAATCGGTGCCCAACTGGTTCCACTCACTGGAGTTCGGAAGACCCAGCGCGGTTTCAAAGCGGAAGGTGAATTCGTTCTGGCCAAACGGCTGCATCAGGCTCAGGCCGACGCGGCTGTTGGACAGGTCGTTGTCCAGCAGGCGGGTATCGGTTTCTTGGCCGTCGTCAACCGAGATGATTGCCGGGTTGAACTGCCCATACAGCAGAACATAGCCACCGCTGTTGTTCTCGTATTTCAGCTCTGCCGCGGCGGGGATGGCCGTGGTGGCCGCAAGAACAGCGGCGACTGAGGAGAGTTTGATATTCAATGTCATAGCACTCACCATGAAAGGTTCGGGTTTCAGGTACTGCCCAGATGTTCAGTGGAACTGTCCGGTTCCAGAGGCCCCTACGCCATTCAGCTCGATCATTGCAAATCCGCCACAAAGACAAAGTCGCAGCAAAGCAAAATGTCCGTGTTATCAATATTTTAACAACAAACGTGCACAGGCTTCAGACGGCCCGCAAGAGAATTCTGCCATCCGGCCATGCGTTTGGCAAACACTCGCTATGCATTTGCGCGGTCTTGACAGCAAAAACCTGCCGATATTCTAGCCTTGCGCCTTGGGAACACGCAAGAACTTCATACCTGAAGACGCTTGAGCACACCGGGCAGTTGCTCGGGAAGGTCTTCCGCGATCAATCCCGGGCCAAAAGCGCGCGCACACTCCACGTGAAGCCAGACGGCGGTTTCGGCCGCTTTCAGCGGGTGCAATCCACGTGCCAGCAGCCCGGTTAATAAACCCGCCAACACGTCGCCCGCGCCTGCGGTCGCCAGCCACGGCGCGGCCCGATCATAGTGGGCTGAATGGATCGAGCACCGACCGTCCGGCCCCGCAATCACAGTGTCCGGTCCCTTGAAAAGAACCACGCACCCTGCCCTGCCGGCCGCCTCGCGCACGGCATCAACCTTTGAGAAAGCTGGTCCATTCTTGGGATGTAAGGAAAGCTTGGCCGAGATGTCGGGGAACAGACGGGCGAATTCACCGCCGTGCGGTGTCAGGACGCAGTTTTTATGCAGGATCGCCATCAGTGACGCTGGATCTTCAGCAAATGCCGAAAGAGCGTCAGCATCCAGCACGGTTGCCCTGCCGGACTCCAATGCCACGGGGACCAGCGATCGGGCCTTGTCCAGGCCCAATCCGGGCCCTAGGCACAGCGCGTTCAGGCGTTGGTCCCGCAATGCAATGGCCAGCCCATCCTCGCCTGCGATCTGCTCAATCATGACCGCGGTGACTTGGCCGGCGACTTCCTGCAATGCGGCGGGAGGGACACCCAGCGTGACAAGACCAGCGCCCACGCGCAACGCTCCGCGGGCAGCCAATCGCGCGGCACCTGTTCTACCTGTGTCGCCTGTCAGGATCAGCGCATGACCGTGGCCGTATTTGTGATCGAAAGCCGATTTCCGCAGATCAGGCAGATTTTCGGGGCCCAGCAACACGCTCGGCCGGCCATCTGGTGTTTCTTCAACTGACAGAGCCGGCAGACCGATATCGACAACGGACACCCTGCCACAGCATTCTGGTCCCTCGGCCAGATAATGGCCCGGCTTTGCGGTATGAAACGTCACCGTCAGGTTGGCCGAAGCGGCGCAATCTTCGGGGGCAAATCCCTCTGACACCAGACGCCGACCACTGTCCGCGCATAGGCCGCTGGGAATGTCCACACAAACCACACGTGGGCAACCACCTTCCGACTGTGACGCTTTCCACTGGCCCAATTTACGCATTGTCCGTGGCAGCCCGGCTACCGGTCTCGTCAGCCCGGTTCCAAACAAGGCATCAACCGCCAGAACAGTATCCAAACGGTCCGCGGCGTAGGCATCAAGCGCGTCATCGGACAGCGCATGGCACGAACCCATCGCGCACCAGCGCTCATAATTCGCCCGCGCGTCTTCCGGCAACTTCTCGGAGTCGCCCAACAGGAAAAGGTCCACGACCCACCCCCACTCTTTCAGAATGCGCGCAACTACAAAACCGTCGCCGCCGTTGTTGCCCGGCCCGCACAACACAACGGCCCGCCCTGACCCCGCCGCCAGGTCAGGCCAGGTTTCAAAGACGGCCTCGACCACCCCGCGACCTGCGCGCTCCATCAGCTCAAGGCCGGTGACAAACCCGGATTCGATTGCGGCGCGTTCGGCCGCCCTCATCTGGGACGAAGTCAGCAGTTTTGGCATCCGAAACCCTCGCACGTTTCAAATCTGATTAATTTTTGCGCAACTTGCCTAAAAATTGGCCCGCCGCCCAGAATCCCTTCACCAGCAGACGGTCAATTCGGCAATCGCATTGCCGCCCGATCTTAGACGTGATCACTGCCATTCTGACAACCATGCGAGGTGAGCCCGGATGAAAAAGATCGAAGCGATCATCAAGCCGTTCAAATTGGACGAAGTGAAAGAGGCCCTGCAGGACGTTGGCGTCCAGGGCCTCAGCGTGATCGAAGTCAAGGGCTTCGGCCGCCAGAAAGGACACACCGAACTGTACCGCGGTGCGGAATATGTGGTGGACTTTCTGCCCAAGGTCAAAGTCGAGGTCGTTCTGGATGCCGATCAGGTCGATGCGGCCATCGAAGCCATCGTGTCGGCCGCCAAGACCGACAAGATCGGGGACGGCAAGATCTTTGTCTCGTCCGTTGAACAAGCCATTCGCATCCGGACCGGCGAGACCGGCTCGGACGCGCTGTAATACCAATTCTGCAATCTAGAGGAACATAGTAATGAGCAAGGACGCAGTTCTTCAGCTGATCAAAGACGAGGGTGCCGAGTATGTCGACATCCGCTTCACCGATCCGCGTGGCAAGCTTCAGCACGTGACCGTCATGGCCGACCAGGTCGACGAAGACTTCCTTGAGGAAGGCTTCATGTTCGACGGTTCGTCCATCGCCGGTTGGAAGTCGATTGAAGCATCGGACATGAAACTGATGCCCGATACTGAAAGCGCGTATGTCGATCCCTTCTATGCGGAAAAGACAATCTGCCTGCACTGCTCGGTCGTGGAACCCGATACCGGCGAAGCCTATGAGCGTGACCCGCGCGGCACCGCGCAGAAGGCCGAAGCCTACCTGAAGTCTTCGGGCGTTGGCGACGTGGCTTACATGGGCCCCGAGGCCGAGTTCTTCCTGTTCGACGACGTGCGTTTCTCGAACAGCATCAACAAGGTGTCCTACGAAGTTGATGCAACCGATGCATCCTGGAACACCGACACCGAATACGAGATGGGCAACATGGGCCATCGTCCGGGCGTCAAGGGTGGCTACTTCCCCGTGAACCCAATCGACGAGGCGCAGGACCTGCGTTCGGAAATGCTGTCGACCATGAAGCGTCTGGGCATGAAGGTCGACAAGCACCACCACGAAGTGGCCTCGTGCCAGCACGAGCTGGGCCTGATCTTCGACAGCCTGACCAAACAGGCGGACGAGCTGCAGAAATACAAGTACGTCATCCACAACGTCGCGCACGCCTACGGCAAGTCGGCCACTTTCATGCCGAAGCCGATCGCGGGTGACAACGGCACCGGTATGCACGTCAACATGTCGATCTGGAAGGACGGCAAGCCGCTGTTTGCAGGCGACAAATATGCCGATCTTTCGGACGAAGCTCTGTGGTTCATCGGCGGCATCCTCAAGCACGCCAAGACCCTGAACGCCTTCACCAACCCGTCGACCAACAGCTACAAGCGCCTGATCCCGGGCTTCGAAGCGCCGGTTCTGCGCGCCTACTCGGCCCGCAACCGCTCGGGCTGCGTCCGTATTCCATGGACGGAATCGCCGAAAGCCAAGCGCGTCGAGGCCCGCTTCCCCGATCCGTCGGCAAACCCCTACCTGGCGTTTGCGGCACTGCTGATGGCCGGTCTGGACGGCATCAAGAACAAGATCGATCCGGGCGAAGCCATGGACAAGAACCTCTACGATCTGCCCGCCGAAGAGCTGGCCGGCATCCCGACCGTCTGCGGCAGCCTGCGCGAGGCGCTGGAATGCCTGGCGGCCGATCACGACTTCCTGCTGCAGGGCGACGTGTTCACCAAGGACCAGATCGACGGCTACATCGCACTGAAGATGGAAGAGGTCGAAACCTACGAGCACACTCCGCACCCGGTCGAATACGGCATGTACTACAGCTGCTGACCCCGGTCGGAAGTCCAATGAAAAGACCTTGGGGGCGTCCTGTCGGGCGCCCCTTTTCAGTGCTGCGCGGTCCCCATATTTCCCTTTGTGACAGGCGCCTTTGCCGCTAGGCTGAAGATCAATTCAATTATCAGGATTATTCATGCGCCTTCTCGCCCTGACCCTCTCCGCTGCACTTCTTGTTTCAGGCGCTGCGGCGCAGACGATCGACCGGATCAAAGAAACGCGCGAAATCCGATTTGGGTTTCGCACGGATGCTGCCCCGCTTTCGTTCATCAACGACAAGGAGCGTCCCGACGGGCTGTCCGTGATGATCTGCGACCAGGTTGCCCGAGCCATCGCCAGCCGACTGGGTGCGGATGACCTGACCGCACAATTCATTCCGGTGCAGTCGGATACGCGCTTTGACATGGTCGCCTCTGGCCAGATCGACCTGTTATGCGGCGCGGCGACAATCACCCTGTCGCGGCGGGAAACCGTTGATTTCTCGATCCCGATCTTCGTAGACGGAACATCGGTTTTGCTGCCGATAGATGCGGATGTCACGATGGCGTCGCTTTCCGGCAAGAAAGTCGGCATGCGCAGCAGCACGACCACCGAAGAAGCCGTGTTCAACTCGTTCGGATCAGCGGGGATCGAGGCAAAGCTTGTTCGGTTCGCCTCGCATCCCGACGGGATCAAGGCTTTGAGGGACGGAGAGATCGACGCCTATTTCGCCGACCAATCCATTCTTTTGGTCAACTATTTGGCAGCCGGATTGAAGGACGACTTCAAAATCTCGCAAGAGATTCTGACGATTGAAAAGCAAGGTCTGGCCCTTGCGCGCGGCGACGATGACTTTCGCCTGATGGTCGATGAGATCCTGTCGCAGCTGTATGCCCAAGGCACGATGGAAGAGATCTTTCGCGCCGCACTGCCCGGGATTGAACCCAGCGAGGCCCTAAAAGCCCTGTACGTTATCGCACCCACCCTGCCCTGATTTCCAGGAGGTCCCCATGCGCCTTACGGTCCTGTCCGTTTTCATTGCACTGAGTGCCCCCGTGGCGGCGCAGTCCGCTCCCTGCGGGAACACAGGCGCTGGTTTTGAAGCCTGGAAGGCCGACTTTGCCAAGCAGGCGCGCAAAGCCGGAGTAAAGAAAAAAGGGCTGCAGGCTCTGGCGCAAACCCAATATGCCACACGGACCATCGCCGCGGATCGGGGGCAGAAAAGCTTCAAATATTCCCTCGACAAGTTCATGAAGGTTCGAGGGGCGGATACGATCGTGGTCCAGGGGCGCAAGCGCAAGGCCCGAAACCCGGGATTCTACGCGGCGCTGGAGCGTCAGTATGGTGTCCCGGCCGGCGTTCTGATTGCCATTCACGGCATGGAAACCGGGTTCGGAAACTTCATGGGCGACAGCCAGGTTGTTTCCGCAATCACAACATTGGCCTACGATTGTCGACGGTCCGACTTCTTTGTTCCCCATGCCATCGGGGCGCTGAAACTGGTCGATCAGGGGGCGATCACGGTGGCAACAAAAGGGGCAAAACATGGCGAGTTGGGCCACACCCAGTTTCTGCCCGGCAATGCTCTGACCTATGGCGTGGACGCCACGGGTGACGGGCGCGTGGACTTCTACAACATGACGGATGCGTTGGCCTCAACCGCAAATTTTCTTCGGCAGAAAGGGTGGAAACCCGGCCGGGGCTATCAACCCGGCGAACCGAATTTTGCGGTGATACAGCAATGGAACGCCGCATCGGTTTACCAAAAATCAATTGCGATCATGGCCGCTCGAATCGACAACTGAGGCTTTGTTGGCCACCGGGCCACCGCACTCAATTCCGCCACATTGCTGCCACAGTGTCGGGTGGAAAGCTCTAATTTCTTGGTTTCCAAAGCGTAATCAATCGTCGCAAAAATTCATTTTTTTGCAATATGGTCAAAATTTGACCCTCATCACCGACTAGAGTGTTGGTTCAGTATTCGTACGGCAGAGGGCAAGACTGTGACCACGAAGCACAGATACCACGGTGGCCTGCAATTCAACGGCGACACGAACGGCGCGTTGGAGCGGTTCGGCCATATCGTGGTGGCAACTCTTGAGGACTACGGGCATCTTGTGGAACGAAAGACCCTGCTGAGCCAGACCGAGGCAACCATCGTGTCCAGCCAGTACCTTGTCCGTTTGACCCTCGAGTCCGAACCCCGGGAGACCAGCGACCGCTATGGGCGTCTGGACCGTACGGTTGGTCTGAAGACCATGGTGCGCCCCTCGGCGACACGCCCGCGCAACCGATTGGTGATTTCGGTCTCGCCTGTTTCAGGCCTGATGGATGACCCTGAGATTTCCGAATTGATGCTTGTCGTCATGCTGTATCGGATGGTCGACATCTGCTCGACGCAACGAGTGGAATGGCTGTCGCCGCAAACCGTTTTGACGATCGAACAGTTCATGGGCGCGTTTGACTCGTTGATGCCACGCAAGCAGCGGAACCGCCGCGAGGCGTTCGAGGCGGTCAGCGGACCTTTTGCGGGCCTTGAGCCCGCAGCAACTGATGACCACGAGGCCGTCAAAGCACCGGCAAAGCCGCCTCGCCCGATTCAATTGACCGATGAGCAATTGCTCAGCATTGCCTTCCGTTCCGACGAGGCCAACGCACCCGTTTCCGATGCACCGGCCGCGACGGATGGCGATGACGACCGGCCCAGTGACGCGTTGCGACTGACCAGCTGGGCCCTGACCGGTGCCGTTGCCAGCCTGTCGGCCCCGATCGCTCTGTCGATGGCCGCTGTGAACCTCATCCGGGGCGAAGACTTTCGCCTGAACACTCAGGTCCTGGCCTATACGGTCGCCATCGTGTCGCTGAACTCAAGTGGTGCGTTTGCCGATGTCGCCAATGCGATCGGACTGTAACTGAATTACCAGAAGACCCTCCTTGGAGGCCCCGCCATCAGGCGGGGTTTTCCATTTCTGGCAGGTGCTCGACCGGCACGACATAGGTGTGGATCGAGAACACCACGGCCCGTGTCTCGGGCAACCGCAAAAGCGTTTGTCGCTCGCTGCGCAGATACCGGGTGGTACCACGGTCACGGATCTCGCGCGGGGCGCTGGCGCTTCGGGGCTGGTGCAGTTCGGGGTCGTCGTACCACAGCGCGTTGAAGCGCCACAAAGGCCGGTCGACCTGAATCCCGTCGAACAGGCGCTGAACCCGGCGCGCGATGTTGGGGTCATAGCTGTCGACCGGCTCGTGAATGGCAATCAGCGGGCGCATGAATTTCTCGGACAGACGCCAGCTGGCGGGAAAGCACAGGATGGCCCCGGTCAGTACATGCTGGTCGCCCTGTTTCTGCAGGATGCAGAAATCCTCCTGCGCCAGCAGGCAAAGCGTATCCAAAGGGGTGTCGCGGTCAATCGGCACGGCGACCCCGTCCGGGCGCTGCGCGGTGTCGGTCGCCTCGGGATAGGCCTGCGCCAAGACCAGATCCAGCAGTTCGACGGCGGCCGGGTGCGCCTGCGCGTCCAGCGCCAGAACGTCGTCCCGGCGGGTTTCAAGCAGTTGTTGGCGGTGGCGCATCTGCGCGGCAAAGGCATCATCGCGATGCAGCCAGTCCTCCATCGTGGTCGGCGCGATCCCCGGCAGCGGGCGCTGTTGGGTCGGATCGTAGGGCAGAGTCTGTTGCAGAATGACTGTCATGGCGTTGGGTTAGCACTCAAAACAGGCCATGTCGGTCAAAAAGCGACTGGCAAATCGTCGCAATTCACCCAGACGGGGCCGCCCTGCCCCTTCAGGCTGAACCGGTAAGCAGGGAGGCGCGCCGTGAACCACCACTACCGAGACACCCGCAAGATCGACCCCAGCCGCGGCGCGACGCTGGGCGACGGCACGCCGAACGACAATGACCGGATAGAGATCGGCCCCACCCGACTTGCATTCAACGAATGGGCCGCCGCCGGTTTGCAGTTGCCCAACCTGGACCGGATGCGCGAATATCGCTGGAAACGGCTGACCCAGGCGATCGTCGACCGGGGCTATGGCGGGCTGCTGTTGTTCGACCCGCTCAACATCCGATACGCCACCGACAGCACCAACATGCAGCTGTGGAACACGCACAACCCGTTCCGGGCCGTGCTGCTGTGCGCCGATGGCTACATGGTGATCTGGGACTACAAGAACTCGCCCTTCCTGTCGAAATTCAACCCGCTGGTGCGCGAGCAGCGCTCGGGCGCGGACCTGTTCTATTTCGACCGGGGCGATAAGGTGGACGTGCAGGCGGACGTGTTCGCCAACGAGGTGCGCGGGCTGATGCAGGACCACGCCCCCGGCCACACCCGGCTGGCGGTGGACAAGATCATGCTGCACGGCCTCCGCGCGCTCGAGGCGCAGGGCTTCGAGATCATGGAGGGCGAAGAGGTCACCGAAAAGACCCGCGCCATCAAGGGCCCTGACGAGATCCTGGCCATGCGCTGCGCCAGCCACGCCTGCGAAACCGCCGTGGCCGAGATGGAGAAGTTCGCCCGTGCCCATGTGGGCGACGGCAAGACGTCCGAAGATGACATCTGGGCCGTTCTGCACGCCGAGAACATCAAGCGCGGCGGCGAGTGGATCGAAACCCGACTGTTGGCCTCGGGGCCGCGTACCAACCCGTGGTTTCAGGAATGCGGGCCGCGGATCACGCAGAGGAACGAGATCATCGCCTTCGATACCGATCTGATCGGCAGCTACGGCATTTGCGTCGACATCTCGCGCACCTGGTGGATTGGGGATCAAAAACCCCGCCCCGACATGGTCTATGCCATGCAGCACGCGCACGAGCACATCATGACCAACATGGAGATGCTGAAGCCCGGCGTGATGATCCCCGACCTGACCGCCAACTGCCACAGGCTGGACGACAAGTTCCAATCACAGAAATACGGCTGCCTGATGCATGGCGTGGGCCTGTGTGATGAATGGCCGTTGGTGGCCTATCCCGACAAGGCAGTGCCAGGCTCATATGATTATCCGCTGGAACCCGGCATGGTGCTGTGCGTCGAGGCCGCCGTGGGCGAAGTGGGCGGCGATTTCTCGATCAAGCTGGAAGATCAGGTTCTGATCACCGAAGACGGCTATGAAAACCTGACCCGCTATCCGTTCGATTCCGCGCTTATGGGGCTCGACTAGGCCTCAATCCGCCCAGTGAGAGCGACGCACATTTCCGTGCCAATCCTCAAGCACCGGCTCTGCCGATGCGCCCGGCGAAAACGTGTCTTGGGGCCAGTGCAGTCCGGCGGCAAATCCGATGGCCGTGGCCAGAAAAACGGCAACCGCCTTACCGACCTGTGCAACTTCGAAATGCGCTGCGTCTGTCGAATGTGTCATCTCCGCGCTCCTTGATCTTTTGGTTTCGGTTAGGCCGAACATGGGAGCTTCTGACTCATTATTAAAACCAATTGTTGTTCGCCTAGAATTCACAAATTGTGATCAACGCGCTGACAAAGGGCGCCTCACGATCACCGCCTGCGCCCTCACCTTCCCGTGACGGTCCTGTCACAAGGGTTGAGACTGCACTGCCTTATTCACAGTATTGCGCTTAGCATCACAGCCTGAGGACCCTACATGCCCACAGAACGCGTCACATTTTCCGGTCACGATGGTGGCAAGCTGGCTGCTCGGCTGGATCTCCCCGATGGTCCGGTGCTGGCAACTGCGCTTTTTGCGCATTGCTTTACCTGCTCCAAGGACATTCCCGCGGCCCGGCGCATCAGCGCGCGGCTTGCAGCGATGGGATTTGCCGTTCTGCGGTTCGACTTCACCGGGCTGGGCCATTCCGAAGGCGAGTTCGCCAACACGACGTTCACTTCGAACGTTGAGGATCTGATCGCCGCTGCGCAGTTTCTTGCGGGTCGGAACATGGCGCCTGACCTGCTTGTCGGGCATTCTTTGGGCGGGGCCGCGGTCTTGCGGGCGCGGGCCGGTATACCCTCGGTAAAGGCGGTGGTCACGATCGGCGCCCCGGCCGATCCCGGCCATGTGGCTCATCACTTTGAAGACGCGCGGGGCCAGATCGAACAGGATGGCAGCGCCGAAGTTCTGCTGGGTGGGCGCCCCATCCGCATCGGCCGAGAGTTTGTGCGCGACATCTCTGAATCCGAACTGACGCCCTCGATTGCCGAGTTGAAGGCCGCGCTGCTGATCCTGCATGCGCCGCGTGACGAAACAGTCAGCATCGACAATGCCAGCACGATCTTTCTGGCCGCCAAGCACCCTAAAAGCTTTGTAACGCTGGACGACGCAGACCACCTGATCACCCGTCCGAAGGATGCAGAATACGCCGCCGACGTCATCGCCGCCTGGGTATCGCGCTATGTGCCGCTGTCGCCGCCCGCCCCGCCGCCGGGCGCGCCCGAAGGCGTTGTGCGCGTGACCGAAGTGGACCCGGGTGGTTTTCTTCAGGACATTCAATCAGGTCCAAGCCATCATGCCGTGGCGGATGAGCCGGCCTCTTACGGCGGGACTGATCGCGGCATGTCGCCTTATGGCTTTGTTTCTGCCGGGCTTGGGGCGTGCACTTCGATGACCATCCGCATGTATGCGCGACGCAAGCAATGGCCCCTGACCGGGATCAGCGTGGATGTCTGTCACAACAAGGTGCACGCGCAGGACGCGGGGTTGGCGGGGGATGGAAAGGTCGACCAGTTCCGCCGCAAGATCCGACTGGACGGACCGCTGGACAATGACCAGCGGACCAAGCTTCTTGAGATCGCCGACAAATGCCCGGTGCACCGCACGCTTGAAAATTCGGCGCATATCACCACCGAACTGCTGCCGCCGGAACCTGTTGCGGCTCCGGCGTAACCAACCCCGGTTCCGGACGACCTATCGCCGAGGCGCAGGCCTGTGGATCGGGGGCCGTGCCGCTGGTGGGCGGGCCACGGGCGGTCGAGGACGCGCCGGCGGCTTGGCGATCGGAGGTTTGGGCCGCGCAGGCGGTTTCGCAATTGGCGGCTTGGGTTTGGGCGGCGGTTTTCCACCCGGCGGTTTACCCGGCGGCGGTGGGCGGTCCACGTCAATGTCGACATTCACGTTGCGGTAATAGTCGTTCCACAGCATCGAGTCATAGAACGGGTCATATCCGTATCCTACACCGACCGTGACGCCTTCACAGCCCGAGAGGGTGAATCCCCCGGCCCCAAGCCCCAGAACGATGACGGATCGCTTCAAAAATGTTCCTGCCATTTTCACGCCCTCACTGCACTGACCGGAATGACGCGAAGATGGCATTCAGATCCTCGACATAGCCAGGATCTGCACCGTCGCGCAGGATGGTCACCACAACCGCAACACGGTTGCGCGGCAGGTCGATTACCGTCGCGGTGAAGTTGATCCCGCGCCCGTCACGGGTGCCGGTGCCGCGAATGACCCGGGCCGGCAAACCGCCGATGCGCATGTTCGCATCACTTGTCACCTCTGGGTTTTTCACCAGAAACTTGTCGACATCCTGCAAGTAACGGACCCCGTCCTCGATGCTGGCAACGCCGAACGGCGAAACGAACCCGATCCAGACCGAGTCATCTGTGACCGGGCGCGCAGCCATCACCCGGCTTACGGACCGGGTATCGCCCAGTTGTGTATCCTCAAGATCGCGTGGGCCGCCCGTGCGCAGCATCCAGAAATCCGGGACATCGAACTGAAACAGCGCACGCCCCCCTTCGGTGTAGGTGACCGGCGTATCGCTCAGCCCCGCACCCGCCATCCCGACCCAAAAAGCCGCGCCGATGGCAAAAAGGTTTTTCTTAAACAAGCTGATATCTCTATTTGTTGGTGTCATCGTCCCGAGGATGAGCGATGCAACCCGCGCTTGTCCAGTTTTTAAAGAGTATTGCTCAGGGGCCCGCCCGACCTGCGTTGCCGCCTAGTCTGCATACACGCCGACTGTCGCATCGCCGGCCTCTCCCACAAATCGGATCCGCGTACCGTCCGACTGAACATCGTAACAGGCCCAAAAGTCAGACGGTGGCCAGATCGAACAATATCGGTCATCCCGCACCGCCCAGCGCCCCGAGCTGGGTCGACCCGAGAAATACTGCGTGGCCATAGACGGCTCGAAGACCTGTGTGGCTCCGTTGTCATAGGCCAGCATCCGGCCTGACAGGGCGTCGAGAATCTGCGCGCCCGTCAGCGGTAGGAACGTGTCGGCCGCCAGAATTTCGGGCCAAACCAACAAAATCAGGGCAAACCGTCTCATCCCGCGTCTCCTGCCTTGTCCCAACGGTCCGGCGAGTCTATCACCCGCGCCAACACCCATTGCCAACCGAAAAAGGTGCCGCCGCCCATGATTCCCCGCTATTCCCGCCCCGAAATGGTTGCCGTCTGGTCGCCCGAGACCAAGTTCCGCATCTGGTACGAGATCGAGGCCCATGCCTGCGACGCGATGGCCGATCTGGGCGTCATCCCGCGCGAAAACGCCGAGGCCGTCTGGAAGGCCAAGGACGTGGAATTCGACGTGGCCCGCATCGACGAGATCGAGGCCGTCACCAAGCATGACGTCATCGCCTTTCTGACCCATCTGGCCGAGCATGTCGGCAGCGATGAGGCCCGCTTTGTCCACCAGGGCATGACCAGCTCGGACGTGCTGGATACCTGCTTCAACGTGCAACTGACCCGCGCCGCCGACATCCTGATCGCCGATCTCGAAGGCTTGCTGGCCGCGCTCAAGCGCCGCGCCTACGAGCACAAGGACACTGTCCGCATCGGCCGCAGCCACGGCATTCATGCCGAACCCACCACCATGGGCCTGACCTTCGCGCGCTTCTACGCCGAGATGGACCGCAACCTGTCGCGGATGCGCGACGCCCGCGCCGAGATCGCCACCGGCGCCATCAGCGGCGCGGTCGGCACCTTCGCCAATATCGACCCCCGCGTCGAAGAGCATGTCTGCGAAAAGCTGGGCCTGGTGCCCGAGCCGATCAGCACGCAGGTCATCCCGCGCGATCGCCACGCGGCCTTCTTTGCCACGCTGGGCGTGATCGCCAGCAGCATCGAGAACATCGCCATCGAAATCCGCCACATGCAGCGCACCGAGGTTCTGGAGGCCGAGGAGTTCTTTTCCAAAGGCCAGAAGGGCTCGTCGGCGATGCCGCACAAACGTAACCCGGTGCTGACCGAAAACCTGACCGGCCTGGCCCGGCTGGTGCGCATGACCGTGATCCCGGCGATGGAGAACGTGGCCCTGTGGCACGAGCGCGACATCAGCCACAGCTCGGTCGAGCGCAACATCGGCCCCGACGCCACCGTGACCCTGGATTTCGCCCTGTCGCGCCTGACCGGGGTGATCGACAAGCTGGTGGTCTATCCGGACAACATGCTGGCCAACATGAACAAGTTCCGCGGTCTGGTCATGAGCCAGCGCGTGCTGCTGGCCCTGACCCAGGCCGGCGTCAGCCGCGAAGACGCCTATCGCCTGGTGCAGCGCAACGCGATGAAGGTCTGGGAAGAAGGCAAGGACTTCAAAACCGAACTGCTGGCCGACCCGGACGTGACCGCGGCGCTGAGCAAGGAAGAGATCGAAGAAAAATTCGACCTTGGTTATCACACCAAACATGTCGACACGATCTTCGAGCGGGTGTTCGGCGAGTAACCCTCGACGCAGGAACGGCTTTTTTCGGGGCCCGGGTCGCACAGCGCGATCCGGGCCCCTGTCTTTTGCGGAAACATCGGAAATCGGCTATGCTGGGTGGGCAATTTCCGTTCAAGGAGAGCCCACCATGATCCGCACGACCCTCTGCGCACTGGCCCTTGCCCTGTCCGCCTCGTCCGCTTTCGCATGCCAAGGCCACAGCAAGCAATCGCAATCCTGTGCGCCCGGTACGACTTGGGATTCGGCCTCGGAAAGCTGCGTGAAAAACGCCAGCAGCTGATTTCTTGTCCTACTTGTGAATAAAAGCGAGCCATTGGCTGTTAGCTTTTTTGAAGAACGCACTATGCTTCTTGCGAGCAGCCCTTGGAACGGAGTAGGACAATGCGCCTTTTGATGGCCACGGCACTAGCCCTGCAGACCTTTGCCTTTGCCCCCGCGGTCAGTGCCGCCGGCGGTGACAGCAGCCCCCCAAAACCGACGAATACCACCAAGAAATGCCTGTTCGGCCGCGTCTATGACGAAGCAGCCGGCCGGTGCGTCAAACCGAACAAGACCAATTTCAGCGAAGAGCAATTGTATCAGGCCGTGCGCGAGCTTGCTTATGACGGCCAGTTCGAAAATGCGCAGAACGTGTTGCGGGTCATGGATCAAGACGATGATCGCGTTTTGACGTATTGGGGCTTCACCTACCGCAAAATGGGCGAAGCCGAGCTGGCCAACACCTATTACCAACGCGCAATCAAAACCAATCCTGACAACATTCTGGCCCGCAGCTACATGGGTCAGGGATATGTCACCGAAGGGAAAACCGAACTGGCCATCGCGCAATGGCGCGAGATCAAGGCACGCGGAGGCGAAGGCACCTGGGCCGAAGCGTCTCTGCGCGAGGCGATCCGCACGGGGCTGACTTACAGCTACTAGGTTCAGTCTTTCTTTACTCGACTCTCGCTAGTCTGCCTGCGGAACAAAAATTGACACCGCAGGCAGATGCAAGATTCACATGCTTTGGTACAGACCGCGCCGGGCAATTCTGCTCCGGCCGAGAAACAGACGGATGACGCCCCTCGCGTCATACCTCGCCAACTCACGCCCGGTCAGAAGGCCGCCATCATCGTACGCCTGCTGTTGAACGAGGGGGCCGATCTTCCGTTGGAGGAGTTGCCCGACGAACTGCAGGAACGGCTGACCCTCCAACTGGGCCGGATGGGGCTGGTTGACCGTGTAACCCTCGCTGCGGTCGCGCAAGAATTCGCAGATGCGCTGGACAGCGTCGGACTTGCCTTCCCGCACGGCTTGGCTGGGGCGCTTGACGCAGTAAATGGCAAGATTGCCCCGGCGACCGCCGCCCGGCTGCGCAAGGTCGCGGGTGTGCGCCAGGTCGGCGATCCATGGCTGCGCCTGCGTGACACCCCTGCCGAAGACCTTGCGCGTATGGCTCAGGCCGAAAGCACCGAAGTTGCAGCCGTCATGCTATCCAAGCTGGATACGGCGAAGGCAGCACAGTTGTTGGCGCAATTGCCCGGGCCGGTGGCCAGACGGATAACCTATGCCGTATCAAAAACCGCCAACGTGACGCCCGAGGCGGTGGAGCGGATCGGCTGGTCCCTGGCCGCGCAACTCGATCAACGCCCAGTTCCGGCCTTCACCGATTCACCCGACACGCGCGTCGGGGCGATCTTGAACCAATCCCCCCCATCCACGCGTGACGGACTGCTGGACGCGCTCGATGAGGAGGATACTGAGTTCGCCAGCGCTGTTCGAAAGTCCATCTTCACCTTTGCGCACATCGCCACGCGTATAGCTGCACGGGATGTGCCTGCCATCCTGCGCGAAGTCGATCAGCCGGTTTTGATAACTGCTCTGGCTGGCGCAAGAACCGAGGATGACAAGGCCTCGGTCGACTATCTGCTGTCCAACATATCCGCACGGATGGCCGACAACCTGCGCGAGGAAATTGCTGAACGCGGCAAGGTCAAGCAGGCCGAAGCAGAGGAGGCCATGACCCAGATTGTCGGTGCGATCCGCACACTCGTGGACGCAGGCACAATCACCTTGGTCGAAGCGGACGCCGATGGCAACGAGGACTAAGGGCTGCCCGCCGCTGGCTCGGATGCCGTAGAACCAGGGCTCGGGACAATGCTTGTGGTTGTTGCGCGCCGGCTGTATGTCTGAATCCGCAATTCACAACACCCGGTGAGATCCCCCGATGCCCGTCGAAAAGTCGGAACTGAGCCGCTTTGAGCTTGGTCAATACTATGTCGCCAACCTGTTCCTGAAAGGCATGATCGGCGCAATGCGCCTTTTGCCCTATGAACGGCGCATTGCGACGATGGGGGCGATCGTGCGCGGGTTGGCCCCGGCGGTTGGGTTCACCAAACGTGTGCGAAGCAACCTGAAACTGACCTGCCCTGACCTGCCTGAAGCCGAAGTCAAACGCATTTGCCGTGCGGTGCCCGACAACGCAGGCCGCGCGATTATGGAACACTTCTCGCCCGAGGATTTCACTGAACGGCAGAAGAACGCAAAAGTATCAGGTTCAGGAATCGCCGCCTTTGAACAAGCGGTGGCCGAAGGTCGGCCGGTGATGATGATCACCGCACATTTCGGCCACTACCTTGCTGCGCGGATCGCTTTGCAGGCGCGCAGCGGCAAGCCGATTGGCTGCCTGTACCGCCGCATGGCCAATCCGTATTTCAACGAGATGTATGTCGACGCCTTCCACAAAACCGGCGAGCCGATGTTCGAACAAGGTCGGCGCGGCATGGTGGAAATGGTTCGGTCCCTCAAAAAGGGCGGCATCATCGCCATCGTATCGGACCTGCACGCCCATGGCGGTGAAGAATTGACGTTTTTTGGCAAACCCGCAGTCACGTCGGTATTGAACGCGGAATTGGCAATGAAATACGATGCCGTTCTCATTCCTTGCTATGCGGTGCGCCAAGCCAACGGTATCGATTTCGAGATCGTTTTGCATGATCCGGTGCCGCATACGGACCCCAAGACCATGACCCAGTTCATCAACGATGACCTGGAAGGCATGGTGCGGAAACACATGGGCCAATGGTTCTGGATTCACCGACGGTGGAAAGCCTGGAATGGGCTGGGTGTGCAGCCTCAGGACATGCCCTGAGCCGCCCTCTACTTCACCCTTGTTGAGGCGATGATCGGGCCATTGCCGGTGCCCTGAATCAGAACCACCGCAGGCAGGTCCGAAGACAGTTCGATCTGAAAATCCTGTTCAGCCGACCCGCTCCATCCGCCCGCATTGTGCCATTCCTCAACGACATTCGCGTAGTCCAGATCGTGTCCGGCCAATTCACCCCGTCGAATCGATGCGTGGCGCAACGGCGTGTATTGTACGACCACCACGTCATAGTTTTCCGCGGCGGCGAGATCGACCGGGGCAACGCGGACCGTAACCGTGTTCCCGGACCTCTGCGCCGAAACCGACGCGGTGGGCGCAGCGGTCAAATGCGCGTCGATCAAACGGTTCAAGTCACGGGATTTGGCGCCAACGACATCCTGCTGTCCGTTGATCACCATCTGAGGGGTATAGATCATCGAACGGCCGCCGCGCCGCGCATACGCTCGTTGACGGTCCGTATGCGCCGGATCGGCATACTCGTCCTTCCAACCGATGTAGTCCCAATAGTCCACGTGCAGCGCCAAGCCGATCACGTCGTCGCGCATGGCGAGATCGTGCATGATCGCATCTGCCGGCGGACAGGACGAACACCCCTGCGAGGTAAACAATTCGACTACTACCGGGCCGTCCGCCCAGGCCGAAGACGCCGACAGGAACACGGACGCAAGAAATGTGGTCAGGGCTGATCTTTTCATTTCACTCTCGGTTTGAGGAGCCTGCAAGCACCGGTGTACTCCGCCACCGGATCAAGCGCCAATCAAGGTTTCTTGAGACAGGTTTCGGCGGCAATCCGCAAAAATGTGTGCAATGGTATACAAAAATTGCCGCACCCGCCCTGTTGGACCTTGAACCGCAGGCCTTGGTGATGCAGATACCGCTCAGCGAATCCCAATTCCACGTCATTTGAGAGGGAGGCCACAGATGCCCATCAAAGTCGGACAGGATACCGCCAAGACACGCCGCAGCCTGAGCGTGAATGGCAAGTCCATCTCGTATTACTCGATCCCCGCCGCGCAAGAGGCCGGCCTGGGCGATTTCTCCAAGCTTCCCGCCGCGCTGAAAGTGGTGCTGGAAAACATGCTGCGGTTCGAGGACGGCGGTTTTTCGGTCTCGGTCGATGACATCAAGGCCTTTGCCGAATGGGGTGCCAACAACGGGAAGAACCCGCGCGAGATCGCTTATCGCCCTGCCCGCGTGCTGATGCAGGACTTCACGGGCGTTCCGGCCGTTGTCGACCTGGCCGCGATGCGCGACGGCATCAAGGCGCTGGGGGGCGATCCGCAGAAGATCAATCCGCTGAACCCCGTCGATCTGGTCATCGACCACTCGGTCATGATCGATGAATTTGGCAACCCGCGCGCCTTCCAGATGAACGTGGACCGCGAATACGAGCGCAACATGGAGCGCTACCAGTTCCTGAAATGGGGCCAGAGCGCGTTCAACAACTTCCGCGTGGTACCGCCGGGCACCGGCATCTGCCACCAGGTGAACCTGGAATACCTGGCCCAGACCGTCTGGACCGACACCGACCAGAACGGCGAAGAAGTCGCATATCCCGACACGCTGGTCGGCACCGACAGCCACACCACCATGGTCAACGGCATGGCCGTTCTGGGCTGGGGCGTTGGCGGGATCGAGGCCGAGGCCGCGATGCTGGGTCAGCCGATCTCGATGCTGATCCCCGAAGTGATCGGGTTCGAATTGACCGGCGAGATGGTCGAAGGCACCACCGGCACCGACCTGGTTCTGAAGGTCGTGGAGATGCTGCGCGCCAAGGGCGTGGTGGGCAAGTTCGTTGAATTCTACGGCGAAGGCCTGGACCGTCTGCCGCTGGCCGACCGTGCAACCATCGCCAACATGGCGCCCGAATACGGCGCGACCTGCGGCTTTTTCCCGATCGACAACGAAACCCTGCGCTACCTGCGCAACACTGGCCGTGACGAGGACCGCATCGCGCTGGTCGAAGCCTACGCCAAGGAAAACGGTTTCTGGCGCGACGAGAACTATGCCCCGGTCTACACCGACACCCTGACGCTGGACATGAGCACCATCGTTCCGGCGATCTCGGGTCCCAAGCGTCCGCAGGACTATGTGCCCCTGACCAACGCCAAGGCTGCCTTCCGCCAGGAAATGGAAAACACTTTCAAGCGCCCGATGGGCAAGGAAGTGCCGGTCAAAGGCGAAGACTACACCATGGAATCGGGCAAGGTCGTGATCGCTTCGATCACGTCGTGCACCAACACCTCGAACCCCTATGTGATGATCGGTGCGGGCCTTGTCGCACGCAAGGCGGCGGCTTTGGGCCTGAACCGCCAACCGTGGGTCAAAACCTCTCTGGCCCCGGGATCGCAGGTCGTATCCGCATATCTTGAGGCCGCTGGCCTGCAGGAAGATCTGGACAAGATCGGCTTCAACCTCGTTGGTTATGGCTGCACCACCTGCATCGGCAACTCGGGCCCGATCCAGAAAGAGATCTCGGAAGCCATCGCCGAGGGCGACCTTGTGGCGACCTCGGTCCTGTCGGGCAACCGCAACTTCGAAGGCCGGATCTCGCCCGACGTGCGCGCCAACTACCTGGCTTCGCCGCCGCTGGTGGTTGTCTATGCGCTGGCCGGCACGCTGGACATCGACCTGACCTCGGAACCGATCGGTCAGGACAAGGACGGCAACGACGTCTACATGAAAGACATCTGGCCGACCCAGAAAGAGATCGCCGAACTGGTCGAGGCAACCGTAACCCGCGAGGCATTCCAGTCGAAATACGCTGATGTCTTCAAGGGCGACGAGAAATGGCAATCGGTCGAAACCACCGATGCCGAGACCTATGACTGGCCGCCGACGTCGACCTATATCCAGAACCCGCCCTACTTCCAGGGTATGGGGGCACAGCCGGGCACCATCTCGAACATCGAAGGCGCCAAGGTTCTTGCCATTCTGGGCGACATGGTCACCACCGACCACATCTCGCCGGCTGGTTCGTTTGCAACCACCAGCCCCGCGGGCAAATACCTGCTGGAGCGCCAGGTGCAACCGCGCGAGTTCAACTCGTACGGGTCGCGCCGTGGCAACCACGAGGTCATGATGCGCGGCACCTTCGCCAACATCCGCATCAAGAACGAGATGCTGGACGGCGTCGAGGGTGGTTACACCAAAGGCCCCGATGGTCAGCAGACCTCGATCTATGACGCATCGATGGCCTATCAGGCTGAAGGCACTCCGCTGGTCGTGATCGGTGGCGAGCAGTATGGCGCCGGTTCCTCGCGGGACTGGGCGGCCAAGGGCACCGCGCTGCTGGGTGTCAAGGCCGTGATCGCAGAAAGCTTCGAGCGTATCCACCGCTCGAACCTGGTGGGCATGGGCGTCATCCCGTTCGAGTTCACCGCCGGCGACAACCGCAAGACGCTGGGCTTGAAAGGCGACGAGACCTTCTCGATCCACGGTCTGGACACGATCCAGCCGCTGCAAGAGTTGCCATGCACCATCACCTACGCAGACGGGACCGAGAAGACCATCACGCTCAAGTGCCGCATCGATACCGCACCCGAGATCGAATACATCGAAAACGGCGGCGTGCTGCACTATGTGCTGCGGAACCTGGCCAAGGCCAGCTAAGCCGGCACAAAGCCAAGAACGCAAGGGCGCCCCGAACGGGCGCCCTTTTTCGTTTCAGGTCTGGCCACTATCGCGTTGTGTTCCGTGCAGATAAGCGGTCTGCTGGGGACATGGAAAAAGTTGCCTTGATAACTGGTGGTGCTCGCGGAATTGGCCGGGCCATCGCGGTTGATCTGGCCGTGGATCATCGCGTCGCCCTGACGTGGCACAGGACCGAACCGCAGCCCTTGCCCGATGACCGACCGGCCCTGACCCTGCAACGCGATCTCACGCAAGAAGGTCAGCCCGAAGACGTGGTGCGCCGCGTCATCGACAGGTTCGGGCGGCTGGATGTGATCATCAACAATGCCGGGCTGGTTCAGGCCACGCCGAAGGACAGCTTCAGCCGAAAGGACCACAGGGCTATTCTTGATCTCAACCTGCTGGTTCCGGCCGCGCTTCTGGCTGCCGCGTTGCCTCACCTTCGGCGGGGAGCGTCGATCGTCAGTATCTCGTCAGTCAATGCCCAGCTTCCCCCGCGCGACGCCGCGACCTATGGGGCCAGCAAGGCTGCGCTGAACCTTTGGACCCGCGCCATGGCGAAAGAATTGGGTCCGGACGGCATTCGCGTCAACGCGGTGGCGCCCGGAGCGATCAATATCCCCGAAGCCCCCAGACCCGACGATCTGACCGACTTGTTCGTTCAGAACACCGCGCTGGGGCGTGTTGGCACCCCCGAAGACATCGCGCGCGCAGTTCGCTTCCTCGCATCCGAAGACGCGTCCTTCATCACCGGAGAGGTGCTGACCGTCTCTGGCGGGTATCGCCTTTAGCCTCGGCGTTACTGCGCGGCGGCTTTTTCCAATGCGGGTCGGATAGTACTCTCGATCACGCGCTGGGTGATCGGGCCGGCAAACCGCAGGATGATCGTGCCGTCACCGTCGATCACGTAGGTCTCGGGCACGCCGTAGACGCCCCAGTCCAACCCCATGCGGCCATTTTCATCGCGCCCGATGGCGGCATAGGGATCGCCCAGCTCAGCCAGGAACGCATCGGCATTCGCCAGTTTGTCCTTGTAGTTGATGCCGTAGACCGGAATACCTTCCTGCGCCAGTTGCTCAAGGTTCGGATGCTCGGCCCGGCAGGGAGCACACCAGCTGGCCCAATAATTCACCAGCTTGACTTGGCCGTCGCGCAGGGTTGCGTCGTCGAACCCCTGCTTGCCCGGAAACTCGGTCAGGACAACGGGCGGCGCGGGCTGGCCTTCGCGGGCCGAGGGCAGCGCGTTGGGGTCTTCGCGGAACATGCCGATGGCAGCCAGCACTGCAAAGGCTCCGAAAATCAGTGGTGGAGCAATCATCAACGGCGAGATCTTAGCCATTGCGCGACATCCTCTGTTCGATCTTTTCCATCTCGGCCCGGACCTTGCGACCACGCAGGATGCTGAAAACCACCAGTGCCACCAGCAAAACGATCGAGGCCGCGTAGGAGGACAGAACCGTTTCGGCGTATTTTCCCAGATCAGGCATCATCCGTTAACCCTTTCCCGTGCCAGCAGCGCCTTGATGCGCCGCGCGCGGATTTCGGTGCCGGTCCGGTACAGGACCAGCGCGATGAACAGCAGCACGAAGCCGATGATGCAGGTCAGCAGCGGGTAGAAGAACACGTTGCTGACCTTCTCGGTGGTGTCCGTGCCGGTGATCGCACCTGCACGCATCACCGATGCGCCCTGATGCAGGCCTTGGTTCCAGAAATTCACCGCATAGCGGCTGAGAATGGCAAAGACCGAGCCCACGATGCACAGGACCGAGGTCAGGTCCGCCGCCGTGTCGGGGTCTTCGATCGCCTCCCACAGGGCGATGTAGCCCAGATAGAACAGGAACAGGATCAGGAACGAGGTCAGGCGCGGATCCCAGGCCCACCAGGTGCCCCACATGGGCTGCCCCCAGATGGCGCCGGTGGCCAGCGCGATCAGGGTCATCACGATGCCGATCGGCGCTGCGGCGCGTGCGGCAAGGGCACTGACATGGTGCCTGCGCACCAGCCAGACCAGCGAGGTGACCAGCATCATCAGCCAGCAATTGATGGCCATCAGCGCCGATGGCACATGCAGGTAGATGATCTTGACGGTAGACCCCTGCTTGTAGTCATCCGGCGTGAAGAAGAACCCCCACACCAGCCCGACGACCAGAAACAGGGCCGAGCTGATCCAGAAGAACGGCAGGACCCGCTCGCTGGTGGCGAGGAACTTGCGCGGGTTGGCGTATTCCCACAGGGCGTTGGCTTTGGCTGCTATCGACATGGGCCTTATCTAGTCCGAGTCGGGGGCGTTCTCAATTGACATCGGTCAACGTGCCCCAATCATCTGAGGTTGATGCGCAGCACCGCCGCGCTGGCAAAAGGCAGAAGGGCGACCGTGGCGGCGGTGATCCCGGCCAGCATCAGCAGCGGGGTCTGGACCTCCATCCCGGTGGCACCACGGCGCGCGACCTCGGCCCCGAAGATCAGCGTGGGCACATATAGCGGCAGCACCAGCAGCGACAGCAGCAGGCCGCCGCGCTTGAGCCCCACGGTCAGGGCTGCGCCAAAGGTGCCGATCACGCTGAGCGCGGGCGTGCCGATCAGCAGCGAGACGACCAGCCAGCCAAAACCGGGGCCGGGCAGGTTCAGCAGCACACCCAGCACCGGCGCGGCCAGCACCAGCGGCAGGCCGGTGGTGATCCAATGCGCCAGCGCCTTGATCGTGACCACCGATTCCAGCGGCAGCGGCGCGGTGGCCAGCAGATCGAGCGACCCATCCTCCCAATCCAGTGCCAGCAGGCGATCCAGCGACAGCAGGCAGGCCAGCAATGCGCCCAGCCACAGCACCCCCGGCGCGATGGTCGCCAACAGCGAGGATTGCGGACCCACCGAAAACGGCACCAGAACGGTGACGATCAGGAAGAAGGCCAGCCCGAGGCCGAACCCTCCGCCCGCGCGGAAGGACAGTTTCAGGTCACGCAACAGCAGGGCGATCACAGGAAGCCTCCGTCGAAGTCATCCAGCGCCTTCGGGCGCGCCTTGTTGGGGCCGACATCCAGGACCTCACCATCGAGACCCAGGTCGATATGAGTGGCAATCAGGGCCGAGCCGCCCTGCCCCAGATGCGCCCGCACCGCATCGGCGAACATTGCCACGGCAGTCTTGTCAAGTGACACGGTGGGTTCGTCCAGCATCCAGATCGGGCGGCCGGTCACCAGCATCCGCGCAAGGCCCAGCCGGCGTTTCTGACCCGCCGACAGGTTGCCTGCGTGACGATCGGCCAGTTCGCTCAGGGCAAAGGCCTCCAGCGCGGGCTGGATGTCGCGCGTGCCAAAGACCGAGGCCCAGAAGGTCAGGTTCTCGGTTACGGTCAGGGTGGGTTTCAGCCCGTCGGAATGGGCGGCATAGGCGATCCGGTCCTCGGCCCCCTCGATCCGGCCCGAGAGCGGCGGTTGCAGCCCGGCCAGCGTGCGCAGAAGGGTGGTCTTGCCGATCCCGTTCGGGCCGCGCAGGATCAGCGCCTTGCCCGGGGGCAGCGCGAAACTGAGGCCTTCGAGCACGGGCACACCCCCTCGGGCGATGGCAAGGTCGGTCACGGTCAGTGTCATGAGACCCGCTTATCCGATTGGTTGCGGGGGAAAAAGGACGGATTTGCCGCAGGGCCTTTTGGCGGGGTGGGATGTTAGGGGTCAGATGAAGCGGTCAGACCGGCAACAGGGCCAGAGCGATACGGCGCCCCTCGGACAAAAGCACGTTGTAGGTGCGGCAGGCGGCGGGCGAGTTCATGATCTCGACCCCGATGCCGGCCTCTTCGAGGGTCGACCGCAAATCAGATGGTATGTGAGAAAGATCAGCGCCGGTGCCGATGAACAGAACGTCAACCTGATTGGCCAGCCCTAGAAGGCTCTCGCTGTCCGCAAAACCGCCCCAAGGTCCGGTCCCTCCGGGGCCTGTCAGAACACTGCCTTCGTGAACCTCGCCGCCTATCCGAAAAAATCCCGGCCCATAGCCATCAATCGGAACTGCGTTGGTATATGTGATCTCGTTCAGACGCATGTGATCTTCTATCCCCAAAGCGGCAAGCCCGACAAGGCCGCAGCAGCGATGACTGCATACGCGATCACGCGGTAGACCCGTTCCCTGGCAGGCTGAAACATCCAGCCGCCCAGCCAATTTCCTGCCAGATTCGGAACGGCAAGCGCCAGCCCCAACCCAACCGTTGACCAGGTCAATTGCCCGAACGCAGCGAGATATCCGAAGATCAGAAAATCAAAGGCCAGAAGGAACATCAGGATCGTGGCCCGAACAACTGCCACAGGCAACGGGCGAGACATGTAGAACAGGATTACCGCCGGACCCGGGATGCCTGCAACGCCCCCCAAAAAGCCGGCCGCAGCGCCGATGGCAGTTACCATGTTGCGCCGGACTTCGCCGTTGTACCGCAGCCCCGAAATCAGCACGACCAGCATGAACAGGGTCACGAGGCTGACGGCGTAGCGAAAAACCTCAGGCTGGACTCGGGTCAATATCGACAGTCCGACCGGCAGCAAAAGTGCACACCCGACGACAAGTCGCACGAGATCGCGTTTGTCGACATCAACCCAGGCGCGGCGCAGATTGGGAAGTGGCCCGAAGACATCCATGCAGGTCAACGCGATCAAAGCCCCGAACGGACCAAGATAAGGCGTCGACAGCGGCAGAAAGATCAGCGCGGTGCCGAACCCGGAAAACCCTCGAACGATTCCACCCGCGAGGGCTGCAAAAATGATGACGGCCAATCCCGTTGGGGATTGGCCGAACACATCAGGCATCAATATTGGCAAACTGGTTGCCGGCCGTGTTCGATGGCTTGGACCAATCGCGTTTGACCCCCAGCCACAGCAGGATGGTCGAGGCCACGAAAACCGACGAATAGGTCCCTACGATCACGCCCCAGATCATCGCGAAGACGAACCCGCGGATCACGTCGCCGCCGAGCACATACAGCGAGACAAGTGCCAGCAACGTGGTGACCGACGTCATGACGGTTCGGCTGAGCGTTTCGTTGATCGAGATGTTCAGAACTTCTTTCAGGTCCTTCTTCTTGTATTTTCGCAGGTTCTCGCGCACCCGGTCGAACACGACCACAGTATCGTTCAGCGAGTAACCGACGATTGTCAGAAGCGCGGCGATAATCGCGAGGTCGAACCGGATCTGCAGCTCGGAAAAAATACCGATCGTCAGCAACACGTCATGCACCAGCGCGGCGACCGCTCCCAGCGCAAACTGCCATTCGAACCGCAGCCAGATGTAGACCAGCACCGCTCCGATCGCCAGAACCACAGCAATCACAGCTGTTTGGATCAGCTCGCCCGAGACTTTCGGGCCCACGGATTCCACCGAAACGAACTGGATATCTGGGATTACCGCCTGCAAGGCGCCTTCGACTGCCGCGATGGTGTCGGCCGTGACAGACTCGGCACCGTCCTGCGCTTGAATGCGGATCATGGCCACGTTCTCATCAGGCCCGAACGTCGGGTCGAAGATCTCGGTGATGGTGACATCCCCGAGGCCCAGCGGCGCAATGGCGTCGCGATAAACTCCGACGTCCAGTTCCTGCGTGCTCTGCGTCCGGATCGTGGTACCGCCCCGGAAGTCGATCCCGAAGTTCAAACCCTGCAGCATGAACGAGGCGAATGCGATAACCATCATCAGGCCCGAGATGCCCAGCCACAGCTGCCAGCGGCTGAAAAAATCGAACGAGGTGTTTTCGGGTACGAGTTTCAGTCTCATGTCAAACCTCGATCGTTTTCGGGCGGCGCCGTTCGAACCACATGATGATCATCAGCCGCGTCACGAAGATCGCGGTGAAGACCGACGTCAGAATGCCCAGGCCAAGAGTGATGGCAAAGCCGCGAACCGGGCCGCTGCCGATGGCGAACAAAATGACGGCAGTGATGAAGGTCGTGATGTTGGCATCCAGGATGGCCGACAGGGCCTTTTCATAGCCCAGATCGATTGCCCGAGCGGGGCCTTTGGCCGATTTCAGCTCTTCGCGGATACGTTCGAAGATCAGCACATTGGCATCCACCGCCATACCGACCGTCAAGACGATCCCGGCAATGCCTGGCAAGGTCAATGTCGCGCCAATCAATGACAACAGCCCAAAGATCAGCCCGACGTTAATCAGCAAAGCGATGTTGGCGAAGACGCCAAAAAGACCATAGCTGAGCGCCATGAAGATCAAGACTGCTGCAAAAGCGACGGTGGTCGCGACCTTACCCGCGTCGATGCTGTCTTGGCCCAGTTCGGGGCCGATCGTACGTTCTTCGAGGAACTCAAGACCCGCCGGCAGCGCGCCGGCACGCAGCAGAACAGCGAGGTTCGTGCTTTCTTCGACGGTGAAGTTGCCGGTGATGATGCCGGAACCGCCAGGGATATGGCTTTGGATCACCGGAGCCGAGATCACCTCGTCATCCAGCACGATTGCAAAAGGGGCACCGATATTGTCACGGGTGTAATCGCCGAATTTGCGGGCGCCGGATGTGTTGAACCGGAAGCTGACCGCCGGGCGTCCGTTCTGATCGAAGGAAGGCTGCGCGTCGACCAATTCCTCGCCCGTCACGACGGGTGCGGATTCGATGGTGTAGTACACGCCGTTTTCGTCGATCGACGGCACGACCTCTTCACCGACGCCGGGCACGACGTCCGGATCGGTGCCGCGGGCCACGACCGGATTGAAGGTCAGTTGCGCCGTGGTACCGATGATGTCCTTCAACTCGCTGGCACTGCCGATCCCGGGCACCTGAATCAGGATCCGGTCGGTGCCTTGACGCTGGATGGTCGGCTCACGAGTGCCAACCTCGTCGATCCGGCGGCGCACGATTTCCAGAGCCTGACGCACCGTGCGATCATCCGAGGCCAGTTTTTCCGCCTCGGACAGCTTTACGATCAGGGTGTCGCCGTCGGCGCTGACTTCGATATCCGTGGCACCGACGCCGGTCAGCGTCTGCACCTGACGGGCCAGCCCGCGCACCGCTTCCAGAGCGCTTGGCATCCCGTCCGGCTGGCTGATGCGAACGCGAATCTCATCCGGGGCCGAGGGTTGACGGCGGATGGTTCCGACCGTCGCCCGTTCGTCCCGCAGGGCATCACGAACTTCGGGCCACATGGCCTCCATCCGTGTCTCGTAGACATCGCCAACCTGAACTTCGGCCAACAGATGCGCCCCACCGCGCAGATCAAGCCCCAGGTTGACCAATGACGACGGCAACCAGTCGGGCCATTGTTCTGCTTGCGCCTGCATCTCGGGCGTGTCGATGCCCAGTTCGATGGCGGCCTTGGCGTCGTTCGATTGTTCGACCCGCGTGTAAAACGCGTTCGGCAGGGCCATCAGCAGGCCAACCACGCAGACCAGCCAGATCAGGACCCGTTTCCAGGTATCAATTTGCAGCATTACCCTGCCTTTTCAGGAAGTTGCGACGCGAAATTACTTCGCCGGTTCGGTCTTGTTCAGCACCTGAGCGATGGTCGACTTGACCACACGAACCCGGACACCGTCCGCGATCTCGACCTCGATCTCGTTTTCGCCTTCCTTGACCTTCGACACTTTGCCGATGAGGCCACCCTGAGTGACGACCTGATCGCCGCGGCGCACTGCCTCGACCATGGCCTGATGTTCCTTCATCTTCTTCTGCTGCGGACGGATCAGCAGAAAGTACATGATCGCGAAGATCAGGATGAGCGGGAGAAACTGGGCGATTGCGCCACCTTCCATGGGACATTCCTTTTTTCTTGAGGTCGCGGAGTGAGCACCGCGAATTTGCCGGGAAACTATGCTTTGAAATCAACCTTTGCAAGCGATGCCCGACTTGGCATGCCGTGCGACAGTGTCACGATCCCCGAAGATGATGAATTACACCGCAGATATCCACTAGGATGGTACGGGGCTTTGGGTATAGTCAAAGTCAGGGAGGACCCATGCGGAGTTTCGTCAAGGCCCCATTTCCATTGGGTGTTTTGCTGTCCATGCTGTTTGCGGCTTGGGCCTTTTCGGTGCCTGTCATGGCACAGGATGCCCCGCAGGACGTACCCGAAGCCGACAGCGCCGCCGCCGAGACCTTCATGGCTCCGGTCATCGTTGACGGCGACACCTTGTTTCACATTCGAGGCTCCAGCGCCCTGCCCGCTCCGGAAAGGGCCGAAAACATTCAGGACGCGATCATCAAGGTCGCCGAATCCTCGGATGCCACGGATGTCGACATCACCTATCAGGACACCGAGATAGGCACCCGCATTCTGGCGGACGGGCAGATGGTCACCATCGTCACCGAGGCCGATGCCGAGCTGGAGCAGATGGAACTGAGCGTCCTGACGGTCTTGCATGGCGACGCCATCAGGGACGCGATCATGGCTTACCGGGCAAACCGCACGGACGAGGCGCGTGTGTCGGGTGCGATCGAAGCGGCGGCGTGGACGTTGGGGTTCATCGTCTTCGTCCTGGTGATCCTGTGGCTGCACAGGCGCGTTCGGCGACGCACGCTGATCTTTGTCCGGCGATACTTGAGGGACGTTGAGGAAGCTACCGCCAAGAGCGTACAGGCCGAGGCGATTGCCGCACTGATCCGATACGGGCTGAATTTTGGCCTGCTGATCATCTTCTTTCTGGGTTTCTATTACTATCTGTCGTTCGTCCTGCTGGCATTTGCCGAGTCGCGGTACTTTGCGCAGCTGCTGCTGACCTACCTGACCGAACCGGTTCTGCTGATTTTCCGGGGTATTCTCAGCTATATCCCGAACATGATCATGCTGGCGTTGATCGCTTGGGTGACGATGTACATCATCAAGGGCATGCGGGTGTTCTTCGACGCGGTCGAGGCCGGCACTTTCGACATGGGCGATTTCGAGAAACATTGGGTCAATCCCACGTTCAACATCGCGCGTGTCGTGGTGATCCTGATCGCCCTTGTCTTTGCGGTTCCGTACATCCCGGGCTCGGACTCGGCGGCCTTTCAGGGGCTGACCATCCTGGTTGGTGCAATGCTCTCGCTGGGCGCGAACTCGGTTGTCAGCAACATGCTGGCTGGACTGTTCGTAATCTATCGCCGGTCGACGTCGATCGGTGACCGCATCCAGATCGGTGACCACATCGGTGATGTCGTGCAGATCAAACTTATGGAAACCCACCTGAAGTCCATCAAGAACGAGCTGATCTCGATTCCCAACGCCCAATTGATGAACTCGGACGTGGTCAATTTTTCCAAGCAGACCGACGGCAAGGGCCTGCTTTTGCACACGACGGTCGGGATCGGCTATGAAGAGCCCCCCGAAAAGGTCGAAGCCATGCTGATCGAGGCAGCCCGCCGTACCGATGGCCTTCGCGCCCGCCCCGAGCCATTTGTCCTGTGGACCGCGCTGGCCGATTACGCGATCAACTACCAGATCAACGCCTACACGACCCGTGGCAACTCGATCCCGCGGATCAAGTCCGACCTCCACCGCAACATCGTCGAGGTGTTCAACGAGAACGGTGTTCAGATCATGACGCCGTCCTACGTTGCCGACCCGCCCGCGCTGAAGATCCCGAACCATCCCTGGGACGGTCGACTGGCACATGAAGCGGTTGAAGACACCGACAACTAGGCCGATTTTCCAACCCGGTGCTACACCCTGCCGGTCAGATGGTGCATAAGCGGGCCTAGTGATTCACTTGCCAAGGATCTGACCTATGCACGACATCCGCGCAATTCGCGAAAACCCAGCAGCTTTCGACGCCGCGCTCGCGCGCCGGGGGGAAGCTCCGGTATCGTCAGACCTGCTGCGCCTGGATGAAAGCCGTCGGGCCAAGATCCTGGCAGCCGAAACGGCGCAGGCTGAACAGAACAAGGCCAGCAAGGAAGTCGGCGCAGCCAAGGCGCGCGGCGACGAAGCCGAGTTCCAGCGTCTTCGGGCACTTGTGGCCGAGAAAAAGGCCGAAATCGCCCGTATGCAGACCGAGGCCAAGGATATCGACGCCCTTCTGACTGACCAGTTGGTTCGCATCCCGAACTTGCCGGCCGAGGACGTACCCGACGGCAAAGACGAGAATGACAATGTCGAAGTCAAACGCTGGGGCACGCCGCGGGACTATGACTTTGAACCGAAGGAACACTTCGAGATCGCCTCGGTACAGAACGGCATGGATTTCGAGACTGCCGCCAAGCTGGCAGGATCTCGTTTCGTGCTGCTGTCGGGCGGTGTGGCGCGCATTCATCGGGCGCTCGCGCAGTTCATGCTGGATACGCACACCAACGAGAACGGTCTGACCGAAGTGAATGGTCCGGTTCTGGTGCTCTCCGAGATGATGCAGGGCACCGGCCAGCTGCCGAAGTTCGGCGAGGACAGCTACCAAACCCGCGAGGGGTGGTGGCTGATCCCGACCTCCGAGGTGTCGCTGACCAACATCGTCAACAGTTGCGTCATCGAGGAAAGCTATCTGCCGCGCCGCTACACGGCACATTCGCTGTGCTTCCGCTCCGAGGCGGGCTCGGCCGGCAAGGACACGCGCGGCATGCTGCGCCAGCACCAGTTCGAAAAGGTCGAGATGGTCTCGGTCACGCATCCCGACAAATCGGACGACGAACAGCAGCGCATGCTGCGCTGTGCCGAAGGCATCCTGGAAAAGCTGGGCATTCCCTACCGTACCGTCGTCTTGTGCACCGGCGACATGGGGTTTGGCGCGCGGCGGACTTTCGACATCGAGGCTTGGCTGCCCGGCCAGAACACCTATCGCGAGATCAGCTCGGTTTCGACCTGCGGAGATTTCCAGGCCCGTCGCATGAATGCGCGCTTCCGGCCTGAGGGCGGTGGCAAACCTGAATTCGTGCACACGCTGAACGGATCGGGCCTGGCGGTGGGGCGCTGCTTGATCGCGGTTCTGGAAAACGGCCAGAACGCCGATGGCACCGTGACCTTGCCCGAGGTTCTTTCGCCGTATCTTGGCGGCAAGCTGACCCTGCAGGCTGACGGCACGCTGGCGTAACTTTTAGCGGTCACGCCAGCCGCGACCGCATTGCTTCGGATCAAGGCAAAGAAGTGACTACTTCTTTGCCTTTTTCTTGGCCTTCTTGTCCTTTTTGTCTTTGTTGGACTCACCGCCGGCCTTCTCTTTTTCCTTCTTGGATTTCTTGTCTTTTTTCGACTTGGCCTTGGATTTTATCTTTTCCTTCGCCTTCGAGATCGCCGCTTCCATCTCTTTCTTTTTCTTCGCTGCCTTTTCGGCCTTGGCTTTGGCCTTGGCCTTCTTCCGGGCCTTGGCCTCTGCTTCGGCTTTCTCGGCTGCCACCTTGGCTTCTGCGTCGGCCTTGCGCGCAGCAGCTGAGGTCCGAGGTTGCGCCGCCTTCCGCGCAGGGGCCTTCTGCGAGCGGGTTTTGGCGACGGGCGCAGCGCCGGAGGTGGCCTGTTTGGCGGCGGCGATCAATCCGGGCGCCCGGCGCGCTCCGATACCGGGAACGGCGACCAGCGCAGCCGGCTTGGCCTTGGCCAGTTCCTCGGCCGTCTTGATGCCATTGTCGTTGAGAGCGCGGCCAAGTGCTTCTCCGATGCCGCGAACCTTGGTCACCGCTGTCATTCCAAAACTCCTAAACGATCCAACTCAAAAACTACGTCCGACAGGCAGCAAGGCAAGGCTTTGCTCTGCACAACCTTCGGAAAACCACCTTTAACTGCCCCGGGCCAGCTCACCGGTTTCACCTTGCCGCGGAAAGGGAACGAGCCGCTTGGCATCTTCATCCCACAGTTTCAGGTTCAGCGCGGCCACCGCCTCGGGAAACTTGATCCGGCGGGGTGTGTATTCAGGTGGCAGGTTGTAGTGACAGGCGCGCAGGCGGTAGGACGGGATGCGGGCATTGAAATGGTGGATGTCATGCAGCGTGATGCAGGCGACCGCATTGTCGAACCACCATCCGAAATCCAGTGCTGACGAGCCCTGAAGCGCAGCCAGTTGCGGGTCCAGATCCGGGCGGCGATCCCAGTAGGTGTCCTCGAAATTGTGCTGAAGATACACTAGAAACACACCCAGCATTCCACCGAGAAACGAGAAGGCCAGCCAGACGAGTATGCCCGTCATGCCAGCAATCCAATACAACAGCCCGAGGAAAACCACGATGGACAAGTTGTGCAGCACGACCCCACGGACGCCGAACCGCACCGTGTTTTTGGGCCAGCGATAGCGGATGAAATAGGTGAACAGGGCCCCGACCGGCACCAGGATGAAGGGATTGCGGTAAAGCCTGTAGAACAGACGGGTTTTCCAATCCGCTTCATTCCATTCCCGCAAGGTCATCGTGTTGATTTCCCCGGTCTCCCGATGCTCGAGATTGCCGATGCCCGCGTGATGCAGATTGTGGTTCTGTTTCATCACTTCGAACGGAGCGAAGGTGAACGGCGACAGCACGTGGCCAGCCCATTCATTCTGCCGTCGGGTTTCGAACAATGAATGATGACCGCAATCATGCTGAAGAACATAGAGACGCACTGCCGAAAAGGCGAACACGATCCCAGCCGGGATCATGATGAACCACTGATCCTCATAGACGATCGCCAGCGTCAGCGATGCGAAATACACCACGAACGTCCCGAAATAGCTGAGCGCGGCCAGCCGATTGTCCTGCACCGCGTACTGTCTCGTATATTCTCTCAGGTCCATCCAGCCCGCTCCCCACGATGGTCCGGTTCAATAGTCCTTGCGAAATTTTGCACGTCACTGGCACGCGCAAATCGCGCGCGAAATGAATGCACGCATGCGAATGCTAGCGCGATGCTTGAGGGCTGTCACGCCCCAAGCCCGAAAATGCTGAAAATTGGCGCAGTTACGCCTTGCCCTTGAGATGTTTGGCCAGCGCACCCGCGTTTTTCTTGCGGCGCCCCTTGTAGGGGTTCTTGTCCCCCTGCCCGCGCAGCGTCAGCCGGATCGGGGTTCCGGGCATATCGAAATCCTCGCGCAGACCGTTGACCAGATACCGCGAGTAGCTTTCCGGCATCTTGTCCGGGTGCGAGCACATGACGACAAAGCCCGGCGGGCGCGTCTTTGCCTGGGTCATGTAGCGCAGCTTGATCCTGCGCCCCTGGGGGGCTGGCGGTGGGTGCTGCTCCAACATGGCGGTCAGCCAGCGGTTCAGGGCCGCGGTGGGAACCCGACGGTTCCAGACATCGTGGGCGCGCAGGATCGCATCACGCAGCCGCTCCAACCCCCTGCCCGTCTTTGCCGACACGGTCACCAGAGGTGCGCCGCGCAGTTGGGGAAGCAGGCGTTCGAACGAGGTTTTGAGCTCGCGCAGCTTCTCCTGCTTGTTATCCTCGACATCCCACTTGTTCACCGCGATCACCACGGCACGGCCTTCACGTTCGGCCAGATCGGCAATGCGCAGGTCCTGCTGTTCGAACGGGATCGCTGCATCCAGCAGGACAACCACGACTTCGGCGAACTTGACGGCGCGCAGGCCGTCCGACACCGAGAGTTTCTCGAGCTTTTCCTGTACCTTGGCCTTCTTGCGCATACCGGCGGTGTCAAAGATGCGCATGGGGGTGCCACCCCAATCCAACTTCAGACTGATGGCGTCACGGGTAATGCCGGCCTCGGGACCGGTCAGAAGACGATCTTCGCCCAGGATCTTGTTGATCAGTGTGGACTTGCCCGCATTCGGACGCCCGACAACGGCCACCTGCAACGGCTTGTCCGGCGTAATTGCAGGGGCTTCGCCCTCGGTTTCCCCATCCTCGTCCAGATCGATATCCGTTTGCGGAACGTCCTCTGGCTGTTTTTCCTCCATGGCGTCAGCCAAAGGCATCAACGCCGCGTAAAGGTCGGTCATGCCTTCGCCATGCTCACCCGACAGGCGGATCGGCTCGCCTAGACCCAGGTTGTACGCCTCGAGCACACCGGCATCCGCCGCCGCCCCCTCGGCCTTGTTGGCCGCCAGGATCACATGCTTGGACCGCTTGCGCAGAATCTCGGCAAACATCTCGTCGGTCGGGGTCAGGCCCACACGGGCGTCGATCATGAACAGGCAGACATCGGCCATGTCCACGGCACGCTCGGTCAGGCGCCGCATCCGGCCCTGCAGGCTGTCGTCGGTGGCATCCTCCAGCCCGGCCGTGTCGATCACGGTAAAGCGCAGGTCACCCAGCCGCCCTTCGCCCTCACGCAGATCGCGGGTAACGCCGGGCTGGTCGTCCACCAGCGCAAGGCGCTTGCCCACAAGGCGATTGAACAGGGTGGATTTGCCCACATTGGGGCGCCCCACGATGGCGAGGGTCAAAGACATGATACTCAACTTTCAAGACTCAGACGCGCCCTTTAACGCATCTTGTCGTCAACGGAAAGCGTGCAGTTGCCCTTTGGTCGAAACCACGTAGAGGGTCTGGTTCGCGACGACCGGTGCCGTTGTCGCCCCGCCCGGAACCTCGACCTGATGCACCAGCGTGCCGTCGACTGGGTTGTAGAACCGCAGATAACCGTCGTTCGAGCCGATGACGATACGTCCGCCCGCCATGATGGGGCCGTAATGCGCAAAGATCGGTCCGCGACGGTTGGGCTTGTCCTTGACGAAGCCCGGCAGGTCGATGGCCCAGACCACAGACCCGTCTGACACGTCCAACCGCACCAACTGGCTGCGGTCGCTGATCAGGAAAACGCTGTTGCCGACTGGCCAGACGGTATCGACCGCGCCTTCGAAAGCGGTCCAGATCCGTTCCCCCGAGCTGGCGTCGAAGGCGACCGTGCGTCCCGAGTGGTTGCCGATATAGATCGAGTTTCCGGATACGATCGGGCCGCCCGTCACATCCACGATCTGCGCTGCGGCCCGCCCCCTGCGGCCGCCGGCGACAGACGCGTTCCAGCGACGGATACCGCCTTTGCGGAAAGCGGCCGCCACATCACCGGACCCAAACGCAAAGACTGCGAACTCGTTCGCCAATACTGGTGCCGGAGCGCCCAGAACATTGCCCACGCTGGGCGTGCCCTCGATCTGCCAGGCAATGCGCCCGTCCTTTGCATCAACCGCCCAGCCAGTCTGATCCCCCGCCACAAGGTAAAGCAGGCCGCCAGAAACCAGCGGCGCTCCGCTACCCGTCGCGTTCAGCTTCTTTTGCCAGCGAATTCCGCCGGTGCGCGCATCCAGAGCGGTCAGACGCCCGAAACCGGACGAAACGTACAGCGTGTTGTCTGCATAGGCGATGCCGCCCCCGGTTGCCTGCTCTTCGCCATCCGTGGCGGGGACGAGGTTTGTGCTCCAGACCAGTTGCCCCTGGGGAGAGACAGCGGAAACGGTTGCCGCCGCGTCCAGGGTGTAGATCAGGCCACCTGCGACGACCGGATCAGCGGTGATCCTTTGTTTGCGCCCGTCGCCGGCCCCGATCGAGGTTGACCAGATGCGCTGCGGCGCGGGGCTGAGCGCCGCGTTGGTGGTACGGAAAGCCGCGGTTCCCGGGCTCTGCGCCCATTCGGCGTTGCGCTTTGCGGCCGGCAGGCTGATCGGTTTGGCACCGGTCGTCTGAACGGTTTCCAGATCCTGGGCCGGGCGGATGTCTTCACGCTCGCCCGGCAGGATCACTTCGGGTTCCTCGCAGGCGCTCAGCGCCGTCAGCGCCAGGGCTGCGACCGGCAAACCAAATCGGGAAAATAGTCTTTTTGCCATGAAACTCCGAACTCGCCTGTCTTGGTTCACTGAAATGGGCCGCGTATCAACCCTGCTGTGCGGTGATCGGTTCGGGCGTTCCGCCCAGCGCGACGATCAATTGGGTTGCACGCTGCTGGATGTCGGCACTGACCTCTGCATCCTGACGGATGGACTGCAGACGTTCCAGCGCGGCCTGAGTGTCACCATCGGTGAGGTCGATCAGGGCCAGTTGTTCTTCTGCCAGTAGACGCAGCGGCGCGCCCGGAGCGGCCAGTGCCTCGAACTGTTGCCGGCGCTCGGCGGCGGGCATGGTTTCGGACTGCAACAATAGGGCCTTGAAGGCAGCGATCGAGCGGTAGATTTCCGGAAGATCACCCTGAACCGCAATCGCGTTCAGCTGTTCAACGGCCTGTTCGACCGATCCCGACTCGGACAATGCGCCCGAGAGGAGAAAGCCCAAAACAGCCTGTTCGCCGGCCGAATTGGCCGTGACCTGCGCCAACGCATCCGCACGTTCGGCAGCGTCGTTAAGCTGCATCGCGGCCAGAATATCGTCGCCCAGCTTCTGGGCCTGACTGGCATCGCGCGCCTTGCGGTATTCATTGAAAGCGGCGCCGCCCACGATCAGAACAACGGCCAGAACACCGACCCAGCCCCATCGACGCAGCTGCAGGTAGAGCCGGTCGCGGCGCACCTCTTCGGTGACCTCATCAATGAAACTGTCGACGTCGCTCATTCCTGCCCCCGGGCGTTGCATTCAGCTTTCTGGCGCCATGTCATACCCCGGCACCATCAGCAAGCCAAGTACCCGAAATGCACAATTGCTCAGCGTCAGGGCGCTCTTGCGAAAAAAAACAAACCGAACTATTCAGTTCAGTATGGACTTCGCGCACGCACGCCCCCATGTCATTGCGTGCTCATCGGCATTTGTGCGGACATAATATTTTAAGGAGAATGACGGCATGCGATTGATATCCCTCGTCAACGCCGCATTGGTCATCGTTGCATTGTATTTCGTGGTTTTCGAGCGCGATGCCCTGTTTGCATTTGCCGGTCGCGAAGATGCTGCGAGCCAGTCTGACGCTGGCGCTGAAGCAAACGACGCCTCGGCCGTGCAGGCCGTTGGGGTTGTTGCGTTGCGCTCCACTGCGCGCGAAATCGACAGCGCGGTTTTGCTGCGCGGTGAAACCAAAGCAATCCGTCAGGTCGAAGTTCTGGCGGAAACGACGTCAACCGTCATTTCGGAACCCAAGCGTAAGGGCACCTTCGTCGAGGCCGGCGATCTGCTGTGCGAATTGGATCCCGGCTCACGCCCGGCACAGCTTGCCCAAGCCAAGGCGGCCAAGCTGGAGGCGGAAAGCCGTGTGCCCGAAGCCGAAGCACGGCTGGAGGAAGCGCATGCGCGCGTTGCCGAGGCCGAAATAAACCTGATTGCAGCCCGCAAACTGTCGGAAACTGGCTTCGGCTCCGAAACCCGGCGGATCGCGGCCGAGGCCGAGATGAGTACCGCAAAGGCCGGTATCAAGGCGGCCGAGGCCGAGTTGAAGGCTACGGAGGCGGGCATCGAGGCGGCGGAGGCGGCGGTTGCGGCTGCCGAACTGGAATTGGACCGCATCACCATCGAGGCCCCGTTTCAGGGCCTTCTGGAAAGCGATGCCGCCGAATTGGGCAGTCTGATGCAGCCCGGATCGTTGTGCGCGACCGTGATCCAGCTTGATCCGATCAAGCTGGTTGGCTTTGTTCCCGAAACCGAAGTGAACCGTGTCACCGTCGGCGCTCCGGCGCAGGCACAATTGGTGACCGGATTGCAGGTCGAGGGCCGTGTGACCTTCCTCAGCCGTTCGGCGGACGACACAACCCGCACATTCGAGGTGGAAGTTACCATCCCGAACCCCGAGCTTCTGATCCGGGACGGGCAGACCGCAAGCATCCGCATCGCGGCCGAAGGCGCCAAGGCTCACCTGCTGCCGCAATCGGCGTTGACGCTGAACAACGAAGGCCAGCTAGGCGTTCGGACGGTCGGAGCCGGTAATATCGTCGATTTCGTACCCATCCGCCTGTTGCGCGATACGGCCGACGGTGTTTGGGTCGGCGGTCTTGCGGAAACCGTAGACATTATCGTGGTCGGACAAGAGTTCGTGACTGCGGGTGTGGTCGTAGCGCCCACCTATAAGGACGTTTCCCAATGACGGGCATAGTCAGCTGGGCCGCCGACAGGGCCCGAATGGTTCTGGCATTCATTGCCATCTCGCTGATCATCGGCGGGTTTGCCTATGTCAGCCTGCCCAAAGAAGGTGAACCGGACATCGAGATTCCGGCCCTGTTCGTGTCGGTTCAGTTTCCGGGCATTTCGGCCGAAGACAGTGAAAACCTGCTGATCAAGCCGATGGAAACCGAGCTTGCGGATCTGGACGGCCTGAAGGAGATGACCGCCACCGCCGCCGAGGGCTATGCGGGGATCGCACTGGAGTTCGACTTTGGCTGGGACAAGACAGCCATTACCGCTGACGTGCGCGACGCGATGAACAGCGCGCAGGCCGACTTCCCCGAAGGCGCCGAGCAATACACGCTGACCGAGATCAACTTCTCGGAATTCCCGATCGTCATCGTGAACCTGTCGGGTGCCGTGCCCGAACGCACGATGGCGCGGGTCGCCAAGGACCTTCAGGACGAGCTCGAGGCGCTGGATTCGGTCCTTGAGGCCGGGATCGCCGGCAACCGCGATGAAATGCTGGAAGTGGTCATCGATCCGCTGCGGCTTGAGGCGTACAACGTCACCGCGGCCGAGCTGATCAACGTCGTGCAGAACAACAACCAGCTGATCGCCGCTGGTGAGGTCGAAACCGAACAGGGTGCGTTTTCGGTCAAGATTCCTTCGTCCTTCAAGACCGCACAGGATGTCTATGGACTGCCGATCAAGGTCAATGGCGACCGGGTCGTGACCTTGGGCGAACTGGCCGAGATCAACTATACCTTCGAAGACCGCGAAGGGACCGCCCGCTTCAACGGCGAACCGACCGTGGCGCTGCAGGTCGTCAAACGCAAGGGTTTCAACCTGATCGACACCGTGGCCCAGGTGAAAGAGACCGTCGCCAAGGCCGAGACCAAGTGGCCGGCCGAGCTGCAGGCTGCCGTGAATGTCGGCACTTCTAATGACCAGAGCCGCATCGTCGGCTCGATGGTCAGCCAGCTGGAAGGTTCGGTTCTGACGGCCATCGCGCTTGTGATGATCGTGGTACTGGCTTCGCTGGGTACCCGCGCGGCGCTGCTGGTGGGATTCGCGATTCCGACCTCGTTCCTGTTGTGCTTCGCGTTCCTGGCCATCATGGGCGTCAGCATCTCGAACATCGTCATGTTCGGCCTGATCCTGGCTGTGGGGATGCTGGTCGATGGCGCGATCGTGGTCGTGGAGTATGCCGACAAACGCATCAAGGAAGGCGTCGGCCCGATGCACGCCTATGTCGAGGCAGCCCAGCGGATGTTCTGGCCCATCGTCTCGTCAACCGCCACGACGCTGTGCGCATTTCTTCCCATGCTGTTCTGGCCGGGCATTCCGGGCGAATTCATGGGTATGCTGCCGGTCACGCTGATCTTCGTTCTGTCGGCCTCGCTGATCGTGGCGCTGATCTACCTGCCGGTGATGGGCGGTGTCTCGGGCCGGTTGAGCCGCGTGTTCGACCGCAGCTCGGATTGGTTGCGCGCGCGGACGCCCTGGTGGGTGCGTGCCATCATGGTTCCACCCTCGGTCTACATGATCTTCCTGGGCGCAATGCAGCTGCTGAACCCCACGTATCTGTTGCCGGAAGGCGCAGGCGGTGGGTTCTTGCTGGGCGCGGTTCTGTTCCTGTTCGGCGCCTTCGCCGGATCGGTCACGCTGAGCGCAGCCCGGATCGAGCGCAAGCCGGACGAACGTGTCCACACAGCCAAGGAGCATACGCCCTTCGGCTATGTCATCAAGTTCCTGGTCGGCAATCCGATCATGCCGATCGTCTCGATCGTGGCGGTAGGCTTTGCGGTGATGACGGTGATGACCATGTACGGTCAGAACAACCGCGGTGTTGAATTCTTCGTCGAAAGCGAGCCGGAACAGGCCACCGCCTATGTCCGTGCGCGGGGCAACCTGTCTCTAGCCGAAAAAGACGCGCTGGTCTTTGAGGCTGAACAGGTGATCAGCCAGCATCCGGCGGTGATCAACGTGTTCTCGTTCGCCGGTGAAGGCGGCCTGAACCAGAACAACGGCGGGGCGCAGGCTCCGGCGGACACGGTGGGCCGCGTGCAGTTCGAGATCATCCCGTGGGAGGATCGCCCGAACGTGTCAGAACCTGTCGCAGGCGGATTGTTCGACAAGCACACCGTCGCGCCCGAGTATGACGGCGACTTCGTGATCGAGCAGTTGAACGCCGAACTGGCCAAGCTGCCGGGTTTCGTTGTCGAGATCCTGCCGTTGGAACAGGGTCCGGCATCGGCCAAGCCCGTGCACCTGCGGATCAAGGGCGACAACTGGGACGACCTGACCGGCGCCACGCTGACCGCGCGCGAAGTGTTCGAAAACACCCCAGGCCTGATCAAGATCGAGGACACCCTGCCCTTGCCCGGCATCGATTGGCAGATCGACGTCGACGTGGCCAAGGCCGGCCGGTTCGGGGCCGACGTGGCAACCGTGGGCGCGATGGTGCAGTTGGTGACCCGTGGCATCCTGCTGGGCGAAATGCGCCCCGAAAGCGTGGATGAAGAGATCGAGATCCGCGTTCGCCTGCCCGATCAGGATCGGGTCCTGTCAACGTTGGATACGCTCAAAGTGCGTACACCGGACGGGCTGGTGCCCTTGTCGAACTTCATCACCCGCAAACCGGTGGCAAAGCTGGCCGAAATCAACCGTGTGGATCAAGAGCGCTATTACGACGTCAAGGCCGATGTGGAACCCAGCCTGAGCAAAGTGGTGATCGCCACCCCGGACGGAGAACAGCGGCTGGCCGTGGTGCGCGAAGTGACCGAAGGCTCGGAACCTGAAGGTGCGACGGTCAACGGTGCCGATGGTACGGCCTATTCTCTGGTTCAGTTGACCGGCGCCGAAACCCTCCAGGAGGTGCAGGCCGCCATTGATGACGGCGACGCCCGCCTGACGCTGATCAACCCGAACGAGCGGATCGCGGTACTGACCGAGTGGCTGGACACTCAGCCCTTTGCTAACACGATCACTTGGGAATGGACCGGAGACCAGGAGGACCAAGCCGAGAGCCAGGCCTTCCTCTCCAGCGCCTTCCTGGCCGCGCTGGGTCTGATGTTCGTGATCCTGCTGGCGCAGTTCAACTCGTTCTACAACTCGGTGCTGGTGCTGCTGGCGGTGGTTCTGTCCACCACTGGCGTGCTGATCGGGATGATGGTGATGCAACAACCCTTCTCGATCATCATGACCGGGACGGGCATCGTTGCGCTGGCGGGGATCGTGGTGAACAACAACATCGTTCTGATCGACACCTACCAGGAATACAGCCGCTACATGCCCCGGATCGACGCCATCGTGCGCACGGCCGAGGCGCGGATTCGTCCGGTTCTGCTGACCACGCTGACCACGATGGCGGGCCTGACGCCGATGATGTTCGGCCTGTCACTGGACTTCATCAACGGCGGCTATTCGATCAATAGCCCCACCGCGCTGTGGTGGAAACAGCTGGCGACGGCGGTGGTGTTCGGCCTGGGCATCGCCACGGTTCTGACCCTGATCGTGACGCCCTCGTTCCTGGCGTTGCGGGTGTGGGTGACCACTTATGCCATATGGCTGGGCAAACTGATGGCGCGGGTCACTGCAGGAAAGTCCAGCCAGATCGCGCAGGACATGGCGATCGGAGACTCGGCCCGCCGGATGCAGGCAACCGTGATCATCTGGACCGAGGTCGAGGCCACCGATGCCGAGGAAAGCCCGGGCGACACACCGGGACATCCGCTGAAAGCGGCAGAGTAACAAAGGAAACGGGCCGGTCCTGCCGGCCCGTTTTTTGTTTGAGACCTTAGCCGCAGAGGTTTCAGGCTGCCTGCGTATCCGATTGCTGGCGGTTCCACAGCTGGGCATAACGCCCTTCACGGCGCAGCAACTCGTCGTGGGTGCCCCGCTCGATGATCTCGCCCTTTTCCAGAACGACGATCTGGTCGGCCTCGGCGATCGTGCTCAGGCGGTGGGCGATGGTGATCACCGTGCGCCCCTCGCCGGCGCGGGCCAGGGCATCCTTGATGTCCTGCTCGGTGTCGGTATCCAACGCGCTGGTGGCCTCGTCCAACAGCAGGATCGGCGGGTTCTTCAACAGCGTCCGCGCGATGCCCACGCGCTGCTTCTCTCCACCTGACAGCTTCAGGCCACGCTCACCCACCTTGGTCTCGTACCCCTCGGGCAGAGAGGTGATGAAGTCGTGGATCTGGGCGGCCTTTGCGGCGGCTTCGATATCGGACTGCGAGGCCCCCTCGCGGCCATAGGCGATGTTGTACCGGATCGTATCGTTGAACAGCACCGTATCCTGCGGCACCACCCCGATGGCGGCGTGCAGGCTTTCCTGCGTCACGTCGCGCACGTCCTGCCCGTCGATCCGCAACGCGCCTTCGGTCACGTCGTAGAACCGGAACAGCAACCGACCGATGGTGGATTTGCCCGAGCCGGTCGCGCCCACGATGGCCACGGTCTGCCCCCCCGGCACCACCAGAGAGACACCGCGCAGGATCTCGCGGTCCGGGTCATAGCCGAAATGCACATCGTCCAGTTCGACCCGGCCTTCGGTGATCTGCAGGAGCTTGGCGTCTGGCTTGTCCACCACTTCGGCGGGTTGCTCCAGCAGTTGAAACATCTGGCCCATATCAACCAGAGCCTGTCGGATCTCGCGATAGACGGTGCCCAGAAAGTTCAGCGGCACGGTGATCTGTATCATGTAGGCGTTGACCATCACGAAATCGCCCACCGTCAGCGACCCGTTCTGCACGCCTATCGCGGCCAGAACCATCACCCCGATCAACCCGCAGGTGATCAGGAAGGACTGACCGAAATTCAGGAAGGCCAGCGAATATGCCGTTTTCAATGCGGCCTGCGCATAGGCCTTCATCGACACGTCATATCGTTCAGCTTCGCGCCGCTCGGCATTGAAATACTTGACGGTTTCGAAATTCAGCAGGCTGTCGATGGCGCGCTGGTTTGCCTCGGTGTCCTGGTCATTCATCTCGCGCCGCAGCTTCACCCGCCATTCGGTGACCGTGAAGGTGAACCAGATGTACAGCGCGATGGTGACGGCCACCACGACCAGATACCAGACGTCGAACAGCCACATCAGAACCACCGCAACCAGCAGCAGTTCCAGCATCAACGGGCCGATCGAAAACAGCAGAAAGCGCAGCAGGAACTCCACGCCCTTGACCCCACGCTCGATGATCCGGCTGAGGCCGCCCGTGCGCCGGGTCACATGGTAGCGCATCGACAGATGGTGGATGTGCTGGAAGGTCTCGAGCGCCAGTGCCCGCAGCGCGCGTTGACCCACCGGCGCGAACAGCGCATCGCGCAACTGCTGGAACCCCACGGTCAACATCCGCGCCACGCCATAGGCCACGGTCAGCCCCACGGCGCCCAGCGCCAGCGGCGGCACGCCCTCGCCCGCCAAGGCATCGACCGCGCCCTTGTACAGGATCGGCGTATAGACCGCGATCAGCTTGGCCAGAACCAGCATGGCCATCGCGAAGACCACCCGCCGTTTGACCCACGGCTCATCTTCGGGCCACAGGTACGGAGCCACTTTTCGGATGGTCAGCCAACCCGACTTGCGTTCGTCCATCTGTGGCATGTCTGCGGAATGCATAGGCGCAAGTCTTCTCATGTCTGACCCGGAAAGCTTCGAGGCCGGGCGAAAACCCGGCCCCGCAAGACCTAAGCCTTTATTCCGGGATGGTGAAGACCTGGCCTGGATAAATCAGGTCAGGGTCGCGGATCAGGTCGCGGTTCGCATCGAACAGGCGGACATACAGAACACCGTCGCCAAAACGCTCTCGCGAGATCGCCCACAGGGTATCGCCCTTCTGCACGGTAACAGACCGGATCGGCGTGCTCTGGTCAGCACCCGGCACCGCATCCTGCGCCTCGGCCGCCTGCAAAACTTCAACCGGTTCGCGCTTGAATGGCGTTTCCAGACGGCTCAGCACCGTTCCGTCCGTGTCGACTTCGTCAACGCGTAGAGTATAGACACCGGGATCGACTTCCTGGATTTCCCCGCGCCAATCACCGTCCTGTCCTGGCGTGATGTCGGCCACCAGCTTGTTGTTCAGATAGAGCCGAACCGCAGCACCCTCGGATACGCGGCCGGACAATTGGACATCGCCAGCGTCGGAATAGCCGATCGTATCAAGCGCAACCTGCTCAGGCGACGCGTCTTCGGACGACGGCGACTGGACAAGCTCAACCCCTTCCTCACCGGACCGCAAAACGGCCACCTGCTGGCTTTCGCTGGATTGAGTCTCGGTCGTGGCCTCGGGTGAGGTTGCTTCTTCGTCCTGCGCCCCGGAAACGGTCTCGTCCGCTTGCGCGACCTCGGTGTCCTCTGCGACTGCGGCCGCAGACGGCTGTTCCGCCGTTTCGTCCTGCGCTTCGGTGTCCGTGCTGGCGACTTGCTCGTCCGTAGCGGGTGGCGCAGGCGGCTTGGGCAACGCGGCAATCAGATAGTCATCCGATTGCGCAGACCGGGTACCGTCACCGGCTTCAAGGACCAGACCTCGCGCGGCCTCGCTGAAGGGGATGGTGACGAACTCGGCGAACTGGCCGCTGCCATCGACCGTGAAGCTGTGGATCGGCTCGCCATCCAGCAGGATACGAATTTGACTGCCCGGGTCGCCTTTGCCGGACAGCAGCGCATTGCCGTCGGGCTCCACGAATATCTGGTCGAGCGTCGGAGCAATTGCGGCCGCGGTAGCCTCGGGTGCGGGAGCCGCCTCCGCCGGCTGTTCTTCAACCGTCGCGTCCTGCGCAGTCTGCTCGTCGGTCGCAGTTGTCTCTTCGGCTTCCGGCGCGGTTGCTTCTTCGGTCTCGGTCGAAATATGAACCTCATCCGCGTTGTCAGGTTCCGCAATGACCTGCGAGTCCCCAGCATCGGGGTTTGGTGCCGGTGCGGCGGCTGGCTCAGTCGTCTCTTCGCTGGCGCTTTCGGCGACGACCTCTTTCGTAGTGGACTGTTCAGATTGCGGCGCAGGACCAAAGACACCCGAAAGATACAAGCCCCCGGCGCCAATCACAGCCAAGATACCCGCAAGGATACCCCAAACGAATGCACCCGACCTACCGCTTCCCGATTTGGCGTCCATGTTTTTTCCTTTACTCCGCAGCGCAAATGCCTTCACTCAAAAGCTTTCCGCCGAACGGTTGAGCCAATTTATCAATCCCGCTATCACGGGTCAAAACCTCTGACACAACCCCGGAGTCGCTGTTTGATGTCCCAGAAATCGATCTGTGTGTATTGCGGGTCACGCAATGGCGCGAATTCGGCCTACACAAAGGCCGCAGGCACCTTTGGACGGCTGCTGGCCGCCGAAGGCTGGCGGCTGGTCTACGGTGCGGGTGACGTGGGCCTGATGGGCGAAGTCGCCCGGGCCACGCAAGCCGCCGGAGGCGAAACCTTCGGCGTGATACCGGTTCATCTGCTGCGGCGGGAAGTGGGAAAAACAGATCTGACGCGTTTCGTGGTCACCGAAACGATGCACGAACGCAAGAAAGTCATGATCATGAATGCGGATGCCGTGGTCGTGCTGCCCGGCGGACCCGGGTCGTTGGACGAGTTGTTCGAGGCGCTGACCTGGCGCCAGTTGGGCCTGCATGACAAACCCATTCTGGTGATGAATGTGGACGGATACTGGGACGCGCTTCACACTCTTTTGGATCAGGTGATCGACGCAGGTTTTGCGGATGCCTCCTTGGCCAGTTTCATCACATGGGTCGACGACGCCGAGTCCGCGATGGACGAATTGCGCAGGTTATTGAAATAATAGACGTCACGGGCGGCTTCCCCGCCCGTGGGTCCCGAACCAGCAAGATCAGGCGGTCGAGCTGCGCAGCTGGCGTTGCAGCACCTTTTCGACCTTGTGCAGTGGATGATTGGTCAGGGTCTTGTCGACTTCGGCTACGACTTTGGCCAGAACTTCGCTGTGTAGGCGCCGGCGCAGCAGGCCCAGGACCTGTGGGCTGGCGACCAGAACAAGCCGTTTGTACGCGCCCTTCAGCCCTTTTTTGTTGAGCAGGTTGGCCACATCCTGAACAAACAGGGATTTGGCATGGGTGCGCCAGGTGTCTTCTTCCACGGCAGATTTCTGGTTCGGCCCGGTATCATTTCGCCGTCCCGCCCGATCCGAGGGCTTGCCCCGCGCGGCGAGATGATCCTGTTCCTCAACCGCTACGACCACCAGATTGGGATTCTCGGCATCCGTCACGTTTTCAGTGAACAGTGCTTTTTCCCCGTCGGCGATGATGACCCAAGTACCCTGTGCAAGTGCGACCATTGCGATCTCCCGTTGTGGTTTTCGTGGCCGTCCCCCGCCCGGACAAGAATAGCCAAAGTTCGTGCACCCACGGCACAATTCGGCAGCTATTCCCTCATTGTTTTGGTTTTGGCGGTTCTCTCCTCCCGCATATATCAGCTAATCACTCTTTGGCGTCTTGCAACGGCGCATGCGCGCAAAAGTTGACGTTTCGGCAAGTTTGCACCCGAGGCACAGATCAGGCAGAAATTTCGACAAGCGTAATCTCGGGTGTAACACCAAACCGGACCGGAAGGATCGAACACCCGATGCCGCCGGAAATTACAAGATCCTTCCCACCTTCGCGCACCGGGCCGTAGGCATAGCGATTGCCAAACCGCGAGGGCACCACGGGCGACCACCCAAACAGTCTGATTTGCCCACCATGCGTGTGACCGGACAGTGTCAAGGCAACGCGATCTGGCACTTGGGGAAATATGTCCGGTTCATGCGCCATCAGGACGACGGGCGCATCATCTGTAATTTGCCGCAATGTGCCGGACAGATCGTCCAGGCCGCGGTATCGCCCATTGCCCTCCACAATCGCCAGTTGGTCTTCGAGGCCCGCCAGCCAGATTCCCGGGTCATCGAGTTTCTGCGCAGAATTGGATAGGACCGGGATGCCACTCGCGGCCAACGCATCGGCATATAAGTTGGGCCCACCGCCCCGGCGTTGAGCGGCCGTATCATCCCACCAGTCATGGTTTCCCAGCACCGCGAAAACCCCATGGCGCGCGGTTAGTCCGGCAAGAACCGGGGTGATGTCCGCCATCGCGACAGGTTTCGAAACCATCCTGTGGCTGGCGGTGAAATCCCCCAGCAGCAAGACCAGATCGGCATCCAGCGCATTTGTGCGCCTTACGACCTGCTTGATACGCTTTATGGTAACGAATGGCTCGCCGGCATGAAGGTCGGCGATGGCCGCGATCCGCAGCGGAGGCGCCGTCCAGTCCGCACGCTTAAGCTTCCATTTGCGAACCCGCAGCCGCATAGCCGGTTCGATAAAGAACCCGTACAGCGAAACAACAAGGCCTGCCAGCGTCACCGCCAGCAGGCCCTTGATAAACCCTCGTCGGGTCAAGTCTTACATCCGCGATGCAACGTTTTCCCAGTTCACCAGGTTGTCGAGGAAGTTCGACAGGTAAGCCGGACGCTTGTTGCGGAAATCAATGTAGTAGGAGTGTTCCCATACGTCGCAACCCAGCAGCGCCGTCTGGCCGAAACACAGCGGGTTCACGCCGTTTTCGGTTTTAGTAACCGCCAGCGAGCCGTCGGCATTCTTGACCAACCACGCCCAGCCCGAACCGAACTGACCGGCACCGGCCGCACTGAACTGCGATTTGAATTCCTCGACCGAACCGAAGCTTTCAACCAACGCCTTTTCCAGCTCGCCCGGCATCTTCGACTCGCCCGGACCCATCATTTCCCAAAACTGGTTGTGGTTCCAAAGCTGGCTGATGTTGTTGAAGATACCGTTCTGTGCGACGGCCGACTTGTCATAGGTGCCGACGATGATCTCTTCCAGCGACTTGCCGTCCCACTCGGTCCCGGCGATCAGCTTGTTGCCGTTGTCGACATAGGCCTTGTGGTGCAGATCATGGTGATATTCCAGCGTTTCCGCCGACATGCCCTTGGCTGCCAGCGCGTCATGTGCATAAGGAAGATCAGGAAGTTCAAAAGCCATCTCGGCCCCCTGTAAATTTGTGTTGCGTTCCCAAGGTTAAATGCTTTGGCAACCGCCGCAGGTCAAGGCCCGAGCGCAGAAAACCCGGAGGTCCGCTATGCTGACGCAGGCGCGCAAGATGTTCTACCGTGCCCGCGGTCATTATGCAGGCAACCTGAATGGCGAGGCGTTCCGGCTGGACCCATACCATTCGAAATTCTGGCGCAAGGCCTCGGCCGGCGACTGGGAGCCCGAGACATTCGCGGTGCTGGACCAGCACCTGTCGCCCGACCGCGACTATCTGGACATCGGCGCGTGGATCGGCCCGACAGTTCTGTATGGCGCGCGCAAAGCCCGGCATGTCTGGTGTTTCGAACCCGACCCCACCGCCTTTCGCCATCTGGCTTGGAACCTCGACCTGAACGACATCCGCAACGTCTCGGCCTTTGGCGTGGCTTTGTCCGACCGGTTTGGCGTGGCCCGCATGGCCTCTGTCCGGGGCGAGCCCGGCGACTCCACCAGTTCTCTGCTGCATGACGGCGCGCATGGAACCAACGCCCTGACCATCGCCTGGGACCAGTTCGCCACAGCGACGGACCTGTCAGGCATTTCGCTGGTCAAGATGGATATCGAAGGAGCGGAGTTTGCGGTTCTGCCGACGCTCGCCGACTGGCTGCAGGATCAGAAGCCAGCCCTGTATCTGTCTCTGCACGCGCCCCTGCTGGACGAAAACAACCGCGCCGAACGGGTCGAAGCCCTGCTTGCGACGTTGTCTTTATACTCGAACATGCACGATGAAACCGGGCGCCCAATCTCAGCCCAGGACTTGCTGGGCCCGAGCGCTTTGACCCAGTACCGCAGCGTCCTGTTCACGTAATAGAGTTCCGTCACGGAAACTCTACTCAAACGAGAATTTGCCCTTGTACACCCAGCGACGCGGTGTTCATTTTCCTGTATTGACCACTGAAGTCACAGGAAAATTGACTCGCGACTTATTCTATTCCTCGCCGCGGCCCTGACGGCACAGGCGGCTGCCGCATCCCCCATGGCTTACAAGTGCACGATCACAAAGAGGGATAGCCACGGCTAGATCGCGCCCGAATATGCCTTTCAAATCGACCCCGAGGCCGGCACGGCCCAAGCCGCCAGCAACTACCATGACTGGACCAACGCGCAGCTTCGGGATCGTGGGGCCAAGAGCTGTCGGATGATCTGGAACGTGACGCTCAAAAGTACCGAAGGTCAGGCCATTCGCATGCGCTATCAGGCGAATCTTGCAACAGACGGTGGGCTGAAGGTGAGCGGCAGTTTCGTGAATGTCGGGGCATCGAACAAACCCTACGGAACCGGCAGATGCGAGGTCGTCAAATAATGAAAAGCCCCGGTGATGTCCGGGGCTTTTTCTGTCTGCCAAGGTGGGGTCGGGTTCAGTAGTATCCGACCTCGCTGCCGGGCTGCGCCGCAACCTTCAGCAGCTTGAAAACGTAATCCGCAACTGATCGGAAGCACACCACGCGAAAGGATTCCTCGTCGTCCATCCAGAACGCCCCCGCAACCTGCGCCAGGCGCGTGCGCCGGATCTGACCGGGCTGGAAGACATCGGACGAGAAATCGACGGGCGCAACCTTGCCCAGCACCTCACGCGCGGTCGGTCCCGAGACCCGGAACACCGCCCGCGCGTCCGAGACATTGACCGCCAATGCATGCACGCCGCTCAGCGCGCCCTGCATGGCGGCCAGTTTGGCCTCGACCTCGGCGTAGGGAACAAGCACCAGCAGCTCGTCCGGCGACATCCAGCAGACGCCGGTTTCGCCATCGACGAAAGCCTCGCGCTGGCCGGGCATCTTCTGGCCGGTGGCATCCTTGACCGCTTTGGTCACCAGCTTGTCGGACAGATCGCCGCGCAGGGTGATCATCCCCTGCAGGCCGCATTCCTCAATCCGGGCGATGCCGTCAAAGCTTGCGTGGTTCAGTGCGCTGATGGGTTCAGACATTCTGCTTCTCCCCGTCCTTGTCGTAGAACACCGGGTCCACGATTTTGGCCTTGTAGTTTTTGTCGTCGGTGCCCGGGAATTCGATCACTTCTCCCATGCGGTTCGGCCCATTCTTGACCAGCCCCATGGCGATGCCCCGGCCCAGGTTGGCCGAGTAATAGGTCGAGGTGACGCGCCCGATCACGTTGCGCTGGCCGTTGGCATTCACGCCTTCGCCCACCGCATAGGCACCGTCGGGCAGAACCGATCCATCCACAGTTTCCAGACCCACCAGTTTCCAGCGGTCCGGGTCGGTCATGTGAGTGCGTTCCTGCGCGCGCTTGCCCAGGAAATCCTCTTTCTTCTTCGAGATCGCCCAGTGCAGCCCCAGGTCCTGCGGGATCACGGTGCCGTCGGTCTCGTCCCCGATCATGATGAAGCCCTTCTCGGCCCGCAGAATGTGCAGACATTCCGTGCCATAGGGCATCACGCCAAACTCATTCCCGGCCTCCATCAGGGCATCCCAGAAGGCCTGGCCCTGGCTGGCGGGCACCGCGATTTCATAGGACAGTTCGCCCGAGAACGAGATGCGGTAGGCCCGGCAATCAAAGCCGCCGATCTGGCCGTCGCGCCACTCCATGAAGGGCAGCGCCTCGCGGCGGACATCCATGCCGCCGAGCTTCTCCAGCACCTTGCGGGCGTTGGGGCCCACAACGGCGACCTGGGCGTATTGCTCGGTCACGTTGGCGACATAGACCTTCCAGTCCCACCACTCGGTCTGCAACCACTCCTCCATATGGGCATGGATGCGCTCAGCCCCGCCGGTGGTGGTGTGGCACAGCCAGGTGTCCTCGTCGATGCGGGCGACGACGCCGTCGTCGATCAGGAAGCCGTTTTCCGAGCACATCAGGCCATAGCGGCATTTGCCGACCTTCAGCGTGGACATCATGTTGGTGTACATCATGTCCAGAAACTTGCCCGCGTCCGGGCCCTTGACGATCAGCTTGCCCAGGGTCGAGGCATCCAGCAGCCCGAGGTTTTCACGGGTGTTCCGGACCTCGCGGTTCACCGCGTCATGCACGGTTTCCCCGGCTCGGACATAGGCGTAAGGACGACGCCAGTGGCCCACCGGCTCCCAATCCGCGCCATTCCGGTCATGCCAGTCATGCATCGGCGTGCGGCGGATCGGCTGGAACACCTCGCCGCGCGCCTCGCCCGCGATGGCTCCCATCGAGATGGGTGTGTAGGGCGGGCGGAACGTGGTGGTGCCGACCTTGGGAATCTCCGACTCCAGAGCATCAGCAAGGATCGCCAGGCCGTTGATATTGCTCAGCTTACCCTGATCCGTCGCCATGCCTAGCGTGGTATAACGCTTGGTGTGCTCGACGCTTTCATAGCCCTCGCGCGCGGCCAGTTGCACATCCGAGACCTTCACATCGTTCTGGAAGTCCAGCCACGACTTCATGCGCAGCTGAACGTCGGCCTTGGCGGGCATCAGCCAAACGGCCTGCACGGGCGCTTCGGTCTCGGCCTCGCCCTGCGGTGCCTTGGTGTTCTTCGGCTTGAACCCGGCTGCCTTGGCCGCGGACTTGCCCGCGGCGTGGGCATCCGCCAGAACCTCGCCCAGCGCCATCGGCCCGCTTGCCGAGCCTGCGGCCACAACAAAGCCTGCGCCATCCGCGCCCAGCGGCGGACGGTCGGGGTCGGGGCGGAAATGGGCGTTGGCTTCGTCCCAGATCAGCTTGCCGCCGCAATGTGACCACAGGTGCACCACCGGAGACCAGCCGCCCGACATGGCAACCGCATCGCATTCGACCTCTTCCCGAGCGCCGCCGATGCCTTCCTGATTGCAGATCGCGACCTTCTTGACCCGCTTGCCGCCCTTGACATTGGCGATCGCCTTGCCGGGATCGACCCGGATGCCGAGGCTGCGCGCCTCGTCCGCCAGCGGCCCGGCCGAGGGACGGGCATCGACGACGCGCAGCACATCCACGCCCGCCTGTTTCAGGATGATCGCGGTGCGGTAGGCGTCGTCATTGTTGGTGGCGACGATCACGCGCTCGCCCGGGGTCACGCCCCAATTGACCACATAGTCGCGCATGGCCGAGGCCAGCATCACCCCCGGCACGTCATTGCCGGCAAAGGACAACGGGCGCTCGATTGCGCCGGTGGCCGTGACGACCTGCTTGGCTCGGATGCGCCACAGGCGGTGGCGCGGACCCTGGGTGCCCGGTTTGTGGTCGGTCAGACGCTCGTATCCCAGCACGTAACCGTGGTCATAGACCCCGGCCCCCATGCAGCGCGACCGAAGGGTGACATTGTCCATTGTTTCGAGTTCGGAAACCAATTGTTCCACGAACTTATCCACAGGCTCGTCGTTGACGGTGCCGCCATCGACAGGCGCGCGGCCACCCCAATGGGCGGTCTGTTCGATCAACATGACCTTGGCACCCGATTGCGCCGCGGTCTTGGCCGCCTGCAGGCCCGCAACACCGCCGCCGATCACCAGAACGTCGGTGAAGCCATAGAAATGTTCATACGTGTCCGCGTCGCGGCTGTCCTTGTCAGGCGCCTTGCCCAAACCGGCCGACTGGCGGATGAACGGCTCGTACACATGTTTCCAGAACGGTTTGGGGTGGATGAACGTCTTGTAGTAGAACCCCGCCGGCAGGAACCGTGCCAGCGCCGTGTTCACCGCGCCGATGTCATACTCCAGACTGGGCCAGTGGTTTTGCGAGATCGCGGTCAGGCCGTTGAACAGCTCGGTCGTGGTGGCGCGCTGGTTCGGCTCGAACCGGTTGCCCTGCCCTAGACCGACCAGAGCGTTGGGCTCCTCGGCACCGCTGGCGACGACGCCGCGCGGACGGTGGTATTTGAAGGACCGGCCGACCATCATCTGGTCGTTAGCCAGCAGGGCTGAGGCCAGCGTGTCGCCCTGATAGCCCTGCATAGAGGTACCGTTGAATGAAAACGTGACCGGTTTCGACCTGTCGATCAGGCGACCTTGATTTGCGAGACGGGTGCTCATTTTGCGGACCTTTCGCAAGTGGAGGCGTCAGGGCCTCCGGCAGATGTGTTCTTAAAAAGACGAAGCATCAGGAGAACTCTCTCCACGTCCAACCCGGCCGTTTGGCCGAAATCGCATCGCGGATTTCCTTTGGCGGCTCGGTGACCTGGGCCGAATAGGTGCCGAACACCTCAAGCGTCGCGGTGCACCGCGCGACATGAAACCACTTGCCGCAGCCGTTGCTGTGCCGCCAGCGTTCGAAGTGCACGCCCTTGGGGTTTTCGCGCATGAACAGATAGTCATGGAACTCTTCGTCCGTCGAGCCGGGACCGAAGCGTTTCATATGCGCTTCGCCGCCGGCAGTCAGTTCGGTCTCTTCGGCGTCGACGCCGCAATAGGGGCAACTCAGGATCAGCATGATGCCACTCCTCGCTTGAAAAATAGGGACCACACGCCCAGATTTAGCGCATGGATATTTTGACCATTGTTTTGACCGTTGCTGGCACGCTTGCCGTTTTTGGACTGATCGCCTTCGTCATTTTCCGATCGGAAGAAAGGAAAACGATCAAACCAAGATCCGACAGGGCGAACAGTTCCGAAACCATTCACGGAGCACATTGGGGCGACTGACATCAGTGCGCGACCCCGGCGGCGACGCTTTCGTCGATGAAGCGGCCCTCTTTGAACCGGTCCAGCGAGAACGCCTCGGTCAACGGGGAATGCCCGGTGGCCATCAGCTGCGCCATGCCCCAGCCCGAGCCCGGGATGGCCTTGAACCCGCCGGTCCCCCAACCGCAGTTGATGAAACAACCGCCCAAGGGCGTCTTGGACAGGATGGGCGAACGGTCGCCGGTCATGTCGACGATCCCACCCCATTGCCGCAGCATCTTGAGGCGCGAGATCATCGGGAAGGTCTCGACCAGGGCGCGGACGGTTTCCTCGATATGGTGGAACGAACCGCGCTGGGTGTAGTTGTTGAACCCGTCGGTGCCACCCCCGATCACCATCTCGCCCTTGTCGGATTGCGACATGTAGCCGTGTACGGTGTTGGCCATCACCACCACGTCCATGCAGGGCTTGATCGGCTCGGACACCAGCGCCTGCAGGGCCAGCGCCTCGACCGGAAGGCGGAAGCCCGCCATCTCGGCCAGTTGGCCCGAATGGCCCGCGACAACGATGCCCAACTTGTCACATTCGATGGCGCCCTTAGTCGTCTCGACCCCTGTGACGCGACCGTTCTCAGACCGGACGCCCGTGACCTCACACTGCTGGATGATGTCCATACCCATATTCGAACAGGCACGCGCATAGCCCCAAGCCACCGCATCGTGGCGTGCGGTGCCTCCGCGTTCTTGCCACAGCGCACCAAGGACCGGATAGCGCGGGCCGTCGATGTTGATGATCGGGACCAGCTGCTTTACGCGCTCGGGCTCGATCCATTCGGTCTTGACCCCCTGCAGGGCGTTGGCATGCGCCGTACGCTGATAGCCGCGCACTTCGTGCTGGGTTTGCGCCAGCATCATCACGCCGCGCGGGCTGAACATCACGTTGTAGTTCAGATCCTGGCTCAGATCCTCGTACAAGCTGCGCGATTTTTCGTATATCGCCGCCGACGGGTCCTGCAGATAGTTCGAGCGGATGATGGTCGTGTTCCGCCCGGTATTGCCGCCGCCCAGCCAGCCCTTTTCGATCACTGCGACGTTCTGGATACCGTAATTCTTGCCCAGATAATACGCCGTCGCCAAACCGTGTCCGCCGGCACCGACGATGATCACGTCATACCGTTTCTTGGGTTCTGGCGAACGCCAGGCGCGCTCCCATCCGGTGTGATAGCGCAGCGCCTCTCGCGCTACGGCAAAGGCTGAATAGTGTTTCATGAGCGAATCCGTCCGGTTCGTGATTGGCCGAAGATATGCCGTGCGGCGACAGATTACCCCTGCCGTACAGCGCCGCAATATCGCACTATTGCGACATGTAGGCCATTCGCGGCCATTTGTCCCTTTTTTCCGGGCGCGCGCAGGTCTAAGTGAGGGCAACAATTCCGGAGAGATCATGACATTCTGGGTTCTGCTTCTGCTCTTTGCGCTGTCGATCACCGCATTTCTGGCCTTTGGCCTGACCCGAACCCGCCGGCGACAGGAACATCCGGCGGCCTACGATCTGCGGGTTTACAAGGAACAACTGGCCAGCGTTGATCGCGATCTGGCCCGCGGAGTGATCGCCAAGGCCGACGCCGAGCGGGTTCGGACCGAGATTTCGCGCCGTATACTGGCCGCCGACGCGCAAATCCGTACCGGTGACGCGACGACCGGGCCATCGACCACTGTTCGGTTGGCCGCCATCGGGTTCGTTGCCCTGGTTCTGATCGGCGGAGCGTTTGCTCTGTACCGCCAACTGGGTGCCGCCGGATACCCTGATCAGCCGCTTTCAGCGCGCATGGAGATGGCCGCCGAACTGCGTGAGAGCAGGCCCGGCCAGGAAGAGGCCGAGCAGATGGCCCCGCCCGTCGAAGCGCCTCAGCTTGAAGACAGCTATGCCAACCTTCTGAACCAGCTGCGCACGACCGTGGCAGACCGACCGGACGATCTTCAGGGTCACATTCTATTGGCGCAGCACGAAACCAACGCGGGTAATTTTCAGGCCGGTTATGCAGCCCAGCGCCGTGCAATCGAATTGATGGGGGACGAGGCCCCGGCGGACGCCTATTCTAACCTGGCAGAAATGCTGATCCTCGCGGCGGGGGGCTATGTCTCGCCCGAAGCCGAAGCGGCCTTGCGTCAGGCACTGGAACGCGACCCGCAATCGGGACCGGCGCGCTATTACTGGGGCCAGATGCTGCTGCAGATCGGACGGCCGGACCAGGCCTATCGCGTCTGGATGGACACGCTGCGCACGTCGCCACCGGGGGCGCCTTGGGCCAACGCCATTCGCGCCCAGATCGACGAACTTGCCTGGCGCGCCGGCGTCTTCAACGCGCCCGAAATGGCAGCTGCTCCGGCAGGTGCGGGCCCCAGCCAGTCGGATATGGAAGCCGCGGCAGAAATGACGCCCGAGGAGCGTCAGGAGATGATCCGCGGCATGGTTGACGGATTATCGGACCGGCTGGCGACCGAAGGTGGTTCTCCGCAGGAATGGGCCCGACTGATCTCGGCGCTGGGGGTGCTGGGAGAAACCGAGCAGGCCGCCGCGATCCGGGATGAAGCCGCGACCAAGTTTGCCGAAGACCCTGCCGCGCTTGAACTGATCAACTCGGCCGCGCAGCAGGCTGGCCTGTCGCAATGATCCAGGACGTGTTCGATGATTTCGCAGCCGCACTGCCCCCGATGCAGGCGTTGATGGGTCTGGATCTGGGCGAAAAGACGATCGGCGTGGCTGTTTCCGACCGCATGCGCGGCGTAGCCAGCCCACTTGAGACCGTGCGCCGCAAGAAATTCAAGCTGGACTCTGCCCGGATTCTGGAAATCGCTGCCGACCGCGAGATCGTAGGGATCGTTCTTGGCCTGCCCATGAATATGGACGGATCCGAGGGTCCAAGGTGCCAATCAACCCGCGCGTTTGCCCGCAACCTGTCCCAACTGACCGACATCCCGATCGGGTTCTGGGACGAGCGTCTGAGCACAGTTGCGGCAGAAAAGGCACTTTTGGAGGCGGATACGACACGAAAACGTCGCGGACAGGTTATCGACCACGTCGCGGCGGGTTATATCCTGCAAGGAGCGCTGGACAGGCTGCGCTTTCTTTAACGAGCCCGGAGACCGGCGATGACGAACATGATTTGGAAAAGGAACGAGGTCGAAAGCCCCTGTGTCCAGATCTGCGTCGTGCATCCGACCGAGCGTATCTGCACCGGCTGCTATCGCACCATCGACGAAATCACGCGCTGGTCGAAAATGGACAGCTCGGAACGCGCCGAAATCATGAATGACCTGCCTGCCCGCAAGCCTCGCTTGGCCAAGAGACGGGGTGGTCGCGCGGCCCGTCTGGACAAATCCTGACTTTCAAAGGGCTTTGTCGGTCTTCCGACCGTCTTTTTCATCTTTCGCAGTGTCTGCGCATGTCTTCACACCGGACCGTTTCCCGGCCTTCAATTCACTGCGGAACAAACGGGTGATTTCCGACTTGCTGGTCTGCGCGCGTCGAAGAGTAGAATCGTGGAAATCAACTTCGACAGCCGCACTGGTCATGGATTTTCTTTTCAAAAACTTGATCAGCCGCATACGAGCCTTCCTGAATAAATCTGCGTCGCTGCGGGCCGGTCGAGAGCTCGGGAAAAGGGGGATCGAGCCGTATGACTATGCGTGAGTGAGTGGCGGCCCGCAGCGACGATTTGCGCATACCGGAGTCAGGCTTTTGAGAAAGGGGGAAAACCTGCCGTCGCGCTTCAATTTTTTTACCAATTAGACAAATTAGCCGGAGAGACTCAACAGTTACAATGCTTTCGCGCCCCGCGGCTGGGCGAAAAGGACGTAACGTAACAAGTTGGACCGGCCCGCGACAGCGTCAGGTGTCAATCCAGGATTTACCCCCGGACGCGCAGCGCGGCCCAATCATTCGGGCCGCGCGCCACCGTCATCCGGCAGCCAGCCACGCTTTGGCGTTTTCAATCTCTTCGGACGGAAAAAACTGGGTACGTGTACCCAGAATGTGGCCACCCACGCGCTGCGCGATGTTCTGCCATGCCTTGTCGCCGACGATGGCTGCCCGATCCAGCATTCCCACGTGACCGCGGGCCAGACGGAAATGCGCGGCCAGAGCGGTCAGCCCTTGCCAGCCATCGAACTCCCTCAGATCGATCAGCAACCGGAACGCATCCCTGTCACCCAGGATGGCATCCAAATCGGCTTCGGCCTTTTCGTATTCTTCGGGGTCCAGCTTACCCATAAGGCTGACCTGCACGCATGGCCCGCCCAAATCCACAATGTGGATCGCGCCCAGGGATTCACGGATCCAGCGGCGCGCTTCTTCCAGCTCGGCCAGCTCGAACACCTGCACCGGACAGGGCATCAGCGGCGCAGCCAGGCGCACGCTGGTCTGGACCCAGCCCTTGTCTGCGACGACCGCGGCGCGATCGAACCCGCGCCAATGGCTTAGGCCCAGCTTGGTATCTTCCCAAGCAGCGCCCAGATCATAGCCTTTGAACTCGGGGCCGACGATTACCAGGAGGCGGACGGCGTCATGTTCCGCCAGCGCAGCCTCGATTGCGGGAACCAAAGTGCTTGTGTAATCGGCGCTTGTTACTTCGCCCGACAATTCGATTTCGATCAATGCACCGTCGGAATTCTTGTGGACCGTAATCATTTTGAGCCTCCAAAGCCAAAGAATGGCAGAAGGTTACGGGGATTCGATCCATTCGGCCACACCGCCCGGCAGCTCGGGCCGGAAATAGGCAATCATCCGTCCGTCCGGCCCCGCCGTTGCCCCTGCCCCCCAAGGCGCGACCCCATGCAGGCAATGGCGATGCAACACGTAGGTTTCGCCGGGCGAAGCCGACACTTCGATACGCGGGCAGGTTTCGAACACTTCGCGACGAGCAGCCTGATAGGCCTCGGTGATATCGGTCTGCGCCCACTGAGCGCGAGGAACACCGGCCAACGCAGCCCGGAATGCCGCGCCCATGGTCCTGTGGCTGCCATCCCAAACAACCAGAGGCGCAGCATCTGCGCTCGCCTGTGTCAGTGGGATACCCAGGACCCATGCGTGAGGTTCGTCGATCTTGCGCCGACGGTCCGGGCCGCCGGGTTTCAGGCCATCCACATGCGCCGCGTCGCGCTTGGCCCGGTATCGGGCCGCCGCCTCGTTCTCGCCCCTGCGCGGGCGCGGATAGCCGGGATAGACGACCGAGACCTGCCCCTTGTGCAATTCGATCGAACCATAGTGTTCAACCAGAAACGCGACAGCCTGCCCGCTCAACGGAGCTGAGGCGACGACACGCCCTGCCCCGTCATTGGGCAGAGCATCGACGCCGATGAACCAGGTGCCTTCGCAATCCAACCACTGCCGGTGGGCTGGGTCACTGGCGGCCTGCTGCGCCAGTGGTAGGGCGTGGGCCACCCAGTCTGCTATGGGCTGGTCGTAGGGGAATACTTCCCAACCCCGCGACCAGAAATGCCTTACCACCCTACTGCCTTGCGCAGCATATTCAGGGCCACCAGCGTGAGGAACACGGCAAACACCCGTTTGAGCGGCTTGGGGTCCATCGCATGGGCCAGTTTCACCCCCCAGGGCGCGGTGATCATCGTCATCGCAACAACCACACCAAAGGCCACAAGATTGACGGCGCCGATTGTCAGCGGCGGACGGTGTTCAGCTGCGATCGGCAGAAACAGAAAGCCCAGTACCGAGGGTACGGCGATGATCACGCCAAACCCCGCGGCCGTCGCAACGGCCCGATGGATCGGTGTGTTGTAGAGGCTCATCAGAGGCACCCCAAAGCTGCCGCCGCCAATTCCCATCAGCACCGACAGAAACCCGACCAACGGCGAAATCACCAACCGCTTCAGCCCGCCGGGCATGGCATCACCCAATCGCCATTCGGACTTGCCAAGTCCCAGATAAGCGCCAATCACCATTCCAAGGATACCGAACAGCGCCTGCAACGCTTCCGTGCGCAGGGCCGAGGCGACCAGTACGCCAACAATCGCACCGACTGCGATACCCGGACCCCAACCGCGTAGAATATCCCAATCGACGGCGCCTTTCTTGTTGTGACTCAGCACCGAACGAACCGAAGTCACGATGATCGTGGCAAGTGACGTCGCAAGACACAGCTGCATCAGCTGCGGGCCACCATATCCCAGCGTTTGAAAAGCGTAGAAGAAGGCCGGCACCAGAACGATCCCGCCACCGACTCCCAAAAGGCCAGCCAAAACACCGGCCAGCGCGCCGATCACAAGCAAAAGGCCCAGCATCTGGGCCAGCAACATCGTATCGGGCATCCGTCCCCCTTGGTCCCCGGCCCTTGGGCCGTCTTAAACTACCTGCGCCGCCTCGGCATCCGGTGTCACGCGGGACAGCGCGCCCAGAACCACCTCGGGTCCGGCATGGTCTTTGACCGCGCCTTCGGACAAAGCGCGCCTCCAACCACGAGCACCCGGGCGTCCTGCGAACAATCCCAGCATATGTCGGGTGATCTGGTGCAACCGCCCCCCGCCGGCAAGATGCCGATCGATATAGGGCAGCATTTTCATCACGACTTCAACCGGATCCGCCTTTTGCCCCGACCCGTAGATCAGCGGGTCGGCATCGGCCAGAATATCGGTTGGCTGATGATAAGCAGCCCGGCCGATCATCACCCCGTCCAGTCCGGCGTCCAGATGCACCTGGGCTTCGGCCAGTGTCGTGATGCCTCCGTTGATCGAGATGTGGAGATCTGGAAAATCTGCTTTCATCCGGTGAACCAGATCGTAGTCCAGCGGCGGTATATCCCTGTTTTCTTTGGGGCTAAGCCCCTGAAGCCAAGCCTTGCGGGCGTGGATCGTCACGCGCTGACAGCCGGCGGCGCGAATCCGATCCAGAAACTCGGGCAATACGTCCTCGGGGTTTTGGTCATCCACGCCGATCCGACATTTGACCGTGACATCGACATCTACAACTTCCCGCATGGAGGCCACGCATTCGGCGACCCGGCCCGCCTCTTTCATCAGGACGGCCCCAAACGTTCCCGATTGAACCCGGTCTGACGGACAGCCACAGTTCAGGTTGATCTCGTCATACCCTGCCTCAGCCCCCAATGCGGCCGCCTGAGCCAGCTCCTGCGGGTCAGATCCGCCCAATTGCAAAGCGACGGGATGTTCCTCGGGGCTGTGGTCCAGAAGATGCAGCGCTCCACCCCGTACCAGAGCAGGGGCCGTCACCATTTCCGTGTACAACAGCGTTTCAGCACTGAGCAAACGATGCAGATACCGACAGTGCCGATCGGTCCAATCCATCATCGGCGCAACCGACAAGCGCGCAGCGCGAGTGACTTCGCTGCGATCAGCAAGTGCCCGAGATTGAGACCCCGCCATCAGTGCACGTTCCTTTTTGTGGCCCAGACAAATCTGCGGCGCCCGGCCAAGCCGGGTCCGCGCTAGGCGTCTACCACTGTTTGACGCCGGATATCCACCGTCGGATTGCTAGGCCCGGACGTCCTCTGGAGATTGTTCCGAGCGCTCGGCAAAACTGCCGCGCGTCCGGTTGGCGAAAGCCACCAGCGAAAGCATCACCGGCACCTCGACCAGAACACCCACCACCGTGGCCAGAGCCGCACCCGAATTTAGGCCGAACAGGCTGATGGCGACGGCCACCGCCAGTTCAAAGAAGTTCGACGTGCCAATCAGTGCGCAGGGCGCCGCAATCCGGTGCGGCACGCGCAGGGCAAAGGCCGCCGTATAGGCCACTGCAAAGATCCCGTAGGACTGGATCAGGATCGGGACGGCGATCAGCGCGATAACCATCGGGCGGTCCAGGATCACCTGCCCCTGCAGGCCGAACAGGATGACGACGGTGGCAATCAGGCCGACAACGCCCCACGGCTTGACCCGGTCGCGGAACGCCTCGATCCGCTCGGCCGAGCCCAGCCGGTTGCGCGTCCAGACACCCGCCGCCAGGGGCAGTGCCACGAACAGGACAACCGACAGGACCAGCGTCTGCCAGGGAACGGAAATGTCGGTCACGCCCAGCAGGAAGGCCACGATCGGAGCGAAGGCAAAGACCATGACAATATCATTCACCGACACCTGCAGCAGGGTATAGTTCTCGTCCCCCTTGGTCAGATGCGACCAGACGAACACCATTGCCGTGCAGGGTGCCGCACCCAGCAGGATCAGCCCCGCGATATATTGCTGGGCATCGGCGGGCGCGATCAGGTCGGCGAAGACGTATTCGAAGAACAGCACGCCCAGCGCCGCCATGGTAAAGGGCTTGATCAGCCAGTTGACCACCAGGGTGATCGCCAGCCCTTTGGGCTGTTTCACCACGTCGCGCAGGCTGCCTGGGTCCACCCCTACCATCATCGGATAGACCATGGCCCAGATCAGCACCGCCACCACCAGGTTGACATTGGCCACCTCGGCCGCCGCGATGGCCTGAACCAAACCCGGCGCGAACGAGCCGATGGCGATCCCAGCGGCCATGGCCAGCGCGATCCACAGGGACAGATACCGTTCAAATACGCTCATGCCGAGATCTCCGAAGTTGTTTGGGGCTGCAAGCGCCCCGCCGCCACGGCGGACAGCGAGACCATGGCGGCCGCCGTCCCCAGCATCAAGGGCAACCCGCCCCATTGATAGGTCAGCCCGGACAGCAGCGTGCCCAACAGCCGCCCGCCCGCATTGGCCATGTAGTAGAAGCCCACATCCATCGTCACCCGCTCGGCCCGGGTGAAGGCCAGGATCAGATAGGAATGCAGCGAGGAATTCACCGCAAAGACCGCGCCAAAGGCCAGCAGGCCACCTACCAGCGTCAGCGTCAGCCACGGCGCCGGACCAGAGGACATCAGCGCGGCCACCGTCAGGACGGCCGGCACGCAGGCCAGCCCCCAGGCCCAACTGCGCGCCGCCGCGACCAGGTCGGCCTCATCCCGCGACCCTGCCCGCAGCAGGCGCGGGGCCGCAGCCTGAACAATGCCGTACAGAATGATCCACAAGGCCATGAACCCGCCGATCAGAAAAAAGGCCGAGCGGTTGCCCGCTTCGCTGCCATCCGACAGCACGGCGTAGAAATAGATCGGGATGCCGACGACAAACCAGACGTCGCGCGCCCCGAACAGGAAGACCCGCGCCGCGGACAGCCAGTTCACATTTGCCGATTTTGAGAAGACCTCGGAAAACTTCGCGCCCTTGCGGCCCTTGGGCAGCCCCGGCGGCATCGCCAGCAGCACCGCCACCAGGATCAGGAACAAAACCCCCGCCATGCCCAGCACGGCGCCCGTGAAGCCGAGCCCGGCCAACAAGGCCGCCCCCAGCAGGAAGCCCAGCCCCTTGACCGCGTTCTTCGACCCGGTCAGCACCGCGACCCAGCGGAACAACCCGCCGCCTTCGGTGGGGGCCAACAGCTTGACCGCCGATTTCGACGACATCTTGGTCAGGTCCTTGGCCACGCCGCTGGCGCCCTGCACGACCATCACGAAGGCGACGGACGCACCGATGGTCCAGCCCGGATCCAACTGCGCCAGCGCCAGCAATGCCAGCACCTGTATCGTCAGCCCCGCATACAGGGTCGCGGTCAGCCCGAACCGCGCGGCGATCCACCCGGCGGCCAGATTGGTGACCATCCCGGCGATCTCGTACAGCACGAACAGATAGGCCAGCTGAACCGGTGAAAAGCCCAGCGTGTGAAAATGCAGCAGCACCAGCATCCGCAGGGCGCCGTCGGTCAGCATGAAGGCCCAATAGGCAGCCGTGACGGCCATATAGGCCGACAACCCGTCCGGACGCTGGGAAGCGCTTGTCAAAGCGATACCCCGACCATCATCGCGACATCCACCAGACGGTGCGCGTAGCCCATCTCGTTGTCGTACCAGGCATAGACCTTTACCTGCGTTCCGTTCACCACCATGGTCGAGGGTGCATCCACGATGCTGGACCGGGTGTCATTGGTATAGTCGGTCGAGACCAGAGGACGCTCCTCATAGCCCAAAATGCCGGCCAGAGGCCCCTCGGCCGCGGCCTTGAACATGGCGTTCACCTCTTCGGCCGTCGTTTCGCGTTCAACCTCGAACACGCAATCGGTCAGCGAGGCATTCAGCAGCGGCACCCGCACCGCATGCCCGTTCAGCCGCCCCGTCAGTTCGGGATAGATCAGGGTGATCGCCGTGGCGCTGCCGGTGGTCGTGGGGATCAGCGAGTTCAGCGCCGACCGGGCACGGCGCAGGTCCTTGGCCGGACGGTCCACGATCGTCTGCGTGTTGGTCACGTCATGAATCGTGGTGATCGAGCCGTGCCGGATGCCCAGGCTCTCGTGGATGACCTTGACCACCGGGGCCAGGCAGTTCGTGGTGCAACTGGCCGCGGTCACGATGCGGTGGCGGGCCGGGTCATAGGTGCCTTCGTTCACGCCAAAGACGATATTGGCCGCATCGCCATCCTTGACCGGAGCCGAGACCACCACCTTTTTCACACCGGCGTCAAAGTAAAGGGCCAGCTTTGCATCGGTCTTGAAGACCCCGGTGCAGTCGATGACGACGTCGACGCCCTCAAGCGGCAGCTCCGACAGGTTGCGGGTTCCGATGAAGGGCAGCCGCACGCCGTCGATGGTGACCGAGCTTTCATCATGGCGGAACTCGGCGTCCCAGCGGCCATGCACGGTGTCGAACTCCAGCAGATGTGCGTGCATGGCCGGGTCGCCCACCGCGTCGTTGATCCAGGCGATCTGCGCGCCTTTCTCAAGCAGGGGTTTCAAGGCCAGCTTGCCGATGCGGCCAAGGCCGTTGAGAGCATAAACGGTCATGCGATTTCTCCGGTATGGATCTGGCCGATGTCATCCACGGCCTTCTGAAGGGACATGCGGTCAAGGGTTTCGAACGGCAGCGAGGAAAAGGTCAGGATCCGGTTGCGCAACGCGCCGTAGGCCTGCTGGAAGGCAAGGCTTTTTTGGGCCTCTGTCCCCTCGGCCTTCACCGGATCGGGCATACCCCAGTGCGCGCTGATCGGCTGCCCGGGCCAGGCGGGGCAATCTTCGTTCGCAGCCTGATTGCATACGGTGAACACGAAATCGAATTTCGGCGCGCCCGGGGCCTGGAACTCGCCTACATTCTTGGCGCGCAGGTCCGAGATGTCGTGCCCATTCTGCCGCAGCACCTCAAGCGCCGCTGGGTTCAACTGGGACTGAGGACGTGTACCGGCGGAAAACACGTGGAACCGGTCGCCGCCAAGCTGCTTCAAAAGGGCCTCGGCGAAAATCGAGCGCGCGGAATTCCCGGTGCATATGAACAAAACGTTGTAGGTACGCGCGGCATTGGCCGCATGCGCGTCAACGCCGTTGAGCGGACTGGGCGCGCAGAGTTCCGGACGCCCACGGCAGCAATCCAGCAGAAGGTAATCGAACGTCTCCCGCACGGCTTTCATATCCACCGAGTAGCGTAAGGACGTCCCGACCCTTTCCTGCGTCACAAGTCCCGCCTGCATCAGCGCATTCACGTAGTTGGACAGCGTATTCGGCTTGAGGTCCAACGCGATGGCAATCTCGGTCGCGGGTATGCGATCGGGATACCGGCGCATCAACAGCCGAAAAACGGCCAACCGAGACGGATGACCCAAGGTGGACAGGCGGTCGGGAATCACTTTTTCCATAATTCATGGATATTCGAATTAACAGCGGAATCAAGTGCCCGTGTTTGGCGTGCTGAAACCGCTCGCAAGAATTCGCGATTAGCCACAATGCCGCCCCTCGCCCAAAACGGAACGACGGGTGAATTGACAAGGAAGAAAATGGTGCGGCCGAGAAGACTCGAACTTCCACGGGTGTTACCCCACAGCGACCTCAACGCTGCGCGTCTACCAATTCCGCCACGGCCGCACTGCCTGTGACTTGGTAGGCGGCGTATAGACGCTTGGCAAAAGGATGTGAAGAGGCAAAAGCAACCGCATTGGAATTCCCGGCCCGCAACCATATCTGTGGGGTCACGAAACCCGATGCCACATCGCAGCAGGAGCATACGATGCCCACACCCGATCCCCGCCCCGTCATCCAAATCGACATCGTATCCGATGTCGTATGCCCGTGGTGCATCGTCGGGTTTCGTCAGCTTGATCTGGCGCTGGAGCAGGAGAACGTGATGGCGCAGCTCCGGTGGCACCCGTTCGAGCTGAACCCCACTATGGGGCCGGACGGCCAGAGCCTGCGAGAGCACATCATGGAAAAGTACGGCTCGACCGCCGAGCAGAGCCAGCAGGCTCGAGACCGGTTGACAGCGCTCGGTGCAGATTTGGGTTTCACGTTCAATTTCAATGATGACAGCCGTATAGTGAACACCTTTGCTGCGCATCAACTTCTGGACTGGGCCGAAACGCAAGGCAGGCAACACCCGCTGAAGCTGGCCTTGTTCAAGGCCTATTTCACAGATCAGCGGGATGTTTCGAAAGTTGAGGTGTTGCTGGATGCCGCTCAGACGGCTGGCCTCGACCCAGACGCCGCCCGCGCGGCGTTGGAATCGGGCGCGCATGCAGGCCCGGTAAGGCAAAAGCAACAATTCTGGACCAGCCGAGGCATCACCGGAGTTCCGGCAATGGTTTTTGGCGGCAAGTACCTGCTGGCGGGTGCGCAGGGCACCGAGACCTACGCTCAGGTCCTGCAGCGATGCCGGGCCGAGGCCGCCTAACCTCTTTCGCTTGGACAGCAGGACGGCTATGAGGCGCGCATGGAATGGAAGATCACCGACGGACTGACCGACTATGACACCGCCGTCGCCTTCATGGAGGCGCGGGTGGCCGAGATTGCGGCCGGAACCGCGGACGAGTGCATCTGGTTCTTGGAGCATCCGCCGCTCTATACGGCCGGAACATCAGCCAAACCCCAAGACCTGACCGACCCGGATCGATTCCCGGTCTATGCCAGCAAGCGCGGGGGCGAATACACCTATCACGGACCTGGCCAGCGGGTCGTCTATGTCATGCTGGATGTCGGAAAGCGCGGCCATGATGTCCGCCGCTTTGTCAAACAGCTGGAAACCTGGGTGATCTCGGCACTGGCCGAGTTCAACGTCCACGGAGAAATCCGCGAAGGCCGTGTCGGTGTGTGGGTGCCGCGCAAGGACAAGCCGCTGACCGTCAGTGGCGAACCGGCCGAGGACAAGATCGCTGCGATCGGCATCCGCTTGCGGAAATGGATCAGCTTCCACGGCATCTCGATAAACGTGGAACCGGACCTGGAGCATTTTTCGGGCATCGTTCCCTGCGGCATCCGGGAGTTCGGCGTGACTTCGTTGGTGGATCTGGGATTGCCGGTGACAATGGCCGATGTCGATGTGGCTCTGCGCAAAACCTTTACTGACGCTTTTGGCCCCGAGGTGGTCTGACCCCCACGCATCGACCATGTTCTCGAATCGCAGAATCTGACCCTGCGGAACGACAATCCTCGATGCAGGCTTCTTCTGTTTCTCAATACGGTCGCAAATTTCCGAAGATTGCCGCGAATTGCCTTAAAATTTAGGGAATCTCCTTCTTCCTTCCACACAACAGCCGCAGTTTGAGGTATCATGAATATACCGTTCAAGAGTGAGTGGTATGTTAACCGGTGATCGCGGCCAGCCCGCGAAAATCGATCAAGTGTTTGGTTACGAGTCTGCCGTTCCGACCCCATATCGGAACGGCAATTCTCGTTTTTGGGGCCTCAGTTTTCGCCTGATTGGTCCGCGGCATGGCCGAACCGCATGGTCTTTGGGCAGGACCGAGCGGCCATTTCCACCTCAAGCGTCAGGTGGCCGATCCCAAAACTGTCGCGCATTGCCTGTTTCACCAGACCGCGCACCTGTTCAGCCTGCGACCAGGCGCAGTCTTCGACCACCAGATGCGCGGTAAGAGCGGGCTGGTTTTCCTGCATGCTCCACAAGTGGACATGGTGAACCTCGCGCACGCCGTCCGTTGCCTCAATGGCCGAGGCGACCTCCTCGGGGTCCAGATCGGGCGGCGCGCCAAGCATGAGAACACGGATCGTTCCTCCGATTTCGCTTTGGACATGCCAAAGGATGTACAGCGAAATCAGAATGGTGACGGCCGGGTCGACCCAGGTCCAGTTGAACAGGATCACAGCCACCCCGGCCACGATCACTGCAACCGATCCCAGCGCATCAGCAACGTTGTGCAAAAAAGCCGCGCGGATATTCATGCTGGTTTTGGCCATGCTATAGGTCAAAAGCGCGGTGATCAGATCCACCACCAACGCCAGCATGGCTATCCAGACCACAAGCCAGCCGTCAATCGGCTCGGGCTGAAAGAACCGGGCCACCCCTTCGTACATCAGGTACGCGGCGATGACGAACAGTGTGGTATAGTTGACCAGCGCCGCGACAACTTCGGCCCGACCGTATCCGAAGCTCATGCGCGGGTCGGCTGGGCGTCGCGCGATCTTGCGGGCAAAGAACGCGATGATCAGTGCAATCGCGTCGGAAAAATTGTGCAGCGCGTCAGCGATGAGCGCCAGCGACCCCGAAAAGATTCCGCCGACCACCTGTGCCAGCGTCAGAAACATGTTGACCGCGATGGCCCATGCCACCCGCGCGTCTCCGGCATCGGCGTCGATTTGGGCGTGGTGTTTGTGTCCGGCGTGGGAATGATCATGCGCCATGATGTAGTGTCCTTGTCTGGGTCATGGTCCATACCTAATTCCTCTAGTGACTAGAGGTTCAAGGGAGGATTGCAGAAAGTGTTCTCGATCGGGGATTTGTCCCGGCTCACAGGCGTCAAAGTCGCCACGATCCGGTTTTACGAAGAAAGGGACCTGCTGCCACCGCCGGAACGGACCGCTGGCAACCAAAGGCGTTATGACCGCGCCGCGCTCGAGCGGCTGCACTTTGTCAAACACACCCGCGATCTTGGACTGCCATTGGCCGATGTCGAGGCCCTGCTGTCATTGGAAGGCGCCCAAGGCGCCGATCTGAACCGGGCGCACGAAATCGCCGAGCGGCAGCTGACGGACCTGCAGGATCGGATTGCAAAGCTGCGTCGGCTCGAGACCGAGCTTGCCCGGATCGCAGCCGCCTGCGACGGGCAGCACGACCACGTCTGCTCAGTCTTGCAGGCGTTTGGGGATCACGATGCCTGTTCAGGGGCGCATCAGGCTCCCCCACCCGTCACGCCAGCGCAGCCCTGATGCGCTCGGCGTGTTTGGCGATCTCGTCGAAATCGCCCATCTTGCCGGGCGGGCGCAGAGAGACGCCCTCGTGCCGGGGCAGGACATGGAAATGCAGGTGAAACACCTCCTGCCCTCCGGCCGCCTCGTTGAACTGCTGGATGGTCACCCCTTCGGCGTCAAAGGCGCGCATGACCGCACGCGCCAGTTTCTGAACCGTGGTCATGACTGCGGCCAATTGCTCGGGTGTGGCATCCAGCACGTTGCGGCAAGGCGTCTTCGGGATCACCAGGAGGTGTCCGTCCGCGCGCGGCATGATATCCATGAAAGCCAGCGTGTCCTCATCCTCGTAGACGCGGGTCGAGGGGATCTCGCCCCGCAGGATCTTGGCAAAGATGTTTTCGGGATCATAAGCGGTCATGGTGGGTCTCCGACAAAGGGGCTGCGTGCTGTTCTGCGTCCAAGCCCGCAGCGGGTCAAGGCGTGATTCCGCCCTTGCGAAGCCCCTGTCCTTGCAATTCGCCTGATCATCCCCAGATACCGGTCATCCAAGGCTGAAATCGCACGGGTGTCCTCCTGCCCCGCGACAATTAATCTTGATCCAGATCAAACTCGGCCATTGAAGGCCGCCCCCTTGCATTCTAAAACCAGCAGGAATCCCGCGCGCCGGAGAGGTCCGGCTGCGCGGTCTATTTGCAACAGGAGGCACCTAAATGGCAGACGCAGCCATTCATGGTCACGATCATGAAGACCAGCGCGGGTTCTTTACCCGGTGGTTCATGTCGACCAACCACAAGGATATCGGGATCCTATACCTGATCTTCTCGGCCTTTGCCGGGTTCATCTCGGTCGCGATGACCATCTACATGCGGCTTGAACTGATGCATCCGGGCGTTCAGTACATGTGCCTGGAAGGCTTCATGGCCGATCCCTGCACGCCCAACGGACACCTGTGGAACGTGATGATCACCTATCACGGTGTTCTGATGATGTTCTTCGTGGTCATCCCCGCGCTGTTCGGCGGATTCGGCAACTATTTCATGCCGTTGCAGATCGGTGCGCCGGACATGGCGTTCCCGCGGATGAACAACCTGTCCTTCTGGCTGTATGTCGCCGGCACCTCGCTGGGCATCGCGTCGCTGCTGGCCCCCGGCGGCAACGACCAGGCCGGCTCGGGCGTGGGCTGGGTTCTGTACCCGCCGCTGTCGACGACCGAAGGCGGCATGTCCATGGACCTGGCGATCTTTGCCGTGCACGTATCGGGCGCCTCCTCGATCCTCGGCGCGATCAACATGATCACCACCTTCCTGAACATGCGTGCCCCGGGCATGACCCTGTTCAAGGTGCCGCTGTTCAGCTGGTCGATCTTCGTCACCTCGTGGCTGATTCTGCTGTCGCTGCCGGTTCTGGCGGGCGCGATCACCATGCTGCTGATGGACCGCAACTTCGGCTTCACCTTCTTTGATCCGGCCGGTGGCGGTGACCCGATCCTGTACCAGCATATCCTGTGGTTCTTTGGACACCCCGAAGTGTACATCGTGATCCTGCCAGGCTTCGGCATCATCAGCCACGTGATCGCCACTTTCTCGCGCAAGCCGATCTTTGGCTATCTGCCGATGGTCTGGGCGATCATCGCAATCGGCGCACTGGGCTTCGTCGTGTGGGCACACCACATGTACACCGTCGGAATGTCGCTGCGCCAGCAGGCGTACTTCATGCTGGCCACGATGGTCATCGCGGTTCCGACGGGGGTCAAGGTGTTCTCGTGGATCGCCACCATGTGGGGCGGCTCGATCGAGTTCAAGACGCCGATGCTGTTCGCCTTCGGCTTTCTGTTCCTGTTCACCGTCGGCGGTGTGACCGGTGTGGTTCTGTCGCAGGCCGGTATCGACCGTGCCTACCACGACACCTACTATGTCGTCGCGCACTTCCACTACGTGATGAGCCTGGGTGCAGTCTTCGCCATCTTTGCCGGGGTGTACTTCTACTTCTCGAAGATGACGGGCCGTCAGTACTCGGAGTTCTGGGGCAAGGTGCACTTCTGGATGTTCTTCATCGGTGCAAACCTAACCTTCTTCCCGCAGCACTTTCTGGGCCGTCAGGGCATGCCGCGCCGGTATATCGACTATCCCGAAGCCTTCGCTCAGTGGAACTTCGTCTCGTCGATCGGTGCGTTCGTCTCGTTCGCTTCGTTCCTGCTGTTCTTCGGGATCGTGTTCTACGCCCTGTTCCGGGGCGCCAAGGAAACACGCCCGAACCCGTGGAACGAATACGCGGATACGCTGGAATGGACCCTGCCCTCGCCGCCGCCCGAGCACACGTTCGAGCAGCTGCCCAAGCAGGAAGACTGGGACAAAGGCCACGCGCACTGATCCCTTCCCGAAAACAGGAAACCCCGCCTTCACGGCGGGGTTTTTCTTTTACTGTTCGCGCTCTATCGGCCATCGCATTCCGCGGGCGGTCGCAATATCGTTGAAAATCGGGTATCCTTGGGGCGCCGCATGTCCGGCCAATCTCCGAGGTCACCATGCCCGATATTGATTTCTGGTACTCCATCGGCAGCACTTACAGTTTCCTGACCATCATGCGTCTGGACGATTGGTGCGCAGAACACCAGGCACAGGTTAACTGGCGCCCTTTCGACGTGCGCGCGGTCATGTCTGAACAGAAGAACATTCCGTTTGCGGGCAAACCCGTCAAGTCGGCCTATATGTGGCGCGACATCGAACGCCGGGCAGCCAAGTACCATATCCACGCCAAGCTGCCGGCCCCCTATCCGATTTCGAACCTCGAATTGGCCAACCAGGTCGCGCTGCTGGGAATCCGGGAAGGATGGGGCAAGAGCTTTACCCAAAACCTTTACAGGATCTGGTTTGAGGACGGTATCGAAGCCGGCAGTGAAACCGCCATGTCCGAGGCTCTGTTCCGCTGCCAGCTGGACCCGCTGCCGGTCCTAGCCCGCGCGCGCAGCCCCGAAATCGAAACCGCGTTGAAAGCTGAAACCGAAACGGCGGTGGGCCTGGGCGTATTCGGCGCGCCCAGCTTTGTCACGCGGGGCGAAGTGTTCTGGGGCGACGACCGGCTTGAGGATGCGCTGTCCTGGGCGAGGGTCGGACACGTCGTTTGAAATTGGCAATCGACACCGGATCAGCAGGCGCTATTTTTGCAATATGCCCTACCATTGGAACGACAGCTCGAACTCGGAACAGGAATTGCGCCTTTGGCCGCACAATTCACTGCCACCGCGCGGCGCGATAGCCGTCGTGCTATCGGTTTTCCTGTTTGGACTGATACCCCTGCTGGCAGTTCTGGGATCGGTTCTGCTGTGGGGGCTATTGCCGTTCCTTCTGTTGACGGTGGCGGGCCTATGGCTTGCGATCCAGGCGAACTATCGGTCCCGAAACGTGTTTGAGGTACTGACCCTTACCGGAACCCAAGCACGCCTGATCCATCACAGCGCCCGGACCGGGCAGCAGGAATGGAGTTGCAATCGATACTGGGCCCGTCCGGAAATGCACAAGGCCGGCGGTCCGGTTCCGAACTATGTGACCCTGTCGGGCGAAGGACGGGTGGTCGAGATTGGCGCGTTCCTCTCAGAGGAGGAACGCATTGCCTTGTATGATGATCTGGTAAAGCGGCTGCGCGAACCGGCACCCGAATAAAGTGCGTCAGCAGTCGCCGTTCGACGCGGCGCACAGGTGGTCTTTGACCAGCGGCCCTACCTTTCCAAAGTCCATCTGGCCTGTGTAGTTGGCCTTGAGCTCGCCCATGACCTTGCCCATGTCCCGGATCGACCCGGCACCGGTCGCCGTGATCGCCGTCTGGATGGCCTTTGCGACCTCATCATCATCCAACTGCTTGGGCAGGAATTCCTCGATGATCTTCACCTCGCGCAGTTCGCGCTCGGCCAGGTCCAAACGACCACCTTCCTCATAGGCCCGCGCGCTTTCCTTGCGCTGCTTGCTCATTTTCCCAAGAATCTCAAGAACATCTGAGTCATCACAGCCCTTGGCCTCTTCGTTTCCAACCGCACGCAGCGCGATGTCCCGATCCTTGATCGCGGCATTGACCAGCCGCAGCGTCGACAGACGCTCGGCATCCTTGTCCTTCATTGCTTGCTTCAGGGCAGTGGTCACCCGAGTTCGCATATCCATCTGTTCTGTCCATCCCCATGGCAACGGAACCCCGAACATATCTAAACAAAATCCGAGGCACAACAGGAGACACATAAGGCTAAATCATTGAAAAACAACAATAGCCCAAAATTTGAACAGGGTTGACCCGAGACCCCAACCCCCTTAGTTATGCGCCGATTTACCCGATAGGAGAGTCGCGCCATGGCCCATCAAGCCACGTCCAAGCCCACCGCATGTCTGGCTCTGGCCGACGGAACGCTCTTCTTCGGAACCGGGTTCGGCGCCACGGGACAAACCGTGGCCGAGCTGTGTTTCAACACCGCGATGACCGGATATCAGGAGATCATGACCGACCCGTCCTATGCCGGGCAGATCGTGACCTTCACCTTCCCGCATATCGGCAATGTCGGCGTCAATCCCGACGATGACGAAACCGCCGATCCTGTCGCCGCGGGCATGGTAGTCAAGTGGGATCCGACCGAGCCGTCGAACTGGCGCTCGGCCGAGCGGCTGACCGACTGGCTGGCCCGCCGCGGCCGGATCGCCATCGGTGGGGTCGATACCCGACGGCTGACCCGCGCGATCCGCCAGCAAGGCGCTCCGCATGTCGCGTTAGCCCATGACCCGCAAGGCAACTTCGACATCGAAGCCCTGGTTGCTGCGGCGCGTGGTTTCGCCGGGCTGGAGGGCATGGATCTGGCCAAGGATGTGACCTGCGCCCAGAGCTACCGCTGGGACGAGATGCGCTGGGCCTGGCCGGATGGCTACCGGCGTCAGGAAGCGCCCGTGCACAAGGTCGTCGCGTTGGACTACGGCGCAAAACGGAACATCCTGCGCTGCCTGGCTTCGGCCGGTTGCGACGTGACGGTACTGCCCGCAACCGCAACCGCGGCTGAGGTGCTGGCGCACGACCCTGATGGCGTGTTCCTGTCCAACGGCCCGGGAGACCCGGCTGCTACCGGCACTTATGCTGTGCCGATGATCAAGGAAATTCTTGAAACCACGGATCTGCCGATTTTCGGGATCTGCCTTGGTCACCAGATGCTGGCACTGGCGTTGGGCGGCAAGACCATCAAGATGAACCACGGACACCACGGCGCCAACCACCCGGTCAAGGACCTGGAAACCGGCAAGGTCGAAATCACTTCGATGAACCACGGCTTTGCGGTCGACGCCCAATCGTTGCCTGCCGGGGTGGTTGAAACCCACCGGTCGCTCTTCGATGGCTCGAACTGCGGCATCCGCATGTCCGATCGCCCGGTGTATTCGGTTCAGTATCACCCCGAAGCCTCGCCCGGCCCGCAAGACAGCTTTTACCTTTTTGAACGGTTTGCCGCGGCCATGGCCGACCGAAAAGTGCGCGCTTAATCCCGCAGGTTTGCGGACCGCGTCAACGTTAACCCGGAATTAACCTTGATTGAGCAACTCTGACCCGACACTTCGGGCAGGGTTTTCTTATGGTTGAATTGAATTTTCTGGGTCACGGACCCGCGACCCCGGTTTCCGGAATTGGCCCCCGCAAACCTTTGGGCACTTGCCTGATCGACTTGGGGGTGATCACCCCCGCTCAACTGGATCACGCCCTGAAACTACAGGAGCGGCAGAACGCTCCTCTGGGCGAAATTATGGTTGGCGAGCAAATGGCCGCGCGCAGCGATGTGCTGTTGGCGCTGGGTCAACAACATGGGCTGCAGATCGCCGATCTGGAAAGCACGCCGCCACCCGATGACCTTTGCGCGCTGCGCCCAATGCAGTTCTGGCTGACGCACAACGCCATTCCGTGGCTGCGAGTCGGGCCCGTGCTCTTGGTCGCGACAGCCTACCCAGACCGCTTTGATGAAATAAGGTCCGGGTTGGCGGATTGCGCCCAGACAGTCCTTCCGGTGCTAGCCGCACCCGATGACATCGACCAAGCCATTGCCCGACATTACGCAAAACCTTTGGCTGAGGCGGCGGAAACACGGGCGCCGCTATCGCAAAGCTGCCGCTCATGGACTGCGAGTTCACGTCTCCTGCCGACCCTCTTGGCGCTGGCCGCGCTTGTGGGCCTGGGTCTGCAACCGAATGCCGGGCTATCCCTGCTGTTCTGGGCAGCAGTTTCAACGCTGATCCTTTTCCTGATTCTTCGGCTGGCCGGGTTGATATCGTATCTCTTCCCCAAAAAGGCCGAGAAACCAGACGGTCTGCTTGCGCAACACCGCCTGCCCTGCGTGTCCATTCTGGTGCCGCTGCACAAGGAACGGGAAATCGCCGGTGCGCTGATCCAACGGCTGACACGCCTGACCTATCCAAAGGCGCTGTTGGACGTGATCCTGGTCTTGGAAGAGCATGATGACGTCACCCGGTCAGCGCTTGCGCAGACCACCCTGCCCAGCTGGATCCGAACGCTGGAGGTGCCCGATCTTGGCAACCTGACCACCAAACCACGGGCGATGAACTATGCGCTGGATTTCTGCCGAGGAGAGATTTTGGGCGTCTGGGATGCTGAGGATGCGCCTCTGCCAGACCAAATCGAGACCGTGGTGGAGCAATTCGCCCGCGCGCCCGATGATGTGGTCTGCCTGCAGGGTGTCCTGGACTACTACAACCCGCGCACCAACTGGCGCTCGCGTTGCTTCACCATCGAATACAGCGGTTGGTTCCGCGTGATCCTGCCCGGAATCGCACGGTTGGGTCTTGTGGTGCCCCTGGGCGGGACGACGTTCTTCTTCCGCAGGGACAAGCTGTTGGAATTGGGGGGCTGGGACGCTCACAATGTGACCGAGGACGCGGATTTGGGGGTTCGACTCAGCCGCGCGGGCTATCGCACCGAAATCGTAAATACCGCCACGTATGAAGAGGCCAATTTCCGCGCCTGGCCTTGGGTGAAGCAACGCTCGCGCTGGCTCAAAGGGTTCATGGTCACATACCTTGTCCACATGCGCTCGCCCCTGGCATTGATGCGCGATCTGGGGATGTGGCGCTTTCTGGGTGTCCAAGCCTTTTTCCTGGGGACGGTCGGACAATTCCTGCTTGCCCCGGTGCTGTGGGTCTTCTGGCTGACCTTTTTGGGGCTGATGAACCCATTTGAAGCTGTATTGGCGCCGCAGATCTTGAACGCCTGTGTCTACCTATTCCTGACCGCCGAGGCCGCGAACATCCTTGTTGGAGGCTTGGGCGTGGTGGCCGGAGGGCGCCGCTTTCTGTTGCCGTGGGTCCCGACCATGGCACTCTACTACCCCTTGGGTGTGGCAGCAGCATACAAGGCGCTGTGGGAACTGGCGGTCAGACCGTTCTTCTGGGACAAGACCCAGCACGGGCACGCCAGCGAAGAAGCGCAGCCAGATGAGGCAGCTATTTCTCGCGCCGGATTGCATCCTGCTTCAGCCGGGTCATGAACGCGACCGAGATATGTTCCTTCAAGGCCCGGTCGGCGGCTTCTTCGTCATGAGCCGCGATCGCCTCGACGATCCCCTTATGCTCACTCTGAGCGATTTCACCGCGGCCCTGCGCGGCCAATGAAGTCGTTGCCATCAGAGCCATGGTGCGATGGACAAGGTCCAATTGCTGCACAAGGTAGCGGTTGTGCGACGCAAGGTGGATCTGCTCGTGGAACCGTCGGTTGGCCCGGGACAGCGCCACGGGATCATCCACAAGCGCGTCATCGGCTTCGACCATATCCTGCAGGACTTTGATTTCCTCATCCGTGGCATGCCGCGCGGCGAGCCGGGCCGCCAGCCCTTCCAATTCACGTCGAACGACATAGAGCTCGGCCATCTGGTTGTGGTCCAGCGAGGCCACGATCAGCGACCGCCCGTCACGTTCCAGCAGCGACTGCGTCTCGAGCCGCTGCAGCGCCTCACGGATCGGGGTGCGGGACACGCCGAACCGCTCGGCCAGTTCGCTTTCCACCAGCCGGTCGCCGGGTTTGTACACCCCCACGTCGATCGCTTCGAGGATCAGGCTGTAGGCATCGGTCTGGGGCTGTCGGGACTGGTTCATTGGGTCAGGTCTCTCCTCGTTCGGACCTGTCTATCCGGGCCATGGGTCTGCAATCAAGTGCGCCATTGAAAACCGGGTGGCCGCGGCCTAAACCCAAGCGTATGGTCAAGCCTGCATTTTCACATGTCACCCAATGGGTGTTCGATCTGGACAACACCCTCTATCCGCCACAGATGCGCCTGTTCGATCAGATCGAGGTGCTGATGACGGAATACGTGGTCGAAGCCCTGCGCGTCGACCGGGCCGAGGCTGACCGGCTACGCCAGCACTATTGGCGCGAACACGGAACCACGCTTGCCGGGCTGATGGCCGAACATGATCTGGACCCCAAGCCCTATCTGCACGCGGTTCATCAGGTCGACCTGAGCCACATGGAGCCCGACCCTGCGCTGGCCGCGCATATCCGGGCCCTGCCCGGGCGGCGTATCGTCTACACCAACGGCAGCGCGCCCTATGCCGAGCGGGTTCTGGCCTCACGCGGGTTGGATGGGCTGTTCGACGCGATCTATGGGGTCGAACATGCGGGATATCGGCCCAAACCGGACAAGGCCGCGTTTGAAACGGTGTTTGCCCGCGATGGCATCCACCCCGACCGCGCCGCGATGTTCGAGGACGAGCCGCGCAACCTGAAGGCCCCGTATGACATGGGCATGCGTACGGTGCATGTCGCGCCCGATCCGCATGACGCGGATCACATCCACCACCATACCGATGACCTGACAGCCTTTCTGGCCCGTCTGATCTGAACCGGACCTCCGCCGAAAGACTGCGACGAAATGCGCCTGCGTGCAGCCTGAAACTGCGACGATCCGCGCATTCTGCAGCTGCAAAGTCGTTCCTACATCAGGCTCAGCGACGAACAGAACTGGAGACCCCGATGACCGCGATCGAGATGCCCGGCCGCCTGCCCTTCTGGCAGCGCCTGCTTTTTGCAATTCCACTGTTTGGCTGGCTGGCCCGCGATGCGGCCAATGGCAAGCCCGAGGATCTGGGTTATACCGTTGCGGCACTGCTCAGCATGTGGGGCTGTTCCGCCCTGTTGTTCGGCCTGCCGGGCCTGTATCTGCCGGCCTTGGCGATGGTGCCGGTGATGTTCCTGATTCTGGTCCTGATTTCACGCGGCTAGACTACGGGACAGGATGTCACTTGGCGCAGGCCCCAGAACCGCACTAGGGTCCGCAGGCAACGGAGAGTGACGCGATGACCGACAGTTGTGACATCCTGATTTCCGGCGGTGGCATCGCCGGTTTGACTGCGGCGGCCGTATTAGGCGCCGCAGGGTTCGACGTGATCTGCGTGGACCCGACCCCGCCCGTCACCGACCGCGACGCCGACGGGTCCGACCTGCGCACCACCGCGTTTCTGCAACCGGCCCACGGCCAGCTGCAGCACTGCGGGTTGTGGGACCGGCTGGAACCCCACGCCGCGCCGCTGCAGATCATGCGCATCGTGGACGCGGGCGGCGACATCCCTGAACCGCGCGTGGTGCGGGATTTCAACGCCGCCGATATCTCGGATCAACCCTTTGGCTGGAACCTGCCCAACTGGCTGCTGCGGCGCGAGATGGTGGCCCGGCTGCACGAACTGCCGAATGTCGATTTCCGCCCCGGCACCGGCACCGTCAGCCTGTTCACCCGCACCGCCGAGGCGCGTGTGGGCCTGTCCGACGGCACGCGCATCCGCACCAAGCTGGTGATCGCCGCCGACGGCCGCAACTCGCCCATGCGCGAGGCTGCGGGGATCAAGGTCCACACCACGCGATACGGGCAGAAGGCACTGGCCTTTGCGGTGACGCATCCGATCGCCCATGAAAACGTCTCGACCGAGATCCACCGGTCCGGCGGGCCGTTCACTCTGGTCCCCCTGCCCGACTGGGAGGGCCAGCCCTCGTCGGCGATCGTTTGGATGGAGCGCGGCCCGTGCGCGGTCGAACTACTGAACCTGCCCGAGGCCGAATTCGAGGCCGCGATGACCGAGCGGTCCTGCGGCCTGTTCGGGCCGCTGAAACTGGCCTCGCGCCGGACGATCTGGCCGATCATCAGCCAATCGGCCGAGCGCCTGTCGGCGCAGCGCGTGGCCCTGATGGCCGAGGCCGCCCATGTGGTGCCCCCGATCGGCGCGCAGGGGCTGAACATGTCACTGGGGGATCTACGCAGCCTGCTGGACCTGGCCCAAGCCCGGCCCGAGGGTCTGGGAGATGCCCAGATGCTCGAGGCCTATCACATGGCCCGCCACACCGAAATCGAACTGCGCGTCAAAGGGATCGACCTGCTGAACCGTGCCTCGATGGTCGAGGCACGGCCGTTGCGCGATGCGCGCGCTGCGGGGCTGAACGCGCTTTATTCGATGCCGGTGGTGCGCAAGACGCTGATGCAGATGGGCCTCGGCGTGCGCTGAGGCCCGTACCGGCCTACAGCACCTGATCCAGAACCCGCTTCAGCCGGGCCACCGTGCCATCGACATCATACAGCTTGTCCAGCCCGAACAGGCCGAGGCGGAAGGTGCTGAACCCCTCGGGCTCGTCACATTGCAGCGGCACCCCGGCGGCGATCTGCATGCCCAGCGCGGCAAATTTCTTGCCGTTCTGCACCTCGGGATCGTCGGTATAGCTGACCACCACCCCCGGTGCGCCAAAGCCTTCGGCCGCGACCGAAACGACCCCCTTGTCGCGCAGCATCGCCCGCACCGCATTGCCCAGCCGCCATTGCGCATCGCGCAACTTGTCGAACCCATAGTCACGGGTCTCCAGCATCGTGTCCCGGAACGCCCGCAGCGCATCGGTGGGCATGGTGGCATGATAGGCATGGCCGCCGCCCTCATAGGCCTGCATGATCTGGCGCCATTTCTTCAGGTCCAGCGCGAAACTGTCCGAGGCGGTCTCGGCCAGCCGCGCCTCGGCGCGGTCGGACAGCATGACCAGACCGGCACAGGGCGAGGCGCTCCAACCCTTTTGCGGGGCCGAGATCAGAACGTCCACGCCGGTGGCCTTCATGTCGATCCAGGCACAGCCCGAGGCGATGCAGTCGAGCACCATCAACGCACCGACCTCGTGCGCGGCGGCGGCCATCGCCGATACATAGTCGTCCGGCAGAATGACCCCGGCCGAGGTTTCCACATGCGGCGCGAACACCACGCCGGGTCGCTGGCTGCGAATGGTTTCGACCACCTCGTCGATCGGCGCTGGCGCAAAGGGCGACGGGCTGGAATTCCCCGTTTGACGGGCCTTCAACACGGTGGCTGACGCCGTCAGCCCCCCGGTTTCGATGATCTGGCTCCAGCGATACGAGAACCAGCCGTTGCGCACCACCAGCACATCGGCACCGCGGGCGAACTGGCGGGCCACGGCCTCCATCGCATAGGTTCCGCCACCTGGCACCACTGCTACGCCTTCCGCGCCATAGACCTCACGCAGCATCCGTGAGATGTCGCGCATCACCTGCTGGAACGCCTGCGACATGTGGTTGAGCGAGCGGTCGGTGAACACGACCGAGAATTCTTCGAGCCCGTCCGGATCGACTGTATTCAACAATGCCGGCATGTTGTCTCCTTTTCTGGGTTGCTCACTTTCTGAAGGCTTTGCATCTGTTGGTAAAGTGCTCATTGACCCTCATGCGCTTCCCGTAGGTCAACGGTCAGAAGCTCGGCTGGACACCCGTTTCAACAGCCTGAGAGACCGAATTGACGCCAATTAGTGTCACCTCTCTCTTTACACCTTGACGTGTTTCTGAACAGATACGCACATCTTGAGCTTGAAAGGATATTTTAGACCGTGAACGTTCAAAAGCGGATCAGTTTTCAATTCGTTCGGGACGAAGTGAAGCGGCGGATCGAGACACGGGTCTGGCCCCAGGGTTCCTTGCTGCCGACCGAAACCCAGCTTGCCGAAGAGTTCAACTGCGCGCGCGCAACCGTCAACCGTGCGCTGCGCGAACTGGCCGAGCAAGGGTTCGTCGAGCGCAAGCGCAAGAGCGGAACGCGGGTCAAGAAATCACCCAGCAAACAGGCCAAGCTGGAACTGTCGCTGGCCCGTCAGATCGTCGAAGACCAGAACCAAACCTACCGCTATGCCCTGGTCGAGCGCAGCGTTGACACGAGCCCCGGCTGGCTCAGCTCGCAACTGGGTCTGCCGCCGCAGTCGCAGATCCTGCATCTGGTGTGTATGCACTATGCCGACAACCGCCCGTTTCAACACGAAGAACGCTGGATCAACATTTCGGCCGTCCCCGAGGTTGAAGATGCCAATCTGGAAGAGGTCGGGCCGCATGAATGGCTGTTGAACGCGAACCCCTTCATTGACGCCGAGCTTGCACTCTACGCCATTTCCGCCGACAGCCATCTGGCAGATTACATGGGAACAACGACCGGGGCCGCGATGATTCAGCTTGAGCGCATGACATGGAAAGACGGACAGCCGGTTTCGTTTGCCCGCCTGACCCACCATCCGGGCTATTGCATCCGTACCCGCTACTGACCGCTAGCCAATCGGCCCGGGCAGGCGTTCCTCGCTCAGCAGTACATTTGCTTCGACATCCCCTGCCCCCGGCAGGGTCATGATACGCCGACGCAGGACGCGTTCGAAGTCCGCCAGGTCGCGCGCGACCACGCGCAGCCGATAGTCGTACAGGCCCAGAACGTGTTCCACGGTTTGCACCTCGGGAATGGCGCTGACGGCGCGTTCGAAATCCTCGAGGCTGACCTGGCCTTTGCGCGCCAGCTTGACGCCCAGAAATACGGTGACGCCGAACCCCAGCGCCTCGGCGTTCAAGCGCAGCCGGCGCCCCTTGATGACACCCGCCTGCTCCAGCCGCCGGATCCGGCGCCATGTCGCGGGCTGCGACAGCCCGAAACGCCGCCCCAGCGCCCCCGCGCTTTGCGTCGCGTCCTGAGCCAAGGCCCGTAGAATCTTCCTGTCCAGATCATCCAGCTCGATCATACCGGCAGCACCTCGTCCCGCTTGACCCGCGCGATGTGCATCAGGGCCTCGATGTCGGCGATATGCGGCAGGGTCAGGATACGGTCGCGATAGACCTGCTGATAATGCGCCATGTCCCGCGCGATGACGGACAGGCGGACATCCACCCGCCCCAGAAAGGTCTGGATCTCGATCACCTCGGGCACTTTGCGGGCGGCATCGGTGAATTCGTCGAAGGCGCGCGGCTGGGTCTTGTCCAAGGTCACCCGCAGCGACACCTCGACCGCATAGCCCATGGCGGACCAGTCGATCACGGCCTCCTGCCCCTGAATGATCCCGGCGGCCTGCATCTTCTCGATCCGCCGCCAGCACACGCCATTGCTGATCCGACACCGCTCGGCCAGTTCGGCGGTGCTCAGGCTTGGGTCGGCCTGAAAATGGCGCAGGATGCGGCGGTCGATGTCGTCAAGCATTACTTTTTCAAGTTTTCCGGTTTCTAAGAATTATTCTTCACTTCTTTCGTCAATATCCAATGTCATCGCTCTCGCCAATAGCAATCACTGCAGATAGAACCGCAGCAATCGAAACAGAAAGGACCGGCAAAATGCGCGTCTATTACGATCGCGATTGCGACATCAACCTGATCAAGGACAAGAAAGTGGCCATCCTGGGCTATGGCTCTCAAGGCCACGCCCACGCGCTGAACCTGCGCGACTCGGGTGCCAAGAACCTGGTCGTCGCCCTGCGCGAAGGCTCGCCCTCGGCCAAGAAAGCCGAAGCCGAAGGCCTGCAGGTGATGGGCATTGCCGAGGCCGCGGCCTGGTGCGACGTCATCATGTTCACCATGCCCGACGAGCTTCAGGCCGAGACCTACAAGAAATACGTGCATGACAACATCAAGCCCGGCGCGGCCATCGCCTTTGCCCACGGCCTGAACGTGCATTTCGGCCTGATCGAGCCGAAAGAGGGCGTGGACGTCATCATGATGGCCCCCAAAGGCCCCGGCCACACCGTGCGCGGCGAATATGTCAAAGGCGGCGGCGTGCCCTGCCTTGTGGCGGTCCACACCGACGCGACCGGCAAGGCGCTGGAAATCGGCTTGTCCTACTGCTCGGCCATCGGCGGCGGCCGTTCGGGCATCATCGAGACCAACTTCCGCGAGGAATGCGAAACCGACCTGTTCGGCGAGCAGGCCGTTCTGTGCGGCGGTCTGGTCGAACTGATCCGCTGCGGCTTTGAAACCTTAGTCGAGGCCGGCTATGCACCCGAGATGGCCTATTTCGAGTGTCTGCACGAGGTGAAGCTGATCGTGGACCTGATCTATGAAGGCGGCATCGCCAACATGGACTACTCGATCTCGAACACCGCGGAATACGGTCAATACGTGACCGGCCCGCGCATCCTGCCTTACGAGCAGACCAAGAAGGCGATGAAAGAGGTTCTGAACGACATCCAGCAGGGCAAGTTCGTGCGTGACTTCATGCTGGAAAACCAGGTCGGTCAGCCCACGATCAAGGCTTCGCGCCGGGCCAATGACGAACACCAGATCGAAGAAGTCGGCAAAAAGCTGCGGGGCATGATGCCCTGGATTTCGGCCGGCAAGCTGGTCGATCAGGAAAAGAACTAAGCCCAAACGGCTTGGACCCAAGGGCGGCCCCGGTGGCCGCCCTTTTCATGCAGAACGGATGAACGGCCAGCGATGGTGCCTCAACCCAACATACGCGACTGGAGCGGCGTCATTGCCCTGGGCCTGATCTGGGGCGGCACCTTCATGGTCGTCGCGATGGCGTTGGAAGGCTATGGCCCGATCACGGTGGCCACGGCGCGGACGACGCTGGGCGCGGTGATGCTGCTGGCCTTGATGGGGCTGACCCGGCGGCGCATTCCCAGCCTGACACCAAGTCTCGCGTGGTCGGTAATCCTGATCGGCATCCTGTCCACCGCGCTGCCTTTCGTGCTGCTCAGCTGGGGGCAGCAATATGTACCCTCGGCCTTTGCCGGGCTGTCCATGGCCGCAATTCCGCTGATGGTTCTTCCGCTGGCGCATTTCTTCTCGGATGAACCCCTGAACCCACGTCGTTTCGTCGGGGTATCGCTGGGCTTCACCGGAGCGCTGGTGCTTATCGGCCCAGGGCTGGCGCAACTGGGCAGCGGGGCCGAGCCGCTGGCACAGCTGGCCTGCATCGGGGCGGCGTTCTGCTATTCGGTGGCGTCGATCCTGACCCGGCGCTGCCCGCCGATCGACCCGGTGGTACTGGCCGCACTGACATTGGTGGTGGGTGCGGTGATCCTGCTGCCGATCATGATGGTGACCGAGGGCGTGCCCGCACCGCAAGGCCTGCGCCCCACGCTTGCGCTGATCGTGCTGGGCCTTGTGCCCACGGCCTTTGCCACCCTGCTGCGGGTGTCGATCATTCGCAGCGCCGGGTCGGTCTTCATGACTCTGGTGAACTATCAGGTGCCGGTCTGGTCGATGATCTTCGGCGCGTGGATCCTGTCCGAGGCACTGCCGCTGCGGTTCTACATAGCATTGGCGCTGATCCTGACAGGCATGGCCATCAGCCAATGGTTCAGCCTGCGCAAGTTGCTGTTGGGCTACTGACGCGCGGCGGCTTCGACCTCGGCCACGATCCCATCGACCACCTGTGCCAAAAGGGCGTCATCCTCGCATTCCGCCATCACGCGGATCAAGGGCTCGGTGCCCGACTTGCGGATCAGCAACCGCCCCTGCCCGTTCAGCCGCGCCTCGGCATCAGCAATCGCGGCCTTGACCGTTTCCGCTTCCAGCGGGGCCTGCCCTTCGCCATAGCGCACGTTCTTCAACAGTTGCGGCACCGTCTCGAACTGCTGCGCCAGATCCGAGGCTTTGCGCCCCGAATTCACCATCTCGGCCAGGAAGTGCAACCCCGCCATCAGGCCATCGCCCGTGGTGGCATAGTCGCTCATGACGATGTGGCCGGATTGTTCACCGCCAAGGTTGAACCCGCCTTCCCGCATACGCTCGACCACATAGCGGTCACCGACCGCCGTCCGTTCCAGCCGCAGCCCGCGCGCGCCCAGAAACCGCTCGAGCCCCAGGTTCGACATAACGGTCGCAACAAGCGCGCCGCCTTTCAGCCGTTCGGAAGTGGCCCAGGCGGTGGCCAAAAGGGCCATGAGCTGATCACCGTCGGCGACCTGTCCGGTTTCATCAACGATCACCACCCGGTCGGCATCACCGTCGAGGCAGATGCCCACATCCGCCCCATGCGCCACGACGGCCTCGGCCGCCACGCGCGGCTGGGTCGAGCCGCAGCCCAGATTGATGTTCTTGCCGTTGGGCGCGGTTCCCACCGGGATCACCTCGGCCCCCAGTTCCCACAGCACTTCGGGCGCGGTGCGATGCGCGGCGCCGTTGGCGCAGTCGATCACCACCTTGAGGCCATCCAGACGCAGCTCGCGCGGCAGAGATGACTTGACCCGCTCGCCATAGCGGAATCGGGCGTCATCGACACGCCGGGCGCGCCCGATATTCTGCGCCTGCGCGGGTTTGACCCCCTCTTCGATCAGCTGTTCGATTTCAAGTTCGGCCTGGTCGGACAGTTTGAATCCATCGGGGCCGAAGAACTTGATCCCATTGTCCTCGGCCGGGTTGTGGCTGGCCGAGATCATCACACCCAAATCGGCCCGCATCGACCGGGTCATCAGCCCGACCGCCGGTGTCGGCACCGGCCCCAGCAGCAGCACGTTCATGCCGGTCGACGTCAGACCCGCCGTCAGCGCGTTTTCCAGCATATAGCCCGACAGGCGCGTATCCTTGCCGATCACCACCCGATGAACGCCCGAGCCATCCCGGCGGAAGTACCGCCCCACGGCCGCGCCGATCCGCAACGCCATCTCGGCCGTCATCGGATAGGTGTTGGCGGTGCCCCGCACCCCGTCGGTTCCGAACAGCTTGCGCATACCTGTTACTCCACAAAGTCCTGCCTGCGACCCGATTACCGGACAGCGGCCCACAGGCGCAAGGCCTGAGCGGTCTCTGCCACGTCATGCACCCGGATGATCTGCACACCTTGCGACAATCCGGCCAACGCAACGGCAATTGATCCCGGCGCGCGGGCATCCTTGCGCGGTTCCGCGCCGATCCGGCCGATGAAGCCCTTGCGTGACACGCCAAGAAGGATCGGGCAGCCCAACCCGTGAAACAGGCTGAGATTGCGTAGTAGGGTCAGGTTGTGTTCCTCGGTCTTTCCAAACCCGATACCCGGATCGACGATGATCCGGCCCCGATTCAGCCCGAGGCCTTCCAGCCGGGCCACTTGCCCCGACAGGAAATCGAAAACGTCCAGCAGAACGTCATCATAGGTCGGGTTGTCCTGCATCGTGGCCGGGTCGCCCTGCATGTGCATCACGCAGACCGGCACGTTGATCTTGGCGCAGAAAGCGCCAAGCGCGGGATCGAAGGTAAAGCCCGAAACGTCGTTGATCAGCCCCGCCCCCGCCTCGACCGCGGCCCTTGCCACGGCGGATTTGCGCGTGTCGATCGAAATCAGCGCCGGTGTCTCGGCCCGGATCGCGCGGATCAAGGGCTGGGTGCGGGCGATCTCTTCGTCCTCGGGCACGAAATCCGCACCGGGACGGGTAGATTCACCGCCGATGTCCAGAATGGTCGCACCGTGCGCGACCATTTCCCGGGCCGCCGCACACGCGGCGTCGGGGGTGTTGTGCTGGCCACCGTCGGAGAAGCTGTCGGGCGTGGCGTTAAGGATGCCCATGATCTGCGGCTGTGTCATGTCCAGACCGGCAATCGCGGCGCGCGGTCGTGTCAGCCGGTCCTGCCACGATTCAGGGATTTCGGCGGCCGCAACGATCCGGGGTGCCGCGTCACGTTGCAGGCATTCGGCATGGGTGAACCACAGGCCCTGCCCGGCCAGTGGCAAGGCCCCGTCCGGGCGCACAAGCCCGTGTTGCACCAATGGGCGATAGTAACTGGTCAAAGTTGCGCCTGCTCCACCGGAACCGCACGGAGCGGCGTTTTGGGCGACTCGGGCAGTTCCCCGCCAATGACCAGCATTTCGCTGGCCTCAAAGGTGGCGGCGAACCAGGCGGCCAAGGCCACCGCATCGGACGGCGCCGCCGAAGGCCCATCGACCGCATCCAACACGATCTTGGACGGTGCCCAGACACAGATCTGACCGTTCTTCATGGCCCAGTCCAGTTCGGTCCGGGTCGAGACGACGACGCAGCGATGATCACGCGCGGCCAGCACCCAGGCATTCTGCTCGATCGCCAGCAGGTCGATCCGGCGCTGGGTCATGGCATGCCCGGTCTGCGGCACCGGTAGTTCGGAAGCACCCACGCACAGAATCAGCGGTCGCTGTCGGTTTTCCAACTGGTCGATCCAGCCCGACAAATTGGCCGACTCAATCGCTGCATTCGACAGAAAGACCAGCCGGGGATGTGGACGCTCTTCCTCGATGACATCGTGATGGACGCCATCCTTGCCACGCACGATCTCGACTCCCAAAGCGCCCGGACCACGATCCAGTTTTTCAATGCGTACGAAAGCCCTTACCGCTTGAGGCTCAAGCAGGATCCGCTCGGCTATTCGATCCGCCAGCGTCTCGAGCAAGTTCAGACGCTCGGCCGCCAGTTCATAGGCAATGGCCTCGGTCACCCGGTCATAGGACAGGATGCGATCGACATCATCGTCGATGTTTTCGGTCAGCGGCCGCACTTCGACCACGATGTTGAAACAGATGCGCTGGGTGGTGCCCCGCTCGGCCTGAAAAGCGCCGATCTCGACCTCGACAATGTGGTCGCGCAGCGAGATACGATCCAGCGGCCCGCGTGGCGCGGTCGCCTCGGACCGTTCGGACGGGTGCGCAAAAGCAAGGCGGATTTCAGTACTCATGGCACGGGCCTTTTCGGGCAGATTGGACAGGTTTGCCCAAATTATTGGTTCCGCGCGGCTATAGCATTCAAGCAAACGCCATTCCAGCCGCCGAATGCGGCGTCAGGTGACGCGGTACCAACTCATCATACCCGATGCGGCGTGTCCAAGCATATGGCAATGCAGCAGCCAGTTGCCCGGGTTGTCGGTGACCAGCGCGATCTCGCGGGTTTCGCCGCGTTCGACCAGAACCGTGTCGCGCCACGGGCCAAGGGTCCCGTCCGGCAAGATCAGCCGAAAGTGGTGGCCATGCAGGTGCATCGCGTGCGGGAATACCGTTTCGTTCACGAAGGCAATCCGGTGAACGCTTCCCAAGGGCGCGTCCAGAAACGGGTCATCCGGTCGCTCGGCGTAGCCATTCAGCGCCCAGAACCGCCCCAGCTGAGCCAGTTCCCGGCCCGAGAGCTCGGTTTCGCCAATCCGCGCGCTTTCAAGCCAGCGCATGGCACCGCCCTGCAGCCTCATCTCGTGCCGCGGTACGTTGTTGAGGTCCGTCAATTCCGGAAGCGGGTTCGGCGGCAATGGCCGAACTCCCGACCGGGGAGTGGAAGCCGCCTGCCCCGCCACTGAAAATCGGGCCAAACCAAAGGCGCCGTCACGTTCCTGACTGAACAGGCTGGCCGTTTCCGCATTCGCAGCCAGCACATCCACCAACAAATCCGCACGTTGTGCCGGGGCCAGCGGGAACGTGTCCTCAATCGGGATCGGCTCGGCCAAAGGCATTCCATCCAGCGCGACGATCCATCCGGTCATTCCGTCCAGGCCAACAGTGAAGACACGCGCATTTGCGGCGTTGACCAACCTCAGGCGCAGGCGTTGGTTTTGTTGAACAGGAAAGGATGGGTCGAATGCACCATTGACCGTGATGAGGTTTCCCAACCGTCCAGCATGGCTGAGGTCATGGCCGTTGTCGAAATCTTGGGTAATCTGGGCCGTTTCCGGATCAAGTCGCCAGTCATCCAGCATCAGCACCAGATCCTGCTCCACATCCGGCGCCTCGGACTCGTGCACGATCAATGGGCCATACAGGCCACGGGCCACCTGTTCGACTGACTTGTTATGCGCATGGTACCAATAGGTTCCGGCGTCCGGCACGATGAAATCATAGTCGAAGGTCGCGCCGCCTGGAACCGCATCCTGAGTCAGCCCCGGAACGCCATCCATAGCGTTGTCGATGCGGATACCGTGCCAATGAACCGAAGTGGCTTTCGGTAATTCGTTCACCAAGCGGCGTTGAACACGCTCGCCTTGCCGCAGATGGATGGGGCTGCCCGGCACCTGCCCATCAAAGCCCCAGATAGCGGTTTCCGGAAACCCCGGAGGGGCAATCAACTGAGCGCCCTCGCGCGCAGTCAGGGTCAGCGGCGCGGAGCGCGCTGGCGTTGGAAACACCGCAAGCGCGGCGGCAGATTTCAAAAGGCTTCGGCGGCTCAGATTCATTGCGGGTCTCCTTGCCCGCAATATAGCCCCTGGTTTCACCCGCGCCATCAACGTTCCAGCGCGGGTGCGTCAATGCGCGCTAGTTGCTCGCAGTGCGGTAGTTGTGGCGGTAGAAGATATGCACACCGATGCGCGCAGTTTCCTTGTAAACGCGCGACCACGACGGGCGCACCGCCTTGGTGTGGTAATGCGTGGCCCCCGACGTGAGCGGATCGCTGACCCCCTCGATCGCCGCCTTGGCAACTTTGGCCACGCGCTCATAGGCTTTCTTCTCGTGAATGACTTCCTTGCGGCCGTCACAGGTATAGGTAAACTGGCACTGATATTTCTTGCCTGTTCCCTGACGGATCACGCCGCAGACGGTGTTCGGGAAACGGGTGCTTTCCACCCGGTTCAAAATCACCTCGGCAACCGCGAATTGGCCGCGCACGCTCTCTCCGCGCGCTTCGAAATACAGGGCCTCGGCCAAGCATTTCAGATCTTCGCCACCGCTGGCTTTGGGCTGTTGGTCCAGCCAGGCCTTGGTGTAGGAAATCTCAACCGGTTGGACCTCTTTCCTAGGTTGGAACAGCTTCAGATAGTCGCGAAAGCTTTGTCCCGGCACCTCGTTGCGCGACACCAGTTCGCGCTTGGCAGTCTCGGTGGCTTCCCTCTCGGCAACGGACGCACTCGGCATCACGGTTGCCGCCGCAATGGCAACAGCCAGTATATATCGTAGCATCAGATAACCTCGCACAGGCACTTCACGCGCCATACCCTCCCCCGGCGGGCGCGACGGGGTCTTAACGCAGAAGGCGCGAAAGGTCCAGTTCTGAGGAAAAAGCAAGAAAAATCTTGCCCGCGGGGCCAAAATTAATCAGCCACAGGTCCATCCCGAAACCACTATTCCTAGGGCTTTGACGGCCTGTCAACCCCCAAGTTTTGACGAAATCGCCAATTGAGCGGCAGCCAGCCGAGCGACCGGGACTCGGAAGGGTGAACAGGACACATAATCGAACCCCAAATCCCGACAAAGGGCGATTGATTCGGGGTTGCCGCCATGTTCACCACAGACCGAAAGCGTGACATCGGGCCGAGCTGTACGCCCCCGCTCCGAGCCCAGCTTGAGCAGTTCGCCGACCCCATCGGCGTCCAGAACATGGAACGGATCCTCGGTGAACACCCCCTGCCGAACATAGGCTGACATGAAGCGTCCCGCGTCGTCGCGTGACAGACCATAGGTCATCTGCGTCAGGTCATTGGTGCCGAAACTCAGGAACGAGGCATGAGGAGCGATTTCCTCGGCGCGCAAACAGGCCCGGGGCGTTTCGACCATCACACCCAACCGGTATTCGAACTCCTGACCACGCTCGGCCGCAACGGCTGCGGCAACCGTGTCCACCCGCGCCTTGATCAGTTCGACCTCGCGCTTGGCCGAAACCAGCGGAATCATGACCTCGGGCACCACCGGCGCGCCATTTTTGCTGGCTTCGAGCGTCGCCTCGAAGATCGCGCGGGCTTGCATGTCATAGATCTCGGGCACCGTGATACCAAGGCGTACGCCCCGCAACCCCAGCATGGGGTTGTATTCGCTCATTTCGTCCACCCGACGCTCCACATCCGAAACCGGAAGATCCAGCGCTTCGGCCAGTTCGCGCTGCCCGCTGCGCGTGGTCGGCAGAAACTCGTGCAGAGGCGGATCGAACAGTCGGATGCAGACGGGCTGCCCTTCCATGATCCGGAAAAGCTGCACAAAATCATCGCGTTGCATCGGAAGCAACCGCTCCAGAACCGCCGCGCGTCCCGATGAAGTCTGAGCGAAAATCATCTCGCGCATCACGATCAGACGACCGGGGTCGAAAAACATATGCTCGGTTCGGCACAACCCGATCCCCTGCGCCTGGAAGTTCCGCGCAGCCTGCGCGTCGGCAGGAGTGTCGGCGTTGGCACGAATTGATATGTCACGCTCGGCGTCGGCCCAGCTCATCAAAGTCTGAAAACAGTCATCCAGTGCAGCTTCGAGCATCGCCGGCTCGCCCCCCAACACCTGGCCCGAGCTTCCGTCAATCGTCAGAATGTCGCCTGTGGTGAAAACGCGGCCGTCCGGAACGGTAAGCTGCTTTTTCTTGGTCTGGAACCGCATCTCGGACGCGCCGACGATACAGGGCAGCCCCAGCCCGCGCCCGATCACGGCCGCATGGCTGGTCATGCCACCCTTTTCGGTCAGTACGGCGACCGCGGCGTGCATGCCGCGCACATCCTCGGGCGAGGTTTCACGGCGCACCAGAATGCAGGGCTCGCCGCGCGCCGCGCTGGCCTGTGCCTCGGCCGAAGTGAACACGATCCGGCCGGTGGCCGCCCCGGGACTGGCCCCGATACCCGTGGTCAGCACGTCACGCTTGGCCTCGGGATGCACCTGACGGTGCAGCAACTCATTCAGAGAATGCGGGTCGATCCGCATGACGGCTTCCTGCGGGGTGATGATGCCATCCTCGGCCAATCGAACAGCGATCCGCATGGCGGCGCGGGCGCTGCGCTGAACGCGGACCCCGTCCAGAATATGCACCTTGCCGTTTTCGATCACGAATTCGACCTGCATCTCTTCGCGCAATTTGCGCCGCATCAACGCCGCATGGGCCTTAAGGTCGGCAAAGGCCTGAGGCGCAACATCCTCGAGCGCCTGCCCGCGCGGGTCTTTTTCAAGATAGAGGGCCGCAACCCCCTCGCCCAGCGCATCACGCCCCTGGCTTTGGCTCAGGTAGCGGCCTGTGATCTGCGGCATGCCGGTCGAGGAATCCACCAGCTGCAACACCCCCGATCCGCATTCGCCCTGACCGACGCCCGGGATCATCTCCTGAATGACAAGGCCCAACCCGGCATCCGCCGGAGCGCCCTTGGCTTGCCGCAACAGGCGGGCGGACGTACCGTCCCACGCCCGCGCCATCGAGCGCAGGACCGCCAGCAACTGCTCGCCGCGATCCTGGGGGAACGCTTCGTCGGTTTCGTCTTCATAGGCGCGCAGGGTCTGGCGCAGGCCTTCGCGGCCATCGGCTTCGATGTCGTCGAAAACATCCGCGTCCAGACGCGCGACGTGAATCGCATAGCTTTGGACGAACCGCAGATACAGTGCGGCGGCGGCCTCGGGACCCATCTTGTCGGACAATTCCACGAAACGGGCATCGTTCATCCCGATGTTCAGAACCGCGCCGGGGCCACCCCAGTCAGGGTCCTCGGAACTGGGGCGCACGCACAGCAACGCCGATGCGTCGAACTGTTCAAGTATAGCTTCGATTGCCGGGATATCGCCGTCAGCGATCCGCCGCACCTGATCGAAGGACAGGGCCACCGTACGCGGTACGGGAAGGTCCAACCGCACGAGGCGCTGCAGACATTTCGCCCGGCCGCCATGGGTGTCGGCGGCGACAGGAGCATCAGGAGTGATGAGCGTGGTATGCGGATTATTCTGCACTGCGGCACCTTTTGGTTTCACCGCAGCATAAGCGCCCCAGCCTTCCGCGCAAGGGCCTTGTGGGCGCGCCAGAGCGCGCCCTTTGGGTCAGCCTTCGATCTTGGTCAGGTCCGCGACGCTCGAGCAGATCTGGCGGATCTGGCTCAGCAGATTCAGGCGGTTGCGGCGCAGCACGGCATTGTCGGAATTGACCTGCACGTCCTCGAAAAACGCGTCGATGGGCCCGCGCAGCGCGGCCATGGCCGCCATCGCCGCCGGGAAATCCTCGGCCTTGAGTGCCGGTGCAATCTTGGCCTGTGCCTGATCCAGTGCGGCGAACAGGGCCTTTTCGCTGTCGGTATCGGCGAATTTCAGGTCGGCACCGAACGAGTATTCGACCCCGTCCTTCTCCTCGGCCTGGGTCAGGATGTTGTTGGCGCGCTTGAACCCCTGCACCAGATTTTCGCCATCTTCGGTCGCGATCACCGTATTCAACGCGCGGGCGCGTTTGACCAGCAGGTTCAGGTCGTCATTGCCGTCCATCGCGATACAGGCGTCGATCACGTCGTGGCGAATGCCCTCGTCACGTAGGAAGACCTTGAGGCGGTCGTGGAAGAAGGTCAGCAGATCCTCCGACGCATCGGGCACCTTCCGTTCAAGATGCATAAAGTCCGTCACTTGGTGTTTCCCGGCCTCGTCGCCCGCAAGCTTCTCCTTCACCGTGCGGAACGCCGCTCCGAAAACACCGTGATCGGCGATTTCATCCAACAGCTCTGCGACATGCTCGTCGTGCAAGGCCTCGTTCGAAGCCGCTTCGGCCCGAACCAGTTGCGCGTCGAAGAAACGGTCGAGCTTCAGTCGCAGATCATTGTTCAGGATCAATCGGGTCACCCCCAACGCCGCGCGGCGCAGCGCGAACGGGTCTTTCGAGCCGGTGGGCTTTTCGTCGATCGCCCAGAATCCAGTCAGCGTGTCCAGCTTGTCGGCCAGCGCCACGGTCACCGAGAGCGGCGCGGTCGGCACGTCATCCGACGGGCCCAGCGGCGAGTAATGCTCCTGCGCCACGGCGGCCACGGCGGCGTCTTCACCAGCGGCCTCGATGTAATACCGCCCCATAAGCCCCTGAAGTTCGGGGAATTCATAGACCATTTCCGAACTCAGATCGGCCTTGGCCAGCCGCGCGGCTTTCTCGGCCTGGTCCGGGTCGGCGCCCGTCACCGGGGCCAGTTCGCGGGCCAGTGCGGCGATGCGGTCGATCCGCTGCGCCTGGGTGCCCAGCTTGTTGTGGAAGGTCACGTTCTCAAGCGCGCGGGTCCATTGCGTGATGTCGGCCTTGGCGACGCGCAGGTCGTTCTCCCAAAAGAATTTCGCATCGGCCAGACGCGCCGACAGCACCTTCTGGTTTCCGGCCAGAATGGTAGCGCCATTGTCGGTGGTCTCGCGGTTGGCCACGGTGATGAACCGCTCGATCCGCCCCGTCTTGGGATTGCGGACCGAGAAGAATTTCTGGTGCTCTTTCATCGAGGTCTGCAGTACCTCGGGCGGCAGGTCCAGGAATTCATCGTCGATCTGCCCCATCAGCACCACCGGCCATTCGACCAGCCCGGCCACCTCGGCCAGCAAGCCCTTGTCCTCGACCACCTCCAGACCGGCGGCAAAGGCCATGTTCTGTGCGTCGTTCCAGATGTGCTCGGCCCGTTCCTCGGGCGACAGCACGACAAAGGCGCGTTTCAGCTTGGCGGCGTAGTCCTCGAACCCGGTCACGGCAAACCGGCCCGGCGTCATGAAGCGGTGGCCCTCGGTGGTGTCACCGGCGGTGATCCCGTCGACCTCCATCGGCACGACCTGCGCGCCGCTTTCATCGCTGAGGATGCACAGGATCGAATGCAGCGGCCGCACCCAGCGCAGGGCCCCGCTGCCCCAGCGCATGGATTTCGGCCAGGGGAAGTTGCGGATCGTGTCGGCCAGAACCTCGGCCACGATCTCGGCCGCCGGGCGCCCCGGTTTCTCGATGGTGGCAAAATAGACCGCGCCCTTGGGCGTCTCGCGCTCTTCCAATTGGTCGCGGCTGATCCCAGCGCCACGCAAGAAGCCTTCGATGGCTTTTTCGGGCGCGCCGACCTTGGGGCCCTTGCGTTCCTCGCGGATGGTGGGGCTTTCGGCCAGCAGCCCCTCGATCGCCAGCGTCAGGCGGCGCGGCGTGGTCAGGGCGTGGGCATGGGCATAGGTCAGACCGGCCTCGACCAGACCGTCGGTGATCCGTTTTTTCAGATCCTCGCCGGCGCGGGTCTGCATGCGCGCGGGGATTTCCTCGGAAAACAGTTCGATCAGCAGGTCGGGCATTTTCGATCCTTAGAAATAGACGATCGTCTGGATGACGATGGCATTGGCGATATCCACGAAGAATGCGGATACAAGGGGGAGCACAATAAAGGCAATAGGCGAAGGCCCGTATCGCTTGGTTACGGCGGTCATATTGGCAATTGCGGTCGGTGTCGCGCCCAGCGCGAAGCCGCCGAACCCCGCCGCCAGGACGGCTGCGCGGTAATTGGCGCCCATGACCGGGAACAGAACCCAGATCACGAAAGCCACTGCAAACAACGTCTGCGCCGTCATGATCACCACGATGGACAGGCCCAGATCGGCGATGGTCCACAGCTGCAGGCTCATCAGCGACATGGCCAGAAACGCGCCCAGCGCGAATTCCGAGATCAGCGCCAGCGACGGTGTGCGCGACACCGGCGCGGCGCGCGGGGCCAGCAGCGGGCGTAGGTTGCCAATTACGATGCCCATGATCAGGCAAGGCACGAACAGCGGCAGTTTCAAACCCGCGGCCAGGATCACCTCGGACAGAGCATAGCCCGCGATGATGGCTATGTTCAGGTACAGCAGCACCCGCATCACCGTCAGGTGGTCGATCTTCGCGGCCGCGTCTGACGGCTCGTCGGGTACGCCGATCGTGTGTTCCTCGTCCGGTCGGTTTGGCGTCAGGTCGCGCCCTTCGATCAACAGACGCGCGATGGGGCCTCCGACCAGTGCAGCCAGAACAAGCCCGAGGGTCGCAACGGCCACCCCCAGTTCGGTCGCACCCTCAAGCCCGGTCACCTGCCCGACCTCGGGCGCCCAGGCGATGGCGGTGCCATGGCCGCCGATCAGGGCGGCCGACCCGAACAGAACGCCGGCCTGCGCCGGATAGCCGAAGGCCGCCGCCCCCGCTGCGCCGATCAGGTTCTGCGCCACGATCGTCACCAACGTCAGGATCAGCAGCAGCACCAGTGGCTTTCCGCCTGCGATCAGGTCGGACAGCCGGGCGTTCAGGCCGATCCCGGCAAAGAACAGCACCAGCAGGAAATCCCGCGCGGTCAGGTCGAACTCCAGTTCCATCCCGAACAACAGATAAAGCGTCAGAACCACCAGCGAGGCCAACAGACCTCCGGTCACGGGTTCGGGAATGTTGAATCGGCGCAGAACCTCGGCGCGGGCGTTGATCTCGGCGCCCATCAGGTAGACGGCAAAGCCCAGCGTTGCCGTCAGAAATCCGGGGATTTCAACGATGAACCCCATCCCGCCCACTCAGTTTTCCGGTCGTGGCGGGCACTCTTCGCCGACAACCGTTCCGTCATAGGCCTTTTCGCCGCAGTTGTTCAGGGCATGCCAGGCAAAGCCCGAGCCGTCCTGCGTCACCGCGACGATCCGATCAACGCCGTAGTGGATGTTCTTGACCCCTATGAACGCGCGGGCGGATCCGTTCGCCAACGCCTTGGCCAGAGCAGCCGCATCATAGCAGTCGAACCAACCCGGGGCCGTCAGCGGCTCGGCCTTTTCGGCGCTCATGTAGCGGACGGCCAGCTGTTCCGGCTTCAGATCTGTCTGGAAACACGCCCGATACCGGATCGGAGAGCTGTCGGCGTCGATCGCCTGAAACGCGCTGTAGGCTATGGGCACAGGTTGGCCGGTCGCGGTTTCGGTCAGAACAACATCCTGACCGGGTGAGGGTTCGACCTCGTAGTAGTAGCCGTAGACCTGCAGGTAATACATGCTGACGCCAGCGATGACGGCGCAAGCGACCAACAGAATTGCCAGCATTTTCCCGGTCATGCGCGATCCTCCTGTGGGGTGCGACAGGCCATCAGGCCTCAAAACCTGCGGCTTCGGTCTGCACGAAGGCATCGGCGCATTGCTTGGCCAGCGCGCGCACCCGCCCGATATAGGCCTGCCGCTCGGTCACCGAAATCACGCCGCGCGCGTCCAGGAGGTTGAAGATATGGCTGGCCTTGATGCACTGGTCATAAGCAGGATGCGCCATGATGATGCGCTTGCCCGTTTTGGGGTCAACGTTTTCCTGGCTCAGGATCGCGGCGCATTCTTCCTCGGCCTCTTCGAAGTGGCGCAACAGAACCTCGGTGTTGGCCACGTCAAAGTTCCAACGGGCGTATTCCTCTTCGGTTTGCTTGAAGATGTCGCCATATGTCAGCGGGCTGGGTGATTGCGGGTCGTTGAAGGGCATGTCCATTACGTGGTCGATGCCCAGCACATACATCGCCAGACGTTCCAGACCATATGTCAGCTCGCCCGAGACAGGCGCGCAGTCATGGCCGCCGACCTGCTGGAAATAGGTAAACTGGCTGACTTCCATGCCGTCGCACCAGACCTCCCATCCCAGGCCCCATGCGCCCAGGGTGGGGCTTTCCCAGTCATCCTCGACGAAACGGATGTCGTGCAGGTCCATGTCGATGCCGATGGCCTGAAGGCTGCCCAAATACAGCTCCTGCAGGTCCGGAGGGCTGGGTTTGATCAGCACTTGGTACTGATAGTAATGCTGCAAGCGGTTGGGGTTCTCGCCATAGCGCCCATCGGTCGGACGGCGCGACGGCTGAACGTAGGCCGCAGCCCAGGGTTTGGACCCCAGAGCCCGCAGGGTGGTTGCAGGGTGGAATGTACCGGCACCGACCTCCATGTCGTATGGCTGCAGGATGGCACAGCCCTTCGAGGCCCAGTAGTTCTGAAGCCGCAGGATGATTTCCTGAAATGAACGTGGTGCGCTGGACGGTTCGGTCATGACATTCCCTTTGGGCGCGGATTTGCCCGGTTTCGGTCGGTTTTGCCCTTCCTATGCAAGGGGCCAAGGGGCGTCAACGGGCCAATGCCCGCCTGCTGTCACTGTGCCGCCACACCAGAAATTCCCCGTATCGTGGGCATAGCGTTTTCACCCCTGAATCGCGTAAGTTGAGGCAAAGCCAAAACACTGCATAAAACGGGCAGAAAATGACACGCATATTCGTTGCAATTCTTTTACTGATTACAGTCGGCATGCGCGCTGCGTATGCTCAACAGGGGGCTGACGCAGGCGTCTGGGTTCAGGTCGAAGCGCAGCCATCGCTGCGCGAGGCACAGGACCGGGCGCAAGTCTATGCCAATGCCCTGCCCGACGTGAACGGGTTCCGCCTGAACAGCGGCTGGTACGCCATAGTGATCGGCCCCTATCTGCGGGCCGACGCCGAGCAGGTGCTGCGCGTCTACCGGGCCGAACGGCAGATCCCCTCAGACAGTTTCATCACATTTTCAGGCGCCCTGGGGCAGCAGTTCTGGCCAATCGGCGCCAATGTCCTGAACCGCGGCGCAATCACAGCGCCCGTTCAGCCCGAGCCGCAGCCAGAGCAGCCTCAGGCCGGTCTGACACCGCAACCTTCGGACGAGACGAGATCACAGGCCCTGCAGTCCGAGCGGCTGCTGAGCGGACAGGAACGAAAAGACCTGCAAACCGCATTGCAGGCTGCCGGGTTCTACAGTTCGACCATTGACGGGGCATTCGGCCAAGGTACACGCCGGTCGATGGCGGAATGGCAGCGGTTCAACGGCTTTGAACCGACCGGTGTCCTGACGACGGCACAGCGCAAGGCTTTGATGGATGACTACAATGCCCCGCTGATCAGCGTCGGCATGGCGCGTCACGTCGATGATCGCGCCGGGATTTCCGTCGACCTGCCGCTTGGGGTAATTGCCTTCGACCGATACGAGGCGCCGTTCGCGCATTTCAATTCCAGCGGGGATCTGGACGCACGGGTCGTATTGATCAGCCAGGAGGGCAGCAAAACCACTTTGCGCGCGCTGTTCGAGGCGATGCAATCGCTTGAGATCGTGCCGCTGAACGGCCCGCGTGAGCTGCGTGGCGACAGGTTTACCATCGAAGGCCGCGGCAACGGGATCGTATCCTATACACAGGCCAATCTGAGCGACGGCAAGATCAAGGGCTTCACCCTTGTCTGGCCCGAAGGCGATGACGCACGCCGCGCCCGGGTTCTGGCCGCAATGACTGCCAGCTTTGAAACCACCGATGGTGTTCTTGATGCTGCGGCTGGCGCCAATGCCGAGCAAAGCATCGACTTGATGTCCGGTCTCCAACTCAGAAGGCCACGGTTGTCTCGGTCGGGCTTTTTTGCCGATCCCAACGGTCTGGTCCTGACCGTGGCCGAGGCTGTGCAGAACTGCACCCGCGTCACCCTTGAGGACGGTCAGGAACTGCAAACCGCGTGGAGCGATCCCGAACTGGGCGTGGCGGTCCTGCGCCCCAACAAAACGCTGGCACCGATGGCCGTTGCGGCCTTGAACGAAGCCCAGCCTCGCCTGCAATCTGAAGTGGCCGTCGCGGGATACTCATATGGGGGCGCTTTGGGGGCTCCGACCCTGACCTACGGCAAGATCGCCGATATCCGCGGGCTGAACGGAGAGGCCGGTGTGACCCGCCTGAGCCTGACCGCACAACCCGGAGACGCCGGCGGCCCAGTATTCGATGATCACGGCAACGTGGTCGGAATGCTGCTGCCTGCGCGGACCGAGGGGCGAACCCTGCCCCGCGATGTCAGCCTGGCTGCCGCGGCCGATCGCCTTCACGAGATCCTGTCAAAGGCCGGGGCAACGGCTCAGACCGCGCAGGAGACCGGGCAAGTTTCGCCTGACGAGTTGAACCGCCGCGCGACTGGCATGACCGTGCTGGTGAATTGCTGGGGTTGACCGAAAGTCACGAATAGAATTTGAGGGCGCCGCAGGACATTGCGGCGCCTTTTTTAGCCCTTCAAGATATCGGGCGTGACGTGCACAAGGGTCGGCACGGGCGCGTCAAAGGCCGCGCGAACGGCAGCCTGCATTTCAGGTAGCGAGTTCGGACCGGCCGACCGCGCACCGAAAGCCTCGGCCAGCTTGCAGAAATCAGGGTTGCGCGCGACAACCGCGTTCGGAGCAATCTGGCTGCCGACCATGCTGTCCTCGATCTCTTTCAGCTTGCCGTTGTCCCAAAGGATGATGGGCAGCGACAACCCCAGCTCGACCGCCGCACCCAGTTCCTGCATCGTATAGTGGAACCCGTAGTCACCCGCGATCACGGCAGTTGGCTTTCCGCGCCGCGCAACCGCGCCGCCGATCCCGGCCGGCAGTGCATAGCCCAGAGTGCCGAACCCGGTCGGGTGGTGCCAGTGGTATGGGCGCGCCATGTCCCAGACTTCTTTCGCGACATAGGCGAACTGGGTCATGTCGGAATAGATCATGGTGTCGGCGGGCATCGCTGCACGCAAGGCGTCGGCAACCGGCACGATACCCGGTCTTTCCGCGTCGACCTCGGCGCGCCAGCGCGCTCGGGCTTCGGCCACCTCTTCCGGCGACCAGCCGGTGGCCGGTTTGCAGTCTTGGGTCGCGGACCACAGTGAATGGGCAAAACTTTCGCCGTCGGCCTGCAGCTTGACCGCCGCCCGGTGCCGGTCGGCCAGCACCTCGGGGTCGAGGTCAACCCGCACCAAGGTCGCGTTGTGGCCCAACTGATCGCGCCAAAGGTCGACCTCACCCAATTCGGCACCGACCGCGATGACCAGATCGGCCGACCCAATCACCTCGGCACTGCCGGGTCGCGGCAAGGTCGCGCCGAAATCCAGGGTATAGCCGGTGCCGACCAACCCACGCCCTGCATAAGTGGTGAAACAGGCCGCACCGAGCTGAGACAGAATCTGGCGCCACAGGTTCGACCTCGACCCACCACCCAGTATGAACAGCGGCCGCCGTGCGATGTTCAGCAGCGACAGAACCGGCGAGATGTCCGGCGCCAGAGCCTTGACCCGCACCGCGTCCTGGTTTGGAAAAGGAGCGGGGTCGGCCTCGGCCACCAACTGCGCAATCGGGACCTGGATATGCTTGGGGCGCGGGCGTTTCAACGCGAACTCCTCAAAAGCGCGTTCGATCAGGCCATAGGCTGATTGCGCGTCGTTTGCCTGACAGGACCAGTCGGTCACGCATTCAGCGGCCGCGCGCTGATCTTTCATCTGGTGCAACTGGCCACGCTGCGCCTGAGTTTCGCCCAGACAGGACGACAGAACCAGCATCGGAACCGAGTCGGTATAGCTCTGCCCCATCGGCGTCATGACGTTGCACAGGCCAGGACCGGTGATCACGTAGGCGACGCCGGGCTTGCCCGTCGCCCTTGCATAACCGTCAGCCATGAAGCCCGCGCCTTGCTCATGCCGCGCCAGCACATGAGTAATGCCCGCTTCTTCGATTCCACGGTACATTTCCTGATTGTGCACACCGGGAATGCCGAAAATGACTTCGACCCCCCGATCCTTGAGCATGTGCGAGATTTGGGCGCCCAATGGTCTTTTCATCAGCCTCTCCAGAACCGAATGGTGAACAGGACATACACGGCCATCAGCTCCAGCCGGCCGGTCAGCATTCCGAAGGTCAGCAACCACTTGGCCGTGTCGTTCAGCCCGGCGAAATTCCCTGCGGGGCCGATCTGGTCACCCAAGCCGGGGCCAACATTGGCAAGCGCCGTCGCTGCACCGGATACTGCCGTGATGAAATCCAGACCAGTCAGCGCCAGCGCCCAGGACAACGCCCCCAGCGACAGCGCGAAGAACATGAAAAAGCTCATGACCGATGTCAGGACATCGCGGCTGATGGCGCGGCCATCATATTTGGGCACGAACACTCCGTGCGGAGACCGAATCCGGCTGATCTGAGCCTTGATGGAAGCAATCAGCAACTGATACCGGAAGATCTTGATGGAGCAGGCCGTCGAACCGGCGCAACCACCGATCAGGCCGATCATGAAGAACATCATGATCGGAAAACTGCCCCAGGTCATGTAATCGACACTGGCATAGCCGGTGCCGGAAATGATCGAGGTGATGTTGAACAGCGACTCGCGCACCGCCTGTTCCCAGTGATGCGGAAAGACCGATGTCAGAAAGACCGCCATGATCACCACCAGAACGGCAATCGTGGCCAGAAAGGCCCTGATCTGGCTGTCTTCCAGGATCGAGCCTGTCCGGCCGTTGACGAACTGCACATAGCGCACGAACGGCAGAGCAGCCAGGATCATGAATACGGACGCGGCGTATTCCGCGGGCCCCGAAAACGTTCCGAACGAAGCATCATAGTTCGAGAACCCGCCAGTGGACACGGTTGTGAACGCATGAACGACCGCGTCGAAAAAGTTCATGCCCAAACCGGCATACACCAAGGCGCAAGCTACGGTCAGGAAAACATAGATCAGCGAAATCTGGCCCGCGATCTCTTGCGCGCGCGGAAGGATTTTCCCCATGGTTTCAAACCCTTCCGAGCGGAAGATCTGCATACCGCCGACCTTGAGTTCGGGCAGGAAGACCATGGCCACGACGATGATGCCGATCCCGCCCAGCCATTGCAGCAAACCGCGCCACAAAAGCAGGCCACGCGGCAGATCATCCAACCCGGAAATAACGGTCGAACCGGTGGTGGTCAGCCCGGACATGGCTTCGAAATAGGCATCGACAAATCGCAGTTCGGTCTCACCGAACACGAAGGGGATTGCCCCGAAAAGCGGCAGCGCGACCCAGACGCCAGTGGTCAGCAAAAAGGTCTGACGGATGGTCAGCCCCTCGCCCACACCGTTCGAGCAGCTCATGGCCAGAACCACGCCGGTCAGGATCGTGATGACACCGCTTTCAAAGAAAACGTTCCACTCGCCCCGCCCCTCGATGATGTCCGCAAGCATCGGCAACAGCATGGTCGCCCCAAGTATGGCGACCAGCAAGCCAATCACATATCCGACCGGGCGAAGATCCATCATGACGGGCAGCGTTGGCGCGCTGGCCCGAAAGTGTCAAGCAGATGATCTGTGATCAGTCGTCCATTTTTTCAGCCACGGGCGGCATGGCCGGTGGCTTGGACGGCGCACGCGTGCGGCGCGTTGCCGGTTTCGGTGCCTCGGCGGGTTTGGTTGTTGCAGCCGCTACGGGCTTTTTGGCCTTGGCTTCTTCGGTTGAAGCCGCAGGTTTTGCCACGCTGGGCTTGGCCTTGGGCGTCACGGCCGTTGCGGGTTTCTCCGATGCGACCGGAGTGACGCGCTGTGCAGGGGTGGCCGTTGCGACGGGCTGCGACGGTTTTTGAGCCGTTGCAGGCGGCGTTTTGGGCTTGGCTGTGGCCTTCGCGTCCGGTTTCGGTGCGGCTTTTGCGGGTGCCTTCGGCTTCGGAGCCGGCTTTGCGACCGTCTTGGCCTTGGCCCGGACAACAGGTTTCGCCTTCTTCGCGGCGGGTTTGGCCGTGGTTCGCGCCACCGGTTTCTTGGCCGACTTCACGGCCGGCTTCGTTGGTTCGGTGACCGACGCAACCGGGATCGGGAACACGGTTTGAGCAAATGCCTGCATCATTTTCATCTGGCTGGTCACGGCATAGCCGGCCAGACGCACGGCGGCGGCCTGCAGCTCAAGCTGTTGGGCAATGGGATTCATTCCAAGTCTCTCCTGTAGCAATGAAGCAGCCCGATTTCCGAGGTAGAAAAGCCCTTGCCGTTCCGATCGCGCGGACGGACGAAGGTGTATTGCAGTCCAAGGCGTAACACGTCCCGGCTTCCTTTCGGGGTGGTGCGCCACATCTGACATGGCGCGCCACAGCTGCATTCATCTTCAATGTATGCAAATAATCGCGCGCATGCAGCATTTTCCGCTGCATTGCGGCAAAAAGGCGCCTACCGCCCAATATACGCCGGTTTTCGCGGCGTTTTTTGGGTCAGCCGACGTGGAACAGCGTCGTGAACAGGCGCGGGTCCAGACTGGTGGACGCAAATGTCGGCCCCTCGGTCAGAATCGACACCGCATCGTGGCTGTGCAGACTTTCCTGATGGCTGGCGATGACGCGGAAGTCACCCACGTGATGATCGGCCAGCAGCTCGGCACAGAACAGACGCGCGGCGTCTTCGACAAAGATGGGGTTGGCGGCGTTCAGCTCAGCAAAGGCCTGTTCGTCTTCGCGCTTGACCATCACCTGGGTTTCGGTGGGGACGGCACGGCGGCACAGGGCGATCAGATCCTCGAACCACAGGCAATCGGCGTCACAATCGACCACGACCGAAATGCGCGCCACGGAACGCTGCGAATGCGGCGTCGCAAGCTGTCCGCGCACCGACCGGGCGTGTTCGCTGAGTTCCAGCGAGCATGGGCAGGTCGAAGAATAGACATAGTCGAGATGCATGATCTTCTGACGCACGCCGCCCTGTTCGACCAGTTCAAGCGCGATGTCGTAATACTGATATCCCTCAAGACCCGAACGCAGGCTTTTGACCCGATCGGGATAGGAGAAGCGCATCTGAAGCCTTGCATCGAAACTGTCGAGGTCGGTCAGATAATCGCTTAGGGCGGATTCCATCACCTCGAAACTGAACGTACGCTCGGCATGCTTGTAGAAGGACCGCATGATCCGGGACATGTTGATGCCCTTTTTCTCGGCTTCGAGGCTGACGGTGCCCGTAACCGAGGTTTCCAGCGTCAGGTCCGGACCGTTCTTGCTGTGAAACCGGATCGGCAGGCGGAAATTCGAGATGCCCACATGCTGGATCTGCTGTTTCGCACCGCGGATCAGGCTGGACGGGCCGTTCTGGAGATCGGGCAACGCAGATTTGTAGGCTTCGTCAACTTTGAAGTCTTCGGGGTATTCACGTGACATCGCAGGGTAGTTGTCCGGCATCAACCCTGGCACCAAGCGCGCAACCGCCGGATCAAGCTGGCTGATCTCGGCCACGCTGGCGCCCTTTGCCCATTTCCGCAAGACCTTGAGAGCCTCAGCGGCCTCGTCCCGATCAGGTTTTTCGTCAATGTCGCGCGAATGAATGTTCATTGGCTGCGTATCCTCGGTGTGTCGTCAGGCCATCTCTGACTGCGGCGGAAACCACAGTGTAACCCAATACGGGTGAGATAGCAGCCCGGATCGAAAAAACCATCGCAAAACCGCCATTTCCGAACGGATTGCGCCCTTTTATCCGGACGACATTGCGCGGTTGCCGATGTGTTCAATGGCGCGTGTGCGCCGTCACACCGCAGCAGCCGACAATGCCTGCCGAATATCCTCCAGCAGATCGTCAGCATCTTCGAGCCCGACAGAAAAGCGGATCAAACCGGGCGTGATGCCCAATTCGTCTTTCTGCGCATCGCTCAACCGCTGGTGCGTGGTCGTTGCGGGATGGGTTGCGATGGACTTGGCATCGCCCAGATTGTTCGAGATCACCGGGATCGTCAGCGCGTTCAAGAACCGGAAGGCCGCGTCCTTGCCCCCCTTGATGGCCAGCGACAAGACCGTACCGCCCTTGCCCCCCAGCTGGCTCTGCACCAGAGCGTTCTGGGCATGAGATTTCAGGCCCGGATACATGATCCGCTCCAGCGCCGGGTGCCCCTCCAGCGCCTCGGCGAGCTTCTGCGCCGTCTCGGCCTGGGCATTGACCCGCAGCGCCAACGTTTCCAGCCCCTTGAGCATGATCCAGGCGTTGAACGGGCTGAGCGCGCCGCCGGTGTGTTTCAGGTAAGGCTCTACCGTGCCGCGGATGAATTCCTTGGTTCCAAGAATCACGCCGCCCAGCGCGCGGCCCTGCCCGTCGATATGCTTGGTGGCCGAGTAAACCACCACATCCGCGCCCTGCGCGATCGCCTGCGAGAACACCGGGGTCGAGAACACGTTGTCGACGATCACGGTGGCCCCCACCGCATGGGCCAGTTCTGCCACCGCGCGAATGTCGATGACTTCGAGCGTGGGGTTCGACATGGATTCGAAGAACACGGCCTTGGTGTCGGGCCGGATCGCGGCCTTCCATTGGTCCAGGTCGGTGCCGTCGACGAAGGTCACCTCGACACCATAGCGGGTCAGAATATTCTCCAGAATGTACAGGCAGGACCCAAACAGGGCCTTGGCTGAAACCACGTGATCGCCCGCCTTCAGCATCGAGGTCAGCGCCCCGTTCACGGCCGCCATACCGGACGCCGTCGCAAAACCATCTTCGGCCCCCTCAAGCGCAGCGATGCGCTGCTCGAACATCGCAACCGTCGGGTTGCCATAACGGGCATAGATGAACTCGTCCGGGCCAGTCTCGATGAACCGAGCTTCGGCCTGCTCGGCGGAGTCGTAGACGAACCCCTGCGTCAGGAAAATCGCTTCGCTGACTTCGTTGTACTGGCTGCGACGGATACCGCCGTGGACGGCTTGGGTGCGTTTGTTCCAGCTTTCGCTCATGTCTTTACCTTTCGGCCCCGAAACCCGAGGGCAAATCAAAAAAACCCCAGACGCGGTCAAGCGAAAGGGGTCTTTCATCCTGACCTTTTAGCGGTGTTGTTTAGCGTGGCCCGCAATCCGGTAACAAATCGCCACGTGGTTTCTGGATTGCGCATACGCCTCGGGCGCGCGGGCGTCAAGCCGCGACATCCACCGCGCACTTGCCCTTTGCGGCGAATGGCTCATGATCGTCTCGCAAAACGGAGGCCCCATGACACACCCGATCGACCTGTATTTCTGGCCCACGCCAAATGGCTGGAAAGTATCCATTGCCCTTGAGGAGATGGGGCTGCCCTACCAGACACACCTCATAAACATCGGCAAAGGTGATCAGTTCGCGCCCGAGTTTCTGGAAATTTCGCCCAACAACCGGATGCCGGCGATCGTCGACCCAGACGGCCCGGATGGCACACCGATCTCGGTTTTCGAAAGCGGCGCGATCCTGATGTATCTGGCCCGCAAGACCGGCCGGTTCTACGGATCGACCGAGCGTGACCGGATCGCGGTCGAGGAATGGCTGATGTGGCAGATGGGTGGCGTCGGACCGATGGCCGGTCAGGCACACCACTTTCTGAAATATGCCCCCCAGTTGGACCCGCCGCAGGACCTGCCCTATGCCAAGGACCGCTACCGCACCGAGGTTGCGCGCCTGTACGGCGTTCTGGACCGGCGCCTTGCCGACAACGAATATGTTGCCGGCGACTTTTTTTCGATCGCCGATATGTCGATTTGGGGCTGGGCCAGCCTGTGGGAGGGTCAGCAGCAGACGCTGGAGGACAAACCCCACTTTGCCCGGTGGCTGGAAACCGTGGGAGCCCGCCCCGGAGTTCAGGCGGGACGTGCCCTGCATGCCGAGCTGCGCGGAGATCATCGCAGCAAAGACGCGCAGAACGTTCTGTTCAAACGGTAGCGTTCACCAAATGCTGAAATCTCAGGCAACTCGGAGCGTATCGCACCTCTTTGTGCATCAAAGCCCTGACGAGAGTTGAATTGCGCGTTGGCCGTTCTGTAACTACAAGCGGTAACAAGGAGTTAAGGTTTGGCGACATTTAATTTCACGGTGCCGATCTATGGGTTCGACCAATGGAGAGGCGCATCGACGAACAACACTGTCGGCTATCCCGTCGGAACGACCTTTTCCTTGAATGCTGGTGCCGCACTGACCGTGATCAACGTCAAGGATGACGACGGCACGGCCAGCCAGCTGTTTTCGGACGGTTACATAGACACGCCCGGGGACGGCTCATCGCCCAGTACGGCCAACAACGACCAGGTTTTGAGCCAGGCGGTGACGATCAACGGAAAGACCTTTCAGCCCGGCGATCAGGTCGAGCTCGAATTCGGTTTTACGACAACCTCCGGCGACACGTTCTGGGTCATTCGCATCGACGGTGTAAATGTCGGCATCAGCGGTCCCGTCCTGCCGACTCCCGGTACGACCTATGAGGTTGCCGGCAGCAGTGATGGTCAGGCATCGCCGATTTCGAATGTCCCATGCTTTACCGCCGGCACATTGATCACCACCAAGGACGGGACAACAAGGATCGAAAACTTGTCGGTCGGAGATCTGGTTTTGACCTACGCTGGCAGCTATCAGCCGATCCGCTGGATCGGGCGCCGTGAACTGGACAGCGTCGACCTCTCCGCCAATCCGAAACTGGTTCCGATCCGGATCGCCGCCGGCGCGCTCGGCGCAGGGCTGCCAACACAGGACCTGACCGTTTCACCCCAGCACCGCATTCTGGTGCGGTCAAAGATCGCGCAACGCATGTTCAACACCAACGAGGTGCTGGTTTCGGCCAAGTCGCTGCTGCCGCTGGACGGTATTGACCGGGTCTGTGACAAGGAAACCGTTTGCTATTTCCACCTTCTTTTCGACACGCATCAGGTCGTCTTTACCAACGACACCCCAAGCGAAAGCCTGTTCGCCGGTCCCGAAGCGCTGAAATCCATCCCCGAGGCGGCTCGCGCCGAGATATTGGCCCTGTTCCCCGAGCTTGAGGACCCCGGCTTTGAACCGCGGCCAGCCGCCCTGATCCCAAAGGGTCACAAGCAGCGCGGTCTGATTTCGCGTCACCTCAAGAACGGTCAAGCGCTGCTGGCCTGATCGTCATCGGGTATTTTCTGACCCGGGTCGGAGTGTGCGCGACATAGCGTCAGGTCTTTCGGCAGACGAACGTGGTCGCTGACAGTGGCATCGTCATGCCCTGCGGAGCAAAGGCGCGCTTCAATTCAGAGAACATCCGCGCCGCCACGTCCGTGGGATCCACGCCGCCGCGCTCTCGTATTTCATCAACCAACGGGTTGCCAAAAACCAGAGCGTGGGCAAAGGCTTCCGGGTTGACGATGGTCTTCGTCAGCCGGATCGTTTCGTGTTGGATATCCGTCCAGCCTGCGGCCCTCAGATCGGCCCGGACAGCCTCGGGGTCACCATAGTGAAACGGTACCTTGTAGAATCCCGGCGGATCCTGCGGAAAGAAATATGCGCCCACATCGTGCGCGACCTGCGAGAACGGATTCTCGGACATCGAGCTCCACACGTTGAAAACATAGCGCCCACCCGGTCTGAGCACCCGCGCCGCCTCATGGAACGAAGCGGGTTTGTCGGGAAAGAACATGACCCCGAACTGGCAGGTAATCATGTCGAACGCGCCGTCTTCGAACGGCAGATCCATCGCGTTGACGACCGCGAACTCGACGCTATCCGCCGCCGTGAACTTGGCCTTTGCAACCTCCAGCATGGGCGCGTTCAGGTCCGAGATCAAAACTTGGGTCTCACTCGGCAGCACATCGCACAGCTTGCGGCTCAGGATCCCCGTGCCCGCAGCCAGTTCGATGGCCTTGGCCACCGGCTCTTCGGCGCAACGGGCGGCAAGTCTGTCCGCGTAGTCAGTGAAGATATTCGGACCCAACCCCGCGTCGTAATGACTTGGAATATTGCCTACGAAACCAGCCGAATTCGTCGACATCTGCGCTCCCCCCCGGCAACCGCATGATGCAAAAGACTAGCCGAAATTGCGCGTTTTGGCGAACTCATTGTGCTCTGCAGTCGGCTGAGGCCGACAGGCATCCGCCCCGTCACCCCGCACCAGCAGGTCCAGCATGCCCGAGATGTCCTCGATCTCTTCCGCGATCACATGGGTCACCGCATGGGCCCGCTGCATCCGCCCGGTCACCCGCAGCAACCGCCCCGAGATCACCGCCCGGCGGAACCGCTCATAGATCTTGCGCCAGACAATCACGTTCACGATGCCGGTCTCGTCTTCGAGCGTGATGAAGATCACCCCTTTGGCCGTACCAGGTCGCTGCCGCAGGATCACCAATCCCGCCACAGCAACCCGCGCACCCTCGGGCGGGTCGTCCAGTCGGTCGGCTGGAAGGCAGGCCGGTGGTCTGGGCCATGGGCGGCCCGAACTGGGCTGTGGTGTCGATGCGATACGCATGAGAACAAAAATAGAACAAATACCTTGAATGTCCAGATGCAGGGGACCGAAACCACAGCCAGAAAGGTCATGCGCTACGCGCGGCCGCAGCGCAGACCAATGTCACTTGGCGTCATGCGCGTTGAACGTGGCCAAACCTTCCCGCAGAACCGCCTTGGCCTTGGCCAGGTCATCCCCGTCCAACGCATCCAGCGCCCGCAAAACGTCACTGCGCAACCGCAGAGCCTTGGGGCCCGGTGCTCCGACCGGATGAAGCTCATCGTCATTCGCTGCTGCCAATGCACCATGGCTGATCCCGTCGATCACCTCCACGATTTTCGCCTGGCTTTCGCCAAACCACGCGGCAATGTCATGCTCGGCATCGCCCCGCTCGTTCATCCCAACCACAATCTTTGCGTCCTGAACCGTCAACGGCATCTGCTCACTCCCTTATCAAATCACGGTCACACGACCTGAACACAAATCCGTGCACGCAACAATCGAAACCGCTATCCGCGCCTCAACCTTTGATGGAACAAGCCGGCCAAACCATTGGGTTGCGGCGCGAACGCGTGGAATTTGGGCGACAATGACGGACCGTTTGCCCGATCACGCCCAGATTGGTCGCAAATGGCACTGGAAAGACCTAAATCCCTTGACTAATGAGGAACCTGAACACCGCAGAAGGAAGACGCGAGCAATGGCAAAGATCACCTATGTCGAGCATGGCGGCATCGAACACACAGTCGAGGTCGCCAACGGCCTGACCGTCATGGAAGGCGCCCGTGACAACAACATTCCCGGCATTGAGGCCGATTGCGGCGGCGCCTGCGCCTGCTCGACCTGTCACGTCTACATCCATCCCGATTGGGTCGAGAAACTGCCTGCCAAGGACGACATGGAAGAAGACATGCTGGACTTCGCCTACGAGCCCGACCCGGCCCGTTCGCGCCTGACCTGCCAGATCAAGGTGACGGACGAACTGGACGGGCTGGTCGTCCAGATGCCGGAAAAGCAGATCTGATGCGACGGCGCATGCCCCGCTCGTCCGGCGGCATGCGCTGCGGCTTCAAAGCGCCGCGTCCGGCGGTGCGCTTTTGGCCATGCCGCGTGCGCGGCGCGCTTATGGCTGCATGCCTGTGGCTGGCGGGTCCTGCCTTGGCTGCCGAAACCATAACGACCGCCCGCTACACGGATCCGACCACCCGCTATCCCCACGGCGTTCTGGGTGACCAGATCGAATGGGGTTCGATTGAACTCACGTTTTCAGATGGCAAACACCGCAGCTTTACGCTGCCCGATCATCTGGTCTTCGAAGACCTCGCGCCCCGCGTAATCGACGTCACGGGCGACGGGCTTCCAGAAGTCATCGCGGTGGAGAGTGACGCACGACAGGGCGCTCGGCTTGCCATCTACGGCCCGCAGGGCCGCATGGCGGCGACACCGCATATCGGCACCCGTTTCCGCTGGCTGGCCCCTGTCGGAGCAGCAGACCTGGATGGCGACGGAAATATCGAAATTGCCTATGTCGACCGCCCCCACCTGGCCAAGACCCTGCGCATCTGGCGCTTCTCAGACGGCCGACTGACGGAAATCGCCGCGCTCCCCGGCCTGACTAATCACCGGATCGGAGAGGATTTCATTTCAGGCGGCCTTCGTACCTGCAACGGCCAGCCTGAGTTGATCGTCGCCAGCAGCGATTGGCGCCGGATCATTGCTGTCCGCTACGATGGCGGCTGGAAAACCCAGGATATTGGCCCGTTGAAAAACCGACAAGCCCTTGTGAGCGCGCTGAACTGCTGATCCGGGGATTCATCTGGTCAAGAAATCCCGAGGTGAGGCCGTCGGCCGAGGCCCCTCTTACCTGCGGACCCTCAAACCGTCAAAGCGCCCGCCACCCGATATCGCGACGATAGAAGCCGCCCGGCCAATCGATGGCCTCGACCATCGCATAAGCGTTGTCACGCGCCTCTTGCAGTGTTGCTCCGCGCGCCGTCACGTTCAGAACCCGGCCCCCTGAGGCCATGACCTGCCCGTCCTGCGCTTTGGTGCCTGCGTGAAAAACCATATGGCTACTGTCCTCGGGCAAGTCATCCAGCCCGTTGATCACGCTGCCTTTTTCATATGCCCCAGGGTAGCCCTGCGCGGCCATCACCACGGTCAAGGCGTGATCGTCGGCCCAGTTGACCCGCACCTCGCCCAGCCGTCCCTCGGCCGCCGCGTGCATCAAGTCCAGCGCCTGCGCCCCCAGACGCATCATCAGTACCTGGCATTCCGGGTCGCCAAAGCGCACGTTGTATTCCACCAGCCTCGGCTGCCCGTCCTTGATCATCAGCCCGGCATACAGCACCCCCTGAAACGGCGTGCCGCGCCGGGCCATCTCGGCCATCGTCGGGCGCACGATCTGTTCCATCGCACGTTCTTCGACCTCGGGGCTCAGAACCGGTGCCGGAGAATAGGCCCCCATGCCGCCGGTGTTCAGGCCGGTATCGCCCTCGCCCACACGCTTGTGGTCCTGCGCGGTGCCGACCGACAGGATGTTCTCGCCGTCACACAGCACGAATAGCGAGGCTTCTTCGCCGTCCATGAACTCCTCGATCACCACCTCGGCCCCGGCCCCGCCGAAGGCGCCGCCGAACATGTCGTCCACGGCCTCCAGCGCGGTCGCCTCGTCCATCGCCACGATCACGCCCTTGCCCGCGGCCAGACCGTCGGCCTTGACCACGATCGGCGCACCCTGCTGGCGGATATAGGCCTTGGCCGGCTCGGCCTCGGTGAACCGGGCGTAGGCAGCGGTGGGCGCACCGGCCGCATCGCAGATTTCCTTGGTGAAACTTTTTGAGGCCTCCAGCCGCGCCGCCTCGGCCGAAGGGCCAAACACCAGGATGCCCGCCTCGCGCAGCCGGTCGGCCACCCCAGCGGCCAAGGGCGCCTCGGGGCCGACGATCACGAAATCAATCGCGTTTTCCTCGGCGAAACTGACCACCGCGCCGCCATTCTCTATATCCAGCGCCGCGCAATCGGCGATCTGCGCGATCCCGGCATTGCCCGGCGCCACGATCAGGCGGTCGCATTTGGGGTTCTGCATCACCGCCCAGGCCAGGCTATGTTCGCGCCCGCCGCTGCCGAGAATGAGGATGTTCATGAAAGTCTCCGATCTGCTTGGCCTTGCCTGCGCGGCGTTCTAAGCTGCGCGGGCAATCGAAACAAGGCGCTGAAATGTCCGACCTGCTTGACGATCCGATTCCCGGCCAGAATACCCCCGAATACACCGTGTCCGAGATCTCGGGCGAGGTGAAACGCACGCTGGAAGGCACATTTGGCCGAATCCGCGTACGGGGCGAGGTCGGGCGTGTGTTCAAGGCGCGCTCGGGGCATTTGTACTATGACATCAAGGACGACCGGAACGTACTGGCCTGCACCACCTGGAAGGGCCAGATCGCGGGCCTGTCGGTGGTGCCGGAAGAGGGGCTCGAAGTCGTCGTCACGGGCCGCCTCACAGCTTTTGGCGCGCAGTCGAAATACAACCTGAACGTCGACGAGGTGGCCGTAGCCGGGCAAGGCGCGCTGATGGCGCTGCTGGAAAAACGCAAGAAACAGCTCGAATCCGAAGGGCTCTTCGCGCCCGAGCGCAAGAAGCCCCTGCCCTTCCTGCCGCAGATCATCGGCGTCGTCACCTCGCCTTCGGGCGCGGTGATCCGCGACATCCTGCACCGCCTGCGCGACCGTTTCCCGCGCAAGGTGCTGATCTGGCCCGTGGCCGTGCAGGGCGCCAATTGCGCGTCCGAGGTCGCCAACGCCATTCAGGGCTTCAACCGCCTGACACCCGGCGGCGCGCTGCCCCGCCCCGATCTGATCATCGTCGCCCGCGGTGGCGGCTCGATCGAGGATCTGTGGGGTTTCAACGAGGAAATCGTCGCCCGCGCCACCGCCGAGTCCGAGATTCCGTTGATCTCGGCCGTGGGGCACGAAACCGACACCACATTGATCGACTATGTCTCGGACCGCCGTGCGCCCACCCCCACCGCCGCCGCCGAACTGGCGGTTCCCGTGCGGATGGAACTGCTGGCCTGGACCGGCGAACAGGGCGCGCGTCTGTCCCGCGCAGCCACCGACGCCGTACAGCGCCGCGCCCAACGCCTGCGCGATCTGTCGCGCGCCCTGCCGCGCCCCGAGACCCTACTGGATGGTCCGCGCCAGCGACTGGACCTGATTGCCGATCGTCTAGCCCCAGCGTTGCAACGCGGTGTGCAGAACCGCCGCCTGCAGGTGGTGGAACTGTCCGGGCACCTGCGCCCGTCAACGTTGCGCAACCTCGTGGCCGCGCGGCGCGACACGCTGCGCAACCTGTCCTCGCGCCTGTCGATCCGCCCGATCCAACGCGACATCCAGCAGCAGCGCGACCGAGTCAACCAACTGGCCCAGCGCATGACGGCCGCGCAGACTCTGCGGGTGGACCGGCTCCGCCAGCAACTAGATGCGACTGACCGGTTGCGCGAGACGCTCAGCTACAAAGCCACGCTTCAACGCGGCTACGCCGTGGTGCATTCCGAAAGCGGCGTGGTCACCACAAAGGCGCAAGCCAGCAAGCACGCTGCACTGACCATCGAGTTTGCCGATGGAGAATTGAAGACCGAACCGCTGTCCGGGACAACCCCGACCGCCAACAAACCGTCCAAGCCACCGGCCCCGGATCAAGGATCGTTGTTCTGACGAAGACCCACGTTCAGACGCCGACCTCGGGTCCGTAACAGATCATATCTTCGTCGACGTCGGTTGCTTCGTACAGTTCGGTGGCTTCGGGGTTGCCCTCGAACTGCGCGATTAACCCCTGGGACGAGCGGGTAAAGACCCAGCATTGCGGGTCGGTGCGGTCTTCGTAAACAAAGCAAATCTGGCCGTTCTGTTCGTACCAGATGCCCTCCTTGCAGTCGCCATCCAGAAACGACCAGACCACGCGCCGGTTGGGCAAATACCGTTCGACGCCATAAGTCGTTCCACCAAAGTCGTAGAACAGGGTTTTACCGCGCGTGTAGGCATCGAATTCCGCCCCTGACAGAGACTGCGCGATGACCGGCTGGGCCAGCAAAGATCCGAGAATCAACGAACGTATCCACATCGTTTCATTCTGGCAGATGCCACGGCCGCGCGCCAATCTTGGAACGCCCTGCCCCAACGTTATGGGTTGAGCGTAAACTCAGTTCGCGGCGACACTGCATTGCATCGGTGCCATCGGAAGGCAGGACATGACGATACTCGTACTCGCAGCGCTGGCCGGTGCCCTGGCCTACCTGGCCCTGACGGCCCGTCCGGCCAGCCTGCTACGCACGGCGCTGAAAACCGCAAGCGTCGCCCTGTTGGCGGTCGAGGCCGCGGTGCAGTCCGGCCCTCTGCTTCTGATCCTGGCGCTGTCTCTCTGCGCCTTGGGCGACGCCCTTCTGTCGCGTGAGACCGACGGCACCTTCATGGCCGGCATCGGGGCATTCGCCGCCGGGCATCTGGTATACATCGCCCTGTTCCTGACCCATCCGTCAAGCGACACCGACCTGATCCTGGACAAACCCGGATACGCCTGGACGCTGGTCATTCTGGGCATCGTGATGGCCACGCTGCTGGCCCAGCGGGCCGGTGATCTGCGCGGACCGGTCCTGGCCTATATCCCGATCATTCTGGGCATGGGCATCACCGTTCTGGCCCTGCCCGAGGCCGGAGCGCTGCGATGGGCGCTGCCGGCCGCGATGGCCTTCATCGCCTCGGACCTGATCCTGGCAACCGAAAGGTTCCTGCTGCCGTCCGGCCACCCGGCCCTGCGGCTGACCCCCTATCTGGTCTGGCCGCTCTACTGGGGCGCCCAGTTCGGCTTTTTCCTGGCCTTCACCTGACCCTTTGCAACTGCCGCCATTCCGCATTAGGTGAAGGGAACACCTGCGGAGACCAAGATGGCGTTTTTTACCAAGCTCAAGGACCGGCTGTTCAAATCCTCGTCCCGCCTCGAACAGGGGCTTGAGGCAATCGTCGAGGACGGCGGCGAAGAAACCGCCGCCCCCGACCCGGTGATCCCCCAGCCCGAGCCCGAGCCGCAACCCGTCCCGGAAATCCCCGAACCCGCACCCACACCGCAACCGGTCGAGACACCGTCGCCCGAGCCGGTGGACCCACCCCCCGCACCGCCTCCGCCGGAACTGCCGGAACAGGCGCAGTCCAAGGGCCTGATCGGGCGTCTCTTCGGTCGCGGCGATGCCGGGCCGGTGGTGCGCCGCACGCTCGACGACGACATGCTCGAACAGCTCGAGGAACTGCTGATCGCCTCTGACATGGGTGTCGACACCGCCCTGCGCGTCACCGCCAACATGGCCGAGGGGCGCTATGGCCGCAAACTCTCGACCCAGGAAATCAAGCAACTGCTGGCGCAGGAAATCGCCCGCGTAATGGAGCCGGTCGCCAAACCGATGCCCCTCTACCCCAAGCGCCCGCAAGTGGTGCTGGTGGTGGGCGTCAACGGCTCTGGCAAGACGACGACCATCGGCAAGCTTGCCAGCCAGTTCAAGGCAGCAGGCAAAAAGGTGGTCATCGCAGCGGGCGACACCTTCCGCGCAGCCGCCGTGGAACAGCTGCAGGTCTGGGGCGACCGCGCCGGAGTTCCAGTCCTGACCGCGCCCGAAGGCTCCGACCCCGCCTCGCTGGCTTTCGACGCCCTGACCAAGGCGCAAGCTGAAGGCGCCGACCTGCTGATGATGGACACCGCCGGCCGCCTGCAGAACCGCGCCGATCTGATGGAGGAACTGGCCAAGATCGTCCGCGTCATCCGCAAGATCGACGAAACCGCCCCGCACAACACCCTGCTGGTGCTCGACGCCACCACCGGCCAGAACGCGCTCAGCCAGGTGGAAACCTTCCGCAAGCTGGCCGATGTCTCGGGCCTGGTGATGACCAAGCTCGACGGCACGGCCAAGGGCGGCGTGCTTGTGGCGCTGGCCGACAAGTTCGGCCTGCCGATCCACGCCATCGGCGTCGGCGAACAGATCGACGATCTGGCCCCCTTCGACCCCGAGGAATTCGCCGCCGCCCTGACCGGCCTCGACAGCAACTGACCTTCATCTGGCCCCAAATATCCTCGGGGGTCTGGGGGTGGAAAACCCCCAGCCTCTCCACCAGCGAAAGACCCGCAGCGTGAGCGACTGGCTGATCTCCCTCGAAGGCACCGAGGCCGGACACAGGCTGGCCCTTGGCCTCGCCCTGATGGCGGCCTTCTTGCACGCGGTGTTCGGTGCGCTGCAGAAGGGGCGGCACGACCCGTGGCTGTCGCGCGGGGCGATCGACGCCTGCTACTGCCTGATGGCCGCGCCCTTTGCGTTCTTCGTCGTGCCCTGGCCCGAACCCTTCATGTGGCCGATATTCGCCGTGGTCTGGCTGATCCATGTCGCCTACAAAACGCTGCAGGCGATGGCCTATACCAAAGGGTCTTACACCGTGGTCTACCCGGTGGTGCGTGGCACCGGCCCGTTGTTCACCGTCATCGGCGCCTATCTTCTGTTCAATGAAACCTTCTCACCGACCCAATGGCTGGGCGTCGCCGTGCTGCTGACGGGCATCTTCGGGTTGGCCGCCTACAATTTCCGCTTCCTGGAAACCAACCGCGAAACTCTGGGCATCGCATTGGCCCTTGCGGTTGCAACCGGCCTCTTCGTGGCGCTCTACACCACATATGACGCCTACGGCATCCGCGCTACGGCCGATCCGTTCACCTTTCTGGCCTGGTTCTTCATGATCGACGGGGCGACCATGCCGATCTACGCCTTCCTGCGTTGGCGGGCGATGGTTCACCGCCCGGCAATCGGGCCGTTGATGCTGCGGGGGCTTGCAGGCGGGCTGATCGCCCCCATGTCTTTCGGAGCGATCATGCTGGCCACCCGGTTGGACAAGGTCGGCGAAGCCGCGGTGCTGCGCGAAACCTCTACCGTCTTTGCCGCGCTGATCGGCTGGCTGGCCCTGGAAGAGACCGTGGGGCCTCGGCGCATAATCCTGATGGCATTGATTGCATTGGGCGCGGTAATAGTTGAAATGGGCGGGTGAACAGCAGGACGACAGGCATGGCAGACAAGAAAGAGATCAATCCGTTTCTGAAACAGGTGCTGGAACTGGGACCACCGCTGGCCTTCTTCTTCATCTACCTGCGCCTGCGCGACGACAGCTTTCTGATCGGCGGCACCGAATATTCCGGCTTCATCGTGGCCACCATCATCTTCGTTCCGCTGATGCTGGGGGCGATGGGCATCCTGTGGTATCTGACCGGCAAGCTCAGCCGGATGCAGATCTTCACCGCCATCATGGTCATCTTCTTCGGTGGCCTGACCGCCTGGTTCAACGACGAGCGGTTCTTCAAGATGAAAACCACGCTGGTCTACGGGTTCTTCTCGATGATGCTGGGCATCGGTCTGCTCCAGGGCAAGTCATACCTCGCCTATGTGCTGGACGAGATGCTGCCCATGCGCCACGAGGGCTGGATGATCCTGACCCGCCGCCTGTGCGCCTGTTTCGCCGTGCTGGCGGTGGCCAACGAACTGGTCTGGCGGACTCTGTCCACCGATCTTTGGGTCAAGATCGAAACCTTTGGCTTTCCGATCGCTTTGATGGGGTTCCTGATGCTGCAATTCAGCATCCTGCAAAGCTATATGGACGATCCGGACAAGCAGTAACGCGTCCCTGACACGGGCCGGCGAACCTGGGGGAAACCTTCGGAAAACCGGATAAAATCCTTGGCTTAGCTCCAAAGCTGTGGAAAGCTGGGAAACCACCCACACCACTCATCCGGAGAACCGTGTCTTCCATGACCGCCTTTCCGAACAGCGGGTTCCTGTCCGAAGCTTCAGACCGGCTTCGTGATATGCTCTCTGCGCTAGCCACTTCTGTCTCGCTGGACCGCGGCGAGGTCTTGTTCGAACAAGGCGACGAGGGGGACGCCCTCTACGCTTTGCTGGAAGGCGCTTTGGAGGTGTCCTTCCTGGCCATGAGCGGGCGCAAGTTGGCGCTCAGCCTGATGCGCCCGGGCGAAGTGTTCGGCGAAATCGCCCTCTTCGACAGCGGCCCGCGCACCGCCACCATCACCGCAGCCGAGCCGTCGCGTGTACTGCGCGTGCGCCGCAAGGATCTGATGGAACAAATCCGCAAGCACCCCGAACTGGCCGAGGACATGATCCGGCTGGCCGGACTGCGCATGCGCTGGATGGGGGCGCAGTTGAACGAGCAGGTATTCCTGCCGATGCCTGTGCGACTTGCGCGAAAGCTTCTGCTTCTGGCCAACCAGCAGGACGCGCCGTCCGAACGCATCGCCCTGTCGCAGAGTGAACTTGCGGAATTCGTCGGCGCGACGCGCGAGGCGGTATCCAAGACGATCTCGACGTGGAAACGCTCGAACGTGGTCGAGGCTTCGCGCGGTGGGCTGCAGATCCACGACTTTGACGCCCTGCGCCAACTCGCCGAATCCGATCTGATCTGACCTGCTGCCCGGAAAATGGCCCGGATGTGATCCGCTTCACATACAACGGGATTCGCTTCCATTAGGTAATGAATTGTTACCGTAGGGTGCCAGAGTATCATCCCCGATATCTGTCCACTGGCATCTCCCTGCACCAGAGCCACGCGCCTCCCCGGCGTGTGGCTCTTTTGATTTCTGCAGCCAGAACGAAAACCGGCCGGAGCATCTGCCCCGGCCGATCATGTTGACCAAACTGGCTGTCCTACTCTTCGAGGCTCAGCGCGACGAAGCGCGGATCGCCACCACGACGCACCAGCAGCAGCAGCGACTTGCGCCCCGCCTCCCGCGCCTCGTCCATACGATCCTCGAGATCGGAGATCGACGACACTTTCTGCTGACCAGCCTCGGTGATCAGGTCGCCTGCCCGCAGGCCCTTGGCGTAGGCTTCGGAGGCCTCATCCACATCCGTCACAACCAGACCATCCGCGTCCGCGTCCAGACCCAGATCCTCGCGCAATGTGTCGGTCAGCGGCGAAATCGTCAGGCCAAGGATGTCTGCATTCTCGTCCAGCGGCGCCTCTTCCGCACCATCATCATCGCCGGTTTCCGCACGCTCGGCATCCTCGCGACGCCCCAGAGTGACAAGCACGGTCTGAGTGCTGCCGTCCCGCTGAACGACCACGCGCACGGACTTGCCGACCGGCGTCTCACCGACCTGTCGCACCAATCCGCGCGTGTCCTTCACCTCAACACCATCAAAGCTGAGAATCACATCCCCTGCGAGCAGACCCGCCTCTTTGGCAGGGCCGTCCGGCACATCGCTGATCAGAGCACCGCCCGGCTTGTCGAGGCCCATCGCCTCGGCCATATCCTCGGTCACGTCCTGAATGCGGACACCCAGCCAGCCGCGACGGGTTTCGCCGAATTCCCGCAACTGATCGACAACCTTGGACACCACGTTCGACGCCATCGAGAACCCGATACCGATCGACCCGCCATTCGGCGACAAGATCGCGGTGTTCACACCGATGACCTGACCGTCCATGTTGAACAGAGGACCGCCCGAGTTGCCCCGGTTGATGGCCGCGTCCGTCTGGATATAGTCGTCATAGGAACCGCTGAGCTCGCGATTGCGCGCCGACACGATCCCGGCAGATACCGAGAACCCTTGGCCCAGCGGGTTGCCCATGGCAACCACCCAGTCCCCTACAAGCGCTGTGTCGCTGTCGCCGAAAGTCACGTATTTCAGTGGACCCGACACCTCGACCTTGAGCAACGCGATGTCCGTTTTCTCATCCGTTCCAATGACCTTGGCCGGCAGCTCTTTCACAGGCTGACCATCGCCGGGAAAGAACTCGATCAGAATTTCATCCGCCTCTGCGATGACGTGATTGTTCGTGACGATGTAGCCATCCTCGGAAATCACGAAGCCCGATCCCAACGCATTGCTGCGGCGCGGGCGATTGTCCTGGTCGCCATTGCGGTCCTGGAACTCGCGGAAAAAGTCCTCGAAGGGGGACCCTTCGGGAACGATCCCCTGCGCGCCCGACTGCCCCTCGATCAGGGTCGTCGTGGTGATGTTGACCACGGCCGGGCTGATCCGGTTGACCAGCGGCGCCAGGCTTTCCTGACGGGCCTGTGCAGCCATCGTCTGGAACAACAAAAGGGAAACCGCGGCAAAGGCCAGCCATAAAAGCCGCGCCATCGTCACCACATCGTCCCGGCGGACGGATACACTGCGTGCTACTGCCTGCACTTGGTCTCTCCTTGTCGACATTGTTCTGTTGGTGGCTGCCTGAGCAGCTTGCTGGGAAACAATGTAGTCAGTTTGTGACCGCCCGCAACTCGGGAAGTTGAGGAATTCACTGCCAGTTTACTTCGACCGATCAAAACCCCAGCCGATTGGCCGTCCACAACAGGACGAAGCCACTGACCACACACAGAAGTCCGACCAGTCTGCGGGCCGGCTCGGGGATGCTGCGCAACGCCTCAAGCATCCGCTCGACAAGCGAAGGGGCCAGCGCATAAGCCAGCCCCTCGACAATCAACACCAGCCCGAAGGCCAGCAGGATCATGCCCATTACTCGGCCACCGGCGCGGCACCCAACCGCCCTTCGGACGACCGGAGATAGTGGAAGAACTCGGAATCTGGCCGCAGCACCAACGAGCTGTTGTTGCCCTGCAGGGCATTCTCGTAGGCGGTCAAGGACCGGTAGAATTCAAAGAAATCCGGGTCCTTGCCGTAGGCTTCGGCAAAAATCGCATTGCGCTGCGCGTCGGCTTCACCGCGGACGATCTCGGCTTCGCGACGGGCTTCCGACACCAGCTCGACCACGGTGCGGTCGGCTTGGGCGCGGATACGCTGCGCGGCTTCCTCACCACGCGCGACCTCGTCGGCGGCCTCGCGTTCGCGCTCGGCGCGCATCCGGGCAAAGGTCGCTTCGAGGTTGGCCTGCGGCAGGTCAGTGCGCTTCAGGCGAACGTCGATCACCTCAAGGCCTAGATCCCGCGCCTCGGTAATGGCGCCGTTTCGGATGCGAAGCATCAGCGCCGCCCGGTCCGAGCTGAGGATGTCATTCGAGCTGACCGAACCCAGCACTTCGCGGGTCTTGGCGCGCAGGATCGAATCCAGGCGAGCCTCGGCGGTCTGAATACCGCCTGCGCCCACGGCCTCGCGGAATTGGCGCACGTCGGTGATGCGATAGCGGGCAAAGGCATCGACCACCAAACGACGGTCATCCAGTGGCGTTACTTCCAGCGGCCCGACCTCGCGGCTGAGGATACGGTCGTCATATCGCACCACTTCCTGGATGATCGGAATCTTGAAAGCCAGGCCCGGCTCCTCCTTGACGTCGATCACGCGGCCGAATTGCAGAACCAGCGCCTTTTCACGCTCGTCCACAATAAAGACCGCCGACAGGGCAATCACGATCGCCACGAAAACGGCTGGCAGGATAAATGTTGTCTTGCGCATAGATCAGTTCTCCCCTGCCGAATTGCGGCGCAGTTCGTTCAGCGGCAGATAGGGCACAACGCCCTGCCCGTCACCCGATCCGCCGGTGCCTTCGTCCAGAATGATCTTATCCACGTCGCGCAAAATCTGCTCCATCCGTTCAAGGTACAGGCGCTTGCGGGTCACGTCAGGCGCCTTGGAATACTCTTCCAGAACCGCGCTGAAGCGGCTGGCCTCGCCCTCGGCTTCGTTCACGACCTGTGCCCGATAGCCTTCGGCCTCTTCCAGCACCTGCGCGGCTTCACCACGCGCTCCGGCCAAAACCCGGTTCGCATAGGCATCGGCCTGCTTCTCCAGCCGGTCGCGTTCCTGTCCAGCCGACTGAACCTCGCGGAAGGCATCTTTGACCGGTTCCGGTGGGTCGGCGCCGTCAAAGTTCACACGGACGATGTTGATACCCGAGTTGTAGCTGTCCAGAGTCGACTGGATCAGTTCCTCAAGCCGTTCGGCGATGATAGCACGGTCGCGGTTCAGGATCGGCGCGAGGTCCGACTGCGCGATGATCTCGCGCATGGCCGACTCAGACACGGCCTGGATAGTTTGTTTCGGGTCGCGCAGGTTGAACAGGTAGTCCGCAGGATTCGAGATATTCCAGACCACCTGGAAATCGATATCGACGATATTTTCGTCGCCCGTCAGCATCAGCCCGGCGTCCGAACCGCGACCGCCCGATCCGATGGTTTCGGTCTGTTCGACCTTCACCGGGATGACTTCGGCCGTGACAACAGGCCACGGGGCAAAGTTCAGACCTTCGGTGCCGATTCCGGTAAAGCGACCGAAAAGCAGTTCAACCGACTGCTCTTCGGGTTTGACCGTATAGGCGCTGGCAAAGCCCCACAGAACCAGAGCGGCAACCCCGCCCAGCAGGATGGTGCCCTTGGTAATTGCCGGGCCGCCACCGCCGCCCTGGCCGGATCCGTTGCCGCCTCGGCCCCCGCCGCCGCGCCCGCCCATCAGCACGCGCAGCTGCTCCTGGCCTTTTTTCATCAACTCGTCGATCTCGGGGATCTGCGGCCCGTCGCCTTCGGGCGGGCGTCGCCCGTCCCCATTGTTTCCCCGGTTTCCTCCGCCACCGGATGAGCCTCCGCCCCCCCAGGGGCCTCCGCTGTTGCCCGCCATGTGTTTCATTTCCCTTGTTTTGGCCCGTGTGCTTACGGGATCCCTTGTAACCTGTGTGCGCGCGCTTGCAAATCAAGCGGTACGCACGGGTTGCCGCATGGTTACCAGTTCTTCGGCCATCACCGGATGAACTGCAACCGTACGATCGAAATCTTCTTTGGTGGCGCCCATTTTCACGGCGATGCCCGCCAACTGGATCATCTCGCCCGCGCCGGGGGCGACAATGTGACAACCCAGCACCTTGCGGGTGGCCTGGCTGACGATCAGTTTCATCAAAACCCGCTGGGTGCCCCCTGCAAATGCCTTCTGCATCGGCTTGAACGAAGTCGCGTAGACCTCGATCGGCTCCTGCTCGGCAGCGGCCTCCTCGCTCAGGCCCACGGTGCCCATCTCGGGCTGGGTGAAGATCGCGGTCGGGATCAGTTCATGATCCACCGGGGTGGGGTTGCCCTTGAACACGGTCTCGACAAAGGCCATCCCCTCGCGGATGGCGACCGGCGTCAGGTTCACCCGGTCGGTCACGTCCCCGATGGCATAGATCGAGGGCACAGCCGTCTGGCTGTATTCGTCCACCACAATCTGCCCCTTGCGGCCACGTTCGACGCCCAGCGCCTCAAGGCCCAGATCATCGGCGTTTGGCGCCCGGCCCGTGGCATACATCACCACGTCGAACAACTGTTCAGACCCGTTGGTCGCCTTGACCCAGATCTTGTCGCCCTGCTTTTTCATCTCGAGCACATTGGTGCCCAGATGCACGTCGACCCCGTTTTGGCACATCTCTTCACAGATCAGCCCGCGCGCCTCGTCGTCGAAACCCCGCAGGATTTGCGCGCCGCGATAAAACTGCGTGGTCTTGACGCCCATGCCGTTCATGATTCCGGCGAATTCGCAGGCGATATAGCCGCCGCCGACGATCAGCATGGTCTCGGGCAGCTTCTCAAGGTGGAAAACCTCATTCGAGGTGATCGCCAGATCTGAACCGGGGAATTCCGGCACCACAGGGCGCCCGCCGGTGGCGATCAGGATGTGCTTGGCCGTCTTGCGGGTGCCGTCGGCCAGTTCAACCGTATGCGGGTCGACCAGTTTCGCGCGCTGGTCAAAGGTTTCGACGCCGTTGTTCTTGAGGATGTTGCGATAGATCCCTTCCAGCCGGTCCAGCTCGGCATGCAGTTTGCCGCGGAACTGCGGCCAGTCGAAAGCGCCCGGCTGAATGTCCCAACCATAGGCACGAGCGTCCTCGACCATTCCCGCGTATTCGCTGGCAAACACCATCAGCTTTTTGGGAACGCAGCCACGGATCACGCAGGTTCCGCCATAGCGGTCCTCTTCGGCCAGCGCGACCTTGGCCCCGGTTTCGCCCGCCGCCACGCGCGCCGCGCGGACACCGCCTGAACCGCCTCCAATGACGAAAAGATCATAGTCAAAGCTCATGCCGCGTTCCTTTTGTCAGCCTGCCTGAAATTGCCCTGAGTATTTGGGGGCGTGAATGATCGTGCCAACCCCTTGGCCCGGAAATCGCACACCGCTGTGAAGCAGGGTGCGCGGTCGGCTCAGTCGGCCAGGTCCGAAAAGAGGTTATCGTGCTCGTCGCCCAACCGATCCAGCTCGATCGTACCGCTGTTGAAATCGCGCAGCTCGACCCGGCCGTCGCCGTGGCCGATCACGACCTTGTCGCAGATGTCGATGAACAGCCCATTTTCGACCACACCCGGTATCTGGTTCAGCACCAGAGCCAGTTGCCTCGGGTTGCCGATGCGTTGCAGGTGCAGGTCGAGTATGTGATTGCCCTCATCCGTCACGGTCGGCGCCTCGTTGTTCATCCTCAAGGTCGCCGAAGTGCCCAGCACGTCCATCGTGTCCAGCAACTCCTCGATCAGCGTGCGCGTGGTCTGCCAGCCAAAGGGAATGACCTCTACCGGCAGCGGGAACGCGCCCAGCGCCTCGACCTCTTTGCCCGCATCGGCGATCACGATCATCTGGTCGCTGGCCGTGGCCACGATCTTTTCCTGCAGCAACGCCGCGCCGCCGCCCTTGATCAGGTTCAATTCACCGTCGAACTCGTCGGCGCCATCGATCGTCACGTCCAGCCAACCCGCCTGATCCAGCGAAACAACCTCGATCCCGACCTCGCGCGCCAACTGTGCCGTAGCCGTCGACGTCGGGACGCCTTTGATCCGCAGACCTTCGTCCCGCACCCGCTCTCCTAGACGACGCACCAACCATGCCGCGGTCGATCCGGTACCCAGACCCACGCGCATCCCGTCTTCGACCATCTCGGCCGCGCGATAGGCGGCGACACTCTTGGCCCGGTCGATGGGTGACAACTCTGCTGTCATTGCGGCTTCCCCTCAGTTCTTTGGGGAACTTATACGGAAAGCCCTGCCCGACTGCGAGGCCCAAAATCCGCGGGACAGGCGCAATAATCGATACATGAATACGCGTTTCCCATCGGAAACGTCGCAATCAAATCTTCAGTGCTCGGCTCGGTTGTGTAAATAAAGCGCATACAGATTCCCAGCGGTTCGGGCGGTTCAAATCGGCCCGGCCGCCAACTCGCCACAAGGCTCTGCGACCAGACATGTTTCTATCCGTCTTCGATATGTTCAAAGTGGGCGTTGGCCCATCCTCGTCCCACACGATGGGGCCGATGGTGGCGGCCGCGCGGTTCCTCGATCTGATGCGCGCTTCGCCGTTCGAATTTGCCGGCTTGCGCGCTTCGCTGCATGGATCTTTGGCCTTCACCGGCGTCGGCCACGCCACGGACCGCGCCACGATCCTTGGGCTGGCTGGGTTTGTCCCCGACAGCTATGACCACGACCGTGCCGAAGCGGCACTGGCTGCAATTGCCGAAACCGGCACTGTCACACCCGAGGGTTTGCCGACCCTGCGGTTCGACCCAAAGGCCGATCTGGTCTTCGACTACGACAACACCCTGCCCGGCCATGCCAACGGCATGATCCTGATGGCCACCGACGCACAGGGCGACGTGATCTTGCGGCAGGTCTATTACTCGGTCGGCGGCGGCTTTGTCCTGACCGAAGAGGAGCTGGCCGAAGGCAAGGACACCAATGACGGCCCGCCCGTGCCCTTCCCGTTCAAGACCGCCGCCGAAATGCTGGAAATGGCGCGCAGCAGCGGCAAGACCATCGCCGAGATGAAACGCGCCAACGAGATCGCGCGGGGCTGCGCGGACAGTTTCGCAAAAGGCACCGCCCGCCTGTGGGAGGTGATGAACGCCTGTATCGAGCGCGGGCTGACCACCGAAGGCATCCTGCCCGGCGGCCTCAAGGTGCGGCGCCGGGCCAAGGCGATCCACGATGCACTGATGGCCGAGCGCGGCATGAACCTGAACGCGCCGCACACGATCAACGACTGGATGAGCGTCTATGCGATGGCGGTGAACGAGGAAAACGCCGCCGGCGGTCAGGTCGTCACCGCCCCCACCAACGGCGCTGCGGGCGTACTGCCGGCGGTGCTGCGCTATTACCTCGACCACGTTCCCGGCGCATCGGAAAGCCATATCGAGGATTTCCTGCTGACCGCCGCCGCGATTGGTGGGTTGGTGAAGTACAACGCCTCGATCTCAGGCGCCGAAGCCGGCTGTCAGGCCGAGGTCGGCAGCGCCGCCGCAATGGCCGCGGCGGGTCTTTGCGCAGTGATGGGCGGCACACCGGAACAAGTGGAAAACGCCGCCGAGATCGCGCTGGAACATCATTTGGGCATGACCTGCGACCCGGTCGCCGGGCTGGTGCAGGTTCCTTGCATCGAGCGCAACGGGCTGGGCGCGATCAAGGCGGTTTCGGCGGCGTCGCTGGCCCTGCGCGGGGACGGGCAGCATTTCGTGCCACTGGACGCGGTGATCGAGACCATGCGCCAGACCGGTCATGACATGCACGAGAAGTATAAGGAAACCTCGCTGGGCGGTCTGGCCGTCAACGTGCCAAACTGCTGAGGGATCAAACCGGGAGGGCAGCTCAATGCGCGGACATTGCCTGTGCGGCAGAATCGGGTTCGAGGTCGACCCTCCGGTCCTGTCGTGTGTTTCCTGCCATTGTGACAGCTGCCGCCGCCAGTGTGCCGCGCCGATGACCACATATTTTGGGGTGCGCGACGGTCAGTGGCGTTGGACCGGAGAGGAACCGAAGCGGTTCAACTCGTCCCCCGGTGTCGAGCGCAGCTTTTGCCCGCATTGCGGAACGCCGATCTCGTTCCGATCCACTACGATGTCCGACGTTTTGCACCTTTATGTAGCGACACTGGAGAACCCCGAAGCCCTGCGGCCAACGCTGCATGTCGCCTATGAAGAGAAACTGACGTGGCTCGAACTGGGCGACGGGCTGCCCACTTGCTTCGGTCCGGACTACACAAAGGTTCAGCCTTTGCCCGAGGGCTGACGACGGGCCTTTCCCATTCTTCGGGAAACGTCTAGCGTCGCGCCCATGACACAGGATCGTCCCGTCTTCGGCATCGTTTTGATGCTTGGTTTCTGCGTGCTTGCACCGCTGGGCGATGCCTTGGCCAAGCTGTTGGGAGAAACCACTCCGCTTGGCGTTCTGGTGCTGGTGCGTTTTGCGGTGCAGGCGGCCATCCTGATCCCGCTGGTGGCGCTGACGGGTCGGACCTGGCGAATGCGCGGGCGCGTCCTGCGGCTGACCGTGCTGCGCACTCTGCTGCACATTGTCGGAATCGCCGCGATGTTCAGTGCGCTGCAGTATCTGCCGCTGGCCGATGCCGTCGCCATCGCCTTTGTCATGCCATTCATCATGCTGCTGCTGGGCAAGTATGTGCTGGGTGAAGAAGTCGGGCATCGTCGTCTGATCGCCTGCATTGTCGGCTTTGCAGGCACGTTGCTGGTCATCCAGCCCAGCTTTGCCGAGGTTGGTGCTCCGGCCCTTTTGCCGCTTATCGTGGCTGTCGTCTTTGCCCTGTTCATGCTGGTGACCCGGCAGATTGCCAAAGAAACCGATCCAATTGCCCTGCAGGCCGTGTCCGGGCTGCTGGCCACCGCGGTCCTGGCTCCAGTGCTTGCGATCGGGGCTCTGACAGGTCTTCCGGATCTGGCACTGACCCTGCCGCAAGACGACGCCCATTGGTTGCTGTTGGCGATCGGTGTTCTGGGCACCGTGGCGCATCTGCTGATGACATGGGCGCTGCGGTTCGCGCCTTCGGCAACGCTGGCGCCGATGCAATATCTGGAGATTCCGGTGGCGACGTTGATCGGCTGGCTCATCTTTCACGACCTGCCAAACGGCCCGGCGGCCTTGGGGATCGCCATCACGATCGCGGCCGGGCTTTATGTCATCCTGCGCGAGCGGGCCAGCGCCCGGTCTGCTCCGACGCAAACGCCCGCATGACAGCATCAAGAGCATCGCGCGGCACCATGACCAGCAACCCGGGTCCGTGGACCTCGAGGGTAACCTGAGCCAGCGCACGGTTCGATGTTCCGACCCGTCCGTCCGGCTCAAGTACCAGACCGTCGATCGGCCATTCCAACCCCGAACTGCGCCCGGTTACCCGCTGATATGGAAACAATGACACTGTGTCGCCTGGCGTGAGCGACAGTGATATCCTGGGCGGGGCGTGAAAGACCACTTCGCGTGCGCCCAGCAGGACGCAAGGCCTGTCTTGGTGGCAAACAAGGGTATTCAGTACCGCCAACTGGTGGTCCAGCCGACCTCCGAGGAACCCGACACCCAAGACCAGCGGCGCGCGGATATTGCGCAGGGCCTTGTCGAAATCGGTGCTGTCCTGTTCCCGGATCGGAAACAAACGGTCCTCTGGTATCCGTGCAAGATAAGCGTGCGCCAACGAATCGAAGTCGCCGATCACCGCATCCGGAACGCGCCCCGAATCGATCAATGTGGCGGCTCCACCGTCCGCAGCAACAGCGCCGTTGACGCGATTCAGCGCCAGATTCAGGTCATGGGGGCCGATTTCCCCTCCTCCGAACAGGGCAATTGGTCTTTTGGAATGAACAATTTCGCCGTTTTTTCCAAGATTGACCATTTTTCCCGCTTTTGGACACATTGAGACCACAAAATGATAGGTTCTTTAGAACAGGTTCGAGCTGACGAACGCGCCCAGCGTCGCGCGGGTTGGCTCTGTGTAGTTTGTAGAGGACGTGCGTCTGATGGTACAGAACAACAAGGTATTGACCGTTTCCTACGGAACCTTCTCATGCACTTTGGAAGGCTTTGACGATTCCTTCGAGACGATGAAAGCGATTGCCGAATACTTCCGCGATCTTGCCGCGGATGACAGGTATTTCGGGTCCGAGCCTCCGCAACCAGACGCAGAAATGTTGACCCGTATCGCTCAGCGTGACGCTTCGCGCCGGGTGGAAGCCAAGCAGAACGACACCGGACTGTTGCTGCGCGCAACGGACGAAGCTCATGACGAGGCCCCGCAACAACCCGCACCCGTGGCCAGCACTCCGGCGCCCGCCAGCCCTGACCTGAGCGTGGTCGACACGGCACCGGCGGCTGGTGCTGCCGCATTCTTTGCCGATGCCGAGCCGGTCGAATCTGCAGCCCCCCAGGGCGCCGACAGCATCGCCGCCAAGCTGCAGCGCATCCGCGCGGTCGTCTCGCATAGTGACCAGACGCCCCCCGCCTACAGCGAGGACGAAGACAGCGGTTTTCTGGCCTCGCCCGAGCCCCAGATCGACGCCATCTCGGCCGCATTCGAAGCCGGAGCGCTCAGCCCCGACGATCTGGATGCAACCGAAGAGGTGACGCAGGAAGATGCTTCGGTAGAGGCCACACAACAGCCCACGGACCCGTTTGCCGACCTTGCGGAGGAAGAAACTCAGGCCGCAGTCGAATTCGAAGCGGAAGAAGAATTCCCGGCAGCACCGGAAGTCGAAGCGGAGGCTGAAGTCGAAGCGGAGGCTGATGAAGCCGCCGAAAATGCTCAGGAAGTTGAAGCTGATCTGGAAGTGGCTGAGGAAGCCGCGGCGGAAGAAACGTTCGAAGACGACCAGGCCGCCAGTGATGAAAAAGCCTCGTCCGACATTCTCTTCGCGGATCTTGAAGAGGACACCGACTCGGAACCCGAGGCTGACGACATCCTCAACATTCTGGGTGACCAGCCCGAAGATGCGGATGAGGAAGCCTCTGAACTCGCGGAAGACGGCGTCCTGACTGCCGAAGACGAAGAGAGCATCCTGGGTGAGATCTCGGAAATCGAGGCGGAGATGGATGCGCGCTCGAAACGCGACGCAAACAAGCCTCAGGACGTGGACTCGGACGTGTTGCGCCTGATGGAGAAGGCCGACGCCCAGATGGACGACCCGGCCACTTCGGACAAGCGGGAGACTTATTCCCACCTGCGCACAGCTGTGGCAGCGACCGAAGCTGAAGGCGGCAAGGCCCGCGATGCGGATGAGGACGAAAACCAGAAATATCGTGGAGACCTGGCCTCGGTCGTCAGCCCCCGTCGTCCGGAAATCCATGTCACCAGCATGCGCCCCGAGTCGGATACGGCCGCGCCGCTCAAGCTGGTGGCCGAGCAGCGCATCGATACGCAGGACGCGGACGCCGGTCCGGTCACCCCGCGCCGCGTGACCGCAGCACAAGACGACGACGCATCCGAAGAAGGCGGCTTTGCCCATTTCGCTCAGGAGCAGGGCGCACAATCCCTGCCCGACCTGCTGGAGGCGGCCGCGGCCTACCTGTCTTTCATCGAAGGTCAGGAGCAGTTCTCGCGTCCGCAGCTGATGAACAAGGTGCGTTCACTCAAGCAGGATGAGTTCAACCGAGAAGAAAGCTTGCGCTCGTTCGGCCAGCTTCTGCGCGATGGAAAGATCGAAAAAGCCGGCGGAGGGCGCTTTGCCGCTTCGAACCAGATCGGCTTCCGCCCCGACGACAAGCGCGCCGCGGGCTGACAAGACCCCCCAACTGCCCAAGACAGGCCGGAGATCCTCTCCGGCCTTTTTTGCATTTTGCGTGAAAGCTCAGAACTTGAACGCCAACGCCACGTACGGGCCAGTCAGAATAAGATCGACAACGTTGCGGCCGTCCTCAAAATCAACGCTCAGATGACGGTAGCCGGCTGCAACATCGACGGTTTCGGTCCAGCTCCAATTGGCTTGAACGAGGGCTTCCCACTGGAATTTCGACCCATAGCCAAAGCCACCGATGTTGCCCATGGCCGCAAGTTTCCACCGCTCATTCAGCGCACGAGAGTATCGTGCCCCAATGATTGGATCTGTCCAGCTTTGGTCAGTGCTTGCCGTGAAACCGGCCACAGTTGTCGACAGATCAAGATCCCAATGGCGCAGCCCGCCCAGCACCTCGATCCGGGACTGGCTGTCCTCTGCCACAGCGTAGCTGCCCGCGAGCGAGGTCATGATCCCGTCCAGCTCCCAGCTCGCGGCGTTGCTGAATGGTCCGATTGAAACGGTGTCGCCCAGATTCAGATAGTTGAACTCGCCTCCGATCGTCCAACGCCCTTTCCGGGCCTCGCCCGCGATCAGGAAAGCACTGTTTAGAATGTCGAAGATGGATTTGCTGCCATCAACCGGAGGGTTCGGCCCAATATCCAGCGAGGTTCTGAAATCCGGTCCCCAGAGATAAGGGGCAATGACGAACTCCCAATCATCAGCCCAGACAGCACCCGAACTCAGGGTTGAGAGACTGGTCAATGTGACCAAAACAGCATTTTTCATCAAGGATCCACCTGCCGACTTGTGCTTACCAAAACTGTTTTTCGGACAAGCCTGTCACGTCGGCAGGTTTCTTACAACGGTCTGGCCTACTGCTGATCCTGATCCGGGTCTTCCTTGCCAACGCCACGAAACACAAATTTGAATGGCAGCGCCCACAGAACACCCAAAACCACATAGACCAGCAGTTCGACCAGGATCGATGGTCGGTCCAGCCAGTTCACGATGGTGACCACTGCCACAATGTACAGCGGCAGCCCCACCAGCAATAGAACCAGCGACCACCGTCTGCGGGCCTTGTAGCTGAGGCCGGGTTTGTCCGCGCCCGCCATCAGTCGGCAAACGGGTCGGTCACCAGGATGGTGTCGTCCCGCTCCGGGCTGGTAGACAGCAGCGCCACCGGGCATTCGATCAGTTCTTCCACCCGGCGGACATATTTGATGGCGTTTGCCGGCAAGTCTGCCCAGCTGCGCGCGCCTTCGGTGGACTCGCTCCAGCCCGGCATTTCTTCATAGATCGGTGTGCACCGCGCCTGCTGATCTGCAGCCGTGGGCAAATAGTCCAAACGCTTGCCGTCCAGTTCGTAAGCGACACAGATTTTCAGCGTCTCGAACCCGTCCAGAACATCGAGCTTGGTCAGGGAAATTCCGTTGACGCCGCTTGTGGCGCAGGTTTGCCGCACGAGGCAGGCGTCAAACCAGCCGCAGCGCCGCTTGCGGCCTGTCGTGGTGCCGAATTCATGTCCGCGCTCTCCCAGTCGCTGCCCGTCGGCGTCGTGCAGTTCGGTCGGGAACGGGCCTTCGCCAACACGGGTAGTGTAGGCCTTCACGATACCCAGAACGAAGTCGATCGACCCCGGACCGATCCCCACGCCCGTCGCCGCCTGCCCTGCAATCACATTTGACGAGGTCACAAACGGATACGTGCCAAAATCGATATCCAGCAATGCACCCTGAGCGCCTTCGAACAGGATGCGCTTGCCCGCTTTGCGCTTTTCGTTCAGCACCTTCCAGACGGGAGCCGCAAAAGGCAGGATCTGCGGCGCGATTTCCTTCAATTGGGCGATCAGTGCGTCACGATCCACGGCGTCGATACCCAAACCCTTGCGCAGCGGGTCGTGGTGTTGCAACGCCCTATCGACCCGAGCCTCGAGAGTCGCCTCATCCGCAAGATCGGCCACACGCACCGAGCGGCGACCAACCTTGTCTTCATAGGCCGGGCCGATCCCGCGCCCGGTCGTGCCAATCTTGGTTCCCTTGCTCGCTGCTTCCTCGCGCGCGCGGTCCAGCTCGCCGTGGATCGGCAGGATCAAGGGTGTGTTTTCGGCAATCATCAGCGTTTCAGGTGTGATCTCGACGCCTTGCGCACGGATCGTTTCGATCTCTTTCAGCAGATGCCAGGGATCCAGTACAACCCCGTTGCCGATGACGCTCAGCTTGCCACCACGCACCACACCAGACGGCAGTGCATGCAGCTTGTAGACCTCACCATCGATGACCAGCGTATGCCCGGCGTTGTGCCCGCCCTGAAAACGCGCGATCACGTCTGCCCGCTCGCTGAGCCAGTCGACGATCTTGCCTTTTCCTTCGTCACCCCATTGGGCGCCGACAACAACCACATTGGCCATATCCGGTCCTTTTTGCGCTGAATTACCAAACCCGGCTCATATAGCGGGGCGCAGGCAACAGGGAAACCGGTAATTCGCCGCAGCCACCAATCGCGCCGACGCGCAATGCTGTTGTCGGGGATCATGGCCACCGGATGGAGTCCGCGCCGTTGTTCATCTGCCCCAGAAGATACCGGGATAACCCCCCGGAACGGGCAGCAACTGCAAAGTCACCCGGGGTTAAAGGCGTACCGGCATTCCGTGAGGCGTCTTTAGATACGCCTCCTCCCAAGCTGCGCGCATTTCGTGGACTTCTTCGGGCAATGCCGTTTCCTGCTCGGCCAAAACCGACTCGAGCGTTTCGAGCCAGGCCATGAAATAGTCGTCGCCCCCGTCCAGCTCGCGGTTCAGCCCGTGGCGCCGCAAAGTCTCGGAGAACCGGGCGGCCCAATCGGTCCAGGAAATCCGGCCGGCCTCGTTCAACGCCACCGTCACCGCAAACACCTGAGCGTGCCAGGGGTTCTCAAAAACCGGTCTTGGGGCGTTGTGATCGGGACAGATGCTCATGCGGGTTCCAGATAGCTTTGCCAGAGATCCAGAATCACCTCGTCGTCCGGGTGTTCGGGATTGGCCCACAGTTCCGACGCGGGAAAAGCAACGGCATAAAGCGGCTCGGGCGCTTCACCCAGACCATGCGCGCTGGAGTCCGGCAAGACATGTGTGCCGTGAAACCGCAAAATGCGTCCGGTCGCGCCCGCTCCGTATGCGGGCAGCCGCGTGTGCCCCCCTTCAACAAGACGATTGGCAGAAGGGCGCAGAGTGCGAACGGTCTGGCCGACCTCAAAAGCGGCAGGGATGTTCGACGGGCGATCGGCCGGTCCACCTGTGGCCAGAACTCTGGCCACCGCATCTGCCGGCAGTTTTCGCGGAGCAAGCGGATGTGGCTCGTCAATGCCCTGCCCGCGCAGGTCCTCGATCCGCAGAACTCCGGTCTCGACCAACAGGTCGGCCAGGGCCGAAATCCATTTCTCGTAATAGCTGTACCGGGCATAGTCCTTAGGGGACAGCCTTTCCCGCGCATGGCGCGACGTGTCGATGTTCCATTGGCCCAACGCGCCCGCAGCCAGTGTCACGGCAAGGGCCCGCGCGTGCCAGTCTTCGGCAAACACCGGCACGTCTTCAGGCTCGGGGCGTACCGGCCGGTCGCCGAACCGCCCGCCCATGTCGTGGGCACGGGTCATGCCGGCACCTTCGGCAAACCCGTGCCGATCATGCTGTCGCGCGTGACCAGCGCGGCCAGGTCTGCTTCGCTCAGACCATCAGTGCCTTCTGGGCGCATGGGCAAGACCAGATACCGTATTTCGGCGGTCGAATCCCAGACACGAACTGCAGTACCCTTGGGTAGTTCAACTCCGAACTCAGCCAGGACGCGGCGCGGCTCGCGCACGGCTCGAGCGCGGTATGCGTCAGATTTGTACCAGCCCGGGGGGATACCCAACAGCGGCCATGGGTAACAGCTGCACAAGGTGCAGACGACCATATTGTGCGTCCGGGGAGTATTCTCGACCACGACCATATGCTCGCCCTGCCGGCCATAAAACCCCATCTCAGAGAGCACAGGCGTAGCGTCGTCCAGCAGGGCGCGTTTGAAGTCCGGGTCAGACCAAGCTTTGGCGACAACCTTCGCACCGTTCTGCGGACCGATCCGGTTCTGATAGGTGTCGATGATCTCGTCCAGAGCGGCCGGATCGATCAAACCCTTGCGGGTCAGGATCGTCTCAAGCGCTTTGACGCGCAAAGCGGGGTCCGGGGGCAGCAACGCGTGCGGGTGGTCGTGGTCGTCATGTGGCATGGCCGCAGCCTGAGCCAGGCACCGCCGGGTGTCCAGCCCCATTTGGCCTGTTCGGCACAATCCCCTGCGGTGATGGCAACTCGTGGCTTGCCCCCGGCCTCAAACTTGCTTAAGTACCCGGCGATACACGCCACGCCGCACAGGAACACCATGGAAAACGTCGTTCTAATCATCCACCTTCTTTTGGCTTTGGGCCTGATCGCCGTTGTTCTGCTGCAGCGGTCCGAAGGCGGTGGCCTGGGCATGGGTGGCGGCGGTGGTGGCGCCATTGCAGGACGTTCGGCAACGACGGCACTGGCAAAGGTGACCTGGATCCTTGCAGCCTGCTTCATCGTCACCTCGATCACCCTGACGATTCTTGCCGCGGAAAAATCGGCTGGAAGCTCGGTCATCGACCGACTTGGCGTTCCGGCTCAGGACGCGACCGAAGAGAGCACACCTGCTGTTCCCTCGGCCGAGGACCTGCTGCCGCCGGCGCAGGGCGACAACGCGCCGCTGATCCCACAGGCCGACTGATCCACAAAACCTAGAAATCTGAAAGAGAACCACAACAGCATCTTGCGGTTCTCTTGCGCTTTTTGCGCGAATCCTTTATACGTGAAGTCCCGTGATGCTGCGGTTTTTTCGAACCGCCGGGCAGTTGATGTTGACGTCTCACGGGGGCAGCCGAAGAAACATGGCACGATTTATTTTCATCACTGGTGGTGTTGTTTCATCCTTGGGCAAAGGGCTGGCGTCCGCTGCTCTGGGTTCGCTTCTGCAGGCTCGGGGATACTCGGTTCGGCTGCGCAAGCTGGATCCCTACCTGAATGTCGATCCCGGCACGATGTCGCCGTTCGAACATGGTGAAGTTTTCGTCACCGACGACGGGGCCGAGACCGACCTGGACCTGGGTCACTACGAACGCTTCACGGGTGTTGCCGCACGAAAGACCGACTCGGTCAGTTCGGGGCGGATCTATTCAAACGTTCTGGAAAAGGAACGCCGCGGCGACTATCTGGGCAAGACCATTCAGGTGATCCCGCACGTAACCAACGAGATCAAGGACTTCATCGCCATCGGCGAGGATGAGGTCGATTTCATGCTGTGCGAGATCGGCGGCACCGTGGGCGACATCGAAGGCCTGCCCTTCTTTGAAGCCATTCGCCAGTTCAGCCAGGACAAGCCGCGCGGACAGTGCATTTTCATGCACCTGACCCTGTTGCCTTACATCAAGGCCTCTGGCGAGCTGAAGACCAAGCCCACCCAGCACTCGGTCAAGGAACTGCGCTCGATCGGCCTGGCACCCGACATCCTGGTCTGCCGTTCCGAAGGACCGATCCCGCAGAAAGAGCGCGAAAAGCTGGCTCTGTTCTGCAACGTGCGCCCCGACGCGGTAATCGCCGCGCAGGATCTGTCGACCATTTACGACGCGCCGCTGGCCTATCACCGCGAAGGTCTGGATCAGGCTGTGCTCGACGCATTCCAGATCAGCCCGGCGCCCAAGCCCGACCTGTCGAAGTGGGAAGACGTCAGCGACCGAATCCACAACGCCGAAGGCGAAGTGAAGGTCGCAATCGTCGGAAAGTACACCCAGTTGGAAGACGCCTATAAGTCCATCGCCGAGGCGCTGACCCATGGTGGAATGGCCAACCGCGTCAGGGTCAAAGTTGAGTGGGTCGATGCCGAGATTTTCGACACCGAAGACCCCGGCCCGCATCTGGAAGGGTTCCACGCCATCCTCGTTCCCGGCGGTTTTGGCGAGCGCGGCACCGAAGGCAAGATCAAGGCTGCGCAATATGCCCGCGAACACAAGGTGCCGTATCTGGGCATCTGTCTGGGCATGCAGATGGCAGTGATCGAAGCCGCGCGCAACGTGGCCGGCATTTCCGGAGCGGGATCAGAGGAATTCGACCACGAGGCCGGCAAAAAACGCTTTGAACCGGTGGTCTATCACCTCAAGGAGTGGGTTCAGGGCAACGCCAAGATCGAACGCAAGGTTGGTGACGACAAGGGCGGCACCATGCGTCTGGGTGCCTACAACGCGGTTCTGACCGAAGGCTCGAAAGTGGCCGAGGTCTATGGCAGCACCCAGATCGAAGAACGGCACCGCCACCGCTATGAGGTGGACACCAAGTATCGCGAACAACTTGAGAAAGCCGGTTTGAACTTCTCGGGGATGTCACCCGATGGACGCCTGCCCGAGATCGTCGAATGGTCAGACCACCCGTGGTTCATCGGTGTGCAGTACCACCCGGAACTGAAATCCAAACCTTTCGATCCGCACCCGTTGTTCCGCGACTTCGTTCGCGCGGCCAAGGACACGTCGCGTCTGGTCTGAAGCGGACTGTACCGCTTGGTCTTGCTTTGCAAAGCGTTCCGGTTCAGTTTGAGCCGGAACGGACAAAAGGAGCAGACCGCGTGAGCAAAGGATACTGGGTGGCCCATGTCGATGTAGACGACATGGAGACCTACAAGACCTACATCGCTGCCAATGGCGAGGCTTTTGCCGAATACGGTGCCCGTTTTCTGGTCCGCGGTGGAGATCGGCAGGTGCGGGAAGGCGCAGCGCGGGCGCGAACCGTCGTTATCGAATTCCCCAGCTACGAGGCCGCCCTGGCCTGCTATGACAGCGATCTGTATCAAAAGGCTAAAGCCTTGCGCGATCCTGTTTCATCCGGTGATCTGGTGATCATCGAAGGGTATGACGCCTAGCACGGACACGGTGACAGAAATACGGATTCCCCAATGCCACTGCTAAAGAACTTCCTGCAGGCTTTGCGCCCTCCTCAGCAGACCACGCTGCCGGACCCTGATGCGGAACTGGCGCTTGGCGCCTTGCTGGTGCGTGTCGCGCAGGCCGACCGCGACTACAAGATCGAGGAAATCAGCCTGATCGACCGCATCTTGGCACGGCTCTATCAGCACAACGCGATCGAAGCCGCCAAGGTCCGCGCCACCTGCGAGAAGTTGCACGCTGCAGCCCCCGACACGGATACGTTCGGCAAACTGATCCGTGAAACGACGGATTTGCATGAACGTCTGGCCGCGATGGAGGCCCTTTGGGAGGTTGTGCTGGCCGACGGGAATTCGGACGAGGGCGAGATCAAGATTGTCGAAGAAGCGCGTATCGCCATGGGCCTCAGCTACAATGACAGCCAGGCCGCGCGCGAACGGGTGCAAAGCCGCTTGGACGCGGACTGAGTGGCCGCTATATCTAGGCCATGTTCAACGCCTTTCTGTCCCGGCTGACCCAGCCGCAGCCCGACCCACTGACCGATGACGACGCCCGGCTGGCCTTGGCCGCCCTGCTGGTTCGCCTTGCCCGGTCCGATGATGACTATGCCGATACCGAGATGTCGCGCATCGACAAGGTTCTGGCCGAGCGCTATGGCCTTTCGCCGTTCGAGGCCGCAGGGCTGCGTGCCCAGGCCGAAGACCTCGAGGCCGAGGCCCCTGATACCGTCCGCTTTACCCGGGCTATCAAGGATGCGGTGCCGTACGACCATCGCCTTGGCGTGGTTCAGGCGCTGTGGTCAGTGGCGCTGGCCGACGGTCAGCGCTCGCAGGACGAGGACTCGCTGCTGCGACTGGTCGTCAGCCTTCTGGGCGTCAGCGACGTGGATTCAGCCCTAGCCCGGCAGAAGGCCGCCAAATCGTGACGGCGATGCTGGGCATGTACGACTTGCCCGCTTTGCAACCTGCCAACGATCGCTTTTGGAGTTTGATTCGCGCACATTTGGGCGAAGGTCCGAACCATTTGACCCGCGATCGTGATTTCTGGGACATCTGGCAGGATCCGAGCCTGGTCTTTGCCCAGACCTGCGGTATGCCTTATCGCACGCGCCTGCACGGCAAGGTGCACCTGGTTGGCACTCCAGATTATGACCTGCCGGGCTGTCCGCCGGGACACTACTGCTCGGTTTTCGTGGCCCGCGCCGATGACGCGCGCGATCTGCCTGAACTGGCAGCGGGCATTTTTGCCTATAACGAGGCGTTGTCCCAATCGGGCTGGGCCGCGCCGGTCACGCATCTGTCCGAACTGGGCCTTACGCCGTTACGCCTGCTGGAAACCGGCGGACACGCTCTGTCGGCGCATGCGGTGGCCGACGGCCACGCCGATTTCGCATCGTTGGACGCACTTACATGGGTGCTGCTGCAAGAGCATACCGATCTGGGCCAGCGCCTGCGCCCGGTGGAAAGCACGCGCCCCACCCCGGCGTTGCCCTACATCACTGCGATCGCGCGCGATCCGTCCCCGGTCGCCGCCGCGGTTCGCGCCGCGATCTCAGACCTTTCCCCGGCTGATCGCGCAGCGCTGCACATCCGCGGGTTGATCGACATTGCCGCCGATCTCTACCTAGCCGTTCCCAACCCGCCATCGCCTGCGGCGTTGCTGCCCGAAAGCTGACCAATTTGACCACTGACCGTGGCCGAATCGGAGGTTTCAGGACTTGAACTTGTCATTTGCGCATTGCATTGCTCTTGTTTTTCGGCCCTAGTACCGCATCAACGCACTCAACAACTCCAGGACGACCCGTGACAGACAGCACTCCCGTCATCGAGATCAAGAACCTGCACAAAAGCTTTGGCAATCTCGAAGTCCTCAAAGGAGTGGACATCACCGCCCATCGCGGCGACGTGGTGTCGCTGATCGGATCATCCGGGTCGGGCAAATCCACCCTGCTGCGCTGCTGCAACCTGCTGGAAGACAGCCAGGAGGGCGAAATCTTGTTCAAGGGCGAGCCGGTGCGCTGGACCGGAACTCGCGATCACCGCCGCCCCGCCGATCCAAAGCAGGTGCTGCGCATCCGTACCAACCTGTCGATGGTGTTCCAGCAGTTTAACCTTTGGGCCCACATGACCATCTTGCAGAACGTGATGGAGGCCCCGATTACCGTGCTGGGCCGTGACCGGCACGAGGTCGAGGACAGCGCTCGCAAATACCTGGACAAGGTTGGCATCGGCGACAAATGCGACGCCTATCCGGCACAGTTGTCGGGCGGCCAGCAACAGCGCGCCGCGATCGCGCGGGGCCTGTGCATGGAGCCCGAGGCGCTGCTGTTCGACGAGCCGACCTCGGCGCTCGATCCCGAGCTGGAACAGGAAGTGATCAAGGTGATCAAGGATCTGGCCGCCGAAGGCCGCACCATGATCATCGTCACGCACGACATGCAGATGGCGGCCGACATCTCAAGCCACGTGGTGTTTCTGCACCAGGGCCTGATTGAAGAAGAAGGCTCGCCCGAAGATATTTTCACTGCTGCCGAATCCGAAAGGCTTCGGGGCTTTCTCTCCGCCACAAAGGCGGCGTAAAATCAGGACAGAACCAAACAGGGGAGTTACCAATGAAAAACCTGATTCTGACCACTGCAGCGCTGGCGCTTGGCGCTGGTATGGCCATGGCCGACACGGTCCGCATGGGCACCGAGGGCGCCTATCCTCCGTACAACTTCATCAACGACGCCGGCGAGATCGACGGCTTCGAGCGTGAGGTCGGCGACGAGCTGTGCAAACGCGCCCAGCTGGAATGCGAATGGGTCAAGAACGACTGGGATTCGATCATTCCGAACCTGGTCTCGGGCAACTACGACACCATCATCGCGGGCATGTCGATCACGGCCGAGCGTGATGAGGTCATCGACTTCACTCAGGACTACTACCCGCCGACCGCTTCGGCCTATGTGGCCACCTCGGCTGATGCTGACGTTACCGGCGGCGTCGTCGCCGCACAGACCGCCACCATCCAAGCCGGCCACGTGGCCGAGTCGGGCGCAACTCTGGTTGAATTCGCAACGCCCGAGGAAACCATCGCCGCCGTGCGCAACGGTGAGGCTGATGCCGTTCTGGCCGACCGCGACTACCTGGTGCCGCTGGTCGAGGAGTCGAATGGCGAACTGGTCTTTGTCGGCGATCCGGTCCCGCTGGGCGGTGGCGTCGGCATGGGCCTGCGCGAAAGCGATGCCGAACTGCGCGGCAAGTTCGATGCCGCCATCACCTCGATGAAAGAGGACGGCACCCTGAACGAGATGCTGAAAAAGTGGTTTGGTGAAGACACCGCCACCTACGCACCTGACGGCTCGGTCGTCACCAACTAAGCATCCGGTCCTGCGGTTCGGCGCCACGCGCGCCGAACCCACCCCGGCCCGCGCCGGGCCAGACGTTCGAAAGACGCCCCATGTTTTCCTACTGCGCTGATCCCGACACGCTCGGCACGTTCCGCTGGTTTTCATGCTATCTGACCAACGGCGTGCACTGGTCGTTCTACCTGTCGTTCATCAAGGTTCTGGCCTTGCTGGCGGTGACGGCCCCGGTGGCGTTGGCTTTCGGCTTTGCGGGGGCCATGGCGGCGCGGTCGCATGTCCCGCCACTCGGTTGGCTGGGCAAGGGCTATATCGCCATCGTGCGCGGTGTGCCCGACATTGCGTTTTTCCTGTTTTTCGTGATCGCCCTGGACCAGGGGTTCGAGTGGATGCGACATCAGGTGCTGTGTCCCGACTGGACCGATCCGATCCGCCAGGGCAACGATTTCCTCGTCTGCCCCCAGGCCAAGCTGCCGCTGGGCACCGCACCGGAATGGGTGCACGAAACCTACGGCTTTTTCCTGGCCGTCATCACCTTCTCGATCGTGTTTGGTGCCTTCGCCGCCAACGTGCTGTTCGGCGGCATGCGCGCCGTTCCGCTGGCGCAACTTGAAACCGCCGAGGCCTATGGCATGACCCGCCGCCAGACCTTCTGGCGCATTCTCGTGCCGCAGATGTGGGTCTATGCCCTGCCGGGCCTGTCGAACCTGTGGATGGTGCTGATCAAGGCCACGCCGCTGCTGTTCCTGCTGGGGGTCGAAGACATCGTCTATTGGGCGCGCGAGCTGGGCGGCACCAAGACCTCGAAATTCACCGCCTATCCGCATGGCGACTGGCGCATGTGGTACTTCCTGTTCCTGCTGATTTTCTACCTTGGCATGACCCGCGTTTCCGAGATCGGCCTCGAACGGCTGATGCGCCGCCTGTCGCATGGCCAGGCCACATCGGGCGGAGAGCTGCTGCGCAAGGAGACCACCGCATGAGCTGCCTGCAGACCATCCAGGACTACGGCCTGCGTTCGATCGGGTTTGGCGAGCGCCTGCTGCCGCGCAGCGATTTCACCCTGTGCGAACAGTTCACCCTGATCGGTTCAGGGATGATCTGGAACATCTATTTCGGCGTGATGGCGCTGGCCACCGGGTTCTTCCTGGCCACGGCCGTGGCCCTGGGCAAGGCGTCCCGCCGCAAGTGGCTGCGCAAACCGTCCGAATGGTTCATCTTCATCTTCCGCGGCTCACCACTGTTCATCCAGTTCTTCTTTGCGTACTTCCTGTTCCTGTCGCTCAAGAAGACCTACCCGATGTTCGACGCCTTCACCTCGGCTTGGCTGGGGGCGCTGATCGTGCTGTTCCTGAACACCGCCGCCTATTCGGGCGAGATCTTCTATGGCGCGCTGCGGTCGATCCCCAAGGGAGATATCGAGGCCGCCGATGCCTACGGCATGTCCGGCTGGTCCCGCTTCCGCCGGATCGTGTGGCCCACCATGCTGCGGTTGGCCTGGCCCGCCTACACGAACGAGGCGATTTTCCTGTTCCATGCCACCACGCTGGTCTTCTTCTCGGCCTTCCCGGCCTGGCAACAACGCGGGGACGCGCTGTACTATGCCAGCTATTTCGCCGACAAGACGTTCAACCCGTTCGTCCCCTACCCGATCCTGGCGTTCTACTTCATCCTGCTGACACTGGTGATCGTGGGCGTATTCGGCCTGATCAACAAGCGGCTGAACCGGCACCTGCCGGTGGCGCGCAAGGCCAAGATGCGGTTCCGCCTGAACCTGGCGCGCTGAGGCGCCAAGCCCTTTAACTGTCGTTTCACTTAAAGCGCGCCATCGCGGCGTCAAAAGCCTCGGACATGTTGTCCCACGCCTTGTCGAACCCGGCTTTCATATCGGCCCAGGCCGCGTCACTGGCCTTGCGCATTTCCTTCAATTCGGCCTCGGCCTTGTCCCGCTGCGCCCGCATTTCTTCCAACTGCTTTTGGTACTGGATTTTACTGTCCGCCGCGGCCTCGTCGATCTTGGCCTTGGTCTTGTCGATTTCGGCGTTCCACTGGTCCAGCATGGCCTTGGCTTTCTCGACGTAAACATCTCTTTCCGACATCCGAATATTCCTTTCCTGTGAAAAAATTCCTGACTGCGGATCACAGCGTAACCCAGCCCTCGCGATTCCCCCAAATACGCATCCGAGTACTGATCCGAGCCGGCCAGTCGAAGTTGTGCAAACCCTGCAATGCAGGTGCTGGAATGTGTACAAGTCCTGATGTTTCGTTTTTCTGCCGCGCACGAGATCGCCACCGGAATAATTTGATCAAATATCGTGACAACATCCAAAAGCTCGACTAGGTTTGCCGCAACATACCGACGGAGCCCCAGATGGACCTTGCCGCCCTGCACACTTTTCGCGTCGCCGCCTGTGACCTGAACGGCCAGATGCGCGGCAAACGCGTGCCCCCATCTTACGCCGACAAGCTGGACAGCGGCGCGGTGCGCATGCCGTTTTCCGCGCTGAACGTCGATCTGTGGGGCGCCGATATCGAGGGCAGCCCGCTGGTGTTCGAAACCGGCGACGCCGATGGCGTACTGCGCCCGACCGAGCGCGGCCCGGTGCCGATGCCCTGGCTGACCACACCCACGGCGCTGGTGCCGATGTGCCTGTACGACGATCACGGCACCCCCTTTGCCAGCGACCCCCGCCACGCGCTGGCCGCAGTCCTGTCGCGCTATGCCCAGCGCGGATGGAAAGTTGTTGCCGCGACCGAGTTGGAGTTCACGCTGCTTGACTCCTCGGATGCGCAACCAAAGCCCCCGCACAATCCGGTCACCGGCCGTCGGCTACGCGGCGAGGCGGTGCTGTCGATGGCCGAAATGGACGCCTTCGACGCCTTCTTCACCGAGCTTTATGACGGGTGCGCCGAAATGGGGATTCCCGCCCAGACGGCAATTTCCGAAAGCGGCATCGGCCAGTTCGAGATCAACCTGAACCATCAGGATGCCATGCGCTGCGCCGATGATACGTGGCTTTTCAAGGCATTGACCCGTGGGCTGGCCCGCAAGCACGGCTTTACCGCGACCTTCATGGCCAAACCCTATGCCGATGATGCGGGGAACGGAATGCATGTTCACTTCTCGGTGCTGGATGACCAGGGTCGCAACGTCTTTGACAATGGCGGGCGTGAAGGGACCGAAATCCTGCGCTCTGCCGTCGCCGGCTGTCTGGCCGCCATGCCAGGCAGCACGCTGATCTTTGCTCCGCATGGCAATTCGTACACGCGGCTCGTGCCCGGAGCCCATGCCCCCACAGGCGCGGCTTGGGCCTATGAGAACCGGACCGCCGCGATCCGCATTCCGGGCGGTGCGCCCGCCGCCCGCCGGATCGAGCACCGCGTGGCCGGCGGCGACATCAACCCCTATCTGATGCTGGCCGCGGTTCTGGGCGCGGCTCTGATCGGCATCGAGGACGGCCTTCAACCCCCGCCCCCGATCACGGGAAATGCCTACGAGATCGAAGGGCTTCCGCAATTGGCAGGGGACTGGGATTCGGCCATTTCGGCATTCGAGACGGACCCGATCATCGCGCGCATCTTCTCCGGGGATCTGATCCGAAACATGGTGATGACCAAAAGGCAGGAATCCGCACGCTTTGCCGACATGGACCCCGACAGTCACTGGTTGAGCTATCTGGAGTCCGTATGATCCTCTTGCCCGTGGATCGAGACTCGGGTAGATTGAATTTGATCAAATTTGGTGACTCATGAAAATCGGCATACTGCAGACCGGCCACGCGCCCGAACCGCTGGAACGATCGTTCGGCGACTACGACCTGATGTTTCAACAGCTTCTGGACGGCAACGATTTCGAGTTCGTGACCTATGCGGTGGTGGATGATGTGTTCCCCGACAGCGCAAGCGACTGCGATGGATGGGTGATTACCGGCTCGCGGCATGGCGCCTACGAAGATCATCCGTGGATCCCCAAGCTCGAGCAACTGATCCGCGAGATCCAAGCGGCACGGAAACCGTTGATCGGGGTCTGTTTCGGCCACCAGATCATCGCTCAGGCGTTGGGCGGCAAGGTTGAAAAGTTCGACAAGGGTTGGGCGATCGGACGCACCGAGTATGACTATGACGGGCGCAAGGTTTCGTTGAACGCATGGCACCAGGATCAGGTGACGGCCTTGCCCGACGGCGCCCAGCTATTGGGTAGCAACGCGTTCTGCAAGAACGCGATGGTTGCCTACGGGGACACGATTTGGACGGTGCAGGCACATCCCGAATACTCCAACGATTTCATTCAGGGCCTCATGGAGACACGCGGTAAAGGCGCGGTGCCCGACGCCCTGATGGACGACGCAAAAACCCGATGGAACGCTCCGGATGACAACGCCAATATCGGGCGTTTCATGGCAGAGTTCCTGAAGAAAGAGAGGGCCTGATGGCCGACTGGACAGACCAACTTCCACAAGCAGCACGGGAATACATCGACGGGCACCGGCTGGACGAGGTCGAGTGCATCATCTCGGACCTGCCGGGGATTGCCCGCGGCAAGGCGGTTCCGGCATCGAAATTCGCCAAGCAGGCCTATTTCCATCTACCCGACAGCATTTTCTACCAAACCATCACTGGTGACTGGGGCGAGGCCGCGGGTGAGGATGGGTTCATCGAACGCGACATGATCCTCAAGCCCGATTTCAGCACGGCCTCGGCGGCACCGTGGACCGGTGACTGGACCCTTCAGGTGATCCATGACGCCTACGACAGGGACGGCGATCCGATTCCGTTCAGCCCGCGCAACGTGCTCAAACGCGTGGTCCAGCTGTACAAGGACAAAGGGTGGAAACCGGTTGTCGCGCCCGAGATGGAGTTCTTTCTGGTTGCCCGCAACGTGGACCCGGCCAAGGGGATCGAGCCGATGATGGGCCGCTCGGGCCGTCCGGCTGCCGCGCGGCAGGCCTATTCCATGACCGCCGTGGATGAATTCGGCCCTGTGATCGACGACATCTATGATTTCGCCGAGGCACAAGGGTTCGAGATCGACGGCATCACCCAGGAGGGCGGCGCCGGTCAGCTTGAGATCAACCTGCGCCATGGCGATCCGGTCAAGCTGGCCGACGAGGTGTTTTATTTCAAACGCCTGATCCGCGAGGCCGCGTTGCGTCACAACTGCTTTGCCACCTTCATGGCCAAACCGATCGAGGATGAGCCGGGATCGGCCATGCACATCCATCACTCGATCATCGACATGGAGACGGGCAAGAACCTGTTCTCGGGGCCTCAGGGCGGCGAGACGGACGCGTTCTACAACTTCATCGCCGGTCTGCAGCTGCACCTGCCCGCCGGGCTGGCGGTGATGGCGCCCTACGTCAACTCGTACCGGCGCTACGTCAAGGACCATGCCGCCCCGATCAACCTGGAATGGGCGCGCGACAATCGCACCACGGGGATACGTGTGCCGCTGTCGGGTCCCGACAGCCGCCGGGTGGAAAACCGCATCGCCGGGATGGATTGCAACCCCTATCTGGGCATCGCCGTGTCGCTGGCCTGTGGCTATCTTGGTCTGGTCAATCAGGACCGCCCGCGCCGTCAGTTCTATGGCGACGCTTACGAAGGTGACGGCGACATCCCGCAGGTCATGGGCAACGCGCTGGATCTGTTCGACGAGGCCGAAGCCTTGCATCAGGTTCTGGGCCCCGAGTTCGCACGGGTCTACAGCATCGTAAAACGCGCCGAGTACGAGGAGTTCCTGCAGGTGATTTCGCCGTGGGAGCGTGAACACCTGCTGCTGAACGTCTGAGCCATGTGCGCCATGAACCTGCTGTACAGCAATGACAAACGCGGCACCTACCCGCCCAGCTGGTATGCCGCCACCGCGCACCCGCGAACCCCGACCGAGCCGCTGCGCGGCGATGTCACTGCCGACGTTTGTGTCGTGGGTGGAGGGTATACGGGTCTTTCGACCGCGCTGCACCTGGCCGAGGCCGGGTTCAGGGTGGTCCTGCTTGAAGCGCATCGCGTGGGTTTCGGCGCCTCGGGGCGCAATGGTGGCCAATTGGGCAGCGCCCAGCGCATGGATCAGGAAGACCTGGAAAAGCTGGTCGGACGCGACGACGCGGCCAAGCTGTGGGATCTGGCCGAAGACGCAAAGACGCTGACCAAATCCCTGATCGAACGCCAGGGCATCGATTGCGACTTGAAACCGGGCATCGCCACACTGGGCTTCAGCGACAGCGAACGGGGCGAATTGCACGCCCACGCCAAGCACCTGAAAACCGCCTACGGCTATGACCAACTCGAGCTGCTGGATGCCGAAGCCGGGCGCGTGCTTTGCCCCTCGCCGGCCTATGCAGGCGGATATCTGGACATGGGCGCGGCCCATCTGCACCCGTTGAACTATGCGCTGGGTCTGGCCGAGGCCGCCTTGGCCGCCGGCCTGACGCTGCACGAAAACACCGAGGTTCTGGGCATCGAGGAAGGCCCGCGCGTCACCGTTCGCACCGAACAGGGTTCGGTCACGGCCGACCATCTGGTTCTGGCTTGCAATGGCTATCTGGGCAAATTGAACCGCAAGGTCGCGGCGCGGGTCATGCCGATCAACAATTTCATCGCCGCGACCGAGCCGCTGGGCGCCGAGGCTACAAAGGTTCTGACGCAGGACGTGGCGGTTGCCGACACGAAATTCGTGGTGAACTATTTCCGGCTTAGCGCCGATGGGCGGCTGTTGTTCGGCGGTGGCGAGAGCTATGGCTATCGCTTTCCATCCGAAATCGCCGCCAAGGTTCGCAAACCGATGACCGAGATCTTTCCACATCTGCGCGACGTTCGGATCGACTATGCGTGGGGCGGCACGCTGGCTATCACCATGCGGCGGATGCCCTACCTGACGCGTCTGGCGCCAAACATCCTGTCGGCCTCGGGCTATTCCGGTCATGGGGTCGGCACTGCAACCCATGCCGGTCAGTTGATGGCGCTGGCCATCCAGGGTCAGGCCGAAGGGTTCGACACGATGGCCCGCGTGCCCGCTCTGCCTTTTCCCGGAGGCTCGGCCCTCCGCAGCCCTCTGCTGGTGCTGGCGATGACTTGGTATGCCCTGCGTGATCGGCTGGGCCTTTGACCCGCAACTTGTGACGGTTCGGTGAAATTTCGCCCAACAGGCGAATGAAGACTTGGTTTGCTCAGCTTTTCATTTTATCTTTTCCAAACATAGAATTTGGGATTATCAAATATGACGCTGCCACCCAACGTCCATGACGCCGAACCCATCCCTGCCGCTGCCAAAGACGCGATCGAGTCCCTGATGCAATCCGGGGACCTGTTCCGCTATACCGCGCCGCAGGACGCGCCGGTTGCTTTGCTTGAGGCAGAGTTCGCCGAGTTGCTGGGCAGCAAATACGCGCTGGCGGTGTCGTCCTGTTCGGCGGCGTTGTTCCTGTCGCTGAAGGCGCTGGGGCTACCGCGGGACGCGCGGGTGCTGATCCCGGGCTTTACCTTTGCGGCAGTGCCCTCGTCGGTGGTGCATGCAGACTGCGTTCCGGTCCTGTGCGAGGTGGGCGGCAATTACCGCATCGACATCGACGATTTCGCGGCCAAGCTCAATGGGGTTCAGGCGGTGATCATCAGCCACATGCGCGGCCATACCTCGGACATGGACGCGATCATGGCGCTGTGCGACGCGCGCGACATCCCGGTGATCGAGGACGCGGCCCATTCGCTGGGCACCACATGGCATGGCCGCAATATCGGCACCATCGGCAAGCTGGGCTGTTTCTCGTTCCAGTCCTACAAGATGATCAACGCGGGCGAAGGAGGCATCCTTGTCACCGACGACCCCGACCTGGTCGCCCGCGCCGTGATCATGTCCGGCGCCTACGAGCACAACTGGAAGAAACACAAAGGCCCGCACGGCCAGAATACACCTGATCTGGAGCAAGCTTTTACGCGATGGCAGAACAAGCTGCCGCTTTACAATCTGCGTATGAGCAACCTCAGCGCTGCGGTGATCCGCCCCCAACTGCCCGAACTGGCGCGGCGGGTGCGGGACGGGCTGGCCAACCACGATTATGTCGCGCAGCGCCTGAACAGCTCACCGCACATCCACGTACCCGACCCGCTGACACCGGAACGACGTGCGCCGGATTCGATCCAGTTCAACCTGGTCGATCTAAACAAAGACCAGATCAAGGCATTTGCCGCCGCCTCCGAGGGCCGTGGCGTCAAGGTGCAGGTCTTTGGTCTGAGCGAGGACAACGCCCGCGCCTTCTGGAACTGGCAGTTTCTGCCAGAGCAGGTCGAGCTGCCTCGAACGCGCGCAATGCTGATGTCGGCCTGTGACGTGCGCCTGCCGGTGCGCCTGACCCGCGCGGAACTGGATGTAATCGCTGACATCATCCTGGCCTCGGTCGGCGAGGTTACCGCGCCCGAAGTGGCCTTCGGCACCTGACCCCAACGCCAGAAAGAAAAGGCCCGGATTGTCCGGGCCTATCTGGTATCAACTGAGCTTGGAAAGCTTCTGCTGCAACTCGGCCAGTTGTTTCTTGATGTCGTCCAGGTCTTCTTTGGACTCGGACTTGCCTTCTTCGTCCTTGTCCGGCCCGGACCAATTGCCCGACAGCCCGCCTGTCATGGCCTTCAGGAACGCCTGCTGCTGCGCCTGCATTGCTTCGAACCCGGGCATGCTGCTCATGGGGTTCATCGCACTCATGTTTTCCATCATCTTGGCCTGGCTTTCGCGCAGCATCTCAAAGCTGGATTGCAGGAATTGCGGCATCATGCCTCCGCCCGGCACCATGTAGCTGCGCACAAGGTCATTCAGCACGTTCACAGGCAGAACGTTTTCACCCCGGCTTTCATGTTCGGCAATGATTTGAAGCAGATACTGTCGTGTCAGGTCGTCTCCGGTTTTCAGGTCGATAATCTGAACCTCGCGCCCGTCGCGGATGAACCCAGCGATGTCCTCGAGCGTGACGTAGTCGCTGGTCTCGGTGTTATACAGCCGACGGCTTGCATACCGCTTGATCAGCAGAGGTTTATCTTTGTCCGACACCGTTTACCCTCCCCAAGGATGATGCGTTGCAGCAGAGGTTATGCGACTGCAGAACAAAAAGAAAGGGCAGGCCAATGGACCTGCCCTTAGCGATTGCACCAATTTGGGAGGGATGGGTGCGTTTCGCGGATCTTGCTTACTTGGCAGCCGTTGCTTTCTTGGCAGCAGCGGTTACTTCGTTGGTGGCTTTCTTGACGGCCGCGGTGGTTTCTTCCGCAGCTTCTTTGCCAGCAGCCATCAGCAGTTCGACGGTTTCCGACTGAACTTTCTTGGCGATTTCAGCGAAAGCAGCCATGTTTTCGGCAGCAACTTCAGCCGAAGCGCTTGCGAAATCGGTCATCGCCTTCGCATAGTCGGCCGGCTCGGCCTTTGCTTTCGACATCTCGGCCAGCTTGGCCAGGGTGTCCTTGGTCCACTTGCTCGAGATCTCGGCCGACTTCTCGGCGGCTTCCAGCGCAACGCCGGACAGTTTCTCGTTCAGGGTCGCGGTCGATTTGAACGCGTTTTCCATTGCGGTGGTGTCCACCGGAAACGCACCCATCATTTCTTTCAGGGTCGCGGTGAAGTCTTGGGTCTTTGCCATTGTCCTAATCCTTTCAGCCGGTCCGGGCCCACCCCGGGTTTCATCAGCTTGAGGACAATATGATTGCTGCGGCGCAGCATTTCAAGATTTTTGTTGCTGCGGCGCAGAATTTTTTAGTTTCAATGTGAAATCAAGACTTTGGTTTGGCGACTACATAGGTTCCTGGCGCCGGAGCCAACGGTGGGTGGCTCGAATCACCGGGTTCGCGTGCCGGAACCTGCTTGCCAGACCGCTTTTTCAACCAGGCTTCCCAGCGGGGCCACCAGGAGCCTTCGTGGAAGCTTGCCTCTTTCATCCAGGTGTCGGCATCCGCCTTGAGATCGGTGTTGGTATAGTGACCGTATTTCTTTTTGCTGGGCGGATTGACGATGCCTGCAATATGCCCCGATTCCGAAACGATGAAGGTTTTGCTGCGTGATCCCATTTTCTGCACGCCGCGATAGCAGTCTTTCCAAGCGGCGATATGGTCCGTCTCGCAAGTGATCGACATCAACGGCACATCCACGTCGCGGACATGCAGCTTGTGGCCCATCAATTCGAACCCGTCCGAAGCGAACTCGTTGCGCTGACACAAGCCACGTAGATACTGCACAGCCATTTTCGCGGGCAGGTTCGCGCCGTCCCCGTTCCAGTACAACAGGTCAAAGGCGGGTGGCGTCTCGCCCAGCATATAGCTGCGGATCGCCGGTCCATAAACCAGGTCGCGAGACCGAAGGAACGACATCGTGCGCGCCATGATCCATGACCGCAGCACACCTTCCTTGTTCACCTCTTTCTCGATCCCGTCGATGAAATCATTCTGCAGGAACGGGGTAAACTCGCCCTGATCCGAAAAATCGGTCAGCGCCGTGAAGAACGTGGCGGATTTGATTGACTTGTCACCGCGCTGTTTCAAAAGAGACAGAGTGAGGCTCAAGGTCGTGCCGGCAATACAATACCCGACCGTATTGACCTGTTTGACCTTGCAGATCTTCTTGGCCTCTTCGACCGCCGCCAGGAATCCGTCCTGAACGTAGTCTTCCATTCCCGTTTCGGCATAGCTGTCATCCGGATTGACCCAGCTGACGACGAACAAGGTATAGCCCTGATCGGTGATCCACTTGATCAGACTGTTCTGTGCCTTCAGATCCAGAATGTAGAACTTGTTGATCCAAGGCGGGAACAGAACGACGGGGGTTTCATACACCGTCTCGGTCGCAGGACTGTACTGGATCAGTTCCATCATTCGATTTCGATAGACGACTTCGCCGGGCGTTGTGGCCAGGTTGCCGCCCACCTTGAACGCGTTTTCATCCGCCAGCTTGACGATCAACTCGCCATCATTCGCTTCGAGATCGGCAACAAGATTCTCCAGCCCTTGGATCAGCGACTGGCCATCGGTTTCGATCGCCTTCTGCAGAGCGTCGGGGTTGGTCGGCAGGAAATTCGTTGGCGACATCATGTCGACAATCTGCTGCGAGAAGTATTTCAGCCGCCGCTTGTCCTTGGCGTCCAAGTCCTCGACCGACTCCACCGCGTTCGCGATGGCTTCGGCATTGGTCAAGTATTGCTGGCGGACGAGACGGAAATATGGGTTCGTATCCCAAAGCGGGTTCGAGAAGCGTTTATCCTTGCTCGGAGCCTCGTCCGCTTCGCCTTCGCCGGCCAGCAGGGCCTGCTGCGCCGCAGCAAAATTCAGGACGGACTTGCCCCAGTATTCCAGCTGCTGTTCCAACAACTTGGCCGGATTCTGCAGGGCCTCGGCCCAATAAGCTGTTGCTGCTCTTGCAAAAAGTTCCTGATTCGGGCCGTCCAGCGCGGGAGTATGAGCTTTTTTCGACGCCATCACCTCGATCAGCCGCTTGGACAGATCTTCGACTTTCAGCATATTTTCCTTAAGGCGTTCAACGTGTTCGTCGCTTAAGTCGGGCATGTGGCCTTCACTTGTTGTCATTTTAACAAATCCCCCCTAACCTCGCTGCTGTGCAGAATATCGTCGTGGGCACCGGGGGGCAAAGCGACGAATGGTCCGAACTCTCAGGCTGACATTTAGGAGGCCATTCCCGTGCGTTACATGATGACCTACGACCTGATGGAAACCATGCGCAACACCAACCAATGGCTTGGTGCAACCGCAAGCGCGATGGCGTCCTACCCCCAGTTTTCCATGATCCCCAACCCGGCATTCAACTGGATGGCCGCGTGGGGCGAAGTAACCGAACGCACGTTTCAACGCATGGTCGTGAAACCCGATTGGGGTATCCGAACGTTTACCTGCGAAGACGGCAAAGATCATCTGGTGGATGTCACCTCCGTGCTTGAACGCCCGTTTGGCGATCTGGTCCACTTTCGCGTGAATGGCCGCAAAGAGCAACCGCGCAAGGTGCTGTTGGTTGCGCCGATGTCCGGACACTACGCCACCCTGCTGCGCTCGACCGTGAAGAGCCTGCTGGTCAATTGCGAAGTCTACGTGACCGATTGGCATAACGCGCGCGACATCCCCGTGTCCGAAGGCAAGTTCGATGTCGAGGACTACACCCTGTACCTTGTCGATTTCATGAAGGAGCTGGGGCCGGACACGCATGTCGTCGCTGTCTGCCAGCCCGCGCCACTGACCCTCGCGGCGACGGCGTACCTTGCCGAAACCGACCCCAAGGCGCAGCCCAGCACGCTGACGCTGATCGGTGGCCCGGTTGACCCTGATGCAACCCCGACCGAAGTCACCGATTTCGGCCGCCGAGTGACCATGGGCCAGCTTGAGGAAACGATGATCCAGCGGGTGGGCTTCAAGTACAAGGGCGTGGGACGCATGGTTTATCCCGGGCTTCTTCAATTGGCATCCTTCATGTCGATGAATGCCGAGCGCCACGGCAAGGCGTTCTCCGACCAGATCCAGCGCGTCATGCGGGGTGAGGCGTCGGATCATGACGCCCACAACCGTTTCTACGATGAATATCTGGCCGTGATGGACATGACGGCAGAGTTCTACCTCTCGACGGTCGAGCGGGTGTTCAAGAACCGTGAGATCGCCCGGAATGAGTTCATCGTGGCTGGCCACAAAGTCGACATCGGCAAAATCACCGATGTGGCGGTCAAGACGGTCGAAGGCGCCAATGACGACATCTCGGCCCCTGGTCAGTGTATCGCGGCGCTGGACTTGTGCACCGGCCTGCCCGACAGCAAAAAGGCCAGCCATGTCGAACCCGGCGCGGGCCACTACGGTATCTTCGCCGGACGCAGTTGGCGGGACAATATCCGCCCGCTGGTCATAGACTTCATGAACGAAAACAGCCGCAAACCGCGCCGCCGTGCTGCCAACAGCAACAAAGTTGCTTGATGTCCGCAGACCCGGCCCCCGCCCTTCCGTTCGCCTGCAACTGCGGCGAGCTTATCGGCGAGATCACGACCAAGGGGGTGTCCAGCGGCACCCATGTCGTCTGTTTCTGCCCAGATTGCCGCGCCGGACAGCTGTATTTTGGCCAACCTGACCCCGCACCCGGGCCGGTCGACATTTTTCAGATGTCGCCCGAATATATCCGCATCACGAAAGGCGCCGAGAACCTGGCCGTGATGCGGCTGGGCCCCAAAGGTCTGTTTCGATGGTACGCCAAATGCTGCAACGCGCCTGTGGCGACCACCACCAGCAGCATGAAATTCCCCTTTGCTGGTTTTGATGTCGCCAGGTTTTCCGATCCATCCCCTCTGGGGCCGGTGAAGACCCGCGCCCATGTTCCGCAGGCGAATGGGAAATGGAAGCACGAGAATGTGGCTCCTGCTGTTCTCGGCATGATCCGCAGAGTCATTTCGGCGCGCCTTTCCGGTCGTTGGAAGCAAACTCCGTTCTTCGACATCGCAACAGGCAAGCCGGTTGTGGCTCCGCATGTCATCACCCTTGAAGAACGCAAGGCGCTGTACGACTAGAAAGCCCGCACGGGTATGTTCAACCAATCGGACAGCGCGTCCGTGGTTTCACCCGGCGCCTCAAGCGTTGGAAGATGCCCTGCCATGTCCACCACATGCAAGGCGGCCCCGGGGATCAGCTCGGCCATGAAACTGTGTTTTCTGACCGGCGTCAAAGTGTCGTGTGCCCCGCACAGAACCAAGGTCGGCACCTTTATCCTCCGCAGGGTGCCCTGCTGATCCGGGCGGCGCTGCAGAGCGCGCATTTGGCGCACGAACAGGTCCGGCCCCAGCTCCAGCGCCATTTCCAGCATGTGGTTCAATATCGGAATCCGCTGCGGTCCGGGGGCCAGAGTGTCCGAGCCCAGAACCTTGCGCATGACATCCTCAAGACGGCCAGCCTGCGCCGCAACGATCAGCTCTTCGCGGTCGGCTGCGATCTGGGGGGTATCGGCCTGCGCATCCGTCGCCATGAGGCAAAGGCGGGTCACGCGTTCCGGGGCGCGGCGCACCAGTTCCAGCGCGACAATGCCCCCCATGCTCAGACCAGCCAACGCAAAGCGGTGCGGCAACTGGTCCAAAAGCGCCGAGGCAATCTCCTCGATCCGATCACCGCCGCCGATCGGCGCGACCATCACCGGCCGGGTCTGAGACAGCCGGGTTGTCTGCGGCTGAAACAGCCGAGCATCGCACATCAATCCTGGCAGCAAGACCAGCGGCTCGATCACGCAGGGCCTCCTTGTACTGGCCGATCGGCTCGGCCGTTTTGTTGATCAGGATGAGAGTTTCGGCGCAGACGGGCAAGAAAAACTTTAAGGATAGCGGATTGCGCGAAATTCGGGAAAGTCCGCATAGCGCCGACGGCGTTCGCTCAGAGTCTCATCCGGATCGGCGCCGGCCCGGAGCAGGCTGCCACGCGGCGCAATGTAGCTGTCGATCCGGCGCAGCGGGGTGGGCCGCCACACCAGGTTGAAGGCGCAAAGTTTGGGAAAGAACCAGATCTCGGAATAATCCAGATGATCGTGCATCCACCAGGCCAGATCGCGCCAGTCCCGGCCTTGTGCGTAACGGTCGGCAAACCATGGGATCACGATCGAGGCTCCGGCAATTCGCGCCTCGCCTGTGCCGCGGTCCCAGATGTGGCATTCAAGGGGATGATCATTGCGCGCGCAGTTCAACTTGTTCTCGTTTCCAAACCGGTTCAGCGAGGGTGACCGGTATCCAGACCGGACGGCAACACGCCCGAATGTTTCCTCCAACGGGTCCAGAAGGGTTTCGCAGAATGCACGGCCGGTTTCGATGGCCAGATCCGGGTTGTCCGGCAGGTTCTGTTTTTCGTGAAAGTTCCCGATCTCGGAATAAAGGAATTCGCGCATGAAGAAATGGCGCGACAGGCGCACGCGGCCGAGGGTCTCGAGGCTCCACATGCTGCCCGGTCTGCGCATATTCAGTACCCGTTCCAACGAAAGGCCCCATCCGGCGCAAGGGCCGAGTGCGGGTTGAACGCAACTTCCCAGATCGTGCCATCCGGTGCCCGAAAGTACCCATGGTGCCCGCCCCAGAACACGTCTGAGGCTGGTTTCAGGATTTCGGCCCCCGCTGCCTCGGCAGCGTGCAACAGTTCAGCGACACCCTCCTTGGATCGGCAATTGTGGCTGAGCGTCATCGCGCCGCGCCCCAGGGTTTCAACGCCAACCCCGATTTCTTCGGCCAGAGCGGTCAATGGGTACAGACCCAGCGTCTGGCCGATCAGGTCAAAAACGATCACCCCGTCCGGGCTGTCGGTGCGGCGCCAGCCCAACGCCTCGTAAAAGCGGGCTGCGGCTTCGGGATCTTCGGCCCCGATCGTGATCAGGCTGACGCGTTGCTCCATCACTCTACCCCCAAACCGTTCAGCCATTGCAGAATACCCGCCACCGTCGCATCGGTCTGCCCCGGCGACATCAGCCGTCCGGCAATGACGTGCGATTGCGGGTCGTCACCCGGCCCCATGGTTACGGTCTGAACGGTCGCAGGTGCCCCCCAGTCTTCTGCAACTTTGTGAGTCAGGTCGGGCCGAACCACCTGATCGTCATCCGAGAACCAGAACAGAGCCGGCACCAGTGCACCCGAAAAATCCAGCGCGTCGACGGTATCCACCAGAACAGACATCGGAACCACCGCCTCCCACGGATAAGAGGACGACCAGTACAGGTTCTTTTCCGGATCAGGGCCCGACACGTCGCGGGTTTCCCCCATCAGCAACGGCAGCCAGCTGCGCGCCCAAGGCAGTGATGGTATCCAGGATCCGGCCGCCTGCACCCCGAAATTGGGCGAGATGAACACCATCCCGACCACGTCCTTGCTCAGCTCGGGGTCCAGCGCCGCGGCTGCCGCCAGGGTTCCCCCGGTCGAGGTCGAGATCACGATAACCGTGTCGCCCACCGCGCGGGCGGCGGCCAGACCTTCGGCCATGTCCTGCATCCAGCCCGAGGCCGTCCCTTCGGCCATTGCCAACCCGTCGCGCCCGTGCCCCTGCAGGCGCGTATAGACAAGATTGGCCCCCAGCGCTTCGGCGATCCTGTCGGGCACCGGGCGGATTTCCTCGGACGAGGCCGAGAACCCGTGCACATAGAGCACCGAATATGGCGCGCGACGTTCCTTGAACCCGTCCTGCCAGATCACCCGCTTTTCGACACCCGGTACGATGTCGTCATAGGCGGACTCGATGCTTTCGAAATAGACCTGAACCCCCTCGCCGAACTTGCGCGGATCGAACCGCGGGTGCAGATCCACTTCTTCGCGCGGGCCGAACCAGTAGATCAGCCCGCCGACCACCACCAACGCCAGCAAGGCCCGCCCGAGAAACCGCCCCAGCCGCCGCATCAGTTTGTCCCCATCACGTCGCGAACCGCATCCTCGATCAGCCCCAGGCACGGCCCGTCCGAGAACCGGTGATCCGCATCCTTGACCAGCAACAACCGCATGTCCGGACCGCTGGCATGGTCGAGCAGCCGTACAGCGGTGTCGACCGAAACCGCCGTATCCGCCGTGCCTTGCAGAAACCGTACCGGGAACGGCAGGTTCAACGGCGACCGCAATACCAGCCGCGTCCGCCCATCTTCGATCATCCGCTTGGTGATGATGTAGGGCTCCATGTAGTCCGAAGGCAGTTCAACGTGCCCGACCGTCTCCAACGCCTCTTTCTGCGCGTCTGTGAACGAGGCCCAATAGCCGTCCTCGGTGAAATCCGGCGCCGCCGCGATGGTGACCATGCCGGCGATCCGCTCGGGCATGGCCCGCGCCAGCAGCAACGCCTGCCAGCCGCCCATGGACGAACCCACCACAATCAACGGCCCTTCGGTCAGCGCTGAAACCGCCGCAACCGTGTCTTCATGCCAATCCCCGATGCACCCTTCCTCGAACCGGCCGGAGCTTTCCCCGTGCCCGGAATAGTCGAACCGCAAGTAGGCCTGCCCACGCGCCCGCGCCCAGTCCTCCAGATGCACCGCCTTGGTGCCCTCCATGTCCGACTTGAGGCCACCCAGAAAAACGACCGCGGGCCCTGTCCCTTCGCTCTTATGATAGGCCAGCCGCCGCCCCTGCGGCGTTTCCAGAAATGTCGTTGCTGCCATGAAATCCTCACATGCTTTTCCAGCATCATGCACGCGCCGCGCCCAAGTGCAATTCCCGCCCCTCCGTCATCTGGAGGCAGATATCCCGCGGCACGCCAGGAGCAGAGCCCTCTGCCCGCCAACGCTTGACACGGACACCACCAACTGCCAAACGGACCCGACACCATAACCCGCAACCGGGCGTTCAGTGGGCGCCAAACCGACGAGGAGAGCCAGACCATGGCCTTGGATTCAAAATCCGTCTCTCTTACCTTCCCCGATGGCAATTCCCGATCCTACGCGGCAGGCGTTACGCCGGCCGAGGTCGCGGCCGACATCTCCACCTCGCTGGCGAAAAAGGCCATCTCGGCCACCGTCAACGGCCAGCACTGGGACCTGCAGTGGCCCATCGAACAGGATGCCGAAATCGCTCTCCATACGATGAAGGACGAGGCCCAGGCCAACGAACTGATCCGCCACGACTTTGCCCACGTGATGGCCCGCGCGGTGCAGGAAATCTGGCCTGACACCAAGGTCACCATCGGCCCGGTCATCGAAAACGGCTGGTACTACGACTTTGACCGCTCGGAACCCTTCACGCCCGAAGATCTCGGCCTCATCGAAAAAAAGATGAAAGAGATCATCAACAAGCGCGATCCCGTCACCACCGAGATCTGGGACCGCGAGCGTGCCATCGCGTTCTACAAGGCCAACAACGAGCCCTACAAGGTCGAGCTGATCGAGGCGATCCCGGGTGACGAGCCGGTGCGCATGTATTGGCACGGCCACTGGCAGGACCTGTGCCGCGGTCCGCACCTGCAGCATACCGGCCAACTGCCCGGTGACGCCTTCAAGCTGATGTCGATCGCCGGCGCCTACTGGCGCGGCGACAGCAACCGCCCGATGCTGCAACGCATCTACGGCGTGGCCTTCACCGGCAAGGAAAAGCTGAAGGCGCACCTGCACATGCTGGAAGAGGCCGCCAAGCGCGACCACCGCAAGCTGGGCCGCGAGATGGACCTGTTCCACATGCAGGAAGAGGCCCCTGGCCAGATCTTCTGGCACCCCAACGGCTGGACCATCTACACCACGCTGCAGGACTATATGCGGCGTGCCCAGCACCGAGGCGGCTATGTCGAGGTCAACACCCCGCAGGTGGTCGACCGCAAGCTTTGGGAACGCTCGGGCCACTGGGACAAGTACCAGGAAAACATGTTCATCGTCGAAGTTGACGAGGAACACGCCCGCGAAAAGGCCGTGAACGCGCTCAAGCCGATGAACTGTCCCTGCCACGTGGAAATCTTCAAGCAGGGCCTGAAATCCTATCGCGACCTGCCGCTGCGCATGGCCGAGTTCGGATCCTGCGCGCGCTACGAACCCTCGGGCGCGCTGCATGGCATCATGCGGGTCCGCGGCTTTGCCCAGGACGACGCGCATATCTTCTCGACCGAGGACCAGATCGGCGACGAATGTGCCCGCTTCATCGGGTTTCTGACCGATGTCTACAAGGATCTGGGCTTTGACAGTTTCAAGGTCAAATTCTCGGACCGCCCCGAACAGCGCGCCGGCTCGGACGAGGTCTGGGACAAGGCCGAAGAGGCCCTGCTGACCGCCACCCGCGCAGCAGGGGTCGAGCCGGAACTGAACCCCGGCGAAGGTGCCTTCTATGGGCCGAAACTGGAATTCGTCCTGACCGACGCGATCGGGCGTGACTGGCAATGCGGCACCTTCCAGGTGGATTTCGTCCTGCCCGAACGGCTGGACGCCACCTATATCGGCGCCGATGGTGCCAAACACCGTCCGGTGATGCTGCACCGCGCCTGCCTGGGATCGTTCGAACGGTTCATCGGCATCCTGATCGAAGAACACGCCGGCAAACTTCCTTTCTGGCTGGCGCCGCGCCAGGTCGTCGTGGCCTCGATCACCTCCGAGGCCGATGACTATGTTCTGGAAGTGGTCGAAACGCTCAAGGCTGCCGGTGTCCGGGCCGAGGCCGACATCCGCAACGAGAAGATCAACTACAAGGTCCGCGAACATTCGGTCGGCAAGGTGCCAGTGATCCTGGCCGTCGGCCACCGCGAGGTCGAGGAGCGCACCGTCAGTGTGCGCCGCCTTGGCGAGAAGCAGACCCAGGTCCAGCCGCTTGACGCTGTAACAAAAGAGCTGGCGCACGCGGCCACGCCCCCTGATCTTCTGTAACAATCGGCACAGTCTTGCCGCCGATCCGGCCCCCAGCACGGGGCCGGAATGAAACATTTCTGGATTTCCTAATTTATAACAGTGTGTTAACTTGCAAGGGGCATTAACGCTCGCTGACACAGCCGTGAGACACGGGCTCGTGAATTCAACAGAGCAGTGTCAGCCGTTACCTTTGTCACTGTCACAAGCAGACATACGCAATCACGAAAAGGATTACCTGAGATGTCGAACACCGCCAAAACCCTCGTAATCGCAAGCGCCGTTGCCGCAGCTGTTGCGGGCTCTGCAACCACCGCCGCCGCTCAGGCCAAAGAAAAATGCTATGGCGTATCGCTGGCAGGCCAGAATGACTGCGCTGCCGGTCCGGGCACCACATGTGCCGGTACCTCGACTGTGGACTACCAAGGCAACGCCTGGACGTTGGTCGATGCGGGCACTTGCGCCGACATCGAGCTGCCCAAATCCGCGGACGGAACGCCCCGCAAAGGCTCGCTCGAGCCGCTGGAACGCGATCTGCCGGCATAAGGCACGGGAAGGAATGTCAGGGGCGGGCTAAACCAAACAGCCCGCCCTGTTTCTTGCTGAGAAGGATCACGCGATGTTGGATGACGCCCGCAGAATGCAACGGCTGCCCGCCGCGCCCGGGGTCGGCTACAAGCCGCAGCACTACACCGAGATCCTTGACCAGCCCGGCCCGGTCGGCTGGCTGGAAATTCACGCCGAAAACTACATGGGCGACGGCGGTCGACCGCTGGCGCAGCTGCGCCACCTGTCCGAACGGTTTCCCATTTCGGTGCACGGCGTGGGCCTGTCCATCGGTGGCGAAGGGCCGCTGGACGCCGAGCACCTGGCCCGCCTGAAGCATCTTGTGGGCTGGCTGAACCCGGCCAGCTTTTCGGAGCATCTGGCATGGTCCACCCATGACAGCCAGTTCCTGAACGATCTGCTGCCCCTGCCCTATACCGACGCCACACTGACCCGCATCTGCGATCATATCGATCAGGTACAGGAGACGGTGGGCCGGCAGATGCTGCTGGAAAACCCTTCCAGCTATCTCGCTTTTGCTGAAAGCACGTGGTCCGAACCCGACTTCTTGCGCGAGATCACGCGCCGGACTGGATGTGGCCTGCTGCTGGACGTCAACAACGTCTTCGTCTCGGCCACCAATCTGAATTACAGCCCGCAGGCCTATATCGACGCCTACCCTCTGGACCAGGTTGGCGAGATCCACCTGGGGGGCCATGACGAGGATCAGGACGATCACGGCCAACCCCTGCTGATCGACAGCCACGGCCGCGCCGTCGTCGATCCGGTCTGGGCGTTGCTGGACTATGTGCTCGACCAGTCAGGCCCCAAACCCGTGCTGATCGAATGGGACAACGACGTGCCCGACTGGCCCACCTTGCGCTCCGAGGCCGAACGCGCGCAATCCGCGCTGGACCGGATCCCGGCATGAGCGTTTCGCAATCAGAGTTCCGGGCGGCCCTGCTGGACCCGACGGCCCCCGTGCCCGAGGGGTTGCTGGACGATCAGGCCCGCCCCGCCGGACGCCGCTTCAGCGTCTACCGCAACAACGTGGCCGTGTCTCTGACCGAAGCCATGCATCAGGCCTTTCCGGTCATAACCAAGCTGCTGGGTCCGCAGAACATGGACGGCCTGGCCGGAATCTACCTGCGTCAGCACCCGCCTAGCTCTCCGCTGATGATGTTCTATGGCGAGAACTTCCCCGAATTCCTCGCCGACACCGAACAACTGGCGCATCTTGGCTATCTGCCCGACGTGGCGCGGCTGGAACTGGCCTTGCGCCGGTCCTACCACGCCGCCGACAGCCAACCGATCACGCCCGACGCGCTGGCCGCCCTGCCGCCCGAAGACCTGATGCAGGCGCGGCTGGGCTTTGCCCCAACCATGCAGCTGATCCGGTCCGACTGGCCCATCCACGCCATCTGGCGGTTCAACACCGAAGACGGCGCGCCAAAGCCCCAGCCCGGCGCGCAGGACGTGCTGATCACGCGCCCCGAATTTGACCCGTCGCCACACCTGCTGCCGCCCGGCGGGTTCGACTGGATCACCGCCATGCAGGCCGGCCAGACCATTGGTCAGGCCTTCGAGGCAACCACCACCCGGACGCCCGAGTTCGACCTGGGCGCCACCCTGGCACTGCTGCTGCAGGGCAGTGCGATTACTTCAGTGACTATCGAAAGGCCGGAAACATGACTGCCCTGATTTCTATGCACAATTCCGTTCTCGGAAAGCTGGACCACGCCTCGAACTGGCTGACACCGACCGTGGCGCGGCTGACTTTCATAGCGGTTCTTCTGGTCTATTACTGGAACTCGGCCATGACCAAGCTGGGCAGCGGGTTTTTCGGGTTCCTGTTCCCCTCGGACGGGGCCTATGTGCAGATCTTCCCCAAGGCCATGGAGGCCGTCGGCTACGACAGCTCGCAGCTAGGGTTCTTTACCTGGCCCGTTGCCGTCGCCGGAACCTGGGCCGAGTTCATCCTGCCTGCATTGCTTCTGGTGGGGCTGCTGACCCGCCTTGCCGCCCTGGGCATGATCGGGTTCGTCTGGGTCCAGACCTTCACCGATGTCACCGGGCACGGGGTCAAGCTGGGCGGTCTGTTCGACAACACCATAACCCTGATGGATCAGCGGGTTATGTGGACCTTCCTGTTCGTGGTGATCGTGATCAACGGCGCGGGCCCGCTCTCGCTCGACAGGGTTCTACGCCTGAAATGATCTAGAAATGCGCTTTGGGTTCGTCCGGCTTGCCCGCGGCGATCCCAAGCAGCCCCGCAACGCCGGCGAAGGCAATCGGGAACATGGTGAACACGCCGAAGCCAAAGGCGTAGTACATCCCCGCCGCGGAAATCAGCAACAACACACCGGCCAACAGAGCACGCGCATGCGCCATGGCACCCCCGGCAATCGCCAGCAACGGCGCCAGAAGCGATGCCGTCTTGATAAGCTGGGGGTTGTCCACCTGTTCTGCGAGCCCCTCGATCTCGCCGTAACGATCCACAAGCTCGACAAACCCGTACCCAAAAAAACCGACGATCATTCCGACCAGACCGGCAATGACACCCAATATCATCGCTGCGTTTCGCATGAAGTATTCCTGATTGTTGCGCCGGTTCAGATAGTCACCCGATCAAGCAATGCCAAGGGCTGTGCGGGTTTGCGGGGTCCAGCCCAGGAACAAGTGCCCGTCCCATTCGATCAGCGGACGTTTCATCAGGGCAGGATGATCCGCCAGCAGTTCCAGCGGCGGTCGCGAGCGTTGATCGTCGTCTAATCCACGCCAGGTTGTCGAGCGGGTGTTGAGCAAGGCTTCGCCGAACTGGTCAAACGCTTTGGCCAACACCTCCGAAGGAACACCCGCGCCTCGGACATCGATGAATTCGGCATCAGGAAGTGATTTCAGTGCCTTACGGCAGGTATCGCAGGTCTTCAGGCCAAAAAGGCGCATAGTGTATCTACTCCGGTCGTTGCAGCAATTTCGGGCAAAACGAATAGGTTAACCCAGTATTCCTTGATTTTTTACTTCACCGTGCAATGTTGAAAAAGGCGAAACACACAATTTGCGCCGTCTCGTTCGTTCGGAACTGCGTGGGTTTGTGGTCGCTTTGACTATGCCCTGCCGATTTGCTGGGTGACGCGCAAGGAGAAGGAGACACGGGAAATGCCAACCGGCACCGTGAAGTGGTTCAATACGACCAAAGGCTATGGTTTTATTGCCCCCGATGAAGGGGGTAAGGATGTGTTTGTGCATATCTCGGCCGTAGAACGATCCGGCCTGACCGGACTCGCCGACAATCAGAAAGTCTCGTACGAGTTGCAGGACGGACGTGACGGCCGCCAAATGGCGGCTGATTTGAAGCCATTGTAAAAGGGCCCGCCAACTGGCGGGTGCGACGAAACAAGGTCAACGGCCAATTGACAGGCCGTTGTCCACCCTCTTCCCGGATAGTCTAGCCTCGCGTCGGGTCGGTCTCGATGCGGTTTGTCCAGTTGTCGCCCATGGCCACAATGCAGGACGTCCCGGTCGCATAGGTTACGACAAGGGTCCAGTCACCGCGACGGCTGGTCCACACCTCCATGATCTGCTCGGGTCCGCGAACACCAGAGGCGGTCTGCTGCGCCCCAAATTGGTGGCGCAGTTTGTCATGCATCCGCGCCGTGGGCTCGCAGATCACCTCAGCGATTGGCGACTTTGCATACGCTGGCTGGCCCAGCAACAAAGCGATCGCTGCAGTTCTAAACATCAAGCTGAACGTCATGCCCAAAGTGTAACAGGATCATGACAATCCGAACAGGTGGCGATCAGCCTTCGCGGATCACCGCTTCGAACTCACGCCATTCGCGCGCAGTCATGCCCGAGTTTTCCTGCGTCACCTGCTCGCCCTTCAGCATCCGACGCAGCGCTTCGACCATCTGCGCCGACAGGTTGACCGCACCCAGGCGATAGTCTTCGAACGCCTTGTACGCGAACGGTACCCAGTCGGCTACGATCTTGCACATGGTTTCGGCATAGACGCGGATCTCGTATTGCGCATGCGGATCTGCCCGCAGGCGCAGGAAGTGGAACAGATTGTGCAGGTCCACCTTCCAATACCACTGCGTGTAGATGTTTGCCGGCAGGTTCATCCGCGCCAGTTCGCGCGCCAGACCCTGCTGGCCATCTTGGCCGATCATCGCTTCGTAATTGTCATAGCAGCGGGCGCTGTCGGCCTTGAGAATGTCCAGCACGCGCGCAGCCTCTTCGCCCTGCAGCGCCTCGCCCCGCCCCTGATTGTTGATCGCTGATTGCGCCGCAAGCTGATCCGGCGCGGGAATGTAGAATTCTCGGTCAAGGATCGAATAACGGGCCGAGTATTCGTTCACGTTGGCCGTCCGGTGGCGGATCCACTGACGGGCCACGAAGACCGGCAGTTTCACGTGCAGTTTCACTTCGCACATCTCGAACGGGGTCGAATGCCAGTGGCGCATCAGGTAGCGGATCAACCCCTCGTCATTCTGTACGGACTTCGTACCTTTGCCATAGGACACGCGGGCCGCCTGGCAGATCGCAGCATCATCGCCCATATAGTCGATGACCCGCACGAATCCGTGGTCCAGAACAGGATGCGCAGTGTAGAGGTGCTGTTCCATACCCGGAGCCACAACACGGCGGGTCGACTGCGTTTGTGCGCGTTGCTCTTCGATCTCGGCCAGTTGTTCGGCGGACAGCGGCATGGACATACCTCGTTTTTGAAATGAGTCGCCGACCACTATATATCGGCAACATCAGCACTGAAACCGCCATATGTGTGCTGCGTCGCGCATTTTTCGGTTTCTCTGCGACCGCCCCCTCGACACGCCCCTGCAGCGCGCTAAGCTGCACACAATCATCAACACCGAAAGGATCGCCGAGATGGGGCTGAGATACCTCCACACCATGGTGCGCGTTAAGGATTTGGAAAAATCCATGGCCTTCTACAAGCTGCTGGGTCTCCAGGAAACCCGCCGTTACGACAGCGAGGAAGGGCGGTTTTCGCTGATCTTCATGGCCCCTCCGGGTCAGGAGGACAGGCCGATCGAGCTGACATGGAACTGGGATGGCGATGAGGGTTTGCCAAGCGACAGCCGCCATTTCGGCCACCTGGCCTATGGGGTCGACAACATTTACGAGACCTGTCAGCACCTTGCCGACAATGGTGTCGTCATCAACCGCCCTCCGCGCGATGGGCGTATGGCGTTCGTGCGCTCGCCTGACAACATTTCGGTTGAACTGCTGCAGAATGGCGATGCCTTGCCCCCGGCCGAACCTTGGGCCAGCATGGAAAGCACCGGCCACTGGTGATCCGCTGGCTGACAGGATTGGGGCTGGCCGTTCTGGCCAGCTCTGCTGAGGCCCAAAACTGCCGGCTGGCCTTGGCGCTTGCTTTGGACATATCCGTTTCGGTCGACGCCAAAGAAGACGCCCTGCAGCGGCAGGGCCTGGCTTCAGCCCTGATCGCTCCGGAAGTCCGGAAAGCGTTCTTTTCCTCGCCGCTGCCCGTAGCCCTGACGGTTTATGAGTGGAGCGGTCGCGACGCCCAGTACATCGTCCTTCCCTGGCGCCTGATCGAGACCGAGGCTGATCTGCTTGTTGCAGCGACACAGGTGAGCGAGTCCCAAAGATCTGACAGCGGCTCGGCCACTGCCATGGGATATGCCCTGGCTTTCGGGGCCTCTCTGATGGAGCAGGCTCCGCAATGCCTGTTTCAAACGATTGACCTGTCCGGGGACGGCTCGAACAATGACGGCTACGGTCCGCAGATCGCCTATCGCCACTTTCCCTTCGACCGCATAACCGTGAATGGGTTGGTCATAAATGCGGCGGATTTCGAAGGGGAGCTGTTCCTCATCCCGTTTTTTGAGAACAACGTCTTGCATGGGCCAAACGCCTTTTTGGAAATCGCGCAAGGGTTCGAAGACTTTGAGCGCGCCATGCGACGCAAGCTGGAACGGGAATTGACCAGCCTTCAGGTCGGCGCGTTGGGGCGCAGCGCAAAATGATTACCCGTGCGCTGGCTCTGTGTTGTTTGGCCTTGGGCAGCCCGGCCGCTGCTCAATGCCGGCAAGCCCTGGCGCTTGGGTTGGATGTTTCAGGCTCAGTCGACAGCAACGAATACAGACTTCAATTGGACGGCTTGGCCGCTGCCTTGCAACGGCCGGAGGTGGAGCGGTTGATCCTGTCAAATCCGGAAGCCCCCGTTCGCATCTCTGTTTTCGAATGGAGCGAGGCAGGTTTCCAGCGGCTGTTGGTCGGCTGGACCGATATTCGGTCCCCGACCGATTTGTCCGGGATTGCGCGACGCCTACAATCCACCCGTCGGTCATCGGCACCTCAAGGCACAGCGGTGGGGTCTGCCATGCAGTATGGGGCTGATTTGTTGGATACCCAAGCCGCCTGCTGGAAGCGGACGCTGGACCTCTCAGGAGATGGCAAGCACAATGTCGGCCTCCATCCCAGGGAGGCCAAAGCCCAACTGCAGGCAACCGGCATCACGATCAATGGGCTTGTGATCGGAGCCGATGATCCCAGCACCGGGGACAAGCGGTACGTGCAAATCGGAGAGTTGTCGGCCTATTACAACGCTTGGGTCATCCTGGGGCCCGGAGCCTTCGTCGAAACCGCTTTGGGATTTGAAGCCTACGAAGACGCGATGACACGCAAGCTGATCAGAGAGTTGGATTCGCTGGCCCTATCCCAAGTGTTGCCATTGAACGGCGAAAGTCAGTAGATGTACCGGATCTGATCCGTCCAATACCGTTCGACCCGGCGCAAAGCGCTGGTAATCTCTTCGATCCCTTCGGTGCCCAGGACACCTTTGGCTTGCAACCCTTCGGCGTGGCGCGAGAAGAGATCGGCCACGATGTCACGGATTTCCCGTCCCCGAGGTGTCAGACGCACCCGCACCGAACGTCGGTCAATCTCGCATCTCTGGTGATGCATGAACCCCATTTCGACCAATTTCTTGAGGTTGTAACTGACATTGCTGCCTTGATAGTAACCGCGGCTTTTGAGCTCACCGGCAGTCACCTCGTGGTCGCCGATATTGAATAGCAGCAGCGCCTGCACCGCGTTGATTTCCAGAACGCCGACCCGCTCGAACTCGTCCTTGATGACGTCCAGAAGCAACCGATGCAGACGTTCAACCAATGCCAGCGCCTCGAGATAGCTGGACATGAACCCCTTGGTTCCGGGTGCGGAGACCTGCAATTCCAAACTCATCCGATCCTCCGATTCAATCGCGCCGTTCAGGGAACTTTGACGCGAAATTCCGAAGAATCGGTTAAGTCAGTTTTGCCTTTATTTTTGAAATACTTGCGAGATATCGAAGATCATGCTCGCGTAGTGTTCGGGGGCGGCGACCTGCCCCGTTACCCATTTATAGAGGTCCTGATCGTTTTCGTGCAGCAAGGCTTCGTACAGGTCCAATTCGGCCGCAGACATCCGCTCAAGCCGCTGGTCGGCATAGGCAGACAGAATGATGTCCATTTCCTTGATGCCGCGCCGCATCGACCGCATCTTCAGCCGTTTGATCCGGATGTCGTTCATTCGCCTTTCTCCAGCTTCAGCCGCAGCGTCTTCTCGACCCGCGCAAGGCGCTCGGAACTGGCGCGCATCTCGCCTCGGATGGCGCGCAACTCCGCGACCAGCGGTGCCAGCTCCATATCCGCGGCTTCCGCAACATCCGGAGCGTCCATGCCCTCGCCTTCACCGGTCAGCAGCCACATGATCGACACGTTCAACATACCTGCCATCATCGACAGCTTGTTGGCGCGCGGTTCGGACAGGTCATTCTCCCAGGCCACCACAGTGGACTTCTTGACGCCCAGCCGACGGGCCAGTTGGGTCTGGGTCATGCCGGCGGCTTCGCGTGCGCCTGCAACGCGGTCTCCGAATGTCGCGGCCTCGGGTCCGAACCAGTCGGTTTCGTCGCTCATCAAACTCTCCAGTTCTTCAAAAGCATATCGCTTGATCGTGTTTCAGCGGCACCCTATGACAGTCCTGAGCAACATACAAACCGGGGCCCGCCATGAGCTTTCTGTCTGCGACACTGTCGCGCGTCAAACCTTCGCCGACCATTGCCATGACGGCCAAAGCCGCCGAGTTGAAGGCCGCTGGACGTGACGTCATCGGCCTCAGCGCAGGTGAGCCCGATTTCGACACGCCGCAGAACATCAAGGACGCAGCCGTTGCCGCAATCGCCGCCGGCAAAACAAAATACACCGCGCCGGACGGCATTCCCGAGCTGAAACAGGCCGCTTGCGCCAAGATGAAACGTGACCACGGGCTTAACTACACGCCAGCACAGATCTCGGTCGGAACAGGTGGCAAGCAGACGCTGTACAATGCGCTGATGGCGACGATGAACCCGGGCGACGAAGTGATCATTCCCGCCCCCTACTGGGTCAGCTACCCGGACATGGTGCTGCTTGCGGGCGGTTCGCCTGTCGTGGTTGAGACCACGCTGGAAAACAGCTTCAAGCTGACCCCAGACCAGTTGGAAGCCGCAATCACGCCAAACACCAAATGGTTCATCTTCAACTCGCCGTCGAACCCGACCGGCGCAGGGTACAACCGCGCTGAACTCAAGGCTCTGACCGATGTTCTGATGCGGCATCCTCATGTCTGGATCATGTCGGACGACATGTATGAACACCTGGCCTATGACGGGTTCGAGTTCTGCACGCCAGCCGAAGTCGAACCCGGGCTGTATGATCGCACGCTCACGTGCAACGGTGTCTCCAAGGCCTATGCCATGACCGGCTGGCGTATCGGCTATGCCGCAGGCCCTGTTGAACTGATCGCGGCTATGCGCAAGATCCAATCACAATCCACGTCGAACCCGTGTTCGATCAGCCAGTGGGCCGCAGTCGAGGCCTTGAACGGCACCCAAGACTTCCTTGCCCCGAACAATGAGACCTTCAAGCGCCGGCGCGATCTTGTGGTCGGGATGCTGAACCAGATTGACGGCATCACCTGCCCCACTCCCGAGGGCGCATTCTACGTCTACCCCTCGATCGCTGGGCTGATCGGCAAGACCACGCCCGCCGGTACGGTCATCGACAGCGACGAGGCCTTCGCCACGGCCTTGCTGGAAGAGGCCGATGTGGCCGTGGTATTCGGCGCGGCCTTCGGCCTGTCCCCGAATTTCCGCGTCAGCTATGCGACTTCGGACGAAGCCTTGACCGAGGCCTGCACCCGCATCCAGCGGTTCTGTGCGTCCCTGAGCTAACACCGAGGTTCGACATGTCCGCAGCACTGCCCGAATATTACTTTCGCGTCCGCGAGAACGGCGCGGTCGTGTTCAAGATCGACACGGAGAACCGGCAGCGCCGGATCGAAATGGACCAGATCGCGGTGATCAACATCCGCAACGGCGAGGTCAAGCCGCATGGTCAGGGTACCCTGACCGAAGCCGACAAAACCGAAATCGCCCGTTGGATGGACGAACGCAAAACCCTGCTTGCGCGGCGCGACGTCGACGACATCCACCGCACGATCGATCACCTGAACCTGACCACGCAATGGGCCCAGTCCAAGGCGACCGATACCCAATTGGAAGACATCACGGACCGGTTGCTGCTGGCGATGCACGACTTGCGCACGGTACTGGTGCGCAAGAAGGCCGACCGGCTGGAGAAGGGTTGAGCCTGGCGGTTGTCGCTACGCGGCGGGCGCACCTACCACGCGGACGGATCGCAGCCAGAACCGTCCCATCAGCATGACCGCCGCGCAGGCAAGGCCCAGAACAAGGCCAAGCCAGACTCCGATTCCGGCCATGCCTTGCACGAAACCAAAGTAGTAGGATGCGGGGATCCCCACGACCCAATAGCTGAGGCCTGCCATAACCATGGGCACCTTGGCGTCTTGCAACCCGCGCAGAAGGCCCAGAGCGATTACCTGCGCGCCGTCCACCAGCTGGAACAGGGCCGCCATGGCCAGCAGACCGGTCCCGATGGCCAGAATCTGGGGACGCTGCGGGTCGTCCGGTTCGACAAATACCGAGATGAGCGGCTCGGCGCAGGTCAGGAACAGGATGATTGTCAGCACGGACACCACAAGGGACATGCCCGTGACCGCGATTGCGCCTTTCTCGAGATGCGGTCGATCCTTGCGCCCCAGCGCATTGCCGGCCCGGATCGTTGCTGCATTCGACAGGCCCAGATGCACCATGAAAGTGGCCGAGGCCAGGTTCAGCGCAATCCCGTGCGCCGCCAGCGGCACCTGTCCGATCCAACCCATCATGAAGGCGGACATGGCGAACAGAGACACTTCGGCCAACAAGGTCAGACCGATGGGCACACCCAGCTTCAGGACGCTCAGCAACATTTCCCAATCCGGGCGCCAGAACCGCTGGAACAGGTTATGCTCCGGCAGGACTTTCACCGCGTAAATGATCACCGCCACCAGCGACACGGTCTGCGTGACCACCGACGCAATCGCGGCACCCATCACGCCCAGTTCCGGCGCGCCCCAGTTGCCGAAGATCAGCGCATAATTCGTAAGTCCATTGACCACTGCCGCCGCGACGGTAATCCACAGCACGATCTGCGTGCGCTCCAGAGCGGCCAGATAGGATTTAAGAACCATCACCACCAGCGCCGGGAACAGGCCCCAGCCCGCAACCCGCAGATACTCGGACGCGGTTTGCGCCACTTGTGGATCCTGATCCGTGGCGATCAGAATCGGGTAGGACCACCACAGCAGCGGCATGATCAGCATGCCATACAGCAGCGACAGCCACAGACCCATTCGGGTGCTGCGGCGAATGCTGGTTTCATCCTCCTCTGCGGCCGCGGTCGCGACCATCGGCATGACGGCCAGGCCAAATCCGCCTCCGAAAAGAAACAGAACAAAGTAAAAGCTGCTGGCCAGCGTCACCGCGGCCAGTGCCTCGACGCCATACCAGCCCAGCATGATCGTATCCGTCAGGCCAATGGCGAATTGCGCCAGATGACCACCGATCAACGGCAGCCCCAGCACAGCAATGGCCCGGAAATGGGCGGGATATGTCATGACCTTTCTCATCCCGCCAGCCATATGCGCGGCCCCGAGCCGGGGCAAGGGGAGATCTCTGAAATTTCACTTCGAGACCTCGGTGACGCCCGTCGGGCCAATCAGGTGACGCGCGCCTCGGGATGGATCGCCGTACCAAGGATGTGATCCGACCGGTGGACCACATGATGTGCCTGCCCCACGATCAGAGGATCGGGCTGGCCCACGATGCCATGATCCTTGTCGGGATAATCCAGCGTCGACAGGAAATGCCGCATGCAGTTCAGCCGGGCGCGCTTCTTGTCGTTCGACTTGACGATGGTCCAAGGCGCGTCGGCGGTGTCGGTATAGAAGAACATCGCCTCTTTCGCCTCGGTGTAGTCATCCCATTTGTCCAAGCTGGCCTTGTCGATGGGCGACAGTTTCCATTGCTTCAGCGGGTCCGTCTCGCGGCTTTTGAAACGGCGCAGCTGCTCATCCCGTGTCACCGAGAACCAGTATTTATAAAGCTGGATTCCCGACCGAACCATCATGCGCTCCAACTCGGGCGTCTGGCGCATGAACTCGAGGTATTCGTTGGGGGTGCAGAACCCCATCACCCGCTCGACCCCGGCGCGGTTGTACCAGGACCGGTCATAGAACACCATTTCGCCGACGGTGGGCAATTCCTGGATATAGCGCTGGTAATACCACTGGCCCTTCTCCTCCCAGGTCGGTTTGTTCAGCGCCACCACCCGGGCCTGACGCGGGTTCAGATGCTCCATGAACCGCTTGATGGTGCCGCCCTTGCCGGCGGCGTCGCGACCCTCGAACAGCAGCACGAACTTCTGCCCGGTCTCTTGCGCCCACAATTGCACCTTCAACAATTCGGCCTGCAACTGGGCCTTCTGCTTTTCATAAGCCGCCCGCGACAGTTTCGAGCGATACGGATACTCCCCGCTTTCAAAGGCTTGCCGGATCTTTTCGCGAGTGGGCGCTTCGGTGTCCGCGTTCGGTTTGGCCATGACGGCCACGGGGGCTGCGTTCGTCTTTTTTCGGGTCACTGCGTCCATATGCTCTCTCCTGTGTCACTGTCCGCCGAAACGCCTAGCAAATTTGCATCTTTTCCGCGTTGATCCGTATCAAGTTGACTTCGGCGACAGCTCCTAAAACTCTGCAGGTGTGAACTCAGTCAGGGGCATCCCGCATGGACAGCGAATTCTTCGACCTCAACGGCCACCCGTTCTTCGTCCGCCGCTGGGGCGATCCCAACCTGCCTACGCTTTTGATGTTGCACGGTTTCCCGGAGTATGGCGGCGCGTGGTCCGACCTGGCCCCGCACCTGTCGGACCGCTTTCACTGCATCGCGCCGGACCAGCGTGGCTATGGTCAAAGCTGGGCCCCCGAGGGTATTTCGAACTATGCGCTGTCAAAGCTGGTGTCGGACATGGCCGTGCTGATCGAGCAGGTTGGCGACCCCGTCACTGTGCTGGGACATGATTGGGGCGCCTCGGTGGCTTACGGAATTGCCATGTTCCACCCCAAGTTGGTCAGCCGCCTGATAATCGCCAACGGTGTTCACCCTGTCCCGTTCCAGCGCGAACTTGCGGCAGGAGGCAAACAATCCGAGGCCTCTCAATACATCAACCGCCTGCGCGCGCCCGATGCAGCCGAATTTCTTTCGGCCGACAACTTCGCCAAGCTCGAACAATTCTTTCGGCATGGCATGGGGTTGGACTGGATGAGCGACGCGCGCATGGGCGACTATCGCACCGAATGGGCCCGCCCGGAACGGCTCGACGCCATGCTGAACTGGTACCGGGCCTCACCCCTTGTGGTGGCTGAGCCGGGCGCGCCCTGCACGGACCTGCCGGAACTGCCCGTTGACAGGCTGAGGGTCCGCTGCCCGCATTTGCTTCTGTGGGGGCCGCGGGACAAAGCCTTGCTTCCCGAATGCACCGATGGGCTGGAGGAGTTCGCTCCCAACCTGACCCGCAAGCAGATCGACGGAACAGACCATTGGCTGCATCACCAGAGGCCTCAGGCGGTGGCCGACGCTATTCTCGATTGGGTTCAGGACAACTAAGCCAACTCTTCGCCCGGCACTAAAGGACGCAGGAGGCAGCGCCTTTCACCGATGGCCCCAGTCATCTGGATTGTCCGAATTGTTCGGAGACAACCCCAGAATGTCGCCCTTGGTCGAACAGCCAAGCCCCAGAACGGTGCGGTTGGCATAGGAGAAATAGGCGCAGACCTGATTGATCTCCAGGATCTCACCATCGTCCCAGCCAACAGATCGCAACGCGTCGATATCCCCCGCCACCAGGTCGGCCGGGTTCTCGGTCAGTTTTCGGGCGTATTCCATCGCCGCCACCTGTGCGGGGTCCAGCGGCGCCGTCTCGGGTGTTTCTGCCTCGATCGCCACGCGAATGGCCAAACCGCGCTGCTCGTCGCCCAAGAGTCGCTGCAACCCGCTGAAATGATGCTCGACACAATAGCCGCAGCGATTCAGCGAGCTGACCCAGACCCCGAGCACTTCCAGAAACCACTTGGGAACCGAGTTTCCCGAATGGTGCAGCACGTTCTTGTAGAGCGCCATGTGACCTTCCATCGAATGTGGACGCAGGGAATGCACCATCATGATGTTGTCCACATTGTTCCCGGGCCCCGTGACCCGGTCATACAGCGTCTTCAACCGACCGCGTGCCTCGTCGAATGGTATCGTCTTGATCCAGCTCATCACCTGCTCCTCCGCGATTTCCGCAACTCAGCGGGAAAACCACCCGTTTTGCAACCCGCCACCGACCGCAAGATTGATACAACACCTCGCGTCCCTCTTCCCCCGACCCACATCACCTGCCATAATGGGCCAAACCCAAAAACAAGAGCAGCACCCATGCCCGACGACCTGTTGACGCCCGAATCCGCCACCACCTACGACGCCTCCTCGATCGAGGTCCTCGAAGGCCTGGAGCCCGTGCGCAAACGCCCCGGCATGTATATCGGCGGCACCGACGAACGGGCTCTGCACCACATGGTGGCCGAAATCCTCGACAACTCGATGGACGAGGCCGTTGCCGGGCATGCCAACCGTATCGAGGTGGAACTGCACGACGATTACACCCTGACCGTGCGCGACAACGGCCGCGGTATTCCGATCGACCCGCACCCGAAGTTCCCCGACAAATCCGCGCTTGAGGTGATCCTGTGCACCCTGCATGCGGGCGGCAAGTTCTCGGGCAAGGCCTACCAGACCTCGGGCGGTCTGCACGGTGTGGGCGCCTCGGTGGTCAACGCGCTGTCGGATTCGATGGTCGTACAGGTGGCCCGCAACAAGGAGCTGTACGAACAGCGCTTTTCGCGCGGCATCCCGCTGGGTCCGGTCGAAAAGGTGGGCTCGGCTCCCAACCGGCGCGGCACCATCGTCACCTTCCACGCCGACCCCGAGATCTTCGGCCACCACCGGTTCAAACCCGCCCGCCTGTTCAAGTCGATCCGCTCCAAGGCCTACCTGTTCTCGGGCGTGGAAATCCGCTGGAAAACCGCCATCGACGACGGCGAAACTCCCACAGAGGCCACCTTCCACTTCCCGGGTGGCCTGTCGGATTATCTCAAAGAGACGATGAACGGCTCCTCGACCTATGCCGACCAACCCTTTGCCGGCACCGTCGATTTCAATGAAAAATTCGGCACCGCCGGCAAGGTGGAATGGGCGATCAACTGGACGCCGTCGCGCGATGGCTTCATCCAGTCCTACTGCAACACCGTTCCCACGCCCGAAGGCGGTACTCATGTTGCGGGCTTCTGGGCCGCGATCCTCAAGGGCATCAAGGCCTACGGTGAACTGATCAACAACAAGAAGGCCGCCCAGATCACCCGCGATGACCTGATCACCGGCGGCTGCGCGCTGGTTTCGTGCTTCATCCGTGAACCCGAATTCGTCGGCCAGACCAAAGACCGTCTTGCCACGGTCGAGGCGCAGCGGCTGGTCGAAAACTCGGTCCGCGACCATTTCGACAACTGGCTGGCCGCCGACACCAAATCCGCCGGCGCCATTCTGGACTTCCTCATCCTGCGGGCCGAGGAGCGCCTGCGCCGCCGCCAGGAAAAGGAAACACAACGCAAGTCCGCCACTAAGAAACTCCGTCTTCCCGGCAAGTTGGTGGACTGTAGTAGTTCAACACGCGACGGCACCGAATTATTCATCGTCGAGGGCGACTCGGCTGGCGGATCGGCCAAGATGGCCCGCGACCGCAAGACACAGGCCCTGCTTCCCCTGCGTGGCAAGATCCTGAACGTCCTAGGCGCGGCCAGTTCGAAACTGGGCACCAACGCCGAGATCAATGACCTGACGCAGGCGCTTGGCGTCGGGCTGGGCACCAAGTTCAACCTCGACGACCTGCGCTATGACAAGGTCATCATCATGACCGACGCCGACGTGGACGGCGCGCATATCGCCTCGCTGCTGATGACCTTCTTCTTCACCCAGATGCGCCCGATGATCGACGCGGGCCACCTGTACCTGGCCTGCCCGCCACTCTACCGCCTGACCCAAGGCGCCAAGCGCGTCTACTGCCTGGACGAAGCCGAGCGCGACGAATGGTTGGAAAAAGGTCTGGGCGGCAAAGGCAAGATCGACGTCAGCCGCTTCAAGGGTCTGGGCGAGATGGACGCCAAGGACCTGAAAGAAACCACGATGGACCCGGCCTCCCGCAAGCTGATCCGCGTCACCATCGACGAGGACGAACCGGGCGAGACCGGCGATCTGGTCGAGCGCTTGATGGGTAAGAAACCCGAACTGCGGTTCCAATACATTCAGGAGAACGCGCGGTTTGTGGAGGAGTTGGATGTTTGAGTGGATTTCTAGGAAAACTGCCGAGAAAAATCTCGGTTAAAGAACTGGTATTGAAATCCGTCGAGTCTTCGGTACTCGCTGTAGAGGTCTACAATAAGCCAACGGTTCAATTCAGGACCGGCGCGTATGCTTCACTTATGGTGATTGCTTGGACTGCCGCACTTCACGCCGTCTTCGAACGTGAAGGGGTCTCCTACTACTACAAGAAGCGCAATGGACGATTTGAACGTATTGATGGCGACAAAAGAGCATGGGAACTGCTCGAATGCGTCAAAAAGTATGGCGTCGAAAAAATAGGTACAGACGTCGCCGCCAACTTACGTTTGTTTGCCAAACTGAGGAATAAGATCGAGCATCGGCAAATGGCGACGCTTGACGCTCATGTTGCCGCAGAGTGCCAAGCTTTGTTACTAAACCTAAAGAACTTTTTGAGCGAAGAATTTGGTATCGAGCTATTGGGTGACATGGGTTTGTACATTCCAATCTCGGTTTTTAGTGCAAAGCGTGTAATACCCCAATCAGCCGAAGAGAAAGCTGTCATTCAGTTTGTTGACAAGTTTCGAGCATCACTTGATCCACATGTTTGGAATGGAACAAATTACGCGTTCAGAGCTTTCCTAATGCCCAGAATTGGGAATCACCAAAACTCGTCCGACGTAACAATCGAGTTCCTAAAGCTGGAAGGTATGACAAATGCGCAAAAAGAAAGGGCAACTAAGCTTGCTACAATGATTAGGGATCGTCAGGTTCCCATGCGAGGCGATCTACTAAAACCGAAGGCGGTCGTTCAACAGGTAAAAGAGCATCATCCAGAGTTCACAATGAACCGTTTTGCAAATGCGTGGAAAGCCTTATGCATTCGCCCCATTAACGGCGCTGAAGATCCTTCGGCCACCAATACGAGATTTTGTCACTATGACCCAGTAGATGAAGATTATCGGTATGAGCCCGAATACGTCGAAGAACTTTGTCGTCACCTAGAAGCGGGAAACGACTTCACATGTCCAGACCCGGTCAACGCTTGACTTGTCGGCGCCCGGCCCGAGTGTGGGTCGGAACGTCCTCACGAGCGGCATGTAAAACACGCCCCTTGCCTAACCCGTTGATCCCGTTCACACTTACTCTAAACCCGTCATCCAAGAACGAGCTTTGAGGTTCCGAGCGTCCAAGACCCAATTTGAAAAACGGATATCCGAACGGGAGGACGACATGAAAACTTTGACCCTCGGGCTGGCCCTGACCCTGATGGCCTCGGCAGCCCCCGCGCAGCAGATGCTCAGCACCGCATCCCCCATCCCCGACGGCGCCGAGACCCGGTTTTGCTATTACGACGGCATGGCCTATTCCGAGGATGCCTTTGTGCTGATGGTCGGTGACAACACTGTCACCAGCACGGTGAGCACGGTGCAGGAACGCCTGTTGCGTTGTTACCGCGAAAGCGACGGCGTGCTGCGTTGGCGGCCGCAGAGCACGTTTCAGGTCAGCAAGTAACGCCTGAACGGCCCCTAGCCCAGCGTCTGGTCCAGCCAGTCCGCAATCTGTGCGGCTGGCTTTTCCCAACCGGGCTCCATGAATAGAAAATGCGCGTGACCTTCTGCGGACAGAAAGGTCGCGCGGTCGCCATAGAGTTTCGCCAAGGAACGGCAGGTGTTGGGGTTCACCGCCCTGTCCTCCGAGCCTGAAACGATCAGAACCGGGCAGTCGACCTTGTCGATATCAACCTTCATCGCGTGGTGATCGTCGAACATCCAGAAAAACATCTCGAACATCACCCGCCCGCTTTCCGGGCCAAGCTGATCGAACACCGCATGTTGCTGGGCTTTGGGCATTTTGTTCAATGCAAATGGGGCCATCAGGTCGAAGTCGACGCGCATGGGCTGCTTCCAGAACGCCCCGCCCTCCATCAAGGCGCGCGGCACGGCGCGTTCGTCATCGGTTTCCGGCAGGGTGCCCCAGGCCGCGTTCGGGTTGATCAACACGATGGCTCTGGCCAGCCCGCGAGACGCAACCTGCTGGGCAACGACGCCCGCAATGGCATGCCCAAGGATCACGGGTTTGCTGCCCAACCCCTGGACGAATTCGGCAATGTCGTTGGCATAATCCATTACGCTGGTGTCGGTCAGACCCGCATCGGGCTCGGCTGCGGGATCGCCGCCATGGAACCTCAGCGCCGGGGTGTGCACCGTCCATCCACGGGCGCGGAAGAACTCCGCATAGTCCGCCATGCACCACGGCCCGGCAAACGCCCCGTGGATCAGCACAATCTCTTTGGTCATCACGTTCTCCCTCCGGCTCCTGACCCGAGTATGGGCATCCTGACACGCGTTACAACTGCACGTGATCGCTGTTGCGTGGGAAGGCTGACCACTTAAACTCGGATGCATGAGCTTCATCACCGACTACCAGCTGCCCCTGCTGTTGCTGTTCTTTCTGGCCGGATCGATTGGCACCGCGTTCCTGTTTCGCAAACCAGCGGGTCACCGGGCATGGAAGCTGGCCGACCTCGTGTGGGTCGTATTGGGTGGGCTGGGCGCGCTGGTGGCGGTCATGGCGGGGCTCTACAAATCCGACAGTTCAAGGCTGGACCGACAGATCGACGTTGCCTATGCGGCGACACTGGCCTTCGATCGCGACGCCGCGCGGTTCCGGCTGCGGTTCTGCGATCCGGCCTACGACCCGGACACGGCGGTTTTGTGCGACAAGGTCGAGTTCCTGTCGGCCTCAACCGCCAGCAACGCCGACCTGCCGCTGTTCATCGCGGTCACCAACGAAGTTGCACCGCTGCAGGGCCTGAACTTCATCTTCGGTGCCCGGTCCCGAGACCAGATGGATGACATTCAGGACATGGCCGCCAAAGCCGATGCCTTCGACATCGAGCAATTCCTGGTTTTCACCACGCTGGACGAAGAAACGCAGACCGCGATCGACAACATGCGGCGGAAAGTGCCGGCAATCGCCGGAGACTATATGATCCTTGCGCAAAGCTATGATGACCTGATCGCTCAGGTCGCCAAACTGAAGGGAGAGTGGGAGTATCTTCAGGAAAACGCCCACATTCTCGTGCTACAGATCATCGCGCTGTGTCTGGTCAGCTTTGCGGCACCATTCAGGTTGGGCAAATCTGTTGTCGAGTTGCGGTCCAACCTCATCACCGAGCCGGCAGCGCGGCAGCCACCCCCCGAAGCATCTGCGACCGGGATTACTGAGGTGGCGCCTCAGAACGCGCCCGATCACGGCGCCCGACACCTGTAATGGCACGCGCCCGCAACAGAGTCGCGCGCGGCAGAGAGCGCATGAGCGCCCCCTCCTTCCCCGGTTGATCCGGATATCCGCCGGCAGCCTTGTACAGTTGCGCCGGCAGCAGCAGGCCCTGATCACCAGACGCCAGTCCAAAGACCCGGCTGCGCAGATTGACCCAACCTGCCGTCAAACTCGGCATCAGGCCTGAGGACCGGAACCCAAGGCGAAACACACCCGGACGCCGCGTTACGAGGTGCTCGGCCACCGCGTCGGTCCACCCTGGCTCAAGCTCGGTCCCCGGACGGATCAACAGCAACCAGTCGCCCACCGCGGCGTCGAATCCCACGCGGAGCTGTGCGGCACGAGACCCGGCCTCGGCAACGATCCGGGCCCCTGCTTCATCGGCAATACGCAATGTATGATCGGTCGACCCTCCGTCGGAGATGACAAGCTCGCGGATCAGCCCGGCGTGCAGTCCCTCCATCAGGGTCATCAGCGTGCGCGCGAGGTCGGTCTGGGAGTCGAATGTCGGAATCACGATGCTGATCGGGGCGGACACGTTCGAAACCTCTGGTCTTGGCAACGGGTTCGCTTATATCACCGCTCTCAGGGCAATGACGAGGACCCAAAGATGAGCACCCGCCGCATTTTGCGCCTGACCGGCACGGATACCGACAGCTTCTTGCAAGGTCTGGTCACCAATGACACCCGCAAGCTGGACGATGGTCTTGTCTACTCGGCCATCCTTACCCCGCAGGGCAAATACCTGGCCGATTTCTTTTTGAAACGCGATGGCGCCTCGGTGCTGCTGGACGTGGCTGAGGGGATTGCGGATGCACTGATCAAGCGGCTGAACATGTACAAGCTGCGGGCGGATGTGCTTATCGAGGAAACCAACCTGCACCTGCAACGCGGAACCGGGCCCGCACCGGAAGGCGCCATGCCCGATCCTCGTCACCCCGATATGGGCTGGCGCGCATATTCTGACGCCCCCGAAGCCGATGATGGAACGGATTGGGACGCAATTCGGGTGCGTCATTGCATCCCGGAAACCGGGATCGAGCTGACACCGGACACGTATATCCTCGAGGCCGGTTTCGAGCCGCTCAACGGCGTCGATTTCAAGAAGGGCTGCTATGTCGGGCAAGAGGTAACCGCCCGCATGAAGCACAAAACCCAGTTGCGCAAGGGGCTGCGGGTTGTCGCCATCGACGGCGCGGCTCCGGTCGGCTCCGAAATCCTCTCGGCGGGAAAGCCGGCCGGCACCCTGTTCACGCAATCGAACGGACAGGCTATCGCCTATCTGCGCCTTGATCGGGCGGGCGACGACATGCAGGCCGGAGACGCCCGCCTGCGTCTGCTGGATTGAGCCTGTTGCCCAACCGGCACGGCCACCGACCAGGCCGCTATGCAAACGTTTTATCCGGCCCGGCCACACGGTAAGACTTGAGGCACTTGGCTGATCGGGTGCCTGCATGCTCCAACTGTATTCAGCCATCTGGCGCGCCAGCGCCGGACGGCAAGTCATACTGATCCTGTTGTCCTTGTCGGTCGCGGCTCTTGCCGCGGCCCCGTTGGAGTTTCAAAGGGACATCGTCAATCATTTGACCTCGGACAATATCGAAGCGCCTCATCTCCTGCTGCTGGGTGCCGGCATGATGGGGGTGATCCTGCTGAGCCTCGCCCTGAAGTGGGTGCTGGGATATCGCGCGGGGACATTGGGCGAAGACATGATCCGTCGCATTCGCCAGCTTTTGCTGGCCCGCACAGTGGATGTGGACGAGTCGGGCGAGAATGTCCGCAAGGGAACCATGACGACGGCCATCTCTGCCGAAGCCGAAGAACTGGGCAAATTCGCAGGGGGTGCATTCTCGGACCCGGTCGTACAGATCGGAACCTTGGTCAGTGTGATTGGCTACATCTCGTCGACGCAACCCTGGCTGGGACTGATTGCCCTTTCGATGATCGCACCGCAGATCCTTATCGTTCTCGTCTCGCAGAGAAAGGTGAACGTGTTCGTGGCGGACCGCGTCCGCATATTGCGTAGCGCGACCGACCATCTGACGATCGAGGACATCGAGGCCGTGACTCAAGAGGTGCATGACCAGTTCGACGCGATCTACGACACCCGACGGCGGATGTTTCTGTGGAAACTGTCGGCCAAATTTCTGCTGAGCGTGATCAACGGTGCAGGCACCGTGGGTGTTCTGATGCTGGGCGGATGGCTGGTTCTGCAAGGAGAAACCGACGTCGGAACCGTGGTCGCCGCGACCAGCGGTCTGGCCCGGATCCAGGGGCCGACCGGGTTTCTCATCGCTTTCTATCGGCAGGTCAGCGCCAATCGCATCAAGTTCGAGCTGTTGCTGGAACTGTTTGGCCCGGACCGCGCCCGCTACCGCAGGGGCGGGGCCGCCTCGCAAGAAAAAAACCGCGCCGAATAGCTGCGCGGTTTCTTGGTCTTTCTCCGAGTATGACGCGACGTTACGCGCGCTCGGAATATTCCATGGTCTCGGTGTTCACGACGATCATCTCGTCCTGCGCGATGAACGGCGGCACCATGACTTTGACCCCGTTGTCCAGAACCGCCGGTTTGAACGAGTTCGCCGCAGTCTGACCTTTGACGACCGGTTCGGTCTCGACGACCTTGCAGACGACTTTCTGAGGCAGCGTCGCGTTCAGCGCCTCGCTTTCATAGAATTCGACCACGATGGTCATTCCGTCCTGAAGGAACGGACGACGGTCACCCAGCAAATCTGCAGGCAATTCAATCTGTTCATAGGTCTCGGCATCCATGAATACCAGCATCCCGTCGCTTTCATACAGGAACTGCTGGTCTTTCTGCTCCAGCCGAACACGCTCGACCTTGTCCGCTGAACGGAACCGCTCGTTCAGTTTCGAACCGTTGCGCAGGTTCCGCAATTCCACCTGTGCAAAGGCACCGCCTTTGCCCGGTTTGACGTGATCGACCTTGACCGCCGCCCACAGACCGCCGTTATGCTCAAGCACATTGCCCGGGCGAATTTCGTTCCCATTGATCTTGGGCATGACATATTTCCTTCACACATGGTTGATGCGTCAGTTGTCGTCCCTATATCTGGCGGGACCGATCCATGCAATACAACGAAACCTAGTGCTGCACCTGCAGAGAGCCATGCAAATGACGCAACGCAACTATGCAAATTAGGTGTATCCGAATCGCACTAAATAGGTCATAAGGACCGCCACGCCGAAAATTACAAGAGCAAGAACAACAAGGAAAACGAGATGAGAGATTTCGTTGACGGCACCGCCTTTAACAATGAGCAAGGCAACCGTGCCCGCAAACTTTTCGCGGCCGTTGTGCTGGCTGCACTCGATGATGCCATCGCCGATGACAAGAAATACGGCAATGGCCCGGAACAAATCGCCCGCTGGGCACGCTCGCGCGATGGTCGCGAAGTGCTGTCCTGCGCTGGCATCGACCCGAACGAACGGGTTGTCCACGGACTGATGGAGTTCGTTGGCCGTGGCGTGCGTACGTCCGTCGCCCTGTCGCGCGAAGAAAGCGAACGTCGCAACGCTGCACAGCAGGCCGAAGCCGCCTAAGGCTTTGCCCGACCCAAAAACGCGCGCCGGTACTTTCGGCGCGCTTTTTTTTGCCCTGTACGCAGCGGAATAGTCGCATTCGTCGTGCAAATGGCCCGATCCACGCTTTCGTCGGCTGAATAAATGCGGTCATCTGCCAACATCCGCAGGAGGCTCAGATGGTTCGCGCAATCATGATTCAGGGGACCGGCAGCAACGTCGGCAAGTCGATGCTTGTGGCCGGGCTGGCCCGGGCCTTTGCGCGGCGAGGCTTGAAGGTTGCCCCCTTCAAACCGCAGAACATGTCCAACAACGCCGCAGTAGCCGCAAATGGAGGCGAGATTGGCCGCGCCCAGGCGCTGCAGGCCCGGGCGGCGGGGCGCCAGCCGCATACGGACATGAATCCAATCCTTCTGAAGCCGGAAACCGATACCGGTGCGCAAGTGATCGTTCAGGGCAAGCGGGCGGGAACGATGCGGGCCAAGGACTATCGCAGGGACAAATCCAAGCTTCTGAACGCCGCGCTCGAGAGCTTTGCCAGACTTTGCCAAGATGCCGACCTTGTGCTGGTCGAGGGCGCCGGCAGCCCGGCCGAGACCAACCTGCGGGCAGGCGACATCGCCAACATGGGCTTTGCCTGCGCCGCAAATGTGCCCGTCATACTGGTGGGAGACATTCACCGGGGCGGCGTCATAGCGCAGATCGTCGGCACCCATGCAGTGCTGGACAGTGCCGATCTTGCAATGGTCCGCGGCTTTGCAGTCAATCGCTTCAAGGGAGACGTCAGCCTGTTTGATGACGGGCGCGACGACATTGCGGCGCGCACCGGATGGCCTTGCCTGGGCGTCGTTCCCTGGTTTGACGACGCCTGGAAACTGCCGGCCGAAGACATGATGGATATCCGCTCGCACGCCGGCGGCACCTGCAAGGTTGCGGTGCCGCAACTGGAGCGCATGGCGAATTTCGATGATTTGGACCCGCTATCCGCCGAGCCGGGTGTTTCGGTCGAGATCATTCCGGCTGGCCGCCCCCTTCCCGGTGACGCGGATCTGGTGATTCTGCCGGGCAGCAAATCAACGATCGGAGATTTGACCTTTTTCCGCAAACAGGGTTGGGACATCGACCTGTATGCCCATGTACGGCGGGGCGGGCATGTTCTTGGCCTCTGTGGCGGGTATCAGATGCTGGGCCGGGTGATCGCCGACCCCGACGGAGTGGACGGCAGACCCGGCAGCGTCGATGGGCTGGGTTTGCTGGACGTGGAAACGGTTATGTCCGGGGAAAAGCGGGTCGAACTGCGATCAGCGCAGGCCTTGCCCGGCGGCGAGCCTGTCACCGGCTACGAAATCCACATGGGACGCACCCAAGGTCCGGATACTGCCCGCGCGTGGTTGCAGGTGGAAGGGCGCCCGGAAGGCGCCGCATCGAGAGACGGGCGCGTTCTGGGAAGCTACCTGCACGGCATTTTCGCGTCAGACGCCTTCCGCGCGTCGTTTCTGCAGCGGTTTGGAGCCAGGTCGGAACTGGCATACGAAGTCAGTGTTGAGCAAACGTTGGAGTCTTTGGCTGATCACCTTGAACAGCATATGGACCTTGATGCCCTGCTGTCACTGGCAGCCGAGCCTCGGTTCGGCTGAGCGTCAATCCAAATTCTGAGCGGCCAAAGCGCGGTTGATCTCGCGCCGCACCAGCTTGCGAATGTTGCGGGTGATACGTTCACCCAGCGCGCCCTGCAGTTCCTGACGGACGATGTCTGCGATCAACTCGCGCAATTCGTCTTCATCCATCGTGCCGGTCGCCATCGCCGGCGTTTCCTGATCCAGCTTCACCTCGGCCTCAGAGGCATCCCGGTTGTCCCGGATAAACGTGGCAGGCGTTGATTCCTCGTCGCTGTCAGCGTCCATCTCAGCTTCGGACGCAGCCGCATCCTTCGGCGCCGAAAACCCGGTGTCCGAGGCCCAACTGACCTTGTCAGTGCGCGTGCCGGAATAAGCGTCGTCGCTTTCACCGTCAGGCTCCCACTGATCTTCGGTCCGCGCAATCGCAGCCTCAAGAGCTGCGATCTTGGCGCTCAGGCTTCCGGCCAGATCCCTGCGGCCTTCGCGATCATCCGAAGACTCACCGCCGATGTCATTGATTGCCGGCGTTCCGGGACGAACGATATCGCAAGACCGCAACCGCATAGGTTGTGACAGGTCGTTGGCCGGGCGCACCGCCTCGACATTCGCAGCATGCTGCGAGGCCGCCTCAGCCGAGATCTTTTGGGCCAGTTTCAAAGGTGCTTTTGGATCCTCGGCCGGTGTGCCAACCCGCAGGGCATCCGTCAAAACCAGGCGTCCCGGCTTGCGGGCCGCAGTCGCTTTGATCAGGTTCGGGACCTTGCGCCCTTCTTCGCTGACCAAACGCTTGATCGACGACAATACGTCTTCGACACCTGCTTTGACACTGCTATCCGTCATTGTTCTCTACCGCTCTGACCTTTTGGACCAGTGTATCCAATCCGGTCGAACCTAACAACAGATAGTGTGGCTGATCACTCGCGCCGCAAAGCTTTGAGAACTCGATCCAGGTCGCGGCTTTGCTTGCTGATCTGTGCTGGCGCCTTTTTGACCAGGTTGTAGTAGAGCGTCGGGTCGTAAATCTGGACTGCCAGTCCAAGGCGCTCGGCGGTCAACAGACCCTGCGCCTGCAACAGCTGATAGGCCGCCAGAGACCGTTCCGTCCGCGAGGCAACTTCGGCCAATTGTGCGTCCAGCAAATCCTGCTGAGCGGTCAGAACGTCCAGCGTGGTCCGAGCCCCCAAGGTGGCCTCCTCGCGAATCCCGTCAAAGGCGACCTGCGATGCGCGTACCCGTTCGACGGATGCCCGCAGGCTGGCAGTGGCCGTTTCAAAGCGCACATAGGCGTCCGTCACACCCTGAGTGATGTCTTTCTGCACATTCAGGAGATTGGCACGCGATGCGTCCCGCTGAGCCATTGCGCGGCGCACGTTGGCCGCCAATCGGCCACCGGCATAGATGGGCTGATTGAAATTCAACGAGATGGACGCATCGTTGGTATAGTCGTCGTTGTCATAGCTTTCCGTGATCCCCGCGTCCGCGTTCAGGCTTACATTCGGACCCAGGCCCGCGCGCTGCTGTTGCACGGTCAGATCCAAGGCACGCACCTGATGCTGCGCCGAAAGGATTGCCGGGTGGTTTCTTTGTGCCAGGCTGATGGCCTCGGCCAAAGAACCGGGCAGCTTCGGCAGACGCGGCTGGCCCGCAGTACGGCCCGGCTGTTTGCCGACGGCGTTCACATATTCCGCTTGGGCAGTGCTCAGGTCGCCTCGCGCATCGGCCAGATCAGCCTGCGAGCTTGCCAACTGCGCTTCGGACAGCGCGACGTCGGTCCGGGTGACCTCACCGACTTCAAAACGGTCCTGCGTGGCCCGCAGTTCCTCGCCTGAGAGATTGACGTTGTTCTGGCGAATCTGAACCGTTTCTTCCTGTAGCAGAACACTCAGATAAGCCGTCGTTGCGCGGAACAGAACCTGTTGCTCAATATCGATCAATGCTTGGCGAGTTGCCAGAACTGTTTCCTGAGCCGACTGTTTCCCGAGAATCGATGCACCGCCGTCATAGACCAGCTGGCTCAGCGTGAGTCCCGAGAAGAAGCGCGACGGTTCGACCGTCGACACCACTGTTCCGGCGCGAGACTTGGCATAATCCTGGCTGACACGGACGGTCCAGTTGATGATCGGGCGCAGGGCCGACAACGCGATTGCAACGTCTTCATCGGCTGCGCGCAGCAAGGCGCGGTTCTGTTCCAACAGCCCGCTTGTGTTGTATGCACCGATGAACGCGTCGGTCAGATTGTCCGCCAAAACCGAGCGCCCCGGTATCACGCTCAGCGCGATTCCCGCCGTCAGAGCGACTGCCTTGACCAGCTTCCCTCCAGCCGTTCCAAGCATACCCAAATCCTCTCAAATCAAAATAACGCAAGCCCGTAGGCAGTTTGCGCCTTTGTTTTCAACTAATCAAGGGACCGCGGAAAACCGCTGATCGACTATAGCGAAAATGCACACTCGGCCGAAAACGCCGGCAGTACCGGGGCGTTTGCGTTGAAGCCATGACGCCATGTCACCCGCCCATCGGACTTTCGACCAATGCGAACGGTGCCCAGGTTGCCTTCGACGAACAGGCAAGCGATGCGGCCATGATCTTTCAGTTGATCGAGCAGGGCATCGGGCAGACGTTCCACACCGCCCTGGATGATGATGACATCATAGGGGCCATGCTCGGCCGCCCCCTGCTCCAAAGGTCCGACATGAATGATCGCGTTGTCGATATCCGCCTCCATCAGGCGGGACTGCGCGTCGGCTGCGTTGGCCTCGTCATCCTCGACGCCCACCACAAGCTGCGCCATGTTCGCGGCGACGGCGGTCGAGTATCCGAACGCCGGGGCGATATCCAGAACCACCTCGTCATTCGAAATATTCAATGCATCCAGCATCTTCGCCAGAGTCCTCGGCTCCAGCAGGCAGCGCCCGTTTCCCAGATCGATCAGGTCGCCAGCATAGGCCACTTCGCGACTGGCATCCGGCACGAAGTTCTCGCGCTGGACCTTCAGCATTGAATCGATGATCGGGAATTTGGTGACATCAGAGGGCCTGACCTGAGTGTCTACCATCGTGTGGCGTCGGGCTGCGAAATCCGTCATGTGACCGCTCGTATATTTCCCATGGTTGCTCGGCTTTTGCCACATCCGATCCCGCCCGGCAACGGCCAGCCCGGCAAAAATTGCAGGCCGCGACAAAAGTTGCCACTGCGCTGACCGGCCATCCAACGCCATGGCCGGCGGAAATTTCAGCAACCCTCTGGACGTTGTTCTGGAAAGCTGCTAGAACCGCGTCTGCACCACGTCAAGTAATTGAAATTGCTTGAAAAGGCGAGTTGGCGGAGTGGTGACGCAGCGGATTGCAAATCCGTGTACACCGGTTCGATTCCGGTACTCGCCTCCAAAATACACACTCAACACACTGTTATTATTAATTTTTCCCCAATATCTTTTGCAAAACTGACCACCTACCCACCCAAAGCACAAGAGAATAGAACCTATTAATTTCTCTTTCTGATTAATGGCTTAAACGACTAAATGGTTGCCGGTCAGGTCGATTTATTCAAGACAGTAGAAGCCTTTTGGGTTGGCGCACGATGTCCGTGGTAGCGAAACTGTAGCGCAATAGATTTAAAGATATTGAGAACCGTGAAACCTTCGGCATCGTGCGCAAGATACACGCTTTGCACCGACCGACACGCTCCCGCCAGAACCCACTTTCAGGCTCATAATTTTCGATCCGTTTCGGTTCAAACCTACAATTCTTGAGCGTGGCTTTATGCTGTGACGCGGCCAGTTGTTAGAGAATTCTCCGCGACTGATATCGTGGGAGATTGGTGAATTCAGCCTAGAAATGCTCGCTCACGAGCCCTTGAGCGCCTGTTCGAGGTTACTACTTGCAGGACTGCAGGATGCGAGCACACGGCTTGAACTGTGTGAGGTCCAGGATGTTTCCACGTACCATAGCGGTCTGCCGCCGCTAGACAAACCCGCGGCCTCACTTCTGAAAGAAGTTGGTCATCGAAGTTATTGTCGGATCCGTGATGAGGGAGCGTCATAGTGGACACATTTTTCAACAACTTCCCATAGTGATTAATGAAATCTGCCCGGCGTTGTTTTTGTTTTAAAGCAGCATCCCCAGTGGCAAGCCACGCGATCCGGGCCTTTGAACCGCTATCCCAGTTGTTCACGCACCCAAAGATGCCTTCGACGCTTCGACGGAGCTTTGGGTCAACCCTGCTTGCTGGACCAGAGTATAAACATAGCGACGTTATATTTAGTTCGCCCGTGACTGCACCGTATGCAGCAGCTAGCAAATCGAGGTCGACGGTGAGTAGGTTCTGAATATTGGAACTGACACTGAGCCACGAACTAATCTTTGATCGCGCCACACCGCATTGCTTTGCCAGTTCAGTAAGGAACTTTTTGCGATCGGCTCGGACAGTGGGGTCAACAAATGGGGCCAAGAGCCAATCCGTTCGTGAATCTGAGCTCAATAAAGCGAGTGTGTCGCTGGCCTCGTACAACACAGTTCTTGATCTTTGATCAGAGGAAGTATCGGGATCATCATCGAGTTTACGGACTAGACCCCGACCCACTAGCTTCCAAGCAATCTCGCGCTTTTCTATATTTGGGCCAAGTACTTGAGGCCCGTCAGGCATTGTAAATGGGCGATCATCTCCGTCAGGCGCGCCATCCTCTCTCCGACCAGGAGACACGAAGATGATTTGCCGAGGGTTAAAGCGTTCAAGCGCGGCTCCGGGATTAACAATAAAATCACGGAAGAAGTTGTTGTGAGCCGAAGAAGAGTCTTCGGCGACCGTGCGGGCATAGGCAATCAGCCTATCTGAAACATTCGTTAGAGGCAGAACGATGGTATCCACGGTAGCACCAGTGTTAGCATCGAGGAGTTGCTCCAAACCATTTATGTGGTCGGCATGAATGTGGGAGATGAATACTACGTCGATCGATATGCCAACACCAACTTGCTTTAGATACCGCTGAATTTCACGTTTTCGTGCTGCCTCATATCGGTGCATCGCTCCGCAGTCATAAATGTACGACAAGCGCATCGTGCCATTTTCGAAAAGAAAACCACTATGAAAGAACCCTTGGCCGACTGGATGTTGGTTCCGCTCGTTCTCGATAGACAAAGTACGCTCTCCGGTGTGAGGTTTTTCAAATTGGCGGGAAGTAGCAATGTTATTCCGCCGGCACCAGTGCCCGCGAACAATGCAAAGTAAGCTCGAGCTAAGCCGTTGACCGTTAGGTCGATCGGATTAAACGCCACTTCCATCCGACCTACTTCCGCAACAACTCTCTGCAGACAGGAAATTGGACAAAAAGAACATGAGGACTCTAAACCTTCCAATTCAAACTCGGATTCGGAGGGACATACCAAAGGTCTCTGACCTGTGTGTCGTCGCTATTCGGCGTTGGGTTAGCGTCACGAACGCGGAAAGTAGTCGGAATCTTAACTGCGCTGCCGAAAATCAGTGCGTGCTGTTTTGGTAATGAGGGTAGACGCTGCAGTACTGTTTCAGAGATGAACGGTGTCATCTGTTTAATCTGCGAAAGGTCGTCGGGGTTCTGGATACGATGAATGATAAAGTTATTACATTGAGAAAGCACTGTTTTCGACAGTTCGCTCGGCCTTTGAGAGGCGACCATAAGGAACGCTCCGTACTTTCGACCTTCTTTCGCAATCCGTTGAAATGTGATCCCGGCGTCGATAGAAAATCGACTTGCACGCTCCGAAATATAGCGATGCGCCTCTTCGAGGATAAGATGCACTGGCATCTTGTTTCGAGGGTCTGCGCGGCGCATACGATCAAAAATCAATCTAGCGACCACTGCTGATGCAAGCTCGACGATTTCATCGGATGCGTCATTCAGATCAATAATACAGATTTGGCGGTCTTTGCGATAACTTGCGCCCTCCCTCGCAAGGCCAAGAAGTCGGTCCACAAACTGTGTTGGCTCCCTATCATGGTCATCCAATCCTTCGACAGAAGCCCGCAAGAACTCAAAATCTGGATTGTCGGATACAGACTTCAATCGTGTAACTAGTTGAGAACAATACTCTCTTATCTGCCTGTTTCCATTAGCCTCTTCATAGAAGAGAGCTAAATCAAGCGCTGCTTGTAACCTCTCAAAAGAAAACGGCATGTTTCCGTAGCTTGGAAGAACTGGCTCATCTGTAACGTGGTCTTGTAACAGCTCTAGAATGGCCTCGTAGTTCTCAGATGTGCTGGAATTTCGTCCATCTTTGAACTGACCAAAATCGTTGTAGAGGCCTTCTTTGATTGTATCTCGGGAAATCTCATCGGTTGAGAACGTGTGCAGTAACGCAAGGATTCTTCCCTCCTTGCTTGGAACACTGGCGTCGTCATTCAAAATCGAAAGAATAATTTTTGCTAGAACATGATTTCTTACGGTTCCAAGCTCGTCGTCGCTACGCTCAATCACATCTGCAACTGGGTTTTCTTGAAATAGCGTCGTTAGGCCGAGAGCAGTCCGCAATGCTGGGAGCTGCGTTTTTTCACTAGCTCGTAGCAAAAGAGCCCATTCATCCACAGTCATGAACCAATGGGGAAGACGGAAGCGGTCAACTAAATCGGCTCCGAGAAAGCCCTCGTCCAGTCCCTCTGCTTCTGCCTCTGAGCTGGTGGCCTTGAAATAGCTTGCTTGAATCTGCCAAGGCATATCTTCAAAAGCCTGTCGATACTCACCATTGACATCGAAGAGTACAAACGAGGAACCAATCGCCCAAAATTCCTCCACGCGGTCAAACACCGATTGAATTACCGACGCCACGGTGCAGGACTTCCCGCTTCCGGTGTTGCCAAGAACTGCGACATGCCCGCCGAAAAGGGCGTCGAGCTGTGCCTTAACTGGGTAATCCTTGAAAACCGCTGATGTACCGATCTCTATTGTATGAGGCACCGTCCCAAATCTTTCCAAGCCATCGGCATCGGTCTTTGTCGCCTGATCGGGCACTTGCTCCACGTTGAAGATACGGTCCAAGTCTTCATCGCGGGCGTAAAGTGCATCGGCATAAAGTGGTGGAAAAGTGGAAACACCGAATTTAAACGAGCCGCCCTGAACAGGCATTGAGCCGACCGGCACAACGTCGAGAAACTTCGCCGCCGTTGCCTTGTCCATCTCAGTTCCTCCCCCGTAGGCGGGAGAAAAATCCTTCTCGCGGAGGCCGATAACTTCGAGAACGACATACTCGGATTGTGTGGGCACCATCAAATATGACCCAAGGGTTGCAACGTAGTGCACATCATCGAAACCCACCACCGTGAAATTATCACTGCCCCTGTGCAACTCGACAACCAAGCGATCTGCAGACACGCTAACGATCTTGCCAATTGCGCGGCTTATGTCATCCTTCGCCATCTTCACCGCTCTGCTGCTTTGAAAGAAGTTTCTTGAACACCTTTTCTATAGCTTGGTCCTCTTTCTGGTCAGCGCTAGATGGCAACAAATCCTGCACAATGGTATCGAAGTAGTGAGCCTTCTTTTGGGTCTCTTCGTCAGCGCCCCAAATGAACCAGATCCGAGGATCACCGAGTGCTGCGAGCTCTTTTGTCACAGGGTTACTCTCGTCATCGGGGTTGAGGAAGGCAACCAGCCTAAAGCTAGGAAGAGTAAGTCCTTGAAAAATGATATTGTTGATGTGCTCGTCACCAAAGCTGAAGCCCATAACGAGCAGGACGCTCTGATCTTGTACGATTTGCCGTTGAAACTCGCGAAACATGTCCGAGTAAGGTGAGCCAAAGCTCGCGGTCTGTTTCGAAGGCGTGGGATAAATCATGACTCGATCTTGCGCGGGATCGAGCTTGTTGGCCGACTCGCGGATCGGAAAAAGGCCGGCCTCTTCCTCGGTCCAATTGATGGAGCCGTGAAGCTTACAGAAATGGACATATCCATCAACGGTAGCCCACCTCTTCGACGAAATATCGAGCTGCTCCGCCAACGCCCGCCGATATGTGGCAGGATTGAAGCGACGCTCGACCGTTCCTGCAAACCCGTTGGAATAGGGAATACCGGATCGATCCATAGCCCGTTCATTGAAGAGGTCGTAGTTGGTGGTGAAAACCCAAGGTGGCGAAAGCCCACGAGATCGCGTTGAAAGCGACTGGTAAAAACGACGATAGAGTGACACGACGCCATCGTTGCCCTGAGCGAACCGGCCTTCAGTGCATTTCTCAAGGATGAACTTCTTGACCCCTGCGATCACCTCATCGACGGTGATGAGGGCATCCTGAAACTCAGGTTTATTACTCGATTTGCAGAATTGCTGCGCGGTTATGAGAACTTCCATAAGTCGTTCCAAGTTCCAGTGGAAATCCTCGTGGGAGAGGTCGATTCCCAGCTTTTCGAGAAGCGCAGCCTTTTGAATGCCCGTGACGTAGCTGATGTCAGAAGGCAAACCAGGCAAAGCGTCAAAAGTCGCCTGAAACTCCTGAGCCAAGGGTCCCATTGTTGGAATGCCGAGTTCTTCGTCGCCCTCCTTGAGCGAGGAACATCCTGAACCAATGAGAAACGTTAAATTCTTGGAGCCAAAAACGTCGGCTAGGTGCCGCCTGACAATATCCAAGCGATCTTTAGAACCTGCCTCATCCGAGAGCTTGGCGAATTCGTCGCGAATACCTTTTCTAAAATTTATCAATTCTCTCAACTCCGATTCTATCGGCGACCGTCAACACGAAACACCTTCTTAGATTGGTTGCTTAATCACTAAATTTTGTAACTTTTCCCATTGCCACGCTCCACCCTAGGTTGCGCAGGCTAACCAAGAGGTTCCTAAGGCCAGATTTCGCTATCTATGACACGCCTTGTGAAACGTGCAGCGAACAGCCGCTATCCGCCGCCACTAACTTGGTCAGCAGATCTTCAAGACCTTTTGGCACCTCGCTCATTTACTACACTCAAAGCCATCACATGTTTCGCAAGCACGTTGAAAAATCACTGGAATGCTCAATACCATCACCCTTTACCGACCAAACCAAGAAGACCAACTTCTTACTCGATTGCCAGTGACGTTTGAATCCTGCTCTTTAACCGCCTTTTCTCCGGAACCTTCAATTTGCTTTCCTTGCCTCTGAGTGATGTCAGATGAATTCTTAGTTAGCTTCAGACCCAGAGCAGCATGATCGAAAAACTCGTCAAGCAATTTCTCTAACTCGGGCTTTGGAAGCATTGAGAGGCTACGTATCTCGTTCCGAATTCTTAGACGAAGGATGGCTGAACGCATAACATCTTCCATTTGACTTCTGCCCAGTCGGTGGCTCGCCCTGACCCAAGCTTCAGCAAGTTCTCTGGAAAGGATCGCATCAGCGCCGATGCTGGGTCTTTCCGTTATTTGAACCAGCGCATCTTCGGTGAGACTGTCCAGTAGTCCCCAGCGGTCTTGGGTTGTCTCACCCCTGTCCAGAACACGAGCTCGCATCCATAGCCGCTGAAAAGTATTGCGTATCCCGCCGAGATAGCGCTGCCTCGACTTACCGAAGCGCCAATGAACTATGTCGGGCGCCACAACGACGCCAACAAAACTCCACACATCATCTCGCAACGCCTCGCCTGTTTTCAGGAGGGGATGCTGGACCAACCAAACTCCCAGGGCTGCATCAAACTTCGCCTGTGTGGCTCTCGCATTCTGTGTTCCAAACCCAAACTCTTCTGCTACTTGAACAATGCCACTTCGAAATTCCCGTAGTTGCAGTGGATCGACAGCTGAACCACCTGTAGACGCAAAACGTGCCTCGTCTGGAAGGCTTGTCGGATCAAAACCGGGCCAATTCAGATCGTCGCCTTCGAACAACCCATCAAGCATACTCTCGGCGGAAGGCCCTGGTAGTCGTGGCAGCAAAAAGCTCATTCTTCGACACCCCGCTGTTCTGCAAGAGCATGTATTGCTGCCCGGAAAGTGCCAGGACGAGATTTCATTTGAGCTTGAACAAATCCAAGATCGCGCTCCGGCCACGCCGCCCTTATCCAGCTGGCCGCCTGGGACCCCAGCGATCCTTCTTCGAACTCTTTCGCAAGTGTTCCGCAATCATCAAGTGCAAGAAATCTTTCGCATACCTGGCCCATGACATCAGCCATGATGGCCCTTAGCGTTTCCGGATCACCTTCGGTCACCCTATCGATGAAACCTGAGTGGTTCTTGTTCAGGTAAAGACGCATGGAACCGTGAAAATCTCGTGACCAGTCTCCCGGCGACCAGTGGACATACCAAGGCGCGGATACCGCAATGCTTCCAGAAAGCAAGTTTCCAAAATCAGCCACTTCAATTGGAAACCTGGGCTCCTCACCTTCGAGACGAACACGGAGCGTTTCATGCCAGACTCGTTCATACGGTTTTGATGGCGAGAGGTTGCCTAGATCCGTGGGAGCATTTTCAATCACGATCTCGGTCCTCAGATCGAGCACGGAAGAGAGCTCATGGCCAAGAATTTCAAGGTCGAGAACGATCGTATCTGTGTCATCGCCAAATGGATGCTGTTGCTGAGAAATAACTGATCTGGGCAGGCGGCCGACACCAGTACCCGCCCTTACACAAAGCGACAGGGCTAGATTGCTCTTCTGGATCGCAAGTTCTGAGGCTGCGAAATCCTTGTTCACGGAAACCGTTCGCTGAAGATATATGCGGGAGGCGTAGTCCCAGTCTGGAAGATAATCACCAGCCGGAGCTTGCTCATTATCGTTGAGCCGCAGCATCCATGGCCCCGCATCGACTGCACGATCGCTCAAGGTGAGAAACGGAAATGCGACGCGAGACTTCATATGCCTTCACCACTCTGGATTTCGGCATCTACCGTTACTGCGCACTCATCCGGTATGCGCACGACAATTTCATAGGTGCCGCTCGCGCCATCGATCATCAGCGTATCGCCAAGTTCGGCGCAGCTTCCATCTTCGGCCCTCAACTCAATTACTTCCGGGTTAAGGATAGTATGGTCCAACTGTTGCGCCGCAGCGCCATCTATTGCCACTGCAGCCGACGCGTTTAGCTTACTTCCGCTGCAGTCAAAATCCTGCTGCACAGAAGTGGAGAACACTGCAACTTTCATGCCGTCCCGCTCTTCCAACCTCAAAAATACTGGCCTTGATGCACGCGCTCGAAGCGGCCTAGATGCACCTCCTCCACTATTGTTAGTTCTCGGTCGTCCAGCGCCTTCTCCGTCAACCCCCTCAAGAGCGGCGCCCAGCATACCGGACACTTTTGCAAGAGGTGGTGCGTCGCTTTCCTGATTGCGGCCAGATGTGGAAGGCAGCCCAATTTCCGCTGCACGAGTATCGAGCTTTCGAAGGGCGACATTCACAAACGTTTTGGCATGACCCTTCTCCAAATTACCCGGGATCCAGTCATCGTGTGCCGGTGGTTCCGAAAGTGCGAATGCGCGTTCTACTTCGTTTTCCTCCGAAGCGAGAAACACACCGGCCCATTCAAGATTCTCGTCAGGCAATGCTATGCCTTCGAGATACTTCACCACAAGCTGAACGGGCCTCATTAGAGCTATATGCCTTGAGGTCCTTCGGAAAAGGCTGTCTTCAACCACAATTGGCCTTCTTTCGCTCCTGAGCCCCTTCTCAATCGCAAGCCACCCGAGATCTCTCGAAGGGCGTTCAGAAAAAATCCTCTCAACCCCGACGCCAGACCGCGCTCTCGCCTTGCGCATCGCGCGGCAAAACAAATGAAGCGGTGGAAACAACTCCGGGTCCGGGATATCCAACTCCACACCGTCGACTTCCACGCTGCAGGAAAACTGCATGCCGACTGGTGTGTCCTTCATCATCCGAGGCCAAAAGCTATAGAGAAGACCCTCGACAATCCTTTGGCCGACGGCAAAGAGGTCTTCTCCCTCAGGATTGAAATCAAGCATCATGATGGAAGTACCGGACTCCCCGGGCATACGAGGCGGAAAGCCAAGTGCTTCTGCCAAGACTTTGGCATCAGAACCCAGCGCAGGATCAGCAATGCCGTCGTCTGGGTCGGCCACGCCCCACCAGTGGCGGCCGGTGAATTGCTTCTTGTAACCGTCTTCGGCGACCTCGTGTCTTGAGCCGACGTGGCATCCGATCACTCGCCGTTCACCTCCGTGCTCTTCCGCAACTAGTGTATCTACAAGGATAGTTTGGCACTGACTTACTGCATAAAGCGACGCCTTGCCAAATCCGTATGTACCGCCGCCGTGATCGGTATCGCGAGGTGCGCCTATATTTCTCAGAAAGTTAATAAAATCGTTCTGTTCCACGCCCAGTGGGATCCTGTCCGCCCTTGTTGGTCCGCCAAGCCCCGTGGTTCCGAAGTCACAGATCTCTAGAACAACCTGCTCTTCCTTTTCGAGAAAGTCATTGAATTTCTTGCGAGAGTTCAGTTCGTCAGGAAGGTGGTACAGTACATTGTTTCGCATGCAGTTACGCTGGTCGTCATTAAGACGGCGCAGTCTGATGCGAACCCCGGGACCCTGGCCTAGCTTAGCGGCGTCCGCGATATTTTGAATCGCCTCACGGATCACCGTCTGTAGGGGATCTGTAGAAGGCGTACCAAGCAATCGAAGGAAGTTCTCCCCAATGTTCCCTGTGCTTCCGTAAGGTTCCGAGTACAGGCTTAGCGTTACAGGCATTACAGGAAAAGCTCCTCGATCTTAGCCGTTTCGGCCGGGTCCACTCGAAATTCCTCTGCGGTTGAAAGATCAATGGAATACGAGACGCTGGAAACTCCTACTGGTGGCGAACCCGCTGCGAGCATTGACGGCACCAGTCGCGGAAAACCCTCTTCGATGCAGAACAGGTTTTCGGCCTCCAGTCTGAAAGCTGTGTGGTTCCACGCGGGATCCCGAACTTCTTCGCAGCCAAGAGCTGAAAGGCGCTGCTGCAGTTTTTCGGGCTCATTTGCCTTTCCAAGTGCGGCACTGCCGAGTGCCTCGACTGAAAGCATTCCCGCCATGACCGCTTCCAGCTCAAAGTGAAGCAGATGAAGACTGCCTCCCGCCGGTCTCTCAAGCTGGTTGAAACCATTGATACTTATCGTCGTTCGCCCTTTGCTCAGGGACGTCTTCACTTCAAGAGAGTGCGATTCAGATGCGAAATCATGACGGTCGCCCGCCGGACCGCGCCAGCTTTTCCACGCTGATGACTCTCGATCCAGCAACCGGTTCAAAAAAATCAACTCCCCCACCAGACCTGCGACTTGACTGATAGACGACTGCGTTGAGTTCGGCCTTACAAGCAGCGATCTGAACTCTTCAATGGTCGATTTGGCAGCTTCTTCGCAGCCCACACCAGCAGCAACACGGGACAGGATTTCATTGCCCAATTCCGTAAACACGCGTTCCAGCTCATGAGCCCGGCAGGTGAGATCAAGGAAGCGCTGTTGTTTTCCCCCCTGAGTGTATACTGAAACCAAAATTTGCAGAGCTTCTGCTCCGACTACTTCCTTGCCTGACTCCCTGTCTGACAGCGGGAGTAGCAAACGCGCTTCTCCTTTGCCGCCGAGAGCAAATCGCACAGGACCATCTGCCGTCGATACCCCGGCCGGTAATGTCGCTATTTCCAGGCCTGACGAGTCAGAGGACCCCGCGCGCAGAATGGCCCATGCCTTGTCAACGGCTTGCTCATCTTCTTTACTCGACACCAGCTGCCTCCACCTGTGCTTTCTCCTCTGCCTCTATTTCTTCAATCTCATCCGCGGAAATCGTTTGGAGCTCCACCGATACGAAACTTGCACCCTCGGCGGTCGATCCCGGGAAAACGATCCCATAACCAAGGACGTCGTGCAGTGCATTCAGGGGCTCACGGACGTCACTTTTTCTTTTCGGCTCAGAGTTGCGGTCAATCGCATAAAGTAGCAGCAGCGGGACCTGGCCAATGGTTTCCAGTCGTCTGTCTTTCACATCATCCCAGCTACCTGACCCATCAAGGTCGGCCGGGCAGTCGAACCTGATGTCAGCTTTCGACATAAGGGCCTTGATATCCGCCGAGTATCCGCTGTTTTCCAGTTTCGCACGATTCACGGTTTTTACTTGTCCGATCGGACCCAGCCCGACTTCTGACGGCGTACCAATCTGCGACTCCACTATACCTACATTCCAGCTTTTTAGTCGGTCATCAGACTGCCGCAGGAATGGCAGTAAAACGTCGGCCTTCAGTTCACTGTGATCACTGTGCGGAAGGTATTTTTCAAAGAAACTTAGGATCAGATTTCTTGGCACGCCTTCCCACAGACGATGTCGCCAATCCTTGTTTTCCAGGCCGAGACTGGATGCAGCGCCGAGAAGGTCTGCCCCTGCCTGCCAGTTCTGCTTGAGAACTGAAATATTCCTGTGCTCGAAACGGAAAGTCTGTCTGTGAGTGCCCCAGAAGCTAATGGCACAAGTCTTCGCCGAGCGTGTCTTGGTGGCTCCGGTTATTGCCATACCAGGAATTGCCCGGATCCTTACAGCGATATCCATAGGCGTCATGTCCTGCGCACTGTAGCGATCGATATCGCTTCTGATTTCCATCTCGACCCTGGCGAGGTTACGGAAGCGCAACTTGAGGTCTTCCGGCATCCAGATTCGCGGCAAGTCCTCATAGTTGGGGCGATACCCGAACCAGCGCCCCATTTGCAGGAGAGTGTCGTACTGATTGGCCGTTCGCAGAAAGTAGCTGACCATTAATCCCTCCAGCGTTAAGCCTCTGGCAAGGATCGAGCCACCGACAACGATGTAGGTCTTTGCATTTTGCTCGTAGTTAATCCTGTCGTCGCTGGCCCCGTTTTCTACAGGAAACTCGATTGCCTCAAGGACCTCGGGCAAATATTCAAAAATTTCGGTTACGGAGATGCTCTCTGCCGCGGTAATGTCCGCAGGCAATCGTCCATTCTCCTCTTCCCAGACCGCTGCAAGCTCTTTTCCAATTTCTGAGTTTCTGTCTGGAATATCTTCCGCACATTGTTCCACCCAGCCCGAGATAATGTTGGCCACTCGTTGATGCGCCACTACAAATGCCGAAGTATGCACCAGCATGGTCATGTGTTTTTCAGTATCGCCGCGAGCCCTTCGGGCCGCGCAACACGCCAGAAAATAAAGTATTGCCTTTTTCAGGCTTGGAGTCATGGCGGGATAAAAAGCTTCCCTGTCCTTCGCACTGCCGGGTTGAAGCGCCGTCTGATCTTCCTCCGGCACATCTCGGATCATATCTAGCCCTAGTTCCTCCGGGGTTTCATTATCTGCATCGTCCGGCGGCACGCCGAACAGCTTCGCTGTGCCGAAATAGTTGTCCGACGAGGGCAGAGCAGTAATGAAATCTCTCGGATAAAGGTCATCAAGCCGCTCTCCTTTGTGTTCATCCACCCGGTAAGGATCGATGAGTACATTTGCAAAAGGGGTGGCAGTATATCCAACGTAAGTGACTGCAGGAAACTTCGTAAGCAGCCCTCGAATACGTTGATTAATCGCCGTCATGTCAAGTTCGCGGCTGGCCGCATTAACGCTGGCCTGATCGCATTCGTCGTCAATTACGAGCACCTTCAGTCGCCGCAAATGCGCCGGCAAAGTTTCATTGATTGCAATCTCCAGCTGCCCCAGCGGCGAAACGTTTTTCTTCACAACAGCCAGCTGAGATTTGTCTGTATGTGAGAGGAATCCGCCCTGCGCGGGTGCTCGAAAATCCAGCCCCTCGCTGTTTGCCGTGAGAACTTGCCAGTTCAGCGGTCGCCGTTTAACGAGATCGCCGTACATCCTCATTTGGGTCTGGTAACGCAACTTGTTTGTCAGCCCCGCCAGAACAATGATTGTGTTGTATCCTGCGTCAATCGCCTTCGCGATGACTGCAGTCATGTTCGCAGTTTTTCCGGACTGCACATGACCAACGACGAGCCCACGGCAATCGAATTGGTCTTGCTGCGGATTGTCCAGTAGCGACACAACTTCGTTCGAGGCGTGATCGATGCCGTCGACATCGTCTTTATCCCAGCCTTTGCTTATCAGGAATTGCTTTAGGACCGGCCAGTGAAGATCTGTTGGTCTGGGACCAAAGTACCAGTCTGGTCGTTTACGAATCACCGACCGCTGGTGAAGGATTTCAATGTCCTCAAACTGTTTTTCGACTTCGAGACGGGCCAGCCTCAATTCTTCGGCATGATCCAGCGTATACCCCGGGAGAAGCACTTCGAGATCGTCTGTGACAGACTTTACCGCTGCATCCAGATCATTCACTCTGGGTAGTACATCAAGGATCTTTTTGACGAGTGTCTCAACCTGCGCGTCCAATTTCATTTATCCTTTTGCTCTTGCCTATATTCTGGCGGGCACAAGTGACAATGTCTCGAGTTGAGATTCAATCCCCTTCTGATTGAAATTGCCGAGGCCACCAATCTTTCTTTAAGGGGGAGAATGAAGTTGAAAGAAATTGATTTTTCAGCCGAGAGCGGCACCGAGAGATAAAACACTTAGGCATACAAAGGAAAACCTGAATGTGATGTTCTCTTGCGCCTGGAGTAAATTGACACGAATTTTGGGTTCAAACCTTTGCACCAAGTGCCCCGGAGAACTGAAGCCGTTGCCTCATGGCAACAGTGCCGCCAGAGCCTCGGCAATTTGCTTGGCCAAAAATGGCGGAACAGCATTTCCAACTTGAACGTACTGCTGAGTTCTGTTGCCGAGGAACAGGTAATTGTCAGGAAAAGTTTGCAATCGTGCAGCCTCTCGCACAGTAAGGCTCCTGCACTGTTTTGGATCCGGATGGATGTAATAGTGCCCGTCCTTGGCTATGTGACTTGTTATTGTCTTTGACGGTTCGTCCCAGTTTTGAACCCGAAACCGATCGGCGAATTTACCAGTCTTCCAGCTGCGATGGTTCGGAGCCAGTTCATCAGGGAAATCCGGAGCTTTGGGAGCCCGCCCAAACACGTCTGAGAATACTGAGCAGAAAAGGTAACGCGCGAGATCACTCTTCATGTGGCCTCTTGTCTCGTGCTGCGAAAGCAGAGGCATCCTGGGATCAGTCAGGAATTCCATGAGCGAACCAGGCATATCCCCGCTCTCGATTGCCAGCTCGTATTCTCCACTCTTCCTCGACAGCGGATTGTTCTTTCTTTGGTGAAACTTTGCTACGGTTCCGACTGTCTTTTTCCACTTTTTTCTTTCAGCCGCGGATCCAATCTGAAGCTGCAATGAAGAAAGGAACTCTGCGGCCTCGAGAACCGTCTTCTGCCAGTCCTCTGCCGAGTCTTTGCGGCTCAAACCACTTCTGACTTGCGGCAGTCCCTTGAGCACCGTGCTGACAGTGGTCGTACCTTCAAAGTTCAGCACAGATTCGTAGTTTGTGTCGTCCAGCCTGTCTGCAATGTCGGCCCTCAGACCTACAACAAAGACACGATGCCGTGCCTGCGGGATCGCATGCTGCTCAGCACGAACAATAAAATCATGCGGGTCCGGACCAAGAGTTGAAGCGGTTTTGCCGTATCTGTTTGGGACCAAAGCCAGCAACCGATAGCCGCCTTCCTCACTGCCAACGCTTTGCAGGTCATCAAGAATGCGCTTGAAGATACCTGTGCCAGAAACCTTGGAAGACAGGATGCCCTTAACATTTTCCATAACAAATGCAGCCGGGCGAAGGCGATCCAGGATATCAATGTATTCCCGGTAAAGGTAATGTCTGCCGTCGTCTTCTGCATTGTATTCTGAATTACCCGCGTTTCGAGCTCTGCCAACCAGTGAGTATGCCTGACAGGGAGGGCCGCCAATCAGAACAGTTCGCCCTCTGGCCGACTTTTTGATCCTGTCTATAGCAGGATTTATTAGGCTTGCGGCCTCCGGCGTTCCGAGGGTTGCGTGCAGAGCTTCCTTCTTAGCCTTCCTCCACTCTCCAGGATATTTTTCAAAAAGTTCGTCCTGAGATATCGTTCCAGCCACGAACTGGTAATATTCGTCAGGCAAGGTGCCAGGCGGGAACTGGCGAGTGAACGAGCGCAGGCTCAAGGTCTTGTGCGCGGCTTCCTCCATTTCGACAGAAAGCGCCACGTCGAACACGCGCTTTCCTTTTGCCAGGACCGATGAAAATCCTTCGGCCAGACCGCCAGGCCCTGCGAAGAGATCAACTACTTTGTAAGCTCGCGCCATGCCTGTTTTTTATCCTGACGATTGGAATTACACTTCTTACCAGGATGGTTGGAAATGACCAGGGATAAGATCGATGGCTGACATCAAAAGTTCCGCCGACCGTTCCAAAAACATGTCGCGGATTCGCAGCAAAAACACCGTTCCCGAGATGATCGTTCGAAAAGAACTTTTTGCACGTGGCTTTCGGTATCGGCTGCATGGAAGCCGCGCCATGGGATCGCCGGATCTTGTCTTTGTCAGTCGCAAGGCTGTGGTGTACGTACATGGTTGCTTTTGGCACCAGCATCCCGGCTGCAAAAACGCTGCAAGGGTAAAAGATGATGCAGACAGCAAATGGGCAAAAAAGCTAAGCGGCAACCGGGAAAGAGATCAAAAAAATTTAGAACGTGCCCTTTCAAAAGGTTTCAGCGTCGCAACTGTCTGGGAATGCTCACTCGAACCTCGAAAGCGGCACAGCGAACAAAGGGCCATCACGCTCAACAGGCTCTGCAACTGGCTGAAGGACGACCGGCGATCACAGGTTGTGGATTTGTAGCAACTGTTCAATACCTGCCTTGCCGGGAAAAATGATCTGATCGAAAGGCTGAAGAGCGGTTTTCCATGGAACCGGAAGTTTCCAAGATGTCAGCTGTGAAGTTAGCACTCTAAGTCATTGAATTGGAGTCGATTTCTCGGGCACGCCGAAACAACTTCTCTAACTCCGGCTGACGTTTGCCCGCAGCATTTGCGGAACATATCTGTCTGCAAAAAACTGCCCGGTCGCGGAAAAAAAATTTGCGAATGCGGATAGAGACGGGTCTGCGGGTATCCGGCTGGTGACTTCGAAACCACCCCCTCCAAGGTGCGCTCGCCAAGAAGCTAAGCAGTAGATGAAGTAGATGTATTCGCGTGAACTTGCTCAGAGAGCAAGTCGGACATGATCCGCTCTTACCCAACTTTTGAAAACAGTTTTATTTCATTTACTTAGCCGGCCGCGGAATACCAACACAATATCGGTCTACCTCCTCTACCTCGTCTACTGCCAGGTCCTCTCGGTGAAAGAACCTAGCTTCGTCTACTGCTCAATCGTTCCCAGTTTTAGCAACCCGAACAAATCTGGTAGCGCCTTTATCCGGTCCGGAAGTGAACTGGCCATCTCGCTGGTACCCAAGAGACCTCAGTATACCCGCCACCCTTTTTGTTTCGCGCTGCCCCATATTCTCACTGCGAAACCCGAGCGCTTCCGCCAGAATGGGTTTGCAGGCCACAAATTCCCGTCCTTCGCAGTACCGGGAAACTTCTACCACCCAGGGATCATCCTCGCCGCGCTCGGACTGCTCCAGAGATGCCAGTTTGGAAATCTCCGCCGACAGCCACCATGCTTCGCCGGATTGGTATGCGTTTACCGCTTCCGCCCAAAGCTGGTCACGATCTCTTCGAACGCCCTCGACATCTATTGACCCGGTTCGCACGGGCCAAAACCGACGGTTCCCCGTTGAATCTCGCAAATAGTCATCTCGATTGGTTGTGCCGGCAAAAACACATCGGCGAGGTTCAACAATATCCTTACGGCCGTATGACGGGCGGTACTGCTCTATCTGTCTCGAGATAAACGCTTTGATTGCCTCGAAACTGGCCCGGTTCAGTGTTGCCAGTTCGGCCAGCTCAATTATCCACTTTCCACGCAGGAACTGCTTTGAGTCCTTGGATGAAATGTCAGGCAGAGAATCTCCAAAGAACTTTGGTCCTGCCAGCTCACGCAGAACTGAGCTTTTTCCGCTGCCCTGATCGCCCTCCAGCACGATGCAGCCATCTGCCTTGCAGCCTGGGGAGAACACGCGAGCCACCGCCGAAATCATCCAGCACCGTCCAACTGCCACATTGTACGTGCTCTCCTCCGCGCCAAGATAGTTCATTAGCCACGATGAAAGCCTGGGACGGCGATCCCATTCTAAACTCGTCAGCCAGTCTCTTAGCGGATCAACAGTATTTGCACCGGCAGCCGCCTGAATGGCATCCGCGACAGTGTTGCGCGTCGCATCCGGAAAACCATTTCGGTTGAACCAAACCTGAGCCTGAACAATATCGGTGTCCCTGATTTCACGGATTTCAAAATCTTGGATTTCGTCGGTCCCGGGCACAGGGCGGTACAGCATGTCGCATTGGAGAAAGGCATCGTGGCGCAGGCAACCCTGCCAGTCCGAATGGTTTTCCAACATTGCGATCGCCGTGGCGGGGCACCAGACAGGCAATCCTTTGTCATTGCGGACGACCGGAATGTCCGCATGACGGAACTTGAGGCCTCCGCCGGATTGCTGAGGTGTTCCTGATGTCAAACTGCTGGAAGCCGGCGGCGTGGCACGACCAGCAGCCGCGTTTCCTGTGCTTGGATCCCATTCGACTCGCCGGGCTTTCTCCGCGGCTTCCAGAATTCGATTTCGCTTATCCCCTTGCATTGACGTGTCCCTCCGTCTTTGCAGTCTCCCAGCGTTCAAGCGCGTCGAGCCGCCAGCGGGTACAGCCGGGCGTTAGTTCCACGGGCCTGGGAAAACTTGGATCGGATTTGGCCCACCGCCACGGCGTTCCTCTTGAAACGCCATATCTTTTCGCCACCTGGCGATCTGAAAGATACATGATTGAACTCCATCGAATTGATGGATCCAAATTGGCACGCAGCGGTTTTGCAGTCGGCACCCGTTCGCCGTGTCAATTCTCATGAAGGGGGGAAGTGTGGTCCAGCTCCAGCCACGAGTCATATGCCTTCGTCGGAGACGTATCGATCCCCAGAATACCAAAAAGAACTGCAAGGAAACTTGCCAGCGCGTGAGTTTCCTTGATGCCTTTGGCCGGCAAGTCCTGTCTGTTTCGCGCCGCCCAAAGAGGCGCTGCCAGAGCCACTACATGAAGTCTGTCCACATTGATCACGCTGAGCGTTCGGCGCGTTCGCTCAGAAACCTCAATGTCTTTTCGCGCTGCAGCAACGAGCGTCCGCAGCTCTGAAGCATGCGCTAAAAGGTCCATAAAGAGGCGAACATGTCGCTCTTCACTCCTTTGCATGAAATCCAGAATCCCCTCGTCACTGTAGTCAGCTCCGAGGCCAAGGCGTGAATCCAGCCTTTTTCGCGCTGAGATACTCAAACTGTCGTAAACTCTTTTGTCGAGATGAGACAAACCGAGAATAAAACGGTCGAGCGCTTCCAGATCTTTTTTTCGGTCATATAACTTAAAGGGTTTCCAGCGCAGGAAGCTCAGGAAGTTGTTCACCATTTTTTCGAGGTTCGCACCCTCAACATCCAAATGAGCCTTAAAGGCTTCCACGAGCTGTTGTTCAACTTCAGGCACGTCACTTCCTCGGTCTGACCTTTTTGCGCGCTAAATCCTTCGAGCAAAGAAACGATCCCCACGCGCCCATCATTTCCCGGCGTTTTTCGACCTGGTCGGATCGATCATAGGCCTGCTGAACCTTGCTTCCGACTTTGTGGGCCAGCGCGATTTCGGCCATGTCACCATCGAACCGGGTCCGCTCGGCAACCCATGTTCGAAAGGTTGAACGCAGTCCATGCGGTACCGCAGGTTTGTCGCTTTGAGCGTCGAAGTATCCCCGGTTTCCCGATTTCAGATCTGCCGCGTGGATTTTTCGCATGACAGCTGCCAGAGCAGCATCTGAATATGCACCTCCCCGCGGGGCCCAGAACACCAGCGGATTGCCCTGCTCGCGCGGCAGCTCATCAAGCAGGGATTTGAGGCTATCAGTGAGCGGAACCCTGTGCGGCCGCCCGGACGGTGGTATTTTCGAAGACTGGCGCCCGGGTTGAATAACCCAAAGACCGCGCTCGAGATCGAACTCGTCCCAGGTCGCAAAACGAACCGCACCTGTGCGGGATGCAGTTAAAGCCTGAAACTCCAGCGCCCTTGCGCTGGTTCCTTCACGGGCGCGCAAGGCCGCATACCATCGCGGTGCGTCATCAAGCTGCAGCGCGGAGTAGTGCTGACCGCCGGTCAGCTTCGTCGGCGCGGGTAAAACCATGTCAAGATTTCCGCGCCAACGGGCCGGATTCTCGCCGCTTCTGTGTCCCGCGACGGTGGTGTAGTCCAGAACGCGCTCAATCCGCTGACGTACCTTTGAAGCTGTTTCAGTTTTTGTCGTCCAGATTGGCCGGAGTGTCGCCAGCACATCCTGAAGAGTAATATCGGCCACGGCTATTTCGCCGAGCAGGGGAACTGCGTGCCGATCGAGCGAGGCGCGCCACTGTTTTCGGTGCAGGCCGCTGCGAAATTCGACCGCTTTCTCCTGGTCATACAGTTCAACCGCCTCTGCGAATGTAAGAAGCCTGCGCTGTGCGGCCTGTCGCTCGGCAATTGGGTCTGCGCCATGCCGGAGCATATCCCTCGCTTCGCGAGCGTATTCACGGGCTTTGGCCAGCGGCACGTCCGGGTAAGGGCCAAGGCCGGCCTCCCGTCGCCGACCGTTATGCCGGTAGCGAAAGACCCAGGATCGCGCGCCGGTGCCGGTTACCTGCAATGCAAGCCCGGCCACGCCGCCCACTGCGTGTACGCCGGGCCGTGTCAGCCGTTTCACTTCGAGAGATCCGAGCTCTCTGGCACGTTTTGGCAATACTTGCGACCTCTGTTCGAACCGGGAATCGAACTCGACCCCTGGATTCCTACCCCATTCCTACCCGCCCAAACGGATGCAACACATGGCTATTTCATGCGACGGAATGGAACAAGTTAAATCGACCAGGCCCTTGAAATTAATACGAAATGAGACGGATCGCGACAGCGGTATTCAAGTGGTACTCGCCTCCAACTTTTTAGCCTCGCACTGCATCGCTGCTCTCTGGTCCTAATAATAGTCGACTGGAACAGTTTGTTGATACGAAACGCCAAAATACGTGCGGAGATGGTTAGCCCAGCCGAGCTAACCAGTAACTATCGGGCAAGGGTTTAGTCAGCGCAGGAGCACCACCTACGCACTCGATCCATGCAAGACACCTCCGAAACCGCGCGTTTGCGCTGACCGTCCGATCAGACCGCGCTTCTACCTTGCGGAATCACCTCGTACCCCGGCTCTTCCGGTTCATCGTCCTGCATCTCGGCCGGAAAACCGGGCGCGGTAATGCTCAGCCCGGTTGCATCCTCGAGCCGCCGAATGATGTTAGGCGACAGCTCGCGCTCGCCATAGCGGGCGATGGCGTCGTCGAAAATCTTGATCATCAACGGGTTCATCTCCAAAGGCACGCCGGCGCGGTCGGCGACCTCCTGGAACAGACCGATATCCTTTTTCACCAGGTCCATGGTGAAGGAAATATCACGCGAGCCGTTCAGGATCACCTGGCTTTCGGTCTCATGCACGAAAGACGTGCCGGACGAGATCTTGATCGCCTCATAGGTGGTGTTCAGATCCATCCCGGCGGCCGTGGCGGTCACCAGCGCCTCGGCGCAGGTAATCAGGTTGGCGGTGGCCAGATAGTTGGTTAGCACCTTCAGAACCGAGGCCGTGCCCAGATCGCCGGTATGCAGAATACGCCGGCCCATCGTCGTCAGGAACGGCAGAATCCGCTCGAACGTTGCCCGGTCGCAGCCCGCGAAGATCGAGATATTGCCCGTGGCCGCCCGGTGGCACCCGCCCGAAACCGGGCAGTCCACCGCCGCCCCGCCGCGCTCGATCACCATGGCCCCCAGGCGTTTGACCTCGGCCTCGTCAGTGGTGGACATCTCCATCCAGATCTTGCCGTGGGTCACCTCGGGCAGCATCTGCTGCATCACCGCGTCCGAGGCAGCGGGCGACGGCAGGCAGGTGATGACCGCATCGCAATCGCGCATCATCTGCGCCGGGCTTTCACCGGCTTTTGCCCCCTTGGCGGCGAACTCCGCCACAAGATCGGGGTTAAGGTCGTATACCGTCAGGTCGATACCGTTGCGCAGCAGCGACCCCGACAGCTTGCCCCCCACATTGCCCAAACCGATGAACCCGACCTTCATGTTCTGCCCTCCTGCAGGCGCAATTTCGTTGGCCCGAGTATTTCCGTTGCCCACCGACAAAAGAAACGAATAAAAAGTCAGTTTAGATGCAAAAAATTTTGGTGCTGAATGGACCGCCTGCCCAATCCGGCCTGGCTGCGCAGCTTCGAGGCCGCTGCCCGCCACCTGAATTTCACAACCGCCGCGCAGGAACTGGGCCTGACGCAAACGGCGGTGTCGTTGCATATCCGCTCGCTCGAGGCGGACCTCGGGCAGCCGCTTTTTGCCCGCAACGCACGACACCTGTCGCTGACCGAGCTGGGCCAGTCCTATGCGCTGACCGTGCGCCGGGCGTTGTCGGATATCGCGCTATCCACCAACAGCTTGTTCGGCCCCGCCTCGCGACAGGCGTTGACCATCCGGGCGGCGATATCGTCGATGACCTACTGGATCGCGGCCGAGCTGCCCGCGTTCAGCGCGCAGCACCCCGAGATCCCCGTGCGGCTGGTGTCGCATATCTGGAACGACTCGGCCGCGCCTGCCGATGTGGACGTGGAAATCCGGCTGGGTTATGGCGACTGGCCCGGTGTTGCGGCCGACCGGCTGTGCTCGGAGCGGCTGGTGCCCATCTGCCGGGCGCAGGACCCGGCGCCAGACCTGCGCAACGGCCCGTTGATCCACATTCTGGGGTACGAGGACAACTGGGCGCGGTACTTCGAGGCGACGGACACCGACCTGCCCGACCGCCCCGCGCGGCATTCGGCGGATACGACCGTCACGGCGCTGCAACTGGTGATGGCCGGCGCGGGCTACGCCACCGTTCTGGAGCGGTTCGGGCGCAACGCGATCGCGCAGGGCGCGCCGATCCGGGTTGCAGGGCCGGCGATTCCCTTTGCCCAGTCGCACTACCTGATCCGCAGCGTCAGCGCGGCGCCTCCGTCCATCCCCGCCCAGTTGTTCCTCGCGTGGTTGCGCGACCGATTGGCCGGTGATGCCGCGGACTGACCCCGGCAAGTCGCTTTTTCGATCCGACGCAAAGCACTTGCCCCTGCGCGCTTGACAACCCCCCTGCCCGTACCGCATGTCGCTTGCGTTGGTGTCTGTGCAAACAGATGAAAAGGGAATGCGTCAGCGGTTTTCCGTCAAACGCAGCCGCCCCCGCGACCGTGACCGGAGAGGGTGCCCAAATGCCACTGGCCGCAGGCCGGGAAGGCGGGACATCCGACAGAGCACTGCTCTGACATCCGCAAGCCGGGAGACCTGCCAACGCCCGAAGACAAACCGGACGGGGTGTTCCGGTGTCGGGCCCATGTCCGCAACGTGGCCCGCGCATACCCCGTCCCCCGACAACCGAGTGATGGGGATGAGAGACGTGACCGAGACCACACCAGTCGAGCTGCTGGTCTGCACCACCTGCCGACGCGGGCTGCCCATCGAGGACGACGCCCAGCGCCCCGGCACGCTGCTGCACAAGGCGCTGGCCGCCGCCGACCTGCCCGAAGGCATCACCCTGAAGCCGGTCGAATGCCTGTCGAACTGCGACCAGGGCTGCTCGATCGTTCTGCGCGGCGGGCCGTCGCGCTGGACCTTCGTCTATGAGAACCTCAACGAATCCGACCATGTCGAGATCATCGTCGAAGGCGCCACCAAGTACCTAGCCGCCGATGATGGCCTTGTGAAATGGCGCGACCGCCCTGAACATTTCCGCAAGAACTGCGCCGCCCGCATTCCCCCGATTGGAGCCTGAGCATGAGCACCCTCGAAAAACTTCCCGTCACCGTCATCACCGGCTTTCTCGGCTCGGGCAAGACCACGCTGATCCGCCACCTGATGTCCGAGCCGCAGGGCAAGCGGCTGGCCGTGGTGGTCAACGAATTCGGCGACGTGGGCGTCGATGGCGAAATCCTGAAAAGCTGCGCCATCCCCGATTGCCCGGCGGAGAACATCATGGAACTGGCCAATGGCTGCATCTGCTGCACCGTGGCCGACGATTTCATCCCCACGATCGAGGCGCTGATGGCGCTGGACCCGCGCCCCGACCACATCCTGATCGAAACCAGCGGTCTGGCCCTGCCGAAACCGCTGCTCAAGGCGTTCGACTGGCCCGATATCCGCTCCAAGATCACCGTGGACGGCGTGATCGCGCTGGCCGATGCCGAGGCCGTGGCTGCAGGCCGTTTTGCCCCGAATGTCGCGGTAGTGGACGCCCAGCGCATGGCCGATGACTCGATCGACCACGAAACGCCCCTGTCCGAGGTGTTCGAAGATCAGATCTCGTGCGCCGACATCATCCTTCTGACCAAACCCGACCTGGCCGGCCCCGAAGGCGTGGCCAAGGCGCGCGAGGTCATCGCCGCCGAGGCGCCGCGCCCCCTGCCCGTAGTCGAGGTTGCCGAGGGCGCGGTGGACGTGCGCGTGGTGCTGGGACTGGAAGCCGCAGCCGAAGACGACATGGACGCCCGCCCCTCGCATCACGATGGCCATGACGACCACGAACATGACGATTTCGAAAGCATCGTTGTCGAACTGCCCGAACAGACCGACCCGGCGCAGTTGGTCGCCAAAATCGAGCGTCTGGCAAACGAGCTGAACATCCTGCGTGTTAAGGGCTATGCCGCCGTTCAGGGCAAGCCGATGCGCCTGCTGGTTCAGGCGGTCGGCGCGCGGGTGCGGCACCAGTATGACCGCCCGTGGAAGCCGGACGAGGAGCGCCGCTCGCGCCTTGTTGTCATCGCCGAGCATCACGACATCGACGAGGCTGCGATCCGCGGCATCCTGACGGGCGTCACCGAGGCCGCCGAGTAAGCACCGATGCACGTCGTCTTTCGCGAAAGCCACGGGCTCGAGGAAACCGAGACCCCGACCGATCTGGGCCAGAGCCCAGCGGATCTGGTGGTGCTGTCCTTTTCGGACAGCGATCTGGGTGCCTTCGCAGCCGGATGGCATCGCGGCGGCGGGCCCGAGGGGCGGATGCCCTCGTTGCGGCTGGCCAACCTGACGGCGCTGAAACACCCGCTGTCGGTCGATACCTATGTCGAACAGACGCTGGAGGGCGCCAAGGGCATCCTGATCCGGCTGATCGGCGGCGTGCCCTACTGGCCCTACGGGTTGCAGCAGGTGCTGGCGCTGGCGCAGGCCAAGGGCATCGCGCTGGCGGTTCTGCCCGCCGACGGGCGCGAGGATACGCGGTTGGACGATTATTCCACCCTGCCGGTCTCGACCCTGCGGCGGCTGGCGCATCTGTGCGATACCGGCGGCGAAGTGGCAGCCCAGGCGGCTCTGGCGCAGATGGCGCTGGCAGCGGGGCTGTATGCCGGGCCGGTGATGGGGGCCAAGACACTACCCGACTGCGGCGCGTGGTGCCCGGATCGCGGCGTGATCGCGCCCGAGGACGCCTTCGCAGGCCAAGGCCGGCGCATCATCGTAACCTTCTACCGCGCCTACCTGACCTCAGCCGATACCGCGCCGGTCGCGGCGCTGATCCGGGAAATCCGCGCGCGGGGTCATCAGGCGGTGGGGCTATTCGCACCCTCGCTCAAGGCGCCTACGGCGGCTGAGTGGTTGGCCGAGAATATCCCCGCGATGACGCCCTCGGCGATCATCAATGCCACCTCGTTTTCGGGCAAAGGCGCGTCGGGCACATCGCCCTTGGACGTGGCGGGCGTGCCGGTGTTTCAGGTCGCGCTGGCCACTTCGCGCCGCAAGGCGTGGGCCGAGGCCGAACGCGGCCTGTCGCCTGCCGATCTGGCCATGCATGTGGTGCTGCCCGAAGTGGACGGGCGCATCTCGGCCGGTGTCGCCTCGTTCAAGGAACCGGGCAAGCGCGACCCGCATCTGGAATATTCCCGCTTTGCCCACCGGCCCGAGCCGGACCGGATCACCGCCATCGTCGACCGGGCGATGGCCTGGGTGGACCTGGCCGAGAAACCAAAGGCGCAACAGGTACCCGCGCTGGTTTTGTCCACCTATCCCGGCAAGGACTGGCAGATGGCCCATGCGGTGGGGCTGGACGCACTGGCCTCGGCCGAGGCGATCCTGTCCGACCTGCAAGGCGCGGGGTATGACACCGCCCCCGCCGAACCGATTGCCGAAACGCTTCTGGACGCCCGGATTTCATGGTCGGTCGATGCTTACCGCGCAGCGCTGGCACAACTGCCCGAGGCGTTGCGCGCCGATCTGGACACCGTCTGGGGCGCGCCCGAGGACGACCCGACCTGCGCCGATGGGGCCTTCCACTTCACCGCGCTTCGGCGCGGCAGGGCGTTGGTGGCGCTGCAGCCCGAACGTGGCGTGCCCGAGCTGCGTGACGACGAATATCACGACCTGTCGCGCACGCCCCGTCATGGTTATGTGGCCTTCTACCTGTGGCTGCGGCACGGGCTGGGGGCGGACGCGCTGATCCATGTCGGCGCCCACGGAACGCTGGAGTGGCTGCCGGGCAAATCGGTGGCCCTGTCGGCCGAATGCTGGCCCGAGGCGCTGATCGGCGATCTGCCGGTGATCTATCCGTTCATCGTGAACGACCCGGGCGAAGCCGCGCAGGCCAAGCGCCGGGTCGGGGCCGTGACGCTGGGCCACATCCCGCCGCCGATGAAGCAGAGCAGCACGCCCGACCGCATGGTGCGGTTGGAATCGCTGCTGGACGAGTTCTCGAACGCCGACGGGCTGGACCCCAAGCGGCGCGACCGGCTGCAGGCCGATATCCGTGACGAGGCCCGCGCCATCGGGCTCGAGGCCGATCTGGGGCTGGATCAGGCCACCAGCACCGCCGAGGCGATCACCCGCATCGACCGTTTCGTCTGTGACATCAAGGAAAGCCAGTTCGGCGACGGCCTGCATGTCTTTGGCCGCGCGCCGCAGGTTGCGGGCAATTTTGACACCGCCGCTTCGGCACGGGCCGAACGCACGGCATTGCTGGACGCGTTGGCCGGCAAGCGGATCGAGGCCGGCCCGTCGGGCTCACCCTATCGCGGGCGCACCGACGTGCTGCCCACGGGCCGCAACCTGTTCACCACCGATCCGCGCTCCGTCCCCACCCGCGCGGCTTATGCGCAGGGGGTAAAACTGGCCGAAGAACTGGTGCGCCGCCACCTGCAGGAGGAAGGCGATTACCCCAAGGGCCTGATCGTCGATCTGTGGGGCTCGGCCACGATGCGTACGGCGGGCGAGGAATTCGCCATGGCGCTGCACCTGCTGGGCGTCAAACCGGTCTGGGATCCGGGGTCGGAGCGCGTGAGCGGGATCGAGGTTCTTCCGATCACTGACTTGGAGCGCCCACGGCTGGACGTGACCTTGCGCGTCTCGGGCCTGTTCCGCGACGTGTTCCCGACCCTGTCGGCCCTGTTCGGTCAGGCGGTCCGGGCGCTGTCCGAGCGCGACGAGGCGCCAGACTGGAACCCCTACGCCGGCCACGCTCCCGCCGCCCGCGTCTATGGCCCGGCGCCGGGCAGCTATGGGCTGAACATGACCCACCTGTCCGAGACCTATACAGACGAGGCCCGCGCGCAGGCCGGTCAGGCCTGGCTGGACGCCAGCGCCTTCGCCTTCGAGGGCGAGCACATTGCCCACGACCCCGACGGGATCACCCAGCGCGTGGCGCAGGCCGACAGCTTCGTGCACCTGCAGGACCTGACCGAGACCGATCTGTTGCTGGCCAATGACTATGCCACGCATGAGGCCGGATTTGCCGCTGCCAAGAAGCTGACCGGCGGTCAGGCGCAGCTGTACCACCTGGACAATACCCGCCCTGAAACGCCCCGCGCCCGCACCCTGCCCGAGGAAATCAGTCGCGTGGTCCACGCCCGCGCCGCCAACCCCGACTGGATCGCCGGAATGCAGCGCCACGGCTTCCGCGGCGCGGCCGAGATCGCGGCGACGCTGGATCACATGGCCTCGTTCGCACATCTGTCAGGCAGCGTCGCCCCGCATTTGTTCGACCTCTACCACGATGCCACCCTGGGCAACCCCGAAGTGGACGCGTTTTTGCAGCAAGCCAACCCGCAGGCCCATCAGGCTATGCAGGACAGGTTCCGCGCACTTTACGAGGCCGGGTTGTGGAACACCCGTCGCAACTCGATCCGCGCCGATCTGGAGGGGTTGGGATGAGCGCCCCGGTCGTTCAGGGCTGGTGCCCCGGCGCGCATCGCCCGATGATGTCCGGCGACGGGTTGGTGGTACGGGTGCGCCCGCGTCTGGCCCGGCTAAGCGCCGCGCAAACGCTGGGTCTGTGCGATCTGGCCTTGCGGTTCGGCAACGGCACCATCGACCTGACCAACCGCGCCAACCTGCAACTTCGCGGCGTGGCCGAGGCCGACCATCAGGCGCTGCTGGCAGAGCTGTCGGCGCTGAACCTGCTGGATGCCGAACCGGGCATCGAAACCCGGCGCAACATCCTTGTGTCACCGCTTTTCCAACCCGGCGACCTGACCGGGCGCCTGACACAGGCATTGATCGACCGGCTGGGCGATCTGCCCGCTTTGCCCGCCAAGTTCGGCTTTGCGGTGGATACCGGCGCGGCACGGCTGCTGACCGAGGACTCGGCCGATATCCGGCTGGAGCGGGGAGCTTCGGGCCTGATCCTGCGCGCCGACGGGGCCGAGACCGGCCGTTTGGTGACCGAAGATGAGGCGATTGACCGCGTGATCGATCTGGCCCAATGGTTCTCCGAGCGCTTCACTTCTGACACCCGCCGCATGGCCCGGCTGATCGCGGTGCATGACCTGCCAAAGGATTGGCAGGGCCGCGCCCCCGGCCCCAAGGCACCGGCGCTGCAACCCGGCAACAGAGCAATCGGCCCGATCTATGGCGCGGCCTTCGGGCAACTGCCCGCCGCCGAGTTGCGCGCATTGGTCGAGGCCTCGGGCGCCGCCGCCCTGCGCGTCACGCCCTGGCGGCTATTCCTGCTGGAAGGCGGGGCGGCGATCCCCGCCCCGGCCTTCGTAACGGATGGCGCCGACCCTCTGTTGACCACCGACGCCTGCCCCGGCGCGCCATTCTGCCCGCAGGCACAGGCCGAGACCCGCGCCATCGCCCGCGCACTGGCTCCGAGCGTGTCCGGCAGCCTGCATGTCTCGGGCTGCGCCAAGGGCTGCGCGCGCATGGGCGCGGCCGATCTGACGCTGGTGGGCCGCGACGGGCGATTTGATCTTGTAAAACACGGCCGCGCGGGGGATGAGCCCCTCCAGCGCGGGCTGGACCTCGAAACACTGAAGACCATGGACCTGACCTGATGCCCTATGAATACGAAACCGACGGCGCGGCGATCTACAAGCAATCCTTCGCCACGATCCGGTCCGAGGCCGATCTGGCCCGCTTTGATCCGGATGAAGAGCAGGTCGCCGTCCGCATGATCCACGCCGCCGGGATGGTCGGGCTGGAAGAGTTCATCCATTTCTCGGACGGGTTCGTGCGCACCGCCCGCACCGCGCTGGAAAACGGCGCGCCGATCCTGTGCGACGCGCGGATGGTGTCCGAAGGCGTCACGCGCTTTCGCCTGCCCGCCGACAACCAGGTCATCTGCACCCTGCACGACGACCGCGTGCGCCCGCTGGCCGAGAAGATGGGCAACACCCGATCCGCCGCCGCGCTGGAACTGTGGCGCCCGCATCTGGAGGGCGCGCTGGTGGCCATCGGCAACGCGCCCACGGCGCTGTTTCACCTGCTCAACATGCTCGAAGACCCCGACTGCCCCCGCCCCGCCGCGATCATCGGCTGCCCCGTGGGCTTTGTCGGCGCGGTCGAATCCAAGGACGCCCTGTGGGAGGCCCAGCCCGTGCCCAGCTGCATCGTCAAGGGCCGCCTGGGCGGCAGCGCCATCACCGTCGCCGCGATCAACGCCATCGCAAGCCGGGCGGAATGACCATGGGCACGATCTATGGCCTGGGCCTCGGCCCCGGCGATCCCGATTTGATGAGCGTCCGGGCCGACCGCCTGTTGCGCGGCGCGAAACACGTGGCCTATTTCCGCAAGCCCGGCCGTACCGGGCAGGCGCGCAAGATCGTGAACGGGATGATCCGCGACGATGCGGTCGAGTTTCCCATGGAATACCCGGTCACGACCGAGATCCCGGTCACCGATCCGCGCTACAACGCACTGCTGGCCGAGTTCTACGAACGCTGCACCGCGCGCTTGAAAGAACTGGCCGATCAGGGCGAGGACGTGGTGGTGCTGTGCGAGGGAGACCCGTTCTTCTACGGCTCGTTCATGCATCTCTACAGCCGCCTGCGCGACGTAGTGCCCGTTGAGGTCGTCCCGGCGATCACCGGCATGTCGGGCGCTTGGACGGCCTCGGGTGATCCGATCACCTGGGGCGACGACATCCTCACGGTGCTGATGGGCACCCTGCCCGAAGAGGTTCTGGCCGACCGCATGGCGCGCACCGATGCGCTGGTGGTGATGAAGATCGGCCGCAACATCGACAAGGTGAAACGCGCGCTGAAAACGGCGGGCCTGTTCGACCGGGCCTGGATCGTGGAATATGCGCAGATGCCCAACCAGACCGTCCGCAAGCTGAGTGACGCCTGCACCGAGGTCACGCCCTATTTCTCGATCATCATCGTGCATGGACAGGGGCGTCGGCCATGAGCGGCTGGGTCAAGATCGCGGGGCTTGGCCCCGGAAACGAGGCGCTTGTGACCCCCGAGGTCACCGCCGCACTGGCCGAGGCGACCGACGTGGTGGGCTATATTCCCTACGTTGCGCGGGTGGCCGAACGGCCGGGCCTGACCCTTCACGCCAGCGACAACCGGGTCGAGATCGACCGCTCGCAGCACGCGCTGCGCATGGCGGCCGAGGGCAAGCGGGTGGTCGTGGTCTCATCAGGCGATCCGGGCGTGTTCGCCATGGCCGCCGCCGTGTTCGAGGCGCTGGAAAACGGCCCCGACACCTGGCGCGAGATCCCTGTCGAGGTTCTGCCCGGCATCACCGCCATGCTGGCCGCCGCGGCCCGGGCGGGCGCGCCGCTGGGCCATGATTTCTGCGCCATCAACCTCAGTGACAACCTCAAGCCCTGGGCCGTGATCGAGAAACGCCTGCGGCTGGCCGCGCAGGCCGATTTCGCGATGGCCTTCTACAATCCGCGCTCGAAGTCGCGGCCCGAAGGTTTTGTAAAGACGCTGGAAATCCTGCGGCAGGAATGCGAGCCCGAGCGCCTGATCCTGTTCGCCCGCGCCGTATCGCGCCCAGACGAGGCGATCCGCATCGCGACCCTGGCTGAGGCAACGCCCGACATGGCCGACATGCAGACGGTGGTGATCGTCGGCTCGTCGCTGACCCGCGTTATCGACCGTCCCATCGGCCCCATCGTCTATACGCCAAGGTCCACGCCGGAATGAGCCAACCAGTCCAGAACCTGCGGCACGCTTGTCAACTCGACCCGACGGGGCAGCTTGGGCCGGTCGATCATCAGCACCGGGATTCCCAATGCTCGCGCGGCGTCCAGCTTGGCGCGCGCGCCGGTGCCGCCGGCGTTCTTGGACACGACCAGTTCGGTTCGGTGCCGGCGCATCAGCGCCGTGTCGCCTTCAACCGAAAACGGCCCGCGCGACACGACGACGTCGCATTCGGCAAAGGGCAGCGTGCCGGGTTCATCGACCAGCCGCAGAAGATAGTGATGCTGGGGCTGCGCCGCGAAATCCTCAAGATGCATGCGCCCCACCGCAAGGAACACCCGGCGCGGCGGCCCGGCCAGCGCGGCGACGGCGCTGGCGATGTCGGGTACGCGCTGCCACCGGTCGCCGGGGGCAGCCGTCCATTCCGAGCGGGTCAGCGCGGCCAGCGGCGTATGCGTCTGCTGGCAGGCGGCGATGGCATTGCGGCTCATTCGCGCGGCAAAAGGATGGGTGGCGTCGATCACATGGGTCACGCCGGTGTCGCGGATGTGGCGCACCAGCCCCTCGGCCCCGCCAAAGCCATCCACACGAGTGGGCAGCGGTTGCGGCCGCGGGTTGTCGACCCGACCCGCATAGGAATAGGTTGCCGCCACACCCAAATCCGCCACGGCGCGGGCCAATGCGTTGGCCTCGGTCGTGCCGCCAAGGATCAGGAGGTTGGGCATGTCTGAAACTCCGTGGCTGACCATTCTGGGCCTGGGCGAGGATGGACTGGATGGCCTGTCGGCCGCAAGCCGTCAAGAGCTGGAGCGCGCCGAGGTCATCATGGGCCCGCCCCGGCACCTGTCGCTGGTTCCCGAAACCGGGGCCGAACGCATCGCATGGCCGGTGCCTTTCGCCGACGGGCTGCCCATCCTGCAGGGACTGAAGGGCCGGCGCACGGTGGTTCTGGCCTCGGGTGATCCGTTCCGGTTTGGCGCCGGGTCGGTGATCGCGCGCAATTTCGCCCCCGAAGACTGGGTTGCACGGCCGGGGCAGTCGACCTTTTCGCTGGCGGCCGCGCGGTTGGGCTGGCCGCTGGAAAGCACTGCCACCTTCGGCCTGCACGCCGCCCCCCTGACCCGCCTGCGTCCGCATCTGTCGCGCGGCCTGCGCGCCATCGTCCTGCTGCGCGACGGGGCCGCTGTGGCCGAGCTGGCCCGCTATCTGACTGAGACCGGGTTCGGCGATACGACCCTGCACGTGATGGAGGCCCTCGGTGGCCCTCGGGAACGCGCGCGCAGCATGTCCCTGACCGAAGCCTTGCTGGGCGCGTTCGAGCACCCGGTCTGCGTTGCGCTCGAGGTTTCGGGCGACGGGCGCTCGCTGCCGATGGCCTCGGGCAAACCCGACGAGATTTTCGAAACCGATGGGCAGATCACCAAACGGCCGGTGCGCGCGCTGACCCTGTCGGCGCTGGCACCCGCGCGGGGCGAGCATCTGTGGGACATCGGCGGCGGCAGTGGATCGATCGGCATCGAGTGGCTCATGTGCGACCCGTCCCTGACTGCCACCACAATCGAGCCGCGCGCCGACCGCGCCGCGCGCATCCGCGCCAATGCCGACGCGCTGGGACAAGATCGGTTGCAGGTCATCCATGGCCGGGCGCCCGATGCGCTGGACGGCCTGCCCTTGCCTGACGTGGTGTTCATCGGCGGTGGGCTGAGCGACGCACTGCTGGACTGGGTTGCGGCCAACCTGCCCTCGGGCACCCGGCTGGTGGCCAATGCCGTGACGCTGGAAAGCGAAGCGGTGCTGAGCCAATGGCACGCCAAGCTGGGCGGCGACCTGCTGCGGATCGAGCTGGCGCAGGCCGGGGACCTCGGCCCCCGGCGCGGCTGGAAATCGGCCTATCCGGTCGTGCAGTGGAGCGTGACCCTATGATCGTGGCCGGGCTTGGGTTTTCGTCCACCGCGACCTGCGCCAGCCTGCGTGCCGCGTTCGACCGCGCCACTGCGGGACAGGCGGTGAACGCGCTGGCCACCGCCGCCGACAAGGCCGGCCATCCGGCGCTGGCCGAATTTGCCGCCGCTTGCGCCCTGCCCCTGCATTTCGCGGACCCGGCCGATCTGGCCGGGCAACGCACCCTCACCTGCTCGCCCCGCAGCCGCGCCAGTCATGGCACCGGCAGCGTGGCTGAAGCTTCCGCCCTTGCCGCCGCCGGACCGGGCGCGCGGCTGCTTTCACCCCGACAGATCTCGGACGACCGGCTTGCCACCTGCGCGGTCGCCATTGGAGGACAGACATGACCGTTCATTTCATCGGCGCCGGACCGGGCGCCGCCGACCTTCTGACCCTGCGCGGACGCGACATCATCGCCGCTTGCCCGGTGTGCCTGTATGCCGGATCACTTGTGCCCGAGGAGATCCTGGCCCACTGCCCCGAAGGCGCGCGCATCGTGAACACCGCGCCGATGGATCTGGATCAGATCATGTCTGAAATCAAAACCGCCCATGACGCCGGTCAGGACCTGGCCCGCCTGCATTCGGGCGACCTGTCGGTCTGGTCGGCGATGGGCGAACAGATCCGGCGCCTGAAACAGATGGGTATTCCCGTCAGCGTGACCCCCGGCGTTCCGTCCTTTGCCGCCGCCGCAGCCGCTTTGGGCACCGAACTGACCCTGCCCGGGCTGGCGCAATCGGTGGTGCTGACGCGGACCCCGGGGCGCGCCTCGTCCATGCCCGAGGGCGAAACGCTGGAAAACTTCGCCCGCACCGGCGCGACGCTGGCCATTCACCTGTCGATCGGCAATCTGGACAAGGTTGTGGCCGACCTGACCCCCGCCTATGGCGCCGATTGCCCGGTGGCCGTGGTGTACCGCGCAAGCTGGCCGGACGAGCGGATCATCCGCGCGACGCTGGGCACGTTGAAGGACTCGCTGGACGAGAGCATCTCGCGCACCGCGCTGATCCTGGTCGGGCCGGCGCTGGCCGGTGAAGGCTTCGACGAAAGCTGTCTGTATTCAAAGACTTATGACCGTCGCTATCGCCCGCAAAGCGCCGACAGCCCGTGGTCAAGCTGGAGTCACGGAGATGACTAACCCGCCCGGAGTGCTGATCTCGGCCCCATCCTCGGGGACGGGCAAGACCACGGTGATGCTGGGCCTGCTGCGCGCGCTGGCCGAGGACGGGCTCACGGTGCAGCCCTTCAAGAGCGGTCCCGACTACATCGACCCGGCCTTTCACCGGGCGGCGGCGGGGCGGGCCTCGTTCAACCTGGACAGCTGGGCGATGGGCGCGCCGTTGCTGGGCGCGATTGCGGCGCAGGCCAAAGGCGCCGACATCGTGGTGGCCGAAGGGTCGATGGGCCTGTTCGACGGGGTCGCCAAGCCGGGCGAGCTGGGCCATGGGTCCAGCGCCGAGACCGCGCTGCGCATGGGCTGGCCGGTGGTTCTGGTGCTGGACGTGGGAGGCCAGGCGCAATCGGCCGCAGCAACGGCGCTGGGGTTCCGGATGTACAACCCCGACCTGCCCTTTGCCGGTGTGATTCTGAACCGCTGCGCCAGCCCGCGCCACGAACGCCTGACCCGTCTGGGGATGGAGCGCGCGGGCCTGCCGGTTCTGGGCGTTTTGCCCCGGCGCGGCGACCTGACCCTGCCCGAGCGGCATCTTGGCTTGATCCAGGCGGTCGAGCACCCCGATCTGGAAAGCGCAATTGCCGGCTACGCGGCCTTTCTGCGCGAACATGTGGATCTGGAAGCTATCAAGCGGGCGGCCTGCTCTGGCCCGATGGGGCCGTCGTCGGCCGCGCTGCCGCGCCCTCCGGCGCAACGGATCGCACTGGCCCGGGACGCGGCGTTTTCCTTTACATATCCGCATCTTCTGGAAGGCTGGCGAGCGGCCGGGGCCGAGATTCTGCCGTTTTCTCCGCTGGCGGACGAGGCGCCGGCCCCGGATGCCGATCTGGTCTGGTTGCCCGGCGGGTACCCCGAACTGCACGCCGGAACCCTGGCTGCAGCAGAGCGGTTCTTGACCGGCTTGCGCAAACATGCCGAAACGCGGCCCGTGCATGGCGAATGCGGCGGCTACATGGCCCTGGGCGAAGGGCTGATCGACAAGGACGGCGCCCGCCACCGGATGGCCGGGCTGCTGGGCCTTGTCACTTCGTACGAGAAGCGCAAGTTCAACCTGGGCTATCGCCGCGCCGAGTTGCTGGCCGACATGCCCGGGTTCTCGGCCGGGACCGCGCTGCGGGGGCACGAGTTCCACTATTCCTCGATCATCGAGCAGCCCGACGCGCCCTTGGCACGGGTTTTTGACGCCGAAGGCGCCGAAGGCCCACAGACCGGATCGCGCCGCGGACATGTCACCGGTACGTTCTTCCATCTGATCGCAGAGGCCAGCGCATGAGCGGTTTCGTTTCCTTCATCGGGTCCGGTCCCGGCGACCCGGAATTGTTGACCCTCAAGGCCGTGGACCGGCTGCAAAAGGCCGATGCGGTACTGTTCGACGATCTCAGCAGCGGGCCGATCCTGAGCCATGCGCGCAAGGAGGCCGACCTTGTGGGCGTGGGCAAGCGCGCCGGGCGGCCCTCGCCCAAGCAGGACCATGTCAGCCGCCTGCTGGTCGAGTACGCCCAGACCGGCCAGCGGATCGTGCGGCTGAAATCGGGCGATGGCGGCCTGTTCGGACGGCTAGAGGAGGAACTGGTGGCCCTGCGCGCTGCCGGCATCGCCTACGAGATCATTCCGGGCATCCCCTCAGCCATTGCCGCGGCTGCCGCGGCAGGCATCCCGCTGACCCGGCGGCTGACCGCGCGGCGCGTGCAGTTCGTCACCGGCCACGATGTCAGCGGGAAGCTTCCCGAGGACTTGAACCTGCCCGCGCTGGCCGACCCGGGTGCGACGACGGTGGTGTTCATGGGCAAGCGCACCTTTCCACTGCTAGCCGGCGCGCTGCACGCGCATGGGCTGCCGCTGGATACCCCCGCGCTGATGGCCGAGTCGGTCTCGACGCCTGAGCAGTCGCTGCACCGGTCCACCGTCGGTGCCTTGGCCGAGCGCCTGGGTTCCGAGATCGGCACCGCGCCGGCGCTGATCCTTTATGGTCCGCTGGCGGAGAGCGACGATGATTGATCTGGTCTTGATCGGGATCGGCACCGGCAACCCGGACCACGTGACCTTTCAGGGCGCGCAGGCGATCCGCACGGCCGATCTGATCCTGATCCCGCGCAAGGGCGCCAACAAGACCGATCTGGCCGGCGTGCGCGAGGAAATCATTCGCAAGGTCACCGACACACCGCCCCAAATCGCCTATTTCGACATCCCCGAGCGCCGGTCGCAGGAAGGCTACCTGCGCGGCGTGGATGAATGGCACGACATAATCGCCCTGCGCTGGCAGGAGGCGATGGCCCGGCACCCTGAGGCGCGCACCGTCGCCTTGCTGATCTGGGGCGACCCGTCGCTCTATGACAGCTCGCTGCGAATCGCGGCGCGGCTGGACCCGCAGCCTAACACGACGGTGATCCCCGGCATCACGGCGCTGCAGGCGCTGACGGCGGCCCATGCCATGCCGATCAACGAGATCGGCGCGCCTTATCTGGTCACCACCGGCCGGCGCCTCCGCGACGAGGGCTGGCCCAGCGCTGCGGATACGGTTGCGGTGATGCTCGATGGCGAATGTTCGTTCCAGATTTTGGACATGGCCGATTTTGACATCTGGTGGGGGGCGTACGTGGGTATGCCCGAGCAGATCCTGATCAAAGGTCCGCTGGCGGATGTGGCCGACGAGATTCTCCGCACCCGCGCCGAGGCCCGCGCCCGGCACGGGTGGATCATGGACATCTACATTCTGAAAAAGCGCGGGAATTGACGCGAAAGGTCGCAAATGGCGATTGCGCCACAGCGGCATTCACGTCTAAATGGATGGGTCTGGTCCTGCCGGAGACATCCGGATGCTAAGAGGGAATTTGGTGCGGCCTGCGCGCAGGTCAAATCCAAAGCCGCCCCCGCGACTGTAAGCGGTGAGCCCTGTTCAACCAGCCACTCCCGATCCGTTCGGGGGGAAGGCGAACAGAGGCGCTGACCCGCAAGCCAGGAGACCTGCCAGGCGAACAATGAAACACCGGCCGTCGGGTGCGGCGGCACAGGAGGACAGAAAATGACGACACAAACGCAAACCGCATCAACGGCACGCGCTGGCATTCTTTCGGCAGTGTTCGCGGCAGCCCTGGGCCTGGGGATCATCGCCCTGGCCGGTCACGTTCAGGCATCGGCGCTGCATGACGCCGCGCATGACGTGCGCCACGCAACCGGCTTCCCCTGCCACTAAACCAATGTTCAGTCGCATTCTGACCAGCGCGTTGTTCGCTGGTGCTGCAGCCGGGTTGATCGTCGCCCTGCTGCAGTTGGTATTCGTGCAGCCTGTGTTGCTGCATGCTGAACTGTATGAATCCGGAGAGCTGGTGCATTTCGGAGCCGAAGCCGTCTCGGCCCATCCCGAGCTGCCGGGCATGTTCTCGGACCTGACCCGCGACGGGCTGAGCGTGGTGTTCACGATGCTGACCTATACCGGCTATGCGCTGGTTCTGGTCGCCCTGATGTCGCTGGCCGAAGCCCAGGGCCACCCGGTTGACGGGCGCACGGGCGTGCTGTGGGGCCTTGCCGGTTTCATCGCCTTTCACCTGGCGCCGGGCTTCACCCTGGCCCCCGAGGTTCCGGGCGTTGCCGCAGCCGATGTGTTTGCGCGGCAGATCTGGTGGTGGGCAACCGTCGCGGCTGCTGGTGTGGCCATGTGGCTGATCGCTTTCGGTGGCAACATCGTCAGCTATCTGGTTGCGGCCGTGCTGCTGATGGCCCCGCACCTGATCGGCGCACCGGAACCCGACGTGTTCACCGGGCCGGTTCCGACCGAGATCGGGGCACTGTTCGCCGCGCGCGCCTTCGGTGTGGGCCTTGTGGCCTGGGTGCTGCTGGGTTCGTTTGCCGGGTATTTCTGGCAAAGCGAGGGCAAGCGCGTCGAAGCCGCAGCCTGATCCCCGAAATCCCACGACCCGCCGGCGCCCAACCGGCGGGTCATTTGCTTTTTTAGGAAACAAGATGACACGCTCGCTTGCTCTTTTCGCGATCGGTCTGGTCTTTGGCGGGGGTGCCGGGTTCGTGCTGGCCGCGGCCAACGGCGTCACCTTCGACGGCCACGACCATGCCGACCCCGCCCAACATGGCGGCCATCACGCCGAGGCCATGGCCCATGACCACAGCACCGCCATCAACCTGCCCGCCGGACCGGACGCGCCGGGGCTGGAGATCGCCGTCTCCCCCGACCCGATGGCGGGTTGGAACCTGCATGTGATGCCGCGGAACTTCACGTTCGCGCCCGAGCACGCCTCGCTGGACGACAAACCCGGCGAAGGCCATGCGCATGTCTACGTGAACGGCGTCAAGCTGGCGCGGCTTTATGGCAACTGGATGCACATCCCTGACCTGCCCAAGGGCGAAACGACCATCGAGGTCTCGCTGAACGCCAACAGCCACAGCCCGCTGGCCGTGGATGGGGTGCCGGTCAGCGCCTCGGTTACGGTTCAGGTGGACTGAAACGCGGGGATCCGCGCCCGCAGACACAAGCGAAGCCGCCCGCACGGCCGGGCGTCTTCGATCCAGCCATTCGGGCTGTGCAGAATGGTCCGACAGGTCGCCGCAATGTCATCGGCATCGGCGACCGGATCGATTCCCGAAAACACGTAGGACGCCAGGCTCTCCCCCTGCATCGCCACCACGGTCGGCTCCTCGCAGCCGCTGAAACAGGCATGCTCGGCGATCTCGACCCGCCCGTCCAGTCCCGCAGCGCGCACGGCCTCCAATACGGCCTGACGCTCGGCCAGCAAGTCGCGCTCGCCCGCGCAGCTGCTGCAGATCAAAACACGCATGCCCCTCGCCTGCCTTTTTTCCGTTTCACACTGTCGCTTGTGCGGGTTTCGCACCCCCGGCGCAAGCCCGCCACCCACGATATTGTGACTGTACGCACCCGGGAATTCGGGAAGACTTGGGCCAACTACGACTTGGAGAGCCCGTGATGACACGTCTTATGTTTTTCCTAGGCCTGCTGGCGCTTCCCGCGCTGGCGGCCGATATCGAACCCCGGCCGGGTTGGGCCGTCCACCCGACGACCAAGACCCATGACGCGCTGGTGGCCGACACGATCGCAGCGGTCAAGGCAAACGGTCTGATCGTGGTAACGCAGGCCGGGCCCACCAAGGCCGCCGCCGCGCGCGGCATCACCATTCCAGGCAATCGGGTGATCGGCGTCTTCAACAACGACTATGCGGTGCGGGTTCTGGAACAATCGGTGCCCGCGATGATCGAGGCGCCGATCCGCCTGTACGTCACGGAAAACGAGGATGGCACCGCGACGCTGTCCTACAAGACACCCAGCCTTGTCTTTGCCTCCTACACCGGCGGCTCCGACACCTTGCCCGCGATCGCCGCAGAGTTGGACGCCAAGTTCGCCGCCATCGCCGATTTGGCTGTCAAATAGTCACACTGACGTGATGCGGCTTGCGCCGGCCCGGAACCTCCGCAATCTGCTGCGAAACGGAACTTACGGAGCTTGTTCGATGCAGGACCTGTCCCCCCGCGCTGCGGACCTTTTGGCGCAACGGCTGTACGAGGCCGGGTGCCGCCACGCCTTCGGCATGCCCGGAGGCGAGGTGTTGACCCTGGTCGATGCGCTGGAACAGGCCGGGATCACCTTTCACCTGACCAAGCACGAAAACTCCGCTGGTTTCATGGCCGAGGCGGTACATCACCGCGATGGCGCGCCGGCGATTCTGGTGGCGACTCTGGGTCCTGGGGCCATGAACGGCATCAATGTCGTGGCCAACGCGCTGCAGGACCGGGTGCCGATGATCGTGCTGACCGGCTGCGTCGATGCCGACGAGGCGCTGACCTACACCCATCAGGTCATGGATCATGCGCAGGTCTATCGCTCGATCACCAAGGGTACGTTCACCCTGACGGCCAAGGGCGCCGACATCATCGCCGACAAGGCCGTGTCGCTTGCCACGCAGCCGCGCCCCGGGCCGGTGCATATCGACGTGCCGATCTCGGTCGCCGATACACGGGTGTCGGTCGCCAAGCGCCGACGGCTGACCCGGGCCGCCCGCGTCGCGCCCGAGGGCACATGCCTCGAGAAGGCCCGCCGCTGGGTGGCCGAGGCCGAGCGTCCGCTGGCGATCATCGGGCTGGACGTGCTGTATGACGACTCGCGCAGCGTGGTGCGCGCGTTTCTGGAACATTTCGGCATCCCGTTCGTCACGACCTACAAGGCCAAAGGCGTGGTGCCCGAGGATCACCCGCTGTGCCTAGGTGGCGCGGGCCTGTCGCCCCTTGCCGACACGCAGCTTGTACCGTTGGTCGAACAGGCCGACCTGATCCTGTGCCTGGGCTACGACCCAATCGAAATGCGCCCCGGCTGGCGCGAGATCTGGGACCCGGACGAGAAACGGGTGATCGACATCTCGGCCGTGGTGAATGACCACTACATGCACCAGGCGGGGCTGAACCTGGTGGCCGATACCGGAGCCACGCTTGAAGCGATCGCCAAGGGCAACCCTGCGCGACCGACTTGGCCCCAAGGCCAACCGGCGCAGGTCAAGGCCGCCTTGGCCGCGGCCTTTCCCTCCGATGACGACTGGGGCCCCGCCGCCGTGATCGCCGAGGCCCGCGACACCCTGCCCCCCGAAACACTGGCCACCGCAGACAGCGGTGCGCATCGCATCCTCCTTAGCCAGATGTGGCAGTGCCTGGAGCCGCGCGACCTGATCCAGTCTTCGGCGCTGTGCACGATGGGTTGCGCTGTTCCGATGGCGATTGGCCTGAAACTGGCCGAACCCGACCGCCCGGTAATCAGCTTTTCCGGCGATGCCGGATTCCTGATGGTGGCCGGTGAGTTGTCGACCGCCGCAGAAATGGGTGGAAACCCGATCTTTCTGGTCTTTGTCGATGCCAGCCTGGCGCTGATCGAGCTGAAACAGCGCCAGCGCCAGATGGGCAATCGGGGCGTCGATTTCGACCGGCATGACTATGCCGCTATGGGCCGGGCGTTCGGCGGCAACGGCCACACCGTGCGCAACCGCGCCGAGCTGCGCGCGGCGTTGAAGTCCGCGATGGCCGCCGACACGTTTACGGTGATCTCCGCCGAGATCGACCGCGGAGGCTATGATGGCCGCATCTGAAGGGCCGCTGAAGGGCGTCAAGGTTCTGGATCTGTCACGCATTCTGGCCGGGCCGACCTGCACGCAGCTGCTGGGCGATCTGGGCGCCAGCGTGATCAAGGTGGAAAACCCGGCAACCGGTGGCGACGATACCCGCCAATGGGGGCCGCCCTATGTCACCGACGCGGATGGCAACCCGACCGATCTGAGCGCCTATTTCATGGCCGCGAACCGCAACAAGAAGTCCGTCGCCATCGATATCGCCTCGCCAGCGGGGCAGGAACAGATCCGGCGGCTGGCCTCCCATGCCGACATCCTCATCGAGAATTTCAAACCCGGCGGGCTGGCCAAATACGGGCTGGACCATGAAACCCTCTCGCGGGACTTTCCGGGGCTGATCTACTGTTCGATCTCGGGCTACGGCCAGACCGGGCCAAACGCTGCCAAGCCGGGCTATGACCTGATGGCGCAGGGCTATGGCGGGATCATGTCGCTGACCGGCGAGCCTGACGGAGCCCCGATGAAGGTGGGCGTGGGCATCGCCGACGTGATGTGCGGCATGTACGCGACCGTCGGCATTCTGGCGGCGCTGCGCCACCGGGATCAGACCGGCGAAGGCCAGCAGATCGACATCGCGCTGGTCGACAGCCAGATCGCGTGGCTGATCAACGAGGGCGTGAACTATCTGACCTCGGGCCAGGTGCCACTACGGCGCGGCAATGGGCACCCCAACATCGTGCCCTACGATGTTTATGAAACAGCTGATGGCCACGTCATTCTGGCCGTGGGAAATGACAGCCAGTTCCGGCGCTTCTGCGGATTTCTGGAGTTGAGCCACCTGCCCGACGACACGCGGTTCGTCACCAACCCAGCCCGGCTGGAACACCGCGACGCCCTGAACGCCGTTCTGCGGCCCGCGCTGCAGCGGCTGAAGACCAAGGCCGTCATTGATGGCCTTGAGGCGTTGAAAGTGCCGGTCGGCCCGGTTCAGACGCTGGATCAGGTCTTTGCCTCGGACCAAGTGGCCACGCGGGGGATGCAAGTGAATATGCCAGCCCGGCCCGGCCCGGTGCGTCTGATCGGGAATCCATTGAAGTTGTCCCGCAGCCCGGTGACCTATCGCTCCGCTCCGCCCGAGTTCGGCGCTGACACGCAGGCGGTTCTGAACGCGGAAAACCCCTTCGAGGATTGAAACACTCTGCCTTTTTCGGCGGCAAGTCGCTGAAACATGTCATTGAATCGGCGATTTTTTTCGCTTTTTGCGAACACAAGCTTTCACCAATTCGAGAGCAAGCCCGATACTGTTACGTCCCGTCTGCACACTCTGCTAAGTCCAAGAGTGTGAGTTTTTGCAACCAGATTGGACCCAAGCATGCAGCAAGATGTTTTCGGACAGATGAACACCCTGACCCACCCGGACAGCGCCGAAGCGTGGAATGGTGTTCTGCTTGGTTTCATGGCACACGCAGCCGTCACACCTCAGCATCTGGGCAAGGTGCTTGAGCTTGAACCGGGCTTTGCGCTTGGACATGCCATCAAGGGGCTTTTCATGGTTCTGTTGGGGCGCCGGGAAATGATGGAGGTCGCCCATCAGGCCGCCGCCACGGCAAAGAGTGCGGCCGCTGAGCAGCCGATTTCAGCCCGCGAGACACTGTATCTTGAGGCCCTGGATCACTGGCTGGCAGGCCAACCCACCCGCGCCGTACAAACTTTCGAGGCAATTCTGCGCACTCACCCCGAGGACACGCTTGCCATGAAGCTCAGCCACGCGACCCGTTTCGTGTTGGGTGATTCCGCAGGGATGCGACGCTCAATCGAACGGGTTCTGCCAGCTTATGCGCCTGATCACCCCGGTCGTGGATACCTGCTTGGGTGCCATTCCTTTGCGTTGGAAGAAACCGGTGCCTATGAAAAGGCCGAGATCGCAGGGCGTCAGGCCCTGTGGATGGTTTCGGACGACGCGTGGGGCCTGCACGCAGTCGCTCACGTGCACGAAATGACGGGCAATGCGCAATCTGGCCTGGACTGGCTGGCCGGGCGCGAGGCTGCCTGGTCCCACTGCAACAACTTCCGGTATCACGTGTGGTGGCACAAAGCGTTGATGCATCTGGATCTGGGTCAGATCGACCAGGTGCTTGATCTGTACGACCACGAGATTCGCCAAGACAAGACAGATGACTATCGCGATATTTCGAATGCGACTTCGCTATTGTCGAGGCTCGAGCTTGAAGGCGTGGACATTGGCACCCGATGGGAAGAACTGGCCGACCTGAGCGCCGCCCGCACCGAAGACGGCTGTCTGATCTTCGCCGATCTGCATTACCTTTTGGCACTGACTGGTGACAACAGGCCCGACTCGACCGCCAAGTTGCTGGCCCGTATACACAAGGACTCGCAACAGCCCGCAACCGACACGGCACGTCGCATGGCCGACCCGGGCTTGGCCGCCGCCATAGGGCTCGAGGCCTTTGGAAAAGGCGATTATCTCCAAGCCTTCGAGCATCTTGCAAATGCGCGAAATTCGATGCAATTGGCCGGCGGCAGTCACGCCCAGAGGGATGTTTTTGAACGCATTACGATCGATTCCGGCCTGCGTGCCGGACGCCTCGATGATGTCGAGCGCATTTTGGACGACCGCAAGGCCAAACGGACCGGCACCGAAGACAATTACGCCCTCGCGCGCCGCGCTCTGATCAGTTCGGCCCGCGACCAATCCGGTGTGCAAAGCGTACCGGCTGAATAACAAGACGACCACAAAGGACAGAGAAACGAATGGCGACCGCTTCGCCCGCTTCTGATTTTGCACCGGTGGCGGCATCCTCCGCCCCTGCTGCCACAACCCGCGACCCGCGGCTGGATTTCTATCGCGGTATTGCGATGTTCATCATCCTGATCGCGCACATCCCGAACGACCCCTGGGCCAGATGGATCCCGGCCCGTTTCGGGTTCTCGGACGCGACTGAAATCTTTGTTTTCTGCTCGGGCATGGCTTCGGCGATCGCCTTTGGCGGCGCGTTTGAGCGCAAGGGCTGGTGGATGGGTACCGCCCGGGTCAGCTTCCGCATCTGGCAGGTCTACTGGGCCCATATTTGTCTGTTTTTCTTTGTCGCAATGTCCATGGCGGCGCTGGATCTGTCGGGAGCCTTCGACAAAAGCTATGTCTCGGGGTTGAACCTGCAGCATTTCTTCAACGACCCGATGCCACAGATGGTAGGGCTGTTCACCCTGACCTATGTGCCGAACTATTTCGACATCCTGCCGATGTACCTGGTCGTTCTGGCAATGATGCCGATGTTCATGGGCCTGTCGCGCCTCAGCATCTGGGCAGTCGGGTTGGTCTCGGTCGCGATCTGGCTGGTGGCGCAGACCGGTATGTTGGCGCTTCCGGCCGAACCGTGGTCGGACCGCCAGTGGTTCTTCAACCCGTTTGGATGGCAGTTGCTGTTTTTCACCGGCTTTGCATTCATGCGGGGCTGGATTCCTGCACCGCCGGTTTCCAAGACGCTGATCTGGGCCGCGGCATTGTTCCTTGTCCTCTCAGCCCCGTTCGGATCGTGGAAAGTGTTCTTGTGGGTCCAGGCGGCCGCGCCGGATCTTGCCGAGAACATCCGAAAGGTTTGGCCTCTGACAAGCGAGCTGCGCGAAAAAACCGATTTCGGCCTGTTCCGGTACATGCACTTCCTGTCGCTGGCCTACCTGGGATGGGTGGCTGCTGGGCAACATGGGCATCGCCTGATCGCCACCGGCAACACGATCGGCGCGCAGCTGTGGCGATGGATCCTGAAGCAGATCACCAAAGTGGGCCAGCAGTCCTTGGCGGTTTTTGTATTTTCCATGGCAGCGGCGCGACTTATCGGCGTTTTCCTCGACGAATTTGGGCGGGATTTCGCCACCGTTCTGGCCGCAAACCTAATTGGATTTGCGTTGATCATCGGCGTGGCTTATCTGGCCGCTTGGTTCAAATCACACCCATGGAAATCGAAGTCATGAAGTTCACGCGTCGTGCATTCCTTGCGTCGACTACGGCGCTGGCCTTCGCCCCGGCCACCTTTGCCACCGGTGGCGAGGTGCCATTCGACCGGGCCGATATCATCGCCCTTGCCCGCGATCTGGCCAATCGCCCCTACGAGGCGCGCGAAACCGTTCCGCAGGCGTGGCAGGACCTCACCTACGAACAGTACCGCTCCATCCGTTTCCGGCTGGACCGTGCGCTTTGGTACGGGACCGATACGCCGTTCAACGTCGATTTCTTCACTCCCGGCCTCTACTTCCCCCGAACCGTTCAGGTCTCGGCGGTTGAGAACGGGATCACCGCGCCGGTTGCCTTCGACCTCGAGATGTTCGACCGGGCCGAGGATGTCCCCGATCTGCCCGTAGACGAAACGCTGGGTTTTTCGGGTTTCCGGCTGCGCACCGAGATGCATCGCCCTGGCAAGACGGACGAGTTCTGCGTCTTTCAGGGAGCCAGCTATTTCCGTGCCATCGGCCTGCACGAGGTCTATGGTCTGTCGGCCCGTGGTCTTGCTCTGAAAACCGGGGATCCCGAGGGCGAAGAATTTCCGGATTTCATCCGATTTTGGCTGGAGCGCCCAAAGCCCGGCCAACGCAACATGATCGTTCACGCCCTGATGGACAGCCCCAGTGTAACCGGCGCCTACCGGTTCGATATCACCGCCGGCGCCGACTGCATCATGGAGGTGCAGGCGACCCTGTTTGCTCGGGAAGAGCTTCCCCACGTCGGGATCGCACCGGGAACGTCGATGTTCCTGTTCGATCAGACCAATCACAACCGGTTCGACGATTTCCGTCCGGCCGTGCATGACAGCGACGGTCTGATGATCCGAAACGGGGCCGGAGAAGTGATTTGGCGCCCGCTCGCCAATCCCAAGCGATTGCAGGTGTCCTCATTCGTCGACATGAATCCGCGCGGGTTCGGACTGATGCAGCGCAAACGCGCGTTTTCCGACTATGCCGACCTCGAGGCGCAATACCACAAGCGCCCCGGCCTTTGGGTCGAGCCGATGGGCGATTGGGGCAAAGGTACCGTCACTCTGGTCGAAATTCCGGCCGATCAGGAGATCTACGACAACATTGTCGCCTATTGGCGCCCCGCTGAACCAATTGCTGCCGGTGCTCAGCTCGACTTGTCGTACCGCCTGACATGGGGCGAAGAACCGCAGCGGACCGCCATGCCACGGGTGATCAATACCGCCATGGGCGAGAACACGTTTGGCGAAGGGCGGCTTGCGGTGATCGACTTCGAAGCAAGCGAGTTGTTCGACGATCCGGACGCCCTCAGCGTGTTCGTGCAGTCGCCTCATGCGGAAACCTCGGACGGGGTTCTGCAACGCAACCCGGATACGGGCGGCTTGCGTCTGGCCTTTTCGTTTCAACCCGGCGACCGCGACCACGTCGAATTGCGCGCGCAGCTGAGGCTGGGTGACGAGCCCGCCTCGGAAGTCTGGATGTACAGATGGACAGCATGAACCCGGACCTGAAAATCATGCCGCCCGAGGCACCGCTGGCGATGCCGGAGCAGGATTTTGCCGCCGGGTTTCGGGACGCCCAAGCGCCTGCGGATGCCCGCCGGTCGTCGGCGGGCCTTTGGCGCGCATTGGCGTTTTCCCCGGCCATGGCCGCCTCGGTTGCTTTGCTGTGGGTCATGGCGGACTGGTTCGACGCCGAAGGGATAAACGTGGTCGAAGCCATCCTGTTGGCATTGATTTCGTTCAATTTCTTCTGGATTTCCTTCACGGTCTGCACCGTCCTTCTGGGCATGGTCTCTCTGGCCCGGCAAGAGCGTCCGGTACGGCAGGGTCGCGCGCAGCCACTGCGGGTTGCTTTGCTGATGCCCGTCTACAACGAAGTGCCGTGGAACGTGTTGGGCAATGCCCGCACGATGCTGGAAGAATTGCGCGCCCGAGGGGGCAAGCATCACTATGCGATGTTCATCCTGTCAGACACCCGCGATCCGGAAATCGCGGCCCAGGAACAGGCCAGCATCGAGGCGCTGCGTACCACGCTCGCCCCGGGGCTTGAGCTGTATTACCGACGCAGAGAACAGAATACGGACCGCAAGGTCGGCAATATTGCTGATTGGGTCAGCCGCTGGGGTGGCGCTTGGGATGCAATGCTGGTTCTGGACGCCGACAGTCTGATGACCGGGCGCGCGATCGCGCGGCTGACCGACGCGCTGGCCCGCGATCCCGGCGCCGGCCTGATCCAAAGCTATCCGCAACTGATCGGTGCCCAGTCCGTCTTTGCACGGATGCAGCAGTTCGCCAATGGTGTATACGGCATCGCATTTGCAGAGGGCCTGTCCCGTTGGTGTGGCCAGGAAGGCAACTATTGGGGCCACAACGCCATCATCCGTACCAAGGCCTTTGCGACCTGTGCGGGTCTGCCCAAGCTGCGCTCGCTCTCGGGCCAGGAACAACTGATCATGAGCCACGACTTCGTCGAGGCCGGGTTGCTGCGCCGCGCCGGTTGGGGCGTTCGCTTTCTGCCGCGCATCCGAGGCTCGTACGAGGAAACACCGCCGACATTGATCGACCACGCCCTACGCGACCGCCGCTGGTGCCAGGGCAACCTGCAGCATCTGCGTCTGCTCGGCTCGACCGGGTTTCGGGCCGTGTCGCGGTTTCATCTGTTCCACGGCGCCGTCGGATACCTGATGTCACCCTTGTGGTTCGCACTGCTGGTCATGTGGGCGTTGATCGGTCAGGGCAAGGATGCTTCGGTGCTGCACTATTTCAGCCCCGACAATCCGATGTTCCCCCAGTGGCCGGAAATGACCGAAACGCGGCATGTTCTGATCATCCTTGTCATGTACGCGATGCTGCTGGCCCCCAAAATTCTGGGTGCACTGGCATTGCCCCTCAGCGGTGTTCGCTATGAAGATTTCGGCGGCCGGACCCGGTTTCTTGCGTCATTCCTGTTCGAGGTCGTGCTGTCGATCCTGTACGCACCGATCCTTATGGTGCAGCAGATGATCGCCGTGTTCCGCACCCTTCTCGGTGTGCAAAAAGGCTGGACCCCGCAGGCACGGGATGGCGGCACCTATGGGCTGCGGACGCTGATCGTGTGTCACGCGCTCGAAACCATCAGCGGCCTCGCGCTGAGCGCGGGCATCCTGGCTGGGTTGGTCTCGGTCTGGTTGGCTCCAATCGCCATCAGCCTGACCTTTGCGGTACCGCTCTCCGCGCTCAGCGGCGTATCTGCGGCTGCGGCGCGTCGCATGGTCGGCATGCCCGAGGATTTCCACGAGCCTGCCATCACGCGGGCGGCACGTTCGCATCGCAACGAGTTGAAACGCCTGATCGAAGGCAAAGGAACCATGACCCCAGCGGAATGATCACCCGCCGGGCAACCCTTCGTACCAATCCACCATCATGTCGGCCCAACCCCGAGGGACGGAATGACCGCCGGGAAACAGCGCGAACTCCAATGCGCTGCCGTCAGCACAGGCGGTCCACTTGCGGCGCATGAACTGGCCTGTCGTCGAAAACCCGTCCGGACGGTTGTCGGCGCATTCGTTGGCCTGCCGCCAGATCTCGAGCCCGGCGAAGATATCGCCCTGAAGGAACCGACCGCCGCCCAGTGCGCGCCCCTCTAGCGGCACCACGTTGTCGGTCCAGCCATGTGTGTGAAAAAGGCGCACGGGCCCCGCGCAGCTTTCGGGATGCGGGCGCCAGAATCCTCCTGAGACAGGCACGTAGGCCGAAAACGCCTCGGGATCGGCGCAGGCCAAATAGTTCACCATGAAGCCGCCGGCCGAGAATCCCCCCAGCACCACGCGATGGTCATCGACCCCGAACCGTTGGACCGCATCCGCAACAACCTCCTTCAGGAACGCGGCTTCGTCACGCCCGTCCCACCCCGGATAGAAGTTCCAGCTTTTTCGACCGTTCCGCTCGGCCCCCTCGGGGGCCATGACCGCATATCCCCGCGCCAGCAAGGGTTCGACCATACCGCGGTTTTTCATGGTTCCCTGCGCGCTGCCGCCATACCCATGCAGGAACACGACCAAAGGCGGGTTGGAGTCTTCCGGCAACTCGATGCGATAGCTTCCGGAGTCCGTCTCGCAAACACCCTGATCCTGCCCACACGCGGCCAATGCCGGAGTTGCGGCCGTTGCGAACAACACGGCCAACAGATCCCTGAGCCTCATCACGCCCCCTCCGAATACGCCTGCACCGGCAGCCCGGCCCGCACCCAGCCCGGACCTGCGGCTGACCCCAGCATCCCTTCGGGCACGTCAAGGATGTTGCCGTAGCCCGCCTCGGTCAATCTGTTGCCAAGCCGCGCTGACCGCACACCACGGGCGCAGATCACGGCAATCGGCCGCCCCTTGTCACCGCCGGACAGGCGATCCAACGCATCCAGAAAGTCTTCACGGCGCATGTCCAGCGGTTGAGCGCCCTGCCCGATGCCTGAGGCACGCCATTCGCGCGGGGTCCGGATGTCGAGCAACAGGATTTCCCCCGCAACAGCCTTTTCATGCGCCTGAGCGACGGTCAACGTACCGCCAGAAAAGTCTTCGGGGATCAGACGGTATTCACGGATCGCAAAACCCGCAAGCACAGCGGCTGCGCCCCCAAGGAACACGCCTCTGCGGCTGAGCTTGGTTGTGATCGCCAATGTGCACCCTCCGGTTTCTCCAAGCCGGTTTTATCACGGGTCCGCCTCCGACGCTGCGCCGAAAAGCAGGGCGCAGATCAAGTTCGCGTCATTTTCGCGCAGGCTTTGGCCAAAAATCCGAGCGGTGTAGTGCAAGGTGAAAAACTTGCAATAGCTGGACAGTCAATAAATTATCCTTACAAAATCAACAGCACCCTGACCGCTCAGCCCGGAGTATCGCAGTTGTCCCTATTCCTTATCGCGGCCCTTCCCTTCCTCGGAGCTGTCTTTCCCGCCCTGTTGATCCGCGCCGGGCGCAACGCGGCCGCATCGGCAGCGGGATTGACCACGTTTCTGGCCTTGATGGGGCTGCTGATTCATATCCCGGACGTCATGAACGGCACGGTGGTCACCGCTCGGTTCGACTGGATTCCGGGGCTGGGGTTGAACGCCAATTTCATGCTGGACGGGCTGGGATTTCTGTTCGCGCTGCTGATCCTCGGCATTGGTCTGCTGATCATCCTGTACGCGCGGTTCTACCTGTCGCGTGAAGACCCAATGGGGCAATTCTATACCTATCTCCTGTTGTTCCAGGGCGCGATGGTCGGTATCGTTCTGTCCGACAACATACTGCTTTTGCTGATTTTCTGGGAATTGACCTCGCTCAGTTCGTTCTTGCTCATCGGCTATTGGAAACACCTGCCCGAAGGCCGCCAGGGCGCGCGGATGGCGCTGGCGGTCACCGGGTCCGGCGGGCTGGCGATGATCGCGGGGATGCTGATCCTCGGCAATATCGTGGGGTCCTATGACCTGAGCGTGATCCTCCAGAACCGCGAACTGATCCAGTCTTCGCCCTACTACCTGCCGGCGTTGATACTGATCCTGCTGGGATGTTTCACCAAGTCGGCCCAGTTCCCGTTCCATTTCTGGCTGCCGCATGCAATGGCCGCTCCAACGCCGGTTTCGGCCTATCTGCACTCGGCCACGATGGTGAAGGCTGGCCTGTTTCTGATGGCGCGCATGTGGCCGGTTCTGGCCGGAACCGAGGCGTGGTTCTACATCGTCGCCACCACCGGCCTGGTGACCATGCTGATCGGCGCGGTGATCGCGCTGTTCAAGGATGACCTCAAGGCGTTGCTGGCCTTTTCGACGGTGTCGCATCTGGGGCTGGTCACGATGCTGCTGGGCTTTGGCACCAAGATCGCGGTCGTGGCCGCCATCTTTCACATCATCAACCACGCCACCTTCAAGGCCGCCCTGTTCATGACCGCCGGGATCGTGGACCACGAAACCGGCACCCGGGACATCAAGCGCCTGGGCGGCCTGCGCCATTTGATGCCGATCACCTTTTCGATTGGAACAATCGCCGCATTGTCCATGGCAGGGATTCCACCTTTGAACGGATTCCTGTCGAAGGAAATGATGCTGGAAGAAACCGTGCACACGGTCTGGCGAAACTCGCACTATCTGGTGCCAGCCCTTGCCCTGGTAGCCGCGATCTTCTCTGCCGCATATTCCTTCCGGTTCGTGTCCCACGTCTTTCTGGGCCCTGAACGCGAGGATTACCCTGCGCACCCGCATGACCCGCCGGTGGGGCTGTGGCTGGCTCCGGCATTCCTGGTCGTGCTGGTCGTGCTGATCGGCCTGAACTCGGCCGCCATCGTCGGCCCCTTGGTTGCGGTTGTGTCTTCCGCAGTGATCGGCGGCGAGAAGCTGCCCTATTACTCACTGAAGCTGTGGCACGGGTTCACGCCTGCCTTGTACATGTCGATCGTCGCAACTTTTGGCGGCCTCTTCCTGTTGGCTTTGCACCGCCGCGGCGAGCAGGTCTGGAATATCCTGCCCCGCCCCGAGGCCAAGACCATCTTCGACGCCGTGATCGGCGGATTGACCGCCGCCAGCCGGTGGATCACGGACGAGCTGCACAACGGTGTCATCAGCCGCTATGCGATCATCCTGATCGCCTTTACGGTCGGCCTTGGATACTATGCCTATTCGACCGGCACGATTGGCGTGGAAACGCGGGTTCCGCTGCCGGCTCCAATCATTCCGATCATCGGCTGGCTGTGCCTGATCGTGGCGACGATGGGCATCATGTGGTTCCACCGGAACCGTTTGCTGTCGCTTGTTTTGATCGGTGTCGTCGGCCTGATCGTGTCGATGGCCTTCAACTATCTGTCCGCGCCTGATCTAGCCCTGACGCAGATCTCGGTCGAAGTCGTCACGATGATACTGCTGCTGCTGTCGCTGAATTTCCTGCCGACCGAGACCCCATGGGACAGCAGCGCGGCACGGCGTTGGCGTGATGCCGCCATTTCGGTAGTGGCCGGTATCGGCGCCGGGGGCTTGATCTATGCGCTCATGCTGCGCGATTTCGCCTTCCCGACGATTTCGGAGTTCCACCTGGCCAATTCCTACAAGGGTGGCGGAGGCACCAACGTGGTCAACGTGATCCTGGTGGACTTCCGGGGATTTGATACCTTCGGCGAGATCATCGTGCTGGGGATCGCGGCCTTGATCATCTTTGCCCTGACCGAGGCCGTGCTGGGCACCAGTGTCCGCGCCTACCTGCTGAACCGCAAACCGCACTGGCCCCAGTCAGGTGACTCACACCCGCTGATGATGGTTGTTGCCACACGTGTGATGATGCCGATCGCCCTTATGGTGGGCGCCTACATCTTCTTCCGGGGGCACAACCAGCCCGGAGGCGGGTTCATCGCCGGTCTGGTGGTCGCGATCGCCTTCCTGATGCAGTACATGGCCAGTGGCTATACCTGGGCGATCGAGCGGCAGCGGTTCTACTACCATGGCACAATCGGCTGGGGCGTTTTGATCGCTGCAGCCACGGGTTTGGGCGCCTGGTTCAACGAGCGGCCCTTCCTGACCAGCGATTTCGGCTATCTGCATTGGCCACCGCTGGAAGAGTTCGAATGGGCCACGGCCATGCTGTTCGACACAGGCGTGTTCCTGGCCGTTCTGGGCGCCGTAATGCTGGCTCTTGACAGCCTGTCGCGGTTCGCGTGGCGGCCGGGCATGGCGCAGGAATTCCCGATGGACATCAACCCGTTGCGGGATGATCTGGCCGAAGAACAAGAAAAAGCGAAGGAGCAGGGCTGATGGAAGCACTCGTCGCATCGGCCGTTGGCGTTCTGACCGCCGCAGGGATCTTTCTGATCCTGCGCCGTCGGACCTTTCCGGTCATCCTGGGCCTGTCTCTGCTGACCTATGCGGTCAACGTGTTCCTGTTCGCCACGGGACGGCTGGCCGTGAACGCGCCTGCAGTTCTGAACAAATACGAAGAGGTTCCCTATACCGATCCATTGCCGCAGGCCCTTGTTCTGACGGCGATTGTGATCTCGTTCGGGATGACAGCTGTGATCGTGATGATCGCTCTGGGCGCCTACCTGTCGTCGAAGGATGACCATATAGACATGGCCGCGCAGGACAGCGTGGATGACGCAGGAGAAGACGCATGAACCACTGGATCGTTGCGCCGATCGTCCTGCCCGCGATCCTGGCCCCCTTCATCATCATGGTTCTGCGGTACCATCTGGACCTGCAGCGTATCTTTTCAGTCGCCGGTGTGGTGGGTCTGCTCGGCATCGCACTGACCATCACTGCGCAGGCAGCGGGCGGCGAGATTCATGTCTACGAGCTGGGTGATTGGCCGGCCCCGTTTGGCATTGTTCTGGTCCTTGACCGACTGTCCGCGATGATGGTGTTGCTGACGGCGTTGCTGGCCTTGCCTGTCGTGCTGTACGCCATCGCGTCCGGATGGGACGAACGCGGCAACCACTTTCATCCGCTGTTCCAATTCCAGCTGATGGGTGTCTGCGGCGCCTTCCTGACCGGCGACGCTTTCAACCTGTTCGTGTTTTTTGAGGTATTGCTGATCGCCTCCTACGGCCTGATGACCCATGGCGGCGGCGCGGTACGCCTGAAGGCCGGGGTGCAATACGTCACCTACAACCTCTTGGGGTCAACTCTGTTCCTGTTTGCATTGGGCACGATCTATTCGGTTACCGGTACCCTGAACATGGCCGACCTGGCCGTGCGCGTCGCGGAAATTCCGGTCGAAGACACCGCCCTGTTGCGCGTGGGTGCGGTTCTTCTGCTGCTGGTCTTCTGCATCAAGGCCGCTGTCCTGCCGCTGCATTTCTGGCTGCCGGCCAGCTATGCCAACGCGCCGCTGCCAGTTGCCGCGCTGTTTGCGATCATGACCAAGGTGGGGGCCTATTCGATCCTGCGGGTCTATACTTTGGCATTCGGCCCGGATGTTGCCGTCACCGAAGGACTGGTTGGTGACTGGCTACAACCTGCCGCGCTGGTGACCCTTGCCATCGGCTCGATCGGTATTCTGGGCACGCGGCACATCGCGCGCATGGTTGCGTTTTGCGCCATCGCCTCGATGGGAACGCTGCTGGTGGCTATTTCCTTGTTCACCGAGACGGCCACAGCCGCCGCTCTGTACTACGTCTACCATTCAACCCTTGCGACCGCACTGCTGTTCCTGGTGGCCGATCTGGTGATGGAACGTCGAGGAGGGGCCATTGCGCCCCGCCCGCCGATGCCGCAAAGCGGGCTGATCTCGGCGCTGTTCTTCGTAGGAGCCATAGCGATGGCGGGCATGCCGCCGTTGTCGGGGTTCATCGGCAAGCTTCTGGTGCTGGATGCGTCTTGGTATGCGCCGGATGCCACCGCAGTCTGGGCGGTCGTTCTGATCGGGTCCTTCGTCACCATCGTGGGACTGGCTCGCGCCGGGTCCCTGATCTTCTGGAAAAGCTATGACGCCAGCACCCAGATCGAACCGGAACCCGAAACCGAGGCCACCAACGATGATGAACCCCCGCACCGGCCCGCGCCTGAACCGCAGCCGGGGCTGGCGTTCACCTCGGTGTTCGGAGTGGTTCTGGGCCTCGTCCTGCTGACCCTGTTCGCCGGGCCCTCGCTGGACTACACTCGCAAGACCGCCGCGCAACTGTTTGCGCCGGAACAGTACATCTCGGCCGTATTGGGAAGGGAAGACTGATGAAACTGCTGCGCCGGATATTCCCCCACCCGCATCTGAGCTTCCTGCTGACTCTGGTCTGGGTGCTGTTGGCCAACGCGCCCTCACTGAACTCGTTGGTGTTTGGATTGCTTCTGGGGATCATCATTCCCTTCATCACCCAACCCTACTGGCCCGACCGGCCCGTCCTGCGGAACTGGCCCATGGTCGTTGAGTACATGATCGTAGTTCTGTGGGACATCGTGGTGGCCAACGTGACCGTGGCACGCATCATCCTGTTCAAACGCGACGCGGACAGACAGCCGAACTGGATCTCAATCCCGCTGGAACTGCGCACACCCGAAGCGATTACGGTACTGGCTGGAACCATCACCATGACTCCGGGCACCGTCAGTTGCGACCTCTCGGCCCAAGGGCATTGTCTGCTGGTCCATTGCCTGGACGCTCCGGATCCGGGCGCGGTACGAGACCAGATCAAGCAGCGTTACGAGCGCCGCCTGAAGGAGATTTTCGAATGATCGAATATGCAATCTATTTTGCCTTTGCCTGCTTTGGGGCCGCGATCATGATGTGCCTGTGGCGGATCATCACCGCCGATGGTGTGGGGACGCGAGTGCTCGCCCTTGATACGATGGTGATCAACACCATCGCCCTAATGATCCTGTACGGCCTGCATCTGGGCACCGAGATCTTTTTCGAAGCCGCCATGATCATTGCCATGCTGGGCTTTGTTTCGACCGTGGCCTATGCGCGCTTTATGCTGCGCGGCAACATCATCGAGTGAGGCCGCCATGGAATTCATCTTCGAGCTTCTGATTGCATTTTTCCTGATCGTTTCAGGGATTTTCGGCTTTGTCGGGTCATTCGGCATGATCAAGCTGAAGGATCCGATGTCGCGGCTGCACGCCCCGACCAAAGCCACCACGCTGGGCGTGGGCGGTGTGTTGCTGGCCTCGATCTTTCATTCGATCCTGATCGAGCAGCGCCTTTCCATGCATGAACTGCTGATCACGCTGTTCCTGTTTCTGACGGCTCCGATCACGGCTCTGTTCATTGCCAAGTGGCACATTCATCGCCATGAAGCCCCCGAAGATCTGCCGGACGCGGGCGAAGACAAGCTCTGGGCCACCCACGCGGTCGAGCAGGTCGAAGACGTCCCGGATCACAGCGCGAACTGACTTCATGAAAACACCTTCGTTGCCACTTACCCGCGATCTGGTTCTGGTGGGCGGAGGTCATACGCACGCGCTTTTCCTTCGGAAATGGGGGATGAACCCCCTACCCGGCGCGCGGTTGACCGTGATCAATCCTGGCCCGACCGCGCCCTATTCCGGGATGTTGCCCGGATATGTCGCGGGGCACTACGCGCGCCGCGACCTGGACATCGATCTTATCCGGCTGGCACGGTTTGCGGGGGCCCGGATCATTCTGGGTGCCGCGATCGGCCTGGACCTGAACCGGCGGCTGTTGAATGTGGCCGATCACCCTGATGTCGCTTTCGATGTCGCCTCAATCAATGTCGGAATCACATCGGACATGCCGTCTTTGCCCGGGTTCACGGAACATGCCATCCCTGCAAAACCTCTTGGTCCCTTTGCCGCAAAATGGGCCCAGTACCTGGAGACAACCGACCCCGCTTCGGTGGCGGTCATTGGCGGCGGTGTAGCGGGCGTCGAACTGGCGATGGCCATGGCCCATGCTCTGCGCGCCAAGGGTCGGCAAGCAACGGTCACTCTGATCGACAAGGCGCAAATTCTGACCGCGATAAACCCCAAGGCCGCCCAGACCATTCGGCGGGCGATGGAACAGCTTGGCATCGATTGCATCGAACAGGCCAAAATTGCGCAAATCACACCCGAAGGCGTGCAACTGACCGATGGGCGTCACATCACGGCCGATTTCACAACTGGCGCGGCGGGCGCCCGCCCCTATGACTGGATCGGTCTGACCGGACTGGACCTGCAAGACGGCTTTATCCGAGTGAACGGGTATTTGCAGTCCAGCGATCCATCGGTCTTCGCAGTCGGCGACTGCGCTCATCTGGATGACACGCCGCGCCCCAAGGCTGGCGTCTTTGCCGTACGAGAGGCTCCCGTTCTCTTCAACAACCTGCGCGCAGCTCTCGGGGCTGGAACCATGCGCCGGTACAAGCCGCAGAAGGATTACCTGAAGCTGGTCTCGCTGGGGGAACGCTCGGCACTGGCCGAGCGCTTTGGGACGTCATTCAGCGGACCTGTGATGTGGCGGTGGAAAAACCATATCGACCAGAAGTTCATGCGTCGCTTTCGTGAGCTGCCCCAGATGTCAGCCCCCGCAATTCCCCGTCACCATGCGGATGGACTGCGCGATGCTCTGGGCGACAAGCCCATGTGCGGCGGTTGCGGCGCCAAGGTAGGTCGCGGCGCCTTGCAGGCCGCGCTATCCGCGGTACAGCGATCCGACCGTCCAGATATCACACCCCTGCCCGGCGATGATGCAGCGGTGTTGACCTTTGGAGGCGTCCGGCAGGTGCTGACGTCAGATCATTTGCGCAGTGTCGTTCCGGACCCTGTTCTGATGACCCGCATCGCGGCCATTCACGCACTGGGGGACATCTGGGCGATGGGTGCGACCCCACAGGCCGCGACGGCCACACTGATCCTGCCGCGCATGTCCTCCCAGCTGCAACACCGCACCATGGCTGAAATCATGCAAACCGCGACCGAAGTCATGCGCGGCGCCGGGGCTGAGATCGTCGGCGGCCATAGCTCGATGGGCGATGAGCTTACCATCGGCTTCACCATCACAGGTTTGTGCCAGTCTGATCCGATCACCCTGTCCGGCGGGCGGCCCGGTGATGTGTTGATCCTGACCAAACCGATTGGCAGCGGAGTCCTGATGGCCGCGGAAATGGCTGGGCAAGCCAACGGCGAGTGGGTAGTGGCCGCCTATGACCACATGACGCAGCCGCAGGGTGACGCCGCACGCATTCTGGCCCAGGCCCATGCCATGACCGACGTCACCGGGTTCGGACTGGCCGGGCATCTCGTTGGACTGTGCGAGGCATCCAACTGCGGCGCAGTCCTGAACCTCGACGCAGTCCCGGTCATGGCGGGTGCCCTGGAGCTTAGCCAGCAAGGGCTCCGGTCCAGCTTGTTCAACGACAATCGTTCCATCGCGCCCGAAGTTCCAATCGGCGGCAAGGCCGATCTGCTGTTCGATCCTCAAACCGCAGGTGGGTTGCTGGCTGCCGTTTCGGCCGACGACGCACGAAAAATCTGCGACCATTTGCGTGCCGCTGGTTACCCGGCTGCAGTCATCGGAGTATTGAGCGACACACCCGGCCTGCGCCTTCAGAGCTGAACCACAACCCCTTCGATTTCCGACGCGACCTGATCCAGCCCGTCCGTGGTCAAGGACGCGGCATGCACGCGCGCGATCACATCAAACTGGTGGTTTCTCCGCGACTTTTCGTAAGCCGGGTCATAGTGCTGCTCCATCAAGGCGCGCGTCAGGGCCGTCTTGTTGCCCTCGGCAATCTGAGCCATCCACGCATCCACGACATCATGCCCCCGGTGAAACCGCAGCGGCGACAGGCGGTCCCGCAAACGCTCGGCATCAGACAGAATGTCGTCATAGGCAGCGACCAGATAGTCCGTTCGCGCCTCGATATCTGCCGTGACAAGTATTCGCGGCGCTTGGCACAGGCTCTGCCAGACCGCTGGGGGCAGGATCAACGAACCGATTTTTGACGACTCGGCCTCGACCAATACGGGCCGTGCCGGATCAAGGGCGCACATGGCCGAAGCCAAGGCAGATTCGAACGCTTTCTGGCTGGGTTGTCCGCCGGGTTGCTCGCCCAGCAGCGAACCGCGGTGATTGGCCAACGCTTCGAGATCCAGAACCTGCACCCCGCGCGTTTGCAACTGGGCCAGAAGTTCCGTTTTTGCAGTGCCGGTGTAGCCATCCAACGCCACCAGCTTGAACGGCAGCGGGTCATCGTAGAGGTACTGCTTCACCAGACGCCGATAGCTGCGGTATCCGCCCTCGATCACCTCGGCTCGCCAGCCGATCTGCTGCAGCATCCAAGTGAAGGATCCCGAACGCTGACCGCCGCGCCAGCAATAGACCAGAGGTCGCCAACCGCCCTCGTGGTGGCTGAGTTGCGTCTCGATATGGGTGGCGGCGTTGCGGAACACCAACGCGGCCCCCAGCTTGCGCGCCAGAAACGGGCTCTGCTGAACGTAGATCGTGCCGACACATGCGCGTTCCTCATTGTCCAGAACCGGGAGGTTGATGGCGCCGGGCAGATGGTCCTCGGCAAACTCTGCCGGGCTGCGCACATCGATGATCGTATCGAACGGATGCGCGTACAGCTGCGGCAGGTTTGAGAATTTCAGGGCCATGACAGGGGTTTAGCGCGCAGGATGGCAAAAGAAAAGAAGGCCCCGCTGATGTCATTCATCGGCTTCGGGCGCGATAAGGTCCGGCCCGCTGGCCCGGTTGGAGTTTACGGCCGTGCCGACCCTGTGAAACTGCAACACATCCTCGGCGCCGGGTTTCATCAGGCGGGCTGCCCCCTTGCCGACCTCGCCCAGCCACAAGGCCCAATCCGCCGGTTCGATGATCAACGGCATCCGGTGATGCACCGCACGCACATTGTCGTTGGCTGCGGTCGTGACGATCGCGCAGGTCGCCTGCCGCGCCTCGCCCTCGCCCCAGTTCTGCCAAATCCCGGCAAAGGCGATGGGCGCACCATCGCTGCGGTAAAAGTACCAAGGCAGCCGCGCACCGTCCTGTGTCTTGGTCCATTCGTAGAAACCCGTGGCCACGATCAGACAACGCCGATCGCGGCAGGCTGCGCGAAAGGCCGGCTTCTGGGCCAGAGTTTCGGCGCGCGCGTTGATCAGCAGCGGACCGTCATTTTGGGTTTTGTACCAATGTGGCAAGAAACCCCATCGCAGCGGGTCCAATTGCCGCCCTCCCTCTCCGGCGCGCACGACATGCACCTGATTTGTCGGGCAGATGTTGTAGTTGGGCACGTCCGGCAATGCGTTTGATGGCCGCGCAGCAAACAGCTGCGCCATGGCATCGTTGGGAAGAGTTATTGCAAACCGTCCGCACATGGGTAATGAACCAACAACAAAAGTTTCAATCAGGCACAGGGTCTCGCGCAGTCAGATGACAAATCAAGCACCAAATTCCCTCAAGGCCAAGGCGGTGGCGGATCTGGACTCCGGCAAGCTTCCTCAGGCTCTGAAGAAAGCTACGCTCGGCATCAAGAAATTCCCGAATGACGCGGACTACCACGCGATTGCCGGGTTCGTTCTGACCGAGATGAAGCAGTACAAGAAATCGCTGCCGCATTTCCAGGAAGCCGCCCGCCTGAAACCGGACGACCCGCAATTCGTCGAAAACATCGCGAATGCCCTGATGCAGACCGGCCAGATCGCGCGAGCGTTGGCCTATGCCGAAAAGATGGCCGAAAAGATGCCCGGCAACCGCGAGATCGTCCGGGTGATCGATGAAATCACGCTCAAGGGCAAGAACTGGCGCAGCATCATCGAGAACGCCACCAAGCGCCTGATGACCGATCCAGACAACCCCAAGCTGCTGTCCACCCGCAGCAGGGCCTATGGGCGCGTCGGCTTCGTGGATGCGGCCTCGGCCGATATTGCGCGTGCATACGAGCTGGATCCCGACAGCATCGAAATCGCCTTCCGCCGAGCGGTGGACCTGCACCAGGCTGGCGACAAGAAGGGCTGTACTGACATTTTGTGGCGTGTTTTGGACAAGGATCCGTATCACGCATCGGCGTTGTTCCAATTGTCGTCGATGGTAGACGCCGAACAGGCCGAAGCATTGTTGCCCCGGGTCGAGGCTGCGATCGCAAAGCGGAAACATCCCAATTCGACTCTGGAGTTCACGCTGGCACAGCTTCAATCGAAGATCGGTGGGCTGGAGGCCGCCCTCGCGCAGTTTGCAGTCGCAAACAGGGTGCAGCACGACGAAAACCCATACGATTTCGAAGAAGAAGAGCGCAAACTACGCCGAATCTGCGGCCTGTTCCCCGACAGCGCGTCGGTCCCAAGTTCCGGGATCGAGGAAATGCCCCTGCCGATTTTCGTGATCGGACAGCCTCGGTCGGGCACCACCTTGATGGAAATGATGCTGAGTTCCGCCCCCGACATCGCGGGATGTGGAGAGCTGACCCTCGCAACCGACCTTTCGGCGCCATACTCGAACGAAAAGAAGGCATTCTCGGACGCCGAAGCTGCGGAATTCGCCAAGCATTTCCGCGAGTTGATGCCCCCGATCCCCGAGAGCTCGATCGCTTTCGTCGACAAAATGCCGCACAACTACCAGCGGGTTGGTTTTCTTTTGGCAGCGTTCCCCAACGCCAAGATCATCAACATGCTGCGTGACCCTCGGGACGTCGGCCTGTCGAAATGGATCCGGCGTTTTCCCGCGGCCGGTATGCGGTACGCATCGAACCTGAACTCGATCGCGCACTCGGCCAACATGTATCGCCGCTACATGCAGCATTGGGACGCCATCTTCGGTGATCGCATCCTGACGGTGCCCTACGAAAAACTGGTGGCCGATCCCGAGACCTACAGCAAGCAGGTTGCAGAATTCTGCGGGATCGAATGGCGCGAAAGCATGATGCACCCGGAAGAAAACAAGAAACAGGTGCGTACGGCCAGTATCGACCAAGTGCGCAACAAAATCTCGACCAAATCGGTTGGCGGCTGGCGTCAGGTTGCGGATTATATCCGGCCCATGTTGGACGGTTTCGACCCCGAACTGTGGCCCGAGTACGAATTCGATTAAGCCGAAACCCAACAAAAAAGGCCGCATCCGGGGATGCGGCCTTTTCTTTCTTTGTGTCAGCAATCACTTCTGCTGGATACGTCCATCCAGATAGGGCGTGTAAGGTGCATTGGCCGCAAGGTATTCCGCGGTCACATCCGCAAGATCGGGACCGAAGTCATAGGCATTCTTGTCCTCGCCAGAGAACATCTTGTACCCGTCGCCACCGTTGCGGACATAGTTGTTGGTCACCACCAGATAGGTCTTGGCCGGATCAATTGGTACATAGCCATCACCCTCGGCCACCATGACCTCGGTCACGCGGCCTTCGTTGGGGGAAACCGACGGATCCCAGGTGAATTTCAGCCCTGCCACCTGCGGAAAGCGACCCTTGACCTCTTCTACCTGGCTGACGCCGTTTTCCAGCGCATCAATGATACCCTGCCCACTGATCTCGAAGGTCGAGAGCGTGTTCTGGAAGGGCAGAACGGTCAACACCTCGCCCATGGTCACGTCGCCCGCGTCGATCGAGGCGCGCAAGCCACCCGAGTTGGCGATGGCGATCTGAACGCCCTGATCGGCGACCCGCGCCAGCATGGCATCGGCCACCAGGTTACCCATCTCGCATTCCTGCACGCGGCAGATCGACCGATCACCTTCGATCGGAGCCGCGGCGTTGGCCACGACCTTGTTGCGGATCTCGTCCAGCGGCTTGGCCAGTTCTGCGATGCGATCCAGGGCAGCCTGATCCTCGGTCACGGTGTTGTCCATGATCAGCGGCTCACCGACCGCCTGAACCACGTTGCCGTCGTCATCGAAGGTCACGTTCAGCTCGCCCAGGAACTTGCCGTAGGCATAGGCCTGAACGATCTGCACCCCGTTCACCACGGTCGGGTACGGCCCGGCGGCCTTGTCCGAAGTGTTCGACAGGTAGGTGTTCGAGTGTCCGCCCACGATCACGTCAACACCCGTGGTTTCCTGCGCGACCCGCTGGTCGACGCCATAGCCCGAATGGCTGAGCACGATGATCTTGTTGATGCCTTCCCCCGTCAGCTTGTCCACCTCGGCCTGAACCGCCGGAACAGGATCTGAGAACACGACATTCGGACCGGGTGAGGCCAGCTCGTCGGTGTCTTCGGGGGTCAGGCCGATCAGGCCAATCTTCTCTCCACCCACTTCGATCACGGTCGATTTCTTGATCCGGTCAGTCAGAAGTTCCTCGTTCTCGATGTTCGCATTCGACATCAGAATCGGAAATTCGACCGCATCGACGAAACCGGCCAGAACCTCGGGGCCATCATCGAATTCGTGGTTCCCCACGGTCATCGCGTCATAGCCCAGCTTGTTCATGAACTCGGCCGCGACTTTGCCCTTGTAGTAGGTATAGAACAAGGACCCTTGGAACTGGTCGCCGCCGTCCACGAGGATCGAGTTTTCGGCCCGCGCGCGGGCGTCGTTGACCGCGGTCACCAGTCGCGCCGAACCGCCGAAGCATTTGCCCTCGGCATTGTCCTCGGCGCCACAGCCACTGTCATATTTGTTGATCGGCTCGAACCGGGAATGGAAGTCGTTGGTGTGCAGAATGGTCAGCTTGTAGTCGGCCGCCGCCATGCCTGCAGTCAGACCAAGGGCCGCCACGGATGTCAGGAAACGGGTAATCATTTGAAACTCCCTGTTATTGATTGTCAGGATCGTGCGCCGAGGGCGACAAAGAGTCAAAGGGGGAAATGCGGCTTGATTCCATCCCGCGCGCGGGGCATCACGGCGCCATGCTGATCTATAAGATATTCCGGGCCGAAGAATGGGCGGCTCTGCAGGCACAGGGCGAAACCCGGGGCGCGCCGGTCGATGTGGCGGATGGGTTCGTTCATTTTTCCACCGCAGAACAGGCGGCGGAAACCGCGGCCAAGCACTTTGCCGGGGCCGAAAACCTGACCCTCGTGGCCTGCGATGCCCAGAAAATGGGCGATGATCTGAAATGGGAGGTCTCGCGCGGCGGGGCCTTGTTCCCACATCTCTATCGCAACATGCGCCTGGCGGATGTGGTCTGGGCCAAGCCGCTGCCGCTGGAAAACGGCGCGCACCTCTTCCCCAAGGAGATGCAATGACCGGCCATGTCGACCCCGACCGCGCCCAGTTCGAGGCGTTCAAGGCGCTGGACCGCGACCACCCGATCGAAATGTTGAACCTTGTGCGGTTCCGCGCCAAGGCCGACTATCCCGCAGGCCACGACCTGGTCGGCGCGGGGCTCAGCGGCGCAGAAGCCTATCGCCGGTATGGGGCCGAAACCGCCCCAATCATCGCGCGGCTGGGGGCCTCGATCATCTGGCGCGGCACGTTCAAAACAACGCTGATCGGCCCGCAGGGCGAAGCGTGGGACGAGATGTTCATCGCCCGTTACCCCTCGGCCCATGCGTTTCTGGAGATGGTGACCCACCCGGCCTATCGCGCGGCGGTCATTCACCGGCAGGCGGCTGTGGCCGACTCGCGCCTGATCCGCACCGCCCCTACCCCAACCGGAGCGTCCTTCGGATGAAACTGACCGAGAAACTGGCCCTGGCCGCGCTACATCGCCTGGACCCAGAAACCGCGCACGGCCTGTCGATCAAGGCGCTGAAAACGGGTCTGACCCCGGCGCCCGGTCCCGTCACCTCGACGCGCTTGCGCACGCAACTTGCCGGGCTGGACCTGCCCAACCCGGTGGGGCTGGCCGCCGGGTTCGACAAAAATGGCGAGGTTCTGGGCCCGCTGTCACGCGCAGGCTTTGGGTTTATCGAGGTGGGTGCCGTCACACCGCGCCCGCAGCCAGGCAACCCCCAGCCGCGCCTGTTCCGACTGACCGAGGACCGCGCCGCCATCAACCGGTTCGGCTTCAACAACGAAGGGATGGAGGCGATGGCCCGGCGTCTGGCGCACCGCCCCAAGGACGCGGTGATCGGCCTGAACCTGGGCGCCAACAAAGACAGCACCGACCGGGCGCGGGATTTTGCGCATGTGCTGGCCCATTGCGGGCAATGGCTGGATTTCGCCACGGTGAATGTCTCGTCACCCAACACCGAAAAGCTGCGCGACCTGCAGGGGAAAGAAGCGCTGAGCGCCCTGCTGGCAGGTGTGCTGGACACCCGCGATGCCTTGGCGCGGCGGGTCCCGGTGTTTCTGAAGATCGCCCCCGACCTGACGGATGACGAACTGCGGGACATCGCCGATGTCGCCCGTGACACGGGCATCGACGGTGTCATCGCCACCAACACGACCTTGTCGCGCGAAGGGCTGCGCAGCCTGCACAAGGATCAGGCCGGCGGATTGTCGGGCGCGCCCCTGTTCGAGAAATCGACCCGCGTTCTGGCTCGGCTGAGCCAGTTGACCGACGGGCAGATCCCGCTGATCGGCGTGGGTGGCATCGGCACGGCCGAACAGGCCTATGCCAAAATCTGCGCCGGGGCCTCGGCCGTGCAGTTCTATACCGCGATGGTCTATGGCGGCCTGTCACTGGCGGCCGAGATCGCGCGGGGGCTGGACGCCCTGCTGGCGCGGGACGGGTTCAAGTCGGTGGCCGACGCCGTCGGCAGCAAACGAGAGGATTGGCTGTGATCGAATACTGGCACAACCCACGCTGTTCAAAATCGCGCGCCGGGCTGGCCCTGCTGCAGGACCGCGGCGCCGAAGTCACCGTTCGCAGATACCTCGAGGACGCGCCCAGCGCGGATGAGCTGCGCGCGGTGCTGTCCCGGTTGGGCATCCCGGCGATCGAGATGATGCGCAGGGGCGAGGCGCGGTTCAAGGAACTGGGGCTGAGTAGGGAAACACCCGAAGAGGCCTTGGTTCACGCCATGGCCGAGAACCCGATCCTCATCGAACGCCCCATCGGGATCACCACCGACAAGGCCGCAATCGGTCGCCCGCCCGAGACCCTGCTGACCCTGCTCTAGGCCACCTGCGCCTCGAGCCGGGGGTAGCGCAGGCCCAGCGTCACCGCGCGGGCGGTGTTCAGCACCATCAGCGCGGCCCACAGCCCGTGATTGCCCATGGTCGGCACCAGCAGGAACAGCGCCACCACATAGATTGCCACCGACTGGATCATGGCGATGCGCATGGCGCGGGTCCAGGTGGCGCCGATGTAGATGCCGTCGAACATCCAGCTGGCAACACCGACCACCGGGGCCAGCGCCGCCCAGATCAGGTATTCGCGCGCCGTGATCCGCACCTCGGGCGCGGTGGCCATCAGGTCGATCAATGCGGGCCCTGCCACAAAAAACGTGGCCCCCAGCACCAGAGCCCCACCGACGCCCCATTGCGACGCCATGACCGAGGCGCGCCGGACCTGGTATCGGTCCTTGGCCCCAACGGCGCTGCCCACCAGCGCCTCGGCAGAAAAGGCGAACCCGTCCAACGCAAAGGCGGTGATTTCCAGGAACTGCAGCAGCACCTGGTTGGCGGCCAGCGTCACGTCGCCCAGATCGGCGCCCACGAACAGAAAGGTGGTGAAGGACCCGGTCAGCAGGACCGACCGGATCATGATGTCGCCATTGACCTGCATCATCCGGCGCAGGCGGGCGGGGTCGAAGATCCGCGCCCAGTCGCGCCATTGATTGCCCCCGAAAGCATCGCGACACAACCACAAACCCAGCGCCAGACCCGTCCATTCGGCAATCAGCGTGGCCACCGCCACACCTTCAACGCCCCAGCCCAGACCCAGTACGAACCACAAATCCAGCAGGATGTTCAGCCCGTTCATCCAAACCTGCAGGACGAACACGCCGCGCGTGCGCTCGACCGCGATTAGCCACCCCGTCACGGCATAAAGCGCAATGGTCGCCGGCGCGCCCCAGATCCGAATCTCGAGGTATTTGCGCGTCAGCGCCTCGACCTCGGGGCTGGCGGGCGACAGCGCGAACGCCCCTGCGAATACCGCCACCTGCGCCACGATAAAGAACAGCCCAGCCGCGCCACCCAAGAGCAGACCGCGCATGAGCAGAGCACCGGTTTCGGCCGTGTCTCCCGCGCCTCGGGCCTGTGCGGCCAGACCGGTCGTGCCCATGCGCAGAAAACCGAACACCCAATAGATCGTGGCCAGAATGACCGCGCCAATGCCAACCGCGCCGATCGGGGCGGCCTGCCCCATCTGGCCGACCACGCCGGTATCCACAGCGCCCAGAATCGGCACCGTCGCGTTGGACAGCACAATCGGCACCGCGATCTTCAGCACCCGTCTGTGCGTAATGGGTGCCGAGGCGTCCCGCATTTTGCTCAGCCCTTGGCCGAAGGCTCTTGCGGCATCAGGAAATGCCCTGTGGCCTGCGCGAACAGCTTGGCGTGGTTGTCCTGCCAGGCCTCGACGCGCACCGAGGCGTACCGCCGCCCTGCCCGGCTGATGAAGGCGCGCGCATAGGCATCGCGCGGCAGGCCCGAGCGCAGGTAGTCCACCGTAAAGTCGATGGTTTTGGGAAAGCGGATACTGTGATCGGAGATGATGTCCTCGGCGTCAATCTCACCGCTTTCGATGCGCGGGAACAGGTGCTCCCAGCTGAGCGTGATCACCGCCGTCACCTCGAGAAAGGCCGCCGTGACGCCCCCATGAATCGCTGGCAGGAATGGGTTGCCGATCAGCTTTTCGTCGAAATTCAGAACTCCGGTCAGTTCGTCTCCGCGCCGGTCGAAGCTGATGTTGAGGAACCGGATATACGGGACCCCCTCGACCAGCGCCTTGAGGGCCGCGTCGCGGCGCTGTTTCACCACCTGCATCGGTTCGGGACGGGGTCTTGCCATCTCACTTCCCCTCGACCGTGAAGGCGCCCGAGGCGGTGGCCACCGGGCGATCCTGTTCGTCGTCCATCGCGGTTGCGCGCACGAAGGCCACGTTGCGCGTGATGTGATAGCAGGTCGCGCGGGTGGTGATCGTCTGGCCGGGCGTTGCGGCGCGCATGTAGTCGATGCGCAGGTCGATGGTGGCTGTGCCGCCGGGCGCGGCCGGGTGGCTCATGACCGCAGCCCCGCAGCAAGTATCCAGGCTGGCCGACACAGCCCCGCCGTGAATCACGCCAGTGCGGGGATCGCCGATCAGATCCTCGTTGTAAGGCATGGTGATCTCGGCCTCACCCTCGCCGATATGGGTCAGCGTCAGGCCCAGGGCCCGCGCATGGGGGATCGCCTCGATGAACTGGCGGGCGAGTACTGTCTTGTCGACCATGAGGTTCAGTCCTGTTGTCCTGCCCCTTTATGATCTGCTCTGCGCGCAAAGGGCAAGCCCGCCTGTTGCGCTTGTCCGCACAACGCCCTAGGTTGCAACCGAGGAGAACAGGAATGTCCGACAAGCGTTTGTCATTCAAAGAGATGTGCGCCGAGTTCGACGTGACTCCGCGCACCCTGCGCTACTACGAGTATATCGAGCTGCTGCAGCCAGACCGGGAAGGACGGTCCCGGTTTTACGGTCCGCGCGAGCGTGCGCGGATGAAGCTGATCATGCGTGGCCGAAAGTTCGGGTTTCCACTTGAGGAAATCCGGCAGTGGTTGTTGATCTACGAAGATCAAGGCAACAAGGCCCAGATGGCTACCTTTATCGAAATGGCCGACCGCCAGATGGAAGAGCTGCGTCAGCAGCGTCAGCAACTGGACGAAGCTATGGACGAGTTGCAGCGCCTTCGCGATCAAACGGCCAACTCCCTGACCTAAATCGGCCAGTTCGAGCCCCCAAATCCATCCTTCATTACACCGGAAATCTGCATTTTTCGGCTGGCGCCCTGCCGCCTGCCCGTCGGCTTCGAACCGCGCCGGTACAGTGGATTTGGCTGACCCAACGGAAAGAAAATTGCCAACCCGCCGCTTTACGCGACCGGAAGTTACGTCAATTTCTTTGTGACGCAGCGTCTGGATTACGTAAACGTCAATCTCATGTTGTAAAGCGGCCATCGACTGCGCAACTTTCTCATGACGCCAGCGACGAGAGGGTGACCAATGACCGAAGATCTTATGACCATCCGCGAGATGTGCGAGACCTATGACGTCACGCCGCGGACCTTGCGGTTCTACGAAGCCAAAGAGCTTTTGTTTCCGATCCGTGAGGGCCAGAAACGGCTGTTCACCAAACGTGACAGGGCGCGACTCAAGCTGATCCTGCGCGGCAAACGCTTTGGTTTCAGCCTGGAAGAGATTCGACAGCTTCTGGATCTGTACCATGTCGGCGACCAGCAACTGACCCAGATGACCCGCACCTATGAAATCGCGTGCGAACGTCTGGCGGACATGGAAGCCCGCCGCGAGGAACTGACTCAGGCCATTGACGATCTGAAGGAGCAGTTGCGCTGGGGCGAGAAGGTCATCGCCTCGATGAAACAGGAAAAGAAGGCGGCCGAGTAACTCCTCGCCCGCCTGCCACCCGGACATCTGAATTAAGGGAGCTTCAAATGCCCGTTTACAACGCGCCTACCAAAGACACGCAATTCGTTCTGCATGACGTTCTGAAAATCTCGGCCTCGGATATTCCGGGCTACAATGAGCTGGAGCCCGAGTTCACGGGCGCCGTTCTGGAAGAGGCCGGCAAGGTCGCCGTCAACCTGCTGCACCCGCTGAACGTGGTCGGCGACACCGAAGGCTGCCGGTTGGAAAACGGCGTCGTCTACACCCCGACCGGGTTCAAGGATGCGTTCGAGCAGGTCAAGGAAGGCGGCTGGACCGGTCTGGACATGCCCGAGGAATATGGCGGCCAGAACATGCCTTATGTTCTTGGCACGGCCGTGGGCGAGATGTTCTCGGCCGCGAACCAGGCCTTCACGATGTATCAGGGCCTGACCCACGGCGCGGCCTCAGCCATCCTGGCGCATGGTACCGATGCGCAGAAAGACACATATCTGCCCAAGATGGTCAGCTGTGAATGGACCGGCACCATGAACCTGACCGAGCCGCATTGCGGCACCGATCTGGGCCTGATGCGCACCAAGGCCGAGCCGCAGGGTGATGGCAGCTACAAGATCACCGGCCAGAAGATCTTTATCTCGTCCGGCGATCACGACATGGCCGACAACATCATCCACCTGGTGCTGGCCAAGATCCCCGGCGGCCCCGAGGGCATCAAGGGCGTGTCGTTGTTCATCGTCCCCAAGTTCCTGGTGAACGAAGACGGCAGCCTGGGTGAGCGCAACGGCGTTTCGGTCGGCAAGATCGAAGAAAAGATGGGCATCCACGGCAACTCGACCTGCGTGATGAACTATGACGGCGCAACCGGCTGGCTGCTGGGTCAGGAACACAAGGGCATGCGCGCCATGTTCACCATGATGAACGAAGCGCGTTTGGGTGTCGGCATGCAAGGTCTGGCTCAGGCCGAAGCCGCCTATCAGAACGCGCTGGAATACGCCAAGGACCGCCTGCAAGGCCGCGACGTGACCGGCGCCAAGAATCCCGACGGCCCGGCCGATCCGCTGATCGTACATCCCGACATCCGCCGCAACCTGATGGACCAGAAAAGCTTTGTGGAAGGCGCGCGGGCCTTCATCCTGTGGGGCGCGACCCTGATCGACAAGGCGCACCGTTCGGGTGACAAGGATGCCGACGGGCTGATCTCGCTGATGACCCCGGTCATCAAGGGCTTCCTGACCGATGAGGGTTACGACATGACCGTTCAGGCCCAGCAGGTCTATGGCGGCCATGGCTACATCGAGGAATGGGGCATGTCGCAATACACCCGCGACGCCCGCATCGCCATGATCTACGAAGGGGCCAACGGCGTTCAGGCGCTGGACCTGGTCGGCCGCAAGCTGGCGCAGGACGGCGGCAAGCATGTCATGGCCTTCTTCGACATGGTCAAAACCTTCTGCAAGGAAAACAGCGGCAAGGACCAAGCCTATGACAAGGCGTTCATCGAACCGCTGAAGGCCGCCTCGAAGGACCTGCAGGCCGCCGGCATGTATTTCATGCAGAACGGCATGACCAACCCGAACAACGCTCTGTCGGGCTCGTATGACTTCATGCACATGTTCGGTCATGTCTGCCTGGGCCTGATGTGGGCTCAGATGGCCAAGGCCGCGCAAGAAGCGCTGGATGCCGGTGCGTCCGACAAGGACTTCTACGAAACCAAGATCGCCACCGGCCGCTACTACATGGCGCGCCGTCTGCCGGCCACGGGCATGCACCTCGCGCGGATCCAGACCGGCGCCGACACGGTGATGGCACTGGACGCGGCGAACTTCTGATCCCAGTCTGGTTCCGGGCGACCCCGCCCGGAACCAGCGCTCACCAAGGAGTTGACATGCCCAAACGCTTTCGCCTGACCCGCCGCTTTCCCGTCGCCATGACCGAGGACGGGTATCGAAAACTCAAGAGTTTTGCCCGCGAGGCCGGGCTGGACGAAGGAGAGGCGCTGTCATTCCTGTTCGAGAATTTCAACAGCGTGATCGACGAGGAGAACCTGACCCACCGGCTGCGCATCTTCAATTCCGAGCTTGAGGCGCGCAAACGCTAAACGACCCCGATGCCTGGCCCAGGCCCGGCGTGTTTTCAGCAAGACAAGTCCGAACGCGGCTGCGGCCCGCGAGACAGGTCTTTCTTGAAACACGTGCGTGACGAAAACCGTACAAACCGCCTTGGGAGGGGTGAGTGCATGACGATAAAACTGCATTGCTTCGGAGAAAGCGGAAACTCATACAAGGCTGCCTTGGCACTTGAGATGTCGGGGCTGGAATGGCAGCCGGTCTTTGTCGATTTCTTCAACGGCCAGACCCGAACCCCCGAATACCGCGCCGAAGTCAACGAAATGGGCGAAGCGCCGGTGTTGATCGACGGAGATTTCCGGACCAGCCAGTCGGGCGCGATTCAGGCCTATGTCACCGAGAAGTCCGGGAAATTCGGCGGCAAGACGCGGGAAGAGAACTATGACATCCTGCGCTGGGTGCTGTGGGACAACCACAAGTTCAGCTCGATGGCTGGCATGACCCGGTTCCTGATCAACTTTCTGCCCGAACAGCACCGCAACCCGGATGTGCTCGCCTTCAACCAGGGCCGACTGAAAGCCGCCTATCAGGTGCTGAACGCGCATCTTGAGGGACGCGACTGGATCGTCGGCGACAGCGTGACCAACGCCGATCTCAGCTGCTGCGGCTACCTGTATTACCCCGAACCGTTCGGCTTTGACCGTGCCGAATGGCCCCATATCGACGCCTGGCTGACCCGCCTGTCCGAGCAGCCCGGCTGGAAACACCCCTATGACCTGATGCCCGGCAATCCGTCGGATCGAGCTTGAGGAGAGAAGTATGACCGAAGCTTACATTTATGATGCCCTGCGCACCCCGCGCGGCAAGGGCCGCAAGGACGGCAGCCTGCACGAGGTGACCTCGGTGCGCCTGTCGGCGGTGGCCCTGAACGCCATCAAGGAACGCAACAACCTGGAAGGCCACGCCGTCGAGGACGTGATCTGGGGCAACGTCACCCAGGTAATGGAACAGGGCGGCTGCCTGGCGCGGTCCGCGGTTCTGGCCTCGGACCTGGATGAATCGATCCCCGGTCTGGCGATCAACCGGTTCTGCGCATCCGGCATGGAGGCCGTGAACCTGGCCGCCAACCAGGTCAAGGGCGGCGCGGGCGAGGCCTATATCGCCGGTGGCGTCGAGATGATGGGCCGCGTGCCCATGGGCAGCGACGGCGCCGCCATCGCGGTCGATCCGTCGCTGGCGATGGAGACCTATTTCGTCCCTCAGGGCATCTCGGCCGACATCATCGCCACCGAATACGGTTTCAGCCGCGACGATGCAGACGCGCTGGCCGTCGAGTCGCAGAAACGCGCGGCCAAGGCGTGGGAAGAGAACCGCTTTGCCAAGTCGGTGATCTCGGTGAAAGACCGCAACGGCCTGACCATTCTAGACCGCGACGAATATATGCGCCCCGGCACCGACATGCAGAGCCTCGGCGCGCTGAACCCCTCGTTCCAGATGATGGGCGAGCAGATGCCCGGTTTCGACAAGGTGGCGATGCTGAAATACCCGCATCTGGAAAAGATCAACCACATCCACCACGCCGGCAACAGCTCGGGTATCGTGGATGGCGCGGCGGCTGTTCTGATCGGCAACAAGGAATTCGGCGAGAAATACGGCCTGAAGCCGCGCGCCCGCATCAAGGCCACCGCCAAGATCGGCACCGACCCGACCATCATGCTGACCGGCCCGGTTCCGGTGACCGAAAAGATCCTGGCGGAAACCGGCATGAAGATCAGCGATCTGGACCTGTTCGAGGTCAACGAGGCCTTTGCCTCGGTCGTTCTGCGGTTCCAGCAGGCGTTTGACGTCGATCCGGCGCTGGTCAACGTCAATGGCGGCTCGATCGCCATGGGCCACCCGCTGGGCGCCACCGGCGCGATCATCATCGGCACCCTGCTGGACGAGCTGGAGCGCCAGGACAAGGAAACCGGTCTGGCGACCTTGTGCATCGCATCCGGCATGGGCGCGGCAACCATCATCGAACGTGTGTAACGGCGGGGATCAGGAGAAGAAAAATGGCTGATTTTACACTGACCAAAGACGCCGACGGCGTTGGCATCATCACCTGGGACGTCCCCGGCAAGACCATGAACGTGATGTCGTTCGACGGCCTGTCCGAACTGAACGACTGCATTGATCAGGCGCTGGCCGATGACGAGATCAAAGGCATCGTGATCACCAGCGGCAAGGAAGGCTCGTTTGCCGGCGGCATGGACCTGAACCTGCTGGCGGTGATGAAGGAACAGGCGGGCGACGACCCGGCCAAGGGCCTGTTCGAAGGCACTATGAAGATGCACGCCCTGCTGCGCAAGATCGAGCTGGCCGGCATGGACCCCAAGACCAAGAAAGGTGGCAAGCCGATCGCGGCCGCCCTGCCCGGCACCGCCGCCGGCATCGGGATGGAGCTGCCGCTGGCCACGCACCGCATCTTTGCCGCCGAGAACCCCAAGGCCAAATACGGCCTGCCGGAAATCATGGTCGGCATCTTCCCCGGCGCAGGCGGCACCACGCGTATGGTCCGCAAAGTGGGCGCCATCGCGGCGGCTCCGCTGCTGCTGGAAGGCAAGATGCTGGACGTGAAAAAGGCCAAGGGCGCAGGCTACATCGACGAGATCGCAGCCGATCCGCTGGCCGCGGCCAAGGAATGGGTTCTGAACGCCAAGGACGCCGATCTGGTCAAGCCGTGGGACGCCAAGGGCTACAAGATGCCCGGCGGCGCACCGTATCACCCTGCGGGGTTCATGAACTTCGTGGGCGCCTCGGCGATGGTGAACGGCAAGACCCAAGGCGCCTTCCCGGCGGCCAAAGCCTTGCTGAGCGCGGTCTATGAAGGCGCACTGGTCGATTTCGACACAGCGCTGAAGATCGAGGCGCGCTGGTTCACCTCGGTGCTGATGAACCCGTCCTCGGGCGCGATGATCCGTTCGCTGTTCCTGAACAAGGAAGCGCTGGAAAAAGGCGCCGTTCGTCCGAAGGGCATTCCGGACCAGTCGGTCAAGAAGGTGGGCGTTCTGGGTGCCGGCATGATGGGCGCGGGCATCGCGCTGGTCTCGGCGCAGGCCGGGATGGAGATCGTGCTGATCGACCGCGATCAAGCCGCCGCCGACAAGGGCAAGGCCTATACCGAAGCCTATCTGGACAAGGGCATGAAGCGTGGCAAGGTCACGGCCGAGAAGAAAGAGGCCATGCTGGCCCGCATCACCGCCACGCCTGATCTTGAAAAGCTGGCGGGCTGCGATCTGATCATCGAAGCCGTGTTCGAGGACCCCAAAGTCAAGGCCGAGATGACCCAGAAGGTCGAGGCGATCATCCCCGAGGACTGCATCTTTGCCTCGAACACCTCGACCCTGCCGATCACCGAACTGGCCAAGGCCAGCAAGCGGCCCGATCAGTTCATCGGCATCCACTTCTTCTCGCCGGTCGAGAAGATGTTCCTGGTCGAGATCATCAAGGGCAAGGAAACTGGCGACCGGGCCGTGGCCAAGGCGCTGGACTATGTCCGCCAGATCCGCAAGACGCCGATCGTGGTCAATGACGCGCGGTTCTTCTACTGCAACCGCTGCATCATCCCCTACATCAACGAAGGGGCACGGATGATCACCGAAGGCGTCAGCCCGGTTCTGGTCGACAACGCCGCCCGTCAACTGGGCTTCCCGGTGGGTCCGGTTCAGCTGACCGACGAAACTTCGATCGACCTGGGCGCCAAGATCGCGCGGGCGACCAAGGCGGCAATGGGCGACGCCTACCCGGAAAGCCCTGCGGACGATCTGATCTTCTGGATGGAAGAACAGGGTCGCTTGGGCCGCAAGTCCAAGGCCGGGTTCTTCGATTATGACGAAAATGGCAAGCGCATCGGCTACTGGAAAGGTCTGCAGGACAAATATCCGCTGGCCGAGCAGCAGCCCGACCTGATCGAAGTACAGGAACGCCTGATGTTCGCACAGGTTCTTGAAGCCGTGCGCGCGCTTGAAGAAGGTGTTCTGGAAGACATCCGCGAAGGCGATGTCGGCGCCATCCTGGCCTGGGGCTTTGCGCCCTGGTCAGGTGGTCCGTTCAGCTGGCTTGATATCATCGGTGCGCCTTACGCGGCCGAGCGTTGTGACCAGTTGTCGGAGAAGTACGGTGACCGCTTCGCCTGCCCGCCGCTACTGCGCGAGATGGCCGAAAAAGGTCAGACCTTCTACGGCCGCTTCGACCCCGAAGCCAAAGCTGCCTGACCAAGTGATGCTGGCACATGATCCCATGCGCCAGCATCTTTTTTAAGGTGTTTGGTCAGGTCTGCCATTCAGGCCGCAGAAACAAAGCCGGCACGTTGGGCCGCCCCGGACGTCCCGGACGCCGCACCCCCGATGGGGGACGGATCGGAAAGATCGGTTCCTGCGGGATGGGTGCAGGCAGTGCACCCAACGGGTTTGCAAGGGCCGACAGTTCGCCCGCCTCTGCGATAGATGTGACGAGGCTCCGCGCCTCGGATTCCTCCAGCACCGCGTAGGACCGTCGGGACGGACCAGACAGCGAACGGATGCGGCACGAGGAACAGAAGGCTTGAAAGCCACCCTCGATGAAGACCACTACGTCCTGCTCAAAAAACAGCGATGTGACCTGGAATTCCTCTGCCGGTGTCTGAGAGGAAAAGCTGAAGTGCCCGCTCAGCAGGCGCGCCGGAATGATCGCCAGCCCCTCGTCTATGTTTCCATCAGAAGACAAGGCTACGGCCATTCCCTGCTCGGGCATCAGCCAGACCTCACGACCGTTGTATGCCGCGCGTGACGGCACGCGCACGGGCAGAAAATCAGGACGGGTCTCGCCAGCCGGTACGGCTATTCTGTCGTGGGACAAGCGTTTCACTTCCTGGAATCCGTTGTCCATCGTTCTGACCAGATCCCCGGCGATCAATGCCTCGGCCAGCTTCCAGCCATTGGTGGTGGCAACCTTCGTTCCATGCAGCAATCCGCCACGCCTGACCGAAACGGCGTCACCCGGTACGGTCTGGATATTATTTTCGGAAAACCCCGAAACACTCACTACTTCCAACACGTGCCTACCCCCTTTTGGCACTTTCAAACTATCCCATTGGGCTAGCACGAAGTTTTCGGGAGCGACTTAGTTTTGCCATATTTCGGGCCAATTTGGGCCTTTTTCGCCCCATTAATCGCGTTTCCTATAAACAAAAGCCTGCATTTGTCAGCGTTTTGCACAATTTGGGAAATAATCGACCAGCCTTATTCGAACTGATATTCGAATCTCTCTATGTCTTCGCGACAAACGTCAAACACCGCCTTTTTTGCCTGAACCGAGTAGTAGTTGGCGTATTCCGCCCCCCGGGCTGACCGGTTTTCATGCGGAAGGTCCAGACGAAACCCCAGATGATCGAACAGTGGGGCCGCATCCCGCTGAAAGCTTTCGATCCGAATGTATGCGCGACAAAGATCGGTTCCGGTGGCGTCTCTGACATAGGATGGGAACGGGTTTTCCCGAAAGGACTGCTGGATTTTAGGGTGCAGAACAAAGGCCTCAAAATCCAGCCGCCCGGCCAGATGGACTGCTGGGTGATCAAAGGACTGATCCCTCAGCCAGTAGTAATAGCTGACCATCCGGTCCCACGGGTTGCGGATCAGCGTGAACACGAACATCTCTTGCATCTGCTGGTCGGGCAAAAGCCCCCGCAAATCGGTCAGACGGGAGTGTTTCCACAGCCTTCCCGCCGTCTTCAGTGACCTGTTGCGTTTGTTTCTGCGCTGCGCCTTGGGGGTGTCGCCCACCAGGATATCGTCCTTCATGGCCCGCTGCTCGAGCGCCAGCGCCAGTGATGTTCCCCCGGTCTTGGGAATATGTATGAAGATGTAGGTCCGCCCTGTTGATAGAATCATTGCGCCGGTTCCCGTTGGGGAACCACGCTCGCCCGCCACGCCAGCACTGCGCCGGCCGCGGCGATCAGGGCGATGCCCGCAATCTGCAGCGGTCCGATCCCCTGCCCCATCACCACCCAGGCAAAAACCGGCCCGAAGATCATGACCGAATACTCGAACACCGCGACATATGACGGCTCGCCCAGTTGGTAGGCCTTGATCAGCATGAATACCGCAGCCGTGGACCCAACCGCCTGCAATGCGACCCACGGCAGAGCGGCCTCCATCGGCCAGACCCAGCCCCGGGTCACAAAACCGGCCGGGCCGTCAGACTCCACAACCGGCAAAACCGAAAAAACGGCGAGACCAAGAGCGCCGGCCAGCCCAAGCGTGACAATCATCGCGGCCAGCAAAGCGACGGTGCTTTCGTTTGCACAATGCGTTCGGGTCAGGATCGCACTGAGCGCATAGAAAAAGCCGCCTGCCACCGGCAAAAGGCTGGTCGCATCAAAGGCATTGGGGTCAGGCTGCAATACACAGAGGATTCCGACAAAACCCATAAGCACAGCCAGGACCCGCCAGGGGCCGATCTTCTGGTCCAGCAACAGCGCGGAAATCAACAGAACGAAGATCGGTGATGTGAACAGCCCCGCAAGGGCCTGAGCAATTGGCATCAAAGCCAGTGAGCTGAAATAGAACAACATCGCCAGGGTGATCAGAACACTGCGCAGCAGGACCGCCCAAAACCTCTGAGGTCGCAGCCCTCCAAACCCAAGAAACGACAGTCCAACGATAAGAGGCAGCATCATCACGGCCCGGCTTAGGTGGAATTGCCACAGACCGATCGTTTCGGCCAGCCGAATGACGAAATTGTCCACGACGCCGATGATTGCCATGGCCGAGACCATCAGAACCGATGCAAGAACCGGTGAAGAAGGATGTGCTGTCTGCATGTGGCCTTGGCCTCCGGGCCCTTTGGCCGAAACTACGCGTCCCGGTTATCGAGCACATTTCCAAATCACCACGCAACAGGTTTGCGCGGATTAATCTCTCCGTGCTAGGAATCGACAAAAGAAAAAACGAGCAGACCTCATCGAAATGACGGCACTGAAACAATACCAGCGGATCGAGGCTACCGGTCTGTGGCGCCCGTCGCCCGACGAGCAGCGGCGCGAAGTGGTTGTTTCGATCGGCGAGGCAACGTTGACCATCACCGATTTCAACGATCGCGCGCTGACGCACTGGTCGCTTGCCGCACTTGAAAGGCAGAACCCGGGCAAGTTCCCCGCAATATTCAATCCAGACGGCGACCCGGATGAGACACTGGAGCTGGAGCAGTCCGAAACCACCATGATCGAGGCAATCGACCGCTTGCAACGCGCCATCGAACGGGCGCGCCCGCATCCCGGACGCCTGCGGTGGGCCAGCGTCGGCGGCGTGGTTGCGGCTGTCGCGGCGGTCTTGCTGTTCTGGCTGCCCGGCGCCCTGCAAAGCCATGTCGAAAAGGTCGTGCCTGAGATCAAACGGCAGGACATCGGGAACACGATCCTGCAACGGATCGAGCGGGTCTCGGGCCGGGCCTGCGCCTCGGCGGACGCGCAGCCGGCGCTGCAGAAGCTGGCCCAGAGAACAGGTGTGCGACGGATCGTTGTGTTGCCGGCCGGGGTGCAGGAAAGCCTGTCACTTCCCGGTGGGATCGTGCTGCTGAACCGAGCGCTGGTTGAAGACAGTGAAGATCCCGCGGTGGCCGCCGGTTACGTGATAGCTGAACGCACGCGGGCCAGGCTGCATGATCCGTTGGACGATCTCCTGGACAAAACCGGGCCTACTGCAGCGTTTCGTCTGCTGACGACGGGCGAACTGACGCCTCAGATCGTTGACACCTATTCCGAACAGGTTCTGGCCGAACCCCGCCCCGCAGTTCCGGAAGACGACTTGCTGGAGGCGTTTGCGTCCGCCAATTTGCCCTCAACCCCATATGCCTATGCGGTTGATATCACGGGCGAAACGGTGCTGGGTCTGATCGAGGCCGACCCGATGACGGGTCAGCCTTTGGATCAGGTTATGCCCGACCGCGATTGGGTGCGGTTGCAGAATATCTGCAGCGACTAGGCGTGCCTATTTGGTGCCGAACATCCGGTCTCCGGCATCGCCCAGACCGGGCATGATGTAGCCCTTGGAATTCAGCTCGCGGTCCAGCGCGGCGGTAACGATCTTGACGTCGGGATGCGCCTCTTTCATGCGGGCCACGCCTTCGGGGGCGGCCAGCAGGCACAGGAACCGGATGTCGGTGGCACCGGCCTGTTTCAGCAGGTCGATCGCAGCGGCCGAGCTATTGCCGGTGGCCAGCATCGGGTCGACCGCAATCACCAGCCGATCTTTAAGGCCTTCGGGGGCCTTGAAGTAGTACTGCACCGGCTGCAACGTTTCTTCATCGCGATACAGGCCCACAAATCCAACCCGGGCCGAGGGCACCAGTTCCAGAACGCCGTCCAGCATCCCGTTGCCCGCACGCAGGATCGACACCAGCGCCAATTTCTTGCCCGCCAGGATCGGCGCGTCCATCTCCTCCATCGGGGTTTCGATATGGCGCGTGGTCAGGGGCATCTCGCGCGTGACTTCATAGGCCAGCAGCAGCGTGATCTCGCGCAGCAACTGCCGGAACGAGGCGGTCGAGGTGCCCTTGTCCCGCATGAGCGTCAGTTTGTGCTGAACCAGCGGGTGGTCGACGACGGTCAGATGTTCGCTCATGTGTTCTCCAGTCTTTTTCTGACCCTTGCGCGGGTCTCTTCATCGCAGAATGCGGCGTTCAGGGCGGTGTCGTTCAGCGCGGCGAAATCCTCGGCGTCCCAGCCGAAGGCCTGGGCCAGCATCTCATATTCGCGGCGCATGGTGGTATGAAAAAACGGCGGGTCATCGGTGGAAACCGTGACCTTCACACCCGCCTCGCGCAGCCGCGCGATCGGGTGGGCCGCAAAATCCGGGTACAGTCCCAGCACCACGTTCGAGCCCGGGCAGACCTCGAGCGTGACGCCCCGGTCGGCCAGTTCATGTACCAAATCGGGGTCTTCGATGGCACGAACCCCATGGCCCACACGTTCGACCCCCAGCGCGCGGACCGCATCGCGGACGCTTTCAGGGCCGCCGAATTCGCCGGCATGGGTAGTCAGGCGCAATCCGGCCTCGCGCGCGCAGTCGAAGGCCCATTTGAAATCGGCCTGCTGGCCCATGGCCTCGTTCCCGCCCATACCGAACCCGGTGATCCAGTCACCCGCGGTTTCGGCGGCGCAGCGCGCGCTGCGCTTGGCCTTGTCGGGTCCGAAATGGCGCACGCAGGTCACCACGCCGCGCAGGGTGATGTCGAACTTGTGCTCGGCCTCGTCAGCGGCGTCCTGAATGGCGGCCAGATAGTCGCGCCAGGCATACAGATCGCCCCCGCCGCAGAAATCGGGGCTGAGGAAGGTTTCGGAATAGACCACCCCGTTCGCCGCGCTTTCCTCCAGGATCGCCAGCGTCAGGCGGCGGAAATCCTCAGGGGTTTTCAACACTTCGCAAGCGGCCTCGTAGACGCTGAGGAAATGCGCGAAATCGCGAAAGTCATAGCTGCCGTCGGGTTTGAAAATGCCGCTCAGGTCAACCTTCTTTTCATGCGCCAGCTGGCGGATGAAGGCGGGCGGGGCCGCGCCTTCGTGATGCAGGTGCAGTTCGATCTTGGGCAGGTCTGCGACGGTCATAGAAAGGTCCTTCCCGGCCCTTGCGCCGGAATGTTCAGGTGATGGGCGATGCTGGCGGCCACGTCGGCGAAATTGACTTGCCCGATCTGTCCGGCCCCCAGGCCGGCGATCAGCACCGGCACCTGTTCGCGGGTGTGGTCAGTGCCGACCCAGCTGGGGTCGTTGCCGTGATCGGCGGTCAACAGAAACAGGTCGCCCGGGCGCAGCCGGGGCAGGATACGGCCGATCTGGGCGTCAAACCACTCCAGCGCGCGCGCATAGCCCGAGATGTCGCGCCGGTGGCCGTACTGGCTGTCAAACTCGACGAAATTTGCGAAAGTCAGGCTGCCGTCCTCGGCGCTGTCCACAAGGCGCGAGAGGTGACCCATCAGATCGGCGTCCGAGCCCTTGTCCAGCGTATCGATCCCCTGCATCGAGAAGATGTCGCCGATCTTGCCCACACCATGCACCTTGCGCCCGGCATCCTGCGCCCAGTTGGTCAGCACCGGCGCGGGCGGCGTGATGGCGAAATCCTTGCGGTTGGTGGTGCGGACGAACCCCTGTTCGGGCGAACCCACGAAGGGGCGCGCGATTACCCGTCCGACCTTCATCTCGTGCAGCATGGGGGCCAGTGTCCGGCACATTTGGTACAGGCGCTCCAGCCCGAACGTCTCCTCGTGCGCGGCAATCTGGAACACGCTGTCGGCCGAGGTATAGCAGATCGGCCAACACGTGCGCATATGTTCAGCACCCAGTTCGGCAATGATCGTGGTACCCGAGGCATGGCATATGCCCAGAATGCCCTCGGTACCTGCAGCTTGTGCGGCGGCGCGGGTCACATCATCAGGGAACGTGGGGACCGTGTCGGGGAAATAGTGCCAGTCCCACGGCACCGGCAGCCCGGCCAGCTCCCAATGACCCGACGGCGTGTCCTTGCCCGGCGAATGTTCGCGCGCGCACCCCCACAGGCCGGTCGGGTCGGCCTCCAAGCCCGGCACATCCGCGCCCGAGGCCAGCCGCACCGCCGCCCCCAGCCCCAGCGCATCGAGGTTGGGCAGGCGCAACGGCCCGGACCGGCCATCCTCGGCCCGCTCTTCAGCGGAGGCCTGCGCGATATGGGCCACCGTGTTGGCGCCGGTATCCGGCACGTCGCCGTTGAAAAAGCGGTCGGCATCCGGCGCGCCGCCGATGCCCACCGAATCCATCACCACAAGGAACGCGCGGCTCATGCGAGGATCCTTTCCTGTACCAGCTCCGGCACCGGAACGGGCGCCGGGCCGATGGTGATTGCGGCACGCACGGCTTGCGCGGCACGCTGCGCGGCGTCCTCTCGCGCGGCATGGACCACGGCCAGCGGCGTTCCGTCCGAGACCTTTTCGCCCAGCCGCACCAGCCCCGACAGGCCCACTGCCGGGTCGATCACATCGCTTTCCACCTGCCGGCCACCGCCCAGCGCCACGACGGCAAGGCCCAGAGCCTCGCCATCCATCGCGGTGACATAGCCTTCGTCCTGCGCCGCGACCTCAAGAATCACGCTGGCCTCGGGCAAGTAGCGCGCCCAATCATCGACCAGCCCCAGCGGCCCGCCCACCGCGGCCATCATCCGTCCGAACCGTTCGGCCGCACGGCCATCGCGGATCACCTCGGCGATCATGTCCCGCCCGGCCCGCGCGTCGCCGACCATACCTGCGTCAGACAGCAGAACACCGCCAAGTTCGGCCGAAATCTCGGCCAGGGGCGAGGGCTGCCCACCGGTCAGCACCTTCATTACTTCGGCGATTTCCAGGGCGTTGCCCAAGGCGGGCGCCAGCGGCTGGTTCATGTCGGTGATCAGGGCCGAGGTCCGGCACCCGGCCGTATTGGCCGTTTCGGTCAGGGCCTGCGCCAGCTTGCGCGCCTCGTCCAGCGTTTTCATGAAGGCTCCGCTGCCCACCTTGACGTCCAGCACCAGCGCATCCGGGCTGGCCGCCAGTTTCTTGGACAGGATCGAGGCGGTGATCAGATCGAGGCTTTCGACCGTGGCGGTCACGTCGCGGATCGCATAGAGCCGCTTGTCCGCCGGGGCGATCTGTGCCGTTGCGCCGACGATTGCGGCACCGGTCTCGGCCAAAATCTGGGCCAACCGGTCCTGGCTGATCTGGGTCGACACGCCGGGGATCGCCTCGAGCTTGTCGAGTGTCCCGCCGGTATGGCCCAGGCCGCGCCCCGAGATCATCGGCACATAGGCCCCGCATTCCGCCAGCGCCGGGGCCAGCACGAGGCTGACGCAATCCCCCACCCCACCGGTCGAATGCTTGTCGATCACCGGACCGTCCAGATCCCAGGTCAGAACCTCGCCGCTGTCGCGCATCGCCAGCGTCAGCGCGGCGCGGCCCTCGGGACCCAGCCCGCCCATGCAGACGGCCATGGCAAAGGCTCCAGCCTGGGCGTCGCTGACGCTTCCATCGGCCAGGCCTTGGGCGAACCACGCCAGTTCGCTGGCATCCGGCACCTCACGGCGGCGCAGTTTCGCGATAATCGAACGGGCGTCCATGGGCGCGGCCCTTACATGAACGAGGCGTCGAAGGCGCCGGGCAGCAGCTCGCCGATGGTCGTGCGGGTCTCAATCCCGTCCACCGTCGCCATGGTGACCACCACGTCCTTGTCTCCGAACTCGGCCAGTTTCTGCCGGCACCCGCCGCAGGGCGGCACCGGTTGCGGGCTGGAGGCCACCACATAGACCTCGGCCAGCTTGTTTTCTCCGGCGGCGACCATCGCGGCGATCGCACCGGCCTCGGCGCAGGTTCCTTCGGGATAGGCCACGTTTTCCACGTTGCAGCCCGCGAACACTTCGCCCGACGGGGTGCGGAGCGCGGCGCCTACCTTGAAATTCGAATAGGGCGCATAGGCGTTTTCACGCACCTTGAGGGCTGCTTCTTTCAACGACATGGCGATTCCCCGATTTTTGATCATCTGGTCAGAATGCCATACCCTACTGGAAATCCGCGGGGGAATTGAAGCCCCCTCTGCACGGGAATCTCGACGCGCCCGCGCGTCAGCCCAGATCGGTCTTGAAATACCCCGGCAGCGTGACCTCGAGCAGTTCGACATCGTCGCTGGGGTCGGCCAGCCGCGTGCGCATTCCGGGCGGGATGACAAAGGCATCGCCCTGCTCCAGCCGAAATGGATCACGGCCTTCACCTTCCAGGGTGACGGTCCCGTTCATCACGAAGGTAAAGTGGATATCGGCATCATGGCTGGCCCAGACCGGGTCGCCCTGCCCCCGGCGCACCACCTGAACGCCCGCCACGCCCTTGGTGTTTTCGGCAATCGTCGTGTCGCGGCATTGATAACCCGGCAGGCGGAACGGCTGCCACTCTGCCCCTTCGGCCCGGTTGTAGACGAACCGCTGGCCCTGCCATTCCCGCTCGGGGCGGTAATGCGGCGTAGGCAACTGCATTTCGTGGTCGATCTCGGTGACATGCTCGGCCGGAACGCCGATTTCGATCACCTGAACGTTGTCCGACGCTTCGAGCACGCGGTGCCGGATCTCGGGCGGCTGGATGAAACAGTCGCCAGCGGTCAGGCGCATCTTGTCGCCCTGATCCTCATAGACCACATCCACCCAGCCGTGGATGCAGAAGATCAGCTGGAACCCGACCTTGTGGAAATGCACCATGTCCGGGACCGGGCCGCCGTCGGGAATGCGGATGTGGCTGGCGATGATCGACCCGCCCAGCCGGTCGGGCACCAGATCGCGGTAATGCATGCCCGCGCGCCCGATGATCCAGGGCGCCTGATCCTTGAGCCTGCGGACAACGAAGGAATGAACCGTCTCGGGCATCACCAGGGGCGGGTTGCGCTCTTCGATCTCGATGCGGGTGCCGTTGGGGGCGACCAGGCTGCGCTGACCGCCGGCAAACCCGTCCGGATCATCGGTGAGGATACGCAAGGTGCCCGGCGCCTCGGGCGCGTCCTTTTCCACACGCAGTCGCAGGCCATGCCCCGAAAACACCGCAACCCGTGGGTCATCCGCCGGATAGATCATGTCCATCCGCATGCCCAGAACCTTGGTGTAGAACGGAATGTCGTTTCGCAGTTCTTGGGTCGGAATGCGGAATTCGGCTATGGTATCGGTCATGCTGGTCTCCTCTGCGCGGGACTGTGAGGGGCCGTTGGGGGATTTGCAAGTTGGGGTCGGATCCGCCGTCATGCGATTTCGAGGTTTCCCCTGCGTAAGAAATAGTTTAGCACTAAACTAAATTCCAAACGGGAAGTTTTGACATGTCCGACACACCCAGCCTGCGTCAGGCCGCACTTGATTACCACGCGCATCCGAAGCCTGGGAAACTGGAGATCAAGGCGACCAAACCCATGGCCAACGGGCGCGACCTTGCCCGCGCCTATTCGCCCGGCGTGGCCGAGGCCAGCCTTGAGATCAAGGCCGACCCGGCGACCGCCGAGATGTATACCGCGCGCGGCAATCTGGTGGCCGTGGTTTCGAATGGCACCGCGGTGCTGGGGCTGGGCAATATCGGCGCGCTGGCCTCTAAGCCGGTGATGGAGGGCAAAGCCGTCCTGTTCAAGAAATTCGCCGGCATCGACTGTTTCGACATCGAGTTGAACGAACCCGACCCCGAGAAGCTGGCCGATATCGTTTGCGCGCTGGAGCCGACCTTCGGCGCGATCAACCTCGAGGACATCAAGGCGCCCGACTGCTTTGTCGTCGAGAAACTGTGCCGCGAGCGGATGAACATTCCGGTCTTCCACGATGACCAACACGGCACCGCCATCGTGGTGGGGGCCGCTGCGCGCAACGCGCTGCACGTGGCTGGCAAGCGGTTCGAGGACATCAAGGTGGTTTCCACCGGTGGCGGTGCGGCGGGGATCGCCTGCCTGAACATGCTGGTCAAACTGGGCGTCAAGCGCGAGAACATCTGGCTGTGCGACATTCACGGGCTGGTCTATGAGGGTCGCGTCGAAGACATGAACCCGCACAAGGACCAATTCGCCCAGAAAACCGACCTGCGCACGCTGGATCAGGTGATCGACGGGGCCGACCTGTTTCTGGGCCTCAGCGGGCCGAACGTGCTCAAGCCCGAGATGGTCGCGCGCATGGCCAAACAGCCGATCATCTTTGCTCTTGCGAACCCGACCCCGGAGATCCTGCCCGACGCCGCGCGCGAAGTCGCCCCCGATGCCATCATCGCCACCGGGCGCAGCGACTTCCCGAACCAGGTGAACAACGTCCTTTGTTTCCCGTTCATCTTCCGCGGTGCGCTGGACGTGGGTGCGACCGAGATCAACGATGCCATGCAGATCGCCTGCGTTGAAGGCATCGCCGAAATGGCCCGCGCCACCACCAGCGCCGAGGCCGCAGCCGCCTACAAGGGCGAACAGCTGACCTTCGGCCCAGACTACCTGATCCCCAAGCCGTTCGACCCGCGACTGGTGGGTGTGGTGTCCTCGGCCGTGGCCCGCGCCGCGATGGAAAGCGGCGTGGCCAGGCGCCCCATCGAGGACATCGAAGCCTACAAGGAAAAGCTGAACCAGACGGTCTTCAAGTCCGCCCTACTGATGCGCCCCGTCTTCGAGGCCGCCGCCGCTGCCTCGCGCCGCATCGTCTTTGCCGAAGGCGAAGACGAACGCGTGCTGCGCGCCGCTCAGGCGATTCTTGAGGAAACCACCGAAACCCCGATCCTGATCGGCCGTCCCGAGGTGATCGAGGCACGCTGCGAACGACTGGGCCTGTCGGTCCGCCCCGGGCAGGACTTCCAGATCGTAAACCCGGAAAACGACCCGCGCTATTATGACTATTGGAACTCGTACCACCAAATCATGCAGCGCCGGGGGGTGACGCCTGATCTGGCCAAGGCAATCATGCGGACCAATTCCACCGCGATCGGCGCGATCATGGTTCACAGGGGTGAAGCCGACAGCATGATCTGCGGCACCTTCGGCGAGTATCGTTGGCACCTGAACTATGTTGAGCAGGTGCTGAATGACGGCGATCTTCGCCCGCACGGCGCATTGTCCCTCATGATCCTTGAAGACGGCCCGCTGTTCATCGCCGACACTCATGTCCGGCAATTGCCCAACCCGGAAGAACTGGCTGAGATCACCGTGGGCGCCGCGCGGCATGTGCGGCGGTTCGGGATCGAACCCAAGATCGCGTTCTGCTCGCAATCGCAGTTCGGCAATCAGGCCGAGGGCTCGGGCAAGCGCCTGCGCGAAGCGATCGCGATATTGGACAGCAAGCCCCGCGACTTCATCTATGAAGGCGAAATGAACCTGGACGTGGCCCTGGACCCCGAACTGCGCGAGCGGATTTTCCCCAATTCCCGCCTGGAGGGGGCGGCCAACGTTCTGATCTTTGCCCATGCGGACGCGGCCAGCGGTGTGCGCAACATTCTGAAGATGAAGGCCGACGGCATCGAGGTTGGCCCCATCCTGATGGGCATGGGCAACAAGGCGCATATCGTGACACCCTCGATCACGGCACGCGGGCTGCTGAACATGGCGGCGATTGCCGGAACGCCCGTCGCGCACTACGGTTGAACACGGCGGCCCGACCGGTCTGGCCGCCCTGTCGAGGGAGGTCATCATGAATGGTCACTGCCACTGCGGCGACGTGCGATGGGCCAGCGATGCCGAGATCGCCTGGAGCTGTTACTGCCACTGCGCGGATTGCAGGCGCAACTGCGCCGCCCCGGTCACCGCGTTCATCGGGCTGCCCCACGGTTCGGTGACGTGGTCGGGGGATGCGCCGCACGTGTACAACTCGTCTAAGGATGTCGAACGCCTGTTCTGCGGGACCTGCGGCACGCCGATGGCATACCGCAATGCCCGCGACCGGGTGAACATTCACCTCTATACCGCCACGTTGGACAACCCCGAGGATGCCGCGCCCCGGTTTCACGTTTTTCACGCCGAGCATCTGCATTGGCTGAACATCGAGGACAGTCTGCCCCGATATGCGGGAACAACGACCTGATCCGAATCTGGCAACGCCACTTTTGCACCAGACGCTTCGCAAATTTGCAAGTTCCGCAAAAATTTCCCGCCCAGGCGCGAAAACAAGGATCATTTGCAAAACTTTGCAAGGCAAATGGGGCGGTTCTGCAAATATTTCGCGATAAACTGACGCGCCGTCACGCGCGCCGCTTGCTCGGTCAGCCGTCCGCGCCTAACACAATGCGAGCAATTTTTGGGAGGAGGACCCATGGCATACCAGGACGTTTACGAGAGCTGGCAAAAAGACCCAGAGGCTTTCTGGATGGACGCGGCCAAGGGGATCGACTGGTTCCAACCGCCAAGCAAGGCCCTGTTTGACGACAACGCCCCTCTCTATGAATGGTTCTGTGATGCCAAGGTGAACACTTGCTGGAACGCGGTGGACCGCCACGTTGAAAACGGCCGAGGCGAGCAAACCGCCGTCATCTATGATAGCCCGATCACCCACACCAAGCGCGAAATCTCGTATATGGAGCTGCGCAATCGCGTGGCGACCCTGGCCGGCGCGCTGCGCGCCAAGGGCGTCGAAAAGGGCGACCGCGTCATCATCTACATGCCGATGATCCCAGAGGCTCTTGAGGCGATGCTGGCCTGCGCGCGGCTGGGTGCGGTGCATTCGGTGGTCTTTGGCGGGTTTGCCAGCAACGAACTGGCGGTGCGGATCGACGACGCCAAACCCAAGGCGATCATCGCGGCGTCCTGCGGGTTGGAGCCCGGTCGCGTGGTGCATTACAAGCCGCTGCTGGACGGTGCCATCGACATGGCCGAACACAAGCCCGATTTCTGCGTGATCTTCCAGCGCGAACAGGAAGTGGCCAAGCTGGTCGAGGGGCGCGACTTCAACTGGCACGGCTTCCAGTACGGCGTTGAGCCGGCCGAGTGTGTCCCGGTCGAAGGCAATGATCCGGCCTACATCCTTTACACCTCGGGCACCACGGGCGCACCCAAAGGTGTCGTGCGGCCGACGGCCGGGCACCTTGTGGCTCTGAACTGGACGATGAAGAACATCTACAACGTCGATCCCGGCGACGTGTTCTGGGCGGCCTCAGACGTGGGCTGGGTCGTGGGGCATTCCTACATCTGCTATGGTCCGCTGATCCACGGCAACACCACCATCGTGTTCGAGGGCAAACCCGTCGGCACCCCCGACGCGGGCACCTTCTGGCGGGTGATATCCGAGCACAAGGTCAAAAGCTTTTTCACCGCCCCAACGGCGATCCGGGCGGTCAAGCGCGAGGACCCCAAGGGCGAAATGCTGGCGAAATACGACCTGTCCTGCCTCAAGGCCCTGTTCCTGGCCGGTGAACGCGCCGACCCGGACACGATCACTTGGGCACAGGACGCGCTGAAGGTTCCGGTCGTCGACCACTGGTGGCAGACCGAAACCGGCTGGACCATCGCTGGAAACCCGCTGGGGATCGAGGAACTGCCAATCAAGCTGGGCTCGCCCGCCAAGCCGATGCCCGGATATGACGTGCAGATCCTGGACGAAGGCGGTCACCCGATGAAACCGGGCGAACTGGGCGCGATCGCGGTCAAGCTGCCACTGCCCCCGGGCACGCTGCCGACCCTGTGGAATGCCGAGGAGCGTTTCAAGAAATCCTATCTCGAGCATTTCCCGGGCTATTATGAAACCGGCGATGCAGGCATGATCGACGAGGACGGGTACCTCTACATCATGGCCCGCACCGATGACGTGATCAACGTCGCCGGCCACCGCCTGTCCACCGGCGCGATGGAGGAGGTTCTGGCCGCCCATCCCGATGTGGCCGAATGCGCAGTCATCGGTGTATCGGACCAGTTGAAGGGTCAGGCCCCGGTTGGCTTCCTGTGCCTGAACGCGGGTTGCAATCGTGACCATGCCGAGATCGCGAAAGAGGTCGTGCAGATGGTGCGCGACAAAATCGGGCCCGTAGCAGCATTCAAGCTGGCCGTCGTAGTGGATCGTCTGCCAAAGACACGGTCCGGCAAGATCCTGCGTGGAACGATGGTGTCGATCGCCGATGGCAAGAAATACAAAATGCCAGCCACGATCGACGATCCGGCCATTCTGGACGAGATCACCGAAGCCCTGAAATCAATCGGTTACGCCCAGTAACCGGGCATTGTGCGGCCCTGGGCCGCCCGCCCTGCCCTGCAGGGTTGCAACCATTGGCAGACCGCCTACTGTGCCCTTGACGGAGGGCACATGGCAAATGACGACATCTGGCGCCTGAGCGCTGCAGAACTAGCAAAACTGACCCGCTCCGGCGAATTGAGCGCGACCGAAGCCGTCCAAAGTGCGATCGACCGGATGCACGCGCTGAACCCGGCGCTGAATGCCGTCGTCGAAGACCTCAGCACCGAGGCGCAGGAGCGCGCCCGCGCCCTCGATGCCCAGTGGGCGCGCGGCGAACCGACCGGCCCGCTGCACGGCGTTCCCGTCACGATCAAAGTCAATGTCGACCAGAAAGACCATGCCACGACCAATGGCGTGGCCGCTCTGAAAGACGTAATTGCCCCTGACGATGCGCCCGTCGTGTCGAACCTGCTGAAGGCCGGTGCGGTGGTGATCGGCCGGACCAACACGCCCGAGTTCTCATTCCGCGCCGACACCGACAACCCGCTGTATGGGCGCACGCACAACCCGTGGGGACAGCATATTTCGCCCGGCGGCTCCTCGGGCGGGGCCGGCGTGGCGGTGATGACGGGCATGGGGGCGCTGGCGCATGGCAACGACATCGGCGGCAGCCTGCGGTTCCCGGCCGCGGCCCTTGGCGCGGTCACAGTGAAGCCGGGCCTTGGCCGCGTCCCCGCATGGAACCCAAGCCAAACCGCCGAACGCGGTCTGCTGGCGCAACTGATGTCGGTGCAAGGACTGATCACCCGCAGCGCGGTTGACCTGCACCTGGCCATGCCCAGCCTCATCGCGCCGGATCCGCGCGATCCGTTTCACGTTCCGCTGCCATGGCGCATGGCCGAGCCTGACCAGCAGCCGCGGGTGGCTTTCACCAAGAACACTTTCGGTTACGATCTCCACCCCGAGGTCGACAAGGCGCTGGACACGGCCCGTGATGCACTGGTTGATGCCGGGTACACCGTTGACGAGATCGACGCTCCGAACGTTTTTGAATGTGGACGGATTGGTTATCGCGCATTAATGGGCGAGGTTCTGACCCTGATGAAAGCCGATGTCGAGGCGGCCGGGTCCGAGACCATCCAACGCATCTTTGCCACTTACTTCCAGGAATTTCCCCCGATCACCGGACCGGACCTGATCCGGGCGCTGGCGCAGCGCAGCCACCATGCGCGGGAATGGTCCCTGTTCATGGAGGACTATCCGCTGGTGCTGTCTCCTTTCCTGCCGCAGCCCTTTTTCAGACCCGACCGCGACACAGAAGGCTCGGAAGGTGTGCACGAAGTGCTGGGCTGCGCAGTCTATTCCTACGCCATGAACTTTCTGGGCCTACCCGCCGCCTGCGTTCCGGCGCGTTTGGCCGAATTGCCGAACGGGCGCCAACCAATCAACGTTCAGATCGCGGCGCAGCGCTGGCGCGAGGACCTTGCCGTGGACGCAGCCGTCGCAATTGAAGCCCGGGTTGGTCGTATGGCTGATCACCTGTGGGCCGATCTGGCAAGCACGGGCTGAAACACCAACCGCTTTCAAATGCCCCAAAATAATTGACCCCGGGACTGAGAGCCCGGGGTCCACGTGCTAAAATATGCCCGGATTGTGATGACGAGCGTAGCACCACCCACCCTCGCCAGCGCGAAAACTGCGCAATCATCCGAAAACACCATTTGGTGGCCACTCACTCCCACCGCGGCGTGTTCTCCGGGCAGGTTCAGCATAGCTGAGAGATGGTCAGCGTCCTGTGAACTGCTTCACATAAGCCCGAGAATTTCGGGAATTTATGTGAATTGTTCAATCGTTAGACGCTCTTCCAGGCCATGCCCGGGGTCAAACAGGATCCTGTGGCGGATCTTGGGTTCCGACCGAATCTCGACCCAATCGATATCCGGAAAGGATATGGAATCAGCGTCCGCCATCACCGGGCGCTTGTCGGCTTCAAGCACGTCAAAGCGCACGTGCGCCGTGCTGGGCAGCAACGCACCGCGCCACCGCCGAGGGCGAAAGGCCGCAATGGCCGTCAGCGCCAGAACGTCCGACCCAATGGGCAGAATCGGGCCATGTGCCGAATAGTTGTAGGCGGTCGACCCGGCGGGCGTGGACAACAGCGCGCCATCACAGACCAGTTCGGCCAACCGCACGCGGCCATTCACGCTGATCTTCAGGCGCGCGGCTTGCGGACCGGCGCGCAGCAACGAAACCTCGTTAATCGCAAGGGCTTCGTGCACCTGTCCCGATTGGTCCATGGCCTTCATCGTCAAGGGGTTGATGACTTCTTCTTCGGCGGCTCTCAGACGCTCCATCAGATCGGCTTCGTGGAACTCGTTCATCAGAAACCCGATGGTCCCGCGATTCATGCCGTAGACCGGCACATCCAGATGCTGCGTGTTGTGCAGCGTCCGCAACATGAACCCGTCGCCGCCCAGCGCCACGATGACATCCGCATCTCGGGGCGCCGCATTGCCATAGCGTGCCACCAGTTTGTTGCGGGCCGACTGCGCGACATCCACGTCGCTGGCGAGAAAAGCGATTCTCTTGGTCATGTTTTCCGGTTTCCGGTGCTGCGCATTTGGTTCCGAAACAAACATACCTTTCCCCATTAGGCCAGACGTGACGCCGCAGCTGGCCATTTCGTCGCTTTAAAGTCTTTTTCATCCGTACAGTTTCCTATAGGAAATCCGCCAAACCAACCTCAGCCATGCGGAGCGCCCATGAACGCCAACCTTCGTGATACCGGTTTCTTCACCCAGTCCCTCGCGGATCGTGACCCTGAACTTTTTGGGGCAATCACCTCCGAACTGGGACGTCAGCGCGACGAGATCGAGCTGATCGCTTCGGAAAACATCGTCAGCGCAGCCGTCATGGAGGCGCAGGGCTCGGTCATGACCAACAAATACGCCGAAGGCTATCCCGGTCGGCGTTACTATGGCGGCTGCCAGTTCGTCGACATCGCCGAGAACCTGGCCATCGACCGCGCCAAGCAACTGTTCGGTTGCGAATTCGCCAACGTGCAGCCGAATTCGGGATCACAAGCCAACCAGGGCGTGTTCCAGGCGCTGATCCAGCCGGGCGACACCATTCTGGGCATGAGCCTGGATGCTGGCGGTCACCTGACCCATGGCGCCAAGCCCAACCAGTCGGGCAAGTGGTTCAATGCGGTTCAGTACGGCGTGCGCAAGCAGGACAACATGCTGGACTACGATCAGGTCGAGGCGCTGGCCAAAGAACACCAGCCCAAGCTGATCATCGCCGGCGGCTCTGCCATTCCGCGCCAGATCGACTTTGCACGCATGCGCGAGATCGCCGACATGGTGGGCGCCTATCTGCACGTGGACATGGCGCATTTCGCCGGTCTGGTCGCCGCGGGCGAGCATCCCAGCCCCTTCCCGCACGCGCATGTGGCCACGACCACCACGCACAAAACCCTGCGCGGCCCGCGTGGCGGCATGATCCTGACCAATGACGAGACGATCGCCAAGAAGGTGAATTCGGCGATCTTCCCGGGCATCCAGGGCGGCCCACTGATGCATGTGATCGCGGCAAAGGCCGTGGCATTTGGCGAGGCGCTGCAGCCTTCGTTCAAAGACTACATCAAACAGGTCGTCGTCAACGCTCAGGCGTTGTCGGATCAACTGATCAAGGGCGGCCTGGACACGGTGACCCACGGCACCGACACCCATGTTGTTCTGGTCGACCTGCGCCCCAAGGGCGTCAAGGGCAACGCGACCGAAAAGGCGCTGGGCCGTGCGCACATCACCTGCAACAAGAACGGCGTGCCGTTCGATCCAGAAAAGCCGACCGTGACCAGCGGCATCCGTCTGGGTTCGCCCGCCGGCACGACCCGAGGCTTTGGAGAGCCCGAGTTTCGCCAGATTGCGGATTGGATCATCGAGGTGGTCGATGGACTGGCCGCCAATGGTGAAGACAACAACGGTGAGGTCGAGGCGCGGGTCAAAGCGCAGGTCGCGGATCTGTGCGCAAAGTTCCCGATCTACCCGAACCTCTGACGCTACAAGTTTAGAAACAACAAGATGGCGCCTTTTTCGGGCGCCATTTTTCCTTGCCGGCAGATGCCCTGATCAGATCAGACCGCGCCACCAAAGCACGACAAGGAACAGTGCGGCCAAGGCCAGAATGTTGAAGGCCAGCCCCCCGAGCATGCCCAGGAACCAACCCCAGCGGCGATCCGCCAGATTAATGGCGCGCAGATGCGACTGAACATCCTTCGCCGCCTTTTCCAGGGTCGGCGAGTCCAGGGTCAGCCGGAGCTTGGGATGCTCGACCAACGGCTCGGCACGGGCGAGTTCCATTGCCTGTTTGTAGACCTTACGCGGCAAGCGACGCTTGGCACGGCGCACCGACTCGGCCAGGGTCTTGCCCTTTGCGCCCAGTTTTTTGCGCAACAGGATTATCGTCTGCGCGATCTGGGTCTGAATTTCTGTTTCCTGAGCCATGCGCCCCTCCTGATGGGGCAATCTAACGGTCTGCGCAGGCGGTCACAATGGGGCTGGTTGTCCGGGGCGCCGGAGGCTATCAGAAAGACATGCTGAACACGATCACACATGGCGAACCGACGTCCCGCACACCGCTGCTGATTGCCCATGGGCTATACGGATCGGCCCGAAACTGGGGGGTGATCGCGCGTCGGCTGTCAGACGAACGTCAGGTGGTGGCGGTCGACATGCGCAATCACGCCCACAGCTTCTGGGACGACCGGCACGATTATCCGGCATTGGCGGATGATTTGGCTGAGGTCATCGAAAGCATGGGCGGCGTGGCAGACGTGATCGGGCATTCGATGGGCGGCAAGTCGGCAATGACATTGGCGCTCGAGCATGGCGAAATGGTCAACAGGTTGGTCGTGGCGGACATTGCTCCGGTTCGGTACAGCCACACGCAAATGCAATATATCGAGGCCATGCGCGCCGTGGACATGACACAGGTCGCGCGCCGCTCGGATGTGGAACAGCAACTGGCCGATCTCGGAGTCGAGAAGGCGTTGCAGAGCTTCTTCACTCAGTCGCTGGACGTTCCCGGCAAACGTTGGCGGCTGAATCTGGACGTATTGGCCAAAGAGATGTCGAATATCATGGGTTTTCCGGACTTTACCTCGCACTGGGACGGTCCGGCGCTGTTTCTCGCCGGTGCGGAGTCGGACTATGTTCAGGCAAGTCACCGCGAAATCATCAAATCCTTGTTCCCGAACGCCCGTTTCGCCAAGATTCTGGGCGCAGGCCATTGGTTGCACGCCGAAAAACCGCGTGAGTTCGAAGCTGCCGTCCGGACATTTCTGAACGCCGCCTAAGCTCTCTATTGGTATAGGCGCTTGGCGACCAGCCAGGATGCGGGCAAAGCCGCGACCGCTCCGACGGCTGCGGCGCCCACGATGGCCAGGGCCGAAACCATCCCCGCGGTCAGCACGGCGATAACGGCCGTCCCCACGAGGGCGGTCGCGATCAGGGAATACAGTAGCGCTGAAAGTCTCATCATGGCCAGTCGTCCTTATTGATGGCGTCTGACCCTCAGATTGCCGAAGCGGAAAAAATCGGCCTTGATGCAGATCAGGCTGGGTTCCTACATCCCGGAATCAACCGGGCCGACGTAGTCGCCCCCGCCGTTGACCCAGTCCGAGAACCCACCCAGGTTGTAGACATGCTGATACCCCATGTCCTTGAGCAACTTGCCCGCAAGAGCCGCCCGTCCGCCCGAAGCGCAATGCAGAATGATCGGGCGATCCTTCCGCAGCTCGGGGTCATGCGACTGCAGCGCAGGATCGGCACGAAACTCGAGCATTCCGCGCGAGATATGGTGAGATCCGACGGCGCGACCGGTCTTTTCCAGTTCAGGCGCATCGCGAATGTCCAGCAGCAGCGCACCCTGCTGCAATAGCTCCCTTGCTTGCGCGGCGCTGATACGTTGAACATCAGCATTCGCGGCCTCAAGCATCTCTTGAACGGTCAATGGCATTCGTGCGGTCCCTCCCGGATTTTCACGAATGCTAGCACGGGGCCTTTTGTATTTGTAAGCGCTATAGTCGGCGCCTATTGCTCGCGAAAGGCCCGAGACATGCTGTCGACGATCGGCTTGGCGATATAGGCGGCAAAGGTGCGTTCCTCGGTCTGGATCATGATCTCGGCCGGCATGCCGGGGGTCGGAATGAAGCCCCGTACCCGGTCCATCTCGTCAGGCTCCAAAGACACCCGGGCCAGATAGACCTCTTGAGGTATTCCGCTGGCTTCTTCCAGAACCGCGTCCGCCGAGACGTAAAAAACTTCGCCCGTCAGAACCGGTGTCGTGCGCTGATTTAGAGCCACCAACCGCACGGTCGCGGCCTGGCCGGTCACAACGCTGTCGATATCGGTGCGCGGGATCTGGGCCTCGATGATCAGCGGGGCATCAGCTGGCAGGATTTCGGCAATCGGCTTGCCAGTCTCGATGACGCCGCCCGGCGTGTAATAGTGCAGTCGCACAACCGTGCCATCGACCGGGGCGCGAACCACCGCGCGGGCAAGAACACTGCTGGCCTGGCGCGATTTTTCCCGCACGCTTTCCAGATCCGCCTCGATTACACCCAGTTCGTCCAGCGCTGCTTCGCGATAGGCAGACCGGGTCCGGGTGATCTGCTCTTCGTATTTCAGCAGCATCTGGCTGGTTTCCGAAGCCTCGGCCGCCAGTCGGGCCAACTGCCCGTCCGCTTCGGCCTGGACCCGCCGGATGGTGTTCAACTCACCCTTTCGGACAAGCCCTTTTTCGAACAACGCGTTCTTGGTTTCGTATTCTTCCTGAAGGATCGCCTTGCGGCGCTCCATGCTTTCCAATTGCGCCTCGAAGCCGCTGGCCCTGATCTTCAGCGCCTCGATATTACGTTCGAGAAGAGCAATGTCATTCAGCAGTGTCTTGCGCGAGACTTCAAAACTGAGGCGCTGATTGTCGAGAATGGTCATCACTTCAACGTCGTCGGACGCCTCGATCAGGGCGGGTGAAAACTCCAAAGTGTCCTTTTCGGCGTATTCCGCCAGCAAGCGCTCGACCATCGCCTGAAGGCGGATCTTGCGGATGAACAATTCACGCTCATTTGCCTCGGCCGAGGTCTGGTCGAGTGTCATCAAGACCTGCCCCTCCTGCACGGTCTGGCCTTCGGTGACCAGGATCTGTTCGATGATCCCTCCTTCAAGATGCTGAACGATCTTGTTGCGCCCGGTGGCTACAAAGCTGCCTTGAGCAATCACTGCGGCCGCGAGAGGCGCCTGAAACGACCACAGGCCGAACCCGCCGAAACAGGCGACCAGCAGCACGGTACCCACGACTATGAACTTGGTTATCGATCTCGGAACCTCGGCGTACCAAAGGGCGGGATCGTCTACTTGTACCAACTCGTTCATCTTTACCCCCGTCTACCCTTTCAACTCGGGCTGCTGGCGCGGCCCGTTCAGTTGCTGCAGCACCTGCTCACGCTGACCGAACAGGGCGACCCGCCCGTCCGTCAGCAGCATGATCTTGTCCACCACGTTCAAGAGCGTCGGTTTTTGGGTGATCACGACCACGGTAATCTTGTTTTCCCTCGCCTGCTCGATTGCCCGGGCAAGCGCCTTGTCGCCCGCGACATCCAGGTTCGAGTTCGGCTCGTCCAGAACCACCATCCGCGGATTGCCAAAGAAGGCGCGCGCCAGCGCGATCCGCTGTTTCTGACCGCCAGACAGGGGCGAGCCATCGGCAGCGACCACGGTCTCATACCCCTGTGGCAAGGTGGCGATCATGTTGTGCACGTCGGCCAGAACTGCAGCATCATGAATTTGCTCATCGGTGGCATCGGCGCGCATTCGGCCGATATTGTCCTTGATCGTGCCCGGAAACAGCTGAACGTCCTGCGGCAGGTACCCGATGCTTTCGCCGAACTGGCGCGGATCCCAGTTTCGGATATCCATCAGGTCGAGCCGCATGCTGCCCGAGGTCGGCAGAATCGATCCTACCAGCGTTTTGCCCAGCGTGGTCTTGCCCGCGCCCGAGTTGCCGATGATCGCCAGCGTCTCGCCCGGGTTGAGCGAAAAACTGATGCCGTTGAGAACCACGCGTTTGGTACCCCCGGGTACAAACAGAAGGCGTTCAACATCCACTCGTCCCTCGGGGCGGGGCAAGCGCAGCTTCTCATACTGAAGCGCCGAATTGGACAGCAATGCCTTGATGCGGCTGTAGGCACCGCGGGTCAGCAGGAATGTATTCCAGCCCTCGATTGACCCTTCGATTGGCGCAAAAGCCCGCCCAGCGATGATCGAGGCCGCGATCACCATGCCGCCCGTGATTTCGCCTTGCAGGGCCAGATAGGCCCCCCATCCCAGAATGCCGACCTGCGTCAGCAGGCGTACGGTGCGCGAGATCGCCGCGAACACCACGTTTCGGTCCTGCGCCCGGACCTGCCAGGTCAGGGAGTTGGCGGTGTCGCGTCCCCAGATCCGAACCGCCTCGGGGATCATTGCAAGTGCGTTGATGATCTGGCTGTTCCGCGACATCGAATCCAGATGCTGGTTGGCCAGAGATTGGGCCATGTTGGCCTCGGCAAACGGTTTGGCCGTCATCCGCTGGTTGATCAGCGCGATAACCATCAGGATCACGGCCGTCACCACCACGATCATGCCCAACTCTGGGTGAACCAGAAAAATCATAAGGATGAACAACGGCGCAAAAGGAACATCCAAAAAGGAGAGAAGGGTGCTTGAAACGAGAAAGCCGCGGATTTGCTGCAGATCACCCAGCGTCTGATACTCGCGTCCCGTCCCGTGCAACGAGGCATGCGCTGCGGCACTGAGGGTCGGAGCACCCAGTCGCGCCGCCACTTCGACCCCGGTGCGCATCAACATGAAGCGCCGCACCGCATCGAAAGCCGATTGAAAGATGATTGCCCCGGCCACGATCGCGGTCAGCATGATCAGCGTGTCCAACGAGCGGCTGGTCAGCACCCGGTCACTGATCTGGAACAGGTAGATCGGGATCGCCAGGATCAACAGATTGGTCGCGCAGGTCAGTACCAGAACAAAGGCAAGGTTTCGCCATATCGCTCGCATCGAGGTCCGAAGGGTGCGTTGAAAGTCTTCGGGCGGCGTGCGTTTGTGAAAAGTTTGGGGTGGCCCTTTGCCGCCGCCATCGCTTGAACCAGTGCGCAGCAGCGGCTTGTTCGCTTCGGCCTCGATAGTGGTGCCCATGCGATCCGTCCCACCCGACCGGGACGAGGGGGTCATGCGCGCGGTCGGGCTTTCGGCGGTTTGCGGTTCCGAGTCCTCGGCATTGGCCACCCCTTCGCCGTCACCCGCACGCCCTTCCACGGCGACGGTCTCCGGCGTTTCGCGCCGTCGGGGAGAAGCGGCGCTGAATGTTGTTTCCAGTGTGCTGTCGTCTGTTATTTTCTGATCGGTTTCGTTCCGGGCTTCCGGTGCCGGAGCCGCAGCATTTCGCGCAACCTCATGCTCATTCTGCGCTGTCGCCGGGCCCTCCTGCGCTGCCTTGTTCTGGCTCTGCTCGGTCACGGGCACGCGCATCTCCTTGGTCAGCCTTAGCCGTGCGGTCAGCCGTTCCGCTTCAAATGACGAGCCAGACACCATGTCGCTGGGTCGCAAAGTCAAAGGCTGCCCGCTTCCCGACCGGTCCAGCGGGCTGGCATATCGGGTGCGGCGCGACGAAAAAACGATCGACATAAACAAACCTTCCGGTCACTCGTAAAAAAGGGAAAATCAGGTCAGGATGGATTGCATTCCTACATTGGCGTCCAAGTCTTCGGGGGTCAGGACAGGAGCGGTCGGGCCGCTGACTGCTTGCCCGGCGGTCATTGCCTCCTCCATCAGGATTGCGATGGCTTCATTGGCAAATTCCGGGCCGATCTCATTCTCGGGCAAGTCGATGAGACTGGCCTGGTGCAGCAAAAGCTCGGAATATGCGCCCTGCCCGGCCATGACCACGGAGTCCACACCCAGCTTGTTGATGTTGGCCGCATTCAGCATCGCGTTGCTGCCGGACACGACTTCGGTACTGGCACCGTGCGGACCGGACAGGAAAATGTCATCCTGATCGGCAAGCATCGTGACCTGCTCAAGAATATTCACCTGCAACAGGTTTCCGTCGATCTTCAGAACGCGCATCTGCTCCATACCCGCGAACATCGGATCGTTCAGCAATGCGTCCTCGAGCGCGGCCATGTTCATTTCATTCAGAGCCATGGCCTCGGCCATGTTCTCCTCAAGCGCCTCCTGCAGGTCCAGGCCGTTGGTCATCACCGAAGCCTGGTTCATCAGCAGATTTTCGTTCGCACCTCCGGCAGGTCCGGCTAGGCCGCCTGACACCACGTCGTCATCCATCAGGACAAGCGTCTGGAACAACATGTCGACCGAGATCATGTCGCCGCCGATCATGATCAGGTCATAGTAACTGCCGAGTTGAACAATATCGGCCACGTTGACCATCTGGTTGCCACCCATCGCATACATGGTCGAAGATGCGGAAATCTCGGTCTGGATATGGTCGATGTCGGTGGCGTTGATGACCTGCTTGAGGAAGTTGGCAACCACCAGATCGCCATGGATCCAGTCGACGGTCAAAAAGGACGGCTGCCCGGCCCCACCAGCGACAGCCGAGGTTTCGGCAAGCCAGGGCGCAGGATTCGCCTCGGTTTCAATCCGGGCGGATTGGACGACGTTGGTGCCCGCACCGCTGCCGGTGTTTCCGACATCAACATCTGATACCAGCGCGACCTGGCTGATCATCGTCAGGCTGATTGCTTGTCCACCCACGGCGATGAAGGGGGCGTCCACCCAACCGACGTTCAGCGCGACTTCGTTGATTGCAAGATTGCCGCCGGTGACAACGGAATGACCCTCGTGCGACTCCGGCCCTTCGGACTGGTTCCACTCGGCCGGATAGGACTGTGACACCAGATTTTCCTCAGCCTCCTCGGGCTGGTGGTAGGCCGGCAGAAGATCGCTCCAGACCGGAGCCTCCGACACGTGTTGACCGTTGACGATGATGCCTTCCGCGTCTTCACCATGGAATTGGTGAACCGTGACACCTTGTACCGATCCGTTCATCGGTGTCGTTATCTGTTCGACCAGCGTATCCAGGTATTCTGGCGTCATGTAGTCCGGTATCGCCAGTGAAGGCACCGCCATCGCATGAAGCGACTGCGCCACGTCCAGCGCGGCCTCGGCCTGCGCAGTCAGCATCGCCGCATCGCGGAAGTCGCCCGCGCCGACGGTATCATTGTCGCGCAGGACCAATGTCTGGAATGTGTAAGTGACGGCAGACCCTATCAGGTCGCTGACGACCTGAGGCTGCAGCATCAAGAATTGCGGCCCGACCGAGATGGGCAATTCGGACTGCGGAACAAATCCGCCCGGCGCCAATGGGTCACCGATCTGGATGCTCGACTCGAGCATCGGACCGGCCGGAGGCAGCGGCAACTGCGGGTCCGCGGGCGGTTCGGGGAAACGGTAGGGAAGCGGGTCGTAGTCCTTGGGCTTCAGATCCAGATCGGCCTTGACGACAATCCTGATCGGATCCTCCAGGCCTTCAACTTCGGCCAGCCGTCGAAGCGCCGTAAACTCCTCGTATTGCTGCCGCAGGATGGCCTGTTCCATCGTGAGCTGAAAAGTACCGATAAAATGGGCGATCGTTTCCGTAATGCTGTCAAGTGACATCTGGACTATCCCTGTCACCCTTTCCGGCAGAAAATTTCCGGGTCTGGGTTAAGTTGGACCGAGGCCATGAAGCACGGCCCCGGTGTTTTCATCAAAGACCGGAGGCCGAAATCGCGGCCTCCGGGGTCAGGCATTATGCCTCGGTGTCGTCGCTCGCGTAGGTCGAGCTCATCGAACCGCCAACCATCGTGGTATCGACCGAGTTGCCAAGCACGTTGGCGCCCATGACGATTGTCTGGTTGAAGGCCGAGGTATCGACCACTGCTGCTGCCGACGCGTAGGATTCACCAGTGACGATACCGTCGCCACCATTGTTGGAACCCCAGGTGCCGCCATTGCCGCCGGCTCCGCCGTCACCCGAATAGGCGCCGGCCGCGCTGCCACCGGTGACTGCGCCACCCGTGGTATCGCCGGACATGGCGCTACCCATGGCGTAGCCGCTGGTACCGCCATTGGCCGCAGACGCACCGCCTGCACCACCGGCTCCCGAGCTGGCCGCGCCAGTCGCGCTGCCGGATCCGGTCGAGGTGGCATCGTTGTCGGTGTACGACGCGCCGCCGTATCCCGCGATGGCTTCGGCCAAGCTGTCGGCGGAACCGTTTGTGTCAGCGTCAGCAAAGACTTCTGCCGCACCACCGGTACCGGCCGTGTTGACCGCGTCCGCAGAACCCGCACCGTTACCGGACGAGGTGGACGTGGGCGTCGTGGTCCCACCGGCTCCGCCAGCGCCTTCTGCACTGGACGAACCCGAACCGGTTCCATTTGCCGCGCCATTGGCCGCGTTCGAACCGCCGGCTCCGCCGGTTCCGGTCGACGTCTGCGGGTTGCTGGCCGCACCGTTCACGTCACCGGGCGACTGACTGATATTCGGACCGCTTGCTGCCAGATCGCCGACGCCCTGTGCGCCAGAGTTGGCTGCCGAGCTGCCGCCCGTGCCCGCTCCGCCGGACCCTGCGCCACCGGTTCCGGCACCGCCGGTTCCTGCGCCGCCGGTTCCGGCACCACCGGTGCCCGCTCCGCCGGTACCCGGGTTGTTGCCTGTGGTTCCGCCGCCGCCGGTCGCAGCGTCGGTATCAGCCGCATTCAAGGCCGGACCACCATCCGCGATTTCCTGGTTCAGCGCCGCGATGGCTGCTTCGACCATGGCCGAGAATCCGCCGGATCCCTCGCCACCAGAGCCTTCGCCACCAGCACCTTCACCACCCGAGCCCGAGCCGCCGGAACCCGTGCCACCGGAACCAGACCCGCCGGTGCCATTGGCGCCACTTTGCGCGCCGCTGCCAGCCATGCCCGCACCCGTGTTGCTTCCGGCCGTCGCTTCATTCGCTTCGGTCGTACCGGTGCTATTGTTCGATGCAGAACCCGAGTTCGATGACTCGCCGTTGCCGCCATTGGCGCCGTTCGCACCCGACTCGTTTCCGGCCAGGCCAAGGCCCGCGCCGATCGAACCGGTCGCGTTTTCACCACCGTTGGCATTGCCTTCCGAGTTGGCGCCGGACAGTCCCAGACCAAGGCCAAGACCGATCGAGCCGGCATTACCGCCTTCACCGCCAGTTCCCTGGCCGTTGGCATTCGAACTGCCGGTGTTGTTGGCGCTGGAGGTGCTGTTGGCGTTGCCGCCATTGCCAGCCGTGCTTTCGCCACTGGCTTCGGCGCCCGACAGACCAAGACCCAGGCTCGTGTTGTTGGCGCCGCCCGAAGCCGCACCGTTGCCGCCTTGCGAAGCCGCGCCGGCATTGCCGGTGTGGCCGCCCAGCGCGAATGCGTGGCTGCCATTGGTCTCGCCGCTTGCTGCACCGCCGTAGCTGGTTCCGCCAGAACCCGAGTTACCGCCGCCGGAGGAGGAACCGATGCCTTCTTCGGCATAGGCCGAACCGCCCGTCGCGCTGCCGTTCTGATAGAACGAGCCGTCATTCGACAGGCTGGGCGAATCCAGCGTGTCATCGTCACTCAGGCTGGCCAACTGGTTGTTGATCGACGACATGTCATTGCCGTCACCATTCATCGAGATGGACAGGTTCAGATCATCGCCGGGATCATAATTCACGTCGTTTCCGGCCGTGATGACATCACCGATCGATGCCGAGTCACCGATATCCAGATCGACCTGGTCATCGTCGCGCGGGATCCACTCGCCTTCACCGAAATCGATGTTGATCGAGTTTGCGATGCTGTTGCTGTCATCGCCGCCATTGACGTTCGATTGTTGCTGACCTTGCTGTTGGCCCTGCTGCTGCGCTTGGCCCTGATCCTGACCCTGGGCCTGTTCGTTTGCAACCTCGGTCGCCTGAGCCTGAGCCTGGTTCTGTTCGTCTTCGTTGTTTGCAGCGTTTTGAACTTCCTGACCCTGCTGCTGTTGCTGCGCGGTCAGTTCGGCCTCGATATTTGCTTCTTCAACGGGAATTTCCACCGAGATCGGAGCTTCGAGATTTTCAACATTAACTTCGTCAACGGTCGTGACATTGGTATTGTTCACATTGCGTCGCATAACAATCTTCCATTTTTGAAGCGCCAGACCGCCATTCATCTACAAAGCGATATTCGGCGCGGTTGAAAAATATTATTGAGCATCCATTCGCGAAACTGCGCATGTCTGCGGCCTTGTCTTTCGAATGATGTGTTGTCACCCCCCTTTTCTCGGCCAAGCCGATTCCGTGACTGCTCAAAATCACGCGAAAATACGCGGGCCGCAGACACGCCAGGTACAAGTACACTTCGCAAATTGAAGCACGACACAGGGTACAGATGCCGTTCGGCCTGCCTAGCTGGCAGAAAGTATTAACATCACTAAAAGGCTGATTTGCTTGATGTATTACTCGAACACGCATTTCATGGCCGAGTTCGGAGCCGAATTGGCCAGCGACAAAGGTTGGTGAATTAAAGTTCTTTGTATCCAGATATTTAAGCGGTCCGACCGTCAAACGGCCTTAATCGAAAGTTCTAAACTCTGGTGATTCTCAAAGCCGTACAGTTGTCGAAAACTGAACTTTCTGGTATACTCAATACATAATTTTAATTGTTTTTTTTCAGTTTCACCTCGGCCAATAACGGCCAATTCAGGACGTAATCCGGGGTATTTAGGGGGGCACAAGAATGAGCATTTCCGAATTAAGTAACAGTTCCTGCACGATCGACGAAAACGAAGATTTTATGATTGTTTTTATTGGGAAAGAGCTCTTCTACTCCAACCAAACCCTGCGAAGCGTTCAGCACGAATTCGGTGTGGCAGCCCATCGGTTTGAATCTCTCGCGGCATTCTTGTCCCAAGCCAGCAATGCTGAGGGTTCCGGCAAGATTGTTGTCGTGGATCAGATCATGATGGAGGATCTGCTGGCCCGTCCCTCCGATTATGTCCGATCGTCCATGCCGGGATGCCTTGCCTTCGCATACCGCAAAGAGGACGCAGCCCGTTTCGTTTTCGAGCGATGGGACCGATCCCGGTACGGATCAATCGGGTTTCTTCCGATGAACGTCGCTCCGGACGCATGGCGCGCGATCCTGCGGCTGCTGATGCATGAAGAGTTGTACCTGCCGGGATTTGTGGCCAATTGCGTTGCATCGAAGCCGTGCGCGAAAACCCCAACTGCAGCCCGGGAAACTCCGAAATCCCCTGCGGCTGGCCCTCTGTTGTCTAAACTGACCAGGCGCGAGAAGCAGGTTCTGCAGCTTGTCTCCGAAGGCAAAAGCAACAAGGCTATCGCTGCCCAGTTGGGTATCACCGAACACACGGTCAAGCTGCACATGCACAACGTGTCGGGCAAGATCGGTGTCAGCAACAGAACGGCAGCGGCGCATTTCTTCTTTGAGGCGGCGGCGCAAGACGCGCACCGAACTTCGGTTGACTGACGACTTCGAAGCCAGGTTCGATCGGTTGATCCTTTTGGTCGGCCGCCTGAACTATGTCTGGACGAACACCGAAAGCCTGCTGATACATCTGATTGCCGGCCTCTCGGGGACCAGCAAAGACGTAGCCGTCATCACTTTCCTCACCCTGAACACGACCCGCGCCCGAATTGATCTGGTCGAGCGTCTGGCAAAGATGGACGGAAGGCCGGTCTCGGTTCGTGATCCTATCCTTGAGCACACGCAGCGGCTCAGCCGTCTGTCGGGCATACGCAACAAGTTCAACCACTGCATCTATTCCTTCGACCAGGAAACCGGGAATCCCAAGACGATCCTGATGCGCATTGCCGATCGAAAAACCGACATCAAGCTGGGGCGCGAAGATACGGTCGACGAACAGGCGATGCAGGAAATCGAGGATGTCGTAGCGCAGCTGTCGGCGGCGAACCAGGACATATGGCGGCTGATCTCCAAGCTGGGTTATCCGGTCTGACGATCGCCCTCGGCCAAGCCGACCATTGTGTTTGGTGCGGGCGGTGGGACTCGAACCCACACGGCGCTAAGGCCTTCGGATTTTAAGTCCGATATGTCTACCATTCCATCACGCCCGCATCCGGCCGGTCTGGTGCACCGGCAACGGATCACGTGCCGAACACTTACACGCACCCATTCCGATTGCAAAGACCGCAAGCAGTTAATTCGCCAGCCTGATCAACGCCGTGCGGTTCAGTGCAAGCAGCCAATTTCCCAAGGGAAGAAGAAGCGCGCAATTCTCGCATTCCACCCCTTTGCCTTGACAGATCGACTGCATTTCTATGACGTCTGCCGGATCGTTGAGGGAGGCCGCGATGAAGACCGTCACCAACCCGTATCGGGGCAAAGGCAAACTGCTTTCTCAGGCACCCTTCCCTTCAACCAACTCGAACCGGTTGGCACAGCTTCTTTCTCTGTGCCCGGCCTCCGGCTTGACACCACTGGCCGAAGCGTCGGGTTTGGCGCCCGTTTCCCGCCTTTGGATCAAAGATGAACGGACGCGGATGAATCTCGGGTCGTTCAAGGCATTGGGCGCGGCCTATGTCATCGCCTGTCAAGCGAGCGAGGCCACCGAGACACCCGACAACACATCCCTTGCCGGCCGCACTTATGTTACGGCCAGCGCCGGGAACCACGGCCTCAGCATGGCTGCGGGTGCACGCGTTTTTGGTGCGAATGCCGTGGTGTTCATTTCTGAAACCGTGCCCGAAAGCTTTGCGCAGCGCCTTGCGGCGCAAGGTGCGCGAGTGGTGCGCGAAGGCGTCGATTACGCCGCAAGCATGAACGCCGCGAGCCGCGCGGCGAACGACAACGACTGGACGCTTCTGTCAGACAGCTCTTGGGAAGGGTATTATGACCTGCCCCATCTCTTGATGGAGGGGTACGTTCAAATGGCCGTCGAGGCGGTTGATCAATGTCCCGAACCTCCGACATTGATCCTGCTGCAGGCCGGAGTGGGAGGCATGGCGGGCGCCGTTGCCGCATGTTTCCGAAAGGCTTGGGGAGACGACCCCAGGATCGTCGTGGTCGAACCGGCCGCAGCCCCGGCGCTGATGGCCAGCATCCAAGCCGGCGCGCCGGTCTTTGCAGACGGTCCGGACAGCATCATGGGACGGCTGGATTGCAAGGAGCCATCGCTGATTGCGCTGAATGGATTGGCGCGGGATGCCGATCTGTTTCTGACGCTGGACGATGACACCGTGGCCGCTCAGCTTCCAGTCATGGCAGAGGCCGGGTTCGAAACGACTGCGTCAGGCGGGGCCGGACTGGCTGCCGTTCTGGATGCCGATAGCCGCAACTTGCTCAAAATCGGACCACAGGACCGCGTTTTGTGCGTCGTGACCGAGCAAGCCTCATGAGAGGGTTCGAACAAGCCGAATTCGAGGACAGAACTTCGCGTGCGCAGGATCTCATGCAAGAGCATGGACTGGACGCCCTGCTGCTGACGACCGAGCCCGACGTCCGGTATTTCAGCGGCTTTCTGACCCGGTTCTGGGAAAGCCCGACGCGCCCCTGGTTCCTTGTCGTTCCTGCGACCGGTAAACCTATCGCCGTGATCCCGTCGATTGGAGCGGCCTTGATGGCGCAGACCTGGATCGAAGACATCCGCACTTGGACCGCCCCGGATCTGGCAGACGACGGAGTATCGTTGCTGGCCGAAACCCTACGCGAACTCGTTCCGGACGACGGCTTGATCGGATGCCCCGACGGGCATGAAACGCACCTGCGGATGCCGCTCGCAGATTTGGCGCGTCTGAAATCCGAAGTCAACCGCCGCAGGATCGCCAGCGACGCAGGCATTCTGCGCGACCTGCGCATGGTCAAATCCCAAGCCGAAATCAAAAAGATCCAAACCGCGTGCCGGATCGCAGGGGAAGCTTTTGAGCGGGTTCCTGAGATTGCATCGGCCGGTGTTCCTCTGGATCAGGTCTTTCGACGGTTTCAGATGTTGTGTCTCGATGAAGGCGCCGATTGGGTGCCTTATCTTGCCGGCGCTGCCGACCTGGGCGGATATGACGACGTGATCTCACCGGCAACCCAACGACCGTTGAAGCCGGGCGACGTGCTTGTGTTGGATACCGGGCTGGTCTGGGATGGGTATTTTTGCGATTTCGACCGCAACTGGTCCGTCGGCCCGGCCAGTCCGGCCGTGCGCGCGGCGCACCACGCGCTGATCGATGCCACCGAGGCTGCGTTCGAGCAGGCCAGACCGGGCGCGACGGCCTCGGACCTGTATCACGCGATGAACTCGGTCCTGTCCCATGGCGGCGGCGGGACCGAAGCCGGGCGCCTGGGCCACGGGTTGGGCATGTCATTGACCGAGTGGCCTTCGCTCATCCCATCGGATCACACGGTTCTGAAACCCGGAATGGTGTTGACGCTGGAGCCAGGTATTGAGGTCGGTAGCAAAATACTTGTGCACGAGGAAAACGTGCTGATCACCGAAGGCGCACCCCGGTTCCTGAGTCCCAAAGCAGGACGGGAGATTCCCGAGCTATGACAACACTGCCATTTTCTCTGGACACGGATGACCCGGGTATATCTCCGCTTGGCCTGATCGTTTTGCAGACAGACGAAACGATCGAAGGCGATTTCCGCAGGCTTTTTGCCGGCGACCCGTCACCCGTTTATGTCTCGCGCATAACCAGCGACCCGCAGGTCACGACCAAGACGTTGACCCGCATGAAACATGCGCTTCCAGCGGCGGCAGATTTACTGCCCAAGGCGCACCCCTTCCGGGCTGTGGGTTACGCCTGCACCTCGGCAAGCTCGGTCATCGGATCGGAAAAGGTCGAAGAACTGGTAAAGCAGACTTGTGACGTGCAAACGGTGACCAACCCTCTGCGCGCCGCGGTTGCTCAGGCGCGCGAATTGGGTGTGTCACGCTTTGCACTGCTGTCCCCTTATGAGGAGCAGGTCAACACGGCGCTTCGCGCGGCCTTCGCCGATCAAGGGATCCTCATGGATGTGTTCGGCACCTTTGGGATTTCCGAAGAAGCAAAGGTCGTCCGGATATCAACGCAATCCATCGTTGACGCCGCGGTGAGGCTGGGTTCGGACAGAGCGGTCGAAGCTGTTTTTCTCAGCTGCACCAACCTTCGCACGTTGGACGCCATCCCGCAGATCCATGAACAGATTGGCAAACCGGTCTTGTCCAGCAATCAGGCCCTTGCGTGGCACATGCAGCGCCTCAACACTGCGCAAAATCGCTGAATTCCCCCCAATGGGGATTGGTTTTTGTCATTGAGTCTTGCCAGCCGGACATTGCTGCGTCTTTAATGTGCTCAGGGATCAATGAAATCCGGACCAACCGGATCAAGAATTGACGCAACAGGGGGTCTTGTGACCGGCACTTCTAGCGACGCCGCGTTTGTCGAATTTCAACGCGTTCAAAAATCGTATGACGGCGAAAATCTTGTCGTCAAAGACCTTAACCTCGCGATGCCAAAGGGCGAGTTTCTGACAATGTTGGGCCCATCGGGATCTGGCAAGACCACTTGCCTGATGATGCTGGCCGGGTTCGAAACTGCGACGCATGGCGAAATTCTGTTGGACGGGCGACCGATCAACAACATTCCGCCGCACAAGCGTGGCATCGGGATGGTGTTTCAGAACTATGCCCTGTTCCCGCACATGACGGTGGCCGAGAACCTCGCCTTTCCGCTGGAAGTCCGAAAAATCGGCAAATCCGAGCGCGAAGAAAAGGTCCAGCGCGCCCTCGACATGGTGCAGATGGGTGCCTTCGGCAGCCGCAGACCCGCGCAGCTGTCGGGCGGACAACAACAGCGTATCGCCTTGGCCCGCGCGCTGGTCTTCGAACCCGAATTGGTTCTGATGGACGAACCGCTGGGCGCATTGGACAAACAGCTGCGCGAGCACATGCAGTTTGAAATCACGCGTCTGGCCCATGAATTGGGGATCACGACCGTCTATGTGACCCACGACCAGACCGAAGCGCTGACCATGTCGGATCGCGTAGCGGTCTTTGACGATGGGCGGATCCAGCAGCTTGCACCGCCGGACCAGCTTTATGAAGAACCGGAGAACAGTTTCGTTGCGCAGTTCATCGGTGAGAACAACACGCTGGAAGGCGTTCTGAAATCCGTCGATGGCGGGAAATGCGTCGTCACGCTGGACGATGGATCCGAGATCGACGCGGTTCCGATCAACGTGAGCCAACCGGGGGAACGGACCAAGGTCTCGATCCGGCCCGAGCGCGTGGAATTCAACAAGGATCGCCTCAGCCCCGAAGCGCATACGCTCAAGGCTGTGGTCAAGGAATTCATCTACATGGGCGATGTATTCAGGTTCCGCATGTCGGTGGCCGGCAATGATGAATTCATCGTCAAGACCCGGAATGCCCCTGACGCCGTCAGGCTGACACCGGGTCAGGAGATCGAGATCGGATGGCTGGCGCAGGATTGCCGCGCTCTGGACGCCTAGGCGCGCCCGGCTTCGCAATCCGCCCCCAAGCCGAAAGAACCGACCGACGAAAACCCGTGCGTTGGTCGACAAATCATAAAACGGGAAAAACTGGGAGCTACATATGAAACGTACCACCACAATGCTGACAGCTGTTGCTCTGGCAACTGCAGCAGGCGGAGTTTCCGCCGAAGAAATGACGATCGTGTCCTGGGGCGGCGCCTATTCCAAGTCGCAGCTCAAGGCCTATCACGAGCCCTATTCGGAAAAGACCGGCGTCACCATCCTGAACGATGACAGCTCGGCCGAGGCCGTGGCCAAATTGCGCGCCATGAACGAGGCGGGCAACATCACATGGGATGTGGTCGACGTGGTTGCCGCGGACGCGATCCGTCTGTGTGACGAAGGTCTGGCAATGGAAATCGACCCGGACACCCAGCTGGCGCCTGCGCCGGACGGCACCCCGGCTTCGGAAGACTTCGGCGATCTGCTGGTCAGCGAATGCTTCATCCCTCAGATCGTGTATTCGACCACCTTTGGGTATCGGACCGACATGGTCGGGGACAACCCGCCGACCGACATCTGCGCGGTCTTCGACCTGGAGACCTATCCCGGCAAGCGGTCGCTGGAAAAGCGCCCGATCAACAACATGGAATGGGCCCTGCTGTGCGACGGCGTCCCGAAGGACGAAGTGTATGACGTTCTGGCAACCGACGAAGGCCAGGACCGTGCTCTGAAGAAGCTGGACACCATCAAGGACAGCGTCGTCTGGTGGTCCGCCGGCGCCGATACGCCCCAGCTGCTGGCTGACGGCGAAGTCGTCATGGGCTCGACCTACAATGGCCGCCTGTTCAGCGTCATCGAAGAGCAGAAGCAGCCCGTCGCCATGCTGTGGGACGCGCAGGTCTTCGATCTGGACGGCTGGATCATTCCCGCCGGTCTGAGCGAAGAGCGCAAGCAACGCGCGCTGGACTACATCATGTTCGCGACCGACACCCAGCGCCTGGCGGATCAGGCCAAATACATCTCGTACGGCCCGGCTCGCGCTTCGTCGGCTCCGCTGGTCGGCAAGCATGCCGAACTGGGAATCGACATGGCTCCGCACATGCCGACCGATCCGGAAAACGCCAAGAACACGTTCCTCTACAACTACGAGTTCTGGGCTGACTACCGCGATGACATCGACGCCAAATTCCAGGCGTGGTTGGCGCAATAAGAGCTTGAATCTCTGAAGAAACGTCAGGTGGCGGTGCGCCGCCATCTGACCCGGGCACAACCAAGAGGCACTGATGACTGACGCAAGCCAAACAGCAGGACCCATGCTGGCAGCGGACGGAACGCCGCTCAAGCAATCGCTGGCGCGTTCATTGCGACGTCAGAAACTGCGCGCGCTTATGCTGATCGCGCCTTTGCTTCTGTTCGTGCTGTTTTCCTTCCTCGTACCGATCGCATCGATGCTGTTTCGGTCGGTGGAAAATGGGATTGTCTCGGAAACCCTGCCCCTGACGGTCGAAGCGCTGGACAACTGGGATGAAACCAGCGGCGAATTGCCGGGCGAGGACGTCTATGATGCCTTCGTTCGTGACATGGTGGTCGCGATCGAAAACAAGGAACACACCCGGCTTGGAACGCGTCTGAACTACGAAGAAACCGGCATGTCTTCGCTGTTCCGCCAGTCAGGCCGCAAGATCAAACGGCTGGACCCCGAAACCGACGGTCCGTTCAAGGAAAAGCTGATCGAGATCCACGACGGCTGGGGGGACCCGCAGACGTGGCGCGTGATCAAAACCCATGCGGTTCCGATCACCAACGGTTACTTCCTGAACGCAATCGACATGCGGCGCACCCCGGAAGGTGCTCAGGCTCAGCCGGAAGACAAGCAGATTCTTATCAAGCTGTTCGGGCGTACGTTGTTCATGTCGCTGGTAATCACCGGGGCCTGCATCCTGCTGGCCTATCCGGTCAGCTACCTGCTGGCGACCCTGCCAATGCGCGTGTCGAACCTGCTGATGATTCTGGTTCTGCTGCCCTTCTGGACGTCGCTTCTGGTGCGGACATCCGCATGGAAGGTCATGCTGCAGCAGCAGGGCGTTATAAACGACACCCTCGTCTGGCTCGGGCTGGTCGCAGATGACGCCCGGCTGATCATCATCAACAACCAGATCGGCACGATCATTGCCATGACGCATATCCTGCTGCCGTTCATGATCCTGCCGATGTATTCGGTGATGCAGACGATTCCGCCATCCTACACCCGCGCGGCCAAATCCATGGGCGCGACGAACTGGACCACGTTCTGGCGGATCTACTTCCCGCAATCCATCCCGGGCATCGGAGCGGGATCGATCCTCGTGTTCATTCTGGCAATCGGCTACTACATCACGCCCGAAATCGTGGGCGGCACCAAGGGTGTCTTCATCTCGAACCGGATTGCCTATCACATATCGTCGTCGTTGAACTGGGGCCTGGCTGCAGCATTGGGGACGATCCTGCTGGCGGTGGTTCTGATCCTCTACTGGGTCTACGACAAGATCGTGGGCATCGATAACGTGAAGCTGGGGTAATCGACATGGCCGCACTGACACCAATTTCGCGCAAGCCCCTATCCATGGTCCTGCCCAGCGTCGCACTGGCCGGCGCGTTTGCCGGCATGTTTGTTGGCGCAGGAAACGGCTCGGTCCCCCTGGGAATGATCGGCGGCGCGGCGCTGACGGCCCTTTTGGCCTGGATCTACATCTCGGTCCTCAAGAACGAGAGGCTTGCCTACTGGATCAACATCATCGGCTTCGCGGCCGTCGGCTTCGCGGTTTCCGGGCCGATGGGCGGTGTGCTCGGCTTCTTGGGCGGCTGGTTTTTCGCATGGTTCACATTCTGGCTGTACGAGGGCCGATACCGCCGCAAACTGCTGCCTTATCTGACGGCACAGCAGGTGTTCTATCACTATCTGTTCCGGGTGATCTGCGGCGCGATCTTCGTTTTCCTGATCACGCCAATTCTGGTTGTTCTTCCGCTGTCGTTCAACGCGCAGGACTTCTTTACCTTTACGCCCGAGATGCTGCGGCTGGACCCCGAAGGGTATTCACTGAAGCATTACCAGGATTTCTTCACCAACAACGAATGGCAGCGCAGCTTCAAGAACTCGCTGATCATCGCGCCCATCGCGACTATCATATCGGTAACGCTGGGAACGCTGGCGGCCATCGGTCTCAGCCAATCGCATGTGCCTGGGCGGCGCGCCATCATGGGGATCCTGATTTCTCCGATGATCGTGCCGCTGATCATCTCGGCCACGGGCATGTTCTTCTTCTACAGCGACATCGGCCGCTTCCTTGAAGGCACTTTGGGCATGAACAAGACCTTTGTGGGCTATCTCAAGGTGATTCTGGCCCACGCCGTTCTGGGCATTCCCTTCGTCATCATCACCGTGACGGCCACGCTGGTCGGGTTTGACCGCTCGCTGACGCGGGCCGCTGCGAATATGGGCGCGGGCCCGGTGCGGACCTTCTTCAAGATCCAGATGCCCCTGATCCTGCCGGGCGTGATCTCGGGCGGGCTGTTCGCCTTCATCACTTCGTTCGACGAGGTGGTCGTGGTGCTGTTCGTCGGATCGGCCAGCCAAAAGACCCTGCCTTGGCAGATGTTCACCGGCCTGCGCGAGCAGATCAGCCCGACCATCCTGGCCGTGGCCACGATCCTCGTCGTCATCTCGATCGCGCTGCTCACCACGGTTGAGCTGCTGCGGCGGCGGTCGGAACGTCTGCGCGGGCTGACGCCGGCTTGACCGGCGGCATTTGCTGATCTAACGATTTCCTGGTTCACCCCCTGCTGCGATGGCGTCGCAGCACCCAAGGGGGTGATCGGCTCTCGGACCCCGAGACCGCCTGTCCTGTACGCCGGGACATGTGGCCGGGCTTTGCACGTCCGGCAAAGAAACGAGAGAGCACATGACAGACCTTTCAAATCGCCCCGAATTCTTCACCTGCCACAACGGCGACAAGGCGCCCCTGCCCTTCAGTCGGGCCGAGTACGACCGCCGGTTGGCCAAACTGCGCGCCATCATGGCGCAGCGGGACATCCCGGTCGTTCTGCTGACCTCGATGCAGAACATCGCCTACTACTCGGGCTTTTTGTACTGCGCCTTCGGCCGGCCCTATGGCTGCGTGGTGACGCAGGACACTTGCACCACCGTGTCGGCGAATATCGACGCGGGCCAGCCCTGGCGCCGGTCGGTCGAAGACAACGTGATCTACACCGACTGGAAGCGCGACAACTACTGGCGCGCCGTAGCCAGCCTGATCGGGAATGCCCGCCGGATCGGCATCGAAAGCGACCACATGACGCTGGCTGCGCGCGACACGGCCCTGGCCATGCTGAACCAGCCCGAGCTTGTGGACATCGCTCCCGACACGATGGCCGCGCGGATGGTGAAATCGGCCGAGGAGATCGAACTGATCAAGGGCGGCGCCCGCACGGCGGATGTGGGCGGCGCAGCCATCCATGCCGCGATCCGTGAAGGTGCCACCGAGATCGAGATTGCCATGGCCGGCCGCGACGCGATGGAGATCGAGATCGCCCGCGCCTATCCCGAAGCCGAGTACCGCGACACCTGGGTCTGGTTCCAGTCAGGCCTGAACACCGACGGCGCGCACAACCCCGTCACCAAGCGGGCGCTGCAGAAAGGCGATATCCTGTCGCTCAACACCTTCCCGATGATCTCGGGCTATTACACCGCGCTGGAACGCACCCTGTTCCTGGGCGAGCCCGACGCCGACAGCCTACGCCTGTGGCAGGCCAATGTCGCCGCCCACGAACTGGGGCTGAGCCTGATCAAACCCGGCGCGACCTGTTCCGGCATCACAGCCGAGATCAACCGGTTCTTCGCCGATCAGGGCCTGCTGCAATACCGCTCGTTCGGATATGGCCATTCCTTCGGCATCCTCAGCCACTATTACGGCCGCGAGGCGGGCCTGGAACTGCGCGAGGACATCGACACAGTGCTCGAGCCGGGCATGGTGGTGTCCATCGAGCCGATGCTGTGGATTCCCGAAGGTCAGCCCGGCGCGGGCGGCTACCGCGAGCACGACATTCTGGTCGTAGGCAAGGACGGGGCCGAGAATATCACCGGCTTTCCGTACGGACCGGAACACAACATCATCCAGGCGTGATGCAGAGGGGGCGCGGCATCGGCCTTGCCCCTGTTTCCGCCTGAAACGGGTGTCAGGCCAGTATGGCGTGGATTTTGTCCAGCGTCGCGACGCTGACACCAACCCCGTCCTGGCTGGCCTGCAGGCGCTTGGCGCGCCGACCATCGCCGGGCAGACGCGCTCCTTCCTGATACCGGATCGCCTCGACAAGTTCCGCGATATTGGCAGAAAACCCCGACCCGGCCGTAGCGCCGGGGTCGATGGCAATGAAGAACTGGCCGGTTTTTGGCGGGCCGCCCACAGTTCCGGAAAAGGGTGAAGCATGGATGCCCAAAGTGGCCCCGGTCAATGCGGCGGCCATTACCTCGGTCAGGAGTGCGACGCCCACGCCCTTGTAGCCGCCCGAAGGCGCCATCGAGCCCTTGAGGCCAACGGCCGGGTCAGTTGTCGGGTTGCCATCAGGGTCCAGCGCCCAACCGACCGGAATCGGTTTTCCCTCGCGGGCGTGTTTCATGACCTCGCTTTTTGCGATCGTGCTGGCGCTTTGGTCGATCAAGACGGCAGGCTGCCCATCAGCACCCGGAACGGCCAGCGAAAACGGGTTCGTGCCCACGACGGGCCGTGAACCACCCGACGGTGCAATGGATGCAGGTGCATTGGTGAACCCCAGACCAACAAGGCCCGCCTGAGCCAAGCGATAGGTGTGATACCCCAGCACACCACAATTGTAACTGTTGCGGATGGCCAGCGCAGCTATCCCCTGCTCGCGTGCAGCCGGGATCAACGCGTCGAACCCTAAGTCGATCGCCGGGTGCGCGAAACCGGTGGCCGCATCAACGACCACCACGCCCGGTTTGGGGGCGGACATCACCGGCTGTGCACGCCCGTCCACCTTGCCGCATTGTACGTGCTCGCAATAGATCGGGATGTAGGCCAGCCCGTGGCTGGCCACTCCATCCGCCTCGGTCGCGGCGGTCGCAACCGCCAATGGCCGGGCATTGTCCTCGGACGTTCCGGCCGCCATCAGTGCGCGCAACGACAGGTCCTCGATTTCAGCAAGTGACAACGTTCGGGTTTCCGGCATCTCGGCCTCCTCAGTCATTATCGGACAAACCAGCACCTGCACCCAACCGGCGAGACTCTTCGGTTGCCGGGGCATAGGTGCGTTGAGCCAGAGTGTTCAAAAAAGCCAGAGCCGCAGACGCCGGCAGGGCGCGCGTCCGCTTGGCGCGCAGTTTGTTGGGCGTACCGCCGATCCTTACGGTGACCTTTGTGGCGCTTTCCGGCCAAAGATCCGGAGCGTCCACGACCTCCCCGTCCGTCGTGGCACTGAGTTCAGCGCAGACGACAGTCACAGTGGTCCGCAATCGGCGTGCAGCGTTGCCAGCGAACGGCACGAGAAACAGCGGAACCGCAACGTTATGCAGAACGATCGGCCCGCGGCCCAGATGTTCCGAACAATCTGACAGCAGCATCCCCGCCCCCAACGGGCACATCTGCCCATGCGCACGCCAATTCGCCCCGAGAACCTGCGGCGTGTGTGCAACAAACCGAAGGGCAAATTCCTGGCGCAGGACCGCTGACAAGGCGGCTGCGCCGTCAAAACCTTGACGACACAGCCAGCGGGTCGCTTTGGCGGCGTCCTCGGCCGGCCCCCAGTGATGACCCGCCCCACGTGCCGCGCGTTTTGCCAATCCTTCGACCTCGTTCAGCGACAGATTCATACCGGCACCTCAGGATAAACCCAGAAATCGGCATTTTCGGGCGAAAGATTCTCTGGGTAAGGCGCGCCTGAATACATGCAGATACGGACCCAACGGTCCGAGCGGGGATCGAAATGCGTGGCGCCAAAAAAGGACAGTTTGGCGCGGAGCATGTCGATCGGCAGAACCGATGCACCTATCGTGTTGTCTCGGATCTCGCTGTAGGGGGCCTTGCGGCTGATCTGCGCCCGGCGGATCGTGTGGCGATGTTCAGGATGGCGCAGAAGAAATTCCGCGGTGGTCGCGGCTGTGTCCCAATCGGCCATTGCCGAATATGCCGCTGCCGCATCCCGTGCCGGGGCAAGCGGTTGTTCGTACTCGGCTACCGGCTCGTCAAAGCGCTCACCCAGTCTGGGTTCCAGCTTTTCTTCCGATACATACCAGACCCTTGCGCAGGCTTCCCGGGCGCCCCAGTCCAGATCCAACGCCCAACCGAAACCGTCGCGGATCGCCTGCCGCACATCGGCTAGCGGCATGGCGCCGTCAATCTCGTACAGATGCGGGCTTGAATCTGCCATGCATCCTGACAAACCGTCCACCAAGTCTGAATAGGGTTCGAGGATCAGGGAAAGAAGCAACTCCTGCCCCTCCTCGCTCAGAACAGTTTCCGACCACTCCACCAGACGGTTCCACGGTCTTCGGCCAGTAAGCTCGTCATGGCGAAGAAAGCCCGCGATCGCCCCGAGGTCCGATTTCAGAGCAGACAGTTTCCGCTCTTGTATCGGATGTTCCGAATGCCATTGGCCAATCGACAATTGGCTGCGATCAAACACCGACCGGAATACACTGATTTCTTCTTGGGTCGCGGTTTCCACGGCTCGAACCCGGGCGATTGCCTCCTCGCGCGCCATGATCCAGTTGTTCAGAAGGACCGGATGATTGATCAGGAAGGGCGCCATGCCCAGTCCCGTGGAATTCCCTATGCCCAGGCGGCGCGCGATATCAGGAGACATCCTGACGGCCTTGCTTCCCCCTTTGGCGCGCGCCATGTGTTCGACCAGGTCCCGCACGAAGGCGCGGGTGAGGAAGACCGACAGCATCTCGGCCTGAAACGGCCCCTCGGTTTCCGCACGGTTTGCAAGGTTTTCCCGGTCCGCGGCGCCGAATTTACCCGATCCGTACACAGCCGTAGTTCGCATCAGGTAGCCAACCATTTGGATCTGCTCCAGATCCGGCTGTCGACCGTCGGCCAGGGCTTCGACTACATGCGCCCACAATCGGACCGAGCGGTTGGCCCGGGACAGCGACAGCTCGGTTTCGCTGATCCGACCGGCCTCTTGCAGCGGAACATTGCGGGACAGCCGGTCAAGGTCGGCTTCGGAAGGGATTCCGTCGAATAGGGTGAAGGTCGCGTCCCACGCATCCGCGATCACTCGGTCCGACCGTTTTTCAGGTGGAAGATCATGGGCGAAGGCCACCAGAGAATAAGCGCGCTCGGGTCCTTGGGCGACATAGACGGCTCGTCCGACACCTGCCTCGTCAATCTCGAACACCGGCGTGGAAAACCGCCAGTTGTCGCGTGCCAGGCGGCGGGTCAGAACGCGCATGAAGCTGAGCCTGCACTGGTGCAAGGACCCGAGCCGGCTGAGCCGCATAACGGTTGCCGGATCCCGGCGCGCGATATGCGGCCCCGGTCCGGTCAATTCTGGACCGGTCCGAAGTTATCCGCAAAAAAGCGGTACCAGTTCTGCCCCATGATCCCGGCGACTTCGGTCGGAGTCATCCCAACCGCGAGAAGGCCGGCCTCGATCTTGTCAAAGTCACGATTGTCCCGGAACCATTTTGGCATCGGCGGAAAACCCGGGTTCGCAGACGATCCTTCGCCGTAATCGATTTCCTTGGTCCAGCGACCCACACGCATCCACTCGACAACGCTGTCGGGTTGGTCCTGGCACAGGTCGGTTCCGATCCCGAGATGCTGTGTTCCGTATTTTTCGGCCGTTCGGGCAATCATGGTGCAAAAGCTTTCCAGCGAGCAGTCGGACTTGTCCTTCAGGTGATGAGGGTAGACCGAAAACCCGAGCATCCCACCTCTTTCCGTCACGGCGCGGATGACGGGGTCACGCTTGTTGCGCAGGGCGGGCGCCCAGTCATGCGGATTGGCGTGGGTGATGGCGATCGGACGCGCGGAAAGGTCGGCCGCCTCGATCGTCGAGCGGTCGGCCGAATGGCTCATGTCGATGACCAATCCCACGCGGTTCATCTCCTTGATCACCTGCCGCCCCATCCGGGTGATACCGGTGTCTTCAGCCTCGTAGCAGCCGGTCGCTAGCAGGGATTGGTTGTTGTAGGTCAACTGCATGAACCGGGCACCGAGATCGTACAGTATTTCAATCAGCCCAATGTCATCTTCCATGGGTGATGGGTTCTGGAAACCAAAGAAAACGGCCGTACGCCCAGTGTCACGCGCGGTGTCGATGTCGCTGGCCGATCGTCCCTTCATGATCAGGTCCGGGAACAACTCGAACCATCGGTTCCATTTCTCGAGGTTCTGAACCGTTTCACGAAAATTCTCGTGGTAGGCGACGGTGACGTGGATGGCATCCACGCCCCCTTCCCGCAATTGCCGGAAGATCTTTTCCGACCAGTTGGCGTATTGCAGGCCGTCAATCCGCATCAGATCGGGGTCCCGGCGCTGATATAGGCGGTTTTGACAGTGGTGTAGAACTCGGCGGCCGCTTTGCCTTGTTCGCGCGGTCCATACGAGCTGTCGCCCCGGCCACCGAAAGGAACGTGATAATCAGTACCTGCGGTGGGCAAATTGACGGTCACGACACCGGTTCTTGCATGACGCCGGAAATGCGTCGCGCGCGCAAGATTCTGGGTCACGATGCCCGATGTCAGGCCGAAATTCGTGTCATTCACGATCGCCAAAGCCTCATCATAGCTGTCGACCTTGAGCACGCTGGTCAGCGGGGCGAACATCTCTTCCCGGTTGATCCGCATGCAGTTGTTCGTGTTCACGAACACGCCGGGCGACATGTAATACCCGTCATGCTGCAGCTCCAGCCGATGCCCGCCGCACGCCAGCTCGGCGCCTTCGGATTGGCCAAGTTCGACATAGGCCAGGTTTTCTTGCAGTTGCTGCTCGCTGACGACGGGTCCCATCTGCGTGCCTTCCTCCAGGGCATGCCCGACTTTCAGTGCCTTGGCGCCGGCGACAAGCTTCTCGACAAACGCGTCGTGGATCGCGGCATGGACCACCAACCGCGAAGAGGCGGTGCACTTCTGCCCGGTGCCGCCAAACGCCCCGCCCAGTGCAAGTGACACCGCCAGATCCAGATCCGCGTCATCCATCACGGCCAACGCGTTTTTGGAGCCCATCTCCATCTGCACCTTGGTCAGGTTCTGGATGGCTGCTGCGGCAATGCCCTTGCCGACGGGTACCGACCCGGTGAACGAGATTGCATCCACCTGAGGGCTCTCAACCAGTCCTTGGCCGATTGCGCCGCCTGACCCCATGACCAAACTGAAAAGACCCTTGGGAATGTCCTGACGCTCAATGATCTCAGTCAACGCCACGGCTGAGGCCGGGGTCAGGTTGGCCGGCTTCCACACTACGGCGTTCCCATAACACAAGGCCGGTGCGATCTTCCATGCGGCCGTAGCTGTCGGGAAATTCCAAGGAGAGATTACCGCGACAACCCCGACCGGTTCGCGGCGCACGTCGATTTCGACGCCCTCACGTACGCTGTCCGCGTTTTCACCAATCTGGCGCAGGCATTCCGCCGCATAATACGTAAAGAACTGCCCCGCGCGGTAAACCTCGCCCTTGCCCTCGGCAAACGGCTTCCCCTCTTCTCGCGACAACAACCGCCCCAACTCTTCGGCGCGGGACATCAACTCGGTCCCGATACTCATCAGTACCGCCTGCTTGCGCTCCAACCCATAGGCCGCCCATTCCAGCTGCGCGTTCCGTGCCCGGTCGAGGGTCGCGGACAGCTGATCGGCGCTTGCCTGGGCGAACAGGCCAATCACATCCGTCAGATCAGAGGGGTTTCGGTTCTCGATAGCGGTGTCGCCGGCCATCCACTCGCCGGCAATCAGGTTCAATTTTGTCACAGGGTGCCTCGGCTCTGGTACGTTTCACGAACAGAATAGACCTCTGCCCGGACATCAGGCAAACTCAAACAAATTTAATGGACTTCAGGAAATCTGAAATTTGTCGCTGAAACTGGAAATGCTCCGCTGCTTTTGCACCGTCGCCCAGTCCGGAAATCTGGCCGAAGCCGCAAGCCGTCTGGGTCGCACTCAGTCTGCAGTCTCGATGACCCTGAAACAGTTTGAAGAGCATCTGGGCAAACGCTTGTTTCTGGGTGAGCGAAAGAACCAGCTGTCGCCTCTGGGGGCGGAAGTCTTTGCCCTCGCCCAAAATCAGGTCCGCCAATTTGACGACACGGTCCAAAGTATCGAAGCCCTGGCCAAGGCGTCCCAAGGGCTGATCCGGATCGTGTCCGTCCCGTCGGTGGCAGCACTGCTGTTTCCATCGGTGCTTGACTACCTGTCCAGCGCCTTTCCCGGCTTGAAGATCGAGCTGAGGGACACCGACACCCGACAGGTTTTGGACAGCCTCGCCGAGGGGCGGGCGGATGTGGGGATTGCCTCGGGTCATCACCCGTTGAACGGAATACAGGCCGAGCCGCTGTTTCAGGATAGGTTCGGGCTTGTGGCCGCCGCTGATCACGCCCTGATCACCGCGCACGAGCCACCAACGCTGAACCAGGTCGCGGCCAAGGGATTCGTGCACAACTCACTGTGCCAACTCATTGAAAATCCGGGTTTCGAAGACGTTATCGCAGGGTCTGCGATAACGGTGCACAACACTCACTCGTTGATCGCCATGGTCGCGACCGGGCGGTGGGTGACCATACTGCCCGAAACGGTCGCACGGTTTCTGCCAGAAAACACTGCCTTCCGTCCGATCGAGGATTTGTCGGACGTTCGTGATGTTTATCTGTACACCCGCGAGCGAACACAGTTCCCCGAAGTGGCAGAGGAATGTCGCAGGCATATCCTGAATTGGCCTCGCGATAGAGACCACAGAGAACAACCCTGCCAAGCGCACCCACGCGGGGGAAATGGAGCAAGCTTGCGGAATGCGTTTCCTAAATACGATGGATAAAATACGTGCTGAACCAGCGGAAAACCGTTCCGCGTTCAGAAAAGGGAAATCTTTTTTAGCGTGTTCGAAGAAGATGGTGCCCCCACACGGACTCGAACCGCGGACCTACTGATTACAAATCAGTTGCTCTACCAGCTGAGCTATAGGGGCAAGCATTACGCTTTCAGATACCTTTGCAGGCAAAGGCAAGAACGGGCAACCACTCCTACCTTGTCAACCCACTGTGATTACATGGCTATCGAAAGACCTGTAATTCCATTGAGCCGATGGCGCTGTGATTAGGTGAAAGCCTCAATAAAGGCAAGCGGGTTTGCGACGGAATTTTGCAACAACATGCGGAAAATCTGCGCCACATCAAATCGCCTCGATCATCTGCAACACAGACGCCGCAGATGGGTATGCAGCAACGACGATTTCGAGGCATCTCGACCCAGTCGTTTCTGGCGCTGTTCTGTTCTTTGAGCTTGAACCACAATCAAGTTTGGACGTTCTCAGGCAATCTTTATCATTGCGAAAGAGTGGCAGGTTTGACTGTCGATCGTTCAACCTGTAACCCCGGAACGTACTCAATCGAAGGGCAAGGACAGCGGTCGACATGCATGTGGCCATTCACTCCGGTGTGGTTTTTTCAGACGGGGGGCTCCTGCTCAAATCGCTTCAGGCGAATGCCAGTGTATTGCAGGAAAACGGCATTGTGCTGTTTGGTCCGCGCCGGTTCCGGAAGGCGTTCAAGACGCCGCTGAATGCACTGGACGAAGGCAAGCTGACCCCAGATGCCTTCGAGCGTTTGAGAGCCCAAATTCCTGATGATCCGGAAACCGGCCGGGTGGTCATGAGCACTGCGGACTTCATCGGAGAACTGAACAGCGCCATAAAGGACGGCCAATTCTTCCCCCATGCAGGTCGTCGGCTAGCCTTGCTGGATCAGGCTTTCGAAGGACACGAGCTCGAATTGTTTATCGGGCTGCAAAATCCGGGCAGCTTCATACCCAAGGTATTGATGGCATTGCCGGACGAAACCCGCGACAGCATTCTGGCTTCAACTGACCTGAGTTGCCTAAGTTGGCTGACCCTTATCGAGGATATTCACGATCTTGCCCCGGCCGTTTCGATCACGGTCTGGGCCAATGAGGAGTGCCCGCTGATCTGGGGAGACATTATCCGCAGCCTGTGCGGTCTGAGCGCCGACATACCACTGACCGAGGAGTTCTCGCTGCTATCCTCGCTGGTTGACGCAGACGGCAAGCGGGAGATTGAAGAGATCCAACAACAGGTCGGGCACGCGGACCCGACCCTCCTTCACGACCGCCTCGCGGCCGTCTTTTCGCAGCACGCCTTGCCGGACAGAATCGAGGAGGAACTGGACTTCCCCGGGTGGAGCGCCGAAATCCACGCGGCGTTTTCCGAGCTTTACACACAGGATCTGGAACGGCTCAAGAAAATGCCGGGCGTGCGGTTTCTGGGGCGCTGACCGAAGCCTCACAAGGCCCGAGGCTTACATGCCGAGGGCTTCTTTGTACATTTCCAACACCGCTTCTTCTTCGGCGATATCGTCTTTGTCACGCTTGCGCAGCGCTATAACTTTGCGCATCACCTTGGTGTCGTAGCCACGTGCCTTGGCCTCAGCCATCACTTCCTTCTGCTGGTCAGCGATGTCTTTCTTTTCGGCCTCCAGACGTTCGAACCGTTCGATGAACTGGCGCAGCTCGCCTGCGGTCACGCGGTAGTTCGCAGCGGCCTGGTCTTCGGTCATGTCTTCCATATGCGTCTCTCCCAAGTGGAAATCTCTTTAGCCGGGGTCACGGGCAACATGTCGGATACCGTGCCGGCGGGTCAGCCGCAAGCGAACAATGGGGCTGCTTGCCTTGTGCCGCCGGCAACGATCCGCTAAGCGCATCGGCAGCGAAACAGAACGATGCGGGGCGCAATGTTCGAGGTGTTCATCTGGGGAGGCGCCAGCCTGTCACTGGCCGGGCTGGCAGGATTGGTCTGGTGCATTCTGCGCGTGATGAAGGCTCGTCGGTCAGGCTTGACTGACGACGAATTGCGGGCGGCCGTTCAGCGGGTGCTGCCTTGGAACATGGGCGCGCTTTTTCTGTCCGTCATAGGACTGATACTGGTTATCCTTGGCATATCGTTCGGCTGATCGCCGGTGTCAGATCGGCATATTGTCGAACTGAGCTTCAACCGCATCTTCGATCAAGGCAGCGTCCAGCCGTCGGAAGCGCGATGGTACGCTCATGCCTTGAGCGCGCATGCGTTCAATTACCTTCGTGACGCTGGGCTGCAGTGCCAGCCGGGTCTCGAGATTTGCCCCGTGCAGTTTCCGCTCCAGCCGCTCGGCTTCGAAATATAGCTCGTTCGTGGTCATGGCCATCCTCCCAAATGCTGCCATCCTGCCTGATATAGGTAACAGGATTGAGACCAACACAGGACCCGCCCAATCCCAGCAAAAAATCGCCCGCTCGCTATCAGGCGACCGGCACTGGGCCGCGAGTCGATCGAATATTAACCTAATTTCCACCAAACTGCCTTGACAGACATCAATCCGCAAAAGCCGCAATGGAAGAAATCGCATTGCGCAAGTACCTTCACGCCGTGGAACTGGACAGGGCTGACTCTGCGACCTAAGAAATCGGAATGGAGATTCGACAGATCACGCCCCGCTATTTCGTCTCGCCGCAGATCACGGTCGAGGATGTGCCCGCCATCGTTGCCGCCGGCTTCGTCAAGGTCATCTGCAACCGGCCGAATGTCGAAGTGCCTGCCGCCATGCAATCCGAGGTAATCGGCCAGGCCGTGCGGGATGCGGGTCTCGAGTTTGAGGTGCTTGAACTGACGCACCAAACCATGACGCCCGAGAACGTGGCACGGCAGCGCGACCTTGCCGAGTCTTGCGAAGGCCCGGTTCTTGCCTACTGTGCCTCGGGCACACGCTGTTCTGTCGTTTGGGCTCTTGGGCAGTGTGACACAATGAGCCCCGATGAAATTCTCGAAGCCACGGCAAAGGCGGGCTACGCGCTGGACGGTTTGCGGCCGGCATTGGTGCAGATGCGGTCTGCGAACACCTGATTTCATACGTCAGTCGTTGGGTCGTTCCACAGGAGCAGGAAGACCCGCCAACTCGGATATCTCGGACGCGAGGCGGTCGGTGCTTGCTTGCGCGAAGTCTTCATCCGCTGCGGATTGCGCATGCGATCGGTCTTCGGCAACGGCGTCCTGACGCGACAATTCAACATCTGCCATTTCAACCGGCGCGTCCCTTCGCTTGTGCTCGATAAAGCTCTGCGCTTCGGGTCGTGTTGGGGCGGGTGGCTGCAGAAATTCGTTGATCCGCACGGCCCGTTGACCGCCACATTGGCCCAGACGTCCTGTAGTGGCCTGGTTCCGATCAATCGCGGCAATGTCGATCCGATCAAGTCGCGCGCCCGCAAGTGGCAGCAGATCCCCGATGCCCAGATCCGACAGCGTTGTCAGCGGAAGATGCATCCGACAAATCACCGCGTTGAGTTCGGCCCGAACCACGCCTGCAGCTTGCGACAGTGTCTTGAGCGGTTCCAAATCTGCGTGTTTGGCCTGCCCCTCGGCCACCGAGATTTTCGGCAGCAGGATGAGGACCGTTCCCTGCCGCACACCGCCCTCGAGTTCAACCGTGAACTCGAACGCATCATACCTGTCCTCGACCAGTGCCAAAGAAAGCGTGCGCCGATCGACCGCCCTTGAGGTGAACTCATATCCATTCAGGCGGGCTGCATCGCTTTGATCATCGACCAGTTTCCGGGCCCGGTCCAGCATGTCCTCGACCAACGGGACCACCATTGCCGCATCGGTGTCGGTGAGGGCGCGAGGCTGGGGCGGGTTCGCGAATACTTCGCCCATTGTCTGCTTCTGGATGACTGCCGAGACCAAACCGACGTCCAAGACAACACTGGCTACCCTGCCCTCTTTGGTCGCGAACAGCAGAAACATCTGACCGTCTTCCAGCCGGCTCGTGACGACTTCCTGGCATTTGCTGACCTGTTTCGCGCCAATGACAGATGCTGATAGCTTGAACCGTTCGACCGCGGCACGGGCAATCGCAAGGCGCAATGCCCGCAGCAGCGCCCGGGATCTGCTGCCCGTCCCCTCTTGTCCTGCCGACAATTTGCGCGCCAAGGCCGCGCTGACAGTCTTTGACATCGCAACGGTCCGCCAGTTTCCATTCTGCTCGCTACTGGTCTAGCCCATTGTTCGTTACGAATACCTTTACTTGGCCGTTACTGAGCGGCCTGGCGGTGTGGCAATGGCAGGCTGACGCGGAAAGCTGCGCCGCCCTGCCCGGGCAGATAGGTGATTTCTCCTCCAAGCCGGTGCATGATCTCACGGCAAATTGCCAGTCCAAGACCTGCACCGCCCGCCTTGTCGAATCCGACCCGCGCGAATTTCTCAAAGATCATCGACTGGGCGTCCGGCGGGATGCCGCTGCCGTTGTCGACAAAGTCGATCACCGCCTGGCCGCCGACATCATGGGCTGAAATCGTCAGGACCGGCTCGGGCGCGTCACAGTATTTCTGGGCGTTCGAAATCAGATTGATGAAGACCTGCCCCAGGCGATCCAGATCGGAATGCAACGCGATGCGCTCGGCAGACAGATTGCGGCGAATGGTCAAAGGGCTTTCTGCCCCGGCCATAGTCGTTGAAACGGCCCGATCCAGAACCGTTCGCAAGCTGGCATCACCCATATTCAGGCTGACCTGACCGTTTTCCAGAACGCTCAGGTCCAACAGGTCATCCAGCAGCCGCGTCAGACGCAGCGCTTCGTCATGGATGATCGTCGCATAACGCCGGGAATCCTCAGCGCTCAGCCCGTCAGTGTCCCGCATGATCTCCGAAAAGGCACGAATGGACGTCATCGGAGTGCGCAACTCGTGGCTGACCTGCCCCAGAAAGGCATCTTTCTGACGCGAGATCTGGGTCAATTTTTCGTTGGCCTCACGCAGCTTGCGGGCCGTACGGCTCAGTTCGGCCGACTTCGCCTCAAGCTGGCTGGAGTATTCCAGCAATTGCGCGGATTCGTCGGCCACCGCCAACAGATCCTCGACCGAAACGGACGAACCTCCGACGATCTGCCCGATCATGGCATGAGCGGTGGCCGCACCGACCGAGCCGCTCAATTCGCGTTCCAGCCGTTCCAGAAAACCCGGCGTAGGTTCGGGCCAGCGCCCGCGCACGCCCTGCTTTTCCGCCTCGGCCTGAAAGAAATCCTGAGCGGGACCGGCCCCGAGGATCCGTTGGGTCATGATCATCAGGTCTTCACTCTGGGCAACGGATCCCGTCCACCCCCCGGGCGCGACAGAATGATCAAAGACATTGACGAACTGCGCCCCCTGCAACCGTTCAAGCGGGCTGGGAAAGCTCAGGAGAGACGCGAGGCAAAAGGCCAACGTGTTCAGTGACAGCGACCACAGCACCGTGTGGGTCATCGGGTCCAAACCATCAAGGCCGAACAACGCCTGCGGACGCAGCCATCCAAGACCGAAAGGACCGTTTTCGATGACCGAGGCGGACATGACACTGCCGCCCATTCCCGGCAGCAACAGCGTGTAGATCCAAAGGAAGAACCCCACGCTCAGCCCGACAAGGGCACCTGTCCGTGTGGCCCCGCGCCAGAACAGGCCACCAACCAGAGCCGGCAGGATCTGCGACACACCTGCAAAGGCTACCAGGCCGATCGAGGCCAGCGCGGCGCCGCCACCGGACATACGATAGTAAAAGAACCCCAAGGCCATGATGGCGGCAATCGAAACCCGGCGCGCCATCAGCACCACGTTTCGCACATCGCCTGACATGGAACTGGCGTTCTCGCGCGTATTCAGCCAGATCGGCATCACGACGTGGTTCGAGACCATGGTCGACAGGGCCATCGCCGTCACGATGACCATCGACGTGGCCGACGAAAAACCGCCGATGAAAGACAGCATCGCCAGCCAGTCATTCCCCTGTGACAGAGGAACCGTCAGCACGAAAAGGTCCGGATTTGACCCGGCCGGCAGCAGATCCAGCCCGACGACCGCAATGGGAACCACGAAAAGGCTCATCAAAAGAAGATAGAGCGGGAACGCCCAGGCCGCCGTTCTCAGGTGACTTTCGTCGTCGTTCTCGACGACCATGACCTGAAACATTCTCGGCAAGCAGACAAAAGCAGCCGCCGACAGGAAGGTAATGGCCATCCAGCGTCCGGTATCGACGTTCCAACGCCCGATTTCCGACGCGTCGATCCGCTCCATCATGGGCGTGACGCCTCCGGCCACCCCCCAGACGACAAAGATGCCCACCGCCAACAAAGCGAACAGTTTGACGACGGATTCCAACGCGATGGCGGTCACCACGCCATGGTGCCGTTCATTGGCATCCAGGTTCCGGGTGCCGAACAGAATGGCAAACACGGCCAGACCCGCGGCCACCCAGAATACGCTGGCGCCCTCACGGTAAAGGCCCGAAGGGTCGGCTTCGGCGAAAATCGAGAACGACAGCGTTATCGACTGGAGTTGCAGCGCGATATAGGGTGTGCCCCCCAGCACGGCGAGGATCGTAACACAGATGGCCAAGGTGTTCGACTTGCCATAGCGCGATGAGATCAAGTCGGCGACCGAAGTCACCCTCTGGCTACGGCCCACACGCACTAGCTTGCGCAGCCCCCACCACCAGCTGATCATCACCAAGGTCGGCCCGAGGTAGATCGTCACGAATTCCAGACCGGACCGGGCCGCATTGCCGACCGCGCCATAGAAGGTCCAGGCCGTGCAGTAGATCGACAAAGACAGCGTGTAGATCAACGGTGACCGCAGCCATTTGCCTCTCCCCGCTGCGGCCATTCGATCGGCTGCAAACGCGACGCCGAACAAAAGCACGACGTAGCCCAGGCAAACAAGGATCAGGACGTTCAGCGTGGCCATTGCTCACTCTCTGCCGCGGACCCCTCCGAGGACGACATCCGCCGGGCGGCAAAGCCGAACAGGAGGCTGACCACAATCAGGGCGGCCCAGCATGAAAAGACATAAAGAATGGCCGACGACAACGGGACGCCAGAGTTTTCCGGCCCCGGATCCGGCCACAGCAGCGGGATGCAGATCAGACCCGCGCCGACAAAGGGCAGCATTCGGGCCGCATCGGCCAGCCTGCGGCGGCGGTAACTCTGCCGTTCCAAAAACACCGACGGACGCGGGCCTGTCGGGCGGGCTGGCTCGTTTTCCGGTGTGGTCATGACTGTGACGCCTGCGCGTGCAAATCACGCACAGCCGTCAGCACTTCGGTATTCGAGAACGGTTTCGTCATGAACCGGCTGACGCCTGCCTTTTCAGCCATCTCGCGGTCTCGCGACTGACCGCGAGCGGTCAGCATCAGAACAGGCAAGGCGCGCATCTCCTCGTGCTCGCGCAATTCGCGCAGAACATCCATACCGCTCTTGCCGGGCAGCATCACATCCAGAATGACCAGATCAGGCTGCGCAGACAATATCGTTTGAACCGCGTTTTCACCTTCGGCATGGGTTTCGACCTGCCACCCTTCGCGGGTCAGCAGAAACCTGATTGCCTCCGTGATGTTCGGTTCATCCTCGATCAACAGAACCTTGCGGCTCATATGTTCACTTCCTCCCCAAGACCGGTCGCACCTCCAGCCACCTGCCAAGTGCAGATTAATCGCTGTGTCAGGAAACTGTCAAAAACCTTCACTCAAAATCGACGGCTCCCGCCGCGAGTCGCACGGCTTTCGGGGACAGATCCTGCAGCTCGTGCCGACCTGTAGCGGCAAGTCGGTGGCCACGCCGGGCTCTTTGACCGGCAGCACCAGCATCGCCGATCTGTACACAGGTTCCTGACCGAAGGCGCTGACGGGTTGAGGCCAGGCGATTGCAAAGCAGTCGAAATCCGCCGGCGTCCGGCCCAACAGGGTCACGCGTTTTCGGATCGGCACAAGGGGCCGGTTCAGCGCGCTGAAGACCGGCCACAAAGGACAGGCTTCGCCGTGGCGCGGCATTGCGAAACCGGGGACCGGCTTGAACAGCAAAATGCTTCCTGATGAATCGCATATGACCAAACCAGCCGGGCGCGGCATGACATCCTCGGGCAGAAACGCAAGCCGTCGCAGGACTGTCGGCACGTCAACAGAAAACCGCGCGGCAAGACGCAGAGGATCAACGCCTTCGACCTCCAGTGCCTCCGAAACCGCTTCCAGCGGCATGGCCCGGGCATCCGCCGCATAGGCGTCGAGCACCTGACGCGCGACAGATCTTGAGGCGGAAGAGGCCATCTCGGCCTGCGCGAGGGTTACCGGGTCCTGTCCTGTCTCAAGTTCCGGCAAATGAAACCCGCGCTTCTCCAGAAATGCCTCGACCTCCTCCATCGGCAACCCGCGCCGTTCGCCGGTGTCCTCGCTTTCGTCCAAAAAGGCGACCAGAGCTTTTGAGCTTTCAGCCAGACGTTCGGCATCCTGGTGCAAGTTTCGGTGGAATCTGTCGCGCCACTCGGCCTCGATCTCGCCCGGTTCGGCCAAGATGGCGGCTGTCGACCGAATCGCTGCTGCGGCGGACAGGACTTCGTGCATGGATGCCGCAAGGTGCGGGTCATGGGTCAGCCGGTCTGACAGGGTTTCCACGGTACGTTCCAGCGAAACCACCCGACGATGCATCTGTGCCAGTACAGCGGCCCAGCCGGGAAACCGGCCGGCGAATTCATCCAGCGCCTCAACTTCGGCCTTTTGGCCGACCGCATCCGCCGCCGCCTCACGAAGAGCCGCGATCAGCGTCGCCTCGACCCCCTGTGTCAAAACCGAAGGCTCAACGGACAAAGCCGAAGCGATATCGACCAGCAGTTTGCCCCCGATGCGCCGCCGATTGTGCTCGATCAAGTTCAGATATGACGCTGAAATGCCGACCTGACGCGCCAGCTGGGCCTGACGCAAGCCCGAGATTTGCCGCCTTTCGCGGATACGGCTGCCCGTCAATGAATCACGCATGATGCCCCCGCCGAAACGTGTTCGAGTTGCCCTCGAAACAACCCCTTATTTTCTGAATACTTCATGTATTTATATGATTTACGCCGCCCTTTTCAAAGCAGTTTTACAACATTGACAATGTCGTGGCTTTCACCGGGCTCTGATCGCTTTCGGACGCCAAAGCAATCCTGTGCTGCAATGCCCTCTTCAATTCCGGCCGAATTGGCGGCACGATAGGCAAATGAGTGATCCGGCCTTCGAATACGCACCTATCGGGCTTGTCGAGCTTGAAAACCGCATCATCCGGCGGTGCAATTTGCAGTTTGCCCGGACATTCGGGGGCAACGAATCCGACTACCGCAACCTGCCTTTGCTGCACCTGTACCCATCCGTTGCCGATTGGGAGAGAATTGGCGCACGAAGTCTTCAGGTCATGCGGGACACCGGCTACTACACGGACGAGCGGGTCATGCGCCGCCGCAACGGCGACTTGTTCTGGTGTCGCGCGCGCGGCCGGTCGCTGACACCCGATGACCCATTCCGCCATGGAATCTGGAGCTTCTCCGACATTTCCGAGGAACGCCCACTGGTCGAATTGACCAAACGCGAACGTGAAGTCGCGATCCTGTCCTGTCGCGGCCTGTCGGCCAAGGAAATAGGCGTCGAACTGGGGCTCAGCTACCGGACCATCGAAGCCTACCGCGCCCGGCTGCTCGAGAAATTCGGCGCGCGCAAGCTGCCGGAACTGGTCGCCAAACTGTCCGGCACGCCGTTCTGACCGTCGTGGACCCTGCCGATAACGCAGAAACCGGGGCCGAACGGCCCCAGTCGGCGCTTTTCATGGCCGCGCGGTTGCCTTATAACGCAGCGTAATTGACCAGAGCCCGCGCAGATAGACGGGCCAAAGGGGAACCTTCGAGGACACTCATGACAGACAACAGACACGAAGCGGATGTGACGTTCATCAAGGCACTGGCCGAACTCTTGCGCGAAAACGACCTGACTGAGTTGCAGGTGAAACGGGAATATGGCGAAGAAGACAGCCTGAACGTCCGGGTCAGCCGAGTAAGCCCGACAGCCGCGCCTGTGCAAGTTGCCGTCCCGGCACCCGCTGCCGCGCCGGCACCTGTCGCAGCCCCCGCTGCTGCCCCCGCCGAAGCACCCGCTGCCGTCGAGGACCCGGCGAGCCACCCTGGCGCGGTGACCTCGCCCATGGTTGGTACCGTCTATATGCAGCCGGAACCCGGCGCGTCCCCGTTCATTGCCGTTGGCGCATCTGTTTCCGAAGGCGACACGCTGCTGATCGTCGAAGCGATGAAGACCATGAACCACATCCACGCCCCCAAATCCGGCACCGTCAAGCGGATCCTGGTCGGGGATGGCGACGCTGTCGAATTCGGCACTCCTCTGGTCATCATCGAGTAAGGCGGGCCCATGTTCGACAAGATCCTGATTGCCAACCGAGGCGAGATCGCCCTGCGTGTGATCCGCGCCGCGCGCGAGATGGGGATTGCGACGGTTGCCGTGCACTCGACCGCCGACAGTGACGCCATGCACGTGCGCATGGCTGACGAGTCCGTGTGTATCGGACCGGCACCCGGCCCCCAGAGCTATCTCTCGATGCCCGCGATCATCTCGGCCTGTGAAATCACCGGCGCCCAAGCGATCCACCCTGGCTATGGCTTTCTGTCCGAAAATGCCGAGTTCGTTCAGATCGTCGAGGACCACGGCATCACGTTCATCGGCCCCACCGCCGAACACATCCGCATCATGGGCGACAAGATCACCGCCAAGGACACCATGAAAGAGCTGGGCGTTCCCTGCGTACCGGGCTCGGACGGCGGCGTTCCGGATCTTGAGGCCGCCAAACGCATCGGTGAAGAGATCGGCTATCCGGTCATCATCAAGGCCACCGCCGGTGGCGGTGGACGCGGCATGAAAGTCGCGCAGACTGCGGCCGAAATGGAAAGCGCCTTCATGACCGCGCGGGCCGAGGGCAAGGCCGCGTTCGGCAATGACGAGGTCTATATCGAGAAATACCTGACCACGCCCCGCCATATCGAGATTCAGGTCTTCGGCGACGGCAAGGGCAATGCGGTCCATCTGGGCGAGCGCGACTGTTCGCTGCAGCGCCGTCACCAGAAAGTATTCGAAGAGGCTCCGGGCCCCTGCATCACTCCTGAGGAGCGCGCCCAAATCGGCAAGGTCTGCGCGGATGCGGTCGCCAAGATCAACTATATCGGCGCGGGTACGATCGAGTTCCTGTATGAAAATGGCGAGTTCTATTTCATTGAGATGAACACCCGCCTGCAGGTCGAACACCCTGTGACCGAAGGCATTTTCGGCGTCGACCTTGTTCGCGAGCAGATCCTTGTTGCGGCCGGAGAACCGATGTCGTTCGGCCAGGACGATCTGGAGATCAACGGCCACGCGATCGAAGTGCGTATCAACGCCGAAAAGCTGCCGAACTTCGCGCCCTGCCCGGGCAAGATCACGGCGTATCACGCGCCGGGCGGCCTGGGTGTCCGGATGGATTCGGCGCTGTACAACGGGTATTCGATCCCGCCCTACTACGATTCGTTGATCGGCAAGCTGATCGTGCACGGCCGCGACCGCCCCGAAGCGCTGGCACGGTTGAACCGGGCCTTGGGTGAGTTGATCGTGGACGGTGTAGACACGACGGTTCCCCTGTTTCACGCACTTCTGCAGGAACCCGACATCCACAGCGGCGATTACAACATCCACTGGCTGGAGCACTGGCTTGCGGAGAACATGGCCTAGTATCGACCAAGCCGCGAGAGCACGCGCTCTCAGGCTTGTCGCCGCGGTGTGAGCCATGGGCCTGACGCCTGACCTGCTGTTGCACGGCTATTCCATCGGCATCTTCCCGATGGCCGAACACAGGAACGACCCGGATCTTTTCTGGGTCGATCCAAAGCTGCGGGGTGTATTCCCGTTGGACGGGTTTCACATCTCCCGCAGCCTTGCGCGACGCATCCGGAACTGCGGGTTCTCCGTGACCATAAACCAGGATTTTGCAGCCGTCGTAGACGGATGCGCGGACCGGGCGGACACCTGGATCAATGACGAACTGCGCAGACTCTATGCCCAACTGCACCACTCGGGCCGCGCCCATTCACTTGAGGTTTGGGAGGGCGAGGAGCTTGTCGGTGGCGTCTATGGAGTTGCCTTGGGTGCGGCATTTTTCGGGGAAAGCATGTTTTCGCGCCGTACCGATGCGTCAAAAATTGCGCTCGCCTATCTGGTCGACCGATTGCGCCAGACAGGTTTTCAACTGTTCGACACACAATTTCTGACGGCACATTTGGCTTCGTTGGGGGCGATCGAAATCCCCAGACAGCAATACCGCCAACTTCTGGATCAGGCCACTGCTGCCAGCGCAGATTTCACCGCCGAGTTGTGCCAGACCCCTCAGGGGGTGATACAGCGGATCACCCAGACATCGTAGCGCGAGTGATCCAGGGCGTTGAGCGCCGGGGACGTGGCGATCATCCAGCCGTCGAACAGCTGGTCGGCCTTTCCCTTTTCCCAGATCGTAAGATAGGCAAACGCGTCACCGGTCGGGTTTTCAGACGGATACCGGCAATCACCCAGAGCGACATCCAAGCCAAAAATTTCGACCGTATCACCTGTCGGCACCTGCACGTCCACCGTCTGACCGCTGACCTTGTCCAGCCCGCGCAGCATGGCCCCCGGTCCCGAGGAAACCTTCTGCTGCGCGCCGGCCGTCGTCGCGGCCAACAGCAGCGCCATCAGGGCGGCACGCATCATTCGCTGCCATCCCCGGCCACAAACTTGACCAGCAACGAGATCAGGCTGACGGCTCCTTGCGTGTCTTCAATCTGATCGCCCGGCTCAAAATAGAACGGAGAACCGCCGGGCATGACCTCGACGAAGTTACCCCCCAGAAGGCCTTCGGACGAGATCACAATCGCGCTGTCATCCGGAATCTGGATGTTTTCGGCAACCGAAATCGTCGTATCGGCACGGTAGGTTTCAGGGTTCAACTCGACATCGGTCACGGTACCGATTTTTACACCCGCGAGGCGCACATCCGTGCCCACCGCCACACCTTCAAGCGACCGAAAGGACGCCTCAAGGTGGTAGCCCCCGTTTTCGCGCGACCAGCCCGTGGACTGGCTGGCATACACGCCAAACGCCAATGCACTGGCCAGCACGACACCGCCGACAAGAACTTCGGTCATGTTGTGGGTCGACATGTGGATCTCGCTTATTCCGGGCTCCAGGCTTCGTAGTCCTTGCGCTCGATCGGATCGGGACGGCGCAGGGACCCCGCCGGCACATAGGCCATCGCGGTGCCCGTCAGATTTTCCTGATGCGGCTTTTCCCACGCCTTGTGTGGCAATGGCTTGTCGGTCGGAGGCTCATCCCATGTGCGGTGCAACCAGCCGTGCCATTCCGGGTCGATCCGGCTGGCCTCGGCCTCTCCATTGAAAATCACCCACCGTTTGCTGTCATCGGCGTTGCGATAAAACACGTTGCCCTGATCGTCCTCGCCCACCTTGATACCTTTGCGCGCAGTGTAGATCTGCGTGTTCAGAGTGGCCCCGTTCCACCAGGTCACGGCCCGCAAAAGAGTGTTCAGGATTCCCATCGGCTGCCTCCGGCATTTCTGTCCCTGCAGATATGGACCAAAGCCGAGCAGAGGTCCAGAGCCACAAATACCGCACCCATTACTTGGGCAAGAATGCGGTGACCTCGATTTCGATCAGGTATTTTGGATCAATCAATCCGCATTCGATCATCGTCGCAACAGGCGGGTTGGCACCGAACGTCTCAGCTAGGACCGGCCAGCACGCTTCGAATTCGCGGCGATCGGGCAGCATGTAAGTCACGCGCACCACGTCGGCAAAAGAGGCGCCCGCCTCTGCCAAGGCGTTGCCTATGATCGTCAGCGCCGAGCGGCATTGGTCGACGACGCCCTCGCCCTGCCCGACCGTTCCGGCAACATGGACCCAGCCACCCGCAACAACGGCCCGGCAGTAGCCGACCTTGGCTTCGAACTCACCCCCCGAAGAAATACGCTGGATCGTCATGACACCCTCATATGAAAACGGCGCGGACTTTGCCGCGCCGTATCTGCATTAAATTTCAAACAGTTCAGCCGGCAGATGCCGATTCCGGCGCGGCATCCGCATAGATGATCAGCGGCTGCGCGTCCGACGTCACGGCCTCCTCGTTCACGACCACCTTGGTCACGTTCTTCATGCCAGGCAGTTCGAACATCGTGTCCAAAAGAATGTCTTCCAGGATGGAACGCAGGCCGCGGGCACCGGTCTTGCGTTCGATCGCCTTTTTGGCAATCGCCGCAAGCGCGTCGTCGGTAAAGTCCAGTTCGACGTTCTCCAACTCGAACAAACGCTGGTATTGCTTAACCAGCGCGTTCTTGGGCTTGGTCAGGATGGTGACAAGCGCGTCCTCATCCAGGTCCTCAAGCGTCGCCAGAACCGGCAGACGTCCAACGAATTCCGGGATCAACCCGAATTTCAGCAGGTCCTCAGGCTCGAGATCCTGGAAGATCTCGCCCACACCGCGCTCGTCATTGTCGCGAACATCGGCGCCAAAGCCCATGGCCGAGCCCTTGCCGCGCTGCGCGATGATCTTGTCGAGGCCGGCAAAAGCGCCGCCGCAGATGAACAGGATGTTGGTGGTGTCCACCTGCAGGAATTCCTGCTGCGGGTGCTTGCGCCCGCCCTGCGGCGGAACGCTGGCCACGGTGCCTTCCATCAGCTTCAGCAGGGCCTGCTGCACACCCTCGCCCGACACGTCGCGGGTGATCGAGGGGTTCTCCGACTTGCGAGTGATCTTGTCGACCTCGTCGATATAGACGATGCCGCGCTGCGCGCGTTCGACATTGTATTCGCTGGCCTGCAGCAACTTGAGGATGATGTTCTCGACATCCTCGCCCACATACCCGGCTTCGGTCAGTGTGGTCGCGTCTGCCATCGTGAACGGCACGTCCAGAATCCGCGCGAGCGTCTGCGCCAGCAAGGTTTTGCCGCACCCGGTGGGACCAATCAACAGAATGTTCGACTTGGCCAACTCGATGTCACCACCGGCCTTCTGCGCGTGGTTCAGACGTTTGTAGTGGTTGTGCACGGCAACCGACAGGACACGCTTGGCCCGAGCCTGGCCGATGACATAGTCGTCCAACACCTCGCAGATATCTTTGGGGGTGGGCACACCGTCGGAGGACTTCAGCCCGCTGGCTTTGGTTTCCTCGCGGATGATGTCCATGCACAGTTCGACGCATTCATCACAGATGAACACGGTCGGTCCAGCAATAAGCTTGCGCACCTCATGCTGGCTTTTTCCACAGAAGCTGCAGTAGAGCGTGTTCTTGCTGTCGCCGCCTGAATTCGTCGCCATGTTCTACCTTTCGGGCTCCATCCCTGCGGCCCGGATCCGGACCGCGCTTGCCGCCTGTCCGTGCAGCTTAGGCCAGCACCGGGGCAGCTACAATGTCAAAATCGCACCCCGCACCCGTGGGTGCGGGGTTTCCGCATCACGCTTCGGTCGGTTCGGATTTGGAGCGGCTTTCGACAATCTCGTCGATATGGCCCCACTCTTTTGCTTCTTCCGGGCTCATGAAATTGTCACGGTCCAAAGCCTTTTCAATGGCCTTTTTCGACTGTCCGGTATGTTTGGCATAGATATCGTACAAACGATCCTTCAGCTTCTGCGTTTCGGCCGCGTGAATCATGATGTCGCTGGCTTGACCCTGGTAACCGCCGCTGGGCTGGTGCACCATGATGCGGCTGTTCGGCAGCGAGAAGCGCATCCCCTTCTCTCCGCCCGCCAGCAGGACCGACCCCATCGAGGCCGCCTGGCCGATCACCAATGTCGAACATTTTGGCTTGATGTACTGCATTGTGTCGTAGATCGACAGACCGCTGGTCACGACACCGCCGGGCGAGTTGATGTAGATCGAGATTTCCTTGTTGGGATTCTCGGCTTCCAGATGCAGAAGCTGCGCTACGATCAGGTGGCTCATCCCGTCATGGATCGGGCCATTGATGAAGATGATCCGCTCCTTCAGCAGGCGAGAGAAGATGTCATAGGCCCTTTCGCCACGGCTGGTCTGCTCAACGACCATCGGGACGAGCGTATTCATGTAGGTGTCAACTGGATCGAACATTCGGAACCTGCCTGCTTTGGTGTGAACCGGGACCATACCCGATGAGAAGTTACATGAGTCTTAGTGTTGCCTTCGGGGGCCTGCAAGGGGCAGCGGACACGCGACGCCGATTGAGAAATACGGATCAGTCCGCATCGTCGGGATCCCGCAAAACAGAGCGAACAACCGCGCAGAACGCAAATACCCGGCTGTTTTTTGGCCTCGCCGCCATTCACAGCGCTTTCATCACGCCATTTTGATCCATGCATATGGAAATATCTGATCATTCTATATAGAGACCCAATTCGCTCAGGCGAAACTAACAAAGGGAACACCTGCCCCACACTCACCAAGGGGCCAACAAGGACAAGAAGATGGCACTTCCCCAACTTTCCGAAGACATCTCGCGCGACGACATGGACCGGATGGCCGCTAACGCAACCCGCGCTTCGAATTTTCTGAAAGCGATCAGCCACGAGGGCCGGTTGATGATCCTCTGTCATCTGGTATCCGGCGAAAAATCGGTGACCGAACTCGAGTCACTGCTGTCCGCCCGACAGGCCGCCGTTTCACAGCAACTTTCGCGGCTGCGCCTTGAGGGGCTGGTCACGCCACGGCGCGAAGGCAAGGCAATCTACTATCGCCTTGCAGACGACAGACCTCGCAAAATGCTGGAAACGGTGTACGAGTTGTTCTGCGATGAGGAATAAGACAGAAAACCCATTGAATGGCGAAGGGCGCAACAGATCGTTGCGCCCTTCTTTGTTCACGAGTTGCCGCTGCAGGCCTGAAAACTTGCGGCCATTTCGCGCAACAGGTCCGGATACAGGGTTGGACCCGGCTCGAGCGCAACCCCGATCGGGTCAAGCACGATGATTTGTGCATCCACCCCCTCCGTCGCGGCAGAGATCAGGCGAGTGTCAAATTGCGGCTCGGAAAAAGCGCAATCAATGCCTTCCTCTGCAATCCGGGCTTTCAGCTCGGCCAGACGGGCCGGTCCGGGTGAGGCCGCGTCGCCCAGGCTCACGGTGCCCGACGATGCCAGATCGAATCGGTGTTCGAAATACTGGTAAGCGTCGTGAAAGGTGACAAACCGCGGCTCTGACTGTGCCAGATCCGCCCGGATCTCGGCTTCCAAAGCACTCAGGCCTTCAACCGCCTTGTCCGCGTTGGCTTGGTACCGCGCAGCGTTATCCCGGTCCTTCTCCGACAGACTTTTGGCAATTGCCTGCACCCAGACGCGCGCGTTTTCCGGGTCCAGCCAGGCATGCGGGTCTACACCGTCGTGGTCATGCCCGTGGTCATGGTCATGTGCATCGTGATCGGCGTGCTCTTCATGTTTCTCATGTTCATCGTGGTCCGCATGGTCGTCGTGACCTGCATGATCCTCGTGATCATCGTGTTTCGCATGGTCATCATGGTCCGAATGATCGTCGTGATCGTCGTGATCGTGGTGGTCTGCATGCTCCTCTTCGCCCTCATGATGATCGGCCAAGTCGCGGAAGTCGTGCCGCACAGTTCCGGCCACCTCCAGCAACTCAACCTGCGTCGCTCCCTCGGACAGGGCGCCAAGTGGTCCAGTCATCCACGGGGTCAGCTCAGGGCCTACCCAAAAAACCACGTCGGCAGATTGCAACGCTCGCGCCTCGGACGGGCGCATGGCGTGATCATGAGGTGAGGCTCCGGGCGGGATGATCAGGGAAGGCTCGGCAACACCGTCCATGACTTGGGCAACCAACGCGTGAACCGGTGCGATATCGACGGCAACGTTGGGCGCATCAGCCGCCGCCTTTCCAGCCAGCACGACGCCGGCCAGCAACAAGAATTTTCGGGACATGTCACCTCCTAAAATGATATGTTATTACATTGCTGGTCGGCTTGATATTGCCCACGTTATAACATATCAAGTCAAAAATTTCGGAGCGCACATGAGCACAGTAGGCTTCAGGCACCACAATCATAACCACTGCATGAAAACCGCGCTGAGCAAGGCCGAGGAAAAATGCGCCAACCAGAAGCTTCAGTTCACGCCGGTGCGCCGTCGCGTGTTGGAGATCTTGTTGGAGCAGCACAAGGCAATGGGAGCCTATGACATTCTGGCTGTTCTGTCCGCCGAAGGCATGGGGTCGCAACCTCCGGTGGCCTATCGTGCACTGGACTTCCTGGTGCAGCATGGGTTCGTGCACCGTATCGAGCAGATGAACGCCTATGCGGCTTGCGCCCACCCCACGCACGACCACGTACCTGCGTTTCTGATTTGCCGGGCGTGCAAGGCCGTGGCCGAAACCGAAACCGAGCTGACTCAGGGCCGGCTTGGTGCTGCCGCCGACACATCAGGCTTCACCATTGAAAGGATTGTGGTCGAGGCCGAAGGTCTTTGCCCGGATTGCATTGGAACGCAGCCATGACGACCCCCCTCATTTCTCTACAGAACCTGTCGGTGCGCCTGGATGGCCGGCTCATTCTGGACAACGTATCAGCACAGATCGCCGCTGGTGAAATCGTCACCATTGTCGGCCCGAACGGTTCGGGAAAATCGACTCTGCTGCGCGCCATGATCGGAGCTGTTCCCGCGGCTCAGGGCACTGTTCGGCGCGCTCCGGGTTTGCGGATCGGCTACGTCCCCCAGAAACTTGCGCTGGACGCCGCCCTGCCGATGACGGTGCAACGGTTCCTTGGCCTGCCGAAACGGGTTTCGGCCAGCAAGGCCAAAACCGCGCTTGAACTGGCCGGCGTACCGGACTTGCGTGACAGACAGATGACCCGACTGTCCGGCGGTCAGTTTCAACGCGTCCTTCTGGCCCGCGCGCTGCTGGAAGAGCCTCAGGTGCTGCTGCTGGACGAAGCAACCCAGGGGCTTGATCAGCCCGGCGCAGCTGCCTTCTATGAACGCATTGAACAGGTTCGCACGGACCTCGGCTGCGCCATAGTCATGGTCAGCCATGACTTGCACGTCGTCATGGCCGCGTCGGATCGGGTTCTGTGCCTGAACGGGCATGTCTGCTGTGAAGGGGCACCCCACATGGTCGCAGACGCGCCGGAATATCGGGCGTTGTTCGGCAGTGGAACACGGGGCACGATGGCCTTGTACCAACACAAGCACAGTCATACCCACGATCACAATCACGCGCAGGATACGTCACACTGATGCTGGACGATTTCATGGTTCGCGCCGCCCTGGCAGGACTCGGTGTTTCGATCGCCGCGGCACCGCTGGGATGTTTTGTCGTCTGGCGGCGCATGGCCTATCTCGGAGAGGCCACCGCACATGCGGCCGTATTGGGTGTAGCGCTGGCGCTCAGCTTTTCTCTGCCGCTGCTGCCCGCAATCATTGCCGCTGCGCTTGCCATGGGCTTGTCGGTCAGCCTGCTGCGCGGTCGCGGTTACGCCATGGACACGCTTCTGGGTGTGATTGCACACACCGCACTGGCCGCCGGCTTGGTAACCGTGGCGTTGCTGTCCGATGTCCGACTGGACCTGAATGCCTTTTTGTTCGGCGATATCCTTGCCGTCACAAAGTCCGATCTGGCCACGATCTGGATCGGTGGCGCCACGATTTTGGCGCTGATGGTCTGGCGCTGGTCAGCCCTTCTGGTTTCGACACTCAACCCGGACTTGGCTCAGGCATCCGGGATCGATCCTAAACGAGAAGAACTATGGCTGACTCTGGCGATGGCACTGGCCGTTGCGGTCGCCATCAAAGTTGTCGGAATTCTTCTGATCGCGGCCCTGCTGGTCATTCCAGCGGCCGGAGCCCGCCCTTTGGCCCGCACCCCAGAAAGTATGGCTTTCACCGCTGCGATCATAGGCTCGACGGCGGCGTTGGGCGGGCTGGGCGGTGCATATTGGGCGGATACACCCGCTGGACCAAGCATCGTTTGCGCGGCCGCGTTGATCTTTGTCGCGACGGCCATCCTTGGTCCCATCTTCCGCAAAGGCTGATCACCCAAAAAGGTTTGTCTGCATTGCCTGAATGGTGCTACCGATTGGTAGTCGACCAACCAAGGAGATATCGATGATCCGCACTATTCTGATCGGGCTGAGCCTTTTGGCCCTGTCGGCCTGTGAAACCGCAAAAGGCGCGGGCAAAGACATCGAAAAAGCCGGCGACGCCATCCAGGGCGCGGCGACGGACGTTCAGGAAAGCCTCTGACACCCGTCAGCATCTAGCGGACAGCGGCGCAGCACTACCAACATATGGTTGAAAGTTCCGGGCGACCGGATTATTGTCCCTGCCACAGGTGCATAGACGCGGTAATGCATTACTGACACGACTGCGGGGTTCTTGTGCAATTGCGCAAGAACCCCGTTCCCGTTCTGACGGGCGGTGAGTGGAAGCCTGTACGAAACCGAAATCGGCAAAAGGAAAAGGCGCCAGGTGCGCAGACGCGGTCTTTGCATGTGCCCTTGCGGACACCCCTGACGCCTTGCCGGGTCGACACGCCCGAGGGACGCCCCGATCCAGTTGCTTCAGCCCCCGAGGGGACCTCGCTGCCGCAAAGCACCTGATGGCGCTCTGCCGCCCGCTTTGGCCTTCTGAGAAGCTGACCGCTCAAGCCGGGCTTGCGCCCCTCCTGACTGGTCACCTACCGGTAAGCCCTTGCAACCCGACGAAAATCCTAAGATCTGCCTGCGGTGCCAGGACCCCCTGACCTTTGCGTCCCGCCTTGGATCGTGATGAACCTTGGCGATGTCTGAACGATGGCACTCGCCCTCACATCCGGCAAGAAAATAGCACTGCAGCATGAAAATTAGCCGGGGATAAGATGTTGATATCCGACTGGAAGACGATGTGGATAAGTCGGGAAATGATGAAATCCGGCTGGGTTGCGCTGGGAAAAGCCGAAGGCCGATTTCTCTCCGTTCAATTGGGCGATTTCTGCGGGTGCAAAGGGAAAATCTCGGCCCTCATGGCGGACCTGACCTGACGCATACGGGCATATCGCTCGAATCGACATCGATGAGTCGCCACACGCAACGGTGAACGAACGTGCAGCCCACAAATTGAGAAGCGTTCCGACCCGGACGAGGCAACCTACTACTCTCCGTATCCCGCAAAATCGGGCAACGGCAACTACCCCCTACAACCGCCTGGGCCGGAAACGCTTCAGTTCACCTGTCGTTCCAGAACCGTGCTGTAGGTGGTTCCAGTCCGCAGGCTACGGAAATCCGCATAGATCTTGCCGTCCTCGTAGCGCGCATCGATCAGCGCGTTGACGCCCGAGGTCGGATCAGCAGCGGTTTCAACAATGCCGATCTTGCCCGAGCCATCCTGGCTGATCGAGCCGGTGGCCTCATACATCGTCCAGTCATCCATGGCGTTGCGTCGCCACATGCTGGGCCCCCAGAACACGTTTTCGTGCTGCGCCTGGATCTCGAGCACCCATTCCGAGGTATTGAACCGCGGCGCGGTGGCGGTGTTGGCGTTCGAGGGCGACACCGTAGTCTGGCTGGCCGTCCACGTGCCGCGCAGGTCGGGCATGGCATCGGCGAGGGCGGCAGACCCCATTGTCAATGTGGCGGCCACGGCGGCGGCGCCGGCGGTCATGTATCTGGTCATGGGCTCTCTCCCTGTGATAGGCGGGCCTTGCTGGCCTGCTGAACAGATTGGGAGGGCGCGCGGCCGTTACAACTTACCTAAGGGAAACTTCATGAAGGGTTCATGCGGCGCTCACCGACGGGCTCAGGCCCAGGCCAGCGCGGTGCCCGCGATGACAAGGGCGATGCCCAGCCCCTCGCGGTAGGAAAAGGACTCGCCGAACAGGAAGAACGAAGCGATGGCGATCAGCACGACCTCGGCCCCCAGAATGCCGGTATAGATGATGCCCAGCCGTTCGTCGCGCAGCGCGGCGAGTTCCAGCGTGGCGGCGGCCAGCAAGGTGGCGACGATCAGCAGCCCCAGCCCGAGGCCGGGGAGTTTCCACCAGAACTTCATCGATATCATGGCCACGGAATAGAGACCCGCCGATCCAAGCGCGATGATGGGGATCATGGACATGGGGGCCTCCGCCGCTGGTTTCCGTTGGGTTAACCTTAGCAGGTGCGGGTCGGCGGGGCTGTGAAGTGGGTCACGTTGAGGGGAGGCCCGTGTCGGAAACGGTCCTGTGGAGCGTTTTTGGGCTGAACAGACGGAGCTCCAGTGCGCAACCGCTGCTGCGGCGGCCGTTCAGCGGGGAGGCACGAGGCGACTGGCCCGAAGCTATATCACAGGTTTTTTTGGCCCGGCCTTGCCCCCGAGGGTGATTTGAATTTTTTGAAGTTTCACCAGCTGGCTGGATTGGTTATTTGTCGACGGAGCCACACACACGAGGGTACAGACCATGGACTCCAGCAACCGGGCCGCTGACTACAACGACCTCATCACCTCATCAAGCTGGAAAGACACTCTTCAGGATCTCAACGACTATATCGTGGATAATCTGGCTCGAGCCGGGGAACCTGCAGTTATTAACGGGAATTTGTTTTATAAACACTTGGAAAGGGACTTTCATAACCTGCCATTGAATACAGAATTCGAATCCAAACGCAGAAACTTCTTCGAACTGGCCCGGCGATCGACTTGCCTGTTCGAAATTGGAGTGAATGCTGGCCACAGCATGTTGCTGGCGCTTATGGCTAACCCCGAGCTGAAATGCGTAGGTGTGGACGTTTGCGAACGTCTGAACCAGCGTTGGGCGCGCGTGGATATTTACGTACCGGCGGCTTTCAACTGGCTCAGGTACAAATTTGGCGATCGGGTCGAACTAATTAAGGGGAACTCTTTGATCGAAACACCCCGGTTCCAGCTTGAGAACCCGGATGCGACAGTTGATTTTCTTCATCTTGACGGCTCAAAGGACACACACCTTCGGGAAGCCATTGCGATTGGCGGACTGATGCCAACCGATGGGTTTGTCGTTCACGACGATTTCCAGATGCGAAATGTTCGGGTGGCCGACCGGCAACTTAGAAGAATCAATTTCTCAAAACCATTGGACTATCAATCCAACGGGTTAGTAGAATGTGATTTCCATATCATTCGCGCCAAGGTATGAAATCATCTGAACCGCGCCGACCTTCGGGCAACTGATATCTCTTAGGCAAAGAAATTCCTGAGAAGCCTCACCCATCCATCTTCAACGCTGAAATAAACGCCTCCTGCGGGATATCTACCTTCCCGAACTGGCGCATCTTTTTCTTGCCGGCCTTCTGCTTTTCCAGCAGTTTCCGTTTCCGCGTGGCATCCCCGCCATAGCATTTCGCGGTCACGTCCTTGCGCAGGGCCGAGAGGGTCTCGCGGGCGATGACCTTGCCGCCGATGGCGGCCTGGATCGGGATCTTGAACATATGGCGCGGGATCAGCTCTTTCAGCTTTTCGCACATGGCGCGGCCGCGGGTCTCGGCGCGGTCGCGGTGGACCATGACCGACAGTGCGTCCACCGGCTCGTCATTCACCAGGATCGACATCTTGACCAGGCTGTCCTCGCGGTAGCCGGTCATCTGGTAGTCGAAGCTGGCATAGCCCTTGGTCACCGATTTCAGGCGGTCGTAGAAGTCGAAGACGACCTCGTTCAGCGGCAGGTCATAGACGACCATCGCGCGGCTGCCCGCATAGGTCAGGTCCATCTGGATACCGCGGCGGTCCTGGCAGAGTTTCAGCACGTCGCCCAGGTATTCATCCGGCACCAGGATGGTGGCCTTGATGCGCGGCTCTTCCAGGTGGTCGACCTTGGACATGTCGGGCATGTCGGCGGGGTTGTGCAGCTCGATCATCTCTCCGTCTTTCATGTAGACGTGATAGATCACCGAGGGCGCGGTGGTGATGAGCTCGATATCGTATTCGCGTTCGATGCGGTCGCGGATGACCTCGAGGTGCAGCAGGCCGAGGAAGCCGCAGCGGAAGCCGAAGCCGAGCGCGGCCGAAGTTTCCATCTCGTAGGAGAAGCTGGCGTCGTTCAGGGCCAGTTTCTCGATCGCGTCGCGCAGGTCTTCGAATTCGGCGCTGTCCACGGGGAAGAGGCCGCAGAACACCACCGGCTGCGCGGGTTTGAAGCCCGGCAGCGGTTCCTCGCAGCCGTTGCGGTCATTGGTGATCGTGTCGCCGACGCGGGTGTCGCGGACCTGTTTGATGGATGCGGTGAGGAATCCGATCTCGCCCGGCCCGAGCTGATCGACCATCTGCATCTCGGGGCGGAAGACGCCCACGCGGTCGACATGGTGCAAGGTGCCGTTCGACATGAACTTGACCCGCATGCCCTTTTTCAGAACGCCGTCAACGATGCGGACCAGAACGATCACACCCAGATAGGCATCGTACCATGAATCCACCAGCATCGCCTTGAGCGGCGCGTCCAGATTGCCCTTGGGCGCGGGCAGCTTGTGCACGATCGCCTCGAGCGTTTCGTGGATCCCCTCGCCCGTCTTGGCCGAGACGCGGATCGCGTCGCTGGCGTCGATGCCGATCACGTCCTCGATCTGCTCGGCAACGCGGTCGCAGTCCGAGGCCGGAAGGTCGATCTTGTTCAGCACCGGCACGATCTCGTGGTCGGCGTCGATGGCCTGATACACGTTGGCCAGCGTCTGCGCCTCGACCCCTTGCGTCGAGTCCACCACCAGCAGCGAGCCTTCGACCGCGCGCATGGACCGTGAGACTTCATAGGCGAAGTCCACGTGGCCGGGAGTGTCGATCAGGTTCAGCACGTACTTTTCGCCATTGTCGGCGGTATAGTCGATGCGGACCGTGTTGGCCTTGATGGTGATGCCGCGCTCGCGCTCGATATCCATGCTGTCGAGCAGCTGTTCCTTCATGTCGCGATCCTGCACAGTCCCGGTCTCCTGGATGAGCCGGTCGGCAAGGGTGGATTTGCCATGGTCGATATGCGCGACGATGGAGAAATTGCGGATATGAGCGAGGTCTGTCATAGCGTCGGGATATGGTTCGAAATCGGGCGCTGGTCAAGGTGAGACAGCACGGCGAACACCCCATACTTCAGCGCTATGAAGCAATGACGCTGCGGTTGGCTTCGTTCCAAGGCCTCAGTTGCGTCTAGGCGGCCTATCGCAGAAAGAACTCGGCCGCATTGCGCGGCCCAAAACGGATTGCGAAGGGCATGCCACAGCCGACCGTCGCGCCAACCGCGGCACTTTCGACTCAGGTACGGAGTTTCTGAAAGCAAATTGTTGAACGGCAGGAAAACTTGGACGATACTGCGCCGCAAGCCGAGAGGGACACAAGACTCCTCCGGGCAGGCAAAACGAGGCATGAGCATGAAACAGTTCCTCATTATCGCGCTATGCGCCACGTCGCTGACCACTTTGGCCCCGGCCATGACCGAAGCGGCGCAGATCAAACGTGCATGTTTGGCGTCCGACCGTTCGGCTGCGACCCGTGACAGATGCAAGTGCATCCAGCGGGTGGCCGATCAGGCTTTGACCAACAAAGACCAGAAAACCGTGGCCAAGTGGTTCACCGACCCTCATCAGGCCCAAGAGCTGAAGATGTCGAAATCCGCCCGCGACGACGCGCTGTGGGAGCGGTATCAGAACTTTGGCCGCATGGCGCAGGCGATCTGCAGCTGACGCTGACCGCGATCCTTGACCTGACCCGCCCTGCGCCTCAGTAATGGCGCAGTGAAAGGGAAATCATATGGTGACGAAAGGGTTGACCCTGCGCGGTCTCGAAGTGTTCGAGGCCTTGGCGCGGACCGGTTCGGTGGCACAGGCTGCCGAGATTACCGGACTCAGCCAGCCATCGGTCAGCCAGCAGTTGCGCAATCTCGAGAATGCTCTGGGCACGGACCTCGTGGATCACGGGCGCAGACCCATGCGCCTGACCCAAGCCGGGCGCAGCTTTCTGGCGCGGGCCGAATCCGTACTGGCCGAGTTGCAGATGGCCCAAAGCGAGCTGTCGGTCATGGACCTGGGTCACCTGAGCACTCTTTCGATCGGCCTGATCGACGATTTCGACAATGACCTGACACCGCGCCTTGCAACGTTGCTGGCCGACAGCCTGACCCGTTCCAAGTTCAAACTCATAACCCTCCCCAGCCTCGAAATTTTCGAGGCGCTGGCTTCGCAACGCCTGCATTTGGCGGTCTCGGCCCATAGCGGCGAGGTGCTGGAAGGCGTGGTGGAGTACCCTTTGGTACAGGATCCTTTCATTCTGGTCGCGCCGAAGGGCGGTGTGGCCAATGGGGGCGTAGAGGCTGCTTTGCAGGCCCTGCCCTTTCTGCGCTATGCGCGAGAACAGTTGATCAGCCGGCAAATCGAAAGCCACCTGGCGCGGCAACAGCTTCAGTTCGAAGAGCGGTTCGAGATCGGGTCGCACTTGGCACTGATGGCTATGGTGGCGCGTGGCCTTGGCTGGGCAATCACCACGCCGTTGGGATACATGCGGGCAGCCCGCTTCCACGAAGGCATGGATGTCTACCCGGCTCCGTTCGGAGAGTTCTCGCGCACTATTTCCCTGTTCACGCGGTCTGACTGGTCAGATCAGGTTCCGCGCGAAGTCGCGGGCATGACGCGCCGTTTGATGCAAAGCCAGATGATCGAACCAGCGCTTTCCCGCCTGCCCTGGTTGTCCGGTCAGTTGAAGGTGATCGGCGGCTAGCCGTCCAGATATGCCACCAACCCATCCACGGCGGCTTCGATGAGGTCCAGCGCCCCGTCGAAATCACGGGTATAGTAGGGGTCGGGCACATGATCGGCGCCGGTGTTGGGCGCAAATTCGGTCAACAAGCGTACGGGTGTAGGATTGTCGGCCGGGCGTAAAGCCTCTATCTTTGCGAGATTTTCGCTGTCCATACCGATGATCAGGTCAAACCTGTCGAAATCAGACACCGCAAACTGGCGCGCGCGCAGATCGCTCAGTTCCAGCCCTCGGTTGCGAGCCGCGTATTGCATCGGCGCATAGGGTGGATCCCCGACATGCCAGTCGGACGTTCCGGCACTGTCGCAAGAATGATGGGGCGCCCTGACACGAAAAACGCCTTCGGCAGCAGGGGAACGGCAGATGTTGCCGAGACAGACAAACAGGATACGCTGTGACATGGCTCGGGTTTAGCGTGTGGAGGGCGAATGGAAAAGATCGTGATTTTGACCGGAGCCGGGATTTCGGCGGAAAGCGGATTGGGCACCTTTCGCGATGAAGGCGGATTGTGGGCCCAGCACCGGATCGAGGACGTGGCGACACCCGAAGGTTTTGCCCGAAACCCTGCCCTAGTTCATGGCTTCTACAACGCGCGCCGGATGCAGGCGGGTGGTGCCGACCCAAATGCAGCCCACACAGCACTGGCCCGGCTTCAGCGCGACTGGCCGGGAGAAGTGGTGATCGTAACCCAGAACGTGGACAATTTGCACGAAGCCGGAGGTGCGACCAGGGTTATCCACATGCACGGCACCCTGTCAGGCGCGCTGTGCGCCTCCTGCGAGCATCGCTGGACGGCGCCAGCGGAAATGTCCGTGGGCGAACCGTGCCCCGCCTGCCGCGCGGCAACCGCCCGACCCGACATCGTGTGGTTCGGCGAAATGCCTTACCACATGGATCAGATTTACGACCATCTGGCACAGGCCGGGATATTCGCCGCTATCGGAACCTCTGGCCAGGTCTACCCGGCTGCGGCCTTCGTTCACGAAGCCATTGCTGCGGGCGCACAGACAGTCGAATTGAACCTCGAGCCTTCGGTTGGTGCATCCAGCTTCGATCAGACGCTGCTTGGCCCCGCCACCCAGATCGTGCCACGCTGGGTCGATGACTTGCTGGGCCGCAGGTGACTCGGGTCATCACGCTGGTCTAAGCTGAAGGAACCTGAACCAGGAGAAACAGATGACCGAGCCTGAAGCCCCCCGTGGCGAAATCGTTGACGACGAAGGCATCGACAGCCGCGAAGCGCTGGGCGACACCCTCGCGGATCTGTGGTGGACGTTCCTACTGCGAGGATTGCTTGCGGGGGCCGTTGGCATTGCCGCGCTGTTCTGGCCAACCGGCAGCATCGCTCTGTTGCTGCGGCTGGTAGGAGTGCTGCTGATCCTCGATGGCGGCCTGACCCTGCTTGGCTTCGGGCGGCGCGGACTGATCGGAGGCGCGGGTATCGGGGCGGTCTTGATTGGGCTGGTCCTTTTGATCTGGCCGGAAGGCACAGCACGTCTGACGTTCTTCCTAATGGGCGCCTGGGCGCTGATCATCGGGATCGGGTCGTTGATTTCGCTGGGCCAGATGCATCAGCTGGACCCAGAACGCGCGACCGTTCGGAACTCGGGCATCGTGGCCCTTATCATCGGGCTGGTGCTGATCTTCTGGCCCGGAAGCGGCGTCGTCGCACTGGGCTGGGCAATCGCGTTCTCCGCCTTGGCCTTTGCCGGCGTCATGCTGTTCATGGCCGCACGTTTCAAACGGGCCGGAGAACGAGTTTCGATGCGCGTGGTCAACAAGTGAAGAACAACGCTGATCGGCAGTTGAAACGCGAACAGGCCGGGGCTTGACCCGGCCTGACGCATGGATGACGGCCGCATCGCGGCCCGAAGACAGGCGTTCTGTTAGTTCGAGTGCTTCATTTGCCCGTGGCCGTCTTTCCGTTCCAGGTCCACGGGAATCTCGACAACGACCTCACCGGCCTGCTCAAAAACCAAAGTGACGGGTATGGTTGCGCCCTGCTCAAACGGCTGCTTGAGCCCCATGAACATCACATGGTCCCCGCCCCGCTGCAGCATATGCGCCTCGCCAGCGGCGATCGAAAAACCTTCCTCGACTTCCATCATCTTGGCCACGCCGTTGTCGTCAATCTTGTGCGTATGCAGCTCGACCCGTGCAGCGATATCGGAATTGACGGCGACGAGTTGATCATCGGTGTCGCCTGAATTGCGGATCATCATGAAGGCCGCACCAGCCTTGGCATTGGCCCCCGAGGATCGGGCGTAGGCATCCTCGACCGAGATCACACTTTCCGCATGGGCGGCGGTGGACATGATTGCAGCGACGAAAATAGCGGGCAGGATTGATTTGAAGGGCATCTCGCCTCTCCTTTTTGACTGTCTGATTGTGTTGCGAAGGGTCTCAGACAGGGGCCGGCGGCGCGCGCGCCGGTCGCTGCGGGATAGGAGCCGCAACAAGGCTGGCGGAACGCAATGGTATGTCAGACTTTGCCCGCTCAGGCCCTTTCGGTGCCGGCGGAGGGGCATCCAGAACCGCACCCAGCAAGTTGAGCGCATAGTCGGGACAGAAGTGAGGTGGTTTGGTGGGCTGGCCGTGCTCGTCCATGTACACGACCACAGGCCCATTCCCGGTGCAAAGCACCATTTGACCGACCACTGCATTCAATCCCCGTGACGCCGCAAAACCCTGGCCTGTCAGAACCAGCATCAGCGACAGCAGCAACGGCAACACGAGGCGATAGGATCGGGTCATCTTGGCAGAGGTTTAGGCCCGATCGGAAACGGACTGCAAGTGCCTTCGTGAGCGCTGAGACAGTTTGGCGCGAACAATGGAAAAGGGCCGGCCTGACTGGCCGACCCTTGATTTTGCTTTGATAGTGACCTTCAAAGAATTCCGCGATCATCCGGACCTGTGTTGAGACCGGTATGCAGCCGGTTCACCCGCCGCTGCATTCGCGCACAGCTGGAAAATGAGCCGACCAGAAGAGTCGAAAGGAAGGAAATAATAATTGAAGTATTCGCAGACATTACCACACTCCGCCATAGAATAACCGCATACATAAAACAGATTCAAAACCCTGTATGTGAACAATGTCACGTAGTCGCGTCCCTTTGCCTTCCGCACCGAGATCGCGTGCGGCATCAGTCCAACGGCAAAGTGATCGGGACGGTCTGGTTTGGGCAGAAATTCAAGCGTAGATCGCGGTCATGCCACTCAAAGCGCACACAGAAATTCAGTTCCTCAGGCTGCCACAGATTGAGCCGGCTGAAATCGCACGGCACATGTCTGATCCCCGCGTCGCTCGGCATCTGCCTTTGCTGACGGGGCCCTGGGACATCGCGATGGCGCGGGCCTTCATAGACGCGAAAGAAGCCTGCTGGGAACGCGACGGGCTTGGGCACTGGGCGATCACGTCCGGCGGTTGCTATGTCGGCTGGGGCGGCTTCCAGCGTGAAGGCAGTGAATGGGATTTCGGTCTGGTCCTGACGGCGGACGCATTCGGTCTGGGCACGCGCATCACCCGCAAGGCCTTCGCATTCGCCCGAGCCGATGAACGCATTCCCTATGTCACTTTTCTGCTTCCTCCGTCCCGCCGCAATCTCTCTGCGCTACAGCGCATCGGCGCGCATTATGTCGGTCCGGTGACCTATTCCGGCGAGCAATTCCTGAAATACAGGCTTGAGACAGGTTGAGGACCTACAGATAAACGAAAAGCCCCTGCACCAACGGGTACAGGGGCCACGAAACAGTCTTTGGGAAAATCAGGCCGAGGCTTGCGCCTTGGCGATTTCCTTTTTCACTTTCAGCGCGTTGGCGGACAGCTCTTCGTCCTTGGCTTTCGCCAGGAACGCGTCCAGACCACCACGGTGATCGACCGAGCGCAGCGCGGCGGCCGAGATGCGCAGCTTGACGCCACGACCCAGGGTTTCCGACTGCAGGGTCACGTCGTTCAGGTTGGGCAGAAAACGACGACGAGTTCTGTTTTTGGCGTGGCTGACATTGTTGCCAGTCATCGGGCCTTTTCCGGTCAGTTCGCAACGGCGCGACATGGTTTCTTCCTTTGTTTCTGGAGGCCGGGCATAAATCCGCAGCCAAATCACAAGGGGCACAACCCGAAGTCGCGCCCGAAAACTGGTTGGATGCGTTTAGTGGGAATCGCCGGAAGGGTCAAGACAGCAGCTGCGAAATCTTTCCGGGCCAACTAATGGTCCTGAAACGGCTCAGGCATCAACAAGCAAAGGCTTGTGATTTTTGAGGTGACGAGCAATCAAACGGGTCTGCTGTTGGTTTATCGGGATCAACCTTGCGGGTTCGGATTCGTGGTTCTCATCAGCCAGTTCCGGAAAAATCGCAAGGATTTCAGCCCTTGCCGCGGGTCCGAGAGATTTCAGCGCCTCAGGGCCGGTATACAGGCTTTCGGTCGGCGCGGATTCGGCAAACAGGATCTCGTGCCGATCGAACAGCAGATGGAAGTACTCGATGCTGTCGACAGTGCAATCTACAAAGATCCCCGGCAGCGCCGTCAGCTTGATCGCGGGAATCAGAACTTGATACTGGCCGAACATGCGTTGCGCGATGCGAGAACTGACCATCATGCGGTGCTGGCGGGAAACCAACAGGTCCCGCGTGGGCAGCCCTGCCCCCAAAGCCCCGGCGCAAATACGAACTGGGCGCAGTTTCGGATTGGCCCTCAGATCAATCGCATCAAACCTGCGCCGACCGATCCAGCGGATGGATTGGTTGCCGCTCTCGGCCGTACAGATCAGGTCACCGGTGCGCAGGTCTTGCACCTGTACCGGGCCGCGGTCAGTCAGAATGCTCGTGCCAGCGGTAAAGCAGGGAACGCCGGATCCGTTTTCAAATGCGGAATAGGTGACTGTAATACCCGACGGCAGGGTGAAACTGCCGCTGGTCAACGAATAGCTGGTGCCGGCAGACACGGTAAATGTCCCGAATGAGCTGTCGTTGACCACGGTTCCAGCAGGCAGGTTCAGCGTGTCGGTACCATTGCCACCGCGCACGTCGCCGGACACGCTGGTGCTGCGGAAGCTCAGAACATCATTTCCACCGCCCAAACGGATATTGCCAATGACCGAGCCTTGCAGCGTGACCGTGTCGTCATCTGATCCGGCCCTTACCTGACCGCCGATCGTGCTGCCGTTCACCGTGATCGTATCGATCCCGGCATTTCCACGGACACTGCCAGAGATGGTACTGTTGGTGACAGTGATGATGTCGTTGCCTCCGCGCGCGCGGATATCATCAATCGGCGTACCCTGAGGAGTGCCATTCAGCGTACCGTTGTCATTGGTGACATCGATATCGTCGTCGCCGTTTGTCCCAAAGATATCGGGCATAAGAGGCGAGTCCTGTTTCTCCGCTTGGTCACGGCCAGCCAGTTGCGCCCCGGTTTTTCTATGTGCTGGGCGCCACAACCAAGGATTTCACCTGCACTCAGGCTACAGAACTCCTCGGCGTTGCGCCAAGTTTTCCTGTCCGCGCGGGCAACGGTGTTACCCGGATGCAAGAGTCCTCAGCATCCGCTCGGCCGCCACCGAGGGGCTGAGCCGCCCCGACCCGACCTCGGCGCCCAGCCGGTTCATCTCGGACCGGGCCTGCGGGGTCTCCAGCTTGGCGAGCAGCGCGTGGCGCACCTCTTGATCGAACCAGTAGCGGGCCTGTTCGGCGCGGTTGGCCTGCCAATGGCCGTTCTGCTTGCGCCAGTCGGCCAGGGCCTGCATCTCGGCCCAGGCCTGGTCCAGGCCGTGCTCCTCGACCGCTGAAACGGTCATCGCCTTTGGAAAGCCCTCGGGGTCCTGCGGACGTTTGCGCAGCAGGCGCAGCGCCCCGGCATAGTCGGCGCAGGTTCGGGTCGCGGTGGCTTTCAGGTCGCCGTCGGCCTTGTTCACAAGGATCATGTCGGCCATCTCCATGATGCCGCGCTTGACGCCCTGCAATTCATCCCCGCCGGCCGGGGCCAGCAGCAGCAGGAACAGGTCGGACATTTCCGACACCACGGTTTCCGACTGACCCACACCCACCGTTTCAATCAGCACCACGTCGAACCCGGCCGCCTCGCACAGGGCGATGGCCTCGCGCGTGCGGCGGGCGACGCCGCCAAGATGGCTCTGGCTGGGCGAGGGGCGGATGAAAGCGTTCGGTTCGCGGCTGAGACGTTCCATCCGGGTCTTGTCGCCCAGGATCGAGCCGCCCGACCGGGCCGAGCTGGGATCGACCGCCAGAACCGCCACCCGCAGCCCCTGCCCGATCAGCATCATGCCGAAACTTTCGATGAAGGTCGACTTGCCCACCCCCGGCGTTCCCGACAGGCCGATGCGCAGCGCCTGCCGCCCGGCACCCGACAGCACCTCGAGCAGCTGCGCCGTCTGGGCGCGGTGATCCGCGCGGGTGCTTTCGACAAGTGTGATCGCGCGGGCCAGCGCCCGGCGGTCGCCTTTGAGGATCCTGTCGGCAAGCTCGGCTGTGGTCATGGGTGGGGTCCTTCGTCGAAATCTGCCCTAGATGACGGGGATGGGCCGGGTTTGTCCAGTACCGCCGGTCGCGGGATTTGACGCAGGCGTTCTGGACCTTGGCCGAGGCTTTGGCGATAAGGCGGCATGACCCGTCTACCGATCGACGATGCCCTGCCCGACCTGATCGCAGCGCTGCGCACGCGCGGCCGTGCCGTGCTGCAGGCCCCGCCCGGCGCCGGCAAGACCACGCGCGTGCCGCTCGCGATGCGCGACGCCGGCTTGTGCGACGGACGCATCGTGATGCTGGAGCCGCGGCGGCTGGCCGCCCGCGCCGCCGCCGAACGCATGGCCGAGACACTGGGCGAACGCGCGGGCCAGACCGTCGGCTATCGCGTGCGGGGCGAGGCGAAAGTGTCGAAAGCCACCCGGATCGAGGTGGTGACCGAAGGCATCCTGACCCGGATGCTGCAATCCGAACCCGACCTGCCCGGTGTTGGGGCGGTGATCTTCGACGAATTCCACGAACGCTCTTTGAACGCCGATCTGGGGCTGGCCCTGTGCCTCGAGGTCGCCGGTGCGCTGCGCGACGATCTGATCCTGCTGGCAATGTCGGCCACGCTGGATGCCGATCCGGTGGCGCGGTTGATGGACGCGCCGCTGGTGACATCCGAGGGCCGCAGTTTCCCGGTCCGGACCCGCTGGCTGGACCGCCCGCTGGGCCCGCAGGCGCGGCGGCTGGACGCGTTGGTCGATCTGGTGGGTCAGGCCGAGCGCGAGACCCGCGCCACCGGCGGCGGCATTCTGGTGTTCCTGCCCGGCGAGGGTGAGATCCGCCGCGCCGAGGCCGCGCTGGCCGGGCGGCTGCCCGGCGATTGCGCAATCCGGCCCTTGTTCGGCGCCCTGCCCTTTGCCGCCCAGCGCGCCGCCCTTGCGCCGGCCGAGACCGGGCGCAAGGTGGTGCTGGCCACCTCGATCGCCGAGACCTCGCTGACCATTCCGGATATCCGGGTGGTGGTGGACATGGGCCAGGCCCGCCGCGCGCGGTTCGATCCGGGCTCGGGCATGTCGCGGCTGGTGACCGAGCGCGTCACCCGCGCCGAGGCGACCCAACGCGCGGGCCGCGCGGGCCGCGTGGCCGAAGGGTTGTGCTATCGCCTGTGGTCAAAGGGTGAGGACGGCGCCCTGCCCGCCTTTCCGCCCGCCGAGATCGAGGCCGCCGACCTGACCGGCCTTGCGCTGGAACTGGCGCTGTGGGGGGCCGAGCCGCAGGATCTGGCCTTTCTGACACCCCCGCCCGAGGGGGCGCTGGCCGAGGCGCGCGCGCTGCTGCGGATGCTGGGCGCGCTGGACGGCAAGGGCCGGATCACCGAACATGGCCGCGCACTGGCTGGTCTGCCGCTGCATCCGCGGTTGGGGCACATGCTGGTCACGGCCGGTGCGCAGGCCGCCCCGCTTGCCGCCCTGATGGCCGAGCGCGACCCGTTGAAGGGAGCACCGGTGGACCTGTCGCTGCGGCTCGAGGCGCTGCGCGATCCGCGCACTTATCAGCGCAACCGGGTCTGGCCCGCCAATCCCGGTATTCTGGACCGGATCCGGTCCGAGGCGAAACGGCTGCGCGGCCAGATCAAGACCGAAGGCGACCCGCTGAGCCCGGCGGCGATGGCCGCGCTGGCCTATCCCGACCGGGTCGGCCAGCGGCGCAAGGGCGACGCGCCACGCTATGTGCTGTCCGGCGGCAAGGGTGTGGTGATGGACCCCGGCGATCCGCTGGCCGCGGCGCCGTATCTGGTTGCCATCGATACTGACGGCAACCCGCGCGAGGCCCGGCTGCGTATGGCCGCGCAGATCACCGAAGCCGAGATCCGCGCGCTGTTCGCCGACCAGATCGAATGGGTCGAGACCTGCGCCTGGTCGAAACGGGACCGTCGGGTGGTGGCCCGGCGGCAGGAACGGTTCGGGGCGCTGGTGCTCGATGACCGCATCTGGAAGGACGTGCCCGACGAGTCCGTGGCCCGCGCGATGCTGGACGGCGTGCGCGATATGGGCCTGCGGCTGGAGGGCAAGGCCGCGCGACTGGCAGCGCGGGTCGAACTGGTGCGGGCGGCGGGCGTCGACCTGCCCGATTTCTCGGAAAACGGGCTGACGGACACGCTTGAGGACTGGCTGCTGCCGATGCTGACCGGCGTGCGCAGTGCCGAGGATTGGAAGCGGTTCGACCTGCTGCCCGCTCTTCAGGCGCGGCTGAGTTGGGACCAGATGCAGGAACTGGACCGCCGCGCGCCCCCGGCCTTCGTCACGCCGCTGGGGCGCAAGGTCCCGATCGACTATGGCAAGGCGGTGCCCGAAATCGCCGTTCGCCTTCAGGAGATGTTCGGGGTCACCCGGCACCCGATGGTGGGCGGCGAGCCGCTGAAGATCACCCTTCTGTCCCCCGCGCAACGCCCGATCCAGATCACCCGCGACTTGCCGGGGTTCTGGGCCGGGTCCTATGCCGATGTGCGCAAGGACATGCGCGCGCAATATCCCAAGCACCCCTGGCCCGAGGACCCGACCCAGGCCGACCCGACCCTGCGGGCCAAACGCAGGGGTGCTTGAATACCGTCTGTCAGATTGATATCTCTCGCCGTCTGGAAGGCAGAACAACAAAAAAACGGCAGGCACCCGCAATGACATGGCTGCACAAATTCTGGGAGGGGGTCCTGAAACCCCTGTTTCAGCGTCCGCGCCTCGTGCAGTTCGCGGCGCTGTGTACCCGTGGCGATGGCCCCGATACGCAGGTGCTGCTGGTCACCAGCCGGGACACCGGGCGGTGGATCATTCCCAAGGGCTGGCCGATTGACGGGCTGAACGGGGCCGAGGCGGCGGTGCAGGAGGCCTGGGAAGAGGCCGGCGTGCGCAACGCCGAGGTCGATCCAGAGCCGGTCGGCAGCTACTGCTACGGCAAGGTCCGCAAAAGCGGCGCGATCGATCCGGTCTGCACCACTGTTTATCGGCTGCGGGTCACCGACTTGGCCGATGAATTTCCCGAAATGCACGAACGCACCCGCGAGTGGGTCTCGCCGCAAGAGGCGTCTGAACGCGTCCATGAACCAGAGCTGAAAAAGCTGCTGTTGCGGATCTAACCGCCGGGACCGTGCAGCCCTGCGCGGATCTGATCGGGGGTCAGCGGACCCGTCTCGCCCTGCGTGATCAGCGCTGCCACCCGGTCGCAGATAGGGGTCGGTGTGCCGGTTTCGCGACCCAGGCGGATGATCTCGCCCTGCAGACTGTCGATTTCGGTCGGGCGACCGGCATCCAGATCATAGGCCATCGAGGTGCGCGCGGCGGGGTCGATCGTCAGCATCCGCGCCGCGATGCGCGAAAACAGCGGCGTGGGCAGGCGCAGGATATGCGGCGTCATCGAGGCCGGCAGCGGCGTGGTCGAGGCCACGGGGCGCCCGGAGGCGGCCAGAACCGCCAGCGCCTCGGCCATCTGATCGGCCATCAGACGGCGCCAGTCGCGGTTCAACAGCTGCTCGCGCAGGGTCAGGCCCGACAGCGCGTTCAGAGCATTGTTGAGGTTGATGACCAGCTTGCCCCATTGCACCGCCTCGATCCCGTCGGTTTCGGTGACGGGCAGATCGGGCAAGGACAGGCGGCGGGCCAGCGCGCCGGGTCCGGACTGGATCACGATGTCGCCGGATGTCGCGCGATGCCAGGTGGCCGGACCGGCAGGCACCACGTTGAACGGCACCATCCCGGCGCGCACGTCCCGCCCGGGCAGCGCGGTGCGTAGGGTGCGCGCGTTCTCGATCCCGTTCTGCCACGAAATGACCGGGGTCTCGGCCGGGGCGTACGCGGCGATCAGGCGGCCCATCTCAGCGGTGGCGCCGGTTTTCACCGTGACCAGAACCAGATCGGCGTCGGACAGGCAGGCGGGGTCATCGGACAGGGTCAGACAGTCGGCAGGGATCGTTTTGCGCAGGCCCGAATAGTCGGTCACGGTCAGCCCGTTCTGCAGGATCGGGTCCAGCACCCGCGCCCGGCCCAACAGCGTAACGTCATGCCCGGCATCGGCCAACAGCCCCCCGCAATAGCATCCGATGCTGCCAGCGCCCGCGATCGCCAGTTTCATGCCGTCCCCTTCCCGTTTGCCGCCAAGGATCGCCGGGATCGCGCGGGTGGGCAAGCCGGGCGGGCGCTGACGTCGCGTTCAGCGCGCGCGCCGGGGCTTGGTGCGTTCCAGCTCCGGGGTGATCGGAATGAACTCGTCCTCGTCCCCCGGCGGCAGGTGGAAGGCGCCGTTGGCCCAATCGGCGGATTTCCATTCGCGGATCGCGGTTTCGATCTTGTCCTTCGAAGACGAGACGAAGTTCCACCAGATATACCGATCCTCATTCATCGTGGCCCCGCCCAGCAGCATCAGCCGCGCCCCCGCCGGCCCGGCGGTCACCGACAGGCGGTCACTCGGGCGGAAGACCATCATGCGGCCTTCCTCAAACCGGTCACCCGCGATCTCGACCGAGCCCTGAGTGACGTAGACGCCCCGATCCTCGTGATCGTCGGGCAGCGGAAAGGCGGCGCCGGGGTCCAGTTGCACGTCCAGATAGAAGGTCTCCGACAGCATCGTGACCGGGCTGGTTTCCCCATAGGCCGAGCCGAGGATCAGCCGGGCGCTGACACCGGCATCCTGGATATGCGGCAGCGTGGCCTGCTTGTGATGTTCGAAATCGGGGGCCATGTCCTCGTGCGCTTCGGGCAGCGCAATCCAGGTCTGGATACCGAACAGGCTGTGCCGCTTGGCGCGGGTTTCGGCGCTGGTGCGTTCGGAATGGGTAACGCCGCGGCCCGCGACCATCCAGTTGACCTCGCCGGGATAGATCATCTGATGGGTGCCGAGGCTGTCGCGATGTTCAAATTCGCCCTGGTAAAGGTAAGTAACCGTGCCCAGCCCGATATGCGGATGCGGGCGTACGTCGATGCCGCCATCGGTGATGAACTCGGCCGGTCCCATCTGGTCGAAGAAGATGAAGGGCCCCACCAACTGGCGCTTGACCGAGGGCAGCGCGCGCCGCACCTCGAACCCGCCCAGATCGCGGGCGCGCGGGATGATCAGGGTTTCCAGCGCCGCACCTTCGGTGACGCATTCGGGGCTGTGGGTGGGGTTCCAGCTCATGTCGGCCTCCAATCCGGTGCGGCGGGATGTTTACTCCTGTCAATCTAGCGCAAAATACCGGCGGATAAAGTGCATCTGCGCACAGAAAGGCTGCGGCCCGGATCAGCCCTGTGCACGGGGCCAGAGCTGCGGGAAAAACGGGCCGGCGATCCGGTCGCCCTCAGCATAGCCGGCGGCCTCGAATTGCGCCCGTTCCTCCTTGGCCCAATCGCCGCGATACCGGATCACCCCGTCCGGCCCGGTCATGCGCAGGGTGAAGCGGCGCACGGTTTCCGAGGGCGTGACCGAGGACAGCCCCCCGTGCAGCGTGCGCATGTCGAAATAGATGCAGTCGCCCAGATCCATATCCCATTGCAGCAGGTCATAGGTGCCGGGGTCGGCATTCACATCCGGTGGCGGGTGATAGGTGCGGCCTGCAACCTGCGTGGATTCATAGCTGGGGTGCCCGTCGGCGAACCGCACCCGCATGAACAGCTTGTCCCAAAGGTGCGAGCCGCGCACGAAGGCGATCCCGTTGTCCTTGCTGACCGGTTCAAGCGGCAGCCACAGCACGCACATCGAGCCTTCGAAATCGAAATAGGACAGGTCCTGATGGAATGGCGGGCGCGAGGTCGATCCGGCCTCGCGCAGGAACCAGTTGTCCATCACCAGATTGATCGGCGCGGCGCCCAGCAATTCGGACGCGATCGGCGCACAGGGCGAGCTGCGGACGAATTCCTCGAACTGGGGGATCTTGCTCCAGGCCCAGTAATCCTCGAGATAGGCGGGCGCGTCCGGGTCCTTGGTGTGGCGGGTGAAGTTCTCGGTCGGGGTCTGCAGATCGGCGTCGATGCCCGCGCGCAGCAACTCCAGCCAGTCCGCGCTGAATTTCTGGCGCAGCACCACCGCGCCATCGCGGCGGAAGGCGGTGATTTCATCCTTGGTCAGCAGGTTGGCATCTGTCATCGGCTTCCCCCTTGGTGACGCAAGGAAAAGGATCGCACCCGAATGGCGCAGGCGTCAAAGATTATTGCCGTCTCGGTCCATTCCACGCGCTTTTGTCTGCAGGTCGGCCGGATTTTGCCCGGAACGCTCGGAATGAGTCGTGATCGTGCTATTCTTCCACTGTGGCGGTTGGAACAGCTGCCGGGTCAGCACAGGAGAGGTTTCGATGCCCGGAGATTCACTGAACCGAAGAACCATGCTGGTGGCCGGCACCGCTCTGGTCGCCTCGGCCGGCAGCGGCCTCATCATGCCTGCGCGGGCCAGTGGGTTGGCGCCGACCCCGTCGATGCGGGGCGGATCGAACAACTACCGCCCGGGCGCGCCAATCGTCGACCGGATCGGCGGCGGCGGTTTCTGGATGACCGGCACAGTACGGCGGGCCGGCGACGGCGCGCCCCTGCCCGGTCAGCGCATCCAGGTCTGGGCGCATACCACAGAAGGCCACGAGCGCGACCCTCAGAGCCACGGCGCCACCCTGACCGATGCGAACGGAGAATTCCGGCTGGAGATGCCGCAGATCGTGCCGGCCTTTGGTCAGCCGCATGGACATCTGGCCTATGACAGCGGCGAATTCCAGACCGTCTTCCTGCGGCCGATCATGTCCAGTGCGCGCGACAAGACCCTGGCCGCGCATTTCGTTCTGCAACCGGTCTGAACCACGTGCCGCGCCCGGGCGTCCTTGCGGTTTGGCTGGCGCTGATCGCCGCCATTGCGGTGCCTGTGGTGGTGGCGGGGTTCAGCCCGTATCTGGCCTGGCGCAGCTCGATCTATATCGCTGCGGGCTTTGCCGGGGTCATCGGGTTGGGATTGCTTCTGGTGCAGCCGCTGCTGGCTGCGCGCATGTTGCCGGGGCTGACCGCGATGAACAGCCGAATGGTGCACCGCTGGGTCGGCATCGCCCTGATCGCCATGATTGCCCTGCATGTGGGCGGGTTGTGGATCACCAGCCCCCCGGACGTGGTGGATGCCCTGCTGTTCCGGTCCCCCACTCCGTTCTCGGCTTGGGGCGTGGCGGCCATGTGGGCAGCGTTCGCCGCCGTGGTGTTGGCCGCGTTGCGCAGCCGGCTGGGATGGCGGTTCCGCCTTTGGCGGTTGGCCCATGCCAGTCTTGCGCTTGTGACCATCCTAGGCACGGTCGTTCATGCCCTGCTGATCGAGGGCGCAATGGAAACCGTCACCAAGGCCACATTGTGCGGGCTTGTATTATTCGCCTGCGTCCGAGCGTTGATCAGATTGCAGGTCTGGGACGTGAAACCGCGGGGTTAAGCGACGGGCGCACGTCAGGTCGCCAGGCGCTTGGCATAGGTGGCGCGGTTCATCTCTACATCCCGTACGGTAATGCTGCCGACCTTCGGCGCCGCGGCGGCCAGAACATCCAGAATGATCGCGTTCAGCTCGGCTCGCGTCCGTTCATCCCGTCCCTGCATCAGCAACAGTGAGGCATGGATGAAGGTCTGCGGCTCGGTCCCGATGAAGGAATACGGGATCGGCATCGCGCGAATTTTCAGCGTTGGTGCGTCAAACTCCTGATGCGCGGCTAGGTCCGCATAGAGTTTTTTGCATATGGCTTGAAAATCATGCGATTGCTCAAGTCCGGCTGAAAATTCCAAGACGACGTGCGGCATGGGAGCCTCCGGGATTGAAAGAGAACCAGCGGCTCCCATTGAATGACTGAGGGGGCTTCAGACCCCCAAACACCAGCGCATTACCGCCTTCTGCGCATGCAGGCGGTTTTCGGCCTCGTCAAAGATCACCGAGTTCGGCCCATCCATCACCTCGGAGGTCGCTTCCTCCTCGCGGTGGGCGGGCAGGCAGTGCATGAACAGGGCGTCGGGCTTGGCATGGGCCATCAGCTCGGCGTTGACCTGATAGGGCCGCAGCAGGTTGTGCCGGCGTTCCTTCGCGGATTGGGAATCGTGCATCGAAACCCAGGTGTCGGCCACAACCAGATCAGCGCCATCGACGGCCTTGTACGGGTCGCGTTCGACCACGATCTTCGAGCCCTTCTGGCGGGCGAAACCCATGAACTCTTCCTCGGGATCGAACTGGGCGGGGCCGGTGAAGGTCAGGTCAAAGCCGAACTGGCCTGCGGCATGCAGGAACGAGGCGCAGACGTTGTTGCCGTCACCCGTCCAGACCACCTTTTTCCCGGCGATGGGGCCGCGGTGTTCCTCATAGGTCAGCACGTCGGCCATGATCTGGCAGGGATGGGTGCGGTCGGTCAGGCCGTTGATCACCGGCACGTCCGAGTATTCGGCCATCTCGGTCAGGATGGTTTCGTCAAAGGTGCGGATCATGATCATGTCGACATAGCGCGACAGCACGCGGGCGGTGTCGGCGATGGTCTCGCCATGGCCCAATTGCATGTCCTTGCCCGACAGCACCATGGTCTGACCGCCCATCTGGCGCACGCCTACATCGAACGAAACGCGGGTCCGGGTCGAGGGTTTTTCGAAGATCAGCGCCACCATGCGGCCGGCCAGCGGCTGTTCGTCGTCGGGCGCGGCCTTGGGACGGCCCAACCGGGCCTGCTTCATCGCGCCGGCCTGGTCGATCATCGACCGCAGCGCGGCGGCGTCGGTTTTGTGGATATCAAGGAAATGGTTCATGTCGGTTCGCTTTTTCACTGTCGGTTGCAGGGGGGCGTCGCCCCCGGCGCATTCGGGATGGGGTGGCGTCAGGCCGAGGCGAGTTGGCCTTGAACCTGCCGGGCGGCTTTCTCGAGACGGATCAAAGCTTGGGCGATGTCATCCTCGGTCAGGGTCAGAGGCGGCAGCAGGCGGATCACGTTGTCGGCCGCGGGCACGGTGATGACTTCGTTGTCATAACCGGCCGCGACCACATCGGCATTGGGCGCCTTGCATTTCAGGCCCAGCATCAGGCCGGATCCGCGGACCTCTTCGAACACGTCGGGGTGATCGGCGACTAGGCCCTCGAGCTTTTGGCGTAGCAGACCCGCCTTTCGGTTGACGCCGTCCAGGAAGGCCGGGGTTGCCACGTGGTCCAGAACCGCGCAGCCCACCGCGCAGCCCAGCGGGTTGCCGCCATAGGTCGACCCATGGGTGCCCGCGGTCATGCCGCTGGCGGCCGCTTCGGTAGCCAGCACCGCACCTAACGGGAAGCCGCCACCGATACCCTTGGCCGCCATCATGATGTCGGGCGTGATGCCCGCCCATTCATGGGCAAAGAGTTTCCCGGTCCGGCCGACGCCGCACTGCACCTCGTCGAGGATCAGCAGCAAGCCGTTGTCGTCGCAGATCTGGCGCAGGGCCTTGAGCTCGACATCGGGGACGGGGCGGATGCCGCCCTCGCCCTGGATCGGCTCGATCATGATCGCGGCGGTCTTGTCGCTGATCGCGTTGGTCACACCGTCCAGATCGCCGAAGGCGACATGCACGAACCCCGGCAGCAGCGGGCCGAACCCCTTGGTCATTTTCTCGGACCCGGCAGCGGCGATGCCCGCTGAAGAACGCCCATGGAAAGACCCATCAAACGTGATGATCTCCACCCGCTCGGGTTGCCCCTGATCGTAGAAGTATTTGCGGGCCATCTTGACCGCCAATTCGCAGGACTCGGTGCCCGAATTGGTGAAGAACACCGTGTCGGCAAAGGTCAGATCCACCAGCTTGTCGGCCAGCGCCTGCTGCTGCGGAATATGGTACAGGTTCGACACGTGCCACAGCGCGTGCGCCTGTTCAGTCAAGGCCCCGACCAGTGCCGGGTGGGCATGGCCCAGCGCATTCACCGCAATCCCCGCGCCTAGATCAAGGAAACGTCGGCCGTCCGCCTCGGTCAGCCAGGCGCCTTCGCCCTTAACGAAGGTCAGCGGAGCACGATTGTAGGTCGGCAGAACGGACGGGATCATCGGATCATCCTTTTTGGAAAACTTGAACCCAGTGACTGAAACACTGAGACCGGGTTCGTCAACAGATTTGGTGAGAGATGCGCGGATTTGGGTCGCGCGCGCAGGATCAAACGGGCCGGTTACGCGGTGATGCGTCGGCGTCGGAGCGGCAGGATATGCGCGAGTTTGATCATGGGTGCCCGTATAGCGGGGTCAGCCCAGTGTGGAAAGGCAAAATGCAACCGCCCATGGATTTTTTGCTGGCGCGGGTCGGGCGCCTTGCAATTCGGGCTTGTCATTTCTCTTACGCTGGCGCACCGATGGCCCATGTTCTCACCACAAGCCCACAACCCTGCCCTGGCAGCCTTACTTATCTTCTGCGCCAGCGCTTTCATCGCGGGCACGACATTGCTGGCCAAAGCTCTGGGCACCGAGACACTGGGCCCGCCCCTGCACCCGATGCAGATCAGCCATGGCCGGTTCCTGTTCGCATTTGTGGTCATCGTGGCAGCGGTTGGCGTTCTGCGTCCCCAACTACGGCGTCCACATTGGGGCCTGCATATCGGACGCACCAGTTTCGGGTGGACTGGCATTACCCTGATGTTCGCGTCGGTCGCCTATATCCCCATTGCCGATGCCACGGCGATATCGTTTCTGAACCCTGTTTTCGCGATGGTTCTGGCCATTCCTCTGCTGAAAGAGACCGTTGGGCCTTGGCGCTGGCTGGCGGCGGCGGTGGCTTTGACGGGGGCGATCATCCTGCTGCGCCCGACCCCCGACAGCTTTCAACCCGCGGCCCTGCTGGCCTTGGCGGCGGCGGCAGTGATCGGGATGGAACTGATCTTCATCAAAAAGCTGTCCGGTCGAGAGAGTCCCATCCAGATCCTGCTCATCAACAATGCCATGGGCTTGACGATTGCCAGCATCGCGGTCGCAACCGTCTGGCAGCCACCATCGCCCGCTCAGTGGGCGGCTTTGGCCGGCATTGGCTTTCTGATGGCTTGCGCGCAGGCCTGCTTCGTCAATGGAATGGCCCGGGCAGATGCCTCGTTCGTAGCACCGATCAGCTATGCAACGCTGATATTCGCCGCGCTTTATGACTTTGCGGTGTTCCGGGTCGTTCCGGATTGGGTCAGTCTGCTGGGCTCAGGGGTCATTCTGACCGGAGCGCTGATCCTTGTCTGGCGCGAGGCCCGAGCCAGACGCCGCTAAAATTTTTTTCTACGGCCTTGTCCGCAGGCGACCCCGATGTCGCAAACTCTCATGAAACCGACACCGCATGACGCACCCTGAATGCGGTTGGTTAGAGAGATTGCCCGATGCACGAACGCCGAATCCCGGAATGGGTCCGTCATGCGCCCGCGCCCTCCGTTCGCAAGTTCGGAATACTTGCCGGGTTCGAGGCCGTCGTTCGAGGCATCCTGATTTCCGTATTCCCCTTGGTGATGTACCGGGCCATGGGCGACGCCGGGTCCGTCTCGCTCGTTTACTTTCTGGTCGGCCTCGTTTCGCTATTGGCCGGACTGATGGTACCGTTCCTGATCCGTTATGTCCCGCGGCGATGGGCCTACACAGCGGGCTGCGTTATGTTCATCACCGGCGCTCTGCTGGCCATCGACGGCAGCCCCGAGGCCGTGATCGGGGCGCTTGCGCTGAACACCGTGGCCGCGGTGGTGACCTTTATCTGCTTCAACGCCTACGTTTTGGACTACATCAGCAAGATCGAGCTCGGCCGCTGCGAAACAAGTCGGATGTTCTACAGCGCGCTGGGTTGGACAGCGGGGCCGATGGCAGGTGTGATGTTGATGGAATTATGGGCGCCGGCCCCTTTCGTCATCAGCGCGGCCGCCGCCATTGGTATGCTGATCATGTTCTGGGCCATGCGCCTGGGGAACGGCAAACTGATTACCAAGGCCAGGAGGGCAACGAAAAATCCGCTGTCTTTTCTACCACGGTTCTTTGCCCAACCACGGCTGGTGGCCGGGTATCTGTTTGCCATGATCCGGTCCTGTGGCTGGTGGATCTATGTGGTCTACCTTCCGATTTTCGCCATCGAAAACGGGTTGGGTGAGCAATTGGGCGGCACGCTTTTGTCAGCCACGAACGCCATGCTGTTTGCTGCCCCCCTGATTCTGCGCTGGGTCCAGAACCGGTCTCTGCGCAGCGCCGTGCGAACGGGCTTTGCCGCCTGCGCCACATGTTTTCTGTTGGCTGCATTTCTCTCGGGCTGGCCGGTGGCATCGGTCGTCGCACTGGTCATGGGGTCAATCTGGTTGATCGTGCTGGACATTTGTGCCGGGCTGCCATTCCTGATGGCGGTGAAGCCGTCCGAGCGGACGGAGATGTCCGCAATCTATTCCAGCTATCGCGACGTTTCGGGAATTCTGACACCGGGCGTTGCCGCCTTGGTGTTGCTGGCGACACCGGTGGCTGGTGTTTTTGCGGCAGGTGGGCTTGCAATGCTGGGAGCCTGGTCCGTGGCCGCACGACTGCACCCGCGGCTGGGACGCCCTCGCGTACCGCTGCAGCCCGGTTCGTTGTCCGAAGCTGCCTAGGCCTTCAAACGGTAACCGGTCCGCAGCATTTGCCAGATGACGGCGCAGATCAGCAGGGTCGACAGCAAACAGACGGCCATCCCCAACATCGGGTTGCTGTCCGACACACCGATCATGCCGTATCGCAATCCGTCGATCAGGTAGAAAACGGGGTTCACGTGACTGATCCTGTTCAGCAACGGCGGCAACGCATCGACCGAGTAGAAGGTGCCGGACAGAAACGCCAGCGGGGTAACGATGAAGTTGGTGATTGCGGCCATCTGATCGAACTTGTTGGCAAAAACCCCTGCCAGCAGGCCCAGCGCGCCCATGAACGCACCCCCAAGAATGACAAAAACCAAGGCCAGCACGGGATGCTGCGGCATCAGCCCCAAGCCAAGCGCCAGCGCAGCGGCCAGCATCAACGCGATCAGCACACCCCGTGCGATGCCGCCCGCCAGATAGCCCAGCAAGATCTCGAGTGGGGACAACGGCGGCATCAGCGTGTCCACGATGTTGCCCTGCACTTTCGAGATCACCATCGAGGACGAAGTGTTGGCAAAGGCGTTCTGAATCACCGTCATCATCATGATCCCGGGCGCCAGGAATGTCAGGAACGGCACGCCCATCACATCCGGTCGCCCTGGGCCGACGGCGATGTTGAAGATCAGCAGGAACAGGCCCGCTGTGACCAGAGGCGCCAGCAGGGTCTGCGTCCAGACCGCCAGAAAGCGCAGGGTTTCGCGCTGAGCCAGTGTCCACAACCCCATCCAGTTGACCGCTCCGAAACGGCGCATGTCCTGATCCGCGAGATTCTGCATTCCTGCCCCCAATCTGATTCGATGACCGCTTGTAACTCGGCCCGCAGTGATTAGAATAGGGCGCTGAGACGAATTCCGAAGGCGGCCCGTGACCGAGGCCGCTTTCCCGCTTTTGAAAGGCTACCCATGTCCTGGACAGACGAGCGCGTTGAACTGCTCAAGAAAATGTGGGGCGAAGGCCAGTCGGCCAGCCAGATCGCCAAGGAACTGGGCGGGGTCACCCGCAATGCGGTGATCGGCAAGGTCCATCGCCTGGGCCTGTCGAACCGGACCACCGGCGCCGCTCCGGCCAAGGCCGAGCCCAAGGAAAAACCGGCCCCCGCACCCAAGGCCGAGGCCAAGCCCAAACCCGCCCCCAAGACCGAACCGGCCCGCCCTGCAGCAGCCGCACCGGCCGCCGAGGCAAAGCCGGCCACGCCGCCGCGCCGCCAGATCATTCCGGCCGGCCAGCCGCTGCCGCCGCAGCCTTCGGCCAATGAAATCAGCCCCGAGGCGCTGGCCAAGGTCAACGAGGTCGAAAAGAAGGCCAAGAAGCTGACCCTGATGGAACTGACCGAAAAGACCTGCAAATGGCCTGTGGGCGATCCGGCCACGGATGATTTCTGGTTCTGCGGTCTGCCGGCCGAGCCGGGCAAACCCTATTGCGAGGCGCATGTGGGCGTCGCCTTCCAACCCATGAGCTCGCGCCGCGACCGGCGTCGCTGAGGCCCATGCGCCAGGATCCGACAGCGATGGAGGATACCTGGCTGGCCCGGGCCAAACGGCTTTTGGCGCTGGCCGAAACCGGCCAGCATTTCACCACCGATCCGTTCGACCGCGAACGCTATGACGAGATCGCCGGAATGGCCCGCGCGATGCTGTCCGATCTGGGTCGGGTGCCTTTGTCACAGATCGAAATGACGATGCCTGCCCATACGGGCGGATACGCAACACCCAGCATCGACATCCGCGCCGCCGTAATTCGCAACGGCGGTATCCTGCTAGTACGGGAACGCAGCGACGGGTTGTGGGCGATGCCTGGCGGTTTTGCCGATATCGGCAGCTCTCCGGCGGAGAACATCGAACGCGAAGTCTTGGAGGAAGCCGGTCTGCGTGTCACGGCGCAGACACTCTATGCCGTACGCCACAAGGCACGGCATCCCTACCCGCCAGATCCACGGGACTTCTACAAACTGTTCTTCCTGTGTAGCCCTTTGGATGCCGCCACCCCGATACCGGGCCCCGAAACCAGCGAAGCGGCGTTTTTCGCCCCGGATGCGTTGCCGGACCTGTCCCGGACACGCAATCTGGAAAAAGACATCCACGCTGCGTTTCAGGCGAACGGCAAGTCACCCAGCCCGGCGAAGTTTGACTGACCGTTACTGCGCCGGATGTGAATGCGGCCCTGCCGGCAAATTCACCCATTTGGGCAGTTCGCCGGGCGAAACCGAGACATGCAGGCGTTCGGACGGGTCCTGACCTACGGTGCGATGCTTGCGCAGCAGGAAGATCTTGCCCCACCCCCGCCACGTCCCGACCGACGGTGCATGGGGATCAGTGGGAAAGCGGTTGCGCCAGTCTTCAGGCAGCGGCAGACCATGCAACTCGGCCTTGTCGAGCATCCACACCAGCGAAATGTTGGCCAGCGGTCGCGCGGGCTCGAACCCGCTGAGTTGCCCCCCGACGTCACCATGCGTGCCGCGGAACCAAACCTGTTCGCAATGGCCTCGGAAATCCGGTGCGGTCGACCAAAGGATCGGCGTGAAGACCTCTCGCGTTTCATCCAGCGCCAGCGCATGATACCCGTGCCGGGTGGACGGCCCGAGGTGGTGGTTGTGAAATGAATGCCGCTCTTCGGCCATGCGCCACAACAGCGGCAGGCGCAGTCCCAATGCCTTGACCGTGTCCCAGACGCCGATCATCTCAATTTCGACGCCGTCGTGGCAGAAATTCCGGCGAAAGTCCTGTGCGGCCTGCCCGCCCGGGTTGCACTCATAATGCCGGTAGGCCTGCTTGATGTTGCGCTCGGTCGCATGCTCGGCCCGCAGCAGCCCGATCATATCGATGACGCCGGCAAGGCTGCGCACACCATAGGCGCCGCGGGAATAGCCGATGAAGTAGATCCGATCGCCGGGCTTGTACCGAGAGGCAAGATAGCCGTAGGCCCTGCGGATCTGGCGATTGATCCCCCGCCCCATCATCACGTCCAGCGTGGATTTCCAGCTCTCCCATTGCACGCCCGCTTCATAGAAGACCGAGACCTGATTGCCCATTTCACAGCACAATCGAAAGGTCTGGCCGGCATGGGTCTCGAAGCCGGGCTCCAGGGTAGACATCGTTCCGTCCAGAATGATGACATGACTGATGGGTTCGCGGTGGCGCGTTTCGGCGGAATGCTCGGACCGCAGGGGGCGGCCGAGCCATCCAAGTATCTTCTTACCGAACCGCGACAGTACCATTCGACAACAATTCCCAAACCTTGACCGGAGTGAACGGCATGTCCGCCTGCCGCACTCCATGATCCCAGAGCGCATCCTGCACCGCATTTGCAACCGCGGCCAATGCGCCAACGGTGCCTGCCTCGCCGCATCCTTTCATTCCCATGGGGTTGGCCGTTGACGGAACCGGCGCCGAGGTAAACCTAATCATGGGTATGTCAGCGGCGCGCGGCAAGGCGTAATCCATGAACGTTGCCGTGAGCAACTGCCCCTCACCATCATGCACCACGTGCTCGCACAGCGCCTGGCCGATGCCCTGGGCCACCCCTCCGTGCACCTGCCCTTCGGCCAGCATGGGGTTGATGAGATTGCCGAAATCATCGACGACCGTATAGCGGTCGACCGTCGTCGCGCCGGTTTCCGGGTCGATCACGATCTCGGCAACATGGGCGCCGTTAGGATAGCTGCGCGCCTCGAGCCGCGTGCGGGCCTCGTGCTGCAGCAGGTCGGTGCGGCCATCCGCGCGGGCCATCTCGGCCGCTTCGATCAGCGTGGGCGTCAGGTTCGACCCCGGCGCGCGAAAGGTTTCATGGTCGAAGGTCACATCACTTTCCTCGACCCCCATTTTATCCGCCAGATAGGGCGTGAATGCGGCGATCATCTGGTCAATCGTGACCAGCGTCGCCGCGCTTTGCACCGTGACCGAGCGCGACCCGCCGGTGCCGCCGCCCTGCGCCATGCGGTCGCTGTCACCTTGCACGACCCGGATCCGGTCGGCCGGAATCCCCGTCTGATCCGACAGGAACTGGGCATAGACCGTCTCATGGCCCTGCCCGTTCGATTGCGTCCCGACATAAAGGTTCACTGTTCCGTCCTGACAAAATTCGACTTTTGCGCCTTCGGAAGGGTCACCCAGAATGCTTTCGATATAGTAACAAAGCCCCTGCCCCCGGATCAGACCACGTTCGGCGTCGGCGGCCTTGCGCGCGGCGAAACCGGCGGTCTGTTCGGCGGCGCGGGACAGAACCATTCCGAAATCGCCCACATCATAGATTTCACCGGTGGCCGAGACATAGGGAAAAGCCTCGGGCCGGATGAAGTTACGGCGGCGCAGTTCCCACGGGTCGACGCCCAGTTCCCGCGCGGCGCGGTCCATCGCGCGTTCCAGCACATAGATCGCCTCGGGTCGGCCGGCACCGCGATAGGCATCGACTTGAGTGGTGTTGGTATAAAACCCCTCGACCCGCAGATAGGTTTTCTGCACGTCATAGACGCCGGGCAGCACGCATTTGAACAGGTTGGTCTGGATCGCCTGACCGAAATGGCTGTTGTAGGCGCCCAGGTTGCAGCGGCTGTGGACCCGGTAGGCGGTGATGCGAAGATCCTCGTCAAAGGCCAGCTCGGCCAGCGAGGTCAGGTCGCGCCCGTGGTGGTCGGACAACATCGCCTCGGTCCGGTCCGACATCCAGTGCACGGGCTGGCCCAGTTGCATCGCCGCCACCGCGACCGAGAAAAACTCGGGATACGGCATCGCCTTCATGCCGAACCCGCCGCCGACGTCTGGCGTGGTGACATGGACCGCCTGAGGGTCCAGCCGCAGCTTGTCGGCCAGCTGCGCCTTCATCCCCCAGACACCCTGCCCGCCATAGCTGAAATGCAGCCGCCCGTCGGACCAGACCGCATTACAGCCGCGCGGCTCGATCGAGTTCACGATCACCCGGTTGTCGGCCACCTGCAGCGACACCACATGGGCGGCGGCTTCAAAGGCGGCCCGGGTCGCGGCTTCGTCGCCCACGGCCCAGTCAAAGGCGCGGTTGTCGGGGGCCTCGGGGTGCAGCGGCTCACCACCCGGCGCAAGGTCCAGCTTGGCGGGGCGGTCGGCGGTGTCCATCCAGATCAGCTCGGCGGCGTCGCGGGCCTGCGCCGGGGTCTCGGCCACGACCATCGCCACCGGCTCGCCGACGAAGCGCACCCGGTCGCGGGCCAGCATGTGGCGCGGGGGATTGGCGGCACGGCTGCCGTCGCGGTTGACAAGGATCGTGGCGCTCAGCACCGGGTCGATTCCGGCGGCGATCAGGTCATCGATGGTCAGCACCAGCCGCACGCCGGGCGCGGCGCGGGCGGCGCCAAGGTCCAGCCCGGTGATGTCGCCATGCGCCACCGGGCTGCGAAAGAACACCGCGTGCAGCGCGCCGGGTGGCACCGTATCGTCCATGTAGCGGCCTTGCCCGGTCAGGAACCGCTGATCCTCGGTCCGGGTGACCGGCTGGCTCTTGCCGAACTTTTCCATGACGCGCCCCTTTCACTGCCTCAGACCGCGACCCTAGCCTTGATGCGGCGGATGTCCAGTGTGCGGGGTGCTTGGCCCTTTCCCTTCCCGCCGCCATTCGCTATTGCAGGCGCTGACCCAAGATCGATGACGCAGGACGCACCCGATGGCGATGGACAAGACATTCAACGCGGCCGAGGCCGAGGCCCGGATCTACAAGGCCTGGGAACAGGCCGGAGCCTTCAAGGCAGGCGCGAACAAGTCGCGCGACGAAAGCTTTTGCATCATGATCCCGCCGCCGAACGTGACCGGCGCGCTGCATGTGGGCCATGCGTTCAACAACACCCTGCAGGACATTCTGACCCGCTGGCACCGGATGCGCGGGTTCGACACGTTGTGGCAGCCCGGGCAGGACCATGCCGGCATCGCCACGCAGATGCAGGTCGAGAAGATGCTCGCCGCCACGCAACAACCCGGCCGGAACGAACTGGGCCGTGAGAAGTTCCTTGAGAAAGTCTGGGAGTGGAAGGGCGAATACGGCGGCACCATCATCGAGCAGCTGAAACGCCTCGGCTCTTCGTGCGACTGGTCGCGCAACGCCTTCACCATGGCCGGTGCGGCCGGCGACCCGCGCACGGGCCACGAAAACAGCCCCAACTTCCATGACGCGGTCATCAAGGTCTTTGTCGACATGTACGACAAGGGCCTGATCTACCGCGGCAAGCGGCTGGTCAACTGGGACCCGCATTTCGAGACCGCGATCTCGGACCTCGAGGTCGAGAATATCGAGGTCGCCGGCCATATGTGGCACTTCAAGTACCCGCTGGCCGGGGGCGAGACCTATACCTACGTCGAAAAGGACGAGGACGGGAACATCGTGCTCGAGGAAGAGCGCGACTATATCTCGATCGCCACGACCCGCCCCGAGACCATGCTGGGCGACGGCGCGGTTGCGGTGCACCCGTCGGACGAACGCTATGCGCCGATCGTCGGCAAGCTGTGCGAAATCCCGGTGGGTCCGAAAGAGCATCGCCGCCAGATCCCGATCATCACCGACGAATACCCCGACCCGAATTTCGGCTCGGGCGCGGTGAAGATCACCGGCGCGCATGACTTCAACGACTATCAGGTGGCCAAGCGCGGCAAGATCCCGATGTACCGCCTGATGGACACGCGCGGCCACATGCGGGCCGACGGCGCGCCCTATGCGGACGAAGCCGCCAAGGCCCAGGAATATGCCCGTGGGCGCGAATTCACCGAGAACGAGATCGACGCGATCAACCTGGTGCCCGACCATCTGCGTGGCCTGGACCGGTTCGAGGCGCGCGCCAAGGTGGTCGAAGAGATCACCGCCGAAGGTCTGGGCGTGATGACCCGTGCGGACGATCCGCGCCTGGGATCGACCGCGCTGAAACCCGATACCGAAGGCGCCGACGCGCTGGTGCCGCTGGTCGAGAGCAAACCGATCATGCAGCCCTTCGGCGACCGCTCGAAGGTGGTGATCGAGCCGATGCTGACCGACCAGTGGTTCGTGGAGACGTCAAAGATCGTGGGCCCCGCGCTGGACGCGGTGCGCGACGGCCGGGTCAAGATCATCCCGGAATCGGGCGAAAAGACCTATTACCACTGGCTCGAGAACATCGAACCCTGGTGCATCAGCCGCCAGCTTTGGTGGGGCCATCAGATTCCGGTCTGGTACGGGCTGGACCTGTCGACCGAGGATTTCAAGGATGACGAAAACGACGGCGAACTGGACCTGGTCGAACTGGGCCGGCTGCTGAACGAAGGCGGCATGCTGCACCGGGGCGCGGTCATGGAGTGCGCCGCCAGCTTCGAAGACGTCACCGGGAAATTCCTGGATGACAATGCCGACATTCCCAGCCCGCTCAGCCACGCCACGGTAATCGAGGTGGCCGACAAGCACGAGGCGATCCACCGGTTTGCCGAAAGCCTGGCGCAATACGCGATCGACCGCGACCCGACCAAGCTGGTCTATCCGGTCTGGCGCGACCCGGATGTGCTGGACACCTGGTTCTCGTCCGGCCTGTGGCCCATCGGCACGCTGGGCTGGCCCGAACAAACCGAGGAGTTGCAGCGCTACTTCCCCACCGATGTCCTGATCACCGGGTTCGACATCCTGTTCTTCTGGGTCGCCCGGATGATGATGATGCAGCTGGCCGTGGTGAACGAAATCCCGTTCCACACCGTCTATCTGCACCAACTCGTCCGCGACGAGAAGGGCAAGAAGATGTCCAAGACCACCGGCAACGTCATCGACCCGCTGGAAATCGTGGACGAGTTCGGCGCCGACGCGCTGCGCTTTACCAACGCCTCGATGGCGGCCATCGGAGGTGTGCTTAAACTGTCGCGCGAGCGCATCACCGGCTATCGCAACTTTGGCACCAAGCTGTGGAACGCTGTCCGCTTTGCCGAGATGAACGAGGTCTTTACCGACGCCGTGCCGCAACTGGACGTGGCCGAGTTGCAGCCTAAGGCCGCCGTGAACCGCTGGATCATCGGCGAAACCGCCCGCGTGCGCGAAGAGGTCGACTCGGCGCTGGAGAGCTATCGCTTCAATGACGCGGCCAATGCGCTTTATGCCTTTGTCTGGGGCAAGGTCTGTGACTGGTACGTGGAACTGTCCAAACCGCTGCTGCAGGGCGACGATGCCGAGGCCCAGGCCGAGACCCGCGCCACCATGCGCTGGGTTCTGGACCAATGCCTGATCCTGCTGCACCCGATCATGCCCTTCATCACCGAAGAGCTGTGGGGCCTGACCGGCACCCGTGCCAAGATGCTGGTGCATGCCGACTGGCCCAGCTATGCCGCCGACGATCTGGTCGACGCCGACGCGGATCGCGAGATGAACTGGGTGATCTCGGTGATCGAGAACACCCGCTCGGCCCGCGCCCAGATGCGCGTCCCGGCGGGCCTGTACGTGCCGATGCTGGTGACCGAGATCGACGCCCACGGCCAGGCCGCCTGGGACCGGAACGAGGCGCTGATCAAACGGCTGGCTCGGATCGACAGCCTGACCAAGGCCGATACGCTGCCCAAGGGCACGATCTCGATCGCCGCGCCCGGCGCGTCCTTTGGTCTGCCGCTGGCCGACATCATCGACATCGGCGCCGAAAAGGAACGGCTGGAAAAAGCCAAGGGCAAACTGGCCAAGGAACTGGGCGGTCTGCGCGGGCGTCTCAACAACCCTAAATTCGTGGCCTCGGCCCCGGAAGAGGTGGTGGAAGAGGCCAAGGCCAACCTCGCCGCCCGCGAAGAGGAAGAGGCCCGCATAAACGAGGCGCTGGCCCGACTGGCCGAGATCGCCTGATCCGTCAGCCCCTCGCACACGCTTGCAGAAGCCCCGCCGCGCACGCCCGGCGGGGTTTTTTGCACCCGACCCTGTTCACCGGGCCAAACGGTTGCTAGCAATCTCGGGACCAATCCACCGAGGCCCCCATGTCCAGACCCTTTCCGCCGATGCAGACCGTTTCAACCGGGCTGGTCGTGGCCGTAGTCGGCTTTTTCAGTTCCTTTCCGATTGTCCTGCAAGGGCTCGATGCCATGGGCGCCTCGGGGCCGCAGGCGGCATCGGGGCTGATGATGGCCGCCCTTGCCATGGGGCTGGCGGCGATCGCGCTCAGCCTGTGGTACCGCCAACCGATCAGCGTGGCCTGGTCCACGCCCGGTGCGGCGCTGCTGGCGGTTTCGGCCGCGCCGGCCGCGGGTTTCTCAGATGCCATCGGCGCGTTCCTGTTTGCGGGTGCGCTGGCCGTGCTGGCCGGAATGTGGCGCCCGCTGGGACGGTTGGCGGCGGCGATTCCCACCACGCTGGCGCAGGCGATGCTGGGCGGAGTGCTGCTGCCGCTGTGCATCGTCCCGTTTCAGGCCGCGGTCGAGATCCCCTGGCAGGCCCTGCCGGTGATCCTGACCTGGTTCATCGCCGGACGTGTGCACAGACTACTGGCGGTTCCCGCCGCCGTACTGGCCGCCGCACTGGTCGTCGTTCTGTTCTCTGACGGACCGTCGGTGCGCCCCGACCACCTGCTGGCCGCGCCGGTCTGGATCACGCCCACCTTTTCGGTGGCGTCGATGATCGGCATCGGGGTGCCGCTGTTCGTGGTCACGATGGCCACGCAGAACATCCCCGGCATCGCGGTCATGCGCAGCTTTGGCTATGCCCCGGTGGCAGGGCGGCTGTTCTCGGCCGTGGGCGGGGCCAGCATCCTGTCGGCCCCTTTCGGCGCGCCGGCGACCTGCCTCGCGGCCATCACCGCTGCCATGTGCTCGAACGAGGACAGCCACCCCAACCGGGATCAGCGCTATTGGTCGGCTGTCATGGCCGGGGTGTTCTATTGCCTATTCGGGATGTTCGCCGTGGCCATAACCGGGTTTGCCGCCCATGCCGATCCGATGCTGATGGGCACGTTGACCGGCGTGGCGCTGATCGGGGTCATGGCCAATGCCACCTTCGCCGCGCTCGAGGTTCCGGCCGAGCGCGAAGCCGCGATCCTGACCTTTGCCATCACCGCCTCGGGCATCACCGTGTTTGGCCTGGGCGCGGCGGTCTGGGGTCTGCTGGCAGGCGGCATCGCCTATTGGGTGACGACGCGCCTGCGGGGCTGAGGCCCACCTGGCCGCGGCCCGCGAGTTTACTTGAACTCGGGCTTGCGACCCTGCATCTGGGCCATCACCACTTCCATCTGGTCGGGTTTGCCGATCAGCTCGACCTGTTCGGCGGATTCGGCCAGCAGAACTTCGGCGCGCGACTTGGTTTCGGCCACCTCGATCAGGCGTTTGGCGGCGCGGATGGCCGAGGGGCTCCTGCCCGCGATATCCTCGGCCAGTGCGATGGCTTCGGTCAGCGGATCATCCGACAGGCTGGTGACCAGCCCCCAATCGGCGGCCTGGGCGGCACCGATGGGCCGCGCGGTATAGGTCAGCAGGCGCAGCACGTCGGACCGTACCAGTTTCGGCAACAGGACCATGCCGCCCATGTCGGGGACGATGCCCCATTTCATCTCCATCACGGCCAGCTTGGCATCGGGATGGGCAATGCGGATATCGGCACCCAGCGCGATCTGCAGTCCACCGCCATAGGCCACGCCCTGAATGGCGCAGATCACCGGCACCGGCACGCGGCGCCAGATCAGCGCCAGTTCCTGCATCTCATTCGCGTCGTCATGGCTGCGGGTCATCAGCCACTCGGTCGGGTCCTTGTGCGCCATGGCCGCGAAGCTGGCCATGTCGAGGCCCGCGCAGAAGCTTTTGCCCTCGCCCGACAGCACCACGGCACGGGCGTCCGAGGCAGCGACCTCTTGCCCCGCTGCCAGGATCGCCTTGATCATCGCATCATCCAGCGCGTTCATCTTGTCGCCGCGGGTCAGGGTGACATGGGCGATGTGGTTCCTGTATTCGACTGATACGCGCGCCATCTGGGCCTCCGGGTTTGATGTTCCGGGCAAACCATGCCCCGAAACCCGCAGCCGACGCCAGCCCGACGTGAGGGCAGATCGGCGCGGACGCCCCGGCCACATGCAAGGCTTGCCCCGGCCATGCCCTTGGGATTATCTGCGCCCATGACCGGACCCAGATACACCCCGCTTGCCCAATCCCTGCCCGCAACCGTGCCCTTCGTCGGCCCCGAGACGCAGGAGCGTCAGCGCGGCGCGCCCTTCGTGGCCCGGCTGGGCGCAAACGAGAGCGTGTTCGGCCCCTCGCCCCGCGCGATCGAGGCGATGCGGCAGGCCGCTGACGGCATCTGGATGTATGGCGACCCAGAGAACCACGATCTGCGCCATGCGCTGGCCGATCATCACGGGATCAGCCCCGACAACATCGTGGTCGGCGAAGGCATCGACGGGCTGCTGGGCTATCTGGTGCGCCTGATGGTCGGTCCGGGCGATGCGGTCGTGACCTCGGACGGGGCCTATCCCACCTTCAACTACCACGTCGCGGGCTATGGCGGGACGATCCACAAGGTGCCTTATGCCAACGATCACGAGGACCCGGCCGCCTTGTTCGCCAAGGCAGCCGAGGTCGGCGCCAAGCTGGTCTATCTGGCCAACCCGGACAACCCGATGGGCAGTTGGCATCGCGGCACGGACATCGTCGCGGCGATGGACGCTCTGCCGGACGGCTGTCTGCTGGTTTTGGACGAGGCTTACGTGGAATGCGCGCCCGTCGGCACCGCCGCGCCGGTCGCGGCGGATGATCAGCGCGTGATCCGGATGCGCACCTTTTCCAAGGTCTACGGCATGGCCGGCGCACGGGTCGGCTATGCGATCGGAGCGCCCGGGTTGATCTCGGCCTTCAACAAGGTGCGCAACCATTTCGGCATGAACCGCATGGCGCAGGCCGGGGCGCTGGCCGCCCTGCACGATCAGGACTGGCTGACGCAGGTACAAGCACAGATCGCCTCGGCCTGCGACCGGATCGGCGCGATCGCGCGTGACAACGGGTTGGCCCCGCTGCCCTCGGCCACCAATTTCGTGGCAATCGACTGTGGGCGCGACGGAGCATTTGCCAAGGCGGTGCTGGAGGCGCTGGTGGCGCAGGGGATCTTCGTGCGGATGCCCTTTGCAGCCCCGCAGAACCGCTGCATCCGCGTCAGTTGCGGCACCGAAGCCGACCTGAACGCCTTTGCCGCCGCCCTGCCGCAGGCGCTGGCGGCGGCGCGCAGCGCCTAGCCCGCCAGAACCGCCGCCGCAGCCTCGAGCGCGCCGGACCCGCGCGGGATCTCCAACGCGACCATGGCGGTTTCGATGCCGCCCAACAGGCCCATGACCATGTGACCGTTCAGATGGCCCATGTGGCCCAACCGGAAACACGACTCCTCGTCCGCCATGCCCAGCCCGATGCCCAGGGTCAGGCCCAGGTGCCGCTCGGTATAGCTGCGCAGGGGCGTGCCGCGACCCTCGGTCAGGCGCAGGGCGGTGACGGCATGGCTGCGATGCGCGCGATCGCCGACGTTCAGGTGCAGCGCCCCGGCCTCGGCCCACTTCTCGCAGGCGGCCCAGACAGCCTGTGCCAGCCGCGCATGGCGGGCCCAGACCTGCTCAATCCCCTCGGCATGGATCAGGTCCAAGGCGGCGCGCAGGCCGTACAGGTGGTGCGTCGGCGCGGTGCCGCCGAAATACTGATAGAACCAGTCGGGCTCTGATCGCGGCTGCCAGTCCCAATAGCCCGAAACCCGCGGCATCGCGGCCCGTTTGGCCTTGGCCCGGTCGTTGAAAAACACGAAGGACATGCCCGCAGGGGTCATCAGCCCCTTCTGGCAGGCGGTGACCATGACATCGACGCCCCAATCATCCATCTCGAACCGGTCGCAGCCCAGCGAGGCGATGCAATCCGCCATCAGCAATGCCGGGTGGTTCAGGTCGTCCAACAGCGCCCGCAGCGCCGGAATGTCGTTGCGGATGGAACTGGACGTGTCCACATGCACCGCAAGAACCGCCTTGATCCGGTGGTCGGCATCAGCCCGCAGGGCCTGTGCAATCCGGTCCATATCCCAAGGGTCGGAGGGGCCGAAATCGATCATGTCGACCTTCACGCCCAGACGCTCGGCCATTTCCGCCCAGCCATGGGTGAACCGCCCCGAAGCCGGAGCCAGCACGGTTTCCCCCGGCGCCAGAACGTTGGACAGCGCCGCCTCCCACGCGCCGTGGCCGTTGGCGATGTAGATCGCCACCTCGTGCCGTGTACGGGCCACGCGGCGCAGGTCGGCCGTCAGGTCGGGCATCATCTCGACCAGTTCACCGGCATAGATATTGGGCGACGGGCGGTGCATGGCCTGCAGCACCGCGTCCGGAATCACGGAAGGGCCCGGAATGGCCAGATAATTTCGCCCTTGGGCGAGGGACATATTGTCTGTCATGTGGATCAACCTGCCTGTAATGGCGCCCACCCTAGCGCCCAGTTAGGCGAGGTCAATCCATCAGGGCGGCGGCCTCACGCGCGAGGGTTTCGATCCCCGCCCAGTTACCCTGTGTAACCATCTGTTTCGGCGCAACCCAGCTGCCGCCCGCGCAGATCACGTTGGGCAGGGACAGGTAGTCGCGCGCGTTGGCGGGCGACACACCGCCAGTCGGGCAGAAGGTGATCTGCGGCAGCGGCGCGCCGATCGCCTTGAGCGCAGGCGCCCCGCCCGAGGCTTCGGCCGGGAAGAATTTCAGCATGTCATAGCCCTGCTCAAGCAGGCGCATCGCCTCGGTCGCAGTGGCCGCGCCGGGCAGCAGCGGCAGGCCCTCGGCCTCGCAGGCGGCGATCAGGGCGTCGGTGGCACCGGGCGATACCCCGAATTGCGCGCCCGCCTCTTTTGCGGCGCGGACATCGTCGGGCGTGACCAGCGTGCCGGCCCCCACGACCCCGCCGGGCACCTGCGCCATGGCGCGGATCGCGTCCAGCGCGGCGGGCGTGCGCAAGGTCACCTCGAGCGCGGGCAGGCCACCGGCCACCAGAGCCTCGGCCAGCGGGCGGGCATGGGTGGCGTCATCGACGACCAGAACCGGGACGATGGGCGCCAATGCGCAGATCTCGCGTGTGCGTTGAGTTTTTGCGGACATAGGCTCAGGCTCCGAAAATGCTGGCACCGGCATCGGCCGAGCCGACGGCGTTGCGGAACGTGGTAAACAGGTCGCGGCCGACCCCGTATTGATGCGCCGAAAGATCGGCGGTGGCGGCGGGGCGGTCCAGCACGCCGGGGGTCAGGATTTCAAGTTGACCCCGCACCGCGTCGACGCGCAGCAGGTCGCCATCGCGCAGCTTGGCGATCGGGCCGCCGTCCAGCGCCTCGGGGCAGACATGGATCGCCGCGGGCACTTTGCCCGAGGCCCCCGACATGCGGCCATCGGTCACCAACGCCACCTTCTGCCCGCGCCCCTGCAGGATCGACAGCAGCGGCGTCAGCGAGTGCAGTTCGGGCATGCCGTTGGCCTTGGGCCCCTGAAAACGGACCACGACGATGACATCGTCGGTGAACTCGCCCGCCTTGAACGCGGTCTTGACCTCGTCCTGGTCGTGGAAGACGCGCACCGGGGCCTCGACCACCTGGTGTTCGGGCGCCACGGCCGAGACCTTCATCACGCCGGTACCCAGGTTGCCGCTCAGCCGCGACAGGCCTCCGGTGGGCTGGAACGGGTCACTGGCCGGGCGCAGGATTTTTTCGTTCAGACTGTGGCCGGCGCCGTCCTCCCAGACCAGCGCGCCATCGATCAGCTTGGGCTCCTGCGTATAGTGGCGCAGCCCCTGCCCCGCCACGGTCAGCGTGTCGGGATGCAGCAAGCCTTCATCCAGCAGCGTGCCGATGGTATACCCCAGACCGCCCGCGGCGTGGAAATGGTTCACGTCGGCCAAACCGTTGGGATAGACCCGCGCGACCAGGGGCACGACGCCCGAGATGTCCGAGAAGTCCTGCCAGTCCAGCACGATGCCCCCGGCACGGGCCATGGCGATCAGGTGGATCAGCAGGTTGGTCGACCCGCCCGTGGCCATCAGCCCCACGATGCCGTTCACGAAGGCCCGTTCATCGAGGATCTGGCACACCGGCGTGTAGTTGTTGCCCAGCGCGCTGAGTGACAGGGCACGGCGGGCGCCTTCCTCGGTCAACGCATCGCGCAGCGGCGTGTTGGGGTTGACGAAGCTGGAGCCCGGCAGGTGCAGGCCCATGAACTCCATCAGCATCTGGTTGGTGTTGGCGGTGCCGTAAAAGGTGCAGGTGCCCGGCCCGTGATAGGCGGCCATCTCGGCGGCCATCAGTTCTTCGCGGGTGGCTTCGCCGGCGGCGAATTTCTGGCGCACCTTGGCCTTTTCGTCGTTAGGCAGGCCGCTGGTCATCGGGCCGGCGGGCAGGAACACCGCCGGAAGGTGGCCAAAGCTCTGCGCTGCGATCACCAGCCCTGGCACGATCTTGTCGCAGACCCCCAGGAACACCGCTGCATCAAAGGTATTGTGGCTGAGCGCCACCGCCGCCGCCAGCGCGATCACGTCGCGCGAGAACAGCGACAGCTCCATCCCGGCCTCGCCTTGCGTGACCCCGTCGCACATGGCCGGAACCCCGCCCGCGACCTGCGCGGTGCCGCCCGCGGCACGGGCCGCGCGGCGGATCAGTTCGGGATAGCGCTCGAACGGCTGGTGTGCCGACAGCATGTCGTTATAGGCGGTGACGATGCCAAGATTGCCCACGCTGGTCGTGGCCATCGTCTGCTGATCGGCCCCCGCCCCGGCATAGGCATGGGCCTGGCCGCTGCACGACAGATGCGCGCGCGCCGGCCCTTCGGACCGGGCCTGCTCCATCCGCTGCAGATAGGTACGGCGGGGATCGGCGCTGCGCTCGATTATCCTTTGGGTGACATCGGTGATGACGTTGTGAACCATCTCAACCTCCGATCTGGCGCCAGCGGCGCCCGTCGCGATGCATCAGCATCAATGCGTCTTCCGGGCCGGAACTGCCCTGATCATAGCGCGAGGGGCGGTCGCCGCGCTCTTCCCAGCCCTTGATGATGGGATCGACCCAGGCCCAGGCGGCCTCGACCTCGTCGCCGCGCATGAACAGGGTCTGGTCGCCGCGGATCACGTCCATCACCAGCCGTTCATAGGCGTCCTGTGCACGCACATCGGCACCCAGCGCCTCGGCAAAGCTCATGTCCAGCGCCACGTCCGTCAGGCGGAAGCCGCCCGGGCCGGGATCCTTGATCGTGGTGCGCAGGGTGATGCCCTCGTCGGGCTGCAGGCGGATCACCAGAACGTTGCCGTGCAGCGGGCCGACATTGGGAAAGATCGTGTGCGGCGGGTCGCGGAAAAACACCGCGATTTCGGATTCGCGGGCGCGCAGACGCTTGCCCGTACGCAGATAGAACGGAACCCCCGACCAGCGCCAGTTGCCCACGCGCACCTTCAGCGCGATGTAGCTTTCGGTCAGGCTGTCGGGGTTGCCCACATGATCAACATAGCCGTCGCCGCCCTTGTCCGCCCGGTACTGGCCGCGGGCGATGTCGGTCGGGGCGACAGGTTCCAGTGCCTCGATCACCTTGACCTTTTCACTGCGCACCGCGTTGGGCGAAAAAGTCGAGGGCGGCTCCATCGCGGTCAGGCACAAAAGCTGCACCAGGTGGTTCTGCACCATGTCCCGCATCGCACCGGACTGGTCGTAATAGGCGCCGCGCCCTTCGACCCCGACGGTTTCGGCCACGGTGATCTGGACATGATCCACATGGGTCGCGTTCCACAGCGGTTCGAACAGCGAGTTGGCAAAGCGCAGCGCCATCAGGTTCTGCACCGTTTCCTTGCCCAGGTAATGGTCGATCCGATAGATCTGATGTTCTTCGAAACAGGCGCGCAGACCTTCGTTCAGCGCCTTGGCCGAGGCCAGATCATGGCCAAAGGGTTTCTCGACCACGATGCGGCTGTCGGGCGTGGCAAGCCCGTGATCATGCAGGCGCTGTGCGATGCCGGGAAACAGTTTCGGACCGACCGACAGATAAAAGGCGCGCACCACGTCAGCACGCAGCGATTTGGCCAGCTTGTCCCAGCCGTTTTCGCCCAGCGCATCGACCGATACGTATTCGACCCGGGCCAGAAACCGGTCCAGCACGTCCTTTTTGAACGACGGGGCGAATTCCTTCATCGACTTGCGCACCTGCGCACGGAACCCATCATCGTCCATATCCGACCGCGCGGTCCCGATGATGCGCGCATCTTCGGGCATCTGCCCCACTTCGAAGCGATGGTAAAGGCCCGGCAGGATTTTGCGCTGGGCCAGATCTCCGGTCGCGCCGAACAGGACCAGATCGAACGGATCTACCGGGATTACGCGTGAAACCATGGCTGGCTCCCTTCTTCGGACAATCCGGCGCGGTCTGCAGCCAGACATCCTGTTACCGCTAACATTCGTGGCTTGGATAGAAAGACCAAGCCCAAAAAGCAAGCCCGGATTTCGGAATCGGGCCTTTTTTCGCGGTCACCCGGGCGTCAGCCGTTGTCGCGCAGATACTCCATGATCGCCGGACGCACCGATTGTTCGCCCCGATGGCGAGCGTCGGCGATGATCTTGCGGACCTCCTGCAGGTTCGAACGCAACAGCAGGCTTTTGACCGGGCCGATCGAGGCCGGGCGCATCGACAGGGTGCGGATGCCCATCGCCGCCAGGCAGAGCGCCTCGATCGGGCGGCCGGCATCCTCGCCGCAGAAACTCAACGGCGTGTCGGAAATTCCGCACCGTTCGACGATGCGCTCGATCAGGCTGAGGAAGCTGACATTCAAGGTGTCATAGCGGCGACGCACCAGCTCGTTTTCACGGTCGGCTGCGAAGAAGAACTGCTTCAGGTCGTTGCCACCGATCGAGATGAAATCGACCTCGTCAAAAAACTTCTGCGGCGCGAAGGCCAGCGAAGGCGTTTCCAGCATCGCCCCGATTTCAAGCGTTTCGGGCAGAACATGGCCCAGACGCTTTTCGCGGTCGATGGTCTTGTTCACTTCCCACCGGGCCTCGCGGTATTCATCGGCCTGTGCCACGAATGGGAACATCACCGTCAACGGTCGCCCCTCGGCGGCGCGGATCAGCGCCTGCAACTGCATGCGCATGACCCCACGCTTGTCCAGACCCACGCGAATGGCACGCCAGCCCAGCGCCGGGTTGGGCTCGGCAACATGCTTCATGTAGGGCAGTACCTTGTCCGACCCGATATCCAGCGTTCGGAATACCACGCGCTTGCCATCGGCCGAATCCAGAACGCGTTTATACTGCGCCACCAGTTCCGACCGTTTGGGCATCTGGTTGCGGATCAGGAACTGCAATTCGGTGCGGAACAGGCCAACGCCCTCGGCTCCGGACGTCTTGAGCGACGGCAAGTCGGCCATCAGGCCAGCATTCATCACCAGATTGATCCGCTCGCCATCCTTGGTCACGGTCGGGGTTTCGCGGATCGAGGCATAGCGTTTCTGCGCCTCGGCCTGCATGGCCATCTTGTCGCGGAAGGCGCTGACGACGGTATCCTCGGGGCGCAGATGCACCACCCCTTCATCGCCATCGACCAGAATGTGGTCGCCGTTCAAAGCCTCGGTCGTGATCCGGCCCACATGCACCACCAGCGGGATGGCCAGAGCGCGGGCGACGATGGTGGCATGACTGCCGACCGAGCCTTCCTCGAGCACGACACCTTTCAGCGAACGGCCATACTCCAGCAGGTCACCCGGGCCGATATTGCGCGCCACCAGGATCGGATCGGGCGGCAGCTCTTTACCGTTCGACCCGCCCTGCCCGGTCAGGATGCGCAGCAGACGGTTGGACAAATCGTCCAGATCCGCCAGACGCTCGCGCAGATAAGGGTCGGTGACCTGGCTCATCCGGGCGCGAGCCTGCGACTGTTCCTTTTCCACCGCCGCCTCGGCGCTGAGGCCGCGGGCGATATCCTCCTCCATCCGCCGCATCCAGCCCTTGGAATTGGCGAACATACGGTAGGCTTCCAGAACCTGCAGCTGTTCAGTGTCACCGCCCCGCGAGATTTCAAGCATCTTGTCGACGCCCACGCGCAGCTCTTCGACTGCTTCGTTCAGCCGCTCCAGCTCGCGATGTGGATCGTCGGCGATCGGGTTGGTGACGACGACGCGCGGCTCGTGCAGCCAGACATGCCCTTCGGCCGAGCCCTCTTGTGCCGGGCCACCGCGCAGCAAAATGGATTGCTGATGCAGCGGTGAAAGAGCGGCACCTTCGCCCACAAACGCACCCAACTCGGCCATTTCCGCAAGGACCATTGCCACAACTTCAAGCGCATAGACCTCATCCGCGGAAAACTCGCGTTGAGCGCGGGACTGGACCACAAGAACCCCAAGCTTCTGCCCCAGCCGCTGAATGGGCACACCCAAGAACGATGAAAACCGCTCCTCGCCCGTTTCCGGCATGTACCGAAAACCTTTCTCGGAGGGCGCATCGGCGGCGTTGACGACCTTGCCGAACTTGGCCACCCGGCCAACAAGACCTTCGCCCAGACGCATCCGGGTCTGGTGAACGGCCTCGGGAGCAAGACCTTCGGTGGCACACAGCTCCAGGGTTTCGTCGTCGCGGAACAGGTAGATCGAACATACCTCGCACCGCATGCTGTCGGCGATCAGATGCGTGATCCGGTCAAGACGCTCCTGACCGGCCGCCTCGCTTGCCATCTCCTCGCGCAGCCGCCCCAGCAGCTTGCGGGATTCTGTTTCCATTCCGTCTGCCATCGCCCGATCTACTCTGCGGTGTCAGGCGGGACCTTGGCCGAGATGCTCAGGCCGCCTTTTCCAGTTCAAAGGCATCATGCAGCGCCTGAACGGCAAGTTCCATGTATTTCCGGTCGACGAGGACGGAAATTTTGATCTCGGAGGTTGTAATGACCTTGATGTTGATCCCCTCATCCGAGAGTATCTTGAACATCTTGGCCGCCACGCCCGACTGCGAGCGCATGCCGATGCCCACCACCGAAACCTTGGCCACATCGGTGTCGGCGACCAGCTCGGCATAGTTCAACTCGCCACGCTCCTTGACCGCCAACAGCGCCTTTTCGGCGCGCGCCACCTGGTTGGTGGGGCAGGAAAAGGTCATGTCCGTGCGCCCCTCGTCCGAGATGTTTTGCACGATCATGTCGACGTTGATCCCCTCATCGCTGAGCGCGTTGAAGATGATCGCGGCGATGCCGGGGCGGTCGGCGACCGACACGACGGTCATCTTGGCCTCGTCCCGCGAATAGGCCACACCCGAGACTACATTGGATTCCATGATTTCCTCCTCGTCGACGACCAGGGTTCCGGCCTCGTCTGACTGTTCCTCGAAGCTCGAGAGAACACGCAGTTTCACCTTGTACCGCATCGCCAGCTCGACCGAGCGGGTCTGCAGCACCTTGGCCCCCAACGAGGCCAGTTCGAGCATTTCCTCGAACGAGATCTTGTCCAGCTTGCGCGCCTTCTCGCAGATGCGCGGATCGGTGGTATAGACGCCGTCTACATCCGTGTAGATGTCGCAGCGTTCGGCGTCGAAGGCGGCGGCAAAAGCCACGGCAGTGGTGTCCGAACCGCCCCGGCCCAACGTGGTGATCCGCCCCTCGGGGCTGAGACCCTGAAAGCCTGCCACCACCGCGACCTTCATGCCCTCGCCGAACTTCTGGTTGATGTTGTCGGTCGGAATATCAAGGATCCGCGCCGCCGAATGGGCGCCATCGGTCAGCAGCGGCACCTGCCAGCCCTGCCAGCTGCGGGCGGGGATCTCCATTTCCTGCAGCGTCAGCGCCATCAGACCGGCGGTGACATTCTCGCCCGAGGATACCACGGCATCATATTCGCGCGCGTCATACAGCGGCGAGATCTCGTCGACCCAGCCCACCAATTCGTTGGTCTTGCCCGACATGGCCGACACGATGACGATGACGTCATAGCCCTTGGCCACTTCGACGCCGATGCGCTTGGCCGCGCGGCGGATGCGGTCGAGGTTGGCGACGGATGTGCCGCCGAATTTCATCACGAGTACGGGCATGGGGGCAAATGTCTCCGCGCCTTGGATTTCCGGTCCCGAGCGTCTTATGCGAGGCAACACGCAAGAGCAAGGGCACATAGAACGGTAGGACACTGCAGCGCAACGCTTTACAAGGACCGGCAGCAATGTCAGCGTATCGTCAAGGATTTAAACCATGAGGAGTACCATGCTGCGTTTTGTTTTCGCCTGTGCGCTGATGTCCGGCCCGGCTCTGGCCCAGGTGGCTTCACTGTCCGGAACGGACGGCCAGAACGCGTTGGGAACGGTCCCCTGCGCCGCGTTGGCGGGCCAGCCGTTGAAAAATTGCCCTGCCGAGTTGCGGCGCAAGGATGATGGCACTGCAACCCTGGCGGTTCAGTTGGATACTGGGGAAGTACGCCGCATCTATTTCACCGATGGAAAGCCGGATTCCAGCAGCTCGACGTCGAAGATCACTTCGGAAACGCGGGGCGAAATTCTGGTGATCTTCATCGATCCCGGTGAAGTCTACGAGATCCCCAAGGCAGCGCTGGCCGCTCAGTAAGGATGTGCCTGCCCGTCCCAGGTTTCAAAGCAGCCGGTGGAGTCCAAACTCAGCGCATCGAAACGCTCGGTCAACCCGGCAACGGCCTGTGACACGGTGATGTCGGCGGCCTGACCGCCCATGTCCGTCTGCACCCATCCCGGGTGATAAATGCCGACGGCGATGCCATCGTCCTTGATATCCACCGCCAGGTTGCGCCCAAGGTTCAGCACAGCCGCCTTGGAGGCCCGATAGATATAGCTGCCCCCGGGCGCCCGCGTGTGCGAGGCCATCTGCGACGAGATGATCGCGATCTTGCCGCGCGCCGCACGCAGATTGGGCAACAAGGACTGAATGGTCAGAAACACCCCGGTGACGTTGGCCGCAAAGGTCTGGCCCCACATCTCGGCCGGGTAGCCGTCGATTGTTTGGCCTTTGTCCAGATAGACACCTGCATTGCAGATCAACAGATCTACGGGCTGGCCATCCAACTTGCGCGCCATCTGCGCCTGTTGCGCCGGGTCGGTAACGTCCAGACGAATATCGGCGGAATCGTCCCGTGCGGTGCCGGTGACAGTATCGCCGCGGCCACGATAGCATTCAGCAAGAGCACGCCCAATGCCGCGATTGGCGCCGGTGATAACAAGATGCACGGTTCAGTTCGTCTTTCGGCTTGGAATGAACGGCAGAGGGGCCACGGGAACCCCATCTTCGATCAGGGCCTTGGCCTCTTCCGGCTTGGCCTCGCCATAGATGGCGCGCTCCGGGGCCTCGCCCAGATGTATCTTGCGGGCCTCGCGCGCAAATTCGTGGCCGACATAATCGGAATTCGCCTCGACCTTGGCGCGCAGGGCGTTGAGAACGCGCTCTATCTCGGCCTTGGTCGGTTGGCGCTGGGCTTCGGGTCGATCACTGTTCTCCGCGCGCGGCATTGCAGCAGATGAGCGCGCAGACTGGACCCGCGGCGTCATGATCGCCTTTTCGACCCGGGTGCTGCCGCAAGTCGCGCAAGAGACCATTCCAGCCTTGGACAGCTTGTCGTAAGCGTCCGCAGACTGGAACCAACTGTCAAACGCATGACCATTGCAGCATTTCAGTGAATATTGAATCATCTGTCGCCCAAAATGTCGGTGGGCCAATAGATACTGACAGACATGGCAATATCAAGTCTTTACAGAGGCGGTTCAATGAGGATTGAGCGCATTTGACAGCAACAGCCCGGAAAGCCCGCCGATCGAAACCGCTTGTGCTGCTTTTTCCGGCAGCATCCATCTACGCCGCCGCTCGGCGACCTCGGGGAACCGATCCGCCGTCTTGGCAACAAGCAACGGGTAGACATCAACGACGCATGTCACCCGCCCCAGATCCCGGTGGTGTTTGTCGAAAGAGAACTGTCCGATACTGCGCGTCTCACAACGGCCTGTCACACCGGCCTCTTCCCAGGCCTCCTGCGCTGCGGTCTCAGACCCGCTTAGGCCGTCGACCATGCGGCCTTTGGGGATGATCCACCGCCCCGACCCCCGGGTCGTGATCAACAATATCTCAGGCACCCCGCGCCGAAGCCGGTAGCATAGAGCCGCAGACTGCGGCAGAACCGGAAATGCCCCGGTTTCGGACAGAATGTCTGGTGACAGCCCTGCGCTTTTCACGCTGCCCCGCCTCTTGTTTGTTCTTCTTGCCTGTTTTCGGCCACTTATCTTGCGGGCCGATTGGGTGCAGGATACCACATCCTGCGGTTCTGTCCAATTTTGAAACTGTGGGTCAGGCCAACATGCGACGTTGCAGACGCTGCACAAGCTCGTCATGCGGAATATCGGCATCGATCGCCAGACGCCGCAGGCCGAAATGCACACGGGCAATCTGCTGATAGTACCGGGCGTAGAGGTAGTTTGCGCCGCCTCCGGCCAAGGCCCCCAATACCGGAACGGTCTGTGCCGCCAGTTTTTGCCCCAAAACGACCGACAACCTCGGAGCGACAGCAGCAATGATCTTTTGCAGAGCGGGGCCCGTCACGGTCAGTCGGACTGAAAAGAACCCCATGTCTGCGCCGTCGTCATGCGCCAAGGGACCTGCCGCCGACAAAACGCGGATGCAATCGAACTGCACGTTCCTTGCCGAGGGGTCAAAACCTTCACGCGATGCGGCACCCTGTATTGCGCGCAACAACATGGCCGTGGTCGCCGGAAGCTCGATCAACGCCGTCGTCAGGCCGCCAGCCCCACCCGCGGCGCCCATCGTGGTCGATATGGCGGTGTTGACCCACGGCTTCTGGTCGGGAACCGCGCGGCGCGATCCGTCAGCGGCACGAACTGCAAGCCACAAGGCCTGCTCGGTTGCACCGGTCAGCCCATCGCGCACCGAACCGGGCAGCTGTTCCAGCAGCGACTCAGCCGATCCACCCAGACGATTGAGCAACCTGATACCGCTGCCGCCCGCGCTGCGGTAGTGGCTTGCCAGCCGGTCCAACTCAGCGTCGGGGTCGATTTCTCCGACGAGAACGACGTCATTCATTCGGTGTCCTCCTGACCCTGAAACATTGGCATTTCACAACGCCGTTTCAATAGATCAGCGCGTCCAGCGGGTCACCGAACCACTCACTCCGTGCCAGGCGCCGGGCGCCAAATCCAGCCCGAGGACCCGATCCGGGTTGGTTGGCGGTGGCATCTCTACCCCCTCGAGCCGGGCAAACCCAAAGCGTGAATAGTAGGGCGCGTCACCGACCAGCATGACCCGCTCCCACCCTTTGGCCCGCCCCGCTTCGATGCCTTCACGGATCAGAAAACCACCCAACCCTTCGCCCTGGTGGGTCGGGTGGACGGCCACGGGCCCCAGCAAAAGCGCATCGTGTGCGCCAACATGAACGGGCCAGAATCGGATGGCCCCGGCCAAAATCCCCTGCCCGTCACGGGCCACCATCGACAGGCCCGGCACTGGCGGAACATCGTCGCGCAAGCGGTAGGAGGACAGCGCCTCGCGCCCCGGTGCAAAACACAGGTCGTAGAGGGCTTCGACTTCCCACCAATCCTCCGGCTCTTCCGGCCTGATCCCGAACTGCTGCACCGCGGCCCTCTTTTCGACTCTGGCAATCGCCCTAGCACTTCGCTAGGCCTTGAGCAAACGCTTGGAGACCAGATGTTCTATCGCCCCGAAGACGGTCACGGTTTGCCGCACAACCCGTTCAACGCCATCATCACGCCGCGCCCGATCGGATGGATCTCGACCCGCAGCGCCGATGGGATCAACAATCTGGCGCCCTATTCATTCTTCAACGGGGTCGCCTATACGCCGCCGCAGGTGATGTTTGCCTCCACCGGCACGAAACACGACCAGGACCGCGGAAAGGACAGCATCGCCAATATCGAGGCGACCGGCGTCTTTTGCGTCAACGTGGTGGCCCACGCCCATCGGGACGCGATGAACGCAAGCTCGGCCAGCCTTCCGAAAGAGGTGGACGAGTTCGCCTACGCCGACCTGACACCTGTGGAATGCGAAACCATCCCATGCGCTCGCATCGAAGGCGCCCCCGCCGCGCTGGAATGCAAACTGACCCAGATCGTCACGCTGCCCGGCCAGGCCAACCGGGTGGTTTTCGGAGAAGTCGTCGGCGTGCACCTGCGCGATGACTGCCTGAAGGACGGCAAGTTCGACGTCACCACCTTTCAACCCTTGTCGCGGCTTGGGTATCGCGACTACTCGGTGGTGACGGAGTTGTTTTCCCTCAATCGTCCAGACGATTGAGCCGGGTTTGGGGGCTCAATGGCCGCCCAGAACGCCGGTTCGAACAGAATAGTCGACCGCAAGGCCGTAATCCGGGTCATCGTCGCTGTCGACCATCAGGTGACCTGCTTTCTTGAGCAGCTTGTGGCAATCCCGGCTGAGATGGCGCAGCATGACGCGCTTGCCTGCCGCCTCGTATTTCGCGGCGATGTTTTCGATGGCCTGCAGGGCCGATTGGTCGACCACACGGCTGTCGGCGAAGTCCACGATCACCGTTTCCGGGTCGTTCTGGACATCGAACAGTTCGACAAACCCCTCAGACGAGCCGAAGAACAGCGGCCCCTTGATCTCGTAGACCTTGGCGCCTTTCTCGGTTTCCGAGTCGCGGGTGACCGCGTGGATGCGCTTGGCGTTGTTCCAGGCATAGGCCAGCGCCGAAACGATCACGCCGACCACGACGGCCACAGCGAGGTCTTCCATCACGGTGACGACGGTGACCAGAACGATGACGAAGGCATCCGTCAGCGGCACCTTGCGCAGGATGTTGAACGAGTTCCAAGCAAAGGTGCCGATCACCACCATGAACATCACGCCAACCAGCGCGGCCAGCGGGATCTGTTCGATCAGGGGTGAGCCGACAAGGATGAACACCAGCAGGAACAGCGCGGCAGCGATCCCCGCGATGCGCGTGCGGCCGCCGGACTTCACGTTGATCATCGACTGACCGATCATCGCACAGCCGCCCATGCCGCCAAAGAACCCGGTCACGACGTTGGCGGTGCCCTGCGCGATGCATTCCTGCGACGCACCACCGCGCTTGCCGGTGATCTCGCCCACCAGGTTCAGCGTAAGCAGAGATTCGATCAGGCCGATGGCGGCCAGGATGACGGCGTAGGGCAGAATGATCTCCAATGTCTCCCAAGTCAGCGGAACCATGGGGATGTGGAATTTCGGCAGTCCGCCCTCGATCGAGGCCAGGTCACCGACGCGCGGGACATCCAGCCCCATGCCGATCACCAACGCGGCAACCACGACGATGCCCGCCAGCGGCGCTGGCACGATGCGCGTGATGCGCGGCATCACCCAGATCACCACCATGGTCAGCGCGACCAGCCCCAGCATCGTATAGAGTTGCATCCCGGACAGCCATTCACCGCCGCTCATGCCGTGGCCAGTGTTTTCCATCGTGCCCGGCACCTTGAACTGGCCCAGTTGCGCCAGAAAGATTACGATGGCCAGGCCGTTGACAAAGCCCAGCATCACCGGATGCGGCACCAGTCGGATGAACCGGCCCCAGTGCATGGCCCCCGCGATGATCTGCAGAATGCCCATCAAGACCACCGTGGCGAACAGGTATTCGACCCCGTGCTGCGCCACCAGCGCCACCATGACGACCGCCAGCGCACCGGTTGCGCCCGAGATCATACCCGGACGGCCCCCGATCAGCGCGGTGATCAGCCCCACCAGGAACGCCGCGTAGAGGCCCACCAGAGGGTGAACCCCGGCGACGAAGGCAAAGGCCACCGCTTCGGGCACCAAGGCCAGGGCGACGGTCAGGCCCGACAGAAGCTCGATCCGCAGGCGGGCGGGGGTCAGCTTTTCGTCCGGCATCCAGCTCAGATCGGGAATAGCGAGGCGATTGGCAAAGTTTGCCAGCAAGGCTCGGGGCATGAAATGGTCCTGTGGGTCAGAATGTTCGCGCGAAGGCGGTCGTATACCCGCCTTCGGCGCTGTCTGCTAGCCCATCGATGGCAGGCTGTCATGCAAAAACTGCAAGGCCGCGCGCCTTGTGGCCCCTGTGGGGCGCAAAAACACCGGCAAGCCTTGCCAAATGCCCGACAAGCCCGCAGAAATTCCCACAGGCAGGTATCGCAGCGGAGAACGAACGTGGCCCAGACAAAGATTGCCGTCATCGGCGGATCGGGAATTTATGACATCGATGGGCTGGAAACGCCGCAATGGGTTACCGTGGAAACGCCTTGGGGCGCGCCGTCCGACCAGATCCTGACCGGGACACTGGACGGCATCGAGATGGCCTTTCTGCCCCGCCACGGGCGCGGGCATGTGCATTCGCCGACCGAGGTGCCCTATCGCGCCAATATCGACGCGCTGAAACGGCTGGGGGTCACCGATGTGATCTCGGTTTCGGCCTGCGGCTCCTTCCGCGAACACATGGCCCCAGGCGATTTCGTGGTCGTCGATCAGTTCATCGACCGCACCTTCGCCCGCGAGAAAAGCTTTTTCGGCACCGGCTGCGTCGCCCATGTCAGCGTGGCCCATCCGACCTGCCCACGCCTGGGCGATGCCTGTGAATCCGCCGCCCGTGCGGCCGGCATCACCGTGCATCGCGGCGGCACCTACCTGGCGATGGAAGGGCCGCAATTCTCGACGCTGGCGGAATCGAAGATGTACCGCGAGCAGTGGGGCTGCGACGTGATCGGCATGACCAACATGCCCGAGGCCAAACTGACCCGCGAGGCCGAGCTTTGCTATGCCTCGGTGGCGATGGTCACCGACTATGACAGCTGGCACCCCGATCACGGCGAAGTGGACGTGACCGCGATCATCGCGACGCTGAGCGGCAACGCCGAGAACGCGCGCGCCTTGGTCAAAGGCCTGCCCGCCCTGCTGGGGGCAGACCGCACCCCCTGCCCGCATGGCTGCGACCGTGCGCTGGACCACGCGATTTTGACGGCCCCGGAAAAGCGCGACCCGCAAGTGCTGGCCAAGCTGGATGCGGTGGCGGGCCGGGTATTGTAGGCGGCCTTGACGGCCACGTGTTTTCTTAGGCTAGCTGCTGCGGATTTGACGGAGTTGGATGATGGATTTTGAACTTTGGCTGGCCTTTGTCGCCGCCTCGACCGCCCTTCTGCTGATACCGGGCCCGACGGTCCTGCTGGTGCTCAGCTATGCGCTGTCCAAAGGGCGCAGCGTGGCCGTGGCCTCGGCCACGGGGGTTGCGCTGGGGGACCTGATTGCCATGACCGCCTCGTTGCTGGGGCTTGGGGCGCTGGTGCTGGCGTCGGCCACGCTGTTTTCGGTGCTGAAATGGGTGGGAGCCGCCTATCTGGTCTGGCTGGGCATCAAGCTGCTGCGCAGTGCGCCGTCCGGCGGGATGCAGGCAGTTGCCACCGGGCGCGACGTCACCGCGCGCGGCGTGTTCGGCCATGCGGCCGCTGTTACTGCGCTGAACCCGAAATCCATCGCCTTCTTCATCGCCTTCGTGCCGCAATTTCTGCGCCCGGCCGAGCCGCTGGGCCCGCAGTTCGCGATCCTGATTGCGACTTTCGTGGGATTGGCCGGGCTGAACGCGCTGGCCTATGCGCTGCTGGCCGACCGGCTGCGCCGCGTAATCGGCCGCCCCGGCATCATCACCGGCATGACCCGTTTCGGAGGGTTGACCCTGATCGGAATGGGCGTGGCCACGGCGGTACTGCGCCGCCCGGCCTGAAAGCAGTCAGGTCCCGGCGTTCTCGGCCATGAATGCGCGAATGAACTTGCGGATCTCGCGCGCGGCCGAGGTGTCGAGATCGCGGCACAGCGCAACGAACGCGTCGCGTTCGTCCTTGTCCAGGCGCAGAACCAGCTGGCTGTTCTTTTTTGTGGATCCCTTGAGGTCGGCCTTGGCCACGGCTGTCATCCTTGTTCTGGGCCTGCATCAGCGCGTGGCACCTTCTATAGACAAAGCGCATCGCTTGTCGATACCCGCAGCCCCCCAAGGGCGGGTGATCCGGGCGCATCTGTTCCGCAGCAAATACGCGCAGGCAGGCAACCGTGGCTTGCATGACTGGCCGTGATACGCCAAACACCGCCGTGTTTTGACGCAAGAAGGGTTGCCCCATGTCCAGAAGCAAAACGGTCAAGGATTACATTCGGACCATCGTCGATTTCCCCCACGAAGGGATCATGTTCCGCGACGTGACGACCCTGTTTGCCGATCCCCGCGGGTTTCGCATGGCCATCGACCAGATGCTGCACCCCTATGCCGGCGAGCGCATCGACAAGGTCGTGGGGCTCGAGGCGCGCGGTTTCATCCTGGGGGGCGCAATCGCGCACCAACTGAGCGTGGGCTTTGTCCCGATCCGCAAGAAGGGCAAACTGCCGGGCACCACGATCAGCGAGGAATACAAGCTGGAATACGGCGAGGCCATCGTCGAGATCCACGATGACGCGATCCAGCCCGGCGAAAAGGTTCTGGTGGTCGATGACCTGCTGGCCACCGGCGGCACTGCCGCAGCAGGCATCAAGCTGATCGAACGTCTGGGTGGCGAGATCGTCAGCTGCGCCTTCATCATCGACCTGCCCGAGCTGGGTGGCCGGAAGGTGCTCGAGGACATGGGCATGGACGTCCATGTCCTGTGCGAATTCGAAGGGCTGTGAACAGACAACGGTCACGATTTCGTGACTTGTCGCTGGAAATGCCGCGCGCTTAGCGCGGCGTCGTTCGTTTTCCAGTCGGTTTTTTTGTCCCCGACGCGTGATCTCCTTCCGGCATGTCCCCGTATCGCCCCTGATGTCGCCGATGACATCCTCAACAAGGGAAGTAGATCATGTTTCGCAAATTCGCTGTTGCCGGTGTCGCCAGTATCCTGTTTTCGACCGCTGCCATTGCCGACGGCCACGGCAAGGACATTGTGGACACCGCTGTCGGAGCCGGCAGCTTCAACACTCTGGTTGCAGCCGTACAGGCCGCCGAGTTGGTTGACACGCTGAAGGGCGAAGGCCCATTCACCGTTTTCGCGCCCACGGATGAAGCCTTTGCTGCTCTGCCCGAAGGCACCGTGGAAACGCTGCTGAAGCCCGAGAACAAGGACCAGCTTGTGGCGATCCTCACGTATCACGTGGTTCCGGGCAAGGTGATGTCGGGTGATCTGTCCGACGACATGACCGCCGCCACCGTCCAGGGTGGAGAGATCACAATCGACCTCGACAACGGTGTCATGGTCAATGACGCAAATGTCGTTCAGGCAGACATCGAAACCAGCAATGGCGTGATCCACGTCATCGACAAGGTTATCCTGCCCGAGTCGTAAAGATCGCATCGCTGCGGCCCGGAGCGTCCGGGCCGCACTCACACATCTGACAGAACGGCACCGGGGTTCATGATCCCGAGCGGGTCCAAGGCAGCCTTGATGGCGCGCATGGCCGACAGTTTGGCCGGATCACCATAGCGTTCCAGATCGCCGGTCTTCAAACGGCCCACCCCATGCTCGGCACTGACCGATCCCTCAAACTCATGCACGAGGTCATGGACCGCGCGCTTGATCTCGGCGCGCCGGTCATCAAACTCGCCCCGGTCGTGGCCTTTGGGCGGGAAGACGTTGTAGTGCAGGTTACCGTCCCCCAGATGACCAAAGCAGTTCACCCGGAACGGTCCAAGGGCGGCAATCGCCTGGCCGCCTTGCCGGATGAAGTCGGGGATCCGCGAAATCGGAACCGAGATATCGTGGCTGGACACCGAACCTATCAGCCGGTTTGCCTCGGGGATGCGTTCGCGCACCGACCACAGCGCGTCGCGCTGCGCGGCGCTCTGGGCGATGACGCCGTCCGACACCAGACCACGCGCCTCCGCTGCCACGAACAAGGATTCCAGCGCCGCCTCGGGCTCGTGCCCCGCCGGCAATCCCAGCTCGATCAGGACCGACCATTCCGGCGGTGTGTCAAAGGGTTGCCGCACGTCCGGCAAGACCTCTGCCAGAAAATCCAGCCCCTGTCTGTGGATCAGTTCGAATGCGCTGACGGTTTCGCCCAGATGGTCCCGGGCCAGGGCCAGCAGGTCGATCGCCGCTTCGGGACTGGCCACCTGAAAGATCGCCGTGCCCAGCCCGGCAGGACGCGGGAACAGTTTGAGCGAGGCGGCGGTGATAACCCCCAGCGTGCCCTCGGACCCGATCAGCAGGTTGCGCAGGTCATAACCGGTGTTGTCCTTTCGCAGCCGCCCCAGCCCGTGCCAGATCTCGCCGTTGGGCAGAACCGCCTCGAGCCCGAGGCACAGATCCCGCGCATTGCCATAGCGCAGGACGTTGACGCCCCCTGCATTGGTAGCCAGGTTTCCCCCGATCCGGCATGACCCCTGCGCCGCCAGCGACAACGGAAACAACCGATTGGCCGCCTCGGCCGCGGCCTGAATGTCGGCCAGCACCGCACCAGCCTCGGCGATCAGGATGTTTTCGGTCGGGTAAACGGCCCGGATCGCGCGCATCCGCTCGAGCGTCAGGATCAGGGGCGCGGGGCCATCCGCCATGACCTGCCCGCCCACAAGACCGGTGCCGCCACCGTATGGCACCACCGGGACGCGGGCCTCGGACGCCAATCGCACCAAGGCTGCGACCTGCTCAACCGTGCGGGGCAAGGCCAGCAGACCCGCCTGCCCGACAAAGCGGCGGCGCGGCTCGTCCAGATAGCGCGGCTCGACCGGGCGCAGAATATCGTCACCCAGGCGGGCGCGGATGGTTTCGGCAAAGGTTTCGTCGGCAGGGTTCAAATGCATGCCCTCTGCATGCCCAAGCCCGCGGCGCACGGCAAGGCTTATTCCAGTTCCATCAGGTATTGCGGCTCGAGCACTACCACCGTCGGGCGGTCCGGGAGGGTCCGCAGGGACACTTCGATCTCCGAAACCCCATCCCGGCGCACCGGGAAGTCGGATCGGATATCGGCCAGGAACCGGTCCAGCGAATAGCCCGAGAACCAGTGCATCGGAATGATGACCGAGCTTTTCAGCCGCTGCAGGACCGAGATCATCTCGGGCAAGGGCATGGTCGTGCCCCCGTCTACCGCCGCCATGACCACGTCCAGCCGCCCAAGGGCGGCGAATTGCGCGTCGGACGGCACATGGTGCAGATGTCCCAGATGGCCGATGCACAGGCCTTCGACCTCGAACACAAAGATCGAGTTCCCGCGCTCTTCCACCCCAACGTAAGCAGACCGGATGTCGGTCGAGACGTTGCGCACCAGCAATTCGCCCAGATCCAGATAGTGTTCGATGCCCTGCCCGAACTCACCCCACCCCGGCAGCACATGAGGAATGGCCGGATCGGGATAGGCGGTCCAATGGGTGTCATGGGCGTGGTTCATCGTCACGATGTCGGGGATCAGGTCCGCGCCGCCGATGAACCCGGTGAAATCAGTCACGGCATTCAGCCCGCCGGGTGTCTGGATCAGAAAGGACGCATGCGCGACATAGCTGATCCGGACCGAGAATTCGGGCACCGGATCCTGCCACGCCGCCTTGTGCAGATATTCGATGCCGGGGGTGTTCTGGGCGATGGCGATGCAATGACTCGGCCGACGCTCCTGCGCCGCCGCCGTCCCTGCCAGAAAGATCAAACCCGCCAAAATACTCCGCATGACGGGAAGTCTAGCGCATCGGCGCCTCGAGTCACGTCACGGGGCCCAGATTTCGGAAACAGGCCCGCCCGGATCAGGGCCGAACGGGCGCCCTAGCCCGCGTCCGTCCGCCCGCGCCGGTCCGATCGCAGCGACGCATAGAGCACATGCGTCCGCCAACGCCCGTTGATCTGCAGATAGGATTGCGCCACGCCCTCGTATTTGAACCCCGAACTTTCCAGAAGCCCGCGAGAGGCGGCGTTTTCCGGCAGACAGGCGGCCTCGATCCGGCTCAGGTCCAGCCGGGTAAAGGCGTAATGCACCACGGCGCCGATGGCCTCGCGCATGTAACCCTGCCGGGCAAAGGCCTGCCCGGTCCAATAGCCCAGCGTTCCGGCCTGCGCCGGCCCCCGGCGGATGTTGTCCAGCGTGATGGCGCCCACCAGCATGTCATCGGTTCTGCGGAACAGGAACAGCGGAACCGCCGTGCCATTGGCCACCGAGCGTTGCGCCCAGTAGACACGGTTGGTGAAGGATTTGCGGGTCAGATGGTCCTTGGCCCAGATCGGCTCCCACGGGGTCAGATACTCGCGCGAGGCCAGCCGCAGCGCGGCCCAGTCGTTGAAGTCGGAATGCACGGGCGGGCGCAAGCTCAACCGCTCGGTCTCGAGTTTCAGCCTGCGTCTGCCCAACAGCATCACGCCGCGCGCCTCTCCTGCAGCCTCTCCAGTGTCGGCGCACCCCCCACAGGCCCGTAAAGCGCCAGCGCCGCCGGGGCCTGAACCGCCATCTTCTCGGCGAAGGCGCGGACGTCTGCAGTGCTGACCGCGTCGATCTTGGCCACGGTTTCCTCAAGCGGCGGAACACGGCCCCAGATCTGCACCAGTCGGGCCAGACGCTCGGCCCGGTTCGAGGGGCTTTCCAGCCCCATCAGCATCCCGGCCTTCATCTGCGCCCGGGCCCGGGCAACCTCCTCGGGGCTCATGTCCTCGGCGGCACGCTTCATCTCGTCGATGGTGATGGTGGCCAGTTCGCCCACCTGATCGGCCGAGGTGCCGGCATAGATCGTGGTCGTTCCCGTGTCGGCATAGGCGCCGGTCTGGGCAAAGATCGTATAGCACAGCCCGCGGGTCTCGCGCACTTCCTGGAACAGGCGCGAGGACATGCCGCCACCCAGCGCGGTCGAATAGATCTGCGCGGTATAGATCTCGTCATCGCGATAGCCCGGGCTTTCCAGCGCCAGTGCGAAATGCGCCTGCTCCAGCGCCTTGTCCCGCCGCGCCTCGCCGCCGGTGAACCGGGCGGGTTCCGGCAGCAGCCCCTTGCGGGGTTGCAGATGGCCGAACATCTCTTCTGCCAGCTTCATCAGCTGGTCATGATCGACGGCACCTGCCGCCGACAGGATCATCTGGTCGGGCGCATAATGCTCGGCCACGAAGGCCGACAGGTCGTCGCGCGAAAAGGCGCTGACCCGTTCGGATGGGCCAAGGATGGGGCGGCCCAGCGGTTGGTCGCGATAGCTCTGTTCCTGCAGCCAGTCAAAGATCACGTCATCGGGCGTGTCATGCGCCTGGCCGATTTCCTGCAGGATCACGCCGCGCTCGACTTCGATTTCGCGCGGATCGAAGACGGGGTTCAGAACGATGTCGCCGATCACGTCCATCGCCAGTGCCACGTCATCCTTCAGCACCCGGGCGTAATAGGCCGTCACCTCGCGCGAGGTATAGGCGTTGATATATCCCCCCACATCCTCGATCGCCTCGGCGATCTGCAGGGCCGAGCGCCGCTCGGTGCCCTTGAAGGCCATGTGCTCGAGGAAATGCGCGATGCCGTTCTGTTCGATCCGCTCGTGCCGCCCGCCGGCGGTCACCCAGATTCCGATGGCGGCCGATTGCAGCCCCGGCATCTGCTCGCTGACGATCCGAAAGCCGTTCGTTAGTTGGTCCAGTCTGACAGTCACTCAGCAATGTGCCTTTTGATATGATCCTCGATGGCGCCCAGATCGTTGGCGATGCGGGTCACCCGTTCCGGACGTTCATATAGATCGGACATGCGCGAGGGAAGAGGCGGATGCTCACCGCTGGCCTGCTCGACCGCGGCGGGGAATTTCGCAGGGTGCGCGGTGGCCAGCGTGACCATCGGCACATCGGCGGCACGGGTGTCTTCGGCCACCTTGATGCCCACGGCAGTGTGCGGGCAGACAAGCTCGGCGCTCTGTTCCAGCGTGGATTTGATCGTGGCCAGCGTTTCTTCTTCGGACACACGGCCCGAGTCGAAACTTTCGCGCAGGGCCTCCATCGCGCCTTGGCTGACGTGGAAGCCGCCCTGTTTCAGCTCGTCCATCAACTGCGCCACGGCCCGCCCGTCCTCGCCATAGGCATAGTACAGCGCGCGTTCAAAGTTCGAGCTGACTTGAATGTCCATCGACGGGCTGATCGAGGGGATGGTGTCGCCCTTGAAGTAGCCCTGCCCCGACAAGCAGCGATGCAGGATGTCGTTTTGGTTGGTCGCCACCACCAGACGGTCGATGGGCAGACCCATCCGCTTGGCGATGTAGCCGGCGAAGATGTCGCCGAAATTGCCGGTGGGTACAGTGAAGCTGACCTTGCGGTGCGGCGCGCCCAGGCTGGTCGCGGCCGAGAAATAATAGACCACCTGAGCCAGCACGCGGGCAAAGTTGATCGAGTTCACCCCCGCCAGCTTGACCCCGTCGCGGAAGTCGAAATCGTTGAACATGTCCTTCACGGCGGCCTGACAGTCGTCGAAATCGCCATCGACGGCCAGCGCGTGCACGTTGCTGTCGGCGGGTGTGGTCATCTGCCGGCGCTGCACCTCGGACACGCGACCGTGCGGGAACAGGATGAACACATCGACCGCATCCAGCCCCCGGAACGCCTCGATCGCGGCAGATCCGGTATCGCCGCTGGTGGCGCCCACGATGGTCACACGCTCACCCCGCCGCTTCAGCGCCACCTGAAACAGCTGACCAATCAGTTGCATGGCGAAATCCTTGAAGGCCAGCGTGGGCCCGTGGAACAGCTCCAGCAGAAAGTGGTTCTCGTTCAGCTGCTTCAACGGCGCGCGGGCATCATGACCGAACCCGGCATAGGCGCGGGCAATGATCTCTTTGAATTCGTCCCCGGCGAACGAGCCGCTGACATAGGGCCACATAACGCGGAACGCGATCTCTTCATAGGGCAGCCCGGCCATCGCGGCGATCTCGTCCTGGCTCAGAACCGCGATCTCGGCAGGCAGGTACAGGCCGCCGTCGCGGGCAAGACCGGTCAGCATCGCCTCTTCAAAGCTCAGTTCGGGCGCCTGCCCGCGGGTCGAGATATATTTCATTGCGCGTCACTTTCTGATGGGGCGCGGCCGCGCCACAGGAAATATCCGGTCATTGCGGCCCAGACCAGCGCCAGGCCGAACCATGTCACCGCGTATTGCAGATGGTCATTGGGAATACCCGCCGTATCCACCGGCAGCGGCGTGATGGCGGGATCGGTCTGGCTGCGGGCAACCAGAAGGATCGGCTCGGCCCCAAGCGCATCGGCCAGCGCGGGTACATCGCGGGCAAACCAGATGTTGCCCGCCCGGTCCGGATCGGGGGTATAGCCGTCGATCTCATCGGGCCAATGCAGATTTCCGACAACCTGCGTGGGGCCGATCTGGCGTTCGGCCTGCTTGGCCGTTGTGGGCACAAAACCCCGATCCACCAGGATCGTACGATCACCGGTTCGGAAAGGCGCTATGATCCGATAGCCCGGCCCGACCTGTTTGACCGAAACCAGCACATGGATTTCGCCGGGCAGCATCTCGCCCGATACCTCTACGGGCAGATAGCGGTCGGCTTCGGGATCGACCGCCTCGGGCAGCGGCACCGGATAGGCGGCGATCCGGGCTTCGATATCGGCCAGAATGCCCTCTTTCCACGCCAGACGCTGAACCTGCCAAGTGCCCAGAGACACAAGAACCGCCAGCCCGGCGAGCCCGAAAATCAGCAGAAACAGGATGCGGCGCATGTCTGGCCCTTGTTGCGTGTCATAGCGGCTCGGGGTCAAGCCGGCGTCTTGTTACGGTCTGTGCGCAAGGAAATGCAACCTTGCAATTGTAAGGGGCGCAATCCCTTGCGCACCTGATCGAGAAAAAGCCGCCCAGAAGGGCGGCTTTTGCAATTCGACAGCCTTGCGCGACGTCACATCAGAGGTGCCTGACCCCAAATGTAAACGGCGAAGAACAGGAACAACCAGACAACGTCGACAAAGTGCCAGTACCATGCGGCCGCCTCGAACCCGACGTGTTTCTCCGGGGTAAAGTCGCCACGCAGCGCGCGGATCAGACAGACCGTCAGAAAGATGGTGCCGATGATCACATGTGCGCCGTGGAAGCCGGTTGCCATGAAGAAGTTCGAGTAGAACTGATCGCCGCCGAACTCCCACCCTTCGTGGGCCAGTAGTTCGTAGTATTCGAAGGCCTGCAGGAAGGTGAAGGCGATACCCAGGACGATACCGATCGCGAGACCCTGAATCAGCGCCTTGCGGTCGTTGTCGTGGACCAGCGCGTGGTGCGCCCAAGTGATCGCACAGCCCGATAGCAACAGAACCAGAGTGTTGATCAGCGGCAGGTGGAACGGGTCCACCGCGTGGATGTCAGGCTGGATGTATTCGGTACCGGCATAGTCGTACATCGGATACATGCGATGTTTGAAGAACGACCAGAACCAGGCAAAGAAGAACATCACCTCGGACATGACGAACAGGATGAACCCGTAGCGCAGTCCGATCCGGACGACCGGAGTGTGATCACCCGCGCGGCTTTCGGCCACGACCTCGGACCACCAGGCAAACATCGTGTAGAGTACCGCCACAAGACCACCCCAGAACACGAAGGAGGTCATGCCGTGCATCCACAAGACGGCTCCGAACAGCATGACGAAGCCACCGATCGCGCCGATCAGCGGCCAGATCGAAGGTGCCAGAATGTGGTAATCGTGGTTTTTTGCGTGTGCCATCAGCGTCCCTCACCTACAGGCGTTAGTTCGTGTTTGTTTCTGCCTGCGCATCCAGGGCGGCATAGCCCTCGGGCAGGTCTATTTCATAGAATGTATACGACAGCGTGATCGTATGAACATACTGTGCTTCGGGGTCTTCCACCATTTCGGGGTCGACGAAGAAAGTTACGGGCATCTCGACCCGCTCGCCAGGCTCCAGAACCTGCTCTTCAAAGCAGAAACAGGCGATCTTCTGGAAGTATCCGCCGGCGGAATAGGGCGTCACGTTGTACGACGCCTGCCCCGCAACCGGCTTGTCCGTCGGGTTGTATGCTTCGTAGAAGGCCAGACCGGTCTCGCCGATGCGTACCTTCATCTCGCGCTCGACGGGTTTGAACTCCCACGGCATGTCTTTGGCCTTGGACGCGTCGAAGCGAACGGTCACCACCCGGTCGAGGATATCGTCGGGCGTGGCCTCGGCCACGCCGGTGGTGCCCCCGAACCCGGTGACCCGGCAGAACCAGTCGTAGAACGGTACGGCCGCCCAGGCCAGGCTGCCCATCAGAACAACCAGACCAACGGTCTGCGCGACGGTCTTCTGCGGTCCGCTCAAAGCCATCAGTTCTGAAACTCCTCGCTGGGCACGCCGAAATCGCTGCCCGAGACCTTTACGATGGTCAGGCCGAAAATAATCACGATGAACGCCGCCAGAGTCAGCCCAACACCCAGGTTGCGGCCAAAACGACGCTGGTGCAGTTCATGGCTTTTGCGCAGGCTCATGACCAGCCTCCCAACCCGTAAGGTTTCAGCAGCGCCTCGGCGAGGATTGCGCCAAAATGCAGGAACAGGTACAGCAGCGACAGCTTGAAAAAGCTGCGCTCAACCTTGAAATTGTCCGCCTCCGCGTCATCCTCGGTGCGGCGCGAGATGGCCCATGCCCCCCGCAGGAACAGAGCGTTCAACACCACGGCCACAGCCAAGTAAATCGGCCCACCGATACCCGAGAACGCGGTGCCCACGGCCAGCAGAGCCAGCAATGCGGTATAGACCAAGATATGGGTCCGCGTGGCGCGGCGTCCATGCGTTACAGTCAGCATCGGCACGCCCGCGTCGTCATAATCCGAGCGCATGAACAGCGCCAGCGCCCAGAAATGCGGCGGGGTCCACATGAAGGTCAGGGCAAACATCAGCCACGCCTCAAGCGTCATCGAACCCGTGGCCGCCACCCATCCGATTACCGGCGGGAAGGCGCCCGCAGCGCCACCGATCACGATGTTCTGCGGCGTCAGCCGCTTGAGCCACATCGTGTAGATCACGACATAGAAAAAGATGGTAAAGGCCAGAAACGCGCCCGCGAACCAGTTGGTCGCCAAGCCCAGCATGATCACCGACAGGCCCGACAGGGCCAGGCCCAGCGCCATCGCCTCGCCGGGCTCAACCTTGCCCGATGGGATCGGACGGCCCTTGGTGCGCTTCATAACCTTGTCGATATCCGCGTCCCACCACATGTTCAGCGCGCCCGAGGCGCCACCGCCGATGGCGATGAACAGGATGGCGCAGAAGCCGACGAACGGATGTACCGGCACAGGGGCGGCCAGCAGACCCACCAACGCGGTGAACACGACAAGCGACATCACCCGCGGCTTGAGCAGGGCGAAATAGTCGCCAAAGCCGGCCTCGTCCGCACGGGATTGTGCGGCAAGTGTGCTGGCATTGATGCTCGCGTCGGTCATGTCAGGTCCTTGTGGTGCGAAAGCTGCGCGATACCCGCGCAGCCTGTCCTTGGTTTCTATCGGGCCTCAGGCCCCGGGATCGTCAGTTCGAGGCGATCTGGAACGACGCCGGCTGGCCAGCGTATTCGTCCAACGCGCCCTGCAGCCATTCCTGATAGGCTTCTTCGCTGACGACTTTGACAGTGATCGGCATATAGGCGTGGTCCTTGCCGCACAGCTCGGAGCACTGGCCAAAGTAGATGCCTTCCTTGTCGGCCTGGAACCACAGCTCGGCCAGACGGCCCGGAACGCCGTCCTGCTTGACGCCAAACGCGGGGATCGTCCACGAGTGGATCACGTCAGCCGCGGTGACCTGCATCACAACCACCTTGTTGACGGGAACCACGACAGCTGTGTCGGTGGCCAGCAGCCACTCATCCTCGCTGTAGCCGGCATCGGCCAGCTTGGCGCGCATCGCATCGTCCAGAACGAACGGGGTTACATCCGCATCGGCGGGGCGTGCACCCTCGTCCAGAGTGGCAGGGTGACCCAGCAGATAGCTGTCGAACGCAAAGTCGTGATCAACATATTCATAGGTCCAGTACCACTGGTTGCCGATCACCTTGATGACGACATCACCCTCGGGGATTTCCTGCTGTTTGAACAGCACCGGCAGCGAGAACGCACCGATGAAGACCAGGATCAGGATCGGGCCGATGGTCCAGGCGATCTCGACCGGAGTGTAGTGCGAGAACCGCGCCGGGGTCGGGTTTACACGCTGGTTGTAGCGCACGATGCAGTATACCAGCAGGCCTGCGACCAGCAGACAGATCGCGGTGATGATAACCAGAATCATACCATCAAGGCGGTGAATCCCTTCGGCCAGGCTGGTGGCCGCCGGCTGGAAGCCCATGCCGCCGTCGACCGGCTTGCCGATGATCTCAAGATCCTGAGCCATGGCGGGAAGGCTGGAGAGGGCTGCGAACACCCCCGAAAGCATCAAAGCATTCTTCATTTTCTGTCCTGATCGTTTGATCTTTGCGTCTCTGGCGAACAGGTGTGAATCGGTCACACCTCTCCCGTTGTCTTTGGCCGCGTTAAAAACCATATTCCGGGAGGTAGATAAAGCAAAATGCTTGCGTCAAACAGACGCTATTTTTGATCTGGATCAAACGCGAAAGGCCGCAACCCATGACTCAAGCCCCGTTTCGCCCGTTCGAGACCGCATTGCCGCATGACGAGGCACTGGCCGTACTGCGCTCGGCCACCGCTGGGGCCGAAGACGGCGAGCTGTTTGTAGAGCGTCGGAAATCCGAAACACTTGCCTTTGACGATGGGCGCCTGCGCACCGCATCCTACGATGCGTCCGAGGGATTCGGGCTGCGTGCCGTGCAGGGTGATGTGGCCGGTTATGCCCACTCGACCGATGTATCAATGCCCTCGCTGAAACGTGCTGCGGAAACCGCCCGGCTGGCGGTTGGTGACGGCGGCGGCACTTTGGCCGACGCGCCAAGGCGCACAAACAAGCAGCTTTATACGGATGCAGACCCGATCGAATCCGCCAGCTTCCCGGTCAAGGTCGAGACTCTGCGCGAAATCGACGGATTTGCGCGCGATCTGGACCCCAGGGTGGTCCAAGTCAGCGCCGTGATCGCCGCGTCCGTGCAAGAGGTCGAGATCCTCCGCCCGGATGGCACCATGGTACGCGACGTTCGTCCGATGACCCGCCTGAACGTGTCGGTCATCGTCGAACAGAACGGTCGGCGCGAAAGCGGATCGGCCGGCGGTGGCGGCCGCGTTGGTCTGGACGGCCTGATTGACCCGTCCGATTGGCAGGATAAGGTCCGAGAGGCGCTGCGCATTGCTTTGGTCAACCTTGATGCCGTTCCCGCTCCGGCCGGCGTGATGGAAGTTGCACTGGGCCCCGGCTGGCCCGGCATTTTGCTGCACGAGGCCATCGGGCATGGCTTGGAAGGAGACTTTAACCGCAAGGGGAGTTCGGCCTTTGCCGGGCTGATGGGGCAGCGGATCGCCTCCAAGGGCGTGACCGTGGTGGATGACGGAACGATCCCGGATCGTCGCGGATCGATCACCGTGGATGACGAGGGAACGCCCAGCTCGCGCACCGTGCTGATCGAAGACGGCATCCTGACCGGCTACATGCAGGACCGCCAGAATGCGCGCCTGATGGGGGTATCCCCCACCGGTAACGGGCGGCGGCAAAGCTATGCGCACAAACCTATGCCGCGCATGACCAACACGATCATGCTGGGCGGCGATGCTAACCCGGCGGACCTTGTTGCCGAAATCAAGGATGGCATCTGGGCCGTAGGTTTCGGCGGCGGCCAGGTCGACATCACCAACGGCAAATTCGTGTTCAGCTGCACCGAGGCCTATCGGGTCGTGAACGGCAAGATCGGCGCGCCGGTCAAGGGCGCAACGCTGATCGGCGACGGTCCTTCAGCGCTGAAACGTATCCGGGGCCTGGGCAACGACATGGCTCTGGATCCCGGCATGGGAACCTGCGGCAAGGACGGTCAGTGGGTGCCTGTGGGTGTGGGGCAGCCTACGGTGCTGATGGAGGGGCTGACGGTCGGAGGATCCGCCGCTTGATACGAATCGTGTGCTTGCGGCCGGCACCATGGTTAATCCGTGCTGCCGGCCCGGCGGGAATGAACCGTAGCGCATCAAAAATGACCGTCTGAGAAAAGTTATTACCTTCAAAGGTTTGCGCGCCTATTTCGCGAAGCCCACGCTGGAACACGCTAAAATTTTCTGCGATTCACAAGCTGTTAACCCGTCACGCCGTAAACCAGTTCTGCAATCAGGCGGAGCGACGGATGACCGAAGAGCAGCTTTCTTCCAATCACCCCCCACTCCCACCCACCACGGAAGAGGACCGGTTTTCCTGGCTTCGCCTGTTGCGCTCGCGCAAGGTTGGCCCGGCAACATTCCGGCGCCTGATGCACGAACATGGCTCGGCGCAGAATGCGCTGGCCGCGTTGCCGGAATTGGCACGCGCTGCCGGAATTGCAGGGTATGAAATATGCCCGCCCGGCGTCATCGAGGCGGAACTCAAGGCCGCAAAAGCCGCAAAAGCGCGGCTTTTGTGCCTTGGGGCCGCCGACTATCCAACCGCGCTGACCGATCTGAACGATGCCCCTCCTATGCTTTGGGCAGTAGGCGACGTGTCGGTGCTTCAGCGCCCGATGATCTCGCTTGTCGGCGCCCGCAACTGTTCGTCCTTGGGAACCAGGATGGCGCGGGCTCTGGCAGGTGGCCTGGGTGAGAGTGGCTACGTAGTCGTCTCCGGCTTGGCCCGCGGTGTTGACACCGCCGCGCATCTGGCCACGCTGCAAACGGGAACCGTTGCGGTCATGGCCGGTGGCGTCGACATCATCTATCCGGCGGAAAACAAGGAACTGGCCTGCAACATCGCGACCAAAGGGCTGCGCATCTCCGAACAACCAATGGGCGTGACCCCGCAGGCCCGCCACTTTCCTCGCCGCAACCGGATCATATCGGGTCTGTCTCAGGCCGTCGTCGTCGTCGAGGCTGCCGCCAAGTCCGGCAGCCTCATCACGGCGCGCGACGCACTGGATCAGGGACGCGAGGTTCTTGCCGTGCCCGGCCATCCGTTCGACGCCCGCGCCGCCGGATGCAATCTTCTGATCCGTGAAGGCGCCACACTGGTGCGCTGCGTGCAGGATGTAATCGACGCCCTGCCCCCGCAGCCGCGCAGAGCGTCCGAACCTGCCCCCGACACGGCGCCCGTCGCGCAGACAATCACTCCTCCCGAGGCGCTCCACGCCCGAATCCTGGAACGGTTGGGGCCTTCGCCTTTGGCCGAGGACCAGTTGATCCGGGATGTTGATGCGCCCGCCAGCGTGATCGGCCCCGCTTTGATCGATCTGGAGCTGGACGGATTGATCCGTCGCCAGCCGGGCGGGTTGCTGAGCCTCGCCGTGTGATCTGCCGAGGTGGTTCCAACCCGGGCAGACCGTCTCAATTTGGCCGGATTTCGGGCCTTTCAGACTGTGCATTGACAAATCCATCTTGCCCTACACATTTTGCACGGCCATAGAAGGCGCCCAATCCGTCGAGCGAGGTTTTTAACTAAATGCCTGTAGTTGTTGTAGAATCCCCGGCCAAAGCAAAAACGATCAATAAATACCTTGGCCCCGACTACACGGTCCTGGCCTCTTACGGACATGTTCGCGACCTGCCTCCGAAGGATGGATCGGTGGATCCCGACCACGAGTTTTCGATGACTTGGGAGGTCGGTGCCGACAGCCGCAAACACGTCAAGGCCATCGCCGACGCGCTCAAGGATGACAACGCGCTGATCCTGGCAACCGACCCCGACCGCGAGGGCGAGGCGATCAGTTGGCACCTGCAGGAGGCGCTGACCAAACGCCGCTCGATCAAGAAGGATACGGCCGTCAGCCGGGTGACCTTCAACGCCATCACCAAGGATGCGGTGACCAAGGCGATGCAGAACCCGCGCGAGGTGGACATGCCGTTGGTCGAGGCGTACCTCGCCCGGCGCGCGTTGGACTATCTGGTCGGCTTCAACCTGTCGCCGGTTCTGTGGCGCAAGCTGCCCGGCGCGAAATCGGCCGGGCGCGTGCAATCGGTCTGCCTGCGCCTGATCGTCGAGCGCGAGATGGAGATCGAGGCCTTCAAGCCCGTGGAATACTGGTCGGTCAAGGCGCTGTTCGAAACGCCGCGCGGCCAGACCTATGAAGCACGACTGGTCACGCTGGCCGGCAAAAAGCTGGACAAACATGACATCGCCAACGCCACCCAGGCTGAACTGGCGGTGCAGGCCATCACCAGCCGCGCGCTGAGCGTGACCTCGGTCGAAGCGAAGCCAGCCGCGCGCAATCCCAGCGCCCCGTTCATGACCTCGACCCTGCAGCAGGAAGCCAGCCGCAAATTTGGCATGGGCGCCCGCCACGCGATGCAGGTGGCCCAGCGTTTGTACGAGGCCGGGCACATTACCTATATGCGAACTGACGGCATCGACATGGCCCCCGAGGCCGTCGCCGCCACGCGGGACGCGATCAAGGACCGGTTCGGTGCCGAATACGTGCCGGACAGCCCGCGCATGTACAAGAACAAGGCCAAGAACGCGCAGGAAGCGCACGAATGCATCCGGCCCACGGACATGAGCAAAGATGCGGCCGCCCTGAAACTGTCGGATGACGATCAGCGCAAGCTGTACGATCTGATCTGGAAGCGCACGATCGCCTGCCAGATGGCTGCCGCGCGGCTGGAACGCACCACCGTCGAAATCGGCAGCGATGACGGCCAGGTGGGCCTGCGCGCCACCGGTCAGGTCGTGCTGTTCGACGGCTTCATGCGCGTCTACGAGGAAGGCCGCGACGATGTCGAGGACGAGGATGACAAGCGCCTGCCCCAGATCATGCAGGGTGATCCGGCGCGCTTTGCCAAGACCACGCTGAAGGATCAGTTTGACAAGGCCACCGCCGACGGCGCGGACAAGAAAGCCATCCTGTCGGACAACGAGGCGGTTCTGGCGCTGCAACACCACACCCAGCCGCCGCCGCGCTATACCGAGGCGACCCTGGTCAAACGGATGGAGGAACTGGGCATCGGACGACCCTCGACCTATGCCTCGATCGTCACCACGATTCAGGACCGCGGTTACGTCCGCAAGGACAAGAACCGCCTGATCCCCGAGGAAAAGGGCCGGATCGTCACGATCTTCTTGTTGAATTTCTTCCGTCAGTACGTGGGTTACGAATTCACCGCCAACCTCGAAGAACAGCTGGACGAGGTGAGCGACGGCGCCCGCGACTACAAGGACCTGCTCTCCAAGTTCTGGCGCGATTTCTCGGCCGCGATCGCCGAGACGTCCGAGCTGCGGATCTCGGAGGTGCTCGACAAGCTGGACGAGGCGCTGGCCCCACAGCTGTACCCCCCGCGCGAGGATGGTTCTGATCCGCGCATCTGCCCCAAATGCGGGGTCGGACGGCTGCACCTGAAAACCTCGCGGACCGGCGGGTTCGTGGGCTGCGGGAACTATCCGGAATGCAACTATACCCGCCCCATCGCTGGCGAAGGCGCCGAGGGCGAAGAACGCCTGCTGGGCATGGATGGCGAGGATGAGATCTGGTTGAAATCCGGTCGGTTCGGCCCCTATGTCCAGCGCGGCGAAGCCACGCCCGAGAACAATAAACCGCCACGCGCCTCTTTGCCCAAGGGTTGGAGCAAGGACGACATGGACCTTGAGAAGGCGCTGATCCTACTGAGCCTGCCGCGCGAGATTGGCGAACACCCCGAGGGCGGTGTGATCAGCGCCAATTTCGGGCGCTTCGGTCCCTATATCATGCACCAGCTGCCGGATGAGGCGAAGCCTGTCTATGCCAACCTTAAGGATCCCAACGACGTATTCGAGATCGGCATGAACCGCGCCGTCGAACTGTTGGCGGAAAAGCGCGCCAACCCCGGGCGGCGTGGACGGGCTGCGGCCAAACCGCTGAAGGAACTGGGCGAGCATCCCGATGGCGGTGCGATCCAGGTTCTGGACGGGCGCTATGGGCCTTATGTGAAGTGGGAAAAGGTCAACGCGACCCTGCCCAAGGACATCAAGCCCGAGGATGTGACGCCCGAAATGGCGGTGGAACTGGTCAATGAGAAGGCGGCCAAGAAAGGCACCCGCAAAAAGGCCGCGCCCAAGAAGAAAGCCGGCTGATCCAGGCCCCCGCGGGCGGTTAGGTAGAAATACCACCCGCCTGCGGGTTTCATTGACTTCCCAATGACGTGGCGGCACAACCTGCCCATCACCATGTCATTGGGGGAGTTTTCCATGAAGAAAGTCTATGCCAATGCCACCGAGGCCCTCGATGGGATACTTCGGGATGGCATGCTGATCGCGGCCGGCGGGTTCGGCCTGTGCGGCATTCCCGAATTGCTGCTGCAAGCGATCAAGGAGTCGGGCGTGAAGGATCTGACCTTTGCCTCGAACAACGCGGGCGTCGACGATTTCGGCATCGGCATCCTGCTGCAGACGCGGCAGGTCAAGAAGATGATCAGCTCGTATGTCGGTGAGAACGCCGAATTCATGCGCCAGTACCTGTCGGGCGAGCTTGAGCTGGAATTCACCCCGCAGGGAACCCTGGCCGAGCGCATGCGCGCCGGTGGCGCGGGCATCCCGGGCTTCTACACCAAGACCGGCGTCGGCACCGTGATCGCCGAGGGCAAGGAGCACAAGGAGTTCAACGGCGAGACCTACATCCTCGAGGAAGGGATCTTTGCCGATCTGGCCATCGTCAAGGCATGGAAGGCCGACGACACCGGCAACCTGGTGTTCCGCAAAACCGCCCGCAACTTCAACGTGCCGGCGGCGACCTGCGGCAAGATCTGCGTGGCCGAGGTCGAAGAGATCGTACCGCGCGGCTCGCTGGATCCCGACTGTATCCACCTGCCCGGCATCTATGTGCACCGGGTCATCCAAGGTCAGCACGAGAAGCGCATTGAACAGCGCACCACCCGCAAGAAGGAGGAAGCGTAATGCCCTGGGACCGCAATCAGATGGCCGCGCGCGCGGCCGAGGAACTGGAAGACGGCATGTATGTGAACCTCGGCATCGGGATTCCGACGCTGGTGGCGAACTATGTGGGCGACAAGGACATCACCCTGCAATCGGAAAACGGCATGCTGGGCATGGGCCCCTTCCCCTATGAGGGCGAAGAGGACCCGGACCTGATCAACGCCGGCAAGCAGACCATCACCGAACTGCCCCGCACCGCCTATTTCGACAGCGCCACGTCTTTTGCCATGATCCGCGGCGGCAAGATCGCGGCGGCAATCCTGGGCGCGATGGAGGTCGACGAGAAAGGCGATCTGGCCAACTGGATGATTCCGGGCAAGCTGGTCAAGGGCATGGGCGGCGCGATGGACCTGGTGGCCGGCGTCGGACGGGTCATCGTGGTGATGGACCACACCAACAAGCACGGCGACAGCAAAGTGCTGAAGGAATGCACCCTGCCGCTGACCGGCAAGGGCGTGGTTGACCGCATCATCACCAACCTGGGCGTGCTGGACGTGGTCGAAGGCGGCCTGAAAATCGTCGAACTGGCCGATGGCGTCAGCGAAGAAGAGATGCGCGCGGCGACCGAGGCGACCATCGTCAGCTGACTGCTGAGCAAACGGAGAAACCGCAAGGCCCGCCATTCGGCGGGCCTTTTTCAATTCATTGACTGAAAGACGCACCCGTCGGAAATCAGCATCGGCGGAGTGGCGCACAACGCTCGGGCCACCTGGAAGGCGGCAAGAACCTTGGGGACATAGTCCCGCGTTTCAGCATAAGGCGGAACACCATTGTGCTTTCGCACCGCGCCTTCACCGGCGTTGTATCCCGCCAGGACGAGAATCGGGTCGTCGTTGAATTCACCCATCAGCCAATCCAGGTATTTCACGCCGCCGGCGATATTCTGTTCCGGCAACATGCTGTCGGTCACGCCGAACCGCTTGGCCGTGGCAGGCATCAGTTGCATCAAACCCTGTGCTCCGGCCGAGCTGACGGCAGTGGGGCGACCGCCTGATTCCACGGACATGACCGCAAGGACCAGCGCTGGCGACACTTTTGTTCCTACAGTCGTACGGAGAATATCGACCCCGCGCTGCTCGACGATCTTTTGGAGGTTCTGCAGCCGCGGAGATGAAATCTGGGTCGCCGCCAGAGCCTGCAGGGCTTCGTCAAGGCGGCCAGGGCCGGCTCGAGTCATATCCGGCGATACCTTGTCCCAGAACGCCTTGTACGCGCCCTCGGGGGTCTTTTTGTTCATTATGTCCGGAAAGGCCGCCGGAGGGACTTTGGTCCGGGCTATGATATCGGGCACGACCAAATCGGGGCCCGTGCTGGGCGCTGAAGGTGCTGATGCGTGTTCTTGCGGACTGATCTGAACCGTCACTCGCGGGCGTTCCCCCGCCTTGGGAGCCTTGATCCGTTTGTATACGCCGCGTGGCTCGATATCCGCGGCAGGTGCCGGAGCCGCCACGGCAACCAGCAACGCCAAAACGCCGGCGCATGTCAGTGCGTCCCGGAAAACCATTTCTGCCTGCCTCATCTGTTCTTTTGAGTTGATTTGATACGCGAATCTTCCCGCAAGGCCAGAAAAACAAAGCGAATTGGGGCGGTTTTGCCTCATTTGGCGCAATTTTGCACCGCCGAAACAGCGTGGCGGGTTAGTGTCAAAAATTTTTTGTTTTTTATTTCAATAGGTTACCAGATTAGTGACCAAAAAGTTAAGCCTGAGGCAAAAAATTCGTTGTTTGGCCCAATTCCTGCCACGCACGAGGGGCAAACATAGTGCCATACCGAGACGGTCATGAGCCGACTGAGAGATGAAGCTCTGAAAGACCCCGAGGTTTTATTGACTTTTTGATCCTTTAGGAGGGACGTAACATGATCAAGTTCATCAAGAACTTCCGCAAAGACGAAGACGGCGCCGTAACTGTTGACTGGGTCGTTCTGACCGCAGCCGTTGTTGGCCTGGCAGCCGTTGCTTACCAGCAGATCGAAGGCGGCGCGACCGGCCTGGCAACCGACGTTTCCAGCGCCCTGACCAGCGCAACGATCAGCACCGGTTCGAACACGGCAGCTGGTGGTATCACCTCCGCTGGCAGCAACTAAGCTGACTTCATCCCAATCGGGATACAAGGCCGCGCCTGAGGGCGCGGCCTTTTCCTTTGAAGCAAGACACACGCTGCGCATCGGATTTCGGGCGCCGGGCCAAGCATGGCCCACGTTTGGCCCAATTTCCGCCACGGAGACCGCGTTTAAGTCTTTGATAACTAGTATTTAGGTGCCCGCGAGAATTCTGGTCGCCATCAGAAACCGGAACTGGGCGGAATCACTCTGTCAGGAGGGACGCGAAATGATCAAGTTCATCAGGAACTTCAAAAAAGATGATAGCGGTGCGATCACCGTCGACTGGGTGGTCCTGACCGCAGCCGTCACCGGCCTGGCAGCGATTGCCTACGCTTTGATCCAAGGTGGGACCGAGGGCTTGGCTGACGATGTTGAGGCGGCCCTTTCCGACTCGGCAATCAGCATCAGCACCGGCGACAGCAACACGGCCGTTGGCGGGATCATCACCGGTGGATCGAACGGATCCGGCGGCAACTGATTTTCGGGAACTTGGCCAACCGGCCACATGACAACCGCGCCAGCCGGGCGCGGTTGTTCGCGTTTGCCCCCTGCCTTCTCCGCACCGCACAACCCATGCTGGGATACAGCAGACGCCACGTCACGAGATGCTCGTTCGCAACGTTCTGTGCCAATAAAACAACGAAAAATATCCATTTGTCCCACATTTCGACACAATTCCGATTTAGGAAATATGCTGTTTCAATGTCCTGCCCGGACCGGTACAGGTCCGGCCAGAGCAATAAAGAGGTATACGCATGCGAGCTGTATTTGGTCTTGTCCTGATCGTCGGGGTCGCCCTGGCTGGCGGTGCGGTCTATATGGCCCGCAACTATATTGCCGAGTATCAGAACGCCTTGGCGCGTGAACGGCAGATGGCCGAAGAGGCCCTTGCCAACGCCAAGGTCGACGTCGTTCCGACCGTCGGCGTGATCGTATCTGAACGTCCGCTTAAATACGGCGAGCGCCTGACCCAAGAAGATGTGCGCGTCGTGGAATGGCCTGAGAATGCGGTTCCGGAAGGTTCGTTCACCGATATTACGGCTCTGTTCCCGGAAACCGGCAACAATGAACGCTTTGTTCTGCGCACCATGGAAAAGGACGAGGCCATCATGGAGGTCAAGATCACCCGGCCGGGTGAGCTGGCCGGCCTGACCTCGCGTCTCGAAAAAGGTATGCGCGCGTTCGCCATCAGTGTCGATGTCGCCTCGGGCGTTTCGGGCTTTCTTCGCCCCGGCGACGTTGTTGACGTGTACTGGACCGGATCGCTGCGCAGCGCGGTCGAAGGGGCAAACGGGGAAATCACCCGCTTGATCCAGACCAATATCGAATTGATTGCCGTCGATCAGACGGCGGGATCGGATGTCACCGGCACGACCATTGCCCGGACCGTCACCGTTGCCGCCACGCCGGAACAGATCGCGGCCCTGGCGCAGGCGCAAAACACCGGACGCCTGTCTCTGGCCTTGGTCGGGGTTCAGGATGAAACCATCGCAAGTGCGATCGAAGTTGACCAACGCAAACTGTTGGGAATCGAAGAAGCAGCCCCCGCACCGAAGAAAGAGGCAGAGAAGGTCTGCACCATCCGGACTCGCCGCGGCGACCAGATCGTCGAGACCCCGATCCCCTGCACAAACTGACGCCCATTCAGAGCGTTACCATGCCCGAGCCGCGCATAATGCGCGGCTCGTTTCGTTTGGGTTGTTGCGCATTGTCCACATAAGGAAAATTCCAGAAACCCTTGATTATTGCAATAAATCCGGAATTCGCGCAGAGTTCGACACATAGGGCATAAGACCCAAAAAAATAGAGTGGTGATCGGAGAGGCAGGTCACATGACAATACGTTCCTTGATTGGTTCGACCCTTTTGGGGTTGGCCCTAGTTCTGAGCCCGGTCGGCGATTCCGCCTGGGCCCAAAATCTTCGCGTGGTCAAAAAAGGCACGGCGGAAACGCTGGATGTGCCCATGAACCGCGCCATCGTGGTTGAAAGCGAACAGCCGTTTGCAGAGCTCAGCATCGCGAATGCAGGCATTGCGGACATCTCGTCGCTCTCGGACCGCACAATCTACGTCTTGGGCAAAGCGCCAGGCATGACGACGCTGACACTGTTTGACGGCGCCGGAAACCTGATCACGAACGTCCGCGTTCGCGTTGCGCCCGATGTGACCGAATTCAAAGAGCGCCTGCGCCAGATTCTGCCAAATGAGCGAATCGAAGTGCGTACCGCCAATGACGGCATCGTTCTCTCGGGCACGGTTTCCAGCGCAGCCAAACTGGCACGTGCTCTGGAACTGGCCGAGCGCTATGCGCCCGAGCGTGTGTCGAACCTTATGAATGTCGGCGGCGTACAGCAGGTCATGCTGAAAGTCCGCTTTGCCGAGATGAACCGGTCGGTCGCCAAGAACCTGTCCGCCTCGCTTGGTTTTTCCGGCGGTGACGCGACCGGTGGTATCAACACGCTGAACAACCAGTTGTCCCTGAGCAACGCGTTGGCCAACAACATCCCGGCGGTTCAGTCGAATACTGGCGCGATTCTGTTCGGCTTTGGCGCAGGCTCCACCCAGGTCCGGCTGCTGCTGGAAGCGCTGGAAGCCAAGGGCCTGGCCCGTAGCTTGGCCGAGCCCAACTTGTCGGCACTGTCCGGGCAGGAGGCAACCTTCCTCGCCGGTGGTGAAGTGCCGATTCCGGTTCCTCAGGATGACGGTGTAGTTGCCATTGAATACAAGGCTTTCGGTGTGGAAATCGACTTCGTTCCGCGCGTCGTCGACGGTGACCTGATCAACCTTGAGATGGCGGCGGCGGTGTCCAACATCGACACCAGTTCGAACTTCACCATCAACGGTGACACAGTCCCCAGCTTCATCACGCGCCAGACCAGCACAACGGTCGAACTGCGAGATGGTGAGAGCTTTGCGATCGCCGGCCTGATTCAGGACGATTTCAGAGACCTGAACAACCAAATCCCTTGGTTGGGTGACGTACCTGTTCTGGGAGCATTGTTCCGCAGCGCGGAGTACCAGCGCGAGCAGAGCGAACTGGTGATCATCATCACCGCGCATCTGGTTTCTCCAACCCGCGGCGAAGCCCTAGCGCTGCCGACCGACCGTGTGAAGCCGCCCAGCGAATTCGACCTGTTCATGAACGGCAGAACTGCCCGGACGGAACGGGTTGGTAATGGAGCCGCATCGGAAGTCGCCAAGCAGGACTTTGGCAATTCCTACGGCTACGTCCTGGATTGATAGGGAGGACAGACCAATGCAGAAGTGGATCATCACACTGGGTCTTACAGTCGCTGTCGCCAGCTGTACCCGTGAGGCCGGCTATGAAGTGGACCAAGGCGCATTCGGCAACGCAACGCTGAACAACATCCAGGTCATGAATGGCGAGTTGACCTATGGCCAGATCCTGGCGCAGCGATTCGCTGCCGAGGTTCCAACCCAGATCAACTTTGCGTTCGACAGCGCGCAGCTGGATTCGGCAGCACGCCAGATTCTGCTGTATCAGGCGAACTGGATCAAACAGTTCCCCGAAGCGCGTTTCCGCGTGTACGGCCACACCGACGCCGTCGGATCCCAATCCTACAACAACAGTCTGGGTCTGCGCCGCGCGCAAGCGGTCGTCAACTTCTTCGCGCAACAGGGTATTTCCCGCTCGCGCCTGGAAGCCGTTGTTTCTTATGGAAAAACGCAGCCATTGGTGGCCACGCCCAATCGGGATCGCCGTAACCGCCGCACCGTTACCGAGGTGTCGGGTCTGGTCGATCGCCATCCCAACATCCTGGATGGCAAGTATGCTGACGTCGTTTATCGCGAGTACATCGAAAGCGCGACATTCAAGAGCCAGCTGCGCCGCGAAACGGCCATCGGCGAAACCAGCGAACAATAATCAGAAATTGGGCGGCATCGTCGCCCAATTCCCTACAATTGGTTTTTTTGCGCCCAATTCTTGCCCCACTTCCACGCAACATTGTGAACAATTGGGTGACCTGCGGCCAGAATTGACCGCTTAGGGCGACAGCAAGCTGAAACACGGACTGGTATTGTATCGACGTTTGCTGCGCTCTCACGACGAGGATTGTGTTAATGACGAGCGCAACGCCGCAAAACGACGACACCGGCATTCTGGCCTGTACCATCAGCCGAGATGTCCAGAACTTCGACCTGCTGATCGAGGACATGGAAGCCGCTTTGGGCGAGCGCTGGGGTGACCTTGGCTTTGCCGAGGCTCTGGCCTTTTTCAGCCAGCCCGAAGCTGAGTCACTTCAATTCGTGGCCCTCGCGATCGACGGTGAGGACGAGGACAACCTGACCTTGATGGGTGAGATCATCACCCAGGCCAAGGAAAAGAAGATCAAAGTCGTCCTGATTGCCGAGGACGTGACCCCCGCCGCTCTTCATCAGTTGCTGCGCAAGGGTGCCGATGAATTCGTCCCCTACCCTCTTCCCGAGAACGAACTGCAGGAAGCGATCGACCGCATGAATGCGCCCGAACCTGTCGTGACTCCGCAACAGGTTTCCGTCCCGCTGGCCTCAGGAGCTTCGAAAGAAGGCGCTTTGTTTGTAGTTCAGGGCTTGGCCGGTGGTGTCGGTGCAACGACTCTGGCCGTGAACCTGGCCTGGGAATTGGCAACCGTATCGCAAAAGGATGCACCCAAGGTCTGCCTGATCGATCTGGATCTGCAATACGGAACCATCTCGACCTATCTGGACCTGCCCCGCCGTGAAACCGTGTTCGAAATGCTGTCGGACACCGTGGCCATGGATGACGAAGTGTTTGGGCAGGCTCTGCAGACATTCGACGAAAAGCTGGATGTTCTGACGGCCCCGACCGACATGGTGCCTCTGGATATTCTCACGCACGAAGATATCCAGCGGGTGATCGACATGGCCCGCAAGCACTACGACTATGTCGTGGTCGACATGCCGAAAACGCTGGTGCACTGGTCCGAGACCGTTTTGCAGGCCGCGCATGTCTATTTTGCTCTGATCGAACTGGATATGCGGTCCGCTCAGAACGCGTTGCGTCTGAAACGCGCCCTTCAGGCCGAGGAATTGCCGTTCAACAAGCTTCGCTTTGCGTTGAACCGCGCACCCAAGTTCACGGACCTGAGCGGCAAAAGCCGCGTCAAGCGCATGGGTGAAAGCCTGGGAATCTCGATTGACCTGCAGCTGCCGGATGGCGGCAAGCCGGTCATGCAAAGCGGCGACCATGGTCTGCCTTTGGCCAGCTCGGCCGGCAAGAACCCTCTTCGCCGCGAAATCGCAAAGCTTGCTCAATCCTTGCACAGCCTCGGCAGCAACAGCGCCGAAGCGGCATAACAAAGGCTATCAGGGGGAGAAACCGCCGTGTTCTCACGTTACAAGAAACCATCAGGTGCGCAGCCGGTTGCGACCCCTTCACAAGCCCCCAAGGCCGCCGAAACCCCAGCTGCTCCGGCAGCGGCACCTTCGCCGTCCACCGCGATTGCCCGCAAACCGGTGGCCAAAACCGCGGCGGAAGCCAAGGGCAACGACCGCGAGCGCAAGCGCAAGGAACGGCTGAGCGAAATCAAGATCGAGCTGCATCGGGAGCTTCTGGAAAACCTGAACTTGGCCGCACTGGAAAATGCAGCCGAAGCCGAATTGCGCACCGAAATCAGCGCGATCGCGAGCGAGGTTCTGGAAGCCAAGAGCATCGTTCTCAATCGCGAAGACCGGACCCAGTTGAACAAGGAATTGTACGACGAAGTCACCGGTCTGGGTCCGCTTGAAACACTGCTTCAAGACGACTCGGTCAGCGATATTCTGGTCAACGGTCCGCATCAGATCTTTGTCGAACGCTTCGGCAAGCTCGAACTGAGCGACGTGTCGTTCAAAGACGAAAAGCACCTGATGCGGATCATCGACAAGATCGTGTCCGCCGTTGGTCGCCGGGTCGATGAATCCAACCCCTATGTTGACGCCCGTTTGCGCGACGGGTCTCGTTTCAACGCCATGGTTCCACCGATCGCGGTGGACGGGTCCCTGGTTTCCATCCGGAAATTCAAGAAAGACAAGCTTGGCATCGACGATCTGGTCAATTTCGGCGCGTTTACCGAAGAAATGGCCGCGTATCTTCAGGCCGCCGTCTCCACTCGTCTGAACATCATCGTGTCTGGTGGTACGGGTTCGGGTAAGACGACCACGCTCAACGCGCTGTCCAGCTTCATCGATGACGCAGAACGCATTCTGACCATCGAGGATACGGCGGAACTGCAGCTGCAGCAGACCCATGTGGGCCGGATGGAAAGCCGCCCGCCCAACGTGGAAGGCAAAGGCGAAGTCAGCCCGCGCGACTGTCTGAAGAACGCCCTGCGGATGCGCCCTGACCGCATCATCGTGGGCGAAACGCGCGGCGCCGAGGTGATCGACATGCTGCAGGCCATGAACACTGGCCACGACGGCTCGATGACCACGATCCACGCCAACTCGGCCCGCGACGGTATCTCGCGACTTGAAAACATGATCGCGATGGCCGGGATCGAAATGCCTATCAAGGCCGTGCGCAGCCAGATTGCAAGCGCTGTGAACCTGATCGTCCAAGCCAGCCGTCTGCAGGATGGTTCGCGCCGCATGACCTCGATCACCGAGATCACCGGGATGGAAGGTGACGTAATCTCGATGCAGGAAATCTTTAAATTCCAACGAGTTGGCCTGACGCCCGACAATAAGATCATTGGTCATTTCACGGCCACCGGCGTTCGCAGCCACTATTCCGAACGGTTCCGTCTGTGGGGGTATGACCTGCCCGCATCGATCTACGAACCGACGACAATGTAGGAGATCAGGGCATGCAACTGCCAACCGAGGCGCTCATCTATGTCGCGATCTTCGTCGGGGTTCTGGCGCTGGTCGAAGGTATCTATCTGGTGGCTTTCGGCAAATCCATCAGCCTGAACAGCCGCGTCAATCGCCGTCTGGACATGATCGACAAAGGCGTCGGGCGCGAACAGGTTCTGGAGCAGCTGCGCAAGGAAATGCAGCAGCACATGAAGTCGCAGAGCATTCCGCTCTACTCGCTGTTGGCCGACAAGGCCCAGAAGGCGGCGATTGCCTTCAGCCCGCGGCAACTGGTCATGATCATGGCACTGGTGTCCGTGGTCGCGTTCATGGGCCTGAGCATCGGCACCAGAACCGACACAATCCTGCGGGCAGCTCTGTCGATCGCAATCGGTATCGGCGCTGTCTATGCCTGGGTCAATCACAAGGCCAAGAAGCGCATGGGCATGCTTGAAGAGCAGTTGCCCGATGCCGTGGAACTGATGGTGCGCTCACTTCGGGTCGGCAACCCGTTCGTTTCGACGATCCAGATCGTCGCGAACGAGGTGCAGGATCCGCTTGCGACCGAATTTGGCGTGATTGCCGACGAATGCGCCTATGGCCGTGACGTGGGCGAGGCGTTGAAGGACATGGCCGAACGTCTGGACATGCAGGATTTGCGCTTTCTCGCGGTCGCCGTTGGCATCCAGCAGCAGTCGGGCGGCAACCTGGCCGAGATCCTTGACGGGCTTGCCAAGGTGATCCGCGCACGGTTCCGTCTGTTCCGCAGGGTCAAGGCGATCACGGCCGAGGCGCAGTGGTCGGGCAAGTTCCTGTCGGGGTTCCCACTGTTTTGCCTGGTTTTCATTCTGGTCAAGGACCCCGGGTATTATGACTCGGTTCTGGACCACAAATGGTTCATTCCCGCCTGTTTTGTCGTGGGGATCATGCTGACGCTGAACCTGATCGTCATGCGCATTCTCACCAACATCAAGGTCTGAGGGCACGACCATGGAATTTCTGACCCAAATCAACGACATGCTGACGGATCAATTGGGCGAGTTCGGCCCGCTGATCGTCGTCGGCGTGCTGGGATTGTTCATGGTCCTGGTGACCATTCCGATCCTTTTGAACCAGCCGGAAGATCCCTTGAAAAAGCTGCAGCGTGCAAACGCTGCACCCAAAAAGGAAAAGCGCGGCAAGAAGGATCAGTTGCGCAACTCGGGCCGGAACGAACAGCTTGAAAAGTTCGCGACCTTCCTTGAGCCGAAAGATGAAGAAGAATACTCGGCCATGGAGCTCAAGCTGCGCCAGGCCGGTTACCGCTCGAAAGATTCCGTTCGGTTCTTCCACTTTGCGCAATTTGCGTTGGGGATCACCGGGATCGTTTTGGGTGTTCTCCTGGTGACCGTGTTTTCAAACGGGCAGGAATTCACCGGTCAGCAAATGATGATCCGCGTTCTGGTGCCGGGTGCCATCGGATACTACATTCCCAAATACTGGATCACGCGCCGGATCGAAGAGCGCAAAGAGAACATTATCGCGGGCTTTCCCGACACGCTTGATCTGATGCTGGTCTGCGTGGAAGCCGGTCAGTCTCTGGACCAGGCGATCGTGCGTGTGGCCGGCGAGATGAAGGCCTCCTACCCCGATATTGCGCAGGAATTCGAGATAGTCGCCTATGAGATGAAGGCCGGCAAAGAGAAAGATCAGGTTCTGCGCGATTTCGGGACGCGTTGCGGTGTCCAGGATGTGAGCTCTTTCGTGACGGTGATGATTCAATCGGCCACATTCGGTACGTCGATTGCCGACGCCCTGCGGGTTTATGCCGGCGAGATGCGCGACAAACGCGTCATGCGCGCCGAAGAAGCCGCGAACAAGTTGCCAACGAAAATGACCCTTGCCACAATGATGCTGACGGTGCCGCCGCTGCTGATCATTCTGGTCGGTCCTTCGGCGAAAGGCATCATGGAGTTCGGTAACAGAGGCCAATAAGCCCATGCCCTCACGCAACCGGTGCGCCCGCTTTGGGCTCCACCGCCTAATGATAGCCACCGCGGTTCTTGCCGTGGTGGCTTCGTGTACGGACCCAAGTCTTTCGAACGGGCCTTTTGCCCCCGGCGTCGACCCCAAAGGTGGACCGATTGACGAAATTGCTGTCGGGAACCGATTGATGGCAGCCGGAGAATACGAACTGGCCATGGAATCGTTCACCCGCGCGGCCCTGACGGAAGGGATGACCCCGGAAATCCTGACCTCGATCGGAACCGCCAATCTCGGCCTCAGGCGGCTGGGACAAGCCGAGCCCTTGTTGCGACAAGCGGTCGAGGAAGACCCGGATTGGTCGGTTGCGTGGAACAATCTCGGCGTTCTGCTGATGGAAAAAGGTGAGTATGCCGAGGCCGCGCAGGTCTTCCAAAGGGCCTATGCGCTGGACAATGGCGAAAGTGACGCAATCCGTGACAATCTTCGCTTAGCGCTCGCAAAAATGGAAAATCCTGTTAATAATACACCACAAGAACAAGAATATACGCTGGAGCAGCAAGGGAACGGAGCTTTCCTGCTGCGGAAGAACCAGTAACAGAGGCAAGAGCAGTAAGGGACGCAAAAATGCGCCAACAACTCCTGATTCCGACAGTCGTCGTGTGCGGGCTGATCCTGTCTGCATGCGCAAAAGAAACCGAAGAGGAAAAGGTCGAACGCACGTTCCAGGAAGTGAACGTCATCGATGAGACGAACCTCAACGACGTGATGCTCAATGCGGCTGACCCGAACGAGGCAGTGACCTATTTCCGTGGAGCCGCCGGCAAGAATCCAGATCGGATCGATTTGCAGCGTGGCCTTGCCATTTCGCTGACCCGCGCCAAGCGCAGCACCGAAGCATCGGCCGCCTGGAAGCGCGTGACCGCGATGTCCGGTGCAACGAACGCGGATCGCGTCGATTATGCGGACTCGTTGGTCCGCAGTGGTGATTGGAAGGCGGCAAAGGCAGCGCTGGACCAGATCCCCCCGACCTACGAGACGTTCAAACGCTATCGGCTTGAAGCCTTGGTGGCAGATGCCAGCAAGGATTGGAAGCGTGCGGACCAGTTCTATGAAACCGCAATCGGGCTGACAACACGGCCGGCCGGCGTGATGAACAACTGGGGGTATTCCAAGTTGACCCGCGGCCAATATTCCGAGGCCGAGCGCCTGTTCACCGAAGCCATCCGACAGGACAGTTCATTGTTCACGGCGAAGAACAACCTGGTTCTTGCCCGCTCGGCGCAGGGTAATTATTCCATGCCGGTGATCCCGATGTCCCAGACCGAACGCGCGGAACTCTTGAACACGATGGGCATCTCGGCCGTGAAGCGCGGTGACATCAACACTGCCAAGAACCTGTTCCGGGAAGCAATCGCCACCCATCCGCAGCATTTCGACGAAGCGGTTCGGTCGCTCCGCGCGCTCGAGGAAGCATAAGGCATGGAAATTCCTGCAGTGGCAGCCCAGTGGTTTCTACCATTTGTGCTGCCCATCTGTTTCTATGTCGCGTTCACCGACATGCGGGAAATGAAGATCAAGAACCATGCGGTTACCGCTCTGACCTTGGTTTTTGTGGTGGTCGGGCTGATTGTGCTGCCACCTTGGTCCGGCGATTGGGTTGGGGCCAGCATCGGGCCTTTGCAGTTTTCTCTGCCGGTTTATGCCTGGCAGCTGTTCCATCTGGTGGTCGTGCTGTTTTTTGGCATTCTTCTCAATGCCGCAGGCGCCATGGGTGCGGGCGACGCCAAGTTCTGCGCGGCTGCGGCTCCGTTCGTATGGGTTGGTGACTTCTTGCTGGTGATGGTGATTCTGATGGTCACGACGCTGGCCGCGTTTGCCACCCATCGGCTGGCCAAATACTCCCGCCTGCGCCAGATCGCTCCGAACTGGGAAAGCTGGGATCAGGGCAAGAAATTCCCCATGGGGCTGGCCTTGGGTGCGAGTCTTGGCATCTATTTGATTTTGGGCGCAATTAACGGCTCGTAAACCATCATGTCTGCGCCTTGCCCGCGCCTTGGTCCTGCCACAAAGCTGCGCCAGATTTTCCGCAAGTGGTCCCTTTCGGGACACAAGGATTGACAACTGGATAGACGAGCCGCGCTCATGAACATGCAGACCTCATCCGTTATGGCTCCTCCTGCCCCGAAGGGTCTGGGGGAAATGCAGCTTCCGCTTGTTATGATGCGGGACATCCTTCTGAAGACCGTTTTTCGCAAGAATGTGGACACGGTGAGCGAGATCGCCGCCTCGATCTGTCTGCCGAGTTCGGTGACGCAGGAATTGGTCGACATCGCCCGCGAACAGAAGCTGCTTGAGGCGACGGGGACATTGAACGCCAACAGCGGCAACGAAATGGGCTATCAGCTGACCGACGCCGGCAAGGCACGGGCGCTGGACGCGCTGAGCCAATCCGAATACTTTGGCGCCATGCCCGTTCCGCTGGAGGTCTACCGCGAGCAGGTCAAACGACAGTCGATCCGGAACATCCAAGTCACGCGCGATCAGTTGACCGGCGCCATGGGGCACCTTGTTCTGCCGGACAGCCTGCTTGACCACCTGGGCCCTGCGGTCAGCGCCGGTCGCTCGATCCTGATGTACGGCCCGCCGGGCAACGGTAAGTCTTCGATTTCCAACGGAATTCGGGATGCGTTGGGTGACAACGTCTTTGTTCCGTATGCCATCGAATATGCCGGTCAGGTGATCACCGTGTACGACCCGATCGTGCACACAGCGATCGAGCAAGAGGCTGACGACCCGAACAGCCTGCGCCGCCGCAAGCGGTTCGACACGCGGTACGTCCAGTGTGAACGCCCCACTGTGGTCACGGGTGGTGAACTGTCGCTGAGCATGCTGGACCTTGTCTACAACCCCACGGCGCGCACCTATCAGGCGCCGCTGCAGCTGAAATCGACCGGCGGCATCTTCATCGTGGACGACCTTGGCCGCCAGGCCGAGCCGCCGCAGGCCCTGATCAACCGGTGGATTGTTCCGCTGGAAGAGGGCAAGGACATTCTGGGCCTTCAGTCGGGTGAAAAGTTCGAAGTTCCCTTCGACACGCTGGTCATCTTCTCGACCAACTTCCACCCGAACGAGATCTTCGACCAGGCCGCGCTTCGCCGGATCTTCTTCAAGATCAAGATCGACGGCCCGAACCAGGAAAACTTCCTGAAGATCTTCGCCATGGTGGCCCGCAAGCGCGGCATTCCGTTGGACGAAGCTGCACTGGTACATCTGTTGAAGGTCAAATACCCGACCATCAACAATGTCTATGCGAACTATCAGCCGATCTTCCTGATCGATCAGATGATCTCGATCTGCGAATTCGAGGGCATCCCCTATCAAATGAGCCCGGAATTGATCGACCGCGCCTGGGCGAACATGTTCGTCAAGGACGAGGAAATCGTTAAGTAAGACCGGCCCAAACCGCATTCCGCTTTGTCACCGGGCGGGCTAGTCTGTGCATATGACGCAGATTCCCGCCCGGATTGACACCTGGTTTACCGCCAGAGGTTGGTCCATCCACCCGCATCAACAGGCCATGATCGACCGGGCGCGGGCCCCGGCGACGCTGTTGATCGCGCCCACGGGCGGCGGCAAGACGATGGCCGGGTTCCTGCCCTCGCTGATCGAACTGGCCGAGGGGCGGCACGCGGGGCTGCACACGATCTATGTCTCGCCGCTCAAAGCGCTGGCCGCCGACATCAAGCGCAACCTGCGCGGCCCGGCCGACGAGATGGGCTTGCCGATCCGGATCGAAGACCGCACCGGCGACACCACCCCCACCCAGAAGAAACGCCAGCGCGTGGACCCGCCGCATATTTTGCTGACGACCCCGGAAAGCTTGGCGCTGCTGGCGTCCTACGAAGATGCACCACGTATGTTTCAGGGCGTCCAGCGCGTGATCGTGGACGAGATACACGCGTTGGCCGACAGCAAGCGAGGCGACCAGTTGATGCTGGCGCTAGCCCGCCTTCAGACCCTGTGCCCCAATCTGCGGCGCGTGGGCCTGTCGGCCACAGTCGAGGACCCGGACGCCATCGCGCGCTTTCTGGCCCGCCACCCCGACCCTTGCGACATTGTTCTGGCCGACCCCGGCCCCGATCCCGATATCGCCATGTTGCAAACGGCCGAAATGCCGCCCTGGGCCGGGGGCGGCGCGGCCTATGCCATCCCGGCGGTGCTGGAGCAGGTCCGGCAGCACAAGACGACGCTGATTTTCCACAACACCCGCGCCCAGGCCGAGATCTTCTTTCACAACCTGTGGCTGGCCAATGACGAAGGCCTGCCCATCGGCATCCACCACGGCAGCCTCGACCGGCAACAGCGCGAACGGGTCGAGGCGGCGATGGTTCGTGGAGACCTGCGCGCCATCGTCTGCACCGGCAGCCTCGATCTGGGGATCGATTGGGGCGACGTGGATCTTGTGATCCAGATCGGCGCCCCCAAGAACGTCAAGCGCCTGGTCCAGCGGATCGGGCGGGCCAACCACCGCTACAACGCGCCGTCCAAGGCTCTGCTGGTGCCTGCCAACCGATTTGAGGTGGTCGAGTGTGTCGCCGCGCTGGAGGCCGCACGCGCGCACGATCTGGACGGCGAGCCGCGCGGCCCCGGCCCGCGTGACGTCTTGTGCCAACACATCCTGATCGCGGCCTGCGCCGGGCCGTTCGATGCCGATGCCCTGTATGCCGAGGTCACCTCAGCCGGTCCCTATGCCGATCTGACCCGCGCGGCCTTCGACGCCTGTCTGGAGTTCTGCGCAACCGGTGGCTATGCGCTGCGCACCTATGACCGCTGGCAACGCCTGCAACAGCGCCCCGACGGGCTGTGGCAACTGCGCGACCCGCGCGCGGCGCATCGCATCCGCATGAACCTGGGCACGATCCAGGACAGCGATACACTGAAGGTCCGGCTGAAGCGCAACCGGGGCGGCAAGCCCTTGGGTGAGGTCGAGGAGGCCTTTGCCGCATCGCTGACCCCCGGCGACACCTTCCTGATCGGCGGTCAGATCGTGCGCTATGAAGGGTTGCGTCAAATGGTCGTTGAGGTCACGCGCCGTGCGGACAAAAAGCCCAAGGTCGCCACCTTCTCGGGCACCAAGTTCGCCACCTCGACCCAGCTGAGCGACCGCATCCTGCGGATGTTCGCACAGCCCGACTGGCCGCAGCTGCCCGAACATACGGGTGAATGGTTGGCCCTGCAGCGCCGGATGTCGCGGCTGCCCGGGCGTGACCGGCTGTTGATCGAGAGCTTTCCCAATGACGGCCGCGAAAACCTGTGCGTTTACGGCTTTGCCGGACGCAACGCACAACAAACGCTGGGCCTGCTGCTGACCAAACGGATGGAGGAAACCGGGCTGGCCCCGCTGGGTTTTGTCGCGACCGACTATGCCACGCTGATCTGGGGTCTGGACGCGGTGACCGACTCCAGCCCCTTGTTCCAGATCGAGGCCCTGCGCGACGGGTTGGACAACTGGCTGGCGGGCAATGCGGTGATGAAACGCACCTTCCGCGCCTCGGCCACCATCGCCGGGCTGATCGAGCGCAACACAGGTGGCCAACGCAAAAGCGGGCGACAGGCGACCTTTTCGTCGGACATCCTGTACGACACGCTGCTGAAATACGACCCCGACCACCTGCTGATGCAGATCACCCGCGAAGAAGCCATGCGCGGGCTGGTCGATTTCGGACGGATCGAGGCCATGATTGCACGCATCGGCGACCGGATCGACCTGATCCGGCTGGATCGGGTGTCACCGCTGGCGGCGCCGTTGCTGCTCGAGGTGGGAAAGGTCCCGGTCAAGGGCGTGGCCGAAGAGCGGCTGCTGGCCGAAGAAAGCGCCCGTTTGTTGCGCGACGCCGGCCTGGAACCCGCCTGAAGAAACGACTTGCAAATCAAGCCCCGACAGGCAAAGAACGGACCATGAACAGCCTTGAATTTTCCTTTGCAGGTGCCCGGCTGCGCGCCATGGGATCGGGCGCCCTTTGGTGGCCTGCGCACGATCTTCTGTGTGTTTCGGACCTGCACTTGGGCAAGTCATCTCGGGTCGTTCGGCGGGGCGGACCGGCCCTGCCCCCTTATGACAACCGAGAGACACTGTCCCGGCTGGCCGCCGATCTTGACACGACCGGTGCCAAGACAGTGGTATGCTTGGGGGACAGTTTCGATGATCTCGAAGCCTCGGAATCGCTGAGCGACGCAGATCGGCTCGAGATTTCTGCGCTGCAAGCCGGGCGGCTCTGGATCTGGATAGAGGGCAACCACGACCCGGGTCCCGTCGCGCTGAGCGGCACCCATCTGGCCGAGTGGAGCCAAGACGTGCTGGTCTTCCGCCATATAGCGGAAACCGACGCGCAAGGCGAAGTTTCAGGGCATTTTCACCCCAAGGTCCGGCTCAATGCGCGGGGCCGCATGATCTCGCGCCCGGCCTTTTTGTTCGACGGGTGTCGACTGATCATGCCGGCTTATGGAACATATACCGGAGGGTTGCGCAGCTCGGACACCGCGTTGTCTCAGTTGATGCAGCCGGACGCCCGCGCCATTCTGACGGGCCCGCAGCCACAGCTGACGGCGATGCCGCGTTAGCCGACAGCTGGTTCAGATCACACCGTCTTCTTCCAGTTTGGGTTTGTATTTGCGGCTGACGGGAACCAGATCATCGTTCCTAAGGCGCAGGTAGGTCTTGCCGTTGTTTTTCTGGATTTCCAGAATGGCCGCGTCCGTGACCCAATGGGATCTGTGGGTACAATGGCCCGAAATCGGTTCCATCTCAGCAATCGCATCAGTAAAGCGCGACCGGATCGTATAAGTTCCGCTGGTGGTCACCACATCAACGTAGTGATCCCGGACCGCAAGCCGCAGGATATCACCACGAAACCCGTCCGGTAGACGGCTCGCCAAACGGGGTTGGGGTGCTTCGATGATGTCGTCATTTTCAGGCGGGGCTTCGCCTTTGCTGACAAGTACCAGACCTGTGCTAAACAGCGCACCGTAAGTGCCAACCGCCAGCAAACCGGGGGCATCGTGGCCACTGGCAGCGTACAGGATCCACGTCAGGATCCACAACGCCGGCGTGAACAGCACAAGGATCACCAAGGCAAACGCCACGTCCCGGACCGTCAGTCCGACGTGGTCCAGACGATCTTTCACCAACTGCCGAGATCCCCAAGTTGCCACAACCGCCAGAATCATCACTCCTGCCCAGAACAACAGACGTACGGAGAAGGGCAGATCCATTTCTCGGAACGGTGGAAAAGTATAGGCGAGCAACGGGATGAACAGAATACCGGCGACCACCCTCTGAGGCGTGCATTCTGCAATGAATGGGCTCAGTTTTGACAACATATCAAAATCAATGAGCCGCCTTTCGGGACCCAGCCCTTGTCCCTCAGACGCCCACTTGTTCACTTCGTAACCGGCTGGAAACTCAAGCTTATCACGAAATGTCAGACAATCAAACACGTTTGCGGCGTGCTGGCGGGGGCGCTTCATCCCCACGTTGGCCCCGGGGCGGAAGCTCCGCCCCAAGGCCGTCAGTGGTCAGGCCGTCAGGCCTTCGGGCTCGGGCAGGCCGTTCGATCGGCAACAGGCCGTCAGGGTGTTGGCCAACAGGCAGGCGATGGTCATCGGACCAACACCACCGGGAACCGGTGTAATAGCGCCTGCGCGCTCGGCCGCGCTGGCATAATCCACGTCGCCGACCAGCTTGGTTTTTCCATCACGCTCGATCCGGTTGATGCCAACGTCGATGACGGTGGCGCCCTCCTTGATCCAGTCGCCAGGCACCATCTCGGGACGGCCCACCGCGGCCACAACGATATCGGCGCGACGCACGACATCGGGCAAGTCCTTGGTACGGCTGTGCGCGATGGTCACGGTGCAGCTGTCGCCCAGCAGCAATTGGGCCATCGGCTTGCCCACGATGTTCGACCGGCCGATCACCACCGCATCCATGCCGGACAACGAGCCATGATGATCGCGCAACATCATCAGGCAGCCCAACGGCGTGCAGGGAACCATGGACTTCTGACCGGTGCCCAACAGACCAACGTTCGAGATGTGGAACCCGTCGACATCCTTGGCCGGGTCGATCGAGTTGATCACCAGGTCCTCATTCAAATGCTTGGGCAGCGGAAGCTGGACCAGAATGCCATGCACCGCGGGATCGTTGTTCAACTTCTCGATCAAGGCAAGCAGATCTGCCTCGGACGTGTCGACATCCAGCTTGTGCTCGTATGAGTTCATGCCCACTTCGACAGTCATCTTGCCCTTGGAGCGGACATAGACCTGGCTGGCCGGATCTTCGCCGACCAGGACCACTGCCAGACCGGGGGTGATGCCGTTTTCTTCCTTGAGTTTTGCAACCTGATCGGCGACTTGTGCGCGGACCTTGGCCGCAAAGGCCTTGCCGTCGATGACTTGAGCTACCATCCTTTGATCCCTTCTTTCAAAAAGCGGATCGGGCGCGAAGGGCGCCCGGTCATTCAGTCAGGGCCGAGCACGTTCTCCTCGCGCGCAATCGACCAATCAATCAAGATGCGCCAAAGCCTTTCGGTCAGATCGGGGTCCATGCCCACCTCAACCGAGTTTGAACGCACCTTTTGCACCACGTCCTCGACACGCTCGGGAATTCGGGCCGGCAGGCCCTCGCCAGGTTTCAATTCGGACGCGCGATCGATGTAGGTTGCGCGCGTCGCCAACAGTTCGATCAGTTGGCGGTCCAGCTTGTCGATCTGAACCCGCAATTCCTGCATGGAATGACAGTCCTGCGGCAGCGTCAGAGTGGGCATCGCAATCTCCTCATGGCCCGGGGATTCCCCGGACCACGAGATGTCTTATTCAGCGGCTTAGAACAAGCCCTCGATCTGCCCTTCGTCGTTGAGGCGGATTGTCTCAGCCGCCGGTTTGCGGGGCAGACCGGGCATTGTCATGATCTCACCGCAGACCACCACGATAAAGCCAGCACCCGCCGACAGGCGCACCTCGCGCACCGGAACCGAGTGGCCGGTGGGCGCGCCGCGCAGCGACGGATCGGTCGAGAAGGAATACTGTGTCTTGGCCATGCAGACCGGCAGATTGCCGTATCCGGCGGCTTCCCATTCCTTCAGCTGGTTGCGGATCTTGGCATCGGCCAGAACCTCGTCGGCGCGGTAGATGCGCTTGGCGATGGTCTCGATCTTTTCGAACAGGGACATTTCGTCAGGGTAGATCGGCGCAAAATTCGCGGTACCGGCATCAGCCAGTTCAACGACTTTTTTTGCCAGATCTGCAGATCCTTCCGAGCCCAGTTCCCAATGCCGCGACAGAACCGCCTCAACCCCATGTTCGGCGCAGTAGTCCTTGACCGCCTGAACCTCGGCATCGGTATCGGTGACGAAGTGGTTGATCGCGACGACGACCGGCACGCCGAACGATTTCACGTTTTCGATGTGGCGGCCCAGGTTGGCACAGCCCGACTTTACCGCGTCGACGTTTTCCGCGCCCAGATCGGCCTTGGCCACGCCGCCATTCATCTTCATCGCGCGAACCGTTGCAACCAGAACCACGGCCGACGGCGCAATGCCGGCCTTGCGGCATTTGATGTTCATGAACTTCTCGGCGCCCAGATCGGCCCCGAAACCGGCCTCGGTCACGACATAGTCGGCCACCTTCAGCGCGGTCTTGGTCGCAATGACCGAGTTACAGCCATGCGCGATGTTGGCGAACGGGCCGCCATGCACGAAGGCCGGGTTGTTTTCCAGCGTCTGGACCAAATTGGGCTGCATCGCGTCCTTCAGAAGAACGGTCATCGCGCCTTCGGCTTTGATGTCGCGGCAGTAAACCGGGGTCTTGTCGCGGCGGTAGGCCACGATGATGTCGCCCAGGCGCTTTTCAAGATCCTTCAGGTCGTTGGCCAGGCACAGGATCGCCATGACCTCGGACGCGACGGTGATGTCGAAACCTGCTTCACGCGGGAAACCGTTCGACACGCCCCCCAAAGAGGCCGTGATCTGGCGCAGGGCGCGGTCGTTCATGTCGACGACCCGGCGCCAAACGACGCGGCGGGTATCGATTTCCAGTTCGTTGCCCCAATAAATGTGGTTGTCGATCATCGCCGACAGCAGCGAGTGGGCGGAGGTGATGGCGTGGAAGTCACCGGTGAAGTGCAGGTTCATCTCTTCCATCGGAACGACCTGCGCATAGCCACCGCCCGCGGCTCCCCCCTTCATGCCGAAGTTCGGACCAAGCGAGGCCTCGCGGATACAGATCATCGCATTCTTGCCGATCCGGTTCAGGCCATCACCCAAACCGACGGTTGTGGTGGTCTTGCCCTCGCCCGCGGGCGTCGGGTTGATTGCAGTCACAAGGATCAGCTTGCCATCTTCGCGGTCCTGGACCGAGTTGATGAAATTCTGGCTTACCTTAGCCTTGTCATGGCCGTATGGCAGCAGGTCGTCGCTCGAGATGCCGATTTTTGCACCAATCTCCTGGATTGGCTTCTTGTTCGCCTCGCGAGCGATTTCAATGTCGGATTTGTAGCTCATTGGGCAAGATCCCTGATTGAATTCCGTGCAAAACCGACGCCGCGCGTCGGTGCTGTCAAATCCATACCGTTGTGTACGGTTTGAATGGATGTGGATTCCGACATTTTCAGGCCGCGAAACGGCGTAGGCCTTGTTCGGGCGTATCTAATCGGAAACCGCCGTCTGTTTTGGGTCCCATGCGCGCTGATCGGGGACGTAAAGGGTCAGAATGTCTCCGAGCCTCAGAAGTCCCGGCCGTTCGACCCAAGCGGTCACCCCGCGCCGGCCCTGTGCGGCTGGTTTGAACCGGGCGCCGTGCCCCGGAGACTCTGCTTCGATTTCCCGTCCGGGCAGGACACAAGGCCGGTTCTCCATATCGACGGTCAGGGTCAATCCCGTATCCGCCTGCAGCCGTGACGAGGGCGGAACATGCGTGAAATCCGGAATGCCCTCAATAACGATACTTGCACCCAAAAGGGCCGGATCCAGCCGGTCCACGCCCATGTCTGAAGCAATGGCCGCCATTTCCTCGGCAGCCAGGATCGTCAGCTGTCGCACGTTGCGGATTTCGGTGCCTTCCGGGTACAGGTTCCTGACCCGCACGCAGGATGGTCGATTGAGTCCTTCATGACGGGCGCCCTTTTCGCCCGAGAACCCAAGGTCAAGCTGCGGCACCGGCTGAGCCCGCAGGGATTGCCCGGCGGGAACGTGGCCCAACCAGACGACCCGGGCCTTGAATTCGGTTTCACGCAGGACAGGCATGCCATTTCCTTTCGACAGCGGATCAAAGTTCGCTGCAGCCTAACGCTCGCTGCCCTGATGGAAAGGCCGAAAAGAAAAGACCCGGCTCTGGGGCCGGGTCTCTTGCATCATGCCGAAGGTTCAGGCTCCATCCCGCCCTCGGGCGGGGTCTTCTTGACCTTGGTCTTGGGAATCGCCGTCACGCTCGCGGCATTGCCGTGATCGGACTTGTCGCTTTCGTCGTCACTCTCATTCGGCGGTTCGCCATTCATGACGCGCTTGATTTCGTCACCCGTCAGAGTTTCGTATTCAAGCAGACCCTGAGCCAGACGCTCCCATTCTTCCTTGTGTTCGGTCAGGATCTGATGGGCGCGGTCATATCCCTGCTGGATCAGCCGTTTGACCTCTTCCTCGATCAGTTCCTTGGTATGGGCCGAAACCGAGAACCCGGCCGTGTTACCCTGATAGCCCTCATGCGCTTCGGCATAATCGATGTTGCCGACCTTGTCGGACATGCCCCAACGCATCACCATGGCCCGCGCCAATTGGCTGGCCTGCATGATGTCGCCGGCCGGGCCGTTCGAGACGTGGTCTTCACCGTATTTGATGACCTCGGCCGCCTTGCCCGCCATGGTCATGGCCAGCTTCTGCTCACATTCGTCCCTGTGATAGTTCAGCTGGTCCATTTCAGGCAGGCTTACCACCATGCCCAGCGCGCCGCCGCGCGGGATGATCGTGGCCTTGTAGACCGGATCGCACAACGGCAGGGTCATGCCGACCACGGCATGGCCGGCCTCGTGATAGGCGGTCTTTTCCTTCTGGTCCTGGGTCAGCACCATCGAGCGGCGCTCGGCCCCCATCATCACCTTGTCCTTGGCGTTCTCGAAGTCTTCCATGGTGACAAAGCGCCGACCGACACGTGCGGCCATCAGCGCGGCTTCGTTAACAAGGTTGGCAAGGTCAGCCCCCGAGAAGCCGGGTGTGCCGCGCGCGATGATGCGCAGATCGACATCCGGACCCAAAGGCGTCTTGCGGGCGTGAACGCCAAGAATCTTTTCGCGACCTTTGATGTCCGGGTTGCCGACGGTCACCTGACGGTCAAAGCGGCCCGGGCGCAGCAGCGCCGGGTCGAGCACGTCCTTGCGGTTGGTTGCAGCCAGGATGATGACGCCCTCGTTTGCCTCGAACCCGTCCATCTCGACCAGCAGCTGGTTCAGGGTCTGTTCGCGTTCGTCGTTGCCCCCGCCATATCCGGCACCACGATGGCGGCCAACGGCGTCGATCTCGTCGATGAACACGATGCAGGGCGCGTTCTTCTTGGCCTGTTCGAACATGTCGCGCACGCGGGACGCGCCCACACCCACGAACATTTCCACGAAGTCCGAACCGGAAATGGTGAAGAACGGAACGCCGGCCTCGCCTGCAATCGCACGGGCCAGCAGCGTCTTGCCGGTGCCCGGAGGGCCAACCAGCAGCGCACCTTTCGGGATCTTGCCGCCAAGGCGCGAGAATTTCTGCGGGTTGCGCAGGAATTCGACGATCTCTTCCAACTCTTCCTTGGCCTCGTCGATGCCCGCCACGTCGTCAAAGGTCACGCGGCCGTGCTTTTCGGTCAGCATCTTGGCCTTGGACTTGCCAAAGCCCATGGCACCGCCTTTGCCACCGCCCTGCATCCGGTTCATGAAATAGACCCAGACACCGATCAGCAGCAGGAACGGCAGCAGCGTGATCAGGAAAGACTGGAAACCCGATTGCTGTTGCTTTTCCGCCCGCACGGGGATGTCTTTCTCGATCAGCAGCTTGGTGACTTCGGCATCACCGGGCTTGATCGTGACGAAATTCCCGCCGGAACTGGTTGTGTAACGGATCTGCTCACCATCCAGCGTCACGCCTTTTACGTCGCCTGCTTCGACGGCGCTTACGAAATCCGAATAGGTTTTTTCATTGCTCTGGAGGGTTCCTCCCGGTCCGCTGAACAGATTGAACAGTGCAAGGATCAACAGGAAGAGAACGACCCAGAAGGCTATATTGCGAGCGTTGCCCAAGAAAATTCTCCCAAAAGACATCGGCAGATGAGGCGCTGCCGGGTTGCCTCTTAAAATAGAGATGATTGAAGCAGGTTCAATGCGATAAAAAAGAAGCCGAAAACTCGGGGAATTTCGGGTTCATTTCAAACGACCATCCGTTCAAAAAACCAGCAAATGGCGCGGACACGATTTGGTCGCCCAGCCAAACGGCGGGCGTGACCATAAGCACCATGCGCGGCACCCCTGTCGCGCGCCAGTCGGGTACTTGTGGCAACCCGGTCTCGCCAAGAGTGCGGATCTGCACTCCGGGCGTGTCCGGTCCTGTCGCGATCCAACGCTCGTCCCAGAGTTCGGCTGGTCGGGCCTCGCATGTCGAAACGGCGGTCAGCTCTCTGCAAAACCACGAACTATTCCCGTCCGTCAGGATTTGACAACCGCTCAGCGTCGACGAACGTCCCGCAATAACGGCCTGTACGACCTGCTCGACTTTGCTTTGCCGCGGCGGGTACCCCGGACCCGTGATCCGCTGGAGGATCCCGACAACAAGCCGGCGCTGTATTTCTTCAGGCAGCGCGCCAAAACCGGCGCGATCCACACGCACCGCACAGGCTGTCTCCTTCGCAACACGGCGGGCGGATTCCTGCGCAAAATGCTCAAGCGCCCGGTTAGCACGCCCGAGGTTCGCAGCAACGCGGGACAAAGTTTCGGCCGTAATCCCCAAGCCGGACAGATGGCCCAACGCCTCGCGGGCCTTTATCCGGTCAAAGCGCAGATCCTGATTCGAAGGGTCTTCGATCCATCGCACCCCCTCAGCCTGCAGGTAGTCCCGCAAAGCGGTGCGCGTTTCGCCCAGCAAAGGTCGCCAAACCGTGACACCGTCCAGATCGCGCGCAAAAGACATGGCCGACAATCCGCGCACGCCAGCGGCGCGCCCAAGACGCATCAACACGGTTTCCGCCTGATCATCTGCGGTGTGGCCCAGAGCGACCGCAGGAATGTCCTGCAACACCGCCCAGTCCCGCAGCAGGCCGTAGCGCGCCTGCCGTGCCTGATCCTGCAGGTTTCCCGACCGGTCCCATCCCGTCCATTTCAGAGTGACATGGGACACGCCCAAATGTGCACATGTCTCGGAAACACTGGCCGCCTCGGCGGCCGCATCCGGCCTCAGGCCGTGGTCGACAGTGGCCGCAAACAGCCGAACATCTTCATCCCGGGCGATCCGGACCAAAAGATGCAGCAATGCAAGCGAGTCGCTTCCGCCGGACACGGCCACGCCCAGTCGCGACGGAAGCGTTTCAGGCAACAGCGCCCTGACGCGCTCCGGAAGGGTGTCGGCTGGTGAGCTCAAGAACAGCTCAGCGACGCCATTTCCTCGGTTGCCGTGGCCAAAAAGGCCGACGACGGGAACCGGACGCCGACTTCTCCAAGCGTGATACAAGCCTGGTCCACCTGGCCCAACCGGCCCAATGCTGCGCCAAGTTCGTACAACGCCTCGGGGGCCACCGGCCCTTCGGAATCGCCAGTAAAGCTGGCAAGGAAAGCCCGGGCCGCTTCGCGGGTGTCCCCCAGCCCTTCCAAGGCCTGCCCTCGCCTCAGATTGGCTTCGGGGGCCAGCGGGCTGCCGGGATACGCGCTGTCAAATTGCGCAAAAAGATCGGCCGCCGTCTGGAAATCTCCGTCCGCAAGGGCTTGCGACGCGGCATCAAAATCGGCTTGTTCACCTACGGCCAGTTCGACCTGATCGCCGTCGGTGGCATCGCCGGGCGTCGTCACCGGAGCGGTGATGGCCGCTGTGTCGCTATCTCCACCCAATGTCAGTGTGTCTTCGCCGGTGAACTCGCAACCGGGTTCCAGCTCGCAGAGACGGAACTCCAGATCTCCGATCCGGTTGGTTCCGTCCGTCACGACATTCTGAACACGCTGATTCAGCTGCTCGGTCTGCCGTGTCAGCCTCTGCAACTCGGCCTCGATGGCGTCAACGCGTTCCAGTATCGAACTGCCGGACAGGTTCGGCGCGGGCGAGCCTGTCGTGGAAAACTCGCGCTTGAGCCGTTGGATTTCGACATGCAGCACCGTCAGCTCCTGGCGGATATCGGCCAGAGTCTGCTGATCCTGCGCTTGCGCGCCGCTGGCAAGGGTCAAAGCCGCCGCCAGAACCAATCCCGCAATTCTCATCCTGTTACCCCGTTGTGGATCCGGTCAGCACGGTGACCGCGCGGCGGTTCTTGGAATAGCATTCCTCGGTGCTGCAGATTTCGATCGGACGTTCCTTGCCATAGCTGATCGTCTGCAGACGGTTTCCGGCCACACCGCGGGAAATCAGGTATTCCCGCGCGGCATTTGCCCGGCGGGCGCCCAGCGCAAGGTTGTATTCCCGCGTGCCCTGTTCATCCGCGTGACCTTCGATCGTCGCGACGTAGTCGGTGTTGGCCAACAGCCACTGGGCCTGCCCCTGAAGGATCGTCTGCGCCTCGGGCGAGAGCGTGGACTGATCCACGGCAAACAGGACCCGGTCACCGATCGCCTGCTGGAAATAGGCGGGCGAACGTGGGTCGCTGGGAGAACCCGGGACGATTGCGCCGTTGCCGCCGGCGCCACCGCCCAAAGCCGAGGGATCGTTGTTGGTACATGCGGCCACCAGCGCCAGCGCGCCCAGAGCCGCAAACTTGCTCAATACGTTCATTTCTGTTGCCTCTTGTCCCGTTTGTTTGTTGACGTCTGTCTATCACAGCCAGCCTGCCTTGTGAACTTCGGCCCGACCGGCGGCTCCTTAATTCAACAGTGGCCCCCACGACGGGTCACTGCCACCGTCCGGGGTGCGTACGGGGCGCAGGTTTCGGCCCGAAATGTCGACCGAGTAAAGGGTCGAACGCCCGCTGGCGCCCTGTGTTTCCCGCGCAAACATGATGACCCGGCCATTGGGCGACCATGTGGGCCCCTCGTCCAGGAACGAGGCGGTCAACAGCCGCTCCTCGCTACCGTCCAGTCGCATCACACCGATATGGAACCGGCCCTTGTTCTGCTTGGTAAACGCCACCAGATCTCCGCGTGGTGACCAGACCGGTGTTCCATAGCGTCCCTGGCCAAAGCTGATGCGGGTCGCCTCACCGCCATTTGCCGGCATGATGTACAGCTGAGGGCTGCCGGAACGGTCGCTCTCGAACACGATCCGCGATCCGTCGGGCGAATAGCTGGGCGCGGTTTCAATTGCGGGCGTGTTGGTCAGGCGCACGCTCTGCCCGGACGCCAGATCCATTTTCCAAAGATCCGTATTGCCGCCCTGCGTCAGCGAATAGACGATCGAGCGGCCATCCGGCGAAAAGCGTGGCGAGAAACTCATCGTACCTTCCTGAGTCTGCAATTCCTGCCGCTTGACCCGGCCAACATCCAGAACGTAAATCCGCGGCCGGCCGCTTTCATAGCTGGTGTAGAGCAGCCGGTCGCCCGTTGGCGAAAAGCGCGGGGCCAGAACGATCGCGGCACTGTCGGTCAGGTACTGAACATTCGCCCCGTCATAATCCATGATGGCCAGCCGCTTGCGGCGCTGGTCCTTTGGGCCGGTTTCCGAGACAAAAGCCACACGGCTGTCGAAATAGCCTCCTTCACCGGTGATGCGGCTGTAGACCTGATCAGCCACCTTGTGCGCCATTCGGCGCCAGCCCTCGGTTGTACCGGCGAATTGCAGGCCGTTGCCCAATTCCTGACCCGAGAATACATCCCAGACCCGGAACCGGACGGACAGGGTATTGCCTGAGACATTCACCGCGCCGGTGACCAGCGCATCGGCATTGATCGCCTTCCAATCCGCAAATTGGACCGGCGCTTCGAAACTGCTGACACGGCTGATGAACGCATCCGGCGAAATCTCACGGAACAGGCCGGTTCCGGTCAGGTCCTCGGCGATGACGCGGCTGATGTCAGCCGCAAACTGGCTGGCCGCCGGACTGTCCGGTACAAAGCTGGGCACCGCAAACGGCAAAGGTTCGATAATGCCTTCATCCAATTCCAGCCGAAGTGGGCCGGTTTGCGCAGACACGGGGGCCGACAGAAGGGTCAGGCCAACGAAGAGGCTGGTCAGAAGTTTCATCATTTGATCCGCATCCTCTCGGGATTGAAGGTGATCTCAATATCCTTCCAATGCTCGTATTTGTCAGCAGGAAGGTCATATCCTTTTGCTCCGCAGCGCAAAATCGCACGCCGGGCGGCCTCGTATGCCTGTTTTGCGGCCCCGTCCGAGCCGCCGGAGCTATCCAGAAGCTGCAGGCTGCCGGGAACGATCGAGCCGTCGCGGTTCAGTGAGAAACCGACCACCACAACGGTCTTGAGCGCATCGGTCGACAACGAGCCCACATTCCAGCACCGCGAAACAGCCAGACGCATCGCATCCTTTTCACCGCCGGTGAGAGGCGGGCCGGACGGCTCGGACGCACCGCCCAAGGCCTCGGCCAACGCGTCATTGATCGCGGCCTCGTCCGGTTCCGCAGCCTGTTCGGCCGGCTCAGCGGTCGCGGTCTGTTCGGTTTCCGCAGGCTTGGGCCGATTGGGCCGGACCCGGGGACGCGGCGAGCTTTGTGGCGACAGGTCCTTGGCTTCTTCCGCCTCGGTCACGATCTGGTCGGTGGCTTCCTCGGGCGCGGTCTGGTCTTGCTGCTCCTGCTGGATCTCAGCACCTTCATCCAGCGAAACCGCCGGTGTTTCGATATCGTCCGGCTTTGCGTCCAGTGGCGGAGGAGCGATGGGTTCGGGGGCGACCTTGTCCGCTGGGCGCGGCTGGGACTCGGGCAGCGCTGGCAAAACCGCAACCTCGGGTTCCGGTTCATCCAGTACCGGAGGCTGCTCGATCACTTCGGGTTCAGGTGGAGCCTCAACTGCCTCGGGTTGCGGCTCGGGCTCCGGTTCAGTTGGCGTGACCGGCTCGGGGCGCGGCTGTTCTTCGGCAGACGGCTCCGGCACTTCGGGCGCCGGGGGTTGTACGCTCGGATCTTCCAATGCGTTGGGGGGCGTCGGAACTTCGGGCGCATCGCTTTGCGCCGTCAGGGCAGCGAATTGCTCAGCCGAAACCACCGACACCTCCTGCACAGCAAAAGGCAGCGGCTCGGACCGGAACGTGCCGCCGAACAGGGCCCATCCGATCAATGTCACATGGGCAATCGCCGAAATCTTGGTGCCGGTATCCACCGCGCAGCCTCACTCTCCGCCCGCGTCCAGCGCCGGCCCGCCAGTATCGGTGACAAGGCCCACATTCGAAAACCCGCCGGCATTCAACGCACCCATGACCTGCATGACCTGCGCATAAGGAATGGCGCCATCGGCCCGCAGGTAGACGCGGTCGCTGCTGCGCTCGGCAGCAATGGCGCGCAGCTTGCCGATCAACTCGTCGCGGGTCACCTCGGTGGTCTGGATCTGAACCCGCCCGTCGGCTGTCAGCGTGACGGTCAACGGTTCCTCGTTGTCGCCGGGCAGAGCGCTGGCGGCAGTTTTGGGCAGATCAACCTCGACCCCCACGGTCATCAGCGGAGCCGCGACCATGAAGATGATCAGCAGCACCAACATCACGTCGACAAAGGGTGTGACGTTGATTTCACCCATCGGCTGCGCACGCCCGCGCCGCCGTCCTCGGCGTCGTCCGTTGCCGCCAGACGATTGCTGGATCGCCGCACCCATGTCAGCTGTCCAACTGGCGGGACAGAATGGTTGCGAATTCGTCGGCAAAAGCCTCGTATCCGCCAACGATGCGATCGCTGTCCGCGCTAAGTTTGTTGTAGAAGATTACGGCCGGAATTGCGGCCAGCAGGCCAAGTCCGGTCGCCAGCAAAGCTTCGGCAATGCCCGGTGCCACGACGGCCAGGTTTGTGTTTTGCTGTTCGGCGATTTCGATGAAGGCGTTCATGATGCCCCAAACCGTACCGAACAGGCCGATAAAGGGCGCAGTCGAACCCACGGTCGCAAGGATCGAAAGCCCCTTTTGCAAGCCTTCGGCCTCTTTTGCGATGGCCACATCCATCGAACGATCGATCCGGGCCTGCGCGCCAGCTATGAGTCCACCGTCGGCGCGGTGCGAGCGGCGCCACTCGATCATGCCGGCCGCGAAGATCTTTTCGGAACTTCCATCCGGCTGCGTTCCGATCTGTTCAAACAACTCGTCCAGCGGGTTGCCCGACCAGAACGCCTCGTCGAACACCTGCGCTTCGCGTCGCGCGCTGCGATAGGTGATGAGCTTTTGAATGATGATCGACCATGACCAGAAGGATGCGACCACAAGGATCAGCATCACCACTTTCACGATGAATGTCGCACGGGCGAACAGCCCCCACATGGAGAAATCGATCTCCTGCGCCAGCGCCAGCGTTTCAGCTTCCATGAACCTGCTCTTTGTTTTGCCTGACAGCCGTTGATTGGCCTTGTTTTGCCAAACGCTAGCGTAGTTAGGGGCAAATTGCCAACAGAACCACAGGGGCTGAGCAAATTGTTACAGCAATGCGCGAATCTCTGCCGGAAGCCGGATCGGCCGGCCATCCTGATTGACGCAAACGGCCGTCACGGTCGCGCGAAAGACTTCGGTCTCGCCGCGCCGAATGAGTTGAGCCATGGTCAGTCGCACGCCGGAAATCGCGACGACCTCGGTTTCGACCAGCAGCTCGTCATCGAACCGCGCAGACGCCAGATAGTCGGCCTCGACCCTCCGCACGACCCAGATGATACCAGCCTCGCGCATTGCGTTCTGGTCATTGCCCAGGTTGCGCACCCAATCCGACCGGGCGCGCTCGATATAGCGCAAATAGTTGGCGTGATAGACCACGCCCCCCATGTCGGTGTCCTCGTAGTAGACGCGGACGGGAAAGACATGCTTCATTGCGTCGGCTCCATGCGTGCGAACAGCCGCAGCGCATGGGACGGGTCCCGCGCCACCGCCGGCAAAACCGGATCATAAGCGGCGCGGATCAGCGCGGCAATGTCGGGCCGCAGGATCGTCGTGTCGCCCGCCACAGCCAGGGGCGAGCGTTCTCGGAAGGCTGTGTCCGACCACAAAAGAATGGTCTGAACGACCTGCGACAAAGCCAGCGTTTCGGCCGAAACTTTCGACAGCTCACGGTCCATCCTCACAAAGACAAACGCAGCACGGATCGCGCCGTCCGGATCGAACCTGAATGCTCGATACTGGTTGGCTCCGCCAGCATCGAGCCGTTCGACCAGTGGCGCGAGGTCCGGGATCAGCCGGTCAAGGTCAGGCACCTCGAGCAACTCGGCCCAATCGCGAAAAAAGAACACCATGCAGTTGGCCCCCAACTCGGGGTCGGTCTCGGCCATTTTATGGCCGGCCAGTGCAACGACCGCCTCGAACGCGCCCTTGACCGTTGCTAGCGTCTTGTCTTCGACACCAAATACGATCGGCACGATGGGCCGTCCCCAACGTGCAAACAGGAACGCGCCATCGGCTCGAGTAAACAGCGCCTGGATCTCTTCGGGTGTCACGCCCTGCCCTTCGTCTTTCGAAAATTCTCTCGCCCCAGCCTTAAGGTCTGAGGCCGGCGGCTTCAACCAAACAGGTCGCTCTGTCCCTTGGGCGCGGTCATGCCGAGATGCGCCCAGGCCTTCTGCGCCAGCATCCGGCCGCGCGGCGTGCGTTGGATCAGGCCTTGTTGCAGCAGATAGGGCTCGATCACTTCCTCCAGCGAGTCGCGGCTTTCGGACAGGGCGGCCGACAGGGTCTCGATCCCCACCGGGCCTCCGCCATAATTCTCGGCGATCAGTTTCAGATAGCGGCGGTCGGCCCCGTCCAGACCCAGATTGTCAACGCCCAACCGTGTCAGCGCGCCATCGGCCAGCTCGCGCGTGATGCGGCCGTCGCCCTCGACGATGGCGAAATCCACGACCCGCCGCAGCAACCGCCCGGCGATACGGGGGGTGCCCCTCGACCGGCGCGCGATCTCGCGGGCTCCATCGTCCTCGGCCGGCGCGCCCAGCTTGCGGGCGTTGCGGGTGACGATCTCGTGCAATTCTTCCACGGTGTAGAATTGCAGCCGGGTGGGAATGCCGAACCGGTCGCGCAGCGGCGTGGTCAGCAGGCCCATCCGCGTGGTCGCCCCGACCAGGGTAAAGGGCTGCAGCTCGATCCGCACGGTGCGGGCCGCGGGCCCCTCGCCGATCACCAGATCCAGCTCGAAATCCTCCATCGCAGGGTACAGAACCTCTTCCACCGCCGGGTTCAGGCGGTGGATTTCGTCGATGAACAGCACGTCGCGCTCTTCGAGATTGGTCAGGATCGCCGCAAGATCCCCGGCCTTGGCCAGAACCGGCCCCGAGGTCATGCGGAAGTTCACCCCAAGCTCGCGCGCCATGATCTGCGCCAGCGTCGTCTTGCCCAAGCCCGGAGGGCCGTGGAACAGCGTGTGGTCCATCGCCTCGTTCCGCTGGCGGGCCGACTGGATGAAGATGCGCAGATTGGCCCGGGCCTCGGCCTGGCCGATGAATTCGTCCAGCCCCTGCGGGCGCAAGGCGCGGTCGTTGTCCTCGGGCAGAGGCTGCGGGCGCAGGGTCGGGTCGGCATCAACCATTCATTCAGCCTTTCGGAGCCAGCAGTTTCAACGCCGCGCGGATCAATTCGGCCTCACCGGCATCGGGCAGGTTGGCGGCGGCCTCGGCGACGGCAGAGGCGGCCTCGGACGGGCCATAGCCCAGGTTCGACAGCGCCGACAAAGCACCCGCCGACGTCGCACCCGCGCCGGGTTTCGGGGCCCGCACCGGGGCCGGCGCCGGGTCTGCGGGTTCAACCACCTCGGCCACGGGGCCGTCCATCGCTTCGGTCACCGTGCCGCCCATCGCCATGACGCCGGGCGCCTTGTCTTTCAGGTCCAGCACGATGCGCTGCGCGGTCTTGGGCCCGACACCCTTGGCCGCCTTAACCGCGCCCCAATCGCCCAGCGCGATGGCCCGGCTGACCCCGTCCGGCCCCAGCGCGCCCAGAATGGCCAGCGACACCTTGGCCCCCACCCCCTGAACCGAGCAGAGCAGCCGGTGCCATTCTTTCTCGACCAGAGACAGAAAGCCGTAAAGCTGCATCAGGTCCTCGCGCACCACCAGATCGGTATACAACGAGACCGCCTCGCCTATCCCGGGCAGGGCCGCCATGGTCCGGTCCGAGCAATAGACGATGTAGCCGACCCCGCGCACGTCGATCAGAAGATGATCCGCCGCGCGGTAATCGATGCGTCCGGTCAGCTTGCCGATCATGTGGCCACCTGCTTGATGCGCGCCTGCGGCGTCGCACCGTAGAACGCATGACAGATCGCGATCGCCAGCGCATCCGCCGCATCGGCCCCCTTGGGCTGGCACCCCGGCAGTTGAAGTTTGACCATGTGCAGAACCTGCTCCTTCTCGGCGTGCCCTACGCCCACCACGGTTTTCTTAACCCGGTTGGGCGCGTATTCGCCCACCGGCAACCCGGCCTGCGCCAAGGTCAGCAACGCCACTCCGCGCGCCTGACCCAGCTTCAGCGTCCCGGCGCCGTCCTTGTTGACGAAGGTCTGTTCGATGGCTGCCTGGTCGGGCTGATGTTCGGAGATCACCTCGACGATCTGGTTGTGCAGCGACAAAAGCCGCTCACCCAGATCATCCCCGTCGGATTTGCAAAGGCCGTTGGCAACATGGCTCAGCCGGCTGCCATGTGATTCGATGACGCCCCATCCCAGGGTTCGCAGCCCCGGATCAATGCCCAGAATTCGCATGTTGTGCCTCGGCCTGCTCGGGTTTTCATTGTCTTTTCTCTCGATTAGCACGAAGCGTGAACATTTTCCAAGAAAATTGATCCGGTGACCAAATGCGACACACCTGTTCCGTCCGCGACAATTCGGACGCATTGCGACGCCAGAAAGTCTGAAACCGACACATTCCCAAGGCAGTTTTCATCAATAATTTAAGGGACTTTCATCATTTTCGAAGCATTGCAAAAACTGCATAGGACACATGCAGTTTCAGCACTTGCAAGGTCAATCCGACATCACTAACTGGCCCGAGAATTCGACATTCAAACGTCAACACTGAACAGAAGGAAGCAGGATATGGCTGCAATTGACACAACCCGCGCCTCGATTGGCTCGTTTGGCCTTGTCGGCCGTATCGGCGCCTTTCTGGCATCCGTCGTGAACGCCGTTGTCGCCTGGAACGACGCACGCGTGACGCGCAACGCATTGAACGGTCTGAGCAACCGTGAACTGGAAGATATCGGCCTGTGCCGCGGTGACATCGACGAAGTCGCTGCTGGCCGCCGCCGTCTGTACTGAAACCACCCACTCTCGCCCCTATCCTCCCTCGGGGCAGCACAGAAACACCGCGGACCGAAAGGTACGCGGTGTTTTTGTCTTGTGAAAGCTCTTTAGGAGAGAAAGTTCAGTAGAGAATCTTGTTCAGCTGTGTCGACAGGGCCTGCGACAATGGATCAATCTGCATGATCCACGCGCCCGCCTGTTCAACCGATGTCCCTTCGTTCAGGGCATCCACCCGATACTGGTATCCGGTCGGGCCGAGATTGGATAGCAGGAACGCTTTGAAAGCAAAAAATCCGCACAGGCACAGCAACAGAACCTTGGCCGGAACCGCCGAGCGTACCCGCTGGGGTTTCATGACGACCAGACCATCTTTGCGCATAGTCGCGCGATAGCCACGGCTCATCTTGTTGTGTTTCTTTGTCAGCCGATGAACGCGCTGATCGAATTCAAGTTGTTTTCCTGTCATGGCAGCCTCCAAAAACCGCCCCCCAAATTCATTGGATGACGGTAGAAAGAGAATGCGTCAAAACCGTGGCAAAAATCCACAAAACTCCTGCAAATGGTCTAATTTGCGCCCTGTTTGGTTAAGACTAGCGTCGTCCATTCACCAATCATTGACCGATCCATCGTATTGAACCCGTTTCGTGAATAAACTGATTCCACTTCGTCGGCCTGCTCGTTGAGGATTCCCGACAGGATCGCATGTCCGCCTCCGCGCAGATTCTGCGCGATTTCCGGGGCAAGGGCCACCAACGGTCCCTTCAGAATGTTGGCGAAAATCAGATCGTAAGGCGCCGCCGCCTGGAGGTCAGGATGGTCAAAACCGGCAGCCTCGACACAACGGACGGCCCCGGCCATGCCGTTGGCCTTCAGGTTGGCCTCGGCTACGTCGACGGCGACCTGATCAATGTCGCTGGCCAGGATGTCACCTTCCCAGACCCGCGCCGCCGCCATCGCCAACACCGCCGTACCGCAGCCGATATCGGCAACCTTGCTGGCCTCGAACCCAGTCTCAATCAGCTTGTCCAGCGCCTTCAGACATCCCAGCGTCGTTCCGTGGTGCCCTGTACCGAAGGCCATCGCAGCCTCGATCAGCAGCGGAATGCGCCCCTCAGGCAGTTTGTCGGCATCGTGGCTGCCATAGACGAAAAACCGCCCGGCCTCGACCGGGGCCAGCTCGCGCCGGACATGGGCGACCCAGTCGGTTTCCGGTAGTTCCGACACCACGAAGGGCTTGGCCTCAAAGGCCGCCGCCAGCAGGGCCAGGGCGGCCTCGTCTGGGCTTTCGGTGAAATAGCCGCCGACCTCCCACAGGCCCGAGCCGTCCTCGACCTCGAAGACGCCCACGCCGGTGGGTTCGGGCTCCAGCCGCTCCATCGCTTCGCCCAGGCTTTCGGCCGCGGCTTTCCCTTTCAGGGTGGTCAGGGCGGTGAATGTGGGCATGGGAACCTCCTGCAGAAACCGCCTTTGCGCCTAGGGCCGTCAGCCGCCGAGGTCAAGCGTCCCGCGTGTCATTCGGCCGGTGCGGGGGCGTATTTCGAAAAGATGGTCTCGTTCCCCGGCTCGGGGTGGCGCGGGATCAGCAGCGACAGTGCCAGAGAGATCAGAGCCATGCCCGCGGCCAGACCGAACACCGCCCCCGGCGACACGACCCACAACAGGCCAAGCAGTGCCGGCAGGAACACCGCCGCGATGTGGTTGATGGTGAAGGCCACCGCCGCGGTGGGTGCAATATCGGCCGGGTCGGCGATTTTCTGGAAATAGGTCTTGAGCGCCAAAGCCAGCGCGAACAGCACATGATCGATGACATAGAGAATGGCCGCAAGCAGCACACCCCAGCCAAACCAGTAGATGCCGCCATAAGCTGCAAATACGATGGCAAGGCCCAGATATTCGAAGATCAGCGTACGCCGCTCGCCAAACACCGCGACGGCCTTGCCCAGCAAAGGGGCGGCGGCCATGTTGATGATCAGGTTGATGAGGTACAGGCTGGTCAGGTGATGCACTTCGAAGCCAAAGCGTTCGACCATCATGAACCCCGCGAACACGACGAAGATCTGCCGCCGCGCGCCCGCCATGAACTGCAGCGCGTAATACAGCCAGTAGCGCCGGCGCAGTACGATTTTCTTGGTCTGCGGTGTCGGCGCATCGAATTGCGGATAGGCGATCAGGCAGAACAACGCCAGTACCGCGGTCAGCCCACCAGCCGCCATGAAGACCGTGTTGTAGGACAGATCAAACCGGTCCCAGGTCAGCACGATCAGCCCATAGACCACCAGCGTCGAGGCCGACCCCATCGCCACCAGCCAGCCCAGCACCTGCGGGGCGCGGTCCTTGGGCAGCCATTGCAGCTGAAGCGACTGATTCACCGTTTCGTAGTAGTGAAACCCGATCGAGCTGAACAGGGTCACGAACAGCAGCCCGCCGAGGCTGGGAAACCATGCCGTCACTGCCGTGGCCACACCCAGCAGCACCAGCGAAATCATGGCCAGCACCTGCTCGCGCACGAAAATTATTACTGCGATTACGCCGACGGCCAGAAAGCCGGGGATTTCACGCACCGTGTGCAGCAGGCCGATGTCTGCCCCGTCGAAATCCGCGACTTCGATCACGAAGTTGTTCAGCAGCGCGCTCCACGCGTTGAAGGCGATCGGCATGGTCAGCGCCATCACGAACAGCAACGTGATGGGGCGGCGCCAGAACGGCAGGCTCTGGGCCTGGGACAGGGGCATCGGTTTCAGCATGAGAGTTCTCTACGCCCAATCCGCTCGGCTGGCGAGAGGAAATCCCCCGTGCACATCGGGTCTGCGCTGATGCAGGGTTAGTAGAAACTCTGCGGGTCGATATCGACGGTCAGGCGGATGTCACCCTTCAGGCGCAGCGGTGCGATCCAGCGGGCGATGGCGTCCTGGATCGGCGCCCCCTTGGGCGCCTTGACCAGCAGCCGCACCCGGTGCCGCCCGCGGATACGGGCAATCGGCGCCGGGGCTGGTCCAAAGACCTGTGCCCCGATCTGCCGCAGCGGCGCGTCATTGCGCGCCAATACGTTTCCGATGTCAAAGACGGGGCCGACCTCGGGGCCGGACAGCACGATCCCCGCCATCCGGCCATAGGGCGGCACCCCGGCCGCATGACGCCCGGCGGCCTCAGCCCGCCAGAACCCTTCCTCGTCCCCCGACAGGATCGCGCGGATCACCGGGTGTTCGGGCTGAAAGGTCTGCAGCAGCGCCGCCCCCGGCTTGTCGGCCCTCCCGGCCCGGCCCGCCACCTGCCGCATCAGTTGAAAGGTCCGCTCAGCCGCGCGCAGGTCGGACCCGTGCAGGCCCAGATCCGAGTCGATCACCCCGACCAGCGTCAGGTTCGGGAAATTGTGCCCCTTGGCCACCAGCTGCGTACCGATGACGATATCTGCGTCCCCCTCGGCGATCTCTTCGATCTTGGCCTTCAGCGCCCGGGCCGAGCCGAACAGGTCGGAACTGAGCATGGCGATGCGGGCCTCGGGAAAGGTCGCCTCGGCCTCTTCGGCCAGACGTTCGATGCCGGGACCGACCGGGGCCAGCTTGCCCTCGACCCCGCAGGCGGGGCAGGCCTCGGGCATGGGCTTGGTCTCGCCGCACTGATGGCACATCAGACGTTTGAGGAACCGGTGCTCGACCATGCGCGCATCGCAATGGTCGCAGGCGATCTGTTCGCCGCAGGCCCGGCACAGCGTCACTGGCGCATATCCACGGCGGTTGATGAACAGCAGCGACTGTTCGCCCTTCTCGATGCGCGCCTGCACCGCCTGGCGCAGGCTGGGGGAAATCCAGGTGCCCGGCTGCATCTTCTCGGCGCGCATGTCGATGGTTTTCATGTCCGGCAGCACCGCCGCCCCAAAGCGCGAGGTCAGGTCCAGCCGGTCGTACTTGCCGGCCTCCGCATTGGCCCAGCTTTCCAGCGACGGTGTCGCGCTGGCCAAGATCACGCGCGACCCGCAGATCGCCGCCCGCAGAACCGCCATGTCGCGCGCATTGTAATGCACGCCGTCTTCCTGCTTGTACGAGGTGTCGTGTTCCTCATCCACCACGATCAGGCCCAGATCGCGGAACGGCAGAAACAGCGCCGACCGCGCGCCCACCACCATCTGCGCATCGCCCTGCCCGACCATGCGCCAGACACGGCGGCGTTCAGTCATCGTGGCACCGGAATGCCATTCGGCCGGGCGCGCGCCGAACCGCTCCTCGACCCGTGTCAGAAACTCGGCAGTCAGGGCAATCTCGGGCAGCAGCACCAACGCCTGCCGGCCCATGCGCAGCGCTTCGGCCACGGCTTCAAGGTAAACCTCGGTCTTGCCCGACCCGGTCACGCCCTTCAGCAGCGTTGTGCCATAGGTTCCGCTGCGCAGTGCGGCCCGCAACGTGTCGGCGGCAGCGGTCTGATCGGGGGTCAGCGCCTTGCCGGGCCGGTCCGGGTCCAGCGTCGGATAAGGCAGGTCGCGCGGGCTGTCCTCCTCGCGCACGGCGCCCTGCTTGACCAGACCTTTGACGACCGACGAGGTGACCCCGGCCATCTCGGCCAGTTCTTTCAGGGTAAAGGCCAGCCCGCCATAGTCACGCAGCACCTCCAGCACTCGGGCCCGGGCATCGGTCATGCGGTCAGGCGTGCCGCTGCCCAGCCGATAGATCTTGCGCATCGACAGCGGGTCGCCCAGCCCGGGCGCGCGGGTGGCCAGCCGCAGCATGGCCGGCATCGGCGTCAGCGTGTAGTCAGCCGCGCGCTGCAGGAACAGGCGCATCTCTTCGCGCATGGGCGCCACGTCCAGCACCCGGATGACCGAGCGGATCTTGCTGCGGTCGAAATCTCCGCGCCCCGCGCCCCAGACCACACCCAGAACCTTGCGCGGGCCCAGCGGCACCTCGACGAAGGCCCCCAGGAAACACCCCCCCTCGGGCGCCTTGTAATCCAACGTCCGGTCCAGCGGCTGGGTCGTCAGAACCGCCACCAGCTCACCTTGGTCGAAATGCACCGGGTCGCTCAATGCGCGCCTTTCTTCAGCAGGGGTTTCAGCACGGGTCTCTTTGAGGTAAAGGCATCCGCGAGCAAGGCCAACCCATCAAAGGACTGCCCCGATGAAATTCTTCGTAGACACAGCCGAAATCGACGCCATCGCCGAATTGAACGATCTGGGCATGGTGGACGGTGTCACCACCAACCCCTCGCTGATCCTGAAATCGGGTCGCGACATTCTGGAAGTGACCAAGGAAATCTGCGACCTGGTCGATGGCCCGGTTTCCGCCGAAGTCGTCGCCACCGAAGCCGAGGACATGATCGCCGAAGGCCGCAAGCTGGCGCAGATCGCACCGAACATCGCCGTCAAGGTGCCGCTGACCTGGGCCGGTCTGAAAACCTGCAAGACGCTCAGCGACGAGGGCCAGATGGTCAACGTCACCCTGTGCTTCTCGGTCAATCAGGCACTTCTGGCAGCCAAGGCCGGCGCGACCTTCATTTCGCCCTTCATCGGACGGCTGGACGACATCAACCTCGACGGTATGGACCTGATCGCCGACATCCGTCAGGTCTATGACAACTACGGGTTCGAAACCGAAATCCTCGCCGCCTCGATCCGCAGCGTGAACCATGTGGCCGACAGCGCCCGCATCGGCGCCGACGTGATCACCGCCCCGCCCGCTGTGATCAAGAAGCTGGCTGATCACCCGCTGACCGACAAAGGGCTCGAGGCTTTCCTGTCGGATTGGGCCAAGACCGGTCAGAAGATTCTGTGATCCATTGATCCCAAGTACAACCGCGCGGCCCCGACTTGGGCCGCGCTTGGCCCAACTGCAGGGGGCCTGATCTTTAATCAGATGCCTGCAGGCGGGAGCCACGCCCCCACACACGGCGCCTAATCCACCTAAACGTGCATTTTTCCCAAGGCATTTCCGGGCACCCGTGCTATAACGCCCCTAACAAAAAAGACCGGACAGGATATGAGCAGCAATCCCAAACTCGAGGACAACCTCCGCGCCGCGATTCTGGCCGAGCCGGACGCCGTGCTGGACGACAAGGATTTGATGCAGGCGCTGGTCGCCGCAAACGAACGCGCCCGCGGAGACAACATCATCGACCTGCGCGGCATCGCCATGCAACGGCTTGAGGCACGGCTGGACCGGCTGGAGGACACTCACCGCTCGGTCATCGCAGCCGCCTACGAGAACCTCGCCGGAACCAACCAGGTTCACCGCGCCATCCTGCGCCTTCTTGAGCCGACGGAATTCGAGGACTTTCTGCGCGTGCTGGGTACGGAAGTTGCCGAAATCCTCCGCGTCGACCGCATCACACTGGTCCTGGAAACAACGATGGTCCAGCAGGACCCAAGCATCGACCGGCTGGACGGTGTTCTGGCCGTGGCGGAACCGGGTTTCGTGCATTCCTACATGGACAACGCACCGAACCACCCCGCGCGTGAGGTTGTCCTGCGCGAAATTCGCCAGCCCAACCGCAGAGTGCACGGGGATCAGCTGGACCAGCTGCAATCTGAGGCATGTATGCAGCTAGATCTCGGCAAAGGGCGTCTGCCGGGCATGATTGTCATGGGGGCGCGCGACCCAAGGCACTTCTCGCCTCAATTGGGCACTGATCTGCTGGCCTTTTTTGCAGGCGTATTCGAACGGTCGATGCGCCACTGGCTGTCGTGAGCCTGATCTCTCCAGCCTGCCGCGATGCGTTGCAGTTGTGGCTGGAGGGGTTGACCGCTTTGGCGGGCCGTTCGGAAAACACCATCAATGCCTATCGCGGGGATGTCGCGGATTTCCTGTCTTTCATGACTTTGCATCACAGCGAACGGCAGGGGCTGGCGGCGCTCGAACGCATCACCATTTCGGACATGCGGGCCTGGATGGCACAGCAACGCGAATCCGGCGTCGGGGCGCGGTCACTGGCGCGAAAACTGTCCGCCGTCAAAAGCTTCTATCGCTGGCTGGCCGAACGCGAGGGGTTCGAGCCCACCGCCGTCCTGTCCACCCGCGCCCCGAAATACACCAAGAAACTGCCGCGCCCTCTGGCCGAAGACGCCGCCCGCGCCATGATCGAGACGGTCGAGCTGCAATCCGGGTCAGATTGGGTTGCCGCCCGCGACGTTGCCGTCGTGACCCTGCTGTATGGCTGCGGCCTTCGCATTTCCGAAGCCCTGTCCCTGACCGGAGCGGACGCGCCCCTGCCCAACACGCTGAGAATTGTCGGCAAGGGTGACAAGGAAAGGATCGTTCCGGTCATCCCCGCCGCGCGCCAGGCGGTCGACCGATACCTTGAGTTGTGCCCACATCCCCATAGCCCGACCGCCCCATTGTTCCGCGGCGTACGAGGCAAAGCCCTGAGTCCGCGGGCAATTCAGGGCGTCATGGCCAAAGCGCGCATGCAGCTGGGTCTTCCGGCAACGGCCACTCCACACGCGATGCGGCACAGCTTTGCCACCCATCTTCTGTCGGCCGGCGGAGACCTCCGGGCCATTCAGGAACTGCTGGGTCACGCGTCCCTTTCGACCACCCAAGCCTATACAGCGGTCGACACCGCGCGCCTCATGGAGGTGTACAACCGCGCGCACCCCAAAGCCTGAGACGCGGCGGAATTGCAGCAACCAAATTTCGGTGCTGATACCGCTGGCTTTTTGCTTTGCATCTCGGGCGCGCATCGTACATGACACGGGTCATGACACTCAGATTCAAAGCCTTAGCCGTTCACCTGTTTACCGCGACCGGAGCCGTATTTGCGATGCTGGCCATGCTGGCCGCGGTCGAGGAAAAGTGGAGCCTGATGTTTCTGTGGCTGGTCGTTTCGTTCATCGTCGACGGAATCGACGGCCCTTTGGCGCGGCACTATCACGTCAAAAAGAACGCGCCCGAGTTCGACGGTGTCCTGCTGGACCTGATCATCGACTATCTGACCTACGTCTTCATTCCGGCCTATGCGCTGTTCAAATCCGGCTTGATGGACGGCTGGACCGGTTGGTTCGCGATCATCGTCATCACCTTCGCCAGCGCGATGTATTTTGCCGACACGCGTATGAAAACAAAGGACAATTCCTTTTCCGGTTTTCCCGGTTGCTGGAACATGGTCGTGGTGGTGATCTTTGCGCTAAAGCCCGACTTCTGGTTCAGCCTCGTCCTTGTGGCGCTGCTGGCCGTTGCAATGTTTCTGCCCCTGAAATTCATTCACCCCGTGCGCACGGAACGCTGGCGCAACCTGTCCCTGCCCATGGCCTTCGCATGGACATTTTTCGCCGGATGGGCCGCTTGGGTGGATTTTCACCCGCAAAGCTGGGCGCATTGGGGTCTGGTGGTGACCAGTCTGTACCTGGTCTCGGCAGGGATCGCCCAGCAAATCATGCCGCCGAGCCGCGACTGAGACGCGGCCCCAACGGGCGAAAATCACAGGTCAGAGGATTTCCCGGATCTCGAACTCGGTGCCATTGTGGGTGAAGACGTCCCCCTTGCGCATTCCGGCCATGGCCAGATAGATCGGGCTTTGGGTTGAAATCCCCATATATGGTTCACCATCTACGTCGAACTTGGTGGTCGACACGCAGACGACGAAATGCCGGTCGCCCAGCCAGACCACGGCGCCTGGCTGCACTGTATCCGTCAGGCTGAAATCGGTGTTTTCGATCACGTCAATCTTGGCATGATGCGCATGCACCGGCCCGTCAAACGCGGCGGCCAGATCGGCGCTTTCGCGCGATGCCGCGATATCATCCTTGTCGTGGCCTTCCCGGTCATCCAATTGGGACTCTTTCTGAAAGGCATCGTGGTGCGCCTGCGCCGTCGCCAACTCCTGTGCCTCCAACGCCATCAATTGGTCAATGATGGCCTTCTTCCGGGCGGCGGGGTCAATTTTCGCAGTCATGAATTGTAGTCCTTCGGGTTCGAAAACTGTCTCAGGTTGGGACGCTTTGCGAAAGATTGCAACCGGATTCCGGTGGTCAGATCAGCAGGCTGGCAGCCCCCTCGTGACGCAACAGGGCAACCTTGCCCTCAACCCCGCCCTGCCCCGAGAACCCCCCAAGGCCGCTTGCCGCCAGAACGCGGTGACAGGGAATGATCACCGGAATCGGGTTGGCACCACAGGCCTGCCCGACAGCTTGCGCCGGACACCCAAGATCATGCGCGATATCACCGTAAGTCCGCGTGTAACCGAAAGGAATCGCGGACATCAAGTCGCAGACCTGTTTCTGGAATTCGGACCCAACGACACGCAGTGGCAAGTCGAACTTTTGCAACCGGCCCTCGGCATAGGCCCTGATTTGTAACCCCGCTTCGATCAGCAGCGGGGTCTTCTCACCCGTTGTGTGACCGTCCCACACCAGACTGGTGATGGCACCGTCCTCTTCTTCTATCCCAAGGCATCCGAACTGGGTTTCCACTGCAATCATCGGCATGGGCGCAGAGTTTCAGATCGGCGGGTGCGTCGCAAGCCGCAAGAAAAACCCCCGCGCGATGGCGCGGGTTTCAGGGATCATTTTCAGCTCAGCGCCGTATCGCATCGGCCGCAGACGCCGGGGTGGGCGTGACGTCCCACATCCGGCAGGATCTTCCAGCAGCGCTGGCATTTGGCCCCTTCGGCCTTTTCGAACACGACGCCGACGCCCTCGATCTCGGGCAGGCGGAACGCCTCGGCCGGGGCCGGGTCGGCGGTGACGGTCAGGCCCGAAGTGATGCAAAGGTCATCCACGTCGAAGGTCGCCAGCAGGTCGCGGGTTTCGGCATCCTCGACATGCACGACCGGCGCGGCTTCGAGGCTGGAGCCGATAACCTTGTCGCGGCGCTGCACTTCCAGCGCGGCGGTCACCGCACGGCGCACACGGCGGATCTTGGCCATGTTCGCCTCGAGCTCGGCATCGCGCCAATCGGCAGGCGTGTCGGGGAAGTCGACCAGATGCACCGAGCTGTCGTCGCCCGGGAACCGCTCGAGCCAGACCTCTTCCATCGTAAAGACCAGAACCGGCGCCAGCCAGGTGGTCAGTCGGTGGAACAGTATATCCAGCACCGTGCGCGCGGCCCGGCGGCGCGGGGTGTCGCCATCGCAATAAAGCGCATCCTTGCGCACGTCGAAATAGAAGGCCGACAGGTCAACGGTGGCAAAGTTGAACACCGCGCTGAACACGCCCTGGAAGTCGAACGCAGCATAGCCCTTGCGGACCTGCTCGTCCAACTCGGCCAGGCGGCTGAGCACCCAGCGTTCCAGACGCGGCATCTCGGCCGGGTCGATCCGGTCGGCCTCGGTGAAATCGGCCAGCGAGCCCAGCATGAAGCGCATCGTGTTGCGCAGCCGGCGATAGCTGTCAGCGACCCCTTTCAGGATTTCCGGCCCGATCCGCTGGTCGGCGGTATAGTCGGTCTGGGCCACCCACAGGCGCAGGATGTCGGCACCGTATTGCTTGACGACCTCTTCCGGCACGATGGTATTACCGAGCGATTTGGACATCTTGTTGCCCTTCTCGTCCAGCGTGAACCCGTGCGTGACCACGTTGCGATACGGCGCACGGCCGATCGTGCCGCAGGCTTGCAGCATCGAGGAATGGAACCATCCGCGGTGCTGGTCGGTGCCCTCCATGTAGACATCGGCGATACCGTCGTCAGTGCCATCCTCACGGTCGCGCAGAACGAACGCATGGGTCGAGCCCGAGTCGAACCAAACGTCCAGAACGTCGAACACCTGGTCATAGTCGTCGGGGTTCACGATGCCGTCCAGAACCTGCTGTTTGAACCCGTCAGTGTACCAGACATCGGCACCGTGTTCTTCGAACGCGGCCTTGATGCGGGTGTTCACATCCGCGTTGCGCAGCAGATAGTCCGCGTCGGTGGGCAGAGCGCCCTTCTTGGTGAAGCACGTGAGCGGCACACCCCAGGCACGCTGGCGCGACAGAACCCAGTCGGGGCGCGCCTCAATCATCGAATACAGGCGGTTGCGGCCCGATGGCGGCGTCCACTTCACCAGCTCGTCGATCGAGCGCAGGGCGCGTTCGCGGATGTTGTCGCCCATTTCGTCCATGCCGTCGTCCAGCTTGCGGTCGACGGACACGAACCATTGCGGTGTGTTACGATAGATGATCGGCGCCTTGGACCGCCACGAATGCGGATAGCTGTGCTTGATCTTGCCACGCGCCAGCAGCCCGCCGACCTCGGCCAGCTTGTCGATCACAGCCTTGTTCGCATCGCCCTCGCCGCCCTTGCGCGACAGGATGTACTTGCCGCCGAAAAACGGCATGTCAGCGCGGAAGCTGCCATCGTCCATCACGTTGTAGGTGATGACCTGCTCGAGCATGCCCAGATCGCGGTACAGCTCGAATTCCTCCATCCCGTGCGAGGGCGCGCAATGGACGAAGCCGGTGCCTTCCGTATCGGTCACGAAATCGGCCGCGCGGAAATCGCGGATGTCGTCCCATTCGCCGTTGGACCCTTCGGCCCCTGCCAGCGGGTGCTGCAGCTGGATCTTGGCCAGATCGTCCTGGGTGACGTCACACAGGCGGCGGTACATGGTGTCGTCCAGTCGCGCCCGCGCGAACACGTCGGCGGCCAGATTGTCGGCCAGCAGGTAGCGGTCACCGATCCGGGCCCAGCATTCCTCGGGGCGGGCGGTCACTTCGTACAGCCCGTACGAGATATCCTTGCCATAGACCACGGCCTTGTTCGACGGCATGGTCCAGGGCGTCGTGGTCCAGATCACAACATAGGCGTTGTCCAGCGTGGTGTCACCAGTGTTCACCACCTTGAACTTCACCCAGATGGTGAAGCTTTCCTTGTCGTGATATTCGACCTCGGCCTCGGCCAGGGCGGTCTTCTCGATCGGCGACCACATCACCGGTTTCGAGCCCTGATACAGCGTGCCGTTCATCAGGAACTTCATGAACTCGTCCGCGATCACCGCCTCGGCGTGATAGTCCATAGTGACGTAGGGATCGGCCCAGTTGCCGGTGATGCCCAGGCGCTTGAACTCCTCGCGCTGGATGTCGATCCAGCCTTCGGCGAACTTGCGGCACTCCTGGCGGAAGTCGATGACCGGAACCTCGTCCTTGTTCTTGCCCTTCTTGCGGTACTGTTCCTCGATCTTCCATTCGATCGGCAGGCCGTGACAGTCCCAGCCGGGCACATAGCGCGCATCAAAGCCCATCATCTGATGCGACCGCACGATCATGTCCTTGATCGTCTTGTTCAACGCGTGGCCGATATGCAGGTGCCCGTTGGCATAGGGCGGGCCGTCATGCAGTGTGAAGGGCTTGCGACCCTGTTTGTCGCGCAGGCGGTCATAGACGCCGATCTTCTCCCAGCGGTCTAGCCATGCGGGCTCGCGCTTGGGCAGGCCGGCGCGCATGGGGAATTCGGTTCGGGGCAGGTTCAGCGTGTCTTTGTAGTCGGGTGTCTGGGTCGTGTCGGCGCACATGGAGAGGCGTCCCTTGGATGATCTTGGCGTGTTTGGATCGAAGCGGTCGGTGCGATGAACTCAAGCACCTTTGCCCGGCGTCTCGGAAACTCAGAGCGCCGGGGAAATAATTCGAATGATAATGGCCAGAACGTCTTGCATGGCCGGGCTTATAGGCCGGTTGCGCCTATTGGTCCAGAGCTTCCGGCCCCTGCGGCGAATGGCGCAGCTTGGCCCAGCGGTTCAGCCAGGCCAGACCCGCCAGCGCCAGCCCCAAGGCCAGCAACGAAAACACCCGGATCAAACCGCCCAGCCCCGAGATGTCGATCAGGAACACCTTGGCCACCGCCAACCCGATCACCGCCAGCCCGGCCTTGCGCATCAGGTCCGACCGACGCGCCAGCGACTGATAGAACAGCGCCGCGCCGATCACCAGCAGGGCGAGCGTGTAAGTATAGAGCTCAGGCTGGGATACGCCGTTGCCTTCATACATCCCTGCCGCGCCCTGCCAGAAATGCCGGATGGTCAGGCCCAGCCACAAGGCGCCCAGCGCAATGGTCACCCCCTGACAGGCCAGCCGCAACTGCGCCGGCATCGTGGGGATCCGCCACGCGGACAGGCCGATGACGAGGGCCGGCAGCAGATAGGCAATGGCCAGCGTGTTCACGATCGGAGGCCCCAGAACAGGATCTGCCCCAAAACGCAAAACAGGGTTGGCCACTGTCGCAGCCAGCGCGAGCCACAACAGGCCATGCGCGGCAAAGAACACGCCCAGTGCGACCCGAACCCAGTTCAGTCGCCCGCCCAGCGCAAAGCGCTGCACCTGCACAAAGGCCAGCAGCAGCCAAATGGCCGACAGCAGGCCCAGCCCCCAATGGCTGTCGTCGGCACCGCCCTCGCCCAGCCCTTCCAGCCAGCGCAACAGCAGCAGAGACACCAGAACGCCGCCCGTCGCCCACGCTGCGCTGTCCAGCATGACATTGGCGACCGGGCGGTCCAACGGGCGCAGCATCCACCATGCGGCAAGATAACCTGCAACCGCAGCCCCATAGACCAGCGCCATTTCCACAACCGGCGCGTGCAGCGCCCAGTCCAGGCCCGGGTTCAGGATCAGTCGGAACGTGACGGTGGCAACGCCGACCCAGATGAACCAGCTCATCGGTAGCAGGTTGAACCGCCGGTCCAGCGCTGCCGCCGCGATGATCGTGACCACGAAAGCGATGGTCAGCGCCGCCGAGCTGAGCACGATCACGCAGCCGAAGGTCAAGCAGGACAAGGCCGACAGCGTGGCCAAAGCCGGACGCATCCGGGCCTCGCCATCCACACGCGCAAAGCGCTCGGCCAGTACCACCATCAGCGCCGCAAGCGCGACCGCATGCAAGGCCCAGGGGTAGGCGCCCATCACGCTGGCAGGACGCCAGCCAAGCTCAAGCGCGATGGCCAGCGCCGGGGCGTACAGCGCGGCGGCACCGGCCCAGACCAGCGGGTACCGCCCACCCCGAAACGACCGCCATGCCGCCAGAAGAGAGATCATCGCGCCCAACGCAACCAGCAAGGTCACGGCCAACGGAAAAGCAGCCTCGGGCGTTTCGGAATAGGTCTGCCAGAACCCACGCGCCACCGCGCCGCCATCAAATCCATGCGTGAACACGAAACCACCCAGAGCCAGGGCGGGAAGCGCGGTCATGTCCTGCAGGGCCGGCGCGTCCTTTGCCCAGATCAGCAGGGCGAAAGTCAGCCCGGCCAGCAGGATCACACCCAGCCAGAACTCACCGCTCGTATCCGCCCATTGCAGTGCCAGAATGGCCGAGCTTGCCAGCACCGCCCCAAAGGCCAGGCGCGTCGGAAATTCGGGCCACGGACCACTGGCTTTTCTGACAAGGATTTCGCTGAACATCGCGCCGTCATGGTCGGGCCAGATCCGCCGGGCGGGAATGGCAATGGCGATCACGGCCACGGCGGCCATGTAGACGAGGAAAGCCGATTCCGTGATCGGCGAACCCATCACCAGCAAAAGGCCCGCCAAATAGGCGCCCACCAGCGACATCACCGACACCCAGGCCCAGCGCCGCACCGTGTCGATCCCTAGCCCCAGCCCGGTGATCACGAAGAAATATACGTACAGCCAAGACGGGTCAGCCGAGCCGCCACCCACGACGAATGGCGCGGCAAAGGCGCCGATCAACCCGATCGCCGCCAGCAGCGGGCCGTGGAACCAGCCAAGTACCAGCCCGACTAGAGCGATGGCGATCATGCCTGCCAAGGCCGCCTCGGGGCCGATCAAGTCATAGAGCTGACGCGCCGCCAGCACACCGCCGAACAGCGTGACCAGCCCCGCGCCGGAAAATACCGAAGGCAGGTAGGCGGTGGCCGACGACTCGTCATCGCCATACCGACGCCGCACAATTTCACCCGCCACGATCAGCAGCGCGCCGAAGCCCAGGGCCGCCAACACGCGCGCGGTAGGCGGCAGCAAACCGTTCTCGACCCCGTATTGCACGAGGAAGATCCCCGCCAGCGCCAGCGACAGAGCGGATACGGCATAGAACCAGTTCTCGCGCAGCCACGCGCCCAGATCGTCGAACCGCTCGGCGCGGAACACCACTGCCGCCGGAGGCGATGCACTCTCAGTAACAGCTGCCGACTCTTCAGGGTCAGGCCGTTGGTCCGGCGTCGGTGGGCTTTCCTGTTTCGGTGAACCCCAAGGGGCCGGCCGCGGTTCAGGCGTCGGCGCTTCGATTGGCGCGGACTGCGTCTTTGGTGGCCGCTCCGCGTCCGGTTGCTGCTCGGCACCCAACCGACTCTCCAACTGCTCGACCCGCCGCCGCAGACGGGCATGGCCGACCAGCAAGACGACAATAGATACCGGCATCGCCAAAACGACCAGGCCAACAAGAACAAGCAGAGATTCCAAACCGCACCTCCGGGCAAATCTGCATTACAGGCTATCCTGTCCAGGCGCGGCAAGACAGTCGGGAAATCCCGAATGGTTTCAGCCTGTTGCGATCTGACGCCAGTGATCTAAGGATGGAACAGAGACCCGACGAGATAGGCAATTGCCGCCGCCGCTCCACCAATCGCCAGCGTCTCAAGCCCCGAGCGCCACCAAGGCGCCAGCGACCACCGGCTTTTCATCGCGCCGATGGCAAAGAAAACGCCCAGTGTCATCAGGACCGAGGCTGGAAACGCGCCCTGAACACCCAACAGGAACGGCACGAGCGGAACCATGCCGGCCACGACAAAGGCCGCGAACGTGGCCGCAGCGGCCTTGAGCGGATGCGGATCGACGCTGCCCAGCCCGTATTCGCCCTCGATCATCAGGTTGATCCAAGTGTCACGATCGGCGGTGATCGCGTCGGTTGCCTGTTCCAGCACCCGGCCTGACAAACCCTTGCGGGACAGGATCTCCAGCACCTCGCCGCGCTCGCCGTCGGGGTAGAGGCGGATGTGGCGCTCTTCGATAGCGCGGATCCGGCGGATATTGTCCAACTCGGCCTTGGTCCCCGAGTAATTGCCCGCCGCCATCGAGAACCCGTCGGCTAGCACGTTGGCCAAGCCCAAGGCCACGATGACAAAGGGCGAAAGCCCGGCCCCGGCCACGCCTGCCACGATGGCCAGCGTGGTCACCGATCCGTCGATCCCGCCATATACCACGTCACGCAGGACCCCGCGCCCGGGTGGGGCGTCGATCCGGTCTGCGATTTCCTGTTGGGTGTGGCCGTGATCCGCCATGGCTGGTCTCCCTTCCAAGAGATTGTGCCCTGCGTGGCGGCCCGATGGCTTTGCGGCAGATCAACCCTTGGAAAACAGCCCGCCCAGCGCGCGCGAAACCATGCCGCGGGTCGACGGCCTGTGCCGGTCCGAGAAGGGCAGCGGGCGGCAGACCTCCATCGCAGCCACGCCGACGCGGGCGCTGAGGGCGCCGTTGACCAGTCCTTCGCCAAAGCGGCGCGACAGCTTGCTGAGGACCGACCCGCCCAGAACCGGTTCGAGCAGGTCGTCACCCACGGCCACCGCGCCGGTGGCCACCAGGTGAACGAACACCGCACGGGTCAACCGCCAGCCCCCCAGAAACCCGGCCCGCCCGCCATAGATCTCGGCAATCCGGCGGATCATCCGCAGCGAGGCCAGCAGCGCCGTCGCAACATCGGCCAGCGCCAGCGGCACCAGCGCCGTCACCGTCGCGACCTGGCGCGCGGCGGCCTCGACCTCGCGGCTGGCGGCGGCGTCGAGCGGGGCCAGCAATTCATCCTCGACCAGTCCCAGCAGGCCCGAAGCGTCGAACTGTTCTTCGATCCGTTCGACCAGACGGTCGCGGCCCCAGCGCGTATCCTCGCGCCCGCGATAGAACGCGATCAGGCGCTGCGTCACGGCCCGGGCCTGTGCCAGATCGGCATCGGCCAGCGCGGCATCGGCGGCGCGGCGCATCCCGTCCACCCGCGACAGCCGGCCCAGCGCGGCCAGTTCGCGCAGCGCGATCAGCAGGGCCACCAGCACCAGCGCGCAGATCAGGCCGGTCACGATCCAGCCCAGCACCGGCACGCTGGCGATCAACGAGGTGGCGAAATTCCATGCGACGACAGAGACCGCCGCCCCCACGACCGCAACCGCCAGCCCCCAAAACCACCGCCCAAGAACCGACGGCTTGCGCGCGGCCAGCCGGGCCGCGGCCTGCATCGCCTGCCCCTGGGGCGGCGCGATATTCGGTACCGGCGCGGCCTTCGACACGTCGGCGGCCGGGGCATCCTCGTCAAGCTCGATCAGAACCGGACCCTTGGCCATGCGTCACTCCTTTTTCCGCCATACGAACCGAATGTCCGGCAGTTGTTCATCATTGTCGGCCCCGTCGCTGCGGGCCACTTCGACAAAGCCGTGCCGTTCGTAGAACCGGCACGCGCCCGTGTTGGCCTGAAACGCATACAGCGCCAGTTCTCGGCGACCTGCCTTGGCGCTGTCCAGCAGTTGTGTGCCGATCCCCTGATTCCGCGCGGCGGGGCTTAGGTACAGGCAATGAACCTCGGTTCCGTCCATGGCCAAAAAGCCTGCGACCTTGCCGCCCTGTTCGGCAACCGTGACCCATCCATTGTCAATCATCCGCCCGCAAAAGGCGATGGCTTCGGCCCCGGTATGCAGCTCGGGCATCCAGTCGTTTTCGAGTGCAAAGCCGTGCAGGATCTCTCCGATCGCCCCGGCGTCGAGGCTGCGCGCGGGCCTGAGGGTAACAGTCACAGCCGGTCTCCGATCAGGAACTGCGCGGCGCGGTCCAGCCGGATATGCGGCGGGCCGTCACCGGGGCGCAGCGACAGATTCGCCGGGGCAAAGGTCATGAACCCGAAATCCTCGCCCAGCCAGGTGTCGGCCCCCTTGCGTGCAGGGCCCAGCAGATGGGCGGGGTCTTCGGGCAGCTCTCCGGGGTAGAAGGCCGCCTGTTTTCCATTCTCCAAACTACCGCGCACGCAGGGCAGTTCGACGCCGTTGTGATTGCGGATCTCTTCGGTCGTCACGCGCAGCGCGGCGATGGACATTGCGGCGGTTTCGGCCCCGGCGAACCTGGCGCGGTCGCGCGCCTCGCGGGTCAGGGCCTCCATGATCGCGGTCAGGCGCGGGTGTTGCAGGTGGTGCAGGTGATCGGCCTTGGTGGCCGCGAACAGGATGCGTTCGACCCGCTTGCCCAGCAACATCTGGCTGAGCCATGCGTTGCGGCCGGGCCGGAAGGCTGACAGGATGTCGCCCATGGCGCGGCGCATGTCCTCGACCGCCTGCGGACCCTTGTGAATCGCGCCCAGCGCATCCACCAGCACCACCTGCCGGTCGATCCGGGCGAAATGATCCCGGAAAAAGGGCTTCACTACCTGCGATTTGTAGGCCTCGAACCGGCGATCCATCTCGCGGTGCAGGCTGCGGCGGCGCGCGGCGCTCTCGACCGGCAACGGCGCAAAGGTCAGCACCGGCGACCCGGCCAGATCGCCCGGCAGCAGGAACCGGCCCGGCGTGCAGTCATAAAACCCCGCATCCCGCGCGGCAGTCAGATAGTCGGCAAAGCCCCGCGCCAGGGCCTGCGCGGTGGGTTCATCATGGGGGTCGGCCGGATCAACGGATTTGATCTGGGCCAGGAAATCGGCGGCGGCCGGACGCTGCGCGATCCGCTCCAACGTTTCGCGCGACCAGTCGTCATAGGTTTTTTCGAGCAGTGCCAGATCCAGCAGCCACTCGCCGGGATAGTCGACGATGTCCAGATGCACGGTGCGCGGCCCCTGCAGGCCGGCCAGCAACCCGGCGGGGCGAACCTTGAACGACAGGCGCAGCTCGGACACGGCGCGGGTGCTGTCGGGCCAATGGGGCTGAGGCCCGGTCAGGGCCGACAGGTGCGATTCATAATCGAACCGGGGCACTGTGTCGTCGGGCTGCGGCTGCAGGTAGGCGGCGTTGATGCGCCCCTCCTGTTGGGCGACCAGGCCGGGCATCCTCCCCCGGTCCAGCAGGTTGGCCACCAGCGACGTGATGAACACCGTCTTGCCCGACCGCGCAAGACCGGTGACGCCCAGCCGCACGACCGGTTCGAAAAACGTCTCGGACACGCGGTCGCCGACGGATTCGACGCCGCGCACAAGACTGTCTGCCAGTGATGAGATGACCAAACCGCCGCCCCGCATTTCTTGTTTGTCCCAAGATAGGTAGCCGCTGCCCCGGTTGCCAGCGCTTTTGCCGCCTGCCCTTGCCCGGGCGCCTCCGGCAGGGTACCAGCAGCCCATGCCCAGATACGCGTTGAAAGTCGAATACCAAGGTGAGCCGTTTGCCGGATGGCAGCGGCAGAAAGAGCTGCCCTCGGTCCAGGGCGCCATCGAGGCGGCCTTGTCGAAACTGCAGCCCGGGGCACACACGATCGCAGCCGCGGGGCGCACGGATGCGGGTGTTCACGCGCTGGGGCAAGTGGCCCATTGCGACCTTGAAAAAGACTGGGACCCGTTCCGCCTGTCCGAGGCGCTGAACTATCACCTCAAGCCGTTGCCGGTGGCGATTCTCAAGGCCGCGCGGGTGGCGGATGACTGGCATGCGCGGTTCTCGGCCATCGAGCGGCAATACCTGTTTCGCATCCTGATCCGCCGTGCGCCCGCGACCCATGACAAGGGCCAGGTCTGGCAGATCGGGCATCCGCTGGATGTCGCCGCGATGCAGGAAGGGGCCGACATGCTGATCGGGCGGCACGATTTCACCACCTTCCGGTCCTCGATCTGCCAGGCGGCCAGCCCGGTCAAGACGTTGGACGAGCTGCGCGTCGAACAGGTTCAGGGCTTTTCCGGCCCCGAGGTGCATTTCCACGTCCGCGCCCGGTCCTTCCTGCACAACCAGGTCCGCAGTTTCGTCGGCACGCTGGAACGGGTCGGCGCGGGCGCTTGGACACCGCAGGACGTGCGCGATGCGCTCGAGGCCGCCGACCGCGCGGCCTGCGGGCCGGTCTGCCCGCCGCAAGGATTGTACCTGGCGCGGGTGGGCTATCCCGATCCTGTTTTCGACTGACGTCAGAGCGCGCGCAGCAGCAATCCGCCCGCGATCACTGCGATCAGCAGCCCGGCCACCAGTTCGATCGTGGGTGCCAACACGGCCGCGAACCGCGTGGCCGAGGCCGAGGCCAGCAACCCGCCCCGCAACCCGAACGACGTCCAGCCAACCAGGGTGGTGACGGTCGCGGTGCCCAGCGCCATGGCAAAGGCCCCGGCGATGCCGACCATCGCGATGCCCATCTGCCAGGTCAGGATCAGCACGAACAAGGCCCCGGTACAGGGTCGCGCGGCGATACCGGCGATCAGGATCAGCGCCTCGCGCAGGCTGCCGACCTGGGCCACCTCTTCGGCGGTGGGGCCGTGACGATGCCCGCAATCGGAACAGACTTCGCCGTCGTGGTGGTGATGCCCGTGATCATGATGATGGTGATGGTCATGCGGAGCACTGTCCGCACGACCGCGCCGGGCGAAACTGCGCAGCGATCGCAGAACCAGCCACAGCCCGATGGCCGCGATCGCGCCATAGCTGACCGGGGCCATGATCTGTTCGGTGGTGCCGACCAGGCTTTGCCGCGACATCTGGAACACCAGAACGCCTGCATAAACCAGAACGATGGCCGTCACGGCCTGCCCCAGCGAGGACAGCACGCTGATCGCCGACAGGCGCAGAAATGCGACATTGCGGCCCAGCCCGTACCCTCCGATCAGCACCTTACCATGCCCCGGCCCCACCGCATGGAAGAACCCATAGGCAAAACAGACGGCCAGCAGCGTGGCCACGGCCTCGGGCTGTTCGGCCCGCGCGGCCCGAAGGGCTCGGGCGATCTGGTTCTGAAATTCCCGCTGCTCGCCCGCGGCCCAGGACGCGAGGTTGTCAAAGCCTCCGCTGCCCCAGAACCACAGCAGCAGCGCTATTGCCAGGCCGACCGGCAGGATCAGGTAGCGGGACATGAAACGCGGATCTCGGTGGCAAAGCGTTCACCGACCAGGGGGATGTCGTTCTCCTCGAGGTCATAGTCGGCGTCCAGGGTCAGCAGAAAGGCCTGCATCTGGGCCAGTTCGCCGTCGATATCCGGCTCGAACCTGTCGATCCGGCAGGATTCAGGCCCGGAAACGGTGACCGGACGCGTCACTTCGTAGGCGGTATAGAATGTCTCGTCATAGGGTTTGGCAGACAGGCTTTGGGCGGGCAAAGGGTCGCCCTCGACCTTGCGCAGATGGGTTGTCACGATACGACCATCCTCGGTCGTGGCGCGCGGTTCCAGCGGACCGGACAAGGCAACCGGTTGATCGGCGGCCAGGATGACCAGATCGCCATTGTATCCTTCGACCCACTGCGCGTCGAAACCGGCGAGGCGCTGCTCTTCGGCTTCGGACAGCACGCCGTCGCCGTCCTGATCCAATCTCATGTCTTCAAGCACTAGCAGCGAGTAGAACTCGTCATAGGCCCAGGTGACGCGGACATGGGTCAGGTTGCCCGACTCGTCCACTATGAACTCCAGCCCGGTGTCGATGAAGACATGCGGGTGCGCCACCGCGGTAAACGGCAGGCAACAGGCGAACAAGGTGGGTATCCAGCGCATGAACGCGAAGATAGGGTGCCCGACCGGCGCTGGCAACGCGGTTCGGCGGTAAGCACGGATTTTGCCGCTCATTTCGGCGGAAACAGGACCAGCGTCTGCAGCGCCGTGCCGATCGGGCCTTGAGTATCGTACAGAACCGACTGCGACATCCCGATGCCGCTGGGCTGCCAGTGCGACACGGAGTCCGAGGCGAGCCAGTCGGAGGTCGGCTCGCGGTGGATCTGCACCGTCAGGTCGGTGTTCATGAACCCCATTTCCGAGGTCGGCGCATTCCACGAAATTCCGTTGCCGCAATCGGCCAGCGGGCACAACGACTGGATCGGCGAGGGGGTTTCACCCTCGAGCAGAAGCGGGGTGCGCATCCAGATGGTTTTCGGCCCCGCCCCCTGGTTGCCGCCTTTGGGATAGGCCACCTCGGAATGATGGGCAAAGCCGGGCAGGTCATGCCGCATTTCGCCGATGGGAAACGGGCCGTCTTCGATCTGCGACAGGTCGGGGCCTTGGATCGCCACATTCGGCACCGGCCCCAGATCCCGGCGCGCCAGATGCATCGTGGTGGCGGTCGCGCACAGCGTATCGTCCAGGTCATGCACCGTGACGCGCGTGGTGGCCAGCGTCTTGGTGTGGCGCACGGTCTCGGCGGCCACGCGAAGACCGGACAGAGGCAGCGGGCGCAGCAGATCGACGGTCAGGCGGGTCAGCATCTTGTCGGGGCCGACCTCGATCTCGGCCGCGCGCACGATCAGGCCCGCAACCGGGCCGGCATGACAGTGGTCAGCCGACCACGGCCCGCGCGCCGGGTCATTTCCGACAAAGGCCCCGTCGGGCGCGACCCGGAAATAAGCGGTCTTACCCACCACTGGCTGCATCGCCGCGTCCTGCATCTCAGATCTTTTCCTGGGTATGCTTTTTCAGTTCGGCCCGCGCCACCTGACGGCGATGCACCGCATCCGGGCCATCGGCCAGCCGCAGCGTGCGCACATGCGTCCAGGCGGTGGCCAGCGGCGTATCCTGGCTGACGCCCTGCCCGCCGAACATCTGCACCGCCTCGTCGATTACCTTCAGCGCAACGCGCGGTGCCACGACCTTGATCTGGCTGATCCACGGGGCCGCCGCGCGCGCATCGCCCTGATCCATGTACCACGCGGCCTTCAGACACAGCAGGCGGGCCATCTCGATCTCCATCCGGCACTCGGCGATGATGTCGAAATTGGCACCCAGTTGCGCCAGCTTCTTGCCGAAGGCTTCGCGCTGCAGGGCGCGTTTGCACATCTGCTCCAGCGCCATCTCGGCCTGGCCGATCGCGCGCATGCAGTGATGGATACGACCGGGCCCGAGGCGCCCCTGCGCGATTTCGAACCCGCGGCCCTCGCCCAGCAGGATGTTCTCGGCCGGCACTCGGACATTGGTGAACCGGATATGCATGTGTCCGTGCGGCGCGTCGTCATGGCCGTACACTTCCATCGGGCGCAGGATCTCGATCCCGGGCGTGTCGGCGGGCACCACGATCATCGACTGGCGCTTGTGCTTGGGCAGGTCGTCGCCGCCGGTCTTGACCATCACGATGTAGACCTTGCAGCGCGGATCGCCCGCGCCGGACGACCACCATTTCTCGCCATTCAGAACATAGTCATCCCCGTCCCGCACGCAGGACATCGAGATATTCGTGGCATCCGACGAGGCTACATCCGGCTCGGTCATCAGATAGGCCGAGCGGATCTCGCCCTCGAGCAGCGGCTTGAGCCACTGCTCTTTCATCTTCTCGGTGCCGTAGCGCTCGAACACCTCCATGTTGCCGGTGTCGGGGGCGGAACAATTGAACACCTCGGCGCCCAGCGGGGTCTTGCCCATCTCTTCGGCGAAATAGGCGTATTCAACCGTGGTCAGACCAAACCCCTTGTCGCTGTCGGTCAGCCAGAAATTCCACAGACCGGCCGCCTTGGCCTTGGCCTTCAGGCCTTCCAGTATCTCGGCCTGGCGTTCGGTGTACTGCCAGCGGTCGCCCTTGTTGATCTCGGCCTGGTATTCCTCTTCCAGGGGCATGATTTCGTTGCGGATCATGTCGCGGACCCGCTCCAGCAGCGCCCGGTTCTCCTCGCGCAAGACAAATGACATGTTCATGAAGAATCCTCCGTAGATCCCGGAACCGGGCTTTACCTTTGCGCCGAGGATGGCTTAGCTGCGGCAACTGTGTCCAGCCGCGTGACGGCACGTCACTTGCAATCAATTTGAAACGGAAGAGGGGCGCAGATGGCGTTGTTAATCGATACCGGGCTGTCCGACTGGATGAGCGATGCCGAGATTGCCGAAGAAGTACGGCAACATGCACCAACGGCCGATGTGCGCACGCCAAGCACAATTGGTGACCCGGCCGAGGTCACCATGGTGGCGGTTGTCGGCCTGCGGGACGATCACGCGACCCGCCTACCCAATCTGCAGCTGGTGCAAAAGTTGGGCGCCGGAGTCGAGACAATCGTGTCGAACCCCGCCCTGCCCGCGCATGTCCGCGTGGCCCGCCTGAAACCGGACGCCCCGGCGCAAGGCATCGCAGAGTGGTTTCTGGCCTATATCCTGTACGCTCACCGGAACATGGGCTTTCACGCGGACGCTCAGCGGCGGGCCGAGTGGCGGCCGAAAGCGCCGGTGCTGACATCTGACACCGTAGTCGGAGTTCTGGGGCTGGGCCATATCGGCAGCCGTACCGCCCGCATGCTGCGCGATGTCGGGTTCCAGGTCATCGGCTGGAGCCGGTCGCCCAAGCAAATCGAAGATGTGACCTGTCTGCACGGGCAGGATGCTTTGCCGGGAATGCTGCGCGGTTGCGACCATGTCTGCGCGATTCTGCCCTCGACCCCCGAAACCATCGGCTTGTTTGACGCAGAAATGCTCGGCGCGATGAAGGACGGCAGCCAGTTGTTGAATGCGGGACGTGGCGACCTGATCGACGAGGAAGCCTTGATCGAGGCACTTGACCGGGGTCGTCCTGGGCACGCGGTTCTCGATGTGACCGCACAAGAGCCGTTGCCCAAAGACAGCCCCTTATGGCGGCACCCGGCGGTCACGATCACACCGCATGTGTCGGGATGGCATCTGGGTGATGCGTTGGCGGATGTTGCCCAGAACTTTCTGCGGCTGAGCGCAGGTCAGCCCCTGCTGCACGAGGTTGACCGCAGCCGCGGCTACTGAGCCGCGATTACGGCGTCAGAATCCAATTGCCGCTGGCATCCTTGCACTGACGGGTGCGGATTTCCGGGTTGGGCGCCGCCCCGGACGGCTGCACAAAGTGCTGGAAGTGAACGCAGTTGTCCTTCACGTCCCGTATCCTGACCGTGCCTTTGGTGCCCGTTTTCTCGTTGACCCAGTTGCGCTCCTGCCCGACGCTTGGGGTCCCGCCTGCCAGCATCGACGACGTCGTTGCGTCCAGAACCTGATAGTCGTCCGGGCTCAGCCCCATTTCAGCGATGATCCGGGACAGAGGCTTGGCATCGACCGCCCCCACGACACCCGACAAAAACAGCGCAAACAGGGCAGCAGGCAACCGGACAGTCATGCGAAACTCGCTTTCGTGAAAATTGATCTGCACCAAGAATATACATCCATGCAATCAGGGCCAAGCCCCAGCGGCCGGACCTTCAAATAATGCCGAACAAACCTATCGGACTGCCGGCGCTATCGGCCCGCCGCTGATGCGACCATAGTAATCGCAAACCAAGCTTGAGGCACAGGAATGGCTGATCAAAACTACTACGCGCCCACCGGCGGGCTTCCGGACCAGACTCAGCTGCTGACCGACCGCGCCATGTTCACTGACGCCTATGCCGTCATCCCGAAAGGCACGATGCGAGACATCGTGACCAGCTTTCTGCCGTTTTGGGAACAAACCCGACTGTGGGTCCTTTCGCGCCCCCTCAGCGGGTTTGCCGAGACGTTTTCGCAATACATCATGGAGGTCCAGCCGGGCGGCGGCAGCGACAGGCCCGAGACGGACCCGGAGGCTCAAGGCGTGGTCTTCGTCGTCGAAGGGTCGGTTACCCTGACCCTTGCGGGGCAGGTCCACGTGCTGGACACAGGGGGCTATGCCTACATTCCGCCCGGGTCCGATTGGACCCTGCACAACCGCTCTGACGCCGTGGCCCGGTTCCATTGGGTACGCAAGGCCTATGAGGCCGTACCCGGATTGCCGGCCCCCGATCCGATCATCACCAACGAACGCGACGTCGCCCCAACCCCAATGCCCGGCACCGAAGGTCGGTGGGCCACCACGCGCTTCGCGGATCCAAGTGATCTGCGCCATGACATGCATGTGAACATTGTCACGTTTGAACCAGGCGGGGTCATCCCCTTTGCCGAAACGCATGTCATGGAGCACGGGCTTTATGTGCTTGAGGGCAAGGCCGTCTATCGACTGAACCAGGATTGGGTCGAGGTCGAGGCCGGTGACTACATGTGGTTGCGCGCGTTCTGTCCTCAAGCCTGTTACGCGGGCGGGCCGGGGCGATTCCGGTATCTGCTCTACAAGGACGTCAATCGGCACATGCCGTTGAAACTGTCCACACGATGACCAGCAAAAGGTTCTGAAAACGGGCTTTTGCGTCGGCAGGGGTTCACAGGGACGGCGGAATTTGCTGAAATCAGAGGTGATTTCGTTTTGTTCATTCGTGGAGATTGGTCGATGAAACTGCGCGCCCCTCTGACGGCACTGGCCATGATCGGCCTCATGGTCGCCGTCGACACCGCCCCGGTCGTGGCGAAGGAAGCGACCAAAACCGTATCCGTCATGAGCCGCACATGGGCTGTGACGCAGGTTGCGGATGCCCCTGTCGTGTATCGTGCGACCCGCGACAACAACAACCTCAACCCGTTCGGCCCGCCGCCACGCCTGCGCACGGTTCAGGCCATTGCGGCCATCCAGCAGGCAACCGGGTGCAAGGTGATCCGGTCAAGCATGTACCAGAATATTTCGGGCCAGTTCTTCTCGCAGGTCAGCTGCGGATAGCGGCGACGCCATACAGGCATTGAGGTCGGTCAAACGGCCTGCCATAGCTTGCGCATGAAACTCGCAATCAACGGATTCGGCCGCATCGGCCGCACGATCCTGCGGCAGGTCATGGCCCTGCCAGCGGGTTCGGATATTCAAGTGGTGCTGGTCAACGACATCGCACCGCTGGAGACCTGTGCCTATCTGTTCAAGTACGACAGCACGTTCGGCCCCTATGCCGGTTCGGTCGAAACCAGCGCCGGAGCCTTGCAGGTGGATGGACATTCGATTCCACTGAGCCACAGCGACGACCTTGCCGATGTCGATCTGTCCGGCGTGGACGTGATGCTGGATTGCACGGGTATCGCGCGCAGTTCGGATGTCGCAATCCGGGGCCTGCAGGCAGGGGCTAGCAAGGTGCTGATTTCCGGCCCGTCCCCGGCCGCCGAGACAACGATCGTTCTGGGTGCCAACGAAGACATGCTGGGCAATGCCCGGATTGTATCGAACGCGTCCTGCACCACCAACGCGCTGGCGCCGCTGGCCAAGGTGATCGACGAGATCGGGGGCATCGCCTCAGCGCACATGACCACGATTCACTGCTACACCAACAGCCAGCCGATGGTGGACGCTCCGCGCGGCGACCTGGCGCGGTCGCGGGCCGGGGCCTTGTCGATGGTGCCCACAACGTCAAGCGCGACCCATCTGATCGACGTGGTTCTGCCGCATCTTGCAGGCCGCATCTCGGGCGCGGCAGTTCGGGTGCCGACGGCCAGCGTCTCGGCCATCGATCTGGTCGTGACCCTGCAAAATGGAACGGAACCCGAGCTGTTCTTGGTCGAATTGCGTCGCGCCGTCGAGGCTTCAAAGGTGCTCGGCTGGACCGACTTGCCGCTGGTCTCGTCCGATCTGCGTGCGCGACCAGAATCGCTGGTGATTGCCGGACCGGAAACACGTGTCGTCGGGCAAAATCAGGTCCGGGTTTTCGGATGGTATGACAATGAGTGGGGTTTTTCGGCCCGTATGCTCGATGTCGCCGGGATGATGGCCCAGTTGGAATAGCCCGCAGCGCGCTTGGCGCTGCAGGGCTGAGTTACAGGTTTCAGTCGTGCGGCAAACTGCCAGCGCCGTGACCGGCCATTCCGCCCGAGACCTCTTCGGTCGACTCCTCGGCCAGTTCATGCGGCAGAATGAGGTTCAGCACAATGGCGATGAGCGCTGCGGGCAGCAGTCCGCTTGTCATCAGGATGCGGATTGTGTCCGGCAAATGCTGAACCGCGCCGGGTTCCAGTTGCAAGCCAAGCCCGATCGACAGCGAGATAGCGAAGATCACCATGTTGCGGCGATTCCAGTCCACGTCAGACAACATCGAAATACCGGCAGCCACCACCATACCGAACATGACGATCACGCCGCCCCCCAGAACTTCGATCGGAACAGTGCGTATGATGGCGCCGACCTTGGGAACAAGTCCGCACAGGATCAGGAACAGCGCACCAATCGTGACGACATGGCGGCTCATGACACCGGTCATCGCGATCAGACCAACGTTCTGACTGAACGAGGTATTCGGCAAACCGCCAAAGATACCGGCAACCGCCGTACCCACACCATCTGCGTAGGTCGCTCCCGCGATTTCTTTGTCCGTGGCCTCGCGACCCGCACCGCCTTTGGTAATGCCCGAAACGTCACCGACGGTTTCGACCGCTGACACGAAAGCCATGAGGCAGAACCCGATCACCGCCGCAAGCGAGAATTCGAACCCATATTTGAAGGGCACCGGCAGCGCGAAACCAGCGGCCCGCGACCAGCTTGTTCCAATGGTTTCGAACGTCACCATTCCGACCATCAGGGCGTAGACATAGCCGACAGCCAATCCGACCAGAACCGCAGACACCGACAGCATTCCGCGAGCAAAGAACTTGAGGCCCAGCGTGACGATCACGACGACCAGTGCCGCAGACCAGTTGAGCAGCGATCCGTATTCCGGCGTACCGATCGCCGGGACACCACCCGCCGCATACTGGATGCCGACCTTGACCAGTGCCAATCCGATCATCGTCACAACAAGGCCCGTGACCAATGGCGGCAGAGCGAAGCGAATCTTGCCAATGAACATCCCAAGGCAGGCGTGAAAGATACCGCCGATCAGAACGCCTCCGAACAGCGCAGCAAGGGCCTCGACGCCCTTGCCAGCCACCAATGGGATCATGATTGGCAGGAACGCAAAGCTTGTTCCCTGAACGATGGGCAATGCCGCACCAACCGGGCCCAGCGTGATGGTCTGCAACAAGGTCGCCAGCCCTGCAAACAGCATCGACATCTGGATCAGATACAGCAGCTCGGGAAAATCGGGCGAGTTCGACCCGAAGCCAAACCCGGCCGCACCGGCCACGATGATGGCGGGGGTCACGTTTGACACAAACATTGCCAGAACGTGCTGAATCCCAAGTGGTATCGCCTTGTGCAGCGCAGGCGTGTAATTCGGATCCCGAAGCTGATCGGGTGTTCCTATCGAAGTTTCGGCCATGATCTCAACTGTCTCCCTGTTTTCTCATGGGGGTCTTGCCGCTTCTCCGACGGCTTCAAAATTGGCTTAGCGTTCAACCACCTCGTAAGGGGTGTCGAACCAGTGCTCCTCGAGGTTTGCACCCGAACCGATACGGTCGACTACAGCGAACAGGCCAGGCGCGTGCAGCGGCGTCAGCACGCCATGCCACGTGCCCCGATGGTAGTTCACGGCCTGTCCCGGCTGCGTCACGAAGGCCTGTGGCCGGCCCGGAACGCCATCCTCATCCGGCGCGACGATCACCAGGAACGGCTGGTGGGACATGGGAATGAAGGCCTGGCTGCCCTGAGGGTGACGTTCGACCATGTCCAGTTGAAAGGGCAATGTCCGTGGGTTGGCGTCGAACAGGCTGATCCCCGCGCGCCCGTCCGCAAAGTCCAGAACCGCCCGGTCGTGATACCGCCCGCACTGACCCTGATTGATGATCTTGTCCGGCGCACCGGAAACCTCGAGCACGTCACCGAACGGCGCAAAAGCTTGGGCCGTCAGCGGCGCGATATGGACGACTCGCGTCATGAGAGTAGCAGGTCGCGCAGCCGGAACTCGGCGATGCGCTCGACCTGACAGCAGGCTTCGGCGAGCTCGGTCTCGCGGTCATTCTCGATGCGCCGCTGGAACGCCTGCAGGATCGAGGCCTTGTCGTGGTCGCGCACCGCGATGATGAAGGGGAAGCCGAATTTTTCGGTGTAACGCGTGTTCAAATCGGTGAAGGCGTCGCGCTCGGCGTCGGTCAGGGCGTCCAACCCGGCCGAGGCCTGCTCGGAGGTGCTTTCGGCCGTCAGGCGTTTGGCCTGTGCCAGCTTGCCCGCCAGATCCGGATGCGCGGTCAGAACGCCAAGGCGTTCCTCGGACGAGGCCGAACGGAACACCCGCGCCAGCGCGTTGTGCAGCCCGCCCGCCGTATCATGGGCGGGGCCCAGTTCCAGCGCCCAGGCGCGCTCGGCGATCCAGGGCGAATGTTCGAAAATGCCGCCATAGGCCGCCACGAAGGCGTCGCGGTCCATCTGCGAGGGGCGTGGGCGATCCTGCGGCGGATGATGCGCCGCCCAATGTTCGGCAATCTGCAACCGGGTCGCGAACCATACATCGGAGAAGCCGCGCGCATAGTCCAGGAACCGCTTCAGCGCCATCACCCGGCCCGGTCGGCCGATCAGGCGGCAATGCAGACCGATCGACAACATCTTGGGCGCGCCCGCCTGCCCCTCGGCATAGAGCGCATCGAAACTGTCGCGGAGATAGGCGAAGAACTGATCGCCCGAGTTGAACCCCTGCGGCGTGGCAAAGCGCATGTCGTTGCAGTCCAGCGTATAGGGCACGATCAGCTGGTCGCGTCCGCTGACGTGCATCCAATAGGGCAGATCGTCAGCATAGGTGTCGGCCACATAGGCAAACCCGCCTTCCTCGGCCACCAGCCGAACGGTGTTGTCCGAACACCGTCCCGTGTACCAGCCGCGCGGGCGGTCTCCGACCACCTCAGTGTGCAGGCGGATCGCCTCGGCGATCTGGGCGCGCTCCTCGTCTTCCGGCATGTCCTTGTGCTCGACCCATTTCAGGCCGTGGCTGGCGATCTCCCACCCGGCGGATTTCATCGCCGCCACCTGATCGGGCGAGCGCGCCAGCGCGGTGGCCACGCCATAGACGGTCACTGGCAGGTCGGCCATCAGGCGATGCAGCCGCCAGAACCCAGCGCGGGCGCCGTATTCATAGATGGATTCCATGTTCCAATGCCGCTGGCCCGGCCAAGGCGCGGCGCCGACGATTTCGGACAGAAACGCCTCGGAAGCGGCGTCGCCATGCAACACGCAGTTTTCACCGCCCTCTTCGTAGTTCAGCACGATCTGCACTGCCAGCTTGGCCCCGCCCGGCCACTGGGCTTCTGGCGGGTTGGCTCCGTATCCAATCATGTCGCGGGGGTATCGGGGGGGCTGCATTCTGCTTTCCGTCTTCAATTTCAGGCTTCCATTCGGTTTATCCCATAAAACCGTGATGGATTATCAAATCAATCCGAACGCTGTTTCCGGTTGTTTCAGCGTTCCCTGTGCCATGGCCTTTGCCGCAAGATGGGCAATGCAAACCGGATTGCCTAAAATGGCATCCAAACACGAAACGTGCAGACAACAGCAGGAGCAACTCGTGGCAGGTTATCTGACGACCCACGTTCTGGACACGGCGCGCGGATGTCCGGCCGACGGGCTGAAAATCGCGTTGTACCGGGTGTCCGGCAATTCGCACCGGAAACTGGTTGAGATGGAAACCAACGCGGACGGGCGCACCGACAGTCCCATCCTGCCGGAAAAGACTTTCAAGACCGGTATCTACGAGTTGATCTTCTTTGCGGGGGACTACCTACGTGCCTCCGGACAAGCCGTTGAGGACCCTCTTTTCCTTGATCAAATACCGATCCGGTTTGGCATGTCCGACCCCGAGGCGCATTACCACGTGCCGCTTTTACTGTCGCCATTCGGGTATTCGACCTACCGGGGCAGCTGACCCCTTAGACCTGCGACGTCCGCACCACGTCGCCGATCCGCGAGATCATGAAATCCATGAACAGGCGCGCCTTGGGGTCCTGATGACGCCGATGCGTGTAGAGACACGCCATCTGGACCGAAACCGGTGGCGTGTCGACGGCAACGGGCACCAATCGCCCGGCCTTGAGATGCTCGGCCACTTCAAAAACGGGTTTCATCGCGATCCCCTGCCCAGCCAGCGCCCAATCAGTCAGAACATCGCCATCGTCGCACTCGAACCGCCCGGACACCGCAAACCGTTTGGGTCCTTCGGCTGTCTGCAGCAGCCATTGGAACTCGGTTGCTCCGGGGAATCGCAGATTCAGACATTCGTGCCGGTCCGAGATCAGCTCCGCCCCGGTCCGGGGCATGCCCCGGCGCGCAACATAGTCTGGCGCAGCACACAAGACGCGCTGGCAATCCGCGATTTTGCGGATTCGCAATGTGCTGTCTTCGGGTTGACCGATGAAGAACGCCAGATCCAGCCCTTCGGTCGTGAGATCAACAGACCTGTCCGTCAGACGCAGCCGCACGTCAATCTCGGGGTAGTCGGCAAGAAATTCCGGCACTTGAGGGGCCAACAGCCGTCGCCCGACCCCCAGTGGAGCCGCTACAAAAAGCGACCCCCGGGGCGCTTCGGTCAGGTGCACGACCTGCGCCTCGGCCTCGTTCACGGCATCCAGAACCGCAACCGCACCGGGGTAGAACGCCCGGCCCTGCTCGGTCGGGCTGAGGTTTCGGGTGGTACGCTGGAACAATCGCACACCCAAATGATCTTCGAGCTGGGAAATCCGCGCCGAAGTCACCGCTGGCGAGATTCGCAGATCGCGTCCGGCCGCGGACATGCTGCCAAGATCATAGACCCGGACAAAGGTACGGATATTGTCGAGATAGGACATCTTATCGTTTTTTTTGATACAGTTTGACAATATACGGGAATACCGAAGAAAACCCCGTTTGCCTAGTGTGTCGGCAAGCAATCGGAGAGCTTTGCATGTATGAATTCGCCGTGTTCTGGGACTGGATGGCATTTGCGGTGCGGTGGCTGCATGTCATCACGGCAATCGCCTGGATCGGATCGTCGTTCTATTTCATCGCGCTGGACCTCGGCCTGAACCGCGACATCCCCGGTCCTGCTGATGGCGAGGAATGGCAGGTGCATGGCGGCGGCTTCTACCATATCCAGAAATACCTCGTGGCGCCCGAGCGGATGCCCGACCACCTGACCTGGTTCAAATGGGAAAGCTATGCAACCTGGCTCAGCGGCGCGGCCCTGCTGATGATCGTCTACTGGGTGGGCGGCGAGCTGTATCTGATCGACGCACAGAAGGCCGATCTGGCACTGTGGCAGGGCATCCTGATCTCGGCGGCGTCGCTGACCGTGGGCTGGCTGATCTATGACCTCCTGTGCAAATCGGGGCTGGGCGAGCGCCCGACCCTGCTTATGCTGCTGCTGTTCGTTCTGCTGGTGGCGATGGGCTGGGGCTACAATCAGATCTTCACCGGCCGCGCGATGATGCTGCATCTGGGCGCCTTCACCGCCACGATCATGACGGCCAATGTGTTTTTCATCATCATGCCCAACCAACGGATCGTGGTGGATGACCTGAAAAACGGCCACACCCCCGACCCGAAATACGGCAAGATCGCCAAGCTGCGCTCGACCCACAACAACTATCTGACACTGCCGGTCGTTTTCCTGATGCTGTCGAACCATTACCCGCTGGCCTTTGCGACCGAATACAACTGGATCATCGCGGCGCTGGTGTTCCTGATGGGCGTCACCATCCGGCACTATTTCAACACACGCCACGCCCGGGCCGGCAACCCGACCTGGACCTGGCTTGTGACGGCCCTGCTGTTCATCGCCATCATGTGGCTGTCCACTGCGCCGATGTACAAACCGCTGGAAGAGGCCGAGGCGCAGCCCCTGACACAGTTCGAGGAGCGCTTTGTGCAGGCCAGCGGCTTTGAAGAAGCCCATGACGTAGTCTTGGGGCGCTGTTCCATGTGTCACGCGCGCGAGCCCGTCTGGGACGGAATCCTCTGGGCCCCCAAGGGTGTTCTTCTGGAAACCGAAGGTGACATCGCGCGCAATGCCGAGCAAATCTATCTGCAGGCTGGAGTCAGCCACGCGATGCCGCCGGCCAACGTCACCTATATGGAACCCGAAGACCGCGAGGCCATTATCCGCTGGTTCCGAAACGCGGGCCTGTAGCGGCAGCTTTTCCACAACTTCGCATGGGAACTGGGAAATCCGCGTTTATTTATTTGCCTGAGCGGTTTGAGATGATCTAACTGTTTCCAAGGGATCGCGGCGCCGCGACAAGCAGCGCAAATCAATGCGGCCCGGGACAGGTGGAGCCATTTGATGCAGGCGAGCAGACGTAGGGGCGGTCTGAAGAACTGGTGTGCGGGTGTGTTTTTTGCCCTCGCCCCGACCTGTGCGATGGCACTGGAAACATCGCTTGCAGCGCCAGGATTGTCGGACGACTTGAAAAAGCAGATTGAGGAAACGTCCTCGGTCATGACTGCCGACAACCGGGGGCTGGACACGCCGCTTGAAGTTCTGTCAGCCGCGTTGTCGGATTACCGAACGATCGTACAAATCCTCTATGATGCCGGATATTTCGGCCCGTCGGTCAGCATCAAGCTGGACGGGAAAGAAGCGGCAGATCTCAGCTCGCTGAGCGTTCCTGCGCAGATCAATCGGGCAACGATCACCATTCGCCCCGGCAAAGCGTACAATTTCGGAACCGCAGTCGTTCAGCCTTTGGCCCCCGATACGGAATTGCCCGAAGAGTTTGCCCCCGGCAAGCTGGCCACGACCGGCGCCATTCAACAGGCGACTTCGGCCGGGATTCAGGCCTGGAAGGACGCGGGCCACGCCAAAGCGAAACTGCGCGATCAACAGATCATCGCCCGGCACGCACAGGCCCAGCTGGACGCCCGGATCGACCTGGATCAGGGGCCGCGCCTGAAGTTCGGCAAGATGTATATCGAAGGCGGCACCGATGTCCGCCACAGTTCGATCGAGAAAATCGCCGGTTTCCCGTCGGGCGAGGTCTACTCGCCCGAAAAGTTGCAAAAGGTCGGCACACGGCTGCGGCGGACTGGTACGTTCAGCACCGTCTCGATCCAGGAACGGGACACGCCGAACCCGGACGGCACGCTGGATTTCGACGCCACCTTCGAGGACTTGCCCAAACGCCGCCTGACGTTTGGGGTCGAACTGGCCTCGCGCGATGGTCTCGACCTGACCGCCACCTGGACCCACCGCAACGTGTTCCGGCGCGCCCAGCGGCTACGCTTTGAGGCCGCCATCCGAAACATCGGCGGGTCTGAGGATATCGACGGGCGGTTGGGTCTGCGTCTGGATCAGCCCGACCGACTGGGCCCGGACGACAACACCTTCTGGAGCGCGCTGCTCGAGCGCCGAAACACCGACAATTACAGCGTGTCGGTTGCCTCGCTGACCTATGGTGCACGGCGGACATTCTCGGACGAGTTGTATGCCGAGGCGGCTGTGGGCTTTTCCTTCTCGAACGCTGACGACGCCTATGGTGACGGCCGCAAGTTCCGGTATTTCATCATTCCGTTCCGGTCCGAGTGGGACAAACGCGACAGCAAGGTCAGCGCCACCCGCGGGTATTACCTGGACAGCCAGTTCATGCCCTTTGTCGGCATCTCGGGCACGGATACCGGGCTGCGCCTGTTTTTCGACGGTCGCGCCTATACCAGCCTGGGCACTGGCGGCCGGATCGTGCTGGCCGGGCGGGTGCAACTTGGATCGATACTCGGCCCCCCGGCGGATGGTGTCACACCGGATTTCCTGTTCTTCTCCGGCGGCGCGGGCACCGTTCGCGGTCAGCCCTATGAAAGCCTTGGTGTCCCCGTCGGCACGGGCATTGCCGGCGGCAAGTCCTTTCTTGGCCTGTCGGGCGAGGTGCGCGGCAAGGTCACTGAAAAGCTGTCTCTTGTTGGGTTTTACGACTACGGTATCGTGGACACGTCTTCGTTCATTGGCAGTGGCGCCGAGTACCACGCGGGCGCGGGCCTTGGCGTTCGGTACGATCTGGGCGGCTTCGGCCCGCTAAGGCTGGACCTGGCGGTGCCTGTGCAAGGTGACACGGGCAACGGGCTGCAGTTCTATATCGGGATCGGGCAAGCATTTTGAGGCGCTACCTTTCATATCCTCTGGCGGTCGGGGCAACCGCCTTTGCCCTGTCCGGCCCCGTGGCCGCGCAAGAGGAAGAGAGTGGCGGTCTGCTGACCGATTTCCTGCAGAACACGTTATCCGGGGACAACCGCAATATCCGGGTCATCGGGCTGGAGGGCGCGCTGAGCTCTCGCGCACGCATCCAGGAGATCACGGTGGCCGACGACGAAGGAGTCTGGCTGACCATCAAAAACGCCGAGCTGGATTGGAACCGGCTGGCCCTGATCCGCGGCCGGTTTTCCGTGAACGCCCTGACCGCCGAAGAAATCGACATCGCACGCGCACCCGGCAAGACCACCACAGACGAACCGGCCGCCACCGCCGAGACCGAACCCTTTCAACTGCCCGAACTGCCCGTGGCGATCGAGATCGGTGAACTGCGCGTCAACGAGTTGTCCCTGGGCGAACCGCTGATAGGCGTTGCAGCAGACCTTTCAGTGGACGGAAACCTGAATCTGGCCGATGGCGCGCTGGACACCAAGCTGGACATCAACCGGTTGGACCGGGCCGGAGATCAGATAAATCTTGTGGCTGGTTTCCAGAACGAAAGCCGACAAATCGACCTGGACCTGACCGTCTCCGAGGCGTCAGGCGGGTTGATTTCGACCGCATTGAAAATACCGGACAGCCCACCCATCGGCCTGACGGCCAAAGGGTCCGGTCCGATCACCGATTTCACGGCGGATATCGGGCTGAGCAGTGACAATGTCGACCGTGTCTCGGGCCAGGTGCGCCTGCGCGGGATAGAAAAGACGGAAGGGGCGGCAGACGAAGGCATTGCCTTTACCGCCGACTTGGGCGGCGACCTGACCCCATTTTTGGCCGCCAACATGGATACCTTCTTCGGTACGGATACACGTCTGTATGTCGATGGCCGTACCGGAGCCGAAGGTGCGCTGGAGATTACCGAGGCGGACATCACGTCCGAAGCTTTGAAACTGGAAGCGCAGCTCAGCCTTGGAACAGGCGGGGCGCTGCAACTGGCAGCCGTCCAGGCAAGGATCTCGCCGCCGGCCGGGGACGACGTGGTCCTGCCATTCGGTGGAGGAGACACATCTGTCAAGGCCGCACAGCTCTCTGCCCTGTTCGACCACGAGAACGGCAATCATTGGGACCTGAGCCTGACGACCGAGAATGTTGTCACACCCCAAGTCCAGATTGCGCACACGCGGGTGACCGCACAGGGCACCCTGACTCAGATCGGCGGTCTGGACCTGACTGGGGATCTTCAAGCCTCTCTGGATGGTTTGGACTTGGCTGATCCTGCTCTGAACACAGCGGTGGGCGATCGCGTAACCCTTGATGGCCTGTTCGAATACGGACGGGACAAATCGCTCCGACTCTCGGGTTTCGAACTTGGGGGAACCGACTATTCAGCGACCGCCGATGCTGTCGTCAGCGGGCTTGAAAGCGGTCTGAAGATTGACGGATCGGCAACGATGCAGGCGTCCGATCTGTCTCGGTTCTCTGAGGTCGCCAAATTGGATCTGGGCGGCCGGGCATCGGTCCGGGTCGAGGGGGCGGGCTCGCCGTTGGAGGGCAGTTTTGACGGCAAGCTGGCCGTTTCCGGACAAAACCTGTCCACTGGTCGGGACGATATCGACCCCATCATCGCGGGCGAGACGGACATCACGCTGGACGCCAAGAGGGATGCAAACGGCATCCTGATCCGCGCTTTCACCATCGACGGCGAAACGCTGAACGCACGGGCGGATGGCGCGGTCACCACTCCGAACGGCAATCTGACCATCGACGGCCAGGCCCGGGTGAATGCCTCGGACCTCTCTGTATTCTCCGGCCTCGCCAAGCGCGACCTTGCGGGGGCCGTTCAGGCCCAGGTGGATGGCAAAGGCACCGTGCAGACCCTTGAGTTTGATGGCACTGCGCAGGTGACGACTACAGACCTGCAAACCGGGCTGGATCAGGTGGATCCGCTTGTGACCGGCCGCGTTGTCCTGAACTTCGACGGGGCCCGCACCGGTGACCGGATCGAAATCCGCAAGGCGACCGTTGACGCAGCCACGCTGAGTGCCCAAGTCGCGGCAACCATCGACGATCCGACCGGAAACCTGGCCTTTGACGGTCAGGCGCAGGTCAATGCCCCCGACCTGTCCGTCTTTTCCGGACTGGCAGGCCGTACGTTGGCGGGCGCGGTCACGGCGGATGTGACCGGTCGAGGGGCCCGTGGCAGCAAAGTCTTCGACGTGCAGGGCAAAATCAATGCAGAGGACATCTTGACCGGAATCCAAGCGGTGGATGCGCTGATCCCCGGACAGACGACGCTGACAGTCGACGCATCGAACGGCGAGGAAGGGTTGAACATCCGCAACTTCCGGCTTGCAGGGACAGCCTTGTCCGCCAACGCATCCGGCATCTTGAGCCGCGAAAGCGGCGGGCTGAGCTTCTCCGCCGCGTTGGACGACCTCGCCCGGGTTTCACAGACCCTGACGGGACCGCTGAAGGTGAACGGGAATGTGGCCCCCACATCCAGCGGTGTCGAGGGCACGGTCAGAGTGACCGGCCCGGAGACGTCCTATGCCAATCTTGTCGGCAGCGTAAATACGGATGGCTCGGCTGACCTGGACTTTGACGCCAAGTTTGATCGGGTCGAACGTTTTGCGCCCGAGTTTCCGGGCAGCTTGACGGCGAAAGGCAATGCAACGCGCCAGAACGGCGTGTGGACCATTGATGCCAATGCCGCCGGACCGGCCGAGATCAGCAGTGCAGTCAAGGGAACCTACGACGAAGCCTCGGGCAATGCCGACATCTCCGCACAGGGCGGCGTCAATTTGGGCATTGCAAACATCTTCATCACGCCCAACAAGATCGACGGATCGGCCCGGTTCGACCTGGCGTTGAAGGGCAAGCCGGCGCTGGAGTCGCTGAGTGGTCAGATCACCACCTCAGGGACGTCGATGGCGATCCCCAGCGTTGGGCAGACCATCACCGATATCGGCGGAACTGTAGACCTTGCCAACAGCCGCGCAACGATTTCGATGCGCGGCGGCATGCGCGCCGGAGGCGGATTTACGGTCAGTGGCCCGGTCGACCTTACACCGCCGTTCAACGCGCAGATCACAACTGCAATCAACAATCTCGTCCTGACCGACAATCTTTTGTACGAGACCACGTTGAACGGCCAGATCGCTATGACGGGCGCTTTGGCGGGGAACAGTTCGCTGGCCGGGCAGATCACATTTGGCGAGACCAATATCAACCTGGCCGCGGCATCTGGCGCGGTGGGGGCCGCGCCGATCCCGAAGATCGAACACGTGAACGAAAGCAATGCCAGCTACGTCACTCGGGAACGGGCGCAGTTGGTTGAAAAAGAGGAAACGTCGCAATCGGACTCTCGCATCTCTCTCGACATCAGCCTGTTGGCCCCCAAGGCGGTTTTCGTGCGGGGCCGCGGTGTGAATGCTGAATTGGGCGGTGCGATCTTCATCAAGGGCACCACCAAATCCGTCATCCCATCGGGCCAGATCGAACTGATCCGCGGTAATCTGGACATCCTTGGCCGGAGGCTGGCGCTGACCAAGGGCGTGGTCAGCCTGCAGGGCGACCTGACGCCGTATATCGAGTTCGAATCCTCGGCCAGCACTTCGGATGGAACCGCGACGTTGGAAATCGCGGGCCCGCTGGATTCTCCGACAGTCGATGTGTTCTCGGACCCCGAACGCCCCGCCGAAGAGGCGCTGGCCATGCTGCTGTTCGGCAACCGCTTTTCCGAACTGTCCCCGTTTGTCATTGCCCAGATGGCCGCGTCGCTGGCCCAGCTGAGCGGTGCCGGTGGCGATGCCACCAAGGGCGTTCGGGACGCCACGGGCGTAGATACCGTCGACGTCGGCGCGACCGAGGGCGGCGGCGGGCGTCTGGGCGCCGGCGCTTATCTGAGTGACAACCTGTACACCGATTTCACCGTGAACACCGAAGGCGACACCGAGGTGAACCTGAACCTGGACGTCAGCGACAGCGTGACAGTGCGCGGCACCGTAGATGGGCGCGGCGATACCGGCATCGGGATTTTCTTCGAGCGTGACTACTAAGACGTGTCGGTCTGGACCGTCACCCTAGACTTCTTCGACGGACAAGACCCCATCCAGTGATTTGATGGCACCCTTGATCTGGGGATTGATCGGGAATTCCTGCCCCAGGTCCATCTCGACCTCGCCCGGCAAGCCTGGATCCAGCAGGCACAAATGGATCGGCCCTTTCGAGGCGTTTTTGGCCGCCCCCGCAGCATCCGCGAGAACGCTGGCGACCGTCGACAACGCCTGTGATTGGTCCAAAAAGATACGAAGCCCGGTCGCGCCGGCCTCGGCCACGACTGAATCCGCCGGCCCGACCGAGCGCGCCAGCAGCTTCAGTTGGTCAGCCTCCATCGTGGCTTCGGCCGTCAGCACGACCTGCGCGCCCGTTTCCAGGTATTCGCGTGATTTCTCGAGGGTTTCCGAGAACAGCGTCACCTCGTACGCCCCGGTCGGGTCGGACAGCTGGGCAAAGGCGAAACGGTTGCCCTTGGCCGATTTCCGCTCCTGTCGCCCGGCGACCACACCGGCCATCTTGGCGATCAACGGACCCGAGCGTGCCTTTTCGGTAACCTCGTCCAGCGTCATCACCTGCTTGCGTTTCAGGGCCGGCATGTAGTCGTCCAACGGGTGGCCGGACAGGTAGAAGCCGATCGCCTTGAATTCTTCGCTCAGCCGTTCGGCGGGCAGCCAGTCGGGCGATTTCGACAGGCGCGGTTCGGGCAGATCGTCGCCCGCCTCGCCGAACAGCGACACCTGGTTCGAGTTCTTCTGTTCGTGGATCGCGGCGGAATACTGCACCAGCTGTTCCAGGCTTTCGAAGACCCGGCGGCGGTTCTTGTCCAGCTCGTCAAAGGCCCCCGCACGGGCCAGCATCTCCAGCGGCCGTTTGCCGACCTTTTTCAGATCGACCCGGCGGGCAAAGTCAAAGAGGTTGACGAACGGCTTGTCGCCCCTGCCCTGCACCACGAGGTTCATCGCCTCGACGCCCACGTTCTTGAGCGCGCCCAGCGCATAGACCAGTTTGCCATCCACCACATCAAACGTCGCCTGCGACCGGTTTATGCAAGGCGGCACATAGGGCAGTTCCAACCCCTTGCGGACCTCTTCGAAATAGATCGCCAGCTTGTCGGTCAGATGGATATCGCAGTTCATGACACCGGCCATGAATTCGACCGGGTGGTTCGCCTTCAGCCAGCCGGTCTGATAGCTGACCACCGCATAGGCCGCCGCGTGAGATTTGTTGAAGCCGTAGTTGGCGAATTTCTCCAGCAGGTCGAACACCTCGGACGCCTTCTTGGCATCTACCCCGTTCGCGGCTGCCCCGGCCTCGAATTTGGGGCGTTCGGCGTCCATCGCCTCTTTGATCTTCTTGCCCATCGCGCGGCGCAGCAGGTCGGCGCCGCCGAGGCTGTAGCCCGCCATGACCTGAGCGATCTGCATCACCTGCTCCTGGTAGACGATGATGCCTTGCGTTTCTTCCAGAATGTGGTCAATCAGCGGGTGGACCGAAGTGATCTTGCGCTGGCCATTCTTGACCTCGCAATAGGTCGGGATGTTCTCCATCGGGCCGGGGCGGTAGAGCGCGACAAGCGCCACGATGTCCTCGATGCAGGTGGGTTTCATGCGCTTGAGCGCATCCATCATGCCCGAGCTTTCAACCTGGAACACCGCCACGGTCTTGGCCGCGGAATAAAGCTTGTAAGTGGCCGGGTCATCCAGCGGGATGGCGTTGATCTGGTTCTCGGCCCCCTCGGCCGGCTCATAAAGTTGCCGACCGTCGGCCGCCACGTGCAATGGCCGCCCGGACTTGAAGATCAGGTCAATAGCGTTCTGGATGACCGTCAGAGTTTTGAGGCCCAGAAAGTCGAATTTCACCAGACCGGCCTGTTCGACCCATTTCATGTTGAACTGGGTGGCAGGCATGTCCGAGCGGGGGTCCTGATAGAGCGGCACCAGCTCGTCCAGCGGCCGGTCGCCGATCACCACGCCGGCGGCGTGGGTCGAAGCGTTGCGCAGCAGCCCCTCGACCTGCTGGCCGTAAGTCAGAAGGCGATCGACCACCTCTTCGTTGCGGGCTTCTTCGCGCAGACGCGGTTCGTCTTTCAGGGCCTTCTCGATCGACACCGGCTTGACGCCTTCGACCGGGATCATCTTGGACAGGCGATCCACCTGGCCGTAGGGCATCTGCAGCACCCGCCCGATGTCGCGCACCGCTGCCTTGGACAGGAGCGCGCCGAAGGTGATGATCTGGCCAACCTTGTCGCGGCCGTATTTCTGCTGAACATACCGGATCACCTCTTCGCGGCGGTCCATGCAGAAGTCGATGTCAAAGTCGGGCATCGACACCCGTTCGGGGTTCAGGAAGCGTTCGAACAGCAGGCTGTAACGCAGCGGGTCTAGGTCGGTAATCGTCAGCGCATAGGCCACCAGCGAGCCCGCGCCCGAGCCCCGACCCGGACCGACGGGGATGTCATGATCCTTGGCCCATTTGATGAAATCCGCAACGATCAGGAAGTAACCGGGGAACCCCATGCCCTCGATGATGTCCAATTCGAAATCCAGACGCTTCTGGTATTCCTCGGGTGGGACAGCGTGCGGGATCACCGCCAGTCGGGCCTGCAGACCCTCGTTGGCCTGGCGGCGTAGCTCCTCGACCTCGTCATCGGCGAATTTCGGCAGGATCGGATCCCGTTTGTAGGCCATGAAGGCGCAACGTTTGGCAATCTCGACCGTGTTTTCGATCGCTTCGGGCAGATCGGCAAAGAGCGTGGCCATTTCCTGCGGCGATTTGAAGTAATGCTGCGCGGTCAGGCGGCGGCGGCCCTCCTGTTGGTCGACATAGGCGCCCTCGGCGATGCAGATCAGGGCGTCATGGGCCTCGTACATGTCCGAAGTCGGGAAATAGACGTCATTGGTGGCCACCAGAGGCAGGTTCTTGGCATAGGCCATTTCCACATGGCCGCGCTCGGTCAGGCGCTCGGCCTCGGGCTGACCATCCTCGCCGGGATGACGTTGCAGTTCGATATAAAGCCGATCGGGGAACATCGCGGCCAACCGATCGACCAGCAACTCGGCCGCCGGACGCTGGCCCTGCTGCAACAGGCGGCCCACGGGCCCATCCGGTCCGCCGGTCAAGCAGATCAGCCCATCGGCATGCGCAGTCAACTCCTCAAGCGTGACCTGCGGCAACTGCCCGCCCTTGTCCACATACAGGCACGAGCTGAGCTTCATCAGATGCTCGTACCCCGTCTCAGACTGTGCCAGCAGTACAATCGGCGCGGGGGGCTTGGGTTTTTCCCCCGGTTGCGCCTGAACATACGCCAGATCAACCTGGCAGCCCATGATCGGCTGCACACCCGCACCGCTTGCGGTGACCGAGAATTCCAGCGCCGCGAACATGTTGTTGGTGTCCGTCACCGCAACGGCGGGCATGTCCATCTGCTCGCACAGCGTTGGCAGTTTCTTCAGGCGCACCGCCCCCTCAAGAAGGGAATATTCGGTGTGAACTCGGAGGTGGATGAATCGAGGAGTACTGCTCATACGAGGCAGGCTATCGCACTCGCGACCCGGGAAAAAGACGGAACAGTTAAGGGTGATTGCTGAAAAAATAGCCGCGCATTATTCGGAGATTCCAGAAGGTGCTTCAGCCGACGCCGCCGGCGTTACACCAAAATCTCTTTCAATTCAGATGCCTAGATAATAATGACGTGGTGCATATCAAGGCATGGGATCGGAAATGGTACATTCGGCAGGCAGTTTTTCTTGCCAGCGCGCACAGGCTGTTTCTAACATCTTCAGGCAAGCTACAAGCCCGCTTCTGTCTCTACGTCGCATCGAGACATGAGCACCCATGGGCGCAACCGGGTAAGGCGACGGGTTTCAAGAATGAATATCACGTTTCTTCTGAACGGAGAGACAGTGGAGCTGGCGGATGTCGATCCGACGGCCACATTGCTGGATTGGCTGCGCGAGGATCGCGGCCTGACCGGCACCAAGGAAGGCTGCAACGAGGGCGATTGCGGGGCCTGCACGGTCATGGTTACGGATGAGGCCGGTGCCAAGGCGCAGAATTCCTGCATTCTTTTTCTGCCTCAACTGCACGGCAAGGCTGTGCGCACGGTCGAGGGGGCGAGCGGGCCCGACGGCGAGCCCCATCCCGTCCAGCAGGCGATGGTGGATCTTCATGGCTCGCAATGTGGATTCTGCACACCCGGTTTCGTGATGTCGATGGTGGCGAGCCATGCAAATGGCGCGACCGATCACGACACGCAACTGGCCGGCAACCTGTGCCGCTGCACCGGCTATGCGCCGATCATCCGCGCGGCAAAGGCCGTCGAAGACCAGCCGGTGCCGGTCTGGGTCAAGGACAAGCCGGTTGCGGCCAAGCCGGCCTCGCCCCTTCTGCCGAAGTCATCCGACGAACTGGCCAAAGTCTTTGCCGCCCATCCCGGTGCAACTTTGATCGCGGGTGCCACCGATGTCGGCCTCTGGGTCACCAAGCAACTGCGGAACCTGGACCCGGTGATCTTTCTGGGCGGCTGCGACGATCTGAAGGGGATCTCGATCACCGAAGACGAGGTGCACATCGGCGCGATGGTGGACATGAACCGCATGGGCGCGGCGATGGCCGATCTGCATCCGTCCTATGCCGAGATGATCCGGCGCTATGCCAGCGTGCAGGTGCGCCACGCGGCTACGGTGGGCGGCAATATCGCGAACGGCTCGCCCATCGGGGACAACCCGCCCGCGCTGATCGCGCTGGGGGCCACCCTGCACCTGCGCAAGGGCGACGAGAGGCGGTCGATCCCTATCGAAGATTTCTTCATTGACTATGGAAAGCAGGATCGCGCGCCCGGCGAGTTCGTGGAAGCGGTCAGCTTTCTGCGTCAACCCGACCGGCTGAAATGCAACAAGCTGAGCAAACGGTTCGATCAGGATATCTCGGCCGTATGCGGCTGTTTCAACATAATCGTTTCGGACGGCGTCGTCTCGCAAGCCCGGATCGCCTTTGGCGGAATGGCCGGTGTGCCGAAACGCGCGACTCGGGTTGAGGCCGCGCTGACCGGTCGCCCGTGGACGGCGGAAACCGTTCAAAGTGCTTTGCCGGCCTTTGCCGAGGACTATTCCCCGATGAGCGACATGCGTGCCTCGGCCCGCTACCGGCTGGAGACCGCAAAGGCGATGCTCGAACGCTATTTCCTAGAAGATCAGGGCGAGCTGACCAATGTGCTGGAGGTGTCGGCATGAGCGTGACCAAGCCGCTGCCCCATGACGCCGCACCCCTGCATGTGTCGGGAACCGCCCGCTATGTTGACGACATTCCGACCCCCAAGGACACGTTGCATCTGGCGTTCGGCCTAAGCCCGATCGCCAAGGGCCGGATCATGGCGATGGACCTGTCAGATGTCCGCGCGGCCCCAGGGGTCGTGATGGTGATGACCGCTGAGGACCTGCCCTTTGCCAATGACGTCTCGCCCTCGATCCATGACGAACCGCTGCTGTCCGACGGCACCGTTCATTACGTGGGCCAGCCCGTGTTTCTGGTTGTCGCCACCAGCCATCTGGCGGCGCGCAAGGCCGCGCGGTTGGGCAAGGTCGACTATGCCGAGGAAACGCCGATCCTGACGATCGAAGAGGCTCTGGCCGCAGACAGCCGGTTCGAGGACGGCCCCCGCATCTATGCCAAGGGTGATGCGGATGCCGCCATCGCGCAGGCGTCGCATGTGATCGAAGGCACGTTCGAGATCGGCGGGCAGGAGCATTTCTACCTGGAAGGTCAGGCGGCGCTGGCAGTGCCGAACGAAGGCAGCGACATGCTGGTGCATTCTTCGACCCAGCACCCGACCGAGATTCAACACAAGGTGGCTGAAGCTTTGGGCGTTCCCATGCACGCGGTGCGGGTCGAAACCCGGCGGATGGGCGGCGGGTTCGGCGGCAAGGAAAGCCAGGGCAACGCGCTGGCCGTGGCCTGCGCAGTTGCGGCACGGGCAACCGGTCGAGCCTGCAAAATGCGCTATGATCGGGACGATGACATGGTCATCACCGGCAAGCGCCACGCCTTCCGCATCAGCTACAAGGCCGGCTTTGACGAAAACGGCCACATTCAGGGTGTTTCCTTCCTGCACTACGCCATCTGCGGTTGGGCGCAGGACCTGTCGCTGCCGGTCGCCGACCGCGCGATGCTGCATTCCGACAACGCCTACCTTCTGCCCAACGCGCGGATCGAGAGCCATCGGCTGAAGACCAACACACAGTCCGCAACCGCCTATCGCGGCTTTGGCGGGCCGCAAGGCATGGTGGGGATCGAGCGGGTGATGGATCACGCCGCGCATGTGCTGGGTCTAGACCCGGTCGAGCTGCGGCGGCGGAACTACTATGAACCTGCACATGCAGGCGTTGAAGAACCGGTGCGGGAAAAGCCGCTGGGCCATCCGAATCCGCATGAGGATCTAACCAGCCGCGGCGCGGTCGAAACCGGCCGCTCGGTGGTGCGCCCTGTCCCCGCGGGCGGCAACACCACCCCCTACGGTATGGAAGTCGCCGATTTCGAGCTGCATCCCATGACCGAAGCCTTGCTGGAGTCCTGCGATTACGCAGCCCGCAAGGCGGCGATCGAGAAGTGGAATGCCCAGAACCGCGTGATCAAGAAGGGCATCGCCTTTTCACCGGTCAAGTTCGGGATTTCCTTCACGCTCACCCATCTGAACCAGGCCGGGGCGCTGGTGCATGTCTACCAGGACGGCTCGGTCCATCTGAACCATGGCGGCACCGAGATGGGCCAGGGCCTGTTTCAGAAAGTGGCACAGGTGGCGGCCGCGCGGTTCGGCATTCCGCTGGAGATGGTGAAGATCACCGCGACCGATACCGCCAAAGTGCCGAACACCTCGGCCACGGCGGCCTCGTCCGGCAGCGATCTGAACGGGATGGCGGTCAAGGCCGCATGCGACACGATCCGCGACCGGATGGCCGCCTATCTGGCCGAGCGGCATCAGACCGATCCAACGGCGGTCGTCTTTGCCGATGGCCGGGTCAGCGTGGGCGAGGAAAGCTATAGCTTTGCCGAGGCGGCAGCGCTGGCCTATCAGGGGCGCGTCAGCCTGTCGGCAACCGGGTTCTACAAGACCCCCAAGATCGAGTGGGACCGGATCGCCGGACGCGGGCGCCCGTTCTTCTACTTCGCCTATGGAGCTTCGGTGACCGAAGTCGCCGTGGACACTCTGACCGGCGAGAACCGCATCCTTCGGACCGATATCCTGCATGATGCGGGTGCTTCGCTGAACCCTGCGCTGGATATCGGGCAGGTCGAGGGCGGCTATGTGCAAGGTGCGGGCTGGCTGACGACCGAGGAACTGGTCTGGGACGACAAAGGCCGGCTGCGCACCCATGCGCCATCGACCTACAAGATCCCCGCCTGTTCGGACCGACCGGGTGTGTTCAACGTTGCGCTTTGGGATGGTCAGAACCGCGAAGACACCATCTATCGCTCAAAAGCAGTGGGCGAGCCGCCTTTCATGCTGGGCATCTCGGCCTGGCTGGCGTTGTCGAACGCGGTTGCGGCCTGCGGCGACGGGTATCCTGCGATCAATGCCCCGGCCACCGCCGAAGAGGTCTGGACCGCCATTCAACGCATGCGTGGAGGTACCTGATGGGATTTGACCGGGAGACTTTGAGGGAGGCGGTCAAGACGCATGGCAAGGTGACCCGCGTGGTCATTGCCGCAATCCGAGGCTCGTCCCCGCGCGAGGTCGGCGCTGCGATGATGGTCTGGAAGGGCGGGCAATCCGGCACGATCGGGGGCGGCACGCTGGAGTATCAGGCGGCTGAGGCCGCCCGGGTTCAGCAAAGCCCAACCCGCCTGTCCCGCCATGCGCTGGGTCCCGACCTCGGGCAATGCTGCGGCGGTGCCGTAACGCTGCTGAGCGAGGTCTATGACCTGAAATCCGTCGAGGCCCTGGACGATACCGTCATCGCACGCCCGACTGCCGGTGGTGACATGCCATTGTCGGTCAAGCGGCTGCTGGCAACCGCACGCGCACAGGGTATCGCGCCTGAACCGCAATTGCTTGACGGCTGGATGATCGAACCGGTGCACACACCGACCCGCCAATTGTGGATCTGGGGGGCCGGTCATGTCGGACGGGCGCTGGTGGATGTGCTGTCGCCTCTCCCCGATCTTGCCATCACTTGGGTAGACACCGCCGCCGACCGGTTTCCAGCTGGCATCCCAGCAGGTGTAACCGTGGTTCCGGCAGCGAACCCGGCCGACCTCGTGCGCCACGCACCGGTTCAAGCCGAGCACTTGGTGCTGACTTATTCACACAATCTGGATCTGGAACTGTGCAACCGGCTATTGACGCACGGTTTTCACTTTGCCGGGCTGATCGGCTCGGCTACGAAATGGGCGCGATTCCGCTCGCGCCTGGCTGCGCTGGGTCACTCACCGGCTCAGATCGCCCGGATCACCTGCCCGATCGGTGACCCATCGTTGGGCAAGCACCCGCAGATGATCGCAGTTGGTGTGGCAGCGCAAATCCTGCGCCCCGCCCGACAGAACGACTTGAAGAAGGACCAGAGCGCGTGACCACTCCACTACTGAGCTTGCAGGGGTTGACCAAGGCCTATCCCGGCGTCGTGGCCAACGACCAAGTGTCCTTTGACATCGGTGAGGGCGAAGTTCACGCCCTGCTGGGCGAAAACGGCGCAGGAAAATCCACGCTGGTGAAGATGATCTACGGGTTGGTCAAGCCGGACAGCGGCACGATGCTGTTGCGCGGCCAACCCTATGCGCCGGCCGAGCCGCGCGCGGCCCGTGCCGACGGCATTGCCATGGTGTTCCAACATTTTTCGCTGTTTGACGCGCTGAACGTGGCCGAAAACATCGCCTTGGGCATGGAAAGCCCGCCGCCGATGGGTGATCTGGCTTCGCGCATTCGCGAGGTCTCGGAGACCTATGGCCTGCCACTGGATCCGTATCGTCGGGTTGGTGACCTGTCCGCCGGTGAACGCCAGCGGGTCGAGATCATCCGCTGCCTGCTGCAGGACCCCAAGCTGCTGATCATGGACGAACCCACCTCGGTTCTTACCCCGCAAGAGGTAGATATCCTGTTCGAAACACTGAAAAAGCTGCGGTCGGAGGGAACCTCGATCCTGTACATCTCGCACAAGCTGGAGGAAATCCGCACGCTGTGCGACCACGCCACCATTCTGCGGCTGGGCAAGAATGTGGGTGAATGCACACCCAGCGAAACATCCGCCCGCGACATGGCCGAAATGATGGTGGGATCAGCCCTTCAGACCCCTGAACGGTCTGGGCGCGAGTTCGGACCCGTCGCGCTGGATGTTACCGGGCTTTCGGTTCCGTCCCCTTCCGAATTCGGGACCGCGCTGAAGAACGTGCACCTGACCGTCCGCAAGGGCGAAGTCCTTGGCATCGGCGGCGTGGCCGGCAACGGTCAGGACGAACTGCTGGGCGTTCTGTCCGGTGAAATCCTGACGGACGCGGATGCGATCCGCTTCAACGGCCAGCCGATCGGCAAACTGGGCCCGACGGCCCGGCGCAGACTGGGTGTGCTGACGGCCCCAGAAGAGCGGTTGGGACATGCCGCGGCGCCGGACATGAGCCTGACGGAAAACGCTCTGCTGACCGGTTCGGTGCGCGAGTCTCTGGAGAAGAACGGTTTTTTGAAATGGGCCGACACCCGCGTGTTTGCGGAAAAGATCATTCAGGCATTCGACGTGCGGACCCCGGGGCCGGAAAACGCCGCGCGGTCGCTGTCGGGCGGCAACCTGCAGAAATTCGTCATCGGCCGGGAAGTCCTGCAAAACCCCGAAGTGCTGGTCGTGAACCAGCCGACCTGGGGCGTCGACGCCGCCGCAGCCGCTGCGATCCGTCAGGCCATTCTGGACCTTGCGGCCAAGGGAACGGCGGTGGTCTGCATCAGCCAGGATCTGGATGAACTGATGGAGATCTCCGACAGTTTCGCCGCCCTGAACGAAGGGCGCCTCAGCGCTCCGCGACCCACAACTGGCCTGACAGTCGAAGAGATCGGTCTGATGATGGGCGGCGCGCATGGGATGGAGGTGGCCCATGTGTAACCTACGGTGCCGCCTCTGGCGCAAGAATCCAAAAAAGACGAAGACTTTGGGGGGATGAGCAAATGATAGTGTTGGAGAAACGGCCACAGCCGTCCAAGGCGTGGTCTTATGCCACCCCTCTGGTCGCAGTGCTGGCGACCATGGTCTTCGGCGGGTTGCTGTTTGCAATTCTGGGCAAGAACCCGGTCGAAGCCATCGGAACCATCTTCTGGGAACCCCTGTTCGGCGAGTTCTCATTCTACTACCGACCGCAACTTCTGGTGAAGGGCGCACCGTTGGTTCTGATCGCCATCGGTCTGTCGCTGGGCTTCCGCGCCGGTATCTGGAATATCGGTGCCGAGGGCCAGTACATCATGGGCGCTATCTTCGGCGCCGCGGCCGGCCTTGCCTTCTACCCTCTGGACGCGTGGTACGTCTTTCCAATCATGGTGATCGCCGGCGCGTTCGGCGGCTGGATCTGGGCGATGATCCCTGCCCTGCTCAAGGTTCGGTTTGGAACCAACGAGATTCTCGTTTCCCTGATGTTGGTTTACGTGGCCGAGCAGTTTCTGGCCTCGATGTCGCTGGGTCTGCTGAAAAACCCTGAGGGGTTCGGGTTTCCCGGCTCGCGCAACCTGCAGTCCTATGAAAGTGCCCACAATGCCGAACTGTTTGCCGGAACCGGCATGCACTGGGGCGTCGTCGCGGCCTTTATCGCGGTGATCTTTGCCTATGTCCTGCTGAACCGGCACATGCTGGGGTTTCACATCCGCCTTACAGGCGAAGCTCCGCGCGCGGCACGATTTGCCGGCGTGAATCCCCCGCGGCTGATACTGTTTTGCCTGGGGCTGTCGGGCGCGTTGGCCGGTCTTGCCGGTATGTTCGAGGTCTCGGGCCCGTCCGGCGTGGTCAGCATCGACTTCAACGTGGGTTACGGCTTTACCGCGATCATCGTGGCGTTTCTGGGCCGTCTGCACCCGGTGGGCATCCTGCTGGCCGGCGGCCTGATGGCGCTGACCTATATCGGTGGCGAAATCGCACAATCGCAGCTGGGGCTGCCTGCTGCGGCCATCCAGGTGTTCCAGGGAATGCTTCTGTTCTTCCTGCTGGCCTTCGATCTTTTGACCAACTACCGCATCCGTGCGGCCCGTAGCGAGGTGGCGTGACCATGGACCTTGGAGAAATCAATCCCGTTCTTTTGCTGGCCTCGTTGATGGTTGCCGCAACCCCGCTTCTGCTCGCGGCGATCGGAGAGCTTGTCGTCGAAAAGGCCGGCGTTCTGAACCTCGGCGTCGAAGGCATGATGATCGTGGGCGCAATCAGCGGATTTGCGATCTCGGTCGAAACAGGCTCGCCATGGTTGGGTTTTGTCGCGGCGGCCGTTGGCGGTGCGCTGTTGTCGCTGCTGTTCGTTCTGCTGACCCAGTTCGCGTTGGCGAACCAAGTGGCCAGCGGTCTTGCGCTGACGCTGTTTGGCTTGGGCTTCAGTGCTCTTCTGGGCCAAAGCTATGTGGGCATCAAACCGCCCAGCATGGGGGACATCCATATCCCGCTGCTCAGCGATATTCCGGTCATCGGTCCGATCCTGTTCCAACATGATCCGATCCTCTATGTCGGGATCGCGTTGACGGCAGCGGTATGGGCCACTCTGAAATACACCCGCGTCGGGCTTATCCTTCGTGCGGTGGGTGAGAACCATGATGCAGCGCATGCCCTCGGCTACAAGGTCATCAAGATCCGCATTATGGCGATACTCTTCGGCGGGGCCTGTGCGGGGCTTGGCGGTGCATATATCAGCCTGATCCGGGTCCCTCAGTGGACCGAAGGCATGACCGCCGGAGTCGGCTGGATTGCTCTGGCTCTGGTGGTGTTTGCCAGCTGGAAACCGTGGCGTGCCTTGCTGGGTGCCTATTTGTTTGGCGGAATCACGGTCTTGCAGCTTAATCTGCAGGCAGCGGGCGTTGCCATACCTGTCGAGTATCTGGCAATGTCGCCCTACATCATCACGATCCTTGTGCTTGTGATCCTTTCGGCCGACAAGAGCAGCGCACCTGCCTCACTGGGCCGGACCTTCCACGCCTCGCACTAGGGGCCAACTGTACCAACTTGGGGAGTAACTAAATGAAATTCACTTCACTTCTGGCAAGCGCCGCCATGGCACTTGGCCTTGCCACGGGCGCCGTGGCCGAGGACAAGACAAAGGTCGGTTTCGTCTATGTCGGCCCGGTGGGCGATGGCGGCTGGACCTATGAACACGACAAGGGCCGTCAGGCCGTCGAAAAGCACTTTGGCGACAAGGTCGAAACCGTGTACGTGGAATCGGTGCCCGAAGGCCCGGATGCCGAGCGCGTCATGACCCAGATGGCGCTGGAAGGCGCTGACCTGATCTTCACCACCTCGTTCGGCTACATGGACCCGACCATCAACGTGGCCAAGAAATTCCCGGACGTGAAATTTGAACACGCCACGGGCTACAAGACCGCCGACAACGTGTCGGTCTACTCGGCGCGTTTCTATGAGGGTCGCGCTGTCCAAGGTCATATCGCCGGAAAGATGACCAAGTCGAACATCATCGGCTACATCGGTTCGTACCCGATCCCCGAAGTGATCCGCGGCATCAACTCGGCCTTCATCCACGCCAAGAAGGTGAACCCGGATGTCGAGTTCAAGATCGTCTGGGCCTACACCTGGTTCGATCCGGCGAAAGAGGCCGATGCGGCGAAGGTTCTGATCGAACAGGGCGCAGACGTGATCCTGCAGCACACGGACTCGACCGCACCGCAGGCGGCCGCACAAGAAGCCGGCAACGTGATCACTTTCGGCCAGGCCTCGGACATGAGCGAATATGCTCCGATGCCGCGCGTCAGCTCGATCATCGACAACTGGGCGCCTTACTACATCGCACGCACCCAGGCCGTGATGGACGGCACCTGGGAGTCGGTGAACACCTGGGACGGCATCAAGGAAGGCATGGTTGAAATCGGCGAGATTTCCGACGCCGTTCCGGCCGACGTCAAAGAAGAGGCGCTGGCCCTGAAAGCCGCGATTGCAGATGGCAGCTATCACCCGTTCACCGGGCCGCTGAACAAGCAAGACGGCAGCGCCTGGCTGGCCGAGGGTGAAGTGGCCGATGATGGCACTCTGGCCGGCATGAACTTCTATGTCGAAGGGCTGGAAGGCGACATCCCGCAATAAGCGGGACATGTACTGTCAACAAACCCAAAGCCCGCCGGAAACGGCGGGCTTTTTCAGTTCCCGGAACGGTTGCCGAAACTGCGCGCTGCCAACACGATCCGGGATGTGGCGGTCAGGAAACACAAGCTGCCGAATATCCACGCCAAAGCGGCAAACGCGTCTGGCACCAGACACAAAAGAACAAGGAAACCGATCGTTTCGGCCCCCTCCAGCAAACCACCGGAAAAATACAGGGCCTTCTGCCCTCTGGCGTCGGTCTTCAATCCGTGCCGGTCGGCCAGCAGCGAAAAGCCCAGGAAACTGGTGCCGTTGAAATAGAAGGACAGCAGAAGGAAAGCACCGGCCACGCCATTGGAGGCCGGGTCAGCCAGAATAAATGCGAAGGGGATGGCGCCGTAGAACAGAAAGTCGCAGGTGATATCCAGATAGCCGCCGAAATCGGTGCCGCCCCGGGCACGCGCAACAGCACCGTCCAGCCCATCCGCGAGGCGCGACAGCAGCAAAGGCACCAGCGCCCAGTACGTCGCGCCGGCCACGATCAGGCCCGCTGCGACCAAACCAAGAGCCAGCCCTATCAGCGTCACCTGGTTCGCCGTAAAGCCCAACCGCGCGAGAAAACGGCCCTGAGCGTTCAGGGCCGGGTCGATAATCGGGCGGATTTGCGCATCAAACATGTGCGGCAGTTAACCGGGGACCGGCACCATTTCCAGACACAATAGCGCGAGAACACTCACGTTCCCGCCATCAGTGGCCGCTTAGAACCAGCGTGTTCACAGGCATCAGGATCAGACGCAGTCGCAAGCCTGCCGCATGAACCACACCGATCGTGTCCACGACATGCAGGAATGCCCTTTCCCAGAAACCCAGATCTTCGTGTTCAAGCCTGTCGTGATTGTCGGTGTAGACATTGGCAAGACAGTTGCTGCCCGGGGGAACCTTGTCTGCCAGCCCTTCGTAAAGCGGCTCGAGGTACACGAGGATTGATCCGGGGGTTGTGTTCTGTTGAACGTCGCGCAATTCGTCGGTGGGCCGGATCTGTCCCGAAGGGATCACATCCTGCACTTGGACCACAACGACCGGAATCACCGTGAATGGCCGTGTCATACAGCCCAGCTCTCCGATCATTCCCGGTTTGATCACCTGCGCAGACATCTGGTTGAAAGCCGCCTGAAACCGGTCGCGGCCGGAATCCGTCGGAACCAGAATCCCCGCCGGGCGCATCAGCGGGCTGACAAAATCGCCGACCCGTAGCCCGAACTGTTCGACACGGCCCGTCACACCTGCGCTGATTGTCGTCTTGTCCAATTCGGCCAGTGCGGCATCCAGCTGCGCCTCGGCGCTGGCCAACTGGGCAGGGATCAGTTCTTCGATCTTCTGAACAACGGCCGCCTTTTGGGATTGCGCGGCCAGAACCTTTGCCTCGCGCTCGGCGACAAGGTTCTCCAGTCGCTCGATCTCGGTCAGGCGGACTGCGCTGGATCCCTGATCGCGCAGAGTGGTGTTGCGCTCCAAATCCTCGAGCGCCTGCGCCAGCGCCGCCTGCGCGCCTGCAATACCGGCTTCGGCCTCGGCCAGATCCGTTTGCGTAACCTTCAGCGAGGCCTGTATCTGAGCAATCTGGGCATGTGCGGCTTCGACCTGCGCGCGCTGGGTGAAATCCTCGATACGAAAGATCGGCTGGCCCGCGGTGACCATCTGGTTGTTGGTGACATATACCTCGGACACCCGCCCACCCAGTTGCGGAAGAATCGTCACGGTCCGGAAATAGGACGCCGCCGTTTTGCTTGCTGGATGGAAGTAGAACAGCGTGGTAATCACCGTCAGCGCAAGGATTGCGCAGGCGGTCAGCCCCCAGCGCAGTTCGTACCACATGGTGAACAGCGTGATTTCGTGACCAATCCGTTTTCCCTGAACGAAGCGTCGGAACAGAAAGTCGGGCAGAACAGTGACCAGTGCGCAAAGAAATGTTTCGATCATGCGTCAGTGCTCCTGCGGAGCGGTGGGCTCAGGGTCCGGCTCGGCGGGCGGAGGAGACGCCCCGGGTGCCAGCGACCGAATTGCATCTGCAATCGCGCGCAGGGGCGCAGCAAAGTCAGGAAACTGAAAACCTGCAACCAGGATGGCGGCAACCCAGAATAAGCCATTGTGCGTAAACAGGGCCAACAACGCCAGGATGCCAACCAACTGAAACTGCGGGTGGTTGTTCTCATGGGCCATCTTCTCGGGGATCGAATGCAACGTAAAATACGCGACACCGATCAGCAGGATCAGACCAACTGTGAAGATCACCATGAAATTGAAGAGAAAATCGCTGCCATCCGCCTGGGTCACATATGACGGAATGTGCCCTGTGGCCATTGGGTGTAGGTCTGCGGTGGTCACCCTGCCCTCCTGCGTTTTTGGTTGTGAATGTTTGGAAGGGTTGATGCTCAAATTCAACCCTGATTAAAACTTGGGACGACAATTGATCAAAGTCCCCCGTTCGCCGGGCTCATTTCAGGCACTCTCATGACACTCAGGCTTTCCAATCCCGACGGCACTGACATTGGCCGTTTCACTTTTGGCACGATGCAGTTCGGGGGCCGCGCCGATGCCGAACAAAGCCGGGCCATGTTCGACGCCTGTCGCGCGGCCGGCATCACGCATTTCGATACAGCTTATGTCTATACCGACGGTGCGTCGGAAACGTTGCTGGGCCAGATGATCGCGTCTCAGCGCGAGCAGCTGACGATCGCCACCAAAGCGGGCTACACAGGCGGCGCCGGCGCGGCCAACATCCGTGCGCAGTTCGACGTTTCGCGCAAACGTCTGGGTCAGGACATGGTCGACCTGCTGTACCTGCACCGGTTCGACCCGGATACCGATCTTGCCGAAACGATGGAGTGCTTTGCCCAGCTCAAAGACGCGGGCAAGATCCGCTATGTCGGCCTGTCTAATTTTGCCGCCTGGCAAGTGATGAAAGCCGTGCGCGTCGCCGCAGATTTCGGCCTGACCATCGACGCGCTGCAACCGATGTACAACCTGGTCAAGCGACAGGCCGAGGTCGAGATCCTGCCTATGTGTGCGGATCAAGGTATATCGGTTTTTGCCTACTCGCCGCTGGGTGGCGGGTTGCTGACCGGGAAGTACTCCCATGGCGGTGCAGCCGGCCGGCTGTCCGAAGATGACCGATATGCCAGCCGCTATGGGGCTGAATGGATGGCCGAAACAGCTGCCGAACTGACCCGCTTGGGACATCAGGCTGGCGTGGATCCGGCGACGCTTGCCGTCGCTTGGGTTGCCGCCAGCCCGTTTGCGCCGTCGCCGATCATATCGGCCAGATCTGCCGAACAGCTGGCGCCGTCGCTGGCTGCGCTGACGCTCGACCTTCCGGCTAAGCTCTATGCCCGAATCACGGCGCTCAGCCAGACACCGCCACCGGCGACGGACCGGTTGGAGGAGGTCCAGTGATTGATTTTCTGATCATCGGCGGAGGTATTGCCGGCCTAAGCGCCGGTGCGCGTCTGTCCGAGCATGGGACGGTAACCGTACTCGAGGCCGAGGACGCGCTGGGCTATCACGCCTCGGGGCGATCGGCGGCATTGTTCGAAGAAGGTTATGGCCCGCCTTCGGTCGTGACTCTGAACAAGGCCAGCGCCGAGTTCTTTTTTTCGAACGACTATCTGACCCCGCGCGGGCTGATGCTGCTGGCCAAAATTGATCAGGCCGACCAGTTCCGCAAAGACCTGAGCGAGCTGGGAATGGCCGAAATCTCGGTCGCCGATGCGTTGGTGCGTGTTCCGGTCCTGAACCCGGAAACCGTCGCATACGCAGCGCTGAGTGAGGGCGCTTACGACATCGACACCGACCGTATACTACAGGATTTCGCCCGCACCATTCGCGCCAATGCGGGATCGGTCCTGATCCGCCAAAAAGTGGCGCGGATCCGCAAGGACGGCCATTGGCTGGTGGAAGCGGCCGAGGCCTTTCAGGCGCGCACCATCGTCAATGCCGCTGGTGCGTGGGCGGACGAGGTCGCAAGGATGGCCGGGATCGCACCGATCGGAATCACGCCGCGCCGCCGTTCCATGGCCCGACTGCCAGCACCTGGGGGCCATGATGTGAAAAATTGGCCGATGATGCTGGGCGCGGGTGAAACCTGGTACGCCAAACCGGATGCCGGCAAGCTGTTGGTGTCACCGTCCGAGGCCGACCCGGTCGAACCGCATGACGCCTATGCCGACGATATGGTGCTGGCCGAGGGCCTGGCCCGGTACGAAGAAATGGTGACCAGCCCGGTCACCCGTGTCGAGACCAATTGGGCCGGGCTGCGCAGCTTTGCCCCGGATGGCACGCTTGTTCTGGGTCCCGACCCGTCAGATGAAAGTTTTGTCTGGTCTGCCGGTCAGGGAGGGTACGGGTTTCAAACCGCACCGGTGGCGTCGCGATTGGTCGCGGATCTTGCGTTAGGCCGCGCGCCCGAGTTGGATGCCGCGATGGTCTCCGCGCTATCCGTGTCCCGGTTACGCTGATGGGCGGGCGGAAACTGCCTCCGACGGCAAGCGTCGCCTCTCAGGGTGACGGCGCGAAGATGATCGCTCCTGCGGCCAGCCGCAATACAGACGCCTTGTGCGCGGTGCTAGCCGAGATGCCCTTCGCAACTGGAAACGCATTGGAACTAGCCAGCGGCACGGGTCAACACGTCGCCGCATTTGCCCGTATCTTTCCTGACCTGACTTGGCAGCCAAGCGAGATCGATCCCGCCCGCCGGGCCAGCATCGACGCCTATGCGGAGGACCTGCCAAACATCCTTCCCGCCGTCGATTTGGACGCAACCCTGCCCGGATGGCACCAAAACTTTGGCAACCAGAACCTTATCATTCTGATCAACCTGCTGCATCTGATCAGCTGGAAAGAAGCCCGGAATGTTCTGTCCGAGGCCGCATTGGCCCTTTGCCCCGGGGGGCGGTTCGTTCTCTACGGACCGTTCATGCGCCAGGGCAAGCTAATCAGCGACGGCGACCGACGCTTTCATGCCGACCTGACCCGGCAAGACCCCGAGATCGGCTACAAGGACGACAGCCAGATCAGCAACTACTTGGAAAGCACAGGGCTGCGGGTTGTCGGAGTGGTTCCAATGCCTGCGAACAATCTGGCTTTTGTCGCAGAAAAGCCCTCGATCTGATCAAGATCAAAGCCGCTCTGACGCCGCTGATACATATGCAAGATGCAATATGTACATGAGGCACAAGACATGACCTGGTCAGACAGACTTGCTGAAACGCGCAGCGGATTGCGCAACCTGAACGGAGCCATACCAGATACCGCCCGCGCTTTCGGTACGCTCGGGAAATCGGTCAAGGAAGGCGGAACACTGGATTTCAAGACCAAGGAGTTCATCGCCTTGGGCATGTCCATAGCAGTACGGTGCGAAACCTGCATTTCGCTGCACACCGAAACACTGGTCAAAGCGGGCGCTTCGCGTGAAGAATTCTCGGACGTTCTGGCCATGGCGATCCAGATGGGTGGCGGTCCGTCGATGATGTACGCAGCCAAGGCGCTGGAGTGCTTCGACGAGCTCAGCGCGTAGCCAAAAAAAGGCCCCGGAGTTGTCCGGGGCCTCTGTCCGATCAACCGTCCTTGCGGATGGTCTCGTTCTTGGGGTCATAGGGGCTGTCGCACGTCACGACCGCATCCCACAGGTGGTCCAGCATTTTGACCTTCAGTTTGGTTCCTTCCACGGCCAGTGCGGGCTTTACATAGCCCATGCCGATGGATTTCTCGAAAGCCACCGAATACCCGCCCGAGGTCAGACGCCCCACGCGCTCACCTTCGGGCGTATAGAGCGCCTCGCGGCCCCACGGATCGGCATCCTCAGGCCCGTCAATCAGCAACGTGCAGCATTTCACGCGCACACCGGTTTCGATCAGCTTGTCCTTGCCGTGGAACTCCTTGTCCAAATCGACGAAACGCGGCAGGTCGGCCTCGAGCGGGGTGGCGTCGCGGCCCAGTTCGGTGCCGAAGGCGCGATAGGATTTCTCCTGCCGCAGCCAGTTTTGCGCGCGGGCGCCGACCAGCTTCATGCCGTGCTTCTCGCCGACCTGTTCCAGCAGGTCGAACAAGTAGTTCTGCATCTCGATCGGGTGATGCAGTTCCCAGCCCAGCTCGCCGGTATAGGCCACGCGGATCGCGTTGACCGGGCACATGCCCAGTTCGATCTGACGTGCCGACAGCCACGGGAAGCGCTTGTTCGAAAGGGCGGTTTCCGGCTCGGCGTCCTTGATGACCTCTTTCAGCACATCGCGCGATTTCGGCCCGGCGATGGCAAAGACGCCCCACTGGGTGGTCACGTCTTGGATCTCGATGTGGCCGAACTCGTCCATCTTGTCCTCGGCCGCCTTGCGCAGGAAGTCGGCGTCATACTCGGTCCAGGCACCGGCCGAGACGAGGTAATACTCGTTCTCTTTCAGGCGAACGATGGTGTACTCGGTACGCGTGGTGCCATGCGCCGTAAGCGCATAGGTCAGATTGATGCGACCGACCTTGGGCAGCTTGTTGCAGGTGAACCAATCCAGAAACTGGGTGGCGCCGGGGCCCTTGACGACATGCTTGGTGAAGGCTGACGCGTCGATCAGACCGACACCGTTGCGGATCGCCTTGGCTTCTTCGACGGCATACTGCCACCATCCACCACGGCGGAAGCTGCGGCTTTCCCTGTCGAAGTTGTCAGGGGCATCGACCGGGCCAAAATAGTTGGGGCGTTCCCATCCGTTGACCCACCCAAACTGCGCGCCGCGGGCTTTCTGACGATCATAGGCCGGAACGGTGCGCAGCGGACGGCAGGCCTCGCGCTCTTCATCCGGGTGATGCAGAATGTAGACGTGCTCGTAGCATTCCTCGTTCTTGCGCGCGGCGAATTCGGTGGTCATCCAGTTGGACGAATAGCGTTTGGGGTCCAGCGAGGCCATGTCGATCTCGGCTTCGCCGTCGACCATCATCTGCGCCAGATAATAGCCGGTGCCGCCGGCGGCGGTGATGCCAAAGCTGAACCCTTCGGCCAGCCACATATTGCGCAGGCCCGGCGCCGGGCCGACCAGCGGGTTGCCATCAGGCGTATAGCAGATGGGACCGTTGAAATCGTCCTTGAGGCCGGACTCGGCACAGGACGGGACACGCTCGGCCATGGCCATGTACTGATCGGCGATCCGGTCCAGATCCAGAGGGAACAGGTCAGCGCGGAAACTGTCGGGCACACCGTATTCGAAACGTGCCGGGGCACCGTGCTCGTAGATGCCAAGGATCCAGCCGCCGCGCTCCTCGCGTGCGTAGGATTCGTTGTCGGCGTCACGCACGACCGGGTGTTCCTGATTGCCGGCTTCACGCCATTTCACCAGTTCCGGGTCCTTGTCCATGACAATGAAGGTATGCTCGACCGGGATCGCCGGCATCTTGATCCCAAGCAGCTTGGCGGTACGCTGGGCATGGTTTCCCGAAGCGGTCACCACGTGCTCGGCGGTGATGACCACCTGCTCGTCGCTGGGGACAAGGTTGCCACCCTTTTCGACCATCTTGGTGCAGGTGACTTCCCAGTGGGTTCCGTTCCAATGGAAGGCATCGGCCTGCATCTTGCGCACGATCTCGACACCGCGCTGGCGGGCGCCCTTTGCCATCGCCTGGGTCACGTCGGCCGGATTGATGTAACCGTCCTCGGTATGGTAAAGCGCGCCCTTCAGATCCGAGGTTTCGATCAGCGGCCAGCGCTCCTTGATCTGCTCGGGCGTCAACCATTCATATTTGACGTCGCAGGTCTCGGCAGTCGAGGCATAGAGCATGAACTCATCCATGCGGTCCTGCGTCTGCGCCATGCGCAGGTTTCCAACCACCGCGAACCCCGCGTTCAGGCCGGTTTCCTCTTCCAGCGTCTTGTAGAAATCCACCGAGTATTTGTGGATATGGGTCGTCGCATAGGACATGTTGAAAAGCGGAAGCAGACCCGCAGCGTGCCAGGTCGAGCCCGAGGTCAACTCGTCCCTCTCGATCAGCATGACATCCTCCCAGCCCGCCTTGGCCAGGTGATAGGCTATCGAGGTCCCGACGGCGCCGCCGCCAACGACCAGTGCTTTGACTTGGGTTTTCATACGCCCGCTCTCCGGATTGAGTCTGTTTGGCAAGGTTTATGCCGAACGGGACCAATCAGCGCCAAGTCCATCCGACGCAAAACGGTGCAAAACCGACCTGCCGTACACGTTGGGACGCGAATCCGCGAACAGGCACGCACCAAGAGCCGATAGTTGCGCGCGCTTTCCCGGCCTGGTCAGACGATCTTGCCGGGGTTCATGATGTTGTCAGGATCCAGCGCGGCCTTGATCGCCGCCATGTACCGGGTCGCATCCCCAAGTTCCCGTACCAGATACGGTTTCTTGCCCTGCCCGATTCCATGCTCACCTGTGCAGGTCCCGTCCATCGAGATCGCCAGATCATTGAGCCATCCGACAAACTGACTGGCCCGCGCCACTTCGTCGGCATCGTCCATGTCGATCAGCACCAGCGTGTGGAAGTTTCCGTCACCGACATGACCGACGACCGGGGCCAGCAGGTCCAACTCGGCTGCCTTGTCCTGAGCCATGGTGACGCATTCGGCCAAGCGCGAGATCGGGACGCAGACATCCGTCGAGATTCCTCGCGCTCCGGGCCGAAGCTGGAGGGACGCCCAATACATGTCGTGCCGCGCCTGCCAGAGCTTGGACCTTTCTTCGGTGCTGGCCGTAGCGACAAAGCCCGTGCCGCCAAAATCCTCGGAGATTTCGCCAAAGGTTTCGGCCTGTTCCGCTGCGCCGGCCTCCGAGCCGTGAAACTCAAGCAGAAGCAACGGCGTTTCCGGCAGCTTCAGCCCGGAATACGCGTTGGCCGCCTTGACCGACATCGCGTCCAGCAGTTCGATCCGGGCAACCGGAACGCCGAATTGAATGGTCGTCATCACGGCCTGACAGGCCGCATCAACCGTCGGGAAAGAACACCGGGCCGAGGTAATCGCCTCGGGGATGCCGTGCAGTTTCAGAGTCAGTTCCGTGATGATGCCCAGCGTGCCCTCGGCACCGATAAGCAAGCGGGTTAAGTCGTAGCCGGCCGAGGATTTTTTGGCCCGGTGACCGGTACGGATGATTTTGCCATCGGGCATAACCGCCTCGAGGCTCAGGACATTGTCCTTCATCGTTCCATAGCGAACCGCATTGGTACCCGACGCTCGGGTCGCCGCCATCCCGCCCAATGAGGCATTGGCTCCGGGATCAATCGGAAAGAACAGCCCCTTGTCGCGCAGATGGGTGTTCAAGTCCTCGCGGGTGACCCCGGGCTGCACGACGCAATCCAGATCACCTTCGTTCACGGCCAAGACCCGGTTCATCTGGCCAAGATCGATGCAAACGCCGCCGGCCGGCGCGTTCACGTGGCCTTCCAGCGACGTTCCGGTGCCGAAAGGGATCACGGGAACCTTGTGCGCTGCACAGGTCTTGACGATGTCCGAGACCTCTTCGGTCGAATTGGGAAAGACCACCGCGTCCGGGCTTTGGTTTTCAATCCAGGTCGTGGTGTGCCCGTGCTGCTCGCGGACCGAGGCGCCGGTCTGCAACCGGTCCCCGAACCGCTGTTTCAGAATGCTGATGGCGGTGTCGATCCCCGCCGCATTGCGGAACAATGCTGTCGCTTCAACCATGGCAACCCTCCCTTGGCGCAGTGGCGCAGGCCCAGACAATGACTAGAAGGCCCACGCCACAGGAGCAATACCCATACGCTCCGACGTGATCACTCGCCCAGTGCGATCCCTTCTCGACGGGGATCGGCTCCGCCGTGCAGACCGTCGCGGATTTCGATGGCATGAAGGCCCGAGGTCAGATCCCGCGCGTTCACTTCAAAGCCCAGCTCGCCCAACATGTCCGCAAAGCCTTCGGCGCTTGTGCCGACCTCGACATCATAGGTCCCGAAACGGTTCACCAGATGAGGAAGGGCGACCGCCTGCTGGACGTCCATACCCCAGTCCGCCCAGGCAATGATAGACTTTGCGACATAACCGATGATCCGGCTGCCACCCGGAGACCCGATCGCCAGAATCGGAGACCCGTCTTGCATGACAATCGTCGGACTCATTGAGGAACGGGGGCGTTTGCCCGGTTCGATCCGGTTGGCAATCGGAACCCCGTCCCTGTGGGTCCGGAAGGAAAAGTCGGTCAGTTCGTTGTTCAGCAGAAAGCCGTTGGTCATCAGACGCGAACCAAAACCGTTCTCGATTGTCGTGGTCATCGAAAGCACGTTTCCATAGGCGTCCACGATCGAAATATGGGACGTCGACGGCAGTTCGATCGAAGCATCGTCGGCCCAGTTCAGCGCGTGGTCAAACTCAGGATTTCCCGGCGCAACCTCGGTCAACGCCCCAGCGTCATTCAGCAACGCGGCACGCTCGGCCAGATAGGCCGGATCGATCAGGCCCTGCGTCGGCATCGGAATGAAATCACTGTCGGCCATGTAGCGACCGCGATCCGCGAAGGCCAGGCGCGAGGCATCGCCGATCAGCCGCCACGCTTCGGCGCTTTCGGGACCCATCGCCGCCAAATCGTAATTGTCGAGAATGCCAAGGATCTGTCCAACCGTCAGCGCACCCGAGGACGGCGGACCCATCCCGCAGACCTCATAGCTACGATAGGCGGCACAGATCGGCTCGCGCTCGATCACTTGATACAACGCCAGATCAACTCCGGACAGAACCCCCGGGTTACCCGGAGCGTTTCGGACAGTCCGCACGATGTCCGCCGCGATCTCTCCTCCATAAAAGCCCGCAGCCCCTTCGGATGCCAGAACGCGCAGAGTCTCGGCATAGTCTGGGTTGGAGACGCGCTGACCCTGCGCCAGCGGCTCGCCGTCCGGCAGGAAGTAGTTGGCCGTGTCAGGGAAGCGTGCCAGACGTTCAGCGTCGGCCTGAATCAAGCCCGCCAGCCGCGGCGAAACGACAAACCCCTCGTCAGCCAGGCGGATACCATCCTCGAACAGACCGGGCCAGGGGCTGCGCCCCCAGCGCCGATGGGCTTCCTCCAACAATGCAGGCGTACCGGGTGTCCCGACCGAAAGCCCGCCAACAACCGCGTCAAAAAATTTGAGCGGCTCGCCGCTTTCGTCCAGAAACAGGGTCGGGCTTGCCTCTCTCGGCGCGGTTTCTCGCCCATCCAAGGTGGTCAGGCGTCCGCTGGCCGCGTCGTACCAGACCAGAAAGGCACCCCCGCCCAATCCTGAGGACTGCGGTTCGACCAGGCCCAAGACAACCTGAACGGCGACCATTGCATCCGCTGCCGTTCCGCCGGCAGCCAGAACCTTGGCACCCGCCTCGACGGCCAGCGGGTTGGCCGCCGCAACCATCCAGGTTTCAGCTTTGACAGGCACGCCGTCGGCCTTGGCCTTCAGCGCGGCGATCACCTCGTCGGTCAAGGCCTGAACTTGGCCGTCGGATGCACCCTCGGGCGCGACCTCATCGGCGGTTTGCTGGGCAATCACTGGGTTCGCCAGGGTCAGCGCGCAGGCCACAACAGTAGGGAACCAATTGGAGCACATAAAAAACCTCCTTATCCAAATACTGAATCTGACAGTGCACGGCACCGTGCTGCCCCGCAACCATGTGCGGGGACGACCGCCAAAGACGGCAAAGCTCTGCCTTGCAAACAGCAGGAGCACGTATGCCTTGGCGTTTTCTTACAACATCGCGGGAACGACCTGATCAGGCGGCCGGTGCCCGTCTTCAAACGTCTTGATATTGATGATGACCTTTTCGCCCATCTCGATGCGACCCTCGAGCGTCGCCGACCCCATATGCGGCAGCAGCACGACATTCGGCAGCTGCCGAAGTCGGGGATTCACGTCGGTTCCGTGCTCGTAGACGTCCAGCCCGGCACCGGCGATCTCGCCCGCCCGGATCATCCGCGTCAACGCGTTTTCGTCCAACACCTCGCCCCGCGACGTGTTCACGATGACCGCCGTCGGCTTCATCAGCTTTAGACGTCGCGCGTTCATCAGATGAAATGACGACGGCGTTGATGGGCAGTTGATCGAGATCACGTCCATACGCGCCACCATCTGATCGAGGCTTTCCCAATAGGTCGCCTCAAGATCCTGTTCTATTTCGGGACGCAACCGGCGGCGGTTGTGGTAGTGGACCTGCATTCCGAAGGCCCGGGCGCGGCGCGCGACGGCCTGTCCGATCCGCCCCATACCCAGAATGCCCAGACGCCGGCCTCCTATCCGCCCGCCAAGGAATGCCGTCGGCGCCCAGCCGGTCCAGTCCCCCTTTTGCATAACCGACAGACCCTCGGGAATCCGACGGGTTACGGCAAGGATCAGCGCCATCGTCATGTCGGCGGTATCGTCGGTCAGAACACCCGGCGTGTTCGAGACCAGGATGCCGCGCTGACGGGCCGTCGCGACATCGATATGGTCGACACCGGCGCCATAATTCGCAATCAGCCTCAGCCGCTCTCCGGCTTGGCCCAAAACACCCGCGTCGATCGTGTCCGTGATCGTCGGAACCAGCACATCGGCCTGTTTGACCGCCTCGACCAACTCGTCGCGCGTCATCGGTGTGTCGGTGTCCCGCAAACGGACGTCGAACAACTCGCTCAGACGTGTCTCGACCACTTCGGGCAACCGTCGCGTTACAACAACACTCAGACGTTCTCTTGGCACTTCAGCCCTCCTACCGCTTTGCATTCCGATGCGCGTCATGGCATCGTGGCGCAGGATCAGCCGGGGCACAAGAACCCCATGGGCATCGCCCCAACCTTTTTTGAAACACGGCAGACAGGCAAATCAGCGGGCAGGCAGTGAGTGCTTTCTTGAGGGCGAAACGCCCAGTTCTGGCATTTCTAATCACGCTTCTGTTCCTGACAGGCGCAATCGCGCACGCGCAGGAAAAACGCGGGCAGGTGACGAACCTGCCTTTGCCGCGCTACGTGTCGATGAAGGCGGCCGAGGCGAACGTACGCCGCGGCCCTTCGCTGACTCATCGTGTTGACTGGGTTTTCAAGCGCCGCGGCATGCCACTTCAGGTGACGGCCGAATACGGCAACTGGCGCAAGGTTCAGGATCGCGACGGGGCTGGCGGATGGGTCCACTACGCACTGTTGTCAGGTGTCCGCACGGTTCTGATTGAATCGGACATGCTGCCGGTCTATGCCAGCCCCGACCCCAAATCCCCGGTCAACGCTCATTTCGAAACAGGCGTCGTGGCCCGCTTGGGCACCTGCACGGTGGATTGGTGCCGCATTTCGGCCGGTGGCTATCGCGGCTGGACCCTCAAAAGCAATCTTTGGGGCGTGGAGCCCGACGAAATCCGAGAATGAGACCGCTGCTCAGGCCGTCTCGCGGATGAAGGCCAGAACCGTTTCCGCAAGTTCCAGGGGCACGTCCTCCTGAAGGAAGTGACCGGCTTTCGGCACCACAACATGGTTCTGTCCCGCCGCACCGGGACAAAGTTTCTGAAAAACCCCATCCACCCCGGCCATAATCCTGTCCTCAGCACCAAAAGCCGTCAGGACAGGGGTTTGCAGACCGCGGATAACGTTCCAAGCCTGTCGGTTCGGTTCAGACTCGGGGTCGTCGGGGCGGTCAGGCACCAGCATCGGAAATTGTCGCGCCCCCGCCTTGAAACGATCGTCAGGGAACGGCGCGTCATAGGCGTCGACCTCGTCCTCGGTCAGCTTTGAAACCGTTCCGCCGTAGACGATGCGGCCGGCGCGGAAATCCGGCACCTCCTGGCTGAACTGTCGCCAGGCGGCAAACGCCTCGCCCAAGGGCTGGTCCCCGGTTGGTAAGGCCGTGTTGGCGACAACGACCCGGGCGAACCTGTCCGGCATCTCGGCCCACAGGCGCAACCCGATCAATCCGCCCCAGTCCTGACAGACCAGAGTGATGTCCCGCAGATCGAGTTGACGCAGAACGTCACCCATCCAGAAGACGTGGCGCGCATAGGTATAGTCGCCGCGCTCGACGGGTTTGTCGGATCTGCCGAAACCCACAAGGTCCGGAGCGATGACCCGATGACCCGCGGCGGCGACTGGCGGGATCATATGACGATACAGAAAAGACCAACTGGGTTCGCCGTGCATCATCAGTACAGGAACTGCCTTGCGCGGCCCCTCATCAAGATAGTGGACCCGCAACGCGCCGCCTTCAGTATCATCCACCTCAAGGTAGTTGGGTGCGAAATCATAGTCGGGCAGATTTTGGAACCGTTCGTCCGGTGTGCGCAACGCCTTCATACTCTGATCTCCCATGGTTTTTTGGCAGGCTAGCATTCCTGGCCCGCGACGATAGGGTGAACGTCACGACGCGACAAACCGGAGCCGCCATGAAAGCCGTCACCTATCAGACATTTGGACCCGCCGCTGATGTTCTATCCATTCAAGAACTGCCGGATACACCCCCGGGCCCGGGCGAAGTGACAGTTGCGCTGGCCTATTCCGGAGTGAACCCTTCGGACGTGAAGGCACGTGCGGGGGCACGGCCCGGGATCACCAAGCCGCCTTTCCCGGTAATCGTGCCGCACAGCGACGGTTCAGGTGTCATCTCGGCTGTCGGGCCAGGCGTTCCGGACTCGCGGGTGGGTCAAAGGGTCTGGATCTGGAACGGCCAGTGGGGCCGTGCGTTCGGGACGGCCGCAACCCAAATCACCCTGCCCTCGGAACAGGCTGTTCACCTGCCCGACACGGTCGCGCTGCAAACCGGTACCGTCCTTGGGATTCCCGGCCTGACCGCCAGCCACACCGTGTTTTCCGGTGGCCCGGTATCGGGTAAAACCCTGCTGGTTCACGGTGGTGCAGGGACGGTCGGATTCCTTGCCGTCCAGTTGGCCAAATGGGGCGGAGCAAAGGTGCTGGCCACAGCCAGTCCACGCAACTTCGAACGTGTGACAAAGGCCGGAGCCGATGCGGTACTGGATTACACGGCGACCGATTTGCCGGCACAGATCCTGGACGCCAATCAAGGGCGTCCGGTCGGTCGCATCGTCGATGTGGAGTTTGGCCAAAACGTCGAAACCAATGTTGCAGTTATCGCCGAAAGCGGCAGAATCAATGCGTATGGCTCGGCCCAGAAAATGACGCCGACGCTTCCGTTTTACCCGCTCATGTTCAAATCGGTGACGTTGGAAATGGTTCTGGTGTATCTGCTGCCGGCCGATCTGCGCAACGAAGCGATCGCGAACCTCCACCACGCGCTGGCCGACGGCGCGCTGAACTGCCCGATCCAAAAGGTCTATTCGATGGAAGAATGCGCCGCCGCACACCGTGCGGTCGAGGCCGGAAACCGAACCGGAGCGGTGCTGTTGGAGACCAAATAGATCGCCGCAAAAAAATTTTCGCGGGCCTCGATTTTTTGCGGGAAAGCACTTGAACACCGTCACCAACAATCGTAGATAGCCGCTCACCGTTGGGGTGTAGCCAAGTGGTAAGGCAGCGGTTTTTGGTACCGTGTATCGTAGGTTCGAATCCTACCACCCCAGCCACTAAATCTCTGAAAATCGTTGGATCAAGAGATTGGGCACTATTCATTTCGAACAGTGTGCCACAGTAATTGGGATCTGTACGGCAAAGCGCAAAACGACCTGCGCAAAAATTCCAAACGTTGAAGAGCCACCTATTTTGGCTCCAAATACTGCATGTTGATCTGGGGTTCGGCGAGCGTTGTTCGCTGCGCAAGTCGCGAATCGACCGCTTTCGGCTCGACATCAATCCATCTAGAGTTGTGAATATACAAGAGGTTTCAAAGAATTGAAGTGGTGCCCGGGGGCGGAATCGAACCACCGACACGAGGATTTTCAATCCACTGCTCTACCCCTGAGCTACCCGGGCACGGGAACGGCGTTTGCCGTTGGGTGCAGGCCTTCTATGACTTGCCAAACGCGGTGTCCAGAGGCTTTTTCAGATTTTTTCAGTGCGGGCGATCCTTGATTTCGACGGCATCCTGAATCTCATCATCAAGGTCATCCTCGCGCTGCGACGGAACCGCATAGGAGCCGTTCAGCCACTTGGCCAGATCGATATCGGCGCAGCGTTTCGAGCAAAACGGACGAAACTGTTTGACCGTATCTTCTCCGCAGATCGGGCAGCTCATCTCAGGACCTCCGACAATGGGATACGGCCGCGTTTTCGCTGCAATTCGAAATGCCCCAGCGGCGTCCAGCCGGCGAGGATCGTTTCTTCGCTGTCAGCCCTGAAGGCAGCGCGGAGTGCGGATTCGAATCCGCGCCGGTCTTTTTTGGGCATCGGCGCAAGGTCGAGCGTGATCTGCCCGCCCAGCCCGCGCACGCGCAGGGCGCGCGGCAGTTCCTTGGCGCAGGCGAAATTGGCCTTTGTTCCCGCAGCCAGCGAGCCATCCGAACCAGTGTTCACATCCACGGCCACCAACGCCCGGGTGGGTTCGATATACATATGCGCCCCACCCGCCAAAGGATGGGATGCGCCACGTGCGGCGTCCAGCGCCTCGAGCACGCCATGGTCCGCGAACCCGCCCGCCTGGGTCGAGACCTCGGCCGGCTCCACCCATTCGCGCCAGGCGAGAACATGCGGTCCGTCGCCCTCGGACAGCGTTTCCGGTGCGTCTCCGGTGTCGTTCACGACCTGCTCGGCCAGCGCCCGCATGGCGGCGATGTCTTCGGCAATTTCATCGGCATCCGCGCCCCAGCAACCGGAGCGCAGGATCAGACCGAAGGGGCTGCCGTCCATCTGCTCATGGGCAATCACCAGCAGCCGGTCGCGCTCATCATCATCGCGGATCGAGCGGGAGATGTTCAGCCCGGGCGCGTCCGGCGTGACGATGGCATAGCGGCTTTTGAACAGGATGCGGTTCGTCACTGGCAAGGCTTTGCCCGGTTCGGCATAACCCGTGACCTGCACCAGCAGCATCTCACCCTGCGCCAACCCTTTGACCTGCCGAAGGAAAGCCGGACCATCCGGCGTTGTCAGGAACATCCCGCCCTGCCCTTTGATCGCCCGCTCGGCCCGGGCCCGGTAGATGGTTCCGGGGGCGGGCGCATCGGCAGCGATCAGGAAATCATCCAGTTTGCCATCCACCATCAGGGCCGCGGCTTCGCGGCCTTGAATGTGATCCAGAATGATCGTTCGACCTTTCATGATGCCTCGCGATACAGGGGGTAACCGATGCCTTGCAACAGTCCTGCGGTTTCAGACAAGGGCAGCCCGACGATACCGGTGAACGAGCCCGAGATCCAAGGAATGAAGGCGCCCGCGGGCCCTTGGATGGCATAGGCACCGGCTTTGCCCTGCCAATCGCCGGTAGCGAGATAGGCGTTGATTTCCACGTCCGAAAGTCGCTTGACCTTGACCTGGCTGACCACGTCACGCTGCAACATCCGATCGCCGCGACGCACCGCGACCGAGGTGATCACACGGTGGCGACGTCCTGAAAGGGCATGCAGAAATTCGGCTGCCTGTCCCGCACCCTCGGGCTTGCCCAATATGCGTCGACCCAGCGCAACCGTCGTGTCGGCGCACAGGACGATATCGTCCGGGGCCGCCTTCACGGCATGCACCTTCTCGCGGGCAATGCGCGCGCAATACGGCAGCGGAAGCTCGCCCCTTTGGGGGTCTTCGTCAATGTCAGGGGCAGAAATGGCGTCGGGCTGCACGCCAAGCTGAGCCAGCAGGTCCAGCCGTCTGGGGCTGCCCGATCCTAGAATGAACGCCATTGCGGCAGGCGTTACTTGAAGCGGTAGTTGATCCGACCCTTGGTCAGATCATAGGGGGTCATCTCGACCTGAACCTTGTCGCCGGCCAGAACACGGATGCGGTTTTTGCGCATCTTGCCTGCCGTATGTGCGATGATCTCATGGCCGTTTTCCAGCTCGACCCGAAACGTCGCATTAGGCAGGAGTTCCTTCACGACACCGGGAAATTCGAGCGTATCTTCCTTGGCCATGTTGTCTCCATCTTTGCGTTGCCCTGCAGAATCCGCAGGTGGCGCTTAAATGAGCCTATTTCGGCCTTATTTCAAGGGTGGAATCACTTAAAGGCGCGACATTGTGACCGATTCGACTCGGGGCGTCTGCTCGGTCCAGTGGGATCGGTTCAGGACATGGCCATCCGCCCGAACTTCGGCGATCGCCGACAGATCGACGTCTGCGTAGGTCCAGCCGGGCTGGTTGAGCACGCCTTCCGACAGCACGCCGGTTTGTGGAAAGCCCTTGTCCGGCGGGCCGAAAACGCCTCCGGTCCCGGTGTTTGCGTCCACGGACTGGGACCATTCATTGTTACCCACCAGCGACGCCATGACCGTAACGCATTGATTCTCCAGCGCCCGTGCCATCGCGCCGATGCGGACCCGCCAATAGCCCGACAGGGCCTCGGTACAAGACGGTACAAGGATCACGTCGGCCTCTGACAGGGCGCGGCCCAGCAGGGGAAACTCGCTGTCATAGCAGATCAGAACGCCGATCCGGCCCAGCGCCGTCTCGAAGATCTTCAACGGTCCGCCCGGCGCGATGTCCCAGTCTTCGCGCTCGAACCGGGTCATGATCTGCTTGTCCTGATGATCCTGCGCGCCCGAAGGGGCGTAGAATTCGGCCCGGTTCATCGGGCGGCCTGAGCCGGCCTGAACCGGGGCGGATGCGCCCAGAATGTACAAATTGTATTCGGCCGAGAGGCACCGATGCAGGATTTGTACATCTTCCATCCGCTCGGATACCGCCTGGATCGAGCGCTCGAGATCCCCCGCAACCTCGGCCCCGGCCAGCGTCGAAAGCTCCATCGCGCCGTACTCGGGAAACACCAGCAGTTCGGCCCCCTGCCCCGCGGCCTGCGAAACCCAAGCGTCCAGCTTGTCTTCGTAATGCGCCCAGCTGTCGAGCCAGTCGAGATTGTAGGCGGCCGTGGCGATTTTCATGATGCGGGTTCCAATGCTGTTCTTGCGAAGAAGTAAATAGCCGTTGTTGCCCGGTGTACAGGCCAATCGGGTTGTTCGCCGCAACAGAAACTATTGGTTCGGTGCATAGCCTTTCAAAGCAAGGGTCCGGGCCGGTAGAGCGCCGGACCCACACCCAATCTGGACATTGCCGATCGGCCATGCGCACTGTGACCCATGTCGCTGATCGATGACCTGGAGCTCATTCTGGAGACTGTTCTGCCAAACGATCCCAGCTTTCAGCGGATCGAAAGGGCGGCGATAGACAGCTGTGTCAGTGACAGTCGGCGATACGCACTTGAGAGCTCGGTCGATGCATTTCTCCTGTCCGCGATGCGCCTTCTGGCACTTCCCAGCAACGGGCACACCCGGCTGATCCCGAATGATGCAATCTCGGTGTTGCCTCTGCGGTTCGTAAGCGTGGGGCGTTCCGTCCAAGTCCTTGGGTCGGCATCGGGGGTGATCGCTCCACAAGGCGCGCTGCTGGCAGTCAATGGCGCTGCTGTAAGCGAAATCGAGGCCGCGGCGGACAAATTTCTGGCGGGAACGCGCCAGAGGAAGCGGGTCATCGGCCCGATTATTCTGGCTTGGCCGCAGGCGTTGGAACGGCTGGGATTTTCGTCCAACGACGGTACGACCGAGTATCATTTGCAGGACGAAAATGGGCAGACAACCAACCTGAAAGTAGCAAATGGAAACACCGTTCCTGCGTCGACGCTCTACCCGAGAAACGAGCGCGGCAAAGCCGATCCAGCATGGGAACCCGAGAGCTTTGTGGAAATTGAGGATTGGCAGGCACTTGGGCTTTTAATTCAACTGCCGAGCTTCTTTGACCCTGACAACGATGCGCTGCGCAAAGCCATATCCGAGGCAGCGGGTCGCGTGCGCGCTTGCTCTGGCAAAACGCTTTTGATTGACGTTCGCGGAAACAGCGGCGGTGATTTTCTTCTGACGATGCCTTTGATCGACGCAATCGCGCAAAGCGCAAGTCAGCGGGTCGTCGTAATTGTCGATAAATTCACGTTCTCCGCCGCGATCGTGTTTGTCGCTATCCTCAAGCATCGCTTGGGTGACAGGCTCAAACTCATCGGGGAAGAAATGGGAGACAGACTGACGTTCTTTGCCGAGGGTGGGTTGCTTGACTTGCCGGCGAGCGGCGCGGTCGTTCGATACTCCACCGCCTTTCACGATTGGAGGACGGGAACGTCTGACGAAACGACACCGCCCGAAATCGCGCGGCAGATCGTGCCCGCGGGGGAATTAAACCTGGATCGGGAATGTGTCGCAGGACCCTTGGGCGCTGGAGCACGAGGAGCGTTCTATCGACGGATCCTCGAAGATTTTCGCGGCTAGACGAACGGCTGTCGGCGCGCGTGCCGGCGGCACAAACAACGCGATAGGGCGGGTTCACAAATCCCTGATCCAGAACTGCAACGGTTTGAGGGTTTCCGAGTCCTCGCCCAGATCCTTCCACGAAAACTGGGCGATAACGCCGGGCAAGGGCGCATAGCCCCGCGCGCGCCAGAACGGGTCGAGCGGCCGGTAGCCGGCTGGCCGCATCGGGTGGTCCGCCGGACGCTGCACGCCGCAGAAGGCGCATTTGGCAAAGCCCAAGGCACGTGCATGGTCTTCGCGCAGGTCAAAGAACGCATGTCCAACGCCCTGCCCCCGATAGTCGGGCAGCAGCACGGATTCGGCACAGTAGAAGATCTGCGACAACTCCAGCCGGGTGCCGTCGAAAGCGGCTGCGAAATCCTCGGCATGGTCGGCCAGCGGCGCGCCGGTCGCGGCCCCGACCAGTCGGTCGCCGTCAAAGGCCCCGACCACGATCGCCCGGTCGCTGTCGCGATAGGATTGCAGGTATCTGCGCTCGTAGGCCAGATCGCCGTCATAGAGATAGGGCCAGTCGCGGAACACCGCGATGCGCAGGCGCGCCACGTCGTCCAGCGCCACCTCGAGCGCCGGCCCCGTCAGCGCGCGGACCTGCGTGACCTCAGCCACCCGACACCTGTTTCACCCAGTCGGCCAGGTTGTAATAGGTTGTCACGCGGGTGATCTTGCCGTCCTTGAGGTCAAAGAACGACCCGGCGGGCAGGCGATAGGACTGACCTGAGGCCGCGGGCAGGCCGGCATCGGTTTCCAGATAGGTGCCGTTGACGATGTATTCGGCGGCGGCGCGGGTGCCGCCCTCGGCCTCGAAGATCACCATGTCGGTCAAGGTCTCGCGATAGCAGCGGTTCATATGCGCGCAGAATTCGGCGAATTTCTCTTTGCCGACGCGGATCTGGCCTTCGTTCACGTGATGGGCCACGTCGTCGGACAGGCAGGCCAGCATGCCGGCCACATCCCCGGCGTTGAAGGCATCGAAATAGGCTTGGACGGTCTGGGTCATGCGATCTCCGTAGGTTTCCCCCAGCGATCCTTCAGGTGTTTGATGATCTGATCGCGGGTCTGACGGTAGTGGTGTAGCTTTTCCTCGCGCGTCTCGCCCAGCCCGGTAGGGTCCATTATTGGCCAATAATCGACATCGAGGTGAAAAACCCGCGTCAGCTCCAGCGCCTTGCGCTGGCTGGCAGGCGACAGGGCCACAATCAGGTCGAATGACCCCAGGTCATCTCCCCATTCCTGCATCTCGTCGAACGACCGCGACCGGTGGCGCGACAGCTCCACGTCGATCTCCTGGCAGACGGCGATGCTGAACCCGTCGATTTCCAGGTCGTTGTGCACCCCGGCCGACTGCACATATGTGCCCGTGCCGTAGAATTTCTTCATGATGCCTTCGGCCATGGGCGAGCGCACCGCGTTGTGGTCGCAGCAGAACAGGACCGAATGCGGCAGAGGCTTCACCCGTCAGCCTCCGAAATGCAGCACGCAGATCAGCGTGAACAGGCGGCGGGCGGTATCGGTGTCGATCTCGGCCTTGCCCTCCAACCGTTCCTGCAGGACTCGGCTGCCTTCATTGTGGATGCCGCGCCGGGCCATATCGATGGTTTCGATCTGGCTGGGCGGCAGGGTCTTGACCGCATCGAAATAGCTTTCGCAGATCTGGAAATAGTCCTTGACCACCTGCCGGAACGGACCCAGCGACAGGTGGAACTCGGCGGCTTTCTGGCTGTCTTCGGTGGTGACGTCGAACACCAGCCGCTTGTCGCGGATCGACAGCTGCACGTGATAGGGGCCGTCGGGCACCAACCGATCGTCGCGTTTGGGCAGGGCAAACGAGTTTTCCTCGAGCAGGTCATAGATCGCAACCTTGCGCTCCTGCTCGATCTCGGGCGTGGGCGGCGGCAGGTTTCGATCGTCCAGTTCGATATGCGAAATGCGGGTCATTGTCATCGACTTCCGTTCAGGTCAGGCCAGACCTAGCGCACCTATGCCCGCGGGACAACGCGGGAAACGGGCTGGACGCAAGGTCAGATGGGGTGCTCGTTGGGGTCGATCCCGTGCTTTCGCAGCAAGGTGTCAACAAGCGAACCGGGATTGATATCGCGATCTTTGAAGATCCTGCGAAACCACGAGCCGTAGAAATGGATCGAGGTTTGGTTCTGCCAGTCCAGGAACTCAAGCTTGTCCTGATCCGGCTCGTTCCACAGTGCCCGATGGCGCAGCGGAACCGCATACAGCGATTTCCGCGAGACGGCCTTGGCATGTTCCGGCGTCGGAAAAAGGTAGTGAAACAACATCGGCGGGCCAAGGCTGAAGATCGGCAGGCTCCAATAGGTCGAGCGCCCGAAGATCTGAAGATAGGCGCGCTGCTGTTCCTCGGGCCACCAGGGCGGCACCAGATCGCCGTCAAAGGCAAAGGCGCACATTTCGGCCAAGGCCGGGCTGTCGCTCGGCAGGGCAAGAACGCCATTCATGATGCGTTGTCGTCTGCGGTTGGCCGCTGGAAACAAATAGCCCTGATCGGTCTGGAAAGGTTTGACCGCATAGGCATCCGCATCCACCCATATCTGATCGGTCTGCTGCAGCAGTTTCAAGCGGAACAGGTCCGCATGTACGGCGACCGACCGCGTGATCGGATCGCGATAGATTTCGGACGCATCGAATACCTCTCGCGCATCGCGGGCCTCAACATAGCCCGGAATGTCCTGCAGATCGCCATAGTGGTAGACGATCGGCTTTTGGTCCAAGTCCGCAAAGGATTTCAGGCACAGATGCTCCAGAAAGCTGAAGCGCTCTCCGATCCAGAGGGTTGCGACACGTTCCAAATTCGGCTCCGGGTTTGTCCTAAGACGTCACCGGTTAAAACGCACGGGTCGGACGACCACCGCAAGTGGTTTTGCACGCGCCGCGGCAGTCGCAAGCCGGATGTGACCCCGCCGCCATGATGCCAAGGTCAACCATTCAGCCGCTTGAGCCGCGCGCCCACGGATAGCCCGTGCGCCTCCAGGCTTTCCGACCGCGCCAATTGCTCGGCCGCCGGGCCGATGGCGCGCAGGGCCTCGGGCGTCATGTGGCTGAGCGTGGTGCGTTTGAGGAAATCCATCACGCTGAGCCCCGACGAAAACCGGGCCGAGCGTGCGGTGGGCAACACGTGGTTCGGGCCACCAACATAGTCGCCGATGGCCTCGGGCGTGTACTGGCCCAGGAAAATGGCGCCGGCGTGGATCGTCTTTTGGCTGAGCGCCACCGGATCGGCCACGCACAGTTCAAGGTGTTCGGGTGCGATGCGGTTCGACAGCGCGGCGGCTTCGTCCAGGTCGCGCACGGTGATCACCGCACCATAGTCGCGCCAGCTGGCCCCGGCGATCGCACGTCGTTCGAGCGTCTCCAGCCGTTTTTCCACCGCTTCGGCCACCGCCCGGCCGAAACCGGCATCATCAGTGATCAGGATCGACTGGGCGCTTTCGTCGTGCTCGGCCTGGCTGAGCAGATCCAGCGCGATCCAGTCGGGGTCGTTGTCCTTGTCCGCGATCACCAGAATTTCGGAGGGGCCGGCGATCATGTCGATGCCCACCTTGCCGAACACCCGCCGTTTGGCCGCCGCGACAAAGGCGTTGCCCGGTCCGGTGATCTTGTCCACCGGCGCGATCGTGTCGGTGCCATAGGCCAGAGCGGCAATCGCCTGCGCGCCGCCAATGCGATAGATTTCGTCGACCCCCGACAGACGCGCGGCTAGCAGGACCAGCGGGTTGACCTGTCCGTCCGGCGTGGGCACCGCGATGGCCAGCCGCTCGACCCCGGCCACCTTGGCCGGAATGGCATTCATCAACACCGAGGACGGGTAGGAGGCCAGCCCGCCCGGCACGTAAAGCCCCGCGGCAGACACTGCCGACCAGCGCCAGCCCAGGGTCGCGCCCGCCTCGTCGGTCCATTCCTGGTCCTGCGGCATCTGGCGTTCGTGATAGGCGCGGATGCGCGCGGCGGCCAGTTCCAGCGCCGCGCGGTCATCGTCGCTGACGGTCGCGATGGCCTGCGTCACCTCGGCGGCGCTAAAGGCCAGAGTGTCCGGCGTCAGTTGCAACCGGTCGAATTTTGCGGTCAATTCGATCACCGCAGCATCGCCACGCGACCGCACGTCTGCGATGATCTGCGCCACGACGGCGTCGACATCGGGGCTGTCTTCGCGTTTGGCGGACAGAAGGGCCAGGAATCCGGTTTCGAAATCGGCGGATGTCGTGTCGAGGAAAACGGGCATTTGCGTACTCCGGGGCGTTTTAACGGGTCTTATCGCCCGCCGGGGCGGGCCTCAACCCTCAGCCCGAGGGGTGCAGCGATTTGCGCAGGGGAAATTGGGGAATGCCGTTCCAGTCCGCGGGCTCTCCCGCCGCGACCCAGCCGTTCCGGCGATAGAAGCCCAGCGCGGTCCGGGTGGACATCAAATGACCCGTGGTGGCCCCGGACAGGGCCAGTTCGGCCTCGAGCCGGGACAGCAACGCCGCACCGACCCGCTGCCCCGCGTGGCCCGGATCGACATAAAGCAGCGAAATCTCGGCCGGTGCGCGCAGCCCGCCGACGGCGACCGCTTGCCCGCTCCGCTCGGCCATCCAGATCTGGGCGCCCGACGCGATCCAGTTGCGAACGGACTGCGGGTCCTTGTTGGCAGTCCACGCTGCGATCTTGTCTGGTTGATTTCCGTGGTCAGCTTCACACAGCCGGGTGATGGAGCGGACCAGAACCCGGCTCAGGCCGAACACGTCGAACACGGTGGCCCGGCGCAGCGACACGCCGGCCCGCCCCTGAGACAGCGCCTGCGAAATGCCACGCTTGTTCTGCATATCAGTCCGGGTGCCGAGGCGCCTTGCCCGAAGGCGCACGATAGGGGCGGGTCACATCCTTGAGCGTTGCATCAACCGCTTCCACCGTCAGACGGATCGCGCCATCCCCGGCCAGAACAAGCAGCACCTCGCCCGTGCCGTCATCCGAAGGGTGGAACTCGATATCAAGAACCGAGAGGATCAGGTCCTTGTCGGATCGATCAACCCCCTGGCTGGACACCGACAGGACCGAGTCGAATACCAGCAGCGACTGCACGCGTTCGAAATCCCGGCCACGGCGCTCGGCTGCTTCCTTGTCCTCCCACCGGAACCGGTTGAGCAGCAAGGCAAAGCGGCGGCGGGCTGGTTGCCAGGTCATTTCGCTGACCGGAAAAACCGCATCCTGCGTCAGCGTTGCGATCACCTTGAGGTCCTCGACATCCAATGCGCCAAGGTTCAGCGGCGCCTCGCGCCCATCTTCGAATGTTGCGTCTGCCATCAGCCCTTGATCCGTTCGATTTTCGCGCCCACGCCTTCCAGCTTGCGGACCACATGCTCATATCCGCGGTCCAGATGATAGACCCGGCTGACGGTTGTTTCGCCCTCGGCCGCCAACCCGGCCAGGATCAGCGAGACCGAGGCCCGCAGATCGGTGGCCATCACCGGCGCGCCTTTCAGGCGCTCGACCCCCGTCACCGTCGCGGTGCCGCCATGCACCTCGATCTGCGCGCCCATGCGCACCAGTTCGGGGGCATGCATGAAGCGGTTCTCGAAAATCCGCTCCTCCAACACCGAGGTTCCCTCGGCCGTGCACATCAGCGCCATCATTTGCGCCTGCAGATCGGTGGGAAAGCCCGGGAACGGCTCGGTCACCACGTCCACGGCGCGCACCCGGCCATTCTTGCGAGAGACCTTCAGGCCCTGTTTCGTCTCGGCAACGTCCACCCCTGCGGCCGTCAGCTTCTCGACGAAGGATTCGACCAGTGACAGGCGGCCGCCCAGCAGTTCGACCTCGCCGCCGCAAATGGCAGGGGCCAGCATGTAGGTGCCCAGTTCGATCCGGTCGGTGACTACCTGGTGCGTGGCCCCATGCAGGCGGTCGACACCCTGGATCTCGATGGTCGAGGTGCCCTCGCCCTCAATCTGCGCGCCCATGCTGCGCAGGCATTGAACCAGATCCACGATCTCGGGCTCGCGTGCGGCGTTTTTCAGAACCGTCGTGCCCTTGGCCAGCGTCGCGGCCATGACGATGTTTTCCGTGGCACCCACCGAGGCAAAGCGCATTTCATGCACCGCCCCCTTCAATCCACCTGGCGCCTTGGCGTGCAGGTAGCCGTCCTTCAACTCGATTTCGGCGCCCAGGGCTTCCAACCCCTCGACATGCAGGTCCATCGGCCGCGCCCCGATGGCACAACCGCCCGGCAGCGACACCACGGCTCGCCCGAAACGCGCCAAGAGCGGCCCCAGAACGAGGTTCGAGGCACGCATCTTGCGCACGATCTCGTAGTCCGCCGTGTGACTGGTCAGATCATGACTGGACATCGCCAGAACCTGCCCGTCCTGCAGGGCCGACACCTCGGCCCCCAGCGACTGCAGCAGCGCGGTCATGGTCTTGATGTCACTCAGACGCGGCGCGTTGGTCAGCGTCAGCGGATCTTCGCTGAGCAACGTGGCCGGCATCAGCGTCAGGCAGGCATTCTTGGCCCCCGCGATCGGAATTTGGCCGTGAAGCGGCCCGTTGCCCGTTACCAGAATCGAATCCATCTGCTCTTAGTCCTTGTGCTGTCCCGGCCGGTCATCCTGTGCGCTGCGCGCCTTGGCCTGCGCCTTGCGCCGCGCCAGGTTTGCCTTGAGGGCAGCCTTGAGCCGATCTTCGCGCGCGGATCCGGATTGTCCGTGTTTTTTGGGTGATTTTTTCTCTGCCATGATCTTTCTCTACAGGAGGCGAAAAAAACCGTCCAGAGACCCTTGCGCCCCGTTTCGTTTGAGTCTAATCACCCGCCCACAGCGCTGCTGTAGCTCAGAGGTAGAGCACTCCCTTGGTAAGGGAGAGGTCGAGAGTTCAATTCTCTCCAGCAGCACCATCTGCTTTTTTGCGCCTGAGATACCCTCCAACACCTTGAAGGGAAAGGAAATTTCGGGAGTTCGATAGCCTTGATTCCGACTATACCGAAGAGGCTCCGCGAAGGCCAAACGGAGCACCGTTTGACGTGTGGCGTAGTCGCCATTTTTATAGATATTCCAAGGGCTTGATAGGAATTGAAGCGATAGTTCGATAAATTCCTCCAGCCGTCCCTTGGGCGGCAACGCAGATGCCTCTTTTTCGGTCAGCACGAACTTCTCACGCTCTAGCTTTGTCAGGCGTGTCTCGTAAGCGCTGATCACGCTGGGGCTAGTTGCCTCCACGATGCGATCCAGAAGGCTCTCGATCTGCTTCTCAACCGCTTTGAGCTGACGCTTGATTTCCCCTTGGGATGCCGTAACGGACTGGAGGCGAGCATTCCAAGCGTCCTCGAACATCACACGGGCAAGCGTGAAGAGTTGCTTCGTCGGCTGCATGGTTTTGAGGATGTCCGCAAAGCCGTCTTCGACCTTGGCACGCGGAATCGACTTCCGTTTCGACCGACAGCCCCGCGTGTCGCACAAATAGTAAGGGTAGTGCTTGCGGCACCCCTTCGACCAACAAGCGGTCATTGGCTTGCCGCAGTCATCGCAGTGTACGAAGCCTCGTAGCGGGAAATCTTCATTAAAATCCTTTCGCGCAGCGGGCCGCGCTCGGCCAGCAAGTGCCTCTTGGACACGTTCAAAGGTTTCGAAGCTGATCAATCCCTCATGCTCTCCCTTTCGGACAGAGATACCCCATTTAGGAGCTTCGACGTATCCGGCGTAGACGACTTTCTTCAGCAGTCGCGAGACCGTCATCGGACGGAGCCGCCCGTCAGGGAGGTCTTTCGGGAAGTGCGGGCATCGCTCGAAGAAACGCTGTACTTCAGCTTGCGAGGCGAAGCGCCCATTCGCAAAGCCCTCTAGGGCTTCTCGGACAGTCGAGGCGAGCGGTTCATCTGGGACGAGCACCTTGCCGCCACCACTTTTTGCCGAGACGTATTTGTAGCCGACCGGAGCGCGGAAAACCCAAAAGCCGTTTTCAACGCGCGCCTTCATCTTCTGCATGACTTGTCGGCGATTTTGTTCGCGCTCAAGTTCTCCTTGAGCCGCGATAATAGTCTCAATGAATTTGCCCTCTGGCGTATCTTCGAACTTAAAATTCAGACATTCCACGAGTGCGCCGCGCGCCTTTAAGGCCTGGCGCAGCTTAATGTGCATTTCGGTCTCGCGCGCAAAACGCTTGAGATCGTCAAAAATCACCACATAATTCTTGTCAGGCTGGGCATCGAGGTAGCTTAGAAGTGCTACCATGCCTGGACGTTTCATGAAGTCACCGCCGCCCGACGCATCGTCGGGGAAGACAGCGTCTACGTCATAGCCCTTCATATCCGCATATTCGCGGCATCGATGTTCCTGGCTTTCCAGCCCGCTCCCTTCCAGTTTCTGTTTGGGCGAAGAGACCCGGCAGTAAATCACTGCCTTTAGCTGGGTCTCCTCTTTCTTGTTCGCAATGGCCATGGGGCCTCCTTTCAATCTCTGGCGGGCCGCGATCACGTATCATCGCTGGCACGCTCGAATTTCTTGCTCAAAGTATTTACAGGCTTGGATTCATTAGAATCCTTGTTGCCTTGCACATCAAGTTCTTGCTGGTGTTTTCCACAGACTTCTTGCGCCGGATGGACGCCAAAGCCGAGGTCCACGAAGGCGACGATGATGCGCCAGAGAGCTTGCATGATCTCTTCTTTCTGCGCGTCAGTCAGAGAAGGATCATCAAGATAGGCTTGGTATTTGGCCGTATCGATCTCCAGACTTGGCTTTGCTGCCGCATCTAGCGTGAAGCGAACATCCTGGCCTTCATCGTGTTCATTCATGGCCGCACCCTCCTTTCCCACCATAGGCGTGCGATTTCCCGCACCCGCTACTCGCGGATGTGCATCATTGCCGTCATGCCCTTGAGGTGCCCCACGCTGAACAGCGGAGGCGGAAAGCAGAGCGTCATTCGAGACGCTTTGTCCTACTTTCATTTTACCATTGTTCGGGCCAATCCCGCAAATTTCCTCAGTCATCGCCTTCATTTCCATTGTCATTCCCTTTCATGTTCGTGGCCGCGAAAGCTGCGAGCCGTTTCAAAATCTTCACGACCTTTTCGGGCCGTTTGTCGGAAGCGCGTGCGCATGTTGCGGACTTGCGTACGCCGTTCTTCGATGGTCTTGTCTTGCGCCTCGCGGCGCAGATTCTCATCGTCGATATCCCTCACCAGCTCAGGCCTGTCGGGCTGCTCCAGCGCCATCCATTCGAGAGCTTCCTTCGTCTTGATCCCCGTTTCAGCCACACGGGACGGATCGGGGAGACCCTCTCGCCGGACACGTGCCTCTTTCGAGGCCATCCGGTCGAAAGCATCTTTGGGATCACCGATCATGATCGCGGCCTCGGCTTCGGGTGCGGTTTTCCTTTGGCCGTTCACCCTGGCGCAGTTCGATCTTACGTTCGCGAATGGCGTCGTGAGCACGTCCGGCCAGATGCTGAAGCGGGAGAAGATCACGCTCGCCGAAGTTGGAAGTGCTTTGCCACTTCCCCTCGGAATCGCGGTAGGCACGGCTAAAGGTGACATTGTGGGAGGCACCACTTTCATGGCGGTTTTCCCAAACTTCCGCGCTCAGCGCATGTTCACGTAGCTTGGCAATAGGGCCGTCTTTTCGGTCTTGGGTCATGGGTCTTCCTTTGTTTGCTTGGGTTTCAGGAGGCAGGCTTGAAGCCTTTGACGAAGCGCAGAGAGCGATGCCCGCCTGCGTATTGCGGCAGATGTGAAAGCCCGCGCGGGCAGTCCTGTTCGATGACAGCGCGGCGGCGTTTGCCGAAACGCGTCTGGATCGTGACGCGGACAAGGTCGCGCTCTTCGTTTGGATTGGGCAGGTAGTGGCCTGCGAAGCGCCGCTGGATGAAGTACGGACGTTTGTCCGCAATGAAGGGGCGCAAGTGATATCCACGCGCCTGCACGAGCATCTTGGCGGGATCGAGACCGAGAAGCTGTTCCGGCTCCATTAGTGCCTTCCGCATTTTCGTTCGGTGCGCCGCCTCATAGTCGAGCTGTTGCAGACGAAGGCCCGCTTGAACAGGATCGGCATCCTCCAGATGGACTTTCCGCCAGATATCCGCCGCCTCGCTCTGGGCGCGGGTCTGTACAAGCTGATCGGCCACTTCAATTGTCTGATAGCCAAGAGCAAGGCTGCGATTACGGGCAGTCTCGTAGTCGCGGATACCACCGCCGAGATCGATCATGATCGCAGCGTTGGCTTCGATGGTCGCTTTTCCGGTCGGCCCCAGGTTGCGGGCAATCTGCCCGTCATCCTGATAGAAGACATACGGCGTGATGCCTTGCCCGCGCCCGATGGAAAACAGTTCTGCCAGTTCGCCAAAACGACCAAGCCGCGCAGCTTCATCGATCAGAAAATTGATCGGCGATGCACTTGGCGTTCGTTGTTTCACTGTACGGATTGCGGAGAAGAACTGGCGTACAACAGGAGCCAAAGGCTCCAGCAGTTCTTCCGGCACGATCAGAGAAACGATTGTCTTGCCTCCGCGCAGCATCGCCTCCAGCGGAAAGTCGGCAAGTTCATTCGAAACGAATGTCTCTTGCGCCGCAGGGCTAGCCATTAAGGAGAGCGCGTTGCTGATGCCTGCCATGACGGAGTCAAAAGTCTTTGCCGAGCCCGCATACATATCCTTCATCTCACCGAAGGTGGCGATAATATCGGCGGGGCTGTGTTCAAGCGCCATATCGGCCCATGCACTCCAGGCAGAAAAATCGCTGCGCAGCATCGAGACCAGATCAAAGATCGACTGGAAAGACGTGCTGCCGTTCAGGTAGATGTCGTGCCGCGTGATGGCATCGCCGAAACGCCGCCCCGCTTGATCAAAGAAACGGTTGTCGCCGCCACTATCCGGTAGAAGTGCATTCCAGAAGCGCTGTGAGTCAGGCACAAGGGTGCTGGACTCTGCCTTGAGGTAGGACAGTAGCGAGACGCGCTGGCGAGGCAGGCCACTCACACCAAAAGGATCGATGGCGTAGAGCGGAACGGCTTGAAGCGCACAATGTGCCTCGATCACGCGGGTGATTTCCGCGTTCTTTGTATCGAGCAGAACGAAGCTGGCGTTCGAGCCGAGGATCATCGGCAGGGCGAGTTGAGAGGTTTTTCCGCTACCAGCACCGCCTGTGATCTTCATGCCCGCGCGGTTCGAGTGATAGAGCGGGCGGTTTTCGATTAGTCCGAATTCTACGCCGCCGCGTTGGAAAAGGCCCTTCTGACGGACTTCATCAAGGCGTGCGAAACGGGCTTCGCCATAAGGCGAATTGGTATGGATCGTCATGTCATTGTTCCTTACATCTGGGGTGGTGGTCTGGCGCTTCGCGCTTGGACGGCTGAAGAGCGCCAGACCGTTAGAGGCTATTGAAGTCTCGGTTATCGGGTCTGGTTCGAGACTGTTCTCGAACCAGACCTTTTCACCGCTGGGTGTACTGGTCTTTCGGAGGGATTCGAGCGCCGATGGCAGTTAGAACTGCACCGACTCCACCGATTTTCAGCGCGACACCGAGGACCGCCACCCCTTCATTCCACAGGCCAATTCCGGCTGTGAGAATTAAGAAGCAACCGAGTCCGACCGTCGCTTGTTTTCCAATTCCCCAGAACTTGCTTTTTTTAAACTCTTTGTTTCGCATGTGTTTCTCCTTAGTTTGTGTGATGCCCTATACGGGCCTTTGAAGCTTCCGTGCTGGATTGCTCAGAAGCCGAGGACGCCCAGCGGCGAGCCGCCATTCCGCGCCGCGCTGACAACCGCTCCCAGCAGGATGGCTCCCAACACGATCTTGAAGAGCTTGAAGGCAATTCCGGCCCCGAGACCGTAACTTGCCAGTGTGGCGAGATAGGCCGCTTCTGGTGGAAGCCGCCGCGCGAAATAGCTGTGCACCGCGTCGAAATATCCATCGATAGCGTTGACCATGATGAACAGCGTCAAGCTTGCTGAAAGCAGCCCCGCCAGATGGTTAATGTCACGGGTGTGGGCTGACTCTTCTTTGTTACTCATCCGCCTTTCCTTTCCTTGTTGCGCCCTGGCAGAACGCCGAGCTTGGGTGGTCGCTGAAGCGCATCGCTTCAGCGTTTGATTGGTTGGTTCTGTGGGCTTGCTGCTTGAGTGCGACCTTCAGGTGAGCCTTGTGAAGCGCACCACTTGGTCTAGGATAGCTGCCAGATCGTCATATCGGGCTCAGCTGCAATGTTTCATCTTTACGTTCATCGATTTCTCCTTTCTCCGTTTGCGACCGCTTTTGGCGCGCCGCTGTTTCAACTGAGCTCAATCTAGACCAATGAAAAAAACTGATGAGGGGAAGATTGTTCCCCTAAGTTTCAACCATAAAAATAAGGGTGATGAGGCCTCTAGAGGTGATCGGGTCTCGCTGCCAGTCAGCCCGCCAGGCCTTATTCAAGCAGACAGGACGTTGGGATATTTCCCTAGCAGCCTCAAAGAATACTATCGACGGGCGCTTATGGAGTACAAAGACGTCAATGGGATCGGGAACCAGAAGCTTCGCGATCTGATCATGGCCCCCGAAGACACAGAGCTTCGTGATCGTGCGAAGTCTGACGGCTTCAAAGGACGAGCTGCGAACGAACGAGACTCGCGGCTCACGCTGGATGACCTAAAGAAGTGGTTCGGCAGTAAATCTTCACATCACATTGGCGATGCCAAATTCGCCTTTATCAACCGCTTCGCACAGCAAGTAATGATCGAAGGCGGCTTCAACGGATTTGAGGTGCGCTACAACAAGGAGCGTACGAATTTCCACCGACAGGCGCTCAGAGATATCTTTGCCTCAGGTTATCTGAGCGAGCCCGTTGCTCAAATCCTTGATGGAACAGCACCACACATGCTGATCCATTCTCTGACAGCGGGATTCGGCGTTCCGTTTCCAACTTGTCTGATCATGTGCGGCGGTTTCTATGGCGGCATTGCGCCGCTGACGATTGTCTTTTCAGACGTTGCAGCCGTACGCAAAGCGGCAAACACCTTCCATGAGGAATTTTTTGTTTCACTGGAGAAAGGCCGATTTCCAATTGTTTTGCGCGGTTATTCAATTGTCACGGCAAATGAATATTCAGGAGCCCTTCAAGGGCGTGATCTGGTCAATGCGCGTTTTGTTCTCACTAATGAAGATGTGCATGACTATGGTGACGAGCTCTTTCCTTATTCAAGAATAATTGCCGATGGGCGCATTGATGTGACCAAGGACGAGAATGGAAGTGTCACGGCTTACAGCATGACCATCGATACGACTGAATTTCCACCGGAGGTTTCAAACAAGGTAGAGCTGAAGAAGGTGCAGCGCTTTGACGGATCATCCTTTGACGGAGCATCACGCAGACTCACCGCTGATCTTGTGGGGAGCAATCCTTACCTTGAGGCCATCGCCGAGAAGTTCAGTGCGGGGTATCACTGAAAATGAAGACCAAGCCCGCCAAGAACGATAGTACGCGCAAGGAAGAGCCGCCTGACATCTTTAAGGCAGCGAGGGATGATGACCTCTATGAGTTGCGAATGGCCTTAGAGGATGGACAGTCTCTTCGAACCAATCAGCCAACCACCGCCTTGACGCCGATTCACGTGGCGGCGATGCGTGGCAGTGTTGGGTTTCTCAAAGTGGCGATGGAGCAAGATGCGGGATCATCCTGGCTTCAAGATGCACAGCTCCGAATGCCGTTCGACCACGCTGCTTCGAGACAAGATCGTCAGTCTATGGCATACCTTCACAACGCAATGTACCCGACAGCAAATCTACCCATCCCAGACGAGCAATGAGCCAGAATGCAAGCCCGCAAGTCCGCGATCCACTATGTGGTACTACCATTTACTCCACGTGAAGGCAGCTAGAATAGCGCCGAACGCAAGCTGTGCGTGGTACTACCACGCTGCTTGGCAAGGGGTCCCGCTGCGCGCCCCCGTTGCATCCCCCCGGCCTGTGGCTCTTCCTGGGCATTGAACCCACGTCAGAGCCCGTAGAACGTATCCCCGTTCAATCAGTCGCAGGAGACTTCGCTCTCCCTGCACCCATCGATCAATGGGCTATCGCGCCCCATGAAACCACTCGCAACCTTTGGCCGTTGCATCACCAATCAGGGGAGCGTTCCTGCTCCCACCGATACCCCCATGACCATTTCATGGAGACCAGGAAGGTAGCATTTCATAGCTGCCCTTACCTTGGAACCATCCCATCGACCACGGAGCCTTCGAGCCCCATTGGAACCCTGACCAACCCTGCGCGGATTGGATGCCGTCACCGCATCGGCGCTGAACCCGATCAAGAGACCTATCACTGCCCCCAAGACCCCACTTCGCAGGGCTTGAAGAGGGTGATTATTCCACCTTCACCGAACCGAACACCACCAGCCGACCGCCACACACTAGGGTTGAGGTTTTCTGTTTCTTCCTGTATTTTCTCAGACGGGCAGAGAAATTCAGAGGCGTTTGATGGACACTGACATAATGACCATCAAGGAAGTCGCCTCTTATTTGAAGATCACCGAAAAAACCGCCTACCGTTTGACCGCCGATGGAGAAATCCCTGGCTTCAAAGTCGGTGGGGCGTGGCGCTTCAGAAAGCAGGAGATCGACGCCTGGATTGACGAACGACTGAAGAGTGGCGGGAAGAGCGAGTAAATGCTTCTTGATAACAAGAAAAATGGGAAAGTCGGCGACGAACTGAGAAAGCACCTTTCAACTGGAACCAAGCTCTCCGTTATGTCAGGCCTTTTTTCTATCTACGGCTTTGAGGCTCTCAAGAAAGAGCTTAAGGCTGTTGACGGCGCACGCTTTCTGCTTTTTCCAGCCACATCCAACGATAACGGGGATGATGCAGTCATCTTCCCAATGCTTGAAGGTGACGACTTTGAACTACGCTTCAAGAACCAATTGAACCAAATGCAGATTGCAAAGGAGTGTTCCAAGTGGCTGGCAGAAAAAGCCGAGATACGCACAGCGCGCTCGCCGCAATCATTTGGTCAGAACCTCATGCTGGCAAAAAACTCTGAGGGAAAGGCTGTCGCAATTCAAGGAAGCTCTACTTTTACGAGTACAGGGCTCGGCTACTCAGAGTCTAATCGCTTCCATATGAATATGTGCGCAAAAGATACGCCAAGCACGTCATCAATGTTGGACTGGTTCGAGGGAATCTGGCGTGACCCTCAAGCCACAGAAGATGCCAAGAGCTTGTTGCTCAAGCAGCTTGATCGGCTAAGCGCAAATCAGTCGCCCGAATTTGTTTACTTCCTGACGATCTACAACCTGTTCAAGGACTTCCTTGAGGATATTGACGAAGAAAACATCATAAAATCCAAAACAGGCTTCAAGGATACAATTGTCTGGAACAAGCTCTACAAATTCCAGCGCGACGGCGTTCTGGGCGCTATCGATAAACTCGAAAAATACAACGGATGCATCATTGCCGATAGCGTTGGTCTCGGCAAAACCTTCGAAGCATTGGCCGTGATCAAATACTATGAGCTTCGCAATGATCGCGTTTTGGTGCTTTGCCCGAAAAAGCTACGTGACAACTGGACTGTCTACACTGTCAACGACAAGCGCAACCTGCTGGCCACGGATCGTTTTAATTATGACGTCTTGAACCATACAGACCTCACGCGATTGCAGGGGCGCTCCGGCGAGATCAACTTAGAGACATTGAATTGGGGCAACTACGACCTTGTAGTGATCGACGAGTCCCACAACTTCCGCAACTCCAGCTCTGCCAAGGAAGGCCTCACTCGCTACTCCCGCCTTATGGATGAGATCATCCGTTCCGGCGTAAAGACCAAAGTACTCATGCTATCCGCCACGCCTGTGAATAACAGGATGAACGACTTGAAGAACCAGGTCGCGTTCATCACCGAAGGTATAGATAGCGCCTACAGCGACCACGGCATCGGAAGCATCGAAGAAACTCTTCGAAAAGCTCAGACGCGATTCAACAACTGGCTGCGGCTGGAAGATCATGAGCGCAAGGTTGAGGCTCTGCTGGACACCATGAACTTCGACTACTTCAAACTTCTCGATCTGCTGACCATCGCGCGTTCGCGCAAGCACATCGAGAAGTACTACGACATCACCGAGATCGGATCGTTCCCCGAGAGATTACAGCCCATCAACATCAAGGCCGATATCGACACACAGAATCAGTTCCCGCCGCTCCGAGAGATCAACAGGACCATCCGTAAGCTGAACCTTAGCGCTTACTCGCCGCTCAAGTACGTCCGCGCTGACAAACGTGAAGAGTATAGTCGCAAGTACGATGTGAAGGTGAAGGACGGAGCCTCCGTCTTCCGTCAAGTGGACCGCGAGCAAAGCCTTATCCACCTGATGCGTGTCAACCTGCTCAAGCGCATGGAAAGCTCGATCCACTCGTTTGGCCTCACGCTTGGTAAGCTTCTGGCCGAGGTCGAGATGCTTCTCGAAAAACTTGAGAGCCACAGCGCCTCGGACATCGAAGAGCTTGGTATCGAGGACATCGAAACGGACTCGCCGGAGTTCGAGGATTTCCTTATTGGGCGCAAGGTCAAGGTTCTGATCAAAGACATGGACGAGCATCGCTGGCGGCAGGACTTGGAGGACGACCGCGCTAAGTTATCAGCGCTTCTGGACGAGGCTCGTAAGATTGAAGCAAGCCGAGATGCAAAGCTCCGCGCCTTGCGGGAGTTGATCGCGCACAAATGCAAGAACCCGATCAATGACGACAACCGAAAGATAATCGTCTTCACGGCATTCTCAGATACCGCTGACTATCTCTACGAACACATAGCGGAATGGGCCTGCACGGAACTCGGCGTCTATTCTGCGCAAATCACTGGCAGCGGCACCAACAAGACGAACCTGCCGGGTCAAAGTAGTAATTTTGACAGTCTGCTAACCTCGTTCTCGCCAGTCTCGAAGGAGCGCGCCAAGATCGATGAGGCCGCAACCGATGAGATCGACCTTCTTATTGCGACCGACTGCATTTCAGAGGGTCAGAACCTTCAGGATTGTGACTATCTGGTGAACTACGATATCCATTGGAACCCCGTTCGGATCATTCAGCGTTTTGGCCGCATCGACCGTTTGGGATCAAAGAACAAGGCGATCCAACTGGCGAACTTCTGGCCTAATATGGAGTTGGATGAATACATCAATCTTGAAGCGCGCGTTAGTGGCAGAATGGTTCTTCTCGATATCTCGGCGACTGGCGAAGAAAATGTCATCGAACAGGACGCTGGCGGCATGAATGATCTGGAGTATCGCCGCAAGCAACTCCATCAACTGCAAAACACGGTGGTCGATTTGGAAGAGATGTCAGGTGGGGTTTCAATCACCGACCTGACGTTGAACGACTTCCGCATGGATCTCTCCGAATACATGAAAGAGCATCTTGGCGATCTGGAACAGGCACCGACAGGGCTCTTCGCCGCTACTACCCTCGACGCTGGCTTGAATCGCGACGGCTTGCCGCCCGGAGTTGTCTTCTGTCTGAAAAATGTAGGCAAGCCAGTGAACCGCGAGGACGGCTATGCCCTTGCACCGTACTACCTGACCTATGTCACCGATGACGGCCAGGTGAACCTGAGCTTTGTGCAGTCGAAGAAGATTCTCGACGTGCTCAAGAAGCATGGCCACGGCAAACGGCAACCAGACACCACCGCCATCGCCCGAATGAATGCCATCACAAAGAACGGTAGAGATATGAGCCACTACCGAAGCCTCTTGGAGGCTGCCGTCAGCAGCATCATCGGCAAGTCCGAAGAAAAAGGCGTCGAGAGCCTCTTCTCTCGCGGCGGCACGAACCTGACCAAGGAGAGTTTTCAGGGAATGGAGGACTTCGAGGTCGTCAGCTACATGGTGGTGAACGCGTCGTGAGTGATATCCGCAGCATCGAGGACTTCTACGCAAACCTGGGATTGCCGGAGACGTGCTCCCTCGGCAAGCGGTTGTTCAAGAAGCAGTTCTATGAGCATGGACAGCTTGTTGCGGCTGACAAGAAGGCCTTTGTCGAGGACATCGAAGGGATTGACTGGAGCTACACGCTCAAGCCATCCACCATCAACATTCCGAAGCACGAAGACGATACACATGAGTATCTGGAGATCGCCGTTCTCAAGGTCGTGCTTACTGCTATTGAGCGTCATGCTCGCATCGCCTCGGTCATCCAGAAAGCCATCCCGTACCCGCTCTTGATCGTCTTCGTGCGTGATCATGACATTGCGATCCACGCTGCCGACAAACGGATCAACCGTGCTGATGCCAACAAGATCGTGGTCGAGGCCAGCTACGACACGGGCTGGATAGGCATGTCCTCACCGAATGCCGCGCAGGATGCCTTCCTATCGGATTTTCGAGCGACCAACTTAAGTTACCGCAGTCTCTACGATTTTTATCAGGACGCGGTAGGCAGGATCATCGCACTGAACTGCGCAGCTCACTCAGGGCAGTATGCACCGCCGAGTGAGACAACAAGACCGAAGGCCGACCGTTTGGAGGCGCTACGGCAGATGGAGAAGCTTCATCAGGAGCGGAACGAAACCCGCAACAAACTGAAGAAAGAGAAAAACTTGGGGACACAGGTCAATCTGAACACCCGGATCAAGCAACTCAGTGATAGCATCGAAGCTATTCGAAAAGAAATTTGAGGAAAGAGTAATGGACGCACTGAAAAAAGAAGATGGCGAAAGCCTGAGCATCGTTGACGAAAACATCGAAGCGCTGAATACAATTTTGCCGGATGCGTTCACTGAGGATGGGATCGACTTCGATGTGTTGCGTCAATTGCTTGGAGATGACGTCGCAGACGGAGAAGAGAAGTACGGACTGACTTGGCACGGCAAGAAAAAGGCACGTCAGATCGCGCTGACCCCTTCCACTGGCACGCTACGACCATGCCCCGAAGAAAGCGTTGACTGGGATTCAACACAAAACTTGTTTATCGAGGGAGATAACCTCGAAGTCCTGAAGCTCTTGCAGAAGAGTTATGCAGGAAAGATCAAGATGATTTATATTGACCCGCCCTACAATACGGGCGGTGAATTCATTTATCCCGACAACTATCAAGAGAATCTAGACACTTATCTCAGGTACACAGGGCAGAAATCTGACGAAGGTCTAAAAATATCGACAAATACGGAGAGCTCAGGGCGCTATCACACGAATTGGCTGAATATGATGTATCCACGCCTAAAGCTGGCTAGAAACTTGCTTGCATCCAATGGCGTCATTCTCATCACTATTGATGACAATGAGACATCAAATTTACGCGCAATGTGCAATGAGATTTTTGGCGAAGAAAACTTCCTTGCCACAATAGCCTGGAAACATACCCAGCAGAGCAAGAACGATGAGCGTTTCTTCTCTCGGCACAAGAATGATATTATGGTTTTTCGACGCTCTGATGACTTGAAGAACTTAAGTCTTCCAAGAACCGAAGAAGACAATAAAAACTACTCAAATCCAGACAATGATCCGAAGGGCGATTGGAGGTCTGGTGACGTCAGAAGTCCGAACTTTAGGCAGACGTTGCGTTTTGACATCGAGACGCCTTCAGGAAAAACGATTGCCCCGCCGGATAATGGTTGGCGTTGGGCAAAATCCACAATCGAGGAAAAAATCGCCTCAGGAGAGATTATCTTTTCGGGTGATGAAACGAAGATTATTAGAAAAATCTACCTCTCCGAGCAGGAAGGCCGCACCCCGGAAAATATTTGGGCCGGAGAGAGGTTCGGTACAACGCGATCTGCAAATTCTGAAATAAAATCACTGTTTTCTGATAAGGTTCCGTTTGACACGCCAAAACCGCTAAACCTCATGACCACAATGATCGACCTCTTGCATAAGGAAAATGACTTCACCGTGCTCGACTTCTTCGCCGGGTCTTCTTCAACAGCCCATGCAGTTATGCGGAAGAATGTTCAGGATGGCGGCACTAGAAAATTCATCATGGTTCAGCTGCCGGAAAAGATAACTAATGAGAAATCTGATGCCGCCGTGCTTGGGTATGAGAATATCGCCGACATCAGCAAGGATAGAATCCGACGAGCAGCAGAATCGCTAAGGAGCCAGCGTGAAGACTTCACGGGTGATCTAGGCTTCAAAGTCTTCAAGCTCGATAGCAGCAACATTCGAGCTTGGAACCCCGACGCATCCGATCTTGAGCAGACCTTGCTCGATCATGCAGAGCACTTGGTCGAGGGTCGCAGTGAACAGGACGTGCTCTATGAGCTTCTGCTGAAGCGCGGCGTCGATCTTACCGTTCCGATTGAAGAGAAGTCCATCTCAGGTAAGACGGTCTACTCCATCGGGTACGGCGTCCTCTTTGCCTGTCTGGACGAAACCATCGACAAGGCCGAGATCGAAGCCCTCGCCAAGGGGATAACGGATTGGCACAAGGAGCTGGAGCCAGCCGCAGACACGCAAGTTGTCTTCCGTGACAGCGCCTTTGCCGACGACATCGCCAAGACGAACATGACCGCCATTCTGGAACAGAACGGCATCGCTCATGTGCGCAGCCTGTAAGATTGGGGGCTGAGCGATGAAACTGCACTTCGAAGATAATCTCGACTATCAGCACGCCGCCGTTGAATCTGTGGCTGCCCTGTTCAAAGGTCAGGAGATCAACCGAACGGAATTCACCGTCACTTACCGCTCTGGCGACGCGGCGCAGGGCTCGTTCGGCGTCACCGAGAGCGAGCTTGGCATCGGCAACAAGCTTGAACTTCTGGATGATGAAATTCTGGAGAACATGCGGGAAATACAGCTCAAGAACGGACTTCGACCTTCGGAGTCTCTGACCAGCGGTGACTTCACCGTCGAGATGGAGACAGGTACGGGCAAGACCTACGTTTACCTGCGCACCATCTTCGAACTGAATAAGCGTTACGGTTTTACTAAATTCGTGATCGTTGTGCCCTCCGTCGCGATCAAGGAAGGGACTTACAAGACTCTCCAGATCACCCGCGAGCACTTCGAGAACCTCTACCCGATGGCCAAGGGCTACGAGTATTTCCAATACGACTCAGGCAAGCCAGGCACGGTGCGCAACTTCGCAACCAGCCCGAATATTCAGATCATGGTCGTCACAGTCGGGGCGATCAACAAGAAGGATGTGAACAACCTCTACAAAGAGAGCGAGAAGACGGGCGGCGAGAAGCCCATCGACCTCGTGCGTGCGACCAACCCAATCATCATCGTGGACGAACCGCAAAGCGTTGATGGCGGGATGACAGGTCGCGGGAAGGAAGCGCTCGAAGCGATGAACCCGCTTTGCACGCTGCGCTATTCGGCAACGCATGTGGACAAGCACCACATGGTGTACCGACTGGACGCCGTGGATGCCTATGAGCGAGAGCTAGTGAAACAGATCGAAGTGGCGTCGCTCGAAGTTGAGGGCGGTCACAACAAGCCATACGTGAAGCTCATCTCTACCGAGAACAAGCGCGGCTCCATCACGGCCAAGATTGAGGCCGACATCGTAAGCGGAGGCAAGGTTAAGCGTCAGATTTTCACTGTCGAAGACGGTGACGATCTGGAACAGGAGACAGGCCGCGAGCTTTATGCCAATTTCCGCGTCGGTACGATCACGGTCGGCAAAGACAATCAGTCAGTGGAGCTCGGCATGCCGGGCGGCGAGGCTTTGCTTCGCCCTGGCGATGAAGTTGGCGGCGTTAACAAAGATGACCTTAAAAGGCTTATGATCCGCCGTACCATCAAAGAGCATCTGGACAAAGAGATGCGCTTTGCCGCCCAGAAACGCGAAGTCAAAGTGCTAAGCCTATTCTTCATTGATAGCGTTGATTTTTACCGTCAGTACGATGAGGACGGAAACATCGTAAAGGGCAAATATGCCCAGATGTTTGAGGAAGAATACCGCAAGCTGGCCAAACATTCCGATTATCAAACACTCTTCGAGAAAGTTGACCTCGATATCGAAGCGGCGGAAGTTCATGATGGATATTTCGCCATCGACAAGAACAAGAAGTTTCAGGAGCCAAACAGAAAAGCCAGCGGTGAAATCGCCGACAATGCGACAAACCGTGACAACGCGGAGCGCGCCTATAATCTCATCATGAGAGATAAGGAGAAGTTGCTCAGTTTTGATTCCAAACTGAAATTCATCTTCTCCCACTCTGCCCTCAAGGAAGGCTGGGACAATCCGAACGTCTTCCAGATTTGCGCATTGCGCGACATCGGGACAGAGCGTGAGCGTCGTCAGACCTTGGGACGCGGGCTTCGCCTATGCGTTAATCAGGAAGGTCAGCGACTTCGCGGCTTCGACGTGAACACACTTACCGTTGTCGCGACGGAAAGCTACGAGCAATTCGCCGACAATCTTCAGAAAGAGATCGAGGCCGATACGGGCATTCGTTTTGGCGTGGTTGAGAAGCACCAATTCGCCAACCTGGCCGTCACTGCCGAAGACGGCACCACCAGCCCTCTAGGCGTTGATCGGTCAGAAGAGGTCTGGACTTATCTCAAGGACAACGGCTTCGTTGATGCCAAGGGCAAGGTGCAGGACACGCTCCGCACGGCGCTTAAAGACAACACGCTTGAGCTCCCCGAAGATTTTTCGGAGCAGGAAGACGGTATCAAAGACATCCTGCGCAAGCTGGCGGGCAAGCTCGACATCAAGAACGCGGACGAGCGCATCACGATCCGCACCCGAGAGGCCGTACTTGAGAGCGAAGACTTCAAGGCGCTCTGGGATCGTATCAAGCACAAGACCACCTACCGCGTCGAGTTTGACAACACCAAGCTCATTGATGATTGCGCGCGCGCCATCACGGACGGCCCCAGCATCACCAAGACCCGCGCGCAGTTCCGCGTTGCTGACATCGCAATCGGCAAGAGCGGTGTTCAGGCAAGCGAGACATCGGCGTCGGGATTTACCTCCATTAGCGAGAGCGATATCGAGCTCCCCGATCTGTTGACGGATCTTCAGGACAAAACCCAGCTCACGCGCAAGAGCTTGGTCAAAATCTTAACTGATAGTCGTCGCCTGCCGGACTTCAAGAAGAACCCGCAGGAATTCATCGATCTGGCGTCCGAGGCTATCAACCGTACAAAGCGTCTCGCTCTGGTCGATGGGATCAAATACCAACGTGTCGGCGATGATCACTATTACGCACAGGAACTCTTCAAACAGGAAGAGTTGACGGGCTATCTGAAGAACACGCTACAGACGCAAAAATCCGTCTACGAGCATGTCGTCTATGACTCGGCTGGCGTTGAACGGCGTTTCGCAGAAGAGCTGGAAGCCAACGAAGCCGTGAAGGTCTACGCCAAGCTCCCAGGCTGGTTCAAAGTCCCGACACCGCTCGGAACCTATAACCCCGATTGGGCCGTGTTGATCGAGGATGACGGGCAAGAAAAACTCTATTTTGTGGTCGAAACCAAGGGTAGCGGATGGTGGGATGACCTTCGTCATAAGGAAGGTGCAAAAATCGCCTGTGGAAAAGAGCATTTTGCGGTTCTGGCTCAGGATGAAACCGCTGCAAAATACGTCAAGGCAACGTGCGTAAGCGATCTGCTGAAAGAAACCGGAACCTGAGAAATAGATGGTAAACACAGAAGCAGAAGCACTTGCAGAAATTTTGTCTTGGTCGGAGAATCGACCTGCATGGCAACGAGATGCTCTTCGGCGATTAGTCGTTGGTGGTGAGCTTGCCGTTTCCGACATCACTGAGCTCACAGCACTCTGCAAAGACAGCACGAAGCAAAATGAGCCCCTTGCGGCCAAGCATATCGGCGCGCAACGCACCGGAGCGCCTACGGTCGCGCTTCGGAATATCCGCAACGTTCAAAACGTCAATGCTTTGGCTGACGGACAGACGCTAAACTTCATCCCGAAGGGTGTCACCATTGTCTATGGCGACAACGGCGCAGGAAAGTCGGGATATGTCCGTATACTCAAACAGGCATGCCGAGCCCGCGTCGCACGCGGTAAAGACGAGCAAATTCTTGACAACATCTATGTGGCGTCATCTGGACCGCAGATTGCCGAGATAGAATATAACGCGGGTGCTCAATCGCAGAAGTCGCAATGGAAGAAGGGCGAGAAGTCGGACGACCTGCTCTCCGAGGTAAGTGTCTTCGATTCTCGTACGGCCAATGTTCATGTCGAAGAAACGAATGACTTGGCCTACACGCCTTATCCCATGAAACTCCTTGAGCGGCTTGTGAACGCATGCAAGGCCGTGAAAGAAAACCTCGACACTGAAATTTCAACGCTCAAATCGCAAACTCCGGAGAGTATCAAGTCTCCGAAATGCTCGCCGAACACCACTGTTGGCAAACTTGTCAACGGGCTCGGAAAAAACACCGGTCCGAAAACGGTTCGCGACCTTTCTACTCTCAGTGATGATGAAAGCAGGCGACTTACCGAGCTGGCCGCAGACTTCGCCCAGGACCCCAATGCAACGGCAAGGCGGCTTCGGGCAGAAAAAGTAAGGCTGGAGAATATTCGGACTGATGTTATGGCTCTGCATGAAGCCATCTCGGATGCAAGTGCCGACGAACTTGCCCGCCTTGCGGCTGATCTGGAAACCAAGAAAGCCGCAGCCCTGCTGGCTTCCCAAAACCTTTCCAAGGATGAGCCTCTGGAGGGTGTCGGTTCGGAGGTCTGGCGCAGCCTTTGGGAAGCCGCGCGCGCCTATTCAACGGGCATTGCCTACCCCGACAAGGATTTTCCGGCGACCAACGAAAACTCACGATGCGTTCTATGTCAGCAGGAGCTCGATGCAGATGCAGCGGCTCGACTACGCAGGTTCGAGAGCTTCGTTCAAGATCGGACCCAACAGGATGCCGCTAAAGCGCGCCAAGCACTTTCAAGTCACCAAGTCACTCTGCGCAATGCCAACATTCTACATGGGAATCTCAGGAAGGCTCTTGTCTTCATCGGCGACGAACTCGCCAATCAAGCATTGTCCGAAACGATACGACAGTATGTGATCGCCGCCAAATTGCGGCTACGTGCGATGTTGCGTGCCAATGGCAATGTCCCGAACCTGGTGCCAACTACTGTCATGCAGAGTCTTTCAGATGCCATTGACGGTCTAGAAGCGCGGGCTAACGCGCTGTTGGCTGATGACGACAGTGACGAGCGCAAAGCGATGAAGGCCGAACTTTCTGAGTTGCAGGATCGGCAATGGCTGTCTGGAATCACGGACGACGTGATTGCCGAGATCGGTCGCCGCAAGTCCATCGATGTGATCGAAACCGCCCTCAAGGACACACGCCCGAACACGATCACCGCGAAAAATACCACTTTGTCTGAAGCGCTCATCACCGAAAGGTTGCGCGGCACTTTTGCGCGCGAGATCGATCACCTCAACCTTTCTGGCCTCGCCATCGAACTAACGCAAGCCAGCTCGCAGGCTGGTGTGTCGCGCTTCAGAGTTAGCCTAATGCAAAGCGCTTCACGAAATGCAGGCGATATTTTGAGTGAGGGCGAATACCGCTGCGTCGCTCTTGCCGGATTTATGGCCGAGTTGGCAACTAATAATAGCGATTCCGGAATCATATTTGATGATCCGGTTTCTTCACTTGATCACCTGCACCGCGAAGCGATTGCCAAGCGCTTAGCCGAAGAAGGGCGCAAGCGTCAGGTCATCGTCTTCACTCATGATCTGCCCTTCCTGTTTCTTCTGCGGAACGCCTGTGCTCAGGTTGATGATCCCTCACTGAAGACCGATATTGCTCTGCGGCATATCCAGAAGCGGCAGAATATCCCTGGCCACTGCCGCAACGAAGCTCCCGATAAGGCCCAGGATGCCAAAAGCAGACTTGAACAGATGCGCAAGCATCTAGCCAACACGCGCATCCTCTTTGATCGCGACCCCGACAGTACTGATTGGCTCATCAATGCGAGGGGATTGATCGACAGCTTACGGCAAACTTGGGAAACCGCCGTAGAAGACGCGATTTCTCCTGTGCTTCGGACATTCGCTAGCAAAGTGAATACCAAGGGCTTCGCCAAGCTTTCGGCGATCACCGAGACGGATGCATACACCATGCGCCAGCATTACGGACAATGCTCCGAACTTCTTCACAAGGCTTCCGATGCACTCAATCCAAAGGCACCAACGCCCGATATTGTTGGCGACGAACTGAATGCATTGGAGAAGTGGCTGAAAGAAGTTAGCGACCGACAAGACCAAATCAAAGTCCCGTAGACCATCTTTATGGCGCACCCTTCCGCGAAAATCTTGAAGGGGCGGGCTGTCGTGAACCGAGCCTGTAGTCTCGGCCAACGGCTTCCATCCCTTGCGCGATTTTAAGTCAGCCACGAACGGCTGAAGCTTTTTTCTTTTGATAGGGGCTTGCAGCCCCGGGCCATCAAGACCCAAGCGCCCTTTATGGGCGCGCTTTGGCGCGTGTCCCCGTTCTTCCTCCCTTTGGTCGTGCAGAAGCGGGTGATCCCCCTCGCGCCGCGCGGGTCATTGACGGCCATCCCCCTGCTCATTGGCGCGGGCCTAGTCCGGTTGCATGCGCAACCGACTATCCAAGAAAGGGAAAAGCCAATGAAAAAAGATATTTACCAAAAAGTAACCGATAAGATTGTTGCCGATCTGGAACAAGGCGAATTGTCATGGCTCAAGCCTTGGAATGCTGGAAACCTCGAAGGCAAAATTACAAAACCCTTGCGGCACAACGGCGTGCCATACAACGGAATCAATATTCTGATGCTTTGGGGAGCCGCCGTTGAAGCGGGCTATCTCTCGCCGTTCTGGATGACGTTCAAACAAGCGAAAGAGCTAGGGGCTCACGTCAAGAAGGGCGAGCGCGGCAATCTGGTCGTCTATGCCAACACCATCACCAAGACTGAAGAGCAGGACGACGGATCAGAGGAAGAGCGGAAAATCCCCTTCATGAAGGGATACAGCGTTTTCAACGTCGAGCAGATCGAAGGCTTGCCCGAACACTACTATTCAAAGCCGGAAGCCGTCATCGACCCCGCCTTGCGGATCAGCCACGCGGAAGAATTCTTCGCAAACACGCGCGCCGATATCCGTCATGGCGGCAACAGCGCCCATTATGCTGGCGGGAGCGATCATGTGCAGATGCCGTTTTTCGAGACATTCAAGAGCCCAGAAAGCTATTATGCAACGCTTGCCCATGAGTTGACCCACTGGACGAAGCACAAGAGCCGCCTTGACCGCGAATTCGGGCGCAAGAAATGGGGTGATGAAGGCTACGCCCGCGAAGAGCTGGTTGCAGAGCTTGGCGCGGCTTTCCTTTGCGCCGATCTGGAATTGACGCCGGAACCTGGCACCGATCATGCCGCCTATATCCAGAGTTGGCTTAAAGTCCTGAAAGAAGACAAGCGGGCGATTTTCAGCGCCGCCGCCCACGCACAACGCGCGGCAGATTTCCTGCACGGGCTTCAACCGTTTATCGAGGAAGAAAGCCAAGAAGGAGTCGCCGCTTAGGCGGCGATTTCAAAGCCACTGGAAAATTTCGCGCCCGCCTTCCGGCGGGCGCATACTTTTCTAGCATCTAGCCCTCGGGGAAAAGTCCCGGCATCCAACGCTCCGCGTATTTTGCCGGAAAGGCCAAGTGTAGCGGTGCCCGCGTACTTTCAGAGCGAAGGACTCCAGCTTTGAGCAAGGCCGAGGTAATGCGGCGCGAGGTGCGCTCGCTTGTGCCAAGCACGGACTCGACCTCGCCGCGCTCCAGCACGCCTTGATAGAGAATAGCTTTCAGAACCAGATCGGATTTCGGGGGCAGGTTTCCGGCGCGCATTTCTTCTTCAGCCCAAATCATGATCCGATCGCGCAGGCGGTCGGCCTGCATCAGCGAGCCCATGAATTCTACCTGATCGATGCAGATGCGTAGAAAAAATTCGGTGAAGGAGGCCAGCGCCGCTTCGCTCAGCGTGCCGCGTCCATCCCTATCGCCGCGCCTGTCTCCATCGCAGGCCTCCAAATGGGCTTTGTAGTCTGCCTCGCGGCGCGCAAGGCCGCGCGCGACAGACCAAAGTCCACGCGTGTCCAGCGAGTTGCGCAACATCGCATAGGACATCAAACGCGCCACGCGCCCATTGCCATCCAGAAAGGGATGCACCCATAGCAGGCGATGATGCGCACATGCTGCGGCGAGGATAGACTCGATCCGCCCAGAACGAGCGTAAGCCGTGTGCATGCGATCTAAGAACCTTGGGACAGCGCCAGGGCTGATCGCGACGTGACGCCCGACTTCCACATAACGCTCGCGCAGTTCGCCTGGCACGACCTTCACACGCTCTCCCGTTTGGAGGTACTCCACCCAAAGCAGGTCTTCCGGCAACAACGCGCAGAAGCGGCGATGTATTTCAATGATCGACGCCGGAGTAGTCGGGGGCTCTTCGAGCCCGCCATCATCGATCCATTTTTGGACAGTGATATGCGCTTTGGCTTCGATCTGTAGATCACGCTTGTTCGGGTCGGCACTGTAGTCTCCCTCCAGAGCGCGTTCAATATCAATAGGGTGCGTGTTGTGGCCTTCTATCAGATTGGAGTAATAGCAGTTCATCGAGCGCACCAAATCGGCCAGCGCCGCTGCGATGGACTCGGGCAAGCTGGCACGGAACGCGGCGGATTTTTCCGCCAACTCAAGCGCCAGATCGCTGAGGTCAGCACGACGCGGAGAGCCCTCGCTCACCATGAGGGGCTCAAAAAGACCTATGCTTTCACCATCGTCGCGCGCCATGTTTGTCCTGTTTTTTGGCCGGTTTGTAGGCCGGGTAGTTAAATTCACTTATTTTAACTATATCATATCTTTATGATCTGCGGAAGCGTTCTGAAGTCCGACTGCATGGCCGCTTCTTTGGCCGCTTTTGAGGCCAGTTGCAAGGAAGCGACTGGCCAAACGGCCAGTCGCGTGAGTTAAAGCTTGAGGGTGCGAGCCGCCAGCTCATCTTCGATATTGCGCATGCTTTGAAGAGCATTGCGGCGTTCATGGCTTCCACGCGGAGCAGCGGCAAAAGCGTTGAAGGCTTCTGCCAAAAGTCCATGCAATTCTGCCGTACTGCGGGATGCCGCTTCAAATCGTGAGACGAGTTTCATAGCTATCTCCTTTGTTTCAAGGAGGCCCCGAACCGCTCAGGGCCTTTCGGCCCCACGCACACCATCATTGGCCAATGAAGGCGCTGATGGGTCGGGGAACATCTTGGAGCGATGGAGCGATACGAATGAAGCGCGGACGTTTAGATTTTGATGGGATCACCACGAAGGCGGTATTGATACGGCTTGATGGCAGCAGGCTTTGGAGGCGTTTGCTCGCCCGTGTAGGACGCAAGCGTCGCTTTACTTTAGGCGGATTGTCGAAATCGGGCATAGATCGACACGCTCTGACGAGCGCGGCCAAGTCAGGTCTGGCCGCTAATATCTCGGCTGGTCCGGTCCCCTTCGCATCAAAGTGGCTTGCACTGATTGCCCCAAAACCCCTGACCGAATGCGGCTCAGCATTCAATGTCCTGCCCGCTCCACCTGGCTTCGCCAGCCGTGTTGAACATGAACCCTGATCCATTGCCTTCGCTCCATAGCGAGGGCGTTAGCAAGCCAACTTAGAAAGCAAAGGAGAAAACCATGGCACGCGAAAAAGCGAACCAAAACCTGAATTTAAACGCGCCCGACTATCTGGCGTGGCACGTCACCCAAAGAGGCGAAAAATCCTACTGGAACAAAGTCGGAGCCGCCTGGCAGCACAAAGACGGGCGAGGCTACACACTCCAACTTGAAACCTGCCCAATCAATGGCCGCATCGTCCTTCGTCTCCCGCTGGAAGATACTCCCGAGACATCAAACGACGCGGGGCGCTCATGAGCGCCCCCATCGACCCCAGGGAGTACCGCGTCGATCCTTCACGCCTTGCTTCTGGAACATGGTGCCATACGCGGGATCGCTGTATCGGCGAAGGCGATATCGCGGCATCCTACAGCGCCGACAAGATCGGTCTGGAAGGAAAAGTACGGAAGCCTTTTGTCTGGCAGAATTCACTTTGGGTTTGCACTGGCACGCACAGCAAGTCCGCCGAAGCGTATCGTCTTGTGCCTGAGCGCTTCTTTGACGGCGAGCCTACGACCTACAACGAAGTCGCGATGCTGCCCTTCGAACAGCGTATCAAGCCCGAAGGCTTTTATCACGGCATGCGTGTCCGTCATGGAAAGCAGGACTGCGTTCTTGTCGGACCGGAAGCTCTTTTCCTGCCAAAGAAGGATAGCGAAACGCTCAAACAGGCCGATCTGTTTGACGCGCTCTAGAAAAAGCGCCGCAGGAACATGCGGCGTTTTTTTTGATCTAGACTGGTCCATTTTCATCATCATACCAATCATCGCGGTGCGCCGATGGCTTGAATTTCGGCACAAGTACATCGGGCTTTTTCAAGCGTGCATGAGCCAACCTGATAGTGAGGCGGAGGGTATCTTCCGCCTTCAACCTGAAATGCTCGCGCAGATCATTGAGAAGATGAGCGTGTTTCTCATCTAAATTCAGCATGAAGGTTTGTCGTAGTTCTTGTCGCATGGGCGACCTCCTTATTGTTTGGGTTAAAATTCTCGGCCCCGATCAGGCCCACGGTCTCGCGGGCGCTGACGTTGGCGTTCGCGCTGACGATCATCGGCGCGGCGTCGTTCCGTTCGTTGGGTCTCTTGGGATCGCGCATCCGCTCGGGTCGTCGGGTATTTGGGCTCGATCTTCGGAACCTTGCCCTGCTTCATGAGCATGTAGTTAGCGATCTCCTGGCGTAGCGCCATGTGTTCCTTGATGCGCTCTTCGCGCATAGCGCGAATGGCCTGCTGCAAGCGCTGGCGTTCATCGAGTTGCCGCGCAATCATCTTGTCGCGTTCGACCTGATCACGCTTCAGTGCTTGCCAGGCATCATGTTCGTTCTGGGCTTTCAGCTTCGAATATCGGCCAGTAAGTTGGCTCCACAACTTGCCCACGCCCTTACTCGGTAGACGCGAGGCGCGCGCAGCTGCTTCACGGGTTTCGCGCTGTTTTTGGAGTTCGGTCATTCCAGTGCGCTCGATCCGATGGCGTTCCACCATCTGCGTGCGGCGAAATTCAATTGACGGACGGGCGCGCTTATATCCTTCTTCAATCTCGGCGCGTTGACGGCGCAAGCCGTCTGCCATGAGCACGGCAATATGTTGGCGTTGCTCATCAAGTTTTGGAAGTTCGTTGGCGTTGGCGAAGCGTGCGTTGACGTCTTTTGCCTTCACGCCCGCCCAGCGGGACAAGGAGAACGCTTCACCGCGATAATCCACCGCGACCACGCCGCGCCGATCTCCTTGCGCCAGATAATAGCCGCGCTGCTCCAGGGCGGATTTGAGACTTTCTGCTGAATCAGAACGCTCCCAAGTTTCCTTGAACATTGCCTTGACCATGCGGGGGTCTAGCTTGGCACGCGCCGCTTGTTGCCACTCCGCGCGGGAGAAGGTGAGCGGATTGCGGTTCTCACGATCCACCATCCCCTTTGGCATCTCCCAGCCATGACGAAGATACAGCTCACGCGAAACCTCCATGAGCTTCACCTTCGTGAAAGACATCTGCTTGGCCGTCATGGAGTCGGTATTGATGCGGCTCCAGACGGCATGGGCATGACGCCGCCCTTCTTTTTCATGGAAGACGACTGCACGCGGCTGACCATCGAGGCCGAGTTTCTGTTCGGCCATTTCGATTGCCGTCTCGAAGGTCTGCGTATCGACATGCACGCCCTCGGGAGGGTTCAGACTCAGAGAAAATAGATGTTGCTTGCAGCGCGTGCCTTTTGAGATCGCATCCGCCTCGGCGAGAGCCTCATGCAGATCGTCTTCGCTCATGAAGCCACGAAGATCGTGCAGCTCCATATGCTCGTTGTCACGGGCATTCATCAGATGCTTGGAAAGCTCGCGGGCATTGCCGCGCTGGGAACCTTTGAGGATCATGGCTGACCTCCATTCCCGAGCGCACGGAGAAGTTCAGCACGCATCTCGGCGACCTCATCGCATGCCTTGCGCAGTTCTTCTTCAAGTTCCGGCGAAACAGGCATCGCGCCAGTGTTGGCGGCGCGGGCAAGCTGGTTAAGGTTCTGGGAAAGGCGCGATCCACCAAGAGTGCCGAGGACACGGCCCAAAGCCTCGTGATCCTTCACGGGATTGGTGTTTCGGCGGCGCACTTTCTCCAACGGTTCGTCAAAAAGTTTGGCCTTGATGTAGGCACCAAGCGGCACGCCGTTCGCGGCTTCCAGAAGCGCGGCTTTCTCGTCGAAGCTCAATCGAAGCGAGAATGGTGCTTCCCGCTTTTTGACTGGCTTCCCAGCTACTTTGTTGAAATCACGTTCCGAAATGCTCATCACCGCACCCCGGATCGTTGTCCTGATTTACGGTGTTGATAAGTGAATCACAGGTCTTGAGAACGGCTTCCCATTCTTGCAAGATGTCAAAGAGGGAGTTCGAACCTTCTCCCTCTAGCTGCACCATCTTCCAGTTTTTTCCGGATTCCGTTGTACGACGCCTCAATATCTTGGCAGGCGCGACTTCCCCAACGTCAACCGGACTTGGCCGGAAATCACACACATCTGACACCTTCCCGCAATACTAATGCCAATATTGCAATACATAGCGGATCAATCCTGCCGATCCGTTTGATGGTGTTTTTTTAACGAGGGGGTACTTCGGTAGGACCAGGGGTGAGGCCGAAGCGCTGAATTCAAGACCGGGGCTTCCGGTCCTCCCCCGCCGATTTCACGAGGCTACCCGCCCCGCAACCTCTGCATCAGATAGACTTCGGCACCTTCGGGAATGGGTTCGGACAGACCCGCTGCAATGATCCGGCCATTGACGGCAACGGACACGCCCGCGTCGATCGGCGCCTGCAATTGCGGATGGAGGCGCACCAGTTCGCGCAGCAGCTCGCCGGTTGTCGCAGCCTGAACCTGCACCACTTCCTGGCCCCCGGTCAGCGACCGGAGACCGGACCAGAGATGGACCTCAACCATTGCCCTTGAGGGCGGCCAGAATGCGCGGCGGCGACATCGGCAGTTGTCGCATCCGCACGCCCGCCGCGTTCGAGACCGCGTTCGCGATGGCTGCCAATGGCGGCACGATGCCGGTTTCACCCACGCCACGCACGCCGAACGGATGGCCCGGATTGGGCACTTCGACGATCACCGTGTCGATCATCGGCAGGTCGCTGGCCACCGGAATACGGTAGTCGAGGAACACCGGATTCTGCAGCCGGCCATTCTCGCCATAGATGTACTCCTCGTTCAGCGCCCAGCCGATGCCCTGCGCCGCGCCGCCCTGGAACTGGCCCTCGACATAGGCGGGGTGGATCGCCTTGCCCGCGTCCTGGATGACCGTGTAGCGGGTGATCGAGGTCTTGCCGGTTTCGGGATCGACCTCGGCATCGACGATATGGGTGCCGAAGGACACGCCTGCGCCTTCGGGGGTCGCCTCGAAATGGCCCGAGATCGGGCCGCCGGTGCGCCCCATGTCGGCGGTGATCTCGGCCAGCGGCAGCGGGTCGAAATCGCCTGCGTTGGGGCCGGATGGCACCGCGCAGCCGTTTTCCCATTTCACCGCGTCCACCGGGATGCCCCATTTGGCCGCCGCGCGTTCGCACAGTTTCTCGACTGCGTGCTGCGCCGCCTTGATCGTGGCCAGACCGCTGGCATAGGTCACGCGCGAGCCGTGGCTGACGTCGTTGTAACCCAGCGTGGCGGTGTCGGCGATGGTCACGCGGATGTTCTCGTACGGAATGCCTAACACCTCGGCCGCCATCAGCGCCATCGACGCGCGTGAGCCGCCGATATCGGGCGTGCCGACCATCAGCTGCGCCGAGCCGTCCTCGGACAGGGCCAGCGACACCGAGGTCTCGCCCCCGTGGTTGAACCAGAACCCGCAGGCGATGCCCCGTCCCTGCCGCGGCTTCAGCGGCGCGGCATAATGCGGGTGGGCTTTGGCGGCTTCGAGCGTCTCGACCAGGCCGATCCGGTCATAGGTGGGGCCATAGCTGGCCTTGGTGCCCTCGTGCGCGGCGTTCTTCAGGCGCACATCGACCGGGTCGAGGCCCAGTTTCTTGCACAGCTCGTCGATGACCGACTCCACCGCAAACGCCCCCATCGGCGCGCCGGGCGCGCGATAGGCGGCCTGCTTCGGGCGGTTGGACATGACGTCATAGCCCACCTGCCGCACATTGGTCAGGTTGTAGGGCGCAAAGGCGCACATCGCGGTCATGTCGCCCGGCGCACCCGGAAAGGCACCGCCTTGCAAGCGGAAGACGCCTTGGGCGGCGGTGATGGTGCCGTCTTTCTTCATGCCGATCTTGACGTCCAACGAGGCCGAGGCCGTCGGCCCCGTAGCCCGCAGAACCTCGGACCGGGACATCACGATCTTGACCGGACGGTTGGCCTTGCGCGACAGCGCCAGCGCCACTGGTTCGATGAACACGGTGGTCTTGCCGCCGAACCCGCCGCCGATTTCCGATGCGGTCACGCGCAGCTGCGCGGTTTCGATCCCCAACAGCGCGGCGCAGGTCTTCTGCACGATCCAGTGGCCCTGGGTACAGCACCACAGCTCGCCCTTGCCGTCAGCGCCCAGCGAGGCAAGGCAGGCGTGCGGTTCGATATAGCCCTGGTGCGTGGCCTCGGTGACGAAGTGATCCTCGATCACCAGATCGGCCTCGGCAAAGCCCGCCTCAACATCGCCATGCCCGCTTTCGTGATAGCGCACGACGTTGGGGTGCATGCCCTCGGGCACCGAATAGTCGGCCGCGCCCTCGCGGATCACCGGTGCGTCGGGCGCCATCGCCTTGTCCACGTCGGTGACATGGGGCAGCACCTCGTATTCGACCTCGATCAGCTTGAGCGCATCCCGCGCCGCCAGCGCCGAACTGGCCGCAACCGCCGCCACCGCGTGCCCGTCATAGAGCGCCTTTTCCCCGGCCATGACGTTTTCCAGAACGTTCCAGAACTCGCCCTCGAGCCCCGGCTTGAACGGGACATCGGCGAAATCGGCGCGGGTAACCACAGCCTTCACGTCCCGATGCGCTTCGGCCTTCGAAGTGTCGATCCGGACGATCCGCGCATGGGCGTGGGGCGAGCGCAGGATGGCGCCGAAAAGCATGCCCGGCGCGGTCACGTCGGCCCCGAACCGGGCGCGGCCGGTGACCTTGTCCAATCCGTCGGGACGGTTCGGGCGGGTGCCCACGAAGGTGAAGTGCGACTTGCGATCGTCGAGTGCCATTACGAAGCCTCCCGCAGCTCGGCGGCCGTCTCAAGAACGGCGCGGATGATCTTGTCATAACCCGTGCAGCGGCACAGGTTGCCGGCCAGCCAATAGCGGGCCTCTTCCTCGGTCGGGTCGGGGTTCTTTTCCAGCAGCGCCTTGGCGGCGACCAGAACGCCCGGTGTGCAGACCCCGCATTGCAGCGCGGCATGGTCGATGAACTTGCGCTGCAGCGGGTGCAGGGTTTCGCCCTGCGCCATGCCTTCAATGGTTTCGATCTGCTTGCCCTCGGCCTCGACCCCCAGCACCAGGCAGGAACAGACCAGCCGCCCGTCCAGCGTGACCGAGCAGGCCCCGCAATCGCCGGTGCCGCAGCCTTCCTTGGCGCCGGTCAGGTTCAGCTTGTCGCGCAGACAGTCCAGTAGGGTTTCGCGCGCGTCGCACAGGTATTCGACCGTATCGCCGTTGACGGTGGTGGTGACGTGATGCTTGGTCATGCGGTCTCTCCCTTGGCGCGGGCATAGGCGATTTTCGCGGCGCGTTTTGCCAGAACGCCGGCCACTTCGGTGCGGAATTCGATCGTGCCGCGTTTGTCGTCGATGGGTTTGCAGGCGGCCGAGGCGGCGGCGGCCAGTGCCGCCGACGCGGCATCGTCCAGCGTGGTGCCGATCAGCGCCCGGGCGCAGTCTTCGACAAGCAGGACGGTGGGCGCCACGGCCCCCAGCGCAACGCGGGCCTCGGTGATCGTGTCACCATCGACGCGCAGGTTTACGCCCACGCCGACCACGGCGATGTCCATCTCGGTGCGCGGAATGAAGCGCAGATAGGCGTCGCCGCCATTTTCGCCCCGCGCCGGGATATGCAGGGCCGAGATCAACTCGCCCTTCGCCAGCGAGGTCTTGCCGGGGCCGGTCGGGATGTCCTCGACCGCCACGATCCGATCACCGCTCGGACCGGTCACCGTTGCTGTCACGCCCGCAGCAACCATGGCCGGGACGGAATCGGCGGCAGGCGATCCATTGCACAGATTGCCCGTCAGGGTGGCGCGGCCTTGGACCTGGGTCGAGCCGATCAGGTCCATCGCCTCGACCACTCCGGGCCACTCGCGTCCCAGCTGGGGGTGTTCGCTCATCTCGGCGCCGGTGACGGCCACGCCCAGCGTCCAGCTACCATCGGCGTGGCGGGTGATGGCGTGTACGCCGTCGATGGCCTTGATGTCGATCAGGGTGTCCGGAGTCACGATCTCGGACCGCAGTTGCACCAAGACGTCGGTGCCGCCGGCCAGAAACCGCGTGATGCCCGTTGCATGGGCAGCCAGATCCGAAGCTTCGGCAAAGCTGGCGGGGCGGTGATATTGCATGATTGTACCTCGCGCCTGTTGGTCAGGGTTCACTGGGTTTGGGGCGACGTTAGAGCAGCCGCGCGGCGGCGTCCATGGCCCGCGCGACCTATTTTTTCACCTGAAAATGTCGCTTTCCGACCGAGGTCAGAGGTCGATCTCGACCACCCCGCCCGGCTCGGCCGCACGGCTCTGGCAGAGAATCAGCGCCGATTCCCGCTGCTTGCGCGACAGGACGAAATCGCGATGCTCGACCTCGCCCGCGATCAGCCCGCATTTGCACACGCCGCAGATGCCGTCGGCGCATTTCACGTCGACATGGATGCCGGCCTCGTTCAGCACCTGCGCCGCGTCCTTGTCGGCGGGCACCTCAAGGTCACGCCCCGAGCGCGCCAGCCGCAGGGTGAACGGGTGGTTTTCATAGTCGGGCTGCTCGGGCACCGAGAAATACTCCAGATGCCGGGCCTCCTCTGGCCAACCCTGACGTTCGGCAGCCTGCATCACCGCCTCCATGTATCGGTCCGGGCCGCAAGTATAGACATGCCAGCCGTCGCTATAACCCGCCAGGATTGTGTCCAGATCGGCGCGGGTGCCCTCGTCCGAGACATGCAGATGCACGCGGTCCGCCCAGGGAGCGGCGGCCAAATCGGCCAGATACCCGGCCTTTTCCCGTGAGGGGACGGAATAATGCAGGTCGAAATCGCGCCCCAGCGCGTGCAGGCGATGGGCGAAGGCGATCATCGGGGTGATGCCAATACCACCGCCCATCAGCAGGGTGCGGGTGGCGGTCTCGTCCAGTTCGAAATGGTTGATCGGCTTTGACACGAACACCTTGCGGCCCGGCGTGAAGATCCGGTGCAGCAGGGCCGAACCGCCGCGGCCCTGATCCTCGCGCAGTACCCCGATCTGATAGGTCATGCGTTCGGCTGGGTCACCGGACATCGAGTATTGCCGCAGGAATTCCGGCGCCACCAGCACATCCAGATGCGCGCCGGCCGTCCAATCCGGCAACGGTGCACCGTCCGGGGTGGAAAACTCGTACTTGGTGACATCCGCCGTCATCTTCTCGACCTTCGACAGCACCAGCTGCATCACCGGCGCATCGCCCGAGATCGTGTAGCGGTGGATGACCGACACATCGCCTGCGGCCAGACGGGCCTTGTATTCGTCGGCGGTTACCATGGCCTGATAGGCGGCGATCCCGGCCTCGCGGTCCATCGCAAAAGGATAGGGCCAGGGATGCGGCGCGAGCGGGGCGGGATAGACGGCCAGCGTCTGATCCTCGTATTTCAGATCCAGATCCTTTTGCAGATCGCGCCGGTTCAGCGGGTGCGCGGTGGGGCGATAGGCGCCGTCGGGCTGTAGCTCCAGATCCCACCACCACTTCTTGGTGTCGTTCAGCCCGCCATTGCCCAGCACATCGTCCAGTTTCGCCAACGCGGGTGCCGCGGCGGGAATGGTCATCGCGGCCCAGCGGAACGGGCGTTCGGCGAACAGCCCTTCCAGGTTCCACGGGCAGGTCTTCATGCAGCGCCCGCACATCGCCCCGCCGGGCGTGGTGATCCGGTAGGTGGCACATTTCTGGCTGTCGGATTTCCAGATCTCGTAGCCGTTGAACATCAGCTTGGGTCCGGCGGTGATCGCCCCCGAGGGGCATTCGCGGGCACATTTGTTGCAGCTTTCGCAGAACCGCTGCAGGCCGAAGTCGATGGGCTTGTCATGGGTGATGGGCATGTCGGTCGTCACGACCCCCGATTTCAGGCGCGGGCCAAGGAACGGGTTCAGGATCACCTCGCCGATGCGGCTGACCTCGCCCAGCCCCGACAGCAACAGCAGCGGCGGTTGCAGCACTTCGCCATCCATCACCGTATGCGCCTTGGCCTTGTAGCCCAGATTGCGGATCTGACGGGCCAATACCCCGCCCAGCAGCGAGAACCGCAGATAGGCGCGCATCGACTGGGCAACGCTGATCCAGTCGTCACCGGATGCGCCCTCCATCGTCTCATAACCCTGGTCGATGATCATGCTGACGGCCTGATCGTGGGGCGGCACGATCTCCTCGCCGGTGGCGTCGTGGGAATACCACGCCCATTCGGGGCAGCGGCTGAGGCCTACGGCATCGACGCCCAGGAAATAGCTGGCCGCCTTGATGTTCGCCGCGTTGCGCTCGGCATCGGTGGGTCTGGCGACCTCGGCGCTGTCGCCGTCCTGCAGCAAGACGAAGGCCCCCAGCGCGCGCCGTTGCGCAAAGCTGGGCGCGGATTTTCGGACGTAGTGCCCGCCCTTGGCCGCATCCTGCAGCGGCTTGCCCATATCGCCGAACTGCGCCCGCGCGAACATGTCGGCCCGTTTGGGCACGCGGGCCACGTTCGCCTCGTCGATATAGGTGGTCGGGCTGTCCACGCGTTTGAGCGTCTCGAACGGGTGCGCGCCATCGGCATAGCGGCGGCGGGCGTAAGGGTCGCGGTTCAGCGCGCTTTTGGCAAAGCCCGCGCCCAGCCACCACGCGGGGCCTTGGGTTCTGAACCACGGCTGCCGGTCGCGCGGGGCCAGCGGTCGATCATGGGCGATTTCCATCTCGGTGGTCACGGCGGCCAGGCCGAACCTACGCCCCAGCCACGGGGCCACGGCGGTGCCATCCTCGGCCCAGACCAACCCGGCTGCGGCGGCAAGGCGAGGCAGGTCCACGTCCGAGGACATCACCGAATGCGCCCGCGCGTCATACCCCAACAGACGGATGTAATTGGCGATCACCACCGCGTTTTCGGTGGCCAGCAGGCAGGCGCGGTGGTCCTGCGCATCCAGGATCCACTCAGCGCCCGGCTCGGACGGATCGGGGTCGCGGTGATGTTCGTACAGGAACACGATGGCATGACGGTGGGCGGTGATCGGCCCCGGTTGGGCTGCCACGCTGTCGCGCAGATCGGCCATGATCACGTCGATCCCCGAGGCCAGTGTCTTCGTCTGCCGGGTCTGCAGCGCATGGGCCAGCCGGTCGATATCGGGGTTTCGCCGGGGCCGGTCCAACAGCGCCTGCGGCGGCAGAGGCCCACAGCCCATCATCGAGGCATCGTTGAAATAGCCGAACGCCTTCAGGTGGTTGGCGCGTTCAGCCGGATCGCGGGGCATCTCGGCCCGGGCCGGATTGACGAAGCCATCGCGGATGGTGTCCAGCATTGCCTGAAACTCGCCCATCGCGTTGACGATGCTGTGGGGCTGCTCGGGGCGGTCGAAACTCAGCACCGGCATGGGCGCCAGCGCTGACAGGTCGGGCAGCGCATCCTGTCGCCGCAGCCGTTCCAGCGGATAAGGACCCATGTGAACGGGTCGGTTCTTGTCCGAGAAAAAGCGGATCCCCATCGCGTGCCTCCTGTTGCCAAGCTTCCCCTAGCGCGGCATGAACAGCAACACCATTCATGGCAGATCATAAACGGTATGAAGAAAATCGATTTCACTGATCTGGACGGCAAGGTCCTGCGCACCTTCCTGACGATTCTCGAGGAAAACTCGGTCTCGAAGGCCGCCGACCGCCTGGGCGTTACGCAATCGGCCATCAGCCACACGTTGGCCAAGTTGCGGCATGTGCTGGGCGATCCGCTGTTCGTGCGCTCCGGTCAAGGGCTTACCCCGACCGAGCGGGCGCTGGCGCTGAAGGAGCCGGTTCAGAAGGTGCTGGACGGGATGCGCGCCCTGACCGACGAGCGGCCCTTTGACCCGCTGTCCGAAGAGATCGCCGTCCAGATCGCCACCAACGACATGCCGCGCGAGCTGATCTTTCCGAAGTTGCTGCGCAGGGCGCGGGCCGATGGGGTGCGGCTGCAGCTGGGGTTCATGCCCTCGGGCGTGCCCGACCCGGAACTGCTGCGCAGCGACCGGTGCCAGTTGATGCTGACCCCGCTGCCGCCGGACGGCCCCGACATCTTTCAGAAGCTGCTGGTGAGCAGCCCCCTGATGGTGTTTTACGACGCCGAGCGGCGTGATCCGCCCGCCGACTGGGCCGCCTATTGCGCCGCCGACCATGTCGAGGTGCGGTTTCCCGATGGGCGCAACGCGCGGGCGGTGATGCGCGGCGTGGATCAGAGCCAGATCCGCCCGCCCACCGTGACCTTGCCGCATTTCAACGCGATCCCGGCCTTCGTGAAAGGCAGCGATCTGATCTCGACCGACACGGCGCTGATGAAACAAGGGCCTTTGGCGGCGCTAAACTGCGCGCCCTTGCCCTTCGATTGTCAGCCGGTTTCGATCTACATGGTCTGGCACCAGCGGTTCGCCAACGATCCCGCCCATCGCTGGCTGCGCCGGCGGATCGCGGCGATCGCCGCCACGCTTCAGGCCTGAGCCCGCAACCAGTCGCGCATCAGCGCCACCAGATCCGGCTGCCGCGGCTTGCGCGGGATGACGATATGGAACCCCAGATCGTCCAGCAGCACCTGCGCCAGCGGTTGCACCAGCCGCCCCGCCATCAGCTCGGCCGCGACCAGTGGCGCATTTGCCAATGCAAAGCCCTGCCCGGCCACGGCGGCGTCGATGGCCAGGCTGGTCTGGCTGAAATTCATCATTCTCGGGCGCCCCTGCACGCCGGCGCGTTCCAGAAACAGGGGCCAAAGGCCATGAGAATCGCTCAGCAGTACATGCGCCAGCAGGTCTTGCGCCGATGTCACCTGCGCGGCCAGGTCGGGGCTGCCAACCACGACGAATTCGGTGGGGAACAGCGGCTCGGCCACCAGGCCGTCGCCAAACCGCGCGCGGCCCTGCCGCACCGCGATATCCACCCCGTCCGTCTGGAAATCAGCCAGCCGCTCGCGCGCATCGACCTGCACCGAGACATCCGGGTGGCGCGCGGTGAAATCGCCCAGCCGCGGCACCAGCCATTTCGAGGCAAAGCTGGGCGTGACCGATAAGGTGATCTGGCGCTGGCCGGACAGGTCTTCGACCGCCTCTTCAATCAGGCGAAAAGCGCGACGCAGAGGCGCGTGGAATCGCCGTCCGGCCTCGGTCAGCCGCAGGCCGCGCGGCAGGCGGTCGAACAACGGGGTTCCCAGCCGCGCCTCGAGGCCCCGAACCTGCTGGGCAACCGCCCCTTGGGTGACACCCAGTTCCTGCGCCGCCAGCCTGAAGTTCAGGTGACGGGCTGACGCCTCGAAGGCGCGCAGAGCGTTCAGCGGAGGAAGGGCAGCCATGGCATCCATACTATAGATTTTCTACACCCTTAAGGCAGAAGAACTGATTGGTCAAACGGCCTGCCACGCTTCATCTTGGCGGCAGATTGAAACGGAGAACAAAGATGACGGAAAAAGTGGCTCTGATCACCGCCGGCGGCAGCGGCATGGGCGCGGATGCGGCGCGGCGGCTGGCGGCGGACGGGTTCAAGGTGGGCATCCTGTCCTCGTCCGGCAAGGGCGAGGCGCTGGCAGCCGAGCTGGGCGGCGTAGGCGTGACCGGCTCGAACCAGTCGAATGACGACCTGCAGAGGCTGGTGGATGCGGCGATGGCCCATTGGGGGCGGATCGACGTGCTGGTGAACTCGGCCGGGCATGGCCCGCGCGCGCCGGTGCTGGAGCTGACCGACGAAGACTGGCATCAGGGGATGGACGTCTATTTCCTGAACGCGGTGCGCCCCACAAGGCTAGTGACGCCGATCATGCAGGCGCAGGGCGGCGGGGCGATCATCAACATCTCGACCTTCGCGGCGTTTGAGCCGGACCCGGTATTTCCGACCTCGGGCGTGTTCCGGGCCGGGCTGGCGGCGTTCACCAAGCTGTTCGCCGACAAATATGCCGCCGAGAATATCCGCATGAACAACGTCCTGCCCGGCTTCATCGACAGCCTGCCTGAGAAAGAAGAGTTCAAGGCCAAGATCCCCATGGGCCGCTATGGGCGCAGCTATGACGAGATCGCCTCAGTCATATCGCTGCTGGCCTCCGAGGGCGGCGGTTACATCACCGGGCAGAACATCCGGGTGGATGGCGGGATCACCCGCTCGGTCTGACCGGTCAGACCCTTGCCTTGACCAGATGCGTCAGCGCCGCGCCGGTTTCAAAGAAGGCGCGGCGCAAGCCTGTCCAGCTTTCGTGATGGGCGGTCACCGGTTGCAATGGCAGGCGGGCGGGGTCGCCCGTCAGCAGGCTGTCGGCCATCATGCGGCCGAAGACAGTGCCCGGCCCGATGCCGCGCCCGGAATAGCCATGCGTCGACAAGGCGTTCGGCCCGATCTGAACCAGTTTCGGGATGTGGTCCGAGGTCATGGCAATGCGCCCGTGCCAGCCGTCTTTCAGCGGCCGTTCGGCCAGCGGGGGAAAGATCTGCGCCAGTTTCCGCGTGATCCAGCCGCGATGGGCAAAGCTGCCGACGTGTCCCAGATCACCCATCGCCCCGATCACCAGCCGCCCGGCCTGATCCATGCGGAACGAGGTCATGATCAGCCCGGTATCCCAGCAGCCCTCGCCCCCCGGCAGCAGGGTGGCGCGGATGACCTCGGGCAGTGGGTCGGTGGCGTATTGGAAGTAGTAGACCGGCACATAATCCTGACGGGTGTCGGGCAGTCCTGCATGATAGGCGTTGGTGGCTTGGATCAGCGCCTTGGCCCGCACCAAGCCTTGCGGCGTCTCCAGATGCCATAGCTCGCCATCGTGGCGCAGGGTCTGCACCGGGCTGTTGGCGTGGATCGCCGCCCCGGCCTGCCGCGCTGCGCGGGCGAGGCCTTGCACATAGGCCAGCGGCTGGATCGTCCCGGCGCGCGGGTCGAAAATAGCGCCGTGAAAGGCCTCGCTCCCAGTGCGGCGGGCGGCTTCCTGCGCGGACAGCAGCTCGACCGGCGCGCCGTCGGATGACAGTTGTTGGTGGCGGGCCTGCAGGTCGCGCAGACCTTTTGGCGAATGGGCTAGGTGCAGGGTTCCGGCCTGCACCGGCTCGCAGTCGATGGCGTGGTCACGGATCAGGCGGAACACCTCGGCCGGGGCCTGCGCCAGCAGGGCGATCAACCGATCGCCCGCCTCGCGGCCCAGATGGGCGCGGATCTCGGCCGGGGGCAGCCACAGCCCGGCATTGGCCAGCCCGACATTGCGGCCCGACCCGCCATGGCCGATCTGGTGCGCCTCGAGCAGACAGACCGAGGCCCCCGCCTGCGCCGCGTGCAGTGCCGCCGAGCAACCCGTGTAGCCGCCGCCGATCACCGCAAGGTCCACCGTGACGGACCCGGTCAGGGGCGGGGCGTCCACCCGCTCGCGGCTGGTTCTGGTCCACAGGCTGATTTCCGGGTCGGTGGTCATGGGCGGGATGTCCTTGAATGCGAGCGCAGATTTCCCGAGGGCTCAGCCGATGGCAAGAGGTCTTTGATCCTCGCGCCCCAGCGCGATCAGGAACGGGTTCTGGGCTTGCAGGGCCTGAAAGCTCTCCTTGTCGGACATGCCGCGCCAGTTGGCCAGCACCAGCGACTGCGCCACCGCGCCGCCCAGCGTGGCACCGGGGCCGGTCACGATGAACAGGTCGGGCGCGAATTCGCGGGCGGCGGTCTGCACCGCGCGGGTAAAGTCGTAAGGCTCGGTCACCTGATGGCCCAACGTGTAATCCCACAGCGCGCCCGTGTCGGTGGCGCCGGGCCACCAGATCTTGCCGCGCCCGTCGATCATCGGCAGGTCCGGCTGAGTGAACAGCGTGGCGGGCAATTGGCGGCGGCTTTCCTGCGCCACGGGGGCCTGCAGGCTCGTGTGAAAGGCGGCGTGGTTGGCCAGCCGCATCGGGAACCGCTCCGGCACCACGGGCTGGGCAGCCTCGAACGCCTTGAGCCCGGCCTCGTTGCCCGCCAGCACCAGCATCCCGCCCAGATCGATCGACAGGGCGAGGTCATGCTCCGGCAGGGCATTGATGCGCGCAACTTCGGCCAAAAGTTCGGCCTTGCGGGTCGGGTCGTCGCGCCAGTCGTCGCCGGTGAAGGGATAGACCAGCTGCCCGCCGATCAGGTGGGTCTGCATCAGCGTGCCCATGATGTTTACCACCCGGAACCCGTTTTCGGGCGACAGCGCCCCCGCGGCGGCCAGCGCGATATACCAGCCCATCGAGTTGCCGGTGACGGCCACCACCTCGATATCCTCGGCCAGAGCCTGCGCATCGGCCAGTGCGGCGGCATAAATCAGGGGCGAGGCCACGTCGCCGCGCGAATACTTGCTGACCGAGAAGCGCGACGCGCCGTCCAGCGCGGTCACCGCCTCTTGGCCCGTCTCTGCGCGGATGGCGTCGAATTCGCGGAACAGCTCCATCCGGCCCGCGTGGTGGCGGTGCAGATAGCCCAGCTCGGGCTTGTTGTAGGTGCCCCGGCCGGGGCAGATCACGACAGCGGTGCGGGTCATTTCTTGGCTCCGGTCAGGGTCAGGGCGGTGGCCACGATCCCCTCGCGCGAGGGCAGCGGCGCGGCATAGGCGGGGCCGGTGGCGATATAGCAATCCTCGGCCACCACGCGGGCGGTGGGCAGGTCGGTTTGCTCGGCAAAGAGCGTCATCAGCGCCTCGGACTGGCTTCCGGTGCGGCGGCATTCATCGACGATCAGGACGTGCTTGCAGCCCCTGGTGGCCTCCAACAGGGCCTGTTCCGGCAGCGGCGCCAGCCAGCGCATGTCAATGATGCGGGTGTTGAGCCCGGCACCCTGCAGCTCGGGCAGGGCCTGTTTCGACAGGTATTGGCCGTTGCCGTAGGTCACGATGGCCAGATCGGTGCCGTCTCCATGCACGCCCACCTCGCCCAGCGCGATGCGTTCGCCGGGCGCGGGATAGCGGGTCATCCAGGCGCCGTCCTGCGCCTGATGCAGGTCGCGCATCGGGTAAAGCGCGATGGGTTCGAGGAACACCACCACGCGCTGCTCTTCACGCGCCAGCCGCACGCATTCGCGCAGCATCCGGGCCGCATCTTCCCCGGTCGAGGGGCAGGCGATGATGACGCCCGGAATGTCGCGCAGCACGGCCAGCGAGTTGTCATTGTGGAAATGCCCGCCAAAGCCCTTCTGGTATCCCAGCCCGGCGATCCGCACGACCATCGGGTTGGTGAACTGCCCGTTCGAGAAGAAGGGCAGCGTGGCGGCCTCGCCCCGGATCTGGTCCTCGGCATTGTGCAGATAGGCGAGGAACTGGATCTCGGGGATCGGGACGAAGCCGTTGTGGGCCATGCCGATGGCAAGGCCGAGGATGGACTGTTCGTCCAGCAGCGTGTCGATCACCCGGTCGGGGCCGAAGCGCTGTTGCAGCTTCTGGGTCACGCCATAGACGCCACCCTTGCGGCCCACATCCTCGCCCATGCAGACGATCTCGCCATGTTCCAGCATCAGGTCGGTCAGGGCCCAGTTGATCAGGCGGGCCATCGGCTGCGGGTCGTCCATCGCGCGCAGGTCGCTGCCGAAAGCTGCGGCGCGGGCCTCGGCGCTGGGGCCGTTGGTGGGCTTGCAGGGGCGCTTGGGCGGGATCAGGCTGGCCGCGACCTCGGCGGCGGTGGTCAGATGCGGACGGGTGGCGGCCTGCGCCGCGATGCGGTCGGTGCGGGCGCAGGTCTGTTCATAGATCTTCATCGCCTGACCGGGCGATAGCGCCCCGGCCTGATCCAGCAGGCGCACCGAATGCAGCAGCGGATCATTGGCCTCGTCGGCCTCGACCTCGGCGCGGCTGAGATAGGTGGTCGGCACATCCGCCCCGGCATGACCATACAGGCGCACGGTTTTCAGGTGCAGGAAGGCCGGTTTGCGCCGGGTGCGGACATAGTCGGCCGCCTGCTGCGCCACCGCGAAGGTCTCGAAGATGTCCAGCCCGTTGGCCTGAAAATACCTGATGCCCGGTCGATGCTCCATCGAGGCCTGAATCCAGCCCTTGGGCGTCTTGACCGAGATGCCGATGCCGTTGTCCTCGCACACGAACAAGAGCGGCAGCGGGATCGACTGCACGCTGGTCCAGCCTGCGGTGTTGATCGCCCCCTGCGCGGTGGAGTGGTTGGCCGAAGCGTCGCCAAAGGAACACATGGCAATGCCATCCTCGGGCAGTTGCCGGTGCTCGGGGTCGTGCCGCCGCGCCGCGCCCAGGCTGTAGGCCGCGCCCACCGCCTTGGGCAGGTGGCTGGCGATGGTCGAGGTCTGCGGCGGGATCATCAGCGCCTTGGACCCCAGCACCTTGTGCCGCCCGCCCGAGGTCGGGTCCTCTTTGGAACACGCGAAACTCAGCAGCATGTCCCAGGCGATCTGCTGACCGGGCACCTGCTCGGCGCGTGCGATCTGAAAGGCGGCGTCGCGATAGTGCAGAAAGGCGATGTCGGTCGGCCGCAGGGCATGGGCCACGGCGGCCATCCCCTCGTGCCCCGAGGATCCGATGGTGTAGAACCCCTGCCCCGCCTTCTGCATCGCCCGGCTGGTGCGATCCAGCGCGCGGCTGAGCACCTGCGAGCGGAACAGCGACACCGCCTCGGGCGCAGTCAGGCCCGGGCGCGGCGGCGCGCCTTTGGGCAGGTCGCGATTGGCGACGCGGGTCAGGAAGTTTTCGTGAACGATCTGGGCGCGATCCATCTGGGTTCCCCGGTCAGGTCAGAGTTTGGCCGTAGCGTCGGTAATCCGGCGCAGGCCTTGGGTCAGGCTATCGGTGTCATAGGCAAAGGAAAGCCGAAAATGCCCCGGCATGCCAAAGGCCCGCCCCGGCACCACCGCGACGCCCGCATGATCCAGCAGGTGGCGGCAGAACTCGGGGTCCGAGGGCATCGCAGCAGGCGTCCGCGGGAAGACGTAAAAGGCCCCGTCGGGCGCCGCGCAGTCCAATCCGGCGGCATTCAGGCTTGCCACCACCAGATCGCGGCGCGCGCGCATGGCCTCGCGGCGTTCGGTCAGCAGGTCCTGCGGGCCGGTCAGCGCGGCCAGCGCCGCCGCCTGCGCGATGGAGCAGGCGCCTGAGGTGATCTGCCCCTGCACCGCCACCATCGCCTTGATCAGCGGCGCGGGGCCGATCCCCCAGCCGATGCGCCAGCCGGTCATCGAATAGGCCTTGGACACGCCGTTCACCGTCAGCGTGCGGTCTGCCAGCGCCGGAACCGCCTGAACGAAGGGTGTGAAAGGCACATAGGCAAGGTGCTGATAGATCTCGTCCGAGATCACCCAGACCTGCGGGTGCTGCTCCAGCACGTCGCCCAACGCTCGCAATTCGCTTTCGGTGTAAACCGCCCCGGTCGGGTTCGAGGGCGTGTTCAGCAGCAGCCAGCGGGTGCGCGGGCTGATCGCGGCATCGAGCTGTTCGGGGGTCAGCTTGAAACCCTGTTCACGCGGGCAGTCCAGCACCACCGGAGTGCCGCCCGCCAGCTTCACCATGTCGGCATAGCTGGTCCAGAAGGGCGCGGTGGTGATGACCTCATCGCCCGGATCGAGCGTCGCGAGGAACGCGCCGGCCAGCACCTGCTTAGCCCCGGTCGAGACGATGACCTGCGCAGACTCGACCCCGGCCTGTTCCGCGATGGCGGCACGCAGGGCCGGGGTTCCGGCGGTGGCGGGATATCGGGTCTGACCGTCCAGCGCCGCCTTGTGCGCGGCCTCGACCACATGCGGCGGGGTCGGAAAGTCGGGCTCGCCGGTGCTGAGCGCGATCACGTCCACGCCCTGCGCCCGCAGCTGCGCGGCCCGTTCCGAGATCTGGACGATCTCGGACAATTCGATCCCGTCGAGACGGCCCGCCCTCCGAAATCCGCTCAAACTGTTCTGAATGGTCATAATCGCCCCGCTGCACTTTTCTACGGCTGCGCCTTTTTGCTATTGGATTGGAGGATCCACCAGTGATATTCCCTCCACAAGCCATGAGGGAAAATCATATGCTGGCGCCGCGTCGATTTCTGCCGTCTATTTCTTCCCTGTTGGCGCTCGAAGCCGTCGACCGCCTAGGCAGCGCTTCAGCAGCAGCCGATGAACTCTCGCTGACCCAAAGCGCGGTCAGTCGCCAGTTGAAGGCCGTCGAAGAACAGCTGGGCGTCGCGCTGATCCAGCGCGACCAAATGCGCCTGCAACTCACACCCGCTGGCAAGGAATACGTGGAAACCGCCCGAACAGCGCTGCAGCAACTGGCGCAGGCCTCACTGAAGCTGAAGGCCAACCCCTCTGGCGGTTCTTTGCAACTGTCGATTCTGCCCGCGTTCGGCATGCACTGGCTGGCACCGCGCCTGCAGGATTTCGCGCAGCGCCACCCCGAAGTGACGATGAACCTGAGCACACGGCTCAAGCCTTTCGACTTCGGCACCGAACCTTTCGACGCGGCTATCCATTTCGGCCAGCGAGACTGGACCGGGGTGAACTATCTGCCGATCATGTGCGAAGAGGTTCTGCCGGTCTGCGCGCCAGCGCTGCTGCCAGCCGAAACCCCAAAGGTTGAATGGCTGGTCGACGCACCACTGCTGCATCTGGATACCCGGCCCGATGCGTGGGAACGCTGGTTCGCCGCGCAAGGCACCCCTGTCGAGGGCGTCCGAGGCATGCTGTTCGACCAGTTTTCGACCATTATCCAGGCCACGATCCATGGGCTGGGCGTTGCACTGCTGCCCAGCCATCTCATCTCAGCCGAGCTCGAGGCCGGCCGGTTGGTTCCGGCCTGCGCAGCTCCGCCGGTCAGTCTGGGCGACTACTATCTTGTATGGCCGCAAAATCGCACGGAACCGGCCCCGCTTGTCTCGTTCCGCGCTTGGCTGCAGGGGCAGCTGACTTAGCCGATCCGGCACCGCCGCGGCCGAGCATCGCTCGGGCGCGGCCGGGCCCAACCGGAGAAGGCGGCCCGCAAGTGCCGTTGACGACGGGCGGGAGCCCCGGTCAGACGTCGATCGAGCGGGCGATGAGTTCCTTCATTACCTCGTTGGTGCCGCCATAGATCATCTGCACCCGCGCATCCGCGTAAAGCCGCGCGATCGGGTATTCCATCATGAAGCCATAGCCGCCGAACAGCTGCAGGCATTCATGCATGATCTCGTTCTGCACCTCGGACCCCCAGTATTTCACCATCGAGGCGGTGGCCGCATCCAGCTGACCGGCCTCCAGCTTGCCGATGCAGTCATTGACGAAGCTGCGCAGCACCTCGGCCTTGGTCTTGCATTCCGCCAGCTTGAAGCGGGTGTTCTGGAAGTCCATCACTCGTTGGCCGAACGCCTTGCGCTCTTGGGTGTATTTCACCGTTTCAGCGATGGCGAAGTCGATCGCGCCCAGCGCCATGATGCCGATGGTCAGACGTTCCCACGGCAGTTGCTTCATCAGCTGATAGAAGCCCTGCCCCTCCTCGGAGCCTAGCAGGTTGGTCATCGGCACCTTGACGTCCTCGAAGAACAGCTCGGCCGTGTCATTGGCCTTCATGCCCAACTTCTTGAGGTTGCGCCCCCGGCGGAAGCCCTCGGCCCCCTCGGTCTCGACCGCGATCAGCGACACGCCCTTGGAACCCAGCGACTTGTCGGTCTTGGCGGCCACGATGATCAGGTCGGCGGTCTGGCCGTTGGTGATGAAGATCTTGGACCCGTTCATCCGGTACGAGTTGCCATCCTTCTCGGCGGTGGTGCGGATCGCCTGAACGTCCGAGCCTGTGCCCGGTTCGGTCATGGCCAGCGCGCCGACCATCTCGCCCGAGGCCAGCTTGGGCAGCCATTTCTTCTTTTGGTCCTCGCTGCCATAGGCGGTGATGTAATGGATTACGATCGACTGGATGCCATAGCCCCAGCCCGCATCCCCCCGCGAGGTCTGCTCATAGATCGTGACCGCATCAAAACCCATACCGCCGCCGACACCGCCGAATTCCTCGGGGATGGCCCCGGCCATCAGCCCGGTTTCCCCGGCTTTCCGCCAGAAGTCGCGATCGACCACGCCCTGCTCGGCCCACGCTTCGATGTTGGGCACCAGCTCATCATCCATGAACCGTCCGGCCATTTCGGCAAACATGCGGTGTTCGTCAGTGACCCAGGAAGCGGTCGAGGTAAAAAGCGACATGATTGGCTCTCCGGAATTCTGTTGGCGGAAAGGGTAGCTTTCGCCGCCGATTCCGCCAATCCGGGTGACGCCGCGTCGGTTTGCGCTGCTACGCAACGTCCTTTGGCGTCAATGCCCTACGCAATGCCGGGCACCGGGCGGCGGCGGCGTTTCGGGGGCGCCGGCGAAACACTGGGCGATGGCCAACCACTCCTGCGCGACCGGCCCCTGCACCGACAGGCCGGTGTCCGCCACGTTTCGGGTCTGGGTCACCACGCGGGCAAAATCGACGGCCAGTCCTTCGATCAGGTCGGCACCGGGCGCGCCGAATTCCCACAGCTCCCCCGAGGGCGCGGTCAGGCGCAGATGAGGTGCCACCGGTGGCACCGGGCGGCCATGTACCGTGAAGGTCCAGCCAAAGGTGTTCACCCCCAGCACGACGATGTTGCGGATCCGGGCGGTCTCGGGCCGGGTCAAGCCAAGGGTGTCGAACACCTCCTGACCATGCGCCCAGGTCTCCATCTGCCGGGCGGTCATCGAGGACCGCACCGACATATCCGGCCCCACCCATTTGACCCGCGCCTTGGGGTCCAGGCCCAACCAGTCGCGGCCCATTCGGCTGCATAGATCAGACCATGCGGCGCGCAGTTCATGTCCACGCTCGGTGATTGCAACGTTTTCCGTCGCACGGAACCCGTCGGCCTGAATACGCGGCATCACCTGCTGCACCCTTGCGTCGAACCCATCCGGGTCACGCTGCGACAGATCGGCCATCTGGTTCCAGAAATGCAGGTGCACCAACACATCGTCGATCGTCCAGTCTTTGAACTGGGTCACGATTTGCCAATCCGCGGCACCCAGCCCCTTCAGAGCGTCATCAAGAACCTGACATTCTTCCAGAAAATCCGAAGCCTGCTGCATACGCCCCCCCTTTTGCCTGCTTCAGGGACTAAAGCGGGTTTTCATGGGTCAAGCCAGCGCGTTTTTCAGCAAGACGGCAGCCGCCTCTTTGGCGTCGCGCGCGGGATCGCCGTTGCGGAGCAGCACGGCGGTGACGATCGCGCCCTCTTTCAACAGCAGCAGCTGGCAGGCCAGCTTGTCCGGGCCCTGCGCCCCGGCCTTGCGACACAGGTCGGTGAAATACTCCAGCAACAGGCGCTTGTGCTCGCCTGCCTGCACATGGATCGGGTGGTCGGGGTCTTGGTACTCGGCCCCGGCCTTGATGAACATGCAGCCGCGGAAATTGTCCTCGCGGAACCATTCGCCCAGCGCATCGAACGCGGCCAGCAGTTGATCGGCGGGGGTGTCGGCCAGTTCTTCGATCCGGCGCACGAACCAGTTGCGAAAATTCTCGTCCCGCAGGCGCAGCACCGCCAGGATCAGCTCTTCCTTGGTGCGGAAATGCTTGTACATCGAGGTCTTTGAGACGCCGGTTTCGACCACCAGCCGGTCCATTCCGGTGGCGTGAAACCCGTCGCGGTAAAACACCTGCAGCGCCTTGCGGACCAGCTCATCCCGTTTGTTCGGACGCATGATTCGGCTCCTTTGCGTACAGATCAGTACATAATACCTTTTCCGTTCAGGTGCAATTCACACCGTTGAAGTCGCTGTTATTAGGTCTTTTTCTCTATACCACCGGCCATATCGAAAAACTTTTTTTGACCCAAGGGTTGAAAGTGGTGACCGATCTGTACACCTTATCAACGCAGTTTACTGATCTGTACACCCAAAGGATTTGACCGATGCGACGCCGCGCCAGCCCATTTCCCGCAAGCTATGTTCCCTTCCTTCTGACTGTGGCCCTTCTGGCCGCCACCCTCGCCTGAAAGCCCCCCATCATGCCGCGCCCTCCTCTGCCCCCGTTCACGACGCAGACCGCCATCGAAAAGGTCCGCAAGGCCGAAGACGCCTGGAACAGCCGCGACCCCGACATCGTGACCCCGGCCTATACCGAGGACAGCCAGTGGCGGAACCGGTCCGAGTTCCTGACCGGCCACGCCGAGATCCACGCCTTTCTGACCCGCAAATGGCGCACCGAGCTGGACTATCGCCTGATCAAGGAGCTGTGGGCCTGTGACGGGAACCGCATCGCGGTGCGCTATGCCTATGAATGGCACGACGACAGAGGGCAGTGGTTCCGCTCCTACGGCAACGAGAACTGGGAGTTCGCCGCCGATGGCCGGATGGCCCAGCGACATACGTCCTTGAACGATCTGCCGATCACCGACGCCCAGCGCCTGTTTCACTGGCCCCTGGGGCCGCGGCCCGCCGACCATCCCGGCCTGTCCGACCTGAACCTGTGAAAGGAGGCTCCCCATGCCCCGAGCCTTTTCCGAACTGACCTTCACCCCCGCCGTCCGCGCGCATCAAGAGCGGATGGGGTCCGCCGCCTCCTACGCCAAGTTCATCGACGGCGGCCCGCAGCAGGGCCACCTGATCGGCCCCGCCGAGCAGGCCTTCATAGAGGCGCGCGACGGGTTCTATCAATCCACCGTGTCCGAGACCGGCTGGCCCTATGTCCAGCATCGCGGCGGGCCGGCGGGGTTTCTGAAGGTGCTGGACGACCGGACCATCGGCTATGCCGATTTCGCGGGCAACAAGCAGTATATCTCGCGCGGGAACCTGGACGGCAATGACCGGATCGCGCTGATCCTGATGGATTATGCCAACCAGCGCAGGCTCAAGATCCTGGGCCGCGTGGACTTTCGCGAAGGCGCCGAGGCCGCGCGCGATCTGTTTCCCGATGGGGCCGAGGCGGAACGCGCGGCGATCATCCATGTCGCAGCGCTGGACTGGAACTGCCCGCGCCACATCACTCCGCGCTTCACCGAGGCCGAGCTGCGCCCCCATCTGAACGAGCTTGGCCGCCAACTGGCCCAGCTGCAGGCCGAGAACGACCAACTGAAGCAGACTCTGGCCCGAAAGGCCTGAGGCAACCCCAAGACCCCGAAACCGTCAGCAATAGGAGTATCAATGCCATGCTACGCGCGATTACCAACACACTTGCAACCCTGACCGCCGGATCGGTCTTTGCCGTCTCGGTCGTGACCGTCGGCTTCTACCTCTCGCCCGAGGCCGTGCGCGCCGCCGAGCCCGACCCGTTTCAGACCCAGTTCCGGGCACAGACCATCGAAGCGATGCAGAGCGCTTATCCCGTGCTCACCCCCTACACAGAATCCAAGGCGCAACCAAAGCCCGAGTCTTCACCCAAGCTGCCGACAAACTGACAATTGAGGACCGAAATCTTGAATCCCCGCGCGTCTCGGGCACCGCCCGCGCTATCGACTGAGCCGAGCGGGGCCCGAGTGCACCATTGCCTCGATCCCCGCGGCGCAGAATTCGACCAATTGGTCGATCCCGGACAGATCGCCCCCCTGTGACAGTGCCTGCACCCGCCAGGCGCTGTTGAGATGCGCCAGCATCGCCGAAACCGAATAGATCTGGCCCGTGGCCAACAGCGCCGGATCGGCCTGCGGATACAGCGCGGCGATCTCACGGATGAATAGCTGAGCGGTTGGGTCGAAACACTCGGCCGCGATATGGCGCCAGCGCGGATCGACCGACACATGCGCCACCAGCCGCCCATAGGCCATCCAGCCCGGGCCGCCGGTTTCGGCAAGGCTGACATAGGGGCGGATGAAACAGTCCAGAATGCCCCGCAGGGTCAGCGGGCCCTGCGCGCGCCGATCCTCCAGCGCCTGCATCCGGATCCGGGCAAGCTCGTCGGCGCGGCGCGCGACAGTCTGGAAGAACAGCTCTTCCTTGCCGCCGCCATGGTGGTGGACCAGACCCACCTGCACCCCGGCGCGCGTGGCGATGTCGCGGATCGAGGCGCCCTCGAATCCCCGCTCGGCAAACAGCGCCTCGGCCGCGTCCAGAATCCGCGCCTTGGTTTCAAGCGACCGGGCCGACGGCGCCCTTTGCCTTTGTTTTTCAATGTATTTCGCGCTCATGTTTTTCATCTTGCCTTATTTTGGACGATCGTTCAAGTTAAGCGCCACGAGCAGGGGAGGGTTCATGACACAAGTGCGCAAGGCATATGCCTTGATCGGCGCAGGTCCGATGGGGCTGGCGGCGGCCAAGGTGCTGAAGGAACAGGGCATCCCGTTTAAGGGGTTCGAACTGCATTCCGATGTGGGCGGGCTGTGGGATATCGATGCGCCGCGGTCGACCATGTACGAATCCGCGCATCTGATCTCGTCCAAGTCGATGACCGAATTTGCCGATTTTCCGATGGGCGACGACGTAGCTGAATACCCGTCGCACCGGCAGATGCGCGACTATTTCCGGGCTTTTGCCGATCATTTCGGACTGCGCGATCACTACAGGTTCAGCACCGAGGTGATAGACGCATCGCCACTGGGCGCGCCGGGCGATGGCTGGCGACTGACCTGGCGGGACGACCAGGGAACGCATAGCGGTGAGTTTGCCGGGGTTCTGATCGCGAACGGTACCCTGTCGGAGCCCAACATGCCCGATTTTCCCGGCAAGTTCGACGGCGAGTTGATCCACGCCTCGCAGTACCGCTATCCCAGCCAGTTCGACGGCAAGCGGGTGCTGGTCGTGGGCGCGGGCAATTCCGGGTGCGACATTGCGGTGGACGCCATCCATCACGCCGCGCAGTGCGACCTGTCGATGCGGCGGGGATACTATTTCGTGCCGAAATACGTCTTTGGCAAACCCGCCGACACGCTGGGCGGGATGATCCGCCTGCCCATGTGGCTGAAGCGCCGGATCGACGGGATGATTCTGCGCTGGTTCGTGGGCGACCCGCAGAAATACGGCTTTCCCAAGCCTGACTACAAGCTTTACGAAAGCCACCCGGTGGTGAATTCGCTGGTCCTGTATCACGCGGGCCACGGCGATCTGCGCATTCGCCCCGATATCGACCGGATCGAGGGCCGCACCGTTCACTTCAAGGACGGCAGCGCCAGCGACTATGACATGATTCTGGCCGCGACCGGCTACAAGCTGCATTACCCGTTCATCGACCCGAACCTGCTGAACTGGCAGGGCGATGCGCCGCATCTGTACCTGAACGCCATGCATCCCGAACGCGACGACCTGTTTGTTCTGGGCATGATCGAGGCCACCGGGCTGGGCTGGCAAGGACGCCACGAGCAGGCCGAAATGGTGGCGCGCTATATCAAGGGTCTTCAGTCCGGCTGCCCCGTGGCCGCGGCGCTGAAGGCGGAAAAACAAAAAGACTATCAGCGCGCCACCGGAGGCATGCAGTATCTGAACCTGCCCCGCATGGCCTATTACGTGGACAAGGCGACCTATCGCAAGGCGGTGACGGATTGGATCGCGCGGTTCCGGAAAGCCCGCGCATGACCGGCATCGACGAGATCACGCTGAATTTCAACCCCGGCTCGCTGACCCTGCTGAACGCGATCCTGGCGATCGTGATGTTCTCGATCGCCATCGACCTGTCACCACGCGACTTCGACCGGCTGCGGCGCGCGCCCAAGCCGGTGGTGGTGGGGCTGGCCTCGCAATTCCTGGTGCTGCCGGCGCTGACCTTCCTGCTGGTCTGGCTGACCGAGCCGCGCCCCTCGATCGCCTTGGGGCTGATCCTGGTGGCGGCCTGTCCGGGGGGGAATATCTCGAATTTCATCACCCATCGGGCGGGCGGAAACGCGGCGCTTTCGGTGTCGATGACCGCCTTCGCCACCATCGGGGCCATCGTGATGACACCGTTCAACATCGCGCTTTGGGGCGGGCTGTACCCGCCGACCCGCGCCATTCTGCAGCAGACCCAGATCGACCCGGTGCAGATCGCCATCATCGTCGGGTTGATGCTGATCCTGCCGCTGGTTCTGGGCGTGACGCTGAACCAGAAGCGCCCCGCCCTGACGGCGCGGCTGCGCGGGCCGCTGCAGATCCTGTCCATGGCTATTTTCATGGCTTTCGTCGTGCTCGCCCTGGCGGCCAACTGGAGTTTCTTCCTGGGCTACGCCGGGGCGGTCGCCGGGCTTGTGATCGCTCACAACGCACTGGCACTGGGGGGCGGTTGGGTTGTGGCCACTCTGACCCGGCTGCCCCCCTTTGACCGGCGTGCAATCACGATCGAGACCGGTATCCAGAATTCGGGCCTTGGACTGGTGCTGATCTTCGCCTTTTTCAACGGCTTGGGCGGCATGGCCGTGGTGGCCGCCTTCTGGGGGATCTGGCATGCCATCTCGGGGCTGGCGCTGGCGCAGCTGATGGCCCGGACCGAGGCCGCCCGATGACCCGCATCCTGATCACCGGCGCTGCTGGGCTGGTCGGCCGCGCCCTGCTGGACGAGCTGAGCGACCATGAGGTGTTTGCCACCGACCTGCGCCGCCCGGACACGCTGCCGGACGAGGTTCCGTTTCTGCGCATGGATGTCACCACGGGCGACCCGGCCCGGGTGATCGCCAAGGTGAAGCCCGAGGTGATCGTGCATCTGGCCTCGATCGTCACGCCGCCGCCGGGCATGTCACGGGCCGAGGCCCATGCGGTGGATGTGGGCGGCACGCGCAAGGTGGTCGATGCCGCGCTGGTCCATGGCGTACGGCGGCTGGTCGTCACCTCGTCGGGTGCGGCCTATGGCTATCACGCGGACAACCCGGTGCTGCTGCGCGAAACCGATCCGGTGCGCGGCAACCCCGAGTTTCCCTACTCCGACCACAAGCGGCAGGTCGAGGAATTGCTGGCCGAGGCCCGAACCGCCGCGCCGCAGCTGGAACAGGTGGTGCTTCGGGTGGGCACGGTGCTGGGCGACGGCACCGACAACCAGATCACCGCCCTGTTCCGCAAGCCCCGCCTGCTGGCGGTGGCGGGCAGCGACAGCCCCTTCGTGTTCATCTGGACCCGCGATCTGGCCCACATCCTGAAACGCGCGGCCACCGACGGGCCGCCGGGAGTGTACAACGTCGCCGGGGACGGCGCGCTGAGCGTCGACGATCTGGCCCGCGCGTTGGACAAACCCGTGCTGCGCCTGCCGGCCTGGGCGCTCAAGGCGGCGCTGGCCGTGGCCCGACCCTTGCGCCTGTCGCGCTACGGGCCCGAACAGGTGCGGTTCCTGCAATACCGACCGGTTCTGGACAATACGGCGCTGAAGACCGTGTTCGGCTATGTCCCGCAGAAGACCAGCGCCGAGGTGTTCGACCTTTGGAAAAGGAGTGTGGGCCTGTGAAAACCGCAGTGATCTCGGGCGGGGCCGGCGGGCTGGGTCAGGCGCTCTCAGTCGCGCTGCAAGAGCGTGGATGGCGCGTGGTCCTGCTGGATCTGAAGCTGAATGGGGTGCAGGACTCCGCCACGCAGATGGCGCTTGCCTGTGATCTGACCGATCCGGCGCAACTGGCGCGTGCCGTGAACGATACGCTTGCGCATTGCGACAGCATCGATCTGGTTGTCTACAACGCTGGGATCACCCAGATCTGCGGGTTCGATCAGTCCGACGACACCAGCCACCGCAAGGTGTTCGAGATCAACTATTTCGCGGCCGTCTCGATGGCCCGCGCCTTTCTGCCCGCGCTGCGCCGGTCGCGAGGTGCGCATCTGGCGATCTCGTCGGTGGCGGGATTTGCGCCGCTGTATCACCGCACGGCCTATGCGGCCTCGAAACACGCGCTGGAAGGTTTCTTCAAATCGCTGCGGTCCGAAGAACGCCCCCATGGCGTGCGGGTGCATATCGCGGCGCCATCATTCGTGGCGACCAACCCGGGCCGGGCTGATCGGCAGCCGGATGGCACCGCACGCCCCGGATCTGCCAGCGACGGCATGGACGAGATGACCCCCGAGGCGGCCGCCCGCGTGATCCTGCAAGGGATGGATCGCGGGCGGCCCGTCATCCCGGTGGGCCGGGTGGCGCGGCTGGCGTGGTGGCTGAACCGGCTGGCCCCACGCCTGTACCAGCGCCTGATGGAGCGCAATATCAGCGGCGCGTGACGCGCGGCCACTATTTGCGGCCCGTTTCCCGGTGCGGGGTTGCCCTTTGGCCGCGGCTTTGCTTTGTCTCTGGCAAGCATTCCGGCCAGTGGGCGTTTCATGTCCCGGACCGGTCACAGGGAGGATCTCGAAAATGGCGAAAGTTGCATTCCTTGGCCTGGGCGTCATGGGCTATCCGATGGCCGGGCATCTGCAGGCGGCTGGGCATGAGGTGACCGTCTACAACCGCACCGCGGCCAAGGCGGAGAAATGGGTGTCGCAGCATGGTGGCCAGATGGCGACCACGCCGCGCGGTGCCGCCGAAGGGGCCGAGTTCGTGATGGCCTGTGTCGGCAACGACGACGATCTGCGCATGGTCTGCACCGGCGAAGACGGCGCGTTTGACGGTATGGCGGAAGGCGCGGTTTTCGTTGACCACACCACCGTTTCGGCCAAGGTCACGCGTGAACTGTACGCGGCCGCCAAGGCGCGCGGGATCTCTTTTGTCGATGCGCCGATCTCGGGCGGCCAGGCCGGGGCCGAGAACGGGGTTCTGTCGATCATGTGCGGCGGCGATCAGGCCGCCTATGACCGGGCCGAGCCGGTGATGCAGGTCTATGCCAAGATCTGCCGCCGCATCGGAGACAGCGGCGCGGGCCAGATGACCAAGATGTGCAACCAGATCGCCATCGCAGGGCTGGTGCAGGGCCTGAGCGAAGCGCTGCACTTCGCCGAGAAGGCCGGGCTGGACGGGCGCGCGGTGGTCGAGGTGATCAGCCAGGGTGCCGCTGGAAGCTGGCAGATGTCGAACCGGTACGAGACCATGTTGGACGACCATTTCGACCACGGCTTTGCTGTGGACTGGATGCGCAAGGACCTGGGTATCTGCCTGGACACGGCAGACGAGACCGGGGCATCGCTGCCGGTGACCGCGCTGGTCGATCAGTTCTACAAAGATGTTCAGAAGATGGGCGGCGCCCGCTGGGACACCTCGTCACTGATCAAACGCCTGCGGGCATTGGGATAATACGGGGGGCCGTCTGCCCCCATCGCGCCAAGACGCGATTCCTCCGAGAATTTTTTGGCCAGATGAAGAGGGCTCCGGCGCGCGCGGGGCGGAAGTTCGAATGAATGATGTCAGTGAATTTTGGGCGGCCGCGCTGCGGCAGGTCTGGGGGCTGGACGCCCGGCTCTCGCGGCTGGATGGCGAGTATGACCTGAATTTCCTGGTGCAGGCCACCAATGGGCGGGACTACGTTCTGAAGGTCATGCGAGCCGGATGCGAGCCGCAGTTGGTGGATCTGCAGATCAAGGCGTTGGAGCATATCGCAACCGAGGCCCCCGGGCTGCCGTTTCCCAAGGTGATCCCCGGGCTGGACGGCGGTTTGCTGCCGCAGATCGACGACGACGCGGGGCGGCCGCGGCTGGCGTGGCTGTTGGAGCGGCTGCCGGGCCGCTGCTATGCCAAGACGGCGCCGAAATCCGAGGACCTGATCCTGAAACTGGGCCGGGTATTGGGGGCGACCGATCGGGCGCTGGAGCGGTTTTCGCATCCCGGCCTGGAGCGGCCGGAGTTCAAATGGGACCTGACCCAGGCCCGCTGGATCGCTGACAAGCTGGATGCGGTTGCCGACCCGGATCGTGCAGCCCTTCTGCGCGAGATTTGCGCGCAGTTCGATGCCGTCTCGGACATGCTGGCCGAGTTACCCCGGCAAGCCATCCACAATGACGTGAATGACTACAACATCCTGGTCGAAGGTGAGCTGTCGGAGCGCCGGCAGGTTTCGGGCCTGATCGATCTGGGTGACATGTGCGCCGCACCGCGGGTGTGCGAACTGGCGATCGCCGGGGCGTATGTGGTGCTGGATCACCCCCGCCCCGAACGGGCGCTGGCCGCGCTGGTGCGGGGCTATCACGCCGCAAACCGGCTGCGCCCGCAGGAAGTGGACCTGATCTGGCCCCTGCTGCGGATGCGGCTGGCCGTGTCTGTCGTCAACTCCACGCTGATGGCCGCCGAAAACCCGGACGACCCGTATGTGACGATCAGCCAGGCACCGGCCTGGCGGTTCCTCCAGGATGGTTCGGTTAATGGCGAGCTGATGCCCGCGCGGCTGCGGGCGGCCTGCGGGCTGCCCGTCACCGACGGGGCCGAGCGCATTCACGCGTACCTGTCCGAACATCGTGGTCAATTTGCGCAGCTGTTGGGACAGGATCTGTCGGACGTTCCGATGGGTTCGCTGTCGGTCGAAAACTCGACCTGGCCGCAGAACCCGTATCACATGCCGCTGGACGAGGCCGCGCGGGTGGGCGCGGAATTCGGCGACGGGTTGTGGCTGGGCTATTACAACGAACCGCGCCTGATCTATGCCGAGCCGACGTTCCGCAAGGGTCCGTGGAAGGCGTCGGACCGGCGCACGGTGCATCTGGCGGTGGATGTGTTCGCGCCGGCGGGGACGCCTTTGCTGGCACCGCTGAGCGGTCGGGTCGAGGCGGTCGAGAACCGGGCGAACCATCTGGACTATGGCGGCGTGGTGATCCTGCATCACGAAACCCCCGAGGGTGACTCGTTCTATACGCTGTACGGGCATCTGGACCCCGAGGTCTGTGACCGGCTGAAACCCGGCGATCCGGTGGCGCAGGGGGCGGCGTTCGCCCGGCTGGGCGATGCTGGCCAGAACGGCGGCTGGGCGCCGCATGTGCATTTCCAGCTGGCCCTGACCACGACCGGCATGCAGGCCGACTGGCCAGGCGTCGCCGACCCGAACGAGCTGGACCTGTGGCACGCGGTCTGCCCGACCCCGGCGGCCCTGCTGAACCTGCCGGACGAGAAGGTCTTCTGTCGCCCGACCGACAAGGCCGAGATCCTGAACAAACGGCGGGCGCATTTCGGCGGCAACCTGAGCCTGACATATGACGACCCGGTGATGCTGGTGCGCGGCTGGAAGCATCACCTGTTTGACGAATGGGGGCGGCCCTATCTTGACGCCTACAACAACGTGCCGCATGTGGGGCACGCGCATCCGCTCATTCAGGCCGTGGTGGCAGATCAGTTGAAGCGGATGAATTCGAACACCCGCTATCTGCATCCCGCGCAGGTGGAATTTGCCGACAAGCTGCTGTCGAAGCTGCCCGACCACCTGCAGGTGTGCTTCTTCGTCAATTCGGGCACCGAGGCCAACGAGCTGGCCCTGCGTCTGGCGCGGGCGCATAGCGGGGCCAAGGGCATGGTGACGCCCGATCACGGCTATCACGGCAACACCAATGCGGCGGTGGCCATTTCGGCCTACAAGTTCAACAAGCCCGGCGGCGTGGGTCAGGCCGATTGGGTCGAACTGGTCGAGGTGGCCGACGATTATCGCGGCCGGTTCAAACGCGACGACCCCGACCGCGCGCGCAAATATGCCGACCTTGTGGACGACGCGATTGCCGCCCTTCAGCGCAAGGGGCACGGGGTGGCCGGCTTCATCGCCGAGACCTTCCCCTCGGTCGGGGGGCAGATCATCCCGCCCAAGGGCTATCTGCCAGCGGTCTATGAAAAGATCCGCGCCGCCGGTGGCGTCTGCATCGCCGACGAGGTGCAGACGGGCCTGGGCCGGCTGGGCGAGTACTACTTCGGATTCGAACACCAGGGCGCGTCGCCCGATATCGTGGTTCTGGGCAAGCCCATCGGCAACGGCCACCCTCTGGGCGTGCTGGTCACAACGCGCGAGATCGCCGACAGTTTCGACAACGGGATCGAGTTCTTCTCGACCTTCGGCGGCTCGACCCTGTCTTGCCGGATCGGCAAAGAGGTGCTGGACATCGTCGATGACGAGGGCCTGCAGGAGAATGCCCGCATGATGGGCGCACGGCTGATGGATGGTCTGCGCGCGATCGAAGCCGAGTTCGCCTGCGTGGGTGATGTGCGGGGCATGGGCCTGTTTCTTGGGGTCGAACTGATCAACCCCGACGGCTCGGAAGGCACCGAGATCTGCCGATACGTCAAGAACCGGATGCGGGACCACCGCATCCTGATCGGCAGCGAGGGGCCGAAGGATAACATCCTGAAGATCCGCCCGCCTCTGACCATCGAAGCCGAGGATGTGGACATGATCCTGTGGGCGCTGCGGTCTGTGTTGGCCGAGGTGGGCGACTATGCCCCTGCCCCGGTGTGCGACCACAGCCATCACCATGACGGGTGCGGCTGCTGCTGAGATACGCCTCGGCCGGATTCGGCCAGGGCAGTTAACCGCGCTGTCAGTGCAGCACGGCCGAGGGGGGCTGATGGCCGGTAGACGGCAGTGGGATGGCGGTGGTCATGCGCCGCAGGGCCAGCCCGAACTCTTCGGACAGTGACGCCAGTGCGGGCGCGAAATCGGGGCGTACGATCAAGGCGGCCAGCATCATCGCATCCTCGCGCGCCCCTTCCGAGGCCGCGGCGATCATCTGCGCGAAACAGCTTTCGTCCGCGCCCAGACTGGCGCAGCCCAGCCCGTGCCGGATCAGGGGGCGGCGGGCGTGATGGGCGCACAGGCTGCACAGACGATCCAGCGCCAGCATGGCCAGCTGCCCATGATCGGCGCCCAGCGCGATGTCGAAGTCATGTGCGGCGTCGGCACGGCCGGCGGCCCCGTCACTCCACATCCGCAGGTACATGACGGCGCCAGCCTCGATCGGGGTCAGATCGGCCAGCCGTCCGACCGGGGCGCCGCCCCGGGTCGATGCGCCGCTCATTTTGTCAGGATCAATTTACCCGCGCGGGTGATGCGCAGGGTATACAGCTGGTCGCCCAGTTCGATATGGGCCAGGTTGCCGCCCTGCGTCAGGTCCTCGGCCTTGTGGGCCGGCAGCATCGAAACGGCATAGGCTTGGGTCGGATTCGGGTTCTGCGCGTTCATCGGGTCATCTCCGGTTGTGTTCAGGCAAAGCGCCTTTTCCGTTCAACTTTCATGGATCTGGCTGGCCCGGAACCGGGTTGGCTGCGTGTCTTCATGCTTAATCTGATAAAAATACTAAGGTATGTCAAGTGCCGGTTTCCTGCTATTCGCACACCGAACCATTGCGCCCTTGCGGCAGGCCCGTTAGGCCGGGTCTCGGCACTTAGAGACGGGAGCGGAGATGACGGCGGCAATCGTGTTTGATCTGGATGGCACGCTGGTGGACAGCCTGGCTGACATTGCGGCAGCAGCGAACCGGATGCTGGCCGATCAGGGCTATGCGCCCCTGCCCGAAGAAACGATCCGGGGATTCGTCGGCAATGGTCTGCCAAAACTGGTTGAGCGCGTGATACTCCACTGCGGACTGAGCATTGAGCGCCATTCCGAACTGACACAGGTCACGCTGAACCATTACAGCCAGGCATCAAGTGCGATCACCAGGCCTTATCCAGGTGTCAAAGACGCTCTGCGACGACTGCGGGCTGCAAATATCGCGCTAGGGGTCTGCACCAACAAACCGGAAGCGCCCGCGCAGCATATCCTTGAGGTTCTGGATCTGGCGCAGTTCTTCGACGTGGTGATCGGCGGAGATACAGTGAAATCCCGCAAACCCGACCCCGCCCACCTGACCGCCACGTTCGAGGCACTGGGCACAAACGACGCGCGGGTCTTTGTGGGCGACAGCGAAGTGGACGCAGAAACCGCCCAACGTGCCCAAGTCCCATTTATTCTGTATTCGGAAGGGTATCGAAAGTCGCCGGTCTCGGAACTTCCCCATTTGGCCAGCTTCGACGACTTTGCGCTCCTCCCTGACCTGGCAATGCGCATCACGGGCTTATCTGGTACCGGGCTCTAAGGCTTTGGCTGTCAAGGGATTCAACTTTTTTGGGGGTTTTTGAGGGGCCGGCTGAGGGGGTAGGTAGCCAGCCCCTCTTCGGGGAAAGTGGTAGGCCAAGTTTGACCTTGGTTGATCAGACAATAGCCCAGCCCACCTATGCCCGAAATTGGGGGTTTCCCGTAGAGAGCCATTTTTTCGAAAAATTCGCCGAAAATCCTTCGCTGACGTCCAGCGCCTGATCACTCAGGCCCCGAACCATCGGCCGGGGGCGGCGCGGCTGGGCTCGCTTTGTCCAATAGCGTCTCGTACATGTGCGGATAGACGAAACGAGCAGCCGCACGGGCGATCACCAGTTCCTCGTTGGTGGGAATGACCATGACCTGAACCCGGGACAGCGGTGTCGAGATGATCCGGGCGTGGTCCGTATTGGCATCATGGTCCAGTTCAATCCCCAACCACCCCATGTTGACGCAAATCCTTTCGCGCACCAGCGCAGAATTCTCGCCGATCCCACCCGTGAACACCACCGCATCCAGCCCGCCCAGCACAGCCGCAAGGGCACCGAGTTCACGCCGCGCACGGAAATTGAAATAGCTGATGGCCCGGCGCGCGCTGCCGCTGTCGGACTTTTCCAGAGTTCGCATGTCGCTGGACAAACCGGACAGACCCAGCAGACCGGATTTGCGATACAGAAGTTCGGTGATCTCATCCACGCTCATGCCCTTCTGGTCCATGAGGTAGAGGACGACACCGGGATCCAACTGGCCGCATCGGGTTCCCATAGGCAGACCGTCTATGGCCGAGAACCCCATGCTGGACCCGACCGAGCGGCCGTGGATCATACCGCACATCGACGCGCCGTTGCCCAGATGCGCCACGATGACCCGGCCGCCATGCAGCAGCGGCGCGGTCTTGGCCAGATGGCCCGAGATGTATTCGTAGCTGAGGCCGTGAAACCCATAACGGCGAACGCCCTTGTCATAATACTCGGTCGGCAAGGCAAACGTATCGTTGACCCAAGGGTGACTGCGATGAAAGGCGGTGTCGAAACAGGCAACCTGCACCGCATCGGGGAACCGCTCGACCGAGGCACGAACGCCGCTGAGGTTATAAGGTTGATGCAATGGTGCGAAGGGCGAGAGTTTGTCCAGCGCCGCAAGGCTTTCCGGCGTCAGCAAGATCGGTTGATCGTGGTCAGGACCACCATGAACGATGCGGTGGCCGACGGCTGCAATATTGGCCGCGGGAAATTGCTGGACGATCAGGTCCAGAACATGGTTCAGGGCCTCGTGATGATCGGCAATCCCGTCTGCGACATCACCGCCCAACGTGCGGCCATCCGACGTTTTGGCGCGGATGGTCGCGCCAGCGGCACCGATGCGATCCACGATTCCGGTGCAGATTGCAACCGGATCATCGGATGGCAACGAAAACAGCCCGAACTTCAGAGACGACGAGCCTGCGTTCAGCGTGATGACATGGCTCATGACCGCCCCCCGGCAATGCGGGCGGCGTGCAGGGCAGCCACGGCGCAGGATGCCAAACGCGCCTTGTCGTCATCCGCGCGGCTGTTCAGGATGATCGGCACCTTCGCCCCCAGAACCACCCCTGCCGCTTCGGCGTTGGCGATATATGTCAGCTGTTTGGCCAGCATGTTGCCCGCATCCAGGTTCGGAACCACAAGTATGTCGGCCTGTCCGGCCACTGGCGAGACGATCCCCTTGATCCGTGCTGCGGCCATGCTGACCGCATTGTCCATGGCCAGCGGACCGTCGACCAAGCCTCCTATGATCTGGCCCCGTTCAGCCATTTTGGACAGCAACGCCGCGTCGATCGAGGACCGAATGGCCGGGTTCACCGTCTCGACCGCCGACAGAACGCCGACCTTGGGCGTTTCCATCCCGATCGAGATCGCCAGATCAATCGCGTTCTGGGTAATGTCGATCTTGGTTTGCAGATCGGGCTCGATATTGATCGCGGCGTCGGTCACCAGCAGCGGGTGCGGTTGCCCGGGCACGTCCATGACGAAAACATGGGTAAAGCGCCGGCCCGCGCGCAATCCCTGATCCTTCCGCAATGCGGCCCTCAGCAGATCATCGGTGTGCAGATGCCCCTTCATCAGCGCCCCGGCCCGGCCTTCGACCACAAGGTCGACGGCGATGCGGGCGGCTTCGCTGTGCTCTTCCGCGGCGACAATCTCGAAACCATCCAGCTTTTCGCCCAGTTCCTGCGCCGCCTGCCCGATCAGGTCCGGGCGACCGACAAGTATCGGCTCAATGATCGTTTCCCGCGCAGCCAGGATCGCGCCGCCCAGCGAGTTCGGGTCCTCCGGCGCGACGACGGCGGTCGGGATGGGGTCCATCGGCCGGGATTTCTCCAGCAACGCGTCGAAGTGACGGTGCCGCTGAACGATCAGGCCGGGAACCTCGACTTCACGGAACGACAGGGCGCGGTCCGGCGCGATTACCACGGCCTTGCCGCTGACGATGACCGCGTCATCCCTGCATCGGGTGACGGTGGTATCCAGGACCACCTCGCGGTTGGCGCGCTTTTCGGTGACGACCACACGCGCCAAAAGCTCGTCCCCGGCCATGGCACGGCCCACGAAGTCGAACTGTTGCGATTTGTAAAGCGTCCCGGCCCCGGGAAGGATGTTTCCCAGAACCGCCGAGATCAGCGCGCCCACGAACAGCGATGGCGCTACCGCCTCGGGCCGGTCGTCTCCGTCCCCGTCCTCATGGGCCAGGTGCAGCGGGTTGTGATTGCCCGAATTCGCGGCAAAGGCATAAAAATCATCCTCGGTGCACAAACGTTTCAGTTCGGCCGTGTCCCCGATGTTGAGCTGATCATAGGGTTTGTTGTGATACTGCATCTGGTTCAACCTGCGAATGCTGCGCGCCGAACGCGGCCATGCAAGGGCCGAGCGACCGGAGCTGTGTTGCCCGGAACCTGATGGATTACACGCGAAATGTCCAACTCATACCCCGGCACGTCACGTCATATTGGCGTGCAGGAAGACCTTTCACGAAAGATGGAACAAGACGTTGACAGCCAGCCGGTTTTTTGGGCGCGCGGGCCATCTGGCTTCGGAAAAGGCGATGGAACGCGGCACAACCAAGCGCCAGAGTTGAACGGGATACCGCTGATTGGTAAATCTGAGCGACCTTGGATGCCGGTACACATACCATGATCGCCTCTTCAGCGATTGCCCCCCACCAGCGGCGTCCCGAAGAGCACTAGCGAGGCAGAACCCTTCCCTTGACGACCGAGTTGCAGAATACGCTGATCCTGTCCGCGGTCGTGGTGGTCTTGGCCATTCTGGTTTGGCCGGGTGTCGCCAATTCCCGGATGTGGCGAGCTTCGATCACCCCGTTGGCGTCGATCATCGGCAGCGGGTTCCTTGTTCTTGGTCCGATCCTGGACGTCAGTTTTGGCGATCTGGCCCCGCTTGCCATGCTGGGCCTCTGCGCCGCGGCCTGGGGGTTCGGAAGCGCAATTCGATACAACATCCGCGACATGGCGCACAGATCCGACCGCGGCGCCGGTATCGAGCGGGCCGAAAGAGTCGCGTCGGCAAGCCTGGCTTTTGCCTACTTCATATCGGTCGCCTACTACCTGAACCTGTTCGGCTCGTTTGGCGTGAGCCTGACCCAAGTGGACGACGCGTTCCATGCCCGCCTTGTGACCTCTGGCGTACTTGTGCTGATCCTTTTCGTCGGCTGCACCCGGGGGTTTTCCGCGCTGGAACGGTTGGAGCAGATTTCAGTCGGCCTGAAACTGGCAATCATCGCCGGGCTGCTTGTCGGACTTGCCACGTATTTTGCCGAGCAATACAGCCATGATGCACTTGTCTTTGACCCGCCGGCCGAGCGTGGCTCGCACGCGTTCATGTTATTGGCCGGGCTGATCGTCACCGTGCAGGGATTTGAGACCTCGCGCTACCTCGGCCACGCCTATGATGCGGAAACGCGAATTCGCTCCATGCGGTGGGCCCAGTTGATCGCAAGCGCAGTTTACCTGATCTATATCGGCCTGTTGACCTATTCGGTCGAACCGGGCGGCTTGGTTCTGGACGAAACGGCAATCATTGACCTGATGCAAGTCGTCGCCCCGATACTGCCCGTTCTTCTGGTTATTGCGGCCCTGTCGGCCCAGTTCAGCGCCGCCGTCGCGGATACAAGCGGGTCCGGTGGATTGCTGTCCGAGATTTCAGGCGGGCGCGTCTCTGAACGGACCGCCTATACCGTTCTGGTCGGCGTCGGGTTGATACTGACCTGGACATCGAATGTCTTTGAAATCATCAGCTATGCGTCGCGCGCCTTTGCAGCCTATTACGCGCTGCAGGCCGGCATCGCGGCCCGGTCGGCGTCTCAGCAGAACCTGCGCCTCCGCGCGTTGATGTTTGCTTTGTTCTGCATTCTTGGCGCAGCAATCGCGGTATTCGGATTGCCGGTCGAATGACGCTCTGACCTTACCGAGCCAAAAACCGACCCCCAAACACGGCGTCAGCCGCGTCCCGCGATCAGATCGCTGGCCTTCTCACCGATCATGATGGCGGGCGCATTGGTGTTTCCGCTGACGATTTCCGGCATGATCGAGCAATCCGCAACGCGCAACCCCTCGATCCCTTTCACCTTCAAGTCAGGACCGACAACGGCGGCGTCGGTCGTGCCCATCGCACAGGTTCCGGTCGGATGATAGATCGACACCGAATTCGAGCGCGCCCAGTCCAACGTACCTTCATAGTCATCACAGGACAGATCGGCCGTCGGTCGGAACTCCTCGGAGATTTTTGAGGCCAACGGATTGTGGCGCGCAATGTTGCGAGCGATGTTGACGCCAGCGACGATCGTTCGGCAATCGGTCTCTGTCGACAGATAATTCGGGATGATTTTGACATAGCTGGCGGGGTCCGGTCCATCCAACCGCAACTCTCCACGACTTTCCGGCCTGAGTTGGCAGACCGACATCGTGAAGGCCGAAAACGGGTGCACGCCTTCGCCCGGGCTGTCCGCCGACCAGGGCTGGACGTGAAATTGGATGTCCGGGGTTTGAACATCGGGACGGGTCTTCATGAAACCGGTTGCCAGACTGGCCGCCATGGTCATGGGACCGGCCCGGAACAACGCGTATTTCAGCGCAATGCGGGCCTGGTTGAACAGGCTTCGCACCTCATCGTTCAGGGTCGGCTCGTTGCACTTGAATACCAGACGCGCCTGGAGGTGGTCCTGCAGCCCCTTGCCGACGTTCGGCAAGGCGTGAACGGGTTCGATTCCGTTTGCCTTCAGATGATCGGGGTCACCAATGCCTGACAGCATCAGGATCTGCGGAGAGTTGATTGCCCCCCCGGACAGGATGACCTCGCGCCGTGCTTTCACCGTTTTGGTTTCGCCCGACCGATCGCGGTAGACAACGCCTGTTGCGCGCTTGCCGTCCATGGCAACCCGCGTCACCAGCGCGCGCGTGACGATCGTCAGATTCTGACGGTTGCGGATGGGCTTGAGATAGGCGACGGCTGCACTGCAACGTCGCCCGTTGCGCGTGGTCAGCTGAAAATACCCGACACCCTCCTGGTTGGCGCCGTTGTAGTCGGGATTGAACGGATAGCCTGCGGCCTGTGCCGCAGCGACCCAAGCATCGCAGATCGGGCGCTGTATGCGCATATTGGAGACGGACAATGGCCCACCTACGCCATGATACTCATCCTCTCCACGCTCTTGATCTTCGCTGCGTTTGAACAGGGGCAAAACATCGTCCCAGCCCCACCCGACGTTTCCCATCTGGCGCCAGCGGTCATAGTCCTCTTTTTGTCCGCGAACGTACAGAAGCCCGTTCAACGACGACGACCCACCCAACACTTTTCCGCGCGGCCAATCAATGGAACGCCCATTCAGGCCCGGGTCAGGCTCGGTGCGATAACACCAATCGACCGAGGGGTTGTGCATGGTCTTGAAGTACCCGACCGGGATGTGAATCCACGGGTTGGTGTCTGGTCCGCCCGCCTCGATCAATGCAACTTTGGTTTGGGGATCAGCACTAAGCCGATTGGCGATGACACATCCCGCAGAACCGGCACCGACAATCACATAGTCCACTTCCATGATCGGCTCCTCCCGAAGTTGCTAAAAAAACCCTATGCAAGATGCATGAATTAAGCTAGCATTTTTTGATACAAAACGTCTCATTAATTGCGAAACGGGAGGATAGCAATGGAGATCGGACGAAAGTTAAGTGGCATTTCACGGCGGGACTTTTTCCGCGTTGCCGGACGCTATGGCATGAGTTCCACTCTGCTGGCAGCAGGGGGTTTCGGTGGGGCCATGAGCCTTGCCAATCTCGCGCAGGCGGCTGAATCCACGTATGAAAAACGGTTCTCGAAAGAGCCTAAGCATACGCTGAAATTCGGTGCGGCAGGCTTCAACACGCGCAACCTTCTCATCGAACGGGCCGGCGCCATCGAATTCGCCCGCGACCTCGAGGAACGCACGGACGGTGAGATTCGCATCGAGTTCATCGGCGACAACCAGATCTGCGGTCAGCTGAGCTGTGTCGAGAAAACCCAGCAGGGCATCGTGGACATTTACGCGGCCTCGACCCAGAACTCGGCCGGTGGCGCACCCTATCTGAACGTGTTGGACTATGCCTACATGTTCCCAAGCCGCGCAGCGCAGTATCATTTCTTCTACAGCCCCGCCAGCCAGCGGATCCTGCGCGAGCCGCTCGAGAAGCGCCACGGATTGAAGTTCCTTTTCACCCACTGCGAATTGCGCGGGCTTCAGATGGGGTCGACCTTTGCGGACAAGCCCACCGTCACCAAACTGGAAGAGCTGTTTGGCACCAAGAACCGCGTGACCGGCACTCAGCTGGGTCGAATCGCGATGCAACTGCTGAACCTGAACCCTGTTCCGGTGGCCTGGGAAGAGACGCTGGATGCGCTGAAGACCGGTCTGATCGATGGGGCCGAAACCTGGGCATCGGCGGTGGCTTATGCGAACATGGCGCCAGTCGTTTCCCAGTCGGTCAACCTCAAGTTCTTCTGCGGTACCGAACACACGTCGATGTCGGCCAAGGTCTTCGACAGCCTGGGCGGCGAGTTGCAGGATGCGGTCATGGAATCGTCCTACTTCACGCAGGCGCTGATCCAGGGTGCAAACGAAGCCGCGTTGCTGAACACGGTCGGCTTCTCGGATCCGCAGCTGCCCAACACGATCTTTGCCGAGAACGGTGTGCGTGCGGCCTTCCTGCCGGACGACCAGATCAAGCTGGCCGAGGAAATGTGTGCCCCGAACTTCAACCCGGAACCCTGGGCGGAATGGCGCGAGCGCCTGAACAAGTGGGCCGGCGGCATCGACACCTATCAGGAGATCTACGACATCGCGCGCGAGATCCCGGCAGACACCCTGCCGGAAAATGTCGAGCCCCGCCGTTGGTGGATGGGCCAAGCCTGATAAACTGATTTGAACCGGCCCCGCGTGGGCCGATTCATCCGAAGACCGACTGGGAGGACGGGGTTCATGTCATTTTGGGCAGACATTGGCGCGATATTCAGCGCCTTTCTCAGCCAGGATTCCTTTGAAATTCAATCAGCGTTGGAGCCCGACGCAGCGTGGGTTGTCGGCGCCGTCGTCGCTGCGCTGGGCGGGCTTCTGGTCATGCTGATCTATCGCAAGGTTCCCTTCATCGAGCGCCATCTGGAACGATCCGTGATGGTGTATTCCTATCTCGCCATCGCGCTGATTATCTTCTGGGGCGTGATCGACAGATTCGTCTTCAATGACCAGGAACCCTGGTCCACAACGATTCCACCCTTGCTGTTCATGGTGATGGCGTGGTTCGGGGCCTCCTACAACGTGCGCCTCAGAACGCATCTGAGCTTCAGCGAATTCCGGACCGCGATGCCACGCGGCGGGCAGTTGGCCTGCCTGATCCTGGACGCGGTGCTGTGGTTCATCTTCGCGGTCATCGTCATCGTGACCACGTCGCGGCTGGTGGCCTTGTCAGCGTCCAACTTCCAGATCGTTCTGGGCACGGACAACGTCATGCAGTGGTGGTTCCTGCTGGCGGCACCGTTGTCATTCTTTCTTATGGTCGGCCGAGTATTCCAGAACCTGGCGGACGATCTGCGCAACTTCAAAACAGGCGAGCCGCTGATCAAGCAGGCCGTGATCGGGGCAGACTGATGGCAGACGGAACTTGGGTTACTTTGATTTCGCTCGGCGTGACATTCCTGTTCATGTTGGGCGTGCCGGTCCTTCTGGTCATCGGCTACTGGGTGATCGGCTGCTCGTTTGTTCTGGGCCTGACGCTCGACAACATGGGCGCCGAGCTTTTGAACGTGTTCAACAAGGGCTTCGCGCTGCTAGCCATGCCCCTGTTCATCCTGACCGGAGACCTGATCAACAAGTCGGGTATCGCCCGAAGGCTCAGCGATTTCGCCTATGCCTGTCTCGGCTGGATACGCGGCGGTCTGGCGATGGCTTCGCTTGGGGCCTGCGGGTTGTTCGCGGCGATCTCGGGGTCGAACTCGGCCACGACAGCCACGATCGGATCGATGCTGCACCCCGAGATGGTCAAGGGCGGATATGACGAACGCTTCAGCGCTGCGACCGCCGCGGCGGGCGGCACAGTCGGGATCATCATCCCACCATCAATCATCTTCATCGTTTATGGCTTCCTGATGAACCTGCCGATTTCCGAGCTGTTCGTGGCCGGCATCCTGCCCGGCGCGCTGATGGTCATCGGGATGCAGTTTGCCTGCTGGATCATCTGCCGCATGAACGGCTGGGGTCACCTGATCCCGCTGCAGCTGAACCGCGTTCTGAAAACCGCCTTCGGCGCGTGGCTGGGCTTTTTTGCCATCGGGCTCGTGCTGTGGGGCATCTACACCGGCAAGTTCTCTCCGACCGAGGCCGCCGGGGTCACCGTTGGCTTCTGCGTCATCGCCGGGCTGGTGAGTTATCCGATCAACCGGATCATGGGCGCCCGCGACGATGTTTCCCCAACGGACAAGAGCTTTGCCGAAATGCTGGTGGTCGAGGGCTTCACGATCCCCGAGATCCCGTCAATCGTCATCCGTTCGGCACAGATCACCGGGATCCTGGCGCCTCTGATTGCCATCTCGGTGGTGATGCAGCAGATCCTTTCCCTGCTGGGTGCCCAGGAAACGATCGGCAATTTCGTGACCTCGATGGGGGGCTACCATGCTGTTCTGTTCACCTCGATGGTGATCGTGTTTTTCTCGGGCATGGTTCTGGAAAGCCTGCCGGTGACCATCATTCTGGCTCCGATTCTGGCTCCGATCGCAGCTTCGGTCGGGATTGATCCGATCCACTTCTCGGTGATCTTCCTTGTCGGAGCATCCATTGGCTTCATCACGCCGCCATACGGGCTGAACCTGTATGTCGCCTCGGGAGTTACAGGCGTGCCGTATTTCCGGCTTCTGCGGTATACGGTGCCTTATCTGGTGGCGTTGCTCTCGGTCTGGATTCTGGTGTCACTGGTGCCTGATCTGGCCTTGATACTGCTGCCGAAAAACTAGACTGTAGCCGGATGACCGCGACGGACACACAAGACAAGGACACCCAGATTCCAACGAACCTGCGCCTGTTGCTGATCTTGGAAGAGGTCGCGCGGCGCGGGGTCGCGGTCAAACCGGCAGACCTGATCGAAGCGTTGGGTCTGGCAAAGCCGACGGTCCACCGGCTGCTGCAGACGGCCGAGGCCGAAGGGTTCCTTCAACGTGATCTGGACGGCCGGTCCTATGGGCCCGGCCCCCGGTTGCGGCAGATGTCCGTGAACACTGTTTCGTCCGAACATCTGCGCACGGCCCGGCTGGCAATCCTGCGCGGAGTAGCCGACGAAATTGGCGAAACCTGCAACCTTGCCATCCCCGACCGCGAGGGCATGATCTATCTCGATCGGGTCGAGACCAAATGGCCGCTGAGAATCCAGCTGCCGATCGGGACCCAGGTGCCATTCCACTGCACCGCCAGCGGAAAGATGTACCTCTCGACCCTGCGCCGAAACACCTTGGATGGGTTTCTCTCGGCGCGCGGACTGACCGCAAACACCGAGAAAACCATTACTGACCCCAAGGCCATGCGTGCCGAGATCGCCAAAATCGCCCAAAACGGTTACTCGACCGACGACGAGGAGTTCATGCCCGGCATGGCCGCCGTCGCGGTTCCGGTCTTTGACGAGAATGACCGGCTTGCGGCCACTCTGTCCGTGCACGCACCCACACAACGTCACGATCTGACAAGCCTGAAGCAATTCCTGCCACTGCTGCAGTCCGGGGCACTCAAACTGTCGGGTCTGCTTGCCTCGTAGGGTGGGCCGGCACGGGACCCAGCCGTGCGGAGGCGAGCAGTGATCTCGCCCCACCGACTTGGGCAGACACAGAATTGACGCGCCCACCCCGGCCAATAGTCAGTTGCCTGCCTGATGTTCCGCCTCGGTGCGTTGGCGTTGAATCGCGCGTTCGCCTTCGGGCCAGCTGTTCTTGATGAACGCGAGAATGTCCCAGATATCCTGATCGGACAGGCTGTCGGCAAATCCCGGCATTCCGCTTTTGACCCCCGAGACTCCCATTCGCTTGAGCATCTCCTCGCCGCCCAACTTGGTATAGTCGAACAATAGGCCATCGCCATGATGCCAGGTGTGCCCGGTTCGATCATGCGGCGGGGCTGGAAGGACGCCGTCCGCATCAGGCGTTTGCCAATCGGGCTGACCCTCCAGGTTGGCCCCGTGACACGATGCACAGTTCTCGGCATAAAGCGCCGCCCCACGTAGCGGATCGCCGGATGCTCCGTCAGGCACCCCTTTCGACATCCACCATTGAGCGCTGGCCAAGACGATGATCACAACGGCCACCGGTGTACCCCATTTCATCATTGGCGAGATCGTTCCGCGCAGCACCTCCACCTTTTCACCCTCCGTCATGGTCATCGAGCAGATAAGTTGACATGGCGCGGCGGTCTTCGTCCGTCAGGAAGCTGGTGCCGTAGGTCACGACCTCGCCCATTGCGCCGCCGAATACGTCACCGTCGGGCATGATGCCGGTGCGCAGGGCATAGGCCAGGCTGTCGACGGTCCAGCCCCGCATCTGCAGGGTTTCAGAGTCGATGGCCGGCGCCTTGTCGCCGCCCGGCAGTGCATCACTGCCCTTGAAGTGCTCGGTATCCGACTTGCGGGCGCCCAGCAGATTGCGCCCGGTGTGGCAGGCGGCACAGTGGGTGACGCCTTCGACCAGCAGCCGGCCGCGGTTCCACACATCACCTTTGCCGGGGACCGGATCGGTGTGCGGCGGCTCAAGGAACGCCGCGCGCCACAGTTTCAGCCCCCAGCGCTGGTTGAAGGGAAAGGCCATCTCCTGCACGCGGGACGGCGTGGCCACCGGCGGCACGGTCTGGAAAGCCGCCCACAGGTCGGCGATGTCCTGATCGGTGAAATCGGCGTAGAACGGGTACGGGAAGGCCGGGTAATAAGGCTGCCCGTCCGGCGCCACGCCTTGACGCACAGCCTTGGCAAATTCCTCGATCGTCCAGCCGCCAATGCCGTGGTCCGGGTCGGTGGTCAGGTTCGGGGAATACAGCGTGCCAAAGGGCGTCTCGAGCTTGACGCCGCCGGCCAGAGGCGCGCCGCCCTCGGCGAAGTTGGTGTGGCAGGCGATGCAGCCGCCCGCCCGCGCTAGGTAGGCCCCGCGGTCAACCTCGCTTGTCAGGTCGGGCAGTTGCGGCGTCAGGCCGATCGGCCACGCGATCACGGCGGCCAGCCCCGCCGCTGCCAGAACGGCAGAGGCAAGGCCCAGACGATAGATGCGTTTCATCGTGGCACCCTATTCCGACCGAAACCGCGTGTGACAGGCCGAGCAGGTCTGGCCCAGCATCATGAACACGTCATCGGCGGGCATCTCGGACAGCTCCTCGCGCTTGGGGGTTCCGCCCATCATGGCCCCGCCCCCCATCATCGAGGCGCCACCCATCATGCCCGATCCGCTCATCATGCCGGACCCCTGCCCGGCACCGGCCATCATCAGCCCGTTGTCGGCCGCCAAAGCCAGCCCCTCGGCATTGGTCTGCAGCTGTTCGGCCAGTTCGGCGAAAGCGTCCCAGTCCTGCCAGATCGCGGGTTTGGCCTCGGAGGGCATGCCGTTGCTGCCTTCGGGGAACAGCCGGGTCATGCTGTCGCCGGCATGGCGGCCGATCGCCTCGGCTGCGCGCCGGACGGTGGCGGCGTCATAGGGCGTCTTGCCCTGCATCATCGGCGTCAGGGTCTTCATGGCGTCCTTCATGGCGGACATGCCGTCCATCCGTTCCTTCACGATCCCGGTGGCGCCACCATGCGCCAGGGCGGTCACGGCAATCATCGACGCCAGCACGGCGCCCGTCGTCAGCTTGAAAAGGGTCATCGTCTTGTCCTGTATGTCTGCTTCAACTCGCCCACCGAAAGGGGCCTTTCATGACTCAGGACACGGCGCGTGGCGGGGGCGGATCGAACAGGGCCACCGGCAGCATCCGGTACCGGCCCGGCGGGATGGCACGACGGCTGATCCTTGATACCAGCGCGGAAAGGACTGGCGCGGCCACGGTCATTGCGACGCCGTTGCAGAAGGCCCCGCCGTGGCAATGGCCCGGGTGGCCCTGTTCGACGTGGTCGGGGTCGGGTGCTCCCAGATCGACGACGGCATGTGTGCCCCCATCGCCCCCATGCGCAAAGGCGGGTTCCGAGAACACCAGAATACCGGCCAGAACCAGGCCCAAGGCCAGAATCCACCGTCCGATCATCCTGTCCGCCCAGCTGTGCAAGGTTCAGTTTATCCCGTTCTCGCGCTGCAGTTCCCTGACATAGGCAACGATGCCCTGCACGTCTGCACGGGTCAAGCCAGCGACCGGCGGCATGTCGCCAAAGCGCCAGTGGTGGGCCTGAACACCATATTGAACCGCCCGCTGAAAGGCCTCGTCCCCGTGGTGGCTGGGCTCGTAGATCTTATGCACCAGCGGCGGCGCCAGGCCTTCCAACCCCGTGGCATTCGCCCCATGGCAGACAGCGCATTTGACGTCAAAGGCAACCTTGCCCATCTGCGCCTGCGCACTCAACGTCGCTGGCACCCGGACCTGCGCGATTGGTTCCCCTTGCGACAGCGACGACGTGTCGGGCACCACCATCGAATGGCCCGCAGGCTGCTGGTTGTAGTTGTAGACAAATACGGCAGCGCCTGCGATCAGAACGCCGCCTACCAATAGCGTCAGTTTGTTCATCGGCTCGTTTCACTCGGTTGTTTTTTGGCTTGGCGCAGGCGACACCGAAACGGTCTGACACTGATCAAACCTGCTTGACCTGCCGGTTTTGCCGCCTTGCGCACAGTTTCGGGGGGACTGTCTGCCCCATTCCCGCGCTGGAAGGTCAAGAGAAGTTTGCTGCAAATTCCCCCAAAGCCGACGAAGGACTGCAGCACCGTACCGAAAGGTCATCGCCGAGCTAAGCCGCCCGAGGATTCCAATCGTGAGAAACGGCCGAATCCCCCATCGCTGTGGTCGAAGTGTAAGCCGGATCCGGGATGCACAGCGCAAATCTCCCGGACCGTTCATGACGCCGTCAGTTGAAACTTGAAGACTTCTGAATGGCGCCGGCTGCGACGGGCTTGTCAGTACTTCGCCAGAGATTCGAGTATCTTCTTCCACATATCGGCATCACCCGGAAAAATCCTTTGCACCAGAAATTCGGACGGAAAATCCGGCCACGTGGTGTCCAACTCGTCAACAAGTCTTTGTGCTTCGTCAAAATTGCCCAGCCGATCATGAGCGACGGCCTGGAATAAAAGTGATGGCCCGCTTACGGGCGCTCCAGCAGCCGGTGCGCCCTGAAAGGCTTCGACAACGTTTTCGTAGTTCCCGAGCACAAGCTGGGATACCCCCCAGATATTTCTCGCCCCAAATCGGCCGGATCCGGATCTGACCCGCGTCGGATTACTGACCTCGGCCGCAAGTTCAGGCTCGTTCGCAATCAGGGCGGCAATCCCGACAAGGTCCAGAACATGGCCATCTTCAGGCGCTAGTTCAGCAGACAGGCGCGCATATTTCAAAGCCTCATCCGCGTCGCCCGACACCGCCAATCGCCAACCGTTCGAGGCGTTGGCCCAAGCACCCGACGGGGACAACTCAAGCGCCGTTCCTGACATCTGGGATGCTTGCCGCAACAGATCCTCTCGTGTGTCCTCGTCTTGAGACAGCAGAGCCAGTGTGGCCAAGACCTGAGCCATTCCCGCATAGCCATCGGGCAAGGCCGGGTCGAGCTCGGTGGAATGCTGGAACATTCCCAGGGCGATCTGCTGGCGTTTGACATCGAAGACCGGAAAGAACATCCCCCGCGCCTGATCCGCCAGGTTGGCCGCCTGCAATCTGGCAAGCGATTGCTGACCAAGCGCAGCCCGTTCGGCCTGCCGGGTGGTGTTGGTGGGTTGCCCGGCCTCGTCGTTGCCGGGTCTCAGCCACATGCCCAGCATGACGATCATGGCCACAACGCACAGCCCGACCAACAGAAGTCCACGCAGGTGGCTGGGTCCGCCGGACGGGCCGTGGCTTGCCAAGTCCGACTTGGGATCATCCAGGGAAGCTTGGTGTGAAAACCGCGGTTTGTATCCGCCTGGATCGACGAAGATCCGAACGCCCTGACCGTCCCAATGGTCTTCGTAAAACTCACGCAGCAAACGCCGTAGTCGCCTGGCCTCTACCCGAACCAGATTTCGACCGCCGCTGCCATCAATGCTGCGACCGTACACTTCGACGGCAATGGCCTTGCCGCGGATCTGGGAACCGCGACCGGCGAGGGTTTCCTCGACGACATAGGTGAGGAACTGCTGAAGCCGGGGCGACGTTTGGAACTCGGCGCTGGCAACAACGTCACGCAGCGCCTGCCGAACCAGGTCAGGTGATGGCAGCCCAACATCTTGATCTATCGATAAATCATTGGCTTGGTTCACTGCAAACTCACCCCCAACTCACGGTGACTCACTTGGCCGCCCCGGTCAACCGCACGCATCTTGATGCGAGAATAGATAGTGGGAATCGGGCTTTATCCAGTGACGGACGACCTCAAAGACGAGCTACCCGAGCTTTCGACTGCGCTTTCCAGCCAGTTCAAACCGGACGCATTTCTGAGCGAGGCCATCGAGGACTTCGGCAAAGTCTGCGCAAAGCTTAAGGATACGTCGATCACCGCGTCCGAGCGCGAGGAATGGGCCCACATCAAATCTGAACTTGTGAACGAGCTTCGTCGTCTGGCGAAGCGCAATCTTAGAAACGCATCCGACTGAGGGTATCGCAATGACCGACAAAGACCAAAGCAACGATCACGAAAACGAGCAAAACCAGCCAGCGGATGAGATCGAAAGCCCTTCGCGCCGGCATGTCATGCAGGGGCTGGCGGCAGGTGCGGTGGCAACGGGGGCTGTCAGCTACGGCTCCGGCGCAGCACAGGCGCATGAGGGGGACGGCCCTCTGGGTGAAAGCCTGAAGAACCCCTATGGCGGCCGGCCTGCCGGCGGCATCACTCTGCCAGAGTACTTCCGGCCGACGAAATACATGACCGGGTCGAACGCAAACTATTTCCCGCTTTCCGAGGAATTGGGGCCCGACGAGATGCGCATCTCCTTCTGCGGGTCAACGCCGTTTCCTCCGCGTGAGGATCAGGCAGGCACCTGTGTGATGGTCGAGCTGGGCAATGGAAAACGGTTCTTCTTCGATTTCGGGTCGGGCTGTGTGCGCAACATCATCGGGATGCAGGTGCCTGCGCAATTGATCAACGATATCTTCATCACGCATCTGCATGTCGATCACTACGCCGACATCCCCTATATCTATCCGTTCAGAGCTTGGTCGGGAGGCTACACGCCGCTGCGGATCCACGGCCCGTCCGGTCGGACCCCCGAGCTTGGGACGGCGGGCATGGTGGACGGCATGAAGCAAATGCTGAAATGGCATTTAGAGGCCTTCGACGTATTCCCGATTGGAGACGGTTACGAAATCGAGGTCAACGAGTTCGATTTCCGTCAGGAAGGCGGCATCGTCTATGACGAAGATGGCGTCACCGTGCGCTCTTGGCCACGCAGCCATGCCAAGGACGGCGCCGTCGGGTATCGCCTGGATTGGAACGGCCTGAGCTTCGTTTGGACCGGGGACGGCCGACCGGATGAATTGAGCCTTGAATACGGCAAAGGCGTTGATGTGTTCGTCACCGAAATGTCCGGTCAGGATATCGGCCAGTTGATGACCTACAAATACGGCCTGCCGCAGGAGCTGTTCAACTACACGATCGATACCCATCACACCTCGCATTATGCGGTTGGCAAGATGATGGCTGAGGCACGCCCCCGGCTTGCGATGGTGACCCATTACACGCAGGACGAGGACATTGATGCCGAGATGCTGGCGGGTATCCGGGCCCATTATGATGGGCTGTTCGCCTGGGGTCTGGACGTGGCCGTGGTCAACGTCACAAAAGATGCGATCTGGTATCGGAAGGCGACACTGCCCGGCAAGTCAGGCTCGGTCGCACCGTTCCGTGAATTGGGCAAGATGGAAGCCGAAGGCAAGATCACCTTGCCCGATGAAATCAAGCCACCTGCCCCGCGGTCATCGCGCGCCGAACAGCAGGACCAAAAGTACCGCGACATGGAGATCGACCCCAAGGAATACTACCCCTCCGACGTGTTCCGTGCGCCCAATCCCGAATGGCCCAGCGACTTCGTGATCAAAACCGACGACGTCATTCCAAACCGCAAGAAGAAGACGGAGTGACACTATGATCGAGTTTGGTTCGACTTCGGCAATTCCGGTCACAATTCTGACCGGCTTTCTCGGGGCGGGGAAAACTACCCTTCTGAACCGCATCCTGACCGGCAATCATGGTCTGCGGGTTGCAGTTCTGGTCAACGATTTCGGCTCGATCAATGTGGATGCTGATCTTGTGGTTGGCATGGAAGATGATGTGATGAGCCTGGCGAATGGGTGTGTGTGCTGCTCGATCCGGGATGACCTGATCGAAACGGTCGAGGCCGTTCTCGCCCGGCCGGAAAAACCGGAATACATCGTCCTCGAGGCCAGTGGCGTATCTGATCCGTCTTCAATTGCGATGACGTTCACGGACCAGAAGTTCCGGGACATGATCCGCCTCGACAGCCTCATGTGCCTTGTCGACGCCGAGCAGCTGTTCGCCGCACCAGAGCAGATGGAGTTGAAACTCAGGCAAATCGCGTTTTCCGACATGGTCATCTTGAACAAGGTGGACCTGGTCAGCAGAGAAACAGTTCAGAAAGTGCACGACTGGCTCGGCTCGCGTTTCCGCAGGTATCGCCTGGTCGAAGCGGTCAATGCGGATGTCCCGCTGGACATATTGCTGTCGGTCGGCCGGTTTGCTGCCGAACAGCTTGAGACAGAAGTGCCGGAGCATCATGAGCATGGGCCTGACTGCGGGTGCCAACACGCTGACCATTCTGACGGATTCTCAACCACGATGATGAAGGCCGAGCAACCCATCAGCCTGTCATCGCTGAGAGGCGCAATTCGAAAGCTACCGGGCGACGTCTATCGCCTCAAAGGATTTGTTTTCAGCGAGGAGGACCCGGATCATCGCATTCTTGTGCAGGTCGTCGGAAAGCGCATGGACATTTCACGGGATGGCGCATGGGGTGATCGAAAACCCGAGACGCGGCTTGTGGCGATCGGCGCGCCCGGTGCGCTTTCGGAACACCTGCTCACCGACGCCCTGTTCGAAACAGCCTAGCGATCACGCCGGTGGTTTGCCCCCAAACGGGGCGACCGGCCCTCGTGCCACCGCCCCTGAATTTGATTTAGAGGCCGAAATAATTAGACTTGTCGCAATCGCAACCTTCCTACAGCGGGGAACCCTTTATGTTCACAAGACTTTTTTGTTTGGCGCCGGCCATCTCGATCCTGTTGTCTTCCCCGCTTTTTGCGCAGGACACGCCGATCATCCATGACGCACAGTACTATATTCTGGAAGCGCAGAATGGCGAGCAGTGGATTGAAGACAACGCTGCCGTCGATGCGTTACTGGTCGAGTTTCGGGAAGGCAATGCTGGCAACCATCCCAACATCGTGTCCATTCTGATCGACGATCTGGGTTTCGGCGACATGGGCATTCCCGAACTGAATGCGGTACGCGGAATTGAAACCCCCAACATCAATGCGTTCTCGGACGAAGCCATGCGCATGGTTCGAATGTATACCGAGCCGTCCTGCACGCCGACGCGCGTGGCCCAGATGACCGGGCGGCTGCCGGTGCGCATGGGTATGGGCGACACTACGGTCGACATTGCCGGCTTTGGCCTTCCCGGAGATGAGGTCACACTGGCAGAGGTTCTGAAAGAGGCCGGCTATGCCACCAGTCATGTCGGCAAATGGCATATGGGTGATATCGCCGAAAGCTGGGCGATGAATCAGGGTTTCGACTATGCGCAGCATGCCATCCATCAACAGGGTCAACTGACAATCTTCAACGATGATGCGATCCGCGAGCAGGTCTCGGTCGGCATCCAGGACTTTGAAGAGGACTATATCGTAGACGATTGGTTCCGCCCGGATCCTGCCGCCATGGCCACCGTCATCGAAGGTGAGGCTGGCGGTCCAATCCGCGAAATCCGCATGCAGCCCGGCGAGCGTTGGGACGCAGAAAAATACGATGAGATGAACGAACAGTTCCAGCTCAAGGCGCTGTCTGAACTGCAGCGGCTGGCAGGCGGTGACACCCCCTTCTTTCTGCAATACTGGCCGATGATCCCGCTCGACAACACGCGCGCCGGACGCGACGGCCCTGAAAGCGTGAATGGCGGCCTTTATGCGGACAAGTTGCAACTGCTGGACGAATATCTGGGCGTGCTGTTTGACGAGATGGAGACGCTTGGCGTAGCCGAAAACACCATTGTGGTGCTGATGGGCGACAACGGGCACTTCACGAAATATTCCCCACAGTCAGGTTTCACGCCGATGATTTTCCGTGGCGGCAAGGGAGATACGACAGAAGGCGGCGTACGTGTGGATGCCTTTATCCGTTGGCCCGGAATGATCGAGGCGGACTCGATCGTGAACAACATCATCCATGTGTCGGATCTGTATACGACCCTGTCCCGCCTGGCTGGTGCCGACGCGTTCATCCCACGGGACAGGCTTGTGGATGGGGTGGACCAATCCGCGTCAATCCTGTTCGGCGACGAGTCGAAAACGCGTCGCGATCATGTGATCATCTATTCGGTGGCATCCCCGAAGGCGATCGTGAAGGATCAGTTGAAACTGAACCTTCCGGGTGCCGGAGAAAGTGCAATTCTGGCGAATTTCTTCGATATTTATCGGGATACGCATGAAAAGTACCCGGTTTCGACCGAAGTTGGCGCGTGGGGCGGCCAGGAATTCCAGCGCATTCTGGGACGGCATCTTGCCCGAAAAAAGCTGTATCCTGATACCGAACCTGCGCGCGGCGTGCCGTATGAAGGCATCGAAAACCTGCGCCCAGAAACCGTTGCCGCGGTCGAAGCCTTTCTGACCAAACAGACTGCGGTCGAACGCTAACTGCAGTCCGACCTCACCTCGGCCCGCCACGTTCAAGAGGCACCTCCATGCTTGCCAATCTGATCTTCTATACTGGCCTCGCTATCTCGCTCGGGATTGGCTTTGTCTATTTCCGCGACCTCGGTGACGTTTCCCAGATGTTGCTGAAGGTAAAGCGAGAAAACATGATCCGCTTCATTCGCAACGAATATCGGTTGATCGGGCTTGGCCTTGCGGCTTTTGCGGTTGCGACCATAGCCCACTTTGCGTTCGGTGCCGGCATCGGCGCGATCTGGTGGTTGGGCGCGGCTCTGGCATTGGTTCTGTATGGCTTTCCCTATGTGTGGGTCCATTTAGGGTTGAGAAACCAGCTCAACACAGCCCGGTATTACAGCATTGCCGAAGCCGAACGGTTCGTCGGACCGACCGCGCCCGTGATCGTGATAACAAACGGCGATCTCGCCCGGGCACATCCTGACGCCCAGATCATGCGGCCGCATCTGGCCGGCGACGCCAAGGGGCTTGGGGGCGAAGACGTGGTCATGACCTATTGCGCAATGGCCAATCTTGGTCAGGGTTACAGGCCATCCATCGAAGGAAAACGGCTTAACCTTCAAGTTCTAGCGCAACATGGCAACAACTTGATCCTGCGGGACAACGACTCCGGGGAGCCAATCCAACACATCTATGGGTTCCGAGAAGCGGATCGGGACACCGCGTCGGACGGGCCCGCCTGCCCATTGCGTCCGGAAGCTCAAATGGAGCCATGGCCAACGTTCCGCATGACATTCCGTGGCTTCAAGAAAGCCTACCCGGACGGTGAGGTCTTTCTGAACAAGCCGTCGAGCAACCCGTTCCTGAGACTGCTGGACATGGTGCTGGAGATCGTTTTCGGATGGGGGATCGCCAGGCAGCATCAGGAGGCTGACCCCGTCATGGACAACATGGAGCGCGCGCCTGACACGCGCCTGCCCAACAAGACACCTGTTTGGGGCGTGACCATCGGGTCGGATGCCGTGTGTTGGACCGACGACTTCGTGGTTGACCAGAACTGGCTGGTGAACACACAAGTCGGAGGGCGTGATCTTGTGGTTCAAATAGACCCACATTTCGAAAGCCTCGGGGTCTGGTACAACGACAGCGGCAAACCAGTAAAGCGTTGTGACTTTTGGGGAAATAGCGATCAGGGGCAACTCACGCGGGTTGAAACCTTGCGTGCCGGTTTGTTCTGGCACGTCTGGGCAGAGTTCTTTCCCAACACAGATGTCAATCGCATCGACGGTAGCGCGAACGTAAGTTAGGCGGATTGGCTCATCGGGCGTGAAGGTGCGTCGTTACAGTGGACCACTTTCGCTGAAACACTCCCAAAGCGCTTCTGCTTGGCGCCCCAAGGCATTGCCTTATCGGAATAGGGCCGACCTTTGCCCACAGCTTGGTTTTTTGGGCGCTAGTTTGATTTTTTGAGTTTGGTTGCGGGAGGGCGCAACCACCGTTTCCGAACGCAATTGAGATGTCAGGTTTATTCGCCAAGCGGACGTCAGTGTTGCCACTCTTAGAATTACGTTGTGCGGACAAAGCCGTCATCGAAGGCTGAACAATCAAGGAATGTTCGCAACCCAAGGGAGACAATATGAACCGAGTTTTTTGCTAACCAAATGCCGGAGGTAACCGCGCTTTGCAGTTGCAGTTGATGCCGGTGTTGATCGACCTTCAACGCGATTAAGCACATGTGGCCCGGCCGCGATCAGACTAGCGACTGAGCTGACGCAGCGCGAGTTTCCGGCCCAGTTCGTTTCTTATGAAATTCACCTTACGCCCGCTCGCTAGAAAAAGTACTTGATACCAATGTATGGACCATGCTGATCGACGTCATAGGCAAATTCACCGGAACTCAGTGTGTCGCTATAGTCGACGCTAAAGTAACGATACCCGAATGTCAGTGAGGTTTTCTCCCAGGGCTGATAGTCAAAGCCAATACTTGTGCCAATCTGGAGATCATTTCCACCGGCACCAAAACCGCCAAGTTCCACAGACGCAATCCCAGTCCATTTCTGGTTTAGCCGCCACATTCCGCGTATGCCGACGACTGGTTCTATCCAACCCTGATCTCCGTCCAATGTTGGTGGGTTTCCCAGACCTGGGGTCGCTATGTCGATTTCCTAACGGATGGAATTGTACCTCAGGCCGCCCTGGAGATCGATTGTACATCTCTGGCCGCTGCTGCCGTATTCGCCATCTGAAATACAGTAAGGCCACAGTTCACCAAACCATCTTTGACGAACGTCAACGTTAACCCCGGCTCCCAGGGGGCCAGGCAAAGTGGTATACTGTTCGATCACCACTTAATTCGCATCTACGATTATCCCAAAACCCCCGTTCCATGCCTCGTACTGGCCAGCTGCCGCGAAATCGAGCACATCCAGAACGTCACCAAGGTCCAGATCCAAATCCGCGGATTGTCCAGCCACGGTTGACTTACCCGTGATTCGCAGGGGTGTGAACAGATAGAATGAGGCTCCATGCCGACAGCCTGTTTCGTTTTGACCTGGCGCAGGTAGAGTCTGAGCGCGGGAAAGCCCGGGCATAGAAAATACGCCGGTCAGAACTACGAGGGCGCTAATTCATCTGAGGTGGAGCATCAAAGCTTCCTTGCATATTGGCGGTGCTTAGTAGTTGGACCTGAGACCTATCCCGGCACCTTGGTCGTAGGGTCTGTTAGCATCAATACCGACCAACACATCGGTGTAGAGAGCAGTTCCAGGGTTGAGGTTTTTACCGATCTGGAACTCGGCGGTCGCGGGCCACGCGTCATTTTCCCAATCGTATGGCGCTTTGATATCTGCTTTTGCCCAATACCCGTCACCAAATGGCTGAAGCGCAATCAGGCGCAGCGCAATTTGGCTGATATCAAGTAGAAGCGTTATGCGAAGCAAAGTGCTGGACCAGAGGGATCAGAGTCAGCCCAGTATTCGTGTTTGCAAAAGCGAACCCACCAAATGGGGCGATCTGATCCGTACCGATGCCGATGCCTTCGTCGGGGTCAACAAAATCGAGGATCCACTCCAAACCAAGTGCGGATTTTTTGCTCCAGGTGTCAGACAAGGGTTTCTGTGAGGGAAAGTAGATCAGCTTGAAGCTGGTCTTTTCGAACCCGTTGAACCTTTCGCCAGTCGCATTCGTTGAATTTTAGTGGAGCTCGTATTTTAGTTTTAGATCAGGGCGCAGCATGTATGCACCATCGACAAAGGCATCCTGAAGGTCTGTACCCCCTCCCAAATCAAAATACTGATATCGAATGTCGGTGTTGTTCACCACAGCCAATGGAATTGACGCGTTTCCTCAGCTTCGGCTGCATAGCCCACCACGAGCAGCGCAGAGATCAGGGGAACAAAACACAGGAAGATGCGTGGCATCATATGCCTGAGAGAAATTGAATGGTCTGGTTAGACGGCGACGGGTTTGCGCCGCCGTCTACATTCATCATTGCCAACTGGAGAAGACTTCTCGGGTCAGTTCGCTTTCAGGACGAAGGTTCTCGATCCCCTCATACGGAACGCCCTTTCCCAGTGGCAGATGCGGGTGCTTTGCTATAGTTTTCTGATGGCGCTTCACCATGTCTTGGAAAGATGCACCGGACCATAGTGAGTACCCGACAAGCGGATGTTCTTCACGTGGGTCTCGATAGACATTGAAAACGGGGGCCGCAGCGCCGGGCTGGCCGGGGGCCGGCAAATGCATCTTGAACTCTTGCTTCACAACTGAGCGCAGAACAGGCCCTTCGTACACGTAGACGTAGTCACGGCGCGAATTGCCTTCTCCCTCAAGCAACAATGCCGTCTGGTCGATGCCATCAATCACACGGTCCCGTGGAATACGGTCAGTCGCACCTGCTATACGGGCGAAGGTGGTGAACAGGTCAGATACGTGCACGATGTCACCTGCCGCGCTGCCCGCCTCAATGGCGCCGGGCCAGCGGATAAAGGCATCGGTTCGCACTCCGCCTTCAAGGTGCTGTGTCTTTCCGCCGCGATATATCAGCTGGTTCAGGCCGGATGTACCTTCGTAGTGGTACATCAAACCATTGTCGGCCATGATCATGACGACGGTATTGTCTGCCTTGCCGGTTTCATCCAGCTTGGCCAAAACCTCGCCGATCCAACCGTCTAGAACCTGCAATTTGTCCGCATGGAAGCCGCCGTTGCGAGATACGGCCTGCTCAGGATAAGCAAAGTTCAGCGGATAGAGTGGCCAGTATTGCATAAAGAATGGCGCGTCCTGCGAAGCCAGCCGCTCCAGCTGCTCCAATGCTTGAAGCTGATAGCGCAAGTTCATTTCCTCGTATTTCGCTTGGGTCCATTCTTCGCCGGGCTCCATTTCGACTTCGCGAGCCAGACCACCCGCTTCACCTTCTACGCCGGTCACAAGGCCATAGGGTTTGAACCGCTCGTCCAATTGAAATTGGTTGGACTGCCCTGACCAATGGTAACCAAGCATATTGTTGGCGACCATCGCATCACGTGTCATCAAGCTCAGCTGAACCTGCTGATGCAAGGGAAAAGCCGCCCAGTCGAAGCCCTGATTGTGCGGATAGGCCTGTTCAATATCGCCTTGGTGCCATTTCCCGACGTGCGCGGTGTTGTACCCTACTTCCTTGAGGATTTCGGCGATGGTGACTTCCTCGGACGCAAGACCTTCGCCGACCAGGGCGACCTTGACCTCTTCCACGCCCGCGCGCACCGGATGTCGACCGGTCAACATCGCCGTTCGAGTCGGTGTGCAGGATGGCTCCGTGTACATTCGCATCAAAGACATGCCTTCTGTGGCAAAGTCATTGATGTTGGGCGTATCGAAACCGGTGACATAGTTCATCGTCCGGTTGCCCATTTGACCGAAACTCACATCGTCAATCAGAATGTAGAGAATGTTGGGTGGTTGTCCTCCATTCGCGCCACGGATCTCGGCAAGCTTAACTTCTACCTCCGCATCCTGAGCATCCCATTGCTCGCCAAACTGCGCGCGGAGAAACTCGAACTCGCCGTCGTGTATGATAGGCGCTTCTTGGGCAAAACCCGCGCCAGAAATCAGCACCATGGCTGTGGCATGTTTCAATATTGATCTCATCGGTTTCCCTTCCCCTATTTGAATTATATCTTCCCTGCACGCCGCAGCGATTCAGCAATTTCATCCCGAAGACCATCCAAAGACTCGCGGATGTCGCGGGCAATCGTGTACGACCGACTTCTCGGCTCAGTGTTCACGGAGAGGTACTCGTCACTTAGAAGCTGATAGTCTCGGCAGATTTCATCGAAAACGGTGTCCGCCCGCCTTAGGTCCGCAATCGCGGCCCGATGGTTGGGAAACAGGTTATCAAGGGCGATGCCTTTCATTTCGGAGCTCGTTCAATGGATCAACTGGTTTAGGGGAGTGTTGGACGAATTCACTTTTAACAATAGGTATATCGGGGCATAATACGGTGTAATCAGATGCGTAACTTACTGAAAATATGGGTTTAACCAAAGACACATCTTCTCCACTGAATGAGAGCGGGTCACCTGCTGCAAAAGATGTTCGGGCGGCACTTCAGCGGCTTATCAGGTCTTCGACTTTCACGGGCTCGCAGCGCTTGCAGGACTTTCTTGCGTATGTGGTCGAGGAGTCTCTCAATGGAAGGGCCGATAAAATTCGCGCCAAGACGATTGCAATGGATGTCTATGGCGGATCAATGTCCGAGATGGCTCGCCGTGAAAATGTGGTGCGAGTGGACGCTGGGCGCCTGCGACGCAAGCTTGCCGAATATTACGCTGCAGATGGGCACGGGGAAAAAACGGTGTTTGAACTGCCAAAGGGTGGTTACGCACCTCGGATTTTGAGAAGCGGCTCCGAAACGGCTCACCCCCACTTCTCCGAGCTGGACGCCAGTGCTCGTGCATTGGCACGGCCAGCTGTTAGGATTGTCGGGATCACAATTCTAGGCTGTTGTGCGATTGCTTTTTTGGTGAGCTCGACAAAGCAGGATGTTCCAACTGACTTATCGGTCGATGGGCTGAGCCGTGATGAGCGCAGCGCCATTTTTGATGCATCCCCAATGCGTCTTCAGGCTGTAAATCTGGCCCATACTGGTCGGGACCTGATCTTTCCGGCCTTGGAACCTGCGCGTCTTGACGCGGCCTTAACCATATTCCAGGGAGCAATTGAAAACGACGACAGCTATTTCGGCGGCCATGCAGGCGCTGCACAAGTCGCCGCCACAATTGCAGTGCTGACATCCGACGTCGACCTAGCTCAGGACATGTTGAACTACGCGGACACTCAGGCCAACAGGGCCATCGAATTGGCTCCGGAAGCGGGGTGGAGCCAAGCCGCAATGGCTTGGGTCAAATTTGCCAAGGGAAACTGGCTTGAAGCCATAGAATTTGCGCAAAGAGCACGGCGTTTGGCACCACACGATGTACATGTTTTGGAGTTCGTGTCGCTGGTCCTGCTCTATTCCGGTTCGTTTGAACAAGTCGTAGAAATTAGCGAGGACGCACTCTCAAAAATCGAGCTAGAGCGGGGTTATGTTTTTCAGAACGCGATGGGGTCAGCAAAGTTCCATATGAAGGACTACGAAGGCGCTGTGTCAGCCTTTGAAAGCGTAGCTGAAAAAGGCGGCCCTGTGGGACCAGTAACCGTTGCTTACCTTATGGCGTCACATCAGATGTTGGGGAATAAGGCAGAAGCTCAAACTCTATCTGAGCAACTGTCACGCGAGTGGCCTGACAGTCGCGTGGATGCGCTCTTTGAGGAGCTATTTGTAGATTCGAAATACGGCAAAGACCTCAGTTACGCCATGAGACAAGCCAATTGGAAACCACCAAGTTAGGAGTTTGAATTCAAACTTCGGCCAATAGTGTTTCTCACAATGTCATTGAGACCGAATGCTCAGCGACTGCACCATGCCCGCTTCATGTGCATTGCTGTAATTTGAGCATCGCGCAGCATGCGGCACTTTTGTCGCTGCACTGCTCCTGATGACGTCTGGCCAATCATCTATAGACACCTGGAAACCTTGATCACGTACAGCACTTTCGCGGCGCTCAGGCCCGATAAGGGCGACGCGAGACAAAGTTGGTATTCGCTGTTGGTCCAGTCCGAAATCTCTACAACGTCAGACCGCTGCCAGTTAATTTCTTTCGGAGGCTTGTTTGGCAACTTGGTCACCTGCAGTTTCAATTACTACCTGCCCTAACGGTGCTGCCACGGCGACGAAGGAAAGTTCCTTGACTCTATCGCTGCCACGAACCACAAAAGTGTATTGGTGAAAGTATCTCGTCGCCGCGATGCTGCCGGTTACGATAAACCAATGGCCTTCAGACTAACTGTAGCATGTGCCCCAGCATAGGAACGGGTTTCGCTGGGGTCTTCGCTATGAGCTCGTTCCTCGCAAGCATTTGCAACTGTCACAGGACATGCACCTGTCATCGCGTGACCAAGGAAAGAAGGCGCCGCATGAACAGCACTTGGCACATGAATTGCGTGTTTGATGCCCGATAGATCAGGTCTCTGGCTCCGTTTGGATCAGTCACTCATTGGGTTTACGCGCTGCATACTTTGTTTGATCTCGACACTTTTGGTGTCGCTCTCAGGAACGCAGCTTGCTGCCCAAGTCGCAGGCAATGCCAGTGCAACGGTTTGTGACGAAGGTTTCGAAAACAGAAACGGATCCTGCCAAAGTCCAGACGTACCCCAAAACGCATATTTAACGGGTAGCTCCTATGGCCGCGGGTGGGAATGCAATCACGGTTTTCAGAATGTCGGAGAACTCTGTGAGAAAATAAGAGTTCCTGAAAATGCCTACCTGGCATCAACCGGAGATCAGTGGGCGTGCAATCGGCTGTTCCAGCGTGCCGGAGAAGAGTGTGAAGAAGTGATTTCGCCCCAAAATGGGTACGTCGAAACTCGGTTTGGCGTGCAGGAAATACACTGCAACTGGGGATTTCGTAAAGAGAGCCAGGATTGTGTTGAAATAGATGTCCCAAAAAACGGTCGTCTGAGCGACAAAAGAAGCTCGGATGGATGGGTGTGCCTCAGAGGTTACAGGGCGGCGGAGAGCAGCTGTGAACCAGTGGCAATTCCACAGGATGCATATCTCGCCCCTGAGACTTTTTCCGGATGGAAATGCGAACGTGGTTTTCGCGCAAACCGGAACAGGTGCGATAAGATTCAAGTTCCTTCCAACGCTCATTTGAACCGAAGAGGTGACGGTTGGGAATGTAATCGTCCATTCACAAGACAGAACGATACGTGCACGGAAAATGTGCCATAACAATGCGTTGGTGGAAACCTATGCCGCATGAGAAATCAGGAAGGACAAAGCCGTGAACAATGACTCGATTGATGAAAACCTGGGCAAGAGCATCAAGGCTGAAAAGGCGCGCCGCCGGTCCAATGGGATAAAGATATCTATTGCATCGGCGGTGTTTGTCGCAGCGATAGTTGTAGTGGTGTTTCTCTGATGCGCAAAAATACCCCTCAAATTACCCTTTCCGGTTCAAAGATGTCAGCTCGAGGTCTGGAACAACGAGCATTTCAGGACCGCAGTGTTCGTAAGTCGCGGAACGCTGACGTATCAGGAGTGATTGAGGAAGAGTTTGGAAAGTACTTGATCAAGGCCGGCGTTCTGAGCGGCGATAGTGTTGCACGGGCATTTCCCAAACCGCCGGCCAAAACGCAGACAATGATTGCCGATGCAGTTGGAGAAACACCAGCATTGGCTATAGAAGCCTTGAAAGAAATTCTCGAAGCACGAGACAGGAAGCGTAGCGGTCAACGCCGTTTGGAGGGAAACTCCGGAACCCTCGTTCCCAGTGAAAGAGAATATGCCGAGGCATTGCGCCAGATCAGGCTCACCCCTGCGCAGGTCAGGTTGCTGAAAGCACTTACAATCGCAGGCAAGGACGGTCTGACCATTGGTAACTTGTCTCAGGCGGCCGGTTACAAATCGCGCGAAGCCTCTATCAAGGTCTTCAAGAAAATCGGGCTATTGATTGCGGAATATCTGGAGCTGGATCTTCCCGAAGCCGGATCGGCACAGAATGATGGAGCCGCACAGGTTCTGGCATTTTCTTACATCGAAAGTGACGACGAGCCCGCAACTTGGATTATGCATCAGGAACTGCGCGACGCTGTTCGTTCAGTTCTATGACGCACGTTCCAGCCCCCGCTTTTGAAGTGAGCTCTAAATCGGAACAAATGTACGAAAGGTTGGTCACGTAGCTTATGTTGGAGAAACGACCATATCCGCTCGACCTGATTTATGTACCTGTGAAACGGGCAAAAACGCTTGATCAACAAAAAGTTCTGACGCTGGCCGAAGATATTTTGAAAAACGGCCAGCAAACCCCGATCCAGATACGCTCGGACAACAAGAGATTCGTGCTGATTGAAGGCCTTCACCGGTTAGAGGCCATTCGTGCCTTGGGCGGTGATACAGTCGAAGCCTATCTGGTACGCGCCAGGCTACACTAAATGCCTATTGGAATTGGCGTTCGACAAAGCCTCGGAAAATGTCAGCAGGCGCTGGCTTTTTTCGTCCCAAAGATGCAATCGTGCACAGTGAAGGCTCTCATATAGAGTAATACGTTGGCAATTTTCCAACTTGGAATGGTCCCGCAAAACTTCGTTTAGCCGATAAAACGGTATGCGGCTGGCAAGGTGGTGAACATGGTGTACGCCAATATTTGCAGAGAACCAAAGCAGGATGCCTGGTAAGGCATAATGAGAACTTCCATAGAATGCGGCGTCCTGAAGGTTCCACTCTTCTTCCCGTTCCCATGTCGTGTGTTCAAACTGGTGTTGAATATAGAAAAGCCAAATACCAATCGAGGCGGCGACGATCATGGTCGGCAGGAATACATAAACCAGCACATCCAGGCCTCCGGTCCAAAAAATCAGGGCCAGGACCACCGCAATCGCGGCGTTTGTTCCCATTGCGCTTGCCCAATACAGCCAGCCTGACCGCATGAAACCAAAGGGTAAGCGATTTTGCAGAAAGAACGTGTAGACAGGCACGATACAGAACAGGAAGAAGGGGTTCCGGATTAACCTGTAAGCGGCACGCCCGACCCACTTTCGCTTCAGATATTCCTCTACAGTTAACGTAGGGATATCGCCCATCCCGCGCCGATCGAGGTTGCCGGTTGAGGCGTGGTGAATCGCGTGGCTTTGCCGCCAGACGTCATAAGGTGTGAGGACGAGAACACCCAAGACCCGGCCTGTCCAATTGCAAACGGTACGGTTTTTAAAAAATGATCCGTGACCACAATCATGCATGATGATGAAGAGACGCACCAGAAATGCAGCGTTAAGGATTGCCAGTGGAATAGCGACCCAGACACCAAGGGAAAGCGCAAACCACGCTGCGCCCCATAGCGCGAAAAAAGGGATAACAGTAATAGTCAGTTCAAAAACACTACGCTTCGTATCGGGTACGCGGTATTGAACGAGGGCCCGGGTCAATTCCTGCTGTTGCAACTGACTTGTTCTCCAACGGCTCTTGGGAACCCTCTGAGCAACCGGGCACCCCAGAAGGATGCCCGTAGCAGGCTATGCGAGTGCCAGGTTGGAAGCGCTGTCGCGTCCGTCACGGCCAGCTTCGACGTCGAAGGTAACCTTCTGGCCGTCCTTCAATTCGCTAATGCCGGAACGCTCAAGTGCGGAAATATGCACGAACACGTCGCGCTTCCCATCGTCAGGCTCGATAAAGCCAAAACCTTTGGTTGAGTTGAACCATTTTACTGTGCCATTTGCCATGGTGGAAGTCTCCTAATGCTTGTCGCCCGCATCATTGCGGCGACTCGGCGTGGTCGGTCTGAATCGAGAGACTGAACGCCGAATTGAGGAGACAGCAGGTCGAAAAAGAAAAACGTAAGCCGTGTGTATATGGACTTTGGGTACGCACGATACAAGCCCTGATGCTTTTGAAGTTCATCTTTCGGCTGAGGACACCAAAGACAAAAAAGAGCGCTGGTTTCCTCTACCCAAATTACTGGTGCAACCGATGGTGTCTTATCTGGGGATCTATCGTCCGATCCTGGTTGGACCCAAGACATCCAATGCGCTGTGGATCAGCCAATATGGAGACCCGATTACCGCCAATGGCCTGTCTCGTGAGCTGCCGAAAGCGGCAAAACGCTTGCTGGGCGTTAAGTTGCGCACACACAATTCTCGGCACATTGCGGCGACCAGCCTCGCAGAGACAGACCCGGAAAATGTCAACATCATCCGGGATATCCTCGGACATGCCACGCTGGACATGTCTCAGAAGCATTACAATCGCTCCATCGGACTGTAAGCCTGTGACGACTACCAATCTCTCCTGCAGGCAAAGATGAAGACCTTGGGTCGCAAACGGCAAGTTATCGCACCCTAAAGCCGCTCGTCGGTTCGGCCAAATACCTATGACCGAAGCATCTTTCATTGCAACGGGTTGCAATGAAAGTACAAAACACGGCCCAATCCATGCCTATAACGGGTTGGACCAACCAGCTCCTAAGGCCGAAAGGCCCGACCCATGCGCGCCGCTATCCACGCCGGCTACTCCACCGATCTTCAAAGTGACGCCTCCATTGAGGACCAGCATCGGCTGTGCCTGCGCTTGATCAATAGCAATGGTTGGCAGGAGGCCCAGACCTTTTCCGACCGAGGACTGAGCGGAGCATCTCATCTTCGCTCTGGCTATCAACGGCTTTTGGAAGACGCCCGGCTTGATAATTTCGAAGTCGTCGTAGCCGAAGGTCTCGACCGCTTAAGCCTAGATCAGGAACATATCGCGGCCTTTTTCAAGCAGATGCGGTTTCAGGGCATCCCGATTGTAACCGTGGCAGAGGGAGAAATTTCTGAACTGCATATCGGTCTCAAAGGCACTATGAGCAGCCTGATCCTGAAAGACCTGGCTCAAAAGACCCATCGCGACCTTGAAGGACGTGTGCGTAAAGGTAAATCAACCGGTGGTATCACATACCGTTACGACATTGCGCTAGATATGGACGCAGACGGGTCTATCACCACAGGGGAACGGCGGATCAATGAAAGCTAAGCCCAGATCGTTCAACGTATGTTTCAGGACTACAGCCATGGGCAAAGCCCACGCAACATCGCTGCTCAACTGAACAATGAGGGCATTCACGGCCCCCTTGGCACATGGGGATCATCGACGATCTACGGCAACTACCAGCGTGGCACCGGCATCTTGAACAACGAACTCTATATCGGGCGGTTGGTTTGGAACCGGCAGCGTTTCGTCAAAGACCCAAACACCGGCAAACGACAGGCGCAACTGAACCCGCCCGAAGACTGGGTAATAGAAGAGGTGCCCGATCTACGGATCATGTCCGATGACCTGTAGAACGTTGTGAAGGGGCGACACGAAGAAACGCGCAGCGCCGCAATCGGCCTATCCGGCGGATCGGCTGCCGATAGCGACAGATCATCAGGGTCTACTTTCACCCATCGGCTTGTGATCGGACTGTCCCGTTCCGAGGGCAGACACCGATATTTTGGTTACCGTGACGGGTGTGCCAAGAGCCGCGGAGCTGACGAGGGTTTCGAAAAATTCTAAGATTTCTTCGGCGGCGCGCTGCACTTTTCGCGCAGTGACTACGCGCATATCTTACTTACTTCCCGTTGGCCGTTTGGGTTTTCGGGCTGTAGTTTGATTTTTTGAGTTTGGTTGCGGGAGCAGGATTTGAACCTGCGACCTTCAGGTTATGAGCCTGACGAGCTACCGGGCTGCTCCATCCCGCGACACTTTGGTTTGGTCTGTTGCCTATTTGGCTGTTTGAGACCTGGTCGTGTTTTTTCATCGTTTTTGAGAGGGGGGATTTTTCTAGGTTTGGCGGTGACCTACTCTCCCGGGGCTTGAGCCCAAGTACCATTGGCGCTGCAGTGCTTAACTTCCGGGTTCGGGATGGGACCGGGTGTTTCACTTGCGCTATGACCACCAAACCGAGGAAAATCCCCGTCGCTCTTTTTGCTTTGCAAAAAGGCGGCGCGCGGCAGGCAGCGTATTCGCGAAGCGAATGCGCGTTGCCCACGGTTGTTGTGTCACCCCTTGCGGGGTTTCACATCAATCAACACCGTCGCTATTTGCGTAGCAAAAGCGACGTAATTGTCCAACTCAAGGTCAGTGTATGCTTTTGGTGATTTGTCTTTCTGTTACTGGATCAAATCAAGCCTATCGGGCGATTAGTACCGGTCAACTGAACGCATTGCTGCGCTTACATCTCCGGCCTATTGACGTGGTGGTCTTCCACGGCCCTCAGGGAGACCTTGTTTTGAGGGGGGCTTCCCGCTTAGATGCCTTCAGCGGTTATCCTGTCCGATCATAGCTACCCTGCACTGCTGCTGGCGCAACAACAGGTCCACCAGTGGATCGTTCACCCCGGTCCTCTCGTACTAGGGGCAACTCCTCTCAAGTCTCCTACACCCACGGCAGATAGGGACCGAACTGTCTCACGACGTTCTAAACCCAGCTCACGTACCTCTTTAAACGGCGAACAGCCGTACCCTTGGGACCTGCTCCAGCCCCAGGATGAGATGAGCCGACATCGAGGTGCCAAACACTGCCGTCGATATGGACTCTTGGGCAGTATCAGCCTGTTATCCCCGGCGTACCTTTTATCCGTTGAGCGATGGCCCTTCCACTCGGGACCACCGGATCACTATGGCCGTCTTTCGACTCTGCTCGACTTGTCAGTCTCGCAGTCAGGCTGGCTTCTGCCATTGCACTCAACGAGCGATTTCCGACCGCTCTGAGCCAACCTTCGCGCGCCTCCGTTACGCTTTAGGAGGCGACCGCCCCAGTCAAACTACCCGCCACGCAGGGTCCCGGATCCGGATAACGGACCGCGGTTAGACATCAAGAATGCAAAGGGTGGTATCTCAAGGGAGGCTCCACAGGAACTGGCGTCCCTGCTTCGAAGCCTACCACCTATCCTGCACATTGCAGTCCTGATGCCAGTGCGAAGCTGTAGTAAAGGTGCACGGGGTCTTTCCGTCTAACCGCGGGAAGCCTGCATCTTGACAGGCAATTCAATTTCGCTGAGTCGATGTTGGAGACAGCGGGGAAGTCGTTACGCCATTCGTGCAGGTCGGAACTTACCCGACAAGGAATTTCGCTACCTTAGGACCGTTATAGTTACGGCCGCCGTTTACTGGGCTTCAATTCAAGGCTCTCACCTCTCCTTTTAACCTTCAGGCACCGGGCAGGCGTCAGACCCTATACGTCGTCTTGCGACTTCGCAGAGCCCTGTGTTTTTAATAAACAGTCGCCACCCTGGTTTGTGCCCCCAGCCCCTAGTTGCCTAGGAACCGGGCCTCCTTCTCGCGAACTTACGGAGGTATTTTGCCGAGTTCCTTCAACATCGTTCTCTCAAGCGCCTTGGTATGCTCTACCAGTCCACCTGTGTCGGTTTAGGGTACGGTCTGATGGAGGGCTATTTCCGGGAACCACTCAGCAGCCCAATCAATCCGATAAGATTGAACTACACCTGTGATCCGTCACATCCTCCTGGCCTAGGAATATTAACCTAGTTCCCATCGCCTACGCCTTTCGGCCTCGGCTTAGGGGCCGGCTTACCCTGCTCAGATTAGCTTTAAGCAGGAACCCTTGGACTTTCGGCGAGTGTCTCTCACACTCTTTGTCGCTACTCATGTCATCATTCTCACTAGTGATCTCTCCACCGGATCCCTCACAGGCCGGCTTCATCGAAAAGACTCGATCCTCCAAGGTGCCCCGAAAGACACTAAAGAGGATAAGTCTTATGTCACACTACGCTCTGCTACCATGCCTTACGGCATCCTAAGCTTCGGCTCATGGCTTGAGCCCCGTTACATCTTCGCCGCAGGACAACTTGTTTAGACCAGTGAGCTGTTACGCTATCTTTAAAGGATGGCTGCTTCTAAGCCAACCTCCTGGTTGTTTTGGTCGTCCCACCTGCTTTCCCACTTAGCCATGAATTGGGGGCCTTAGCTGTAGGTCAGGGTTGTTTCCCTCTCCACTACGGACGTTAGCATCCGCAGTGTGTCTGCCATCTAGTACTCCCGGGTATTCGGAGTTTGGTTAGGATCAGTAAGCCTGTGGGGCCCCATTACCCATCCAGTGCTCTACCCCCCGGGGTATTCGGATGACGCTCTACCTAAATAGATTTCGCAGAGAACCAGCTATCTCCGAGTTTGATTGGCCTTTCACCCCTAGGCACAGCTCATCCCGATCCTTTTCAACGGATGTGGGTTCGGTCCTCCAGTGCGTGTTACCGCACCTTCAACCTGGCCATGCCTAGATCACTCGGTTTCGGGTCTGATCCCACGAACTCATACGCCCTATTAAGACTCGCTTTCGCTACGCCTACACCTAACGGCTTAAGCTTGCTCGTGAGACCAAGTCGATGACCCATTATACAAAAGGTACGCCGTCAGCTCGCTAGGAGCCTCCGACTGATTGTAGGCGTTCGGTTTCAGGTACTGTTTCACTCCCCTCGTCGGGGTGCTTTTCACCTTTCCCTCACGGTACTGGTTCGCTATCGGTCAGCAAGGAGTACTTAGCCT
>NZ_JBQFIT010000001.1:0-620000 GCF_056535665.1 Ruegeria sp. BJ3 | reverse complement strand
TTTGGAACGGCATCAACGGGATGGAAGCTGCACACCCGATAAGGTATCGCCGAAACAACCAGAGACTGTGTGAAGGCCGCCCCGTGTTACTGACCAAAACCATTCCTTTGTCCCTTTCGATCCTGTGGCGCTTTGCGGTGACGTTCCCGATCCTGCTCATCGGCCTTTTTCTGTACGGTGCGTTGGGTGGCGTGATCGGGTTCGTCATCGGGTTGATCCTGCCCGGAACACTGTTCATCGCAACCTTCCTGATCAGCGCCTCATCCGGCGTGATCCCGATCATGGTCGGCGCCCGGTTCGGGTTCCAGTCGAAACTGATCCGACCCGGTGTGGGCTATCGCAAGCTGATCGTTCCCGCCATTACCTATGGCGTGGCGGAGTCTCTTGCGATCGGCCTGATCCTTGCGCCAGTGGTCGGGTTGGCCTTCGTTCAGGTCGCGCCGAATCTGGTTGATCTGACCAAGACCCCCGAAACACCGGCCCTGGACTGGCTGACCTCTGCCGGCGCGTCGGTTTCGGTGGCGGGCCTCGTCGTCACGGTTGCGGTATTCACGGTAGCCTCGGCTGCGCGGGCCAGTCTGCTGGTTCCCCTGGCTGCGGCAGCCTTGGGCAGCGACCCTGACGACCGACCCTATACGCCATTCCGCAATCTGGGTGCCTCCTTTTGGCCGCTGTTTGCTTTGGTGGCCATCAGCTATGTATCAATGATGGTGCTTTACGTCCTCGCCTTTCTGGCCGTGGCATTCCTGGCGGGGCTACCGACGTTGGCAACGTCCGTCACCGAAATCGAAGGCCTGTTCCGCGGTGGGGCCATCGAAAACCCGATCTGGCCTGCTGTGGCCTTGTTTCTCAGCTTTATCCTGGTCGGGCTTTGGGGGCTGAGCCTGCAATCCGCGGGCGCGGTATTGGCCTATCTGAAACTGCAGGACGGGCGCCCCAGCCGCCATATGGTGGATCCGGCCCAGCGCATGGCTCCGCCGGCACCGCCGCCATCGCCCGAGTCCGGTCCGCGCCTGAGTGCAGACGACTTGCGCGCATTGCGCAAAAGCCGTCAGAACCACGACTGATGGTGCACATGAAAAAGGCCCGCCATCTCTGGCGGGCCTTTCCTGTTTCAGCCAAGCCGCAGCTTAGTGGACCACGGCTTCGTCCGGGCGTGGGCGGTCGCTGGTACCCAACCGGTCGCCGATGATCAGACCATCGGGTCCGGCAGTTACCGGCACGGTGTCGCCATCTCGGATGTCGCCGGCCAGCAAAGCCTCGGCCAGCGGGTTCTGCAGGGCACGCTGGATCACGCGCTTGAGCGGACGGGCCCCGAAGACCGGATCGTAGCCTTCGTTGGCCAGCCACTCCTTGGCAGCATCGTCCAGCACAAGATCGATCTTGCGCCCGACAAGCCTCTTCCGCAGGCGGGACAGCTGGATGTCGACGATTGCATCCATGTCCGACCGCTGAAGCCGGTCGAAGATGATGGTCTCATCCAGGCGGTTCAGGAACTCGGGCCGGAAATGTGCCCGGACCGCGTCCATCACGTCGCGCTTGGCCTGCGCCGTGTCGGCCCCTTCGGGCAACTGGCTCAGCGCCTGCGACCCAAGGTTCGAGGTGAGCACGATCAGCGTCTGCTTGAAGTCGACCGTGCGGCCCTGGCCATCGGTCAGGACACCGTCATCCAGCACCTGCAACAGCACGTTGAACACGTCCGGATGCGCCTTTTCGACCTCGTCGAACAGAACCACCTGGTACGGCCGGCGACGGACGGCTTCGGTCAGAACGCCGCCTTCCTCATAGCCGACATAGCCCGGCGGAGCACCGATCAGGCGGGCGACGGCGTGTTTCTCCATGAACTCGGACATGTCGATCCGCACCATCGCGTGTTCGTCGTCGAACAGGTATTCGGCGACGGCCTTGGTCAGCTCGGTCTTACCCACACCAGTTGGGCCGAGGAACAGGAACGAGCCCAGTGGGCGGTTCTCGTCGTTCAGACCGGCCCGGGCCCGGCGAACGGCGTTGGCCACGGCGCGCACGGCCTCGTCCTGGCCGACCACGCGGGCATGCAGCGCTTCTTCCATGCGCAGCAGCTTTTCGCGCTCGCCTTCCAGCATCTTCGAGGTCGGGATACCCGTCCAGCGCTCGACCACGGCCGCGATCTGTTCGGGACGCACCGTTTCCTTGGCCATGACCGCGTTGCTTTCCTGGCTTTCGGCCTCGGCCAGCTTGCGCTCCAGCTCGGGGATCACGCCATAGGACAGCTCACCGGCCTTGGCCAGGTTGCCCTCGCGCTTGGCGATCTCCAGCTCGGCGCGCGCCTTGTCCAGCTGTTCCTTCAGCTCGCGGGCGCTGGCCAGCTTGTCACGCTCGGCCTGCCACTGGGCGGTCATCTCAGCGGATTTCTCCTTGAGCTCGGCCAGTTCCTTCTGCAAGGCCTCAAGCCGGTCTTTCGAAGCCGCGTCATCTTCAAGCTTCAGCGCTTCTTCCTCGATCTGGAGCTGCAGGATCTGGCGATCCAGTTGGTCCAGCTCTTCGGGCTTGCTGTCCACTTCCATGCGCAGACGCGAGGCGGCCTCGTCCACGAGGTCGATCGCCTTGTCGGGCAGGAAACGGTCGGTGATGTAGCGGTGCGACAGGGTCGCGGCCGACACCAGCGCCGAATCCGAGATGCGCACACCGTGGTGCAGCTCGTATTTTTCCTTGATGCCGCGCAGGATGCTGATCGTGTCCTCGACCGTGGGTTCCTGCACGAAGACGGGCTGGAACCGGCGGGCAAGGGCCGCGTCCTTCTCGACGTATTTGCGGTACTCGTCCAGCGTGGTGGCGCCGATGCAGTGCAGCTCGCCCCGCGCCAGCGCGGGCTTGATCAGGTTGGCCGCATCCATCGCACCGTCGGATTTGCCGGCCCCGACCAGCGTGTGCATCTCGTCGATGAACAGAACGATCTCGCCGGCGGCCGCGGTGACTTCGTTCAGAACGGCTTTCAGGCGTTCCTCGAACTCACCGCGGTATTTCGCACCGGCGATCAGGGCACCCATGTCCAGCGCCAGCAGCTTCTTGTCCTTCAGCGATTCCGGCACGTCGCCGTTTACGATGCGCAGAGCCAGACCTTCGGCGATGGCGGTCTTACCCACACCGGGCTCACCGATCAGAACCGGGTTGTTCTTGGTCCGGCGCGACAGCACCTGCATGGCGCGGCGGATTTCCTCGTCGCGGCCGATGATCGGGTCGATCTTGCCCTCGCGGGCGGCCTCGGTCAGGTCGCGGGCATATTTCTTCAGCGCGTCATAGCCCTCTTCGGCATTGGCGCTGTCGGCCGTACGGCCCTTGCGGATGTCATTGATCGCCTCGTTCAGCTTTTGGGCGGACACGGCACCGGCTTCCAGGGCCTCCTTGGCCTTGGATTTGACGATGCACAGCGCCATCAGCACGCGCTCGACCGGTACGAAGCTGTCGCCAGCCTTTTTGGCGATCTTCTCGGCCTCGTCCAGAACCTTGGCGGTCTGACCGTCCAGATAGACCTGGCCCGCGTCGCCGCTGACCTTCGGGATCTTGGCCAGGGCAACATCCAGCGCCTCGACCACGCGCTCGGGCGCGCCGCCCGCACGTTTGATCAGGTTGCTGGCCAGCCCCTGGTCATCATCCATCAGTGCTTTCAGAATATGTTCGGGAGCCAATCTCTGGTGTCCCTCGCGCAGCGCAATGGTTTGCGCCGCCTGCACGAAACCTCGTGCACGCTCGGTGAACTTGTTCAAGTCCATGGCATTCTCCTTTTCCAAGCGCCCGTTAGGTTTGCGCCTGCTTGGCAGCACGCAGTGGTCCGGGCCTCATGGATCAATTTGGGAAATGTCCTCGCAGCTTCAAGAGGGTAGCGGGTGAAAAAACGCTCAGCCGCGGGGAATCGTATAGACGGTATAGCCGCCGGTTTCGGCCACCTGCTGAGCATTCTGCATCTCGACCAGCGACTGCGCGGCGGCGCTACCGGTTGGACACGAGACAAGGTCGGCAGTGTGGTCAAGGAAATTGACGGTAAAGGCGGTTTCGCCGGTCAACTGGCACCAGTCATCTTCGGAACGATAGCCGCCGACTAGGTACAAATCGTCGTTGGTGGGCGGCGGGGCAGCGCCCGTCTCGGGTTGTGGAGGGGCCTCCTCACAAGCGGCGAGCGCGGCCACGGCGGCCAGCGGAAATAGGTGCTTCATGGTCTGTCCCTTTGGTGCAATTTTTGGTCCTGAATGGCGGCACCATAGCACAGTTGGGCCAAAGCGGGGAAACCAGGGCCTCCCCTGCCAGCCGTGGGGGTCAATCGCCCTCGATTTCCCGGATCAGCTTTTTTGCAACGTCGTCGCCCTGCTCGGCCGCAAGACGGTAATATTTCAACGCGCCTTCGATCTCGCCCGCCTCGTGCAGCAAACGGCCAAACTTGCGCTGCGAGGCCATATGGCCAAGCTCGGCCGCCCTGCCCCAGAGCACAAAAGCCGCCTGCGTGTCCTGGGGCACGCCGTCCCGCCCGTGATAGGTCAGCGACCCCAGATTATGCAGCGCCACGACGTCATCCTCTTCGGCGGCCTGGAAATAATACTCCAGCGCCTTTTCGATATCCTTGGGATATCCGTTCTGGCCGGTTTCGTAGATCAAGCCCAGATGCACCGCGGCATCGACGTTTCCGTGATCGGCGGCCCGCTCCAGATAGTCGACCGCGCGGTCCATATCCTGTGTGACATGCGTACCGTCGCGATGGAAAATGCCCAGGCGGACCATAGAAGGATCATACCCAAAGAACGCAGCCCGTTCATAATACTCGAGCGCCTTGTCGATATCGGGCGCGACACCATCGCCGTGTTCATAGCCGTATGCCACGTTGTGCATCCCCATGGACAGGCCGGCATCGGCGGCCGCCATGTACCACCCGAACGCCGTTTCATCGTTTTCGGGAACGATCTCACCCTCGTTATAGAGCGAAGCGAGCGTGTTCATCGCCAGCCCGCTGCCTTCCATTGCCGCCAACTCCGAAAACTCGAGCGCCATTTCCAGCTTGCCGCCTTTCATCAGCGCCCGGCCGAACGCGGCGACGACCTCGGCATCGACATTCTGGTCTTTCAGCAGCAGATCGGCACAGATCGCCATCGCATTCTCGGCGTCCATGTCCGCCCATTCCACCCCGTCGAAATAAGGCGACTGGCCCGGAGCGGCAGCGGCCATCAGGCACTGATATTCTCCATCCGAATAGTCGGGCTCGTATGGCGGATCGTCGGGGTCTGGTTCCGGCCGCGGTCGCAGGTCGGTCACAAGCAGGCGTCGTGTCTCTTCTTTGGGGGTGCTGACCTCCTCCGGTTCAGGTGAGCCTCCATTGAATTCGGCCAGTTGCTCGCGTGCAAGCTGCGAGTAAATCGGGCACTCCGCATAGACCTCGGCAAAGCTTTGGATGGCTGCCGCCGACCCGCTGTCCTTGACGTCCGCCCAGACCAGTCGGGCCTCGCCGCAATCGGTTTCGCCGGCCCAGACAGCGCCCGCCCCGGCCAAAACAGCTGCCGAAGCCATCACACCCAACCGTATCATCCTGTACTTCCCTGCGTCTTTTCTTGTCTGATTGCGCCGCACGCTCTACAGAAGCGCCGATCCCGTCAAGCCTGAAAGGTCGAAACAATGCCCAAAGCCCTGCCCCAAACCGCAGATGACCGCCTGATCGTCGCCCTCGACGTGCCCAACGCGCTGGAAGGGCTGAAAATGGCCGAGACGCTGGGCGACGCGGTATCGTTCTACAAGATCGGTCTGGGCATGCTGACCGGTGGCGGGTTGGCCTTGGCAAACGAGCTGAAGCAGGAGCACGGCAAGCGCATCTTTCTGGACATGAAGCTGTTCGACATCGGCAACACGGTCGAGAATGCCGTGCGGGGGCTGGCGCAGTTCGATCTGGATTTCCTCACCGTGCACGGAGACCCACATGTGGTGCGTGCTGCCAAGGAAGGCGCAGCAGGCAAGGATCTGAAGATCCTCGCGGTGACCATCCTGACCTCGCTGAACCGTGACGATCTGGATGCAGGTTTGATGAAGTCCGGCGACATGCAGGACATGGTTCTGGAACGCGCGACCCGCGCATTCGAGGCCGGCGCCGACGGCGTGATCGCCAGCCCGCAAGAGGCGACCCTGATCCGCGCCCTGCCCCAGGCCAACGGCCGGCTTATCGTCACCCCCGGCGTGCGGCCGTCCGGGTCGGACCTTGGCGATCAGAAACGCGTGGCGACACCCGCCGCCGCAATCAATGACGGGGCCGATCACATCGTGGTCGGGCGGCCGATTTATCAGGCCGCCGACCCCAAAGCTGCAGCCGATGCCGTTCTGGCCGAGTTGCGTTCAGTGTAACCTTTCGAGGACAAGTCGCGGCAAATCCCCGTTCCGGAAGCACGATTTGGCGCGCAAGCGGTTGACCTTGCGTCACTTTTAGCCGTGGCCGCGCCAAATTGCCTCTGTGCCCCAAAACACACATGAAAAACACGAGTTTTGGGACCTGCTTCGTAAGCCTATCGAAATCGACATTTTTGGGCGATTCTGATCAAGAGACACTCCCCAACGGGCTGCGTCTTCCTGAGGCCCGTTACCTCCCCCCGCGAAACTGCGGGGGGTCTTCTTGTCGGCCCCACCTTTTCGTTCAATCGCTTTGCGCTGCAGCGTGCGGTGTTGTACTTTTGGCACCTCGGCCAGACCGCTCATTCGCGGTGCCCGTGGAAAGGAAATGATGCCCGCTCTCTGTCGCGATTGCCTTGCCAGTCTTCACGACGAACGGCGCTGCCCCTCCTGCGGCAGCCCGCGGGTACTGCGACATCCAGAGCTGTTCGACCTGACCATCGCCCATATGGATTGCGACGCGTTCTATGCCTCGGTCGAAAAGCGCGACAACCCCGAACTTGCGGACAAGCCCGTGATCATTGGCGGGGGACGGCGTGGCGTGGTGTCAACGGCCTGCTATGTGGCGCGTATTCGCGGCGTGCGCTCGGCGATGCCAATGTTTCAGGCGCTGAAACTATGCCCCGATGCAGTGGTGATCAAACCGCGCATGTCCGTCTATGTCGAAGTCTCACGACAGATCCGCGCGATGATGGACGAACTGACACCGGATATCGAACCCCTGTCACTGGACGAGGCATTCATGGACCTGTCAGGCACCCGGCGGCTGCATGGCGCGCCGCCCGCGGTGATGCTGGCACGGCTGGTCAAACGCATGAAAGACGAACTGGGCCTGACCGGCTCGATAGGGCTGTCGCACAACAAGTTTCTGGCCAAGGTGGCGTCCGACCTGGACAAGCCGCGCGGGTTTTCCGTGATCGGCAAGGCGGAAACCGCCGAGTTTCTGAACGACAAGCCGGTGCGGTTGATCTGGGGCATCGGACCGGCTGCGCAGGAGTCACTGGAGCGGGCCGGCATACGCACATTCTCGGACTTGCTGCGATGGGATCAAGAGGCCCTCACGGCGCGCTTCGGCTCGATGGGCTATCGGCTGTGGCACCTGGCCAGAGGGCAGGACAAGCGGCGGGTTTCGGCCCACGAGCCGATGAAGTCGATCAGCAATGAAACAACGTTTTTCGAAGACACCGCCAACCCCGACATTCTGGACGGTCACCTTTGGCGCATGGCCGAAAAGGTGGCCGACCGTGCGAAGGCCAAGGGGCTGGCCGGGCGGGTCGTGACGCTGAAGCTCAAGAAGGCCAACCACAAACTGCTGACCCGCCGGGTCTCGTTGCGGGATGCGACACAGATGGCCGACCGCATCTACCGCACCGCCCGCGGGCTGTTCGATCAGGTCGGCGATCAGGGCCCCTATCGTCTGCTGGGCTGCGGATTGGCAGATCTGTGCGCCGAAGATCAGGCCGACATATCCGGCGACCTGCTGGACCCCGGGGCCACGCAACGCTCGAAAGCAGAGCGTGCGACCGACGAGATCCGGCGAAAATATGGAACTGATGCAATCGTGAAGGGCCGAGCGCTGCGGTGACTCTTCCTATTCTGCGGCCAGCCGTGCCGGCTGAGAACCAATTCGGGCGATATCCGCGATGACTTCTTCCAGAATATCCCTGAACGCCAGGAAATTGGCGTTGGGCTCGATCGTGTTCTCATTCATGTAGAGCGCCCGGTCGATCTCGATCTGAATCGCATGCTGATGACGGGCGGGCCGCCCGTAGGTCTGGGTCACGTACGCCCCTGCAAAGGGCGTGTTCCGGGCCACTGTCAGACCGGCGGACGAAAAGGCCGCTTCGATCTGATCAACAATGACGCCCGATGCCGAGGCACCAAACCGATCCCCCAGCACGATCTCGGGACGGCGCCCCTTGGGGTTCCCAGCCATGGCAACGGCCTCGTGCGGCATCGAGTGGCAGTCGATCAAAATGGCCTGTCCGAACATGTCGATCGATTCGGCCAAAAGAGACTTCAAGCGGGCGTGATAGGGGCGCCAATAAGTGTCGATGCGCAGGCGCGCTTCGTCCATCGTAAGCTTGCCGCTGTAGATTGCGCGACCGTTGGACACGACACGGGGGATCACACCCAACCCCGACACCACGCGCGGGTTGTGTCCCTGACGGCGCGCGCCGAGAATCAACGCAGGATCCAGTTCCTCGGCGCTGCGGTTGAGGTCAAGGAACGCGCGCGGCATCTGCGCCGCAATCAACGGTGCGCCATGGATCGAGGCCGAAGCGAACAGTTGATCGACAAAGGCGTCTTCGGAAGAGCGAATCACATTGCGGTTCAGAACCGAACGATCCAGAAAGCCCGGCAAATAGTTCCGGCCGCTATGTGGCGAAGAAAAAACAACGCTCGACGTGCGTTCTGCGGGCATTTCCAAAGCGTATGCGGCACTGTGCATGGCCTCTCCTTCTTTGCCGATAACATAGACCGGAAAATTGTTGGACCAAACCCCTTGAACCCCTTCGCGACTCCTTTTATAGACCCCTCCACCGGCGCGGAGATCCGCGCCCCGTTTCGTTATGGGGCAGGATACGCAAAGGGAAAGTGGGCGGTTAGCTCAGCGGTAGAGCACTTCGTTGACATCGAAGGGGTCACAAGTTCGATCCTTGTACCGCCCACCATCGTTTCACTGTTTCGGGTCTGACCCGGGGCACCCGCTAACCCAGGCGCTGGCCACGTCCTTGATGAAGGCGCCGCAGAATTGGAGAGAGACCATGAAGGTCAAGAACTCGCTCCGCTCGCTCAAGAACCGGCACCGCGACTGCCGGGTTGTGCGTCGCAAAGGCCGCGTCTATGTGATCAACAAGACGCAGCGCAAGTTCAAAGCTCGTCAGGGCTGAGAACGGCAAATCGCTGTTTCAAAGAACCGCGCCTCCGGGCGCGGTTTTTTTGTGCCGCGCGCTGAGACGGACCGTTCGTGTTAGGCTGTCCAAAACAGCCGGGAGCGCGAAACGAATGAAACACTCTTGCATCGACATACTGGTGGGCACCACCAAGGGTGCCTTCGTGATCATCGGAGACTCGGATCGCGCATCTTGGCGCGTTACGGGTCCGCATTGCGGCGGCTGGCCCATCAACCACGTCGTCGGAGATGACGAAACCGGGACACTCTGGGCCGGCGGTGGCGGCGACTGGCACGGAGCCGGAGTCTGGCGCTCCGAGGATGGGGGCCAGAGCTGGGAGGTCACCAAGCTCACACAGGGGCAGCAGGACGAGTGGGCCGCAAACGATCCCGACTTTGCCGAGTTGATCGGTTGGACCGGTGAAGCAGCACCGTTCGGCGACGAGTTCTCGCAGATCTGGTCGCTGCATTGTTCAGGCGGCGCATTGTACGCGGGAACAAAACCGGCGCGGCTGTTGGTCAGTTCGGATGCTGGGCAGACCTGGGAAACGGTCAATGGCCTGACCGATCACCCCTCGGCCGAAGAATGGTCACCGGGGGCCGCAGGCTTGGTGCTGCACACGATCGTTTCCGATCCAGACGATGCGGAAAAGCTTTGGGTGGGCATATCGGCGGCCGGAGTATTCGCCTCGGAAGACGGCGGCACTACGTGGGAGCGGCGCAACCGGCTGTCGAACGCCGAGAGTTGCGGCCAACACGACCATCCGGCCGCGCCGCGGGACGGTCAAATCGGTCATTGCGTGCACAACATGGTCCGGGCGCCCGGCAGCAAAGGGCTGCTGTATCAACAGAACCATCATGGTGTCTGGCGTTCGTCCGATGGCGGGCGCAGCTGGGACGATATTTCGGGCGGGTTGCCGTCGACCTTTGGATTCCCAATCCACGTCCATCCCCACGATCCCAATACGATCTGGACCTTCCCCCTGAATGGAGACAGCATCGGACGATACCCGCCAAATGCGGCGGCGGCGGTCTGGAAGTCGACCGATGGTGGTCAAAGCTGGACCGCTTGTCGCGAAGGGCTGCCGCAGACCAGCTGCTTTTTCACTGTTCTGCGCCAGGCGATGGCAGGAGATTGTTGCGACCCTGCGGGTGTCTATTTCGGAACCAACAGCGGCTCGGTGTTTGCAAGCGCCGACGAAGGCGAAACCTGGACCGAGATCGCCAGGCATTTGCCGACCATTTTGTCGGTCGAGACAATTCAACGCGTGCGCTAGCCATGCCTGTCCGGCGCACTTAAACACGCTGCGGCAAATTAGACCAAGTAATTTTGTCGGATTTTCTTGCATCCCACCCGGAATCGTTTAATTGAGCAAATCAGTCGGGAAATACCCCGCTCATGAGATTCGACAACCGGGACATCCACAGATGAAAACCACGAGCTTTATCGCCGCCGCACTGTCGGCCCTGATCGCCGGATCGGCCGCCGCTGAAGGCGAGCTGAACCTGTACTCCTCGCGCCATTACGACACCGACGAGCGTCTCTACACCGATTTCGAAGAAGCCACTGGCATCAAGATCAACCGCATCGAAGGCAAGGCCGACGAGCTGATCGCGCGGATGGAAGCCGAAGGCGCGAACTCGCCCGCCGACATCCTGCTGACCGTGGACACCTCGCGCCTGGCGCGGGCCAAGAACGCCGGCCTGCTGCAGGCGGTCGACAGCGACGTTCTGGAAGAGCGCATCCCCGCCAACCTGCAGGACGAAGACAACCAGTGGTTCGGCTTCTCGCAGCGCGCGCGCATCATCTTCTACGACAAGAATGACGTGACCAACCCGCCGGCCACCTACCTGGATCTGGCCGACCCTGAATACAAAGGGCTGGTTTGCATCCGGTCGTCCAGCAACACCTACAACCAGACCCTGCTGGCCTCGATCATCACCCATCATGGTGCCAAAAAGGCCAACGAATGGGCCGAGGGCGTCGTGGCCAACATGGCGCGTGAACCTCAGGGCGGCGACACCGATCAGCTGCGTGGAATCGTGTCCGGTGAATGCGAAATCGCCGTGTCGAACTCGTACTACTTTGCACGTGCCCTGCGCAAAGACGTCAAAGGCCTGTCGGACAGCGTCGACATGATCGGAATTCAATTCCCCGCGCAGGATGCCGAAGGCGCACACATGAACCTGTCGGGTGCGGGCGTCGCGGCCCATGCCCCGAACAAGGACAATGCGGTCAAGTTCCTGGAATACCTCGCCAGCGATCAGGCACAGGTCTACTTCTCGAACGGCAACGATGAATTCCCGGCCGTCCACGGTGTCGATCTGGCCGAGAACGTGGCCGCTCTGGGTGAATTCAAGGCCGATGAAGTGAACCTGTCTGAAGTCGCCAAGAACATCCCCGAGGCCCAGAAGATCTTCAACGAGGTTGGCTGGAAGTAAGCCGCCATCATATCGAGCAGTTGAAGGGGCGCAGCACAGGCGCCCCTTTTTATTTTATTTATTTCTGCTATATATCTCATTAATGAAACTGTTTCTCGGATATGAGACATGCTAGACAACCTGTCCAGCCGCCTCGCCCGCCACCTGAGCGACCTGCGCCGCAGCCGGGGCTGGTCGCTTGAACAACTCGCTCAGGCCAGCGGGGTCAGCCGGGCCACCCTGTCGCGCATGGAGAAGGCCGAGGTCAGCCCGACGGCCGAGAATCTTGGCCGATTGTGCGCAGCCTACGGACTGCCGATGTCGCGCCTGTTGATGATGGTCGAGGACAGCTTCGACCCCAAGGTTCCTTACGAACGGCAGATCGAATGGCGCGACCCCGAAACCGGGTTCACGCGGCGGTCGGTGTCGCCGCCCTCGGCGGGGCTGACGGGCGAGGTTCTGGAATGTCACCTCCCACCCGGCACAACGATCACCTATGACGCACCGCCTCGCCCCGGGCAGGAACATCACTTGATCGTGCTGGATGGCGCACTGACCCTGACCGTTGATGGAACGTCCCATGCGCTGAACGGGGGTGATTGCCTCCGCTATCATCTGTCAGGCGCGACCCGTTTTGAAACCGAGGCGTCCCGCGGCGCACGCTACATTCTGGTGCTGATATGATTACACGCCTGACCGAAACGACTTTTGACCAAGCGGTGGAGGATCTGGCGGATGTCCTGCATGGCTGCGTGCATACCGGCGCCAGCATAGGGTTCGTTCTGCCGTTTTCCCGTGACGCCGCGCGCGCCTATTGGCAGGAGCGCGTGCGCCCGGCGCTGTCAGCCGGAGAACTGGATCTTTTCGTGGCCTATGGCGACGGACGCATCCAAGGGACGGTTCAGCTCATTCCGGCTGCGATGCCCAACCAGCCGCACCGCGCCGATGTGGCCAAGCTGCTGGTGCATCCCGACGCACGGCGGCGCGGGCTGGGCCGTGCCTTGATGGGCGCCCTGCAGGAGCGCGCCGTCGAACTTGGCCGAACCCTGTTGGTGCTGGACACGCGCAGCACAGACCCGTCGCGCATCCTGTACCAAAGCTTGGGATTCGAAACCGCCGGAGAGATTCCCGGCTATTGCCGCAACCCGTTCGAACCCGTGTTCGAACCCACCATCTACATGTACAAGGCGCTGGGCTAACGCAGCACCAGGTCGGCCGCGCCCGAGTTCTGCACCACGCGCCGGGCGTTGGGAATGTCATTGGCGAAGGCTCGGCGCTCGGCTTCGTCGCGCGGCAAGCCCAGCCCTATCCAACGGTCCAGCAACCGCGCCTCGAGCGTGGGCAACGGCACGTCCAAAAACACGGTCAGCGCCCACAGATCGCGCAGATCGCGCCACCCCGGTTCGTCCAGCAGGAGATAATTTCCCTCGACGATCACCACCTTCTGGTCGCGGGTCACGAACGAACAGGCGGCGATTGACTTGTCGAGCACGCGGTCGAACTCGGGCACGGCGACCTCGTCTTCGGCCTGAAGGCGGCGCAACAAGGCGTGAAAGCCCGGCAGGTCGAATGTCTCGGGCGCGCCCTTGCGCGGCAGCAGATCGCGTGCCGTAAGGATCTGGTTGTCATAGTGGAAACCATCCATCGACAGCAGCCCGGTCGGAATGCCGCGCCCCTGCAGCGCCTGTTGGGCAAGCGCGGCCACCGTGGATTTCCCCGCGCCCGGCGGCCCGGCCACGGCGACAAGCTGGCGCGCTTCGCCGCTCGCCAGCCCGGCCACGGCTTCGGCGATCCGCTCGGCCAGCGCCTGCGGCGATGACCCTTCGGTCGTCATGCCGCGCGATCCTGTTCCGGCGGTTCTTTGGCGCCCGTCATGAAGGCCACGGCATCGGACATGGTGTAGTCTTTGGGGTCGATCACGCAAAGCCGCTTGCCAAGTCGATGCACATGGATGCGGTCGGCCACTTCGAACACATGGGGCATGTTGTGGCTGATCAGAATGATCGGAATGCCACGCGATTTCACGTCCTGGATCAGTTCCAGAACCCGGCGGCTTTCCTTGACACCTAGCGCCGCTGTTGGTTCGTCCAGGATGATGACCTTGGACCCAAACGCCGCCGCCCGGGCTACGGCCACACCCTGACGTTGTCCACCCGACAAGGTCTCGACCGCCTGGTTGATGTTCTGGATCGTCATCAGCCCCAGTTCGTTCAGCTTGTCGCGGGCGAACTTCTCCATCGCCGGACGGTCGAGCATCCGGAATACCGAGCCCAACGGCCCCTTGCGCCGGATCTCGCGCCCCATGAACATGTTGTCGGTGATCGACAGGGCGGGCGACATGGCCAACGTCTGATAGACCGTTTCGATCCCGGCTTCGCGCGCGTCGATGGGCGAGTGGAAATCGACCTTGCGCCCTTCCAGCCAGATCTCGCCCTCATCCGGGGCGACGGCACCGGAAACCGCCTTGATCAAGGTCGATTTGCCCGCGCCGTTGTCACCGATCACGGCCAGGATTTCGCCCGGCATCAGGTCGAAATCGCAATGATCCAGCGCCGTGACCTTGCCATACCGTTTGACCAGATTGCGCCCTTTGAGAATGGGTTCCATCACGCTGCTACCTTTCTGATCCACTGGTCCACGGCCACGGCGGCGATGATCAGCATACCGATAAGAAGGAAAGTCCACTGCGCATCCGCGCCCAACAACCGCAGTCCGAGGGTAAACACGCCAACGATCAGCGCCCCGAACAACGAACCCAGGATCGATCCGCGCCCCCCGAACAGAGAAATGCCTCCGATCACGACGGCGGTGATGCTTTCGATGTTGGCCAACTGCCCCGAGGTGGGCGAGACCGAGCCTATGCGCCCGATCAGCGCCCAGCCGGCAAAGGCGCAGATCAACCCCGACAGCATGTAGACCGACATCAACGTGCGATGCACGTTCACGCCCGACAGCTCGGCGGCCTCGGGGTCGTCGCCCACGGCATAGACATGGCGCCCCCACGCGGTATGCCGCAGCGCATAGGCCAGCACCAGGATCAGCACCAGCATGAAGATCACCCCGACCGTGAATACCGCCCCGCCGACATTGAACTTGGCGCCGAACAGCTGAAGGATCGGGGCGTTGGCCTCGATTTCCTGCGACCGGATGGTTTCGTTCTGTGAATACAGGAAGTTGGCGGCCAGAACGATCTGCCACATGCCCAGCGTCACGATGAAGGGCGGCAGCTTGACCCGGCTGACCAGGAACCCATTCACCGCGCCGATGGCGGTCCCGATGGCCAGACCGCACAGGATCGCCACCGTGGGCGGCAGCCCATAGCGGAAGGTGAACTGGCCCATCACCACCGAGGACATGACCATGATCGCGCCCACGCTCAGATCGATCCCGGCGGTCAGGATCACAAGACTCTGGGCGGCGGCGACGATGCCGACGATCTGTACCTGCTGCAGGATCAGGGTCAGTGCGAATGGCGAAAAGAACTTGGCGCCCAGCAAGGCGCCGAAAATCAGGATCGCCGCGACCAGAACGATCAGCGGCACCAGCGACGGGTTCACATGCAGAAAGCGTTGGACCGTCCCCATGAAACCGCGGTGGTGATCTTCGAATTCGGCAACTTGTTCCGGGCTGCCTTTGGCTGCGGCTTCGAAGTCGTCGGACTGTCTCGATGTGTCGGACATCAGTGAGGTTCCCCCATGCGTCAAGCTCCCGTCTTGGGGCGACTCTAGCAAAATCTCGGGTGAGGTCGTGGTTCAATTCAGGGGCCGCGCGCTGCGGCCCCTGAAGGGATCAGATCAGCCCCAGCAGAGGTCCATGCCCTCTTTGACCGAGATCGACTCGACGCCATCGGCCGGCTTGTCCGTCACCAGCGCAACACCGGTGTCATAGAAGTCCTTGCCGGGCGTGTTCTCGGGCTTCACGCCCTCGTCGGCCCATTTCTTGACCGCCTCGACGCCAAGCGACGCCATCAGCAGCGGGTATTGCTGCGAGGTTGCGCCGATCACACCGTCGGCCACGTTCTGCACACCGGGGCAGCCGCCGTCGACCGAAACGATCAGCACATCGTTTTCGCGGCCGATGGCCTTGAGCGCCTCATACGCACCGGCGGCAGCCGGTTCGTTGATCGTATAGACCACGTTGACCATCGGATCCTTGGCCAGAAGGTTCTCCATGGCCTTGCGGCCACCCTCTTCGTTCCCGGCGGTGACGTCATGGCCTACGATGCGCGGGTCGGTCTCGTCGCCCCATTTGTTCGGGTCGCCCAAGTCAATGCCGAAGCCCTGCAGGAATCCCTGGTCGCGCAGCACCCCGACCGAAGGCTGGCTGACTGCCAGATCCAGCATGGCGATCTTCGCGTTCTGGGCTTCGTCTCCCAGCGTGGCAGCGGCCCATTTGCCGATCAGCTCGCCCGCCAGAAAGTTGTCGGTTGCAAAAGTCGCATCCGCCGAGTCGATCGGTTCGAGCGGTGTATCCAGCGCGATGACCAGCACACCGGCGTCGCGCGCCTGCTGGACGGCCGGAACGATCGACGATGTATCGGATGCGGTCAACAGGATACCCTTGGCACCGTCCAGAATGCAGGTCTCGATCGCCTGCACCTGAGTTTCATGGTCACCGTCGATCTTGCCGGCGAACGCCTTGAGCGTCATGCCCAGCTCTTCGGCCTTGGCGGTGGCACCCTCTTTCATCTTCACGAAGAAGGGGTTGGTGTCGGTTTTGGTGATCAGGCAGACCGTGTCCTGCGCGGCGGCAGCGCCTGCCATGGCTGTAAAGGCCAGCGCGGTCGCGCCGGCAAATGCTGAAATCTTCAAGGCTTTTCCTCCCAATATCTCCGATACCCGATGGGCATCTAAGGAGTCCGGACGGATTTCTTCCGGCTCCCATATGTAAAACCATCCGGTGATTCTCGGGTTCTGTCAATAAATAAATCACTCTTATTTATTATTGACACTGAGTAGGCGCATCCACATTCTTGATCGTAGGAGGAGCGGCCCGTGCCCGAGGAACAATCAGCGCAGAGCAATCCGCCCGAGCGCGTTTCGACCGTGCGCGGGACGAACCAAAGTGGCATGCGCGCCCACAACGAACGACTGGTGCTGTCACTGGTCCGCCGGCACCAAGCGCTCGCCAAATCGGAGCTGGCCCGCATGACCGGATTGTCGGCGCAGACTGTCTCGGTGATCATGCGCCAACTGGAAAGCGATGGGTTGCTGCTGCGGGGCGAGCCACAACGTGGCAAGGTTGGGCAACCCTCGGTGCCAATGCGCCTGAATCCGGATGGGGCCTATTTCCTAGGGCTGAAGGTCGGCCGCCGCAGCACCGAGCTGGTATTGACCGATTTCCTAGGCAAAGTACGGGATCGCGCGCGAGAGACCTATGACTATCCCACCCCCGGCGCGACATTGGATTTCGCCACCGGCACATTGGACCGGATGATACACCAGATGCCGACAGCGTCGCGTGACCGGGTGGCCGGGTTGGGCATTGCGATGCCCTTCTATCTTTGGGACTGGGCGCAGACCCTGAATGTCCCACAAGAAAAGATGGATCCATGGCGCTCGGCTGATCTGCAAGCCAGTCTTTCCCTAGCGCGAAACATCCCGGTCTATTTGCAGAATGACGCCACCGCGGCTTGCGGGGCAGAGTTGGTCTTCGGGCCGTCCGAAAGACCGCGGAACTTTCTGTATTTCTACATGGGCTACTTCATCGGCGGGGGTGTCGTCCTCAACGGCGTCATTTTTTCCGGGCGCGGGAATGCAGGCGCCTTGGGTCCGTTGCCGGTTCCCGTCGGCTCGGGCGCGGTCAAACCCCTGATCGATGTCGCCAGCCTTTGCGTGCTTGAGCAGAAGCTTGTCGCCGCAGGCCTGGATCCCTTCCATATGTGGGAGACCCCGGACCATTGGGACATGCCGGATACACTTCTCGAGGCATGGATGGACGAGGCCGCGAAAGGTCTGGCCTATGCGATCCTGTCTTCCTGCAGCCTGATCGACTTTGAAACGGTGAAAATCGATGGCTGGATGCCCGAGAGCGTTACCGAGCGCTTGATCGAACGCGTCGAGACGCATCTCTCCCGGCTGAACTTTACAGGGCTCGAGCAGCCCTCGATTCTGGCCGGGTCGGTGGGTCCGGATGCCCGCGCCCTGGGGGCAGCCAGCTTGCCTCTGTCGAACAGATATCTTGTCGAAACCTGAGCGACAGCCGCGGACGTACAAAAGTATTGGCGAGGTTTCGCCTGACGAACGATCACAAAGCCCCCGCCAACCCTTCCCCGTACAGCCGGTCTAAGATATTACAGGCACGGCACCAGCACTGCTTGGCGGGCTGCAGGTACCACGTGTTCAGAATGAGGTTCTATCATTGAAACTGCGTCACCTTTTACCCGCCCTTATCGCATGGTCAGCCCTCCCCTTTGCGGCCAATGCGCAATCGTCTGACGCCGATGGCGCCGGGTTGTCGCTGGAACTCAACGCGGCGCAGGATGTGGGGCAGGCCTGTCGGCTGTCATTCCTGATCACCAACGAAACCGGACGGGCGATCGACAAAGCCGTTTTCGAAACCGTGATCTTCGACACGCAGGGTTCGGTGATCAAACTGTCATTGTTCGATTTTAGGGATTTGCCGCAGGACCGCCCGCGTGTACGCCAGTTCGACCTGCCTGACAGACCATGCGCAACGGTCGGGCGCGTTCTGATAAACGGAGCCAGTTCCTGCATGACCGGCGGTTCCGAGAGTGATCTTTGCAATTCGACCCTTTCGGTGACCAGCCGCTTGGAAATGGAGCTTTTGGGATGAACATCTTCAACGCGCTTGGCCAGATCCTTGCACTGGGCGGGCCAGTAGTGGCGATCCTTCTTGTGATGTCGATCCTGACCGTAGCGGTTTCGATCTACAAGCTCTGGCAGTTTGCGGCCTGTGGCGTCGGCCGCCATAGGGTGTTGTCCCAGGCATTGGCGGCCTGGGATGCCGGAGACCACGACACTGCGCGCGAGCGTCTGGCCGCCAGCAGCAGCTACCTTGCCCCGATCGTGGGTGCGGCAATGAGCGCCCCGGATACTGCTGGGCTGGACGAACGGCTGGACGCCGAAGCCGGCCTGGCGTTGGCCAGGCTCGAGCGTGGGTTCCGGCTTTTGGATACAGTCGCGCAGTTGGCCCCCTTGCTGGGGTTGTTCGGCACGGTTCTGGGCATGATCGAAGCCTTCCAAAGCCTGCAGACGGCCGGAGCCGGTGTGGATCCGTCGCTGCTGGCAGGTGGGATCTGGGTTGCGCTGGTGACGACGGCGGTGGGTCTGGCGGTTGCGATGCCCACATCCATGGTCCTGTCCTGGTTCGAAAGCCGCACCGCGCGCGAGCGGGTATTCGCAGACAAGGCCTTGCGCACGATCCTCGTACCGACCCAGGCGCTGCCTACAGCAGCGACAAGCACCGCGTTTGTCGCCGCGCCGGGACATGCGTAACGCGGCCCCATTTGTTCGGCGCGCCATGTCGATGACACCGCTCATCGACGTGATTTTTCTGCTTTTGCTGTTCTTCATGCTGACGTCGACCTTTTCGACATTCGGAGAAATTCAACTCAGCAGCGCAGCCGCGGGCCCATCAGAGCCCAGCGCCCCGTCGGATCGCGCTTTTGTGCAATTGGGGGCGAACCGCGTGGTGCTGAACGGAGCACCGCTCTCGCTGGATGAATTGGCACAGGCATTGCAGCCCGGGCAGGTGCTGGTCAGTCTTGACGGCGACGTCACCGCCCAACGGCTTGTTGACTTTCTGGTGAAACTGCGCGGCCTCGACGGTCTGTCGGTAACGGTTCTGGAGTGACGCCATGATCCGCCACGACCGCCCAAGCCGCAAGCGCGACTCGACCATTCCGTTGATCAACGTGGTCTTTCTGATGCTGATCTTCTTTTTGATCGCCGGAACCGTTGCTCAACCGTTGGACCCGGACTTGGAGCTGGTCAACACATCCGATCTGGATGGCCGCGAACCACCCGATGCACTGGTTCTTCATGCTGACGGGACGCTCAGCTTTCGCGGAACACCGACGGATCCGCAGACCTACATGACCATTCGTGGCGAGGAACCCGTGCGGATCGTGCCTGACCGGAACGTTTCCGGGGCACGCCTGATCGAAGTCACCGGCGCTTTGCGCCGCCTCGGCGCCACCGCAGTCTTTGCGGTGACCGAACGGGCGCTCGAATGATCCGGGAATCTCTGTTTGTCGCGGCGCTTGCCGTTGTGCTTTCGGTGCTTTTTCACCTTTTCCTGCTACTGCCAGCCGCGCGGGACTCTGCGGAACCTGCGATGGCCGGTTCGCAACCGGACACGGTTGCCTTGGGCAACGCGTTCGAGGATCTGGCGGAAACCGCGACCCCGCCCGAGCCGCCGCCCCCCGCAGAAGAGCCCGAGCCCGAAGTCGAACAGCCGACAGAGCCGGACCGGGCCGAAATACCCGTCAGCGAAACACTGGTCGCCTCGTCGGACCCGCAAAAGGTCAACTCGCCTGATATCGGACAAACCAACCCGGTGCAGCCTGATCAGCCCGTTCCGGAAATCGTTGAGCCGGCGGACTCGGCCGAAGGTGATCGGCAGGCCGCCGATGAGGTCGACGAAACACCGCCCGTCCAAGCCGAATCGCAGTCCGCAGCGGCGCCCGAAGCACCGGTTGAACCCATAGAGGCCCCGATTTCAGAGCCGGAGCAACTCGCTGCCCTGCCTGCCACCTCACCGATACCGGACCCCTCAGTGCCGGCGGAGGAGCAGCAACCGGTCGAAAGCGACACCGACGACGGCACCTCGGATCTGGCGGTTGCGACATCGATCCGGCCGCGTCTTCCGGACCGCACCCCTGCACCGGCCCCTGCGCCCGACCAACGGGCCAGCAGGCTGGACAGTTTTGACAACCTGCGATTTCCCAACAAGCAGATCGACTCGCCGCTGACGACCTATCGCCGACAGGGGGTCGACGCATTTACCCGCGGGGGCAACTCCAATCAGTCCGGCGGTCGAGGCCCCGGCAACTCGAACGTCACCAATTATGCCGGGCAGGTTCTTGTCCACCTCAACAGAACTCCGCCGGTCTATGTCTCGGTTCGCGGCTTTGCCAAAGTCTTCTTTGAAATCAACCCGGACGGAACACTGGCCTGGGTCGATATCATCGACAGTTCCGGCTCGACCGAGGTCGACAGGGCCGCCAAGGAACAGGTCCGTCGCGCATCGCCCTTCCCGAGACCTCCGGGCGGGGTCAGCCGGAAGCTGTCGTTCTACTTTCAGAACGGTTAATCGGGCCTTTCCTGCGCTAGCCCGAAGCAACTGGGCGCAATCGGTCAGTCCGACGGTCTTTCCCATGGAGGCTTCACGCCGATCTCGGCGATCAGAAAATCCATGAAGACCCGCACCTTTGGCGACAATACGTTCGACTTTGGAAAGATCAGCCACAGCACGTTGTCTTCCGCCGCCTCGTATTCGGGAAGGACATGACGCAACCTGCCTGAGGCAAGTTCCTCCTGAACGCTCCACAGCGAGTTCATCGAGATCCCCGCACCTGCCACGGTGGCCAGCTTCTGGCTGAGACCGTCATCCATGATCAATGGACATTTCGTGGCTCCGGGATCGAAGCTTGCGACGGCCCCCCGGGTAGTTTTCAGCGCCCGAGCCCGGGTGTGGCGAAATGCGATCAGCCGATGATGCACCAGATCATCCGGCGTCTCGGGTTCTCCGTGGGCCGACAGGTAATTCGGTGCCGCGCAAAGGATGCGTTTGTCATCCGCCAGCTTGCGACCCTTGAGGCTGGTATCGATCAGCGGTGCGTTCCGCAAAGCAAGATCATAGCTGCCTTCGATCAGATCAAACTGAGCATCCGACAGACGCAGGTCCAGGGTCACACCCGGATGCTGTTCCTGGAACTTTGCAAGGATCGGAGCAATGTAGAGCTGTGCAAACGTGCTGGGCGCAGTAAACCGCAGTGTGCCGGTGGCTTGGGCCGACCCCTGCCCCAAAGCGGCCAAGGCCGCATTCTCCTGCGCCAGAATCTCGCGCGCATAAGGTAGAAACTCAGCGCCCTCCAGAGACAACGATACTTTCCGGGTCGAGCGGTGAAGCAACTCGACACCCAGATGATGCTCCAGCTTGGCAAGTCGGGCGCTGGAGACTGCGGGCACCAAACCCAGTTCGCGCCCGGCGGCCGATATGTTCAGCTTGTCCGCTGCAAGCACGAAAAGACGAAGCGCTTGTGTGTCCATTAGCTTATTATACGCAAAATCCGAAAACTGAAACCTGATATCCGCCGTTTCATCGGATTCTGCAAGTGATATTTCTGGCTCCACGGAAGACAAACTAAATGGAGCCACAAATGTCCGTTCGCCCGAACGTTCAGTCTCAGATCCTCGAAGCCTTCAATTTCCGGCACGCGACAAAGGTCTTTGATCCCGACCGCAAGATCAGCAACGCCGATTTCGAAACCATTCTTGAAGCTGGCCGCCTGTCGCCCACCTCTTTCGGGCACGAGCCATTCAAGATTCTTGTCATCCAATCGCCCAACAAACGCGAGCTTTTGCGCGAGTTTTCCTGGGGCGCCAATGGCATGATGAACGGCAGCTCCGGCCAATTGGGGACAGCCAGCCATTTTGGCATCATTCTGGCCAGCACTGCGGCAACCATGACCGCTGGGTCTGATTATCTGCAGGACCACTATCGCAAGGTCAAACAACTGCCCGAGGACGTCATCGAATTATTCAACGGTGCGTATGGCAAGTTCCAGTCAACCGACCATCGCATCACCACTGAACGCGAGATCACCGACTGGTCCGGCAAACAGGCCTATATCGTTCTGGCCAACATGATGACGACCGCAGCCTTGATGGGTATCGATTCCTGCCCCATCGAAGGGTTTGACATGGAACTCACCACCCAGACTCTGGCCGAGCATTTCGGGGTGGATACCTCGAAATGGAAACCCGCGGTGATGTTTGCCTTTGGGTATCGCGCCAGTGATCCGCAATTCCCCAAGACCCGCCGCCCGATGGCCGAAACCGTGAACTGGTTCTGAGCCAACGTCGATTAAGCCAGGGGCTGCGTCATCCGCAATTCAGTGAGGGTACAGATGCAACGAACCGGTATCGTAAACTATCACGTTCACAAACCTGAACGGCAGGCGTTCCAACTGGACGCCAGCGGCATTGTCGGCAACCTGATTTCGCCGGAACTGTTGCCGACACAGGTGAACCTGACTGATATGCGGACATCGGGGCAACCCCTGCGCTTTGACCCCGACGGCGTCGAGTTTCTGAATGCGCCCAGTGCCATCCGCGATTTTTCCGGGGATCAGTGGAAACGGACCTACGAACACGAGCTCACTCAACTGCTGACCAAAAAGATCGGCGTTCGCGAGGTCGTGATCTTTGACCATACCTTGCGCGTGGACGACCCAAAGGCGACACGCAAGCCGGCGCGCAATGTCCACAGCGATTACAGCGCGGACGGCGCTCGGCAACGACTGGTGGATTTGCTTGGCCCCGAGCGGGCGGCCGAGTGGAGCAAAGGGCACTATGCCTTTGTCAATCTATGGCGGCCGGTCGGTCACCCGATCAACAGCGCGCCGCTGGGGTTTGTCCGTCCTTCGTCCGTTGAACCCAAAGACTGGATCCTGCTTGACCTGATCTATCCTGACCGCAAAGGGCAGATCATGGGGCTTGTCGGGAATGCACGGCATGACTGGGTCTATCTGTCTCGAATGAGCCCGGATGAAATCGCGATTTTCAACATCTACGACAATCGGGGGTTGCCTTCCGTCGCGCACAGCGCGCTCGATATGGTCGAGAACCCGACCGTCACCACCATCCGGAAGAGCATCGAGACCCGCACTTTGGTGCGGTACTGACCAAGGAACCATCATGTTGGACAAAAACCAAAACCTGTCCTTTGCCCCGATCAACAAGGCCTACGGTCAGGTATTTCGACCGGATCAGCTGACGCTCGGGCTGGTATTGCCGCTTGAGGCCTACCCGGTGGGATCCGAGCCGACGATGAAGGGCCACATGAAGGCCGCGCAATTGGCCGAGTCTCTGGGCTTTGCCGCGCTTTGGCTGCGCGACGTGCCATTCAATGTTCCAAGTTTCGGGGACCCCGGCCAGATCTTTGACCCGTTCGTCTATCTGGGTGCGCTAGCGACCGCGACGGATCGCATTGCCCTGGGGACCGCCAGCATCGTTTTGCCCCTGCGCCATCCGGCCCATGTGGCAAAGGCAGCCGCGTCGGCGGATGTATTGTCCGATGGCCGTCTGCTGTTGGGTGTGGCGTCCGGCGATCGACCGGAAGAGTATCCGGCAATGCGTCAATCCTTCCCCGATCGAGGTGAGCGGTTCCGCGACAGCGTCGACTATATCCGTGCGACGGCAACACCCTATCCCAAGCATGAAAGCCTGCAGGGGCATCTGCCCGGCGACATTGACCTTCTGCCAAAACCCTCGGGATCGCGCCTGCCGCTGTTAATCACGGGCGGCAGTCGACAATCCCCGGATTGGGTGGCTGAAAACGGCGATGGATGGATGACCTATCCGCGCGACGCGGCATCACAGGGGCGCGCGGTGGCCGATTACCGGAACCGTCTGAAAGGACTGGGGCAACCGGACAAACCGGTGATGCAGTCGCTCTATGTCGACTTGCTGGAAGACCCAAATGCCCCCGCACGTCCCATACATCTGGGGTTCCAGTCGGGTTCGAATTTCCTGCGCCGCTACTTGGCTGAAATACGTGAGATCGGGATGAACCACGTCGCCCTGAACCTGCGTTTCAACCAGGCCGCCATCGAACCGACACTCAAACGCCTGGCGGATACGATCTTGCCAGAATTTTCATAAGGAACGGATCGCATGACCAAAACCATTCTGATCACCGGCGCAACCGATGGTATCGGACTGCTCACCGCCAAGAAACTGGCCGCTGACGGTCACCGTGTTCTGTTGCACGGGCGGAACTCTGCAAAGCTGGAGGCAGCCGCCCAGGAGGTTGGAGGACAGCCGGAAACCTACAGCGCCGATTTGTCCGACCTATCAGCCGTGAGGTCTTTGGCGGAGGCCATCCGGTCCAATCACGACCGGCTGGATGTGCTGATCAACAACGCCGGCGTCCTGAAGGCTCCGCAGACCACTCTCGAAAACGGTCTCGATATCCGCTTCGTCGTGAACACGTTCGCGCCCTATCTGCTGACCGAACTTCTGCTTCCGATCATTCCCAAGACTGGCCGCGTCGTGAACCTGTCCTCGGCCGCCCAGGCCCCTGTGGATGTGGATGCTTTGACCGGCAAAACGCGATTGGCCGATATGGGCGCATATGCGCAAAGCAAGTTGGCAATCACGATATGGACGCGCGAACAGGCCCGCGCCCTGCCCGATGGACCGGCGTTGATCGCGGTCAATCCGGGTTCGTTGCTGGCGTCAAAAATGGTCAAGGACGGTTTCGGAGTCGCCGGCAACGACCTCAACATCGGCGCCGACATCCTGATCGACGCCGCACTTAGCGATCGGTTCGCGCAGGCGTCGGGCGCCTATTTCGACAATGACGGCGGTACATTTGCAGACCCGCACCCCGCAGCGCTGAAGTCCGAACACGCTGCCGACGTCATGAAGGCCATTCAAGACACTATCCGCCGATACGGCTAAGCCGGGCGCACTCCCGCGCCCTGCCAATCCATGCAAACCCTCGCATCTTTGATGGCGAGAACAGGAGAGGACTGTCCAATGAAATACGAAAACTTCCAGACCTTTGACGTCGCGGTCGAGAATGCAATCGCCACCGTGACGTTCAACTTCGGAGCGGTCAATGTTCAGGGCCAAGAGATGCTGGCCGACCTCAACAGCCTTGCGATGCGGCTGGAGCGGGACCGGGAAACCAAAGTGGTGATCTTCCAGTCGGCGAACCCCGAAATCTGGGTCTGTCACTACGATACCGAGTTGCTCAAGGATCTTTCGACCGAAGCCGTCTCGCGTGAAGACGCCCAGCTGCTGGACCTGCAGTCCGTTTGCGAACGGCTGAGCAAGGTCCCGCAGGCAACAATCGCGAAGCTCGAAGGCTTCGCCCGTGGCGGCGGACACGAACTCGCACTCGCGCTGGACATGCGTTTTGCGGCACGCGGGAAGTTCAAGTTCATGCAGATGGAAGTTGGCATGGGCATCCTGCCCTGCGGCGGCGGCGCTTCTCGCATGGCGCGCCAAACCGGGCTTGGCCGGGCATTGGAAATCATCCTGAGTGCGCAGGATTACGATGCCGGCGATGCCGAGCGCATGGGCACCATCAACAAGGCGCTGGATCCCGACGAGATCGGTCCCTATGTCGATGCTCTGGCCAGGCGCATTGCCCAATTCCCCGCCGAATCCATCAACGCGTGCAAGCAGATGGTCTACGAATCCATCGACAAACCTATTTCCGAAGCGTTGAGGGCCGAGGCCTATTGGCTGTACCAGGCGACAAGCAAGACGCCGGCGGTCAAGCGCTTTCGAATTGCCGATGAACAAGGGCTCGAGCATGATATAGAGAACCAGCGAAACTGGAACGAACTGGTCATGAAGGTGCAAGAGATCGCCAACTGACGACTGCGCTTGATCCGCTGAAATCGGTTTCAGCGGATCATATCCCGCAGCAGGCATGGGCGTTCCGACGGCAAGGGGGCCGAGGCACGCAGGTCGCCATACTGCGTCTGTCAAGGAACCCAAACGCCCATGTTCCGAAGCCGGCGGTAAGCCAAAGGATAGACGGCAGCAGCACCGACGTCCGAGGCGGCCGGGCTGATCAACGGTGCGCGGCGCTTTTCGGTCGCCAACGCACGGGATCGAATGTGCCGGAACGACCGGCAGACTTACTAAACACACACCCAAACAACGTTTAGCAGGTGCCTTCTTTGCGCCCAAAGCAGAAGACGTGCTCCAGAAACCGTATTGGCGTGAATCCGAGTTTCGACGCAACTCGTCTTTATCAACCACGCCTTGAAGCGCGGGGAAAAGTTTCGGCCGGCTCATAAAGCAAAGCCAACAAAGTCGATTGGGTGTCTTGGATCACTTGCGCGTTTCCGCCCGAAATATTGAAAACCGCAAGTACCCCGACAAAACCGCCGATTTTGTGGTAGGTTACTCGGTATTAACAAAAAATTTTGGGAGGACGAAAATGAAAAACAAAACAAGATCAACCATAATGGCGGCCTTGTTTGCTGCAGCTGCCACAACCGTTTCCGCACAAGATGATCCCCCCATAAACTTCCTGATTATTTGGGGAGATGACATTGGATTTTGGAATATCAGTGCCTACAACCATGGCATGATGGGGTATCAGACACCCAACATCGACCGCATAGCCAAAGAAGGCGCGCTATTTACTGATTGGTACGGAGAGCAGTCCTGCACCGCGGGACGAGCGGCCTTTATCACAGGACAATCTCCCATCCGCACGGGCCTGACCAAGGTCGGCCTACCCGGCGCGCCAGAGGGCATGCCCGTCGAAGACCCAACCATCGCAGGGCTGCTCAAAAACCATGGTTACATGACTGGCCAGTTCGGCAAAAACCATTTGGGTGACCGTGACGAGCACCTACCCACAAACCATGGTTTCGACGAGTTTTTCGGAAACCTTTACCATCTCAACGCAGAAGAAGAGCCGGAAAACCCTGACTACCCCAAGGATGAAGCCTTCAGGGAAAACTTCGGCCCGCGCGGGGTGATCAAGTCGACCGCTGATGGCTCGATCGAGGATACCGGGCCGCTCACGAAAAAGCGCATGGAAACCGTTGACGAAGAAGTCACAGCCAGCGCGTTGGATTTCATGGATAGAGCCGTTGAACAGGACAAACCTTTCTTCCTTTGGTGGAACTCCACCCGCATGCACATTTTTACGCATCTGAAGGAAGAATCCGAGGGAGTGACGGGACTTGGAGTTTATCCTGACGGCATGGTCGAGCATGATGGGCATGTCGGTGTACTGCTTGATAAACTTGATGAGCTCGGAATCGCCGAAAACACCGTCGTAATGTATTCAACCGACAACGGAGCGGAGACGTTCACGTGGCCGGATGGCGGCACGACACCCTTCCGCGGTGAGAAGAACACACAATGGGAAGGTGGCTATCGCGTCCCAACGGTCATCAAGTGGCCGGGTGTTATCGAGCCGGGATCGAAGGTCAATGGCGTAGTATCGCATACGGATATGTTGCCTACCATTCTGGCTGCGGTCGGTGAGCCAGACATCAAAGAACGGTTGCTCGATGGTGGCGTTGAAGCCATCGGCCGCCAATACAAGGCCCATCTGGACGGCTACAATCTTCTGCCGTCGCTCTCGGGTCAAACTGATGAGTGGCCGCGCAGTGAGTTCATCTATTGGACGGATGATGGCAGCGTCGCCGCCTTGCGATACGAACAGTACAAGGTGACATTCCTGAAGCAGAATGCTCATGGGCTTGATGTATGGCTCTCACCGTTTGAAGTCTTGCGCGCACCGATGCTGGCAAACCTCCGCAGCGATCCGTTCGAGCGAGCCGAAGAAGAGAACGCCATGGGATACCAGCGCTGGTTCCTCGAGCATATGTTCGCGATAGCGCCGGCCGCCGCCTACGTAGGGCAATGGCTGCAAAGCTTCGAGGAATTTCCGCCAAGGCAAAAACCTGGCAGTTTCAACCTCGACAACGTTATGGAGGAACTCACGAGCCGTGCCGGGAACCAATAGCATTAACTGGACGCCGTGAGCTGTGTTCGCCAGTCTGAATTCACAGTCAACTGTTTGTCGAATTCAGACTGGTAAATCATCCCTTTGGACTGAAGACCAGCGCAGTCCAAGGGAAATAGTGAACGGCGGCTCGGTTCCGTTTTGCGGGCATTGAGCGCTGCTTTCTGGACAGAACCCTAGGCGGTCTTTGGAATAACGTATTGGCGCTGCTCCGCTCTCACTCTGTTGCCGGCCTAACTCAACAAGGCAGCAACAGGCTTTTTGGGCTTTCTGCCATGAGAATCAGTCGCCTTTCACTTTCATTCCACTTTTCCTGAACCAATTCGCACGGAGGAGTTTTTAGACGTGAAAAACCGAAAGCTCTACCTTGGCCCCCTGACCGACAATAGACGCTGGGATGTGGTTCGCATCCGCCCCGACGATGTGTTCGTGGTGACACCTCCGAAATGCGGCACGACCTGGATGCAAACCATCGTATCGCTGTTGTTTTCTGGTGATCCCGAAGTTGAAACGGAGTTGTCCGTGAAGATGCCTTGGGTAGACATCCGAATCCGAGAAATGCCTGAAGTCGCAGAGCGGCTCGAAGCCATGCAGCATCGGCGCAGCATGAAAAGCCACACACCTATGGATGGGTTACCTCTGGATGATCAAGCACAGTACATCTGTGTTTTTCGTCATCCCCTCGACGCGCATTTCTCGTATCGCAAACACGTCAGAAACATTCCAATGACCTGGTTTGACACCTGGTATCCCGAGAACGATGAAGAAGGTATCACATTCCGTCGCTTTTTGGACGGCGGGGCGGAAGGGTTCGATACCGATGCGATGCCACTGGCACATATCATTTGGCATTACAAAGCAGCTGCGGCACTTTCCGACCGGCCGAACGTATCGCTTTTTCACTACGCCGACATGACCCGGGACTTGAGAGGGACGTTCTTCCGACTGGCTGACATCTTGGGCACGACCCATTCAGAGGTGGTCATGGATCAATTGGTTCAAGCTGCGACCTTCGACAACATGAAGGACAAAGCAGAACGCTATGCCCCCTCAGGTGGCAAGGGGTTCTTCAGGTCGGATGCCGAGTTTTTCCACAGCGGAACGAGTGGCAAATGGCACGGGAAACTGACGGCGGAAGAACTGGCAGGCTACGACGCAATGATGGACGCACACCTGGATCCCAAAGACCGAGAATGGTTGGAATATGGCTCTCGGGGAAACGACGCTGCCTAGATATTGCTATACCGATCGAACCAGCGAATACCGAAAATAGTAAACCCGGTTCGCAATGGAATATAGAACAGAGGTTTCCCGGGGTTGCTAATCTGAAGGGGCGGCATTCAGGCAAGCATTTCCCCAGCTTGGCCAACACTTAGGGTTCCGCCTTTGGCTACCTCGACATAAACCCCTATATCCATGTGCCCCATCAACTGCCTGATAAGATAGGGTATTTTCAAGTCACGCTCGGCCGTATCCGGGTTCACTTCAGTGGCCGCACACCTTTTCGTTCGCGATAGTATCTTCAACTCAACATCGCCAAATCTCAGAACCGATCCAACTGCGTCCAACTCGGAAAACGAAGGCAAGCCGTCTATCTCGATATTCGCGCGGAAGCGCGCTGGCTGGATCTCTGAGTTCAGTTTTTCACCCAACTCTCGCACCGACGCGCGATTAAGAACGGATATCGCGTTCATCATTTTTGGTGAGACGACGGACACATCCGTAAACCGATGAGGAGCAGACGAGACGAATTCCGGCAATTCGGGATCTTTCAAGTCGATCTCCGAAGACAAGAAACTCGCCGCATTCATCCGGTCTTCTGGTGTTCGCATATTGAAGCTTTGTGTTTTGCCGTTCGCTTTGATCTCAAGATCTTGAGTCTCAATATCAAAACTCGTCTCTACGCCTGCCAACGCAGCCTCATTCAACAGAACAACAAAGCGATCTTTCGGCAGTGGCTGAGGGTTCTGCGCGTCGAACCCGGAGTTGTAGCGCGCAAATCCGAACAGGCGATCACCCGGGATCCCCTCCCCTGCCCGCAGCGTCACGGTTTGCATCGGCTCGGCACTCAAGCCTTTGATTGGGTACCGGTTCAATCTGACGATAGAGAGCGTGTTCATACGTCTGCACCTGTCCAACCGAGTTATGCACGATCCAGAGTGACCCGTGCCGTTTGACGCTATCTCCAATCCTCAAAGGTATCGACCGAATAATCCGCTAGAGCTTCACAAGCGGGTGCCAAAAACCGGTTGGCCGCACGAGGGCCGTGATTGTGAGCTGCGCCGATCTTGGCGGGTACGGCCATTAAATGCCTCACTGCTGAAAATACTTGCGCAACGACGAAAAGTAATAAAATTAATTAAAATCAATTACTAAAAGGATTATTCCCCGTCAATTGCCGCCGCCTTGAGGTACGAACCTCAAAAATATCTAGACTTGATGTGCGTACCTCAAATAGCCTTGGAGGTATGCCGCGATTCGCACATCCTCGATTGACGGCGCAAAAAGGGAGGAATGGATGACTTACACAAAACTGGCCTCGGCCAGCGCAATAGTCCTTGCCGCTACTACTCTTTCCACCAAGGCGAATGCTGAAGATCTGACGCTTTGTTGGGCTGCATGGGACCCGGCCAACGCGCTTGTTGAGCTTTCAAAGGAATTCGAAGCCGAATCCGGTCACACGATGAACTTCGAGTTTGTTCCCTGGCCGAATTTCGCGGATCGGATGTTGAACGAGCTGAACTCCGGGGGCAAGCTCTGCGACTTGTTGATCGGCGACAGCCAGTGGATCGGCGGGGGCGCCGAGAATGGCCACTATGTCAAACTGAACGACTTCTTCGATGCTGAAGGCATCAGCATGGACGATTTCGCGCCGGCCACCGTCTATGCCTACTCGACCTGGCCCAAGGGCACGCCAAACTACTATGCGTTGCCAGCGATGGGCGATGCGAATGGCTGGTTCTACCGCAAGGACTGGTTCGAAAACCCCGACATCCAAGCCGCTTACAAAGAGGCGACGGGTCAGGATCTTCGCGAGCCTCAATCGCAAAAAGAACTCCTGCAGATCGCGCAGTTCTTCCAAGGTCGTGAGATCGACGGCAAGACTGTCTATGGCGCAGCCATCTTTACCGAGCGCGGCTCGGAAGGGATCACCATGGGTGTGACCGGAGCGCTGTATCCTTGGGGCTTCAAATACGAAAACACGCCGGGTTCCTATGACATGGAAGGCGCCGTGAACTCGCCCGAAGCGGTTGAAGCTCTGGAATTCTACAAGGAATTCTACGAAACGGCGACGCCTCCGGGATATACCAACTCTTACATGGGTGAGAGTCTGGACGCCTTTAAGTCCGGTCAGGTCGCCATGGCGATGAACTGGTTTGCGTTCTTCCCGGGTCTCTACGCCGATCCCAATACCGGCGGCGACAAGATCGACTTCTTTGTGAACCCACCACAAAATCAGGCAGGTTCGACACTGGGCGGACAAGGTATCTCTGTTGTCAGCTACTCTGACAAACAGGACGCCGCACTTGAGTACATCAAGTGGTTTGCACAACCGGACGTTCAGGCCAAATGGTGGGAGCTCGGCGGCTACTCGGCCCATAACTCCGTACTGGAAGATCCGGGTTTTGTTGACAGCCAGCCGTTTGCCGGTGACTTCCTGGAAGCGATGGCCGGGGTGCAGGATTTCTGGCAGGAGCCTGCTTATGCGGAACTGCTGCTGGCGATGCAGAAGCGCATCCACGACTACGTGGTTGCGGACCAGGGCACCGCTCAAGAAGCGCTTGACCTTCTGATCCAAGACTGGACCGAAGTCTTCGAAGACGAAGGCAAGCTGTAGTCCGGACACAGGCAGGAGCGGGTGCAATCCCGCTCCACCTTCACCCGTGAGTCCTAAACCAACAAGAGCTGGCAAAGAGATGTCTGACAGGACCGTAGATCGCGTTGCGCAGGCAACGCCCGAGCGAGTTGCGCGAAAAATCCGAGGATTATCCGACCGCGCGATCGCCTGGATTTTCATCTCCCCAACGATTTTTCTATTGCTGGCGATCAACATCTTTCCGTTGATCTGGACCATCCAGCTGAGCTTTACCAACTACAAGGCCAACCGGATCGGGCGCGAAGTCAAAGACGTCGGACTCAGGAACTACGAGCGTATCCTGACGGACTCGGATACTTGGCTGAATATGCAGGCAACAGCGCATTTCCTGTTCTGGACAATTTTTTTCCAGGTCCTGATCGGGTTCACGCTGGCGTGGTTGATCAACAAGAAATTCAAGGGCAACGATCTTTGGACCACGATCATCGTGCTGCCGATGATGCTGTCCCCGGCCGTCGTCGGGAATTTCTGGAAATTCCTGTATCAGCCTCAAATCGGCCTGTTCAACTACATCGTGTCCTGGTTCACCGGCAAGGACCCCTCAAGCTTTGAAATGCTGGGGTCGGTCACTTTGGCCCCTTGGGCGATCGTGATCGTTGACACCTGGATGTGGACCCCCTTCGTGATGCTGATCTGTCTGGCCGGGCTGCGCAGCATCCCCGACTACATCTACGAGGCGGCTGAGATCGACAGGGCCAGCAAGCTGCGGCAGTTCTTTACGATTACCATTCCGATGGTGCTGCCGTTCCTGATGCTCGCGGTGCTGTTTCGAGGGATCGAGAACTTCAAGATGTTCGACCTGGTTGTTCAGCTGACAGGCGGTGGGCCGGGATCTGTAACGGAACTCACCTCAATCAATCTCAAGCGAGAGGCGTTTGAGAAGTGGCGGACGGGCTACGCCTCGGCCTATGCGATCATCTTGTTCGTCACCGTGTTCGGCCTTGCGTCGATCTACGTCAAGGCCCTGAACAAGGTGAAACAGCGATGAGCAGTTTTTCGGTCACTGAACCTTCGAACCGGTCCAAATGGATCGCAGGCTTCCTGGTCATCACTTATGCGCTGATCACGATGATCCCGCTGGTTTGGATCTTGCTGACTGGCTTCAAGTCTCCGGCCGACGCGATCAGCTACCCGCCCAAAGTGGTCTTTGACCCAACGCTCGAAGGCTACGTAAACCTTTTCACCACACGCACCAGGCAGACGCAGGAGTTTCTGGAAGCCAACCCGCCGCAGAACTGGGCCGATGAGATCGTACGCCAATACGACATGGTGATCGTTGGGCCCTCCAAGTTCGGCGAGCGCTTCATGAATTCGGTCATCATCGGATTTGGCTCGACGTTCTTGAGTATCTTCCTTGGCACGTTGGCTGCCTATGCGTTCAGCCGATTTAAGGTCCCGCTTAAGGATGACCTTCTGTTCTTCATCCTGAGTACAAGGATGATGCCTCCGGTCGCTGTCGCCATCCCTATCTTCCTGATGTTCAGAAACCTCGGTTTAAGCGACACGCATCTCGGGATGATCCTGCTCTACACGGGCGTGAATATCTCCCTGGCGGTCTGGTTGCTGAAAGGATTCATCGACGAAATCCCCAGGGAGTACGAAGAAGCCGCCCTTATCGATGGGTACACGAGGTTTCAGGCCTTCTACAAAGTGGTGCTGCCGCAAGCCGCTACCGGAATTGCGTCAACTGCGATCTTCTGCCTGATCTTCGCCTGGAATGAGTATGCGTTCGCCGTGCTGCTGACATCCGCAAACGCGCAAACTGCACCACCGTTCATCCCGACCATCATCGGTATCGGCGGCTTGGACTGGCCTGCCGTTGCGGCCGGCGCGACGATCTTCCTGATCCCGGTCATGATTTTCACCATCCTGATGCGCAAACACTTGCTGCGCGGGATAACATTCGGAGCCGTACGCAAATGAGCGAGTTTCTTTCCGGATTGGTGCGGCTCCGCCGCGGCCCATGGGAGATGGTCGCAACCATCCTCATCGCACTGGGTGTCTTCATGCTGATGCAGCCCTTTGTCCTTTGGGCCTTCACTTACTCTTTCATCGTCACGCTGATCGGAACCGTCATGTTCATCATCGTCAGCCATTTCCCGGAGTAGAAATGGCCCAGATCGTAGTCAAAAACGTAAAGAAGATGTTCGGCGATTTCACGGCTGTCCGCGAAAGTTCGTTCACGATTGAAGACGGCGAGTTTTTCATGCTGCTGGGCCCCTCCGGTTGCGGGAAAACGACGACGCTGCGGATGATCGCGGGATTGGAGCTTCCAACGTCGGGCGAAATCTATCTGGACGGCGAAGAGATCAGCCAGCGGCCGCCATCAGAGCGGGACATTGCCTTCGTGTTCCAGATGTTCGCGCTGTATCCCCACATGAACGTGCGCAAGAACATCAGCTATCCGCTTATTTCGCAGGGCATGCCGCGCGCTGCTGTCAAAGCCAAAGTCGAAGAAGTCGCGGGAATTCTGGGGATAAACGACATCCTCGACAGCCCGGTGGGTGGGCTTTCAGGTGGCGACAGGCAACGCGTGGCGCTGGGTCGCGCAATTGTTCGCGAACCCAAGGCATTCATGATGGACGAACCTCTTGGCGCTTTGGATGCCGAGTTTCGTGAGCACATGGCCGAAGAATTGCGCGCGCTCCACGATCGCATGGGCGCAACCACTGTTTACGTCACACATGACCAACTGGAAGCCATGCAAATGGGCGACAAGATCGTTGTGATGAACAACGCTGTGATCGAGCAATTCGGCACGCCGCAGGAAATCTACGACAAACCGGCCACAATGTTCGTTGCGGATTTTATCGGGTCTCCTTCGATGAACTTCCTGCCGTTTCAAGGAAAGGTCGAGCCTGGCTCGGAAATGGTACGACTGAATGGTCATGACGAAGCCGTGCCCAAGCTGATGGAAGGGGCGGAAGGTGATCTGGTGTTTGGTGTCCGCCCCGAACATGTTTTTCTGTCGGATGCGAGTGCCTACCGAGCCAAAGTCCTGGCCGCAGAATATCTTGGCACCACCCAGATCGTGACGCTGCAAAGCCCGAACGGAGAGCTGAAAGCCCGGATTGATGCTCGCGAAACCGTCAATCCCGGCGAGACGGTCGGATTGGAATTCCGATCATCCGCAGTGACCCTTTTCGAAAAATCTACCGGACGCGCGTTGAGGTCCGCACTGAACGACGAGGTACTGAGCAATGGCTGAAGTCGTTTTGGAAAACATTTCGAAGTCATTCGACGACATCAAAGCGGTGGATGATATCTCAATGACGATCCCCAACGGTGCCTTCGTGGTGTTGTTGGGTCCGACGGGTGCGGGAAAAACAACAACGCTGAGATTGATATCCGGGCTTGAGAAGCTGGATTCAGGCACAGTTCGCATTGCCGGGCGCGACGTCGGGATGGATACACCCGCCCAGCGCGACGTGGCGATGGTCTTCCAGCAATACTCGCTGTACCCGCATATGACAGTGCGTGAAAACCTGTCTTTCCCTCTGCGGTCGCCGATCCTGAAGACACCAGAGGATGAGATCGCCAGGAAGGTCAACGAAGTCTCGGAGATCCTGCAGATCCCGCACAAGCTGGACAACAAAGCCACCGAATTGTCCGGCGGCGAAATGCAGCGAGTGTCGATCGGACGGGCGCTGGTGCGCGACCCCCAGATATTCCTGATGGACGAACCGCTCAGCTCTTTGGATGCCAAGCTTCGGGCGGATTTGCGGGTCGAACTGAAAAGAATTCAGGCCGACCTGGGATCAACCTTGCTTTATGTGACCCATGATCAGGTGGAAGCCATGACAATGGCCACGCATATCGGCGTGTTGGAAAACGGCAGGCTGGTTCAATACGGTACCCCCCGCGATATCTACGAAAATCCCGGCAGCGTTTACGTGGCCAGCAGGTTGGGTCTGCCACGGATAAACATCCTGCCGTCCGAGTTGTTCGGAGGCGACCACAAAGGCCCGCAGATTGGTCTTCGCCCGGAAAACATCGTTGAAGGTGAAGGCCGTGAGGCGCGCGTGATACGCGCCGAGCACCTGGGCGATCAAACACGGCTGCACCTGGACCTAAACGGTCACCCGGTCGTGACGTTGATAGATGTCCACCAGGACTATCCAACTGGAAAAATAATAAAAATCCGCCCCCACAACCCATTGTATTTTGACGCGTCCGGCGCGCGGGTGAATTAAGGAGCAAAGCATGGCCCAGTTCCTCAACACAAAAGAAACTCTGGTAACAGATGCCATAGACGGTCTTCTGGCCTCCTCTGGAGGGAGGCTTACCCGGCTGGACGGCTACCCGCATATCAAAGTTGTCTACAGGTCGGATTGGGACAAGTCGAAGGTGGCGTTGGTGTCCGGTGGAGGGTCAGGTCACGAACCCGCCCATGCAGGCTTTGTTGGCGCCGGAATGCTGACGGCCGCAGTCTGCGGCGAAGTGTTTGCGTCCCCGTCGGTCGAGGCGGTTCTGGCGGGCATTCTTGCAGTCACGGGTGAGGCAGGGTGCTTGCTGATCGTCAAGAATTATACCGGTGACCGGTTGAACTTTGGGCTGGCCGCTGAACGCGCCCGTGCATTGGGCCGCAAGGTTGAAATGGTGGTCGTCGATGACGACATCGCCCTGCCCGACCTGCCGCAGCCACGTGGCGTGGCAGGCACGTTGTTCGTGCACAAAATCGCCGGAGCACTTGCTGAAAGTGGTGCTGACCTGGACACCGTTGCCAAAGCAGCCAGTAGCACCATCGAGAAGGTTGTCAGCATCGGTATGAGCTTGGACACCTGTACTGTTCCGGGATCTCCGAAAGAAGACAGGATCGCACCTGGCAAAGCGGAACTTGGTTTGGGCATCCATGGCGAGCCGGGTGTGCAGCAAGTCGAGTTCTCAAGTGCCGTATCGGCCATGTCCACAATGGTGGAGAAACTGAGGCAACGACTTGGGGCCGGGGAATGTGTAGCTTTGGTGAACAACCTCGGTTCCACAACTCCGCTGGAAATGGCTGTCCTCACGCACGCCTTGTCCGAAACCGGTATTGCCCACCATATCATCGGCCCGGCCCCCATGATGACATCGCTGGATATGCACGGGTTTTCTGTTTCCATTCTGCCCGTGGATCAGGACGATTTGTCAGCTCTTGAAGCACCCGTTGATCTGGCCGCGTGGCCCGGAGTCAATTCCATCGACCCGGTCAAAGTGGCACCATTGCCTGACGGCCTGACCCCGATCGACCCAATTCCTTCGAACAATCCCACCACAAGAGAAACGATCTCGCGCTTGTCTGAACTCCTCATCAACGCTGAGAAGAACCTGAACGAACTGGACGCGAAATCCGGTGATGGCGATACAGGAAGCACATTGGCGACGGCCGCAAGAGCGCTGCAAGGCAGCCTTGACCGCATGCCGCTGGCTGATTTGACTCAGCTGTTTCCGGCGTTGGGCAATGAATTGAGCCAGACAATGGGTGGCTCCTCCGGCGTGATACTTGCAATTTTCTTCAACGCAGCTGGTGATGCATGTGCCAATGGGGCAACCGTTGCCAAATCCTTGGAAGAAGGCCTGAAACGCGTCAGCCAAGTTGGAGGCGCCAAGGTCGGCGACAGAACTATGATTGACGCCTTGGCACCCGCGCTTGCCGCTCTCCCGTCGGGGTTGGCCCATGCAGCAAGTGCCGCCCGCGAAGGTGCGAACAATACGGCCAAAATTCGCCGTGCGAAGGCGGGCCGAGCAGCCTATGTTCCCGAAGAAAACCTAGTTGGACATAACGATCCCGGCGCTGAGGCCGTTGCCTTGTTATTCGAGGGCTTGGCGCGGGAGCTTGAGGGCTGAAGAACACGTGGCAGACCAAAAACAAAAACTAGAATTGGTGAAGAAGCCAACCGTCAATGACATCGCGCGGGTTGCGGGTGTCAGCCTGGCGACTGTGGACCGGGTCTTGAACAGGCGCCCCGGCGTGCGGGCAGTGACCGTTCAGAAAGTACAAAAGGCAATTGATGAGCTGGGGTATGTGCGCGACACCGCCGCGGCCAACCTCGCACGAAACCGGGTTTACAACTTCCTCTTTGTTCTGCCGGACACCGACAACGAATTTGTGGAAGCGATCAGCAATCAGATCGCAGAGCAATCCCGTGACCAGTTTATCGAGCGAACTCGCATCACGATCAAAAGGGTCGCTCCGTTTGAACCGCAGGATATCGTTAACATTCTAGATGCTGTCGACAGTTTGGATATTGATGGAGTTGCCGTTTTCGGACCCGAAACGCCTTCTGTTCGCGATGCGGTGAGACGGCTCAAGGACAAAGGGGTCCCGGTGGTTGCCTTGGTGTCTGACTTGCCGAGTTCCGAGCGAGACCACTTTGTAGGAATTGACAACGTTTCCGCAGGACGAACCGCCGGTCAATTGATGGGGCGGTTCGTTCATCGGGAAGGCAAGGTCCTGGTTCTGACTGGCTCTCGTTTGGCACGTGACCACCTGGAGCGTCGCCAGGGCTTTGATCTTGTTGTGGCCGAGGAGTTTCCGCATCTCGAGGTCGTGGCGTCTGTTGAGGGCCGGGATGACCCGGATCTGATTTACAAGATGATGCCCGAAATCTTCGAAACTTATCCGGATCTGGTCGGAATATACTCGTCAGCAGCGGGCAATGCCGGCCTTATTCAATTCCTTTCGGAAAACAAGCTCAGCAAGGATCTGGTGATCATAGCGCATGAACTGACTCCGCTTAGTCGAGAGGCTCTGAGGGTTGGCACGTTTGACGCCCTGATCTCGCAAGACACCGGGCACATTGTTCGTTCAGCCGTCCGTCTTCTGCGTGCGACTTCAGACAAGGTCCCATTCAACAAAGCGCAGGAACGTATCCGTATCGACATCTATCTGAGGGAAAATTTACCGCCATAGCGGCTTAGGTTTTGGGGAGGAAACTTATGAAAACGATCAAAGGTCCAGCACTATTTCTTGCACAATTCGCAGGGGACGAAGCGCCGTTCAATTCGTGGGACGCGATTACCAAATGGGCGGCTGACTGTGGATACAAGGGCGTCCAGGTTCCCAGTTGGGATGGCCGGTTGTTCGACCTTGAACAGGCCGCGTCCAGCACCGGTTACTGCGATGACTTCAAAGGCAAAGCCAGGGAAAATGGCGTCGAAGTCACTGAACTGTCAACGCACCTTCAGGGTCAGCTTGTGGCCGTTCACCCGGCCTATGACAGCGCCTTTGATGGCTTTGCCGCCGAGAGCGTCAGAGGAAACCCGAAAGCCCGGCAAGAATGGGCCGTAGACCAGGTCAAAAAAGCATTGTCCGCTTCGAAGAACTTGGGCATTTCGGCCCATGCGACATTCTCGGGCGCGTTGGCATGGCCCTACGTCTATCCCTGGCCGCAGCGCCCTGCCGGCTTGATTGAAACGGCATTTGATGAACTCGCCCGCCGCTGGGTGCCGATCCTTGACCACGCCGAGGAATGCGGCGTCGATGTCTGCTACGAAATTCACCCCGGAGAGGACCTCCACGACGGCGTGACCTACGAGATGTTCCTCGAACGGACAGGCAATCACCCACGGGCCTGCATGTTGTACGACCCATCGCACTACGTGCTGCAATGCCTCGACTATCTGGACAATATCGACATCTACAAGGATCGGATCCGGATGTTCCATGTCAAAGATGCCGAGTTCAACCCGACCGGGCGGCAAGGGGTTTATTCAGGATACCAAAGCTGGGTCGATCGTGCCGGTCGGTTCCGGTCGCTTGGTGATGGCCAGGTGGATTTCGGGGCGGTCTTCTCAAAAATGGCGGCGAACGACTTTGATGGCTGGGCTGTGGTCGAATGGGAATGCTGCCTCAAACACCCCGAGGATGGAGCGCGTGAGGGCGCTCAGTTTGTGTCGGATCACATCATCCGTGTGACCGAGAAAGCCTTTGATGATTTCGCGGACGGTGGTGCTGACGAAGCCGCCAATCGCAAAATGCTGGGGATCGAATAATGGTTACAGGACGCAGTGAAGAAGCCTCGAGACGCATTCGGCTTGGCATGGTCGGCGGCGGAAATGACGCCTTCATAGGCGGCGTTCATCGCATAGCGGCGCGATTGGACGAAAGGTTCGAGCTGGTTGCCGGCGCTTTGTCTTCGACGCCCGAAAAATCCATTGAAAGCGGCCGGGCATTGGGTCTCGAACGGGTCTATGAAGACTTCAAACAAATGGCGATCCGGGAAGCCCGGCTCAAATCCGGGATTGAAGCGGTCTCAATCGTCACGCCAAATCACGTCCACTATGCCGCCGCGCGTGAATTCCTGAAACGCGGGATTCACGTCATTTGTGACAAGCCACTCACCTCGACCCTTGCCGATGCAAAAAAACTGGTCAAAGCGGCGGAAAGCGCGAATGCCTTGTTCATTTTGACCCACAACTACACGGGTTATCCGATGGTTCGGCAGGCGCGTGAAATGGTTGCCAACGGCGATATTGGCAAGATCCGCGTCGTCCAGGTTGAGTACCCGCAGGATTGGCTGACCGAGCAGCAGGATTTCAAACAGGCGGAGTGGCGAACCGATCCCGAACGCTCGGGCGCGGGCGGATCAACCGGCGACATCGGAACCCATGCCTACAACCTCGCTTGTTTTGTGACCGGGCTGAGGGCGGAAAGCCTTGCGGCGGATCTGCAGGCCTTCGTGCCTGGGCGCCAAGTCGATGACAACGCACATGTCTTGCTTCGCTTCGAAGGCGGAGCGCGGGGTATGCTGTGGTCCTCTCAGGTGGCTCCTGGCAATGAAAACGCACTTCGGTTGCGGGTCTACGGTGAAAAAGGTGGGCTGGAGTGGGCTCAGGAAGACCCGAACTATCTCTGGTTTACGCCCTACAACGAGCCAAAGCGTCTGATCACCCGCAATGGCGCTGGAGCTGGTGACGCTGCCAATCGCTTGAGCAGAGTTCCTCCGGGCCATCCCGAAGGATATCTTGAAGGGTTCGCCAATATTTACGGAGAGGCTGCTGAGGCGATCCAGGCTTTCCGAAATGGGATTTCACCTGAGGCGTCCGTTGTTTACCCAACCGTGCACGACGGGCTAGACGGCGTCAAATTTGTAGCCGCTTGTGTGCAAAGCTCGTCCAGAAACGCGGCTTGGGTCAAGTTGGAGTAAGTCTGGCTGTGGGCATAGGGTAGGCACCGGATACTGAGCCAGCCAACCCTTCCCTGCCCCTCGGCTCGTCCAACCACCAGTTCGCCGCAGTATTGAAACTCTGTGGCCGCCAAAATCATAGCCCGCCGGGCAAAGCAACTCTTCGCCGCATCGTCCACCAATGGCCGCTCTGCGGACGAAGCCACCAACGCGGCCGGCAAGTACAAATGGCCCGAACCGGCCCACAAAGGAACCATCGGTATGAGCGTCTGTTCAGCACAGCAGCTCAATGATGTCAGCCACCGCTTTCAGAAAGATCGCCGCAACAGGAGGCGATCACGGCAAAACTGGATGGGTACGAATAGCCTCCAACCCCCACGTATCCAATGCCGGATTTTGAGGTCTCGGTTTGCGCCTCCAGGCCAAGCAACCCAGCGCGGAAGCCCCCTCGATTTGACGACCCCGTATTTTTTCTGATAGACAGCGCGCCCTTTCCCAAAAATAGGAGGACCTGCAGATGTGGGTAGCATTCTCGACGCCCGAGGGTTCGGGCTTTTTCTCAGCCGTTGCCAAGGATGAGGACGGCAACACCAGCGGGCCGCACATGGGATCCCGCGTCTGCCTGCGGTTTCGCCGCGCACAGGACGCCGAATTGCTGCGCGACTATGGCATGGACGGTCAGGTGATCGAGACACCGGGCGGCGACTACCGTTACCGGGCATTCATACCGCGCAACCACCTCGTGACCGTGCTGATGAACTTGGGCAACCACATGTCTTACCCCAATTTCAAGGCCAGCATCCCAAAAGATGATGTGGCGTTTGAACGCGCCTGTCACGAGGTTTGGGCGGCATTCGGCGAACTACAGGAAGGCGGACCATATGGAATGGGGTGAAACACCCCATTAAACCCAGCGCGGTTGCCTCGAAGTTGTCTTGAGACAAAACACCTCGGTTTCACCACATGGGCCAAACTGCCAAAAACACTGTTTTTCGGGAGTTACCAGTGGCGGACCGAGGAGGATTCGAACCCCCGACCCCTTGATTCGTAGTCAAGTACTCTATCCAGCTGAGCTATCGGTCCGCGTTGGTGAGGCGGTATTTAGACCCGGCGTTCGGGACGTGCAACCCGATTCTTCAAAAATATTTCAAAAACCCATCTCTCCCCGTGGGAGCCTTATTTCAAAGACCGTGCCCTCGGGGCCGGTGCTGGTCAGCACCAATTCTCCCCCGTGGCCGCGCACCAGTTCCTGCGAAATCGCCAGACCCAAGCCCGAGCCACCTTTGCGCACACCACCCTGAAACGGCGTGAACAGATTCTCCTGCGCTCGTGGCGGCAAACCGGGGCCGGTATCTCGAACCTCGATGACCCATGCGTCCTGATCTTCGCAGGCCGAAATCGTGATTTTTCCTGGTTGGCCGGATGTCATCAGTGCTTGGCGTGCGTTGCGCACAAGGTTCATGATGACCCGGAACATCTGTTCCGGATCGGCCCGAACGACCAAGTCTTCGGGAACGTCGTTGGCGATTTCGATACAGCCGCCGTCTACGGCCAGAGCCTCGCTGGACGCTACGTCGGCAGCGATATCGCGCAACCGCACCTTGGTCAGGGTGGGCGCGGGCTCTTCGGCCCGCCCGAAGGCCAGCGTACTTTCGCACAGGGACACCGCCCGGGTGATCGAGTTGACCAGCTTGGGCGCCATCCGTCGGACCAGCGGGTCGTCGCTGGCTTCGATCCGGTCAGTGAACAGCTGGGCCGAGGTCAGGATGTTGCGCAGATCGTGGCTGACCTTGGCCACCGCGCCACCCAATTGTGCCAGCCTCTCGCGCTGTTTCAGGGCCTGGGTCAGGTCGGTCTGCAGCATCTGCAGGGCTTCTTCAGCCTCGCGCAGTTCGGTCACCTTGGATTGGGGCGAGATGATGCCGCGCGCATCCTCGGGTGCACGGGCGTAACGCTGCATGTAGCCCACCACGCTTTTGATCGGGCGCACCAGAACCACCCGCACCGCAAGGAACAGGAAAAACGCGGTGATGATCGAGATGACAAAGGACAGGCCGAGGATGCGCAGGCCATAGTCGATCATCGCCATACGCAGGGGCGCGCTGTCCATGGTAACTTCGATAAGCAGGCCCGCATCCCGGACAGGCTGCCCGATGACGCGAATGACCTGGTTCTCGGGCGTGAAGAAACGGATCATCGCGTCCCGAATGAGAACCCAGGGCCCGGCGCCTCGCAGATCATAGGTCTTGGCGACCTGGTCTGGGATAGGGGAAGACAGCATCAGCTGGCGCACCTCGTCCCGGCGCAGCACCACGTTGTAGACCCCGGCATTGGCCAAAAGCTCGGCCTCCAGCTCGTCGGCCAGCATGTCGTCTGCCAGCAGCGCGAGCGAGGCGATCTGGGCGCGTTCCAGCCGGTTCAGAAGAAAATCCTCTCGGAAGCGCGCGATCGACGGCACGAAGATCAGCACCTCGGCCAACATCACGAAGACCGTCGTCAAGATCAGGAAACGACCCGACAGCGAGTTCAAGTGGCGCTCCTTTCCCGATCAGGGGATCCAGCGCTGGACCAGCCTGACCACTCGTTCAACCATCTGATTCTCAAACAGTCTTGGCGAGAAATAGGCGCCCGCCACCCGTTTGTTAAGCTCTCCGATCGTGGGATAGGGCGACACCATCGCCGCGATCTGGCTCATCTTCAGGTTATTGGCCAGCGCCAGAGACCACAAGTTGATCAGTTCGCCGGCCTGATGCCCCACGATTGCGGCCCCCACCGGGCGACCCTTGACGACCATGACCTTGATGAACCCGGTCGTTTTGCGTTCGGCCACGGCGCGATCGTTATGGGCATAGTCGAACCGGGCGATCTCGACCTTGTCGCCGTGACGGTCGCGCGCCTGCGCCTCGGTCAGGCCGACCTGGGCCAGTTCGGGGTCGGTATAGGTCGCCCAGGGGATGTGCGCCGTCTTGGCCTTGGACGGCAGCCCGAACAGGGCCGAACGGATGATGACCCCGGCATGATACCCCGCCACATGAGTGAACTGCAGCCCGCCCGCGACGTCGCCGATCGCGTAGACCCTGCGGTTGGTGGAGCGCAGGCTGTCATCCACCTTGATGCCCGTGCGCGTTTGGTCGATCCCCGCAGCCTGCAGGTTCAGGCGGTCAATGTTGGCCTTGCGTCCCACCGCAAGCAGCAGGTGCGAGCCCGCATGGACCGCGCCGTCCTCGGTGACGACCTCGACCGCCCCGGCCTTCCCGCGCACCCGGGCCACCATTGCATGTTCCAGAATTTCGACCCCTTCGGCGCGCAGAGCCTCCAATACCACTGCGGCCGCCTCGGGGTCATCCTTGCCCAGCGCCCGCGCGCCTTCGATCACCGTCACCTTGCAGCCCAGCCGGACATGGGCCTGCGCCATTTCCATGCCGATGGGTCCCCCGCCGATGATCAGCAGGTGGTCGGGCTTGTCGCGCAGGTCGAAGATGGTCTCGTTGGTCTCAAACGGCACGCCATCCAGCCCCGGGATCGGCGGAACCAGCGGGGACGAGCCCGTGGCCAGCACCACGCGGCGGGGGGTGATGACGAAATCGCCGGCCTGAACCTGCGTGGGCGACAGAAACGTCCCCCAGTCGCGAATGACGCGCACGCCGAAACCTTCGAACCGTTCCTGGCTGTCCATGGGCTCAATCTGCGCGATCACGTCCCGCACATGATCCTTGGCGGCGGCATAGTCCACCTGCGGCGCGTGGTCGGCAACGCCGAATGGCGCGGCATGGCTCTGTGCATGGGCCAGCTTGGCGCTGGCCAGCAGGGCCTTGGACGGGACGCAGCCATAGTTCAGGCAGTCGCCACCCATCTTGTGCCCTTCCAGCAGGATCACGTCCGCGCCCATCTGGCTGGCCCCGGCGGCCACCGACAGGCCGCCCGACCCGGCCCCGATCACCAGGATGTCGGTCTTGAGTTCTTGCATGGATCAAAGGCCCCTTCGGCCGCGGATGAGTTTGAGGAGAATCGGCAAAGCCGCCAGCGCGCACAGCCCCAGGATCGGGCCGATCACAAAGGGCTCGGTCAGCAGCGACAGGTCCGGCGTCTCGCCCCGGTCGAACACGCCGCCCAGACCGACGCCGATCCAAGTATAGACGATGCCGCCCGGAATGATGCCCAGCGCCGTGGTCAGCAGAAAGTTCCGGAACTTCACCCCGACGAGCGCCGGCACCAGATTGGCGACAAAGAACGGCACCACCGGCACCAGCCGCATCAGGAACAGCACCGGGATCTCGTTCTCGCGCAACCCGTCCTTGATTCGCTTGACGGTGCCTTCCGAGGCCTCCAGCCGCGCCGTCAACGCCTCGCCCAACCCCCAGCGGGCCGCCAGAAAGATCGCCGAGGCCCCCACGGTTGCGGCAAAGACGTTGAACACGGTGCCCGCGAACAGCCCGAACAGGAACCCGCCCGTCATCGACGCCACGGCCGCACCGGGCAGAGAGAAGGCGACGATCAGGACATAGACCAGGACGAAAACGCCCGCCAACGACCAGTAATTGGCATCGCGCCAGGCCAACAGCGCCTCGCGATTGTCGCGCAGGGTTTCAAAAGTCAGGTAGTCGCCCAGCGCAAAGAACCCGACGACTGCAACCGTCAGGATCACGATCAGGGGAATATGTCGCGCCAGCCCACTGCGCGGCACCTGGGTGGTTTCGGTCATCTTGTCTTCCGGGTTCGAATGCTTCATCTGCTCCACAAGATGCGCGCTTGGCCTTCTGTGCAACAGGGTCCTCACGCCGGGTTGAACACGCACCGGTTCAATGTGAGAAATCCGCCATCCTCGGGCTGATTCTGAAACTTTTGACCGGTCGCCCGACAGAATTGTTGCAAAAGGCACGAAAACCGTTGCGATGGGGTTTGACTTGCCCGCCGGTTCCCAGTAGAGGACGGGCTTCGAACACCACGGGCAGGCGAATCCGCGCCGCACCCGACCGCCAAAGATTGGAGACGGAGCGATGAAACGCACCTATCAGCCTTCGAACCTGGTTCGCAAACGCCGCCACGGTTTCCGCGCGCGCATGGCCACCAAGGCCGGCCGCAAGATCCTGAACGCTCGCCGTGCCCGCGGCCGCAAGTCGCTGAGCGCATAAACCGCGCGACCTTTCAGGTTTTGAACATGACGCCGCCGGAGGCCCCTGTGGATGGCACTGACCACCCCGGGGATATGCCCCCGGCGGCGTCCGTTTGCGCGCCTGCTCTGTCGGTGCTGCGCAAGCGCAGCGATTTCCTCAGGGCCGCACGGGCCCGACGACAGGGCACGCCTTCCATGATGGTGCAGGCCCGCAAGCGCGCGCCGGATGAGGCCGAGGGCATTCGCGTCGGTTTCACCTGCTCGAAAAAGGTCGGCAATGCCGTAGCCCGCAACCGGGCCAAGCGCCGCCTGCGCGAGGCGGCCCGCGCCGTTCTGCCGGACCATGGCCGGGACGGGTGGGACTATGTCCTGATCGGACGGGCCGAGGTGACCGCCGCCCGCCCCTTTGACGCCCTGCTGGACGATCTGCGCCAGGCCCTGCGCAAGATCCACAGCCCGCGCAAATGACCCTGCTTGCCCATATCCTCGCGCTGCCCATTCGGGCCTACCGGCTGATCTTCAGCCCCTGGGTGGGGTTCAACTGTCGCTATCAGCCGACCTGCTCGGCCTATGCGCTGGAAGCGCTGGAAAAGCACGGCCCGATCAAGGGCGCATGGCTGGCCGCGCGCCGCATCGGGCGCTGCCACCCCTGGGGCGGCGACGGCTATGACCCGGTGCCCGACGACAAACCCGACGCGCCCTGATCTGACACCCCGTCACGCTTGACCCAAGGGGGGTGCGCCGCTGAACATCGGCTTCAGCAACAACTCTCCGAGGCGCCCATGTCCAGATCCAACGCCCGCCAATCTCTGCCCACGCATGAAGTGACGAACCAACCGCCCGAGCGCGGCGACGTTGACCTGTGGACCTCGGACCCGGTTCTGAGGGACTGCGCCACGCGCGCCGGGGCGCGGGCGGCCTCGCTGGCCGCCTACGGGGCCGCTCTGGGCCGAGCCGAAACGCGCGACGCCGGGCGCGACGCCAACATGCACCCGCCCGAACTCTGCCTGTTCGACCGGGGCGGCCGCCGTCTGGACGAGGTGCGGTTCCACCCGGCCTATCATCACATGATGGATCTGAGCCAATCGGCAGGCTATGCCGCACTTGCCTGGGACGGAGCGCCGGGCGGTCACGCCACCCATGCCACGATGGTCTATCTGGCCAGCCAGGTCGAGCCGGGCCATTGCTGTCCGCTGACCATGACCTATGCCGCCGTGCCGGCGCTGGCCGCCAACCCCGAACTGGCCGAAATCTGGCGCCCGAAACTGACCGCCGACACTTATGACCCGGCCCCCCGCCCGATCGGAGAAAAACGCTCGGCGACCTTGGGCATGGCGATGACCGAGAAACAGGGCGGCTCGGACGTGCGTGCCAATACCACCACCGCCAACCGTGACGGCGATGCCTGGCGGCTGCGCGGCCACAAATGGTTCTGCTCGGCCCCGATGTCCGACGGGTTCCTGACGCTGGCGCAGGCTCCGGGCGGGCTGACCTGCTTTCTGCTGCCCCGCTGGCTGGAAGGCGAGCGCAACGCCATCCACCTGATGCGCCTCAAGGACAAGCTGGGCAACCACGCCAATGCCTCGTCCGAAGTCGAGTTCCATGACGCGCTGGCCTATCAGCTGGGCGACGAGGGGGCCGGCGTGCGCACGATCATCGAGATGGTTCATCACACCCGGCTCGACACCGCGATGGCCCCCGCCGGCCTGATGCGCGCAGCCCTGTCCGAAGCGCATCACTGGGTCAGCCACCGCAGCGCCTTTCAGCGCCGCCTGATTGACCAGCCGCTGATGCGCGCCGTTCTGGCCGATCTGGTGCTGGACTGGGAAGGCGCGCTGACCTTGGGCCTGCGCGTGGCCCGCGCCTTTGACGGGGACACCGCCGAAGACTGCGCCTTTGCCCGGATCGGGGTGGCGCTGGCCAAGTTCGTGTCGAACAAACGCTGCCCAGTCGTGGCGGTCGAGGCGATGGAGGTGCTGGGCGGCATGGGCTATGTCGAAGACACGCCGATGCCGATGATCTATCGCGAAGCGCCCCTGAACGGCATTTGGGAGGGGTCGGGCAACGTGATCTGCCTGGACATTCTGCGCAGCCTTGCGCGCGACCCGCTGGCCGCCCAGACCTTGCAGGCCGAACTGGACGCGGCAACCGGAGCCGACCGCCGTTATGACGCCGCCCTGAAGGCGCATCGCGACCGCTGGCCCACCCTGCCCCCCGAGGCCGAGGCCCGCTGGTTCGCCGAGGCCACCGCGCATCTGCTGACCGCCGCGCTGCTGCTGCGCCACGCGCCCGGTGCGGTGGCCGATGGATATATTGCCACGCGGGTTCTGGGCGAAAGCGGGCGCATACCCGGATCGGTCTCGGGGCTGGACACCGACGTCCTGCTGGGCCGGCTGTCCGGCTAGGCGGGCCTTGCCCGGTCGGCGCATCTGCGGTAGGGGCTGCGCATGTTCGACGAAGCTGACGATATCCATCCGCTGTTTGCCGGTGCGCCCTCGACCACCGAGTTCAAGAAGCTGCGCAAACGCATCGTGCGCCAGACGCGCGAAGCGATTGAGCAATACGGCATGGTTGACCCGTCGGCCCACGACAAGGACGGCAAGCCGCCGCGCTGGCTGGTCTGCCTGTCGGGCGGCAAGGACAGCTATACCCTGCTGGCCGTTCTGTACGAGCTGAAGTGGCGCGGCCTGCTGCCCGTGGACCTGCTGGCCTGCAATCTGGATCAGGGGCAGCCGGGCTTTCCAGCCACCGTGCTGCCCGAGTTTCTGGAACGCATGGGCGTGCCGCACCGGATCGAGTATCAGGACACCTATTCCATCGTGGTCGACAAGGTGCCGCAGGGCCGCACCTATTGCGCGCTGTGCTCGCGCCTGCGCCGCGGTAACCTGTACCGGATCGCGCGCGAGGAAGGGTGCTCGGCCGTGGTTCTGGGGCATCACCGCGATGACATCCTGGAAACCTTCTTCATGAACCTGTTCCACGGCGGCCGTCTGGCGACCATGCCTCCGAAACTGGTGAACGAAGAAAGCGACCTGTTCGTCTATCGCCCGCTGGCCCATGTGGCCGAGGCTGATTGCGAGAAATTCGCAAAAGCGATGAACTATCCGATCATCCCCTGTGATCTGTGCGGCAGTCAGGACGGCCTGCAACGCCAGCAGGTCAAACAGATTCTGGACCAATGGGAAAAGAACAGCCCTGGCCGGCGGCAGGTGATGTTCCGCGCACTGACCAATGCCCGGCCCTCGCACCTTCTGGATTCGAAGCTGTTCGATTTTGCCGGACTGACGCTGAACCCCGACAAAAACGGCGAAAATCCGGAAGAAATTCCGCTTCAGCGTTAACGTCTGACTCAGATTGATTTCCTAGCCTCCGATCGGACTCAGTTCGCCCAATTGGAAGGCCGGAATCGATGCTGAAAAGGTTCTCACTCCAAAGTTTTCGGAATGCTCTGCTGACCGTTCTGGCAATGCCGCAGGTTTTGGCGTTCGTACCTGCATTGTGCCTGGCTGCTTTCTGGCTGGGCGGCGACACGGCGTTGGTCGTTGTCGCCCTGGGGTTGCCCTTGTTGTTTTCGGCCGCCCAACGGCTGCAACCGGGCGCCGGTCCTGCTTTGGCGACGCACATGCGGCCCAAGGGACTGTTACCACGTGATGTTTTCTGCGCCGAGATGGAGTATCTGCACAGCACATCGCGGGCAACCGGAGAGGATTCAGCCTGCATCGTTGTGTCTCTAGATGATTTCGACGATGTCGAAGAGCTGCACGGCACCGCGGCAGCCGACTATGTGGCAGGGCGCTTCTGCGACCGCATCTTGGCGGTGATCCGGAGCGAGGATATTGCAACACGCCTGTCGAGAAACACGTTTCTGATCGGGTTGCGCCCCTCACGGCATCTGGACTTGGAAAGCTGCATCCAAACCTCGGGACGCATACAAAGCACGGTGGAGGAACCGATCCCGCTGGACAATGCCAGCCTCTATCTGTCCTGCTCTGCCGGATTCTGCCTGCACTCTGCCGTTGCCGATGAAGAGCCGGACGGCTGGATCGAGGCCGCTCGGGCCGCGCTTGCCGAAGCACAGCGGAACGGGCCTTCCACGATCCGCGCCTACTCCGAGGCCACGCGGCGCAGATCAGTCGTCCATATCAATTTCCGCAAGGAGTTGGAGACTGCTCTGGAAACCGGTCAGATCCGCCCTTGGTTTCAGCCACAGGTTTCAACGGACACCGGCGACATCACCGGGTTTGAGGCCCTTGCTCGATGGGAACACCCTTCCAAGGGAGTTGTCGGGCCGCAGGTGTTTCTGCCTTTTGCCGAACAGGCCAAGCTGATGGACAAGCTGGGCCAGACGATCCGCCACCACGCCTTTCGCGCTATGCGCGACTGGGACTGCGCCGGCGCCGTCATTCCTCGGATCGGCATCAACTTTTCATCGGACGAATTGCGGGACCCCTCACTTGTTGACCGGGTGCGATGGGAGTTGGACCAGTTCGACCTTTCGCCGGACCGGCTGGCCGTGGAAATCCTCGAAACCGTTTTTTCGCGCCGACCCGATGATGTCATCACCCGCAACGTGACCCAGTTGTCCAAGCTCGGCTGTTGCATCGATCTGGACGATTTCGGCACTGGTCACGCATCATTTTCGTCGATCAAACGCTTTGATGTCTCCCGCATCAAGATCGACCGGTCTTTCGTGTCCAATGCGGATAGGGATCCGTCCCAGCAGCAAATGGTCAGCGCCATTCTGATGATGGCCGAGAGGTTGAACCTTGAAACCCTGGCCGAGGGGGTGGAAACCCCCGGCGAGCACGCGCTGATGGCGCAATTGGGGTGTCACCATGTCCAAGGCTTTGGGGTCGGCAAGCCGATGCCGGTCGAGCATACGCTCGACTGGATCAAGGACCGCCGCGCGAAACTGGAAGGCGCACCGCGGATTGGCCGCGAATTGAGCCGGAAATCCTGATTTCGGGGACTGGATTGCCCTACACTCACGATTTCCGGGGCGATTCCGCTTGACCTTTTGGGCTGCACTCTGTTGAACCCTGCGGTGTCTTTCACTGCTCAAGGTGGCTGTCCCAGATGGACGATCAGAACAAGAATCTCATCCTTGCAACCGCGCTTAGTTTCCTTGTGATCCTGGTCTGGTTTGTGCTGTTCCCTCCGCCGGAACCGACCACAACACCTGAGCAGGCTGAGATCAGCGCCTCGGAGGGGGAAGAGATTCAGACGCCCAGCGCCGGAAGCACGACCGTCGGCGAGGCAACCGCCACCGCAGAGGAAACCCTGCCGGAAGCCACCGCGCCGCGGATCCAAATCGACACGCCGCGTCTGTCGGGCAGCCTGTCGCTTTCGGGTGGACGGATCGACGAACTGTATCTGAAAGACTACAAGGTCTCGATCGACGAAGGCGCGCCGATCGTCGAACTGCTGTCGCCCGTTGGGTCCAATTCGGCCTATTACGCCCTCTACGGGTGGGCACCCGGTGCCGGTTTGGCTGGTTCGGACGTGCCGGGCCCGAATACCATCTGGACACTGGAACAGGGCGAGACCCTGTCGGTAGACAGCCCAGTAACCCTGAAATGGGAAAATGGCGCGGGCCTGACATTCCGCCGCACGATCGGTGTGGATGCGGATTACATGTTCACCGTGACCCAATCCGTCGAAAACGGCACCGGAGCCGAGGTCGGAATGGCCCCATACGGCATTCTGGCCCGCCACGGCATCGGCGAGGATGGCGATCTGCCGGGGTTGAAGAACTTCTTCATCCTGCATGAAGGTGTGATCGGCATGGCCGACGGGACCCTGTCCGAGGTCGACTATGGCGATGTCCGCGATTTCGACATCGACCCCAACGAACGGGCACAGGCCGAGGTCTATCAGGTCAAGGAAAACGGCTGGATCGGCTTTACCGACCATTATTGGATGACCACGCTGATCCCCGATCCGGGGTCGGCTTTCAAGGCGGCCGCGAAATATGACGCGCGTCGGAAGATCTACCAGGCCGAAACGGTGTTGCCGACGATGACGGTTGCCCCCGGCGAATCCGCCGAGGTTACCACCCGACTGTTTGCCGGGGCCAAGGAATGGGAGACCATCCGCGAATATCAGGCCCAGGGCGTTCAGAAGTTTATCGACAGCATTGACTGGGGTTGGTTCTTCTTCCTGACCAAGCCGATTTTCTGGCTGCTGCACAACATCAACGCCCTGATCGGCAACATGGGTTGGTCGATCATCGGGCTGACCCTGATCATCAAGGCAATCCTGTTCCCGCTGGCGTTCAAATCCTACGTCTCGATGGCGAAGATGAAGGAATTGCAGCCACAGATGGAAGCCCTGAAAGAAGCTGCCGGCGACGACCGTCAGAAGATGCAGCAGGGCATGATGGAGCTGTACAAAAAGGAAAAGGTCAACCCGGCCGCCGGCTGTCTACCGATCCTGCTGCAGATCCCGATCTTCTTTTCTCTCTACAAGGTGATCTTCGTCACCATCGAACTTCGGCAAGCCCCCTGGTTCGGTCCTTTCCGGGACCTGAGTGCGCCGGATCCGACCTCGATCATCAACTTCTTCGGCTGGCTGCCGTGGGCCGGACCTGAGCCGGGCACGCTGATGGCGACGATTTTCATCGGCATCCTACCGCTGCTGCTGGGGATCTCGATGTGGCTGCAGCAAAAGCTGAACCCGGCGCCCACCGACGCGACCCAGGCCATGATCTTTGCCTGGATGCCATGGGTATTCATGTTCATGCTGGGCAGCTTTGCCAGCGGGCTGGTCGTTTACTGGATCGCAAACAACACCATCACGTTCACCCAGCAATACCTGATCATGCGCAGCCAGGGCTATACGCCGGATGTGTTTGGCAACATCAAGTCGGGGTTCAAGAAAACCCCCAGGACGGACAAGAAATGACCGGGCAAGTCACGCAGATCTGGCGCCATCCGATCAAAAGCCATGGCAGAGAATCCCTGCAGGAAGTCACCGTTATCCCCGGGCAGACCATGCCCGGGGATCGCGTCTGGGCGGTGGCGCATGAAATGTCCAAGGCCGACGGGTCCGAGTGGGCGCCTTGCGCCAATTTCAGCCGCGGCTCGAAGGCGCCCCAAGTGATGGCGATATCGGCCGTTCTGGACGGGGATCGCGTGACCCTCAGCCACCCGAATCGTCCCGATCTGACCTTCCACCCGGACACAGAACAAGACCTGTTTCTGGAGTGGGTCAGCCCGCTGATGCCTGCCGACCGCGCCGCATCGGCACGGATCGTCCGGGTTCCTGGCCGTGGTATGACCGACAGTGACTATCCCTCGGTCAGCCTGTGCAACATGGCCTCGCATCGGGCGGTCGAGCAGCGTCTGGGCCGCGAGCTGTCGATCTGCCGCTGGCGTGGCAACATCTGGTTCGATGGCCTTCCTCTGTGGGAAGAATTTGATTGGCTGGATAGGGACGTGCAGATCGGCGAGGCCGTGTTTCACGTGCGAGAACGGATTACGCGCTGCATGGCAACGACTGCGAACCCCGACACCGGAGTGCGGGACGCAGATACGCTAGGTGCTCTGCGCAGCTGGGACCATCAGGATTTCGGAGTATACGCCGAAGTCATTCGCCAAGGCATGATCCGCCTCGGAGACAAGGTGCAGGTTCAATGAAAGCCCTGCCATTTTCCCTGGCGGCCGATCCCGATGACCACGCAATAGAGGCCGGCCGCAAGCTGTTTGCCGGGCCGTCCGAATTCGTCAAAGGCGTCGTGGCAATGAACGGTCTGCCCGCCCCCGACCGGATCGAGGTCTGTTTCGCCGGCCGCTCGAACGTGGGCAAATCCAGCCTGATCAACGCTCTGACCGGCACCAAGGGGTTGGCCCGCGCGTCGAACACGCCGGGCCGCACGCAAGAGATCAACTTCTTCACTCAAGGCCCCGAGCTGTATCTGGTTGACCTGCCCGGCTATGGCTATGCCAACGCGCCGGTCAAGGTGGTCGAGAAGTGGCAACGCCTTCTGAAACAGTACCTGAGCGGGCGGCAGACCCTGCGCCGGGCCTTCGTGCTGATCGATTCCCGCCACGGCGTGAAACCCGTGGATGACGAGATCATGAAGCTGCTGGACACCAGCGCCGTAACCTTTCAATGCGTGATGACCAAGGCCGACAAGGTCAAGGCCAAGGACCGAGAAAAGGTTCTGGAACAGGTGCGCGGTGCCCTGTCCAAACACCCCGCCGCCTATCCGGAGATCGTGCTGACCTCGTCCGAAAAAGGCGACGGCATCCCAACTCTACGTTCGATCATCGCCAATCTGGAATGATGCTGCTGATGCGCGTCATATCGGTGCTGACGCTGGTTGCCGTGATGGTATCCGGTGCAATCCCGATGGGCTGGATGCCCACGCGCAACTCGGACGGGGCGATCCTTATGGTGATCTGCACGGGCGACGGCCCGGTCGAGCGCTGGATCGACCCGGGCGAGGACGCCCCGGACCACGACGAAACCGACGAACGCAGCGCCTGCCCTTATGGCGGGGTGAATCTGGCAACCCAATTGCCCGAAGTGGGGACGGTGCTGCCCGCCGACTGGCCGATTGCCGCGCGTTGGGCGCATGTGGATTTCACTCATCGCAGCGCAGGCTTTTACGCCCGGTATGACGCACGGGGTCCGCCCCACCTCTCCTGAAACCGCGAACAAGACCTGAAACCTCGGCCGCCCGGCCGGGGATGTTTCGAATTTCTGGAGACTGAAATGGCCCAAGACAGCCAAACCGGAGTCGCGCAGGCGGCCCGGCGCAAGCACGCGCAAAAATTCTACATGGCCGCCTGGCGGTGGCACTTCTATGCGGGGCTTTTTGTTGTCCCCTTCCTGATCATCCTGGCGGTGACCGGCCTGATGATGATGTTCATTACCCAAGCCGATGGCCGCGACGGAGAAAAGATCGCGGTCGAGATCACGGGACAGGCGATGCCCGCATCCGAACTGGCCGATCTGGTGCAGGCCCGCGTACCGGGCCGCGTGGTCGAATGGACCGGCCCCAAGGCACCGGATCTGGCAACCGTGTTCCGCGTCAAGGCCGAAACAGGCCAGCGCATGGTAGCGATCGACCAGTATTCCAGCAAGGTGATCCAGGTCTGGGACCGTCGCGCGGGGTGGTACGATCTGGCCGACAACATCCACTCGACCCTGCTGATGGGCGATACCGGCGACCGCATTCTGGAAATCGCGGCCGGGATGGCGCTGCTGCTGGTGTTCACCGGCCTTTACATGTGGTGGTCGCGCGGAAACGTTGTGGCGGCCCTGGTGCCTGACCTGCGGGCGCGGGGCCGGGCCCTGTGGAAATCGCTGCACGCGGTCACCGGGTTCTGGATGTCGGTTCTGCTGGTCGGGTTCCTGATCTCGGGCATGTCGTGGACCGGGATCTGGGGCGGCAAGTTCGTGCAGGCCTGGAGCAGCTTTCCGGCCGAGAAATGGGACAACGTCCCACTGTCGGACGATCTGCATGCCAGCATGAACCACGGCAGCCAGAACGACGTGCCCTGGGCGCTGGAACAGACACCGATGCCGGCCTCGGGTTCGGAAGCGGGCATTGCCGGGGTGCCGACGGGTGTTCCGGTCGATATCGATGCGATGGTTGCGCTGGGTGAGTCCCTGGGCATGCAGAACCGGTTCCGCGTTGCCTACCCCAGCGGTGACACGGGCGTGTGGACCCTGAACCGCGACAGCATGAGCGGCGATTCGACCGACGCCACCGAGGACCGCACCGTCCATGTCGACCAGTACACCGGCAAGATTCTGGCCGACGTGCGGTTTCAGGACTATTCGCTGATGGGTAAGGCCATGGCGGTGGGTATTCCGCTGCATATGGGTCTGGCGGGTCTGTGGAACTTTGTCCTGAACGTGGTGTTCTGCCTGTCGGTGATCTTTGTCTGCGTGTCCGGCGTGGTCATGTGGATCAAACGGCGGCCGTCCGGCGCCAGCCGTCTGGCGGCGCCGCCGATGCCGGCTGAGATGCCCCTGTGGAAGGGCGCGGTGCTGATCGGGCTGTTCACGGCCATGGCCTTTCCGCTGGTCGGGCTGACGCTGCTTGCGGTGCTGGCCGTCGACCTGCTGGCGGTCAGCAACATCCCCGCGGTTCGGCGCGCATTCAGCTGATCGGTTCGGGCGGTACCACTGTGGTGCCGCCCATCTGCGTGGCGCGACAGCGTCCCCCTTTTGGCGCGCCACGCAACAAAACCTGTGGCCTGCCCGTTCCGGGCTTGGCAGGTCCGGCCAAAGGCCCTAACAGGGAAGGCCAGAGGGACGACAGCCATGAAGAAACAGGACATGAACCGGGATTGGATAGCCACCGCCGCCACGCTCAACAGCGCCCTGCCCTATCTGCAGCGCTATGACGGAGCGATCGTCGTGATCAAGCTGGGCGGGCACGCCATGGGCAGCGACGAAGCGATGGAGAGCTTTGCCCGCGACGTGGTGCTGATGCGTCAGGTCGGCGTGAACCCGGTTGTCGTGCATGGCGGCGGGCCGATGATCAACGCGATGCTGGACAAGCTGGACATCCAGTCGGACTTCGTTAACGGCAAGCGCGTCACCGATGCCGCCACGGTGGAAGTGGTCGAAATGGTGCTGTCCGGCGTGGTGAACAAGCGCATCGTGCAGGCCATCAATGCTCAGGGTGGAACGGCCGTTGGCCTGTCGGGCAAGGATGCCAACCTGATGACCTGTGACCAGACCGATGCGTCGCTGGGCTATGTCGGCACGCCCGCCGAAATGAACCCCAAGATCCTGCATGATCTGTTTTCGCATGACGTGATCCCGGTGATCGCTCCGCTTGGGGCCGGTCGAAACGGGGAGACGTTCAACGTGAATGGCGATACCGCCGCCGGCGCGATTGCCTCGGCGCTGAAGGCCGATCGCCTTCTGCTGTTGACGGACGTATCCGGCGTCAAGAACGCCGCTGGAGAGGTCGTCACCGAGTTGAAGGCTGGCCAGATCCGCGAAATGACCCGCGAGGGCACCATTGCAGGCGGTATGATCCCCAAAACCGAAACCGCGCTGGACGCGCTGCACAGCGGCGTGCGCGCCGTGGTCATTCTGGACGGCCGTGCCCCCAATGCCGTGCTGCTGGAACTGTTCACCGAACATGGTGCGGGATCTCTGATCCGCCCCGACTGACGCGGGCAAGCCCGCCCTTGCAGTTCAGACTCACATGCTTAAATTTGAATGCATGGAGCGTGAACTCATTATCCGCTTGGGCATCTTTCTGACGCTGTTTCTGGCCTTCTCGTTGGCCGAAAGGCTTGCCCCGCGCCGCCCGCTACGCGTGCCTCGATCGCGCCGCTGGCTGACCAACCTGTCGGTCACCCTTCTGAACACGCTGACACTGCGGGCGATGGCGATCGGGTTCCCTTTGCTTACGGTCGGGGCTGCCTTGGATGCCGGCCGGTTGGGCGTCGGAGTTTTCAACGCTTTGGACTGGCCCAAATGGGTCGAGGTCACCCTTTGTGTCCTGGTGCTGGATTTCGCCATCTGGGCGCAACATCTGATCACCCACAAGGTGCCGGTCCTGTGGCGTCTTCATCGTGTGCACCATGCCGACCGGGACATGGATGTCACCACGGCCGTTCGCTTTCATCCGATCGAAATCGCCTTGTCGATGGGCCTGAAGATCGGTCTCGTCTACCTGCTGGGACCCAGCGCGCTGGCGGTCATCCTGTTCGAAATCCTGCTGAACGGCACAGCTTTGTTCAACCATTCGAACATCCGTCTGCCCGCCGTCGTCGATGCCCCTCTGCGCCGAATACTGGTCACACCGGACATGCACCGGGTCCACCATTCGGTGCTGCGCAGGGAACATGACAGCAATTATGGCTTTGCATTATCCATCTGGGATCGTTTGATGGGGACGTATGTGGCGCAGCCCGAGGCCGGCCACGACGACATGACCGTGGGGCTGGAATGGCAGGACGATCGACCGACGAAGCTGGGGTGGAGCCTCGCTCTGCCGTTTCGGCGCAAGTGACCTATGATCAAGTGGTGTCCACATCCGAGGCAGCGGGCCTGATCGTTATGGGCGCGCAACACCCGCGGGTGAGTGGCGCCAAACAGTTGGATACTGGCACGCTTATTCTACTCGGGGCAGGCAGCAGCTTTTGGCCGGTCCTCACCGCTTCGGCCGAGTGGTTGGACGGCAAGCCAGACCCGGTCGACCGTTGGTCGCTCCGAGTGGTCGGCACCCTTGCGGAAAACCTGGGCGCCCAGGCGTTGTATCCATTCGGCGGCCCCCCGTATGCGCCATTCATAGATTGGGCTTTGAATTCGGGACGTACGTTTCAAAGCCCGGTGGGCGCGCTGGTGCACGACACGGTGGGAATGATGATTTCATTGCGTGGAGCCCTGCACTTTGATCACGAGTTCAACATTCCCGTCGCAGACGACCCGTCGCCATGTATCAATTGCCCTGCGCCCTGCGCATCGGCCTGCCCGGTCGGGGCCTTGAACGCCAAAACGTTCTATGACGTCGACGCCTGCCACGGCCACCTGAGAACTCCGCCCGGTCAGGCCTGCATGACACAGGGATGCGCAGCCCGGCTGGCCTGTCCGCTCAGCGTGGGGGCCGGACGTCGGGCCGAGCAATCCGCCCATCACATGAGAGCCTTTCACCCGGAATGACCCGCACGCTTATCCTGACCCGCCACGCAAAATCCAGTTGGGACCATCCCGGCCTGCCCGATCATGACCGACCACTGAACAAGCGCGGGCGAGCTTCGGCCTCCGCCATCGGCGATTGGCTGCGACGCAAGGGTTATAGGCCCGACGAGGTCCTCAGTTCTTCATCCGTGCGCACGCGCGAGACCTGGCTTCGGATGGGGCTGAGCGCGCGCAACATCCGGTTCCTCCCCGAACTCTATCATGCCGCTCCCGAGCAGATGCGGCAGGCGCTGTCCAGCGCGACGGGGCAAACGGTCCTACTGCTGGGCCACAATCCGGGGGTCGCGGAGTTTGCGGAACGTATTGTCCAGTCTGCACCGGAGCACCCGCGGTTCCTCGACTATCCGACCTGTGCGACCACGGTTCTTCAATTTGATATGGCGGACTGGTCCGGAATCGGTTGGCACGACGGCCAGGTGATCGAATTCGTCACGCCGCGCGCGTTGCTAGAATGAAAAAAGGGCGGGATCACCCCGCCCTTTCCAACGTCGTATTCAACCCGTGTCAGTGACCCAGAATCTGGCTGAGGAACAGCTTGGTCCGTTCGCTTTGCGGGTTGTTGAAGAACTCTTCCGGCTCGTTCTGTTCAACGATCTGACCGGCATCCATGAAGATCACCCGGTTCGCCACCTGGCGGGCAAAGCCCATCTCGTGCGTTACGCAGAGCATGGTCATGCCTTCCTCGGCCAGCTCGATCATCGTGTCGAGCACCTCTTTGATCATCTCGGGGTCCAGAGCGGAGGTCGGTTCGTCGAACAGCATGATGCGCGGACGCATGCACAGGCTGCGGGCGATGGCCACACGCTGCTGCTGACCACCCGACAATTGGCCGGGATACTTGTTGGCCTGCTCGGGGATCTTGACCTTTTCGAGAAAGTGCATCGCTGTTTCTTCGGCCTCTTTCTTGGGCGTTTTGCGCACCCAGATCGGGGCCAGCGTGCAGTTCTCCAGTATGGTCAGATGCGGGAAGAGGTTGAAGTGCTGGAACACCATGCCAACCTCGGACCGGATCTTGTCGATGTTCTTCAGATCGTTCGACAACTCGGTTCCGTCCACCACGATTTTGCCCTGCTGGTGTTCTTCCAGCGCGTTCAGGCAGCGGATCAGAGTGGATTTGCCCGAGCCCGACGGCCCCGCGATCACGATCCGCTCGCCCTGATTGACGGTCAGATTGATGTCGCGCAGCACGTGGAAGGACCCGTACCACTTGTTCATGTTGGTGATTTCGATGGCGACCTCGTCGCTCACCTGCATTTTAGAGCGGTCAATTTCGCGGTCGATTGCAAGTTCAGACATGTGTTGAACTCCTTAGTGATGATCCGTGGCAAGGCGACGCTCGAGCCACTGGGAATATTGAGAGATGCCGTAACAGACGACGAAGAACAGAAGCGCGGCAAAGCCCAGAAGCTCCCAATAGACGCCGTTCCATTCGGTCGACGCCAGGATGGGACCCCGGATCATGCCCACCAGATCGAACATCGAGATGACCGAAACCAGCGTGGTATCTTTGAACAGGCCAACGGCCACGTTTACGATACCAGGGATTGAGATCTTCAAGGCCTGTGGCAGGATGATCAGACGCATCGCCTGCGGGTAGTCCAGACCCAAACTGTCTGCTGCCTCATACTGACCGCGCGGAAGCGCAGCCAGACCGCCGCGGATCACCTCGGCGATATAGGCGGCAGAGAACATGGTGATCATGATCACAACGCGCAGAAACAGGTCGACCGTGCTGTCAGGCGGGAAGAAATAGGCCAGCATCACCGAAGCCACGAACAGCAGCGTGATCAAAGGCACGCCACGGATGAATTCGATGAAGATGACGCAAACCCACTTGATCAGCGGCATATCGGACTGACGACCCAGAGCCAGTGCAATACCCAGGGGCAAAGACAGTGACACACAGGTCACACCCAACATCAGGTTCAGCATAAAACCACCCAGGTCACGGCTGGGCACCGCAGTCAGCAGCGCACCTTCGTTGGCGTCTTCGGGAATTAGTGCCCCGCCGACATTCCACACGACCAGCGCCACGACAATGGCCCCAAAGAACCCGGCTGCAAAGCTGTTGCGGCCAAATTTCTGGAATACCACGCCTGCCGCGACACAGCCCAGCAGGGCCACGATGGGCACCATGATGGTTCCACCCCAAATCAGCCAGAAAGCGATAAACGGGTAGAGCGCCGTAAACAGCAGCAGCTTACGAGGCAGGTCGAAGAACAGAACAGGTGCCACAGCGACCAGCATCAGCACAAACGCCAAGTTCGGGCGCCAATACGCTTCTACTGGATATTTGAACCCGTAGATCAGTTGATGCCAGCGTTCGGTCAGAACTGCGAAACAGGCCCCGGTCTTGCCGTCCAGAATCTCGCGGCATTGCGCGAGCGAGTCCGCATTCCAAACGCCGTTCAAAATCCACGGCAAGGTGTTCTTGAGAAGCACATAGATCAGCAGAATCGACAGAAGAGTAAGGATCGTGTTTGTGACACCCGAGAAAAGGTTCTCACGCAGCCATTTGACGATACCCGTCTGGTTTGCCGGCGGAGGCGACGGAGGAATGGTTCCGTCGGCCACAAATGCGATCGGATTTGTTGTTTGATCAGCCATGGCTCAGCGCTCCTTCAACTTGACGGATGCGTTGTAGATGTTCATCGCCATCGAAATCAGCAGCGAGGCTGTCAGATAGAACAGCATCAGAAGCAAGACGCACTCGATCGCGCGACCGGTTTGGTTCAGCGTGATGCCACCCAGTGTTGCGGTGATATCCGCATAGCCGACTGCAATCGCCAGAGACGAGTTCTTGGTGATGTTCAGGTATTGCGAGATCAACGGCGGGATGATGACCCGCAGCGCCTGAGGCAGGATCACAAGATTCATGATCCGGCCGGGACGCAGGCCCAACGCGGCCGCAGCCTCGGTCTGACCTTTTGAAATCGCTTGAATACCCGCACGTACGTTTTCTGCGATGAAGGCGCCGGTATAGATCGACAAAGCGAACCACAATGCGATCAGCGGACCGCCGACCTTGATACCACCGCTGAAGTTAAAACCTTTCAGAGCGGGGACATCCCAGGTCAGGCCCATCAAAATCATCAGCAGCGCAAAAGGCACAAGCCAGACTGCAAGCTTCACAAGGCCGGTCTTTGGACGCTCGCCCGTCTGTTCCTGTTTGAGCGTGGCGCGTTTCTCAATTTCACGAGACGCAAACCACGAAGCGACCAAAACCGCGATGACCAGCAGCCAATTCAGAAAGGTCGAACCGAACAGCCCATTCGCAAACTCGGGGCGCGGGACATAGACGCCGCGGTTGGTAAAGGCGAACAGATCAAACAGCATGCTGGATGTTGGGTTATCGCCCCGGAACTCCCTCGGTCCCGGCAGCACGGCGGTCATGATCGTGAAGATGATGATGATCCAGATCAGAACCGGAATATTCCGGAAGATTTCCACGTAGACCGCCATCAGCTTGGATACAAGCCAGTTGTTTGACAGGCGCAAAACGCCGGCGATCACGCCAAACACCGTGGCAGTGATACAAGCCAGGACTGCAACCAAAAGCGTGTTGAGAATGCCGACGACAGCCGCACGCCCATGCGAGGACTGGCTGTCATATTCGATCAATCGCTGGTTGATGTCATACCCGGACGGATCGCCCAGGAAAGAATAAGAAATGTTGAGCCCTGCGGCCCTAAGGTTCTGGATCAGGTTGTTACCAAGATACCAGATGCTGAGCGCAATAACGATTGCCGCGATCACCTGAAATGTAAGAGAGCGATAGCGTGTATCGTTTATGAGCATCGACAACCGAAAGTCAGCCTTCGGTGGGTCAGTCATAGTCGACATATTTTGGGATCCCCGTGCTTTTCGGACGCTTCCTTCCCGGCAGGGTTTTCCCCGCTCCCGAGCAGCCCGTAGCATTCTGTTTTGCAAAAAAGGGCGCAGGTTGCCCTGCGCCCTTTTCCGTGGATTTTAGCGGAACGGCGGCGAGTACAGCAGGCCACCATCGGTCCACTGTGCGTTCAGACCGCGTGCCAGACCGATCGGGGTTTCCTCACCGATGTTCTTGGCAAACACTTCACCGTAGTTACCACCCGCCTTGACGGCGCGCATGGCCCACTGTGCGTCCAGACCCAGCATCTCGCCCAGGGTGCCTTCGCTACCCAGCAGACGGTTGATTTCCGGGTTCTCGGTACCTGCAGCCATCTCGTCGATGTTGGCCGAGGTGATGCCCAGCTCTTCAGCCGAGATCAGCGCGTTCAGGGTCCAGCGAACGATGTCGCCCCACTCGTTGTCGCCGTGACGGACCAGCGGGCCCAGCGGCTCCTTCGAGATGATTTCGGGCAGCAGAACGTGATCACCGGGGTTTTCGAACGTGGCGCGGGTTGCGGCCAGGCCCGAGGCGTCGGTGGTGTAAACGTCACAGGCACCTGCCAGGTACTGCTGCTGCGCTTCGGCGTTGGTTTCGATCGGAACCGGCTCGTAGCTGATGTTGTTCGAGCGGAAGAAGTCCGCCAGGTTCAGCTCGGTGGTGGTGCCGGTCTGGATGCAGACGGTCGCGCCGTCCAGTTCCTTGGCCGAGCTGACGCCCAGTGCCTTGGGCACCATGAAACCCTGACCGTCGTAGTAGTTCACACCCACGAATTCGAACTTCAGGTCGACGTCGCGGCTGAAGGTCCAGGTGGTGTTACGGGCCAGCATGTCAACTTCGCCCGAAGCCAGAGCGGTGAAGCGGGTTTTGCCGGTGGTGGGAACGAATTCAACAGCGTTCGCGTCACCCAGAACGGCGGCGGCTACTGCGCGGCATACAGCAACGTCAAAGCCCTGCCATTCGCCATTCGCGTCAGGTGCAGCAAAGCCAACCAGACCGGTGGTTACACCGCAGTTCAGCTTGCCGCGCGCTTTGACGTCGTCCATGGTTCCTGCCGCGGCCGCGCCGGCAGCAAGACCGGCAATCGTCGCCGCGCCCAAGATTACGGATTTTTTCATTTTTACCTCTTCCTGATTTCCCGCCCCATCCCGGGACGGATCTTGTCCGACACACAAAGGTAGCCGGATAGGTTACCCCAAAGGTGTCTCCCCTTTAGTGCGCCCGAGTTTGGGCGCATTCATAAACAAACGTCAAGGGTCGGATCAGTGAAAACGATATGTTCCCGGCAAGGCAGCCGCCCAAGCCTCTCAAATCAGGACCAGAAAGGCTCAAACCGATAGATCGTAGAAGGTTTTCGCATGCAAAAAGGCAATCTTCTTGAGTTCGGCGGCTTGGACCGCCTCGTCGTCGTCCCCCCATTGCTCGGCCTGCCAGGATTCATCCAGCCGAGAAATGCGCCATATCTCGTCCGGTTTGCGCCAGTTTTGGGCAGCGGCAAAACCCAGAATCAACGAACCCGACAGGCTCACAAGGTCGTGAAACGCCGCTAGACGGAACGCGTCCAGGTCGTGAACCTGCCGACGCAGCCTGTCCAGTGCCTCGGGGGCCTGAGGCTGATGCCGTACGCCTTCAACTGGGATCAGCCTGGCGCCCAGCGTTTCCGCGGCCCAGTCCAGCGCGGGATCCCATTCGTGGCGCTGACGTTCGATCAGGGCTTCGGGGTGCGTTGCGCGATAGCACAGCAGGTCCGAATCGCCATAGTCCGACAACATGTCGGCAACTTCCGCGTGCTGATGCTGCACCTTGTCGATTGCCGCGTTGGCCGAACGGGTGAAGGGCATCGTCGCCGGATCGATTTCCTTTTCCTGCGCGTCCCATTCGCGGGCCACCGCCTCGGCCATGGCCCGGGTGGGCAGGACCAGAGCAGCCTTGGCCGGTGTCCGCACGCGGCGGCCGTCCAATTCGATGGTATAGCCACCATCGGTCGCGACCACGGCACTGCCTGTCCAAAAGCGTTTCGGTTTCCACTCACTCATGTCGTTATCCCCAGACTGCGGTCAGGACGCCGGGCAGCTGCTCGAACCGGTCGATCACCGCGGACGCCGCACCTAGCTGCGACCGATCATGATAACCCCAGCCCACACCGATCCCCGCAACCCCGGCGGCCCGCGCCATTTCCATGTCAAAGCTGGTGTCGCCGATCATCACGGCATCACCGGCCGAAACCCCTGTTTCAAAAAGCGCCGTTTCGATCATCGAGGGATGCGGCTTGGATGGATGATGGTCCGCCACCTGACGGGTAACGAAGACAGAATCCAACCCGTGCGCCTCGAGCAAGGCATCCAACCCCCGCTGCGATTTACCCGTCGCCACGCCCAGAAGGATCTCGGGCACGGCCTGCAACGATCTGATAACCTCGCGCGCGCCGGGATAGAGCGGTGAACTTGCCGCCCCCATCTCAAGCCGATGAGCGTGATACGCCTCTTTGTAACCCTCGACCAACCGGCTTTGAGTTGCCTGTGACTGATCCGGCGCGAGGCGTGCGATTGCAATCGGCAAGGACAGCCCCACGATCGACAGGATCGCCGCGCGATCCGGCACCGGAAGGGACAGAGCCTGGAAACTGGCGGTCATGGCCGACACGATGCTGGCCTGGCTGTCCACCAGCGTCCCGTCGACATCGAACAGAACCAGGCGCAGAGGCGCGGTCATTGCAACTCCTCAAACGGGTCCTCGGCGGCCAGATCCTCGGTCCAGCCCAAGGTGTCCCAGCTGTCCTTCATGTGCGGTGGCAGCGGAGCGTTGATCGTGATCTGCTTGCCGGTCATCGGATGCTTGAAGGACGCGGTTCGGGCGTGCAGATGCAGCTTTTTGCTGATGACCCCGCCCAATTGCGCGCCCCAGCCATCGCCTAGGTTTTCCTGACCCGAGCCGCCATATTTCCCATCGCCGATAATCGGGTGCCCGATGGCCGCCATGTGCGCGCGCAGCTGGTGCGTGCGGCCGGTGACGGGCTCCATCGCGACCCAAGATGCACGCCCCGCCACCCGATACAGCGTGGCATAAAGTGTATGGGCTCGTTTGGCACCCGGTGTGCTGTCGATCTCGTTCAGGTGGACGGCGATCATCTTTTCGCCCTCCCCCTGCTTGCCATGACCGGGGGCCTTGACCAGCCCGGTCTTGATCTCGCCCAGATACGGGGTCGGCACGCCTGCCACCAGCGCCCAGTAGATCTTGCGCGTGTTGCGATGCCGGAAGGCCGCGGTCAGCCCCTTGGCCACTTCGCGCGTACGCGCCATCAGCAGCACGCCCGAGGTGTCCTTGTCGAGCCGGTGCACCAACCGCGGGCTCTCGTCATAGCCAAAGCGCAGTGCCTCGGCGAGGCCATCCACATGCCGGGCCTGACCGCTACCGCCCTGGACGGGCAGGCCGTGGGGTTTGTTCAGCGCCAACACGTGGTCGTCGCGATAGATCACGCAGGACTGGATCATTTTCGCATCGGCATCGGTCACGCGGGGGCGGGCCGGGGCCGGTTTGTGATCCGGGTCCGGCAGGGGCGGCACGCGCACCACCTGCCCCGCCAGCAACCGCGTCGAGCCCTTGACCCGCCCGCCGTCCACGCGCAGTTCGCCCTTGCGGCACATCTTTTCGATCCGGCCCTGGCTGACATGCGGGAACAGGCGCCGCAGCCAGCGGTCCAACCGTTGGTCGCCGTCGCCCGGCTCGACCGTGATCATCTGTACGCCGCTCATGCCAATACCCCTTGCGACCGGATGCTGCGCGCCCGAAAAATCGCCCGTGTCAGTGCCTCAGAAAACATCCGCGTCTGTCGCGCGCCGCAAGGCAAGAGTCAAGCAGGCTCACGGGTTCGCGGGCCAAGGCCGCTCAGATATCAGTGAAATCCCCGTGCCGCCCGGCCCCATCGCGGAACCGAGCCGCGCCGGATGTGCCCTCGCGGCGGATGGCGTCCAGCCCGTTGGCCCATTCGACCTTCAACGCCTCGCGCATCGGCATCCCCCGGGTTTCGATGATCGAGCGGCGGTCGGCGCGGACGGCCTCCTGCGGGAACCGGGCGATCTCGTGCGCCATCGCTTCAGCCGCCTTGCGGGTTTCACCTTGCGGCACGATTTTCTCGGCCAGCCCGATCCGTTCGCACTCGTCAGCCCTGACCTTGCGCCCGGTCAGCGCAATCTCAAGCGCTTTGCCCTGCCCGACCAGCCGTGGCAGCCGCACCGAACCGCCATCCATCAGCGTGATCCCCCAGCGGCGACAATAGACGCCCATATAAGCGTCCTCGGCCATCACCCGGATGTCGCACCACAGGGCCAGTTCCATGCCGCCGGCCACTGCGGCACCCTCGATTGCGCCGATGACCGGCTTTGACAGCTCCAGCCGCGATGGGCCCATCGGGCCCAGCAGCGACGGCGCCGCCCCGATCGGAAAAGCGTGCTTGTCGAAATAGGGCTCGCGCAGGTCCGGGTCAGACAGCGTGGCTGCCATCTTGAGGTCCCAGCCCGCGCAGAAATTGCCGCCTTTGCCCCAGAACACGGCGGCTTTGGCCGCGCTGTCCTCGAAGGCGATGAAGGCCTCGGCCAGGGCTGCCGCGTGTTCGGCATCCACGGCGTTTCTGGCCAGGGGCCGGTCGTGGATGATGGTCCACACGTCGTCTGTCTTGTCTATGGAAACGGTCATCTGCGCTCCTCACTGGCGGCATGTAACCCTAGGGAAACCCGGGCACGCCTCGGGTGTCGCGCAGAACGCGACGGCACGGCCTGATTTGACCTTGCGTCACGGCCCCTTGCGTTGACTGCGCAGTTTCGAAAAGTAGTCCAGACGCTTTTTCAACTCGCGCTCGAACCCGCGTTCGACTGGCTGGTACAGGACCGGGCGTTTCATGGTCTCGGGAAAGTAGTTCTGCCCCGAGAACCCGTCCTCGGCATCGTGGTCATAGGCATAGCCCGCGCCATAGCCCTGATCCTTCATCAACCCGGTCGGCGCGTTCAGGATGTGTTTGGGTGGCGGCTCGCTGCCCGACTGTTTGGCCAGCCGCATCGCCGCCTTGTAGCCCACATAGGCCCCGTTGGATTTGGGCGCCAGCGCCAGATACACGACCGCCTGCGCCAGCGCCAACTCACCCTCGGGCGACCCGAGCCGCTCGTACACTTCCCAGGCATGCAGGCAGATCGACTGGGCCTGCGGATCGGCCAGACCGATATCCTCGACCGCCATCCGGGTGATGCGGCGGGCCAGGTATCGCGGATCCTCGCCCCCGGTCAGCATCCGGGCGAACCAGTACAATGCCGCATCCGGGTCGGACCCGCGCACTGATTTGTGCAGCGCCGAGATCAAATTGTAGTGCTCGTCCCCCGACTTGTCGTATTTCGCGGCGCGGCGCATCAGGCGTTTGGCCAACGCGTCGGGGTCCAGCGGCGCGTCCACCGACCAGGCCGCGATCTGTTCGATCAGGTTCAACAGCGCCCGGCCGTCTCCATCCGCCATTTCCTGCAGCGCGTCCCGCGCCGCGGGTGTCAGGGGCAGCGCCTTGCCCAGCTCTTTTTCGGCACGCTGTGTCAGGCGTTCCAGATCGGCCAGGTCCAGCCGTTCCAGCACCAGCACCTGCGCGCGGCTGAGCACGGCAGCGTTCAACTCGAACGAAGGGTTTTCGGTGGTCGCGCCCACCAAAAGGATCGTCCCGTCCTCCATATGCGGCAGGAACCCGTCCTGCTGGGCCTTGTTGAATCGATGGATCTCGTCCACGAACAACAGCGTGCCCTTGCCGTTCCGCCGCCGCAACTTGGCAGCCTCGAACACCTTCTTGAGGTCGGGAACGCCGGTGAAGATCGCGCTGATCTGTTCGAAATGAAGGTCGGTTTCCTTGGCCAGCAGCCGCGCGATCGTGGTTTTGCCTACCCCAGGCGGCCCCCAGAAGATCAGGCTGGACAGGCTGCCCGACGCCAGCATCACCCCCAGCGGCGCCTCGGGGCCCAGAACCTGTTGCTGCCCGATCACCTCGGACAGCGCCTGGGGCCGCAGCCGGTCGGCCAGCGGGCGGTTCGGGGCCGGTTCCGAGGCCTGGCCTTCGGTGTCGAACAGGTCACTCATGCGGTCACAGCCTGAACCGCAACGACACGGGTTTGCCACCGCGCACCAGGTCGATCTGCACTCGTCGCCCCGGATCGCGCAGCGCCCGAACGATGTCGCGGGGACGTTCAGCCTGTCGCCCGTTCACGGCATTGATGACATCGCCGGGCCGCAACCCGGCTCGCGCGCCGTAGGGGCCGGGGTCGACCACGACCACGCCGGTCTGCGACAGCAGCAGACCCATTTTGGCAATCATTGCCGGGTTGATGCGCGCAACCGTCATTCCCGGAAGAACCGTGCGATCGTCCAGAGTGGTTTCCTCGGCCGGAGGCGTCTCGGGCGCGGGCACCAGATCGACGGCGACCTCAGCGCGCTCGCTACCGCGGAGCCGGGTCAGAACGGATGTCCCACCAACACCCGCCACAGACATGCGGAACTTCATCTCAGCCGGAGAATTCACCTCTTCGCCGTCCACATGCGTGACGATGTCCCCGACCCGCAGGCCGGCCTCGGCCAACGGGCTGAGCGGATGGAGGTCCGAGATCACAACGCCTTGCGGCAACGAAAGCCCAAGGGATTCGGCGATGTCGGCGCTCATGGTCTGTCCGGCCATACCCGCCCAAGGGCTGACGAAACCATCGTTTCCTTCCTGGGCCTGCCGCAGAAACTCTGCGACCAGATTGGCCGGAATGGCGAAGCCAATCCCATTGGATCCACCCGACCGCGTCAGGATCGAGGTGTTGATGCCGATCAGGTCACCATTCACGTCGATCAGGGCGCCGCCGGAATTGCCCGGGTTGATGGGCGCGTCGGTCTGAATGAAATAGCCCCGCGCATTGCCGGTGGCGGTGCCAGACCGCGCCAGCCCCGAGATGATGCCAGACGAAACGGTCTGCCCGACGCCGAACGGATTGCCGATGGCCAGAGCCAACTCCCCCACCTCGACATGGTCAGAATCCCGCAGACGCAGAAACGGCAGTCCCTGCGCGTCCTGCAGGCGCAGGATGGCGATGTCGCTTTCCTCGTCGCCCAGAACGACCTCGGCCTGGAACTCGCGACGATCCGTGGTCACGACCCGGATCTCGGTCGCGGTGCCAACAACGTGATAGTTCGAGACAACATAGCCGTCCTCGGTCAGGATGACGCCCGACCCCAGCGAGTTTTGAACCCGCGGCCGCGGCACACCGAACCCGCCGCCAAAAAAGTCGCGAAAGAACGGATCCGTGAAAATCGGGCTGCTGCGCCCGGGCCGGACGATCTTGGCATAGATGTTCACCACCGCCGGGGCCGCCTTTTTGACCACCGGGGCAAAACCCATCGAAATCTCGACCTGTGACTGAGGAACCCGCGTCTCGGCACCGGCATGGGTGGCCAGTGTCATCAGGCATAAGGCCAGGATCGTGCGTATCATGACAGCTCCGTTCATCATCCGCCGAAGATATGCGGAGGTCGGCACGCGAATGCAATAGAGCACGCGAAACCTTGCCGCTGCCATGTCCGCCGCGACCGAGGCGATCCATAAGAAAAAGCCCCTGACCGGGATGTCCGGACAGGGGCCATGAAACGGCAATGCGGCCGGTTCTTATTCTTCGTCAACGTCCACTTCTTCAGCGGCAACGCGGGCCTTGTCGGCTGCGCCTTTGGCGTCGATGTCGCGATCAACGAATTCGATGATCGCCATCGGAGCCATGTCGCCATAGCGGAAGCCGGCTTTCAGGATGCGGACATAACCGCCCTGACGGTCCTTGTAGCGCGGGCCCAGAACCTCGAACAGCTTGGCGACGTCCTTGTCTTCCTTCAGCTGAGCTGCGGCCTGACGGCGGGCGTGCAAGTCGCCGCGCTTGCCCAGCGTGATCAGTTTTTCAACGATCGGGCGCAGTTCTTTTGCCTTGGGCAGGGTCGTCTTGATCTGTTCGTGCTCGATCAGCGAGCCGGCCATGTTCGAGAACAGGGCCTTGCGGTGCTCATGAGTACGGTTCAGGCGGCGGTAACCACGTGCGTGACGCATTTTTCAATTCCTTCTTTCGCGTTTTGCTTTGTCTGGCCGGCGATGCGTGTCACCGGCTCTCCTTGGGGCGGAAATGCCCATACGGTCCCCGGCAGCCCGGGCATTGGCGAAGACGCGCTTAGAACGCGTCTTCGAATTTCTTCGCCAGATCTTCGATGTTGTCGGGCGGCCAATCCTCGACATCCATGCCGAGGTGCAGACCCATGCCGGACAGCACTTCCTTGATCTCGTTCAGCGACTTGCGGCCGAAGTTCGGAGTGCGCAGCATCTCGGCTTCGGTCTTCTGGATCAGATCGCCGATATAGACGATGTTGTCGTTCTTCAGGCAGTTTGCCGAACGGACCGACAGCTCCAGCTCGTCCACTTTCTTCAGCAGCAGCGGGTTGAACTCCAGACCATCGTCCTCGTCCTGGCGGCCAGCCGATTCCGGTTCGTCGAAGTTGACGAAGATCGACAGCTGATCCTGCAGGATGCGCGCGGCAAAGGCCAGCGCGTCCTCGGGTGTGATCGAGCCGTCGGTTTCGATCTTCATGGTCAGCTTGTCATAGTCCAGAACCTGACCTTCACGGGTCGGCTGAACGTCATAGGCGACCTTCTTGACCGGCGAATAGATCGCGTCGATCGGGATCAGGCCGATGGGTGCATCTTCGGGCTTGTTCTTCTCGGCCGAGACATAGCCTTTGCCAGTGTTGACGGTCAGTTCCATGAACAGCTCGGCGCCATCGTCCAGGTGGCAGATGACGTGATCACGGTTCAGAACCTCGATGCCGGCGCTTTCGCTGATATCACCGGCGGTGACAACTGCGGGGCCTTTGGCATTGATCGACAGGCGCTTGGGCCCTTCGACTTCCATGCGCAGAGCAACCTGCTTGAGGTTCAGGATGATGTCGGTGACGTCTTCACGAACGCCTGCGACCGAGCTGAACTCGTGCAGGACGTTGTCGATCTGGACGCTGGTGATGGCCGCGCCTTGCAGCGAGCTCATCAGAACACGGCGCAGCGCGTTGCCCAGGGTCAGACCAAAGCCACGCTCCAGCGGCTCCGCAACAAGGGTTGCCTGCCGCGCGGGATCGTTGCCCGGCTTGCCTTCCAGCTGGGTCGGCTTGATCAATTCTGCCCAATTCTTGTGGATCATGTAATCCCTCCATTCCTGTCTGCGCCCCATGACCAATCAGGTGCAGACGCCCGAGGTTTCAAAACGGCGAACCGGGGCCGTGTAAAAACACGGCCCCAGCCTGGTAATTCGATCGGTTAGACGCGGCGGCGCTTCGGCGGGCGGCAGCCATTGTGGGCAATCGGGGTCACGTCGCGGATCGACGTGATATTGAAGCCCACGGCAGCCAGCGCACGCAGAGCCGATTCACGACCCGAACCGGGGCCCTGAACTTCGACTTCCAGCGTCTTGACGCCATGTTCCTGCGCCTTCTTGCCTGCGTCTTCTGCAGCCATCTGAGCGGCGTAGGGGGTCGATTTCCGCGATCCCTTGAAGCCCATGGTGCCGGCCGACGACCAAGCGATGGCGTTGCCCTGCACGTCCGAGATCAGGATCTTGGTGTTGTTGAAGGTCGAGTTCACATGGGCGACGCCCGATGCGATGTTCTTACGCTCTTTGCGCTTAACGCGAGTCTTGTCACGTGCCATCAGTCAGACCCTCCCTTATTTCTTCTTACCAGCGATGGCCTTTGCGGGGCCTTTGCGGGTACGAGCGTTGGTGTGGGTACGCTGACCGCGAACCGGCAGGTTGCGGCGGTGACGCAGACCGCGATAGCAGCCCAGGTCCATCAGACGCTTGATGTTCATCTGAACTTCGCGACGCAGGTCACCTTCGACGGTGAAGTTGGCGTCGATGTATTCGCGGATGGCCAGAACTTCGGCATCCGACAGTTCATTGACGCGACGAGTCGTGTCGATGCCAACGGCTTCGCAGATCGCTTTGGCCGAGGTGTTGCCGATACCGGTGATATATGTGAGGGCGATTGGTACCCGCTTTGCAGTCGGGATGTTTACGCCGGCAATACGTGCCACGTGTCACTTTCCTTTCGTTGCGGTTCCGTAGTTCCAGAACCTTTTTTCACAACGCCTAACCGTGGCAGTGTGGCCAGAGGGTTCAGCATTATTCGAGGTGGTCTATACATGCGGAACGAATCCCGCATGCGCGATTGATTCCCCAAAGGGATGGGGGTCGATATGGGCTTTTGGGCTTGGCGTCAAGCCCTTTGCAAGCTTAACCCAATATGGCTGCGATCGAGGCCCGGACTTCCTTGATGTCCGCCAGCCCGTTCACCGGTCGAAGATCGCCCTTGGCGTAGTAATAGCCAATCAACGGTGAGGTCTTCTTGTAATATTCCATAAGCCGGGTGCGCAGGCTTTCCTCGTTGTCGTCGGCACGACGGACGAAATCGTTTTCCTTGCCGCAATTGGTACATTTGCCATCGGCCGGGATCGGTTTGGTCTTGTCATTGTAGACCTCGCCGCAACCGCCACAAGTCGACCGGGCAGTGATCCGTTCAACCAGAGCCTCGTCATCCACGCGCATTTCGATCACGGTGTGCAGCGACTGGCCCAGCTTGGTCAGAAGGGCCGACAAGGCGTCAGCCTGGGCCAAGGTGCGCGGAAAGCCGTCGAAGATGAAGCCGGCGCCCTTTTCGGTGGTCAGCTTCTCTTCGATCAAGCCAATCACGATCTCGTCGGTGACAAGCTTGCCCGCGTCCATGATCGCGGCCACCTTCTTGCCCATCTCGGTTCCCGAGCTGCGGGCCTCGCGCAGCATGTCACCGGTGCTGAGCTGGATCATGCCCCGCGTTTCAACCAGGTGACGTGCCTGCGTACCCTTGCCTGCCCCCGGGGGGCCCAGAAGAATGATATTCATCGACGAGCGGGTCCCTTCCTGCCGCGTTTCTTGCCTTTGCCGCGCAACTGGGACTTTTCGATCAGCCCTTCGTATTGATGCGCCAGCAGGTGGCTCTGAACCTGTTGGATCGTGTCCATGGTCACAGAGACGATGATCAGAACCGAGGTACCGCCGAAATAGAACGGGATGGCGAACTGGCCGCGCAGAATTTCAGGCAGCAGGCAGACCGCCGCCAGATAGGCCGAGCCCAGAACCAGTACGCGGTTGACCACGTATTCCAGATACTCGGCGGTCTTCTTTCCGGGACGGATGCCGGGCACAAAGCCGTTCTGCTTTTTCAAGTTGTCCGCCACGTCATCCGGCTTGAACGACACGTTGAACGTGTAGAAATAGGCAAAGAACACGATCATCGAAGCGAAGAACAGCAGGTACAGCGGCTGTCCCGGTCCGAAATTTGCCAGCAGCCACGACATGATCGGCCCGTTTGCAGCGCCCGACGAGAAGGTCGAGATCGTGACCGGCAGCAGCAGCAGCGAGCTGGCGAAGATCGCCGGAATAACGCCGGCCGGGTTGACTTTGACCGGCAGGTGGCTCGAGCCGCCCTCGTAGACCTTCATGCCGACATTGCGGCGCGGGTACTGGATGTGGATCTTGCGGAGCGCGCGCTCCATGAACACCACGAAGGTGATAACGGCGATCACCATCACGATCACGCCGACGATCACGGCAGGGCTGATCGCGCCCGAACGGCCCGAGGCCAGAAACTGGGCCAGTGCGGCCGGAACCTCGGCGATGATGCCGACGAAGATGATCAGCGAGATGCCGTTGCCGATACCGCGCGCGGTGATCTGTTCACCCAGCCACATCAGGAACATGGTGCCGCCGACCAGCGTGATCATCGTGGACAGGCGGAAATACAGGCCCGGATCGGTCGCCAAATCGCCCGATTCCAGCGAAACCGCAAGGCCATAGGCCTGCACGGTGGCCAGCGCCACGGTGCCGAAACGAGTGTACTGGTTGATTTTCTTGCGGCCCTGCTCGCCCTCTTTCTTGAGCTGTTCGAGCGCGGGCACCATCGAGGTCAGCAGCTGTACGATGATCGATGCCGAAATATAGGGCATGATGCCGAGGGCAAAGATACCCATCCGCCCCAGCGCCCCGCCGGTGAACATCGAAACCATCCCACCGATGCCCTGCCCCGCCTGCTCCATGAACTCGCGCAGCGCCTGACCGTCGATCCCCGGCACCGGAATAAAGGTGCCCAGACGATAGACGATCAGCAAACCCAGCGTGAACAGGATGCGGTTGCGCAGATCGGTGGCCTTGCCAAGGGCAGACCAGCTTGTGTTGGCTGCCATTTGTTCTGCTGCTGATACCATAAATCGGTCTCTCTTATGAAAACGCCGCCCGGAACCGTTTTCCGGCTCGGGCGGCGTCTTGGAAAACTCTGAGGTCTATGTAAGCGGGTCGGCGCCCGCTCACAAGCGCTTACTCTGCCGCAGCGGCTTTTGTGACCTTCAGTGAACCGCCCGCTTTTTCCACGGCTTCGATCGCCGCTTTCGAGGCGCCGGTCACTTCGAGGTTCAGCTTGGCGCTGATTTCGCCCTTGGCCAGAACGCGGATACCGTCCAGCTTGCGGCGCACCAGACCCGAGGCGACCAGTGCGTCCTCGGTGATGGCCGATTTAACGTCCAGTTTGCCGGCGTCGACGAATTTCTGGATCAGGCCCAGGTTGATCACGGCGAATTCCTTGCGGTTCGGCTTGTTGAAGCCGCGCTTGGGCAGGCGCTGATACAGAGGCATCTGGCCGCCTTCGTAGCCATTGATGGCCACACCCGAACGGGATTTCTGGCCTTTGATACCACGGCCACCCATTTTACCTTTGCCCGAGCCAGGACCACGGCCAACGCGGGTCCGTTTCTTGACGGCGCCGGGATTGTCGCGCAATTCGTGCAGTTTCATGTCGCTTCTCCTTCGCCGGAATTGACCCCGAAGCGTGATGGGTCAAACACGGCATTTCTTGGTTTTGATTCTCGTGGCAAACACGCCACCGGAGCCCAGTACAGCCTCGGGCCCCGAGTTGCAAGTTTTGATTGCCCGGCAGCAGCGGCTCAGTCGTCGCGGCCAGCAATGGGCGCGTCTTGGGGCACAATTCCATGTTTGGCCACAAGTCGCCCGACCAGGCTGTCAGGATGTGGTATTCCGCCATGGTTCTTTCGCATAATCGCCCGCATCCGGCGCCCGTACAAATGGATCGAGACGGTATCCTCGTGGAAAAACCGGTCAAGATTTTCGTTCGGCCGGGCAAGGGCCCGACGCCGCGAAAAGTTGATCGGGTATGATGTTCCCATCTTGACGGCTTGCCTTCATTGGAGTGACCCAATTCCCGGCGTCGCGCAACGTCGCAGTTGTGGTAACAACTATTTTCCTGCCTGCTTGGGATCCGTAAACACAAAAGAGGCGCCACTTGGGCGCCTCTGCTTCATCTGTTGTCGTCCCGTATCTTACGAGCAGTAGGCATGCTCGCGGGCGACGTCGGCGATGTCGCACCGGCGGATGCCGATGTCGTTCAACTCGCGGTCGCTCAGACGCTGCAGCTCGGTATACGTGCGGGTGTACTCGCTGGCCCGGGCGCGGTTTTCCTTCACGCGCTCGATCAGGTTTGCGATACGGGCGGTCAGGTTGAAGCCGCCATGTGTCAGGGTCACTGTGTGTGCCATTATCTCATTTCCTTTCGAATGTCGGGGCGTATTCCCCGATGTCACTTACTTGGTTCCTGTCTTGGACAGGGTTGAGATAGGGACTTCAGTTATCGCTAACAACGATGGTTTTGGACTGGCCGCTATGCATTTTTGGCATGGCGGCACAAATCAGGAGTGACCGCTACTGGCCGCAAGCCGGGACAGGTTGTCCAAAGCAGCAGACCAGCCACCTTTGTAGTCCTGAAACAGTTCTGGCCCCGCCAGGCTTGTGATCTGCAACGTGACGCGCAGCGTACTGCCTTGGCCATTCGGCATGATTTCGTGGCCGCACAGCGAGACCGAGACCAACTCTCCCTGAATGACCAGCGTTTCGGTCAATGAAAGAAACTCCGGCGAGACTACGTGGAACAGGCTGGTCGTATTGAACTCGGGCGCTTCTTTCGGTCCACATCGCGTTTCCTCACGGCCTCCGGGACGACAGTCGAAAACATCGATCAAAACTACGCTTTCATCGTCCGGTGCGGCCCATTTCTGGCGCAATTCCCGGTCGGTCAACACCTGAAACAGCCGGTCGGGAGCACAGGCAATCTCGCGTTCCAGGATCAAAGTTTCGTAATCAGCCATCATCGGATTCCTTTTCAATTTGCTCGGCAAGTGCGGACAGGCGATCCAGCCGGCCTTCCCAGAGGTGACGTTGTTGTTTCAACCAACCTTCCGCCTCGGCGATCGGGGCGGCTTCGATATGCAACATGCGAACCCGACCAATCTTCTCCGAACGGATCATTCCAGCGGATTCCAGCTTGCCGAGATGCTTCAGAAACGATGGCAGCGCCATGTCGTGCGCTTCGTGCAGCTCTGACACGGCCGCTGGGCCAGTGATCAGCCGTTCGATCACGGCACGCCGGGTCGGATCGGCCAGCGCAGAAAAAAATGTATCGAGTTTGTTAGCCATAAGGCTAAGTATTTCAACACACCTCCCGCGTCAAGAAAAAGTTAGCCGTTTGGCTAGGTTTTAATTTTATGGTCAGGACAGAGGGCAAAAAGGTGTCTACCTGTGAGCTCCTGGCCAGGCTTTGGCCTAGTTCACCGCAAAAGGCGGTCTTCCGACATTCCGCGCAGGCGACGGCTAAAAAAGAAAACGCCCCCGATCAGATCGGAGGCGTTCATTAGTCTTTCGAATTTGGCGCTCAGCCGCGCTCTTCGATGATCTCAACCAGATGCGGGATCTTGTTGACCATGCCGCGGATCGACGGAGTGTCTTCCAATTCGCGGGTCTTGTGCATCTTGTTCAGGCCCAGACCGATCAGGGTTGCGCGCTGTTCGGCGGGGCGACGGATCGGGGAACCGATCTGCTTGACGACGATGGTTTTTGCCATTGCTCGCTCTCCTTACGCTTCGGCTTCAGCCGGTGCTTCATCCCGCTTGGGCAGGATATCGGCGACCTTTTTGCCACGACGCGCGGCAACCGAACGCGGGCTCTGTTCTTTCTTCAGGCCGTCGATGGTGGCGCGGATCATGTTGTACGGGTTCTGCGAGCCCAGCGATTTGGACACAACGTCCTTAACGCCCAGCATTTCGAACACGGCACGCATCGGACCACCGGCGATGATACCGGTACCTTCCGGTGCGGTGCGCATGACCACTTTACCGGCGCCGTGACGGCCCTCGATATCGTGGTGCAGAGTCCGACCTTCGCGCAGTTGCACGCGGATCATCTGACGCTTGGCTTGCTCGGTCGCCTTACGGATGGCTTCAGGTACTTCTTTCGCTTTACCTTTGCCAAAGCCCACGCGGCCTTTCTGATCGCCAACAACCACCAGAGCGGCGAAGCCAAAGCGCTTACCACCTTTTACGGTTTTCGACACGCGGTTGATTGCGACCAGACGATCGGCAAATTCCGGCGCTTCTTCACGGTCGCGGCCACGGCCCCGACGGTTTTCACGTTCTGCCATTTGGCATCCCTTTTCTCATGTGGCGCTTGGCGCCGTTTTCTTCAATCCAAGTGAGCCTCGACTGACGTCGAGGCCCCCGGATCATCGGGGCGGATCGAAACCCGCCCACAGGTCTTAGATTTTCAGGCCGCCTTCACGCGCAGCGTCGGCAACTGCCTTCACCTTGCCGTGGAACAGGAAGCCGCCACGATCGAAATAAGCCTCTTCGACGCCGGCCTTCTTGGCCCGCTCGGCGATGGCTGCGCCCACTTTGGTGGCCGCTTCGACGTTGTTCTTGCCAACAACACCCAGATCCTTTTCCAGGGTCGAGGCCGAGGCCAGGGTCACGCCACGTACGTCGTCGATCAGCTGAACGGAGATGTTCTTGTTCGAACGGTGTACGGACAGACGCGGACGACCCGCGTTGACCTTGCGAAGTTTGTTCCGAACGCGCAGGCGGCGCTTCAGAAACAGGGTTCTTTTGCTGTTTGCCATTGTGTTCGTCCTTACTTCTTCTTGCCTTCCTTGCGGAAGATGAACTCGCCCTTGTAGCGGATGCCCTTGCCTTTGTACGGCTCGGGACGGCGCCACTCGCGGATTTTCGCCGCGGTTTCGCCCACCAGCTGCTGGTCGATGCCTTCCACAACGATCTCGGTCTGCTTCGGCGCGGTGATGGTGACACCTTCCGGAGCAACGAAATCAACATCGTGGCTGTAGCCCAGGTTCAGCTTCAGGGTGTTGCCCTGCATCTGAGCGCGGTAACCCACGCCCTGGATTTCCAGTTCCTTCTTGAAGCCTTCGGTCACACCGGTCACCAGATTGGCGACCATGGTGCGGCTCATGCCCCACTGCTGACGCGCACGCTTGGACGAACCACGCGGGTCGATTTTGACCACGTTGTCTTCGACCGTCAGGGTGACGTCATCGGTTGCGGTGAAGCTGCGGGTGCCTTTCGGACCTTTGACTTCGATGGTCTGACCCGACACAGAGGCGGTAACGCCGCTGGGCAGCTCGACCGGTTTCTTACCAATACGAGACATTGCAGACCTCCTTAGAAGACGGTGCAGAGCACTTCGCCGCCAACATTGTTGGAGCGAGCGTTTGCGTCCGACATCACACCTTTCGGAGTGCTGACAATCGACACGCCCAGGCCCTGACGAACCTGCGGGATGTCATTGACGCCCATGTATACGCGACGGCCGGGCTTCGAGACCCGCTTCAGTTCGCGAATGACAGGGGTGCCTTCGTAGTATTTCAGGCTGATTTCCAGAGCCGGATGACCGTTTTCACCGGTCGTCTTTTCATAGCCGCGGATATAGCCTTCGTCCGCCAGCACGTCCAGAACCCAGGCGCGCAGTTTCGACGCCGGAGTGATCACGGTGGACTTGCCGCGCATTTGCGCGTTGCGGATGCGGGTGAGCATATCGCCGATAGGATCGTTCATATCTGTCTCTCCCTTACCAGCTCGATTTCACCATGCCGGGGATCTGACCAGCAGAACCCAGCTCGCGCAGCGCGATACGGCTGACCTTCAGCTTACGGTAGTAAGCGTGGGGACGACCGGTCAGCTGACAACGGTTGTGCAGACGGGTAGCCGAGCTGTTGCGCGGCAGTTTCGCCAGTTTCAGACGCGCTTTGAAGCGCTCTTCCATCGGCTTGCTCTCGTCATTCGCGATCTCTTTCAGAGCCGCACGCTTTTCGGCATACTGTGCCACCAGGCGTGCGCGCTTCTTCTCGCGTTCGATCATTGCTTTTTTAGCCATGTCTCAATCCTCCCGGCGCTTACGCGTTGAACGGCATGTTGAAAGCTTTCAACAGTGCCTTTGCTTCAGCGTCGGTTTTCGCTGTGGTGGCAATTACGATGTCCATGCCCCAGACCTCGTCGACCTTGTCGAAGTCGATTTCCGGGAACACGATGTGCTCTTTCATGCCCATGGCAAAGTTGCCACGGCCATCGAAGGACGGTTTCACACCGCGGAAGTCACGTACGCGAGGCATCGCGATGGTGATCAGACGGTCCAGGAATTCGTACATCCGGTCGCCGCGCAGGGTCACCTTGGCGCCCAGCGGCATGTCTTCACGGACGCGGAAACCCGCGATCGACTTCTTCGCCTTGGTCGAAACGGCCTTCTGACCGGCGATCGCCGTCAGATCCTCGACCGCGGCTTTCGCCTTCTTCGAGTCCTTCACCGCCTCGGCACCACAGCCGATGTTCAGAACGATCTTCTCCAGCTTGGGGATCTGCATATCGTTCTTGTAGCCGAACTCTTCTTTCAGAGCGGCACGGATGGTTTCAGCGTACTGAGCTTTCAGACGCGGGGTGTAGGTTGCAGCATCAAGCATCGATCACGTCCCCCGTGGTCTTGGCGTAACGAACCTTCTTGTCACCTTCCATGCGGAAGCCGACGCGGGTTGCCTTGCCGTTCTTGTCCAGCAGGGCCAGGTTCGACAGGTCGATCGGCAGAGCTTTGGGCAGGCGGCCACCTTGCGACGTTTGCGACTGGCGGGTGTGGCGAATGGCGATGTTCACGCCATCAACGACAGCTTTGCCGGCTTTGGGGTCGACCGAGGTGATAGTCCCCTCTTTGCCCTTGTCCTTGCCGGCCAGCACGACGACCTTGTCGCCTTTGCGGAGTTTAGCAGCCATGATTACAGCACCTCCGGAGCCAGCGAGATGATCTTCATGAAGTTCTTCGCGCGCAGTTCACGAACAACGGGGCCGAAGATACGGGTACCGACGGGCTCGTTGTTGTTGTTCAGGATGACGGCGGCGTTGCGATCGAAGCGGATCGCGGTGCCGTCTTCGCGACGGACTTCTTTGGCGGTGCGCACGACGACGGCCTTGCGGACGTCACCCTTCTTCACGCGGCCGCGCGGGATGGCTTCCTTCACCGAGACGACAATGATGTCGCCGACGGAGGCGTATTTACGCTTGGAACCACCCAGGACCTTGATGCACTGAACTCGGCGGGCGCCGGAGTTGTCAGCGACATCCAGATTGGTCTGCATCTGGATCATGTGGTTTCTCCCGACCTGTGGGGGCTGGTCTTGTTAAATCCCCCAGGGTTTCGACAAATGGAAAAATCCCGGAGGCTTAGGCCTCCAGAACCTCCCAACGTTTCGTCTTCGATTTCGGCGCGCATTCGATGATGCGTACGGTGTCGCCGACCTTGAAGGCGTTCTTTTCGTCATGAGCCCGGTATTTCTTGGACTTACGAACGGTTTTCTGCAGCAGAGGGTGCTTGAAACGGCGCTCGACCAGAACGGTGATGGTCTGTTCGTTGGCGTCGCTGGTCACGGTGCCTTGCAGGATACGCTTGGGCATCTGATTACTCCTCGGATGCCGCGGCAGCGGCCTTTTCGTTCAGAATGGTTTTGACGCGGGCAGCATTGCGGCGGGCCGCTTTGATACCAGCAGTGTTTTCCAGCTGACCGGTGGCCTGTTGAAAGCGCAGGTTGAAGCTTTCTTTCTTCAGGTTGGCCAGTTCCTCGCGGAGCTGGTCCGGGGTCTTTTCACGCAGTTCTTGGGCGTTCATCGCCTTTTCCTTTGCTCAAAACACCAGAAGGCCCCGTACACGGGTCACCTTGGACCTGGTGGATGAATGATAGACATGCGAATCGCCCGACAACGCCGGGAGACCGCAGGATGCCGCCGTATAAGGGTTTGGTGGGTTGGTGGCAAGAGGAAGTTTTGCAACCAGAACCGGGCAACCAACGGGTCACGTCAGAACCTGACCACTTGCGCGTTGTCTTCTGTGGAAACGGGTTTGGCCGAAACTCAAAAGACACGTGAAACCCTTGAAGTATCTTTATCCCGCTGACTTAGGAACGGTGGAAAAAATGGAACTGGTTGTCCTAATTGGGTTTGCGGCACTTCTAGTTGTTTTAAAATCAAGAAAGCCACGCCTTGTCGCCCGTCATAGAGGCCATCAAAAACCTCCGCAAGCCTCCACACGGAACCGCGCAATCCCGCGACAACAGCCTAGTGTTGCTCCCTCCAACCGCGTTCTGACGGGGCGCGCTTATGTGATCGATGGCGACACAATCATTGTCCGTGGAACAAAGATCCGTCTAGCCGGCATTGATGCGCCCGAGCTGGACATGCCATGGGGTCTAAAGGCAAAGTGGACGATGGTCGAAATCTGCAGAGGTCAGGAGATTACCGTCAAGCTGAACGGCGAAACATCTTACGACCGGTTAGTTGGAATTGGATACCTACCCAATGGGCAGGACATCGGCGCGGAGCTGGTCAAAAGGGGGCTTGCGCTGGACCTGCCTTTCTTTTCAAAGGGAAGGTATAGGCATCTCGAACCGACCGGCGCCAGAGAACGGCTGCGGAATGGGGCTTTCGGCCACGCATCAATTTCGGTTCGCAGGACGACGACAGTCGTCGCCTATGGGCGCAGATCAAACCGGCGCAGTGCGGGCAGTTGAATACGCCCCTAGGGGTTCACTCCCACTTATAGTTAAAACTTACCGAAATCCGCTCTTCCTCGGCCATGTTCATCGGCACCTCGTGGCGCAGCCAGCTTTCCCACAGCAGAACGTCGCCGACCTTCGGCTTCATATAAATGAAGGGCTGCAATTCGCGTCGGGCGCCCTTGCGGCGCACCGGCGCGGCCATCATGCGGCCCGAGCGGGGGTCTTCAAGCTTCAGCGCGCTGGTGCCTTCCGGCATTGACACATAGGTCGTTCCAGAAATCACACTGTGCGGATGGATGTGGCTGGCATGCATTCCACCCTCGGGCAGGATGTTGATCCAAAGATCCTCCAGCTTCAATTCCCGGTCATCGAGATCAAACTCAAGGTCTTTTGCGAATGCAGCCACGTGCTGATCCAAAGTCTTCACCAAATCCTGAAAGATCGGGAACCGCCAGGGCAGATCAGTCAACGAGGCATAGCTGGTGTAACCCGGATAGCCGTTCTTTTCGCACCACTCCTGCCCGGCCTCGTCATCCTCAGCGATGACAAGGCACGAGTTCTCCAGCTCCTCCGGATCGATCCTTGGATCGAACTCAGACAGAGCGGCGCGGTAGAGACGGGTAACAAAGAGTGATTCAATCTGTGCCATGGGCGTCCATTACCCCATTCGACGCCAAGGCGCGATAGAGGAACTTTCTTCGAATCGGGAAAACCGCTGCAGCTGTCACAAGTCAATATAGGGCAACGGGTCGCTGTGGTGCGCGATCAGCTTCCACGCTCCACCTTCATGGCGATAGACATTCGTGCCGCGCATCCGGATACCGGACCCATCGCCCTGCCCCGACGCCTCGGCGACGTGATGCACGGTGGCAAGCGTATCCCCTAGCACAACATGCCGGTTCAGCACTTTGATCGACCCACCAAGATGCGCCCGTCCCTGCGCGACCCAATCCTGATCCGTGACCTTCCACCCGATGTGGAACAGATCGGGTGATGGCCCCATATAGATGACGTCGTCTGCGTGCGACCACAGCGCCTCCATCGGCGCAACGTCACCCTCAAGCATAGCGTTCAGTGCGGCAAAGAAGCCGCCGTCAATCTTTTCAATCTCTGACTTCAAAGTCATTTGGGGCCCCTGTTTTAGGCTTTTCCGAAATATCAAAAGCTGAAGCTGAGCCTAACCCAAACCATCCGAAAAACAAAAAACCCCGCCGGAACGGCGGGGTTTTCTGAAGTCTTAGAAAGACCGGCTTACCAGTCCTCGCGGACCACCACGCGGGTCTTGATCGGCAGCTTCATCGCAGCCAGGCGCAGGGCCTCGCGCGCGATTTCATCGTTGACGCCGTCGATCTCGAACATCACGCGACCGGGCTTCACTTTGGCTGCCCAATAGTCGACCGAGCCTTTACCTTTACCCATACGGACTTCGGTCGGCTTCGAGGTCACGGGAGTATCCGGGAAGATCCGGATCCAGACGCGACCTTGACGCTTCATGTGACGGGTCATGGCACGACGCGCAGCTTCGATCTGGCGTGCGGTGACGCGCTCGGGCTGCAGGGCCTTCAGACCGTAGGTGCCAAAGTTCAGATCCGAGCCGCCCTTGGCTTCGCCCTTGATCCGGCCTTTGTGCATCTTGCGGAATTTTGTACGCTTTGGTTGAAGCATATCTTTCCCTCCTTAGCGACGACCGCCACCAGCACCACGAGGTGCAGGGCCGTCCTGGAGTTCCTGTGCTTTACGGTCACGTGCCTGCGGATCGTGCTCCATGATCTCACCTTTGAAGATCCAGACCTTGATCCCGATGATTCCGTAGGGAGTCATCGCTTCGGCATGTGCGTAATCGATGTCGGCACGCAGGGTGTGCAGAGGCACGCGGCCTTCGCGGTACCACTCGGTCCGTGCGATTTCGGCGCCGCCCAGACGACCAGCGACGTTCACCCGGATACCCAGGGCGCCCATGCGCATGGCGTTCTGAACCGACCGCTTCATCGCGCGGCGGAACGAAACGCGGCGCTCCAGCTGCTGAGCGATCGACTCGGCAACCAGCTGCGCGTCGAGTTCCGGCTTGCGCACTTCGACGATGTTCAGGTGCAGTTCGCTGTCGGTCATCTGCGCGATTTTCTTGCGCAGAACTTCGATGTCCGCGCCTTTCTTGCCGATGATGACACCGGGACGCGCGGTGTGGATCGTGACGCGGCACTTCTTGTGCGGGCGTTCGATGATCACACGGGCGATGCCGGCTTGCTTGCACTCTTTCTTGATGAACTCACGGATCTTGAGGTCTTCCAGCAGAAGATCACCGTAGTCCTTGGTATCTGCGTACCAACGGCTGTCCCAGGTGCGGTTGACCTGAAGGCGCATGCCGATCGGATTGACTTTATGTCCCATTAGGCTTGCTCCTCAACTTGACGCACCTTGATGGTGATCTCCGAGAACGGCTTCATGATCTTGCCGAAACGGCCACGGGCACGCGGACGACCGCGCTTCATGACCAGGTTCTTGCCAACCCATGCTTCGGCGACGATCAGCTCGTCCACGTCCAGGTTGTGGTTGTTTTCGGCGTTCGCGATTGCGGACTGCAGGCACTTTTTGACGTCCTGCGCGACACGCTTGTTCGAGAAAGTCAGGTCGGTCAGAGCCTTCTCGACTTTCTTGCCGCGGATCATTTGCGCAACCAGGTTCAGTTTCTGCGGGCTGGTGCGAAGCATACGGGTTTTTGCCATTGCTTCGTTTTCAGCCACGCGGCGGGGGTTCTTTTCCTTGCCCATGACTTACTTCCGCTTCGCTTTTTTGTCTGCGGCATGGCCATAATAGGTCCGGGTCGGCGAGTACTCACCGAACTTCTGACCGATCATGTCTTCCGAGACGTTTACCGGGATATGCTTCTGGCCGTTGTACACACCAAAGGTCAGACCCACGAACTGGGGCAGAATGGTGGAACGACGCGACCAGATCTTGATGACTTCGTTGCGGCCCGACTCGCGCGCTGCTTCGGCTTTTTTCAGCACGTAAGCGTCGACGAAAGGACCCTTCCAAACAGAGCGAGACATGTCTTAACGCCCTTTCTTCTTGGCGTGCCGCGAGCGGATGATCAGCTTCTGGGACGCTTTGTTCTTGTTGCGGGTACGCTTACCCTTGGTGTCCTTACCCCAAGGCGTAACCGGCGTACGGCCACCCGAGGTCCGGCCTTCACCACCACCGTGGGGGTGATCGATCGGGTTCATGGCAACACCACGGACCGACGGACGCACGCCCTTGTGGCGCATACGACCGGCTTTGCCGAGGTTCTGGTTGCTGTTGTCCGGGTTCGACACGGCACCGACGGTGGCCATGCATTCCTGGCGCACCATGCGCAGCTCGCCCGAGCTCAGACGGATCTGAGCATAGCCGCCATCGCGGCCGACGAACTGGGCGTAGGTGCCCGCTGCACGTGCGATCTGACCGCCCTTGCCGGGCTTCATCTCGATGTTGTGCACGATGGTACCGATCGGCATGCCCGAGAACGGCATCGCGTTGCCGGGCTTAATGTCGGCCTTAGCCGAAGCGATGACCTTGTCGCCAACCGCCAGACGCTGCGGCGCCAGGATATAGGCCTGCTCGCCGTCGTCATATTTGATCAGTGCGATGAATGCGGTCCGGTTCGGGTCGTATTCGATCCGCTCGACGGTTGCCGCCACATCCAGTTTGTTCCGTTTGAAGTCAACGATCCGGTAGAGACGCTTTGCGCCACCGCCACGGCGGCGTGAAGTGATCCGTCCGGTGTTGTTCCGGCCGCCCGATTTGGTCAAACCCTCGGTGAGAGACTTGACCGGACGTCCTTTCCAAAGCTCCGAACGGTCGATCAGCACCAGCCCGCGCTGGCCCGGCGTCGTCGGTTTGTACGACTTGAGTGCCATGCTTTCTGTCTTCCGTTTAGCAAGCGCGAGGATCAATCCCCGCTATGTGAGAGGCCCCCGTAGGTGCCCAGGTTATAGGGCCCCGAAGGTCCCCGGCTGCAAATATCAGAGGCCCCGGAACGAATCCGAGGCCGCAAGATTGGGTGCGTTTAGCAGGGTTGGGGGTGGCGGGCAATAGGGAAATACCGTTTTTGTAATCGGTTTTAGACCATACGCTTGCCGGCCGAAAGACGAGAAACGGGGACATATGTTGACACAACATCGTCCTTCGCTGCAAACCACTTTTGTTCTCCCAATATTTTTCGGAGGTAGACTTTGAACGGCGAGATTCTACTCGATTTGCCAGCCAGGGAAATCCACGCGGATTCAAATGGATTTGAGAGCCTAGGCAAGCTTCATGGAGCGATGTCCACCTTAGAGAAGTCGAGAATTGGGATCGACTGCAAAAGGCTGTCGTGGATTGATGCGCAGCTAGGCGCGTGCCTTTTGTCGATTGTTCAACAGAGCAGGAGTCGCGGGAACTCTGTTCAGCTGTATAATCTGGCTCAGCGCATCCAGAATATATTGCGCAAAAACAGAACGCTTCTCGGGCCTAAAGCAGATACTCATGGGACCGCCATACCTGTTGCCTCCTTCAGTTTAGAATCTGAAGTCCAGTTTGCTCAGTACACTAGGGAGCATTTGAAGCGCAAACAAATGCCAAAGATGAGCAACAGCCTAAGAGAAAAGTTCTTTGAAGGGATCGATGAGCTCTTTGCAAACAGTTCTCTACACTCGCTGTCGAAAGTACCGGTGTTTGCCTGCGGTCAGTTCTTCCCAAGGCTGGATAAATTGACTTTCCTATTGTGCGATGGGGGCCGCGGCATTCCAGGCTCGCTAGCTGCTTCGCAGAAGCACTTTTCAAGGGCATCCGAAGCTATTGAGTGGGCAATGGAACTGAACAACAGTTCTCGAACCGGGGATATACCCGGCGGGTTGGGCCTAGGTATCCTGAAAGACTTCATCAAACAGAACAAGGGAAAATTGCGGGTGTGCTCGCACACCGGCTACTGGGAACTTTCAGAAGGGAGAATCCACAAGTCAGATATCGCTTCCAAATTCCCCGGAACGGTGATTTCACTTGAGATTAACACTGCCGACCGAAATTCTTATTCCCTAAGCACGAATGTAAACCCCCACGAGATATGGTGACGCAATGAAAACCGTTAGGGTCTCCTTGGCTAGAATTGTCGACGGAGGAATGTGCCTTGCTGCAACAGATGGTCAGCGAGTACACCGAGAAATCTATGATATCATTTCGAAAGGCGACAAAGCCGAGATTTCGTTCTTTGGTGTGAGCCGTATGACTACCGCTTTTCTCAACGCAGCAGTGGGTCAACTATACGGTGAGTTTTCGGAGGACTATTTAAGACGCCACCTAGCTCCGCCAGTGGACTTTGAAGAATGGCATCTTCGAAGGCTCAAGTTAGTGGTAGACAGAGCAAAGACTTACTTTGCTCGACAGGAAGAAATCGACGAACTTTATAGAGATAATCTCGGGGATGAAGATGCCTAACATTTACAGCGCTTTCCAAGAGTGTTGTTTTGAGGGTAGAAAAATTCTCTTTGATACAAACGTTTGGATTGCAATCTATGGGAATGACCCAAGGCAAACTAGAGCGGTTTATAGCAACTACTATGCCTCGGCGCTCAAACGAGGAAACACCATTTGCGTCAACGAGCAAGTAGTCTCAGAGTATTTCAATCGTACTGTGAAAATCGAGTACGAGGACTTGTTTGGCAAGGCTCAGTGGCATCGGTTTAAAGAGCGGCGTCAAGTGCACGAAGAGTTCCGGGAGCGGATAGAGTCTGTTCGGGACACTTGCTTGAACATCATTGACGACTGCATATTTTTTGAAGGTAGTTGCTGCCAAGCTACCCTCTACAAGCGAATACATGACGCGACCATGGGTACGTTAGATTTAACCGACCTCGCATTAGTCAAGCAATGTACAGAACACGGCCTTGTGTTCGTGACACACGACAAGGATTTTGCAAACACTGACATAGAGTTAGTAACAGCAAACCAACATATTCTACGGAACCTAGTATAAAAAAAACCCCCGCCTCTCGGCGGGGGCTTTCATCTCTCTCCAAAGACGGGCCCGATCAAAGACCGGTGGTCACGTCGATGGTGTTGCCCTCTTCCAGGGTCACATAGGCCTTTTTGACGTCTTTCCGCTTGCCCAGCTGGCCGCGGAACCGCTTGACCTTGCCTTTGGTCACGGTGGTGTTCACCGCCTTGACCTTCACACCAAACAGCGCCTCAACGGCCTCTTTGATCTGCGGCTTGTTGCTGTCGATCGCCACTTCAAAGACAACCGCGCCGTTTTCAGACGCCATGGTCGTTTTCTCGGTGATGATCGGCTTGCGGATCACGTCGTAGTGTTCTGCCTTCGCGCTCATTTCAGTCGAGCCTCCAGTGCTTCGACACCCGCTTTGGTGAGCACCAGGGTGTCACGCTTGAGGATGTCATAGACGTTTGCGCCCATCGACGGCAGGATATCCAGACCTTCGATGTTGCGGGCTGCGCGGGCGAACCCTTCGTTCACGGTGGCGCCGTCGATGACCAGAGCGCGCTTCCAGCCCAGGTTTGCAACCTGCTTGGCCAGTGCGGCGGTCTTGCCTTCGGCTTCGGCGCTTTCGATCACGACCAGCTCACCGGCTTTGGCCTTGGCCGACAGTGCGTGGCGCAGGCCCAGCTTGCGGAACTTCTTCGGCAGGTCGTGGCCGTGCGAACGCGGCGTCGGACCCTTGTAGATGCCACCCTTGCGGAAGATCGGCGCGTTGCGGTCACCGTGACGTGCGCCACCGGTGCCCTTCTGGCGATAGATCTTCTTGGTCGAGTAGCTGGTTTCCGAGCGGGTCTTCACCTTGTGGGTGCCAGCCTGCGCGTTGTTGCGCTGCCAACGGACCACACGGTGCAGGATGTCCGCGCGCGGCTCCAGGCCGAACAGGTCCGCATCCAGCTCGATGTTGCCGGCCTTCTTGCCGTCCAGTTTGATTACATCAAGTTTCATGCTTCACCACCTTCCGCGGGTGCTTCTTCCGCAGGTGCTTCGGTTGCAGCCGATTTCACAGCAGCCGGGAAAGGCAGGCCTTCCGGTGCTTTCTTCTTGACGGCGTCCTTGACGGTAACCCAGCCCGATTTCGGTCCGGGAACGGCGCCTTTGATGAAGACCAGACCACGGTCGGCGTCGGTTTTGACAACCTCCAGGTTCTGGGTGGTAACACGGGCAGCACCCATGTGACCGGCCATCTTCTTGCCTTTGAACACCTTGCCCGGATCCTGACACTGACCGGTCGAACCGTGCGAACGGTGGCTGATCGAAACACCGTGCGAGGCGCGCAGACCACCGAAGTTGTGGCGCTTCATTGCACCGGCAAAGCCTTTACCGATCGAGGTACCCGAAACGTCAACTTTCTGACCTTCCAGGAAGTGTTCTGCCGAGATCTCGGCGCCCACTTCGATCAGCGCGTCTTCCGACACGCGGAACTCGGCCAGCTTACGCTTGGGCTCAACCTTGGCAGCGGCATAGTGACCGCGCATGGCCTTCGAGGTGCGTTTTGCCTTGGCAGCACCGGCGCCCAGCTGAACGGCGGTGTAGCCGTCTTTGTCAGCGGTACGCTGTGCAACGACCTGCAGGTTGTCCAGGTGAAGAACGGTCACAGGGATCTGCTTGCCGTCTTCCATGAACAGGCGGGTCATGCCAACTTTTTTTGCGATAATACCAGAGCGCATAATCTATACCCTCCGATCTTACGACTGCAGCTTGATCTCGACGTCCACACCAGCAGCGAGGTCGAGCTTCATCAGCGCGTCAACGGTCTGGGGGGTCGGATCAACGATGTCGAGCAGACGCTTGTGCGTACGGATCTCGAACTGATCGCGGGATTTCTTGTCAACGTGAGGACCACGGAGAACCGTGAACTTCTCGATCTTGTTCGGCAGCGGGATCGGGCCGCGCACGTTTGCGCCGGTCCGCTTTGCAGTGTTGACGATCTCTTGCGTGCTGGCATCCAGGACGCGATAGTCAAATGCCTTCAGCCGAATACGGATGTTTTGGCTTTGCATATTAACAGCCTTTTTTCAGGCGTTGGAGTTGAGAGGAGGACGGGCGCTCATCGCCAACCCTCATCGAACCCAAAAGGCGGGAATCACCCCGCCTTCACGTTCTCACCGAGAACTCGCGCGGTTTAGTGGGGTTGGCGCTGTTTGGCAAGGGGGAAATGCCACCAAGCCCCAAATGCGGATTGTCTAACAAGTGATAGGCCGCCGCGCTGAATCTTGAAGACCCTACCCGGCTTCAGGATCGTTTTGGGATTGCCCCAATTTCACCAGCTCTGTCCAGACCGCATCCGGGATAGACCAGTTGGCCCATTCGAATGTCTGGTCCACGTGCTGCGGCCATGTCGCGCCGCAAATTGTCGAAGCGATATCTGTGTTTTTGACCGAGAACTGCAACGCAAGCGCCCCCAACGGGACATCGTAGCGGGAACAGATACTCTCGACAGCACGAACCGGGCCCAGAACCGCTTCGGTCGCCGGCTGATAGACGTAGAAATGATGAGCGGAACTTCCCTTGGCCAATATTCCTCCGGAATAGGGCGCAGCATTCAGAACGGTCACTCCCTTGGAACGCGCGAGTTCAATCAGCGAAGCGGAATTCACGTTGACGACTGTATACCTGTTGTGCGTCAGAAGGACGTCGAACTCACGATCGCGTAGCATTGGCATCAGGACGTCAATTCGACCACCGGCAAGCCCAACAGCTTTGGCCAGGCCTTCTTCCTTCATCCGAAACAGCTCATCAAGCGCGCCGCCCTTGCCGGTCACCTCGGAAAGATCTGCTGCGTATTCAGGGTCATGAAGGTGAAGAATATCCACGTGATCAACGCCAAGGGCTTCAAGGCTTGCTTCAAGCGACCTTCGCGCTTGTGCCGCATCAAACCTGTTACTCTCCATGTCCCGGTCCAGTTTCGTAGACAGAACCCGGCCCTCGGGCCACCCGCCCAGTTCGCGAATGACTTGCCCGATACGTTCTTCGCTTCGGCCCAACGCATACCCGCGCGCTGTATCGATGAAGCCGTCCGGACGCTGGAGAATTTCCCGGATGGTGTCCAGTGCACGGCCTTCGTCTACTTCGTATCCATATATCTGAGGAATGCTTCCCAGCCCTGTTGAACCGAACCCTACTTGCGGCAACCTGACTCCAGTCCGGCCGATTTCAACATGCTTGGTCATTCCACCATCCTCCCCTACAGGACATTTCTGACTGCAATTGTGTCGAGGGGCGCCGCTCAACGCAAGCTTGGCGTATTCGCGTGCAACACCAAGATCGGCGCAGCCATGGTTTTGGGAACTTAACGAAAAAGGCCGCCCCGGTTTGGGACGGCCTTCTTTGATTTCTCACCGAGTTTCTTTCGGCTGGCTTCGCTTTGGAAAACCGCCTGCCACAACCGGGCGCGGAAAGCGCGCCTTACTCGATGATTTTGGACACGACGCCTGCGCCGACGGTGCGGCCGCCTTCGCGGATGGCGAAGCGCAGACCGTTTTCCATGGCGATCGGGGCGATCAGCTCGACGCCGAACGACACGTTGTCGCCGGGCATGACCATCTCGGTGCCTTCGGCCAGGGTCACGGTGCCGGTCACGTCAGTCGTACGGAAGTAGAACTGCGGACGGTAGTTCGCGAAGAACGGAGTGTGACGGCCGCCTTCTTCCTTGGTCAGGATGTAGGCTTCGGCTTCGAACTTGGTGTGCGGAGTAACCGAGCCCGGCTTACACAGAACCTGGCCACGCTCAACGCCGTCACGGTCAACGCCGCGCAGCAGGGCGCCGATGTTGTCGCCCGCTTCACCGCGGTCCAGCAGCTTGCGGAACATCTCGACACCGGTGCAGGTGGTCTTCTGCGTGTCGCGGATGCCGACGATTTCGATCTCGTCGCCAACGTTGATCACACCACGCTCGACACGACCGGTCACAACGGTACCACGACCCGAGATCGAGAACACGTCTTCGATCGGCATCAGGAACGGCTGGTCAACAGCGCGCTCGGGCGTGTCGATGTACTCGTCAACGGCCGCCATCAGTTCGCGGATCTTGTTCTCGCCGATTTCCGGGTTGTTGCCTTCCATCGCGGCCAGAGCCGAACCTGCGATGATCGGAATGTCGTCGCCGGGGTAGTCGTAGCTGGACAGCAGTTCGCGAACTTCCATCTCAACCAGTTCCAGCAGCTCTTCGTCGTCAACCTGGTCAACCTTGTTCAGGAACACGACCATCTTCGGGATGCCAACCTGGCGGCCCAGCAGGATGTGCTCGCGGGTCTGCGGCATCGGGCCGTCAGCTGCGTTCACAACCAGGATCGCGCCGTCCATCTGAGCGGCACCGGTGATCATGTTCTTCACATAGTCGGCGTGGCCGGGGCAGTCGACGTGCGCATAGTGGCGGTTGTCGGTCTCGTATTCCACGTGGGCGGTCGAGATGGTGATGCCGCGCGCTTTCTCTTCCGGCGCGCCGTCAATCTGGTCATACGCCTTGAAGTCGCCGAAATACTTGGTGATTGCTGCGGTCAGCGTCGTCTTGCCGTGGTCAACGTGGCCAATCGTGCCAATGTTGACGTGCGGTTTTGTACGCTCAAACTTTTCCTTTGCCATGATGGCCTCCTTTTTCGGAAATGAAGGGAGCCCGGGCAGCAGGCTCCCTCTATTTTTCGGTTATGCGTATTTTGCCTGGATCTCTTCCGCGATGTTCTGCGGAACCGGATCATAGTGGTCGAACTGCATGGTGAACTGGGCGCGGCCCGACGACATCGAACGCAGAGTGTTGATGTAGCCGAACATGTTGGCCAGCGGCACGAATGCGTCGATCGCAATCGCGTTGCCGCGCGGCTCTTGTCCAGACACCTGGCCCCGACGCGAAGTCAGGTCGCCGATGATACCGCCGGTGTACTCTTCCGGGGTGATCACTTCGACCTTCATGATCGGCTCCAGCAGTTTCGCGCCGGCCTTTTTCAGACCTTCGCGCATGCACATCCGCGACGCGATTTCGAACGCCAGAACGCTCGAGTCGACGTCGTGGAATTTACCGTCCAGCAGGGCAACCTTGAAGTCGATCACGGGGAAGCCGGCCAGCGGGCCGCTGTCCATGACGGACTGGATGCCTTTTTCGACACCGGGGATGTATTCCTTCGGAACGGCACCACCAACGATGCGGCTTTCGAACGAATAACCTTCGCCCGGTTCGGTCGGAGTGATCTCGAGCTTGACCTCAGCGAACTGACCCGAACCACCCGACTGTTTCTTGTGGGTGTAGGTGTGTTCGATCGGCATCGAGATGGTCTCACGATAGGCCACCTGCGGCGCACCGATGTTGGCTTCGACCTTGAACTCGCGCTTCAGACGGTCAACCAGGATGTCCAGGTGAAGTTCGCCCATGCCCTTCATGATGGTCTGACCCGATTCCAGGTCGGTTTCCACGCGGAAGGACGGGTCTTCGGCGGCCAGACGGGCCAGACCCTGAGACATCTTTTCCTGGTCGCCCTTGGTTTTGGGCTCGACCGCGATCTCGATCACCGGATCGGGGAAGGTCATGGTTTCCAGAACCACGGGATCCTTCGGATCGCACAGGGTGTCACCGGTGGTGGTGTCTTTCAGACCCGCCAGAGCGATGATGTCGCCTGCGAACGCTTCTTCGATCTCTTCCCGGTTGTTCGAGTGCATCATCATCATACGACCGATGCGCTCTTTCTTGCCTTTGGTCGAGTTCAGGATCGAGTCGCCCTTGTTCAGAACGCCCGAGTAGATCCGGGTGAAGGTCAGCGAGCCAACGAAGGGGTCATTCATGATTTTGAACGCCAGGCCCGAGAAGGCCATGTCATCGTCAGCGCGACGCGCGATGTTACGGACTTCTTCCTCGTCACCGGGTTTGAAGCCCATGTAGTCGACAACGTCCAGCGGGCTGGGCAGATAGTCGATCACGGCGTTGAGCAGCGGCTGAACACCTTTGTTCTTGAACGCCGAACCACCCAGAACCGGCACGAAGTGCAGCGCCAGGGTACCCTTGCGCAGCAGTTTGCGCAGGGTCGGAATGTCGGGCTCGTTGCCTTCCAGGTATTCCATCATCGCGTCGTCGTCTTCTTCGACGGCCGCTTCGATCATCTTGCCGCGCCATTCTTCAGCCATGTCCTTCAGGCTGTCGCGGATCGGAGCCTTGACCCAGCTTGCGCCAAGGTCTTCGCCCTGCCACAGCCATTCTTCCATGGTGACCAGGTCGATCAGGCCTTCAAGTTCGTTCTCTGCACCGATCGGGATACCGACGGGAACGGCGCGCGCGCCGGTGCGGTCTTCGATCATGCGAACGCAGTTGAAGAAGTCCGCGCCGATCTTGTCCATCTTGTTGACGAAGACCATGCGCGGAACCTTGTAGCGGTCAGCCTGACGCCACACGGTTTCGGTCTGGGGCTCAACACCTGCGTTTGCGTCCAGAACGCAAACGGCACCGTCGAGAACCGCCAGCGAACGCTCGACTTCGATGGTGAAGTCAACGTGGCCGGGGGTGTCGATGATGTTCAGGCGGTGCTTGGGGGTATCGGCGGTCTGACCGTCCTCGGTGCGCTCCCAGAAGGTGGTGGTCGCAGCCGAAGTGATGGTGATGCCGCGTTCCTGCTCCTGCTCCATCCAGTCCATGGTGGCTGCACCATCGTGCACCTCACCGATGTTGTGGGATTTGCCGGTGTAATACAGGATACGCTCCGAGCAGGTGGTCTTGCCTGCATCGATGTGCGCCATGATACCGAAGTTACGGTATAGTTCGAGCGGATATTCGCGTGCCATTTGGATAAGCCTCTGGGATTACCAACGATAGTGGCTGAAGGCTTTGTTCGCCTCGGCCATCTTGTGGGTGTCTTCGCGCTTCTTAACGGCAGTACCGCGGGACTGTACGGCGTCCAGCAGTTCGCCGGCGAGGCGTTCTTCCATGGTGTTTTCGTTGCGGCCGCGCGCGGCGGTGATCAGCCAGCGGATGGCCAGAGCTTCGCGGCGCTCGGGGCGCACTTCGACCGGAACCTGGTAGGTTGCACCACCAACCCGGCGCGAGCGAACCTCGACCGACGGCTTGATGTTGTCGAGTGCTTCGTGGAACACCTCGACAGGAGCGCGCTTGATCTTGCTCTCAACGCGGTCGAAGGCGTTGTAGACGATACGCTCTGCGACCGACTTCTTGCCGTCGATCATCAGGTTGTTCATGAATTTGGTCAGGACCTTGTCGCCAAATTTGGCGTCAGGCAGGACTTCGCGTTTTTCGGCGGCGTGACGACGTGACATATCAGCCTCTCCTTCTTACTTGGGACGCTTCGCGCCGTATTTCGAACGACGTTGCTTACGGTCTTTGACGCCCTGGGTATCCAGAACACCACGCAGGATGTGGTAGCGGACACCCGGAAGGTCTTTCACACGGCCGCCACGGATCAGAACAACCGAGTGTTCTTGCAGGTTGTGGCTTTCACCCGGGATGTACGAAATGACTTCGTAACCGTTGGTCAGGCGCACCTTGGCAACCTTACGCATAGCCGAGTTCGGCTTCTTCGGCGTGGTGGTGTACACGCGGGTGCAGACGCCGCGCTTCTGCGGGCACTGCTCCAGGTGCATGGACTTCGAGCGTTTTACTTTGGGCTGCCGCGGTTTGCGGATCAGCTGTTGAATAGTTGGCATTCCGGTTTCTTCCCCGTTTTGCAACACACATGACATGCACGCGCGTTGCGTGCGGCTAACTTTGCTGCGCCAATGCGTCCACAAGCGCAAAACCCGCGAGCGTTCCCATTCCGAGGTGAACGTCGCGGTTGGTTATCAGAGGGCGCGAACTGCAAAATTGTCCGGGCCTTGACCAGTTCAATACTGAAATCGGTTTTGGGGCGGCCCCCGGTACCGAGATGACGGGCGTATAGGGGGAGTCGGCCCGACTGTCAACAGCCCCGGCAGATGGCCGCCCGCCTTGCAGCCGTGCGTTGCAGCGGAAGCGACATCGGTTGCGGTGTCACATCCCTCGGGGCATAGTCCGCACTGGTGTATTCCTACCGGAAGTGAAGATGCAAGTCATTGGTCTGTGCCGTTTCTCCTACCCGGCCATCGGCGGGTTCCAGACCATGCACGAGTCGGTCGAAGCGCGCCGGCGCCACTTGTACGACCCCCGACGTCTGGACGAGCGGTTCCGCCTGTTCGAGACCTGCGCCCTGCCCGCCCTGCGCGCCCAAACCGATCCGCGGTTTCAGTTTGTGATCGTGACCGGGACCTGCCTGCCTCGGGTCGCCCGTGATCGTCTGAACGACCTGACTTCGGGCATGAAACAAGTGCAAATCGTCTCGCAGGAACCCGGCCGGCATCGCTCTGTCATGAAGGACGTCCTGAACCGGGCACGCTTGAACCCTGACCTGCCATGCCTGCAATTCCGCCACGATGACGACGATGCGGTTGCGGTGGATTTCGTCGAATTACTGCGCCGCGCGGTTCAGGACGCCGAAGGACTGGTACGGCGCAACAAAATGGTTGCCATCGATTTCAATCACGGCTTTCTTGCCCGGTTCGACGCCAGCGGAATCCAGGCCACGCCGGTTCACCGGTCGCTGCTGGGTGTTGGTTTTGGGATGTATGTGCGCGGCGGGTGTGATCTGACGATCATGAACTTTGCCCACCACAAGATCGGCAACTTCATGCCAGTCATCAGCCAGAACGAACCACCGATGTGGGTGCGCAGTCTCAACGGGTTCAACGATTCACCCAACACCCGGGCAAGCAAGGCCAAGCTGGAACCGCCGACCCCCGCTCTGGCCAAGCAGTTCGAAACCCGGTTTGCAATTGATCAGAAGATGGTCCGACGCGTCTATTCGGACGTCTGAAGCGCCCGCTCACGAAAGAGGGTGAACAGCCCCGCGCTGACCACCAGTGCAGCGCCCAGCATGGTGATCCGGTCGGGCCAATCCCCGAAAACCGCCCAGCCCAGACCCAAGGCCCAGATCAAGCTCGAGTATCGGAACGGTGCGACAAAGCTAACCTCGCCAACGCGCATCACCATTACGCTGAAGAGATACCCGAGCAGGACGAAAACAGCCGCCGAGGCAATCAGCATCCCCGACCCGGCCGTCATCGGAACCCAACCCTGAAAAGCCGAGGCAATTGCCGCTCCGGTGGTAATCGTCAATGAGGTTGCCAAAGTAACGACCATCGACGGCACCTCTGGCGACATTCGGCGGGTGATCAAATCCCGAGCCGTCACGCAGATGACGGCAATCAGGGCATACATGGCATAGATGCTGAATCCGTCCGGACCCGGTCGCACGATCAGCAGCATTCCCGCAAATCCCAATGCTATGGCCATGATCCGCCGCCACCCGATCTGTTCCGAAAAGAACAGGGCCGCACCGAGGGTTACGGTCAGCGGCAGGGCCTGCAGAACCGCGGTCACATTGGCCAGTGGCATGTGCATCAACGCCGTGAGGAAGAAGAACGTCGCCGACAATTCCGCCACGCAGCGAAAAGCCACCAACCAGCGATCGTGCCGCCCAAACCGCAGATGCAATGCCCCCAGATGCCGCGCCAACGCAAAAACCAGGATCGTCGCCAACAACCCGCGCAGAGCCACCAGCTGGAACAGTGGCACCTCCTGACCGGCCGCCTTGACCAGTGTATCGTTCACAGTGAATGCGGCCATGCTGCCCATCATCAGCAGGGCGCCTTTGACGTTCGGTGTCATTGCCATGGCCCGGTTTCAATCTGGTCCCGGCATTGGCATCTCACCTGAGCAGATTGTCAACTTGTGATCCGGCCAATTCGATATTGTTTGGTCAGATCGCAGACCCGAGGTTCAACGCATCGTAGCTGTACCTGTTCACTTTTATGGGGCGGGTCCCTGTGTTTCCGCCTACAGGTAGTTCAGCTTCTGCGTGACCCAGAACAGAATCTCTGCAAGTGGCGAAATCGGCCCCGCCTTGTCAGTCATCACAAGCGCGGTGCCCGACGCGCCGAATTGAAGTGTTTCCAGAGGTACATCGCCAGGCAGTTCGATGAGGACCGGAAAGCTGGAGATCCCGACAAGTTCGCGCATCGAGGGCAAACCGGAGCGGAGATCCAATGCGCCCTCAGACAGGGCCGGCGGGAACCCTGAAATAGTTCCCGTGATCTCGGATCCCGGTTGGGTTCGCAGCGCCACACGGATTTCATCGCCAAGGCCGACATTGGATCGGCTGGATTGGGGCAGCGAGGCCACCAACGCGTGGTTCGTCGGATCTATGAAGGTCAATGCGCCCTGGAAGGTTGTCGCGCGATTGCCCGGGCGCAGCGTGACCGCACTGACGATCCCGTCGCCCGGCGCGAAGACTTCCGTCTGCTTGAGGTTCCATTCGGCCTGCGCAAGCGCCTGTTCGGCCTCCACGACCGCAACATCCTCACCGTCGATCTGAGCTGCGATCCGGCGCTCCAGCCCCGCTTTTCGCGCTTCTGCTGCACGAATGCTTGCGGTGAGCTGTTCGATCGTCGCGACCGCTTCCTGCAGTTTGAAGGTGGTGGATGCGCCACGCTCTTCCAGTTGAACGATGTCATCCCGCCGCTGCTGCCCAAAAACAAGTTGCGCGGTCAATGAAGCGATATCGGCTTCGGCAGCCGCCAGATCCGTGGTCAATTGGTCCGCTGCCGACCGGGCGGCTTCCAGAGATGCCTCCAGCCGCGCTACCTCGAGCACGTAGAACTCGGGATCGATTCTGAACAAGAGATCGCCTTCGTTGACCTTCTGGTTCGGCTCAACGGCAACTTCGACGACCGTTCCGGAGACATTAGGCACAATGCTTGTCTGAACACCCAGAACCGACACAGGCCCCGTAGGCGCCGTGTGGTTGAGTGCGCCGATGACAACCAACGCGACGACGGCGGCCCCACCGTATGAAACGGTCTTCCAGAAGCCATTCCAGGGCAGCAGGCTGAACTTGGAGAAGACCAGCCAAATCACGCCAAAATACAATCCAAGGACTATGAGCATCCGATCAAGACCCGTGTTGAGTTCCAAACAGTGATGACGGGAGCAATTCCATTACCACATTCTGATTTTTGAGTATGCAGCAGTTCCATTTGAAATCACAGTGTTTGGATCGAACCCTGGCCGCTTCCGGCACCGGCCGAAACAAAAAAGGCCCCGCGGAACCGCAGGGCCTTTCTGAGTTTCTCGTCGCCGATATTATTCGCGGCTTTCCGGAGTTTCCACCAGCGAGTCCAGCTCATCGCCGACCATGTCATCATCCATCATCGGAGCGGCCAGCGCGGCTGCAGCCTCGGCCTCTTCGCGACGTGCCTCAATGACGACATTGTCACGCTGCTGCGCGATCTGGCGGACACGCTGTGTCGCACCACCGGTACCGGCCGGGATCAGACGGCCGACGATGACGTTCTCTTTCAGGCCAACCAGCTTGTCCTTCTTGCCCTGAACCGAAGCTTCGGTCAGCACACGGGTGGTTTCCTGGAACGACGCCGCTGAGATGAACGAACGCGTTTGCAGCGATGCCTTGGTGATCCCCAGAAGGATCGGCTCGCCCTGGGCCGGACGACCACCGCGGGCGATGGTCTTTTCGTTGGCCGCGTCGAACTCCTGCTTGTCGACATGCTCGCCCTTCAGCAGGGTGGTGTCGCCCGAGTCCAATATCTCCCACTTCTGCAGCATCTGGCGTACGATGACTTCGATGTGCTTGTCGTTGATCTTCACGCCCTGCAGGCGGTAGACCTCTTGCACCTCGTTGATCATGTAGTCAGCCAGCGCCTCGACACCCATGATCGACAGGATGTCATGCGGAGCCGGGTTGCCGTCCATGATGTAGTCACCCTTCTGCACGAAGTCGCCTTCCTGCACCGGGATGTGCTTGCCCTTGGGCACCATGTACTCGATCGTCTCCAGCGACTCATCGACCGGCTCGATACTGATGCGGCGCTTGTTCTTGTAGTCGCGGCCAAAGCGCACGTAACCATCGGCTTCCGCGATGATTGCGTGATCTTTCGGACGACGCGCTTCGAACAGTTCGGCCACACGCGGCAGACCACCGGTGATGTCCTTGGTCTTGGCGCCTTCACGCGGGATACGCGCAACAACGTCACCGGCTTCGATCTTCTGACCGTCTTCGACCGACAGGATCGCGTCCACAGACATCGGATAGTGAACCGGGTTGCCCGCATCGTTGCGGACCGGCTCGCCGTTGTCGTCCACCAGAATAATCTCGGGCTTCAGATCGCTGCCTTTAGGGGCCGCGCGCCAGTCGATCACGATCTTCTGGGTCATGCCGGTTGCATCGTCGGTCTCGTCGCGGACAGCAATGCCCGAAACCAGGTCGACGTATTTTGCGGTACCGGCTTTCTCGGCAATGATCGGCAGGGTGTAGGGGTCCCACTCGAACAGCTTGTCGCCGCGCTTGACCTTGGTGCCTTCTTTGACAAACAGCTTCGAGCCGTAGCCCAGCTTGAAGCTGGCGCGCTCTTCGCCGTGTTCGTCGTTGATCACCAGCTTCATGTTCCGGCCCATGACCAGACTTTCGCCGGCGGCATTGACCAGAATCTGCGGGTTCTCAAAGGCAACGACACCGTCCTGGTTCGCTTCCTGGAACGACTGCTGACCACCTTGCGCAACACCACCGATGTGGAAGGTCCGCATCGTCAGCTGCGTACCCGGTTCACCGATCGACTGCGCGGCGATGATGCCGACAGCCTCACCGGTGTTCACCATGGTCCCGCGGGCAAGGTCACGACCGTAGCAGGTTGCACAGACACCTTCCTCGGACTCACAGGTCAGAGGTGAGCGGATGCGCATCGAGGCAACACCGGCCTCGTCGATCGTATCGGCCATGCGTTCGTCGATCAGCTGTCCGGCGGCGACGATGACCTCGTCGGTTCCCGGACGCAGAACGTCATCTGCGGCCACACGGCCCAGAACGCGTTCCGCCAGCGATGCGACGACTTCGCCGTCATTGACCGCAGCTTCGGCCGTGATCGCACGGTCGGTTCCACAATCAACCTCGCGCACGATGCAATCCTGCGCCACGTCAACAAGACGACGGGTCAGGTAGCCCGAGTTCGCCGTCTTCAGAGCGGTATCCGACAGACCCTTACGGGCACCGTGGGTCGAGTTGAAGTATTCAAGAACGGTCAGACCTTCCTTGAAGTTCGAGATGATCGGCGTCTCGATGATGTCGCCGTTCGGCTTGGCCATCAGGCCGCGCATACCGCCCAGCTGCTTCATCTGGGTCACCGAGCCACGCGCACCGGAGTGCGCCATCATGTAGACCGAGTTTGGCTCTTTGTCAGCGCCGCCCTCATCCTTGGCCACGGCCGAGATGGTGCGCATCATGGCTTCGGTTACGCGGTCGTTACACTTCGACCAGGCATCGACAACCTTGTTGTACTTTTCGCCCTGAGTGATCAGGCCGTCCATGTACTGCTGTTCGAAGTCTTTCACCTGTTCGCGGGTTTCGTCCACGATGCCCCACTTGTCCTCGGGGATCACCATGTCGTCCTTGCCGAACGAAATACCGGCCTTGAAAGCTTCCTTGAAGCCCATCGACATGATCTGGTCGCAGAAGATCACCGACTCTTTCTGGCCGCAGTAGCGGTAGACGGTGTCGATCACCTGTTGCACTTCTTTCTTCCGCAACAGGCGGTTGACCAGTTCAAACGGTGCCTTGTTGTTCTTGGGCAGCAGAGCCCCCAAGCGAACACGGCCCGGCGTGGTTTCAAAACGCTTCTGAACCTCGTTGCCTTCTTCGTCGATCTGGGTGATCCGCGCGGTGATTTTCGAGTGCAGGTGCACCTCGCCCGCGTCCAGCGCGTGCTGGACTTCGTCGATCGAACCAAAGACCTTGCCTTCGCCGGGCATGCCTTCGCGTTCCAGGGTCACGTAGTAGAGACCCAGGATCATGTCCTGCGACGGAACGATGATCGGAGCGCCGTTTGCAGGCGACAGAACGTTGTTCGTCGACATCATCAGAACACGCGCTTCCAGCTGCGCCTCAAGGCTCAGCGGGACGTGAACGGCCATCTGGTCACCGTCGAAGTCGGCGTTGAAGGCCGAACAGACCAGCGGGTGCAGCTGGATGGCTTTACCTTCGATCAGGACCGGCTCGAACGCCTGAATGCCAAGACGGTGCAGTGTCGGCGCACGGTTCAGCATGACTGGGTGTTCGCGGATCACCTCGTCGAGGATATCCCACACTTCGGGACGCTCTTTCTCGACCAGTTTCTTCGCCTGCTTCACGGTCGAAGACAGACCCTTGGCTTCAAGGCGCGAGTAGATGAACGGCTTGAACAGTTCCAGCGCCATCTTCTTGGGCAGACCACACTGGTGCAGCTTGAGTTCCGGACCGGTCACGATGACCGAACGGCCCGAGAAGTCGACGCGCTTACCCAGAAGGTTCTGACGGAAGCGACCTTGCTTACCTTTCAGCATGTCCGACAGCGATTTCAGCGGACGCTTGTTGGCGCCGGTGATCACACGGCCACGACGGCCATTGTCGAACAGAGCGTCCACGGATTCCTGCAGCATCCGCTTTTCGTTGCGGACGATGATGTCAGGCGCGCGCAGTTCGATCAGACGCTTCAGACGGTTGTTCCGGTTGATGACGCGGCGATACAGGTCGTTCAGGTCCGAAGTCGCGAAACGGCCACCATCCAGCGGAACCAGCGGACGCAGTTCCGGCGGAATGACCGGAATCACGGTCATCACCATCCACTCGGGGCGGTTGCCCGACTCGAGGAAGGACTCAACAACCTTCAGACGCTTGATGATCTTCTTGGGCTTCAGCTCGCCGGTGGCTTCGGCCAGATCAGCGCGCAGCTGCTCGGCTTCGGCCTCCAGATCGATCTGGGCCAGCATCTCACGGATGGCTTCGGCACCGATATTCGCGGTAAACGCGTCCATGCCATAGGCATCCTGCGCGTCCATGTACTCTTCTTCGGTCAGCATCTGGCCGTAGGTCAGGTCCGTCAGACCGGGCTCGATGACGACATAGTTTTCAAAGTACAGAACGCGTTCCAGATCGCGCAGCGTCATGTCCAGCATCAGACCGATGCGGGACGGCAGCGATTTCAGGAACCAGATGTGAGCGACGGGCGCGGCCAGTTCGATGTGGCCCATACGCTCGCGGCGGACTTTCTGCAGGGTGACTTCCACACCGCATTTCTCGCAGACGACGCCGCGATACTTCATCCGCTTATATTTGCCGCACAGACATTCGTAATCTTTGATCGGGCCAAAGATACGCGCGCAGAACAGACCGTCACGCTCGGGCTTGAACGTCCGGTAGTTGATGGTTTCGGGTTTCTTGATCTCGCCATAGGACCAAGACAGGATCCGCTCGGGCGACGCCAGCGAGACCTTGATCTCGTCGAAAACCTTGGGCGGCGTCAGCGGGTTGAACGGGTTGTTGGTGATTTCCTGGTTCATTTGTTACCTCAAATCTTGCGGAAGGGGGGACGGGAGAAAGGGCAGCGCCCTTACTCCTCAACCTCCGCATCCAGGAGTTCCATATTCAGGCCGAGGCCACGGACTTCTTTAACCAGAACGTTGAACGATTCCGGTACGCCCGCCTCGAAGTTATCCTCGCCCTTGACGATCGACTCATAGACCTTGGTCCGGCCGGCGACGTCATCCGATTTCACGGTGAGCATCTCCTGCAGGGTGTAGGCGGCGCCGTAAGCTTCCAGAGCCCAGACCTCCATCTCACCAAAGCGCTGACCACCGAACTGCGCCTTGCCGCCCAGCGGCTGCTGGGTCACCAGGCTGTACGGCCCGGTCGAACGCGCGTGGATCTTGTCGTCCACCAGGTGGTGCAGTTTCAGCAGATACTTGATGCCCACGGTCACCGGACGCGCGAACTGCTCGCCGGTGCGGCCGTCGAACAGGATCGACTGACCGCTTTCCGAGAAACCGGCGCGGATCAGCGCGTCGTTGACGTCGGCCTCTTTGGCGCCGTCAAAGACCGGGGTTGCGATCGGAACACCGCGGGTCACGTTGCTGGCCGCTTCGATCAGCTGATCTTCGTCCATGCCGCTGATGCCCTCTTCGTAGACATCCTCGCCATAGGCGTGTTTCATCGCGTCACGGACCGGTGTCAGGTCGCCCGAGCGGCGGTATTCCTGCAGCGCCTCGTCGATCTTCAGACCCAGACCGCGAGCGGCCCAACCCATGTGGGTTTCAAGGATCTGACCGACGTTCATACGCGACGGCACGCCCAGAGGGTTCAGACAGAAGTCTACCGGAGTACCATCCGCAAGGAACGGCATGTCCTCCATCGGCACGACCTTCGAGATCACACCCTTGTTCCCGTGACGGCCGGCCATCTTGTCGCCCGGCTGCAGCTTGCGCTTCACGGCGATGAAGACCTTGACCATCTTCATCACGCCCGGCGGCAGGTCGTCGCCACGGCGGACCTTCTCGACCTTGTCTTCGAAACGGGCATCCAGGGCGCGTTTCTGCACCTCGTACTGCTCGTTCAGAGCCTCGACGATCTGGGCGTCCTTCTCGTCTTCCAGCGCCAGCTGCCACCACTGACCGCGGGTCAGCGACTCGAGCAGCTCTTCGGTGATCTCCGAGCCCGCCTTGACGCCTTTCGGCCCCTTGACGGCGGTTTTGCCCAGGATCATCGACTTGAGACGCGCATAGATGTTGCGGTCGAGGATCGCCAGTTCGTCGTCCCGGTCACGGGCCAGACGTTCGACTTCCTCACGCTCGATCTGCAGCGCACGCTCGTCTTTCTCGACGCCGTGACGGTTGAAGACGCGGACTTCGACGACCGTACCGTAATCGCCCGGCTTCACGCGCAGCGAAGTGTCGCGCACGTCAGATGCTTTTTCACCAAAGATGGCGCGCAGCAGTTTTTCTTCCGGGGTCATCGGGCTTTCGCCCTTCGGAGTGATCTTGCCGACCAGAATATCGCCCGGCTCAACATCCGCGCCGATGTAAACGATGCCCGCCTCGTCGAGGTTGCGCAGCGCTTCTTCACCGACGTTCGGAATGTCGCGGGTGATCTCTTCCGGACCCAGCTTTGTATCACGGGCGGCGACTTCGAATTCCTCGATATGGACCGAGGTGAATACGTCGTCACGCGCGATACGTTCCGAGATCAGGATCGAGTCTTCGTAGTTGTAACCGTTCCACGGCATGAACGCGACGACCACGTTCTTGCCCAGAGCCAGTTCACCCATATCGGTCGACGGACCATCGGCAATGACCTCGCCCTTCTGGACGGTGTCACCCACCTTGATCAGCGGACGCTGGTTGATGCAGGTGTTCTGGTTCGACCGCTGGAATTTGCGCAGACGGTAGATGTCCACACCAGCGTCGCCCAGTTCCAGATCTTCAGTGGCGCGGATAACGATGCGCTGGGCATCGACCTGGTCGATGATACCGGCACGTTTCGCCTGGATCGCAGCACCCGAGTCGATCGCAACCTTTTCCTCAATCCCGGTACCGACCAGCGGCGCCTCGGCCCGCAGCAGCGGAACCGCCTGACGTTGCATGTTCGAGCCCATCAGAGCGCGGTTGGCGTCGTCATTTTCAAGGAACGGGATCAGCGATGCAGCAACCGAAACCAGCTGTTTCGGCGACACGTCGATCAGGTCCACATTTTCGCGCGGGGCAAGCGTGTAGTCACCGGCCTGACGGGTCGAGACCAGATCGTTGATGAACTTGCCATCCGTATCCAGCGTCGCGTTGGCCTGGGCCACGGTGTGACGCATCTCCTCGGTCGCGGACATGTAGTGGACCTCGTCGGTCACCTGCCCGCCTTTCACAACGCGATAGGGGGTTTCGATGAAACCGTACTTGTTCACGCGGGCAAAGGTGGCCAGCGAGTTGATCAGACCGATGTTCGGACCTTCAGGCGTTTCAATCGGGCACATCCGGCCATAGTGGGTTGGGTGCACGTCGCGCACCTCAAAACCCGCACGCTCGCGCGTCAGACCACCCGGGCCAAGCGCCGACAGGCGGCGTTTGTGGGTGACTTCCGACAGCGGGTTGGTCTGGTCCATGAACTGCGACAGCTGCGAGCTGCCGAAGAATTCACGCACGGCGGCCGCCGCCGGTTTCGCGTTGATCAGGTCCTGCGGCATGACGGTGTCGATCTCGACCGACGACATGCGCTCTTTGATGGCGCGTTCCATGCGCAGCAGGCCGACGCGGTACTGGTTTTCCATCAGTTCACCGACCGAGCGCACACGACGGTTGCCTAGGTGGTCGATGTCGTCCACGTCGCCTTTGCCGTCACGAAGCTCGACCAGTGCCTTGATGCAGGCCACGATGTCTTCGCGGCGCAGAGTCCGCAGGGTGTCCGGAGCATCCAGGTTCAGGCGCATGTTCATCTTCACGCGGCCAACGGCCGACAGATCATAGCGCTCGCTGTCGAAGAACAGGGTGTCGAACAGAGCCGACGCGGCCTCGACGGTGGGCGGCTCGCCCGGACGCATGACGCGGTAGATGTCCATCAGCGCGCTTTCGCGGCCCATGTTCTTGTCCTGCGCCATGGTGTTGCGGATGTACGGACCGACGTTGATGTTGTCGATGTCCAGAACCGGAATATCGGTGATGCCGGCATCGATCAGCTCCTTCACGGTGCCGCCGATCAGCTCGCCATCCTTGTCATATTCCAGCGTCAGCTCATCACCGGCTTCGACATAGATCGCACCGGTTTCTTCATTGATGATGTCCTTGGCGACGAACTTGCCGACGATGTGGTCGAACGGCACCAGTAGGTCGGTGACCTTGCCCTCGTCGATCAGCTGCTTGACCGCGCGCGGGGTGACCTTCTTGCCGGCTTCGGCAATCACTTCACCGCTTTTTGCGTCGATCAGGTCATAGGTGGGACGGGTGCCGCGCACACGTTCGGGGAAGAACGGGGTGACCCAGCCCTTCTTCTTGTTCAGCTTGTAGGACACGGTGTCGTAATACGCGTCCATGATCGCTTCCTGGTCCAGGCCCAGGGCATAGAGTAGCGTGGTCACCGGCAGTTTGCGGCGACGGTCGATCCGGGCATAGACGATGTCCTTGGCGTCGAACTCGAAGTCCAACCAGCTGCCGCGGTACGGGATAATGCGGCAGGCAAACAGCAGCTTGCCCGAGGAGTGGGTCTTGCCCTTGTCGTGGTCGAAGAACACGCCGGGCGACCGGTGCATCTGGGACACGATCACACGCTCGGTGCCGTTCACGATGAAGGTACCGTTCGGCGTCATCAGGGGCATGTCGCCCATGAACACGTCCTGTTCCTTGATGTCCTTGACCGATTTGGCCCCAGTGTCTTCGTCGACATCGAACACGATCAGGCGCAGGGTGACCTTCAGCGGCGCGCTGTAGGTCATGTCGCGCTGCATGCACTCTTCAACGTCGTATTTCGGCTTTTCCAGCTCGTATTTCACGAATTCCAGCACGGAAGTTTCGTTGAAATCCTTGATCGGAAAGACCGATTGGAACACGCCGTTGATACCTTCGCCGTCGGTCGGCTGGTCGGCATCGCCAGAGCGCAGGAATAGATCATAGGAGGATTTCTGGACCTCAATGAGGTTCGGCATTTCCAGGACTTCGCGGATTTTGCCGTAGTATTTCCGAAGACGTTTCTGGCCAAGGAACGATTGAGCCATGTCAGATGTCACCTTTCGATGTTCTCAGCGGGCAAAAACACCGTCGGGCCCCGGCGCCTTGCACATACGAGACGACACGTCCGGATCAATTCGTGGCCACCGTCCCGAATGGTAGCCTCCCGATCCGCGAACCGCGTCTTAGAAAACGCCCCAGCCTATGAGGCCCTTTCTAAGACAGGTTCGGCTGGACCCGGATTTCTCCGGGCCCAGCCAAATTCCACGGCGCATCCGCGATGCACCGAAAGACAGGCTTAGGCCAGCTCGACCTCGGCGCCAGCTGCTTCCAGCTTGCCCTTGATCTCTTCGGCTTCTGCCTTGTCCACGCCTTCTTTGATCTTGCCGCCGGCTTCGACCAGTTCCTTGGCTTCTTTCAGGCCCAGGCCAGTGATGCCGCGAACTTCTTTGATGACGTTGATTTTCGAAGCGCCGGCGTTCTTCAGAACGACGTCGAATTCGGTTTTCTCTTCCTCAGCTGCACCGCCGGCATCGCCAGCTGCGCCTGCGACCATGACGGCGCCGCCAGCTGCGGGCTCGATGCCGTAATCGTCCTTGAGGATGGTTTTCAGTTCTTGTGCTTCCAGCAGGGTCAGACCAACGATCTCTTCTGCCAGTTTCTTCAGATCAGCCATTGTATCAGCTCTTTCCGTTTACAGTGTGTGTTCCAACGTCAGGGCATGTGCCCCACGCAGATCATTCAGTGCCAACCGCTTACGCAGCTTCCGCCTTCTCTTCGATGGTGGAAAGGATGCTTGCGATGTTGCTTGCAGGTGCGCCAATTGCACCGGCGATGTTCGAAGCAGGCGCGCCGATGCAGCCCACGATCGAAGCAATAAGCTCTTCACGCGACGGCATTTTCGACACGGCTGTGACACCAGCCCGGTCCAGAGCGTTCTCGCCCATTGCACCGCCAAGGATCTCGAACTTCTGGTTCTCCTTGGCGAAGTCCTCGGCCACCTTGGCTGCTGCCACGGGGTCCTCGGAATAGGTCAGAACAGTCATACCCGTCAGCAGGTCAGCAATGCTCGCACATGGCTTACCGTCGAGGGCGATTTTGGCGAGCCTGTTCTTGGCAACACGCACGGAGCCGCCCGCGTCACGAGCACGTGCGCGAAGGTCCTGCATCTCGGCAACTGTCAGACCGGCGTAGTGAGCAACCACTACGACGCCAGAGCTTTCGAAGATTTGGCCGAGTTCCTCGACCACTTTCTCTTTCTGGGCTCTATCCACAGTTCTCTCCAAGTTAGGGGCGATGCTTCACCCCGGCTCATATTTGCCGAGGGCTGCGCCCCGGCGTTCAGGTCCGTTGTTACGGGATTGGCCAAAATGCGCCCGAGGGTCAGGACCCTCGAAATTCTTTGGTCTTACCCGTCTCAGGCAGGGAATTAAGGGGCCGGAAGGACCCACCCACCGTCTTGGACGAAACGAAATAAAGCGCACGACGAATCGCACGCTTTATTCCGCAGCCCTCTTTAGGGCAGATGGCCGGGGTTTCCAAGGGGTAAATTGACCGAACCCCAAGCCGGTAGACAATGACCGCAAACCCGAACAGGATCAACGGATGATCAAGTTGAAATCCATTTCCAAGCCGCAATTCCTGTTTCGTCAGATTTCTCGCCAATTATGGGTTCGAACCAGCCTGATTGCCGCTCTCGCCGTGGTCAGCGCGGGGATTGGCACCTACCTCGGCGGCTTCGTCCCCGACTTTCTCGCACAACGGCTGAGCACCGAGGCCGTGGCAAAGATCCTCGGCATTCTGGCGTCGTCCATGCTGGCGGTGACGACCTTTTCTCTGTCGATCATGGTCGCGGCACAGCGATGGGCGTCGAACCAGTCCTCTCCGCGCGCCCAGCAGGTGATCGAAGAAGACAGTGTCTCGCAAAACGTGCTGGCCACGTTTCTCGGCGCATTCATCTTCGCGCTCGTATCGCTGATCCTTGTCGAAACCGGGGTCTACACCCAGCAATCCATCGCCGTTGCGCTTGCGTTCACCTTGGTGGTGATCTTTTTGGTGACACTGGCGCTCTTGCTCTGGATCGACCAATTGCCCAGCTATGGCAGCATCTCCGAGACGGCGCGCAAGATAGAAAAGAACGCCAGGGACACCATGGCCCGAGCCATGGAACTGCCGAGCCTCGGAGCCATTCCGTATCAAGCCGCCGCGGATGTTCCGCAAACCGGTCACGACGTGCGGGCCAGTTCGACAGGGAATGTGCGCCACGTGGATGTCGGTATGCTGAATTCCTGCGCCGAAGAGAACGACTGCGAGATCTGGATCATGGCGCTGCCGGGGCAGTTCGTGACCGAAGGCCAACCCCTGGCCAGAGCGACCCGGAAAATGGATGGTGAAACCATCCGGGAAGCCTTCGTGATCGGGACCGAGCGCAGCTTCAATCAAGACCCCCGCTTTGGCATTCAAACCCTGTCCGAAATCGCGCAGCGCGCGCTCTCACCGGGTATCAACGACCCGATGACTGCAATTCAGATGGTCGAGAGGTTGCTGCGGGTTCTCCTCCCACTTGGCTCGCGGCCCACCCAGCCCGCCGACCCGCAATTCCCGAGAATCCATGCCCCGGAGATCGCGATCGACACATTCCTGCGTGACGCTTATGCGGCCATTTCCCGGGATGCCGGTGACAAGGTCGAAGTCCACGAGGCCATTCTCAGCGCGCTGACCCGACTGACGCAGACTCAAGACGGTGCAATGACAACCGCGGCCCACGCGGCTGCGAACCAGGCATTGACCGTTGCCGAGCGCGACCTCAGGCTGGAGGCCGACAAGGCACGCGTGCGCGAAATACCCAATCAGGTCACAGTCGAACCTGCTATCTGAGAGCAAAGGAAAACCCCGGGCAGCATGACCGCCCGGGGTTCGAATTTCCGAAAGAAAGTGTCAGCTTATTCGCCCGAAGCTTGCGCCACATCCACGGTCACGCCGGGGCCCATGGTCGAGCTCAGCGCGATTTTCTTCATATAGGTGCCCTTGGCGCCCGACGGCTTCGCCTTGGCAACGGCCGAGATGAAGGCGCGGACGTTTTCCGCCAGCTTGGCTTCGTCGAACGACGCCTTGCCAACGCCTGCGTGTACGACACCACCTTTTTCCGCTTTGAACTGAACTTCACCGCCCTTGGCTGCTTCCACAGCCGCTTTCACGTCCATGGTCACGGTGCCGACCTTGGGGTTCGGCATCAGGTTGCGGGGGCCCAGAACCTTACCCAGACGACCGACGATCGGCATCATGTCCGGGGTTGCGATGCAACGGTCAAAGTCGATGTTGCCGGCCTGGATGCTGTCCATCAGGTCCTCGGCGCCGACGATGTCCGCACCGGCTTCTTTCGCCTCGTCAGCCTTGGGGCCGCGCGCGAAGACAGCAACGCGCATGTCCTTGCCGGTGCCGTTCGGCAGACCGACGACACCGCGCACCATCTGGTCTGCGTGACGGGTGTCGACGCCCAGGTTCATGGCGATTTCGATGGTTTCGTCAAACTTCGACGTTGCGTTGGCCTTGACCAGTGCAACTGCCTCTTCGACCGACAGGTTTTCCTTGCCGGCGACGGCTTCGCGCGCTGCGCGGGTACGTTTACCGAGTTTTGCCATCTTACTTCACCTCGATGCCCATGGAACGGGCCGAGCCCAGGATGATCTTCATTGCGCCTTCGACGTCGTTGGCGTTGAGATCCTTCATTTTGGCTTCGGCGATCTCGCGCACCTGCTTGGTGGTCACGGTTGCCACGGTCTCACGGCCGGGGTTCTCCGCGCCACGGGGGCGGTTGCGCTTGCCGACCGGCTTCAGACCGGCCGCCTTCTTCAGGTAGTAAGACGCGGGCGGCGTCTTGATGTCCATGGTGAAGGACTTGTCCTGATAGTAGGTGATCACGGTCGGGCACGGAGCGCCGGGCTCCATGTCTGCGGTCTTGGCGTTGAACGCCTTGCAGAATTCCATGATGTTGATGCCGCGCTGACCCAGCGCCGGACCAACTGGCGGCGACGGGTTCGCCTGACCTGCAGGAACCTGCAGCTTCATCGTACCAGCAAGCTTCTTGGCCATTTGGTTTTCCTTTCAACGTGAATGGGACGCGTCCCATCCGGTTTTATGTTGCGTGGTCCGATCCGGAATCGCGATCCCTGCGATCTCCCACGAGAGAATCTCGCCCGAAGACGATAGGGGCGGCGTTTACAGGGGAACGAATGGGTTGGCAAGGGCATGCCACTGAAAACCGAATGGCTGGCGAAGCCGCGGTCTCAACGGCGTTCGTCGGCATTCAAGGGCCCTCGCTATGGGTCAGCAGTCGCCTCCGGCTGCACGGCGCGCTGGTAGAGATGCCAAGTGGTATGCCCAAGGATCGGCAACGTAAAGACAAGCCCCAGAAACGCCGGCACCAGCGACAACAGCATCGTGACCGAGATGATGGCCGCCCAGCCAAGCATGACCACAGGGCTTTCGGCGACAACGCGGAGCGATGTAAGCATGGCCGTTACGAAATCGGTGTCGCGATCCAGCAGCAAGGGCATGGCAACAACAGTCACCGAAAACAGTACGGCGGACAGAAACGCACCGACGCAGGTGCCAACAGCCAGGAAAGCCCAGCCTTGGGGGGTAAAGAACACGGTGTTCAGGAACCCATCGAAATCCGAAAACGAGGCATTCTGCAGGATGATCGCCAACCAAAGCCGAACCTGGTAGATCCATACCCAGAAAACGAACAGCGTAACGAAGGCCATCCAGCCCATTTCCCGCTTACGCTGATTGGCCATGACCGTCAGTATTTCCGACCAGCCAAAATCCTCTCCGGCCTGAAGTCGACGCGACATCTCATAGAGGCCTGCAGCGGCGAAAGGGGCGACCAGCGGAAATCCCACGACGGCAGGAATGATCATCCAAATCTTGCCAAGCCAGACCAAACTCCAGACCAGCAGAAACCCGAAAACGGCATAGAACAGTCCGAAAAATCCGCTCATTATGGGACGCGCCAGGAAGTCGGAAAACCCGGCCTTCAGCGAGTCGGTGATGTCGGCGGCGGTGACCGTGTTGACCACAGGCATCGTCCGCTGAGGCGGGGTCGGCCTGTCGGGTGGCGCGGGGCCTGCAGCCTTGGATGTCATGACAGAGTCCTCCCAAAGCATCACTGCGCGCAAATCCTCTGGCCCATGAGCCCGGCTGCGCAACGGTCATGCCTGTACCAAGTATAAGTGTGCATCAGGCAAGGAGTTAGGGCAAGCGGCCAAGGCTGTGGCGAAACCTTACCGGCAACCACCTGAAACAGTTGCGCCGCCTGTTACAGCGGCGCGTTCGATTCCTGCAAAGTCAGTTCCTGAAAGAAAAATCAGCTCTGCTTGGTGACCTGCGTAAAGTCCAGCTCGACCGGAGTTTCGCGCCCGAAGATCGAGACGGTAACCTTCAGCTTCTGGTTCTCGTCGTCCACGCCCTCGACCATACCGTCGAAATCCTCGAACGGGCCGTCGTTGACTTTGACCTTCTCGCCAACCTCGAAGCTGATCATCAGCTTGGGTGCTTCCTCGCCTTCCTGAACACGGTTGAGGATCTGGTTCACCTCGGCGTCGCGCATCGGCATCGGGCGGCCCTGCGGACCCAGGAAACCGGTGACCCGGTTGATCGAGTTGATCAGGTGATAGCCCTGATCCGACATTTCCATGTGCACCAGTACGTAGCCGGGCATGAAACGGCGTTCAGTCGTGACCTTCTTGCCCCGGCGCACCTCGATCACCTCTTCGGTGGGAACCAGAACCTCGTCGATCTCGTCCTCAAGGCCGTGCTCGGCCACCGACGTGCGGATCTGCTCTGCGATCTTCTTTTCGAAATTCGAAAGAACGCTGACCGAGTACCACCGTTTCGCCATGAACCTGTCGTCCTTGTTTGCCTTTGGCGCGCCGCGTCGGGCGGAAGCACCTGAATTGAAATTTCGTCGCGGCCCGGCCGCGTGTTCCGGAATAAAAAGCGGCGCGCAGTCCGAATCGCCGCACGCCCATCCCGAAAGGTCCCGCGTCAACTACTCTGACATTGCCTGCTGTGCAAGGGGGCAGTGCCGGTCGGGCGCCCGAAGCGGGCGCGTCTCGGCGCGATCCGACGGGACCCGGCAGTCGGCTTTAGCTGAACATACCCAGGATCAGTTGCAGACCGCCGCGAATGCCCAGATCCACCAGAGCAAAGAACACGGCAGTCAGAGCCGCCATGATGAACACCATGACCGTGGTCAGCAGAACCTCGCGCCGCGTCGGCCAGACGACCTTTGCAACTTCGGAACGGACTTGCTGAATGAACTGGATCGGGTTTGTGGTGGCCATTAGGCTTGGTCTCTCTGCTAGCGGATGGGCCGGACATAGCCGGGCATTGCGGCAATTTCAAGGGCCGTCGGCATCACGATTGCACCCGGTCAGGACTTGGGGCGATCATCCCACTCGTCGCTCAGAATCCGTCGGGCATCGCCTTCGGGGTCGTCATATTGGTTGCTGCGGACCGTATAGATGAATGCCACCAGCCCAACACCGCCCAACAGCAGCGAAATCGGTATCAAATAGGCCAGAACTTCCATAAGGATCACCTCAGGCGCAGAGCGTTCAGGGATACGGTAATCGACGATGTGGACATCGCCAAGGCCGCGATCAAGGGCGTCGCAAGGCCGGCAACGGCCAAAGGCACCGCGATGACATTGTAGATCGTCGCAATCTGAAAATTCTCGCGGATGCGCTGCGTCGCCCGGACAGCAGTATGGCAGGCATCGGCGATCGGCGACAGGTCATTGCCCAGCAGAACGATGTCCGAAGCCACACGGGCCGCATCCAGTGCCGAAGCCGGAGAGATCGAGGCATGGGCCGCCGCCAGCGCGGCTGTGTCGTTCAACCCGTCACCGACCATCAAAACCCGGCGGCCTTGGTCTGCCAGCTTCTGAATGTGTCGCGCCTTGTCCTGCGGCAGTGCCCGCGCGATCCAGGTCTCGATCCCCAGCTTCTCGGCCAGAGCTTTCACGGCGTTGGTCGTGTCCCCGGACATGAGGATGACGTCCTTGCCCGCATCACGCAAAGCCGCGACCGCGTCGGCGGCGCCGGGGCGCAAAGAGTCGGCAAAGCGGAACTCGACCGGGCGATCGTCCCCCACCGCCAACCAGGCCGCGGTGTAATCACCTTCCGTCGCGCCCACCCATTCGGCTCGGCCCAGCCGCACGAGTTGCCCCTGAAACTGGCCCTCGGTCCCGTGACCGGGAATCTCGGTGACGTTTTCAACCTCGGCCGGGGTATACCCCTCGTCCCGAGTGGCCCGGGTCAGGGCGACCGCCAGCGGATGCGCCGAAGCCTGTGCCAAGGCCAGAGCGATCTCGATCTCACGGCCTGTGTGTTTGCCACCGTTGACCAGTTGAGGCGCGCCTGATGTGAGCGTTCCGGTCTTGTCGAACACCACGGTGTCGACCTCGGCCAACCGCTCCAACGCCGTGGCGTCCTTGATCAGCATCCCCTTGCGGAACAGCCGCCCCGAGGCCGCGGTGGTGACCGCAGGAACCGCCAACCCCAACGCACAGGGGCAGGTGATGATCAGCACAGCGGCGGCGATGTTCAGCGCTGTGCGCAGATCGCCAGAATAGATGTACCAGCCAACGAAACTGAGTGCGGACAGGATATGAACCCCGGGGGCATACAGCTTGGCCGCCTTGTCCGCCAAGGACGTATAGCGCGACCGCCCGGATTCCGCGATGGCCACAAGATCTGCCATGCGGTGCAGCGAAGTCTCTTCGCCCACCGCCGTTGCCTGAATGATCAGCGGCCCGGTCAGGTTGACCTCACCCGCGCTGACTTGCGTGCCTGGCTGGGCAAATACCGGCAGGGTTTCACCGGTCAGCAAAGACCGGTCCAACTCGGATTCACCGGTCACGATCTTGCCGTCCACCGGCATCCGCCCCCCTGGTCGCACCAGGATCAGGTCACCGACGGCCAGTTCGGCAACGGCGACCTCGCGTTCGGCCCCGTCAACAAGACGGATGGCGCGCGGCACCTCGAGGGCTGTCAGCTCTTCCGCGGCGGACCGGGCCGCGGCACGGGTGCGGTAATCCAGATAGCGCCCCGCCAGCAGAAAGAACGTCAGCGTCAAAGCCGCATCGAAATAGGCGTGCTCACCGCTCAGCGCCGTTTCCCAAAGCGAAGTGACCAAGGCCAGCAGGATTGCCAGAACGATCGGCACGTCCATGTTCAGGCGGCGAACACGCAGCGCGCTCCACGCGTTGGCAAAAAACGGTTGGGCCGAGAACGCAATGGCCGGGAGGGCGATGGCCGCCGATATCCAGTGAAACATGTCGCGCGTCGCGTCAGTGGCGCCGGACCAGACGGACACTGACAGCAGCATCACGTTCATCGATGCAAAGCCGGCGACCGCGAGCCGCATCAAAAGGTCTCGTCCGGCCTTGTCTGATTGCGTGGCTGACAGGGCACCGGGATCCAGCTCATGCGCCTCGTACCCGGCCCGATCGAGGACCGGGATCAGGTCCGTTGCCCGAACCTCGGGGCCTGCCTTGATCAGAGCGCGCTTGAGCGTCAGGTTGACCCGCGCGTCCTGTACGCCGGGGTGCGCGTTCAACGCACGTTCGACATTGGCAATACAGGCCGAGCAATGAATGCCCGGCAGTGACAGCGCGATCTGAACGTCGACCGGTACCGGCCTGGCCGGTTCCGCCGGAGCCGCGATGCAGCCCGGACAGGCCGCGGTCCCGGATGTCACCTGCGACGACATCGGCCTAACCCTTGATGTACAACGGAATGCGCCGACTGAATTCCGCGCCGTCCGCATCGCGCGCGACAATACGGACATTCCAGTTGCCTTTTCCAAGCGTCGCCGGGGTGGAATACGCCACACCGTCAAAGGTGAAGTCCGGCGAAAAATCCTCGCGCATATGAGTTGCGCGGCCGACCACGGCCTGCAGTTCGGCCACCCGCACAGGCACGCCTTGCGCATCCGTGATGCGAAGGATCAGCAGGCCGCCCTTGGTTTCCACCTCTGCATCCCAGCCCAGAGACTGCTGCTCCTTCAGCTTTTCATTGAACTCCTGACTGGCAACGTAGGAGTTCTTGACCTCGAGCCCGGGGAATGTCGCGACTGCCTTGTAGGCCAGCACCAGATTAACTGCGATGATGACCCCGAAGGCCCCGACAAAAACCGCAAGAGCGTGCTTTCCGGTGAATTTGCGCTCGGCCATTATTCAGTTCCCCCGCCCGTTGAACGTGGTGTCCTTGTAGGCGCGCTCGCCGCTTTGCAGGTCTTCGACCCAGATCCGGACCGGTGTCGTTTCAGCCATTGCGGGCGCTGTGTCTTTCGCGGCGACGATGTAGACCCGGGTCAACTGTGCCGTGTCCGCAGTTACGTTTACCGTATCCAGTTCCGTTCCTTCAATCTGAACCTGCAGGCTTGGGTCACCGACCAGAGACAGTTTGAACAGGCGGTCTTCGCCATGTTTGTTTCGCAACCGCACGTCGTAGGTGTTGCGGATCGAACCGTCGGACATGGTCACGAATGTCGGATTGCGCACTGGCGCCACCGTCAGATCGATATCCGACCGGATGAACAGCGCAAACAGCAGGCCAAAACCCACCAACGACCAAAGCGCGGTATACATGATTGTCCGGGGCCGCAGGATGTGCTTCCACACATTTTTTGGGGGGTGGCCCGCGCGTTCACGCGTTTCGTCGCTGAGCGCCATATAGTCGATCAGACCGCGCGGCTTGCCGATCTTGGCCATCATGTCGTCGCAGGCATCGATGCACAGCGCGCAGGTTATGCACTCCAGCTGTTGGCCATCACGGATGTCGATCCCGACCGGGCAGACATTGACGCAGGCCATGCAGTCGATGCAGTCGCCCAGTTCAGAGTCGGCCGTCCGTTTGCCCTTGCCGCGCGGCTCGCCCCGCCACTCTCGGTAGCCAACCACCAGCGTGTCCTCGTCCATCATCGCCGCCTGAATTCGCGGCCACGGACAGGCATAGATGCAGATCTGCTCGCGCGCGAACCCACCGAAGAAAAAGGTCGTGCCGGTCAGAACCAGCATGGTGGTATAGGCGACCGGATGAGCGTTGCCGGTCACAAGGTCCCGCGCAAGGGTCGGCGCATCCGCGAAATAGAACACCCAGGCCCCGCCGGTCGCCAGACCGATCAGGAACCAGACCACCCATTTGGTCAATCGCAGGCGAACCTTGCGGAAATCCAGCTTCTTCTGACGATGCAGGCGCAGGCGGGCGTTTCGATCGCCCTCGATCCAGCGCTCGACCAGAATGAAAAGGTCGGTCCAAACCGTCTGTGGGCAGGCATAGCCGCACCACACTCGGCCCAAGGCCGACGTAAACAGGAACAGGCCCAAGCCGGCCATGATCAGCAGACCGGCTACAAAATAGAATTCGTGTGGCCAGATCTCGATCCAGAAGAAGTAAAAGCGGCGGTTCGCAAGATCCAGCAGCACCGCCTGATCCGGAAGGCTGGGCCCCCGATCCCACCGGATCCACGGCGTCACATAATAGATGCCAAGCGTGACGGCCATTATGATCCATTTGAGGTTCCGAAACTTGCCGGAAACGCGCCGTGGAAAGATCGGTTCCCTTGCGGCGTAAAGGCTGGGGGCTGGGGTGTGATCGCTCACGGCATGGCTCCGGATCTTGCTGTTTGTCGGGCGACTTGTTCCAGATCATACACCGGACAACTTTGACATGGGTCAAAAGCGCATCGCGCAGACACCTTTTGTCACACCTGGTTCGCTTGGCGTTTCAGCCACCCGACGAACGTCTTCACCGCCTTTCTCTGCGGCGTTTGCGCGGTCACGATGTGGTAGCCTCGGGCGTCAGGTGCGACATGAAGTTCAACGAGTCTTCCGGCCACGATATCACGTTCGACGAAATGTCGCACCGTCACCGTGACCCCCTGCCCCGCGCGAACGCCCTCAAGGACCAGGTTGCCCGGCAGACTGGTCCGTCCGGCGCCTGGGTCCATGGCCGCCCCATGTTGTGCCAGCCATGTGCTGGCTTCGGTCGTGCCCACCTCTTCCAGCCACGGCAAACGGGCCAGATCAGCCGGGGACCACTCGGATCTGGACCCTAAGAGACTGGGCGCGGCAACGATGACCATCGGGGTTTTCAACAACATCTCGGACCGGACGCCCGGCCAACCGCCTGCCCCGTATCGAATCGCGACATCCACCCCGCCGGGGCGCAGATCGACCAGTTCCGGTGACGGATCCAAGGTCAGATCGATCCCCGGGTGATCCGACCGGAAAATCGGCAGCCGCGGCATCAGCCATGAAGCTGCAAATAAGGAGGTCAGCGAAACGTGTACCGGCCGATCCTCTCCCGCGTGCACCAGGTCCGAGACCGCCGCATGGATGGCGCCAAACCCCAGCTGAACGCTGCGGGCCAAGTGTTCGCCATCCGACGTCAGGACCAGAGTCTTGCCCGACCGGTCCAACAGGGTCACGCCCATATGCGCCTCAAGCGCGCGCAACTGCTGGCTTATGGCGGCATGACTTACATTCAACGCATCGCCAGCCTTGACGATGTTTCTGTGCTCGGCGAATGCAGCGAAAGCCCGTAGCGCCGATAGTGGCGGAAGGTTCAGCCAGTCCATATGTAACCTGTGCTTACATATGAACACGGTAATTGAGTCGCAAATATCCGGTCAAGAGCCGATGCTGGAACCCGAGTTCATCGCATCAGGAGAAAGACCATGCTGAACATCTACGCTGCTTCCTTCATGACCGCCACGCGGTTGAACGCACCCAAGCTGCGCGACGCGCCCAAACCGAATGCGCCAAAAAGGAAAAAATGGCTGCCCGCCGGACACTGGTGGGTCAGCAAGAGCCGCGAGTTGGATCCGCGCAACCTTTAGGATCAGTTTGCGTGCCCGCGCTGGACCGGGGCCATTGTCGGCACTATTTTCGGAAAATGCGGTGCCGGCTGTTCAGGAAACGCGCGAACAGATGGAACAGCCGGCACCTGGGCCTTCGGGCGGCACGCCGCCCGAAGGTGTTCTCGGATCTTATTGACCGCCACCCAACTGGTGGACATAGGCCGACACGGCGCGGATCTGCGCCTCGGTCAGACGCGTGTCCCAGGGGGGCATGACGCCAAACCGGCTGTAGGTCACCGTTTCGGTCAGCGTTTTCTCATCGCCGCCATACAGCCAGATCGCATCCGTCAGGTTCGGTGCGCCCTGCGCAATATCGCCCTTGCCGTCTTCACCGTGACAGGCTGCGCAATTGTCCTCGTAGACAACCTTGCCCGCCTGCGCCGCAGCATCGTCGGTTTGGGCGTTGGTCAGCGACATCACATATTGCACGACCTGGGTGATTTCCTCGGGCTCGAGGATCTCGCCGAACGCCGGCATTTCGGAGTAGCGCGCGTCGTCGCTTTCTTCGTTGCGAATGCCGTAGCTGACCGTTGTGACGATGTCATCCAAGGTGCCGCCCCACAGCCAGGCGTCGTCCAGAAGGTTCGGGAAACCCTTTGCGCCCTGCGCGCCCGAACCGTGGCACTGAGCGCACCAGGTGCGGAACACGGCGCCACCGGCGTTGACCGCATATTGCTGCAGCTCGGCATCCTTGGCGATATCATCCAGCGGTGTCTCGACCAGCTTGGCGTTCCACGGAGCGTTGGCCTCTTCGAACGAAACCATCTCCTTCTGCACCAGCTCGCGCGAGGACCAGCCAAGCACACCGGCGGTTGCAGATTGCACCAGCGGCCACGCCGGATACATGATCGTGTAGATCACACCCCAGAAGATGGTCGCGTAGAAGGTCCACAACCACCAGCGCGGCATCGGATTGTCGAATTCCTCGATGCCATCCCAGCTGTGACCGGTCGTCTTGGGATCACCCGGCTGTTTTTCAGGTGTCTTGCTCATTTCCGCGCCTCCTCGGATGTGGCGGGTTTGTCTTGATGCCGGAACGGGATGTTTGCGGTGTCCTTGTATTCCTTGCTGGCACCGGGGCGGAACACCCAGATGACGATGCCGACAAAGAAGGCGAACAACAGCAGCAGCATCCAGCTATCCGCGAATTGCCTCAGGATCGTGTATTCTTCCATCACACCCTCCTTTAGCGGCTTGCATCCGGGGTGAAGGTCGAGAAGTCGACCAGCGTTCCCAGCATCTGCAGATATGCAACCAACGCATCGGCTTCGGTCAGTTCCGGCTGACCATCGAAGTTGCGCACGTTGACGTTTTCGCCGTAACGCTCCAGCAGCCCGTCATAGTCGCTGTCCGGATCGGCCTGCGCCCGGAAATCGGCAACTGCGTTTTCCAGCATCTCGTCTGTGTAAGGCGTGCCCAAAACCGCATTGGTGGCCATGATGTCACCGATATACCGGCCGTCGATCTTGCGGTTTTCCAGAAAGCCGTATTTCGGCATCACGGACTCCGGCACCACCGATTGCGGATCACGCAGATGGTCCACGTGCCATTGATCCGAGTAGCGGCCACCCACACGGGCCAGATCAGGCCCGGTGCGTTTGGACCCCCACTGGAACGGGTGGTCGTACATCGACTCGGCCGCCAGCGAGTAGTGGCCATAGCGCTCGACCTCGTCCCGCATCGGGCGGATCATCTGACTGTGGCAGACATAGCAGCCTTCGCGGATGTAGATCTCACGCCCCGCCATCTCGAGAGGGGTGTAAGGGCGCATGCCCTCCACCTTCTCGATTGTGTTCTCAAGGTAGAACAGCGGGGTGATCTGAACGATGCCACCGATGGTCACGACCAGGAAGCTGAAGATCAGCAGGAGGGTCGCGTTGGTCTCGAGGATCTTGTGTTTGTCGAGAATTGCCATTGCTCCGGCCCTCCTTATTCAGCCGGGACCGCGACGGTCAGGCTGGCCTCTTTGGCCGGAGCCCGCCGGACGGTCATCCACAGGTTGTAGCACATGATCAGCGCACCAGCGACGAACAGAACACCGCCCAGCGCACGCACCACATACATCGGGAACTTGGCCGCAACGGTGTCGGCGAACGAGTTCACCAGGAAGCCGTTGGCATCCACTTCACGCCACATCAGGCCTTCCATGATACCGGTGACCCACATCGACGCGGCGTAGAGCACGATGCCGATGGTGGCGAGCCAGAAGTGCCAGCTGACCATCTGCAGCGAGTACAGACGCTCGCGCTTCCAAAGAACCGGCACCAGGAAGTACAGCGCACCAAAGGTGATCATGCCGTTCCAGCCCAGCGCGCCGGAATGTACGTGACCAATGGTCCAGTCAGTGTAGTGCGACAGCGAGTTCACCGCGCGGATCGACATCATCGGACCTTCGAAGGTGGACATGCCGTAGAAGCCGACCGAGATCACCATCATGCGGATGACCGGGTCGGTGCGCAGCTTGTCCCAAGCGCCCGACAGGGTCATCAGGCCGTTGATCATGCCACCCCACGAAGGCATCCACAGCACGACCGAGAACACCATGCCCAGCGTCGAGGCCCAGTCAGGCAGCGCGGTGTAGTGCAGGTGGTGCGGACCAGCCCAGATATACAGGAAGATCAGCGCCCAGAAGTGGATGATCGACAGTTTGTAGCTGAAGACCGGGCGTTCGGCCTGCTTGGGAATGAAGTAATACATCATGCCCAGGAAGCCCGCGGTCAGGAAGAAGCCCACGGCGTTGTGCCCATACCACCACTGGATCATGGCATCCTGCACACCAGACCAGACGATGACCGATTTCGAACCCCAGATGCTGACCGGAATGGTCATGTTGTTGACCAGGTGCAGCATCGCGACGGTAACGATGAACGCCAGGTAGAACCAGTTCGCCACATAGATGTGGGGCTCTTTCCGCTTGACGATCGTCCCCAGGAACACGGCCAGATAGGCCACCCAGACGATGGTCAGCCACAGGTCCACATACCATTCAGGCTCGGCATATTCCTTGGACTGGGTCCCGCCCAGCACATAGCCGGTCGCGGCAAGAACGATGAACAGCTGATAGCCCCAGAACACGAACCAGGCAAGGTTTCCGCCCCAGAGACGCGCGGCGCTTGTGCGCTGCACGACGTAGAAGGATGTGGCGATCAGGGCGTTGCCGCCGAACGCGAAAATGACCGCTGATGTGTGCAGCGGGCGCAACCGGCCAAAGTTCAGAAGCCCCTGCGCCCATTCGAAGTTCAGCACCGGAAAGGCCAGCTGGAACGCGATGAAGGTTCCCACCAGGAACCCTACGACACCCCAAAAGGCGGTTGCGATCACGCCATAGCGGATCACGCCATCCATGTACTCACCCGAACGATCGACAAGAATATCCGGCTCATCCGTATTTCGCAGCGTCCAGATGAACAGGCCACCGGCGATGAGCATCACCAGTATCGCGTGCACCTGATACGCCAAATCCCGCGCATAGTTGGATCCGATCGCTGCGAACAGCACGACCAGACCAAGCGCGATCAGCTTGATGTAATTCGACATATTGCGTCCCTTTGCCATGCTCCGGGCGATTCTTGTGCCGCATGGAGCTTTCGTTGACTGGTTGCTGTATGATCCATGCACAACCAATGCTGCTTTGATCTGCATCAAGACAATAGCCTGAAAACTGTGACAGGCATAAGCAAATGAATGGGTTACCTGGTCGCACAGGTTTCAGAACCCGAAACACGAGGTCGAAATGGCTTATAAATCTCTTCTCACCGTCATGACGGAAACCAAGTTTGCCGAGCCGGCTCTGGCCCAGTTGGTCGCCTTGGCCGAAGCGCAGGACGGCCATGCCGAAGCGCTGTGCCTCGGTGTCGACCGTAGCCAGACCGGCTACTACTACGCGGGCGCAAACGCCCTGATCCTTCAGGAGACCTTGAAGCGCGCAAATGCCGAGGCCGATGAAGTGCTTGCCTTTGCCGAGGATTTCCTGGGCAAGTCAGGCGTACGCTGGTCCGCTGAAAACGGCGTGGCGCAGATCGCCGACTTGGGTCGGCACGTCGCGCACCGGGCCCGTTTCTCGGACCTTGTCGTTTTGCCCCAGCCCTATGGCAAAGATCGCGGCGCCGAGGCCGAACCGATCATCGAGGCCGCCATGTTCGAGGGTCACGCCCCGGTTCTGGTGGTACCGGATGAGGCGAAACCATTCGCCAGCCCTCGGACGGTTCTGATCGGCTGGAATGAGAGTGTCGAGGCGATGAATGCCATTCGGCGCGCGCTGCCGTTCCTGCGGGCGGCCGAACTGACCCGGATCGTTGTGATCGACCCGCCGCGTCACGGCCCTGATCGCTCGGACCCGGGCGGTATGCTGTCGCAAATGCTGTCCCGCCATGGCGTGAAATGCGAAATCGACGTGCTGAGCAAGACGATGACGCGTGTGTCCGACATTCTGAACCGTCACGCCGCAGACGTCGAAGCCGACATGATCGTGATGGGCGCCTATGGTCACTCGCGGTTCCGCGAGGCCATTCTGGGTGGCGCGACACGGAACATGTTGGAACAGTCCTCGGTTCCGGTTTTCCTGGCCCACTGAACTGCGGGCACGGCAAAAGAAATAACCGCCCCAGACGGGGCGGTTATTTCGTCAGACCTTTTTGACCAAACCGATCAGGAACAGAAGGATGACGGCTCCGATCGTTGCAAAGAAAATCGACGACACCATACCGCCGCCGACGGAAAACCCGAGTGCGGGAAAAATCGTTCCGGCGAGAAAAGCGCCAACGATCCCGACGATGATGTTCCCGATCACGCCAAAGCCGCGCCCCTTCATGATCCTGCCCGACAACCAGCCCGCGATCGCGCCGATGATCAGCATTGCCAATAGGCTACTGAATTCCATGCCTTGCTCCTGAATATTGTTTCACGCAAAGGCATTAGAACACGGCCGGGCCGTTGGGTCACGCACGAACGTAGTGCATCCCCTGGAACCCGGATCGCAGATCCCGCACCTTGGGCGCAACCGATGCGGGATCATCCGCCGACAGTGCCTCGGCGAACAGGGCCACAAGGTCTCCGGCATGTTCGGGGGTCACTCCCCGCCGGACCAACTCGGGCGTTCCGATCCGCAATCCGTTCATGTCACCCGCAACCGAGGCGATCGGCAAACCGATACCACATGCCAGGAACCCAGCCCGCCGCAGGTGTTTTGACACCGCCTGCCCGCCCCCATAGTCGGCGGCCTTCAGCGCGAATTGGTGCGAGGTGGTGACGCCACCAGCCCCCTTGAACACTGGCAATCCCTGATCTTCCATCTCGCTGGCAATTGCCTGCGCAAGATCGATCATCGCTTGCCCATAGGCCGGCCCGCAGTCGACCCAGTCCAGCAACGAAATTGCCAGAGCCGCCGATTTCGCGGCATCGAAATTGGCCGTCATTCCGGGAAAGGCGATGGCGTCCAGCCGTTCGGCAATTTCGGCGTCGTTGGTGACGATCAGCCCACCCGCAGGGCCGCCTAGGCTTTTGTAGGTGCTCATCGTCATCAGATGCGCGCCTTCATCCAACGGATTCGCCCAAGCCCCGCTGGCAATGATCCCGCATTGGTGGGCCGCATCGAACAGAACCTTGGCCCCAATTTCGTCGGCAATTTCGCGCACGGCCGACACAGGATGCGGAAACAGGTTCAGCGAGCCACCAACGGTGATCAACCGGGGGCGGTGCGTTTTGGCCATGTCGCTCAGCGCGGCCAGATCCAGACTGTACCCGTCCGCATCCACTGGTGCATTGATCGTTTGCAGCCCATAAAGCCCTGCGCAGCCACCCTCATGGTGGGTCACGTGCCCGCCGATCGCTGCCGGCGGCGCGATGATCGTATCGCCGGGCCGTGTCAGAGCCATGAAGCCATACAGATTGGCCAAGGCGCCGGATGCCACCCGGATTTCGGCGTATCGCGCGTTGAACACGCGGGCCGCAAGCTCGGCCGCGATCACCTCGATCTCCTCGATGGCCTCAAGCCCCATCTCGTATTTGTCGCCCGGATAGCCCAAAGATGGACGACTGCCCAGACCCGCGGCGAGTGCAGCTTCAGCCCTTGGATTCATGACATTCGTCGCCGGGTTCAGATTGAAACACTCGGCATCATGAATATCCGAGTTTCGCGCGATCAGCGCGTCGATCCGGGCCTCAATCGCCTCCGAGCTGCTGTCGGCAACTTGCCGGGCGATGGTCTGAACAAGGTTTTCGCAGTCGCCCGGAACCCAGGCACGGTGAGCAAGGTGCTGCATCTGATCCTCCGTCTTTGCGGCCAACGATGCAAAGATCCTGACTTGCGCGCAAATCAGTTTTGCGAAAAATTAGGGTCAGAAAAATTGAGCCTAAATCCATGCCCGTTGCTCCACCGCGCCCCAAGCCCCTACCTTTGAACGCGCTGCGGGCGTTTGAGGCCGCTGCCCGCCTGGGCGGGTTCTCGGCGGCGGCTACGGAACTTGGCGTCAGCGCAGGGGCGATATCAGCCCATGTCAAAACGTTGGAAGACGAACTGGGTGCGCCCCTGTTCGAGCGCACCGCGAGAGGCGTTGCCCTGACCGCGCTGGGGCACAAGGCGTTGCCGGACCTGACCAAGGCCTTCGACACCTTGGGACAAGCCACGTTGACCATGCGCGCCCAGGCACAGCCGCAGGTGGTGCATATCGTGACGCTACCCTCGATTGCACAGCTATGGCTGTCGCCAAGGTTGCCCGAACTTCGAGCCGCAGAGCCGGAAATCGAAGTTTCGCTCACGGCCGAGGAAACCCCGCCCAACCTCAAGCGCGCGCCCTTCGACATCTACCTGTTTTTTGGCGGAGACTTGGGGGACCCCATCGCCGAAGACGCCATCTTTCCGGTTTGCGCGCCGGCCTTGGCGCATCGCCTGACTACGCCCGAGGACCTGGCGAATGTGACCTGCCTGTCCGACTCTACCTGGTTCGACGATTGGCAAACCTGGGTGGCCGCGGCGCGACCCGGATGGGCGTTCACACCCCGCGGGCCGGTCTTCTCTTTGTACGCGCTGGCAGTCGAAGAAGCGCTGAACGGTGCGGGAGTGTTGATGGGACACAGGGCGCTGGTCCAGCCGCATCTGGACAGCGATCGACTGGTGGCTCCGTTCGAAACGGTGGTCACTCTTCCCGACAGGCTCAAGCTGTGGTCGCCACGTGCGGTCCGGTCGCAGACACCGGTTGGGCGCGTTGTCGAGTGGCTCAGAAAAACCGCTTAGACCAGAAACCCGCCGTCCGAATCATCCCCGGCCTCTTCCATCAGGCGGCCGATATCTGGAACGGTCACGTGGCGCTTGCCCTGCAGCAGGATCACTTCATCCTTTTTCAGCGCAGATATCTGACGGCTGACGGTTTCGAGCGTCAGACCAAGGTAGTCGGCCATCGCCTCGCGGGTCAGCGGCAGGTCGAAGACGATTGGGCCGGATGAACCCTTCTGGCTGGCAGACGCATCGCGGCGCGCGATGATCGACAGCAGGCTGGCAATCTTCTCGCGCGCGGTCTTGCGGCCAAGAACCAGCATCCATTCACGCGCCGCGTCCAACTCGTCCAACGTCATCTGCAACAAGCGGTGGGCAATATGCGGCGTGCGGCCCATGAGGTCCTCGAACGGTTTCTTGCGGAAACAGCACATGACCACGTCGGTGGTGGCTTGCACGTCATAAGGCGCCGAGTCGCGCCCCGGCCGCCCTACGAAGTCGCTGGGCAGCAGCAGGCCCACCATCTGGGTGCGCCCGTCCTCCATGGTTTGGGTCAGAGACGCGATCCCGGACACGACCGAGCCGACGAAATTCATTTGATCGCCCGACCAGATGATCGTCTGACCGGCCTCGAAGCTGCGGTAATACTTGATCTCTTCCAAAGCGACCAACTCGTCCGCATCGCAGCGCGCGCAGACGGCTCGATGCCGAATTGGGCAGTCTTCGCAATTGGAGTGGTCAACGAGGGTATTCAGAGTCATGCGCGCGTCCACTTGATCTCGGTCAAGGTTTTCTGGTCGTCGAGCCTATACCGGTGTCGTCATGATAGTAAAACCTCAATTGGCAAAGCTCGGACTTTTTGACGCGAAGGTACCGCGTTATACCAGCTATCCGACCGCCCCCCACTTCAGCAATGACGTGGGGCCCGACATGTTTGGCGACTGGATTTCCGCCATCCGGCCGGGCAGTTCGATCTCGCTCTATGTCCATGTGCCGTTCTGCCGCCGGCTGTGCTGGTTCTGCGCCTGCCGCACCCAGGGCACCCAGACCGACAACCCGGTCATCGCCTATGTCGATGTCCTCAAGGCCGAGTTGGACCTGCTGGCCGCGCGCCTGCCCAGCGGGGTGACCCTGTCGCGCCTGCATTGGGGCGGGGGCACGCCCACGCTGCTGAACCCCGACCTGATGCGCGAACTGGCCGCGCATATTCTGGGCATCGTCCCACTGGGACACAACGCGGAATTCTCGGTCGAGATCGACCCCAACGAGGTGGATGCCGCCCGGTTGGATGCGCTGGCCGAAGCCGGGATGAACCGCGCCTCGATCGGGGTTCAGGATTTCGATGACGAGATCCAGAAGACTATCGGGCGCATCCAGAGCTATGACACCACCCGCGAGGCGATCGACATGATCCGCGAGCGCGGCGTGCCCAGCCTGAACGCTGACATCCTGTATGGACTGCCACACCAGACCAAGGCGCGGATGACCGAAAGCGTGCAAAAGCTGCTGTCGCTCAACCCCGACCGGGTGGCCCTGTATGGCTACGCGCATGTGCCGTGGATGGCGAAACGCCAGCAGCTGATCCCGTCCGACGCCCTGCCGACGCCGGAACAGCGGCTTGATCTGTTCTATACCGCCCGCCGTCTGTTCCTGTGGGACAATTACAAAGAAATCGGCATCGACCATTTCGCCACCAAGGATGACGGGCTGACCCATGCACTGAAAGCCGGGCGGCTCAAGCGGAACTTCCAGGGCTACACCGACGACCAGGCCGAGGTTCTGATCGGCGTCGGCGCCAGCTCGATCTCGCGCTTCCCGCAGGGCTATGCGCAGAACGCGCCAGCCACGTCGGCCCATACCAAAGCGGTACGCGATGGCCGGTTCTCGACCTCGCGCGGGCATCTGTTCAAGGATCAGGACATTCTGCGTGCCCGTTTGATCGAGGCCCTGATGTGCGACTTCCGCATCGACACGGCCGAGATCCTGCGCGACCACGACATCTCGGCGGCCGAGCTGACGGCGATGTACCAGCGCGCCAATGACACCTTCGACGGGCTGTTGCAAGTCACCGATGACGGGCTGTTCATCCCGCCCGAAGCGCGTGCCTTGACCCGGATGATCGCCCGCACCTTCGACGCCTATGACCTGAGCAAGGCGGGCCACAGCTCGGCGATCTAACGACAGGCGGCAGGCCGCATGCCGGCCAGTCGCCACAATGCTAAAAAGCGGGGGGTTGACGCGCGCGGTGGGTTTTCCCCACACTCGGAAGACGGGCGGCAGGCCGCCCGACGCCGAGGCAGGCCATCATTCAGACAAAACTCGCCGGCGCATCCGCGTCCGACAGGTCCTTTCGTGCAGCCACTCTGCAACTTGACGAAGGGACTACACCCATGCGCGTTTTCACCGTCCTCGGCCCCAGCCAATCGGGCAAGACAACACTGGTCGAGGCCATCAGTCGCCTTGATGGCCGGCCCACCACATTCGACCTATCCGGAACCGTGCATCTGCACGGTTTTTCTTATCTGGACGAACCGTGGTGCGCGATCGACGTGGATGGCGGGGGCGATGCGCTGGCCTATGCCGGGCCCGCCATGGCCATTTCCGACGCGGCGGTGGTCGTGGTCCCGCCGGATCCGGACGCGGCGGTTTTATGCGCCCCCTATCTGCGGCTGGTCGAGGAGGCGGGCATTCCCTGCTTTCTGTTTATCAACCGGATGGACAACCCCAACGGCCGCATCCGCGACATCATCGCCGCGCTGCAGACCTATTGCAGCCATCACATCACCTTGCGGCAGGTTCCGATCCGTGAAGGCGAAACCATCATCGGGGCCGTCGACCTGATTTCGGAGCGCGCGTGGAAATATCAGGAAGGTCAGCCCTCGGCGCTGATCGAACTGCCGCAATCGGTTGCGGATCGCGAGGCCGAAGCCCGCACCGAACTGCTCGAAACCCTGTCGGATTTCGACGACAACTTGCTCGAGCAGCTGATCGAGGACAAACAGCCGCCTAGCGCCGAGATCTATGACTTGGCAGCGCAGGTGTTGCAGAACCACCAGCTGATCCCGGCCTGCCTGGGCGCGGCCAGCCATGGCAACGGGCTGACCCGCCTGATGAAGGCCCTGCGGCACGAGGCGCCCGAGTTCGACATCGCCGCCGACCGGGACGCGGCGCCCGAGGCCGCCCGCGCCATCGCCGGGTTTGCCGACGTCAAGAAGCACATCGGCAAGATCATCGTCCTGCGGGGGCTGGGCGACGGGATCAAGGCGCATGACCCGCTGGGCGGCGAAACCGTTGGCAACCTGACCGCGCTGGACGCCAAAACCCAGATCGACGGGCTGAAGGCCGGCGAGATCGGGCTGGCGGTGAAATCCGATCACCTCAACCCCGGCAATATCTATGACAGCAGCGGCTCCACGCCGCTGCCGGATTGGGCCAAGGCGCATCCGGTCGCCTATCGGCAGGTGGTGTCGCCGGCCCATGAACGCGACGACGTGCGCCTGTCCAACGCGCTGTCCCGGCTGGTCGAGATCGACCCGGGCCTGACGCTGGAACAGGACGAGCTGAGCGGCCACGCCGTTCTGGGCTCGCAAGGCCCGCAGCATATGCGTCGGGTGGTCGCCAAGCTGGCCGAGGATTTCGGGATCGAGATCGAAACCTCTCCGGTCGAGACTGCCTATCGCGAGACCATCCGCGCCACCGTCGAACACCGGCACCGCCACCGCAAGCAATCCGGCGGCGCGGGGCAGTTCGCAGACGTGGTGATCTCGGTCGCGCCGCTACCGCGCGGATCTGGCTTTCAGTTCGACGAGGTGGTCAAGGGCGGGGCGGTGCCCAAGAACTATATCCCCTCAGTCGAACAAGGCGCGGTCGATGCATTGGCGCAGGGCCCCGAGGGTTTTCCCGTGGTGGATGTGAAGGTCACGCTGCATGACGGCAAGCATCACAACGTGGACAGTTCCGATTTTGCCTTCCGGACGGCCGGCAAAAACGCCGTGCGCGAGGCCTTGCCCCAGGCCAAACCCGTCGTGTTGCAGCCGATCCTGAACGCCGAGATCCATGTTCCGTCGGCCTTCGTGGGCGATCTGGTACCCACGATCAGTTCGCTTCAGGGGCAGGTCCTGGGGTTCGAGGGCAACCCGAACGCGCCGGGCTGGGAAATCTTCAACGCCAAACTGCCCGCCGTGGCCGAGGACGAGCTGCACCGCACGCTGGCCAGCGCCACGCGCGGGACCGGCTGGGTCAAGCTGCAATTCGACCACTATGAAGAGCTTCGCGGCCCGGTGCCGAAATCGGCGGCGCGCGAAGCGGCCAACGCCTAGCCCGCCGCTGCGATCAGTTCGCGGGTATAGTCATCCTGGGCGTTGACGAAGAGGTCTTCGGCAGCGCCCATCTCGACCACGTCTCCGTTGCGCATGACGATCACCTTGTGTGACATCGCCCGCACCACCTTCAGGTCGTGACTGATGAACAGGTAGGCCAGCCCGTATTTCTTCTGCAGGTCGCGCAGCAGTTCGACGATCTGCACCTGCACCGTCATGTCCAACGCACTGGTAGGTTCATCCAAAACCAACAGCTTGGGCCGCAGCACCATGGCGCGGGCAATCGCGATGCGCTGGCGTTGCCCGCCCGAAAACTCGTGCGGGTAGCGGTCCATGGCCGCCGGGTCCAGGCCCACCTCGGTCATCACCTCGGCCACCAGCTCGCGCGGGGCGCGGTGCGGATCAACCTTGTGGATCGCCAGACCCTCGGCAATGATCTGCTGGCAGGTCATACGCGGGCTGAGGCTGCCGAACGGGTCCTGAAACACGATCTGCATGTCCTTGCGCAGGCGGCGCAGTTCACGCGTGGACCAGCGGCGCACATCCTGCCCGCGGAAGGTGATCCCGCCCTCGGAGGCGATCAGCCGCATGATCGCCAGCGCCAGCGTGGTCTTGCCCGAGCCGCTTTCGCCCACGATCCCAACGGTTTCGCCCGCCCGCACGCTGAGCGTAGCGTCGTTCACGGCCTTCACATAGCCGACCGTGCGCTTCAGGAACCCGCGCTGGATCGGGAACCAGACCTTCAGATGCTCGGTCCGGGCCACTTCTTCGGCCGCGGGGTCGATCGGGTCGGGTATGCCCGTGGGTTCGGCCGCCAGCAGCTTGCGCGTATAGGGATGCTGAGGGTTGTCGAAGATCTCGGCCACAGGGCCGGTCTCGACGATCTCGCCATCCTTCATCACGCAGACCCGGTCAGCGATGCGCCTCACGATGCCCAGATCATGGGTGATGAACAGCATCCCCATGTTTTCCGATTTCTGCAGCTCGGCCAGCAGTTCGAGGATCTGCGCCTGAATGGTCACGTCCAGCGCGGTGGTCGGCTCATCCGCGATCAGGATGTCGGGCTGATTGGCCAGCGCCATGGCGATCATCACCCGCTGCCGCTGTCCGCCGGACAGCTGATGAGGATAGGCGTCCAGCCGTTCCTCGGGGTCGCGGATGCCGACCTTGTTCAACAATTCGACGATCCGGGCCCGCGCCGCGTCGCCCGTCAGCCCCTGGTGCAGGGCCAGCGATTCCGCCATCTGCTTCTGGATCGTGTGCAGCGGGTTCAACGAGGTCATCGGCTCCTGAAAGATAAAGCTGATGTCGTTGCCGCGCACCTCCATCAGACGCTGCTCGGATGCGCCGATCATCTCCTGCCCGTCATAGGTGACCGACCCTTCGACGATCGCGCTGTCGCCCAGCAGCGACACGGTGGACAGCGCGGTGACCGATTTGCCCGACCCGGACTCGCCCACCAGCGCAACGGTTTCCCCGCGATCGACATGGAACGACACGCCCCGAACCGCGGTGGTCACCTGCCCGTCCTGACGAAACGAGACCTTCAGGTTTTTGACATCCAGCAAGCTCATGAGAAGGTCTTTCGCGGGTCGAACGCGTCACGCACGCCTTCGAAGATGAAGACCAGCAGCGACAGCATGATGGCAAAGGTGAAAAAGGCGGTGAAGGCCAGCCACGGCGCCTGCAGGTTCTGCTTGGCCTGCAGGGTCAGTTCACCCAGCGAGGGTGCCGAGGACGGCAGGCCAAAGCCCAGGAAATCGAGGCTGGCCAGCCCGCCGATCGTGCCGGTCACGATGAACGGCATGAAGGTCAGCGTGGCCACCATCGCGTTGGGCAGCATGTGGCGGAACATGATGGTCAGGTTGCCCACGCCCAGCGCCTTGGCCGCGCGCACATATTCCAGGTTGCGGGCGCGCAGGAACTCGGCCCGCACCACGCCCACCAGGCCTGTCCAGGAAAACAACACCATCAGGATCACCAGCAGCCAGAAACTGCGCCCCAGCACCGCGAACATGATGATGATGACGTAAAGCGACGGGGTGGATGACCAGATCTCGATGATGCGCTGGAAGATCAGATCCAGCCAGCCGCCGAAAAAGCCCTGCAACGCGCCGGCGAATATGCCGATCAGGCTGGCCGCGCCGGTGACGATCAGGGTGAACAGGATCGACAGGCGGAAGCCATAGATGACGCGCGCCAGCACGTCGCGCTTGGTGTCATCGGTGCCCAGCAGGTTCTGCCCGTTGGGCGGCAGGGGCGCGGCTCCGGGACGGTCGACGCTGGTGTTGTAGGAATAGGGGATCGGCGGCCAGATGGCCCAGCCACGCTCGAAACCCTCGGCTTGGAACGTTCCCGCCTTGATTTGCTCGATGATGCCTTCGGGGTCATCGAAACAGTCTTCCAGCCCGCCGCTGTCGATCAGGCAGCGGACCTCGGGGTCGCGGTAGATCGCCTCGGTCTGGAAGTCGCCGCCGAACTCGGTCTCGGCGTAGAAGTTGAAGATGGGCGTATAGAACTCGCCCCGATACTTCACAAGGATCGGTTTGTCATTGGCGATGAATTCCGCGAACAGCGACAGACCGAACAGCACCGAAAAGATGATCAGCGACCAGAAGGCCCGGCGGTTGCGGCAGAAATTGCGCCAGCGACGTTGGTTCAGAGGAGAAAGTGCCATTTACCCCTCGCGTTTCTCGAAATCGATGCGCGGATCGACCAGCACATACATCAGGTCGCTGATGATGCCGACGACCAGACCGAGCAGACCGAAAATGAACAGCGTCCCGAAGATCACCGGATAATCGCGCGCCACTGCGGCCTCAAAGCCCAGACGACCGAGGCCATCCAGCGAGAAGATCGTCTCGATGATGATCGACCCGCCGAAGAACACGCCGATGAACACCGCCGGGAAGCCGGCGATCACGATCAGCATCGCGTTGCGGAATACGTGGCCGTACAAAACGCGCTGCTCGCTCAGCCCCTTGGCGCGAGCGGTCATGACGTATTGCTTTTTGATCTCGTCCAGAAACGAATTCTTGGTCAGTAGCGTCAGCGTGGCAAACGCGGAAATCGTAAGTGCGATGGTCGGCAGGGCGATGTGCCAGAAGTAGTCGGCCACTTTGCCCAGCAGGCTGAGGTCTTCCCAATTGTCCGAGGTCAGCCCGCGCAGCGGGAAGATCTGCCAGTAGGAGCCGCCCGCAAACAGCACCAGCAGCAGGATCGCAAACAGGAAGCCGGGAATCGCATAGGCCACGATGATGGTCGCGCTGGTCCATGTGTCAAAGCGTGAACCATCCTTGACCGCCTTTCGGATGCCCAGCGGGATCGAGACCAGATAGGCGATCAGCGTCGACCACAGGCCCAGCGAGATCGAGACCGGCATCTTCTCGAGCACCAGGTCGATCACCGAGACCGAGCGGAAGTAGCTTTCGCCAAAATCCAGCGTCAGATAGTTGCCCATCATGTTCAGGAACCGCTCGACCGGCGGTTTGTCGAAGCCGAATTCTTTCTCCAGTTCGGCGATGAATTCCGGCGGTAGGCCGCGGGCGCCCACGTATTTGTCATCGAAAACGCCACCGCCGGGTTCGGCCCCGGCACCCGCGTCACCGGACCCCGCAAAACCCGCGAATACATCGCCCTGCCCTTCGATCTGGGCGATGATCTGCTCGACCGGACCGCCGGGCACGAACTGCACCAGCGTGAAGTTGACGATCATGATGCCCAGAAGGGTCGGAATGACCAGCAACAGGCGTCGAAGAATATATGCGCCCATGTTAACGCAGCGCGCCTTCTGCTTTCAGGGCCGCTTCCTTTTCGGGATTGATCCACCACAGATCAAGGTATCCCAGCGCATAGGGCGGCAACTGATCGGGGTATTCGTACATGTTGTAGTAGGCTGTCCAGTATTCCGCGATATACCCATCCGGTATGATGAAGAACTCATAGCGCAAGGCGCGATCCAAGGCCATAAGCGCTGCGTCCTGATCAGTTTGATTGTTGGTCGCGAAAGACGCCTCGATGATGGCGTCCACCAACGGGCTGGCAAGGCCTGCCGGGTTGAACAGGCTGAACTCGGCCTCTTTCGAGCCATACATCTGACTGAGGCCGCCGCCAGTGGACAGGAACGCGCCATAGCGTGTTGAATAAACCATGTCATAGTCACGCTCGCGGCTGCGCAGGGTGTACTGCGCCGGATCGACCTTTTCGGCCGACGCATCCACGCCCAGCGCCTGGAGGTTTTGGACAAAGGTCTCGATCATCGTGGCTGTCGATGTCGGCAGGTTGGACGGATAGGGGATGTTCACCCGCAGGGTCTGACCCTGAGCATTGCGGCGCAAGTTGCCGTCGCCCACCGGCCATCCGGCTTCGTCCAACAGTTTTGAGGCTTTGCGCAGGTTGCGCCGATCGTTCAGGCGCGCCGGGTTGGATTCGTGAACGGTCGTCACCGGTTCGGAAAACAGCTCGGGTGGAACCACGTCGCCCAAAGCTTGCAGAAATGCCAGCTCTGGCCCCTGCGGTGTATCCATCGCTTCAAGCGGCGTGCCTTCGATGAACGAATCGCGGGGCGAGTTCAGCCCGAACAGCAGAGACTCATTGGCCCATTCAAAGTTGAATGCCAGCGCCAGTGCCTTTCGAACATTCTTGTCCGCAAATTGCGGACGCGCGAGGTTGAACACAAATCCCGACGGGGTCGGCGGACTGCCATTCGCAATCGCGTCCTTGACGACATAGCCCTCTTTCAACTTGGGGAAGTCATAGCCGGTCGCCCACAGTTTGGGATCGCTTTCGATCCGCAGCGTGTATTCGCCTGCCTTGAAGCCTTCAAAGGCGGCTGTCTGGTCCGCGAAATACTCGACTCGGATGGTATCATAGTTGTGCCGGCCCTTGTTGAACGGCAAGTCCTTGCCCCAGTAGTCGTCCCGGCGTTTGTAGACGATGCGCCGGTTGATATCGTAGCTCTCCAATTTGTACGGCCCAGATCCAACGGCCACTTCCAGGCGCGGCTCGTCGAGGCGACGGGACGGATCGGCCTCGAACCACGCTTTCGAAAATACGGGCGTCGCGCCGACGGTTTCGATCCGGCTGCGGGCCGTCAATTCGGGATTGAACGTGAACTTGACCGTGTGCGTATCCAGCGCCTCGGCGCCGGTCACCATCCGCCCGACGGCCTGCGCATATGACGGCAGGCCCTGTTCGATGAACAGGCGGTGGCTGTAGACCACATCCTCGGCGGTGACGGGCGTGCCATCCCAGAACGTCGCTTCGGGGCGCAGGTGGAAAATGACCCAGTTGCGGTCGGCGTCATACTCCAGGCTCTCAGCCAATACGCCGTAGTACTGGCCGACACTGTCATCGGTGCTGTCCATCAGCCGATCGTATTGCAGTGTCGTCAACGCTCCGGGGCGACCTTTGCGTGAATATGGATTCAGGGAATCAAACGTGCCCGATGCGGCCAATGACAGCTCGCCGCCCTTGGGTGCATCCGGGTTGGCATAGTTCAAGTGCGTGTAGTCGGCGGGGTAGTCGAGATTGCCGAAGTACGAGTAGCCATGGCTGCGAATGATCTGGTCCTCGTCGGCCCGGACTGGCCCCGCCTGCCCCAGAACCAACGCCGCCGAAATGCCCAATGCCGCGACCCAATGACGAAAACCTTGTTCGCGCGCGCCAGGCAGATGGGAAATCATACGGGTCATCCTTCGATGTTGTCTTCTGTCCATGTCCTTGTGGGCAAGCTAAAAGCCCAGCACTGACACTTGCAAGTTTAGAATGCGTGAGCGCTTTGTGAAGTTTTGCTCAGACAAAAAAAGCCGCTGCACATGGCAGCGGCTTTCGCTTTTCGGTGTCTGGGTGGGCAGATCAGCCGCCAATCGTCTGCAGGTACGCGATCAGGTCTGCGCGTTCCTGAGCCTTTTTGAGACCGGCAAAGCTCATCGAAGTGCCTTGGATATAGCCTTTGGGGTTTGCAATGAACGCATCCAGCTCTTCCGGGGTCCAGTTGCCGCCATGCGACTGCATCGCCGCCGAGTAGCCGAAGCCCGCAGCCGCCGCCACAGGGCGGTCCACGACGCCATACAGGTAGGGACCGGTGCCATTGGCGCCTTCTTCCAGCTTGTGGCAAGCCGAACACTTGCGGAAAACCTTCGCGCCCTTTTCCGGGTCAGCTGCGGCCAGCAGATCGGCAAAGACCACTTCTTCGCCGTCAGCGCTTTCGCCCGAGCTTTCGGTTTCAATAACATAGGCGGCTTCGCCGTGCCCGCCGACATGGTAGAGAACGTCGCCCCCCCATTTTGCCAGGAGGAGTACAAGGAAGGCACCGAACAGGCCGGCTGCGGCCTTGGTAACTGTCATCGTGTCGAACATTGATCGCGAGTCCATTTCAGCTGTCTTCGGGGTGTCTAAGGCTTCCCCTTGCAAGAGGCAAGGTATAGACACCGCGACGAAACGCCCAATTCTGGAACTTGTTGCACGGAATCGACCAAATGACCAAACGCATCGCCTTTCAGGGGGAACCCGGCGCCTACAGTCACGAAGCCTGTCGCAATGCGCGTCCGGATATGGAGGCCCTACCCTGCCGAACATTCGAGGACGTGATCGAATCGGTGCGCTCGGGCGAGGCCGATCTGGCCATGCTGCCGGTCGAGAACAGCACCTATGGACGAGTGGCCGATATCCACCGCCTGCTCCCGCACAGCGGGCTGCACATCGTGGACGAGGCCTTCGTGCGGGTTCACATCAACTTGCTGGGCGTGCCGGGCGCAAAACTCGAAGATATCACCGAAGCCCATTCGCATCTGGTGCTGTTGCCGCAATGCGCAAGCTTCCTGAAGGCCCATGGCATCCGCGGGCGGGTCAGCCCTGACAACGCCCGCGCGGCGCGTGAGGTCTCGGAAGCGGGTGAGAAACATTCGGCGGCCCTGGCCAGCGAGCTTGCTGGCGAAATCTATGGCCTTGAACTGCTGGCGCGCCACATCGAAGACAGCGACGACAACACGACCCGCTTTCTGGTGATGTCGCGCGAGGACGACCGCAGCCGCCGTGGCGAGCACGGGATGATCACCAGCTTCGTGTTCCAGGTCCGGAACATTCCGGCGGCGCTGTACAAGGCCATGGGCGGTTTTGCCACCAATGGCATCAACATGACCAAGCTGGAAAGCTACATGGTTGATGGCTCGTTCACGGCGACTCAGTTCTACGCGGACATCGTCGGCCACCCGGAAGACCGCAACGTGCAACTCGCGATGGATGAACTGCAGCATTTCACCACGAATGTGGAAGTGCTGGGCGTGTACCCCGCTGCTCGACCACGCGGTTAGTCTGCTCCCACGCGCAAGCCGCTTGGGACTGCTGGAGGCCGGTCAAATGCCGGCTCTCAAGCCCCGTGCAGATAGCGTTCTTCCATTTCGCGCGCAAAATCGCTCAGTCGCATCTGGAACTGGCGTCGGAATCTGGCCTTGCCCAGCTTCAACGACTGCAGAAGCAGACGCGCAGGCAAGGTCTTGGCCGCCAGTGACATCTCGATGCTCAGCCGCGTCTGCTTCTGCGACAGCGACAGAAGATCAATCGTGGTCAGGCCGTTCATCCCCTTGCTTGTCGATCGAAACCGCATGGCTGTGGGGCGATCGAACTCGGCCACCTCGATCGCGACGTGGCGTGGCTTGCCACGGATCATGATATCGGCTTCCCAGCACGACCCGACCCAGTGGCCCGGCATTTCGACAGTGCGTCGAACCTCGACACCGCGGCGCATCGCCATGCGCTCGAACCGTTCGAAGTCCGCGACCATGTCGAACACCGCATCGATCGGCGCCTGGATATCTTCGCGTGCTGAAACCTGCATGTCGGCCTTTTCTGCTCAGTCAGGGTGTCAGTGTTTCGTCAGTCCAGCGTATCTGCAAGCCAGTTACGCAAAAGAAAATGCGCGATTGCCCCCTTTCGCGCCGGCAGAAGCTTGGGGTGCTCGCCTGCAAAAGCCTGCATCATCTCGGACTTGGTGACCCACATCGCGTCCTCGATCTCGACCGGGTCGATCGTGATCTCGCGGGACAGCGCCTGCGCTGCACACCCGAACATCAGCGACGACGGAAATGGCCAGGGTTGACTTGCCAGATAGCTGACGTGTCCGACCGGAACGCCGGCCTCCTCCATGACCTCACGCCGCACGGCGGCTTCGAGGGTCTCGCCCGGCTCGACGAAACCGGCCAACAGTGAATACATGCCGTCGGGCCACCCCGGAGATCTGCCCATCAGGACGGAATCGCCATACGTGACCAACATGATCACCACCGGATCGGTCCGTGGAAAGTGCTGACCGCCACAGGTCGGGCACAGTCGTTGCCACCCCGCCTGTGAAATGTTGGTCGGGTTGCCGCAGCGCGCGCAGAACCTGTGCGTCTCGTGCCAGCCGATCACGGCTTTGGCGGTGGCTGCCAATTCGGCGTCCCGGGCCGACAGCCGGGTCATGATCCGACGAAGCTCGGCGAACACGTGGCCCACGGGCAGCCCCGGATGCTGCTGTTCGGTTCGGTCCACGAACGCTCCAACGCCCGACAGGTCCAACCCGTCGGCAGACCAATTCGAAATGTCCATTGCAAACAGCGGCGCACCCGCATCACTGCGCCCCAGCAAGATCGGTTGGTCAATCGCCCCGCCGGGTCCGTTCGCAACCAGATCGTGGTCTATCGGAACCAAGGCCAACTGGTCCAGCGCTTCGCCCATGACCAACGGTTTGCCCCGCCACATAAGGATGCACCGCGCCGTAGTATCGGACCGTGCTGCCTCCAAGGCTCTGGCATCGGTACGGATCTGCGCCGCCCGGTCCAGTCCAGAGCCGCCAAATGTCACGCTTTCCGCCCGTTTCATGCCTGTCCCTTTGGAATTTGCACAAGGGCTGCCACGACTTGGGCACTGGCGCAATGGGAATCCACACTCGCAAAAAGCATCGTTGTCGCAAAGGACGCATGGAAGCCCGGACGATTGCCTGTATTCTACCTTTCAGTGAAAACGTATGCACAACAGCACTTAAAAGAAGAAAATTGGCTCTGAAATCCTCCCTGCTTCAGGCACATCCCCACTTGAAAACCGCGCACATCCGGATTCTTGCAACGACCGATCTGCACATGAATCTGACCAGTTTCGACTACTATGCGGACCGGCCGGAACCAAGTGTGGGCTTCACCCGAACCGCCAGTTTGATCCGCTCTGCACGTCAAGAGGCGGAAGACGCAAATGCAACTGTCCTGCTGTTCGACAACGGCGATTCCCTTCAGGGGACACTTCTGGGTGATTGGGCGGCCGAACAGACCGACACGACCCACCCTTTGATGTCCGCCTTTGGGCGCTTGGGCTACGACGCAATTGCGCTGGGGAACCACGATTTCGGCTTTGGTCTGCCAGCTCTGGGCCGGATCGTTTCTCGGGCACCTTGCCCGGTTTTGTGCAGCAACATGCAGTGTCTGACCGGGGTAGCGCCCTGGCAGAAACAGGCCATCCTGACCCGTCATGTCCACATCAACGGCCAAAGCACTCCTGTCCGAATTGGCGTGTTCTCGATCCTGCCACCGCAGACGGTGAAGTGGGAAGCACCACAATTGGAAGGCCAGGTTGCAGCCGAGGATGCCGTCGCCACGGCGCGCCGGATGGCCGAGAATTTGCGTCGTCAGGGCTGCGACCTGATTGTGGCTCTTGCACATTCTGGTCTAGGCGAGCCCGACGTCGCGCCGATGTCGGAAAATGTGGTCGCACAGCTTTCTGCTCTGGGCGGTATTGATGCAATCGTGGCCGGACACACGCACCTGACACTGCCCGACCCAAGCGATGGTAACCCGCAGCAGGCCAGACCCGTGGTCATGCCCGGATCAGCGGGGTCGCATTTGGGGGTGATCGACCTCACGCTTGCTATGAACGCCGCGGGAGAAGCGAGAATTGCTGGTCGCAGCGCGCATCTGCGCGCGATCTGCCCGGGCGGGGCTGAAGCCGGAGATTGGGTCGTTCCTGAAGACCCTGAGATGGTCGAACTTTTTGCCGCAGCCCACAAAGTGACCCGCAAAGCCGCTGCCCAGCCGGTGGGCCGGATCAATCGTCCTTTGCATAGCTATTTCACCTTCTGCGGGGTGGATCAGGGGCTGAACTTGGTCGCCGCAGCCCAGGCGGCAGCCCTGCGACCGGTTCTGGCCGGGACGGCCTTTGAGACTCTGCCAGTTCTGTCCGCAGCCGCACCTTCGAAATTCGGAGGCCGGGCCGGCCCAAGACACTACACCGAAGTCCCGGCTGGCGATGTCACCGTACGGCATGTCTCGGACTTGCATGTGTTCCCGAACCAATTGGCCGCCATGCTGCTGGATGGCCGCCAGATCGCCGATTGGCTGGAGATGTCGGCTGCCCAATTCTCGCAACTTGGCGATAGCGACGAGCAGGTTCTGATCAACCCCGAGGGCACCGGGCACAATTTCGACGTGCTGCATGGGGTGACCTACAGGTTCGATCTGACGCAGCCCGCGCGATATGATTTGGGCGGCCAGTCGATCGACACGTCCCATTCCCGCCTGCGCGATCTTGCCTATCAGGGTCGCCCCGTCGATCCGGATGAACAATTCGTCGTTGCATCAAACAGCTACCGAGCCAATGGCGGCGGCAACTTTCCCGTCCCAGACCCGGCCCGGCTGATCCCGGTGCCGCCGCTGAGCCTCCAGGGAATCTTGCGCGACTACCTGGCGGGACGATTGGGTCCGGATCCGGTGGAAAACACCGCCCAAAGCTTTTCCTTTGTTCCGCAGGCGGGCCGGTCCGTGATTCTGAAGACCGGGCCACGCGCTGCAAACTACCTGCGCGAGCTCGACCACTTTGCAGCCACCACCGACGGGCAGGACGCGCGCGGGTTTCTTAGGGTACGCCTGTCTTTGTGACGGGTTGCCAAGCGGGTGCGTGATGCCTATATCGTCGGTCGAGAGGTTGGCGCGGGCAAGCGCCTCGCCAACCTGGTCAGGTCCGGAAGGAAGCAGCCACAACGAGCCCCGCTTGGGTCGATGTCCAACCTCTCACTTGACGCCGCGCCACGTATTCGGCCCGGTCAATCCAACCTCTGTATTTCGTCGTTGTTCCTGAAAACCGCGCTTGCGGGCGGGTCAGGCGATCAATCGCGGCCAAACGGCACTGCTGCGCCGGGCGAAGGCGCCGATATGACCGATTTCGGACAGTCCGAAATCCCTCGGCTCCAACAAATGCCGACGGGCGGTCGGACCATAGAGTTCAGCCAGCCGCCAGACGGCGGGCGGTGGCACAGTCTGGTCATCCTCGAACGCAATGATATCCGCCGTGGCGTTCGCCCGACTCCAATCCGCTTGGGGAAGCGTGTCTCCCAATTCGGGCAGATAGCTGGTGGGCGATGTACACCACTTGCGCCATTGCCAATAGACGCCCGCCGGCAAATCGGCTCCGAATCCCAGAAGTTTCCCCGGCAGGTACCCCAGAAGACGCACCAGAGGTGGCACGTGGCCATACCAGAACAAAGTCGCCAAGCCCTTGTAGGGCCACGGGTGATCGGCCACCGTCACCAAACCTGCGCACACACAGATCATCCGGTCGATCTGTTCGATTTCCGGTTGCAGCGGACCCAGCATTCCACCGACCGAATGCCCGATCACCCACAGTTTTGCCTGCGGGTATCGACGGCGCATCTCGGCACGCGCTGCGGGCATGTCGATCAGCGCCCAGTCCGCCATCGTGGCCTTCGAGTCTTTCAGCCGCCCGGTCAGCGAATGCTCAAAATCCCGGTAATCATATGTCAGGCAAGCCATACCGCGCTCGGCGGCCAGCCAGCGAGCAAAGTGCTGATAGTAGTCACGTGGCACTCCTGTTGCGCCGTTCAGCACAACAACGGTTTGCGGCTCGACCGCCGGAGTGTAAAGCCGCGCCGCCAGCTGGGTCTGGCCCGACGGAAACTTAAAGTCTTCCACGTCAACCGCGTGCTGCGAATCCAACATCTTTGCCTCCAAACACTCTGGACCGATCGGTCTAATACTTTGTGTCTGGACCAATTGGTCTAGGCCTGTCAATATTTGGCCTGCATGACCCAACGTCCACCAAACACCAAAGATCGCCTGATCGTGACTGCCGCCCGACTGTTCCAGCGCTCGGGCTATAACGGTGTCGGTCTGGCGGAATTGCTGGCCGAAGCGCAAGCCCCCAAGGGTTCGCTTTATCACCATTTTCCAAAGGGCAAGCCGGATCTGGCCCTGGCGGCGGCCAGTTGGGCCTCGGACGGGATGTTGAGCATGATTGCTGCGGCATTCGACGACGCCGCGGATTTTCGCGACGGGGTCACCACCCTGTGCCACAAGATCGCGAAGCTGTTCGACACCTCGGCCCAATGGGAGACCTGCCCGATCGCCGCCACCCTGTTCGAAAGCCCCGACAACCGCGCGTTTCGGGAACATGCCGACCGTCTGTATGAAAGCTGGATCATCGAAGTTCGAAACCACGCCGCGCGGTTCGGAGTTTCCGACCCTGAAAATGCTGCGGACACCCTGTTCATCGTGATGCAAGGCGGCTGGCAATTGGCCCGTGCCCGCGGGGATTCGAATGTGCTGCGCAGACTGCCTGATCTGTTCCCTTGGGACTCACTCCGGCAACCGGGCTGAAACCGTCTTGACTCGATCCCGGATACACCGCTAGCGATGAGGGGATGGTTCCCGTGCCGTTTCGGTCCGGGATGAAAAGGGAACACGGTGCGGTCCAACCCGGAACTCCGGAGCGGACCAAGGCCGCGACTGCCCCCGCAACTGTAGGCGGAGAGCGATGCCTAAATACCACTGACCGCAAGGTTGGGAAGGTCGGCAAAGCAAAGACCCGCAAGTCAGGAGACCTGCCATCAAACGTGAAACCGAAACTCGGACGGGGTGTCCGGGCAGGGTCTGGCCTTGAAACCGGCGTCTGTCCAAATCCACCTCGCCCAGCGCGCGGAGGGCGCAACATGATTTGGAAGACCGATACCCATGAATTCGCGGCAACCATCTGCCAGCGCACCGGAAAGACCTGCCCGGCATTGGCGCGCATGGCACGGGCCATCGCGCAGGCAATGGCGACGGCGCAGGCCGCTACATCCCCCGACTTCCAAGTGGAAGGCAGTAGCGAACTGGCCCATTGCGAACATGGCTGCACGGCGCGGTTCGATGCACGTCCCGAACGGATCCGCGTGTATTGCGGAGCGGCCGCCGACACCCCGTCCGACTGCCTTGATACCTACGCCGACATGCTGTTTGACGACCAGAGCGACGCCCTGCCTGCGCAGGTCATCAGTGATCGACCCTGTGCGATGCTGCAGGCCACGGCGATCATGCCCGTGGTCAGGGCCGAGCGCGAGTTCCGCGCAACCGCCTGAATGTCAGGTCGCCAGTGCCTCGCGCGCTGGGGCGACGGCCCAGTCCATCTGAGCATCAGTCTCAACCGCGCAGGGGCGTACGGCCCGCAGGCGTTTCAGGGCCTGTTCCGGCTGCTCGCCGCTCTCGATCATCAAGCGCAGAACAACCATGCCAGACCGCCCACAACCGCCCCGGCAGTGGACCAGTACCCGCCCACCGCCCGACAGCGCATGGCGGGCGGCGGCGCTGACTTCGGGCCATCGGTCGGATATCTCGGTCGACGGCGCCGAGAAGTCGGCGACCGGAAGATGCGCCCACCGACAGGCGCGCCGATGAATGTCACAGCCCAATTCGCCCGCACCCACAGAAACCAGTTCGGCAAGGGTTGTCATCGAAATCACCAGCCCCGGCGCCCAGGCTGAAATCAGGTCCAGGTCTCCCTCATAGTCGCCGCCACCGCCGGGAACCGAGGTCAGGGCCAGCGTACCGCCGCCCACCTGCAATGCATGAACCACAAGATTTGTCATCAGACGTTCCCCCCGAAACTGGCTGATTGAACTTGATCCGCGCAGTATGCCTCACACCGCGCGCTCGCCAAAGCGAAAAACCTGCACCGGTGCTGTGGACGCGGGGCACCTGGAACTCTACCCTGCATCGTCAGTACGAATCCGTCAGAGCAGACATGACCACACAGTCCAGCCCCGCCTATCAGGTTCTCGCCCGAAAATACCGCCCGGAAACCTTTGCCGACCTGGTCGGTCAGGATGCCATGGTGCGTACGCTGAAAAACGCGTTCGAGGCGGACCGCATCGCGCAGGCCTTCATCATGACCGGCATCCGCGGCACCGGCAAGACGACCACGGCCCGGATCATCGCCAAGGGCATGAACTGCATCGGACCCGACGGCAATGGCGGCCCAACGACCGAACCCTGCGGCCAGTGCGAGCATTGCGTGGCCATCATGGAAGGTCGCCATGTGGACGTGCTGGAAATGGACGCCGCCAGCCGCACCGGCGTGAACGACATCCGAGAGATCATCGACAGCGTGCGCTATCGCGCCGCCAGCGCACGGTACAAGATCTACATCATCGACGAAGTCCACATGCTGTCGACCAGCGCCTTCAACGCGCTGTTGAAAACGCTGGAGGAACCGCCCGAGCATGTGAAATTCATCTTCGCCACGACCGAAATCCGCAAGGTTCCGGTCACCGTGCTGTCGCGCTGCCAACGGTTCGACCTGCGCCGGATCGAGCCCGAGGTGATGATCGGCCTGCTGCGCAAGATCGCCACCGCCGAGGGCGCGGAAATCTCGGATGACGCGCTGGCCCTGATCACCCGCGCCGCCGAAGGCTCGGCCCGGGATGCGACCTCGCTGCTGGATCAGGCGATCAGCCATGGTGCCGGAGAAACCACTGCCGATCAGGTGCGCGCGATGCTGGGACTGGCCGACCGGGGCCGCGTGCTGGACCTGATGGACATGATCCTGCGCGGCGATGCGGCCGGGGCCCTGACCGAACTGGGCGCGCAATATGCCGAGGGCGCCGACCCGCTGGCGGTGCTGCGCGATCTGGCCGAAATCACGCATTGGGTCTCGGTGGTGAAGATCACCCCCGACGCGGCCGAAGACCCCACCGTCTCGCCCGATGAGCGCACCCGCGGCCAGCAGATGGCCGAGGCGTTGCCGATGCGGGTGCTGACCCGGATGTGGCAGATGCTGCTGAAGGCGCTCGAGGAAGTCTCGGCCGCCCCCAACGCGATGATGGCCGCGGAAATGGCGGTGATCCGCCTGACCCATGTGGCCGACCTGCCTAGCCCGGAAGAGTTGATCAAGCGCCTTCAGGACAGCCCTCCGCCGCCCGCCGGCGGGCCGGGGGGCGGCGTTCCGGTCGCCGGAAACAGCGCCCCGCCCGTGACTGCGACGGCCTCGGCCCATGCGCCGGCCCCGCGCGGTGCGGGCGGCGCGCCCACGGCGGCGTTGGCCCAAGACGTGCAGACCGCGCTGGCGCGTTATCCAACGTTTGAGCATGTGGTCGAGCTGATCCGCTCCAACCGTGACGTGAAGCTGCTGGTCGAGGTCGAGAACGGCGTCCGCCTCGTCTCGTACCAGCCGGGCCGGATCGAGTTCACGCCCACCGAAAAGGCGCCCACCGACCTGGCCGCGCGGCTCGGGTCCGCGCTGCAGCGCTGGACCGGCAATCGCTGGGCGGTCTCGATCGTCTCGGACGGGGACGCGCCCACCATCGCCGAACTGCGCGACGCGGCCGAGCTGGCGCTGAAGGCCAAGGCCGAAGAACACCCTTTGGTTCAGGCGGTTCTGACACAGTTCCCCATGGCCCGCATCACCCGGATTGAAACACCCGAGGACCGTGCGGCCAAGGTCGAAACCGAAGCCCTGCCGGAGGTCGAAGACGAATGGGACCCGTTCGAGGAAGACTGATCATCCGCGCAGAAGGCGCGCTGCCCTTGTGAAGGACGCAGACGGCCCGTATTTAGGCCGCAAATCGAATGACAGGAGACATACAGATGCTCAAAGGACTCGGCGGTCTGGGCGACATGGCCAAGATGATGAAATCCGCGCAGGAACTGCAGACTAAGATGGCGCAGATGCAGGAAGAGCTGAACACCATCATGGTCGTCGGCGAATCCGGCGCGGGCCTGGTCAAGGCCGCGGCCTCGGCCAAGGGCGAACTGAAAGGTCTGGACATCGACCCCTCGATTTTCAACAGCGACGACAAGGAAGTGGTCGAGGACCTGATCCTGGCCGCAATCAAGGACGCGCAGACCAAAGCCGCCGAGCGGTCGCAGGAAGAAATGGCCAAGCTGACCGAAAGCATGGGCCTGCCGGCGGACATCAAGCTGCCGTTCTGATCTTCGCCCCTCAAACCCCCGCCGCCAAAGCCACGCAGGACAGGCCATGAGTTCGAACAGTGACATCGACGCCCTGATCGATCTGATGGCCAAGCTGCCGGGGCTGGGACCGCGCTCGGCCCGGCGGGCGGTGCTGCACCTGATCCGCAAACGCGCCCTGCTGCTGACGCCGTTGTCGGACGCCATGCAGCAGGTCGCCGCCACCGCACGCGAATGCCTGAACTGCGGCAACGTGGGCACCACCGACATCTGCGACATCTGCAATTCCGAAGACCGCGCCACCGGAGAGCTGTGCGTGGTCGAAGACGTGGCCGACCTGTGGGCGATGGAACGCGCGGGCGTGTTCAAAGGCCGCTACCATGTGCTGGGCGGAACGCTCTCGGCGCTGGACGGCGTCGGCCCGGAAGACCTGCGCATCCCCCGCCTACGCGACCGCGTCACCGCCGAAAACATCACGGAAGTAATCCTGGCCCTGAACGCGACCGTCGACGGGCAGACCACGGCCCATTACATCGCAGATCAGTTGGAAGGACAGGTCCGCCTGACCTCGCTGGCGCAGGGCGTGCCGATCGGGGGCGAGTTGGACTATCTGGATGACGGGACCATCACCGCAGCGCTGCGGGCGCGGAAAGAACTGTAGCCGCCGCGTGCTGCCTGCAAGCAGCACGCTCTCGCCCCTCCTCGATTGCAAGGTACCACTTTACCCATCGGTCAGGTGTAGGCACCCGACGAGTAGGTCAATTCATAGGAATGGCTGTAGATCTCGAAGACTATCCCAAACGGATCCTCGACATAGACCATGCGGTAGGGTTTCTCGCCGGGGTAGTAGTATCGGATAGGCATGCGTTGTTTCCCGCCGGCCGCCACGATTTTTTCCACCAAGCCTTCGACATCAGGATCCTGGACGCAGAAATGGAACGTCCCGTTCCTGCGAAAGTCGATGTTGTTTTCCGGCGCGTAGTTTCCATCAAACTCAAAAAGCTCGATCCCGATACGATCGGCGGTCGCCAGATGCGCGATACGCAGTTTTTTCCAATTCGGGCCAAACACGTCCGTGCACATCACGCCGATGTCCGTGTCATCCTCGACCACGTCGGTTGGCGGCATGATCACGTAAAATCCCAAAACCTCGGAATAGAATTTCACGGCTTCGTCCACGTTCGGGACGGACAACCCGATGTGAGAGAATGTTCTTGGATGTTGAGGCATGGCTTGCTCCTTGGTCTATTGGGCAAGACGTATTTTGCAACGTCCTTGTTTCAAGCGCCCGCCCCACAAGGCAAAGCCGTGTTGTTCCATGCACATAGATCATCATGCACTGCTGCCGAGGCCTAGAATGATCTTTCCGTCGACCCCCCACCGTGTACTATGCCCTAGCCTGACCCATTTGATATCGGAACCCGCCATGAAACGCCTTCTCGCCCTGACCTTCGCCGCCTTCACCGCCACTTCCGCGTGGTCACAGCAACTGGTCGACAAGGGGTTCGTCGAAGGCTGGAACATCATGATGGACCCCAATCTGGGCAACGGCTGTCTGATCCAGACGGTGTATCAGGACCTGTCCGTGGTGCGCCTGGGCTATGATGCTCTGGACAATCGGGGCTATTTCACCGTTTTCCACAAGGGGTGGGGCAACATCGAGCCCGGCAAATCCTATCCGATCCGGTTCGAGCTGGACGGCAAGAGCTTTGACGCCACAGCCATCGGGTTCAAGCAGGATCGGGTGCCCGGTGCGACCGTTTTCTTCACCGACCGGAACTTTGTTGCGGCCATCGCCCAGAACAAGACGATGACGATCTACAACCCCGCAGGCGAGCGGGTTTTGGCGATCGATCTGAAGGGCACCGCCAAGGCATTGGACTATGCGCGGGACTGCCAGAACAAGAAGCTCTAGCGAATCGGATCGAACAACGCATCAGTAGCGGTGCAGTCCCGGATCACGTCCCGCCCACAGGGCACCGGGTCCAGATCACGTGACAGACAGACGCGCACTTCTTCGATGTAACCCTGCTTGCAAGTGACGGTGATCATGTCTGGCTCGAGCCCCGGATTGGCGTCGAGGAAGGCATCCTCGACCACGCGCGCCGGCAGTTTCACGGCTTTGTCCAACTTGCGAAACACCGGCGGTCGGGTGATGCGGTCATAGGCTTGCCGGGACAACGCGTAGTAGTCCGCTGCGGACAGGCCCGAACAGGTGCCGTGTTTCTTCCACTGGTGCCAGGCCAGACCCGAACTGCCTTGAATATCTTCCATCTGTCGGGTCATCGCACGGGACGGCGGCGCCTTGGCTGTCGGGCAATAGGAGGGCCAGCCTTGGTGATATTGCGGCCACAACCCGTGCAGGATCCAGCCGTGATCGTGGCGCGCATCGCATTGGTCGGATCCGCGCGCGTCGCCTTCGCGGGCGCACCAGTTGGGCGACCAGCTCAGCGACAGGACGTAATAGTCGAACACGCCCGACTTCTCGCCATCGGCCAGCGCGGCCGTCGCGCCCAAAGTCCACACCAGCAGCCCCAATAACGCCCAGCGCATTCGCCTCTTCCCTTCTTGCATCTGCACGACTATATACGGGCCAAGTTCCCCGACAACGGAAACCTGCCCCAAGACCACGGGGCCGCCGAATTCCGGCGACGGGACAGATGTATTCAAAGGAGACGGGCTGATGGCAAAACCCCTGATGGCCAAGGCAACCGCCGTTTGGCTGGTGGACAATACCACGATCAGCTTCAAGCAGATCGCGGATTTCGTGGGCATGCACGAGTTGGAAGTGCAAGGCATCGCTGATGGCGATGTGGCGGCAGGCGTCAAGGGGTTCGACCCGATCGCCAACAACCAACTGACTCAGGAAGAGATCGACAAGGCCGAGAACGATCCGCTGCACAAGCTGAAGCTCAAGTTCAACCCGGCCGCCGCCGGCGAGGAAAAGCGCCGCGGTCCGCGCTACACGCCGCTGTCCAAGCGTCAGGACCGACCGAACTCGATCCTGTGGCTGGTCAAGTTCCACCCGGAGCTGACCGATGGCCAGATCGCCAAACTGGTTGGAACCACCAAGCCCACGATCCAGTCGATCCGCGAGCGCACCCACTGGAACATCGCCAATATGCAGCCGATCGACCCGGTCGCGCTGGGCCTGTGCAAACAATCCGAACTAGATGCCGCCGTCCAGAAAGCCGCCGCCAAGAAGGCCGCCGAAGGTGGCGTCATGAGCGATGACGAGCGCCGCAAGTTGGTCTCTACCGAACAGTCGCTGGAAATGGATGCCGCTCCCAAGATCCCCACGGCGATCGAGGGGCTGGAAACCTTCTCGCTGTCCGATGACGGCGACGAGGAAAAAGAAGACGAAGCAGTGGTGGATGCCGACAGCTTCTTCAACCTGCCCAAGGGCGGCGCCGAAGAAGACGACGAGGACGATCTGCGCAACTGACACTGTGCTGGCCCCGGTCCGATGGACCGGGGCCTTTTTGGAACTGGACCATGCTGAACATTCTATCGTCTATCTTCGGGCCGCACCGGGCGGTTTCGATTTACGCTTTCGCAAAAACCAAGGGACTGGCCATTCTGGGCGGCGTGGCCGTTATCGCCGTAGCTGCCGGTCTGCTGCTGTTCAGCGGCGATGGGAAACACGAACACGAAGCGTATATGACCGTTCCTGTACTGTCGGCTACGCCAATCAATGGTGATCTCAAGAACGGGGTCATCGCGTCGGTTCGATTGCCGGACGGATCGGCAACTTCAATCACCGCGACCGAGGCGCCGATCGCGCGCAGTGTCGGAACCACGGCCTGTGTGGAAAAACGGGTTTTCGTGGACAGCGGCGAACCGCGCTATCGGTTCAAATTGCCAAGCAACTGCGGCGCAAGCTGATTTGCAAAACCGCCCGGAGAATACTCCGGGCGGTTTTCTTCTTACAAAAGCTGGAACAGGATCCCGGCTGCAATAGCTCCGCTGATCCCAAGCCCGATATAGGCTGCGAACACACGGGGTTTGACCAGAGACCAGACAGCCGCCATGGCCGGAATGGAACTGACGGCCCCGGCGATCATGAAGGACATCGCCGCGCCCGCGCTCATCCCCTGCTCCATCAGGCCGGCCAGAAGCGGCGGCGCGACATACGAGTTCAGGTAGGCCGGCATCCCGACAAAGGCGGCGATCACGATCGGCAAGGCACCGTCGCCACCAACCAGCCGCGCGATCAGATCAGCCGGAACATAGCTGACCAGCAGCGCCTCGAGCACATAGGCCAGGGCGAGCCACTTCAGCAGGAACAGGCCGTTCTGCACGAATTCCCGACGGAACCGGACGCGGCGTTCGGGCTCTTGCCAAAAGCGCCAAAGCAGCGTGTCTTTCTTCGGGCCGCAGCCACAGCATCCGGCCGGTTCATAGTGGCGCAGAGGTTGGGCAAAGGCACCCTGACGCATAAGAAAACGCACCGCGAACCCGCCGAACAATCCCAGTGCCACGGCGGCAACCGCTTTGCCGATCGCAAACGGCCAGCCCAAAGCGCCCGCCGTGATCAACAGCGTGGGCGGGTCAATCAACGGCGAGCTCAGCCAGAAGGCCATGACCGCCGACAAGGGCGCACCCAATGCAAGCAGGCCTGCGATGAACGGGATCACCTCGCAAGAGCAGAACGGAGCCAACCCGCCAAACAATGCGGCCAGCAGGATCATCCGGGTTTCACGGCCCTCGAAGGCTCGGGCAACCATAGTCTCGGCCCCGCTGGCCTTGAGGTAGGACAGCAACAGCACTGCAAACAGTATGTACTGACCGGTGTGCACCAGAGCCTTGGCTGCAAAAGTCGTGACGTTCACCCAATTGCCCGGGTCCAGAATGGCCACAAGCACAAGGATCGCCGCGATCAGGGCCCAGGGTGTCTTCAGCAGACCGGACAGGGTTTGACCAACGGCCTTCGGGGATTGGGTCAATTCAGCCATCGTTGGCAACCTTTCTGGATTCATCCGCGCAGCATTCGCTGAGGATGAACTGCGCCAGTGATCTCAATTCATCGAAACATGCTCGGTTGATTGTGGTCCGCCCGGATTTCTCCTGCTCGACCACGCCGCCTGCCGCCAGGAATCGCAGGTGATGAGCCAGGGTGGACGGTGCCATCCCAGTCCGACTTTGGATCTCTCCGACCGTCAGACCAGCCTGTCCGGCCCGCACAAGGGTCTTGAGCACCTGCAATCGCGCCTCGGACCCCATCGCCGAAAACCCTGCAGCAGCTTTTTCCCACATTTGGTTATCTCTATTAAACTAGATTTATAGTTTTTTAGTGATGAGCAAAGCCCGAGTCAACCGTATGGATAAATTTCCGTTGATCCCGAATAAGTCCAGATTGCCCTGTATTTAAGTCCAACATATAACGAGGCATGGGAATTTCGGTCGATACCTTCTTTCTGAAACCGGGCGGTCAGGGCACTCTGCAGGCGCAGATCCAGCAGATGATTGCCGAGGGCATCCTGTCAGGCCGCTTTCATGTCGGTGAGAAACTGCCGTCGTCGCGCAAACTGGCCGGGCATCTGGGTGTCAGCCGCATCACGGTGACGCTGGCCTATACCGAGTTGCTGGCAAATGACTATCTGACGGCCAAAGGCCGGTCCGGGTACTACGTGTCACAGAACGCGCCGGTGCCACCGAAATACACACCGGTTCAGCGCAGCGAAGAAACCGTCAACTGGGACGCCGCACTGGCCCGCCGCTTTTCCGAGGGTGATTTTCTGGCCAAGCCACCGGATTGGCGGGAATACAGCTATCCGTTCATCTACGGCCAGGCCGACCGCACCCTGTTTGATCATGCGAACTGGCGCCTCTGCGCCGTTCGAGCCCTTGGCCACAAGGATTTCGACTCGCTGACCGGCGACTACGTGGATCAGGACGATCCGTTGCTGATCGAGTTCATTGCCCGCCACACCTTGCCCCGCCGCGGTATCGCCGCTCGGCCCGAGGAAATCCTGATCACGTTGGGCGCTCAGAACGCCCTTTGGCTGACCTCGCGCATTCTTCTGGGCCATGGGCGCAAGGCTGCGATCGAGGATCCCAGCTACTACGCTCTGCACGAGCTTATGCGCTGCTCGGATGCCTCGATGACACCATTGCGGGTGGACAAGGATGGGTTACCGCCCGAGTCCATCCCGGACGGCACCGACGTGATCTACACCACGCCCAGCCACCAATGCCCGACAACCGCGACAATGCCCGTCGCCCGGCGTCACGACCTGTTGAAACGTGCCCGCGAACTGGACGCGATGATCGTCGAAGATGACTATGAGTTCGAGATGGCCTTCCTGGGTGCCCCGTCCCCGGCGCTCAAGTCGTTGGACAAGGATGGGCGTGTGGTCTACGTGGGCAGCTTTTCCAAGTCTTTGTTCCCGGGACTGCGGCTGGGGTACATGGTCGGATCCGAACCGTTCATACGCGAGGCCCGCGCGCTGCGGTCGCTCGTTTTCCGACACCCACCCGGCCATATCCAGCGAACGGCGGCCTATTTCCTGTCGCTCGGGCACTATGACGCCCAGATACGGCGTATGTCCAAGGCTCTGATGCAGCGGCGCAAGACGATCGAGGACGCGATCGAGGCGAACGGGTTGACCGTGGCAGGGCGCGGGGTCTTCGGTGGATCGTCGATGTGGATGAAGGCACCGGACCACGTCGACACCGCGGAATTGGCGAAAACGCTTCAAAATCAGAGTGTTCATATCGAGCCCGGCTCTGCGTTCTTCTCGGGGCCGGATCGGCCCAGGAACTATTACCGCCTCGGGTATTCCTCGATTTCGGCTGACCGGATACCCGCGGGAATCGAACGGGTTGCGGCCGTGATCCGGGCCTGCTGAGGCCACACTGGACCTACTCCGGCGCCGTGTCTGGCCCTAACCCAGATGCCCCCGTTGCGCCAAAACCAATGGCAAGCCAAGGCGTATCGCCTGACCGTTTCCACCATTGCTTGGAGAGCGTCCAAATGAAAATGACGACAGAAGAGGCCTTTGTTAAGGTTCTGCAGATGCACGGCATCGAACACGCGTTCGGGATCATCGGCTCGGCCATGATGCCGATCTCGGACCTGTTCCCCAAGGCCGGAATCATGTTCTGGGACTGCGCTCATGAAGGCAGCGCCGGCATGATGGCCGACGGCTACACCCGCGCCACCGGCAAGATGTCGATGATGATCGCGCAGAACGGCCCCGGCATCACCAACTTCGTCACTGCCGTCAAAACCGCCTATTGGAACCATACGCCGCTGCTGCTGGTCACCCCGCAGGCCGCGAACAAGACCATCGGACAGGGTGGGTTCCAGGAAGTCGAGCAGATGAAACTGTTCGAGGACATGGTCGCGTATCAGGAAGAGGTCCGCGATCCATCCCGCGTCACCGAGGTTCTGAACCGCGTGATCATGAAGGCCAAGCGCGCCAGCGCCCCGGCCCAGATCAACATCCCGCGTGACATGTGGACTCAGGTCATTGACGTCGAACTGCCCGCGGTTGTCGATTTCGAGCGTCCCGCAGGCGGTGAAACCGCTGTCGCAAAGGCCGCCGAACTGCTGTCGAATGCCAAAAACCCCGTGATCCTGAACGGAGCGGGCGTGGTGCTGGCCAAAGGCGGCATCGAGGCCTCCAAGGCTCTGGCCGAGCGTCTGGATGCGCCGGTTTGCGTCGGCTACCAGCACAACGACGCCTTCCCCGGCAGCCATCCGCTGTTTGCCGGCCCGCTGGGCTACAACGGGTCCAAGGCAGCGATGGAGCTGATCAAGGAAGCCGACGTGGTCCTGTGCCTCGGCACGCGCCTGAACCCGTTCTCGACCCTGCCGGGCTATGGCATGGAATACTGGCCGGCTGACGCCAAGATCATCCAGGTCGACATCAACCCCGACCGGATCGGCCTGACCAAGAAGGTCTCGGTCGGTATCGTCGGCGACGCGGCCAAGGTGGCGAATGGCATCCTGGCGCAGCTGAGCGACACGGCCGGAGACGAGGGCCGCGCCGAACGCAAGGCCAAGATTGCCGAAAAGAAATCGCGTTGGGCCCAGCAGCTCAGCAGCATGGACCACGAGGACGACGATCCGGGCACCAGCTGGAACGAGCGCGCACGCGCGGCCAAGCCCGATTGGATGAGCCCTCGCATGGCCTGGCGCGCCATTCAGGCCGCACTGCCGAAAGAAGCCATCATCAGCTCGGACATCGGCAACAACTGCGCCATCGGCAACGCCTACCCGTCCTTTGAGGAAGGTCGCAAGTATCTGGCCCCCGGCCTGTTCGGACCATGCGGATATGGACTGCCCGCCATCGTCGGCGCCAAGATCGGCTGCCCGGACGTGCCCGTAGTGGGTTTTGCCGGTGACGGCGCCTTCGGCATCGCGGTGAACGAACTGACCGCCATCGGCCGCGAGGAATGGCCTGCCGTGACGCAGATCGTGTTCCGCAACTACCAGTGGGGCGCGGAAAAACGCAACTCGACCCTGTGGTTCGACGACAACTTCGTGGGCACCGAACTGGACACCAAAGTGTCCTATGCCGGCATAGCCCAAGCCTGCGGCCTTAAGGGTGTCGTCGCCCGCACAATGGACGAGCTGACCGCCGCCCTGAACCAGGCCATCGAAGACCAGAAAAACGGCATCACCACCCTGATCGAAGCCCTGATCAACCAGGAACTGGGTGAGCCGTTCCGCCGCGACGCTATGAAAAAGCCTGTGGCGGTGGCCGGTATTTCGGCCGACGACATGTTGCCGCAGCAGGTCTGAGCGGGAACGGAGCTGGAGCGGATGACCCTGACACCCATTGAGTTGTTGCGTCAGCAAGCTCCGGCAATCCGGCCAGTCGTTGCACTGAGCGAAGGCAGTGATCCCCGCATCGTTGCGGGGGCGCTTGCCGCCCGGTCCGCAGGGCTGTCCGACATCATCCTTGTCGGTCCGCGGGCAGAGATCGAAACCGAGTTGCTGGCGCAGGGCGCCGCATCGGGCGATGACCTTTCCATCCATGACCCGACCGAGTCGCCGCTGACCGAGGAGTTCGCGGCCATCTACCACGATCTGCGCCGGCACAAGGGCGTGGATGCGGTGTCGGCCCGGTCCGCCGCCGAAACGCCCTTGGTCTACGCGGCCATGCTGGTCCGGACGGGCCGTGCCACGGGAACGGTCGGTGGCGCTGTCCACACGACCGGTGAGGTGGTTCGCACGGCGATTCAGGTGATCGGCCTGGCCCCGGATGCCGGATTGGTGTCCTCGTTTTTCCTGATGTACCCGCCGGATCCGGGCGGACCTGATGCGCGCGCGATGCTGTTTTCCGATTGCGGGCTCGTGATTGATCCGACCGCATCGGAACTGGCCCATATCGCGGCGGCCTCGGCCCAGTCGGCCCGGGCCATCCTGCGGGAACAGCCGTCGCTGGCGATGCTGAGCTTTTCAACCAAAGGCAGCGCAAGACATCCCGGTGTCGACAAGGTTACCGAGGCAACGCGCCTTTTGCGCGAACAGCATCCCGAGCTGCATGTCGACGGCGAGCTGCAATTCGACGCGGCTTTCCACCCCCCCGTCGGCCAGAAAAAGGCTCCGGGATCGACTGTGGCCGGCAAGGCCAACGTCATGATCTTTCCCAATCTGGACGCGGGAAACATCAGCTACAAAATCACCCAGAGGATCGGTGGATACATGGCGATCGGTCCGGTGCTGCAGGGTCTGGCCCGACCGGCGAATGATCTGTCCCGGGGCTGCAGCGCAGAGGATGTCGACCAGATGATCGCCGTGACCGTGCTGCAGGCATTGGGAACATGACCATCAAATCTGACGCCATCGTCAGAACAGTATTCTAAATCCGAGCTGAAAGTGACAAGTTCGTCCCGACGCAAACGACTGGATCCGCAAATGACCCATCAGCAGCCAATCCTCGACACGTCCCCCAAGGTCTCGGACGAGGTTCGCAAGACAACCTGCTACATGTGTGCCTGCCGGTGCGGGATCAACGTCCACATGAAAGATGGCAAGGTCGCATATATCGAGGGCAACCGTGACCACCCGGTGAACAAGGGGGTTCTGTGCGCCAAAGGCAGCGCGGGCATCATGCAGGTCAACGCCCCGTCACGCCTGCGCGCTCCGCTCAAGCGGGTGGGTCCGCGCGGGTCGGGTGAGTTCGAGGAAATCAGCTGGGACGAAGCGTTGGACATCGCGGTCGGCTGGCTCAAGCCGCTGCGCGAGGACAACCCCGAGAAACTGGCCTTTTTCACCGGCCGCGACCAGTCGCAGTCCTTCACCAGCTTCTGGGCCCAGAATTTCGGCACCTGCAACTATGCGGCCCATGGCGGTTTCTGCTCGGTCAACATGGCGGCCGGCGGCATCTACACGATGGGCGGCGCGTTCTGGGAATTCGGCCAGCCCGATTGGGACCGCACCAAGCTGTTCATGCTGTTCGGCGTGGCCGAGGACCATGACAGCAACCCGATCAAGATGGGCATTGGTAAGATCAAGGCGCGCGGTGCCCGCGTGATCGGGGTGAACCCGATCCGCACCGGCTACAACGCAGTGGCCGATGACTGGGTCGGCATCACGCCCGGCACCGACGGTCTGTTCATCCTGTCGCTGATCCATGTGTTGATGAAGGCCGGCAAGATCGACCTGGATTACCTGAGCCGCTACACGAATGCGCCGGTGCTCATCAACGCCGCCGAAGGCCCCGAGAACGGCCTGTTTCTGCGGGACGCGGATGGCAAGCCGCTGGTGATTGACCGGGTCACCGGGCAACCGACGGCCTTTGACAAACCGGGCGTCCGGCCCGACCTGACCGCCACCTATGAAATGGACGGCATCACCCACAGGCCGGTCTTCCACCTGATGGCGGAAAAATACCTCAGCGACGAATACGCCCCCGAAGCGGTGGCCGAGGAATGCGGCGTACCCGCCAGCCGGATCCGCGCCATCGCCGGTGAGCTGGCGCGCGTCGCTTTTGACGAGGCCTTCGAGCTGGACCAGGAATGGACTGACTTCCGGGGCGAAAAGCATAGCAAGATGATCGGCCGGCCGGTGGCCATGCATGCCATGCGCGGCGTTTCGGCCCATGCCAACGGGTTTCAGACCTGCCGTGCGCTGCACGTGCTGCAGATCCTGCTTGGCACGGTCGAAGTCCCGGGTGGGTTCCGCTTCAAGCCGCCCTATCCGAAGCCGGTCGAAGCACACCCGACCCCCCATTGCAAGGTCACGCCAAACTCTCCCCTGGACGGCCCGCATCTGGGTTTCGTGCGCGGCCCCGAAGATCTGGCCCTGAAGGCCGATGGCAGCCCGGCGCGCATCGACAAGGCCTTTACCTGGGAAAACCCGATGTCCAGCCACGGGCTGATGCACATGGTGATCTCGAACGCTCACGCGGGCGATCCCTACAAGATCGACACGCTGTTCATGTACATGGCCAACATGTCCTGGAACTCGACCATGAACACCAAGGGCGTGATCGAGATGCTGACGGATAAGGATGACAACGGCGACTACGTGATCCCGCGGATCATCTATTCCGACGCCTATTCCTCGGAAATGGTGGCCTATGCCGACCTGATCCTGCCCGACACGACCTATCTGGAGCGCCATGACTGCATCTCGCTCCTCGACCGCCCGATCTGCGAGGCCGACGGAGCCGCAGATGCGATCCGCTGGCCGGTGATCGAACCCGATCGCGACGTGCGCGGATTTCAGACGGTGCTGATCCAACTGGCCAACAAGCTGGGTCTGCCGGGTTTCACGGATGAGGACGGCTCGGCCAAGTATACGGACTACGCCGACTACATGGTCAACCACCAGCGTAAGCCCGGGATCGGCCCGCTGGCTGGGTTCCGCGGCGCAGATGGCTCGCAGGTGGGTCGGGGCGACGTGAACCCGAACCAACTGGAGCGCTACATCGAGAATGGCGGCTTCTACCTGGAACACATCCCGGACGAGGCCCTGTTCTACAAACCCTGGAACGCCGCCTATCAGGACTGGGCAGTGGGAATGGGCCTGTATGACAGCCCGCAACCCTACCTGTTCCAGCTCTATTCCGAGCCGATGCGCAAGTTCCAGCTGGCCGCCGAAGGCTATGGTGACCGCCAGCCACCCGAACACCTGCGCGGCCGTATCAGGGAAACCATGGACCCGCTTCCGATCTGGTACGAAACCGACCAGACCGGAAACGAGGGCTTTACCGTCAACGCCCTGACCCAGCGCCCCATGGCGATGTATCACAGCTGGGGCACCCAGAATGCCTGGTTGCGGCAACTGCACGGGCGCAACCCGCTTTATGTTCCCACCAAGCTGATGCGCGAACACGGACTGAAGGACGGGGATTGGGCCAAAGTCAGTTCTCCGCACGGAGAAATCACTGTGCCGGTGATGGAAATGGCGGCGTTGAACGACAACACCGTCTGGACATGGAACGCCATCGGCAAACGCAAAGGGGCATGGGCGTTGCAGCCCGACGCGCCCGAGGCAACTAAAGGATTCCTGCTCAACCACCTGATCCACGAATTGCTGCCGCCCAAGGGCGACGGTCTGCGCTGGGCCAATTCCGACCCGATCACGGGACAGGCCGCGTGGTTTGACCTCAAGGTCAAGATCGAAAAAGCCGAAGCACCGGCAGACGCCCAAAGCCAACCGGAATTCCCGCCAATCAAGTCTCCGGTCGGCACCGGCCCCAAGGATCTTGCATGGAAGATCGGCAAATGACCCAGCGCCACACTCCATTTGGCCCGCAATACTCCGGGGATGAATTGAGCCGAGCGGCTCAGGAGGGGGCTGGCCCCCTGTCGGCCCCGGCCCTCGACAAAGAGCAGACGCCATGACCCAACTTCCCCAATCCACCGAGCGAAAAATGGGCCTGGTCATTGACCTGGATACCTGCGTCGGCTGCCACGCCTGCGTGATCTCCTGCAAGGGCTGGAACACCGAGAACTACGGCGCGCCCCTGTCCGATCAGGACGCCTATGGCGCCGACCCCTCGGGCACATTCCTGAACCGGGTGCACTCCTACGAGGTGCAGCCGGCCGAAGGTGCCGCCCAGCTGATCCATTTCCCCAAATCCTGCCTGCATTGCGAGGATGCCCCCTGCGTCACCGTCTGCCCCACCGGCGCCAGTTACAAGCGGGTCGAGGACGGGATCGTGCTGGTCAACGAAAGCGACTGCATCGGCTGCGGCCTGTGCGCCTGGGCCTGCCCCTATGGCGCGCGCGAACTGGACGCCGCAGAGGGCGTCATGAAGAAATGCACCCTGTGCGTCGATCGCATCTACAACGACAACCTGCCCGAGGAAGATCGCGTTCCCACTTGCGTGCGGACCTGCCCCGCGGGTGCCCGCCATTTCGGTGACCTGGGCGACCCCGACAGCGAGGTCAGCCAACTGGTGGCCGAGCGCGGCGGAATGGATCTGATGCCCGAAATGGGCACCAAACCGGTCAACAAATACCTGCCACCCCGCCCCAAGGATACGGTCGAAGAGCAGATCGACATCCTGGCGCCCCTGCTGGCGCCGGTCGCCGACGAGCCGAAGGGCTTCCTTGGCTGGCTGGACAAGGCATTGGAGAAGCTCTGACATGCATCCCGCACCTTCCGTCATCCTGTTCACCACCCTGTCGGGGCTGGGCTTCGGCCTGCTGTTTTTCCTGGGCCTCGGCTTTCCGAATGTCTCGGGCTGGGTGGCCTTCGTGTTCTTCGCCATCGCCTATGCGCTGTCCGTGGGTGGGCTCATGGCCTCGACCTTTCACCTCGGCCACCCCGAGCGCGCCCTCAAGGCGTTCACCCAATGGAAGACAAGCTGGCTCAGCCGCGAGGGCTGGTGCGCAGTTCTGGCCCTGTTGGTCATGGGGCTCTACGCGATCGGTGTGATCTTTCTGAACCAACGCTGGTCCGGTCTGGGTCTGATCGGTTCGCTGCTCTCATTGGCGACCGTTTTCACCACCTCGATGATCTACACGCAACTCAAGACGATCCCGCGGTGGAATCTGACACTGACGCCCGTGATGTTTCTGAGCTTCAGCGTGGCTGGCGGCGCGCTTTTGGCGGGGCAGACCGCGTTTGCGATCCCGCTGCTGTTGATCGCCGCGCTGGTTCAGATCCTGTACTGGCGTTCGGGCGATCAGGCCTTGGCCAACTCGGGAACCAACCTTGGTACGGCAACTGGCCTTGGCGACCGGGGTTCTGTCCGCGCGTTTGAACCGCCGCATACAGGAACCAACTATCTGCTGCGCGAATTTGTTCACGTTGTCGGACGCAAACACGCAGACAAGCTGCGGGCCATTTCCTTTGCCTTGGCCTTCGTGGTTCCCGTCGGTCTGTTGATCCTACCGTTCAACCACCTGGTCGGAGCGCTGGCGGTGCTGTCTCATATGGCGGGTATCGCAACTTCGCGCTGGCTGTTCTTTGCCCAGGCTGAACATGTGGTCGGGCTGTACTACGGCAAGCGCTAAGTCACCCTGCAAACAAGAAAAGGGCGGTGCCGGTTCTCCCGGACACCGCCCTTTTTCTTTCGGAACGCGCCTGATCAGATCAGGCCTGCATGCTCCATCGCGGCATCAATCGCGGCCTTTGTGCTGTTTTCCAGCGTCGTCAGCGGCGACCGCACTTCTTCGGTGCAGCGTCCCAGTTTGCTGAGCGCGTATTTCGCACCCACCAGGCCCGGTTCGATGAATATGGCTTCGTGCAGCGGCATCAACCGATCCTGATACTCCAGCGCCGTCGCATAGTCGCCGGACAGGGTCGCCTGCTGGAACTCGGCACACAGCTTCGGGGCCACGTTTGCGGTGACCGAGATACAGCCGACGCCACCATGGGCGTTGAAACCCAGGGCTGTCGCGTCCTCACCCGAAAGCTGGCAGAAGTCTTTGCCGCAGGAAGCGCGCTGCTGGCTGACGCGGGCAAGATCGCCCGTGGCGTCCTTGACACCGATGATTCGAGGCAGTTGCGCCAGCGCACCCATGGTGTCCGGGTTCATGTCGATGACCGAGCGGCCCGGGATGTTGTAGATGATGATCGGAATATCCGCACAGTCATGCAGCGCCCGAAAATGCGACAACAGACCTTTCTGAGTCGGCTTGTTGTAGTAGGGCGTGACGACCAGGGCCGCATCCGCACCCACTTTCTGTGCGAATCGCACGAACCGGATGGCTTCGACCGTGTTGTTTGACCCGGCCCCGGCGATGACCGGCACGCGCCCCGCGGCGGCCTTGACCACCTCGGCCACTACGGTTTCGTGTTCCTCGTGGCTCAGCGTCGGGCTCTCGCCGGTCGTGCCGACGGGCACCAGACCGGTCGACCCTTCGGCAATTTGCCATTCCACCAATTGTTTGAGCGTATCCAAGTCCAACTCGCCGTTGCGGAACGGGGTGACGAGAGCTGGCATCGAGCCTTTGAACATGGAACGCTCCTTGAGGTTCAATCGTGTGATGCGCGCCGCGGGCCGACACGAATTTAGGTTTCTTGAGTTGATCCCGGCGGCGCAAGGTTTATCCTGAATGGCTGTATCCTCGGTTGGTCGGGAAATGCAAGGGATGACACGGATTCTGTCGCTGATCGCGACGATGATTCTAGCTTTGACGCTTCAAACTCAGGGCGTGCGGGCCGATGCGGTATCCGATCTTCGGGCCGCAATGTCCGAAATGCGCAAAGGCGACTGGAACGCCGCCTTGCGCGTGGCCGGCACCCGCGGCTCGGTCGCGCGCGACATCATCGTGTGGCACTGGCTGCGCCAAGGGTTTGGCAGTTCGGGCGATGTTCTGGTCTTTCTGGACCGGCGGCCCGATTGGCCGGGCCTTGCCTGGCTGCGCCGCAAAAGCGAGCCGTCCTTTACCGGCGCGGACCCGGACCGGGTGCTGAAGTTCTACAAGGACAACCCACCACAGACCGCCGAAGGAGCTCTGAACTATGCCGTGGCACTGAAGGCCAAAGGCCGGACCGGTGAGGCCGAGGCGGATATCGTCACTGCCTGGCGGACGATGCCGATGGGTTCGGGCCTGCAGCAGGACTACGTTCAGAACTTCGGGTCATTGCTGAAACCGCATCACGAGGCTCGTCTGGACCGGATGCTGTGGGATGGCCATCTGATCAGCTCGACCCAGATGCTGCCACTGGTCAGCGAAGACTACCGCAAACTGGCCGAAGCGCGGATCGCCCTGCAAAAGCGCCAACCCGGCGTGGATGGCAAGGTTGCCGCCGTTCCGAAGGCGCTTGCCGATGATCCGGGGCTGGCCTTTGACCGGTTCGTATGGCGGGACCGCAAAGAGCTGGACGACAGCGCCATTGACCTGATGCTGGCGCGCTCGACCAGCCCACAGGCGCTGGGCGAACCCGACAAGTGGGCCGAAGGGCGGCGCAGGCTGGCTCGGCTGGAAATGCGTCAGGGTGATGCGAACCGGGCCTATGCCATCGCCGCCAATCACCACATGACACCCGAGATGGGGTATGGTTATGCCGACCTTGAGTGGCTGTCGGGTTTCCTGGCGTTGCGCAAGCTGAACGACCCGGCCACAGCGGTTCGGCATTTCCAGAACTTCCTGGGGGCCGTGAAGTCTCCGATCTCGATGGGTCGGGGCGGGTATTGGCTGGGCCGGGCCTACGCTGCCACCGGAAACGCCGAGAAAGCCTATGAGGCTTATGCAATCGGCGCCGACTACCAGACCTCGTTCTATGGCCTGTTAGCTGCAGAACAGATCGGACGGCCATTTGACAGCGACTTGGCCAACCCGCGCCGGGCGCCCCATTGGAAACAGGCCGAGTTCGCCAAGTCCAGTGTGCTTGAGGCGGGGCTGCTGCTGATACGAGCTGGTGAGCCGGAATTGGGCGAACGGTTCCTGACGCACCTGGTCGAAAGCCTGGATCCGGTGCAGGCCGGCCAGCTGGGTGATCTGGCGGTCGAGTTGAAGGAGCCGCACTTGGCGGTGATGATCGCCAAACGGGCCGCGACGAATGGCGTGGTATTGCCTGCGGCGTATTACCCGGTCCATCCCGTTGCGGATATCGGATTGCCCATGGCCAAGGAAATGACCCTGGCCATCGCCCGTCGGGAAAGCGAATTCGACCCGGTTGTAATCAGCGGTGCCGGCGCGCGCGGCCTGATGCAGGTGATGCCTGCGACCGCCAAGCTGGTCGCGCAGGAACTGGGCATTCTCAGCGGCCATCAGACGGGACGTTTGACCTCGGATTGGCGATACAACGCCAAACTGGGGGCAAATTATCTGGCCGGGCTGGCTGACGAATTCAACGGCAACGTCGTGATGATGGCCGCAGGTTACAATGCCGGCCCCAATCGCCCGAAATCATGGATGGACCGCTACGGCGACCCGCGAACGGGCGCAGTGGATATCGTCGACTGGATCGAGACGATCCCATTCAACGAGACCCGCAACTATGTGATGCGGGTGACCGAAAGCCTGCCCGTCTACCGCGCAAGGCTGGGCAAACCCGCGCTGCCGATCCCCTTCTCGCAGGAGTTGGTCGGATCAACCCTGTCTGCGTTCGCGCCATAGGGTGAACAGACCCGCCGCCACCACCAGCCCCGCCCCCGCGACCACCGCGGGGCGCAGGGTCTCGTCAAAGATCGTGATGCCCAGGATTGCGCTCCACATCAGGTGGAAATAGGCAAAGGGCTGTACGGCGCTGGCCTCGGCCATCTCGTAGCACTTGATCAGCAGCCAATGCCCCAGAACACCGGTGATGCACAGCAGCCCCATCCAGAACCAATCCCGCGGTACCATCGGCTCCCAGAACCACAGGCCGATGCAGGTCATGACCAATGCTCCCACGATCCCGGTCCAGAAGAAGCTGGTTGCGGTGCTGTCCTGACGCGCGGCATAGCGGGTCAGCAGACCGTAGAACGCAAACATCAGCGCCGAGATCAGGGGGATCACTGCCCACGGATTGAAGACGCCCATGCCGGGCTGCAGAATGATCAGCACGCCAACGCATCCGACCCCGATGGCCGACCAGCGCCGCCAGCCGACCTTCTCGCCCAGCACCGGCCCGCTGAGCGCGGCGACCAGAAGAGGATAACAGATGAACACCGCCTGGCTCTCGATCAGTCCGAGAATGGTAAAGCCGTAGACGGCGACGCAGATCTCGCCGGCAAGCAGCAGGCCGCGCAGGATCTGCAGGCCCGGTTGCCTGGTCCGGGCCGCGGCCGCCAGACCGCCGGGTGCACGTGCCGCCAAGGCAATCACGAAGGCCGCAAAGAACCAGTATCGCAGCATGACCACCATGTAGGTGTTGTACGTGCCAGCCAGATGACGCGAGATGCCGTCCTGCAGCGCAAACACGATCGTGGCCGCGATCATCAGCGCAATACCCGCCCGCACGTTGTTTGTCTGGGTCATGCCTTGGTCGCCCGCGTCATGTGCCGTTTGCGGCCGTATCCCGGCGCGCGGGATACCGAAAACCCGGCATCCTGCAACCCACGCCGCACGAACCCGGCTGCAGTATAGGTGGCAGCCGTCCCTTCGGGCGCGGTATGGGCCGCCACTTGCCGCATCATTTCCGGCTGCCACAGCTCAGGGTTCTTGGCGGGCGAGAACCCATCCAGGAACCAGGCATCGGCGAGCCCGTCCCAAAGGGGCAGGGTCTGGCGGGCATCACCTTCGATCACGGTCAGACGCAGCGTGTCCAAATCACAGCCGCCACCCTGCCATCGGTCAAGGAACCGGTCGGCCCAAGGCGCCAGCTCGGGAAAGGCCGCAAGCGCGCGTTTCATGTCGGCAGGGGCCATTGGAAAGGCTTCGAAACTGGTGAACGTCAGCGGACCCGATTGTCCGGACTTCTCCCATTCCGACCAAGCGGTCAGCATGTTCAGTCCGGTTCCGAATCCCAGCTCGGCGATGTGAAAGCCGGGGGCAAAGCGCGCGGGCAGATCGTTGCCCTGCAAAAAGACATGACGGGTCTCCTCCAGTCCGTTCTGAAGGCTGAAATAGGGGTCGTCGAAACGATCAGAAACAGGGACTGTCTCATCCCTCCACGACAATTTGGCGCGCTGGTCTGCCATCGGGAATTCCTGTAGCTAAGCGGCGCGACACTGAACAAGGAAAAGGGGATTGGCAATGGTCGATGTGACGATCCGCGGGGCTGGGATATTCGGCCTGTCCATCGCCTGGACCTGTGCGCGACGTGGCGCCAAGGTTCGGGTCGTCGATCCCTACGGCGCTGGTTCAGGGTCCAGCGGCGGGCTGGTGGGTGCCCTTGCCCCGCACGTTCCGGAAAACTGGAACGACAAGAAAGCATTCCAATTCGAAAGCTTGCTGATGGCCCAACCGTTCTGGCGGCAGGTTGAAGCCACCGGCGGCGTTTCGCCCGGCTATGCGCGTCTGGGGAGGATCCAGCCCATCAACGACCAAAAGAGCCTCGACCTTGCACATCAGCGTGCGACCTCGGCCCGCGACCTGTGGCAGGGCCGGGCTGAATGGACCGTGGTCGAGGCGCGCTCGGTCGGATCATGGTGCCCGCCCAGCGCAACGGGATTCGTCATCCACGATACGTTGAGTGCACGCATGCATCCACGCCGGGCCTGCGCCGCGCTGGTGGCCGCGCTGGCCGTGATGGGGGTTGAGGTCGTGCCCGAGGCCCCGGACACCGGGGCAGTCATTCATGCGACCGGGGTGTCCGGCCTGTTGGAACTGTCCGATGCTTTCGGCAAGGCGGTCGGAAACGGGGTCAAGGGACAGGCGGCACTGCTGCGCTTCGACGCGGGCCAAGTGCCGCAGCTGTTTGCGGAGTCGATCCATTTCGTGCCCCACGCCGACGGGACACTGGCCATCGGCTCGACGTCTGAGCGGGCCTATGACGACCCGACCGGCACCGATGCTGCGCTTGACGATGTGATCCAGCGCGCGTTGCAGGCGGTTCCTGTTCTACACGGCGCGGAGGTGATCGAGCGTTGGGCCGGGGTCCGCCCCCGCAGCAAGAGCCGAGCGCCGATGCTGGGCGCACACCCGCTGCACAAGGGCCAGTTCATTGCCAATGGCGGCTTCAAGATCGGGTTCGGCATGGCCCCAAAGGTGGCCGAGATCATGGCAGATCTGGTGCTGGACGGACAGGATTCGATCCCCGAAGGCTTCCGCCCCGAGGCGTCACTGTGACCGTGGAAGGGCCACGGCCTGCATGCACTGCCGACCGTCCGGACCGCGGACCCATAAATCGTTTCCGTTTCGGCACAGCGTGGCAGGCTCGAAATGCATCAGCGGAGAGGACGCGCGAAAGGAGAACTCGGCCAGCGGCCCCATGAGATCAGTGGCGAGCAGCATCAGGTGTTGCGCCAGAAGCGGTCCATGAACCACCAGCCCGGCATAGCCTTCGACATCGCGGGCATAGTCAAGGTCATAGTGGATGCGGTGGCCATTGAAAGTCAGCGCCGAGTACCGAAACAGCAGCGTGGTGTCGAACGCGACCTGGCGCAGGTCTGTTTCGTCCGTCCGGGCAACCGAGGCCTCTGGTTTTGGTGCATCGGCCGAGGGGTCCTCGCGATAGACAAGGTCCTGCCATTCGGTCAGGCACAGCGTATCGTCCTGCCAGATTTCGCGCTTGAGGGTCACAAACCCCAAGGGCCCGGTCCGTCCAGTTTTGGTGCTCACATTGCTCAAGGTCGAGCGGCGTTCGGCTGGTGTGCCAGCAATCAGCGGAGCGGCGAACCGTAATCGCCCACCGGCCCACATCCGACGCGGAAGACCGAGATCGGGGACCAGCCCTCCGCCCACCGCGGGATGGCCGTCGCGACCCAAACCTTCGGGCGGGCGCGGTGACCAGAAATACAGCTGGTGAAAGAACGGCGGCAGCGACGTGCCCATGCCGATCGAAGGTGCCTGCCCCAACGCGACCTGAAACGCCGCCGCCCGGGCAGGGTCCATCACGTCGTGCTGAATTTCCGAGGAAACTTGATCCGTCATGGCCGCACCCTAAGCAGGCTCGGCCAGCCCGACAAGGCTCAGAAACCTGCTTCGGCCCGCAGCTTCTCCATCAACTGGCCCAGCGTCCGTTCGTACCGGTCGCTGCGCAACCGACCTGAATCGTCGAACTCGTTCGAGCTGTCGGCCAGATGAATTTCGGGGCCCTGCAGGATGCGCGGCTGAAACGGCACCATGAAAGACCGCAGGATCATCTGCGCCCGTTCGCCTCCGGCCCGGCCCGCCGCCGCGGACATCACCGCAACCGGTTTGTCGGCCCAGGGATTGCCCTTGGTCCGGCTGACCCAGTCCAGCGCGTTCTTCAGAACGCCTGACGGCCCCTTGTTGTATTCCGGAGTGGAAATGACCACCGCATGGGCACCGGCGATCTGATCCGCCAGGATCTGAACTTCGGCCGGGATCCCCTCGGCCTCCTCAGCATCTCCATCATAGAGTGGCAGATTCAGATCAGCTTCGATGAACGTTCCCGCGCCGAACAGGCGCGCCGCTTCACGGATCAGGCGTCGATTGGTGGCGTTCTGCCGCAACGAGCCGGACAGGCCCAGAAGGATCGGTTCGGACATCAGGATATCTCCGTCATGTGTTTCGGCTGCAGTTTAGTCATCCCGACCGCAAACCATAGCCCGCCTGACGCGCAGTCAGTGTGCAAAAAAGAAAGGGGCCGCTCGCGGCGGCCCCCGGCAGTTGGCTGTTGATCGGCTCAGGCGTTGCCGCTTGGCACGATCACGATCTCGACCCGGCGGTTCTGCGCCTTGCCCTCGGGCGTCAGGTTCGAGGCGATCGGTTGGTTTTCACCGCGGCCGATCGTGGCGATACGCGCATAGCTGACGCCATTGGCCTGCAGAACATCCGCCACCGCGTTGGCGCGGCGTTCGGACAGGATCTGATTGTAGCCGGCTTCACCATCGCTGTCGGTGTGCCCGATGATCTGTACGTTCGAGTTGGGATAGTTCACCAGGTTTTGCCCCACGCGGACCAGATCCGCCCTCAGCGCAGGCCGGACCGTGGCGCTGTCGGTGTCGAAGGTGATGTCATTCGGAACCGTGACGATCAGCCGGTCTCCGGCGTTGACGATCGTGATACCGTCATTGGCCAGTTGCTGACGCAGTTCGGCTGCCTGCCGGTCCAACTGGTTGCCGATCAACCCGCCGCCGGCAGCACCGATGGCCGCACCGGCAACGGCACCCAGCCCAGGGTTCGAGTCATTGGCGATGGCGCCAACACCGGCGCCAATCAGACCGCCCAGCAACGCTCCCTGCTTGGCGTTCTGGTTCGGGTCGTCCTGAACCCGCAACGTACCGGGGTCGGTACAGGCCCCCAGCACAAATGCGGCGCTCAGCCCGACCGGCAGCAAGAATCTGGAAATTTTCATGGGTTCACCTTCTGCTCCTGCACCCGTTTTTCCGGGTTACGTGTTTGACGTGATTATAGCACGCCTGACACAAACAGGCTCAAGCGACAAAAACGTGAGATCGGCGAATACCCGCCGCCCCCAAGGCGCTCAGAAATCCGGCAGAGCGCGAAATTTCATCGATATGCCATCCTCGGGGTGTTTGACGCGCAATTCCTCGGAATGAAGCATCAGCCTGGGGAAATCGCGCGCCGGTCCTTCGGCATAGAACGGGTCGCCCAGGATCGGATAGCCCAGTGCCTGCATATGAACCCGCAACTGGTGCGAGCGACCGGTTTTTGGAAACAGGCGAACGCGGGTGGTGTCCCCTTCGTACCGGACGACCCGCCAATCCGTGACTGCCGGCTTTCCGGTCTCGTGGCACACCATCTGGCGCGGCCTGTTGGGCCAATCCACGATCAACGGCAAGTCTACCGTGCCGGTCTTTGGTTCCACCCGGCCCCACACACGGGCGACGTAGGTTTTTCGTGTCTGCCGGTTTTCGAATTGCTGTCCCAGATATCGTTGGGCGTGCGGGGTCTGGGCAAAGATCATGACGCCTGAGGTATCGCGGTCCAACCGGTGGACCAGCAAGGCCTGCGGAAATGCAGCCTGCACACGGACCAGCAGACAATCGGCCAGGTGCTCTCCACGGCCGGGCACCGACAGCAGGCCCGCCGGCTTGTTCACCACGATCACCTGCGCATCCTCGTGCAGCACGTCAAGCGGCGTTTTGGGGGGATCATAGGTATCGCTCATGCGGGCTGCCTATCGCAGGGCGCCGCCTCTCGCAACGTCGTCCTTGCGATGAGAAGGCTTCTCGGCAACTCTCGCGCCAGGCAGAGGAGATGACATGCACCCGACGATCGAACGAATGCAGGAAGTGGTCGCCAAGGGCGACGAGAGCCTGATCCATGAATTGCTGGCCGAAGACGTGCAGTTCCTTCCGCCGACCTACTACAGCACCTGGACAGGCCGCGCCCCGGTGGCGGCGGTATTGGGTCATGTCGGACAGGTTTTTTCCGAGTTTCGCTATCGCCGGATCATGGGCGATGGCAAAGACTGGGCATTGGAGTTTCAATGCAAGGTGGGTGAACTGGACGCTGTTGGCGTTGACCTGATCAAGCTCAACGATGACGGGCTGATTCAGACATTCGAAGTCGCCATGCGTCCCTACAAGACCGTTGGCGCCCTGCGCGAGGCCATGATGGCGCGCGTCATGAAAGACCACCGGTTCCTGGAATTTCGGAACGCTTTGAGCTGAGCCACCCGTGTCCATTGCCGCCGATCAGCTTCTGAGAGTTCCGCTGCTGCCGGTGTTGGCGGCACAGGCTCTGCTGGTTCGGCAGAGGGCCGTGCGGCTGCCCGAACCTTCCGGTGCGCGTGAGGGCCGGCAAGGCCGCGGGCCGAGACTGCGCTTGCTGATCGCAGGCGACAGTTCAGCCGCAGGCGTTGGGGCTGGCACTCAGGAACAGGCGCTGTCGGGCCAGTTGGTGAAACTGCTCAGCCGCCAGTTCAGCGTTGAGTGGCGCCTTGTTGCAACGACCGGCCACACGACCGGTGACACGATCGAAGACCTGCGCGGGATCGAAGGCCAGTTTGACGCGGCTGTTACGGCCTTGGGCGTCAACGACGTCACTCGAGCCGTGTCCTGCAGCCGGTTCAAACGGCAACAGGCCGAGTTGATGCGCTTGCTCACCGTTGATCTGGGCGTGCGGACTGTGATCGTGACGGGCGTCCCGCAGATGGATCGGTTCCCGGCGCTGCCACAGCCCTTGGCATGGGTTCTGGGAAGGCAATCCGCGCGCCTTGACGAGGGGCTGAGAGAGGTGATCTCGAGCTTTCCACAGGCCCGGCATCTGGCGCTGCACCTGCCCGACGATCCGGCCCTAGCCGCTGTGGACGGCTATCACCCAAGCCCCAAAGCCTATCGCCTTTGGGCAGAGCAGGCCGCGCGAATGATCCTCGATCAGGTCTGACCGCGCACCTGACGGATCATGGGCACTGAATAGACAACCAGTGCGGCCCAAATCAGCGGAAAGGCAATCATGCGCCCGCGGTCGATCTGCTCACCAAACAGCGTGATCGCCGTGATGAATATCATGGTCGGCGCGATGTACTGCAGGATGCCCATGGTCGAAAGTCGCACCAGCTTGGCCCCGTTGGCATAGACCAGCAGCGGAACAGCGGTCACGATACCCGCCCCGGCCAACAGCATGGTATCTGTTGCGGCGCCTCCAAAATGTCCGGTGCCCTGCACGCCCAACCAAGTCACATAAGCCAGCGCGGGAACCAGCAAAATCAGAACCTCGAGCAGGAATCCCTGGTTTGGTCCGATGGGCAACGAGCGCTTGAAGAACGCATAAAATCCCCAGCTGACCATCAACCCCAGCGCCGCCCATGGCAGACGGCCGGCCTCGACCACCAGAACCAGAACGCCCAAGGCGGCAAGCCCCACGGCAATCAACTGTGTTCGGGTCAGGGACTCGCGCAGCAGGATCGCTCCCAGCGCTATGCTGAACAGCGGGTTGATGTAATACCCCAGCGCCGCGTCCAAAGCGTTGCCACTGGCGATCGCCCAGACGTAGATAGCCCAGTTCACCGAAATCAGGGCCGCCGTCAGGCATGCCATTCCCAACATGCGCGGATCACGCAGCGCCGCCTTCAGATCACCGGTTCGCCCCAGCGCGACCAGCAACAACCCGGCCACCGGCACCGACCAGATGATGCGATGCGCCACGATTTCGACGGGACCGATATGCGCCATTGCCTTCATGTAGAGCGGCAGAAAACCCCAAAGGACATACGCCGTAACAGCCAGCGCAAGGCCTTTTGGCGAATCCGTGTTCTGGGTTTGGGTCGGGCGCTCGGCCATGAATGGTCTCCAGCTGATACCCCCCGTCTTTAGGCAAAGTGCTTTGCCATTGAAACTCAGAAAAGCTTGAAGACGCCCATAACGAATTGTGATGGGTCGGCAACCCCATCGTCAGGTGTACGGCCGGCAGGGCCTTGTTCGGCTCTGCTTTGTTTTTCGCTAAAGTCGTGGCCGGATGGAGGCCTCGTCAAGAACCTCCATCCGGCGCTATGCAATTGCATGGGAGCAACGCCCCCAACCCGCCATCAGACCTTCACACGTTCGGATTTCGGATCGTACATGGGTTTGAGCGACGCCTCGGCGCGGACCTTAACTCCACAGACGTCAATCTCGTATGTCGAGGACAGCACGTCGGCCGCGCTTTCGCCCTTGCAGGGGACATAACCCATGCCGATCGCGCCACCCAAAGTGTGGCCATAGTTTCCTGAGCTGATGTAACCCACATATTCGCCATCGCGGATAATCGGTTCGTTGTGGAACAGCAGCGGTTCAGGGTCGGTCAGCTTGAATTGCACCAGGCGGCTGTGGGGGCCGCTGTCCTTGCGGGCAATTACCGCATCTCGGCCAATGAAATCACACCCCTTGTCCACCTTGACGGCAAAGCCGAGACCGGCGTCCACCACGTGATCTTCGCAGGTGATGTCATGACCGAAGTGACGGAATCCCTTTTCGATCCGGCAGCTGTCCATCATGTGCATACCGCACAGCTTCAGGCCCATGTCCTGCCCGGCCTCGTGCAGCGTTTCAAAAACGTGGCCGGCCATATCCGACGACACGTAGACCTCCCACCCAAGTTCGCCCACATAGGTCACGCGGTGAACGCGTGCCAGGCCCATTCCGATCTCGATTTCCTGCGCGGTGCCGAATGGGTTTGCCGCGTTCGAGAAGTCGTTGGGCGAAACTTTTTCAAGCAAGTTCCGCGCGTTGGGCCCCATCACCGCCAGAACGCCTTCGCCGGCCGTGACATCGGTGATGACCACATTGAAATTGCCCGAATGACGCATCATCCACGTCTGGTCGGCCAGTCGCGTCGCCGCCGGGGTCACGACCAGATAGGCGGTCTCGGAAAGGCGGGTCACGGTCACGTCTGCCTCGATCCCGCCATGCCGGTTCAAGAATTGGGTGTAGACGATCTTGCCGTTTGGAACCGCGTAGTCGCCGCCACCGATATAGTTCATGAAAACCTGGGCATCGGGGCCTTCGACCCGAATTTTTCCGAACGAGGACATGTCATACATGCCCACGTTCTCGCGCACTGCACGGTGTTCGGCGGCCGAGTTTTCGAACCAGTTCTGGCGCCTCCAGCTGTAGCGGTATTCGCGTTCCTGCCCCTCATTGGCGAACCAGTTCGCGCGCTCCCAGCCGGCCAGCTCGCCAAAGACGGCCCCGTTTTCTTTCAGGTGGTGGTGGAACGGCGTCCGGCGCACGCCGCGCGCCGTGGCCTTTTGCCGATAGGGGTAGTGGTCGGCATAGAGCAGGCCCAGCGTTTCCTTGGACCGCTCGAATAGATACTGCTTGTTGCCCTGGAATGGCTGCATCCGGCTGATGTCCACGTCGCCCAGGTCAAAGGGTTTTTCACCCGAGTCCATCCATTCCGCCAGCGCCATTCCCGCGCCGCCCGCAGACTGGATCCCGATCGAGTTGAACCCGGCGGCGACCCAGACATTGTCCATCTCGGGCGCAAGGCCAAGGTGATAGGCGTCGTCGGGAGTGAAGGATTCCGGCCCGTTGAAGAAGGTATGGATGCCCGCCTCGGCCAGCATCGGCATGCGGTTGCAGGCGGCCTCGAGGATCGGTTCGAAATGGTCGAAATCCTCGGGCAGTTGGTCGAACTCGAAACTGTCGGGGATGCCGTCCATCGCCCAGGGCTTGGCGTTGGGCTCGAAGGCGCCCAGCAGGATTTTCCCGGCGTCCTCCTTGTAATAGGCGCATTCGTCCGGCACCCGCAGAACCGGAAGCTGGGTCAGGCCGTCGATGCCCTCTGTCACGATGTAGAAATGCTCGCAGGCATGCAGCGGAACGTTCACGCCCGCCATGCGCCCCACTTGATGCCCCCACATGCCGGCGCAGTTGACCACCATGTCACACTCGATATGGCCCGGGGCGCTGCCATCATCCGCCACCCAGTCGACGCCGGTAACTTTGCGGCCCTGCTTTGCGATCTCGGTGACCTTCACCCGTTCCTTGACGACTGCGCCGCGCTGACGGGCACCCTTGGCCAGCGCCAGCGCAATGTTGGCCGGATCGCCCTGCCCGTCCAGCGGCAGATAGACCGCGCCCTTGACCCCATCCAGATTAAGATGCGGATACAGTTCGGCCACGCGTTCGTTCGAGATCTCTTCGACCTCGACCCCGAAGGCGCGGGCCATGGCGGCCTGGCGGTAGATCTCTTCCTTGCGCTCATCCGTCAGCGCCACGGTGATCGAGCCACAGCGTTTGAAGCCCGTGGCGACGCCGGTTTCCTCCTCGAGCGCGCCATAGAGTTCCTGGCTGTATTTCGCCAGCTTGGTCATGTTCGCGGTCGCGCGCAGTTGAGCGATCAGGCCAGCCGCGTGCCAGGTCGTGCCACTGGTCAGCTGCTTGCGCTCCAGCAGAACAACGTCGCTCCAGCCTTTCTTGGTCAGGTGATAGGCCACCGAGCATCCGATCACACCGCCACCGATGATCACCACGCGGGCCTTGCTGGGAAGATCAACCATTCCGAAGTCTCCAATCTCGAGTCGGCGTCAGAGTGCCACGAACAGGCGACAAAAAATGCAGCAAAAACGTCAACTGCGGCACAAAAATCACCGCAGCGCCGATTGGCGTTTCTGGCGGCGCAGAGCGAATGGCGTGATCCCGAAAAAGCTCTTGTAGACGGATGAGAACCCGTTGGGAAAGCCGCAGGCGAGGCCTATTTCACGCACGCTCATAGTGGTATTCAAAAGCAGGTTGTTGGCCTTGGCCAACCGCATCTCCCGATAGAACCCGTTCGGCGTGGTGCCGAAGAATGTCTTGAATTTGCGCTCCAGCGAGCGGTTCGACATTCCAAGCTCTTCGACCAGTTGATTGATGGGCAACGGATCTTCGATATTGGCCTGCATCAACTTGATGCACTGATCCAGTCGGGCGTCCCCGGTCGTTGTCGTCTTGGCCCCCGAGAACGGCTGCAACGACGAAAAGTCGCGGATATGTTCGTGCAGCATGATGTCGGCCACCGTCATCTTGGCCGGCCCCGAGATGTGACGCCCGATCACCGCCAAAGCAATATCGGCCGTGGCCCCCATTCCCGCGCAGGTCACGACCGGGCCCTGCTCGGTCGCGATCGAAAGCTTGGCCTCGAACCGGGCACCGCGTTCGCGGAAGATCGACGCGTTTTCCCAATGTGTTGCCATGTCGGGCGTGCCGTGTTCGTCGATGTATCGGCTGGCGGCCTCGGCCAGCAAAAAGACTTGGGCACCGCGATAGGTATAGTCGGACACAACCCGGCCCAGCGACAGCTCGGGCTGGTCCGGGTCGGTGTTGCCGATCACGAACAGATAGTCGGCGTCCGGTTGGCGCGTAACGGGCTGGGTCGGAATGCTGGCGCCGCTGCTACTGACGATGGTCCCTCCCTTGAGCGACCGATAGGCATAAGTGAACGGCGGGTGCGGGCAAACCCGATTGGCAAGACGCAGCACATCCACCACCGACGCCAGTTCCAGCAGAACGAAGCCCGGCGCGGTGATGATGTCAAAATGCCACTGCGCCCTGACGCCTTCGGGTTTTCCAGGGTCCGGTTTCTCCGCCATACCCGCCACTCACACGATCCTGTGCCCGGCCGAGCGCAGGGCGTTGGCCAAAGCTTCGATGTGCTCAGGGCCCACTTCGCAGCATCCACCGATGATCGTGGCCCCTTGGTCAACCCAACTCATCGCATGTACGGCATAGGCCGACGGGCCCAGATCGTGGCGCGCCTCCAGCGCGTCGACTGTCGGAGCGTCTTTCAGGAAGCCGTCGGAAATCCGGGTGAAACCATTCGCGTAGGCACCGTAAGGTCTTTGAAGTGTCGCAAGGATCTCCAGCGCCGCGGGCACCGCCTCGGGCCGGGTGCAATTGATCAGAACCGCCTGGGGATCGAAGCGTTCGACCAGTGGCGCGATCGCGCCCAACGGTTCGCCCGACCTCAGCCGCGTACCGTCCTCGTCCATGACCGACAGGGCCAGCCAGACCGGCTTGCCACAGCCTTCAGTTCCACGCAGCGCGCCTTCGGCCTCGGTCACGGACGAGACGGTTTCGATCAGAAACAGGTCCACCCGGTTCTGCATCAATCGCACCAGTTCCGAGAATTTCTGCGCGGCCTCGTCGGGATCGGGGTTCAGATCGGGGCGATAGGTGGCCAGCAAGGGGCCCAGCGCACCGGCGATACGCCCCGCCCGCCCATCGCGCGCCAGTTCGGCCTGTGTCAGAGCCGCATCAATAAGTTGCTCCAGCTGGTCCTCGATCCCCGCTCGTACGAGGCGAGAGCGGTGGACGGCATAGGTGTTTGTCGTCGCAACGGTTGCCCCGCGGTCAAAATAATCCCGATGGATGTCTCCGACCAACCCAGGTTCGTCGATCATTACGCGGGTTGACCACAAGGCGGTTGGCTGTTCGCCACGACGTTTGACCAGCTCTTGACCGATCGAACCATCCAACAGCGTGATGTCTGCCATCTCGGTGCCTCCTTACGGTATGAGAACCAGCTTTCCGGGCAGGGTCTTTGATTGAAAGTCCGTCTGCGCCTGCACGATCTCGCGCAGCGGGTACGTCTTGGAAATCAACGGCTTGATCCGACCCGCGTTCATCAACTCGACCAGTCGGCCGAAGACCTCGAAAGCCTGATGGGTGCAGCCGTGGATCGTGATGTCACGCAGGTAGATTTCGCGCAGATCAGCCTGCACGATCGGGCCGGCGATGGCCCCGGACACGGCATATTGGCCGCCCGGCTTCAGTGCCAGGATCAGGCCGGGAAAGGCCGGGCCGCCAACCACGTCGATCACCACGTCAAAGCTGTCCTGCGGCAGCGGCGCGTCGCGCTCGAACGTACCAGCCGCACCCTGCGCCCGCACCACTTCGGCCTTGGCCGCACTGGTCAACCCCCACACGGTTGCTCCCCGCAGGGCTGCCAATTGCACGGCCGCCAGCCCGACGCCGCCCGAGGCGCCGGTGATCAGCACCTTGTGCCCGGCAGTCACGCCCGCGCGGGTCAACAGGTTCTCGGCCGTGCCAAACGCACAGGGGATGGCGGCGATTTCCACATCCGACAGCGGTGAGGCGGTCACGTCATAGAGGTCATCCGCCTCGAGCAGGCAGTATTGCGCAAAAGCCCCGTCGATCTCGGACCCCAGCGCGATGAAGCCTGTCGGGTTACCCGGGCGCGGGCGCGGCAGGTTGATCGGGCAGGTCACGCGTTGCCCCGGTTTGAAGCCGGCACCCGGCCCGATCTGCTCGACTATGCCGCAAAGATCTCCGCCTTGAATGCGGGGGAAGGACAGCGCGCCGCCCCACCCGCCGGCTTCGACCTCTTGGTCAACCGCGTCCGTCGCGCCGGTGACGTCCGAGGAATACCATCCGATCCGCGTGTTGATGTCGGTGTTGTTGACGCCCGCCGCAGCCACGCGGACCAAAACCTGCCCGGGCCCGGGTACCGGAACCGGAATATCCTCGCGCCATTCCAGAACTTCGGGGCCACCGTGACCCGTCAGAAAGACACCGCACATCGTCTTTGGAGCATTCATTTCGCTGGCTTCTCAGGTCTGGTCGTCGGGATGGGGTGGAACCGGCCCCATCGGCACGATGTCGTAGCGGGCATTCAGATCAGCCATCTTGGCCTCGTCCTCAAAATCTGCCTGGGTCATGGTTGCCAGTTCCGCAAGGAAACCGTCAAACCCGGAGGGTTGAAAGATCATGAGCATCCGTGCCGGTTTGTTGTCAGCGACGCGGCACGCATGCGGCACACCCGGCGGAACATGCATGGTGGTGCCCGGCGTGCACAGGTGCCAATCTCCGTCGACGTAGAAATCCACGGCGCCCTCTAGGAAATAGAAAGTCTCGGCGTGGCTGTCGTGGCGATGAAGGCCAAGCGCGAAGCTGGCCTTCAAGTTGTCTTCCATCAGGGTGTACGCCCCGCCCGTGTCCTGACCGGAAACCTTCACGAAGGTATGGTCGTTCTCCCAGTCATAGTTGGGACCCTCACCGGGTCCCTGCTTGGAATATCGCGGGCGCATATGGGCCTCCTTGTGTCAGGCGCGCAGCCGCTCGTTTGCGGGATCCCACAGCGGCTGATCCTCCTGTACCACGGCGCGACACTTTTCGCCGTAGATTTCCACCTCGAGCTCGGTGCCCGGGTTGGCCAGATCGGCCTTGATCATGCCCAGCGCGACGGACTTGCCGACACGATAGCCCCAGGCGCCCGATGTGGTCTCGCCCACGATCTGATCGCCCTGCCAGATGCAGGACATGTAAGGCGCATCGCAGTCACCGGCCTCGACGACCAGCGTGACGAAAGACTTCTTCACTCCACGCTGCTTTTCCGCCAGCAAGGCGGCCTTGCCGGGGAAATCCTGAGGCTTGTCGAACTTGACGAAGCGTTCCAACCCGCCTTCCAGCAGCGAGTAGTCGGTGCTGAGATCTCCCTTCCACGCGCGGTATCCCTTTTCGATGCGCAGGCTGTTCAGCGCATACATGCCAAACGGCTTGGCCCCGGCGGCTAGGATCGCATCATAGATCGCGGGCATGTGCTCGTTGAGCGCATGCACCTCCCAGCCCAGTTCGCCGGCGAAGGACACGCGGATCAGGTGGGCGGGCTGTCCGGCCACGGTGGCGGCCTGATGGGTCAGCCAACCCAGAGAGAGGTCGGCATCGGTCAGACCCGACAGGATCTCACGCGATTTCGGACCGGTCACGATCAGCGTATCTCGGGTGGTGGTCACGTCCTCGACCGTGACACCCGCGGGCATCGCGTTCATAAGGATGTCGCGGTCGTGCCATTGCGCGGTGGCGGCGGTGATCATCACGAAGTCATCCTCACCCAGACGCATACAGGACATCTCGGTCAGGATGCGGCCGCGGTCGTCGGCGATGTAGACCAGGTTGATCCGGCCTACCTTGGGCAGGCCGCCGGTGACCAGCCCGCGCAGCGCCTCGGCCGCGCCTTCGCCCTTGACGACAAACCGCGAGAAACCCGGCAGGTCGAGCACGCCGCAATAGTCGCGCACGGCCTCGCATTCCTCCTTGATCCGCTGCTCCCACGGGCCCGAGCGGCCCCAGGTGTGGGTGCTTTCCTCGGAGGTGTCATCCCCCGGCTGCGCGAACCAGTTGGCGCGCTCCCAGCCGTTGTAGACGCCCATGACGCCGCCCAGTTCCTTGACCTTGGCGTGAACCGGCGACAGCTTCTTGTCGCGCGCGGCGGGCCATTCATGATGCGGGAAGTGCATGGCGTATTCGTTGCCGTAGACCTCCATGCCCTTTTGATTGCAGTAATCCTGATCGGTGTAGTCGGTATAGCGGCGGGGATCGACGGCCCACATGTCCCATTCGGTGGCGCCATCCACGATCCATTCGGCCAGCACTTTGCCTGCACCGCCGCCTTGGGCGATGCCGAAGGTGAAGGTATGCGCCTCGAAGGCGTTCTTGACGCCGGGCATCGGGCCAATCAGCGGCAGGCCGTCGGGCGCATAAGGGATCGGCCCGTTGATCACGCGGCCCACGCCCGAGGTCGCCATCAGCGGCACACGCTCCATCGCGTCAGTGACGATGTCCTCGATCCGGTCCAGATCGTCGTTCCACAGCTGAAAGCTGAAATCCTCAGGCATCGGGTCGTCCTCGGTCATCCAGTGGCCCTTGCAGTTGGGCTCGTATGGGCCAAGGTTGAAGCCGTGCTTTTCTTGTCGCAGGTAGTAGGAGATATCCACGTCGCGCAGCAGCGGCAGCTTGCCACCGTTTTCCTTCGACCAGGCTTCGACCTCGGGGATCTCGTCAGTCAGCAGATACTGGTGGCTCATGACCATCGCCGGCACGGTGCGGCCGCCATAAGGCTTGAACCACTCGCCCACACGCTGCGCGTAGTAGCCGGCGGCGTTGACGACATAGTCACAGTCGATGTCGCCCTTTTCGGTGTGGACGGTCCAGGTGCCGTCGTCATGCTGGGTCACGCCGGTGGCCGGGCAGAACCGGATGATCTTCTGTCCCATGTCGCGTGCGCCCTTGGCCAGCGCCTGGGTCAGCTGCGCCGGGTCGATGTCCCCATCGGTCGGGTCATACAGAACGCCCTCAAGATCATGAGTTTCCAGGAACGGGTAGCGTTCCTTGGCCTGCTCCGGCGTCCACATTTCCATCGGGATTCCCTGGTAGCGGCCCATCGACATGGCCCGCTGGAACTCCTGCATCCGCTCTTTGCTGTGCGCCAGACGGATTGATCCCGACACGTGGTAGTTCATCGGGTAGTCGACCTCTTCGCCAAGACGTGAATACAGCTCGGTCGAATAGCGCTGCATGTTCATGATCGCCCAAGAGGTCGAGAAGGTCGGCACGTTGCCGGCCGCGTGCCAGGTCGAACCTGCGGTCAGCTCGTTCTTTTCCAGCAGAACGCAGTCGGTCCAGCCCTTTTTGGCCAAATGGTACAGCGAGGACGCCCCTACGACGCCGCCACCAATGATGACCACGCGGGCCTTGGTCGGAAAATCGCTCATTTTTCTAGATCCCTGTCATTGTGCCCTTTGGGGCAGTTCATCCGTGATGTCGTAGTAGTCGCCCTTGTCCGCCACGAAGATGTGGCGAGCCAGTTTCAACTGAGTGGGCTGGTCCAGAGCCCCCATCGAAACCGAAATCGTGTCTTCGTCCTTGTGTTGCCAGAACAGAAAGCTTCCGCATGCCTTGCAGAAACCACGCCGGGCCGTGTCCGAAGCCTGGAACCATCCCAGCGTTTCGCTGCTGTTCAGGGTCAGGTTGTCCTGGTGGGTCGCGGTCGAGGCCCAATAATGCCCTGACTGCCGACGGCATTGCCCGCAGTGGCAGGCCGAGGGCGGTGACAGCTCTCCGTTGATCGTGAAGGCCACCGAACCGCAAAGGCACGATCCTTTTTGCATGGCTCTATCCCTTTCCTGCAGGTGCCGCGCTGGTTCCCAGCAGGACGCCATAAATGATGAAACAGGTGGCCATGACGCGGCGCACCCAGACGTTGAACACGGCGCCCAGCGCCGCCCGCCCCATCACCGCACCCAACAGTGTGAACCCGGTGTAGCTGAGCGTCGTGATGATCAGCGCCGTCGGCATGATGATCGCCATTTGCTGCCAGATCGGCACATCGGGCTGCACGAACTGGGAAAACGCGGCTAGGTAACCTGCGACGCTCTTTGGATTGATCGTGGCGACAGCCAAAGCATGGAGATAGACATGGCGGGCCGGGCGCTGGCTGGCCGGTGCGGGACGCGTGGCGTTCACCCACCCCCGGAGTCCCATCCAGATCAGGAACCCCGCCCCGATCAGTTTGGCCACGAAAAACCCGGTTGGCGAGGCCGCGATCAGGGCCGTCACCCCCAGAGCCGACAGGATCAGAAAGGCGCTGGCCTGGGTCAGGATCGCCAGGACCCCAAGCATTGCCTTGGGAAATGGCAGGCTCATCCCGTTCGAGATGCAATTCACCGCATTCGGACCCGGCGTGGTCACGAACACCACCCAGAACATCGCGAATATGGTCCAGGCCTCAAAGCTCATCAGTACACCGGCGGAGCGATCACCCAGACGGCCACGGCGGGCTCGTCGTAAGGGTTTGCCCATTGGTAGGGTTCGTGCTTGATCCGAAAGCTGTCCCCGACGCCGACGGTGAAATTTCGGCCTCCGATCGTCAGGTCGAGACGGCCCGAGATCATGTATCCAACCTCTTGCGTCGGACGGTTGGCCGGGGTCTGCATCCGGGAATGGGGCTCAAAGGTGGAATGCACCATCTCGAAATCATCGGTCAGGTCAGGTGACAGCAATTCCTCGATCAGCCCTTCCTCGCCCGACCCCATCGGCCGGCGCGAACCGGCGCGCACCACATAGCCCTGTTCCTCGGCCAGAACGCCGGTGTGGGCGAACAGCATCGACATTGGCACGCCCAGGCATTCCGCGATCAGGCGCAGATCCGAGATCGACGGAGCAGACAAATCGCGCTCGACCTGGCTAAGCCAGCCCACCGACCGGTCCAACCGCGAAGCGATATCGGTCAGCGTCAACCCGCGCGCCTTGCGCAGCGCGCGAATGTCCGCCCCCAGCGTCGCAGCGATATGGGCCTGATCGTTCACGCTTTCCCCTCCGAGTCATGAAATTTACGTCACATTTTTCACGATGTCCCGAATCGGTGAAAATTCCAAGATATTTTTCACTACCGGTCCCGATCCTTCCACGCTATGGCTGCGGAATGTGGATCGTCATTCTGTATTTCTGGGCCATCAACGCGTTGACTTTGCTGGTGTTCGGCTGGGACAAGCTGCGGGCGATCCGACGCAGGCGGCGTGTCCCGGAGAAGTGGCTTTTGCGACTGGCGCTGTTGGGCGGCAGCCCCTCAGCTTTGCTGGGTCGCTGGATATTCGGACACAAGACTCGGAAAAAGCGGCTGACGACTCTGCTGTATGCCATTGCGGCTCTGCAGGCGGGCGCGATCTACCTGTTCCTCACCTACAGTTCTGTTTGAAACTGGAAATTGGCAGTGCGATCGGGCAATGGTTGCACATGATTGACAGAACTTCGTCCCAGGCGCTGGCCATCGGGTCAGTGGCGGTGTCCCTGCTGGTGCTGCTGCTCAAGGTCCTGGCATGGCATTTGACCGGGTCGGTCGCTCTGTATTCCGACGCAATGGAATCTTTGGTCAACGTAGTTGGCGCGCTGCTGGCGTGGTTCGCCATTCGGATGGCGGAGCGTCCTGCCGACAGCAATCACCCTTTCGGACATCACAAGGCCGAGAACTTCTCGGCCATCGCCGAGGGGACTCTGATCGTTCTCGCCGCAATCCTGATCATTCAGGAAGCCTGGGGTGCCTTGTTCGCCCCACACCTGGACCAACTCGGGCCGATCGGACTGGCAGTGAACGCCGCGGCCATGGTCCTGAACCTGGTCTGGGCACGCGTGCTGATCTCGGCGGGTCAGAAACGGCGCTCGCCGGCCATGACGGCCAATGGACGCCACCTGATGACCGACGTCTGGACTTCGGCCGGGGTCTTGTTGGGACTGATCCTCGTATTGCTGACAGGCTGGGCCGTTCTTGACCCGCTGCTGGCCATTCTGGTGGCCGCAAATATTCTGCGCGAAGGCTGGAAGGTCATTTTCCATTCGGCCGGAGATCTGATGGATTCCGCGGCCCACACCGAGGACACGGACATCATCGAAGCCGCCGTTCGGAACTCGTCTCAGGGAGCCTTGCAGATCCACGATCTGCGCACACGTCGGGCCGGCAAAGCCGTGTTCATCGAATTTCACCTAGTCGTCGATCGCAACATGACAGTCGGTGACGCCCACGACATCTGCGACGCGATCGAAGATGCAATCGCGGAAAAGCTGCCCGAGGCCCGGACCATCATTCACGTGGAGCCGGACTCTCAGCTCAAAGCCTCGGGGATCGAACCGGAATAAAGGTTCTACAGACGCCCGAAAACCTGCGCGAGGATACGCGACAGCCCTTCGGCATCGGCCTGCTCGAACGCATCGGGCTGATCGCTGTCGATATCAAAGACCCCGATGACCTGCCCCGCAGAATCCCGCACCGGCAGAACCAGTTCGGACCGGGTCGACGAGGCGCAGGCAATGTGCCCCTCAAACGCATCCACATCCGGGACCAGCTGAACCTCTCCGGTGCGCGCCGCTGCCCCGCAGACCCCGCGGGAGAATGGAATGACCAAACACCCGTGCCCGCCTTGATAGGGTCCGATCTTCAACAACTCCGGCTCGGTCACACGGTAAAACCCCGTCCAGTCAAAGCGGTCGTCGCTGTGATGCACCTCGCAGGCGACGGTGGCCATCAGAGCGACCTGATCAGTTTCACCTTCCGTCAGGGCTTCGATGGTTTTGGACAAGAGCGCGTAGTCAGCTTTCATGGGGTCATTTCCAAAGTGCAACCGGGCCGCAACCGCTGCGGCCCGGTTCAGCTAATGGCAAAATGCCAAAGCGTCAAACCCGCTCGATCGCGATTGCAGTGCCTTCACCGCCTCCGATGCAGATCGCGGCCACTCCGCGCTTCAGGCCACGCTTCTCGAGTGCATTTAGAAGCGTCACCATGATGCGTGCACCTGAGGCACCGATCGGATGACCAAGGGCGCAGGCGCCTCCGTTGACGTTGACCTTGTCGCGCGGCAGGCCCATTTCATGCATGAAGGCCATCGGAACAACGGCAAAAGCCTCGTTCACTTCCCACAGGTCCACGTCGTCCTTGCTCCAACCGATCCGTTCCAGCAGCTTCTGCGCGGCCGGGACCGGAGCCGTCGTGAAAAGGCCGGGCGCCTGGGCGTGGCTCGCGTGGCCCAGGATGCGGGCACGGACATTCAGGCCGCGCGCCTCAGCCGTGTCAGCCGCGGCAAGAACCAGCGCCGCCGCGCCATCCGAGATTGACGAGGAATTGGCCGCCGTCACCGTGCCATCCTTGCGGAATGCCGGCTTCAGCGTCGGTATCTTTTCCGGCCGCGCCGATTTGGGCTGCTCATCCGAATCCTGAATGATTTCACCTTTGCGGCTTCGGACCGTGACGGCTGCGATCTCGTCCGAGAAGGCCCCGCTGGCCTGCGCTTCGAGCGCATTCGACAGCGACTTCAACGCGTATTCGTCCTGCGCCTCTCGGGTGAATTGATAAGCCTCGGCGCAGTCTTCAGCAAAAGTGCCCATCAGGCGGCCCTTGTCATAGGCATCCTCCAGCCCGTCCAGGAACATGTGATCCACCACCTGGCCGTGACCGATACGCGCCCCGCCGCGCATCTTGGGCAGCAAGTAGGGCGCATTCGTCATGCTTTCCATTCCACCCGCAACCATCGAGTCTGCATGGCCAAGCGCGATCTGATCGAACGCCATCATTGCCGCCTTCATGCCCGACCCGCACATCTTGTTCAGTGTGGTCGCAGGTACCTCTTCACCCAGACCTGCCGCGAACCCTGCCTGCCGCGCCGGAGCCTGCCCCTGACCGGCGGGCAGAACGCAGCCCATCAAAACCTCGTCGACCGTCTGCGTCTTGGCGTTTTCAAGCGCCGCACGAATGGCGACGCCACCCAGTTCTGCCGCAGGCACGCCGTCGAACATTCCTTGAAACCCGCCCATCGGCGTCCGGGCCGCACCAGCGATCACAACCTCTTTCATGTGACGACTCCTCCTTTTGTCGTGTGCTTGGATACCGAATGGTAAGAAATGCCGTCTAGCGTATTTCTACGATCGATCGACGGAATCCGAGGGGAGTCACGTGGCACTGAGCAGCAAAACGACAGGCGAAACGCAGATCATCACAGTCGACGCCGCCCGCATCGACGCCGCCATGGCGATACAGTTCAAGGAAGACATGCGGACCCAAACCGCAGATGGCGCCGGTCGGATCATCCTGGACCTGTCTGCGGTCGAGTTCATAGACTCCAGTGGATTGGGCGCGATCGTGGCGTCCATGAAGCAACTTGGAAATGGGCGCAGGCTGGAACTGGCGGGATTGCAGCCTGTCGTGGCCAAGGTTTTTCGGCTGACGCGTATGGATACGGTTTTCAAACTGCATCCCAACTTGGATGACGCGCTGGCCTCCGAGTTGGAGTGAAGCGCCAGGGGGCAAATGGCGTGACAGTCAACTGCGAAGACGGCCGACTCGAAGTGGCGTTCCCTGCCGTCGAAGCCGAGGCCAGCCGCGCCATTGCTTCGCTGCAGGCAGGGCTGTCAAATTTCGGCTTGCCGGGGCAAAAGACTGCCGACATCAAGATCGTGTTGGCCGAGGCGATCAACAATGTTGTCGAACACGCCTATGCTGAGCGCGCGCCCGGAATTGTCCGGGTTTCCGTGCTGGACTCCAAAGATTACCTGGAGGTCCAGATCACTGACACCGGGCACCCCTTGCCCGGCCTGAAGATGCCTGATGGCATTCCTGCCAGTGTGGAAACCGATACTTCAAACCTGCCCGAAGGTGGATTCGGTTGGTTCCTGATCCGCACATTGGCCGACGAGGTGCGGTATGACCGCAGAAACGGCCAAAACCTGCTATTCTTGCGGTTTGAGCGCACAAAAAAAGCGGATCGGCCACAATAACGCCCAGATCGGACCATTGTCGCGCCGCAAACGACTGGCAGAAACAAGGGGTAGCTCAGATAGCTTCCCTCGGCGCCATGTGTCACAGCCCCCACCCAGTGAACGGCGCCGAGGACCTTCTCCTTGAAATGACTGGACATCAGCCAACGGCACCCTAGTGTCGACGCGTTCAGGAGGAGACCCATTCCATGCGCGATTTCCACGCCCCCGGCCGTTCCGAGGTTTTATCGACCGAAGGGATGTGCGCAACCTCGCATCCGCTGGCTGCAAAGGTGGCGCTGGATATTCTGGGCCGCGGCGGAAACGCAATGGACGCCGCCATTGCCGCGGGCGTACTTCTGGGCATCTGCGAACCGCAGATGACAGGTCTGGGTGGCGACTGTTTCGTTCTTTTCAATCGCGCGGGCGAAACGACGGTTCGCGCGCTGAACGGCTCTGGGCGGGCGCCCGCTGCAGCCTCGGCCGAAGATCTGCGGGCTCGTGGGTTGGCTACGGTGCCACTTGACGGCCCCGAAGCGGTGACAATCCCCGGCGCCGTCGACGCATTCTGCCACCTGTCAGAAGCCGAGGGCCGATTGGGGATCGAGGCCCTTCTTCAACCTGCAATTCACTATGCCGAAACGGGCGTTCCAGTTGCACCCCGCGTTGCGCATGACTGGTCGCTCGGGGCCGAAACACTGCAGGGCGCAGCGCGGGATCACTATCTGATCGACGGCCGCGCCCCAACGACAGGTCAGATGTTTCGCGCTCCGGGTCAGGCAGAAGTCCTGCGTCGCGTGGCCCGAAATGGGCGTGACGCCTTTTACGAGGGCGAAATCGCCGATGACATGCTGGCTGCCTTGAATTCCCGAGGCGGGATTCATTCGGCCACCGATTTTCACGACACAAAGTTCATCGAAGCCTCACCGGTTGGAGGTGACTACCGCAACGCTGAACTGCTTGAACATCCGCCGAACGGACAAGGCGCGACTGCGATCCTGCTTCTTAACATCCTTAAGCATTTCGACATTGCCGGCATGGACCCGTGGGGCGCCGAACGGGCGCATATCGAAGCCGAGGCGACCAAGCTGGCCTACGATGCACGCAACCGGTTCATCGCCGACCCGGATCATACGTCGCGCATGGAACATTTTCTGGCGCCGGAAACGGCGGCAAAGCTGGCCGAGCTGATTGATCCCCGGCGCGCCATGACCGCCGCCGCCCCGCTGACCGAAGCGGTGCACAAGGACACGGTTTATGTCACGGTCGTCGACCGGGATCGTATGGCTGTTTCTCTGATCTATTCGATCTTCCACAGCTTCGGATCGGGCATCGCCTCGGAAAAGTTCGGCATTCTCCTGCAGAACCGCGGATGTGGTTTCAACCTTGAACCGGGGCATCCGAACGAGCTAGGCGGCGGCAAGCGCCCGATGCACACCATCATTCCCGCGATGCTGAAGCAAAACGGCCAGATTGCCATGCCGTTCGGCGTGATGGGCGGGGCCTATCAGCCGACGGGCCACGCGCGCCTGGTTTCCAACCTTCTGGATTTCGACTTGGGGCTGCAGCACGCCGTCGACGCGCCCCGCGTTTTTGCCGACGGTTCAATCTTGAAGATCGAACCCGGCTACGATCGCAGGATCGCGCAACAATTGTCAGACTTGGGTCACAATGTCGTCGATACGGAAACACCTTTGGGCGGTGCACAGGCGATCCGAATCCATCAAAGCGGAGTATTGGAAGGCGCTAGCGACCCCCGAAAGGACGGCTGCGCTTTGGGTTACTGACGCCGCAACGGCGTCAGCACCGCATCAGTTCAGTTGGAAGTGCAGCGGATAGCTGCCGTCCTGAAACGGCCCGAACATGTTGGGAATGTCAGGATGATCAACAGGTTCGCCTGACTGGTCGGCAATCAGATTTTGCTCTGATACATAAGCCACATAGAAGGATTGATCGTTCTCGGCCAGCAAATGGTAGAACGGCTGATCCTTGATCGGGCGGCTGTCTTCGGGAATTGCCTCGTACCATTCCTCGGTGTTCGCAAATTCCGGATCCACGTCAAAAATCACCCCTCGGAAGGGATGTTTCTTGTGACGAACCACCTGGCCCAGGCGGTACTTTGCATGTGTCTTCAGCATTGTTTCAGCCCCCAAGGCACTTACTAAACCTTTCCGCCGGCAATTGCCAATCATTGATCTGAAATTCCCGGAAACAGTCTGTGAACCTATGCCTGACAGTCGGCGGCCTGCTGCACAGTTTCTTATACGATTGTGATTTCCTCAGCCTGCAATCTGCGCTAGAATAAAGAAAAAAAGGCACGAGGCACATGAGCAGAAAACTTCTCGTACTCTTCGGGGTGCTGTTTTTGGCATCCTGTGGGGGCGGCGCACAGCGTCCGCCCAGCAACCTCAATGACGCTTGCGCCATCGCGCGCGAGCGGCCGGACATGATCAAGGCGTTCAAAAGCACCGAACGCAAATGGGGTGTCCCGGTTCATGTCCAGATGGCAACCATCTACCAAGAAAGCCGCTATCGTCACGACGCGCGGACGCCCCACAAATATGTTCTGGGGGTTATTCCGATGGGCCGTCAGAGCAGCGCCTATGGCTTCAGCCAGGCCCTCGACGGAACCTGGGAAGAATATCAGCGCGAAACTGGGAAGCGGCGCGCCAAGCGTGACCGCATTCGTGACGCGTCAGATTTCGTCGGATGGTACATGAACAAAAGCAGTCAGAAGATCGGCATCTCGACCAGCGACACGCGGAACCAATATCTGGCGTATCACGAAGGTCGCGCGGGTTACGCACGCGGCAGCCACTACGGTAAAACATGGCTGTTGAACGTAGCCAACGACGTGGATGCACGTGCGCAGATGTACCAGGCGCAGCTGTCCAGCTGCCGCTACTGAAAGAGCCGCGGGTCAGCGGTTTTCTGACCCGCGCCGCGCCTTGTTCGAAAACAGGTCACTGTCGATTCTGACATCTTCGTTGAGGGGTCCCAGCAGCACCGTGGTTTGACCCCCGGCGTTGTCGTAGATGACCCATTTCCTCAACTCGATCGGATTTGCCGTGAACATCAGCTCGATCCGTCCGGACTCGGGGTTTTTCGGGTCCTGCGCGGTGACGACCGTGGCTGTGCCATCAAATGTGTGGCCGACCACCATGTTGGCCTGCGACAGGTTCACGTTGCGCGCCAGAACCAGCGACAGCGGCGTGCGCTTCAACGGGTACTGCTCGGGCGGCTGGTTTGATTTGGGGTCGAACACCATCACGGTGCCGGCATTAGCCAGCACGACCGCACTGTTGGGCGGATCGTATTCGAACCGCATCTTGCCGGGGCGCTGCAGCCACAGCTTGCCGGTACTCAGCGATCCGTCATCGTTGACTTGGGTAAACGTCGTCTGAACGGCCTTCAATCCGTTCAGATAGTTCGAGATCTGCGACAAGGGCAGCTTGTCGGCGGCCCAGGCTGCCGGGGCAGTCAAAGCAAGGGCAAGGGCAAAGGCAATCTGTTTCATGACACACAGATATGCGCTCTGCCCTTGTTATTAAATATCCTACTGTTCCGGGACGAGGATTTCGCGTTTGCCCACGTGATTTGCTGCCGAAACAACGCCTTCGTCCTCCATCTGCTCGACCAGCCGCGCGGCCTTGTTGTAGCCGATGGCAAGTTTTCGCTGGATGTACGAGGTTGAACACTTGCGATCCTTGATCACGATGGCAACCGCCTGATCGTACAGGGCGTCCTCACCATTGGTGTTGCCGCCGGTATTCAGGCCCAGAACCGCGTCGATATTGTCGGCCTTGTCCTCGGACGGTCCATCCAGCACGCTGCCGACATAGTCCGGCGGACCATACTGCTTGAGGTGGTTCACCACCTCCTCGACCTCTTCATCGGACACGAACGGCCCGTGGCAGCGGGTGATCTTGGCTCCGCCAGCCATATACAGCATGTCGCCCTGCCCCAGCAGCTGCTCGGCCCCCATTTCCCCCAGGATGGTCCGGCTGTCGACTTTCGACGTCACCTGGAACGAGATCCGGGTCGGGAAGTTAGCCTTGATCGTACCGGTGATGACGTCTACCGAGGGCCGCTGCGTGGCCATGATCAGGTGGATGCCCGAGGCCCGTGCCATCTGCGCCAGACGCTGGATACAGGCCTCGATCTCCTTGCCCGCGACCATCATCAGGTCGGCCATCTCATCGACGATGACGACGATATAGGGCATGGCCTTGGGTTCGAATTCCTCGGTCTCGAAGATCGGCTCTCCGGTTTCGTCGTCGAACCCGGTCTGGACCGTGCGGCTGAACATCTCGCCCTTGGACAGCGCGTCCTTCACCCGGCCGTTGTAGCCGGCGATGTTGCGCACGCCCATCTTGGACATCTTGCGATAGCGGTCCTCCATCTCGCCCACGACCCATTTCAGGGCGACCACCGCCTTTTTCGGGTCGGTCACCACCGGCGACAGCAGGTGCGGGATGCCGTCATAGACGGAAAGTTCCAGCATCTTGGGGTCGATCATGATCAGGCGGCACTCATCCGGTGTCAGCTTGTAGAGCAGCGACAGGATCATCGTGTTGATCGCCACCGACTTGCCCGAACCGGTCGTCCCGGCGATCAGCAGGTGGGGCATCTTGGCCAGGTTGGCCACGACCGAGTCTCCGCCGATATCCTTGCCCAGCGCCAGCGGTAGCGCATGGGTGCCGTCGCCGAAATCGCGGCTTGCCAGGATTTCGCGCAGGACCACCATCTCGCGGTTCTCGTTGGGCAGTTCGATGCCGATGACCGAACGTCCGGGCAGGGTCGAGACCCGCGCGGACAGTGCCGACATAGACCGGGCGATATCATCGGCCAGCCCGATCACGCGGCTGGCTTTCAGGCCCGGTGCGGGTTCCAACTCGTACATCGTGACGACAGGGCCGGGGCGGACACTGACGATCTCGCCTTTGACCCCATAATCATCCAGCACGTTCTCCAGCATCCGCGCGTTTTCCTCCAGCGCTTCGTCACTGAGGTGATGACGCTGAATGCCCGACGGGTTCGTCAACAGGCTGAGCGGCGGCAGTTCGAAATCCGTGTGCCGCTCTTCGAAAGACAGGCTGGGCTGCGCTTCGGCCTGAGCCCGTCGCGACGGCAGGACGTTGCGCCGGACGGGTTGCGCCACGACCGGCTTGCGCGGTTCGGCAACCGGGATCTTCAATGCCGGGCGTGCCTCGGCGATTGGGTCCTCTGCATCCTCGAACACCTGATCGTCGTCGATATCCTCCGGCGCATATGCCGAGACCGGGTCTTCCGCGAACGTCTCCATTTCCGCAGAAGGCTGCGCCGGGTGACCTGTCAACGGCGGCTCGGGCGGGAGCCCGGCAGCAGTCAGCGGAGGTTCGGGCGGAAGGTTGCCCGCTCGCGGCGCATTCAGGATCAGCGGGTCAGGGCCACGGCCGCGCCCCTTGGTCAGCGGGCGGTTCGGATCGGGCTCGGGCGCGATTTCACCGGTGGCGACCTTGCGGTTCTGGATCACCGCGGAGATCTTCGAGCGGATCCGGTCCTCGCCCGGCATCTCGTCATATCCGGTAACGGGTTCCGGATCGACCAGTTCGGGTTCGGGCATCGGCTCGGGGCGGCGGATCAGGCCAGGCATGCGCGCAAGCAGGCCCGTTTTGGCCGGCTCGGAGGCTGCGATCTCGGGCTCTTCAAAGACCGGATCGGCATAGGCCAGTTCATCCTCGAATTCGGCACCGACGGCCTGGGTTGCCTTGCGTTCCTGCCATTTTTCCCGGCGCGCCTGCGCCGCACGGGCCGTGGCCGAAGCCCCCTGACCCAGCGCGGTCATCAGCATGTCATAGGCCATCACCAGACCCAGCAGGAAAGCCCGGAACCCGCGCCGGACGTCCGATTTGGTGAAACCCAGCACAAAGACGCCCAATGCCAGCATGCCGGCCGCCATGGCCAGTGACATCAGCTTGACCATGAAATGCGACGAGATCGGCAACAGCGTCAGCAGCGCCCCCATCACCGTGTCGCCGAACAGACCGCCCAGACCAAAGCTGTGCGTCGCGCGCCATTCGGCGCCGGGCACCAGGGTTGCGGCATAGACCGAGAGGACGGCGATCCAGATCGGCGCGAAAATCAGGCGGGCCACGGCGCGATCCTCGCCGAAATGGCCGGCAAAGCGCACGCCCCAGCCGACCAGCACCAGCGCGATGCCAAGGCTGCCCCAGCCCACGATCATGAACAACGGCGCAGCGATCGAGGCGCCGAACCGGCCCAGCCAGTTCTGCACCGGCGCGTCGGTCGAGACCATCCAGTTCGGATCATCCGGCGTGTAGGACCAGATCATCGCCGCGGCGGCCAGGCCGGCCAGGATCAAGGCGATCCCGATCAGTTCCTTGCTGCGCCGCTCGATCGCGGCCTGGGTGGTGCTGTCCAACAATGGGTCGCGGTTGCGCGCGTTGTAAGATGCCATGTGCCCTCGTACCTCACGAATAGATGCAGTCGCGGAGCGTGATCAGCCCGCGCTGCATCTCTGTTTTTGGGGCCACCATCGCGACCCTGATAAAGCCTTTGCCCGGGTTCTGCCCCGGATCCCCTTGTGAAAGATATGCGCCCGGCAGGACCCGAACCCCGGTTTCCCGCCACAGCTTCAATGCGGCCTGCTCGCCATCCTCGACGGGCAGCCAAAGAAAGAACCCCGCCTCGGGCGGCATATAGCCCTGAACGCCCGCAAACACCTGATCGGCGATCGCGTATTTTTCTTGATACAGCGCGCGGTTTTCTTGAACATGCGCCTCGTCGGCCCAGACCCTGGCCGCGGCGGCCTGCAACGGCGACGGCAAGGGCGCCCCGGCATAGGCGCGCAACTGCTTGACCCGCTTGATACTTTCCGGCCCGCCCGCGATCAGCCCCGACCGCAGCCCCGCCAGGTTCGAGCGTTTCGACAGCGAGTTGAACAGCGTGATCCGCTCGGGGTAGGCGCCCAGCTCCTGCGCGACGGTCAGGATGCCGGTGGGCGGCGCGTCGCGGTAGATTTCGGAATAGCACTCGTCGGCGAAGATGCGGAAATCGTACCGCTCGGCCAGCCGGATCAGATCGGCCCAGTAGTCGCGCGAGGCGACGGCACCCTGCGGGTTGGCGGGCGAACAGATATAGGCCACGGCGGTGCGGTTCAGCACATCCTCTGGAAGGCCGGCATAGTCCGGAAGATGCCCGGTGGCCGCGGTGGCGGGCACGAAATACGGCTGCGCCCCGACCGAGATCGAGGCCACCATGTAGACTTGGTAGAACGGGTTGGGGCACAAAACGATCGGCTGCTGGCCGTTCTTCTGCTCGGGGCAGAGCGCCATGGCGGCGTTGTACAACCCCTCGCGCGTGCCGTTCAGCGCCATGATGTTGGCCTCGGGGTCCATCCGCACGCCATAGCGGCGGTCGATCCAGTCGGCGATGGCCCCGCGCAGCGCGTCCGACCCCTCGTTCGGCGGGTATTTTTGAAATCCGGCGGCGTTTTCCACGATGACATCGGTCACCCAGGGCGGAAAGTCATGCTTGGGCTCGCCAATCGTCATATGCACGACTTCGCCGCCCGGCGCGTGATGGTCGAGCAGGGCGCGTAGACGCGGAAAAGCATAGGCCGGTAGGTTCGAAAACCGCTCGGGGAAATTCATGACTGCTGCCTCGATACCGGGATCATTGGCGCCCCGGTTTTCCAGCAGATTACAGGCCGAACCCCCGCGCGTCCAGACAAACAGGTTCCGAATCAGGGGATTGTGGCATTCAGGTCAGAACAGCCTCGGCCGCCGCACCTAGCCGCAAAAGCGCCTCTTCCGAGCCCGGATAGCCCAACATCATCAGCCCGCAGGACGGTGTCGTGGTGGGCAGCGACAGCGCCGCCAGCCCCATCAGGTTGCCGATCCGGGTGTTGCGCAGGGCCAGAAGGTTCTCGGTGACGTAGTAGTCATGGTCATTCATCAGCCGGTCCAGATCCGGCGGCAGGATCGGCGCGGTGGGGGCCAGAACTGCGTCGAAGCCGGCGGTAGCCGCGTCCCAGGCCGACCGGCAGGCCTTCAGCCGAGACCACGCGGCCACGTAATCCGGGCCGGAATGCCCCTTGCCCGCGCGGAACCGTTCAAGGATCTCGGGATACATCGCCTCGGGGTTGGCCTCGATCACGTCGCGCCACAGGCCATAGGCTTCGGTGGTGTAGAGAACACCGGACAGGCCCATCGCCTCGGCCAGTTCCGGCACCTCCAGCGGCACGATCTCGGCCCCTGCATCACGCAGGCGGTCCAGCGCCTCGGCATAGGCCTGGCGTGGCGCGTCGCGCAGATCGTCCTGCGCGATGGTCTGCAGATCGGCAAACCGCCGCCCTTTCAGGCTGGCGCCCCGCAGATCGGCCGGCGTTCCGCCCCCCAGCAGCGCCAGCATCTGCGCCGCATCCTCGACGGACCGCGCCAGCGGGCCAACCGTGTCAAACCGCAGGCACAGGGGCACCACGCCCTCAAGGCTCAACCGACCCGAGGTGGTCTTCAGCCCCACCAGATCGTTCCACGCGGCCGGAATGCGCACCGATCCGCCCGTGTCCGAGCCGATTCCGCAGGCCGCCAGACCAAAGGCCACCGACGCCGCCGCGCCCGAGGACGACCCGCCGGGAACCGCCTTTTCGTCATTCACGCAGGGCGGCGTCGCGGTGACGGGGTTCAGGCCAAGGCCCGAGAAGGCCAGCTCGCTCATATGCGTCTTGCCCAGACAGACCGCGCCCATGGCCGTCGCGTTGCGCAGAACGGTTGCGTCATGGTCGGGAACCCGGCCGCGCAGCAGGGCCGATCCGGCCTCGGTTCCGATCCCGGCGGTGTCGAACAGATCCTTCCAGCTGATCGGCACCCCATCCAGCAGGGACCGGCGCAGCCCTTGGGCCACCCGTTCCTTGGCCGCGCGGGCTTCGGCGCGGGCGCGGTCATGCGTGACGCGGGCATAGATGCGATCGCGGTGCGGATGGGCGTCGATGGCCGCCAGATAGACCTCGGTCAGTTCCTCGGGATCGATCTGCCCCATGCCGATCCCCCGGCCCAGGTCACATGCCGTCATGGTCAGCCAGTCCTGCATCTTTGCCCCCTTGTCGGAAAAATTCGTGTTTCGGCGACGGTAGCGACAGGACTGCACATGGACAATCCCGAAAGGGCGCGCATATTGCACCGCATGACACAGGTTTCCGATATCTTGATCGTGGGCGGCGGGCTGAACGGCCCCGCCCTGGCGCTGGCGCTGGCGCAGACCGGGCACAGCGTCACCGTGATCGACGCGCTGGCCGAAAAGGTGCGCAAGAACGCGGCGTTCGACGGGCGTGCCTATGCGCTGGCGCTGGCCTCGCAACGGTTGCTGGCCGCGATCGGCATTTGGGAGCGGGTCGCGGACCACGCCCAGCCGATGTTGGAGATCAAGGTCACCGATGGCCATGCGGGCGCAGGCCCGTCGCCGTTTTTCATGCATTTCGACCATGCCGAGATCGAGGAAGGCCCGATGGGCTATATGGTCGAGGACCGTCACCTGCGGCGCGCGTTTCTTGCGGCGATGGAGGCAGAACCGGCGATCACTCGGGTCGATGGCAAAACCGTGGTTGCGCAGGAAACCGGGCCTGGTGGCGTGACCGTGACGCTGGATGACGGATCGGCGCTGTCCGGTCGGCTTCTGGTGGGGTGTGACGGCCGCCGCAGCGGCACCGCCGCCCGCGCCGGGATCAAGCGGACCGGATGGGACTACGGCCAGACCGCGCTGGTCTGCGCCATCGAACACGACCTGCCCCATCACGGCATCGCACATCAGTTCTTCATGCCCCCCGGCCCGCTGGCGATCCTGCCGCTGACCGGCAATCGCAGCTCGATCGTCTGGAGCGAACGCTCTGACACCGCGCAGCGCATCAACGCGCTGGACGAGGCCGAGTACCTTCAAGTTCTGCGGCCCAGATTCGGCGATTTTCTGAGTAACATCCGCCTGCAGGGCGACCGGTTCACCTATCCGCTGAACCTGACCATCGCCAATTCCTTCATCGCCGAGCGGCTGGCGCTGGTGGGTGATGCGGCCCATGGCATGCACCCGATCGCCGGTCAGGGGCTGAACGCCGGGCTGCGCGACGTCGGCGCGCTGGCCGAGGTTCTGACGCTGGCCGGGCGGCGCGGCGAGGACATCGGCTCGGTGCTGGTTCTGGAGCGCTATCAGGAATGGCGCCGCTTTGACACGGCGGCCCTGGCAATGGCGACGGATGTGTTCAACAAGCTGTTTTCGAACGACAATCCGATACTGCGGCTGGGGCGCGACATCGGAATGGGCATCGTGGGCTCCCTGCCCAGCCTGCGCCGCGGCTTCGTGCGCGAGGCCGCCGGTTTGACAGGCGACCTGCCCAGGCTGCTGCAGGGCCGCCCGATCTAGTCGAGCTTGCGCGCCTCATCCACCAGCATCACCGGAATCCCGTTGCGGATGGGAAAAGCCAGACCAGCGGCTTTCGAGACCAACTCCTGCCGCTCGGCGTCATATTCCAGCGTGGTATGAGTCTGTGGGCAGATCAGCGCCTCGAGCATGTGGCGGTCGAATCCCGGTTCCGTCTCTGTCATTGCAATTGTTCCTCGTTTGAACCCCCGCGCAGCGAGAATTCGATCAGTGTGACAAGCGTTTCGCGCCGGGTGCGCAGACAGGGCGCCTCAAGCAGGGCCTGCTTGTCCTCAGGGTCGAAATCCAGAAGCATAGACAGGGAATTGACCAGCAATTCGTCATCCGCCTCGTTCAGTGACTCCCAATCGGTCGACAGTTGGCGGGCGGAAAAGTAACGCCCCAGCAGACGCAGGAAACCGGACCGGTCGAACGTATCGTCTATTTCCCCTTTGCCCAGATCGCGGTCGAACCCGTCCCAGGTAACGGCGCAGCGACGATACGGGGTGAATCCATCCAATTCGGATTGGATGCGAAACCGGGATACACCGGACAACGTGATCAGATAGCGCCCGTCTTCGGTCTCGGAAAACTGCGTGACACGTCCGGCGCATCCGATCCGATGCAACTTGGTGTCGTCGTTCTGACAAGGGTTCGGCTGGACCATGCCGATCAGCCGCTCTTTGGTTTTCAAGGCGTCATCCAGCATTTGCAGGTAGCGAGGCTCGAAAATATGCAGCGGCAGGCGTGACCGGGGCAGCAACAGCGCCCCGGGCAGAGGAAACACGGACACCGTGTCCGGCAGATCGGCGGGATGCATCATGTTTCCGATTCTAGCTCTGATGCGCGGTTAGGCAAATATCATCGAGCTGAGTTTGCGGCGACCGTTCAAAACGATCGGGTCGTTGGCCTTGAGCGCATCGAAAATGGTGAACAACTGCGCCTTGGCTGCGCCATCATTCCATTCCCGATTGCGGCGGAACAGCTCCAGAAGCTGGTCAACCGCCTCGGCGGCCTTGCCGTTGGCATAGAGCGCCTGCGCCAGGTCAAACCGAGCCTGATGGTTGTCGGGATCTGCTTCGACCGCTGCCGTCAACTCGGCCACCGGCCCGGCATTTGCGGCCTGTTTGGCCAGTTCCAGCTGCGCATGGGCAGCTTCCAACTCTGCCGTCGTTGAAATCTCGGCCGGAGCGCCGTTCAGGATCGCCTCGGCCTGATCAAGGTCACCCATCGCGATATGCGCCCGCACCAGGCCGCCATAGGCCGCGGCATGTTTGGGGTCTTCGCCAAGAATGGCGGCAAAGGTCTGGGCCGCATCCACTGCCGCGCCATCATTCAGCATCTCTTCGGCGGCCTCCACGGCCTCGTCCAGCTGGCCGCCCGGGCTCTGGCCCCCGGCGGCCTCGATCACACGGTCGATAAAGGCCTTGATCTCCGATCCTGGCAATGCGCCTTGGAACCCGTCAACCGGCTGCCCCTTGAAGAAGGCGTAGACGGTCGGAATCGACTGGATACGCAATTGCGAGGCGATCATCTGCGCCTCGTCCACGTTGATTTTCACCATCTTGACCGCGCCCTTGGCCGCGGTCACGGCCTCTTCCAAGGCCGGACCCAAGGTCTTGCAGGGACCGCACCAGGGCGCCCAGAAGTCGACGATAATGGGCAATTCCTGCGATGCCTCGACGACATCGGCCATGAAAGTGGCCTCGGTTCCGTCTTTGATCAGATCGGTGGCTGCGGGGCTGCCTGCGCCGTTCAGAAGTTCCATGGCATTCACTCTCCGGATTCAGTCTTGCGCCTTATATGCAACCAGCCGACCGGGAAACCAAGGGCCGAGTTGCGGAATCCCGCACCGATCAAAGATCGAAACTGGCAAAGACGGGCGCGTGGTCGCTGGGCTTCTCCCAGCCGCGCGCGTCGCGCAGGATGCGGCTGGAATGGCCGGCGTTCGAGATATCAGGCGTTGCCCAGACGTGATCCAGGCGCCGCCCTTTGTCAGCCGCATCCCAGTCGCGGGCGCGATAAGACCACCAACTGTAGAGCTGTCCCTCGGGGATGTCCTGCCGGGTGATATCGACCCAGCCGCCCGCATCCTGCGTCTCGGCAAGTTGCTCGACCTCGATCGGCGTGTGCGACACGACCTTGAGCAGTTGCTTGTGCGACCACACGTCGTCCTCGCGCGGGGCGATGTTCAGGTCACCGACCAGAATGGATTTCTGTGGCTTTTCGGCGTGGAACCAGTCGCGCATGTCGGTCAGGTAATCTAGCTTCTGGCCAAATTTCTCGTTCACCTCGCGATCGGGAACGTCGCCGCCTGCCGGGACGTAGAAATTGTGGATGATCACCCCGTTTTCCAGTTGCCCTGCCACATGGCGGGCATGGCCCAGCCCGGCAAAGTCCTGATCGCCCAGATCCGTGATCGGCAGGCGCGACAGGATGGCCACACCGTTATAGCCCTTTTGACCGCGGGCGATCATGTGGGTGTAGCCCAGTTCCACAAATCCCTCGGTCGGGATCTTGTCGACCGGCGATTTGCATTCTTGCAGGCACAGCACGTCCGGCGCTTCTTCCTGCAGCAGCTTCAGCACGATCGGCTCGCGCAGGCGAACGGAATTGATGTTCCAGGTGGCCAGAGTGAAAGGCATGATCGGGGTTCCCTTGTCGCGACTCGGGCAAACTAGCGCGGCAGGTGCCGGGGTGCCATCCGAAAAAAAGCCGGGCCAAAGGCCCGGCAGTCCAACAGGGAGGTACATGTCATGACCCGGACATGCACGGGATGGGATTATCCTAAAGATGCTTGCAGAGTATCACTTTGATCCACATCAATCCACCTATGGTTACGACACCAGTCGATATCCACCAGATTCTGTGACCAAAAGGCGCGCATTTGAAGGATCGGGCTCGATTTTCTGACGCAGGCGGTAGATGTGCGTTTCCAGCGTATGTGTGGTCACACCGGCGTTGTAGCCCCAGACCTCGTGCAGCAGCACATCGCGCGCCACCACGCCGTCGGTCGAGCGATACAGGAATTTGAGAATGTTGGTTTCCTTCTCGGTCAGCCGAATCTTGCGGTCGTCCTCGGTGATCAACATCTTCATCGCCGGCTTGAAGGTGTACGGCCCCAGGACAAAAACCGCGTCCTCGGATTGTTCATGCTGGCGCAGCTGCGCGCGGATCCGGGCCAGAAGCACCGGGAACTTGAACGGCTTTGAAACATAGTCGTTGGCGCCCGCATCCAACCCCAAAATCGTATCGGCATCGCTGTCATGGCCGGTCAGCATCAGGATCGGGCTTTTGACCCCCTGCTTGCGCATCAGGCGGCACAGCTCGCGCCCATCCGTGTCGGGCAAACCCACATCCAGGATCACAAGGTCATAGATGGCTTCGCGCGCCCGCTCCATCGCGGATTGGCCGTCGGAGGCTTCGAATACATCAAAGTCCTCGGTCATCACCAACTGCTCGCTGAGCGCCTCGCGCAGGTCTTCATCGTCATCGACCAGCAGGATTTTCTTGAGTTGCGCCATGTCCCGGTCCTCCTAAACCTTTTGCAACACTTGAGCGTGGAAGATGCAATCAACAAGTTTTGCTGCAATGCTCTCACGCCCTCGTGTCTGGTGGGCCGGAAATGTTTCACATTTCCTTTCGAACGGGCTAGGACGAGGGTCGAACGTTACAGGATAACATCAATGAGTCTCATTCCAGACATCACCGAGTTGCTGGCCCGGGCGCGTGCCGACCTTCGGATGGGCGTTCCGGTCGTGCTGACGGATGACGGGGATTTCAGCGTTGTTGCCGTCGCCGCAGAGACACTCAACCCGCAGCGTCTGGCGGACCTGAGGAGGCTTGGCGACACGCCTGTGGTTGCCATCACAGGACGACGGGCCGAAACGCTGAAAGCCCGCGCCTATGACGGTGATCTTGCTCGGGTCGTGATACCGGCCGAGGCTGATCTGGGGTGGGTGCAGGCGGTTGCAGACCCGTCCGATGACCTGAATGCCCCGATGAAGGGGCCCTTGATGACTCAGCGCCAGGGCAATGCACACCTTCATCGCATCGCAATCGCACTGACCAAATCCGCCCGCCTGCTGCCGGCCGCTGTGGTGGTTGCGGTCGAAAACGGCCGGGCCTTTGCGGCGACACACGGTCTGACCTGCATCGACCACACACGCGCCGCGCCGCATCTGGCCGATCGCAGCCCCTTGCACGAGGTGGTGGCCGCGCGCCTGCCGATGGAGGTGTCCGAGGCCGGTCGTCTGCACGTCTTCCGCCCAGAGGACGGTGGCGAGGAGCACTATGCCATCGAAATCGGCCGCCCGGATCGCTCGAAACCTGTTTTGGCTCGGTTGCATTCGGCCTGTTTTACCGGTGATCTGATGGGCAGCCTGAAATGCGACTGCGGCCCGCAACTGCGCGGTGCCCTGGCCCAGATGGGGGCCGAGGGGCATGGCGTTCTGCTGTATCTCAACCAGGAAGGTCGCGGGATCGGCTTGGCCAACAAAATGCGCGCCTATTTCCTGCAGGATCAGGGCTTCGACACGGTCGAAGCCAACCACCGGCTTGGGTTTGAAGATGACGAGCGCGACTTCCGCCTGGGATCGGACATCCTGAAATCGCTCGGGTTCAGTTCGGTCCGGTTGCTGACCAACAACCCGGCGAAGATCGCAATGATGGAACGGACCGGGATTGCCGTTACCGAGCGTGTGCCGCTGAAGGTCGGGGAAACCGCCCACAACCGGGCCTATCTGGCGACCAAGGCCTCGAAATCGGGCCACCTGCTGTGAGCCCTCTTGATCTGGTGGTAACGCCGACCGGAGTGCGGTTCTTCGGCCGCAGGTTTCCCTGCACCATCGGCAAAGGTGGCCTGAGCAACCACAAGCGCGAGGGCGACGGGGCCACCCCCACAGGGCACCACCACATTGTCGGGATGCTGTACCGCCCGGATCGGATTGCCCCGCCAGCCCCGTGGGCTTTGCCCATCGGGCCGGGCGATCTGTGGTCGGATGACGATAGGGATCAGGACTACAACCAACACGTTCGGGCGCCCTATCCATGCAGTCACGAACGCCTGCGTCGGGCTGACCCGCTGTACGATCTGGTGCTGATTACCGATTGGAATTGGCCCGTCGCCACACCGGGCGGCGGATCAGCGATCTTTCTGCATCAGTGGCGCAGGCCGGGTTATCCGACCGAAGGCTGCGTAGCGTTCCGCCGCGACCATCTGCACTGGATCGCGCGGCGCATCGCACCCGGAACCCGGATCATCATTCCCCGGGTTTGACCCGGTCACCAAAAATGGCCGACCCCACCCGGACATGAGTTGCACCCAGCGCGATCGAGGTTTCAAAATCGCTGCTCATCCCCATGGACAGGCCTTCCAAACCGTTTCGGCGCGCGATCTTGGCCAGCAGAGCAAAATGCAGCGCGGGCTCTTCGTCGACGGGCGGAATGCACATCAACCCACGCACCGGCAGGTCAAGTGAGCGGCATTCGGCGACAAAATCATCGGCCTCGGCGGGCATAACCCCGGCTTTCTGGGCCTCTTCGCCGGTATTCACCTGAATGAACAGCTCAGGACACTGCCCCAGCTCTTGCGCCAGCCGCGCAAGGGTTTTGGCCAGTTTGGGACGGTCGACCGAGTGGATCGCGTTGCACAGCTCCATCGCCTGCCGCGCCTTGTTGGTTTGCAGCGGACCAATCAGATGCAGATCAATATCGGGATAGCTTTCACGGAAGGCGGGCCACTTGCCGGCGGCCTCCTGCACCCGGTTTTCACCAAAACACCGGTGACCCTGCTTCAACACGGCCTCGACCCGATCGTTGGGCTGCACCTTGGATACAGCAATCAGCCGGACCGAGCCCTTGGGGCGGCCGGCTGCGGCTTCGGCCTTGGCGATGCGGGCGGTGATTTCTTGCAGCGACATGGATTCCCTCTGTTTCCATTTGTCCGCAGAAAAACACCATGTCGGTACAAAAGAAAAGGGCGGGTCCGAAGACCCGCCCTCAAACCTTGCGGTTCAGATCAACTTAGAAGTTGAACTGAGCACCGAAGTCAGCGCGCAGGCGGCTGTCGCCGTCACCGGCTTTCGACTGGCCGATACCACCGCGCAGCGATGCACCGCCGCCCAGGTCGTAGATGGCGCCAATGCCGTACTGCTGGGTGTCGTTGTCAGCCGAACCGTCGCCGTAAGCGAAGGTCAGGGTGGTTGCAGCGCCAACGTTGTAGGCTGCCGACAGACCGTATGCGGTACCGTTCAGGTCCTCGTCTGCAACGTCATCGTCTGCGACGAAGATGGTGCCCGAGAAGTCACCGAATTCAGCACCCAGGGTCAGAACTGCCAGGCTCTGCTTCTCAACAACGTCGCCGATGGCGCTGGTTTCACCATAAGCAACAGCTGCGGTGAAGTTGTTGAAGCTGTAGGTGAAGCTGATGTCCCAGCGGTCTGCGCTGTCTGCAACACCGTTCAGGCCAAAGGTTGCCTGGTCGTACGATGCGCCGAAGGCGAAGTCACCAACTGCGTACTGGAAGAACACAGCGTTCGAACCAGCACCGGTCGACGAGTAGCCCAGGAAGCTGTAGTCAACGCCCGAGTACTGACCGATGAAGTTTTCCAGGCCCGGCTCGTTACCGTAGTAGTTTGCCAAGTTGTCGAACGAACCAGCAACGTTGCCGGCGTCAACACGCAGACCACCGTAGATGACCGAGAAGCGAGCGCCGTTCAGGCCGGCTGCGTTTGCTTCGCCGTTGCCGGCGTTTTCGTCAGCCTGCAGACGAACACGTGCTTCAAAGCGGACGCCACCGTCGGTTTCCGCGATGCCGTCGATGTTCAGGCGGAAGCGCGAGACCAGGATGGTTTCGTCGGTCGAAACGGTCGTGGTGTTGGTGGTGGTGGTGGTAACCGTCGCACCACTGGTTGTGGTCACGGTGGTCATGCCGCCACTTGCGGTAGTGGTCATAGCGGCTTGGCCGGTGTTGAAGTTGGTCACAACGCCGGTACGGTCTTCCAGGTAACCGATACCAAAGCGGCCATAACCGCTGAACTTAACTTCGGCCGCGGCAACCGATGCGGTTGCGATCAGTGCGGTCGATGCGAAGAGAACTTTTTTCATCTTGTTTCCCTCGGTTTCAATAATTTCTACTCGACACATACCTGCTGCATATGTCTCAGCACGCAGACCGTTTCGCTCTTTTTGCCCCTGTTGCGCAAGCATGCCTTGGACAGCTTCGGTTCTTTGGCCCCAAATTGGTGCAAGGATGCCACAGTCGAATTCACCCCGATATTTCAGCGGCACCGGTACGTAAGCCAAGAATGGGGTTGTTGCAGCACAGTACGTTGTCTAGGAGTATCTCCTAGCAAAGCAAAACATGTGAAAACAGGACCTGCCGACGATGCGCCTGCTGACGATTTTGGGTTTGACCGTTTTGACTGCCTCCGTTTCTGCGTGCGGACAGAATCGGAGCACGTCGCCCAACCCCAATGTTCTATCCGCCGACGGCAGCTCGTCCGAGGCCCGCGAGCTCAACGATCCGAATCGTTCGACCATCTGGGATGTGTTCGGCCCCAACAACTCGGAACAGGTCACCCAGGTCAACCGGTACCTGTGGGCGGCGTCGCTGGATGTGCTCAGCTTCCTGCCGGTGCAGGAGGTGGATCCGTTTACCGGCGTTATCATAACGGGTTACGGCAAACCGCCGGGCGGTGGGCGGTCCTATCGGGCAACGGTGCACATCAGTGATCCGGCCCTGGCGGCGCGGTCCCTTTCGGTGGCTCTGCAGACCAGCGGGGGCGCTCCGGTCAGCGCGGCGACCACGCGTGCGGTCGAAGATGCGATTCTTTCGCGGGCGCGCCAGCTGCGGATCGCGGACAACAAGCTCTAGCAACCCGCAGAAAATCACAATATTACCACGCCGGGCCCCTGCCCGGCGTTTTCATTCACGAAGGACCGCATGATGTCGCGTTACTCGGCCAACGAAATCGAAGCAAAATGGCAAGAGGCCTGGGACAAGGCCGGGATCTTCACCGCCAAACGGACGGCGGACAAGCCGAAATACTATGTGCTGGAAATGTTCCCCTATCCGTCGGGGCGCATCCATATGGGGCATGTGCGCAACTACACCATGGGTGACGTGATCGCGCGCCACAAGTTGAGCACCGGGCACAACGTTCTGCACCCGATGGGCTGGGACGCCTTCGGGATGCCGGCGGAAAACGCGGCCATGGCCATCGGCGGCCACCCCAAGGACTGGACCTATGGCAACATCGCCGACATGCGCGCGCAGATGAAGCCGCTGGGCCTGTCGATCGACTGGTCGCGCGAGTTCGCGACCTGCGACCCGGAATATTACGGCCAGCAGCAGGCGCTGTTCCTGGACATGCTGGATGCGGGGCTGGTCTATCGCAAGAACGCCGTGGTCAACTGGGACCCGGTGGACATGACCGTGCTGGCCAACGAACAGGTGGAGAACGGCCGCGGCTGGCGCTCGGGCGCGCTGGTCGAGCGGCGCGAGCTGACCCAGTGGTTCTTCAAGATCTCCGAGTTCTCGGAAGAGTTGCTTGATGCGCTGGATACGCTCGACAACTGGCCCGCCAAGGTGCGGCTGATGCAGGAGAACTGGATCGGCAAGTCACGCGGGCTGGAGTTTTCCTTCGAGCGCACCGACGGCAGTGCACCCATCACCGTCTATACCACGCGGCCGGACACGCTGCTGGGTGCGTCTTTCGTGGGCATCTCGCCCGATCATCCGATCGCCAAGCAGCTGGAGGCCGAGAACCCGGAAGTCGCTGAATTCGTTGCCGAATGCCGCAAGGGCGGCACCACGGAAGAGGCCATCGAGACCGGCGAGAAGCTGGGTTTCGACACCGGCATCCGCGTCAAGCATCCGTTGGACCCGAACTGGGAACTGCCGGTCTGGATCGCGAATTTCATCCTTATGGATTACGGCACCGGCGCGATCTTTGCCTGCCCCGCGCATGACCAGCGCGACCTGGATTTCTGCCGCAAATACGACCTGCCGGTGATCGACACCTTCTTTGCGCTGGATGACGACACGCCGGTGGACAAGATCGCTTTCGTCCCGCCGAAAGAGCAGAAAGTGCGCTGGGTCAACCATTTCGCCGGTCTGACCGAGGCCACCGGGCAGGAAGCGATCGACGCGACCGTCGATTTTGCCGAGAAGGCCGGCTGGGGCAAGGGCGTGACCAAGTACCGCCTGCGCGACTGGGGCCTGTCGCGCCAGCGCTACTGGGGCTGTCCGATCCCGGTGGTGCATTGCGACGATTGCGGCGTGGTGCCGGAGAAAAAGGAAAACCTGCCGATTCGCCTGCCCGACGATGTCACCTTCGACAAACCGGGCAACCCGCTGGATCGTCACCCGACCTGGCGCGACTGTGCCTGCCCGTCCTGCGGCAAGCCGGCCAGGCGCGAAACCGACACGATGGACACGTTTGTCGATTCGTCGTGGTATTTCGCCCGTTTCACCGCCCCGCGGGCGGAAACGCCGACCGATCTGGCCGAAGCCGAATACTGGATGAACGTGGACCAGTATATCGGCGGCATCGAACACGCCATCCTGCACCTGCTGTATTCGCGGTTCTTCGCCCGGGCCATGCATCTGACGGGGCATCTGCCGAAAAAGGCGATCGAGCCGTTCGACGCGCTGTTCACCCAGGGCATGGTCACCCATGAAATCTATCAGACCCGCGACGACAAGGGCCGCCCGGTCTATCACCTTCCCGAAGAGGTCGAGGACGGCAAGCTGAAGGCGACGGGCGAGCCGGTCGAGATCATCCCCTCGGCCAAGATGTCGAAATCGAAGAAAAACGTGGTCGACCCGGTCAGCATCATCTCGGCCTTCGGGGCGGATACCGCGCGTTGGTTCGTTCTGTCCGATTCGCCGCCCGAGCGTGACGTGGAATGGACCGCCGCCGGCGCCGAGGCCGCGCACAAGCACCTCAGCCGCGTGCATCGCATCGTGTCCGAGATCGCCGCGTCCGACGCCCCGGCCAATGCCGAGGACGAAGCGCTGCTGCGCGAGATGCACAAGACCATCCATGACGTGACCGGCGGGGTCGAATCCTTCGGCTTCAACGCCTCGATCGCCAAGCTCTATGCCTTTACCAACACGCTGGCCAAATCCAAGGCGGGCGCACAGGCCAAGCGGCAGGCGGCCAAGACGCTGGCGCAGCTGATGTCGCCGATGACCCCGCACCTGTCCGAAGAACTGTGGCAGATGCTGGGCGGCGAAGGGCTGGTGGCGCTGGCGCCCTGGCCGGTGGCAGACGAGTCGATGCTGGTCGATGACACCGTCACCCTGCCCATCCAGATCAACGGCAAACGCCGCGCCGAAATCAGCGTCGCCAAGGATCTGGACAAGACGCAGGTTGAAAAAATCGCGCTCAGCACCGAAGCTGTGCAGAAGGCGCTGGATGGCGCTGCTCCGAAGAAGGTGATCGTTGTTCCGGGCCGGATCGTGAATGTCGTTGTTTGACCGCAGAAACCTGCTGCTTTCGTTGGCGGCGTTGACCGTGGCGCCCGCTTGCGGGTTCCAGCCGGTTTATGCCCCGGGCGGCGCCGGCAGCGAATTGTACGGCAAGGTCGCCGTGTCAGCGCCGGATTCGGTCGAAAGCTACCTTCTGGTGCAGAATCTGGAGCAGTCACTGGGGCGCAGCGTCAGTTCGGCCAAGGATTACAGCCTGAATGTGCAGGTCTCTACTGTGACCCGCGGGGCCGCGATCACGACCTCGAACGAGACCAACCGGTATTCGATCGACGGGCGCGCCAGCTATACGCTGAAATCCAATGAAACGGGCCAGATCCTTGTGTCCGGCACTGTGGCCGATTTCGTAGGCTACTCCGCCGCGGGGTCTACCGTTTCCACGCTCGCTGATGAACGGGATGCCAAAGAGAGGCTGATGGTCATCCTGTCCGATCAGATCGTCACGCGCCTGTATTCCGCACCGGGCCTGGCTTCATGAAGCTGTCCCCGCGCGACGCCGAGGGGTATTTCGCCAAACCTGACCCCGACAAGACTGGATTGTTGATCTACGGCGCCGACGCAATGCGCGTCGCGCTCAAGCGCCAGCAGGTATTGGCCGCGCTGCTGGGCCCGGGTGCCGAAGAGGAAATGCGCCTGACCCGTCTTCCGGCCTCGGATTTGCGCGCGGATCCTGCCCTTCTGCTGGATGCCGTGAAGGCTGTGGGGTTCTTTCCCGGTGCGCGCGCCGTATTCGTCGAGGATGCAACCGACGCCGCAACCCCGGCGATCGCCGCCGCGCTCGAGGATTGGGCGCAAGGCGACGCCCAGATCATTGTGACCGCCGGGCAGCTCAAGGCCAGCTCGAAGCTGCGCAAAGCGTTCGAAGGCCATCGGGCTGCCTATGCGGTCGGAATCTATGACGATCCACCGTCGCGCGCGGAGATCGAGCGTGTTCTGGCCCAAGCCGGACTTGCGAGCGTTCCCCGTGACGCGATGTCCGTGCTCAGCGATCTGGCGACCGAACTCAGCCCGGGCGACTTTGCGCAAACCGTTGAAAAGCTGTCTCTTTACAAACGCGGTGATGCCTCAGGCGTTGCCGTCGAGGACATCGAGGCCTGCGCACCGCAATCCAATGAGGCGGCCCTGGATGACGTTCTCAACGTCGTTGCCGAAGGCCGATCCGGTGAAATCGGGCCCCTGATCCGACGGTTGCAGGCGCAGGGAACCAATGCGGTGTCCCTATGCATCGGTGCGACCCGCCATTTTCGCACGCTCTATGCCTGCGCCTCGGACCCCGGTGGCGCGGCGCAAGGGATCGGCAAACTCCGGCCGCCGGTCTATGGCAAACGGCGTGACCGGATCCTTCGGCAGGCGCAGAATTGGGGCGCGCACAAGCTGCAGACCGCTTTGACCGTGCTGACGGACACGGATCTGTCTCTCCGGTCGGCGGGGCAGACTGCCCCGGCCACGGCCCTGGTCGAACGCGCTCTGATCCGGCTGGCCATGCTGGCGCGGTCACGCTGAATTGAACTGACGGCGCGTCCGACTTGACGCGGCGGCGCAGTCCCCCACCCTGACGCCAGAGCAACCACGCAGGAGCATGACATGTACAAGATCTACGGGCGCATCCAAAGTCGTGCCTCTCGAGTGATCTGGCTATTGGAAGAGTTGGGGCAGGTCTATGAGTGGATCGATGCCGGCCCGCACGATCCGTGCGTTCTGGACCTGAACGGAACGGGCAAGATCCCTGTCCTGCAGGATGGCGATGCAGTCATTTCGGACAGCGCTGCGATCATGACCTATCTGGCGGATAAGCACGGGGCCTTCACTTTCCCCGCCGGCACCCCGGAACGGGCCGAGCAGGATTCGTTGTTGCACGCGCTGTTGGAAGAATTCGACGCTCCGCTTTGGCTGGCCGCCCGCCATATGTTCATCCTGCCCAAGGACAAACGCGTTCCACAGGTCGTCGAAACTGCCAAATGGGAGTTTGACCGCAGCTTTCAACGCATGGGGCAACGGTTCAAAGGGCCATTCCTTCAGGGCGAGCAGATGACGATCGCGGACATCCTGTGCATTCACTGCATGAGCTGGGCAAAATCGGCTGGCTTCCCGATGAATTCAGACAGCCTGAAAGCCTACGGCAAGCGCGTTCGCGAGCGTCCGGCCTACAAGAAACTGGGTGAAATGGCCAAATCCGCCTAATCCGCTTGGGACGGCCCGGCCCATTCTGCGGCCGAGCGCCCTGCCCATCGACCAGTAGCCAGGCATGCGGTCAACAAATAGCCGCCGGTCGGGGCTTCCCAATCCAGCATCTCGCCTGCGCAGAACACGCCGGGCTTGGCTTTCAGCATCAGCCCCGAGTCCAGCCCGCTTCTCGCAACGCCACCCGCAGTCGAAATGGCTTCGTCCAGCGGGCGCAAGCCTGCATTGCGAACAGGCAAAGCCTTCAAAGTCTTGACCCAATCATCGCGGCGGAGATTCTGCCCGTGGGTCATTTCGTGGAACAGGGCGATCTTTGGCGGAGGCAGGCGCAGGCCGTTCTTCAACCAACGGGTCAAAGTGGTTTTCGGGCCAGCTGTCGACAAACGCCTGGACAGATCGTGGATCGTGCGGTCCGGCACGAGGTCCACATACAGATCAGATCCCTGCCGCAGTGCGGGTGTCAGCGGATAAAGACCGCCGCCTTCCAGACCTTTGGCCGAAATGACCGCCTCGCCACGGCTGGCAAGGTCGCCCGCGCGCCACCGAACAGATTTCAGTGCCTGACCGAAATGCGCGGCCATATGGGGGCTCCATTCGACGGACAGTGCGGCGTTCGATGGTGCAAAAGGGACCAGTGGAACCCCGGCCTCGGCCAGAGCCGGCGCCCAGGCGCCATCCGATCCCAGACGCGCCCAGCTGGAACCGCCAAGCGCCAGAACCGTGACGTCAGCAACCACTTTCTGCCGACCTACTGGCGTATCAAAGACCAGCGCGGTGCCGTCCCAACCCAGCCAGCGCCAACGGGTTCGAATCTCGACCCTCATCTCGGCCAGCCGCGCCAGCCAGGCGCGCAGCAATGGCGAAGCTTTTTTTGATTTGGGAAATACCCGCCCTGTGGACCCCGTGAACAGATCTTGGCCCAAGTCCCGCGCCCAGCTTTGCACGCTCTGCGCATCGAAGGCGGCAATCATTGGGTGCAACCAGTCCGCCGCATCGCCGTAGGCCGAAATCAGGCGGTCAAACGGCTCGTCCTTTGTCAGGTTCAGACCGGACTTCCCCGCCATCAGGAATTTGCGGGCCACCGAGGGTTTGGCCTCGGCAACCAGCACATTGTGTCCGGCCCCGGCAAGCTCTTCGGCAGCCATCAGCCCGGCGGGCCCCGCCCCGATCACCACTGCCTGTGCCATATCTGCCCTCTTGCCTGACTTGCGTTCAGCCGCGACTGTGTTCCAGTGATGACGAACAGCGATCCGATCTGCCCGCTCTGCAACCGCCCGATCCCGAACGGGACCGGCAGCCTGCACCATCTGATCCCAAAACTCAAAGGTGGCAAGGGCGGTCCCACCGTTCTGCTGCACAAGATCTGCCACAAGGAGGTGCACGCCACCCTGACCGAAGCCGAGCTTGCGCGAGACTTCAACACTGTAGAAAGCCTACGCACGCATCCCCGGTTGAACCGTTTTCTGGACTGGGTACGCAAACGTCCGCCGGGATTTCAATCCAAAGTCCCGGGCCGACGCCGCAGCCGTTGATCAGGCTGGCAGGAACGGGTCACCCATCGGGTCTGTTTCCGTTGCAGCCAGGCCCTCGACCTCGATGCCCAGAAAGTCTGGCGCGGGAACGATTCGCGCATCGGGAATATGCTGGTATTCCAAGGTGGTATAGGGACGTTTCCACAGCCATTCGCGATTGGCCACCGCCCAGAGATCTGGGTCCGGCGGCACCTCGGTCGTGAAGGCATAGAAATGCAGATCAAACCCGTGCGAGGCCACGTCCTGCATGGAGAGCAGGCGCAGGCCCAAATCCCTGCAGAACGCATCCTCTGCCAAAATGTCGCCGGTCCGCAGAGTGATCTGGCCCATGGCGGCCTGTCCGAACGGCTTCGCATCCGGCTGCTTTTCGGGCCGGTTCCCCTCGAAATCATGCTGAAGAAGCTCGATCGAGAAGCCTTCGGGGTCCGACAGGTGGCACATGTAACCGATATCTCGAAACTGGGCCTGGCGGCTGACGTTGACGCCGGCGCGCCGGAGCCATCCGGCAGGGTGATGCCGATCTTCCAGTACCTCTGACCCCGGTCGTGGGCGTATCCGCAGCCTCCGGGCAACAGCAGAAGGTCGGCGCTGGGCCCCGGATAGCCCACTCGTCGCGCATCGCCCTCGGCACGAACGACCATGCCGAGGTTTACCCTGTAGAACTCGGCCAGCCGTGCGGGATCAGCCACACGCAGGCGAAGGGCAGCGATCCTCAACCGCACATCCCGGCGATACCGGCCGCCGTCTGCGGATCAGCGGCCAGGCTGTCGGCAACCAGGTCCCGCGCGGTCTGCATCAGATCTTCCGGGGCGACCACCCGGTCCACCAGGCCAAAGGCAAGCGCTTCGTCTGCGGTGACCTTCTGGCCTGCCATCAGGATCAACTTGGTCCGGGCGGGGCCGATCAGCGCACGCATGCGTTTCACATCCGATGGCTGCGGCAGGAACCCCAACCGCATGACCGGGTAGAATACTTTGGCCGTGGGCACCGCGATGCGCAGGTCACAGGCCAATGCCATACCGTTGGCCCCGCCCGCCATGGTGCCGTTCAACGCAGCAACGGTCAGGCAGGGCAGCGCCGCGATGGCTCCGGACAAACGCTCCCACAGGTCCGAGGTCGCAAGGCCTGCCCGCGCCTCGTCCAGATCGGCGCCGGCACTGAACACCTTGCCCGCTCCGGTCAGGATCAGGGCGCGCGCCTCTTGGGCCGCTTCCGCGATCTGCAGCAGGTCCGACAACATGGCCCCGGTCAGGGCATTGGCCTTGCCGGGGTTGTTGATCGTGACCGTCCACAGACCGTCCTGCTGGGTCAGGTCGATCACGTCAGGCCGATCCTCTGGCGAATGTCATCACGGCGCAGCGAAATCTCGGTTCCCAGAAACTCGTCCGCATCTTCCGAGCACATCCACAGCAGCGCCCGCGCCGGCCAGTCGGCCGGGATGTGATCGTCCCAGTCCAACTGGCTGACCGGGTTGATGCCGCTGGCCTTGATGACCCGCTGCATGTCGGTCGCCACCGTGCCCGGGGACAGACCCATGGCGCGTATGCCGTGATGCGCCTCTTCCAGGTGAAGACATTCGGTCAGCATTTTCGCCCCGGCCTTGGACGCGCAGTAGTGGCTCCAGGCCTCGACCGGGTTCGAGGCGGCTCCGGAGGAAACGGTCAGAACCGTCCCGCCGCCCGCCGCGCGCATCAGCGGCAGAACCGCGCGCATCCCGTGGAACACACCCTTGAGGTTGATGTCGATGGCCTTGCTCCAGGCTGCTGGATCGGCATTTGACAGGTGAAAGATTGGATCGATCACACCTGCATTGCCGATCAGCACGTCCACGCGGCCAAAGCGGTCGGCGCAATCCGCAACCGCTTGTTCCACCTGCGCAAAATCGCTGACGTCGCAGGACAGCGCGATGGCGTTCTCACCCAGTGCCGCGGCCAATGCATCGATCTGATCATGGCTGCGCGCTACCAGCGCGACATTGGCGCCGGCTGCGGCAAATACGCGCCCTGCTTCGGCGCCGATGCCGCGGCTGGCTCCGGTGATCAGTACTGTTTTGCCCTTCATATGCATCCTGTAATCCTTTTGGATTGAAATCGGGTAAAGTGGTACCGCGCAAACGGGGAAATCGTCCAGCCCTTGCCCCTTGACGGCAGCCGCGACAACCACGACCATGCGCGCAATTTTTACCGAGAAGGGTTCCCTAATGTCCGTTTTCTTCCGCCGCAGCTGCGGTGCCGCGCTGGCCTATGCCGTTGCAACCCAAGGCGCTTTTGCCGATCTGTCCGCCAACGATGTCTGGTCGGATTGGCAGGCCTACATGGGCAGCATGGGGTACACCATCACCGGCGAGCAGAACACCTCTGGCGACGTCACCACCATCACGAACATGACCATGAAGATGGACCTTCCCGAGGGAGAAGGCTCGTTCGACATGGTCGTTCCGGAAATGACCCTGACGGAAAACGGCGACGGAACGGTCAGCATCGAATTCCCCGAAAGCTTCCCCATGACGGTATCCGGCCAGGCCGAGGAGGAAGAATTCTCGGTGGATATCCTGTACTCGCAGACCGGGTTGAAAATGCTGGTTTCGGGGTCGCCCGACGACATGACCTATGACTACTCTGCCAGCAAGCTGGCACTGGCGCTCGACAACATCATGGTCGATGGCGAAGCGATGCCCGAAGACGTGCTGGATCTGGGTTTTGAGATGATCAACCTGGCCGGTGCATCCCGGATGCAGATCGGAGAGGGCCGCAAGGTCGACCAGAACTTCACGGCGGCAAACCTGACCTATGACCTGAATTTCCAAGACCCGGAAACGGGCGAAGATGCACGCATCAACGGCAAGCTCGACCAGCTGGAGTTTGAAGGCAAGAACGTAATCCCCGAAGGCTTCAGCCTGGCGGACGTGGAAGGCGCATATGAGGCTGGTTTTGCCTTTGACGGGATCTTCACCTACGGCGCAGGCCAAACCAGCATCGCAGGCACCAGCGAGGGCGAGGCTTTCTCGATGGCCAGCAGTTCGGACGGTGGCCGCTTCGGTGCCAGCATCGACGCCGAGCGTCTGGCGTATGACGTCGAACAGAACAATGCAAAGCTGGAAGTAACCACGGCAGACCTGCCGTTTCCCATCGAGATTGCAATGGCGAAGGCCGGTTTGAAACTCGAGGCACCCATCCAGGCATCCGAAGAGGTTGAGCCGTTCGGCTTTGCGATGAACCTGACAGACTTCACCATGTCCGACATTCTGTGGAGCATGTTCGACCCCGCAGGCGCGTTGCCACGCGATCCAGCCACGATCGCGCTGGATGCGACTGGCACCGCAAAGGTTCTCCTGAACTTCCTGGACCCGGAAGTTGCCGAAGCATTGGAAGGCTCGGACGAAGTTCCGGCCGAACTGCATTCGCTCAAAATCAATGAACTGCTGGTCTCGATGGTCGGTGCCAAGCTGACGGGCACCGGTGATTTCACCTTCGACAACTCGAACACCGAAGAGTTCGGAGGCGTTCCGGCGCCGGCGGGTGAGGCAAACCTCCAGTTGGTGGGTGCCAACGCCCTGATCGACAAGCTGATCGGAATGGGGTTCATGTCCGAGAACGACGCCATGGGCGCGCGCATGATGATGGGGATGATGGCTGTTCCCGGCGACCAGCCCGACACGCTGAACTCCAAGATCGAGTTCACCAAGGACGGCCAGATTTTGGCCAATGGTCAACGGATCAAGTAACAAAATTTGTACACAATGGGGCCGCCAAAAGGCGGCCTCACACGTATACTACAGTTGCACGCTATTGTTTTCGAACGCGGCGGAACAGAACTGACCCGCCGCAACTAACTCTTTGATCGTATGCGAACCCCAATGCGGACAAGGAATCGAAACAAGACTGAATGCCGCGCAACCCGATCTTCCGAGTGTGCACTTCTAGGTAGATTTTTTGGATACCTACCAAATCTATGTCATCGAATAGAGTCCTTTCGCCCCCTTCAATATCGACAATCAAAACATTTGCTCTGGTCTCCCTTAGCACATCGGACAAAGGAGTCTTGTCCACTTCTATTGACTTTTTGTACTCAGGCTCAGGATCAAGTGACGACGACCAGAATGGTTCCCGCAAGTAGAACCTTGATTTTCCCGCAACTTCACTGGCCCCTACTGCCACCGCGTTTAGTACGTTCAACCCGGTTGCGTCATTAGCTCTGTGAACACGACCGATGAACTCGCAGAGCGAAGGATTTGCTTCTATACAGGTTAACTTTGACACCCCAAGCTGCGTATACAGAAAGGTCGAAATAAAACCTATACCCGCACCAAGCTCAACAACGCGGTCGTCAGCCTGGATGAACTTCGGCAACCCCCCAACCTCGTCCTTCTCGTATCTTCCAGCGAGTATCGAGCGTTTCACTTGCGGGGTTATGATTTGAGGGTCGTCGGGAATCTGGACACCGCGTAGCGTAAGGTGTTTCTGCATCTTTCTCCTGTCTGTGACTGGCACTCCGATATTTCGTTTATGGCAGTGCTTGTTCCTTCGCATGAGCAGGTTGTGCGAACAACAACCAGCTCTTCCACGAAAAGGATGCTTCAACAAGTTGAAGAGAATCGCAAACGATCACAGGGCTTGCGAGGCGGGTTGACCAAGGCTAGGTCCAATACAATCAATTGGAGGCACCATGACCCGATCACTCGAAGCAATCAGCCACGAAATGCTGGACCTGGCCCGCAAGGCCGGAGCCGAAGCGGCCGACACGATCGTGATCGACGGATCCTCGGTCTCGGTCGAGGTGCGTGGCGGCGCTTTGGAGCACGCCGAACGCGCCGAAAGCACCGACGTGGGGTTGCGTGTTTTCATCGGCAAGCAGCAGGCCATCGTGTCCGGCTCGGACAGTCGTCCCGAAACGCTTGCCGCCATGGCCGAACGGGCCGTAGCGATGGCGTGCGAAGCGCCCGAGGATCCGTTCGCTGGCCTTGCAGATCCGGAACAACTGGCCAGCGATTTTTCCGTCGACTCCTTGGAGCTTTTTGACCCCACGCCCGAACCTTCAGCAGACGCTCTGATGCAGGACGCGCTGACCGCCGAGGCTGCGGCCCTGGCGGTGGAAGGCGTTACCCAGGTATCTGATGCGGCGGCATCCTATGGCACGCACCGGGTTCATCTGTCCGCGACAAATGGATTTTCCGGTGGCTATGCGCGCAGCAGCCGCTCGGTTTCATGCGTGGCGATCTCGGGCGAAGGCACCGGGATGGAACGCGACTATGACGGAGACAGCCGCAGCTTTCAGTCCGACCTGCGCAGCCCCGACGAGATCGGCCGGATCGCGGGCGAGCGTGCCGTGCAGCGAGTGGGTGCCCGAAAGCCGGAAACAGGGCGTTTCCCGGTATTGTTCGACGAGCGGATTTCGTCCTCATTGATCGGGCATCTTCTGGCGGCCAGCAACGGCGCGGCGGTGGCCCGCGGCGCCTCCTGGCTCAAGGACAGCCTGGGCCAGCAGGTGCTGCCTGCACATCTGTCGCTGATCGAAGACCCCTATCGCCCCAGAATTGCAGGATCGCGCCCGTTTGATGCCGAAGGATTGCCGACCGCGCGCCGGATGATCGTCGAAAACGGCGTGCTGACCGGATGGACACTGGATCTTTCAAGCGCGCGCAAACTGGACATGAATTCCACCGGGAACGCCGCCCGTGGCGTGTCCGGTCCTCCATCTCCCAGCAACTGGAACCTGAGCCTGACCCAGGGCGAGTTCAGCCGCGACGACCTGCTTCGCGATATGGGAACGGGGTTGCTGGTGACCTCGATGATCGGGTCCACCATCAACCCCAATACCGGCGATTACTCACGCGGTGCGTCGGGTTTCTGGGTCGAAAACGGCGAGATCTCGCACCCGGTCAACGAATGCACGATTGCCGGAAACCTGCGGGACATGCTGATGCGGATCATCCCGGCCAACGACGCGCGCACCTATCTGTCCCGGGTCGTGCCCTCGCTTCTGATCGAAGGGATGACACTTGCCGGAAACTGACCTGTCCCTGCTGATCGACGCCGCACGTGAGGCTGGCCGGATTGCTGTCGCCTACGCAGGCCGCGAGATGCAGAGCTGGGACAAACCCAAGGGCGCCGGGCCGGTGACCGAGGCTGATCTGGCCGTCAACGCGATGCTGGAACAACGCCTGCCCAGCGCGCGGCCCGGATATGGCTGGCTGAGCGAGGAGACCGAGGACAATCAGGACCGATTGACCCGTGACCGAGTGTTCATCATCGACCCGATCGACGGCACCCGCAGCTTTGCCGAAGGGTCGCGCACCTGGGCGCATTCCTTGGCGGTCGCCGATCGCGGACAGGTCATTGCCGGCGTAATCTACCTGCCGATGCGCGACATGCTGTTTGCTGCCGCGCGGGGACAGGGGGCAACCCTGAACGGTCAGCCGATCCGGGTGACCGCGGCGGCCACAGAGGCCGAAGCCGAGGTTCTGGCCGCAAAGCCGAACCTGAAACCGGATCATTGGCAGGAGGGCGTCGCGCCGATCTTCCGTCGGGCCTATCGCCCGTCGCTGGCCTACCGAATGGCGCTGGTCGCACAGGGCAGGTTCGACGGGATGCTGACCTTGCGCCCAAGCTGGGAATGGGACATCGCGGCCGGGGACCTGATCCTGCGCGAAGCAGGCGGCACCTGTACAGACCGTACCGGGCGCACTTTGCGGTTCAACAACCCCAACCCACGGCTGAACGGTGTTGTTGGCGCCGGGTCCAAATTGCATAAGGTGCTGATGGGCCGACTGGATCAGCCAATTCAGGGGCACCGGGCATGAGCAAACCTCGATCCCTCAGCCTGGCGGCCTATCGCGCGTTGTCCTGGGGTGTTCCCAAGCCCCCCGGACACTACGCGCCGCCTCGCCCCGCGGGTGAGTTGCTTTGGATTCATGTTGCCAACGAACAGCGCCTGCGCGCGGTGAACGACTTTTGCAAGCGCCTGCAGCAGTCCCGGCCAGGGCTGTCGATTCTGTTGACCGTCCCGCCTGACGCGGACCTGACACGCTGGGCGGATTGCGACATGGAACTGGTTCCGTTGCCTGACGAACAAACCGGCGCGGCGCGTGGATTCCTGGAGCACTGGCAGCCTGACATGGGGCTGTGGGTTGGCGGCGGCCTGATGCCCAACGTGATCACCCGCGCGGCCGAACGCGGTATACCCATGGTCCTGCTTGAGGGCGAGAACGACGTTCGTGTTGCCTTTGTCGGGAAATGGCTGCCGGACATCAACCGCTATACCTTTGACTGCTTTCGCGCGATCCACGTCACGTCCGAGGATGCAGCCCGGCAAATCCGACGTCTGGGCGTCCCGACTTCGAAGGTGGCACTGTTTCCGCCGCTCAGTATCAGCCCCACCCTTCGCCCTTGGCCCGAGGACGAGCTGATCGAGACAAACCATGCGTTTGCAGGGCGGCCGGTCTGGCTGGCGGCGTGGGTCGACGCCAAGGAATTCATCTCGGTGCTCAGCGCACATCGGCAGGCCATGCGGATGCTGCCGAGGCTGGCCCTGATCCTGCATGTCGCGGACATATCCGAGGCAGCGCCCCTGCGCAAAAGGCTGGAAACGATGGACCTGCGCTGTGCCAACTGGGAAGATGGGGACATGATCGAAGACATGACCCAGGTCATCCTTGCGTCGGACCCCGAGGCCCTTGGCCTGTGGTATCGCGTCTCTCCGGTGACGTTCATGGGCAGCACGCTCGAGCCGGGAATAGGCGGGCATGACCCGATCGCGGCCGCAGCCCTGGGCTCGGCCTTGATCCATGGACCGGACGTGAGCGGCCACAAGGCCCTTTATGACGCGCTTGATGGTGTAGGAGCCGCTCGTGAAATTCGCACCGCCACCGAACTGGGCGACACTGTCGTTGAACTGCTGGCCCCGGACCTGGCCGCGAACATGGCCCTTGCCGGTTGGCAACTGGTGACCGAGAGCGCGCCCCAGGTGGATACCCTGATCGACATGGTACAGGAACATCTGGACCAGCACGGAGCGGAACATGAGGGCACCTGAATTCTGGGACAACGCGCCGGATCACCCCGGCCTGCGCGCAAGGCTGCTGGCGCCGCTTGGCCGCGTCTATGCGCAGGCAACGGCGCGGCGGGTGGCGTCGGGGCCCGGGGTTGATCCGGGTGTGCCCGTGATCTGCGTCGGCAACCTAAATGCTGGCGGCACTGGCAAGACACCGACGGCAATATGGGTTCTGGAACAGTTGCGTGACGCGTATCACACGCCGCATGTGGTCACCCGCGGCCATGGCGGATCGCTTGAAGGCCCGGTTCGGGTGGACCCGGTCCGACACACGGCGGCGCAGGTTGGTGACGAACCATTGTTGCTGGCGGCATTCGCCGAGGTCTGGGTCGCCAAGGACCGTGCCGCCGGCGCCCGCGCCGCCGCCGAGACCGGCGCCACCGTGATCGTGCTGGACGACGGGTTCCAGAACCCCTCGGTGACCAAGACCTTCTCGATCGTCGTGGTGGACGCGGCCCGCGGCTTTGGCAACGGCTTGTGCCTGCCCGCCGGACCGCTGCGCGAACCGGTCGATGTCGGGCTGCAACGGGCCGATCTTGTGCTGTCACTGGGTGACTTGGCCGCGCAGGAGAGGTTCGTGCAGCTGTGGGGCAACAAGCTGGGCGTTCCGCACGCCACCGGTCAGGTCACGGCACTCCAAACCGGGATGGACTGGAGCGAAACTCCGGTTCTGGCCTTTGCCGGCATCGGCCACCCCGAGAAGTTCTTTCAGACCCTGCGCCAGCAGGGCGCGCGGCTGCTGCGGGCCGAGGCTCTGGACGATCACCAGACGCTGACGCCGGCCCTGATGACCCGGCTGGAGAACGAGGCACGGCTGCTGGGCGCGCAAATGGTCACCACCGAGAAAGACGCCGTTCGCCTGCCGCCCGCCTTTCGCAGCAAGGTCATCACCCTGCCGGTGCGCCTTCAGGTGGATCAGGCCGACGACGTGCGTCAACGGTTGCTGACGGCCGCGCCGCCGCCCTAGGCGTCTTCGCCCAGTTTCGGGGCGGGGCGCGACAGATTCAGATCGGCATCCGAAAAGACAAACGGCGCGCGAATCCCCGGCACGCCGTCCAGGTCAATCTGCATGCCGCGCGCGATCACCTGCGGATCTGCCATGACCTCGTCCAGCGTATTGATCGGACCGGCAGGGATGCCTTGCGCCTCGCAGGCGGCCAGCAGGTCGGCCTTGGCCCAAGTCGCCGTGGCGCCGTTCAGCCGTGCGATCAGGGTTCGGCGATTGGCCAGCCGGTCCTTGTTGTGCAGATATTCGGGCGCCTCGGCCATGTCGGGCAGGTTCAACACCTGGCACAGGCGCTGATATTGCCGGTCATTGCCGGTGGCGATGATAATGTGTCCGTCGGCACAATCGAACACCTGATAGGGCGCCAGGTTCACATGCGCGTTGCCCATGCGCTGCGGCACCTGGCCCGTGGTCAGATAGTTCAGCGCCTGGTTTGCCGTGACCGCCACGGCCACGTCCAGCAGGGCCATGTCCACATGCTGCCCGCGCCCGGTGCGCTGGCGCTGGTGCAAGGCGGCCAGAACCCCGGCCACTGCATAAATGCCGGTGAACACGTCGGTGATCGCCACGCCTGCCTTCTGCGGCTGGCCGTCGGGCTCTCCGGTCACGGACATCAGACCCGACATGCCCTGGATGATGAAATCATAGCCAGCCCGATGCGCATAAGGCCCGGTCTGCCCGAACCCGGTGATCGAGCAATAGACGAGGCGCGGGTTCAACTGGCTGAGGCTGTCATAGTCCAGCCCGAATTTCTTCAGCCCGCCAACCTTGAAATTTTCGATCACCACATCGGCGTCAGCGACCAGTGCGCGCACCTTCTCCTGCCCTTCGGGGGTCGAGAAATCGGCGATTACCGACGCCTTGCCGCGGTTGGTCGAATGGTAATAGGCCGCCGAGACATCCTGATCGCGGGTCACGAAGGGCGGACCCCAAGCGCGGGTGTCGTCGCCGGCCGGAGATTCCACCTTGATTACCTCGGCGCCCAGATCGGCAAAGGTTTGGCCGGCCCAGGGGCCAGCCAGAATGCGCGCCAGTTCGACAACCTTGAGACCGGCCAGAGGCCCGGTCATCAGTTGCCCAGTTCCTTTTCGATCAGCGCCTTGAACTCGTCATAGGACTGGTTGTCGACCTTTTTGCCGTTGACGACAAAGGACGGGGTGGCTTGGATACCGTCTTGCTCGGCGTTTTTCTGGTACCAGGCGACGAGGGTCTGCGCCTTGGTGCCGTCCTGCAGGCAGGCTTCCAGCTGATCGTTGCTCAGCCCGGCCAGACGGCCGATCTTGCGCAGTTCTTCCACGATCTCGGCCGGGCCGCCGGCGCGGGTCCATTCGGACTGGCCCTGATAGATCAGGTCGGTGATGCCAAAGAACTTCTCAGGGCCACCGCAGCGCGCCACCATTGACGCCCAGATGCCGTAGCGGTCGAAATAGACCTCGCGGTAGATGAACTTGACCTTGCCGGTGTCGATGTATTCCTTCTTGAGCTGCTTGTACGGCCCCTGATGGAAATTCGCGCAGTGCGGGCAGGTATAGGACGCATATTCGATGATCTCGACCGGTGCGTCCTCGGCCCCCTGAACCATCTCGACGATGGTCGAGGTGTCCAGATCGGCGTTTTGCGCTTCGGCGCTGCCGACCAGTTGTGGCACAGGTACGGTGCTTGGCGATTGGGTCAGCCAATAGCCGCCTGCGGCCAGCGCCACGGCCGCGCAGATTACGGTTGCAATACGGCTCATACTCAGCCCTTTCTCAGCGTTTTTGTTTGGATAGAACGTTCCGGCCCAGTCGTTCAAGGGCCGCGCGCAAGTCTTGGTCGTGAACCTCGCGCGTCACTTTGTCTGCCTCGGCAACGACTTCCGGTGCGATGGTGGGTTTCGCCTGTTTCGGCCGATGCTCGAAACTGGCCTGCCCCTCGGCAAATCCTGTAGGAGCAGTCTGGGTGATGCGGATGCGGCTGATGGCACTGTAGCCATAGACGGCATTCACTTTGTCGCGCAGACGGTCCTTCTGCATCTCAAGCATCGGGGCCTGCGGTCCGGTGGTCAGCACGGTCAATGTGGCGCCGAACCCACCCTTTCCATAGCCCACCTTGACCGGTCGGGCGATGGCGGCGATGTCGGGGCCCACGATATCGGCCCAATGGGTCAACAAGCGCGACACGGCAAAGCCGCGACTTTCACCGGCTTTGCGGATCCGATCGCTCAGCAAGGACGCGGTGCGTTTGAACCCGCGGGTGGTGGACCGTCTTGGTTGCATCTGGTTTCCAACTCCTGCGCCGCTATTGTAATGGGCGTGCATCCGGGCGCCAGCGAAACCCGACAGAGAAATGGATAAAACTTGCGTGACATCGCCACTTTCGACCTGAGCCGCAGCCTGCTTGCCTGGTACGACCGCCACGCCCGCGACCTGCCGTGGCGGGTCAGCCCCGCCGACAGGGCCGCGGGCGTGCAACCCGACCCCTATCGCGTGTGGCTGTCTGAGGTGATGTTGCAGCAGACCACGGTGGCCGCCGTGCGGGATTATTTCCTGCGGTTCACCTCGCGTTGGCCGGATGTCCGGGCGCTGGCCGCCGCACCCGATGACCAGGTGATGGCGGAATGGGCCGGGCTGGGCTATTACGCCCGCGCCCGCAACCTGCTGAAATGCGCCCGCGCGGTGGTGGACCAGCACGACGGGCGCTTTCCTGACAGCCATGATGCGCTACTGAAGCTGCCCGGCATCGGCCCCTACACCGCCGCCGCCATCGCGGCCATCGCCTTTGACCGGCCGGAAACCGTGCTGGACGGAAATGTCGAGCGGGTCATGGCCCGGCTGTATGACATCCACGACCCGTTGCCGAAATCGAAACCTCTGCTGAAGGCGAAAGCCGCCGCGCTGACCCCGGACGACCGCCCCGGCGACTATGCTCAGGCGGTGATGGATCTGGGGGCCACGATCTGTACGCCGAAGTCTCCGGCCTGTGGCATCTGCCCCCTGCGAGACCCGTGCGAGGCCCGCGCTGCCGGAACACAGGCCGACCTGCCGCGCAAGACGCCCAAGGCACCGAAGCCCACCCGGCTTGGCCACGTCTACATCGCGCAGCGCGCCGATGGCGCAATCCTGTTGGAGCGCCGACCGGAAACGGGGCTGTTGGGCGGGATGCTGGGCTTTCCGGGCTCGGACTGGGCCGAGGACGCGGCCGAGACGCCGCCCTTTCCGGCTGATTGGACCCTGTTGCCCGCCGAGGTGCGCCATACCTTTACCCATTTCCACCTGATCCTGCGCGTCTGGACCGCCGCCGTACCCGCAGAGGTGGACCCCGTGGGTTTGGTCGTGATGCCTAAACATGCCTTTCGCCCCGGCGACCTTCCGACCGTGATGCGCAAGGCGCATGATCTGTGGCGCGGCAGTTCTGCATCTGGGAAAATGGATCGGGCAGGATTATCCTGACGGCAGAGTTTCGGAGCCTGACCATGATCTCGACTGACACCCTGTCGCGCTGGCAAACAGCCCTTCCTTTCTGGGTTTCGTTCCTATTGATCCCGATCCTGTGGTTCACCGCTTTCGCCGGCGCCTGGTGGGTATTGCTGGTGCCGCTGTCCACCTGGTGGTTGTTTGCAGCGCTGGACGGGCTGACCGGGCTGAACCTTGAAAACGCCGACCCCGAAACGCCCGAGGACGCGCTGCGCTGGTACGTCCTGCTGACCAAGGCCTGGGTTCCGGTCCAGTTTTTCACGCTCTATGGCCTGATCTGGTACGCCACCAGCGCCGAACATCTGTCATCACTGGAAAAGATCGGGCTGTTCTTCGGGATGGGCGTGATCTCGGGCACGATCGGCATCAACTACAGCCACGAACTGATGCACCAGAAGGGCTGGCTGGAGCGGTGGCTGGGCGACATCCTGCTGGCGATGGTTCTGTATTCGCATTTCCGGTCCGAACACCTGCTGGTGCACCACCGCTATGTCGGCACGCCCCGCGACCCGGTGACCGCGCGCTACAACGAAGGGTTCCACCGCTTCTATCCGCGCGTCCTGCGCCAGTGCCTGGTGTCCGCGTTTCAGGCCGAAAAGGCCAAGCTGGCGCGCAAAGGGCTGAACTGGACGGACCGGTCGAACCCGTTCTGGCGGTACTGGGCGCTGCAGGGGTTGATGCTGGCGCTGGCGCTGCTGCTCGGCGGATGGGCGGGGCTGGGGTTGTTCCTGGTTCAGGCCGGCACCGCGATCTGGCAACTGGAGCTGGTCAACTATGTCGAACATTACGGGCTGACGCGCAAATACCTGGGCGACGGCAAATACGAGCACGTCCGGCCGCGCCATTCGTGGAACGCCGCGCACAAGGCCTCGAACTGGCTGCTGATCAATCTGCAACGCCACTCGGACCATCATTACAAGCCCAACCGGCGGTTTCCGCTGCTGCAGAACCACCCACCCGAGGCGGCCCCGCAGCTGCCCTATGGCTATCCGGTGATGACGATCGCGGCGATGGTCCCGCCGCTGTGGCGGCGTGTGATGAACCCGCGGGTGCGGGCTTGGCGGCGACAGTACTACCCCGAGATCACGGACTGGAAGCCGTACAACAAGGCAATGCTTCCGATGCCACGGTCCTGAGAGCGGTCAACGCAGCGCCCAGATATCGACCGGCCGCTCGACGCCGCCAACCGCCTGTGCATCGTGGCGCTGGAACCCGTTCATCAGATCGGCAGCCGTCGACGCTTCGCTTAGGGCCTTTTCGCGCAGCGCGTCGCTGATGACAATCCGCGCACCCATCTTTCGCGTCATTGCTTCAAGCTTGGCAGCCAGATTGACCGCGTCTCCGATCACCGCGAATTCCAGCCGGTTGGCCCCGATGTCGCCCAGAACGACCGGACCGTAGTGAACACCGATGCCAACCTGAATCTCCTGCTCGCCTGCCCGTCGGCGTTCCAGATTCCAACGGTCGATGATGTCAGCCATTGACCGCGCGCAGGACAGGGCGTTGACCGCGTCCAGCGGGGTTGGAACCGGCGTGCCGAACGTGGCCATCAGCCCGTCGCCCAGATACTTGTCCAAGGTTCCGTGGTGATGGAACACCTCGGCCTCCATTCGCGCATGGAAGCCCCGCAGCACCTCGATCACCTCATACGGGTCGCGGCCGGCAGCGAATTTCGTGAAGCCCACGATGTCGATGAACAGAACCGCGATGTTTTCCTTGCGCACCTGCTTGAGCGGTTCGTCGTTCTGGCTCAGCTCCTCGACCACGTTGGGCGAGAAGTATCGCGACAGGTTGGCGCGTTCCCGCTCCAGTCCGGCATTTGAGATCAACAGGCGATTGAGCCGCCGCATCGACACGCCCAGCGTAACCGCGACCATCATGAACACGATCACCTCTTGCACGCGCATCGGAACCATGAAGCTGTTGGGGTCCAACAGTTCGGCCACGGCCGGATAGCCCTGCAACGCGGTGGCAACCTTTTCGCTGAGGCCAGAGATGGGCGTGGCCACCCACCAGGCGACGATCCAGCCCGCCGTCCACATCAGGGCCGTCCAGCTGCCCATGGCGATCACCGTGCGCCAGGAATAGGCCAGCGTACCTGCGGCCAGGATGATGAAGAAATACTGGAAATTGTCGAACCGGTACTGCATCGCCAGCGGGCGCACATCGTCGCTGAACGGGTTGGGAACGACCATGCCCAGCGTCATGATCAGCAGATCGGCGAAAATCAGCAGAAGCTCGATCCGGGATTGGCCCACACGGCCAGCGCGCCGGATCAACCAGCCGTTGCCGCAGAGCAGCAGCAGGATGAAATGATACCACATCACATCCCAGTTCGGATTCAGAAACACCAGCAGGACACCGGTCAACGCCATGGCGATCCAGCGGGCGCGGACGGCCAGTTCCAGCCCCTCGCGCTTGTGCCGTTCCAGCGCGGCTTCGGTGTATTTGTTGTCCAAATTGAATTTGTCCGGCGTGGTCACGAAAAACCGCTGAAACCGGGATTGGCTGGCCGTGGTATCAGACATTCCTGATGCTCCCTCGCTATGTAGCGGGATATGGGGTCGCACCATCCAAACATCACGGGGCACAAAACAAAAGACCCCGCCGGGTTCGGCGGGGCAAGGCTTGGTACCATGTGTCAGGCCACAGGCACCGGCGGTATTGGTGTGATCAGTTGTGCAGTTCGGCCCGGATCTGCTGGCGCAGCACGTCGATCGGAACGGTTTTTCCGTCGCGCTTGAAGCACCAGTATGTCCAGCCATTGCAGGACGGCGCGTTTTCCAGATGCGCGCCCACCTGATGGATCGAGCCCTTGATGTTGTCGCCCACCAGCGTACCGTCGGCCCGCACCTTGGCCTTGTGCCGCTGGTTCATCGAATACAGCTCTTCGCCCGGGCGCAGCATGCCGCGTTCGACCAGCTGGCCGAAGGGCACGCGCGGCTCGGCGCGTTTGCTGGCGCTGACCTCGAGCGCGTCACGGTCGAACTTGCGCACCTTGGCGATGCGCTTTTCGGCCACCTTGCGATAGCTGTCCTCACGCTCGATCCCGATGAACTCGCGGCCCAGCATCTTGGCCACCGCGCCGGTGGTTCCGGTGCCGAAGAACGGGTCAAGCACCACGTCACCCGGATTGGTCGAACCAACCAGAACCCTGTGCAACAGCGACTCGGGCTTCTGCGTCGGGTGCGCCTTGTCACCATTTTCATCTTTCAGGCGCTCGTGGCCCGTGCAGATCGGCAGTACCCAGTCGCTGCGCATCTGCACGCCTTCATTCAAGGCCTTCAGCGCCTCGTAGTTGAAGGTGTATTTCGCCCCTTCCCGCTTGCTGGCCCAGATCATCGTCTCATGCGCGTTAGTGAACCGCTTGCCGCGGAAATTCGGCATCGGGTTCGATTTGCGCCAGATCACGTCGTTCAAAATCCAATAGCCCGCATCCTGCAGGGCCGAGCCCACGCGGAAGATGTTATGATACGAGCCGATCACCCAGATCGCCCCATTGGGCTTGAGCAGGCGATGCGCGGCCTTCAGCCACTCGCGGGTAAACTGGTCATAGGCGGCAAAGCTCGAGAACTGGTCCCAATGATCATCGACGGCATCCACCTGGCTGTTGTCCGGGCGATGCAACTGTCCTTTCAGCTGCAAATTATACGGCGGATCCGCAAAAATCAGGTCGACCGACGCCTCGGGCAGACTGTTCATCACCTCGATGCAGTCGCCAGATAGAATCGTGTTTAAAGGGAGCGCGGATGCGCCCTTTGTCTTGGTAGTTGTCATGTCTCTGCCTCAAGTTCCACGGCGCTTTTGCGCTCATTTGGTTGAGACTAGGATGAGTCAAACCGGATTCGGCGTCAAATTCTTTTTTGAATCAGAGGGTTACGATTTACTCTTGATACAAGATATTGTGGACGGGCTTGAATGAACGTCTATGGTGTGGGGTTACCCCAAGATTTTGCAGCGCCTCGCGGTGTTGTTTAGACGGATAGCCCGCATTGGTTTCCCAGCCGTAGCCCGGATGCTGTTGCGCCAAATCCACCATCAGTTGATCGCGCCAATTCTTTGCAAGGATCGACGCCGCCGCAATCGAGACTGACTTCGCATCCCCTTTGACCACAGCCTGCGCCGGCAAGGTCAACCCTTTGGGGATCAGATTGCCGTCGATCAACAGATAGTCCGGCGCAGGATGCAGGGCGGCGACGGCGCGCTCCATCGCCAGATGAGAGGCATACAAGATATTGAGGTCATCAATTTCCTCCACCGACGCCTCGGCAATGGCAAACTCGGCCCGGGCGCGCAGATCTTCGTCAAGGGTGAGCCGCCTTCGCGCCGTCAGCTTCTTGGAGTCATTCAAACCGTCGGGAATGTCTTGCGGATTCAGAATGACCGCAGCCGCCACGACCGGACCGGCCAATGGGCCGCGGCCAACCTCATCTACACCTGCTATTCGGGGGTAGCCCTGCGCAATCAGCGCCTGTTCCAATTCAAACGTCGGAGTCGTCATCCCATCGGCAAACCGTTTTTTGGCCCGAACCGCAACAAAAAAGAAGGAGGCGACCCAGGCCGCCCCCCTCCCGCACAGCGCTTCTGCGGCGCTGCTCCTGCTCGAAACCGATTACTGGTAAACCACGCGGTATCCTTTCTGGCGCAGGCAGGCGGGTTCGTAGGCCCGCTTCACCTTCTTGCCGTCCCAGAACCCCACTTTGCACTGTTGTGGCAGGCTATTGGCATGTTTGTAGTGTTTCTCGAGGCAGTTCGGCCCCAGCAAAGGACGTTTCTTCGAATAGCCGTTGTAGGTCTTCAGGCAACGTTGCGGCAGGTCATAGCGGGCGACACGCCGGGGCAGAGGGCGGATATGATCCGGCCGAACGTTTTGCGGCTGGTGGACATAGTTGTTCTGCCGGGTGACACGCTCTTTGCGCTTTTCCTTGTTATAGTGATTGACGGCCGCGCCGATGATGGCAATGGCCGCCAACCCGCCCAGAATGTCATGGGCGTCGGCCGCCTTGGCCTGGGATGCGGAAACGCCGGTGATGGCGACTGCGGTGGCGACGACGAGGGCGATGAACTTCCGGTGCATGACAAGTGTCCTTTCAAAGCGGGACGCGGCGCCAGTGGCTAACCGCGAAACTGATGCAACAGCTTTCGGCCACCCGCCGACAGACAAGCAATAACGGCCCGGTGTTATCCGATATCATCGCCGCAAACCCTTTGAGATATTGAATATCGTGCCAAGCCATGCGCAGGATGCAGCCTATGAAACAGATCCTCTCTTTCCTGGTCGTTGCGACGTTGATATCGCTGAGCACCACCGTTTCGGCGGCCGAATGCTATGCCGATTACAAGGCCAAACAGGACAACCCGCTGCGCCTGCACTATGGCGTGATGCAGGTGTCCGCCTGCAAAAAGGGGCAAGCCAAGCAAGAGGTGGCCAAAAGGCTGAAATCCTCGGGGTGGACGTTGCTCAACGTGATCAGCGTTTTTGGACCGGAAGGGTTGGATCAAAGGAAGGCCAATGCCGGAAAATTCTATCTCCGTTTCTGAGGCGCGGCGGTCTGGCACCCGGCTGGTTGGAGCAGGCATCGCCGCAATTGTCGTGATCCTGATTACGGCCGCAGCCTTCTTGTTCTGGACCCTGCCCGATGCCAATGCTTTCAACGCTCGGGTCGAGCGGCTGTTCGTCGAAAGCGATCTGACCACCCAGGCTGAAATCCGATTGCTGGAGATCCTCGCGCAATCCGGAACCGCATTTGCCGACACGCTGGCCAGCTACCGGATGGTGATCTTCGTGCTGCTGATCTTTGCCACGGCCATGCTGTTGGCCGCCTTGGTCTTTCTGGTGATGCTGGTGACGTTGAACCGTAGAATGGCCCAGATCGAGCGCACGGGAATCCAGGTCACGTCGCTGCTGATCAGTCGCGAAGAGAACACCGTCTACCTGAACAACATGGATTTCAAGCTGACGCCCGCAGCGATGGAAACGCTGGCCGTCCTGGCCGAGTCCCGTCTCGACGACGAAGTGCTGTCGGGGGTTCAGATCGAAGCCATGATCTCTGGCCGAGACATATCGGACTGTGACGAAGCCGCCGGGGCCACGCGCATCAAACGGCTGCGGGACGCGCTGGGCAATCAGATGGTCAGCGAGCTGTTGGTCAAAAACATCGCCAAAAAGGGCTATATGCTGGCGATCGAAAAAGACGTGATCCAGATGGTCTGACCGTCTCGGCCGTGGATCGCGATCGGTAAATTCTGTGTTGCGCCCCTTGGAAATCGGGCTGCAAAAGCCCATCCTCTAGGGACCCGGGCAAGGGAGACGGCCGATGAATGTCCACGCCACACGGAATACGAACGGCTACGGAATTTCGATCGAAACGCTTGACGGCAGGGTTGCCATCTACCGCGATGACATCCTTCTGGCTGAAAGCACGAATGCCAAGGTCATGTATGAAACCCGGCTGCCGCCTGCGATTTATGTTCCGCGCGAAGACGTGCGCGTTGATCTGAGCGGTGAGACCGAGTTGCAGACCTTCTGCCCGTTCAAGGGCACGGCAACCTATCACGATGTCCTGATTGGCGACGAACGGTTGGCAAACTCGGTTTGGGCCTACGAGGATTCCCTGCCTGAAAGCAAAGCCATCCAGGGTCACATCGGCTTCATGCCGGCGGCGTACACTCATATCGATCTGGGCGACAATCAATTGCGCCAACCGCGAGACGGCAACATCAGCGGCCCGTTGATCGATTGGCTGATGCGTGGCGCGGGGTCGATCGCAACACCCGAAGATTTCACCAAGACCCTAGCCGAAAAAATGCTGGAACACGGCATCGCGATTCAACGTCTCAGCATCCTTGTCTGGTCGCTGCATCCCCTGATCGCAGGTAAGCACTACATCTGGGAAAAGGGTGCCGAGGAGATTTCGACCAATATTCCAACCTACGAGATTCACGATCACCCCGCTTTCATCAACAGCCCCTTGCGGCATGTCTCGAACGGGTTGGGCGGCGTTCGGCAACGGCTGAACGTCGACAACCCCCACAACAGTTTCCCCATCATGGAGGACCTGCGCGCCAAGGGGGGCACCGATTACGTGGCAATGCCTCTGCCGTTTTCCGACGGGCGCATCAACGTCCTGACGTTGACCTGCGACCACCCCAACGGCTTTACCACGGAAAACCTGGGGCTTGTCTTTGAGTGCTCGGCCGTCATCGCCCGCTACTATGAGGTGTTCATGCAGCGCGAGAATGCCCAGGCCCTTCTCGAGACCTATGTGGGCAAAAGAACCGGGGCCCGTGTTTTGGGCGGCGACATTCGTCGCGGCGACGGCGATGACATCGACGCGGCCATCATGTTCTGTGACCTGCGCAACTCGACCAGTCTGGAAGAGGATCTGGGCCGCACGGAATACATCAACCTGTTGAACGAATTCTTCGAAACGGTGTCCGGCATCGTCCACGAAAATGACGGTGAGGTTCTGAAATTTATCGGCGACGCCGTTCTTGCGGTTTTCCCGGCAGGTGAGGACCCCGGCAAGGCACGGTCAGACGCTCAGCGCAGTGCCGTTGAAATCGTCGAGAAATTGGCCGAGTTGCGTCGCTCCGACAAGAACCGGCAATGCGATTGTTCGATCGGCGTATCGTTCGGGCGTGTCACGTACGGAAATGTCGGTTCGCGCGAGCGGCTTGATTTTACGGTGATCGGACATGCAGCCAATGTCGCGGCGCGGTTGGGCGAGTTCGGCAAGCTCAATGGCCATCGGATCGTCGTGTCCGAAGATATCGAGCCGGCCTGTTCCCGGGCCGTCCCATTGGGGCCGGTCGACCTGCACAACGTTTCGCATCCGGTGATGTCTTTTGCCTTGCAGACATCCGCTGACACGGTTCTGGATGCCTGAGCACCCGGCACCCTTGCCCCCCGATCCTAAATGGCCACTCATAGCTGCGCACGGCACTGGTGCGTCTTTTGATCCTGGCGCGAGGTACTGACCTTAGCCCGAACGGTTTAACTTGCGGCACCCAGCAAAATCAAAGCAGTTTGCGCGGGAGAAATCGAACTTTGCATCTGTGCGATCCGAGTCCGGGCGAGATAAGTATCCGTCAGCTCGGCAATGGCATCGGCATCGACGAACTGCGAAAGGTTCGGCGAACCAGTCACTCTACTCAGCTTGTCCCGAAATACGTCCAGCTGCTTGTCGATATCCAGCTGTCCAAAGCTTGCCGGCAGGCCCAGCGCTGTTTCCATCATGCTGCGCAACGGCGGTAGGCTCATCAGATCGTACCACTTCTTGGTCTCGCTTCCGGACTGCCCGGCAAGGTCTTTCAAAGCGTGCTGGGCAAAAAGCGCGATCCGCATGGAGTCGTCGGCTTCTCCGACCGAGCTTTCGAACCGGGCGACGACATTTTTCTGAGCGATCTTCTCCATGTCAGTGATCAGTGCGGCTTTCCGAACCTCGCCCGGACCCAAGCCGAATGCTTCGGAAAACTCCCGATATCTGCTGTCAGCAAGCCGGTTCGCAAGGGCGTCATCCGAACTCGTACCGTCTGACAAGACCTTTTGAATGAAGTACCGATTGTCCAGGTCACCTTCCAATCCGAACGCGCCCAACGCGACCTGCAGCAGGCGTCGGTCAGAGACCAGATCTTCTGCCGATCGGACGTTTCGGATGTTTTCCACAAAATACTGCGTGTCCCGGTCATTGACCGCCGAGGTGGAAAAGGCCTGCAACTGGGCGTCATAGGTGCGCTGCAAAAAACGCCACCCCACGATACCCCCAGTTGGAATGACCGGCAGGAATGTCATTGCCGATAGGCCATCAGACGCTCTTCGCGCGGCAGCAACGATCGAAGAGCCTTCAGGCATTTGTAGTACTGCTCGGTCACCAGGGCTTCGGTCGCCTGTGCCAGGACCCGGCGACTGTCGACATCCGTGAAGACCTGGCTCAGTTCCTCGATCCGTCGCAGCAGCTGTTGTTTTGCGTCTCCGGCTTCCAGATCTCCGGACAGGACCAGCTGGGCCGCGTAACACACGCGCCTGACCGGGGTCGTCACTTCGTCGGGATGTATCGCGTCGCGCAACCGAAGGACATTTGCCTCGGGCGTCATGATTGAAAAGCGGGTCCGGCGGTCGCCGTTCTCGATCACAACGCCATTGATCAGAACCCGCTCTTTCGGAGCCAGCTTCAGAACCAGCCCGCCCATTACGCGGTCCCCCGCTGACGTAGCCCGCGCAAAACCGCCAGATTGATTTCAAGCAGCGGCTCGACCCCGGCCTTGCTGGCCAGAACCTGGCCCGTATGCTGCTCGGTGAACTCGGCCAGATAGAAAATCCGCGCGCGCAGCTCATTCGGCAGTGCATTGTCCGAGTCCACGACGCCATTGGCCAGGACGGACCACAAGCGGCGGTTTTCATGCAGGGCCTGAACAAAGCCCGCGAAATCCGAGGCTTTGCGCGCGGCCGCTGCCTTGAGCCGATGCGTGATCTTTGAAATCGCCTCATACTCGGTATCACGCGGGGTTCGCGTCGGAGCGGCGGACTGAGCATATGCCCGTTGTGCAAGCGTTTGCGGGGTCACTTGAAATCCTTTCAAAAGGCCGTCGTATTTGCAGTCACAGCCGGGGCGCGTAGATCACGCCCCGGCCAAGTTTCCGCCTTAGCGGAACAGCGAGAGGATCGACTGCGGCGCCTGGTTGGCGATCGACAGCGATTGTGTCGCCAATTGCTGCTGGACCTGCAGGGCCTGCAGACGGGCCGAGGTCTCTTCCATATCGGCGTCCACCAGCGAGCCGATGCCGGATTTGAAAGAGTCAGTCAGGTTCGAGATGAACTCCTTCTGGGTCTCGATCCGCCCTTGGGCCGAACCGAACGCGGCCGACGCATCAATCGCCGTGTCGATCAAGGTTTCGATCGTGCCCAGTGCTGCGGCAGCGCCGGCACTGGTCGAAACGTCAATCGACGACAACGCACCAAGACCGCCAGAACCGGCATTGGTGAACTGGGCCGAAACGGTTACGTCGCGATCTGCGTCAGCACCAGCGGTTGCGGTCCCGGTCACGAAGGACAGCGTACCCGGCGCGCTGGAGTCATAATCGATCGCAACACCGGTGATCCCAAGCGCGTCGATCTGGTTCTTCAGCCCAACTGCCACGATGGCATCTGTGTAGGCAGAGTCATAGGTCCCCGAAGGGTCCAGATCGCTGGCCTGCACGGTGTACGAAGCAACTTTGTCCCCGATGGTGATCGACACTTTGTCACCGACGGCGAAGTTGTCGGTCGAACTATCGATCACGATGTCACCAGACCCGCCCGACTTGTCCATTGTGAACCCGGCGGCGTCATTGTCAGTGGTCGCGTTGTCCGAGCCGGCCAGAACGCCCTTGCTGGCATACCCACCGGTCGACAGATCCTGGCTGGCCACCGAAATCGACGACGAGGTCACGTTGCCTGCGCTGTCGCGATCCAGCGACGACAGGATCGATGCGGTGCCTGCTGACCCGTCCACAAGATTGAGGCCGTTGAACTGTGCGGCACCGACAACCGATGCGATCTGGTCCCGCAGGGCGGTTACGTCATCATTGATCTTGCCGCGGTCGACGTTGTCCTCCTGTGCGGCGACGATCTTGTTCTTCATCTGGGTCAGCAGGTCGGTCACGGTTTCCGAAGCGTTCCGCGCCACGGCGACAGTCGATTCACCCAGTGCCAGGCTATCCTTGATCGCGTTGAAACCGTTGACGTCGGATTCCATCACCTTGGAAATCGCCCATACGGCCGAGTTGTCCTTGGCGGTAGCGACATCTTTACCTGTCGAAATCGCGTTCTGGGTTGCTGCAAGGTTCTTGTTGACCGATTTCAGAGTCTGCAGCGCCACCATCGCGCCGTTGTTTGTCAGAATGCTGGACATGTTTTTCATCCTTTTCCATTCGGGCCTTCTTCGCCCAGTGACGCCCGACCATCATTGGCGGACGTGTTGTCGTTCTGACCTGTGCGAGCTACCGGTCGGTGCTCGCGCCACCTTCTTTCGAGGTGCGGGACCACTTTTGGGCCTGACTTCCTAACGGAGTGCTAAGGCGGTCCGACGGAAAAGAACGGATTTGAATCAAACCGGCCGCTAGGCACGTTTCTCCAGCTTGGGATCCTGACGGACGGCGAAACCATTGCGTTGCCCGGACGCGTCATAGGTCGTGAATTCCTGCCGGATTTTTCTGAGTTCAGCCATCCGGTTCATGACCGCCCGAATCCCTTCGGCCGCGCTGTTCAGCAGGCCCTGATTGCGCTCGACCTTCTGGTGCAGCCGAATCAAGTCGTCACTGTCGTGCACCTGCATCTCGTTGACTGCGCCGATCAGCTTTTCCTTCTGCGGCATCATCTTGCCCAGTCGATCCAGGTCCCCCTCGACCAAGGCCCTGCGCTCGAGATCGAGAATCTCCTCGAGAGCCTTAATCAGTCCCTGCTTGTGCTCAGTCGGCATGGGTCTTCTCCATCATTGCATTGAATAGGGTTTCAGACAGTCCGATCCCGCCGGATCGGGCCAATTGCCTGGCCTGCTCCTGCAGCAGGAAAGACGAAAACTGGTCTTCACCAGCGCCGCCTCCGAAAGCCTGCCGCGCCTTGTCCAAGCCTGCGGCCTTCAGCATTTCGGCTAGAAAAGTTGCCTCAAGCTCGACCGCCGCGGCCTTGAGTCTTTGTTCGGTCATATTGCTGCGCGGTACCGGCGCAAGGTTTGGGATTTCCATCGCCCTCTCCGAAAATTGTTTCGATCTTTGTCGATCAAAGCGAAGAGCGGTTAAAATAAACGTAACTACCTTGTGGGCAGGTTTGGGCCAAACAACCGGAGCCGGAGCAAAATGCCCAACGCCCTGACCATGATGACCAATGTGATTTCCGGCGGAAAGCCGGATTGGGCCGCAAAGTCCGAGCCCGCAGCAAAAGGCGACTCTGATTTCGCCGAACTCATGGCCGAAGAAGAGATGCCGAACCTCGAGGCCGAGGCGAAACCTCATCCGGACAGCCGCACGGATCCAGAAATCGTGGATGACGATGAAGACACCAGCCCGGATGTCCCGCAGGCCGAACCTGATTTGGCTGAACCGCTGGGATTGCAGGGATCACAACAGGACGCGCGACAGAAAGACACCCCTCTGCTCGCTGCAACGCACGGGGAATTGCCAAAGCACCAAACGACGGCGCACGCCACTCTCGGGGCCAGTCCCCCGGCGGAGGGACGCCAGTCAACTGCCGCTGCAGCCATGCACGCAGAAACCTTTGATCCCGATCGCCGATCACTCGCTGGCGACTTGGGCAAGGGAACCGAAGCGTCCGAGCGTGCCGGGAACACACCGTCGCAACCTACGCCAGCTGCAAAAGAGCAGTTGAACGCCACCGAACCTGGAATGAGTGGGAGCCTGCATAACCGTAAGGACGAATTGCGCACTGCAGCCGGAAAAGAAGCCAGACGAGACGAGCAGGCCACCGGATCGGGGGTGGTTGTTCAGCGGCCGGCCAAACCTGCCGGCCAGGGAACCGAAGCCATCATCCGGGCACAGATCGTAGGAACACCGGAACGCGCAGCGCTAAAGGACCCGACGCCTGAAGACAGTCTGCACGACCGGATGCCAACACAGGATTTTGGTACGACCCCAGCGCAAAGGGATACAGGCCCGACCAACGGCGCCCCGTTCTCGGGCCGGGCGGAAATTGCTCGGGCGATCGCCGGGCAAATGGCGGCCACCATCGTCGCAAAGCCGAGAAGCGGTAGCGTGGAGATCGCACTGACTCCGGAAGAGCTGGGCAAAGTTTCGATCAAGGTGACCGGGCGCGAAGACGGGTTGCACATGATGATCGTCGCTGACCGGCCCGAAACCATGGACCTCATGCGCCGGCATATTTCGATCCTGTCAGCCGAATTCAAAGAGATGGGGCTGGGCGATCTTTCCTTTTATCTGGGCACCTCGGCGAACCCAGATCAGGACGGTGAGCCACCTGAACGCAGCACATTCATCACCGCGGGAGACCTTGACCCTGCAACCGAAACACCCGCTCGGGCCCGCCCAACCCAGGTGGACCGGGCGTTGGACCTGAGGCTTTGACCCATGATCACCACAGCGGCATCCGCGACACAAACACCCTCAACAGCGCAACCAACGGGAACCTCGGCGGCAACAGGGCTGACCTCGGACTTCGAGACGTTTCTAATGATGTTGACAGCGCAGGCGCGCAACCAGGACCCTCTGGAGCCACTTGATTCGTCGGAATATGCATCGCAGCTCGCCCAGTTTTCGATGGTCGAGCAGCAGGTTCAGACCAACGACCTTCTGGCAAACCTCACCGCCGCCCTGAGCAGCGTCAACCTGGATGAGCTGTCCAACTGGATTGGGGTCGATGTGCAGGGGGCAACCACCTTCCGGTTTGATGGCCAGCCACAGACCATATTCACTCGGCCCGACCTGGGCGCGGATGCGTCTGTGCTGGTCATCAAGGATTCTGACGAAACCGAAATCGATCGGGTCTCTGTTCCGGTATCTGAAACCGAGTTTCTTTGGGCTGGAGTGGATGCGTCGGGCAATCCGCTGCCCAACGGCACCTATTCCGCAACGCTGGAAAGCTATTTGAGGGATGAACTGCTCTCGGCGCGGCCCGCGGCCACCTACAGCCGCGTCGTCGAAGCCCAAGTCGGGGCCGGTGTTGTCATGTTGACCTTGGACAGTGGCGTCGTGATTCCGGCGACCGACGTCGTTGCCGTTCGTACCGGCGCTTGAACTCGGGAGCGCTGCGGGCCAAGGATTGGCCATCCAGATTCGCAACGCTCCGGTGTCCCAACTGTCCGTTCCAACCGCTCCTCCACCTGGCCTTTCAGACCAACTTGTCGAAAGCGGGTTGATCGCAAAAGACGCCCAGTTCGAGACGCTGTATGGCGGACGCACGAACCAGGTGTGGAAGGTATTGGACGCCGAGCCGGACCGGGTTTTGAAGTTCTACCGGTCTTCGCTACAAAACCCGCTATTTCGCAACGACGCCCAACTCGAAGCAGCCTGTCTGCACGCGCTTGCAGCGACGGGGTTTGTTCCGCGGCTTCGCGCCTCGGGCCGCTTTGGCCCGGATCGCTGGGTTTTTTATGACCATGCGGCTGGGGCACCATGGCGAGAAGGCACCGCGCAGGTGGCGGAACTGCTGCATGATCTGCACACCCAAGAAGTCGTGCTTGAGGTCCCTAAGGGATGCAATGGAAGCGTTGATCTCGATCATCACGGCACCCGTATTTTGAACGGTTGCCGCTCGGAACTCAGCGCCGTTCTGGCCGAACGCAAACCCAGATCCCAGGTGCCGCCGACCCCCCGAGTATGCCTGATCCATGGCGACCCGGTCGCCGGCAACATCCTCGTCTCCTCTGCGGGGCTGACACTGATCGACTGGCAATGCCCGGCGATGGGTGACCCATGCGAGGATCTTGCCCTGTTCCTGTCACCCGCTATGCAGCACCTCTATCGCGGCAAGGCGCTGAGCCCCGAGGAAGAGGCTACGTTTCTGTCGGCCTATGACAGCCCGCAGACGGTGCGCCGATACCTCGCGCTGAAGCCCTGGTACAATTGGCGTATGGCTGCCTACTGCCTGTGGCGGGCCGAGAATGGCGCGCCAGCCTATAGGGCCGGCTTTGACCTTGAGGTTGCGGCCCTCTGACTGTGGGCCGTATCACAAATCGGCAAGAGCCATCGCCGCATAAGCCGGTGGCATCAGCAGTCGCCGCCAGCGCCCGAAGGGGAACTTTGACGGCGGTTTGGCGATGACGTCCGGAATATTCGCGGGCTTACCCAAGACCAAGCGGGCCAATGCCCGCCCGCAATAGCTGCCCATCGCCACGCCATTCCCGTGATAGGCCAGACCGGCAAACAAGCCCGGATGGCTCGGGACCTCCCCGACAAAGGGCAGCAGGTCGCGGGTCAGGCAAACCATACCTGACCACATATGAGTTGCCTCAACCTCGGCCCAACCCGGGAACATGCGATCAAAGTCACGGCGTACTTTGCGACGGATCGCAGCTTCGGCGCGCGGCGAAGACATGAGGCCTCCTCGCATTCCGAACAGGAACCGATTGTCCGGCATCAGACGGAAATAGTGCAGAAGGTTGCGCGTGTCATACGCCATCTGGCGCGAAGTCCAACCCTGTGCCTGCAATTCAGCTTCGGTCAGCGGACGTGTCACCATGATCGTGGACTGAGCGGGCATGTAACGGGCGGCCAACCAGTCGGGCAGATCGTCGCTGGAATATCCATTGGTGCAGATCAACACCGTCTTGGCCTGAATACGGCCCATGGGGGTGGTCATCTTGTACCCGGACCCGGCATTTTTGATGAACTGAACCGGGCTTTTCGAGAATACTGCGGCACCTTGCGCCTGCACGGCCCGGGCCAACCCGAACAGGTATTTCTGCGGGTTCAGCCCAAAGCCGACCTGATCGGTATATCCGCCAAAGAAACGCCCCCCCATACCGAGGCGTCCCAAATCCGACGGCTCATGCAGAACCCCACCGCTGTCCGCGCGACGCCGAAGCCTCTCCATCGCGCGCGGGGTGTGTGCCAGCTGCGTCTCTCCTTCGGAGTGAACGTTGGCATCGATCCGAAGGCGCTGCAAAAGATCCGCAACCAAGGTGACCGCGTCGGTTTCGGCCTGCGCATAATCCTGTGCTGCCGAGATCCCATAGCGCCGCGCCAGTGTCGCCGAACCAAGCTTGGACCCTCCTTGGCAGCAAAACCCACCATTGCGCCCCGAAGCGCCCCAGCCCGGAGCTTCGGCCTCGAACACGGCGACAGACACACCGCGTTCGGCGAGGTGCAGGGCCGCAGACAATCCGGTGAACCCGCCGCCGACAATCGCAACGTCGGTCGACAAGTCACCTGAATGAACGGGCCAGTCAGGCGCTGGCACGGTTTCATCCCACCAACACCCCGCGCGCGGGCCGGGGCCATAGGTGTAGGCCGGAAAGATCCGTTTCATTCGGTACGCGCGGCAGCTTGTTCCTCTTGCCGCTGCCGGACCATCGCGCGTTTCGACACCAGCGAAGCGGTGATCACGCCCACGGTGACCACGGCGATCATGATGGTCGACAACGCGTTGATTTCCGGGCTGACCCCCAGACGTACGGCCGAGAAGATCTTGATCGGAAGGGTCGTGGCCGAGGGGCCGGACGTGAAGGACGCGATCACCAGGTCATCCAGCGACAGGGTGAAGGCCAGCAACCACCCCGAGATCACCGCCGGCGCGATGATCGGCAGCGTCACCAACCTGAAGGCCTGCGCCGGCGAGCAGCCCAGATCCAGCGCCGCCTCTTCCAGCGACCGGTCGAACGTCACCAGCCGCGAGGACACCACGACCGAGACGTAGCACATCGAGAAGGTCGTATGCGCCAGCACGATGGTAAGGATGCCACGGTCCAGCCCGATGCCGATGAACAACAGCAGTAGCGACAGGCCGGTGATCACCTCGGGCATCACCAGCGGCGCATAGATCATCCCGGAAAACAGCGTGCGGCCAAAGAACCGCCCGCCCCGCACCATGACATAGGCGGCCATGGTGCCCAGAATGGTCGCCAGCGTCGACGAGAACACGGCAACGCGAACGGTGACCCAGGCCGCATCCAGAAACGCCTGGTTCTGCATCAACTCGCCATACCATTTGGTCGAGAACCCGGCCCAGACCGTGACCAGCTTGCTTTCGTTGAAGCTGAAGATGATCAGAATCACCATCGGGATGTACAGAAACGCAAAGCCCAGCGTCAGCGAGACCGTGTTGAACCAGCTCAGCCTGTTCATTGCTCTGCCTCCGCCTGTTTCTGCTGGTTGCGCTGGAACAGCACGATCGGGATCACCAGGATCAGCAGCAGGATCACCGCCACGGCGCTGGCCACCGGCCAGTCGCGGTTCGAGAAGAACTCCTCCCACAAGACCTTGCCTATCATCAGCGTGCCCGACCCGCCCAGCAGCGAGGGGATCACGAATTCACCGATCACCGGGATCATCACCAGGAAGCATCCCGCAATGATGCCCGGGCGCGACAGTGGGATGGTCACCAGCCAGAAGGCCTGCGTGCGCGAACAGCCCAGATCCTCGGCCGCCTCGATCAGCGAGCCGTCCAGCCGATCGAGCGCGGCATAGATCGGCAGGATCATGAAGGGCAGATAGGTGTAGACGATACCGATATAGACGGCCGTCTGCGTGTTCAGAATGGTCAGCGGGGTCGAGATGATGCCCGTCCACAGCAGGAACTGGTTCAGGTAGCCTTCGTTCGACAGGATCCCCATCCACGCATAGACGCGGATCAGGAACGAGGTCCAGAACGGCAGGATGACCAGCATCATCAGCGTCGGGCGCCATTCCTCGGGCGCGCGGGCCATGCCATAGGCGATGGGATAGCCCACCAGCAGGGTCAGCGCGGTCGCGATCAGCGCGATCTTGACGCTGGACAGGTAGGCTTTCCAGTACAGGTCATCCTCGGTCAGCCAGACGAAATTCTCGAAATCCAGTTGGCTGAAGAATTCCTTGATCCCGGCCCAGCCCTGCGACAGATCAAGAGTCGGGGTGTAGGGCGGGATCGCAAGCGCGATGTCCGACAGCGAGATCTTCAACACGATGAAGAACGGCACCAGGAACAGGGCCAGCAGCCAGACATAGGGAATGGCGATCAGGACCGCGCGGCGCATCAGTCTGCCAGCAGAACCGCCGCCGTGGCTGTCCAGGACAGCCAGACAGGGTCTTCCCAAGTAAAGGACCGGCGGGAAATCCGCCGTGTATTGGCCGTTTGCGCCTTGATGATCGTCCCGTTTGGCAATTCGACATGGTAGGTCGACAGGTTGCCCAAATAGGCAATGTCATGCACCTTGCCCTGCACGGCGTTGACGGCATCGGCAGGACGCTCGGCCGAGATCGTTACCTTTTCCGGCCGGATGGCCAGGTGACAGGCCTGCCCGTTTCCAAAGATTGCCGCCGATGTCGCGGTCAGCGGCGGCTGGCCCTCGGCCCATTCGATACTGTACGAGCCCTCACCGGCGGCGGTTGCACGACCTTCGATAATGTTCACGTCCCCAATGAAATCGGCGACATAGACCGAGTTCGGGTTTTCGTAGATCCGGTCCGGCGTGGCGACCTGCATCAACTGACCCTGATCCATCACCGCAACGCGGCTGGCCACCGTCATCGCCTCTTCCTGGTCGTGGGTCACGATCACGAAGGTGGTGCCGGTCTTTTCCTGAATGTCCATCAGTTCGAACTGGGTGTCCTGGCGCAACTTTTTATCCAGTGCACCAAGAGGTTCGTCCAGCAGCAGCAGTTTGGGCGCCTTGGCCAGCGACCGGGCCAGCGCCACGCGCTGACGCTGGCCACCGGAAATCTGGTGCGGTTTGCGGCGGGCGAATTTCTCAAGACGGGTCAGGCGCAGCATCTCCTCGACCCGGTCTTCCAAATCATGCTTGGGCATGTTGTCCCGGCGCAGGCCAAAGGCGATGTTGTCCCAGACGTTCAGATGGGGAAACAGCGCATAGGACTGGAACATCATGTTGACCGCCCGCTTGTTCGGCGGCACCGGATCGATGTCCTGACCACTCAGCATGATGTGGCCTTCGGTGGGTTTCTCGAACCCCGCCAGCATCCGCATCATCGTCGTCTTGCCGCAACCCGACGGCCCGAGCAAAGCAAAGAATTCCCGCTCGAAGATGTCCAGCGACAGATTGTCGATGGCAGTAAAATCCCCGAATCGCTTGGTCACATTTTTGAACTGGATCAAGGGTTTCGCCTGCGGATCTTCCCACGGCGCAAAGACGGTAGAGTTCAAATCGGCCCCCGTAAGTCAGCCTGTACAGGTAGTGCGCAAGGCAGAACCATTCTGCCTTGCACAATCATTTCGGATCAGGTGCCCGATTTGATCTTGGTCCACAGGCGGGTCACGACCCGCTGCGTTTTGGCCGGGTAAGGCGTGGTGATGTAGAGGTTCTGCATCGTGGCATCATCCGGGTAGATCGCCGGATCGCCGATCACGTCTTCTTCCAGAAACTCCTGCGACGCCTTGTTGCCGTTGGCGTAGTAGACGTAGTTCGACGCCGCCGCCATGTTGTTGGCATCCAGGATGAAGTTCAGGAATTTATGCGCGCCGTCCGGGTTGGGTGCATCCACCGGAATGGCCATCTGGTCGAACCACATCAGCGAGCCTTCGGCAAACGGATGGTATTCGATGGTCACACCGTTGTCGGCCTCATCCGCCCGATCGCGGGCCTGCAGAATGTCGCCCGACCAGCCCACGGCCACGCAGATGTCCCCATTGGCCAGTGCATTGATGTATTCCGAGCTGTGGAACTTCTGAATGTAGGGACGCACGCCCGTCAGCACTTCTTCGGTCTTGGCGATCACGTCGGTGTCATGGCTGTCCGGATCTTCGCCAATGTACTGGAGTACCATGGGAATGATCTCGGACGGCGCGTCCAGGAAATGGACGCCGCATGAGGCCAGCTTTTCCATGTTCTCGGGCTTCAGCACCAGGTCCATGCTGTTCAAGGGCGCATCGTCGCCCAGCACTTCCTTGACCTTGTCGACATTCACGCCCAGCCCCGTGGTGCCCCACATGTAGTTGATCGAATAGGCGTTGTCCGGGTCATATCCGGCCGTACGTTCCTGGATCACATCCCAGAGGTTAACTGCATTGGGCAGCTTGGACATGTCCAGTTTCTGGAAGGCTCCAGCCTGGATCTGGCGCTGAAGGAAGGTGCCCGACGGCACCACCACATCGTAACCGGATCCTCCGGCCAGCATCTTGGTTTCCAGAACCTCGTTGCTGTCGAACACGTCGTAGATCAGGGTCAGACCCGTCTCTTCCTGGAATTTGCTCAGCAACTCCTCGTCGATGTAGTCCGACCAGTTGTATACGCGCACCTCTTCCGCAACAGCGGCCGACGTCCCCAATGCGACAATTGCCGTCATCGTCAGCGTTTTGATTTTCATTTTCTTCTCCCTGCAAGTGTACGGGCATTTTCCCGTTTTTTTGGATTTGATCAAGTTTTGCGTTTTCCCTCGATACGTCGTATGGTTTCACGGGGCAAGAAACCTGACAAGCCGGGAGCATTGGGATCGGGGTGAACCAATTGGATTTGATCAAAAATAAGGCATCTGCTGCAGTGACCCAGACCGAAAAACGACCAGCACATGAACAGGTGTACCAGACACTGAAGTCGCAGATCATGTTCGGCGATCTGGTGCCGGGGCAACCGGTCACGATCCAAGGCTTGACCGATTCGCTGGGCGTGGGCATGACCCCGGTGCGCGAGGCTATCCGGCGCCTGATCTCGGACGGTGCGCTGATCTTTCAGGGCAACCGGCGGGTCAGCGTTCCCCTTCTGACCGCAACAGATGTCGAACAGATGATTTTCGCCAGAAATGCCGTAGAATCAGAGCTTTCCCGGCGCGCAGCAGTCAACATGACCACGGCGGATATCGACCAGCTTGAAAAGATCGACGAACAGCTGGATCGCACGATCGCCGACGGGGACGTTGGCGGCTATCTTCGCCTGAACCACGCATTCCACGAAAAACTCTATGACCACGCTGGTGCGCCGATTCTAAAGGATCTGGCCGAGCGCCTGTGGCTGCGATTCGGCCCGTCCTTGCGCGTCGTCTGCGGGCGCTTCGGCACCCAGAGCCTTCCGGACCGGCACAAGGACATCATCGATGCCCTGCGCGCCAGCGACGCTGAAAAAGTGGCAAAAGCAACGACCCAGGATATCGAACAGGGCATGGAACTGATGGCCGAGGCGCTGGCGACCGAATAGGTCAGCGCGATTCGATTGACAGAAAAAAATTTGATCATATTGTGACGGCAACCGCTGTTTCAGGAGTAGAGACCGATGTCGACCATCACCAACCACATGCCGACCGCCGAATTGCAGGCTCTGGACGCGGCGCATCACCTTCACCCATTTTCGGCCAACGGCGCACTGGGCAAGGAGGGCGCACGCGTCATCACTCGTGCCAAAGGCGTTTATCTGACCGACAGCGAGGGCGAAGAGATCCTGGATGCCATGGCCGGTCTGTGGTGCGTGAACGTCGGCTATGGCCGCGACGAACTGGCCGAAGTGGCGGCGCGCCAGATGCGCGAACTGCCCTACTACAACACCTTCTTCAAAACGACCCATGTCCCGGCCATCGCGCTGGCGGCCAAGCTGGCCGAGTTGGCGCCGGGTGACCTGAACCATGTCTTCTTCGCCGCCGGCGGGTCCGAGGCCAATGACACCAACATCCGTCTGGTCCGCACCTATTGGGCGGAAAAGGGCCATCCGAACAAGAACATCATCATCAGCCGCCACAACGCCTATCATGGGTCGAGTGTGGGGTCGGCCTCGCTGGGCGGCATGGCCGGCATGCACGCGCAGGGCGGCATCCCGATCCCGAACATCCACCACATCAACCAGCCCAACTGGTGGGCCGAGGGCGGCGACATGACGCCCGAAGATTTCGGCCTGGCCCGCGCACGCGAGCTGGAAGCGGCGATCCTGGAACTGGGCGAAGACCGCGTTGCCGCCTTCATCGCCGAGCCGGTTCAGGGTGCAGGCGGCGTAATCGTCGCGCCCGACACCTACTGGCCGGAAATCCAGCGCATCTGCGACAAGTACGACATCCTGCTGATCGCCGACGAGGTGATCTGCGGCTTTGGTCGAACCGGCAACTGGTTCGGCTCGCAGACCATGAACATCCGCCCGCATATCATGACCATCGCCAAGGGGCTCAGCTCGGGCTATGCGCCAATCGGCGGCTCGATCGTCAATGACGAGATCGCCGAGGTGATCGGCGGAACCGAGTTCAACCACGGCTATACCTATTCGGGTCACCCGGTCGCGGCGGCCGTTGCGCTGGAAAACCTGCGCATTCTGGAAGAGGAAAAGATCGTCGAGCATGTGCGCGATGTCGCCGCCCCCTATCTGAAACAGAAATGGGAGGCGCTGGTCGATCACCCGCTGGTCGGCGAGGCCAAGATCGTGGGCATGATGGCCTCGATCGCGCTGACGCCGGACAAGGCCAGCCGGGCCAAGTTCGCGTCCGATCCGGGCACGGTCGGGTACATCTGCCGCGATCGCTGCTTTGCCAACAACCTGATCATGCGCCATGTGGGCGACCGGATGATCATCTCGCCGCCGCTGATCCTGACCCCGGCCGATATCGACGAGATGTTCGTGCGCATCTACAAGTCTCTGGACGAGGCGCAGGCCGAGATCATCGCCCAAGGCTTGATGAAAGCGGCCTCGTGAATTCAGGAAAACATCGGAAATGGGCGGTCCGGCAGGGCCGCCCTTTTTCGTTCAACGCATCCGTTCAAGCAATTGAACGGTGGCGTATCCATCGGGCAAAAGACCCCGCGCCATCTGATAGGCCCGCAGCGCATTGATAGTGTTCGGACCGATCCGCCCGTCGATGGCCTGCGTGTCGAACCCGGCCAGGGTCAGGCGCAGTTGCAGTTCCTTGCGTTCGGCAAAGCTCAGCACCCGTTCGCCGCGCGGCCAGCTTGCGCGGAACGGGCCTTGCCCGGCCAGCCGGTCTGACAGGTGGCCGATGCCGATCACATAGGCATCGGCGCCGTTGTAGCGCTCAATCACGCTGAAATTGTCAAAGATCATCAAGGCCACGCCACCGCTGCCGGCCGGCAGCAGGATCGAGGCGGGTCCAAAATCTGCGATGCCACCGCCGTTCGCGGCGCGGACGCCGCGTGCGGCCCACTCCGAGGGCAGCAAACTAACGTCCCGACTGGCGCTGGCATAGTCGAACCCTTTCGGCAAACGCACCTCGACCGCCCAGGGCTGACCTTTGGTCCACCCGAACTTGGCAAGGTAGGCGGCAGCGGACGCAAGCGCATCCGTAGGATCGTCCGACCAGATGTCGCGGCGTCCGTCGCCGTCGAAGTCAACCGCATGCTCCAGGTATGAGGTCGGCATGAATTGCGTGTGCCCCATGGCACCCGCCCAACTGCCCGTCATTCGGTCCGAGGTGATGTCGCCGGCCTGCACGATTTGCAATGCCGCCAGCAACTGCGTTTCAAAAAACTGCGCACGCCGCCCGTCATGGGCAAGCGTTGCAAGCGACCGGATTGTCTGACTGCTGCCCCGATACGTGCCGTAGGACGTTTCCAGCCCCCAGACCGCGACCACCACCTCTTTTTCGACCCCGTACCGGGCTTCGATCCGGTCCAGCGTATCGTTGTACCGCACCAGCGCCTTGCGCCCATTCGCGATGCGCAGGTCTGACACCGCCGAATCCAGATACTCCCAGATCGGTTTCGAAAACTCGGCCTGACTGCGATCGCGCTTGATGGCGTCGGTGTCATAGGTCAGGCCGGACAATGACCGGTCCAGGACCTGTGGCCGGATACCTGCCGCAACTGCCCGGTGCCGGAAGGCGTTCAGCCAGGTCTCGAAGCTGGTGTTTCCTTCGACGACCACCCGGTGCATGCCCGTGGTCGGCCTTGGCACCGGCCGGATCGAAACCGTCAGATCGGCCGACGCCAACTGGATCGAATCCAGCGCCGGTCTGATCTGTGGTCGTTTGGTTGTATTCGAAGTCTCCGCCTGCAAGATGGATGCCCAAAATGCGGCGGCCACAAAGCCACACACATATTTCATGATTCAGGTTTTCCTGATTACTGCTCGCGGACAGGGTACCCCAGATTGCGCAAATCACAAAGCGCTCAGGACTGGCTCCCTTGATCTTTTGCTTCACGCTCGGCCCGGATCTTGGCCAGCGCCTCGCGCAGTAAAGATACCCGGTTGGGGCGGAAACTTTCCTCGGTGACGGACATCGCGCGCATCCGGTCCAACCGAAACACGCGAAAATCCCGCCTCAGATGGCACCAACTGAGAAGCACGCTGGCATGATCCATGTACACGATGCTCAGTGGGCTCACGCGGCGCTGCGTGTCGTCACCTTTCGCATCTGTATAGTCGAATTCGACCACACGCTCGTCCCACGTCGCCTGCCGCAGGTCGGCAACTTCTATGCTGGGTGCGGCGGGACGGTCGAACCGGGTGGCGGTCAGGACTGCGTGGCTTAGGCGGTGGGACTGGCGGTGGGGCAGCCGGCCCTGCAGTTTGCGCAGCGCCGCGCCGGCGGCGTCCGACAGAGCCGGGTCTCCGATCAGTTGCACCTCGCGCAGGCCAAGAACCAGCGCCTCCAACTCGTCATCGGTGAATCCCAGCGGCGGCAGTGTCGCGTCTTCGATCAGGGTAAACCCGAACCCGGCCTCGCCATCAATGACTGCACCGAGACCACGCAGGGCGTCGATGTCGCGATGCACGGTGCGTGCCGAAACCCCCAGATCCTGCGCCAACTGCGCCGAGGTCTTGGGCGACGGGCCAGACCGCAAGGCCTGCATCAATTGGAACAGTCGGGCGGTTCGGGACATGATGTCATTCAATCTAAACCTAATGACAGAAACTGTCATTAGCTCGCGTTAGACCGGCGGCACCCCAATTTCGGAGCCCAATTATGTTGACCCTTCTTACCTACCCTTCCGCTTTCGGACTTTTCAGCGCCAGCCCCTTTTGCGTCAAAACCGCCTATATGCTGCAGCTGGCCGGGCTGCATTGGCGCCGCTCGGACATGGTCGATCCGCGACAGATGCCGCACAGCAAGTTGCCGGTTTTGCGCACACCCGAACGCCTGGTGCCAGACAGCGACCAGATTCGCGACTGGCTGGAAGCGCAGGGCGCCGAATTCGACGGTGGCCTGAGCGATGTGCAAAAGGGCCAGTCCCGCGCGTTGATCCGCATGGCCGAGGAACATCTGTATTTCCAGATTGTCATGGACCGCTGGGCCAACGACGAGGTTTGGCCAGTTCTGCGCGACACCTTCTTCTATGAGATTCCCCGAATCGTCCGACGCCCGATCTCGAACTCGGTCCGTAAATCGGTCTTGAAAGGCCTTCGGTCGCAAGGGATCGGACGCTTCTCCGAGGCCGAACGGATGGCACGGGTCGAACGCGACCTCGAGGCGATCTCAGCCTATCTGTGGCAGGCCCCGTATCTTTTGGGGGATCACCCCACTTCGGCCGACCTCAGCGTCGGCCCGATGCTGGCTGCGATGCGGGCCACTCCGGCCGATACCCGGCTGACCCGGCGCATCAAACAGGATACGCTGCTGAACAGTTATGTTGACCGGATGGAACAGGCGATCCCCCTGCCATGAGAAGTTTCGATGACCCCAACGTGGCGTCTGCCTACGAGGCATTCGCCGCGGACACCAGGCGCGGAGCTCTGGTTTTGCGCGATCTGGTCCTCGCCACCGCGCAGGAACTTCAGCCGGCGGTTTCGGTGACCGAGGCTCTGCGATGGGGCCAGCCGGCCTATCTGAGCCCCAAGGGCACGACAATCAGGCTGGGCGGGCACACGTCCGCCCGGTTTGCCCTGTTTGTCCACTGCCAGACCCGGCTTATCGGTGAGTTTACCTCGGCCTTTCCCGGCGCTGACAGGATTGACGGCAATCGCGCCATCCTGTTCGACGAGGTCGGAAAGATCGACCCCGTCAGGCATGGATGGCTGATCGCCCGGGCGTTGACCTATCACCGCTGACGGCGCTTGCGCTCGACCTTGCGCTTGATCTTGTCCTTCTTGCGCTTGGTGCTGACCGCCTTGCGCCGTGTCGGACGACCCGACTTGCCACGACCGCCGCCGCGCGGCATGGCCTGATCTTCGATCGACAGCAGCTCCAACTCCAGCCCGCCAGTTACCGGCGTGGCCTCGGTCAGGCGCACGGTGACGCGCTGGCCGATGGCGATGGTCAGGCCGGTATCGGCTCCCATCAGGGTGCCAGCCTCGGCGTCGAAGTGGAAAAACTCGCGCCCCAGTGACCGCACCGGCACCAGCCCGTCGGCCCCGGTTTCGTCCAGTTTGACAAAGGCCCCGAACCGGGCGATGCCGCTGATGCGGCCGGTGAACTCGTTGCCGACGCGCTCGCTCAGATAGGCCGCCAGATAGCGGTCGGTCGTGTCGCGCTCGGCCATCATCGAGCGGCGCTCGGTGTCCGAGATGTGGGTGGCGGTCTCCTCCAGACGCTCGATCTCGTCGGCGGTTAGCCCGTCCTTGCCCCAGCCATGGGCCGAGATCAGCGCCCGGTGCACGATCAGGTCGGCATAGCGACGGATGGGCGAGGTGAAATGCGCGTAGTTGCGCAGCGCCAGCCCGAAATGCCCGAAATTTTCCGGGCTGTAATAGGCCTGCGCCATCGACCGCAAGGTGCTGAGATTGATCAGCTCGGCATCCTCGGTGCCGGCGGCGGCATTCAACAGCGCGTTCAGGTGACGGGTCTGCAGCACCTGCCCCTTGGCCAGATTCAGCCCGGCGGCCTGCGCCGTCTCGCGCAGGCTTTCCAGCTTTTCGGGCGCGGGTTCCTCGTGCACCCGGAACAGAAGCGGGCTGCGCTTGGCGATCAGCGTCTCGGCCGCGGCCACGTTGGCCAGAATCATGAATTCCTCGATCAGCCGGTGCGCATCCAGCCGTTCGCGGAAGGCCACGCTTTCGACCTCGCCCTTGTCGTTCAGCACGATCTTGCGTTCAGGCAGGTCCAGGTCCAGCGGCTGGCGTTCGTTGCGGGCCGTCTTCAGCGCGCCATATGCGGCATAGAGCGGCTTCAGAACGCTCTCCAGCAGCGGGCCGGTCCGGTCATTGGGGGTGCCGTCGATAGCCTCCTGCACCTCGGCATAATGCAGAGACGCGGCCGAGCGCATCAGCCCCCGCACAAAGCGGTGGTCGATCTTGTTGCCGTTTGCATCGATCCGCATCCGCACCGCGATACAGGCGCGCGGCACGCCTTCGTGCAGCGAACACAGATCGCCCGACAGACGGTCGGGCAGCATCGGCACCACGCGGTCGGGGAAATAGGTTGAATTGCCCCGCTTGCGCGCCTCGCGGTCCAGCGCGCTGCCGGGGCGCACATAGGCGGCCACATCGGCAATGGCGACCCAGATCACGTGGCCGCCCGGGTTTTTCGGATCATCATCGGTATGGGCATAGCAGGCGTCGTCATGGTCGCGCGCGTCCGATGGGTCGATGGTCAGCAGAGGGATGTCCCGCAGATCCTCGCGCCCTTTCAGCCCGACGGGCTTGGCCCGGTCGGCCTCGGCGATCACGTCATCGGGAAAATCATCCGGGATGCCATGCTGGTGGATCGCGATCAGCGACACCGCCTTGGGCGCGGACGGATCGCCCAAACGTTCCACGATACGCGCACGCGGCAGCCCCATACGATTTTTCGGCCCCGCCTGCTCGGCCTCGACCAGTTCGCCATCCCTGGCGCCCAGCGCCGCGTCTTCAGCCACCAGCCATTCGGTCGATCCGGCCTTGTCGATGGGCACGATGCGCCCGCCCTCGGCGCCCTTGCGGAAAATCCCCACGACCCGGCGCGGATTGGCGCCGATGCGGCGGATCAGGCGGGCCTCGTAATTGTGGTCCTCTGCATGCACCTGGGTCAGGCGGGCCAGGATGCGGTCACCCTCGCCCAGCGCCGGGTCGCTGGCGCGCGGAATGATCAGCACGATCGGCTCGACCCCTTCGCCATGCCATTCCAGCGGCCGCGCGAACAGGTCGCCATCGGCGTTCGGCGCCTTGACCTGCAGCACGCTGACCGGCGGCAGGCGGTCCGGGTCGCGATAGCTGCGCTTGCGCTTTTCAAGATGGCCCTCGGCCTCAAGCTCTTTGAGAATCCGTTTCAGGTCGATCCGGTCCGCGCCCTTGATGCCAAAGGCCTTGGCAATGTCGCGTTTCGAGGTGAGCGTGGGGTTCGCCGAGATCCAGTCGAGGATCTCCTGCTTGGTCGGTATGCGTTTCATGTTTTCCGCCTAGCACGCCGATACGACCGCGTCATGACCAAAAAGTGGCCGGGCGCATCAATCGCTCAGGCGAAATAGTCGGCCAGGATCCGGGCATAGATCGCCTTGAGCTGGCGGATCTGCTCGACCGGGACGGATTCGTCCACCTGATGCATGGTGCGCCCGACCAGGCCGAACTCAACCACGGGGCAGTGGTCCTTGATGAACCGAGCGTCCGAGGTGCCCCCGGTAGTCGACAGCTCGGGCCGGCGGCCGGTCTCGGCCTCGACGGCTCGGGCGACCAGATCCGACAACGGCCCCGGAGGGGTCAGAAAGCTTTCGCCCGAAACTTTGATCCGCGTGTCGATCTGCACGCTGAACTCGGTCGCCACGTCGGCCGCCTGCGCCTTCAGCCAGTCGCTGAGGCTGGCGCCTGTATGCAGGTCGTTGAACCGGATGTTCACCGCCCCACGGCACTGGGCGGGAATGACGTTGGTGGCCGCGTTGCCGGTGTCCATCGTGACCACGGCCAGGGTCGAAGCGTCGAAATGGTCCGTCCCCCTATCCAGCTCGTGACTGGCCAGCCGATCCATCAGCCGCGCCAGCGCGGGCAGCGGGTTCCTGGCGCGATGCGGATAGGCCGAATGGCCCTGCACGCCCGTCACCTCGAACCACGCGGTCATCGACCCGCGGCGGCCGATCTTCATCATCTCGCCCATCTCATTGGGGCAGGTTGGCTCGCCCACCAGACAGACCGACATCCGCTCGTCCTGCGCCTGCATGTAGTCCAGCAGCGCGGTGGTGCCGTCCACCGCATCGCCTTCCTCGTCCCCCGTGATGGTCAGGATGATCGCCCCGTCGGGCGGGGTGTCGCGCACGAAATCCACCGCGGCCGCGACAAAGGCCGCCACCCCCGATTTCATGTCGGTGGCGCCCCTGCCATACAGAACGCCGTCATGGATTTCCGCGCCGAAAGGCGGGCGGGTCCATGCGGCCTCGTCGCCCACCGGCACCACGTCGGTATGGCCGTTGAACCCGAAGCTGCGCGCATGCCCCTTGTCGCCCCACCGGGCAAACAGGTTGCAGACGCCGCCGCGGTCCACCCGCGTGCAGGTGAAACCGGCCCGCGTCAGGATATCTTCCAGCAGAACCAGCGCCCCGCCCTCCTCGGGTGTGACCGAGGGGCAACGGATCAGGTCTGCGGTCAACTGGACAGGGTCGGACATTCAGGGGCCTCGCAGGGTCGGCAGGATGTGGGTTCACGCACAGATTCAACGAATTGGCCGCAATGCCAACCCCGATCGGCGGTTTTCCGGTCGCCCAGCCCGAAAAAACGGCAAAAAGAAATCCCGGTCGATGACCTCGCGACGACCTTGCCGCGCCATGGCAAATTGCGCTAGAGCGCCGCGAAACAGGTGAACCAGCTATGACGCGCGCCCTTTTCGCATTAATCTGCCTGACCTTCGCGGTCTTTGCACAACACAGCCAAGCCGAAACTCTGACGGTCACGACGGTGGAGCGTCCTCCGTTCTCGTATGTGGATGAGGGCGAGGACACCGGCTTCTCAATGGACCTGCTGGCCGCGCTGGCTGAAGAACTGGATTGGGAATACACGGTCGTTCGTGTCGATGCGTTCGGGGACATGCTGTCGGCGGTCGAAAACCGCGAAGCCGACATGGCGATCGCGAATATTTCGATCACCGCAGGCCGTGAAGCCCGAATGGATTTCAGCCAGCCGATTTTCGAAGCCGGCCTTCAGATCATGGTACCATCAGACGCGGCGCGCAGCCCGTCCTTGATGCAGGCGCTTCTGTCACGCGAGCTGTTCATCGCCATCGGGCTGGCCTTTGCCATCCTGCTGGGTGGCGGCATGCTGATGTGGGGGTTCGAACGCCGATCCCAACCCTATTTCGACCGCGACCTGAACGAGGCCTGGTTCCCATCCTTCTGGTGGGCGTTGAACCTGGTGGTCAATGGCGGATTTGAAGAGCGGATGCCCCGGACCCCATTCGGGCGAATTCTGGGTGTGATCCTGGTCGTATCCTCGCTGTTCATCGTGTCGGTTTTCACCGCAAGGATCACCTCGGTCATGACGGTGGATGCGATCACCAGCAACATCAACTCGGTCAATGATCTGTACGGCAAGCAGGTCGGGACGATCTCGGGTTCGACCGCCGCCAGTTTTCTGAACCGGCGCGAGGTCGAATTCACCGGGTACGAAGACCTGGACAGCATGTTGACCGCGTTCAAGGATGGGGACCTGGATGCCGTCGTGTTCGACGCGCCGATCCTGTCGTATTTCGCCGCACATGAAGGCCGCAAGATTGCGGCAATGACCGGCGGCGTCTTCCTGCGCGAGAATTACGGTATCGTCTTCCCGACCGGGTCACCTCTGGTCGAGGATGTGAACCAGGCGCTTCTGGGCCTCCGGGAAGATGGCACCTATGACCAGATCTATCGCAAGTGGTTCGGCACGCGCCGCTAGGCGCTTTCGGGCTTGTCGCCGAAGAAGGGCGTCATCTGCGCAACAATAACCGCGTTTTCCTCAAGCGCCCTCTGCATCAGAGCGCGTTCGTCGGGGTCGATCTCGTGCCCCTGCGCCTCGCGCTCGGCCAGGGTGCCATAGCCGGTTACGTCCAGTGGAGCCGTATCGGCCTGCTTGAGAATGGCCACGGTTTCGCGCACGGCCTCGGCCTCGTCCACGCCGCTGGCATAGCACATCAGCGCCGCGCCGGTGGCGCCTTCGGGCAGGCCGTCGCCATCCTTGCGGCCAATCTGGACCAACAGAGTATAGACCTGCTGGCGCGAGGGTTTCTTTTGCTTTTCCATGCCGTGGGCCTTAGCCGGGGGGTGGTCGATGGTCAAGCATGGCAGCTGGACGCGGTTCCCGGATGCCGTGTCGTTTTTTGACGCGCTCAAGCCCACCGTCCAGTCAGACTGGTCCCGAAAAACGACGGAGGACATCATGACCAAACGCGGCCGCTGCCTGTGCGGTGAAACCCGCTGGGAGTTTGAGGGCGCCGAGACCTGGAGCTGCTATTGCCATTGTGACGATTGCCGCCGCAATTGCGCCGCGCCCGTGGTCGCGTGGTTGGGCGTACCCTTGCGCAATTTCCGATGGACCGCCGCAACACCGCGTAGTTTCGCCAGTTCGAAAGGCGTCCAGCGGCATTTCTGCGCCACGTGTGGCTCTCCCATGGGGTTCGAGGCCGACCACTATGAGGGCGGGATGCACCTGTACGCGGCCTCGCTGGAAGACCCTTCGGACTTTGCGCCAACCTTTCACGTCAATTATCAAAGCAAGCTGCCCTGGCTGGATCTGCGCGATGACTTGCCGAAATACGAAAGCACCCTACTGCACGCGCCCGAGGATCTCGCCGACTACGAGGCGGGATAGGTCCGACCCTGCCAAACAAAAAAAGGCCGCGGACCAGAGCCGCGACCTTTGAGACGTTGAATAATGTCTGCGATCAATCGCGCAGCAGCTCGTTGATCCCGGTCTTCGAGCGGGTCTTTTCATCCACCCGCTTCACGATCACCGCGCAGTACAGGTTGATCCCGTTCTTCGACGGCATCGAACCGGAGACCACCACCGAATAAGGCGGCACCTCGCCATAGAAGACCTCGCCCGACTCGCGGTCGACGATCTTGGTGGACTGGCCGATGTAGACGCCCATACCCAGAACCGAGCCTTCCCGGATGATGCAGCCCTCGACCACCTCGGAGCGGGCACCGATGAAGCAGTTGTCTTCGATGATGGTCGGACCGGCCTGCATGGGTTCCAGCACGCCGCCGATGCCGACGCCGCCCGACAGGTGCACGTTCTTGCCGATCTGCGCGCAGGACCCGACGGTGGCCCAGGTATCGACCATGGTGCCTTCGTCCACATAGGCGCCGAGGTTCACGAAAGACGGCATCAGTACCACGCCCGGCGCGATATAGGCCGACTTGCGCACCACGCAGTTGGGCACCGCACGGAAACCGGCCGCGCGCCACTGGTTCTCACCCCAGCCGACGAACTTGCTGTCGACCTTGTCCCACCAGCCGCCGTCCTGCGGGCCGCCGGACTGGATTTCCATGTCTTTGATGCGAAAGCCCAGCAAGACCGCCTTCTTGGCCCACTGGTTCACATGCCAGCTGCCATCGGCCTGCTTCTCCGCGACTCGCAGAGCGCCGCTGTCCAGCGCGTTCAGCGTGTCCTCGATCGCTTCGCGCTGTTCGCCGGTGGTGGCGGGCGTGATCGTGTCGCGGGCCTCCCATGCGGCCTCGATGGCGGTTTCCAGTTGGGCGTTGGACATGGGGTAACTCCGTGCTGACTCTCGTTTGGTTGGTGTTGCCTATATGAAAGCCGGGGCCAATGCGCAATGCGACGTTGGCGGGGCCATTTGCGGCCACCAGGTGCCAAAACCCGTCGGTCTCAGCTGGCGCGGCGGATATGGCGCACCAGAATCGCTGTGGCCGTGGCGGTATCGCGGCGCTTCATCGCCTGCACGATGGCGGCGTGGTCGGTGTCTTTCCGCTGGACCCAGCGGTGACGCCAATGGGCGAACAGATGGCGGGCGCTGGCGATATGCAGATCGTCGATCGTATGCAGCAGGCGCGGCCGCGCGCAGGGTGTCAGGATCGCCCGATGAAAGGCGCGGTTCCGGGTTTCCCATGTGGGCATGTCCTGCGCCTCGTCGCAGGCGATGCGGGCCTTGTCGGCCGCCTTGAGATCCGCCGGTGTCAAATTCTGGATCGCATGTTGCAGGGCCAGCGATTCCAGGGCCACGCGCATCTCGATCACCTCGCGCACCTCGGCCGGGTCCAACGCGGTGACGCGCATGCCGCGCCGTGGTTCGCTGTGGGCCAGGCCATGCGCCTGAAGCCGCAACAGCGCCTCGCGCACCGGGACATGGCTGGTGTCGAACGCCCGCGCGATATGGTCCTGCCGCAGTTTCTCACCCGCGGGCAGCTCGCCCGTGATGATGCGCTGGCTGAGCCGGTCATAGATGGAATCTGCGATCGTGGCGGTCATGGGATTTTATCTATAATCCCAAGGCTCGGGCCTCAAGGCGCAAATTCAGGCGGTCAGAGGGTCAGGTGCGATATTGCCCCCGCAGACCAGAACCGCGACCCGTTCGCCCGGTTCCGGCGTGTAGACGCCCGAGGTCAAGGCCGCCAGGGCCGTCGCGCCCGCCGGCTCGACCAGAATGCGATGCGCCTGCCACAGGCGCTGTTGCGCCTCGGCGATCGCGTCATCGCTGACCAGCACCGACGTCATCCCCTGCGCCAGCCCGAAACAGATGTCGCCGATCCGCCGCGCACCCAGCGCGTTGGCGGCTATGCCGGAAACGGACACATCCACGGGCGCTCCGGCCTGCAACGCCGCGTTCAAGGCACATGACGTTTCCGGCTCGACCGCAACGACCTTGCGCGCGCCCTGAAACCAGGCCAGCGCCCCCGCGATCAGCCCGCCGCCGCCCACCGCCACCAATACGGTATCGGCCTGCAGGCCCTGGCTGTCCCATTCGGCAAAACAGGTGCCCTGCCCGGCCACGGTGGCCGGCGCGTCATAGGCATGGATCTGCATCGCACCCGTTCGATCTTCGTGTTCACGCGCCATCGCCAGGGCGTTTGCGTATTCACCCGGCACCACGCTCAGATCCGCGCCGATCCGTTCGATCAGAGCAATTTTGGAGGGGCCGGCCATCTCGGGCACGAAGATCTTGGCCGGATGGCCCAGCGCCCGCGCAGCATAGGCCGCAGCCGCACCGTGATTCCCGCCCGAGGCGGCCACGACCCCTGCCGCCGGAACATCGAGGCTGAGCAACGTGTTGAACGCCCCGCGCGCCTTGAAACTGCCGGTGTGCTGGAAATGCTCCAGCTTCATCTCGACCGGCTGCGCCAGTCCCAGCGCGTCGCTTGTCATGACCGGTGTCACCTGCGCGTGGCCATTGATGCGTTCGGCTGCGGCCGAAATTTCAGTCTTCCAATCCATTCTCGTCTTTCCGTGACTGGCACTCTGCCCGCGAACCCTATAGCTGTTTGAAAAACACGCAAGCAGGGAACCCCCAGCAATGAGAGAAGACCGCCTCAGCCCTTTCCGCGATGCGCATACCGACCGCTCGACCGCAAGCGAAGTCCCCGACACGCCGCAGACACGCTCGCCCTCGTACCGGCTGGCCTTTGCCGATGACGATTTCCTGTGCCGCGAGGAACTGCGGCCCGTGCGTCTGCAACTGGAACTGCTGAAGCCCGAAATGATCATGGCCGAACGCCAGATCACGTCGACCATCGTGATGTTCGGCGGCGCGCGAATCCCGGAACCGGCCAAAAAGGACAGCGCCCGGACGGCCACGTTGGCCGGTCTGTCGCAATACTATGACGAGGCGCGCGAATTCGCCCGGCTGATGACCGAGAAATCCAAGCAAAGCGGGTGCCGCGAGAACGTCATCGTCACCGGCGGTGGCCCCGGCGTGATGGAGGCCGGAAATCGCGGCGCCAAGGATGCCGGTGGCTGCTCGATCGGGCTGAACATCGTGCTGCCGCACGAGCAGGCGCCCAATGCCTATGTCACCCCTGAGCTGAGCTTCAATTTCCACTATTTCGCCATACGCAAGATGCATTTCCTGATGCGCGCCCGTGCGATCACCATCTTCCCCGGCGGATTCGGCACGATGGATGAGTTGTTTGAGTCCCTCACCCTGATCCAGACCGGCCGGATGGAGCGCGTGCCGTTCCTGCTGTTCGGGCGCGAGTTCTGGGAGCGGGTGATCAATTGGGAAGCGCTGGCCGATGCCGGGACCATTTCCGAAGAGGATCTGGACCTGTTCCGCTTTGTCGATACCGCGCAGGAGGCGGTCGATATCATCGAGCGCTGGGAACCCGCCCCGCCGCGCGACGACATTCCGGGGCGCTGAGCGATGGCGCGCACCCCCAAGACAGGTGAGATGCTGCATCTGCGCGGCAATGCCCTGAGCAAAGGCGAACCGGTGGCCTTGCCGCTGACCCAAAGCAGCATGTTCCACCTGCCCGGCGCGCCGGACGGTCACCCGACCTATGGCCGGGTGGACAACCCGACCTGGACACAGGTCGAGCATGTGCTGGCGCATCTCGAAGACGCACCCTGCCTGATTTTTCCGTCCGGCATGGGTGCAATTTCGGCGGCGTTGTTCGCGACCGTGCGCGCGGGGTCGCGCATCCTGATCCCGTCGGACGGGTATTATGTCACCCGCCTGCTGGCCGACCGGTTCCTCGCCCCGCTGGGCGTGTCGGTCGAAGAGCGCCCAACGACCGCATTTGCGCAGGGCGGGTTCGACGGGTTCGACGTGGTCTTCGTCGAAAGCCCCTCCAACCCCGGGCTCGACATGATCGACCTGGCGCAGGTGGCCCGCGACGTGCGCGCCGCGGGTGGCATCACCATCGCCGACAACACGACGCTGACCCCGCTGGGACAGCGCCCGCTGGACCTGGGCATCGACATCGTCGTCGCCTCGGACACCAAGGCGATGGGCGGGCATTCCGACCTGCTGATGGGCCACGTGGCCAGCCGCGATGCCCAGATCATGGAACGGGTCGAGGAATGGCGTCGCGTCTCGGGCGCGATCCCCGGCCCGCATGAGGCCTGGCTACTGCATCGCGGGCTGGAGACGCTGGACGTCCGGTTCGACCGCATGAGCAGCTCGGCGCAGGTTCTGGCCGAACGGCTGGCCGATCATCCGGCGGTCACGCAGATCCGCTATCCCGGCCTGCCGTCGGACCCGTCCCATGATCTGGCCCGCAAACAGACCACGCGGTTCGGCTTTCTGCTGACGATCACGCTGGCCTCTGAAGACCAGGCCGAAGGGTTCATCAATAATTGCCCGCTGCTGCGCCCGGCCACGTCATTTGGTGGCGTGCACAGTTCGGCCGAGCGGCGCGCGCGTTGGGGGGATCAAGTCGATCCCGGATTCGTGCGACTTTCGGTCGGGTGCGAGCCGGTGGACGAGCTGTGGCAGGCTCTGAACGACAGCCTGACTGCACTGGCCTGAGCCTTATTTCTTGGGCTCGCGCAGTTCGGTGAACACATAGATCGGCAGCAGAACCCCCGCGATCAAGGCGCCCAGCCACACCAGCAGCGTCGCCGCCAGCAGGTTCGAGATCCCGCCCACGGTCAGCCCTGCGGCGACCAGATCGGTGATCAGCAGGCCCACGAATGTGACCACCAGCGCGATGCCGCCCTTCAGCGCCGGCACGTTCTTTTCCCCGATCTTCAGGATCAATGGCTCGGCCACGACCTGAACCAGGGTGAACACGATCACCACCACGATGAAGGACACCGGTTTGATCGAAAAGCCGGTCAGCAACAGGCTGGCCAGCAACAGACCGATGGCATTGCCCGCCAACAGGGCCAGGGCCGACTTGATTCTGCGTGACATGCGTTTGACTCCATCCGCAACAGTTCGAAACATGCGGATATTATCAGGATGCCGGAATTTTTCGAGAAAATTCAATCTCCTCGGTATTCGGTCCTGTTGAAATTACATGACACGGCACAATCTGAAGGGTTAACTGCCAACAACATCCACTGGCGAACCCCATCAGAAACGAGAGATATATGAGCGACAATCCATATTCGGTCTTGGGCGTCTCGAAAGACGCCAGTGCCGCCGAAATCAAGAAAGCCTACCGGCGCATCGCCAAGGACTGCCACCCGGACCTCAAACCCGGGGACGCCAAGGCCGAGGCCAAGTTCAAGGCCGCCGCCGCAGCCTATGACCTGCTGAAGGACCCCGAAACCCGGGCAAAATTCGACCGGGGCGAGATCGACGCCTCGGGCCAGGAGCGCCCGCAGCAGCAATACTACCGCGAATATGCGGAAACCGCGGGCAACCCCTATCGCGCGGGTGGCGGGGTTGAGGACGACGACATGTCCGATATCTTTGCCCAGTTCTTCGGCAACCGTGGCAACGGTGGCTTCAGCGGGGGGCGTGCGCGCGAGTTTCATGCGCCCGGTCACAACGTGAACTACAGCCTGCAGATCAGCTTCCTGGATGCCGTCTTTGGCGCCACGCAAAAGCTTACCCTGCCCAGTGGTGACCGGATCGAGGTGAAGATCCCTGCCGGCATCACCGACGGCCAGACCATCCGCCTGCGTGGCAAGGGCGCGCCGGGCTATGGCGAGGGGCCGCCGGGCGACGCGCTGGTCACGATCCGCGTGGCCGAACACCCGGTGTTCAAGCGCGAGGGCGACGACATCCGCATCACCCTGCCGATCACCATCGACGAGGCCGTTCTGGGCGGCAAGGTCCCCGCGCCCACGATCGACGGCCGCGTGAACGTGACCGTGCCCGAGGGCACAAGCAGCGGCAAGACCCTGCGCCTGCGCGGCAAAGGCGTCAGGAAACGCGGCTCGGACAAACGCGGCGACCAGCTGATCGAGCTGAGCGTGGTGCTGCCCGACAAGATCGACGACGAACTGAAGCAGTTCATGCAGAACTGGCGCAAGTCGCACAGCTATGACCCGCGGAAAGGAATGCCGGCATGACCCGTTCTCTGACCGAAGCCGAACTGATCGAAGCCGTCCAGAACCTGACATCAGAGCGGTTGTCCCGGTTCCTGTCCGCCCGGATCGTGATCCCGCGCCAGTCCGACCAGGGGCTGGTCTACGAGCGGCTGGACATGGCGCGCCTGCAACTGGCTTGCGAGTTGGATGACCAGTACGAGATGGAGCCCGACGCCCTGTCGATGGTGCTGTCGCTGATCGACCAGATGCACGGCCTGCGGGCAGAACTGCGCGAGGTGCTGCGCGCCATCGACGCCCAACCCGACCCGGTCCGCAGCCAGCTGGTCGAACGGATCGGAACAGCGCGGTTCCGCCGCGGCTAGGACCTGTCTGCAAGGCAGGTTTGCCCTTCTGGACTCGGTGGTTTTGCCTTAGAAGGCGCCATCGATTCAGAACCGGGTGCTGCGATGACACGGACCAAGTCGGAATTGCTGATGCCTGCGGGCAATCTGCGCAAGCTGAAACTGGCCGTCCTGTACGGGGCGGATGCGGTGTATCTGGGCACGCCCGACATGTCCCTGCGCACCAAGTCCGAGTTTTCGCTGGACGAGGTGATCGAAGGGGTGGAGTTCTGCCACGCGCATGGACGCCGCGCCTATCTGACACTGAACCTGTTCTCGCACAACAAGGACATCCCCAAGCTGGATGAATACATCGACACCGTGCGCAAGGTACGGCCCGACGGGTTGATCATCGCGGACCCCGGCGTGTTCCAGTATGTGCGCGACCGCGCGCCCGAACTGCCGCTGCATATCTCGACCCAGGCCAATATCTGTTCGTGGCTGTCGGTGAAGTTCTGGCAGGATCAGGGGGCCGAACTGGTGGTGCTGGCGCGCGAGGTTTCCTACCCCGAACTGGTGGAAATCCGCGAGAAATGCCCCAACATCCGACTTGAGGCCTTCGTGCACGGCGCCATGTGCATGACCTATTCGGGCCGCTGCCTGCTGTCGAATTTCATGGCGGAACGTGGCGCCAACCAGGGCAACTGCGCCAATTCCTGCCGCTGGAACTATGCGCTGAAGCTGCGCCTGAAGGACGGCACCCATCAAGACCTGCGGATCACCGAGGAAAACGCCAACCTGTTCGAATTCCTGCTGGAAGAAGGCTGCCGCCCGGGTGAATTGATGCCGATCGAAGAGGATGATCGCGGCTCGTACATCCTCAATTCGCGCGATCTGTGCATCATGCCCAAGCTGGACGAATATCTGAAGATCGGCGTCGACAGTCTCAAGGTCGAAGGGCGCGGCAAGTCGGAATACTATGCCGCCATCGTCGCGCGCGCCTATCGCATGGCCATAGACGACTACTATGCCGACCCCGAGAACTGGGACCCGAAGCCGTATATGCGAGAGTTGGAGACCGTGGGAAACCGCGGCTACACGCTGGCCTTTCACGAAGGGCGGCTGACCAATTACGCGCATGATTACGAGCACACCGCGACCATCGCCCAGTGGGAATATGCCGGACTGGTGACCGACGTGACCGAGGATGCCTTCCTGGTCGAGGTGAAGAACAAGCTTGAACCCGGCGACGTGCTGGATTTCGTCTCGCCCATCTCGCGCGAGACGGTCCTGCTGCGCGTCTACGAATTTGAACGCGCCAGCGACGGCGCCAAGCTGGACGTGGTGCATGGCAGCACGAAAACCGTGATCCGCCTGCCGTTTTCCCTGTTCGATCACGAAGACCCCGACGACCTGCGCGCCCGTTTCCCGGTATATTCGGTCCTGCGCAAGGAACGCGCCCTGACCGACGAACATTGGAGCCGCATCCGTTTTGACAAGCTGGTGCAGGGGTTGGAAACTTCGGGGCGCGACAACCCTACCGCCTATGCCCGCCGCCGGGACCAACTGGTGGAGAAGATCGGCCAGGACGGCACCGCGCGCCGGTTCAAGACCAACCGCGTGGGCACCGAGGGCTGTTGCGGCAAGGGGTGCAACGGCTGTCTGATCTTCTGGCAGGATGACAAATACGCCCTGGCGCGCGAGGTTCTGTCGAAACGCAAGCAGGGAGAGCAGCTCAGCCGGCGCGAGGCCGCCGCCCTGAAGCTGCCCGGCGACGCGGCCCGCGATCAGTTGCCGACGCGGTAATCCTCGGGCACGAAGAACGTATAGTCGCGGTCGGCGACCGCTTCGTGGCAGACATGGCAATAGGCAACCGCCCCCGCGCGATCCCCCATCGTGTCGCCGAACAGCGATCCGTCGGGCATCACCATGACATAGCGCCAGTCGGCGGTGTCGGGGCTGCTGCCTTCAGGCAGTTTCTCCATCACGAACAAGGCGCCGGGATGCACCCGGCCCTCATCCGTGACGGTCATGCTGTCCTTGGCCAGAACCGAGCCCACGGGCAGCTTTTCACCCGGTTGCAAGGTGCCGTAATTGTGGGCCATCCGGTTGGCATAGCTGTTGACGTAGCGCTGCCCATGCGTGGCCGACAGGTACGGCGCGTCGTTGAACAACGGCCAGTTCTGATAATTCATCAGTTGATCCAGATGCGCGGTGGCATAGCCGCGATCCATCTGTTTCTTCAGGGTGCGATAATGCTGCCGCGCGTCTTCTTTGCTCAGGTCCGCCGGGTTCTCGATCGCCAGATGCGCCTCGGACTCGTTGGATTGCGCCCATGCAATGGCGACGCACGAGGCTACCAATGCTGCGGTCATGCAGATCGTGGACAGGTTCGTCAGTGCGTTCATGTTTTGGCCCACCCTGTTCAAGGCTTGCCTGAATTCCGCAGATTTCCCCGACAAATATGAGCGGACTGGACGAAACGCACCAGAACCGGACTGTCCAACTCACCGTCTTGTGCGCAGATTTTACGTGCGCGCAACCGCGCACCTCTCATGGATCAAGACTACCAAATCCGACCGTAGAATCACACACCATTTGCCCGCGAACCCGCGGGCGTCAGATCAACCTTTCAGCCCGGCCTCGGCCTCGATCTGGCGGCGCGATTTGCGGGCGCGCTCGGTGGCCGATTTCAACTGGCCGCAGGCGGCCATGATGTCCTCGCCCCGCGTCTTGCGGATGGGCGAGGCATACCCGGCCTGATAGATGATGTTGGCAAAGGCCCGGATCCGGTTGTTCGAGCTGCGCTTGTAGGGCGCGCCCGGCCATTCATTGAACGGGATCAGGTTGATCTTGGCCGGAATGTCGTGGCGTTTGATGTGGTCGATCAGGCGATGCGCATCCTCGTCGCTGTCGTTCACGCCGTCCAGCATCACGTATTCAAAGGTGATCCGCTCAGAATTCGACGCGTTGGGATAGCTGGCCAGCGCCTGCAGCAGTTCCTCGATGTTCCAACGCTTGTTGATAGGGACCAGAACATCGCGCACCTCGTCCGTGGTGGCGTGGAACGAGATCGCCAGCAGGCAACCGATCTCTTCCGCCGTGCGGGCGATCTCGGGTACCACGCCCGAGGTCGACAGAGTGATCCGCCGGCGCGACAGGGAAATGCCCTCGGGATCCATCGCGATCTTCATCGCGTCGCGGACGTTCTCGAAATTGTACAGTGGCTCGCCCATGCCCATCAGCACGATGTTGGACAGCAGGCGCGTTTCGTTCTTGGGCGCGCCCGGGGTCGGCCATTCGTCCAGATCGTCACGCGCCATCATCACCTGACCGATGATCTCAGCGGCGGTCAGGTTGCGCACCAGCTTCTGCGTTCCGGTGTGGCAGAACGAACAAGTCAGCGTGCAGCCCACCTGCGACGAGATGCACAGCGTGCCGCGATCCTCTTCGGGGATGTAGACGACCTCGACCTCGTGCCCACCGGCGATGCGCACCAGGTACTTGCGGGTACCGTCCTCCGAGACCTGGCGGGTAACCACCTCGGGGATTTCGATCACGAAATGCTCGGCCAGCTGCGCGCGATAGGCCTTGGCCAGATTGGTCATCTGATCAAAATCGCGCACGCCCCATTGATAGATCCACTGCCAGATCTGGTTCACCCGCATCTTGGCCTGCTTTTCAGGCGTCCCATGTTCGATCAGAACTTCGCGCAGCCGGTCGCGGGTCAGGCCAACAAGGTTGATCTTTCCCTCGGGCAATTTGCGGGGAATGGTCATGACATCCTGGGTGATCGGCGCTTTGGCGGACATTGTGGTTCTCGGGCGTTCTGGCTTGGGATGCGCCTCTATATAGGAACGCCGCCAAAGATCAAAAGGATTCGTGAGAACCTGTCCGAATGTCAGTCGAGGAACCGCAACAGCTCGGTGACACGGGCCCGCCCCAACTCGACTCGGCACGAGGTGATTGCAATGCCAGTTCCGGATCCACCACCAAAAGACGCGCCAACTGCTTCGCACTGCGCATCGCGGTAAGTCTTCCAGGCTTCTTGAGAAGTCTCAAGCGCCGGCAAGGCGACAGCCCGGCCCGTCACTTCGTCCAGTTCCTTCGCCGCATCGACCGCGAACCCAAAGGCCACGACCAACGCGGCCTCGACATTGGTTTCGGCCCGACCGACGCATGTCCCGATCTCGACCTGAGATCCGGCATCGGCACATTCCAGCGCAGGGTCTGCAAATGCCGATACCGGAAGAAGAATTGCCACCCAAACCCAACGCATGTCCGTCTCCTCGCCTGTCTACCCACGGTTTCAGACAGAGCTTAGCACAGCGGCCAGGCTTGGGCACGATTTAGGTTCAGCGGGCGATCACACCCCGGCCTGCGGGATGTAACAGTCCTCGGCATCCAGTGTCTTGACCGGATCATTCGGGCCGCATTGCTCGCCCGTGACCGGATAGGTTTCGGTGGATTTCTCGCACGCGCTCAGAGTTGCTGCTGCAACAATCAGAACCGCAACAAGGGGTTTGGTCGACATGTCTGGACTCCTTCTTCGTTGTCTGAACCGATTGGTTCAGAAATCGAGTCCGTCAGCCTTGATGCGGATCAAGTTTTGGTGCGGACGTTGCGTAAACGGGCGGCACAAAAACGCAAAACCCCGCCATTTTGGCGGGGCATGAGATCTGGACTGGTTGGGCAGTTACTTGGTGCAGCGCTTCTCGGCGTCTTCGATGGCTGCGGTAAAGCCCAGCAACGAGAACGTGTCCTTGGTCTGGGTGCCGCGTTCGGATCGCGCAGTCAGCACGGCCTCGGTCCCGCGCTTCATCGCCGTGACGATCTTTGCATCATCCGTAGCGCTGGCGGGCCACGCCCACTCGCCCTCGGTGAACAGTTCGAACTCGGATCCGTCGATTTCCAGATTCACCGTGGACCCGGGGGCGAATGGGTAGCCTCCGGTGAATGTCACCTGACCTTTGACCTCGGCGTTGGGGCGATAAAACACGAACAGCAAAATGTCGCTGCGACGCACCGATACCACACGGCCACCGCGGGTATTCACGGTCTCCTTGGGGGCGGATACGCTCCAGCACTCGGTCGGATCGTCTTCGACGAACACGCTCCAATCAGTCTGAGCGGACACACGGTTCGTACTGGTCGCCTGCTGGGCGATCGCTGTCGTGGCCATCCCTGCCACACAAAGGCCCGCGCATACGCGGGCGAGCATTGTTTTCATTTGTTCAGCCTCCTAGCTCGACCCACACCTCAACTCCATCCCGGAAGGCCGCGAACCCTGACGGTCCGTCTGTTGCAGTTGCGCATCCGGATGATTGCCGACATACACACACTAACGCAGGTTTCGCCACAGGCGAAAGGGCGATTGGCAGAATTTTGCGCACATTCCGGAGGGACGACATGACGCAGCCAGTACCGATGACCGAACTGTGGCGCGGACCGCTGTTGGAGAGCCTTCATCTGGGCCATGCGGTGATCTGCGACGACAGCGGTCAGATCGTGCGCAGCTGGGGCGATCCGAACGCGGTGATCTATCCGCGGTCGTCGGCCAAGATGATCCAGGCGCTGCCGCTGATCACCTCGGGCGCGGCGGCCAAATACGGGCTGGGCTCCGAGCATCTGGCGCTGGCCTGCGCCTCGCACAACGGCGCGGCGATCCATACCGAGCGCGTGACCGCCTGGCTGGATCACCTGGGCCTGTCCGAGCCCGATCTGCGCTGCGGCCCGCAGGAGCCGGCCGACATGGCCGCACGCGACGGCCTGATCCTGGCCGACGACACCCCCTGCCAGATCCACAACAACTGTTCGGGCAAGCATTGCGGGTTCCTGACCCTGGCCCGGCACATGGGTGCAGGCCCCGAATATATCGAGATCGACCACCCCGTGCAGCAGGCCTGCCTGTCTGCCTTCGAAGAGACCACGGGCGAGGACAGCCCCTGTTACGGGATCGACGGCTGCTCGGCGCCCAATTTCGCCACTTCTCTGGTGGGACTGGCGCGGTCGATGGCGTGGTTTGCCTCGGCCGGCGACCGGTCGGACCGGGCCAGCGACGCGGCCCTGCAATTGACCCGGGCGATGGTCGCCCACCCCGAGCTGGTGGCGGGCGAAACCCGCGCCTGCACCGAACTGATGCGGGTGATGAACGGCCGTGCCGCGATCAAGACCGGGGCCGAGGCCGTGTTCGTCGCGATCATCCCGGAAAAGAAGATGGGTGTGGCGCTGAAGATCACCGATGGCACCACCCGCGCCAGCGAGTGTGCCATCGCCGCCATTCTCGTCAGCCTCGGCGTGCTCGAGGCCGATCACCCGGCCACGCGCAAATTCATGAACGCCACGCAATACAGCCGCCGCGGGCTGGAATGCGGCGTGATCCGCCCCGCGCCGGGTTTCCCCGGCTGAGGGTCACATCTCGATCTCGTGGATCTCGGCCACCTCGACCGAGCCCGAGCCGTTGACCACCATGGGGCAGCCCTTGGCCATGTCGGTGGCGGCTTCGATGCTGTCGGCCTTGACGACGGTAAAGCCCGAGGCCGGGTTCGGCCCGCCATTGCCGGCCACGCCATCGGCGCTGACGGTATGGGACTGGCCTACCGGGTTGCCGGGGATTTCCAGCGCCGGCCCCATGTTCTGGAACCACGCGCCCCAGGCGGCCATGGTGGCTTCGATCTCGGCCGGGTCGGTCGGCGTGGTGCCGCCGTGATAGACAAACAGGTACTGAGGCATTTTCTGGTCTCCCTTTTGGTCAGACGGGGTTGGCAAGCCGGGCTTCCAGCTTGCGCAGCGACGAAGTCCAGCCGCTTTCATGATTGGCCGAGACGTCGTCATCGCCCAGATCGCGGTGATCCAGGATCAGGCGCGCTCCGGTGTCGGTCGGCTCGACCGCCAGCTTCACATGGCTCTCGGCGCCGCGCTGGTCCTGGTCGTCATGCCAGCCCCAGGTGAACCCGACCGAGTTCGGTGGGTCCACATGGGTCACATGCCCGGACACCTTGAAACGCTGCCCCTCGCGATTGACCATGACCGAATACCACGGACCTAGGCGCGAGAAATCCAGATCGTGCTCCGGCACCTCGACCCCTTCGGGCCCCCACCACTGCAACAATCTGGTTCCGTCGCTGATCCAGGCGAACAGGGTTTCGGCGCTGACCGGAAAGTCACGCACCAGCTTCAGGTCGGCCATGAGGAGTCCTCCTGCAGAATGTCGCCCAGGCGGTTCAGGCTGGCCTCCCAGAACTTGCGTTTCGAGATGGTCCATTCGGCAATCGCCCGCAGCCCCTCGGAGCGGATCGAATAGATGCGCTGGGTGCCGTTCACGCGCTGGTTCACCAGCCCGGCCTGCCGCAGCACCTTCAGGTGCCGGGATATGGCCGCACCGGACATGCCCTTGCCTTGGGCAAGGTCGCCTGCGGGCAGTTCGCCCTGATCCATCAGTTGTTCAACGATCGTGAATCGGGTCGGGTCGGACAGGGCCGAAAAGGCATCGAGCAGCGTGTTCATGCCCATTGATTAACATGAATGTTAAACAATGGAAACCTGAAATCGTCGGATCAGCCCTGCGCAAAATCCGATCGGGCAAATCCCTGCAGATACAGCAGCGCGGTCAGGTCGCCATGGTTGATGCGCACGTCGCATTGCGCGGCGACCGAGGGTTTGGCGTGCAAGGCCACCCCCGTCCCGGCGCGGTCCAGCATGCCCAAATCGTTCGCACCGTCGCCCACGGCAATCACCTCGGCCTCGGAAATGCCCAGCCGGGCCGAGATCTGCTCCAGCGCCTCGACCTTGGCCTGGCGGCCTAGGATCGGGCGCTGCACGTCTCCGGTCAGCTTGCCGTCCTCCGCCAGCAGCGTGTTGGCGCGGTTCTCGTCAAAACCCAGCAACTCGGCCACGCGGGCCGTGAACGCGGTGAACCCGCCCGAGACCAGCGCGGCATACCCGCCATTGGCCCGCATCGTCGCGACCAGTTCGCGGCCGCCCGGCATCAAGGTGATGCGCTGGTTCAGCACCCGGTCGATCACCGATACGTCCAGCCCCTTAAGCAGGCCCACCCGCTCGGTCAACGCGCCTTCGAAATCCAGCTCGCCATTCATGGCGCGAGCGGTGATGTCCTTGACCCGCTCGCCCACCCCGGCCTCGTCAGCCAGTTCGTCAATGCATTCCTGCTGGATCATCGTGCTGTCCATATCGGCCAGCAGCATCTTCTTGCGGCGGCCCTCGGCCGGTTGCACCACCAGATCGACGCCCAGCTTCTGCAGATCGGCCCAGACATCCCAGCGGTTGGCCGGAACCGCCGGCAGGGCAAATTCGGCCGCTTCGTCGGGGCTCAGCCACTGGATGTCGCCCCCGCCCCAGGCATTGCGCAACGAGTCGATCAGCGCCCCGTCCAGCGACGGCGTCTTGGGGTTGGTCAACAGGGTGGCAACGTACATCTTGATCCTCCGGCAGCCTGACCTGCGCATATCGCAGGCGCAGCATTTCCGCCAGAGGCCAATTCCGCGCCGCTACCCCAGAATGCCCGGCAGGCGCAGCCCGTGTTCGCGGGCGCAGTCCTTGGCGATGTCATACCCCGCATCCGCATGACGCCACACGCCCGAGGCCGGGTCGTTCCACAACACCCGCTCCAGCCGCCGCGCGGCGTCCTCGGTGCCGTCGGCGCAGATCACCACGCCCGCGTGTTGGCTGAAGCCCATGCCGACCCCGCCGCCATGATGCAGGGACACCCAGGTCGCACCGCTGGCGGTGTTGATCAACGCGTTCAGCAGCGGCCAGTCCGACACGGCGTCGGACCCGTCCAGCATCGCCTCGGTCTCGCGGTTTGGGCTGGCGACCGAGCCGCTGTCCAGATGATCCCGTCCGATGACGACCGGTGCGCTCAGTTCTCCATTGGCGACCATCTCGTTGAAGGCCAGACCCGCACGGTGCCGGTCGCCCAGCCCGATCCAGCAGATCCGCGCGGGCAAGCCCTGAAACGCGATCCGCTCCTGCGCCATGTCCAGCCAACGATGCAGATGCTCGTTCTCGGGGAACAGCTCCTTCATCTTGGCGTCGGTCTTGTAGATATCCTCGGGGTCGCCCGACAGCGCGCACCAGCGGAACGGGCCGATGCCTCGGCAGAACAGCGGGCGGATATAGGCCGGGACGAAGCCGGGAAAGGCAAAGGCGTTCTCAAGCCCCTCGTCCTGCGCGACCTGACGGATGTTGTTGCCATAGTCCAGCGTCGGCACGCCCGCGTTCCAGAAATCGACCATCGCCGCGACATGCTGCTTCATCGAGGCGCGCGCGGCCTTTTCCACTAATTTAGAGTCTGTTTCCCGCTTTTCGCGCCATTGCGCCAAGGTCCAGCCCAAGGGCAGATACCCGTTGATCGGATCATGGGCGCTGGTCTGGTCGGTCACGATGTCGGGGCGCATCCCGCCGGCGGCCATGCGGCGGTAGATCTCGGGAAAGATCTCGGCCGCATTGCCCAGCAGACCCACGGACTTCGCCGCGCCCGCCTTGGTCCAGCGGTCGATCATGGCGAGCGCCTCGTCCAGCGTTTCGGCCTTTTCATCCAGGTATTTGGTGCGCAGGCGAAAATCGATGCTGTCAGGATTGCATTCCACCGCCAGACAGCAGGCCCCGGCGAAGACTGCCGCCAGGGGCTGTGCTCCGCCCATGCCGCCCAGCCCACCGGTCAGGATCCATCGCCCGGTCAGGTCACCACCATAGTGCTGGCGCCCGGCCTCGGCGAAGGTTTCATAGGTGCCCTGAACGATGCCCTGCGTGCCGATGTAGATCCACGACCCGGCCGTCATCTGGCCGTACATCATCAGGCCCTTCCGATCCAATTCGTTGAAATGATCCCAGGTCGCCCAATGCGGCACGAGGTTGGAATTGGCGATCAGCACCCGCGGCGCGTCCTTGTGAGTGCGGATGATCGCCACCGGCTTGCCGGACTGCACGATCAGGGTCTCGTCGGACTCGAGATCCTTCAAACTGGCCACAATAGTGTCGAAATCCTTCCAGGTTCGAGCCGCACGGCCGATGCCGCCATAGACCACCAATTCGTGCGGGTTTTCGGCAACGTCGGGGTGGAGGTTGTTCATCAGCATCCGCAACGGGGCCTCGGTCAGCCAGCTTTTGGCATTCAGGTCCGGCCCGGTCGGTGGAAAGACGTCACGGGTGTTCTTGCGCGGGTCACTCATTTCGGGGCTCCTTTTTCGGCCAGTGCGCCCGACAAGGCCAAGGCAAGCAGGCGGTCAAGCATCTCTTGCAGGTGCGGGCGCAGGCGTTCAGCCCGGTCCGCGCGCCAGGTCCAGGGCGGGGTCTCGTCCATATAGGCGCGTTGGGCGATCTCCATCTGGATCGCATGTATACCCTTGTCTGGGCGGCCATAGTGCCGGGTGGTCCAGCCGCCCTTGAATCGGCCGTTCAGCACCGCGGTACAGCCCGACGCATGGGCCACGGCATCCACCGCATGCGCGACCTCGGGTGCGCAGGTGGTGCCGTCATTGGTGCCCGTGTTGAAGACCGGCAACTCTCCGTCGAACAGGAAGGGGATCAGGGACCGGATCGAGTGGCAGTCGAACAGGATCGCCACGCCATGCCTGGCCCGCACCCGCTCCAATTCTTCCTGCAACGCGGCGTGGTAGGGGGCGTGGAACTTCTCGCGCCTCTGCTCGATTTCATCTTCCGACGGCTTCTGACCTTCCAGCCATATGGGGCGCCCGTCGAAATCGGTCAGAGGCACCAGGGTCGTCGTGTTCTGCCCCGGATAGAGCGACACGTCCGCCGGATCGCGATTGGCGTCGATCACATAGCGGTGCACGCGGGACTGAACCACCGTCGCATCGCCCAAAAGCCCCTTATAGAGCCTGTTAATGTGCCAATCCGTGTCGGCCAACGCCCGACCGGTCTGGTTCAGGCGCACGTGGATCTCCTCGGGCACGAAGGTTCCGCCATGCGGTTGGCCCAGCACGATCGGGCCCTGCCCCCGCTGCACCTCGACCACGGTCATGCCGTCACCTCCGGCAGCGGTACGCCCAGCGCCCCCAGGATTGCGCCGCTGGCCACAAGATCCTTGGCCTGCTCCAGCTCCGGGGCTAGGTACCGGTCCTCCGCCAAAGGCGGGATATCGGCGCGCAGCCGCGCAATCACCCGCTGCAAGGGCGCGCTGGTGACCAGCGGGGCGCGGAACTCGACGCCCTGGGCGGCGCAGAGCAGTTCGATCCCCAGAATATGGTTCAGGTTTTTCACCATGCGCGTCAGACGCCGCGCCCCGTGGGCGGCCATCGAGACGTGATCTTCCTGGTTGGCCGAGGTGGGCGTGCTGTCGGTGACGCACGGATTGGCCAGATGCTTGTTCTCGCTCATCAGAGCGGCGGTGGTGACCTCGGCGATCATGAAGCCGGAATTCAGGCCCGGATCGGGGGTCAGGAATGGCGGCAGATCGAAGCTGAGCGTGGGATCCACCATCAGCGCGATCCGGCGTTGCGCGATGGCACCGATCTCGGACAGGGCCAGCGCGATCATGTCGGCGGCAAACCCCACCGGTTCGGCGTGAAAATTGCCGCCCGAGACGATCATGTCGGGATCGGACAGCACCAGCGGGTTGTCAGTGGCCGCGTTGGCCTCGGTCTGCAAGGTCGCGGCGGCCTGCCGGATCACGTCCATCGCGGCACCGGTGACCTGCGGCTGACAGCGAATGCAATACGGGTCCTGCACGCGGCTGTCGCCCTCGCGATGGCTTTCACGGATTTCCGAACCCTGCAACACGGCGCGCATGGCGCTGGCGGCCTCGATCTGGCCACGATGGCCGCGCAGGGCATGGATCTCGGGCTGCAGCGGCGCGGTGGAGCCCATGATGGCATCGGTCGAAACGGCCGAAACGACCAGCGCGTTCTGCGCCGCGCGCCAGCCTTCGAACAGGCCCGCCAAGGCGTAGGCTGTCGAAAACTGGGTGCCGTTGATGAAGGCCAGGCCCTCTTTCGGCCCCAGCTGAACAGGCTCTAACCCAGCTTTTTTCAAGGCTTGGGCGCCCGGCATGACCGTACCGTCCAGTTCGGCTTCGCCTTGGCCGATGACCACCGCCGTCATATGCGCCAGCGGCGCCAGATCCCCCGACGCCCCCACCGAGCCCTGCGCCGGGATCACCGGGGTCACGCCACGGGCCAGCATCTGCTGCAGCAGGTCCACCAGCGCCCACCGCACACCGGATGCGCCGCGCCCGAAGGACAACAGCTTGAGCGCCATCATCAGGCGCGCCAACCGCCGCTGCACCGCTGGGCCGACCCCGCAGCAATGGCTGAGGATCAGGTTGCGCTGCAGCGCCGAGGTGTCCTTGGCCGCGATCTTGAGGCTTGCCAGCTTGCCGAACCCGGTATTCACGCCATAGACAGGTTGATCACCGGCGGCGGCCTCGGCGATGCGGGCGGCAGCGGCCTCGACAGCCGGGCGACAGCCCTGATCCAGAACCACCGGCGTTTCGTTCCAGTAGATGTCCGCCAGTTGGGTCAGCGAGACCTGCCCTGGAACCAAGGTCAGGGCGCTCATACCTCCCCTCCGAAAATGCGTGCGTGCAGCGGGTTGAACCCGATCCGATAGGCCAGCTCGGCCGGGTGAGAGACGTCCCACACGGCCATATCCGCCCGCTGGCCCGGCGCGATCGAGCCGGCATCGGCCAGCCCAAGCGCGCGGGCGGCATTGCGGGTAACCCCGGCCAGCGCCTCGGCCGGGGTCATGCCAAACAGGGTGCAGCCCATGTTCATCGCCAGCAGCAGCGACGTCAGCGGCGAGGACCCCGGGTTACAATCGGTGGCCAGTGCCATCGGCACCCCGGCCTTGCGGAACAGGTCGATCGGCGGGACCTGCGTTTCCCGCAACGTGTAGAACGCGCCGGGCAGCAGAACCGCGGTCGTTCCAGCCTCGGCCATGGCAGCCACCCCGGCGGCGTCCAGATATTCGACATGATCGGCTGACAGGGCGCCATAGGACGCCGCCAGCCGGGCCCCGCCCAGATTTGACAATTGCTCGGCATGCAGCTTGACCGGCAGCCCCAGGTCACGTGCGGCGTCGAACACCCGCGCGATCTGAGTCGTATCGAAGGCGATGCCCTCGCAGAACCCGTCGACCGCGTCGACCAGCCCCTCGGCATGGGCCGCGCGCAGGGTCGGGATGCAGACCGTATCGAAATAGGCGTCTGCACGCCCTGTGAATTCGGGCGGCACTGCATGAGCGCCCAGAAAGCTGGTCCGGACCCGCACCGGGCGCTGCTTTGCAATTTCTCGGGCCGCGCGCAACATGCGCAGCTCGGTGTCCTGATCCAGTCCATAGCCGGACTTGAGTTCAATGCAGGTCACACCCTCGGCCAACAGCGCGTCTATGCGAGGCAGTGCCTCATGGATCAGGTCCTGCATACTGGCGGCGCGTGTGGCTGTGACCGTCGACAGAATCCCCCCTCCGGCGCGCGCGATCTCCTCGTAGGTTGCCCCGTTCAGCCGCATTTCGAACTCAACCGCCCGGTTGCCCCCGAAAATCGCATGCGTGTGCGGATCGATCAGGCCCGGAGTGATCAACCGATCTGCAAAATCGACGATCGGCCAGCCGGCGTGATCCGGCGGCAGATCTCGGTGCGGCCCGATCCATTGGATCCGGCCCGATGAAACAGCAATCGCCGCGTCTTCGACCAAGCCATAGGACGCACCCCCATCCGCCATGGTTGCGACCCGCCGACAACAAATCACCGAATTTCTGGTCATCGCGATTCTTTTGGACTCCCCTCGGGTTTCAATTTTTCGTATACGTGTAAAAAATTAAAGTCTACACAAAAAGAAGCACTGATGCCGATCCATGCCAAAACCGCCTTGTTAGGCTCTGACTGGGTTTCGAACCTGAGGGTCGAAACTGCGAATGGCGTCATCACCGGATTGGAGATCGGCGCGCGTCCGCAGTCGGCCGACACCAGCGTTGATGTCCTGCTGCCAGCCTTGTCGAACCTGCACAGCCACGCGTTTCAGCGCGCCATGGCCGGTATGACCGAGTTTCGCGCAGCCGGGCGGGAAAGCTTCTGGTCCTGGCGAAATCTGATGTACCGCTTTCTGGACAGGTTGACGCCCGCGCAGATGGAGGCCATCGCTGCGCTGGTGTTCCTTGAGATGCAGGAGGCCGGATATGCCGCGGTCGGGGAATTCCACTATGTGCATCACCAGCCCGGCGGCGCGCCCTACGACCAGCTTTCCGAGCTGAGCCAGCGTATCTTCGCAGCAGCTTTGCGGACGGGAATCGGTCTGACCCATTTGCCGGTTCTCTATTCCTACGGCGGCGTCCGGCAAGAGCCCCTGTCTGGCGGCCAGTTGCGGTTCGGCAATGACGTAGACCGGTTCATGGACCTGTATCACGAATGCCGGTCGGCTGCCGCAGATCTTGCCGCGGACACGGTGGTCGGCATCGCGCCGCATTCCTTGCGCGCCACCTCACCCACAGACTTGGCCCTGCTGCTGGCGCAAGTTCCGGAGGGTCCGGTTCACATCCATATCGCCGAACAGGTGAAAGAGGTCGAGGACGTGCAATCCGCTTTGGGCCAACGCCCGGTCGCCTGGCTTCTGGACAATGCCCAGGTCGATTCACGCTGGTGTCTGATCCATGCTACCCAGATGAACGACGCCGAAACACGGGCTCTGGCGCGTTCGGGGGCCGTGGCCGGCCTGTGTCTGATCACAGAAGCCAACCTAGGCGACGGGATCTTCAACGGAGTGCCCTACCTTGAAACTCAAGGACGGTTCGGTGTCGGATCAGACTCTAACGTGCGGATTTCTCTGCCAGAGGAGTTGCGCAGTCTGGAATACTCCCAGCGCCTTCGCGACCGATCCCGCGCGGTTCTGGCGGCAGCCAACGGTTCCGTGGGACATGCGTTGTACACCGGCGCGGCACAAGGCGGGGCGCAGGCTCTGGGCCGCAATGCCGGAAAGATCGCGGTCGGCAAACTGGCCGACCTGGCGGCGGTTGACCGGTCGCACCCGACGCTTTGCGCGCTGGCGGATCATCAACTTCTGGACGGCTTGTGCTTTGCCGCACCCGATGGTCTGGTAACGGATCTGTGGTCGGCGGGCCGTCATATGGTGCGGGATGGCAGGCATATTGCGCGCGAGACGATAATCAGAGACTACAAAGCCGCGATTGCAGACCTGTTGACCGACGTCTGAACCGGCAAAGAACTGAGTTGAGATCAAGATGACCCAGACCGCTGACACGACCGGCTACAAGGAAATCAAGCAGACTGTGCTTGACCGCATCCGCTCGGGCCAGTGGCTGCCGGACATGTTGCTTCCCAACGAGCAGGACCTTGCGGTCGAATTTTCGTGCACGCGTACCACGGTCAATCGGGCACTGCGCGAACTGGCCGAAGAAGGATTTCTGGAACGCCGCCGCAAGGCCGGTACCCGGGTGCTGAGCGCGCCCCAAAGACAGGCCCGGTTCACCATCCCGCTGGTCCGGGAAGAGGTCGAAGCTCTGGGCGGCACCTACCGCTATGCACTTGTCTCGGCCCAAGCCGATCAGGCACCCGAATGGCTGGCCGCGCGGCTGGCGCTGGGTTCGGATCGGCGGGTGATTCATGTGCGGTGTATGCATTTTTTGGACAACACCCCGTTTCAGTTCGAAGATCGCTGGATCGTTACGGCCAGCGTCCCGGCTGTCGAACAGGCTGATTTCTCGACGCTGGGACCCAATGAATGGCTGATCCAGACGGTCCCCTTCACCAATGTCGAGCTGTCTTTTCTGGCAAGCCGCGCCGATGCCGAACTGGCCGGGTTTCTGGACGTAACGGTTGGGGAGCCGGTTTTTACCGCGGAACGTATCACTTGGTTGCAAGGCAGCCCGGTTACCTTCGCCAAGATGTATTTCGCGGCAGGCTACCGGATGACCACCCGGTTCTGAGGTTGTCCGGGCCTTTACCGCGGCCCGAATCCGGTACAGGTTCGCCTTGACCGAACAACGGCAACACGGAGAACGGGATGAGCAACCCGCTATACGATCGACTTTTCGGCATTCACGCGGGCAAGACAACGCCGTTCCTGCATCTGCCGGACGGACGCGTTCTCTCACATGCCGATTTCCTGGACATGGCGGCCCGGATCGCCAACGCTTTGACGGCCTGCGGACTGGAACCTGATGACCGCGTTGCGGTGCAGGTCGCGAAATCGCCCGAGGCACTGGCGCTTTACGCAGCCTGCGTTCAGGCCGGGCTGATCTTTCTGCCGCTGAACACCGCCTACACGACAGACGAGCTGCGGTATTTCATCGAAAACAGCGGTGCTCGGATGGTTGTCGCGGATGCCAATTCACAAGCCGATATCGAGCCGATTGCCCAAGCGCAGAATGCAATGCTCGAAACCCTGAACGCGGACGGTTCCGGCAGCCTGATGCGGCGCGCACTTGGGATGTTGCCAGCCTTCGAACCCGCGCACAGGACCGAGGATGACCTGGCGGCCTTCCTTTATACTTCGGGCACCACCGGGCGGTCCAAAGGCGCCATGCTGACGCAGGCGAACCTGCTGTCGAACGCCGAAACGCTGGTGCAGGAGTGGCGCTTCACCGCGGACGACGTGTTGCTGCACGCGCTGCCGATCTTTCACACCCATGGCCTGTTCGTGGCCACCAATGTCATGCTGTCGGCCGGCGGGTCGATGATCTTTCTGCCGGGCTTCGATCTGGACGACATCCTGCGCCTGATGCCCAAGGCGACCTCGATGATGGGGGTGCCGACCTTCTATACCCGGCTTCTGGACGACGACCGATTCACCGGGGACCTGGCACGGCACATGCGGCTGTTCATATCCGGTTCGGCGCCGCTGCTGGCCGAAACCCACACGCGGTTCGAGGACCGCACCGGCCACCGGATCCTGGAACGCTATGGCATGACCGAGACCAACATGAACACCTCGAACCCCTATGAAGGCGAGCGCCGCGCCGGGACGGTGGGCTTTCCGCTGCCGGGGGTCGAGTTGAAGATCACCGACCCCGAAACGGGCGAGCCGCTGCCACAGGGCGAGATCGGCATGATCGAGGTGCGCGGGCCGAACGTGTTCAAGGGTTATTGGCAGATGCCCGAGAAAACCGCCGCCGAACTGCGCGAGGACGGGTTCTTCATCACCGGCGATCTGGGCCGCATCGACGCGGATGGCTATGTGCAAATAGTGGGACGCGGCAAAGACCTGATCATTTCGGGCGGATACAACATCTATCCCAAGGAAATCGAGCTGGTTCTGGATGACCAGCCCGGCGTGCTGGAAAGCGCGGTGATCGGCGTGCCGCACCCGGATTTCGGGGAAACCGTGCTGGGCATCCTGGTGCCCGAGGTCGGCGCGGCACCGGATCTGGATGCGATCATGGAGGCGGTGAGCAAAAGCCTTGCCCGTTTCAAACATCCCCGCAGGCTGATCCTGCTGGACGAACTGCCCCGCAATACGATGGGCAAGGTGCAGAAAAACGTTCTGCGTGAGACCTACAAGGACATGTTCGCGGGCGGCTGATCAGGGGCGCAGCGGCACGCGTCCGGCTTCGGTCAGCAGCCAGCAGTCGCGCCCCTCGAACACGGCAACCCCGGTTTGGCGGGCGTAGCCTGCGCCGCTGTCCAGGTTGATGCGGTTCCCGTAATGGGCGGGGCGGTCCACCACCGTGTGGCCATGCACGATCAGCTTGGGGTGCGGGGTTTCGCAGGCGTGAAAACTCTGACGGATCCAGACCAGATCGTCTTCGGCCTGCGCGCTCAGCGGCACGCCCGGCCGGATGCCGGCATGGACAAAGGCAAGCTCGGGGGTCTGATGCATCCGCACCAGGTCACGCAGAAATGCCTTGTGCGCGGTCGGCACCGCCGCAAGGGCCGCGCGATGCACATCTTGCAGCCGGGTGCGGTCCTCGAATTCGACGCCATAGCTGCGCAGGGTTTCGGTGCCGCCCAGCCGCTCGTGCAGCCAGTGGTACCCGACCAGAAGATGCGGATCATGGCGCGGCTCATCCTGCAGGAACCACGCGAACATGCGGTCATGGTTGCCCAGCAGCGTGACCCAGTTCCGCCCGGCGTCGCGCCCGGCAATCAGCCGGTCCAGCACGCCCTTGCTGTCGGGGCCGCGATCGACGTAGTCGCCCAGAAACACGATCCGCGCATCGCGCCCGCCATCCTGCTCGATCAGCGACAAGGCGCGGTCGAACTCGGCCGTCTGGCCGTGCAGATCTCCGATGGCGTAGATGGGCGCAGTCATGTCCATGTCTCCGTTCCGGGCCGGGTTGGATTTGCGGGCCTTTGCAACGACAACGCCTGCACCGGGTGGGTGCAGGCGTCAATCGCTTTCATCCGGGTCTTGCCGGATCAGACCACGTCGAACTCCAGCGGCTTGATCTGGGTGAACAGCCCGGTTTCAGCCAGCTTGGCGCGGGCTTCGGCCGGAACCGGCTCGTCAACATACAGCAGCGCGATCGCTTCGCCGCCCGCCTGGGCGCGGCCCAGGGTAAAGTTGGCGATGTTCACGCCATGCTCGCCCATGGTCTTCCCCAAGGTGCCGATGATGCCCGGCACGTCCTCGTTGGTGGTGTACAGCATGTGCGCGCCGACCTCGGCATCGATGTTGATGCCCTTGATCTGGATGAAGCGCGGCTTGCCGTCGCTGAACACGGTACCCCCGATCGAGCGTTCGCGCTTGTCGGTCACCACGGTCACCTTGATATAGCCCTCGAAGGCGCCCGATTTGTCCTGGTTGGTGGTCGAGATCTTGACGCCGCGCTCTTTGGCCACGACCGGGGCCGAGACCATGTTCACCTCGGGGTTCGAGCGTTTCATGATCCCCGCCACCACCGCGCAGTTCAGCGCGGCCAAGTTCATCTGCGCCGCCACGCCATCATACAGGATGTTGATCGCCTTGATCGGCTCGTCGGTCATCTGGCCGATGAAGCTGCCCAGATGGCCGGCCAGCTTGATCCACGGGCCCATGACCTTGGCCTCTTCGGCGGTGACGCTGGGCATGTTCAGCGCATTCTCGACCGCGCCGGTCAGCAGATAGTTCGAGATCTGCTCGGCCACCTGCAGCGCCACGTTTTCCTGCGCTTCGGTGGTCGCCGCGCCCAGATGCGGGGTGCAGACCACGTTGGGCAGGCCGAACAGCGGGTTTTCCTTGGCCGGTTCCTCGCTGAACACGTCGAACCCCGCGCCGGCGACATGGCCGGATTTGATCAGTTCGGCCAGCGCCTCTTCGTCGACCAGACCGCCGCGGGCGCAGTTGATGATACGCACGCCCTTCTTGGTCTTGGCCAGATTCTCGCGGCTGAGGATGTTGCGGGTCTGGTCGGTCAGCGGCACGTGCAGGGTGATGAAATCGGCCCGTGCCAGCAGCTCGTCCAGCTCGACCTTTTCCACGCCCATCTTGTCGGCCTTCTCCTGGCCAAGATAGGGGTCATAGGCGATGACCTTCATCTTGAGGCCCTGCGCCCGATCGCAGACGATGCCGCCGATATTGCCGGCGCCGATCACGCCCAACGTCTTGTTGGTCAGCTCGACCCCCATGAATTTGGACTTTTCCCACTTGCCCGCATGGGTGCTGGCATTGGCCTCGGGGATCTGGCGCGCCACAGCGAACATCATCGCGATGGCGTGCTCGGCGGTGGTGATCATGTTGCCGAACGGCGTGTTCATCACGATCACGCCCTTTTTCGAGGCCGCGTCCTTGTCGATATTGTCAGTGCCGATACCAGCGCGGCCGATCACTTTCAGCTTGTCGGCCTTTTCCAGGATCTTCTCGGTGACCTTGGTGGCCGAGCGGATGGCCAGGCCGTCATAGTTGCCGATGATCTCGGCCAGCTTTTCCTTGTCCTTGCCCACGTCGGGCATGAAATCCACGTCGATGCCGCGGTCGCGGAAGATCTGAACCGCGGTTTCGCTGAGCTTGTCGGATACGAGTACTTTGGGGGCCATGTGCGTGGTCCTTGAATGGGATGATAACTCCGGGCCGGACACGGCCCGGATCTTCTAAGGGAAAGGGGTCAGGCGGCTTCGGCCTGGGCCGCGATCTCGGCCTCGAATGCCCATTTCAGCCAGGGCAGCATCGCCTGGATGTCGGACGTCTCGACCGTGCCGCCGCACCAGATGCGCAGCCCGGCCGGCGCATCGCGATACGCGCCGATGTCCAGCGCCACGTTCTCGGCCTCCAGCCGCTTGGCGACCGCCTTGGCAAAGCTTGCGCCGTCGCGAACACGCGGATCGGTGAATTTCAGGCAGACGCTGGTGTTCGACCGCGTGGCCGGGTCCTCGGCCAGGTTGTCGATCCAGTCGTTCTGGTCGCAAAACTCAAAAATCGCCTGAGCGTTGGCATCGGCGCGGGCGATCAGGCCCTGCAGCCCGCCGACCGAGCGCGCCCAGTCCAGCGCGAACAGGTAATCCTCGACCGCCAGCATCGACGGCGTGTTGATGGTTGCGCCGGTAAAGATGCCCTCGATCAGCTTGCCACCCTTGGTCAGGCGGAAGATCTTCGGCAGCGGCCATGCGGGGGTATAGCTTTCCAGCCGCTCAACCGCGCGGGGGCTGAGGATCAGCATGCCATGCGCGGCCTCGCCACCCAGAACCTTCTGCCAGCTGAAGGTGGTGACATCCAGCTTGTCCCAGGGCAGGTCCATCGCGAAAGCGGCGCTGGTGGCGTCGCAGATGGTCAGGCCGGCGCGGTCATCGGCGATCCAGTCGCCATTCGGAACCCGCACGCCCGAGGTGGTCCCGTTCCAGGTAAAGACCACGTCATTGTTGAAATCGATGGACGCCAGATCGACGATCTGCCCGTAGTCTGCGGTTTTCACCTCGGCGTCGATCTTCAGCTGTTTGACTACGTCGGTGACCCAGCCCGCGCCAAAGCTTTCCCAGGCCAGCATCTCGACCTTGCGTTCGCCCAGCAGCGACCACAGCGCCATTTCCACCGCGCCTGTATCCGAGGCCGGAACGATGCCGATGCGATAGTCGGCCGGAATGCCCAGCAGCTCGCGCGTGCCTTCGATGGCGGCCTTCAGCTTGTCCTTGCCGACGGCGGCGCGGTGCGACCGGCCCAGCGCGGCATCGGCCAGCTTGTTCAGCTCGAATGTGGGGGGTTTGGCGCAAGGGCCCGAGGAAAAACGCGGATTGGCCGGCCGCGTTGCCGGTCGTTCGATGGTCATTGGTGTTACCCTTCCAGATATACGCCCCTCGTTGGGGAGGGGTGTCCCGCGGCCAGACCTAGGGGGCCGCGGATGGGCGGGCAAGCGGAAAAGACGCTTTGAATATCAAAAACGACACGGGCGGTGACGCCAAATCGGAACACAGGTTTCCGATCGGCGCATTTTGCACCCGCAGAAAGACCTCAGCGATCCAGCCGGACCGTTTCACCCGTGGCAAGCGATTGCTGTGCCGCCAGCCCCATGCGCACGGCCCACATGCCGTCGGTCAGGCTGACATCCGGGGCGTCGCGCTCACCGCGCACCAGTGCCAGAAAGCCCTGGTGCTGATAGAAGGTCGAGCCGTTGTGGTCGCCCGCCGCCAGCAGGAGCGGATCGACGGGAATGTCGCGGGCGATCGGGCCCTTGGGGTCGCGCGGGCTGACGATCAACTGCGGCACCGGCGGCGCGCCCAGATGTTCGGGCCAGAACCGGCCCGGCCCGGGCACCAGTGCCTCGATCTTGGCCTTGGGGCCGATGACCGAGATTTCCTCCTGATACCGCGCGCCCTCGGCGAACATGCACAGCTCCAGCATCGCGCGCGCGCCCGAAGCGAAATCGACGATGACATAGCCGTGGTCCAGGATGTCGGGGGTTTCCCCGTCATAGGTTTCGTCCAGATGGTTCACGGCCTGCCCGCCGCTGGCACTGATGCGCACCGGGTCGGATTGCAGGATCAGGCGCATCAGGTCGAAGAAATGACAGCATTTCTCGACGAAGGTGCCGCCCGTGTTGCGGTTGAACCGGTTCCAGTTGCCGACCTTTTCCAGAAACGGAAAGCGGTGTTCGCGGATGCTCAGCATCTTGACCCCGCCGCTGGTGTCCTGCGCCTCGGCGATCAGGGCGGCGATGGGCGGCATGTAGCGATATTCCATCGCCACCCAGATCGGACAGGGATAGCTGCGCTCGATCTCGGCCAGACGGGCCGCATCGTCGGGGTTGGTGAACAGCGGCTTTTCCACCAACAGGGGCAAGGGACGCGTTTCGGCGATCTGGGCGATCTGATCCACATGCAGATGGTTGGGGCTGGCTATGACCAGGCAGTCCAGCGCCTCGACCGCCAGCAGATCCTGCAGCGACGGCACCATCCTGGCCCCCGGCGCAATCGCCTGCGCGGCGCGCGCCATCTCGGGGTCGGGCTCGAAAATGGCGGCCACTTGCGTGCCCTCCAGCAGGGCGATGTTGTGCAGGTGTTCCTGCCCCATCATGCCACATCCGATCAGCCCGTAATTCATGGTCCGGGTCATGCGCGTTTCCTCGTCATTTCAGTCGTTGGACGTAAGTTGCCCGGTCCGGGTCGAACCAGGTTTTCGAAAACTCGACGGGTTCAGGCCGTTCCGACCAGCTGAACCGCTCGATGTAACCGACGGTCTCGCCCGCCGGCCGGGTGAAGTGCGCGGGGGTCCAGTCGGGCAGCCGGCCGACCGAAACCCGATCCTCGGCGCGGGTGATCCAGAACCCAAGCTGCTGCTGGTAATAGCGATAGAGCGAGTCCGACAGCAGCCGCCGGTCGATCAGACCGGCTGATTCGTCCAGCCAGATCTCCTCGACCGCGATGATTGTGTCATTCAGATAGCGCATCCGCCGCACGCGCGACCCGCGCCGTGAGGTGCCGAAATCGGGCAGGTCGGCGGGCTTGTCCAGGTGATCGACCGACAGGATGTCAGCGCGCGGCAGGCCGCCGCCCTCGGGCAGCTCCAGCCGGAACATGGCATAGACGCTGTTCTGGGTCCCGGTCTCGCGCACGTAGTTGCCCGAGCCCTGGATCCGCTCGAGCATCCCCTTTTTTTCCAGCTCGGCGAGCGATTTTCGCAGCGTCCCGACCGAGACGTTCAACTGCGCCGCCATGTCCCGCTCGGGCGGCAGACGCTCGCCGTCGATCAGCCGGCCGGCGGCGATGTCGCGGATCAGCAGCTCGGCGATCTGCACATAGATCGGCAGGGCGTTGGGGTTTCTGGTGGATGGGGGCACGCGGGCGCTTCACTTGGTCGCAGAAAAAATTGATACACTATTGATCTACATCAATGTGGTTGCTACGCAAGAGAAAAGTTGAGCTCGGCAGGAGAGAGAATCAGATGACGATCGTCCCCATCACATCCCCCGATCTGGATGCGGCCGAGGTATCGTGGTTCGCGGCGCTGTGCTCGGACGATTATCAGTTTCTGGGGGTGCCCGACGGGGATCTGCGCTCCAGCTGGGAACATTGCTCGGGCATCGTGAAAGAGGCCGAGGCGCAGGGCTTCCGCAACATCCTGTGCCCGTCCTCGTATCAGGTGGGGCAGGACACGCTGAGTTTCGTCGCCGGCTGCGCCCCGATCACCGAAAAGATCAACCTGCTGGCCGCCGTTCGCTGCGGCGAGATGCAGCCGATCATGCTGGCGCGCACCATCGCGACGCTGGATCACATGCTGAAGGGGCGGCTGACGGTCAACATCATCTCGTCGGATTTTCCCGGGGAAAAGGCCGAGAGCAGCTATCGCTACCAGCGCTCGCGCGAGGTGGTCGAGATTCTGAAACAGGCCTGGGCGCAGGATGAGATCAATTACCAAGGTCAGGTCTACAATTTCTCGGGACTGACGACCGATCCGGCCAAACCCTATCAGACCGGCGGGCCGCTGCTGTATTTCGGGGGTTATTCGCCCGATGCGCTGAAGCTGTGCGGGCAGCATTGCGACGTCTATCTGATGTGGCCCGAAACCAAAGACCAGCTGGCCGAGCGGATGAAGGCCGTACACGCGGTGGCCGACGAGTACGGCCGCACGCTGGATTATGGTCTGCGGGTGCACATGATCGTGCGCGACACCGAGGCCGAAGCCAAGGAATACGCCGACTACATCGTGTCGAAGCTGGATGACGAATACGGCCGCGCAATCCGTGAACGGGCGCTGGACGCCACCTCGCTCGGGGTTTCGCATCAGGCCAGGAACCGCGAGTTGGCCGACAAATACGGCTATGTCGAACCGGGCCTGTGGACAGGCGTCGGCCGGGCGCGGTCAGGGTGCGGCGCGGCGCTGGTGGGGTCGACCGACCAGGTGCTGTCGAAGATCGAAGAGTATCAGAAGATGGGCATCCGCGCCTTCATCTTCTCGGGCTATCCGCATATGGACGAGGCCCGCCATTTCGGCACCCGTGTGATGCCACATCTGAAAACCTGCTCTCTTCCCGAAGCCTATGGAAGGGCCCCTGCTGACACCCCGGCGACGCCGCTGGGCAACGGAGTTCGTCGTTGATGCAACGTATCAAGCTTTCTGACACCCTGGAACTGAGCCGCCTTGTCTATGGCATGTGGCGGCTGGGCGATGACAGCGACACCTCGGCCGCGCATGTGGCAGCCAAGATCCACGCCTGTCTGGATCAGGGCATCACCAGCTTCGATCAGGCCGACATCTATGGCGACTATGGCGCCGAGGCGGTTCTGGGCAACGCCCTGCGCGCCAATCCCGGCCTGCGGGACCGGATGGAGATCGTCACCAAATGCGACATCGTCGCCCCCTGCGGGCGCTATGCGGATGCCAAGGTGAAATACTATGATACCTCGCGTGCGCATATCCTGAAATCGGTCGAAACCTCGCTGCGGGAAATGGCGATCGACCGTATCGACCTGCTGCTGATCCACCGCCCCGACCCGTTCATGGACCACCATGAAACCGGCGCCGCGCTGGACGAGGTCGTGGCCAGCGGCAAGGTCCGCGCAGTGGGCGTGTCGAATTTCCGCCCCTGGGACTGGCAACTGCTGCAATCGGCCATGAAGACCCCGCTGGTGACCAACCAGATCGAGATTTCTCTGGGCGCGATCGCTCCGTTCACCAATGGCGATCTGGCCTTTCACCAGCAGCACGGCCACCCGGTGATGGCGTGGTCGCCGCTGGGCGGCGGAGCGCTGATGGCGGGCAATCCTCCGGTTGGCGTCGTCGCGGATGAGATCGGCGCGCAGTTCGGCGTCGACCGTGCCGCGGTGGCCGTGGCCTTCCTGCTGGCCCATCCGGCCGGCATCCTGCCGGTTCTGGGCACCAACAGCCTGGACCGCATCAAGCGCATCTCGGAGGCCCTGAAAGTCAATCTGGATCGTGAAGCCTGGTTCCGCCTCTACGAGGCGGCGCTGGGGCATGAGGTACCATGATGAACGCATTTTCGAACGACATGGCGCGCACCTTCATTCCGCACAAGGACGACACCCGCACCCTGCGGGACGCTTTTGGTCGGTTCGCCACCGGCGTCACCGTGGTGACCTGCGACAGCCCCGACGGGCCGGTCTGCATCACGGCCAACAGCTTTTCCTCGCTGTCGCTGGACCCGCCTTTGGTGATGTGGGCCGGCGACAGGAATTCGCGCCGGTTCCCCTATTTTCACAAGGCGCGTCATTTCAATGTTCATGTTCTGTCGGCCGACCAGGCCGAGCTGTGCTTTGGCTGCTCGAAAGACGCCTTTGCCCTGCGCGACATCGACCACGACCGCTGCGAAAACGGCACGCCGCTGCTGCGCGGATGCCTGGCGCGGTTCGAATGTGAACAACATGCGTATCACGATGCGGGCGATCACGTTATCGTGGTGGGCAAGGTCTTGCGGGCCAGCATGGCGGACGGAGACGCGCTGACCTTTTACGCCGGCAAGCTCGGCCAATTCGCGCACCAATAAGCGCGGGACACGGTCGCGGGCCAAACCCGCGGCCTGAACAGGGAGGATCCGCATGGGCGGATTGACGTCGGTGCTTGCGCCGATTGCATTCGTGAACGAAACCGCGCTGCGTGTGGGCCGCGCGGTTGGTGTCGTTGCGATCGCCTTCATGGTGATCGCGATCCTGATCCAGGTGTTCTTCCGCTACGTTCTGGGCAACGCCCTGCCCTGGCCTGACGAGGCGGCGCGGTTCTGCATGTTGTGGATGACCGGCCTGATGGCACCCACCGCATTCCGGCGCGGCGGGTTCGTGGCCATCGACATGCTGGTCCGCTTTCTGCCGCGCGTACCCGGCCAGTTGCTGAACCTGTTTCTGCTGCTGCTCAGCCTGACGGTTCTGGTGGTCGCCGTGCGCATCGGCTGGTCCGAGGTCACGGGCTTTGGCGGGCGTTTCGCCACCGCAGCGCTGTACCTGCCCACCTCGCTGGGCTTTGACGAATGGTACCGGATCCCGCGCAGCTGGATGATGGCCTCCCTGCTGGTGGGTGTGATCCTGCTGCTGTCGGTCAACATCGAACTGATCCTGCGCTCGATCATCACCATGCTGGGCGGCGGTGACCTGCTGCCCGAGATCCCCGAAGCCGCCGTGGGGGCCGAATAGATGCTGGTCTGGTTCCTGCCCGTCTTTCTGGTGTTTCTGCTGATCGGCCTGCCGGTCTTTTTTGCACTGCTGGCCGCGCCCGGCCTGCTGCTGTGGCTGAATGGCCAGACCAACGACATCACGCTGCTGTACCGCAATGTCTACAACGGGATGGACAGCTTTCCGCTGATGGCCATCCCCTTCTTCATGCTGGCCGGAGAGCTGATGAACCGCGGCGGCATCACGATCCGCCTGGTCGAGTTCAGCCAGGCGCTGATGGGGCATCTGCGCGGCGGGCTGGCGCATGTGAACGTGCTCAGCTCGATCCTGTTCGCGGGGCTGTCGGGCTCGGCGGTGGCCGATACCTCGGCGCTGGGCTCGATGCTGATCCCGGCGATGGAGAAGCAGGGCTATACCCGCAAGTTCGCCGCCGCGATCACCGCCGCCAGCTCGGTCATCGGACCGATCATCCCGCCCTCGGGGATCATGATCATCTATGCCTATGTCATGGGAGAAAGCGTCGCGGCCCTATTCCTGGCCGGCATCGTGCCGGGCGTCATGGTGGGCATCGGTCTGATGCTGATGATCAAGGTCATGGCCGACCGGTATGATTTCCCGGTGGCCAGCCGCAAATACACCTGGCCCGAGCGCGGTCAGGCCAGCCTCAAGGCCTTTTTCCCGCTGATGACGCCGGTGATCATCCTGGGCGGTATCCTGGGCGGCATCTTCACCCCGACCGAGGCCGCCGCCGTCGCCGTGGGTTATGCCTTCATCATCGGGTTTTTCGTGCTGCGCACGCTGACCTTGAAAGAGGTGCCCGACGTCCTCAGCAACGCGGGCATGACCTCGGCCGTGGTGCTGCTGCTGGTGGGGGCGGCGATGGCGTTCAAGACCGTGGTCAGCCTCAGCCACACGCCCGAGCAACTGGCCGCGCTGATCCTCGGACTGTCGGAAAACCCGCTGATCCTGCTGTTCCTGATCAACCTGCTGCTGTTCGTCGTGGGCATGTTCCTGGATGCAGGCCCGGCGATCATCATCCTGGGGCCGATCCTGGGCCCGATCTTCACCAGCCTGGGCGTCGACCCGATCCATTTCGCCATCATCATGAGCGTCAACCTGACCGTTGGCCTGGCCACACCGCCTATGGGGCTGGTGCTGTTCGTGGCCGCCGCCGTGTCACGCGAACGGGTGGAAACCATCGCCAAGGCGATCCTGCCGTTCCTGGCCGTCGAAATCGCAGTGATCTTCCTGATCACCTATGTCCCCGCAATATCCATGACGATCCCGCGTTTGACGGGATTTGCAAATTAGACTGAGTACCACAGGGAGGAAACGCATGCTCAGAACATTCTTCAAAACCGCAGCACTGGCCACGTCGCTGGTGGCGGCCTCGGCGCTGGCGGCCTCGGCGGCCGACTATACGCTGCGCGCCACCGCCAACTCGAACGAAAACGACGAGGACTATGACGGCCTGGTCGTGTTCAAGAACTTCGTCGAGAACGCCTCGAACGGCGCGATCGAGGTCGAGCTGTTCATCGGCACGCAGCTGTGCTCGAACGGGGCCGAATGCCTGCAGGGCGTGGCCGACGGCACCATCGACATCTACATCTCGACCTCGGGCGGGGCCTCGGGCATCTTCCCTTACGTGCAGGTACTGGACCTGCCCTATCTGATGGCCGACGACCGCATCGCCGAGCGGGTTCTGTCGGGTGATTTCACCCGCAAGATGCGCGAAATGGCGCTGGAGGATTCGGGCGGCGCGATCCGCCTGATGACCATCGGCAACACCGGCGGCTGGCGCAACTTCGCCAACACCAAGCGCCGCGTGACCCAGCCGTCCGACATGGACGGGCTGAAGATCCGCACCGTGGTCGCAGACCTGCCCCAGGAACTGGTCAAGGCCCTGGGCGCCTCGCCCACTCCGATCCCGTGGCCGGAACTGTTCACCAGCTTCCAGACCGGCGTGGTTGACGGCTCGAAGAACGGCATCACCGACATCATGGGCATGAAATTCCCCGATGCCGGCCTGCAATATGTCACGCTGGACGGGCACGCCTATATGGGCGCGCTTTGGTGGATGAACAACGCCAAGTTCCAGGAAATGCCCGAAGATCTGCGCCGTGTCGTCGTCGATGGGTTCTATGCGCTGCAGCAGGCCACCTTTGCCTCGCCCAAGCGCAAGTCGATCCAGGCATACGAAGATTTCGTGGCCGGTGGCGGCGACCTGTACGTGCCGACCCCCGAAGAAAAAGAGGCGTTCAAGCAGGCCGCGACCCCGGTCTATGACTGGTTCCAGCAGAACGTCGCACGCGGGGACGAGATCTATGGCGCGCTGACCGCGGCCGTGGCCGAGGCCGAGGCAGAGATCAACGCGGAACGCGCCGCCGACCTGAACTGATGCGGTTCGGGCCGGGGTGTCGCGTCATCCCGGCCCGCCCTTACCGAAAGGGGTACATCCACCCCTTGTAGTCATAGACCAGCACATGGGCTTTTTCGATCTGTTCGGGCGTCATCTTCTTGACCACCTCTTCCAGGCTGATCGCCGCATCGGGGTCGCCGCCGATGGCGCTGAGTGTGTACCACATGTAGGCCCGCACCAGATCGGGCGCAGGCAGGCCCAGGCCCAGCTCGTAATACCATCCCACACCCGATTGCGCGCCCGGGTGCCCCTTCATCGAGGCACGCAGATACCATTCGAACGCCCGTTCGTAATCCTGCTCGACCCCAAGGCCAAGGCCGTACATCACGCCGATCAGCTCCTCGGCCTCGGCGTTGCCCGACCGGGCCGCCGGCAGAAGCTGTTCGCGCGCGGCGGCAAACTCGCCTGCCTCCATCAGGTCACGGGCCTGTTCCAGTTCGGCCCAGACGGGCGTAGCGGCAAGACAAAGGGCAAGCACAAGCTGGCGCATGGGGCGGTGGGTCTCCTGTTTTGCGGGGCGGCCTGGGCGCAGGACCTGCCCTCGCCCCTTACCGATGACGACTTTCTGTTCTTTGATAGGGAACAGGCCGCGATCGGTCACCAGCTATTTTATGACCCGATCCTGTCGGGCAACCGCAACATCAGCTGCGCCCATTGCCACCACCCCGATTTCGGCACCTCCGACGGTCTGTCGCTTGGCATCGGCGAGGGCGGCGAGGGTCTTGGCCCCGACCGCACACCCGGCACCGGGGCGGACCGCATCCGCAAGCGCATCCCGCGCAACGCGCCGGGCCTGTGGAACCTGGGCGCGCGCGACATCCACACGATGTTCCATGACGGGCGGCTCAGCCTGTCGGACGTCTATGGCAACGGGTTCAACTCGCCCGCGCAGGAATGGCTGCCCGAAGGGCTGAACTCGCTGCTGGCCGCGCAGGCGCTGTTTCCGCTGACCGCTCAGTTCGAAATGGCCGGGAACGTGGCCGAGAACGAGGTTACCGGCGCCGTGCATGACCGGATCGACAAGGGCTGGCCGATCATCGCCAAACGGGTGCGGACCGACCCGAAATACGGCCCCGCGATGGTGGCCGCCTTTGACGACGTGGACAGCACCGAGGACATCACCATCACCCATGTCGCCAACGCTCTGGCCGCTTTCATGGCCATCGAATGGCGCAGCACCGACAGCCCGTTCGACCAGTACCTGGCCGGAGACGAGACCGCCCTGACCCCCGATCAGAAGGCCGGGATGCAGCTGTTCTACGGCAAGGCGCGGTGCGCCGCCTGCCATTCGGGGCCGCTGCTGTCGGATCAGAAATTCCACGCGCTGGCCCTGCCGCCATTCGGCCCTGGCCGCACCCGGCAATGGGACGCCTATGCCCGCGACGTGGGCCGCATGGGCGAAAGCGACCGGCTGGAGGACGCCTACCGGTTCCGCACGCCCATGCTGCGCAACGTGGCGCTGACGGCGCCCTACGGCCACAACGGCGCCTTTCCCGACCTCGAAGGGATCATCCGTCACCACCTGAATCCGGCAACCAGCCTGTCACGCTGGACGACCGATCAGGCCGCGCTACCCAAGGTGCCGTGGCTGGAACAGGCCGATTTCATCGTCTGGCAGGACCGGTTCGAGATGGCGCGCCAACGCGCCAAAGTCGACATCACGCCAGTTGACCTGAGCGACGGTGAAATCGCGCAACTGCTGGCGTTCCTGCACGCCCTGACCGGAACGAGCGTGGAGACGCCGCCTTTTGGCGTGCCCGCGGACTTCAAGCCCTGAGAAAAACCCCCGCCGGATCGGGCGGGGGTTTCAGTGTTTTTATTCGGCAGCTTCCTCGTAAGCCTCCATCGGGGGGCATGTGCAGACGAGGTTCCGGTCACCGTAGGCGTTATCGACGCGGTTGACGGGCGACCAGTATTTGTCGACGCCCATAGATCCCGGCGGGAAGCAGGCCTGTTCGCGGGTATAGGGTCGGTCCCACTCGCCCACCAGGTCGCGCACCGTGTGGGGGGCGTTCTTCAGCGGGTTGTTCTCGGGGTCGATCTTGCCGTCGATGACATCCTGCGCCTCGGCGCGGATCGACAGCATGGCGTCGCAGAAGCGGTCCAGCTCGTCCTTGGGTTCCGATTCCGTCGGCTCGACCATCAGCGTGCCGGCCACCGGCCAGGACATGGTCGGCGCGTGGAAGCCGCTGTCGATCAGCCGCTTGGCCACGTCGTCAACGGTGATGTTGCCGGCCTCGGCCAGCGGGCGGGTGTCGAGGATGCATTCATGCGCCACCCGGCCGGACTCGGAGGTGTAGAGGATCGGATAGGCCTCCTGCAGGCGCGCGGCGATGTAGTTGGCGTTCAGGATCGCCACCTTGGTTGCCTGCGTCAGACCCGCGCCGCCCATCAGCAGCACATAGGCCCAGCTGACCGGCAGGATCGAGGGCGAGCCAAACGGCGCCGCCGAGACCGGACCCACGGCGGTGCCGTATTCCGGGTGGCCGGGCAGGTGTTCCTCCAGATGCGCCTTGACGCCGATCGGACCCATGCCGGGGCCGCCGCCGCCATGCGGGATGCAGAAGGTCTTGTGCAGGTTCAGGTGGCTGACATCGCCGCCGATGTCACCGGGACGCGACAGGCCGACCATGGCGTTCATGTTGGCGCCGTCGATATAGACCTGACCGCCGTGATCATGGGTGATCTGACAGACCTCCTGCACGGTGGTCTCGAACACGCCATGGGTCGAGGGGTAGGTGATCATGCAGGCGGCCAGATGGTCGGAGTGTTTCTCGGCCTTGGCGCGGAAATCGGCCAGGTCGATATTGCCATTCTCGTCCGCCTGCACCGGTACCACCTGATAGCCCACCATCTGCGCCGAGGCCGGGTTGGTGCCATGCGCCGAGGTTGGGATCAGGCAGACATTGCGGTGCCCTTCGCCGCGCGCAGCGTGATAGTTGCGGATGGTCAACAGCCCCGCATATTCACCCTGCGCGCCCGAGTTGGGCTGCTGGGAGATCGCGTCATAACCGGTGATCTGGCACAGCTTGTCGTTCAGATCCGCGATCATCTCGTGATAGCCCTGCGCCTGATCTTCGGGGCAGAACGGGTGCAGGTTGCTGAACTCGGGCCAGGTGACCGGGATCATCTCGATCGTCGCGTTCAGCTTCATGGTGCAGGAGCCCAGCGGGATCATCGCCCGGTCCAGCGCCAGATCACGGTCGGCCAGACGGCGCATATAGCGGGTCATCTCGGCCTCGGCCCGGTTCTTGTGGAAGATCGGGTGGGTCAGGTACTCGCTTTCGCGCAGCGCGTAATCGGGCAGCCGGTACTGCTTGTTCGAGCTGTCATCCTTGCGGTCGATGCCGAAGGCGCCCCAGACGGCCTCGATCGTCTCGGCCCGGGTCTGTTCGTCCAGGCTGATGCCCACTTTGGTGTCACCGACCTTGCGCAGGTTGATGCCCCGCGCCACGGCGGCCTCCATGACCGTCTTCTGCAGATGGCCAACCTCGACCGTGATGGTGTCGAAGAACACTTCCGGCTCGACGGCAAAGCCCGCCTCTTCCAGACCGGCGGCCAGGCGCGAGGTCTTGCGGTGCACCGACTGCGCGATCGCCTTGATGCCGTCGGGGCCGTGGTAAACGGCGTACATCGAGGCCATCACCGCCAGCAGCGCCTGCGCGGTGCAGACGTTCGAGTTGGCCTTCTCGCGGCGGATATGCTGTTCGCGGGTCTGCAGCGACAGGCGGTAGGCCTTGTTGCCGCGGCTGTCGATGCTGACGCCGATGATCCGGCCCGGCATCGACCGCTTCAGCTTGTCGGTGGTCGCCATATAGGCCGCGTGCGGGCCGCCATAGCCCATCGGCACGCCAAAGCGCTGAGTCGAGCCGATGGCGATATCCGCGCCCATCTCACCCGGTGACTTCAGCAGTGCCAGCGACAGGATGTCGGCGGCGACGATGGCAATCGCTTTGTGTTCGTGCAGGGCGGCGATCTCATTGGTGAAGTCGCGCACATGGCCGTGCGTGCCCGGGTACTGGAAGATCGCGCCAAACACCGCGCCCGCATCCAGTTGATCGGGGTCACCCACCTGCACGTCGATGCCCAAGGGCTCGGCGCGGGTCTTGATCACCGCGATGGTCTGCGGGTGGCAGTTGCGGTCCACGAAGAAGGCCGCGTTATTGGCCTTGGAGCGGCCGCCGCGCTTGGCCATCGCCATCGCCTCGGCCGCTGCGGTCGCCTCGTCCAGCAGGGACGCATTGGCCACGTCCAACCCGGTCAGGTCGCTGACCATGGTCTGGAAGTTCAACAGCGCCTCGAGCCGGCCCTGGCTGATCTCGGGCTGATAGGGCGTATAAGCGGTGTACCAGGCCGGGTTTTCCAGGATGTTGCGCAGGATCGGCGCAGGCGTGGTGGTGCCGTAATAGCCCTGACCGATCAGCGAGGTCAGAACCTTGTTCTTACCCGCCACTTTTTTCATGTGATAGAGCGCGTCGCGTTCCGTCATCGCCGGACCCCAGTCCAGCGGGTCTTTCTGCCGGATCGCCGGGGGGACGGTGGCGTCGATCAGATCGTCCAGCGTCTTGAAGCCGATTACCTTGAGCATGTCACGCATCTCGGTCGGGCTGGGACCGATATGGCGGCGGTTGGCAAAGTCATAGGCTTCGTAGTCGGTCAGTTTGAAGGCCATTGCAGCGCTCCCATGGATAGGTCAGGCCCGGCGGAGACTGCGGGAGCCTCCGACGGGGATATTTCTTGCCAGATGAAGGGCGGAGCCCAAATTCGGCGGTATATGAAAAACGATGGAGCCCCATGCCGGGACTCCGGTCGGGTTTACCCGATGAACGTCTTGTAGGCGGCCTCGTCCATCAGATCTTCCAGCTGCGCGGCATCGGTGATCTTGATCTTGTAGATCCACGCTTCGCCCTCGGGATCCTCGTTCAGCGCGCCTGGGTTGTCGGCCAGCGTCTCGTTCACCTCGAGGATCTCACCATCGACCGGGGCATAGATCTCGGAGGCCGCCTTGACGGATTCGATCACCCCGATCTCGCCGTCCTTCGCAAACTCTTCACCCACGTCCTGCTGCTCGACGAACACCACCTCGCCCAGCTGCTCGGCCGCGTGCTTGGTGATGCCCAGCGTGGCCGTGTCGCCCTCGACCGTCAGCCATTCATGTTCTTCGGAATAATAGGTTGCCATGCTGTCTCTCTCCTGACTTCAACGCTTGTAATTCTGTTTGACGAAGGGCAGCGCCACGATCTGCGCCGGCTGCGCCTTGCCCCGGATGATCAGATTTACCTGTTCGCCCGGCTCGGTGTGGCCGGCCGCGACATAGCCCATCGCAACAGGGCCGCCGACCGTTGGGCCGAACCCGCCCGAGGTGATCTGACCGATCGTGTTGCCCTGAAGATCCTGCACCTCGACCCCCTGTCGCGCCGGGGCGCGGCCGTCGGGTTTGATCCCCACCAGCTTGCGTGCCGGGCCTTCGGCCAGTTCGCGCTGGATGCGATCCGCGCCGGGAAAGCCGCCCTCTTCCTTGCGCCGCTTCTGGATCGCCCAGGCAAGGTTGGCCTCGATCGGCGAGGTGCTTTGGTCGATGTCATTGCCGTAGAGGCACAGACCCGCCTCCAGCCGCAGGCTGTCGCGCGCGCCCAGGCCCGCTGGTTCGCAATCCTCATGCGCCAGCAGGGCGCGGGTGACCTCGATCGCCTTGTCCTCGGGGATCGAGATCTCATAGCCGTCCTCGCCCGTGTAACCCAGTCGCGAGATCCGGCATTCGACGCCGTTAATCCGGGCCACGGTGGTTTCCATGAACTTCAGATCGCGGGCCGCGGGGCACAGTGCGCCCACCACGTCCTCGGCTTTCGGGCCCTGAACCGCCACCAGCGCGCGGTCGAAGATCTCGGTCACCTCGACCCCGTCCAGATGCGCGCGCATGTGCGGAATGTCCTGATCGCGCAGCGCCGCGTTTACCACCACGAAGAAATGATCGCCCGCGTTCGACACGATCAGATCATCCATGATCCCGCCGTCCGCGTTGATGAAGAACCCATAGCGCGCCTTGCCCTCGGGCAGCGTCGCAAAAGCCTGCGGGCACAGCGCCTCGAGCTTCTCGCCCACATTCTCGCCCCGCAGGATCACCTGGCCCATGTGGCTCACGTCGAACAACGCCGCCTTCTCGCGGCACTGCTTGTGTTCGCCCATGATTCCCAAAGGATACTGAACGGGCATCTCCCAGCCCGCAAAATCAACCAGCTTGCCTCCCAACTCAACATGAAGGTCATACAACGGCGTGCGCTTCATTCCAGGCATGTCAGTGTTCTTTCTTTTGGCAAAAGTGACGCGATGGACTGGATCCGGAAGCATATGGCTGGGAATACCATGCCACGGCAGCCTTTTCGGATCGAGTCAGAGGAATTCTGGCAGGGCGACATGCATTTTCCGGTACCGGCAACTTCACGGCTGGCGGTGTTCCGTCCGACTTCAGATCGCAGGTATTCATCACGGCCTAAATCGCTCATGGACAAGGAGTATACATCTGCATGCTGCAGCTTTGTGTCGTATAGGAAACTTTTTTCCGTTACGCAACAGCTGAAATTGCAATATTCACGGTCGGCGGCCACATACCTCAGCGATCGGCAAGTGCCGCCTCCAAGGCCTTCAGCCCCGTCACCAAATCGGCCTCGGCGGTATCCTCCGCGAAGTCATGACTGATACCGTTGATGGATGGAACGAACAGCATTCCGACCGGCATCAAGGCTGCCACGTTCGACGCATCGTGCAAGGCCCCGGACGGCATGACCCGCCAGTTGCCGGGCGCGACGGTCTGGGCTCCGTGTTCCAGCGACCGCCGGAGGGTTGGATCCATTTCAACCGGTTCGATGCCCAGCATTGGCCCGAACTGCGCTTCGCCCCCGATGGATTCACTGACCTCTTGGGCGGTCGTACGAATAATGCTTTCCATTCGGGCCAGACGATCCGTGTCCTGATCGCGCCACTGCATCGAGAAACGGACCCGACCAGGAACGATTGACGAGGCATTCGGAGACAGCTCAACATGACCGATCGTCCAGACCGTCTGCGGGGTCACCACGTTGCGGAACCGCTCGTTGATCAGGCCATTGAAGATCGTCAGAGCCTGGAACGCGTCTCGGCGCAAGTGCATCGGCGTCGTGCCGGCGTGGTTCTGCTGGCCGGAAAACTCGATGACCATGTCGCGAATGCCCACGATGTCCGAGACCACACCGATGGCCTCGGCGTTGGCATCCAGAATCGGACCCTGCTCGATATGCATTTCGATGAACCCGGTGAATTGGGCGGGGTTCACAAAATCCTGCATCAGACTTTGCATCCGAGCGCGCGCGTCACCGAACCGTTTGCCCGCGTGGTCGGTCAGGTCGTCAGCCTGCGCAAGGGGCAACTTGCCGGACCAAATGGCTGATCCGGTCGTGACGCCGAACCGGCCTTCCTCATCCTGAAAGCTGACCACCGAGATCGGGCGCTGGCTGGAGCGAGCCAGCTCCAACGCCGCGATTACGCCCAGCGCGCCATCCAGCCAACCGCCCTCGGGCTGGCTGTCTGAATGTGACCCCATCAAAAGCGACGGCGCGGATGCCAGACCGAACAGGTTTCCGACCGGATCAAAATGCGGTTGCAGCCCGGCCTCCTGAAACCGGTCGGCCAGCCATCGCCGCGCCGCAATGTCCGCGTCTGAATATGCCGGGCGCACGACGCCCTTACCCACCCCCGCAGCTCCGAATTCCCGCAGCTTGTGCAGATCATCCAGAAACCTCTGCGCATTCACGGCCATTGCGCTGTCCTTTCTTGTCGCTTGCCGCAACTCTATCGCCGAGCCGTCCGCCCGCAAGCCCGGTTGCAGCCTGTCCCGGTTTTTTGACGGCAACCGGCCGAACACCTCTGGCCCCTGCGTGCAAGCTGCCCTAAGACTTCGGGCCAAGAGGGACCGACATGTCATACATCACATTGGTACGCCACGGGCAGGCCAACACCACCGCACGGGACGAACACAGTTATGACAAGCTCAGCGAGCTTGGGCATCAGCAGGCGCGCTGGCTTGGGGCCCATCTGCGCGAGACCAAAGCCCATTATCCACGGGTGTTTTGCGGCACCCTGACCCGGCATGTGGAAACGGCGGCAAGCATGGGTCTGCCGGAACCCGTCCGTGATGCACGTCTGAATGAAATCGAGTATTTCACCCTTGCGCAACTGTTCGAGGAACAGCACGGCGTGACGATCCCGACGGACCGCGAAGGCTTCGTTCAGCACCTGCCGCTGACCTTCAAGGCTTGGGCCAACGGCGACATTCGGAACGCGCCCGAAACCTTCGAGCAGTTCGAGACCCGCGTCTCGGACGCTCTGCGGGAAATCCATGACGACGACGGGCCGGCCATCGTGGTGACCTCGGGCGGGTTGATCTCGATGGTGGTGCGACAGGCGATGGGTCTGGACATTCCGGCAATGGCGCGGGTGGCCCTTGCCATCATGAACACCTCATTGCATCGTCTGCACCCGATCGGAGCGGACCTGAGCCCGGTTCTGTTCAACGCGGTTCCGCATCTGGAAGCGCCGGACCGGCATTTCGCCCAGACCCACCTGTAACCGGATCGGAGGTCCCAGATGCAGATCTACTACGCACCCCGCACTATCTCGATCGCCGTCGTCATCGCGCTTGAGGAAGCCGGTCTGGATTATGAGGCGATCAAACTGGACTTCGCTGCGGGCGAGCAGACGACGGCGGGCTACAAGCAGATCAACCCCAAGGGTCGCGTTCCCGCTCTGGTGGTCGATGGTGGCATTCTGACGGAAACCGGCGCTCTGCTTGAATACATTGCAGCCAAGGCCCCGAAGGCCGGGCTTGTTCCGGACGATCCGGTCCTGGCCGCGCGGATGCGCGAGGTGATGTATTACCTGGCCTCGACCATGCATGTGAACCATGCGCACAAAATGCGCGGTCACCGTTGGGCGGATCAGGAGTCCAGCTGGCAGGACATGAAGGGCAAGGTGGCCCAGACGATGACCGAGTCCTGCGCTTACATCTCGTCAAACGGGCTGCGCGGCCCGTTTGTTTTGGGCGAGGTATTCTCGCTGGCCGACGCCTATCTCTACGTGGTTTGCAGCTGGTTGGAAGGTGACGGGGTCGATGTCACTGCCTTTCCCAAGATCCAGGCCTTCCGCGCGGCGATGGAGGCCCGACCCTCGGTTCAGGCGGTACGGGCCGCCGGAATGCTCTGACAAAAGGACATCGCATGACACATCTTTGGGTCCGGGCCGAACAGCGCCCGAACGAGGAACGGGTGGGGCTGACGCCCGAGGGCGCGGCGCAATTGATCGCGGCGGGCATCCGCGTGACGGTCGAGGAAAGCCATGTCCGCGCCATCCCGATCGACGGCTACCGCGCGGCGGGCTGCGAAATCGCGCCGGAGAACTCGTGGCCGGAGGCGCCGCTGGACGCGATCATCTTCGGCCTCAAGGAACTGCCCGAGGACGGCACGCCCTTGCCGCACCGCCACATCATGTTCGGCCATGCTTTCAAGGGCCAGCATTCGGGCCGCAAGCTGTTGGAACGGTTCAAGGCCGGTGGTGGCACGCTGTATGACCTGGAATACCTGGTGGACGAGACCGGGCGGCGGGTCGCGGCCTTCGGCTATTGGGCCGGGTATGCCGGCGCGGCGGTCACGCTCAAGACTTGGGCGGCGCAGCAGCGGGGCGAGATCTGCGGCCCCGTCGGCGTCTATCCCGGCAAGGACGCGTTGAACGCCGAACTTCTGGCCGAGTTGGACGCCACCGGCGCTCCCCGCCCCCGCGCCATCGTCATCGGCGCGCTTGGAAGGGTCGGCACCGGCGCGTCCGATCTGTGCGAGGCGATGGGGGTCGAGGTGACCAAATGGGACATGGCCGAAACCGCCGATGGCGGGCCGTTCCCGGAGATCCTCGAACACGACATCTTCCTCAACTGCATCTTCGCGCGCCCCGGCACCCCGGTCTTTGTCCCGCGCGAGGCGCTGAATGCCCCGCGCAAGCTGACCGCCATCGGCGACGTGGCCTGCGACCCCGACAGCGACTACAACCCGGTGCCGGTCTATGACCGCGCCACAACCTGGGAAGAACCCGCCCTACGCGTGGCCACCGACCCGGTTCTCGACGTCATGGCCATCGACAACCTGCCCTCGATGCTGCCGGTCGAAAGCTCGGAAGACTACGCCGCGCAGCTTCTGCCCTCGTTGCTGACCCTGACCGACCTGACCTCGGGCGTTTGGGCGCGGGCCGAGGACACCTTCAAATCCCATATCGAAAGGATCTGAGCCATGACGATTCACTGGTGTGGCACCGGCCTGTCGGCCATCCCCGGCCTGCGCCGCCTGATCGAGGCCGGCCACAAGGTCACCGTCTGGAACCGGACCGTCGGCAAGGCCCGCGCCGAGGTCGGTGACCTGTCCGACGACATCCGGGCCTTCGACATTGATGCGCTGGGCGCGGTGCTGGAAAAGGGCGACGTGATCGTCTCGATGCTGCCGGGCGACTGGCACGTGCCGCTGGCGGAACTGGCGATCGAGAAGGGCGCGCATTTCGTCTCGTCCTCCTACATCGCGCCCGAGATGCGCGCGCTGGACGACAAAGCCCGCGAGGCCGGCGTCGCGCTGGTCAACGAGGTCGGGCTGGACCCGGGCATCGACCACCTGATGGCCCATGCGCTGGTGGACGATTACCGCGCGTCCGACGCCTTCGACCCGGAAAACCACCTCAGCTTCATTTCCTATTGCGGCGGCATCCCCAAGAACCCCAACCCGTTCCGCTACAAGTTCAGCTGGTCGCCCTTGGGTGTGCTCAAGGCGCTGCGTTCGCCCTCGCGGTCGATCCGCGACTATGCCCCGCTGGACGTGGCCCGGCCCTGGGACGCGATCAGCACCTATGTCGCGCCGCTTCCCACGCCCGAGAGCTTCGAGGTCTATCCGAACCGCGATTCAATCCCCTTCATGCAGCAGTACCATTTCGAGGAGCACTGGCCGGTCAAGGAGTTCGTCCGCGGCACCCTGCGGCTGAACGGCTGGTCGGATGCCTGGTCGGACGTGTTCCGCGAGATCGAAACGCTGGAAGGCCCCGAGGGCGATGCCCGGCTCAAGGAAATGTCCGACCAGTTCTGGGCCGAGAACGCCTATGAAGAGGGTGAGCCGGACCGCGTCGTGCTCTGTGTCGGGCTGAAGGCCGAGAAGGATGGCAAGGCCGTCTGGCACAAGACCTACGTGATGGATGCCTGGGGCGACGCGCGCGGCAGCGCGATGGCGCGTCTGGTGTCGATCCCGGTTTCGCTGGCGGTCGAGGCGGTGCAGGACCGCGCCATTCCCGCCGGTGTCCATGCCGCGCCCAGCGATCCGAAACTGGTTCAGGCCTGGATGGCCGAGATCGACAAGCTGGCACAGCACCTGCAGGTGGTCGACCACTTGGCCTGAACCAACCAAAAAAGCCATTCCGGACGCACCGGAATGGCTTTTTTCTGGTATTGTGACCGACCGTTCGATCGGCGCCTGTGGTTCAGATGTAGCGCTCGATCGTTTCCTCAAGATCGCTGCGGTTGATGCCAAGCTCGGACAGCTGCCGGTCATCCAGACCACTCAGATGTTGCGCCGCGCGTACGATGTCATCCTTGACCGCCCGGATGCGCATGGCGCGATCGAACAGTAGCAGCGCGCTGGCGGATGGGCAGGGTTGTTGAGTCGGTTGCATTGTGTCGAGCATCGGCTGTTTCCTCCCGGTTTGGCCGGTGTCCTTTTGGGGCGCGGCCCTGGTTACTGCGTAAACGCGGCGCGCTGATAGACGCTCTGATAGGCCGTTTGGGGGATGTCTGAGCGGGTGATGCCGATATCGTGGAGCTGCTGGTCGCTCAGGCGTTCGAGGTCACGGACCGTCTTCGCAAAGATCTGCTTCCGAAACCGTTCGGTCTTGGCCTCGGCGTATTTTGCAAAAAGGTCATGAAACAGGCTGTGGTTCGACTGTGTGGTTTGTGCGGTTGCCATTGGTTTGTCCTCCTGAAAACCGAACTGCATTGCAGTACTGTCATCAGATAAAAGGACGCCGCGTTAACGGTTCCGTACCAACGGATTAAGCTTTGTTAACCTGACGTCATGATGGGCAGAGTCACTGACCGGATGGCAGGGCCACCCGGATGGCGAAGGCGGTGGCGGGGTCGATCTGCGGGTCAGCAAGAAGCGCCCGCAGCGCAGGGGCAAGCGTATCATCCCCCCAATCGCGCGTGGCCAGGGCGATCTGCCCGGCCGTGCTTTTGTCGTGCGCCATCTCGTCGACAAAGATATCCAGGATTTTCCCGCGGTGTTCCGGCATCGCTTCGCCGCCGTCGATCAGCGCCGCGATGATCGCCCGGCGATCCTTTGGAGAAAGCGGGCTGGCGGTCAGAGCCTCCTTGATCGTGCTCAGGGCTTGGTCGCCGTCGATTTCGATACCGGCAAGCGCCCATTCGCGCAGATTGAACCCTCCGGTGGCGACCGCCTTTGGATAGACCGCGCGCACCGCCTTTGCCGCGGCCGGATCAGATTGCAGGCCCAGCAGCCGGATCGTTGCCGGGGCATAGGCTACGCGATTCAGGCTCCGCAAATCGCGCAGAAGATACGGGGTTGCAGCAGCATCGCGCAGGTCGCGCACAGCCGCATAGGGTGCCCGGTGGAGTTCGATGAGAGCGGTGTTCCGCAACAACCGGTCACCGGAACTCAGATAGACGGCGAAAAACGCGGCGCGCTCGGCGGATCGGGATCCGTCCAACCGCCAGCCTTGGCCTTGCGCCTGTACCTCGACAACAAAACCGGACCGCTGCGGCGTCATCAGAAACCCCTTGGTCCAGGACTGATCAAAGGCGCGCCCGGCCTTGTCCCGGCTGCCTGGGCCATAGATCATCAGGACCACCCGGTCAGGATCGGCCCGCAGGGCATTCCGCGTGCTGCTGTCCACCAGAAACGGTATCTGGGGGAGGTTCGAAACCTCGTCCCAACTGCCTTTCAGCAACCCGACGGGTGCATAGCGGAACGGGTCGTCGGGCGCGGGCGCGGCCAGAACGATGACCGAAGCAGACAACAACCGGTCGGCCAGAGAGTTTTCGGGAAGCGACAGACAAACAGTGCAGGCCCGCGCCGGACGCTGCGGCCACGCCGGAACGGCCATAAGGGCCAACACCAATATCGTCTTCAACATCCGCGGCATCTGGCGCCCCTGCTGTGGACCGGGCGCTGTGCCATACACGGCGCCCTCTGCCCCGGAGCATAGCGCAGAAACACCGTGCGGGCGACCAAGTCTACATCAGGTCGTTCTCGACATCTTCGGCCGAGATGCCCAACGCGTCCAACCCGTTCTCAAGGTGATCCGACAGATGCGGCGTGCCGATCAGGTAATCGGCACATGGCGTCGATGCCTCGGCCTTGGCCGTAGCGATCGCCTCGCTGAGGTCGTCCGGGAAAAAGCTTTCACGTCCAATCCACATGATCGCGACCAACTCGGCTTGCTCGTCCTCGTCCATGCGATCGATAAAAGCTCGCAGCTCGCCCTCGGCGCGATCCAGTTCGCGGCCCATCATGGCGACCTGGGCGACTTTGGTTGGCGAGATTTCCAGCATTGGTTTCAACTCCTCTGTCCGCAATTGGAGTCCATCTCAATCATTGCACAGCGCCTGCGTCCTTGATCTTGCGCAAACTGCAGATCGTCACTCGTGCGGGCGCGAGACGGGGTGAGATGGCACCGGTGCGGTGCGGAACGGTCGGAAGGTGGCCTTCTTGACCCACAGTTTCAGTGCCTGCCAGTGGATCAATGCAACCGCCCGCCGCGCGCCAAACGGGCGTCGCAGCAGCGAACGAAGGATCGCGCCATTGGTGAGAGGTTGCCGGATGCCCGTGAGCGTGGCAATCAAACCGCCCCCGTCGCGGCCGTAGTCGATCCAAACCCCGACCCGATCCGGGCGCAGGTCGAACCGGAAAGTGTAGGTGCCCTCGATCTTTTGAAAGGGCGAGACATGCATGACCTTGGTCGCGCAAATCCGGTCAGAAGGAGCGATCACGTCAAACCCCGGCTTGTGGCAGACATAGCTGTGCCGCGTTCCATGAGTGTTGGTGACCTCGGCCACCACGGCAAACAGTGCGCCTGCGTCATTCAGGCAAAACCAGAAACTGACCGGGTTGAATACGTGGCCCAGCACCCGGGGTTGGGTCAGCAACAGAACCTGCGCGGGTTGGGGGATTTGCATCGCCCGCAGACTGTCGCGGAGCCACGGGGCACCCCGACCATCGCCAGGCACACCTCCATGATCGCGGGTCCGCCAGCCGGTGAGGTTGGGTCTATCTACCGAAAACAACGCGGGCGTTTCCGCTGCCTGTTCGGGATCCAGCAGAATGTAGTCGACCGAGTAGCGAAAGGCGTTCTCGATGGCACCTTTCCTTCCGTGAAAGGTATGGGCCGGAACGAAGTCGATTTCTGGCATGGTCGGACTGATCTTTTCTAGCGGTCAACATTCTGGATCGGCTGCGTTTTTCAGCGAACATCCATGATCATGATACGAAAAAAACGCGCGACCGGATCAAAAATCTCGGGCAGGCGTGATCCGACTTGGGTGCGGCACCGTAATATAGTTATGTTTACCGAGATGGACACCGTTGTTCCGGACGATGTCGCGACCGCCCCGGCGGCGCGGCCGGCTGGGCGAGGCACGAAACGAACCAAGGGATCGTCGGTGAACGGTACGAAGAATAATGGCGCAGCAAGATGCGAGTGGGTGTCCCACGTCCAACGCATCCGTCAGTCGCAGGATCAGGCGGCGTTTGCCGAGCTGTTCCAGCACTTTGCCCCTCGGGTCAAAGCGTTCCTGATCCGGTCGGGTTCGGACGCGACGTTGGCCGAGGAGTGCGCGCAGGAAGTCATGGCCACGTTGTGGCACAAGGCGCATCTGTTTGATCCGTCACGGGCCACCGTGGCGACATGGGTCTTTACGATCGCGCGGAACAAACGCATCGACGCCATTCGAAAACAGCGGCGTCCTGAACCGGAAGAATTGACATGGGGTCCCGAAGCGGAACCCGAACAGGAAGACGTAATCGCGCTGCAACAGGAAACGGCGCAACTGAAGACGGCCCTGCTGCAATTGCCCGAGGCACAGCGGGAACTGATAGAGAAGGCATATTTTGGTGACCTGAGCCATCGCGAGATCGCCTCGCAGACCGGGCTTCCGTTGGGCACCATCAAATCAAGAATACGGCTGGCGCTGGACCGCTTGCGCCACGCGATGAACTGAGATGATAGAGATGAGCCACGAGATCAAACATCACCTGACGGACGACCTGCTGATGGCCTACGCCTCGGGCACACTGCCCGAAGCGTTCGACCTGATGGTCGCGACCCACCTGTCCCTGTGCGACCATTGTCGCGCCCGCGCTGAGAGTTATGACGCGGTGGGCGGACACATGCTTGAGGACCAGGTCGAAGCCGCACCTTTGTCCGCGGATGCCCTGTCATCGACAATGGCTCTGATCGCGCAGGGTGCTCCGACCCCCAAGCCCGCGCGCGCGAAATGCGATGTGCTTCCGGCCCCGTTGCAGGATTACGTCGGCGGTGACGTGCACAGCATCCGCTGGAAGCCGATTGGGATGGGCGTCAAGCAGGCCATTCTGCCAACCTCGCGCGATGCTATGGCGCGCCTGTTGTTCATTCCGGCCGGTGCCGCAGTACCGGACCACGGCCACAAGGGCATGGAACTGACCATGGTTCTGCAAGGCGCGTTTTCCGACGAGGTGGATCATTTCGCCCGCGGCGATGTCGAGATTGCAGACGAGGACCTGGAACACACGCCCGTGGCCGACATGTCCGAGGATTGCATCTGCCTGGCGGTGACAGACGCTCCGCTGAAGTTCAACAGCCTGATCCCACGGTTGGTGCAGCCCTTCCTGCGAATTTGAACGGCCCCTCGGTTGTGCTAGGTTTGTTGCCGGGAATCACCGGGAGGATATGCAGAATGTTGAAACAAGCTCTGGCAGCCCTGTTCATTGCCGTTGTGGCCGTGCCCGCATCGGCCCAAAGGACAGCCGAGGTGGAGTTCCAGCCCGGAAATTTTGGCACAATGGTCAACGGCACCGTTACGGGTGATGAATACTTCGACTACGTACTGGGCGCCAAGGGCGGGCAGGAACTGTTCGCCGAGCTTCAGGTCAGCGAAACCAATGGCAGCGGCGTAGCCTATTTCAACATCCTGCCGCCGGGCAGCGACGGGGTTGCCATCTACAACGGCTCGATCGAGGGCACCACCGCCCGCATCAACCTGCCCGAGGATGGGAATTATACTATCCGCGTCTACCTGATGGGCAACGACCGGGATACCGGCAAGACCGTTGGCTACAACCTGGACCTGTCGATCCAGTAGGCCTCAGCCCTCGGACTTGCCCAGCGGCACCACGTTGGCCCGGTCTTCGGGGGCCAGTTCATCGAAATCGAAATTGTCCAGCCGCTGCGCGCGCCTGCCGGCCTTTTCGGCGCTGATCTTGATTTCCGAGATATCCTTGGCCGCCTGCCCGAAATGCCGGTCGAGATTGGCCACCCGGTCGCCCAGACGCTCGACATCCTTGTGCAGCAGGCCCAGCTCCTTGCGGATCGCGCCCGCCTGTTCGCGCATCCGCGCGTCCTTGAGGATGGCCCGCATCGTGTTCAGCGTGGCCATGCAGGTGGTCGGCGAGACGATCCAGACCCGTTTCGAGAAACTCTCCTGCACCAGTTCGGGGAACTTGGCGTGCAACTCGGCATAGACCGCCTCGGAGGGCAGGAACATCAGCGCCCCGTCGGCGGTTTCGCCGTCTAGGATGTACTTGGTCGAGATATCGGTGATGTGCTTGCGCACCGTGCTACGGAACATCTGCACCGCCGCCTTCAACTCCATGTCATTGCCGGCGCCCACCAACGCCTCATAGGCCTCCAGCGGGAACTTGCTGTCGATCACGATGGGCCCCGGCGGGTTGGGCAGGCGGATCAGGCAGTCGGCGCGTCTGCCGTTCGACAGGGTCGCCTGCAGCACATAGCTGTCCGAGGGCAGCGCCTTGGACACGATGTCGTTCAACTGGATCTCGCCGAAGGCGCCGCGGGTCTGCTTGTTCGACAGGATGTCCTGCAGCGACAGCACGTCGCCCGAAAGCTTGGTGATGTTGTCCTGCGCCTTGTCGATGGCGGCCAGACGCTCTTGCAGCTGGGTCAGCGAGGTCGCTGTCTGCTTCGACGACCCATGCAGGGTTTCCTTCATCCGCTCCTGCATCTCAGCCAGCGCGCGGGCGGATTTCATGGCGTTGTCGGCCAGCCGGTCGTTCATCTGCTGCTGCACCGCCGACAGCCGCGCCTCGACCGTCTGGATCACCTGCACCTGCGCATTGGCCTGCGTGTCCGAGACATGCTGCAACCCGCCGCGCAATTGCTCCTGCCCCTGCCCCAACTGCTGCACATGCTGGCCCAGATAGGCCAGCTGCTGCGCCAGCGGCTCGGCCATCCGGGCCGAGCGGTTGGCCGCGCGCAGGGCCAGGAACAGCAGAACGAGGATCAGCAGAACCACCCCCGCCCCGATCAGGGCGGCCATCACCATGGGATCGTTCAGTGAATATTGGGTGCCTGCGATTTCTATCATCTCAACCTGCGCGTTCTTGTTTTGTTTCTTCTTTTCTACCGCCGACCGGCGGTCGGATCAACTGCGGCCGAACAAGCGCTCGATATCGCTCAGCTTCAGTTCCACGTAAGTCGGCCGCCCGTGGTTGCACTGGCCCGAATGGGGCGTCGCCTCCATCTCGCGCAGCAGGGCGTTCATCTCTTCGGCGCGCATCCGGCGGCCCGAGCGGACCGAGCCATGGCAGGCCACGCGGCTGAGAATCGCTTCGATCCGCGCCTGCACCGTCTGGCTTTCGCCCTGATCGGCCAGCTCGTCCAGGATATCCAGGATCATCGCCCGCGCATTGACCTCCCCCAAAATGGCCGGGGTTTCGCGCACCGCCAACGCTCCGCCGCCGAAGGGCTCGATGGTCAGACCCAGGCGCGACAGGTCGTCGGCCACCGCGAGCAGGCGGGCGCAGTCGCCCTCGGACAGTTCCACGATCTCGGGGATCAGCAGCGCCTGCGCGGCCACGCCGTTCTCGGCCATCTGCTTCTTGAGTTTCTCATAGACCAGCCGTTCATGCGCGGCGTGCTGGTCCACGATCACCATGCCGTCGGCGGTCTGGGCGATGATGTAGTTTTCATGCACCTGCCCGCGCGCGGCCCCCAGGGGCAGATGCTCGGGCGGTGTCTGGTCGGGCTGCGCAGAGGCGGGCTCGGCCACGGGCTCGACCACGCTGCCGCTGTAGGCATTGGCAAGATCAGCAAAGCCAGGTGCCTGCGCCTGATAGGCCATGGCCCGTGTCGCGGGCGAGGGCCGGTCCATCTGATAGACCCGCGCGGGTGCCACCGGGGCCGGTTCGGGCCGCATCGCACCCAGCGTCGCGTTGGCCACGGTGGTCGAGGCGCGGTGCCCCGCCTCGGCCAGCGCGTGCCGCAGGCTGGAGACGATCAGCCCCCGCGCCACGCCGGGATCGCGGAACCGCACCTCGGATTTCGCGGGGTGCACGTTCACGTCCACCAGCGTTGGCTCGCAGTCGATGAACAGCGCCGCCGCCGGGTGCCGGTCGCGGCTGAGGAAGTCGAAATAAGCCGCGCGCAAGGCCCCGGTCAGCATCTTGTCGCGCACCGGACGGCCGTTGACGAACAGGAACTGCGCCACCGCCGCGCCGCGCGAATAGGTCGGCAGCGCGGCATATCCGTACAGCCTGATCCCCTCACGCGTGGCGTCGATCCGCAAGGCATTCTCGGCAAACTCGCGCCCCAGGATGCGGGCCAGCCGGGCGTGCAGCGCGTCGAACAGGTCTCCGTTTTCGCGGTCGGCGCGGAACACCACGCGCCCCTCGCCCCCGCCCGAGACATCGCGCAGGGTGAAGGTGATGGAGGGTTCCGCCATGGCCAGCCGCTTGACCGTGTCCGAGATCGCCTGAGCCTCGGCCCGGTCGGTACGCATGAATTTCAGCCGCGCGGGCGTGGCATAGAACAGGTCGCGCAGCTCGACTACGGTGCCGGCGCGCAGGGCGGCGGGCTTGACGCCTTCCATCTTGCCGCCGGCGACGCGGATCTGGGCCGCCTCGGCCCCCGGCGCGCGGCTGGTGATGGTCAGGCGCCCCACCGCGCCCAGCGAGGGCAGCGCCTCGCCCCGGAACCCGAAGGTGTGAATGTTGAGCAGGTCCGACCCGTCGATCTTGGAGGTCGCGTGGCGCGACAGGGCCAGCGGCAGATCCTCGGGCGCGATACCGCATCCATCGTCGGTGACGCGAATCAAGGTCTTGCCGCCATCGGCGATGTCGATGGCGATCCGGGTCGCGCCGGCGTCGATCGCGTTCTCCACCAGTTCCTTGACGGCGGAAGCGGGGCGTTCGACCACTTCACCGGCGGCGATGCGGTTGATCGCGGCCTCGTCGAGTTGCCGGATTACCGGGCGATTTTCGCTGATATTGGGGTTTGCCTGCGCCATACCGCTAGACCTAGCACAATCGCACGCGATTCTGCCACCGGTTTACGCTGCTTTGGTATAGGGGGTCGGATCGCCCGGCCAATCGAGATGCGCAACCCGAATTGGTTGCCATAAGTTTCACGATTGCCCGGACGATCCGTGGTGAGTGGTGGTCATTAACGATGTAATGGCGCGGTGTCTAACACGGTGCGTTGGACAAATCTGCTTAAGGTTCGCTTGCCCCGTTTGGTGGGCAAAGTTTGGCCGATCACCGACTGGACCGGGTGGCGGGAACACGCCGGATCAGCCCGGACCCGGCGCCGCTGCGCGCATCCGGCAGGGGCCAAACACGGCCGCGAAAGCCAGAATCAGGCCGGACATGGTGGCAATCATCCCGGCCGCACTGACGGCGTCCGACCCGCCCAACCACAGCGGGCCATATCCAGCCAGGATATAGCCGGACACGGCGGACAGGATGGCGAAGACAACACTCCAGGCAATCTGGGTCTCAAGCCGGTCGGTCATCATCCGGGCGGCGGCCGGCGGGCAGATGAACATTGCGATCACGATGATCGAGCCGACGGCATCAAACGCGGCCACGGCTGCAATCGCCGCCGCAATCACCAGCGCCATTCCCAGCGCCCCGGTTCGAATTCCGATCGTCCGGGCAAAGCCTTCGTCGAAGGTCGAGATCTTGAGCGGCCGCCAGAACAGCCAGACGAACAGGCTGACACCCACCAGGGTCAGGGCGATCCGAGCAAGCTCAGGCGGCAGGCCGGCCAGCGCGACCGGATCCAGCAGCGAGGACCAGCCAGTCGCGTCAAGCCAGATCAGGCTTTCCAGGCTCCCATAGAGTGCGTGTTCGACATCCAGATGAACGCTCGAAGTGTCGGTCTGCTCCAACAGCAGCACCCCTCCGGCAAACATGGTGGTGAACACGACTCCCATTGCGGCGCCCGGTTCGATTTGGCCCAGCCTCCGGATGGTCTCGATCAGCACAACGGCGACAACCGCCGCGCCGGCGGCGCCCAGCATCATCGGCCAGGTCGAGATCGCGCCGGTGACGAGAAAGGCCACGACGATTCCGGGCAGAACCACATGGCTGATGGCGTCGCCGATCAGCGCCTGTTTGCGGAGCACAAGGAAGTTTCCTGGCAATGCGCAGGCGATGGCCGCGAAGGTCCCGATCAGCAGCGGCGTCAGGGACAAGGGAACGAATTCTTCACCGCTCATGGGCGAACCTCCCGTGGTCTGCCGATGCGGCGGTCGATGTCGTCGATCTGGTCCCGGGTCAGAACCGTTTCGATGTCGCGTAACCCGTCATACAGGGCGGCGGCTGCCTCGTGCGCATTGTCGGCGCGTACGATTTCCCAGCGTTTCTCGTCGCGCAGCGCCTTGGCCGCCTGCGCTCTGCCGGCATCCGTAGCCACCCCGTCGGGCCGGGCAAGTCCGGCCTGACGCAGCAGGCGAAGTGTGTAGGGCTCATAGATGTTCTGGCCTTGTGCAAGCGCCAGCAACCCCTGTCGGATGTGAACCCGCCGCTGGAACCGCAGATGCCGCACGATTGCGGCCAATACGCCGCGCACCGGAGCCAGAAACAGCGATACGACAAAAAAGCCAAAGCTGAACAGGACGATGATCGGTCCGGTCGGCAAGTTGGGCGCCGAGGCGGACACCGCCGCACCCAGATAGCCCGACAACCCACCAATGACCCCCGACAACAGCACCACATGGTCGGACCGGTCCGACCAGAACCGCGCCGTGACGGCGGGTATGATCAGCAAAGCCACGATCAGGATCAATCCGACGATCTTCAGCCCGACAACCGTGACCGCCATGACAAGTCCCATCATCGCAAGGTCGATGCGATGCACTGGCAGCCCCAAGGCGGCCGCATATTCGGAATCGAACGCCACCATCATCATGGGGCGGCGGATGATCATGACGAGCAGCAGCGTTGCAGCGCCGCCGATCGCGATGATCAGAGCGTCAGACCACAGCATCCCGGCCGTCGAGCCCAGCAAGAACCCCTCAAGCCCGGCCTGTCGGCCCACTCCCATGGTCTGGATGATTGTCAGCAGAACGATACCAAAGCCGAAGAAGACCGACAGGACCGCCCCGATCGCCGCGTCCTCGGCCAGACGGGTGCGGCGGATCAGCCAATTCATGCACAAAAGGCCCATGGCGGCCGAAATCGCGGAACCGGACAGCAGTCCGATCAGGTTTCGCCCGGTTCCGCCCAGCGCCACCAAAACCATAAAGGCGATGCAGACGCCCGGAAGGGTCGCATGGCTGATGGCGTCACTGACCAGCGCCCGCTTGCGCAGAAACAGGAAGGTGCCTGTCACGCCAGCCGAAAACCCAAGCAGCGTGGCGCCGATGGCAACCAAGGTGGCGTTGTACCCCAATTGCAGGGTCAGTGCGTCCCACAGCATGTGTCAGCCCGCAGTGCCCGAGATCTGGTTGATCTGGGCGGTGGCAAGCCGCCCCCCGTAGGCGGCCTGAAGAGTCTCGGCGGTAAAGGCCTGCTCCACCGGGCCCTCGGCGACCTTGCGGGTATTGATCAGGAACACGTGGTCGAAATAATCCGTGACCGTGGCAAGGTCATGGTGGACCACGACCACCGTCTTGCCGGCTTCCTTGAGGGATTTGAGGACCGAGATGATCGCTTTTTCGGTGGCGGCATCGACCCCGGCAAACGGTTCATCCAGCAGGTACAGATCGGCATCCTGAGCAAGTGCGCGCGCCAGGAACACACGTTGCTGCTGACCACCCGAAAGCTGGCCGATCTGGCGGTCCGCAAACTCATGCATCCCGACCCGATGCAGAGACTCCATCGCGTGGGCCATGTGTCGCATCCGGACCCGGCCCAGCAAGCCCAGTTCCCGCGACAGGCCCATCAGGACCACATCGATGACCCGCGTCGGGAAATCCCAATCGACGCTGGCGCGCTGCGGCACATAGGCGATACGGGCCCGCTGCCGGTCCAACGCCTTGCCGAACACCAGCACCTGGCCCGACAGCGGCTTGACGATACCCAGCGCCGCCTTGAGCAGCGTCGATTTGCCAGCGCCGTTCGGTCCGATGATCGCCGTCATGGCCCCGGGCTGCACCGTCATATCTACCGAGAAAATGGCCGGTTTCTGGCCGTAGGATACCGTCATCCCCCGGATCACAAGCGGGCTGTCCTGCACCGTCAGGTCCCCGTTTGATGCCGATTTTCCAGCCGCAAGCTCCAACATGGTCAGAGCCCCGCCGACAGATTGCCGGACATGCCGCGTTCGGGCACATCCGCACCCAGGCCCCGCGCGATAACCGTGATGTTGTGATCCAGCATCCCGATATAGGTGCCCTCATAGGTACCCGGCTCGCCCATGGCGTCCGAATACAACTCACCCCCGACCGAGACGGTATGACCCTTCGCCGCCGCACCCTCGATCAACGCCCGCATCGACCGATCCGAGACCGAGCTTTCAACGAAGACGGCGGTCAGGTCGCGCGCGACCAAAGTGTTGACCAATTCTCCGATCCGGTTCAGCCCCGCCTCGGACTGGGTCGAGATACCCTGGATCCCCAACACTTCGAACCCGAATTCCTCGCCGAAATAGGCAAAGGCGTCATGGGCGGTGACCAGCACCCGGTTGTCTTCGGGCACCTGGGCCAGCACCTTCTTCCCATAGGCGTCCAACTGGTCGATTTCGGCCAGAAAACGCTGGGTGTTGGCGGCGAAATAAGCGGCGGAGTCTGGCCGCACGTCGGTCAGCGCCTTTTGCACCTCGACCACGACGTCTTTCCACAAAACCGGGCTCATCCACACATGCGGATCGTATTTGTCGGCATAGTCGGCATGCGCACGCAGTTTCGACTTGTCGATGGCATCCGCCACGGCAACGACTTTGCGTTTGCGCTCCAGGTCGTGGAAGAAGTCTTCCATCTGCGCCTCAAGATACAAGCCGTGCCACAAGACCAGGTCGGCCCTTGTCGCGGCAACGATATCGCTGCGGGTCTGGCGATAGCCGTGCGGGTCGACTCCGGGCCCCATCAGCCCTTTGACTTCGACCTGATCACCGCCGACCTGCTGCACGGCGTCCGCAATCATTCCGGTCGTCGCCACGACCTTCAGCGGCGCCTCGGCCCACGCCGCCAAGGGCAGCGCGGCGCCAAGAGCAAGGGCAAGAAGAAAACTGCGGCGAATCATATGTGACCTCGTTCCGAGTACCAGTTGAGAATGAATATGCGAACCATTCGCAACTAAGTCAACCGTGTTGCGAATTACTCGCAAGAAAAAGCCGAATTTGTCCAATTGGTCAAAAAAGTGGCCAAAGGCGTCTGGTTTGCCTTTCCTTTGGCTGTTTCCCGTGCGATTTTGGCGCAAACCTCCCAAAGGACGTGACAATGGATACGCAGAGCTCAGAAAGCCCCGTGCGCACCGCGCATCTGCCGCAAGTGACCGAGCCCCGAAATCCCGGCATGGATCTGGACCTGGACTGGGTGCGCGCCGTGCAGGCCAACACCTCGGCCATTGAACGCCGCGCCGCGACCCTGCCCGGGCGCCGGTCGGTCAAGAAAGAGCATCAGGCCGCGTGGCTGCTGAAGGCGATCACCATGATCGACCTGACCACCCTTTCGGGCGATGATACCGAGGGCCGCGTGCGCCGCCTGTGCGCCAAGGCCCGCCAGCCCGTGTCACCTGCGCTGCTCAAGGCGCTGGACATGCCGCCGATTACCACCGGCGCGGTCTGTGTCTATCACGACATGATCGAAACGGCGGTGGATGCGCTGACAGGCACCGGCATTCCGGTCGCGGCCGTGTCCACCGGCTTTCCGGCGGGTCTGTCGCCCTTTCACCTGCGCGTGGCCGAGATCGAGGAAAGCGTAAAGGCCGGGGCCGAGGAGATCGACATCGTGATCTCGCGCCGCCATGTGCTGAAGGGCGACTGGCAGGCGCTCTATGACGAGATGAAGGCGTTTCGCGCCGCCTGCGGCGATGCGCATGTAAAGGCCATCCTCGCCACCGGCGAGCTGGGCAGTCTGCGCAACGTGGCGCGCGCCTCGCTGGTCTGCATGATGGCGGGGGCGGATTTCATCAAGACCTCGACCGGCAAGGAAAGCGTCAACGCCACCCTGCCCGTGTCGCTGGTGATGATCCGCGCCATCCGCGACTATTATGACCGTACCGGCTATCGCGTGGGCTACAAGCCCGCGGGCGGGATTTCCAAGGCCAAGGATGCTCTGGTCTACCTGTCGCTGATCAAGGACGAGCTGGGCGACCGCTGGCTGCAACCCGACCTGTTCCGGTTCGGCGCGTCGTCGCTGCTGGGCGATATCGAGCGGCAGTTGGAACATTTCGTCACCGGGGCATACTCGGCCGGTTACCGGCACCCGATGGGCTGAGGACAGGAACAATGACAGTCAAAGAGATTTTCGAGACCATGGAATACGGACCCGCCCCGGAAAGTGCCGCCGAGGCCCTGGCATGGCTGGTCGATCAGGGCGACAAGTTCGGCCATTTCATCGACGGCGCCTTCACCAAGCCGGGCAAAGGGTTTGAAAGCCGCAACCCGGCCACCGGCGAGGTTCTGGCCAAGCTGACTCAGGCCACCCAGGCCGATGTGGACGCCGCTGTCGCCGCGGCCCGAAAGGCGCAACCCAAATGGGAAAAGCTGGGCGGCCCGGCCCGCGCCCGCTACCTCTATGCCATCGCCCGGCTGATCCAGAAACACGCCCGCCTGTTCGCAGTGCTGGAGACCTTGGACAACGGCAAGCCGATCCGGGAATCTCGCGACATCGACATTCCGCTGGTGCAGCGGCATTTCTACTATCACGCAGGCATTGCCCAGCTGATGGAAACCGAGCTGCCCGACGCACAGGCGCTGGGGGTCTGCGGCCAGATCATCCCGTGGAACTTCCCGCTGCTGATGCTGGCGTGGAAGGTGGCCCCGGCGCTGGCCATGGGCAACACGGTGGTGTTGAAGCCTGCCGAATACACTTCGCTGACGGCGCTGCTGTTTGCCGATATCTGCATGCAGGCCGGTCTGCCCAAGGGCGTGGTCAACATCGTCACCGGCGACGGCGCGGTGGGCGAGATGATCGTGAAGGCAGACGTGGACAAGATCGCCTTTACCGGCTCGACGATCGTGGGGCGCCGCATCCGCGAGGCCACCGCCGGGTCGGGCAAGGCCCTCACGCTCGAGCTGGGCGGCAAGTCGCCCTACATCGTCTTTGACGATGCCGACATCGACAGTGCCATCGAAGGTCTGGTCGATGCGATCTGGTTCAACCAGGGCCAGGTCTGCTGCGCGGGCTCGCGCCTGCTGGTGCAGGAGGGCATCGCCGAGCGGTTCTATGCCAAGCTGCGCGCCCGCATGGACACGCTGCGCATCGGCAACCCGCTGGACAAATGCATCGACGTGGGCGCCGTGGTGGACCCGGTGCAGCTGCAGACCATCACCTCGATGGTCGAGGGCAACGCGGTAGGCCAGGTTTACCAGCCCGCCTGTGAGTTGCCATCGAATGGCTGCTACTACCCTCCGACGCTGATCACCGGACTCGAGACCTCGGACCCGCTGATGCAGGAGGAGATATTCGGCCCGGTTCTGGTCTCGTCGACCTTCCGTACCCCGGCCGAGGCGGTCGAGCTGGCCAACAACACCCGCTACGGACTGGCGGCCACGGTCTGGACCGAGAACGTCAACCTTGCGCTGGACATCGCGCCCAAGCTGGTCGCGGGCGTGGTCTGGGTCAATGCCACCAACCTGTTCGACGCGGCCGCGGGCTTTGGCGGCGTGCGCGAAAGCGGTTTTGGCCGCGAAGGTGGCTGGGAAGGGCTGAGTGCCTATACCAAGCCCAAGGGCAAGACCAAGCCGCTGGCGAAAATCGAACCCGTCGTGGGCGAAGGCGGCCCGGTTGACCCAATCGACCGTACCGCCAAGCTCTATGTCGGCGGCAAGCAGGCCCGGCCTGATGGCGGCTATTCCCGCGCGGTCTGGGGCAAGGCGGGGCTGTTGGGCCATGTGGGTCTGGCCAACCGCAAGGACGTGCGCAACGCGGTCGAGGCCGCGGCAGGCGCGGCGGGCTGGTCGAAAACAACCGGCCATCTGCGCGCGCAGATTCTGTATTACATCGGCGAGAACCTCTCGGCCCGCGCCGACGAGTTCGCGCATCGCATCGACGCAATGACCGGCCGCAAGGACGGCGCGAAAGAAGTCGACGCCGCAATCCAGCGCCTGTTCACTGCAGCCGCCTGGGCCGACAAGTATGACGGCCAGGTGCATGGCGTTCCTATCCGGGGCGTGGCGATTGCAATGAAGGAACCGGTTGGCGTGATCGGCGCGCTTTGCGCTGATGAGGCGCCGCTGCTGGGTCTAGTCTCGGCCATGGCGCCGGCGATCGCGATGGGCAACCGGGTGGTTCTGGTGGCGTCCGAGCCCTATCCGCTGGCGGCCACCGATTTCTATCAGGTGCTGGACACTTCGGACGTGCCCGCAGGCGTGGTCAATATCCTGACGGGCAGCCACGAGGAGCTGGCCAAACCGCTGGCCTCGCATCTGAACGTGGATGCGGTTTGGTCCTTCTCGTCGTCGGACCTGTCAGCACAGATCGAGGTCGTCTCGGCCGGGAACCTGAAACGGACCTGGGTCAATAACGCGACGGCATTCGATTGGGGCATGGACCACACCCGCCGCTTCCTGCAGGCTGCGACCGAGATCAAGAACATCTGGGTGCCCTACGGCGAGTAGGGCCCCTCCAAAGCGGGAGGCTCTACATGGACTTTGCAGGAAAGACGGTCATCGTCATCGGCGGGACCAGCGGTATCAATCGGGGCATCGCCGAGGCCTTCGCGGCCTCGGGCGCCAAACTGGCCGTGGCCAGCCGCTCGCAGGAGAAGGTGGACGACACCATCGCCGCGCTGAAGGCAGCCGGCGCGGCCGAGACCATCGGCGCGGCCTTCGACGTGCGTGATGCCGAGGCGGTCGCCGCGGGGCTGGAACAGTTCCACGCGGCGCTCGGTGATTTCGACGTGCTGGTTTCGGGGGCGGCGGGCAACTTCCCGGCGCTGATGGCGGAGATGTCGGTCAACGCCTTCCGCACCGTGGTCGAGATCGACCTGATGGGTACTGTACATGTGCTGAAAGGCGCCTATCCCTATCTGAAACGGCCCGGCGGCAACATCATCAACATTTCGGCCCCGCAATCTTACCTGCCCTACGAGGGCCAGGCCCATGTCTGCGCGGCCAAGGCGGGTGTCGATCAGATCACCCGCACCCTGTCGATGGAATGGGGCGTGGAAGGCATCCGGGTGAACTCGGTGGTGCCGGGTTTCATCGAGGGCACCGAGGGCGCCAAGCGTCTGGCCCCCACCCCCGACGCGGGCGAGCAGCTGCGCCGAGACGTGCCGCTGGGCCGCTGGGGCACGCCTCAGGACGTGGCCAACGCCTGTCTGTTCCTGGCCTCGGACATGGCCAGCTATGTCAGCGGTACGGTTCTGGCCGTGGACGGGGCGCTGTATCAGCGCGGCTCGGGTCAGTTCGGCCAGATGATGGGGCAGATGCTGCGCAGCATGAAAAAGGGGTGATCCGCGTCCGACAGGCTTGGCCGGCCTTGCCGAACACAGGCAGGGCCGTGGCCGCTTGGCAAACCGCCGCTACTGCAACTGCAGGATATCCGGGATGCAGAGCTTTCTTTGTGCCGGCATCTGGTCTGCACCATCCGACCGCTTCAGCCTTTTCGGACCATCCTTGACTTTGACCTTGGGCTCAGCGAGCGCTCCCCTCAGTGTCACTGGCCACGGGCTGCGCGCAAGTGGCTCGCCAATCTTTCTTGGCTGGATGTTCAGGTCCAACACCTTGTCCGTCAGGTCGACAGCGCCAAAGACAACGACCTGAACATGATCTGTTTCCAGCGTCGTCTGTTTCGTCTCGATTTTTCCGTTGGAAATGCTGATCGGCGCGCGCAGGCACACGATTGGCGCCACTTTCTGTTTTTCCTTGGTAAATACCCAGGGAAGAATACCCAGCCCGGCCAGATCCAGAAGCTGGGTTTCGATCGAACCGTCACGCATGGAAACCGTGGCATTGCCACTCATGGTGCCGACGAATTGCTTGACGGTTTCCGTGCCCCCCGTAACCGAGAAATCTGCGTACACCGTACCGCTGGCGCCTTTCTTGAAGTTCAGGTTTTGCAGAAGGTCATCCAACTGCCATCCGCCCGCCTTTCCGGTCAGGGTCAGCAGATGTGCCTCATTCGAAAGATCCATTTGCCCGCTGACGTCGAAATGACCACCTCCGTATTCAAACTTCAGAGGTCCGGCCCGTAGCTCGTTTTCGTCCAGAGTCAGTTCGCTCTGCAGGCTGCTGATGCCCTTTGCACCCTCAATGTGACGCAGGTCTATGTCGACATCTACATTCACACCCGACAGCAAAATGGCCCGCCCGATGGGTTTGAGGGTCACATCCCTCAACGGACCTGTGTCACCGTCGCCTTGCTCGGCATCTTCCTGCTCCGGCGGTGAACCACCTATCTTGCGCAGTTGGGCGGCCGCCTGAACGATGGTCCGGATTTGATCGATTTTTATCAGATCGCTCTCGATCGACCCCTGCAGCACGGGATCGCTTGTTGCGTCATCAAGATCCGCCGCGATTTTCAAGACCGACTCGGAAACCTCGACATTGGCGTTGGCATTCCAATCGGTGCCTTCACTTACCAGGTCGATTTCAAGATGGGCCCGACCGGTGTCCACCGGCTCCAGCGACAAGGCCTTCAGAAGATCTGCGCCCGACGGAACATCCACGTCGATTGCCAGATCCAGATTCTCGAACTTGAGGACATTTTCTACGGATCCGTGCACCTCCAGGCTCCAGACCTCGGTTTCGCTTGTCTGACCATCCAGATTGGTCAAAGCAAGCTGTTCGATGTTTCCGTTCAAATGAAAGTCTCCCGAAAACCTGCCCAGCTGGTCATCGGGGCCCAGCAGTTCGGGCGAGATCAGACTGCTTGCCGGAATATCAATCAAACCTTCGGCGGATACGCCCTGCAACTGCAACGCATCCTCGACCGAACCGGTCAGAATGATAAACGGATCGGCGGGGTTTCCGATCCTCAAATTGATGTTGCCCACGCTCAGGGCACCTTCGGGCGTTCTGGCAAGCTCGGAGAATTTGATCGGCGGCGGGCCCTCACCAGAGGTGTCCAGCGTGAAACCGTTCGTCTTGATGACCATCTGCCGTTGCGGGACCTGGCCCGGGACACTGTCGATGACCATATCCACAGCGATAAGCTTGAGGTCATACCGCGAGGCAGCCGGAGCCGGCTCGGCATCCTCAGGATACAGGCGAATGCGGGTCGTCAGAGAAACATCTTCCGGATTGCCCAATTCCCCGATTTGTCCGGTGACGGAAAGGCTTTGGCCACCATCCAGCTCGGCCAGAACAGACAGGTCATCAACCCGTGCGACGCCGTCTGCCAGCTTGAATGTTGCACCTACATTGCCCGAACCCTCCAACACGCGGTTGAGTTTCAGGACATCGAGCAATTGACCCAATTGATCGACCTCGAGGGTCGTCTTGACCTGAAGGCCGGTCTCCACAGGAATCTGTTGGGCTTCGACCGAAATCTGATCAAAGCTCAATGCTACTTGGAACGGGTCCTGGGGCGGGAACGTGCCCTTCAGGTCAAAACTCTGACCGTTGAGCGACCCCGCTCCGACCGCCGAGGCAACATCGGTTTCGGCATCGCGCTGCAAAACCAGTTCTGGAAGCTGCAAGTCCAGTCCAATGCCGTTCAGGTCGTTTTGATAAAGTACAGTGACATCCTTCAGGTCGATCGTGCGATCCGTCAGAATTCCGGCCAAAGGCTGGGTCGGACGTTCCGAAGCCTTGTCGGTTTCGGCCCCGGTGCGCGAAAAGGACTGCCAGTTGGTCACGCCTTCTTCGTCTGTGATCAGGTTCAGATGAACTCCCGACACTGAAAGATTGCTCACCGACAGCTTGCTGTTCCACAGGTCCCGTGCAGATACTTCGAATTCGATCTGATCGATCGCCGCCAGATCCGCCTCGGCTTTGGGCGTAGCGGGCAGAACCATTCCAGCTGCTGAAACCTGCAACTGACGGCCAAGGCCCAAACGCACCTCATCCTCAATCAAGACCTGCTGGCCCAGCTTCCTTGAGATCAGGTTCTCAACGAAACTGGTCCGCACCGACGAGAACAAAGCGGACGACAGAAATAGCCAAGCCGCGGCAAAAACCACAAGCGCGACCGCGCAACAGATCAAGACACCTTTGACAATTATTCGCACGTTATCCCTCAGTGTCCCGATTCAGCATGTGATTACCCTAGAGCAATTATCCATCATGTTAATGGAATACATGTTTCGCACGCCTTCTCTGGCCACGAAATCGCCATTGCCCTGGCCAACTCACCCTTTGGATTCACACAATCATCCAATTACTGCTATACGTGAATTCTTTTGCGAATGAGGGCATGATGAATTCACTGACCAGAATAACGCGTGGGATAGGCGTCGCTTTCAAGGACGGCAGAGTGAAAGGCATACTCGCCTTCACCGTCGGAATGATCCTTTGGGCGTCAGTGTTCTACCATTTTGTCGAGGGGTGGAGCTGGTTGGACTCCGTCTATTTTTCCGTAGTGACGATCTCGACCGTGGGTTTTGGCGACTTTTCTCCTGAAACCGCTGCGGGCAAGATCTTTACGATGGCGTACATAATCGTGGGTCTGGGTATCTTCGTCACCGCCGCCACGACCGTGGCCGACACGATCCTATCCCAGGAGGATGAGACTCCGAAAAAATAGGCTCTGGCAAGGTGAGCAACAGCGTGCTTTGCACCTCAGGATCCGCTTGCAAATTGGGGGCTGAGTCAACCACCGCACTGCCGGGCATCCCCTAAAAGCTCAAAAAATATATATATTTGTTTTTTTGAGTATAACATACAAAAACACATACCAGGGGGATGGAATGGAAAAGACTCAGGACGCAAAGATTGTCGACCTCGCGATAAGGTTGCTGTTTCTCGGGCTGTTTCTCTACAGCGCCTTGGTCATGGTCGCCCCGCTTGCAAGCGTGGTCATCTGGGCCACAATTCTTTGCGTTGCGCTTTATCCGGCCTTCGATTGGCTTCAGTCCAAGCTGGGAGGACGGAAGAAGCTGGCAACGACGATCCTGGTTTTGCTGGGTCTGGTTCTCACACTGGGGCCGGTCGCAACGGCGGTATCTGGGGCCGCGGAACTGGGGTCCGAGTTTGCCGAGCAAGCTGACAAGGGCGAGTTGAAGATACCGCCGGCGCCGGAAGGCCTGAAGGATCTGCCTCTGGTCGGCGCCAAGCTTGCCGATGCCTGGGGCATGTTCGAACGGAACCTGGATGGTGCGCTTGCAAAATACGGCGCGCAAATCCTCGAGATCACCAAATCGCTCTTTGGCAAAGTTCTGGGGATCGGAATCGGGCTTCTCGGCCTTGCCCTGTCGGTGTTGATCATGGGCGCCCTGTTCAGCCCCGGACCGGATCTGGTGCAGGGCCTTCAGCGCTTTGCCAACCGCGTATTTGCGCCACGCGGCGGCGAATTCGTCACTCTGGCAGGGGCCACGATCCGGAACGTGACCAAGGGTGTAATCGGCGTTGCCGCTATTCAGGCCGTTGTTGTCTGGGTCTTGTTGGCGCTGTTCGGGATATCCTCGGCCGCGACGCTGGCGTTCATCTGCCTGATCCTCTCGATCATCCAGATCGGCCCCGGCCTCGTTCTTCTGCCGCTGGTCATCTATGCATGGAGTTCCATGTCCGGCGGAGCGGCGCTGATCTTCACCGTTCTGGCCATTCCCGTCAGCATAATGGACAGCTTCCTGCGGCCGGTTTTCATCTCAAAAGGCCTGGAGACACCGATGCTCGTGATCCTCATCGGGGTTCTGGGCGGGATGATGGCCTATGGCCTGATCGGAATCTTCATGGGCCCGGTCTTGTTCGCCGTCTTCTACGAGTTGTTCAAGGTCTGGATCGACGCTTCACCAGCGACGGATGACACCGCCGAGGGAGCCGCAAAATGAGGAAGACGATCTGGACGACACTGGCCGTCATTCTCATCTTCCTCACCTGGTATCTGGTTGCTGATCGAAAGACACCGTTCACCGGGAATGCGCGGGTAAAAGCCGTGGCGACCCAAATCGTTCCGCAGGTCACGGGAACCGTGATCGAAGTATTGGTGGAAAACGGACAGATCGTTTCGGCCGGCGATATGCTGGTTCGGATCGACCCGAGACCCTACGAGATTGATCGCGACAGAGCCCAGGCCGACCTTGAGGCGGCCACTCAGGAGGTCGGCGCATCCTCGGCCGAGGTAAGTGCGGCGCAAGCCAAGTTGGCCCGCGCGCAGAGCGATCTGGATACGATGCGCATTCAGACGGAACGAGTCTTCGCGCTCGAGAAGAAAGGGCTGATTTCCATCTCGAAAGCCGACGATGCCCGAGGCCAGCTGGCCGAGTCCGAGGCGAACTATGAAAACGCCAAAGCGGATCTGGAGAAGGCCAAGCAAAGGCTTGGGGACGAAGGGAATGAGAATCCCAAAATCCAACGTGCCTTGGCGGCTTTGGCGGATGCAGAGCTCAATCTGGAATGGACCGAACTGCGCGCGCCGGCTACCGGTGTCATATCCAACTTGTTGATTGCGCCCGGCACATACGCCCGGTCCGGCCAGGATCTGCTGACCTTTCTTGATGCGACGGACGTGTGGATCGAGGCGTATTTCACCGAGAACAATCTGGGGCGCGCCACCGTCGGGTCTCCGGTGGATGTCGTGCTGGATATGCACCCCGGTCAGATCATCCCGGGCAAAATCGAAAGCTTCAGCGCTGCCGTCTCGCTGAGTGGCGGCGACACTCCCGGACAATTGGCAAGCCCGCCGAGCACCAAAGGCTTTCTGCGTGAACCTGAACGGTTTCCCGTGCGCATCATACTGCCGGGCTACGAGGCCGGAAGCGCGGAGGACGATCTCAGGTTTCAGTTGAACGGTCAGGCGGATGTCATCATGTACCTCAGCGACAACGGGATACTGAACGCGGTCGGTCGGACATACATTCGTTTGGTTTCGATCTTTTCTTATGCGTACTGAGGACAGAAACGCCGTTTACAGACTTGCACTGGGTGTGACCGCCGTCTTTTCCTTGGGGCTTTTCCTTGGGTGGCCATTGGCGGTTGTTGGCGCGGTTTTCACTGCGCTCTTCCTTCAGGCACCTACCGCGTTACCGCTGGCCGCGTTTGCGAAACTGTTCATCTTCTCGATTGCGTTGATGTTCGTTTCTTTCCTGCTCTCATCGGTTTTCGCGCCCTATCCGGTCGTATTTCTCATACTGGTGGCGATCGGGATAATCCTGTCCTTCATATGGTCCGTGTCTGGTGCCGGTGTCCTGCCGGGCGTCATCGCCCTGATGGGGGCGCTGATGATCCCCAACCTTGTTCTGCAATCTCAGGATCTGGCGCTGGTGCTTGTATTCTGGATCCCGCTGAATCTGTTGTTTGCCGGTTTCGTATCGACGCTGACGTTCACGCTGATTCCGGCCGCCCCCCAGAACGCCACGCAGGCCAAAGCCGCATCCGTCGCTGACTTTGACAAGCATCGGCGTATCGTCAGAATGTCGCTTGTCACGGTTCCTTTCGCCCTGGCATTTTTTGTGTCTGGTGCGTCTGCCCTGTTGGTTCTGTTCTTTGTGGCCCTTCTCAGCCAGCAACTCGCTGCGATGCCTGCTGCCGGCAAAGCCGTGGCCAAGGCGATGCTGACGGCAAACCTGCTCGGAGCAGCTGCGTCCATCATCTGCTACGAAGTCAACGTCATCGCGCCGGTCATTCTCACGCCGATCCTGCTGTGCTTTTTCGCATGCGTGACACTGGGCGCGCTCGGCAAATCCCAGATACCGCTTGCCGCCGCCGCCGGATCGGCCCTGACGACGGTCCTGATTGTCTACGGCGGGTCGATTTCACCGTTTTCGGATGAGGCCGATGTCAAAAGCATCACTCGCGTTCTGCAAGTCGCCAGCGCGGCCCTTTTCGTCATCATAGCCTACGTGGTCGTGGATGAGTTCTGGCCGGAAAAGAAACGCGAAAACCCGGTGAATGCTTGACGCAGCCGCCAACTTTGGCGCCCGCGGTAAATTGGAACGACGTCAAAGCTGCAGGGGCGGCCCCAGAAACTCGATCTGCCATTTCTCGGAGAATGCATTCAGCACGTCCCGGTCGGGAACTCCGTCTGCCATGATGTCTCCCAGCCCGTTGAAGACGGCGACCGTGTCGAAGGATGGCAGTATCATGACCAGTTGCCGCGCCGGCCCGTCGGAAAGGTTGCAAAACGCATGCGCGGCGCCCCCGGGGATCGTTACGACGTCCCCTGTCTCTGCAACAAAGCGCTTTCCATCGCACTCATAGAGATACTGCCCGTCCAAAACGCGAAAGATCTCAGTTTGTGGGTGACGGTGCAGGGGCGGGCCAAACCCCGGTTCATTTATTGTCTCTATGACCGAGATATTCTCGTCGGTGGTGTCGTGCGGTATCCGGACAAACAACTGCAGTCCAATCGCCGGGACGTGGATGGGAGGGTCGGTCAACTTCGAATGCCAGAAATTATAAGGCATCAATGATCCTTCCTTACCCGCGAAAACAGTTCCGCTTCATGATGACATCTGTCCATCAAGTGAAACAAGCCCGCCGGCGGACCCGCATGACCGTGAACTCCAAGCAGATTTCACGGAACAGATGCCGGATACGCGGACGATCCAAAGGTTGCACACGCTTCCGGATCACGGGGGCCCAGGGCGAGCGGCGCTGAATGACCGCTCGTCTGGAATTCTGCAAAAGCCCTGCCGACTGCCGGCCCTCCGCGTCAGTTCGTGGTCTCAAGCCCCTCGGGTTTGCCTACAACCACGAAATGCAGCCCGTCCGGGTCCAGCAGCTCGGCCGCGACGCGGTTCACGTCGTCCAGCGTCACCGCGTTCACCTTGTCGTTTCGGGTCGCGATGTAGTCGATCGGTAGATCTTCCATCTGCATGCCCACCATGATGCCCGCGATCTGGGCATTGCCGTCAAAGCGTAACGGATAGGCGCCGGTCAGATAGGTCTTGGCATCGTCCAGCTCTTTCTGGGTTACGCCTTCGGTCGCGGCGCGCCGCCATTCGTCGCGAATTACCTCGATAGCCTGCCCGATCCGGTCATTGGCCGAGGATACCGACCCCAGATAGACCGAGGCCAGATCCTTGGGCACCAGATAGGTCCCGACGCCATAGGTCAGGCCGCGTTTTTCGCGGACTTCCTGCATCAGGCGGCTTTCAAAGCCGCCGCCGCCGAGGATGTGGTTCAGGATGTAGGCCGCAAAGAAATCCGGATCGTCGCGGTCGATGCCCTTCTGGCCGAACAGCGCCACCGATTGCGGCGTGTCGAACTCGACCACCGTGACGCCACCGGGGATCGTTACCTCGGCATTCCCGGGAATCGGTTTGCCCGTTTCGGGCAGGTCCGACAACAAATTGTCCAGCAACGCGCCCAACTCTTCGGGTGTAATGTCGCCCACTGCGCCCACATACAGACGGTCCTTGGCGAAGACGCCTTTGTATGCGTCGATGATGTCGTCACGGGTCAGGGCCGATACGCTGTCGATCGAGCCTTTGCCGTTGGATCCATACGGATGATCGCCATAGGCCATTTTGGCGAATGTCTCACCCGCGATGTCATTGGGGTCGGTCTGTTCCGAGCGCAGCCCGGACAGGACCTGCGCCCGAACCCGGTCGATCGCGTCCTGATCAAAGCGCGGTTGCTGGATGGTGGTGCGCAGCAGCTCAACGGCGTCGTCCCGGTTTTCAGTCAGGAACTGGGCCGAGATCGCAACACTGTCATCCGTGGCCCTGTATCCGATCGACGCGGCCAGAGATTCCAGCGCCCGCGCATAGGTGCGGGAATCCATGTCGCCCGCGCCTTCTTCGAGAAGGCCGCTCATCAGATAGACCGCGCCGCGTTTGTCGGGATCGTCCAGTGACGTTCCCCCACGGAACCGCAGTTCCAGCGCAGTGAACGGGATCGAGTGATCCTCGACCAGCCAGGCCCGGATGCCGCCGGGCGAGGTGACCTCCTGAATCTTGATCTCGGCCCAGGCAGGCAGCGCGATCAGCAGGGCGATCAAGGGGGCAAGGAAACGGATCATTGGGTCACCTCGTCATCACGCATCAGCCAGCCGGTGACAGACGCTTCGGGCTGAAGCACCTCGCGCGCGGCGGCGATGATTTCTTCGCCGGTGACGGCCTGCAGGATGTCGGGCCAGGCCTGCACGTCCTCGACCGTCAGGCCGCTGGTCAGCGCCCGACCATAGCGGTTGCCTATTCCATCGACATTGTCTCGGGCATAGACCTGTGCGGCGCGCAGCTGCATCTTGATCCGGTCCAGATCCTCCGGGTTGACGCCTTCGGCGATGAAATCGGCCACCGCTTGATCCATCGCATCCTCGGCCTCTTGCAGCGACACGCCTTCAGCCGGAACAACGATCAGGTCAAAGGTCGTGTCATCCAGCGACACCCCACGATAAAACGCCCCGGCATAAACAGCCAACTGCTGCTCAAGCTGCAGTTTCTCGTTCAGGTAGGATGTGGTGCTGCCGCCCAGCAGCTCGGCCAGCAGGAACAACGCCGCAGCCTTCTTCTGCGCACCGGCATCACGCTCGGGCGCGAGGTAGCTGCGCTGAACATATGGTTGCGACACCCGCGCATCCTTGAAGGTCAGACGCCGCTCGGCGGTCTGCGGCGGTTCCTGCGATCGGACCCGTTCAGGCAGGTCCGGGTTGGCGGGGATCACGCCATAATAGGTGTCGGCCAAGGCTTTGACCTCAGCCGGATCCACATCGCCGGTCACCACCAGGATCGCATTGTTGGGCGCGTAATAGGTCTGGTAGAAGGACAGCGCGTCCTCCATGTCCAATGTCTCCATCTCGTGCTTCCAGCCGATCACCGGAACCCCGTAGCGGTGGTTGAGATACTGCGCCGCGCTCATCTGTTCGCCGAACAGGGCACGGGGGTTGTTCTCGGTACGCTGGTTGCGCTCTTCCAGAATCACGTCGCGCTCGGTGGCGATGTCGCTCTCGGTCAGCCGGATGTTGCGCATCCGGTCGGCCTCCATCTTCATCATCAACTCCAGCCGGTCGGCCGCGACGCGCTGGAAATAGGCCGTGTAGTCATACGAGGTGAAGGCGTTGTCGTTGCCCCCATTGGCCGCAACGGTCGCCGAAAGCTCGCCCGCCGCCATTGTATCGGTGGCCTTGAACAGAAGATGCTCGAGGAAATGCGCCACACCTGACGACCCGATCGGCTCGTCCGCCGATCCGGCCCGATACCAGACCATGTGCTGAACCACGGGCGCGCGGTGATCTTCCACCACGACGACATCCATGCCGTTGTCCAGGGTAAATGTGGTGACGGCCTCGTGCCCGGTTTCGGCCAAAACCGGGGTTGCGGTCATCAAAGCGGCGCAAAACGCCAAGGCCCGAGCCATGGGGCATCCTCCGTTTCGTTACGGTGTTCAAACTACGGTGACGCCGAACGGGTTCAAGAGCGATGACGGAAAGTTAAGAATTATTCATCCGGCGGCGACGAGGGTGTTTCCACGCCCTGTCTGCGCAAAGCTTCGGTCTGCACCTGGGGATCGATGGAATTGCGCTTGTAGACCTGCGAATAGCGGTCCACCTTGAACAGGCGCAACCGCGTCCAACGGCTTTGACGCTTGCGGAAATCCGCATCTTCCTGCGCCAGAACCTGGCGGGTGTTGGGGGAAACGCCATAGCGGCTGGAAGCCGTCACCAGCGCCCCGTCAGACGACGGAATACCGGTGCCGGGGTTCAGCGCCCCGGGATTGCCACCCAAGGCAGCCACGGCGTCTGCATTCGGGTTCGGGTCGGTCAGGTTCGCGCCACCCGGCGTCGGCGCGGGCAGGAAGGCATAATCTTTGGGCTGGGTCAGCGGCTTGACCGGCATGACCGAAAACTCGTCCGGCCCGGGCCCTGGCGCTTCGAGATGGCGCAGGCCGATATCGGAACATCCTGCGACCGCAGCAGCAAGTGTCAGAGCAATAATGGCGCGCGGCATCCGCATCTTGGTCTCCAGCCTGTTTCAGGCGCTTTTATCGCATAACATCCGGCGCGTCACGAGGGCTTTTTGCCTTCGAACAGCACCAACCCGAGGGCACCCGCGAAAATGAACACGTCGGCGAGGTTGAAGACGAACGGGTTGTTGATGCCACAGCAGGACATGTTCAGGAAATCCAGAACGTATCCATACAACACCCGGTCAACCACGTTCCCCAACGCTCCGCCGATCAGCAATCCGCCGAAAACCAGCATCCGCCTTGATGCGGCCGTGCGCCAGAGCCAGACGAAAACGCCGATGCTGATGGCCAGCGAAATAGCGATGAGAAACCAGCGCGCGGCTTCGGAATTGCCCTGAAACAGGCCAAAATTGATGCCGCGGTTCTCGCCGTACCGAAAGGTCAGCAGCGGCGGCAGCACGTCGATGCCACCGGGCCGGTCGGCCACGCGCAACACGTGGACGACCAAGTATTTGCTGAGCTGGTCGATCACGAATGCGGCCAGCCCGGCCCAGAGCAGAACCCGGCCCCGCATCAGTGACGGAAGTGCCGCATGCCGGTGAACACCATGGCCAGACCGGCTTCGTCGGCGGCGGCGATCACCTCGTCATCGCGCATCGACCCACCCGGCTGGATCACGCAGGTCGCGCCTGCGGCGGCGGCCTCCATCAGCCCGTCGGGGAAGGGAAAGAACGCGTCCGAGGCTACGGCCGAGCCGATGGTCAGCGGTTCGGGCAGGCCCAGACTTTCAGCCATACGCTCGGCCTTCTTGGCGGCGATCAGGGCGGAATCCACCCGGCTCATCTGACCGGCGCCGACGCCCACCGTGGCCTCGTTCTTGACGTAGACGATGGCGTTCGACTTGACGTGCTTGGCCACTTTCCAGGCAAACAGCAGATCGCGCATCTGCTCGGGCGTGGGGGCCAGCTTGGTAACGACCTTCAGGTCATCCATCTCGATATGCCCGTTGTCCTTGTCCTGCACCAGCAGCCCGCCGGCCACCTGGCGGACGGTCTTGCCGCCGGCGCGCACGTCGGGCAGCGCTTCGGTGGTCAGCAGGCGCAGGTTCTTTTTGGCGGCAAAGATCGCCTTGGCCTCGTCGGTGGCGCCGGGGGCGATCACGACCTCGGTGAAGATGCCGGTGATTTCGCGCGCGGTTTCCGCGTCCAGCGGCCGGTTCAGCGCCACGATCCCGCCAAAGGCCGAGGTCCGGTCGCAGTCGAATGCCGCCTTGTATGCCTCGAGCAGCGTCGCGCCCGTCGCAACGCCGCAGGGGTTCGCGTGCTTGATGATGGCGCAGGCGGCGCTGTCACGCGGGTCGAATTCGGCCACCAGTTCAAAGGCGGCGTCGGTGTCGTTGATGTTGTTGTAGCTCAGCTCTTTACCCTGATGCTGCACGGCGGTGGCGACACCGGGGCGGCCCGTGCCATCGACATAGAACGCCGCCTGCTGGTGGCTGTTCTCGCCATAGCGCAGGGGCTGTTTCAGTTCACCGGCGAACATGCGGCGCTTGGGGGTGTCGATCTGCAGCGCGTCGGCCAGCCAGCTGGAGACGGCCGCGTCATAGGCTCCGGTGCGAGCATAGGCCTTCTGCGCCAGCCACTGGCGGAAGCCCAGCGACGTCTTGCCGTAGTTTTCCTCGAGCTGATCCAGCAGGGCCGAGTAATCCTCGACATCCACCACCACGTTGACGAACGCATGGTTCTTGGCCGCGGCGCGGATCATCGCGGGGCCGCCGATGTCGATGTTTTCGATGCATTCGTCATAGCCCGCGCCCTTGGCCACCGTTTCCTCGAACGGGTAGAGGTTGACCACCAGCAGGTCGATCGGGCCGATGCCATGCTCCTGCATCGCCGCCACATGGGCATCATTGTCGCGCAGCGCCAGCAGGCCACCATGCACCATCGGGTGCAGCGTCTTGACCCGGCCATCCATCATCTCGGGGAACCCAGTGACCTCGCTGACATCCTTGACCGCAAGCCCCGCATCACGCAGCGCCTTGGCGGTGCCGCCGGTCGACAGCAGCTCGACCCCGCGGTCGGCCAGGGCCTTGCCCAGATCGATCAATCCGGTCTTGTCGGAAACGGAAAGCAACGCGCGGCGCACGGGGTGAAGGTCGGTCATGGGTCCAAAGATCCTTTTGGCTCAGTCGAAATCGGGCTCGTCCCGGTGCACGTCGCGCACGGCATAGGCTGTATCCTGCGCCTTGCTCAGCGTCCACCGGATGCGCGTCGCATACTCGATTGCGCGGCCGGATAGAACGATCTGTTTTGTCGCGCGGGGCTTCAGGCGGCCTTTTTCCAGGTAAACGCTTGGCTCAAGCGACAATTTTCCGGCGCCGTCATGGCGAAAAACCCAGATCTCGCCGCTTTTGAGCGCCATCGACACCGCAGACCCCCCCAGATCCAGCGCTGCGTCCACGTCCGGATGCAGGTGAAACCGGATGTCAAAACCGATCCCTGACAGCTTGGATGCGTCAACCGCCCGGTCGAACTGGCGTTTTGCCTTGTCGGTGGCCGTCAGAAGGATGTCTTCACCTGTTACCTCGCGCCCGTCAAAGCGCAGCTCGATCGTACGGGCATGGGTAAGTCCGAACACCTTGGCGTACCCATCATGGCCCGCCATCACGCGCGCGCCTTCGAACGAATCCTCGAACTCCACCGGTACCTCGCTCGGGGCGTCCACCATTGCTTCGTTCGCGGTTCGCTTGGTCGGAGCAGCCAACCGGGCGCTGGAGTATCCATCCAGGCAAAGGGTCGAGTGCGAAGGCGTGGCCCGCCCTGCCCGGCGCCACTCCAACCCGAAGCTTTCGCCCGAACCGCAGTTGACGATCAATGGCCGCCGCCCCGAGGTCAGCTCGAAAGCCAGTGTCGAGGCGTGCGCCATGTACGAGGCCGCCCCTTTGGCCGGGGGTGCTGCGTCGATGATCACCGTGGTGCGGGCGGCGGCCAGACGGGCATAGCCCATGGTCAGGCCTTTGGCGGGTTTGGGCTTGACCCCGCTTTGGGCCAGCGCCTGTTCCAACCGGCCCTCTATGCCGCGGCCACCGCCGTGAAACCGGGCCAGCCCGCCGTCGGCATGACGCAGGCTGCGCAGGGTCGGGGCAATCCGTTTGATTGCTGTCGTCTGAGCGGCGGGCGTGCCGCGCCCGACTTCGCTGAGCGCAGCGGATGTCCAGGCCAGCAGGGTAAAGACCTCAAGCAATTCTTCCGGATTCCGCGTGGGAATGCCACCTTGGGCGTCGATCTGGGCCTCACATTCCCGCGCCAGGGCCCGAACGGCCGGGTCCGAGATGTCTTCCATCCCCTCCAGTGCCAAACCGGCCTGAACCAAACCTGCCAAGGCCTCGAACCGCGGCAGACCCGGTGTCGCGGCGTGCCAGCGTTTGAACAGGAACCAGGTCTGCTGTGACAGAGACCGAAAAAACAGCCGGCTATGGGCCTCGTCCATACCGCGCAGCAGGAACAGCGCGTGATTGATCCAGCGGATCAGGCGGCGTCCGGTCAGGTCTGGGGCCCAGCCCGGACCCTGCCCCTTGCCGTGGGTCTCGATCCAGCCCCAGACCCAGCGTTGCGCCTTTTCCCGTGCCGCGGCATCACCCACCGCGGCCAGATCGTCCAGCCAGGCAAATCCATGCCGTTCATCGTCGAATGCGGCGTTGGGGGCCACGACCTCCCATAAGCCCGTGTCCGGAGCTTCGACCAGATAACCCGCAAACAAAAGATTTCCCGCCACCAGTTGCCGCCCGCGCGCAAATGAACCAACGGTGCGCGGCTCGGGCTGACCGACAAAGCCGCTGACGGGCTTGCGGCGCTGGCTGAGGCGCGCGTAGAGACGGTTCTGAAACCGCACCCATCGGTTGGCCATGGTGTCCGAATTCGACATGACGTGTGTTGCTCTGCCCCTGCCGCTCTGCTGGCGTTTGAACCAACGATAGCCGGGCCGGTTCGTCAAGTCATCGAAAAGCGACCGGTCAGGCCGATTTGTTCAGGCAGGCGATGTAGAACCCATCCATGCCGCCCAGATCGGGCCAATAATCGGGACGCAGGCGCAGCCCGCCTTCCTCGGTCAGCCAGTCGGGCTGAACGCCGGGTACCTGTAGCGCGGCGCGGTCCACCTGCATGTCGGGATGGTGCGGCAAAGCCTCTTCGATCTGCACCTCGCCCTCGTCGGGCAACAGCGAACAGGTGCAATAGACCAGCCGTCCGCCGGGTTTCAGCAAGGTCCAGGCATGGGCCAGCATCCGGCCCTGCAACGCGATCAGGCCGCCGAATTCGGAGCCGTCTTTGGCAAAGGGCAGATCCGGGTGACGCCGGATGGTGCCGGTCGCCGAACAGGGCGCGTCCAGCAGGATCGCATCGTACTGGCCCTGATGCTCCAGCGCGTCGCCGGCGACCACGTGGGCCGACAACCCGGTCCGTTCGAGATTTTCCCGCGCCCGCGCCAGCCGGCCTTCGGAAATGTCCAGCGCGGTGACCTCGGCCCCCGCCGCTGCCAGTTGCAGCGTCTTGCCGCCGGGCGCGGCGCACATGTCCAGAACCCGCTCGCCGGGCCGGGGCGCCAGAATCCGCGCCGGCAGGGCGGCGGCGGCATCCTGCACCCACCAGTCTCCGCTGGCATAGCCCGGCAGGGCCGAGACCTGACCCGCGTCAGTAACCCGCACCGAGCCGGTCGGCAGTTCGGTCCCCATGGGGATCGTTGCGCCGGGCTTTGGCGTCAGGTCCAGCGGCGCGCCGGCGAAATGGGCCTGCTCCATGCCCTTGACCGCATCCGTGCCCCAGGCCGCGATCAGCGGCTCGCGCAGCCAGTCCGGCAGGCGCGGCACCCGCATCTTCGGCCAGGCCTCGGGGCCTTCGGCGGCGATCTTACGCAGAACCGCGTTGACCAGCCCCTTGAGCCGCCCGTGCTTGCGCGAGCGGCCGATGATCTCGACCATGGCGTTCACGACGCCATGCGCAGCCTCGCCCTGGCACAGTTCGACCGTTCCCAGACGCAGCGCGTTCTGAACGGTCAGCGCCGGTGTGAGCCGCAGATGTCCCTCCAGCAGGCGGTCGGCGCGTTCAAGCCCGCGCAAGGTCTCCAGCGTCAAGCGCTGCGCCCGCGCGCGGTCTTCGGGGGCTAGGCGATCCAGCGCCCCGGCCGCCAGGCATTCGGACAACAGGCGCCCCTCGCCCAAGATCTGATCCAGCAGATAGATGGCGCTGCGCCGCGCCGCCGTCGGGGTGTTGGTCATGAAACCGCCTTTGCAAGGTTTTCGCCCGCATTGCCATCAGCGGACGAGGGCGTATATCAAGGCCATGCACGGAAAGGAACCCGATGTCATGAGCGACGACCGCACAGACCTGCCGCCCGCCGCCCAGCGCGCCTTGGCCGAGGCCGAAGAGCGCCGGCGCAAGGCCGAAGCCGAGGCCAAACCCCTGCCCAAGGAACTGGGTGGACGCGACGGCCCCGATCCCGCGCGCTATGGCGATTGGGAGAAGAAGGGCATCGCGATCGATTTCTGACCGCTCAGACCGCCGCGCGCAGGGCCTGCAGAAAATCACCGATCAGGGCCTGCTGCTTTTTCGACTGCGCCCGGTCCCGCGGCCAGGTCAGCCAGTATCCGTCGCGGGTTTTCAAATCGGGACGCCCCAGCCGGATCAGGCGGCCAGAAGCCAGATCCGCCGAGGCCAAGGCGACCGACCCCAAAGCGACCCCCAGCCCCTGCCGCGCCGCGCCCAGGGCGTGTTCCATCGAATCAAAGCTCAGACCGGCGCGTGGCAGGTCTGTGTCGCCCGTCTTCTGCATCCAGTCCTGCCAGCCGGGCCGTTCGCCGCGCAGCTCGATCACCGGCGCGCCCCAGCTGACGCCCGGCGCCGCCATCGGAGTCAGAACCTCGGGCGCGATCAGGTCGGCGGCGCGCCCCGGCCAGTTGCCGCGCCCATAGCGGAGCTGAAGCCAGGTCCGCTCGCCCTCCAGCGAGGACCGCCGCGCCACCGAATCCGTGGTCACCTGCACCTCCGGTCGCAGGGCGCGAAATGCCCCCAGGCTGGGCAGCACCAGCGCCTGGATATGCGAGGACAGCCCAGCCACCCGCAACGCGCGCGGGGCGGTGCCGAACAGATCCTCGGTGTTGCGTTCCAACGCGCGCAGGCTGTCCTGCACCAGCGGCAGATAGCTTTCGCCTTCGACCGTCAGCGACACGCCGCGCGCCTCGCGCACGAACAGGGACCGACCCAGCCAGGATTCCAGATTGGCGATGCGCTGGCTGACTGCCGCCTGGGTCAGGCCGAACTCGCGCGCCGCAGCCGAAAATCCGCCCAGCCGCCCGGCCGCCTCGAACACGCGCAGCCAGTCCAGCGGGGGCAGGCCCACCTTTTTCTTACTCATTAGATTTTCCAATCCTCAGAGGAAACAAGCCTTAATTGTCGTAATGCCATATCCCGCGTATCTCCTCAATCAAAGCCCGCGCTGAACAGGAGAGCCCCATGCTGCGCCACGCCACCCATGACCCGGCGGTCGTTTCGGTTGAATTCGAAGACGGCACCCGCGCCCGTTTCCACGCCATCTGGCTGCGCGACAATGCGCTGGACCCGCAGACGCGCGACCCCGGCAACGGCCAGCGCCTGATCACGATCGGCGACATTCCGGCAGAGATCGCGATACAGGCGGCCGAGGTGGCGGACGGTGACCTGCAGGTGATCTTCGCCCCCGAGGACAAGACCGTCACCTTCCCCGCAAACTGGCTGGCCGCGCATGTCTATGATCGGGACCAGACCCGCCCGATGGGCTGGCTGTCGCCCGGCATCACCACCTGGGACGGCGGGTTCGCGGCCCCGGCCGGCGACTGGACGCAGGTGCATGAAAGCCCCGCCGCCAAGCGCGACTGGCTGGCGGCGGTCGCCGAATACGGCTTTGCCAAGCTGACCGACGGCCCGACCGAGCCCGGTTCGCTGCTGAAGGTCGCCGATCTGTTCGGCTATGTGCGCGAGACCAACTATGGCCCTTATTTCGAGGTGCGGACCGAGGTGAACCCGACCAACCTGGCCTATACCGGCCTTGGCCTGCAGGCGCATACCGACAATCCCTATCGCGACCCGGTGCCCACGCTGCAGATCCTCTATTGCTTGGAAAACAGCGCCGAGGGCGGGGAGTCGATCGTGGTCGACGGTTTTCGCGCGGCTCAGCGCCTGCGCGACGAAACCCCCGAAGGCTTTGCCCTGCTGGCCGGCTATCCCGCGCGGTTCGAATACCGCGGTTCAGACGGGGTCTGCCTGCGCGCGCGCCGCCCGATGATCGAACTGTCGCCCGATGGCGAATTGATCGGCATCCGCTTCAACAACCGGTCCTCGGCCCCGTTCGTGGATGTGCCCTTCGACCGGATGGAAGCCTATTACGCCGCCTACCGTCGTTTGGGCGAGATCATCGACGACCCGGCCATGGGCGTGGCGTTCAAGCTGGAACCGGGCGAGAGCTTCATCGTCGACAACACCCGTGTCCTGCATGCGCGGCTGGGCTATTCGGGTGCCGGGTCGCGCTGGCTGCAGGGATGCTATGCCGACAAGGACGGGCTGCTGTCGACCCTGGCCGCGATGCGGATGGCGCAACCGGAGGCGGCGGAATGAACCCCGATTTCCAGACCCTGACCCGCGACAACATCGTGGCCTTCATCGCCGATATCTTCGACCGGCGTGGGGGCGAGGAATATCTGGGCGAGCCGGTGACCATGGCCCAGCACATGCTGCAGGGCGCCACCATCGCCGAGCAGAACGGCATGCCCGAAGAGATCATCGTGGGCGCTCTGCTGCACGATATCGGGCATTTCACCTCGGAATTCGGCACCTACCACCCCGACGACACCGAAGACCGCCATCACGAGGATGCCGGCGCCGAGGTGCTGGAGCGGTTCTTTCCCTCGGTCATCACCGATTGCTGCCGCTATCACGTCGCGGCCAAGCGGTACCTGTGTGCAACCAGGCCCGAGTATTTCAACCGCCTGTCGGCGGCCTCGGCCCATACGCTGGAACTGCAGGGCGGCCCGATGAGTGCCAAGGAAGTCGCTGCATTCGAGGCCAACCCGAACCTGAAGGAAATCATCCAGGTCCGGTATCTGGACGAGGCCGGCAAACGGCCCGACATGGACACCCCCGGATTCGACCATTTCGCGCCGATGGTTCAGCGCATGGTCGACCGGCATCTGGGCGAGGGTTAGAGCCCCAGCACATCCAACATGTCATATTGGCCGGGGGCCTTGCCCTGCCCCCACAGCGCCGCTTTCAGCGCGCCTCGGGCAAAGATCGCCCGGTCAGTGGCCACGTGGCGCAGCACGATCCGCTCGCCCGGCGCGGCGAACAGCACGTCATGTTCGCCGACAATGTCACCACCGCGGACGGCGTGGAAGCCAATATGGCCCCTCTGCCGGGCGCCGGTGATCCCGTCGCGGCCCCGGTCGGAGACATCGGCAAGGTTCACGCCCCGCCCCTCGGCCGCGGCCTCGCCCAGCATCAGTGCCGTCCCCGAGGGCGCATCGACCTTGTGATGGTGATGGGCCTCGATCACCTCGATGTCGAAATCCTCGTCCAGCGCGGCGGCGACCTTTTTGGTAAGTTGCACCAGCAGGTTCACGCCTAGGCTCATGTTTCCCGCCCGCACGATCACCGCATGACGCGCGGCGGGTTCCAGCGCGGCGATCTGTTCGTCGCTCATGCCGGTGGTGCCGATCACATGCACGCAGCGCGCCTGCGCCGCCAGCGCGGCGAACTCCAGCGTCGCCTCGGGCGCGGTGAAGTCGATCACCGCCTGGGCCTGGGCAAAAGCCTCGAGCGGATCGTCGGTGACGGTCACGCCCAGCGGCTGGCCGCCCATCGCGGTGCCCACGTCCTCGCCGATCCAGTCATGGCCCGTGCGCTCGACCGCACCGACCAGCCGCGCCTGTTCGCTGTCGGTGATGGTCTTGATCAGCATCTGCCCCATCCGGCCCGAAGCCCCGGTCACGACGATTCCCGGAATATGCGTCATTGCGCTGGTCCTTCTTCTGAAATTCGGCTCAAAGCCTCCTACCCGGTTCGGGGCCGCTTGGCAAAGCCCCGCTTTGCGCTTAGATCGGGGACATGGCTAAGAACAAATTCCACGACGGCCCCGGCCCCTCGCAACGGCAGCTTCGCGTCGGCGAACTGATCCGCCGCACCCTGTCCGAGGTGCTGGCGCGCGGCGACGTGCACGACCCCGACCTGAACCGCCTGTCGATCACCGTGGGCGAAGTGCGCACCTCGCCCGACCTCAAGATCGCCACCGCCTACGTGCTGCCGCTGGGCGGCAAGGGGCAGGACACCGTGATCGAGCTGCTGGCCCGCAACAAGGGCGAGCTGCGCCGCATGGTCGGCAAGAAGGTCGGCCTGAAATTCGCCCCCGACCTGCGCTTCCGGCTGGACGAAACGTTCGACCGCATGGACGACACACGCCGGATGTTCGAACAGGACGCCGTGCGCCGGGACCTGGACGAGTGATCCGCGGGACCGCCGCTTTGATCGCATTGCTCTGGGCCGGACAGGCCGGTGCGGTGACCTGCGAGCGCGTGGCACACGAAGACCGGCGCTATACCGTGTGCGAGGTCGACGCCACCACCGAGGACCTGCGCCTGTTCCTGTATGACGAAGCGGGCCAAGTGCTGGGCCACTTCTCGTCGGTGAACGAGGAACTGGCCGATGCGGGCCAACGCCTGAGCTTTGCGATGAATGCCGGCATGTATCACGAGGACCGCTCGCCCGTGGGCCACTATGTCGAAGACGGGCAGGAACTCATGCGCGTGATTCCCAACGCCGGACCCGGCAATTTCGGCCTGCTGCCCAACGGGGTGTTCTGCATCCGCGAAGGCCGTGCCGACGTGTTCGAGACGCTGGACTATCTAGATCGCAAGCCCGACTGCCGCTTTGCCACCCAATCCGGCCCGATGCTGGTGATCGACGGCGAATTGCATCCGCGGTTTCTTGAGGATTCGACCTCGAGCTATGTGCGCAACGGGGTGGGCACCAGCGTCGATGGCAGCCGCGCGGTGTTCGTGATCTCCGAAGATTACGTCACCTTCCATGAATTCGGCCGCCTGTTCCGCGACGTGCTGAAAACGCCCAACGCGCTGTTTTTCGACGGCAACATCTCGCGAATGTATGACCGGGCGGCGAACCGGTCCGACGTGGGTTTCTCGCTGGGGCCGATCGTCGGCGTGGTCGAGGACATCCCGGCAAATTGACAGCGCCGGACCGATCCGCTAGGTCGCGCGCCTTAGCAGACGGCAAGGTGCATCATGGGACGCAAACGCAAGGGTCGTGACATTTCCGGTTGGCTGGTGGTCGACAAGCCCGCGGGCATGACCTCGACCGCCGTGGTCAACAAGGTCCGCTGGGCACTGGACGCCAAGAAGGCGGGCCATGCCGGCACGCTCGACCCCGAAGCCACCGGCGTTCTGGCCGTGGCCCTGGGCGAGGCCACCAAGACCGTTCCCTACATCACCGATGCGCTCAAGGCCTATACCTTTACCGTGCGGCTGGGTCAGGCCACCAATACCGACGATGCCGAGGGAGAAGTGATCGCGGAAAGCGACCTGCGCCCCACCGACGACGAGATCAAGCAGGCCCTGCTGCCCTTCGTGGGCGAGATCATGCAGGTGCCGCCCAAGTTCTCGGCGGTCAAGATCGAGGGCCAGCGCGCCTACAAGCTGGCCCGCGACGGCGAGAATGTCGAACTGGCCGCCCGCCCCCTGTGGGTCGAGGAACTGGTGCTGGTCGACCGGCCCGATCCCGACCATGTCGTTCTGGAAATGACCTGCGGTAAGGGCGGCTATGTCCGCTCGATCGCCCGCGACCTGGGTGAGGCGTTGGGCTGTTATGGCCACGTCAAGGAGCTGCGCCGGATCTGGTCCGGCCCGTTCGAGGCCGAGGACGGGCTGAGCATCGAGCAGATCGACGCGATGGCGAAAATCCCGGCGCTGGATGACTACCTGCGCCCGCTGGAACAAGGGCTGGCCGACCTGCCCGAGTTGAAATGCACCCCCGAAGGCGCCACCCGCCTGCGCAACGGCAACCCCGGCATGGTTCTGGCCAGCGACGTGGAATACGGCGACGAGGCCTGGGCCTCGTTCGACGGCAAGGCCGTGGCGGTAGGGGTCTACAAATCCGGTGAGTTGCACCCCAGCCGGGTGTTCGCCGGCTAGGTCCCGTGCTAAGCGAAGGCGCATGATCACCCGGTCCCACACCAAGGGCGACGCGCCCTCGACAGCCGTCTATTCCGACTGCGAACGCTATCGCTACAGCCTGACCCGCATCTGGGAGCCGGCCGGGCGCCGGGCCTTATTCGTGATGCTGAACCCCTCGACCGCGACCGAGGTTCAGAATGACCCGACCGTCGAGCGCTGCGAGCGGCGCGCGCGGGCTTTGGGCTTCGGGGCGTTCCAGGTGACCAACATCTTTGCCTGGCGCGACACCGACCCGCGCAAGATGCGTGCCGCAGTCGATCCGGTGGGGCCGGAAAACGACGCCGCCATCCTGGCCGGCGTGGACTGGGCCGATCAGGTGATCGCCGCCTGGGGCACCCATGGCGCGCATCTGGATCGCGGTCCGGCGGTCGAGAGTCTGCTGCGCGGCACCGGCCAGCCGCTGTTCCACCTTGGGCTCAGCAAGGCAGGCCATCCCAAGCATCCGCTCTACATCGCGTATACCCAGCAACCCGAACCGTGGGACCGGTGACAAAGGGTTAACCACAGACTCAGGTTGGCTTTGACCAACCCTTTGGCGGCATGGGATATTTCACACTCGGGGCGGCACGCTTTCGGAGGGTTCCCATGTTTCTGCTCGGATTGTTCGGTCTGGCCGCAATGGGCGGCGCAGCATACGCGATCAGCGACGTATTCTCGGGGGATGAGGACGAGGACAACGACGATGTCATCGAGGAAGATGCCGTCGAAGACATTCCCGAAGGAAATCTGCTTGAGATTGACGATTCTTTCGAAGACCCAGCCGAGGCCGAGGATGCGTCCCACGGAATCATACTCTCGGACGTGGACGGAAACCTGGTCATCGCCGGAGGGCCGGGTGTGGATGTTCTGAGCGGGGCCGAGGGCAACGATCAGATCAACGGCTATGATGGCGATGACATTATCGATGGTGGCGCCGGAGATGATACGTTGTTCGGCGCGGACGGGGATGACACGCTAAACGGAAACACTGGCGATGATATTCTGCACGGTGGCAACGGTCACGATGACCTCTCGGGGAATGCCGGTGACGACATATTGTACGGCCATGCTGGCGACGACCAGTTGGTTGGTGGCGAAGGCGATGACGATCTGTACGGCGGTCAGGGCAACGATAACCTTGCCGGTGGTGAGGGCGAAGACGCGCTGCAAGGCGGCGACGGTGAAGACATGCTCGCCGGCGGCGCAGGGGAAGACAGGCTGTTCGGCGGTGATGGCGACGACACTCTGTCCGGACAGGACGATGGCGACACGCCCGCCAGCGATTTTCTGAACGGCGGCGCAGGGGACGACACGATCCTGGCAGGCGCCGGAGATGTCGTCACCGGCGGTCAGGGAGCGGACCAGATCGCCATCAACGGAACGGTCACGGGGAAGGAAGTCAGCGTCGTGGATTTCACCCCCGGAGAAGACAAGCTGCTGATCGAATGGAACGGCCCTGACACGCCCGATATCGGGATCGAACACGACGCGGACAACGCCGATCTGACGCGCGTTCTGGTCAACGGGCGTGAGGTGGCCTATCTGTTCGGCGCCCAAGGTCTTGGGCCCGAGGATATTCAACTGACTCCGGGTCTGGACCCGACCCTGACCAGCCCCATGGGCTGAGATACGCAGAATCCCTTTGCCATTTATTCCGATTGCGCCTATACGCGCCCATCCGCATCGGAATCGGTGCGGTTTTCTCCATGGGCCTGTGCTGGACGACATCCCGGCCTGCGCCATCAACTCTAACCTTCGAAGGAGACCCCGATGTCGATCACTGCTGAAGAAAAAGCACGCGTCATGAAAGAATTCGCAACCAAGGACGGCGACACCGGTTCGCCGGAAGTCCAGGTTGCTATCCTGACCTCGCGCATCAACACCCTGACCGAGCACTTCAAGACCCACAAGAAAGACAACCACGGCCGCCGTGGTCTTCTGAAGATGGTCGCCCAGCGCCGCAAGCTGCTGGACTACCTGAAGGGCAAGGAAGAAGCGCGCTACCAGGACCTGATCAAAAAGCTGGGCATCCGCCGCTAAGCGCGGAATACACCGCTTTCAAGTTCGAGACGCCCGCCATATGGCGGGCGTTTTTTGTCAGAGGAGCGCGGTGTTCAATCCAGCGCGTTCTTGTAGACCACACCGTCTTTCATGATCAGGTCGAAGTTTTCGTGTGGGTCGGCAACCAGATCGATGTCTTCTAGCGGGTTGCCATCCACAAAGATCAAATCGGCACAAGCGCCTTCTGTAATCTGGCCCAGCGGTCATTGCTGATAGGGATGCCGGGGGCCGGACAATTCCAGCAGTTCGGCATTGGTCGAAGTGGCCATCTGCGAAACCTCGTAAGGAAAATACCACCGCTGCAGCTTGGCAAGAAACGCGCCCTGCCGCTCGGCCAATTTCGGGTCGAACAGGATGTCGGTCCCGAAGGCGGTTTTGACCCCCACTTCCTTTGCGGTCTTGTAGGTGAAATCGGTGCCGTCGGTCACGTCGATCCACTTCTGTTGGCTGACGGGGTCATCAAAGGAAAACCCGTCTTCGTCATCCAGTAACGGTTGCACGGACAGCCACACGTCATTCTCACGTATCATTTCCATCGTCTCACGGCTCATGAGGAAGCCATGTTCGATGGATTTCACACCGGCCTCAATCGCGATGCGCGCAGCATCGTCGGTGAACAGATGAGAGGCAACATAGGTGTTGTAGGTGTCGGCCACTTCGACAAAGGCTTCGATTTCATCCTTTGTGTATTGGCGAACGTCCAGCGGGTCGTATGTGGACGACACACCGCCCCCGCCAGAAATCTTTAGCTGCGTGGCCCCCAATACGCATGACTTCTCGGGCCCGCTTGGTCACTTCTGGGACGCCGTCTGCCTGCATCATCAGACCAACGCTGTACCAATACCACAAAGCATCGCCTTCGTTTGTCGGCACCGCCTGATAAGGGCGGTAGTCAAAATGCCCGCCCGTCTGCGTGATCGGCGGACCGGACGGCAAGATTCGCGGACCGGGGATTTCGCCGGCGTCGATCATCTTCTTGATGGCGAAGGAATTGCCGCCAACATCACGGACGCTGGTGAATCCCCGCATCAGAGTGCCTTCGGACCCCAAAGCGCCACGGATTGCCACACCCAGAATATCATCGGTCACAACCGAACTTTGCGGGCTGCAGCAATAATGGGTGTGCCAGTGCACATCGATGAGGCCTGGGATCAGGGTGTGCCCACCGCCGTCGATCACCGTTGCTCCTTCGGCCGAGATCGGGTCTGTCGACACAGCCGCAATCAGGTTGCCCTCGATCAGAACATTCGCGTTTTCGATGCGCCCGTCGTTGACGCCATCAAATACATGCACATTGGTGATCAGGGTCTGAGCCGGGTCTTGCTGCGCGGAAACCGAGGTGGCGGCAAGCAGCGCCACTAGAAGATGAATTCGCATAAAGTATCTCCTGTCAAACACCGTCATCTTAGCAAATAATCCGATTTGTAAATGCGGAATTTCACTCAAAAACATGCATCCTGAACGTATCCTCGAAACAGCCGAAAGGCGTACAGAATGATAGCTCTGATCCTCAATGCCTACCGTCTGCTCAAGGCGATCGTCCGATCGTGGGATGATCCGCATTTTCGGGGCGGTTTGCTGCTATGTATTCTTATTCTTCTGTCCGGGACGCTGTTCTACAGCAGCGTCGAGGGCTGGCATTGGGTGGACGCGCTTTATTTCAGCGCGACCACTCTGTCGACGGTCGGGTTCGGCGATCTGTCCCCGGCGACCAAGATCGGCAAGGTCTTCACCGTGATCTACATTTTCGTTGGGGTCGGCGTGTTCATCGCAATGTTCATTCAATTTGCGAAAGCTTTGTTGCGAGATCCTGAATAGAGACTTCCGACCCGGGTCAAACCTTCGGAACTTACAGCTGGGTCCGGTTAAAGCGAAAAAACACCCGCCAATTGGCGGGCGTTCATAGGCCGTCGAGGGCGGCTCAAATCTTGGCGCGCTCAGACTTCAGCGCCAGCCACAGGCAGTAGCACATGATCAGCACCACAAGCGTGAACGGGATGCCGGTTGACACCGCCGCCCCTTGCAGCGCGGCAAGCCCGCCACCCAGCAGCAGCGCGATCGCGACCAGACCTTCCAGCGTGCACCAGAACACACGCTGCACCACCGGTGCGTCCATCTTGCCGCCGGCGGTGATCGTATCGATCACCAGAGACCCCGAGTCGGACGAGGTGACAAAGAAGACCACGATCAGAATCAGCGCGATCGGAGCCACGATGCCGTAGAGCGGAAGCTCTTTCAGGAAGCCGAACAGCGCGCCTTCGGGGGCATAGCTGTCGATCACCGTGGCCTTGACGCCCTCGGCGCCGCCGACGTTCAGCATATCGATGGCCGCGCCACCAAAGGTGGACATCCACAGCGCGCAGACCGCTGTCGGCGCCAGCAGCGCACAAATCACGAATTCACGCACCGTGCGCCCCTTGGAGATGCGGGCAATGAACATGCCCACGAAAGGCGACCACGCGATCCACCAGGCCCAGTAGAAGGTTGTCCAACCGTGGAAGAAGCTGGTGTCTTCCCGCCCGAACGGGTTCGACAAAGCCGGCAGCAGCCTGACGTAATCGGTCATCACGCTGAAATAGCGCGAGATCGCCGTGCCGATCCCGGTCACTGCGATCACGAACAGGAACAGGCCCACGGCCATGATCATGTTGATCTCGCTGAGCCGCTTCACGCCCGCGTCCATGCCCATCAGCACCGAGCCCAGCGCGATCATCGTGATACCGATGATCAGCAAGACGACGACGGTTGGGCTGGGTTCGATGCCGAACACCTCGTAGAGACCGGCGGCAACCTGTTGCGCGCCCAGCCCCAGCGATGTGGTCAGGCCGAACAGGGTGGCAAACACCGCCAGCGTGTCGATCGCATGGCCCCACCAGCCCCAGACACGCTCGCCCAGCAACGGGTAGAAGGCCGAGCGCAGGGTCAATGGCAGGCCGAGATTGTAGCTGAAGATCGCGAGGCTCAGGCCCACGGCGGCGTAGACCGCCCAGCCCTCCAGCCCCCAGTGGTGGATGGTACCTACAACACCAATGTATTCATTGCCCGGCACCGCGATGTCGATGCCCAAAGGACGGGCGCCGCCATCCTCGGCGAAATTGTAGTAGACCGGCTCTAACACGCCGAAAAACAGCAATCCGATGCCGATCCCGGCCGCGAACATCATCGCAATCCAGCCGGCGTAGGAGTAATCGGGCTTGGCGTCTTTGCCGCCGATGCGCACCTTGCCCACCGGCAGAACGATCAAGGCCAGGCAGAACAGCGTGATTGCATCCACGGACAGGACGAGGAACCAGTCGAAGGTGCTGGTCAGCCACGGCCGCAGCCAACCGAAGAACGTTGCTGCGGCCTCTTGATTGGCGAGAGCGATCAGCACGAAGGCAAAGATCAGGATGCTTGAGATAAGAAAAACCGGGTTGTGAATATCCAGCCCGAATGGGCGAACATTGTCCTGCCCCAGCTCGTATTCCGTTTCGAAATCATAGATCCGCGGATCCGGATCCAGCATTTTCTTGGTCTGAGACATGTGGCCGTCCCTTTCGTTCGCGCGAATTGCAAACGCCAAGGTATTCGGCCGTCGGACGACAGTGAGTAGTCTTACCCCCTTGGCGCCTTTTCGTCGTCTGGACCGCGGGTTCCGTGGTAAGAGGCTACACTGCAATCACTTTTTCACAAAATGCATTCGCCTACGGGAATATGTCTGCGCATGGCCAGCGATGGCCTGACCGAGGTCGAGAGGACGGGGTCGCATTAGTTTCGCGGCTTTCCTACCACCGTCGCAGCCCGGAGTTTCTCTCCAGCCTCTGCCGCGCCGATTTCCGATCTGCATATCCTCGATGACGAGCGATGGTCCTGTTTGCGAGCGGGTGCACGCCAGATGCTATGCGGGCTTACGCATCGGAACGTTCGCGGTGTCGGCTGACGCAAAGGCGAACCACGGCAGATGCAGGACCGTGTGCCTTCTGCGGCCTTATCCCTTTCAATCCGACGCAATCTCATGTATGCGCGCGGTATCTGAGACGTTGTGCCCTGACCCCGGCACTCGAATGGAAGATAAATTGGGGTCGGCGGCAATGGGGCCGCCACGCAAAACGGGAGACCCGCAGGGGCGGGAGTGCTCCCATCTAGGATACGCATATGTTTGATGTAACGAAGAAATCGATGCAGTGGGGCGAGGAAACGCTCACACTGGAAACCGGCAAGGTTGCCCGTCAGGCTGACGGCAGCGTGATTGCCACGCTGGGCGAAACCAGCGTCATGGCCAACGTGACCTTTGCCCGGGAACAGAAGCCCGGTCAGGACTTTTTCCCGCTGACCGTGCACTATCAGGAAAAATACTATGCCGCCGGCAAGGTGCCGGGTGGCTTCTTCAAGCGCGAGGCCCGTCCGACCGAGAAAGAGACGCTGACCGCGCGCCTGATCGACCGTCCGATCCGTCCGCTGTTCGTTGACGGGTTCAAGAACGAAGTTCTGGTGATGTGCACCGTACTGAGCCACGATCTGGTCAACGACCCCGACATCGTGGCGATGATCGCCGCATCGGCGGCCCTGACCATCTCGGGCGCGCCCTTCCGCGGCCCGATCGCCGGTGCCCGCGTTGGTTTCGTGGATGGCGAGTACGTCCTGAACCCGACCGTGGACGACATGCAGGACCTGCGCCTGAACCCCGAACAGCGTTTGGATCTGGTTGTGGCCGGCACCAAAGACGCCGTGATGATGGTGGAGTCGGAAGCCTACGAGCTGACCGAAGCCGAGATGCTGGGCGCCGTGACCTTCGCGCACGAACAGATCCAGCCGGTGATCGACCTGATCATCTCGCTGGCCGAAGACGCCGCGAAAGAGCCCTTTGCCTTCGAAGCCCCCGACTACTCGGAGCTGTACGCTGCCGTGAAAGCTGCCGGTGAAGAGCAGATGCGTGCCGCATTCGCAATCACCGACAAGCAAGAGCGCACCGCAGCTGTCGCCGCCGCGCGCGAGGCCATCAAGGCCGCTTTGACCGAAGAGCAGCTTGAGGACTCGAACCTGGGTTCGGCGATGAAAAAGCTCGAAGCCAGCATCCTGCGCGGCGACGTGGTGAAGGGCGGCAAGCGGATCGACGGTCGTTCGACCACCGACGTGCGCCCGATCGTGGCCGAAACCGGCCTGCTGCCGCGGACCCATGGTTCGGCCCTGTTCACCCGAGGTGAAACCCAGGCGCTGGCCGTGACCACGCTGGGCACTGGTGACGACGAGCAATTCATCGACGCGCTGCACGGCAACTTCAAATCGAACTTCCTGCTGCACTACAACTTCCCGCCCTACTCGGTCGGCGAAGTGGGCCGCGTCGGTTCGCCCGGTCGCCGCGAAATCGGCCACGGCAAACTGGCATGGCGCGCCCTGCAGGCGGTTCTGCCGGCTCCGACCGATTTCCCCTACACCATCCGCGTGGTGTCCGAGATCACCGAGTCGAACGGCTCGTCCTCGATGGCATCGGTCTGCGGCGGTTCGCTGTCGATGATGGATGCGGGCGTTCCGCTCAAGGCTCCGGTGGCCGGTGTGGCCATGGGTCTGATCCTGGAAGACGACGGCGACTATGCCGTTCTGACCGACATCCTGGGTGACGAAGACCACCTGGGCGACATGGACTTCAAGGTTGCGGGTACCGAAAACGGCATCACCTCGCTGCAGATGGACATCAAGGTCGCGGGCATCACGCCCGAGATCATGGAAAAAGCCCTGGCTCAGGCCAAGGACGGCCGTCTGCACATCCTGAACGAGATGAGCAAGGCGCTGAGCGAGACTGCCGAGTTCTCGATCCACGCACCGCGCATCGAGACCATGCAGATCCCGACCGACAAGATCCGCGAAGTGATCGGCTCGGGCGGCAAGGTGATCCGCGAGATCGTGGAAACCAGCGGCGCCAAGGTCGACATCAACGATGACGGCATCATCAAGATCGCATCGCCCGATGGTGAGTCGATCAAGAAAGCCTACGAGATGATCCACTCGATCGTGGCTGAGCCGGAAGAAGGTCAGATCTATACCGGCAAGGTCGTGAAGATCGTCGATTTCGGCGCCTTCGTGAACTTCTTCGGCAAGCGTGACGGTCTGGTCCACGTGTCTCAGATCGAAAACCGTCGCCTGAACCACCCTTCGGACGTTCTGAAGGAAGGCCAGGAAGTGAAGGTCAAACTTCTGGGCTTCGACGATCGCGGCAAGGTCCGCCTGTCGATGAAATGCGTCGATCAGGAAACCGGCGAAGAGATCGTGCCCGAGAAGAAAGAAAAGAAAGAGGAAGGCGCGGAATAATCCGCCCTGCCCCTTGCTTGATCCAAGACCCCGGTTCCGGCCGGGGTCTTTTTTGTTTTACCGAGGCCTTTCCCGGGCGGCGCCCCTGTTCTATGCACGACACCATGCGATCCTTCGTCATCCATATGTCCTCCAGCACCGCGCGCCGACCCAATGCCGAGCAGCTCTGCGCCGACCTGCCCAATGCCGAACTGATCGAAGCGGTCAACGGGCGCGATCCGGCGCAGATTGCTGGGGTCACGCTGCACCCGGGCAACCTGCATCGCCCACGCTACCCGTTCACTCTGCGCCCGGCCGAGATCGGCGTCTTCGAAAGCCACCGCCGGATCTGGCGCAAGATGGTCGACGAAGGGATCGACCTGGCAATCACCGCCGAGGATGACCTGCGCGTCGATCCTGACCGGATGTCGGCGGCGCTGGATCTGCTACGCCCGATCGCGACCCCTGACCACTATATCCGCATCCCGGTCAAGCAGCGCGAAACCGCAGCCCAGACCCTCGCTGAGCATGACGGCCTTCGTCTGATCCTGCCCAAGGTCATCGGACTGCAATGCGTCTGCCAGGTGGTGGGCCGGAAGGCGGCGGAACGTCTGCTGGCGGCCACCGCCCGCATTGACCGCCCGGTGGACACCTTTCTGCAGATGCACTGGATCACGGGCCAGTCCGTCCACGCGCTGTTGGGCAGCGGCAACCAGGAAGTGGCCGGTGAAATCGGCGGCTCGACGATCCAGACGAAACCGCCGTTGACCGATAAGCTGACCCGCGAGTTCAAGCGCGCCGCCTATCGCGCGCAACTGCACCTGCATCCGCAGCGCCCCGCCTAGTCGGGCACCGCATCGCCCAGTTCCTCGACCAAGAAATCCATCGCCCGGCGCACCCGCAGCGGCAGATGACGCCGTTCAGGATAGACGATCCAACTCGCGCGGCTTGGATCTTCGAACCCCTGCAGTATCGGCTCCAGCTCAGGGGGGCGCTTCGCGCCCAGAAAAATCTCGGGCGCGTACATGACCCCCAGACCCTGCCGCGCGGCTGAAAGGATGGCGTGCGGGTTGTTTGCCTGCCACCGGCCATGCACCCGAACCTCGATCGGATCGCCCGAGCCGGGGTCGCTGAACACCCACCGGTCATTGTTGGTGACCAGGCACTGATGATGCCGCAGGTCGGCCGGATGGGTCGGCCTTCCGTGCCGGTCGAGATAGCCGCGCGCGGCCACGCAGACCATCCGTCGGGTTGCCAGACGTCGCGCGATCAGCCCGCTTTCGGTCAGCGTGCCATAGCGGATGGCAAAGTCGAAGCCTTCCTCGGTCAGGTTCAGAAGGCGCGAATTGAAGTCGATGGTGACCGAGAGCTTTGGGTGCAGGCTTGCGAACCGCGCCAAAGCGGGCGCCACGAACTGTTCAGCAAACGGCCCGGCGGCCGAAACGCGAATGCGCCCTGCGATCTGGGCCCGATCCCCTGCCGCCGACTGGTTCGCCTCTTCCAGACCCGCCACAAGCCCGGCCACCCGCGCGTGATAGTCGCGTCCGGCGTCGGTCAGGCGCACCACGCGGGTCGAACGCGCCAAAAGCTTGACGCCCAAACGATCCTCAAGCCGGGCGACCTGACGCGAGACATGACTGGCCGAAACCCCAAGCCGCCGGGCCGCAGCAGTGAAGCCCCCCGCCTCGACCACCATCAGGAATTCTTCCAGCCCGTCCCACAGCGCCATCTCGCAGCCTCATTATTACCTGTCAGCAATAATGCTTTGCCAAATCCGGCACTAATCAACAAGCGGCAACAGCCATATATCCCGTCACACAAGACACGGGCCGGGTGAACCGGCCGAACTAGGAGAAAACACATGGCTTCGACTGCAAAGAAAATTCTGGTCGTCCTGACATCGCATGACCAGCTGGGCGACACCGGAGAAAAGACCGGGTTCTGGCTCGAGGAGCTGGCCGCTCCGTATTACGTGTTCAAGGATGCCGAGGCGGAACTGACGCTGGCCTCGCCCAAAGGCGGGCAGCCGCCGCTGGACCCCAAAAGCAGCGCACCCGACAGCCAGACCGACGATACCCGCCGGTTCGAGGCCGACCCCGAAGCGACGGCAGCATTGGCCAACACGGTCAAACTGTCCGAGGTGAACGCCCAGGACTATGACGCGATCTTCTATCCCGGTGGGCACGGGCCGCTGTGGGACCTTGTGTCGGATGAGAAATCGATTGATCTGATCGAGGCGTTCTGGTCAGCGGGGAAACCGGTCAGCGCCGTGTGTCACGCCCCGATCGTTCTGGCGCACACCAAGGCCGCGGACGGGTCGCCGCTGGTCAAGGGTCGTACCGTCACCGGCTTCACGAATGAAGAAGAAGACGCCGTCGGCCTGACCGAAATCGTGCCGCTGCTGGTCGAGGATACGATGAAGGACCGGGGCGCACAGTTCAGCAAGTTGGAGCCGTTCCAACCTCACGCGGTGCAGGACGGCAAACTGATCACCGGGCAGAACCCGGCTTCGTCCGCTGCGGTTGCGAGGAAAGTGCTTGAGGCGTTTGAGGCCTGAGGACGTTCAATGCGGAACAGGGCGGGGCGTGATGCGCCCCGCCCCTTCTTTGCGTCAGCTCGGCGCTTTGGTCTTGCGCAGATAGGGGAAGATCGTCTCGAACTCGCCGAACTTCTCCTTGGCTTCGTCATTCGAAACCGACGGCGGGATGATTACGTCTTCGCCCGGCACCCAGTTGGCCGGGGTAGCCACGCCCTTGGCGCTCATTTGCAGGCCGTCCAGCGCGCGCAGGATCTCGGCAAAGTTTCGGCCCACGGTCATCGGATAGGTCATCGACAGTTTCAGCTGCTTGTCCGGCCCGATGATGAAGACCGAGCGCACCGTGGCGCTGTCTGCCGGCGTGCGGCCATCGGGCAGATATGCCTCGGCGGGCAGCATGTCGAAGGCCTTGGACACTGCCAGTCCGTCATCGGCGATGATCGGAAAGCCGGGGTTGGCCTTGCCATAGGCCTCGATGTCCTTCTTCCACTTCTTGTGGTCCTCAACCCCATCGACCGAAACACCGATCACCTTGGTGTTGCGCTTGGCCCATTCGTCGTTCAACTGCGCCACGGCCGAAAACTCGGTGGTGCAGACCGGAGTGAAGTCCTTGGGGTGCGAGAATAGGATCGCCCAGCTGTCGCCGATCCAGTCGTGGAACTGGATGGTGCCCTGGTCCGTTTCAGCGGTGAAATTGGGGACGGTATCGTTGATGCGCAAACCCATGATGCATCTCCTTTCCTGTGAAAACCCGAGTCGGTTGGTGCAAACCTAATCACTTTGCCCTCAGGTTAAACCATTGATGTGGCACAGGGGCAAAAAACGTGCGATCAATAATTTGATCAAATTTCCAGAATTGCCTTGCCCCAAGGGGGCCGCAGTGACAGAGTGCCCGGGAAAACCGACCGCGCGGTCGAATGAATGCGGATCAAGAGGACACGCCATGATCGAGAAACGCGATTTTTACATCAACGGCCAGTGGGTCGCCCCCAGCCAGCCCAATGATTTCCAAGTGATCGACCCCTCGACCGAGGAGTCCTGCACGGTGATCTCGCTGGGCGGTCAGGCCGATACCGACGCGGCCGTGGCGGCCGCCAAGGCGGCGCTGCCGGGCTGGATGGCCACCCCGGTCGAAGAGCGCATCGCGCTGGTGGAAAAGCTGATCGAGATCTACCCCACCCGCGCCGAAGACCTCGCGCAGGCGATGTCGATGGAGATGGGCGCGCCGATCGACATGTCGCGCACCCAGCAGGTGGGCGCCGGGATCTGGCACCTGAAGAATTTCATTCGAGCAGCCAAGAGTTTCCAGTTCGAGCGCCCCCTGGGCGATCATGCCCCCAATGACCGGATCATCTACGAGGCAGTCGGCGTCGCCGCGCTGATCACCCCGTGGAACTGGCCGATGAATCAGATCACGCTCAAGGTGGGCGCGGCGGCGATCGCGGGCTGCACCATGGTTCTGAAACCGTCCGAGCAAAGCCCGCTGAACGCGATGATCTTTGCCGAGATGATGCACGAGGCGGGCTTCCCGCCGGGTGTCTTCAACCTGGTGAACGGCGACGGCGTGGGCGTGGGTTCGCAACTGTCGGGGCATCCGGACGTCGACATGGTCAGCTTCACCGGCTCGACCCGTGCGGGCACGGCGATTTCCAAGAACGCCGCCGACACGCTGAAGAAGGTGCATCTGGAACTGGGCGGCAAGGGTGCCAACGTGATCTTTGCCGATGCCGATGACAAGGCGGTCAAGCGTGGCGTGCTGCACATGATGAACAACACCGGTCAGAGCTGCAACGCGCCCAGCCGGATGCTGGTGCAGCGCCCGATCTATGATCAAGCCGTGGAAACCGCGGCCGAGGTCGCCAATAAGGTCACCGTGGGCCCGGCGATGCAGGAAGGCCGCCATATCGGCCCCGTCGTGAACGAGCTGCAATGGACCAAGATCCAGGCCCTGATCACGAAAGGCATCGACGAGGGTGCGCGCCTGGTCGCCGGCGGTCCCGGTCGCCCCGAAGGGTTCAACAAAGGCTATTTCGTGCGCCCCACCGTGTTTGCCGACGCCAACAACCAGATGACCATCGCGCGCGAGGAGATCTTTGGCCCGGTCCTGACGATGATCCCCTTCGATACCGAGGAAGAGGCCATCGAGATCGCCAATGACACGCCATATGGCCTGACCAACTATGTTCAGACACAGGACGGCGCCCGCGCCAACCGCATGGCGCGCAAACTGCGCTCGGGCATGGTCGAGATGAACGGCCAATCGCGCGCTGCCGGGTCGCCCTTTGGCGGCATGAAACAGTCCGGCAACGGGCGCGAAGGCGGTGTCTGGGGGCTGGAGGACTTTTTGGAGGTCAAGGCCGTCAGCGGCTGGACCCCGGAATAACCCCGGCACAGGAAAGTTCAAAATGCGGGGCAAGGCGCGGACAGGCACCTTGCCCCGTTTGCGTCACGCCGGACGCACCACCAGTTGTGGCTCGCCGTTCGACGTATGGCGAGCTGACCGACCGTCCCAGCCGATCTGACCGCTGACGCGCTGGCGAAAGGCCGAGAAGCTGTCAAAGGTCACCACGTCGACCGGGGTGTCGAACTGCAGCGTGATCCGCCGCTGCGCGCCGTCGCCCAGCATCGTCAGGCCGCGGATTTCCCCGGTGAAGGGCTGGCCCAGATAGGTGCCCCGCACGCGGTCTCCGACCTTCAGGTGCAGCCGGTTTCCGGCCATCGCGTGCAACGTGTTCCAGTCGCGCGCGCCGTGCTGATGGGCGATCATCTCAAGCGATTGCGCATGGCTCAGGGCCACGCCGGCGCCACGCAGTTTCTCGCGCAGGCGTTTGGCCTGCACTTTCAGCTCGCCCACGGGGGCGATGGTTCGGATCTGTGTCATGTCTTGCCTCGTTTCCAGAAACGGGCGCGAGTATTGGACGGAGCTCGCCTTGCCATCCGCGCGCCGGGAAAGGGCAACAGATGTGGTTTGAACCGGGTTTCACCAAAGCCAAAGGGCCGCGAGCGGCAGGAGACCCGAACCTGCGCGCCTTTTGGCAGGCGCGAGACCCCAAGTCAATCAGGCATCGGCCTGCGCCGCCTCGTAGGCCAGCATGGCGCGTTTGACGGGCAACCCCCAGTGATAGCCGCCCAGCCCCCCCGATTTGCGCAGCGCGCGGTGGCAGGGGATCAGCCAACTGACCGGGTTGCGGCCCACCGCCGTGCCCACTGCCCGCACCGCCTGCGGCGTGCCCACGGCCTGCGCTATCTGGGAATAGGTCGTCACCTGGCCCGAGGGGATCTGCATCAGCGCCTCCCACACCTTGATCTGCAAGGGTGAGCCGATCAGGTACAACGGCGTAGGCTCCAGCCGGTCGCTGGCCGCGCCAAAGGCCGACAGGACCCACGGGCGCAGGCGCATCGGATCCTCGACATAGTCGGCCAAGGGCCAGCGCGACAGCATGTCCTGCATCGCGGCCTCTTCGCCGGTCTCGGCGGCAAAGGCCATGCCGCAGATGCCCTTGGCCGTGCCCATCACCAGCGCCGGGCCAAAAGGGCTTTCGAACCAGCCCCAATAGATGATCAGCCCCGCGCCCTTGCGGGCGTATTCGCCGGGGCTCATCGCCTCCCATTTCAGAAACAGGTCGTACAGGCGGCCGCTGCCGGACAGGCCGACGCTGTGCGCGGTCTCCAGCATGGTGAAGCGCTCGCGCAGCAGCGCCTTGGCATGGCCCAGCGTCAGATATTGCTGGTAGCGTTTCGGCGAAACGCCCGTCCAGCGCGAGAACAGGCGCTGGAAATGAGCGGGGCTCATGTCCATCTGGCGGGCCAATTCTTCCAACGACAGCGACTCGCCGCCCTGGTCGATCAGCTCGATCGCGCGTCGCATCACGTTGTAGTGGTAACCGGATTCGGATGTCTGGACGTTCATGGCATTCACCTTGCTGTGGCTTGCCCCATCCTAGCCGGGCCGGGCCCGACGGTGCGACCCGAAACTTGCGCATTGCCGGTGCAGCGGGCTTTGGGCTTGTCACCCGGCACCGCGGGCGGCATTAAGGCCCGGATGGCAAAGCAGCTTGATTATCACACGATCCGCGAGATCTTTACCCGGTTCCAGCAGGCCGACCCCGAACCCAAGGGCGAGCTTGAGCATGTGAACGTGTATACGTTAGTCGTCGCCGTGGCGCTGTCGGCGCAGGCAACCGATGCAGGCGTCAACAAGGCTACCCGCGCGCTCTTCAAGATCGCCGATACCCCGCAAAAGATGCTCGACCTCGGCGAAGAGGGGCTGATCGAGCACATCAAGACCATCGGCCTGTTCCGCCAGAAGGCCAAGAACGTCATAAAAATGTCGCGCATCCTAGTCGAGGAATACGGCGGCGAGGTCCCCAACTCGCGCGCCTCGCTGCAGTCGCTGCCGGGCGTCGGGCGCAAGACCGCGAACGTGGTTCTGAACATGTGGTGGCGATACCCGGCGCAGGCGGTCGACACGCATATCTTTCGCGTCGGCAACCGCACCGGCATCTGCCCCGGCAAGGACGTGGACGCCGTGGAACGCGCCATCGAAGACAATATCCCTGTGGACTTTCAGCTTCACGCCCATCACTGGCTGATCCTGCACGGCCGCTACCACTGCAAGGCGCGCAAACCGCAATGCGGCACCTGCCTGATCCGCGACCTGTGCCAATTCGAGGACAAGACCCTATGAAAACCTATCACCTGACCGGCATCGGCAACGCCGTTGTGGACGTCATCTCTCAGGCCGACGACAGCTTTCTCGAGATGATGGGGATCGAGAAGGGCATCATGCAGCTGATCGAGCGGGAACGCGGCGAGGTGCTGTATGCGGCCATGGAAAACCGGGTGCAGACCCCGGGCGGTTCGGTGGCCAACACCATCGCGGGCGCGGGTGCTCTGGGACTGGACGCGGCCTTCATCGGGCGAGTGCACGATGATGCGCTGGGCCGGTTCTACGCCGATGCGATGAACGAGGACGGCGTGGATTTCGTGAACCCGCCGGTGCCTGGGGGCGAGCTGCCGACCTCGCGCTCGATGATCTTCGTCTCACCCGATGGCGAACGGTCGATGAACACCTATCTGGGCATCTCGTCCGAACTGTCCTCGACGGACGTGCCGGCCGAGGTGGCGGGCAACAGCCAGATCATGTTCCTCGAGGGGTATCTGTTCGACAAGGAGAAGGGCAAAACCGCCTTCCTCGAGGCCGCGCGCGACTGCCGCAACGGGGGCGGCAAGACCGGCATCGCCATCTCCGACCCGTTCTGCGTCGAGCGTCACCGCACCGATTTCCTGCTGCTGATCGAACACGAGCTGGATTTCGTGATCGGCAACGAGGCCGAGATCAAATCCCTGTTCGAGACCGACGACCTGGAAGAGGCGCTGGCCAAGACCGCTGCGATCTGCCCGCTGGTGGTCTGCACCCGCTCGGGCGATGGGGTGACGGTTCTGCACGACGGCTCGCGCATCGATGTACCGGTCGAGAAAGTGGTGCCAGTGGACGCCACCGGCGCGGGCGACCAGTTCGCCGCCGGGTTCCTTTTCGGCATGGCGACGGGCCGCGACTATGAAACCTGCGCCAGAATAGGCAACGTCTGCGCCCGAGAAGTGATCAGCCATATCGGCCCGCGTCCCGAGGCGAACATGCTGGAACTGCTGCGGGACGAAGGGTTGGTTTGACGCGCGCAAGCGATTTGCCGCGTCGCAATGATGTTGGGACGAAGATTTTCGTGTGTTCGTAGTCCGGGACAGCGCTTGGGTTCAGGGAAAAATGAAGCCGCGCCGTGAAAAGTGAGCAAGGCAAGAAGCTCGAAGAACCAAGCCTTGCCAAAGCGACGCGACGCGCGAGCGAACCGCGACCAAGCAATCGCTCAAAGTGCGCCTCACAATTACCCCCCAAAGCAAGAGCCGCACCATCAAAACGCCCCTTCAGGGTGCAAAGCTGTTGGGTTAACTCACCCTTTACGTGAAAAACCATTCCAAACCACGAGATGAAATAAAAGATGACAATCAACAAAAAACCGAAAGAACCGCTGATGTATAAGAATTTTGGGAACAATCCGATAGCCCGATTTTTACGTATTTTGTTGCCATTTACGATATTAGTTGCATCGATCATTCTTTTTGCATTTCGAGAAACCGACAGCATATGGGATTGGGACGACCACCTCAGCGTTCTTGTGATACTTGCAGCACTCGTTGACCTATATTTTTCAGCGGCAGACTGGTACCACTATGGCGTCAAACGAACTGAGGAAGACGACTGGAATATTACCTACGTTCGGAATGCAATAGTGTTGCTACCCGGAGTTATCATTTTATTGTTTTTCATCGTCGGCCTCCCTCCTCTCCATGGGTGAAAAACTCCCAATCTGCCGGATACCCCTTGGAATATGCACCCATTGGTCTGCGGGCAGTGCCTATCGTTAGGCGGCGGTTACTTGATAACGATTCATTGTGTTCATTTACTGGTGTTTCGTTGTTTTCTGATAAGACAACCCCCAAACGCCTCCATCACACGCTCGTAGACCGCGCGCTTGAAGGGCACGATCTCGGCAATCAGGCGGTCGGGGTCCTGTCATTTCCAGCGGTTGAACTCGCGGCCGTTTCGATGTCGGCCGGATCGTCGCGGCCGGATACCAACGTGCTGGAGATGTTGCAGAAAGAAGGGTTGGTCTGAGGCAGAACCTACTTCCTCGGTTCGTTCGCGATCACGGTGGTCAAGGTGCGTGTCGTTCGGCTTCGGGTGATTGCGATCCCTCCAAGAACCAAAGCGCAGGCTATGGCTTGGGGCGCCGTGATTGCTTCGCCAAAAGCAACAAATCCGACCACGAACATCGTTGGCAATTCTATGCTTCCGACGACCGCGGTTTGGGAGGCGCCGATCAACGGCGAGCAGATCGTGTAGATGAGCTGTGGCACAAGCGCCGTGACCAGGCCAATTCCGACGATCAAGATCCAGTCGGATTGCCCCTCCGGGAGCAGCTGTCGCACATCGGCACTCAGCATCAGCGGCAAGAGCCCAAGAACCGATCCCACGGAAACCGAGGCTATGCGCGCAAGCGGCGCGATGCGGGACAGCCTGTGGACCAAAACACAAATACCGAAACCAAAGCCGAACGGGGCCGCCAGTGCCGCTAAAAGAGTAGGTATGTGTTGTGGGGACACGGATGCGGGCGAACCAGCAATGATTGCCGCCAGAACGATAAGGCCAGAAGCGAGCAAGGCGCGCCGCGTGGGTGCATCAGAGAAAAGCGCCCAAGCAATGACCAATGTAAAAACCGGATAGGTCATGTAGAGCACGCCCACGGTTGACGCGGGCAAGGCCTCCAAAGCCGTCACGTATCCAATCCACCCAAGTCCCATCACGGCTCCTGCCGAAAGGCCCCAACAAATCTCGCGCCAAGCTTTGCGGTGCATGACGATAACGGGCAGCAGCAGAATTGCCGCGACGATGTAGCGGTAGAATGCGACGGCATAGGGTGCGACGCCCTGCTGCGTCAGCCCTCTGCTGAAATAGGGCACCAGCCCAAAGCAGATCGACGCGAAAAGAACGCCTGCAACCGCAAGCGCATAGGGAATAGCCGGTCCGGTTTGTGTTGAGGTCTTTGCCATGAACAAGGGCTAGCACAGGTTCGCGAAATCCATAACAGAGTTCCATGGACTAGGCACCTTGTCCGCAACCCGGAACCCGCTTGATCGAGTTCTAGTTCACCCCAAATACCCCCTGAAAGCCTCCATCGCCCGCTCGTAGACTTCGCGTTTGAATGGCACGATCTCGGCGATCAGGCGGTTGGGGTCCTGCCATTTCCAGCGGGTGAACTCAGGGTGGTCCGTCTGAATATTGATCTGGTCGTCTTCCCCCAGGAACCGCAACAGGAACCATTTCTGCTCTTGCCCACGGAAGCGGCCCTTCCAGATCTTGGGTACGATGTCATGCGGCAGGTCGTAGGGCAGCCAGTCGTCGGTCTCGGCCACGATTTCCACGAGGTCGGGGGTGACGCCGATTTCCTCCTGCAACTCGCGTAGCGCCGCCGCGCGCGGGGTCTCGCCTTCGTCCACGCCACCTTGGGGCATCTGCCAGGCGTCCTCGAACCGGTCATTGCGCTGGCCGACGAAAATCTGACCCTGATCGTTCATCAGCATCAGGCCGACGCAGGGGCGATAGGGCAGTTTGGCGATCTGTTCTGGGGTCATGGGCGGGCCTCGTAATGTGGTTGGCCAAGCTGTAGCAACTGGCAAAGCGGCGGCAAAGGGGGTGACGTCAGGTTTCGCGTGACACCGGCGCGGTGCGGCGCGATTGTCAGCCCCGAATTGAGGGAGAGTTTCAAGATGACTGCGTACCCGAACCTGCTGGCCCCGCTGGATCTGGGCTTTACCACGTTGAAGAACCGGGTCCTGATGGGCTCGATGCATACCGGGCTGGAAGAAACCGGCGACTGGAACCGGGTGGCCGAGTTCTATGCCTCGCGCGCACGTGGCGGCGTGGCGCTGATGGTGACGGGCGGCATCGGGCCGAACCTCGAAGGCTCGGTTTTGCCCGGCGCTGCGATGATGGCCAGCGACAAGGACGTGGCGAACCACTCGGTCGTTACCGACCGGGTGCATCAGGCGGGCGGCAAGATCGCCATGCAGATCCTGCATGCGGGGCGCTATGCCTATGGCCCGAAATGCGTGGCGCCCAGCCCGGTGAAGTCGCCGATCTCGCCCTTCCCGCCCAACGAGCTGGACGAGGAAGGCATCGAGAAGCAGATCGGCGACATCGTCAACGCCGCCGTGCTGGCGCAGAAGGCCGGCTATGACGGGGTCGAGATCATGGGGTCCGAGGGGTATTTCCTGAACCAGTTCCTGGTGACCCACACCAACAAGCGCACCGACCGCTGGGGCGGGTCCTATGAGAACCGGATGCGCCTGCCTCTGGAAGTGGTGCGCCGCACGCGCGAGGCGGTTGGGACCGATTTCATCATCATCTACCGCCTGTCGATGATCGACCTTGTGCCCAATGGCTCGACCCATGAAGAGGTGGTGCAGCTGGCGCAAGCAGTCGAAAAGGCCGGGGCGACAATCATCAACACCGGCATCGGCTGGCACGAGGCGCGGATTCCGACCATCGCCACCTCGGTGCCGCGCGCGGCCTTTGCCTGGGTGACGAAGAAACTGATGGGCAAGGTGGGGATTCCGGTCATCACCTCGAACCGGATCAACACGCCCGAAGTGGCCGAAGAAGTGCTGTCGACCGGCTGCGCCGACATGGTCTCGTTGGCGCGGCCGATGCTGGCGGATGCGGATTTCGTGGCCAAGGCGATGGCTGGCGAGTCGGCCAAGATCGCACCCTGCATCGCCTGCAACCAGGCCTGCCTGGATCACACCTTCAGCGGCAAGTTGACCTCCTGCCTGGTAAACCCGCGCGCCTGCCACGAGACCGAGCTGGTGATCGAAAAGGCCGCCGCGCCCAAGCGCGTGGCCATCGTGGGCGCGGGTCCGGCGGGCCTGTCCACGGCGATGACGGCGGCGGAACGCGGCCATGACGTGACCGTGTTCGACAAGGCCGACGAGATCGGCGGCCAGCTGAACATGGCCAAGCAGGTGCCGGGCAAGGAAGAGTTCTGGGGCTTGGTGGACTGGTATCGCACCATGCTCGACAGCCTTGGCGTCAAGGTGGAACTGGGCCGCGCGGTTGGCGCCGACGATCTGGCCGGGTTCGACGAGGTGGTGATCGCCACCGGCGTCAACCCGCGCGACCCGCAGATCCCCGGCGAGGACCGCGACAATGTCGTGAACTATATCGACGTGCTGCGCGACAAGGCCCCGGTGGGCAAATCGGTGGCCGTGATCGGCGCCGGCGGCATCGGCTTCGACGTGTCGGAATACCTGCTCGAGGAAGGCCACTCGCCCACCACCGACCTGCCCTTGTGGATGAAGGAATGGGGCGTCGCCGACCCTGAACAACACCGCTCGGGCCTGGCGCCCGAAGGCCCGCAGCCCGAGGCGCCCAAGCGGCAGGTCACGCTGCTTCAACGCAAGAAGCAGGCGCATGGCAAGGGGCTGGGCAAGACGACCGGCTGGATCCACCGCGCGACGCTGAAGATGAAGGACGTGAACTTCGTGGGCGGCGTGAACTATGAGCGCATCGACGACGAGGGGCTACATGTCTCATTCGGAGAAGAGCGCGCGGACCCGACGGTTATCAAAGCCGAAACGATTGTCCTTTGTGCCGGACAGGTGCCCGAGCGGTCGTTGGCCGATGCACTGATCGAACGCGGGATCACCCCGCATGTGATCGGCGGCGCGGATGTGGCCGCGGAACTGGATGCCAAGCGGGCGATCAACCAGGGCACGCGGCTGGCCGCCGCACTCTAGGGAAGACCCGTTCCGTCCACTTCCCCAAGGCGAGAACACTCAGACAAAAGAAAGCCACCCGAGCGATGCCCGGGTGGCTTCTTAGAGTGTTGAGCCAGTTCCGCGCCCTATACGGAAAAAGTTAGACCTGTCTCGTCCTCGAACCGTGCCAAATATTCCTGGTAATCCCGAAAGGCGCGGCGCAGCAGAATCTGTGACGCTGGCTTCGCGCGCCAGGGCTTCTTGCCTCCGATATAGTGCCACATCTTCGGGTTCCGGCTTGCCTGTTTCAGTTGGTTCCGAAATTCGGCAGAGGTATGCCGGAATTTCGGACTGTGCGCGTCGTACCAAATCTGCGGTCGCGTGTTCCATTGCTGAGGGAGTCTGAGCCACTGGCCGGCGAAAATCTGGTTCATCCGATCCTGCTCGGGCAGGTCGTGGATATGCGGGATCAGCTTGTCGAAATTGCCCAGCTCCTTGCCCGCGGGTGAATTCCGGATCGCTTCGCAATCCATCAGAAGGATGCCCGCGTTGAAGTAATTCTCGCCGGGCAGAAAGCCCAACCGGATGCTGCGCAAAACGCGCGTCACCGACTTTTGGTGTTCGTGCCCCGGCCTCAGAACACTCTGAAGGGATGGGCGCAGAAAGCGGCCTTCGCCCAACGTGACCAATCCCATGTCGACACAGGCCCCGATCCCGTGGCCATTCATGTCGAGCTCCTGCAACTCGCAGACATCGCCCAGCACAAGAGTGTCGGCGTCAATGAACAGACACCGGCCCGAAAAGAAGTCATGCAGAAACAACGGCAGCAGCGTGATTTTCGGGTATTTCGTCTTGAACTGAGAAAATCGGCCGAGCGTCTCGGACTGAAACTCCCGGTAGCGGACCGTGCCGTTGCCGACGGCGCGGTCCAGCTGGTCGACGGCTGCGATGTCTTGTGCGGTGAAATCCTGACCGAAAATGGTAACGTCAACAGACCGGCTGGCGTTCTTGACCACGGAATAGGCCGACAGCAATGCGGGATACAGAAAGTTCCGATCGACCCCAAAAACAACGTTCATTCAAATACCATGGCTCCGCCCCCGATCGGGATCGTGTATAGGCGAGGCAAGCACATGTAATCAAACCGAAACCGTCCCGCCGCTGTTGGCGGGTTCGACCCGGCGCTGCGGTTGGTCGGTACGGGTTACTCCACGGTGATCGTTATCACCTCGGAAACGATCGGCGTCGCGTGAGGCACATGACCCGCATCGCCCAGGACCAGTTGCAACGTGTGCGTCCCGGGGGCAAGCTCCAACGTGACTTCGGTCTGACCACCGCCAAAGTGCAGGTGGTTGTCATCAGCCGGCAGTCCATAGGCCAGTTCGTCGGCCCCGTCCTCACCCTGACCCAATGGGGGACGGTCGATCAGCAAATGGTGATGGCCGGTGTTTTCCTTTTCGGTCCCGGCTGGCGCAACACCCATACCGCGGAGGCCAAAGACCACCGTCACCGGCGACGTTACCGTGTCGCCGTCCGACAGGTTGACGAAATAGACCTCAGCGTCCGGGTTCGATGGCGTCTCCCCTCCGGCCCAGGCCAAGGGGGCAAACAGGCAAAAAATAGTTGCTAGAATGGCTTTCATGATCTCCTCCCTGGTCACAAAAATGCCATTCTGACTTTAGCACGTCGGGAGAAATTACCAGAAAAGAACACGCAAACAGGGGGCGGATGCAGGAGGGAAACCACTGTTTCCGCGTTTCCGAAGCGCAAACGATCCGATTCAAAACCCTGATATTATCCCATGTCTGCCCAGTTTCCGCCCAGATTGGAGGCGATGGTCGGTCAACGAACAGACGACCTGGGGAACGAGAATGGACCGACTGACAGAAATGGAGGCCTTCGCCAACGTGGTGGACCAAGGTGGTTTCACCGACGCGGCCAAAAAGATGGGCATTTCCAAATCAGCCGTGTCAAAGCACGTGTCGAGCTTGGAGGCCCGCTTGGGCGCGCGTTTGCTGAACCGCACGACGCGCCGCGTGTCGCCGACCGAGATCGGGCTGGCCTATTACGACCGCGCACGCCGTGTGCTTAATGATGCAGGCGAAGCCGACGCGCTGGTGACGTCGATGCAATCGGCGCCTTCAGGTCTGCTGCGCATCAGTGTGGCTACTGATTTCGGGGTGAACCACCTGTCGCCCGTTCTGTCCGGTTTCCTGGCGGCCTATCCCGACATCACCGTGAACATGGTCTTGAACAATCGCTATGTCGAGCTGATTTCCGAAGGGTTCGACGTGGCCGTGCGTATCGGCGAACTGGAAGACAGCACCCTGCGCGCGCGCAAGCTGACCGAAACGGTCAAACGCATGGTTGCGGCCCCCAGCTATATCGAGAAGTTCGGGCGCCCGGCAAAGATCGATGACCTCAACGAACACAAGCTGCTGCATTACTCCAGCCAGTCCTCGGGCAACGTCTGGAAGTTGACTGCGCCCTCGGGCGAAAAGAGGCAGGTGCGCACGGCCGGTTGGCTGAGCGTGAACGACGGACAATCCCTGTTGAATGCGGCGATCTCGGGCCTCGGAATCGCTTATCTGCCCAGCTATCTTTACGCGGACGCGCTGAAATCCGGCCAGGTGGTCGACGCGATGCCATCGTTGCCGGACGAGGTTCAGGGCGTCTATGCGGTGTACCCGCCGGGCCGGTTCACCCAGCCCAAGGTGCGGGCGTTCATTGATTTCCTTGTCGAGTCCTTTGCCGAAAAAGGTCCGATGGATTGGTAAGACCTCCCAGTGAAGACTGACCGGCCCGCGCAAATTGCGCGGGCTTTTTTTCGTAGTCAGTTCAACAGCAGAACAGCCTCGACCCGGCGGTTCTGTTCGCGCCCTTCCGGGGTGGCGTTCGAAACGATCGGGGCGAGGTAGCCGACACCCTGCGCCTGCACGCGGTCCTCGGCCACTCCATGTGCCTCAATCAATCGCGCACGGACAGCCTGGGCGCGGCGTGTGCTGACCTCGATATTGGCCTGCAGGTCGCCTGTGTCGTCGGTGTGCCCAACCAGCGCCAGCCGTGCGCCGGGGGTCTCGGCCAGGTAGCCGGCCAGCAGGCCCAGCGACTCGAACGGCCCGGCCCCCAAGGCAACCTCGCCCGTCTCAAAGCTGAGATCGCCGAGTATCACGTGACCATCCCGCACCAGGCTGGCAACCAGCCCGTTGCTGCCAATCACCGTTTCCTCGACCACCAGCGGCGGTGGGGTCTGACCCTTCGGAGTGACGCGGATCATCTGCACATACCCGTCGGGCTGGTTTCGGCTGATCAGCAAGGTCAGGGCTTCGGCTCCACGAGTGGCTGACAGAAATCGATAATCATTGATTGCGACATACATGTCGGGCGTCGGCACCACCTCGGTTCCAAAGCGGAAGTCGAACCCGCCGCAAGTGCGGGCCTCACATTCAAAAGCGATCTCGAAACCCTGCGCCTTGAGCTGATCCCGCAGCGGGTCGAGGATCTGCAGCGTCGTACTGGAACCGGCCTGCAGCCGCCATGTGGTGCGCTCGATCCGGCCTTCGACCGTGCGCGCGGGAACGGCGTTGTCTGCAAACGGGCCGGTCGGCAATTGGTAGCTGTCCAACGGGCTGACGCGCTGGCTGATTTGTCGCGCGCTCGCCGGCAGCGACAGGTCCTGCGCCGCCACAGGACCCGCGATCAGACAGAAAAGAAGGACAGTAAATCGGATCATCGAAACTGCGCGTGATACTCGTCATTGGGCACCATCGCCGTGGCACTGGCGACCCGGTTGGACATGTTGAAGAAGCCCGCAACGTTTGCGATGTCCCAGATGTCGCGGTCGGTGAACCCCGCATCGCGCAGGCGCTGGCGGTCCGGTTCCTCGATCTCGGCGCTGGCTGTGGTCATCTTGGCGGCGAAATCAAGCATCGCGCGCTGGCGGTCGTCCAGAGGCGCCACTCGGTAGTTCATCACCAGCATTTCACCCAGCTTGGGATCACCTGACAGCTGACGCACGGCGGCACCATGGGCCACCAGGCAATAGAAGCACCGGTTGATCGACGAGACCACGACCGCGATCATCTCACGTTCCAGCTTGCTGAGCCCGCTGTCCGCCAGCATCAGGTCATTATACATGCCCGTGAACGCGTTCAGCTTGTCGATGTCAAAGGCATTTGCCTTCAGCACGTTGGGGACCATGCCCAGCTTCTCGACGCAGATATCGAAGTACTTCTGAGTCTCGGGCGGCAGCGGATCCACCATTGGCAGGTCAAGCGCGGTGGGCATGTCTCGATCGGTCACGTCTGTCTCCTCTCAGACCAGCTGGCGATAGTGATACTCTCCGACGCGTTCCATCCCGAGAGAGTGGTAGAGCGCGTTGGCGCCGGTATTGGCCTTGGTGCAGATCACGCTAAGGGTATGCGCGCCATTGTCCAGCGCCCAAAAGGCCGCGGCGCGCATCGCCCAGCGGCCCAGCCCCTGTCGGCGGTGCGCCGGCACGATCTCGAGCGCATGCAGCATGGCGATGCCGTCGTGGATGGCCACGAAACCGGTGCCGGCCGGTTGATCGCGGTGACGCAGCAACAGTCCGGTTTTCGGACCTGTTGCCCGTTCCATCACGGCCAGCCGGGCAGGCCCGATGCCACCTTGGGCCCAGATCTCGCGCATGATCGCCAACGGCTCCCACAGGCAGAACACCGTGACCGGCGGGACCGGCTGGTCCGTCAGCTGTGAGACCGGGCAGGCATAGATGTTGACCGGATCCAGAACCTCGTATCCGCGTTGCGCCAGGATTTCGTCCAGGTCCGCGTCGTGGGGGCGCAGGCAGAAGATGCGCTTTTGGCCCATCGCAAGCATGGCCGCCTCGGCCGCGTCGATATCCGGCGGGGTGACCGGGCCGATACGGCTGGCCGCCGACACGCGCGAGCCGCCCCCCTGCCCTTCGCGCAGCAGAAACGGACCCAATTGCTCATACCGTGCGGCGGGCCAGGTGCCATCGACCACTGCCGCCCAGTCTACCGTCACAGGCCAAGCTCCTTGGCCAGTCGCGTCGTGACCGCATCGATACGCGACCCGTCAGTGCCCCGAACAACCACGTTGGCCCCGAAGACGCCGTTGATCTGGAACGGGTAACACCCGATCGACACGTCGCCAAATTCCTCTGCCACGGCGGCCAGGGTCGCAGCGATGTCACCTTCTCCCCGGTTGACCCGCAAGGTCTGAGACAACAACGGTTTTCCTCCGGTCAGGGTGGGCAGCACACTGGCCACCATCGCCTGGAAGACCAATGGGACGCCGGCCATCACATGGACATTACCTAGTGTGAACCCTGGCGCGGTGGAAACCGGGTTGTCGATCAGCGTTGCCCCGTCAGGGATGCGCGCCATGCGCAGGCGCGCTTCGTTCAGCTCCAGCCCCGATTGGTCGTAGTGCGCCTGCAGCAGGGCGCGGGCATCGTCTCGCACATCGATTTGCGCCCCGAACGCGCGGGCGATGCAATCGGCGGTGATGTCGTCATGGGTAGGGCCGATGCCCCCGCTGGTGAACACATGGTCATAGCCCTGCGACAGCGCCGTGACGGCGGCCTCGATCGCCGGTGCCTCGTCGCTGACGATGCGGACCTCTTTCAGATCGATGCCGTGTTTGGTCAGCTCCTGCGCCAGATAATGCATGTTGGCGTCGCGGGTTCGGCCGGACAGGATTTCATCCCCGATCACCAGCATTGCAGCGGTTGGGTTGGGCATGGCACGCTCTCCTCTTGATCGACCTTTGCGGCAGGTATAGGCCCGGAACCATGCGCTTTCAAACCCCTCTTGTGCCCGCCCGCCTGATCCGCCGCTACAAACGCTTTCTGGCCGATTGCAGGCTTGAGGACGGGCGCGAGGTGACGGCCCATTGCGCCAACCCCGGTTCGATGATGGGTCTGGCCGAACCGGGCGAAAAGATCTGGCTTGAGCCCAATGACGACCCGAAGAAAAAGCTCAAATTCGGCTGGCGGCTGGTCGATCATGAAAACGGCCATTTCACCGGGGTCGATACCTCGGTGCCCAACCGGGCGCTGCGGGCGGTGCTCGAAGCCCGGGAAATCCCTGCATTGGCCGCCTATGAAACCGTCCGGCCCGAGGTGAAATACGGCGAAAACAGTCGCATCGACTTTTTGCTGACGCAACCCGGGCTGCCCGACGCCTATGTCGAGGTCAAAAGCGTGACCCTGTCGCGCGAACCGGGGCTGGCCGAATTCCCCGACAGCGTCACCGCACGGGGCACCAAACATCTGGGGGAACTGGCCGAAATGGCCGCGCAAGGACACCGGGCTATCCTGCTCTACCTTGTTCAGCGCACGGATTGCCGCAAATTCGCGTTGGCCGCGGATATCGACCCGGCCTACGCGGTAGCGTTTGCGACTGCCCAGGCCAATGGGGTTGAACACTTGGTCTGTGGTACGCGCATTTCACCGGACGGCGTCTGGGTTCAGCCGCAGGCGACGATCTCCAGCGACTGAAGGCCGGTCGATTTCCGCCGCGTAGCGATTCAATCGGGGACGACGGCGTCGACCTCGATTTCAACCAGCCATTCGGGATTTACGAACCGGCTGATCGCCATGATCGTGTCCACGGGTCGCGCGTCCAGACAGTACAGCTTGCGGGCCTCGATCGCCTGCTTCCAATTGTCGATATCGGTCAGGATCACGCGGGTTCGCACGATGTCCTGCAAACCCGATCCGGCACGCTCCAGCGCATCCTTGATGATCTCAAAGCATTGTTTGGTCTGCAAATAGACGTCCCCGACCCCGACTGTCTTGCCTTGCGCATCGACCGGGGCAGTCCCCCCGACCGCGATGAAATTCCCCACCCGGACGGCGCGGCTGAAGCCGACGACCGCCTCCATGGGGTTTCCATTCGATATCAGTTCCCGTTTCTGCGACATTCATCCGGCTCCTCTCTTCCCGACCAAATGAGTCTCTGTACATTCATTTGGCCCCAAATCCGGGCATCGGTCGAGGCCTTTTGACGCCGGGCCGGACCACCCGCGCAAAACGCGGCAACGTGCCTTGACGTTTCGCCCCCCGCATCCAAATTCAGATCAGGGCAGGCACCCGCGACCCTGCGCCCTCTGGTACTTTCTGCACAAGCAGCGTAGAAGGGATGCTGCGCAGAATTTTTTGGAGCCCCGCACGAATGAAAGAGCATCGTGGCCGTCTGACGAAGGACGGTATCCGCATCTACGAACAGGCTGACTTTGCCGGCATGCACGCGGCAGGGGTTCTGGCGGCGCGCATCCTCGATGGCATTGCCGAGCATGTCTTTCCCGGCCAGACCACGGGCGAGATCGACCGGATCATCACCCAGATGGTTGAGGACGCCGGCGCGAAATCGGCCACTATCGGTTACAAAGGCTATCAGCACGCCAGCTGCATCAGCGTGAACCACGTGGTCTGCCACGGGATTCCCGGGGACAAGAAGCTCAAGGATGGCGACATCCTGAATATCGACGTGACCGTGATCGTCGACGGTTGGTTCGGCGACACGTCGCGCATGTACGTGGCCGGAAAGCTGCCGCGCAAGGCCGAGCGGCTGATCCAGGTGACCCACGACGCCCTGTTCAAAGGCATTGAGATGGTCAAGCCGGGCAACACCTTCGGTGACATTGGCCACGCGATCCAGTCTTACGTCGAAGCCCACCGCATGAGCGTCGTGCGCGATTTCTGCGGGCACGGGCTTGGCCGCGTGTTCCACGCGCCGCCCAACGTGCTGCATTACGGCCGCCCGGGCACCGGCGCGGTTCTGGAAGAAGGTATGTTCTTCACCATCGAGCCGATGGTAAACTTGGGCCGTCCCGAGACCAAGACGCTGGCCGATGACTGGACCGCCGTGACCCGCGACAAGTCGCTGTCGGCGCAGTTTGAGCACTCTGTAGGTGTGACGGCGGACGGGGTAGATATCTTTACCCTGTCACCAGGCGGCAAGTTCCACCCGACCTACTCCTCCTGATCGGCGGCCTGATCGCGTAGAAGCTTCAGCAGCAGGGTGTCCGGGCCCCAAGGCGTCACCGCGTCCTGAATGAAGACGGGTGCGGGCCGAGGCTGCGGCTCGGGTCCTGAGGTGGCCTGCGCCTCGAACCGGGCGGGCCAGAGTGGGCGTGAAAGTGCGCGGTCCATGACCGCAGTCTAGCACAGACCCTTCAATGACCCAAAAGCCGCGGCACGTCCTTCATGTCACGGATGACTTCAGCCCCGAGCCCGGCCAGGCGCGCGCCGTCATCATGCGGCGCATAGGCAAGGCACCTCATCCGGGCCCGGATCGCGGCGGTCACACCGTTCGCACTGTCCTCGATGACGACGGGCGACTTCGCACCGAAATGTCGGGCCGCGGTCTGGAACAACCCCAGCTCGGGCTTGGCGCTGCCGACCTCATGGGCCGAGAAGATCGCGCCCTGGAACCTGTCCCACAGCCCGTTCTGGCCCAAGGTGATCTGCATCTTCTCGCGCCGCCCGTTCGAGGCCACACAGAATGGAATGCGCTGTTCGTCCAGATGGCGCAGCAACTCGGGGATTCCCGGAATCACGGGAACACCGGCGCGCAGCACATCATAGATCTGCGCATAGATCTGCTCGGTCCAGTCATCGGGCAGGTCAGCGCCCATCTTGCGAGCCGAGTCCCGGACGCCCGACATGGTGCCGCCCACGAACATCGACATGCAGTCCTGCAGCGACAGGTGCAGCCCATACCCGGCCAGGTTGTCGACCATCACTTGATTGGAGATCGTTTCACTGTCGACCAAGACACCGTCGCAATCAAAGATTACCAGATCATGCATGCGTTCCGTCCCGCCACATCAGAGAGATATGGGTGTCGCCGTATTTGCGCGCATCGTGCAGCGTAAAGCCTTCGGGCGGGGCCATCGGGGCGTTCTCTTCCCAGACCACCAGCGTGTCGTCGGCCAGCCAGCCGCCCTTGAGTGCCGCCACCAGCGCCTTTTGCCCCATTCCCTTGCCATAGGGCGGGTCGAGAAAGATCAGGTCGAACGGCGCTTCGGGATTATCGCCCAGCCGCGTCGCGTCGCGGCGGATCAGGGCGGTGCGGTTGGTGCTGCGGGTCAGGTCGATATTCTTGCGGATCAGCCCCTGCGCCACCCGCCCGTCATCGACGAAGGTGACATGGGACGCGCCGCGCGACAGCGCCTCGAGGCCCAGCGCGCCGGTGCCGGCGAACAGGTCCAGCACCCGCAGCCCGCCGAAATCGATCAGGTGGTTCAGCACGTTGAACAGGCTTTCGCGCACCCGGTCGGTGGTGGGGCGCAGATGCGCGCCTGCATCCCCCTTGCCGACCGAGGCCAGCGCCCGGCCCCGGAAGTCTCCGGCGATGATCCTCACGCCTTGAGCAGCGGTTTCAGATCCGCTGCGGGGTCGGCCACCACCGCCGGATCCGCGGTTTTCCCTGCGTCGATCAAGCGCTTGCCGACCATATAGGCGCGCGGGTCGTTCATCGCATCCACGGCCAGCAACTGATCGCCCCGGTAATACCAGAACGAGGTAGTCGCTCCCTCGCCCTTGCGGGTCACGACCCGGTCATAACCCATGTTCAGCCCGGCGATCTGCAGCTTCACGTCATACTGGTCCGACCAGAACCAGGGCGTGGCCACGTAATCCTTGCCCGCGCCCAGCATGTTCTGCGCCACCACCTCGGCCTGGTCGATGGCGTTGGGCACGCTTTCCAGACGGATTCGCCGGCCCTTGTAGGGGAACGAGGCGCAATCGCCCGCCGCCCAGATATCGGCGGCAGAGGTGCGGCCCTGCACATCGGTTTTGATACCGTTTTCGATGGCAAGCCCGGCCGCTTCGGCCAGTTCGGTGGCCGGAGCGATGCCCACGCCGACCACCACGAAATCGACCTCGAGTTCGGTCCCGTCGCCCAGCACCGCGCCGGTGACCTTGCCATTCTCGCCGGTGATCCGGTCCAGCCCTACGCCTTCGCGGATGTCCACGCCATGCGCGCTGTGCAGTGCGCGGAAATAGTCGCTGGTCTCGGGGGCCGCGACACGCTGCAGGATGCGGTCAGCCATCTCGACCAGCGTCACCTGCACGCCGCGTTTGGCGCAGACCGCCGCAGCCTCGAGCCCGATATAACCGCCGCCCACGATCAGCGCCCGCGCGCCTTGGGTGACGGCGGTGGCCATCGCGTCCACATCGGCCAGCGTGCGCACCACATGCACGGCCGCCAGGTCTCCGCCGATCGCGGCAGGCAGGCGGCGCGGATGCGAGCCGGTGGTCAGGGCAAGCTGGTCGTAGGATATCACCTCACCGCTTATGGTCACGGTCTTGGCCGCCGGGTCGATCGCGCCCACCTGCTGGCCCAGACGCAGGGTGATATCGTTCTCGGCATAGAAACTTTCGGGGCGCAGGTAGAGCCGTTCAAGCTCCATCTCGCCCAGCAGATAGGCCTTGGACAGCGGCGGGCGCTGATAGGGCAGCACGGGTTCCGCCCCGATCAGGGTGATCGCCCCGTCAAACCCGCCTTTGCGCAGCCCGGCCACCAGTGATGACCCCGCCTGCCCGGCTCCGATCACGACGATATGGCTCATCTGGTCCGCCCCCTGTCAATTTCCCGTGGCTTGTGCCACCCGCCCACCTATATTGCGGCAAGGAGCGAGTTTGCAATTTCAATCGACAGGAGCATGAAGATGATTTCAACCGGCGACACCCTGCCCGAAGCAACCCTGATCCAGATGGGCGCTGACGGACCGGAAGAGGTGCGGGTCTCCAGCAAGATCAAGGGCCGCAAGGTGGTGATCTTTGCCGTGCCCGGCGCGTTCACCCCCACCTGCCACTCGGCCCATGTGCCCAGCTTCATGCGCACCAAGGACCAGTTTGCGGCCAAAGGCGTGGACGAGATCATCTGCGTGTCGGTCAACGACCCCTTCGTGATGAAGGCCTGGGGCGAGGCCACGGGTGCGACCGCGGCCGGGCTGACCATGCTGGCCGATCCGGCCTCGGAGTTCACCAAGGCGATCGGCATGGATTTCGACGCCCCGCCCGCCGGCCTGATCTCGCGCTCCAAGCGCTACGCGATGCTGGTCGAAGACGGCAAGGTCGTGGCGCTGAACCTCGAGGAAAGCCCCGGCGCCTGCGAGATTTCGGCCGGAGAAGGCTTGCTCGAAGTCATTTGACAGGGCGGCCCCGGTGCGCACCGGGGCCATGCCACAGGTCATGTTGGATGAAGGCCAATTAACTTGGCCCGCACCCTCGGAATGTGCCAGTGTTCCTGCATGGGAACCGGGAGCTCATTTATGAAGAGATTTCTAGCAGTCATTACTTTGGGCGGCGTGGGGCTGTTGACCGCGTGCGGGCCTGCGCCAACACCGCAGCAACAGGCTGCGCGCCAGCACGAGATCGCCTGTCTTGGCGGCACTCTGGGCGGCGCGTTGATCGGCGGAGCCATCGGCAACCAGTTCGGCGGTGGGTCGGGCAAGGATATTCTGACCGCAGCCGGCGCCCTGGCCGGCGGGGTCGAAGGCCAGAGATTCGCATGCTGAGGAGCGCCAGGATGAAACACTCGGTTCTATTGATGACGGCCCTGATGATGGCAGCACCTGCCGCAGCAGACAGCGTGGCCGAACTGAATGAGCGCGAATTGAACGCGATCGACGCCAACAATGACGGTTTCCTGTCGCGCGACGAATTCGATGCCTTTTCGGATTATGCCTATCAGGAAATGGACGATGACAAGAACGGCACGCTCGGTCTGGACGAAGCCAAGCCGTTCATGGATATCAAGATGTTCCAGAAGATTGACCGCAATCGCGACAACTCTATCTCTCGGTCAGAGTATGACTCGCAGATGAATGACGATTTCCTGTCTGCGGACAAGGACCGGAACGGTCAGTTGGATTGAGGCCCGGCGCCCCGGTACGGCTGACCCTGTGACCAACAGGAGCGCAGGCATGAGAGTATTTTATTGGCTTGGTGCGGTCGTTTTGCTGGCAGCGTGCGACGTCCCGCAGGCTCCGGTCGTGACCGGGCCGGATGGGCAAGCGCGCATTCAGATCAATACGGCTGGTCTGACCTGCTATCAGACGCGCTGTCTCGACATCAATCCGGCTGCGCGCAGCGTACGGATGATGGGCAACCGCACCGCCGGGATCCCGCGCGACATCGACGTGAGCGACGGCACCGTTACCCCGGCCGAGTTCCGCCGTCTGGGCGAGGTTGCGATGCTGGCTGGCGGCATGGGGTCGCGGGGCGACCGCGGCTAAAGCAGGCTGTCCATCTTGCGGGCAAGCTTGGCGTCCTGAGACGACAGGCCGCCTACGTCATGGGTGGTCAGCACTACCTCGACCGTGCGGTAGACGTTGGACCATTCGGGGTGGTGGTTCCACTTTTCCGCAAAGATCGCCACCTTGGTCATCCAGCCGAAGGCATCGACGAAATCGTCGAAGATGAAGGTCTTGGTGATCGCGTCACGATCCTTGACCATGGTCCAGCCGTTCTTGAACAGCGGATCCAGCAGCGGGCCACGGGTCTCGGTCGACAGAAGTTCGCTCATTGCTGTTCCTCCGGGTTGGCTTTTCTGAACGGGCCATAGTCCGTCAGAATCTCGATCTCTTCCCCCACCGCGCGGGACTCGGCCTCGAGATACCGCGCGACGGCGTCCGCAAAGCCTGGATCGGCGACCCAGTGCAGGCTGTGCGTGCGCGTGGGCAGATAACCCCGCGCCAGCTTGTGTTCTCCCTGCGCGCCGGCTTCGACCCGGTCCAGACCATGCGCGATGGCAAAGTCGATCGCCCTATAGTAGCACAGTTCAAAATGCAGGCAGGGGTGATGTTCGTTGCAGCCCCAATAGCGCCCGAACAAGGTCTCGCGCCCGATGAAGTTCAGCGCGCCGGCCACCGGGTATCCGCCCCGCTCGGCCAGCACTAGCGCCACGTCATCGGCTATGGTTTCGTGAACGATGTCAAAGAATTGCCGCGTCAGATAGGGTGAGCCCCACTTGCGCGCGCCGGTGTCCTGATAGAATTCCCAGAACGCGTCCCAGTGTTCGGGGCGCAGATCGGCACCGGTCAGTGTGCGGATCTCGCCGCCAAAGGCATTGGCCTGTGCCCGTTCCTTGCGGATGTTCTTGCGCTTGCGCGAGGAGAGGGCGCCCAGAAAGGCATCGAAATCGGCATAGCCGTCGTTCAGCCAGTGAAACTGCTGCGAGTCGCGCACCAGAAGGCCCATCTGCTGCCCGGCCAGCGCCTCGTCCTGGGTGCAGAAGGTAACGTGCAGCGACGACAGGCGATTGTCGGCGGCCAGTTGCACCGCCCCCTGCACCAGCGCCGACATGGCGATCCCGTCATAGCCGGGCCGTGTCAGGAACCGTCGCCCGGTGGCCGGGGTGAAGGGCACCGCGATCTGCAGTTTGGGGTAATACCGCCCGCCCGCGTTTTCATAGGCATGGGCCCAGCTGTGATCGAAAATATATTCGCCCTGGCTGTGCGACTTGGCATACATCGGCGCGGCCCCGATCAACAGGCCGTCCAGATAGGCGGTCAGGTATTGCGGCTGCCAGCCGGTGCCCCGTCCAACCGAGCCGCTGTCTTCCAGCGCGCGCAGGAACCGGTGCGTGGTGAACGGGTCCAGCGGGCGGGTGCCGTCGGCGGCCTCGGGGCAGGCGCAACTGTCCCATTCGGCCGCCGGGATCTGATCCAGCGTCGACAGAACCCGTATTTCGATCTGTGACTGGTCCATGTGCCCTCCTGCGTCCCCTGAACTATCTGTGACGCCGGCAGCCGGGTTCAACCCGGAATGGCGGCCAGATAGTTCTCGAAGGTCACGTTGTCGGCCACCTTCCGCGCCTCGGCCTCTTGTTCGGCCGAGCGCACCGTCCAGCACAGGATCGGTACGCCTTGCGCCTTCAGCTCGGCCACGCGGGGACGGGACAGATCCTGCACCTCGTGGCTGATGAAGCCGGCGCCAACCCGGTCGAAATCGCGGATGTCGCGCAGGTGGTCGCAGACCGCGGCCGGCAGATGCTCGACTTCGGGCTTGTAGGAACAGGTCGTCAATCCACGCGGAATCTCCGGCGCCAGCCGGGCCAGCTCGGCCACCGAGTTGGGGTTGAACGACATCAGCGCGACCGGACCGTCATAGGACTTCAACAGCGCGACCGCGTCTTGCTCCAGCCGCCCGTCTACAGGCCCCATCGCACCGTGCTGATCCTTGAACTCGATCAGCAACGGCACGCGGCCCGCCACCAGTTGCAGAACTTCCTCAAGCGAAGGGATCCCCTCGTCCCCGTGCAGCAGCGGAAGGTCCGCGGCCTCGGCCCGGGTGATCTGCTGGATTGCGCCGGACCGCCCGGTCAGACGCGCCATGTCATAATCGTGGAACACCATGGCATGGCCGTCCGACGTCAGCTGCAGGTCAATCTCGATCCCGTAGCCCGCAGCAATGGCGGCCCGGATGGCCGCCCGGCTGTTTTCCGGGCGGTTCTGCCGAATGTCATGCAGCGCCCGATGCGCGATCGGCGCGCCCATGAGCACACGAGAAAGAGACGGTGTCATTGGATCTCGAAAATCCCTTCGATCTCGACGGCCACGCCCAACGGCAGCGACGCGGCGCTGACGGCCGAGCGCGAATGGCGGCCGGCATCGCCCAGCGCCTCGACCAGGAAGTCGGACGCGCCGTTGATCACCTGCGGCTGGTCGGTGAAATCGGCGGTCGAGTTCACGAAGCCGGTCAGCTTGATCACCCGCACCAGCTTGTCGATGTCCCCGCCGCAGGCCGCCTTGACCTGGGCCAGCAGGTTGATGGCACAGACCCGGGCCGCCGCCGCACCGGCGGCCACATCCATATCGGCGCCCAGCTTGCCGGTGATCAACGCATCGTCCTTCGAGATCTGGCCCGACACATAGACGATGTTGCCCACCCGCACGAACGGCACGTAATTGGCTGCCGGTGCGGGGGCGTCCGGCAGGGTCACGCCCAGGGATTCCAGTTTGGCTGCGATGCTCATGTGATTGTCCTCAACTTCATGTGACTCGGGCGGACGCTAACCGGGAACACCGCCCACGGAAAGCCGGAAACCGGCAATTTCGCCTTTGCCCGCGATTTGGGCAGGTCTCCACTCATGCGGATGTGTTGAATGCAGGCCACTTTACCCGGGTCCGGCGCGCGGGTTAAACGCTAGGAGTTTCCTTTCGAGTGCGAAACGACTATGTGCCGTTGAATTGGTCCGTTGTGCCAACGAGAAAACGTATTGATTGAGTGTCCGGCTGGATTACATCCGGACGATCGGGAGTAACCAAGACCGTGTCCAACCGGATCCGTTTCAAGCACATCGTCGCAGTGTCGCTGTTCGCGGTTCTGTCGGCCTGCGCGTCGCAGCCCCAGGACGCAGCGGCCCGCGGCGAGGTCTTCGACCCCTACGAAAACGCAAATCGCGGCATTCACAAGTTCAATCTGGGCGTCGACCGGTTCCTGTTCCGCCCGGCCTCGAAAGGCTATGTGAAAATCGTACCCGACCCGATGGTCACCAGCTTCAACAACTTCGCTGAAAACATCTCGTTGCCCGGACAGGCCGTCGACTATCTGCTGCAGGGCAATCTGAAACAGTCGGGCAACGCCCTGCTGCGGTTCGTGATCAACTCGACCGTGGGCGGGTTCGGTCTGTCCAAACCGGCGGATGAGTTGAACCTGCCGCCGGTTGATACCGATTTCGGCGAAACGCTTCATGTCTGGGGCTTCGGCGAAGGGGCTTATGTCGAACTGCCGTTCTACGGCCCCTCGACGACCCGGGATGCGGTCGGCGTTGTGGTCAACCTGTTCTCGAACCCGATCAACTTCTCGCCGACGCGACCGGCCGACAACCTGGGCGTCTATGCCGAGGTGGTACGGCGGATGGGCGATCGGGGCAGATTCTCGGACACGGTCGACTCGATTCTGTACGAAAGCGCAGACAGTTACGCTCAGGCCCGCCTGATCTATTTGCAAAACCGCCGGTTCGAACTGGCAAGGGACGATGAGGATGCCTATCTGGGTCTGTATTCCGATCCCTACGCCGATACCGGCACCGACCCGGTCAGGGACCCATACCTTGACCCTTACGAGGACCCATATGAGGACCCCTATGCTGAATAACGCCATGAACCGCCGTACCTTTGCCGCCACCGCCCTGGCCGGGCTGGCCGTGGCTGGCCTTCCGCAGCAGACCCTGGCGTTGACCGAGGCCAGCGCGACACAACTGGTCAACAGCGTCGTTGCCGACATCACGCGCGTGATCGAGTCGGGCAAATCCGAAAGCGCCATGCTGCGCGATTTCGAAAAGATCTTCGTGCAATATGCCGACGTTCCGATCATGGCACGCTATGCGCTGGGCGCCGATGCGCGCAGCGCCAGCAAGGCGCAGATGCGCGAATTCACCAAGGCTTTCCAGGGGTATATCTCGCGCAAATACGGTCGACGCTTCCGCGAATTCATCGGGGGTGAGGTCACCGTCAAGAATGCCCGCAAGATCAAGGCCGGTTACGAGGTTCGCAGCAGCGTCAAGCTGCGCGGCGAAGCGCCGTTCGAAGTGACCTTCCTGGTGTCGGACAAGTCGGGTCGCGACAAGTTCTACAACATGTTCATCGAAGGGGTGAACCTGCTGCTGACAGAGCGGACCGAGATCGGCGCCATGCTGGATGCACGCAAAGGCAACCTGGATCAGCTGATCAATGACCTGAAAAAGACCGGCTGAACCAACCGGTCAGAGTAGTGATGACGCCGCGCAGGATCCCTGCGCGGCGTTTTTTTGTGGCTCAGTTCAGGCGTTCGCCTGTCGCTTTCGCAAAATAGGACACTTTGCTCATGTCAAAGGCCAGGTTCAGCATCTGACCGGCCCTGGCGCTGGTCTCGGCATGCAGGCGCGCAGTGACCTGTTTGCCGCCCAGTTCCGACACGACGTAGGTATCGGCACCGGCCGGTTCCACCATATCGACCAGGCAGGCGGCCTCTTGCACACCGGCACCAGCGCGGAACCCGGATTCAGCGATGTCCTCGGGGCGCAGGCCCAGGATCACCTCTTCGGGCAGGTCCAGATCGCGCGTATCCGTCAGCACGATCGGATCAGCCCCATCCCGCGCAATGGCGACCTGCGTGCCGGTCCCGTTGCGCTGGACCCGCGCCGGGATCAGGTTCATCGCCGGCGAGCCCATGAAATCGGCCACGAACAGGTTGGCGGGGCGATTGTATATCTCGGCCGGAGTGCCGATCTGCTGCACCACACCGCCCTTCAGCACCACGATCTTGGTGGCCAGGGTCATCGCTTCGATCTGATCATGGGTCACATAGACGATCGAGGCATCCAGCGTCTGATGCAGCTTCTTGATCTCGGTCCGCATCTCGACCCGCAGCTTGGCGTCCAGGTTTGACAGCGGTTCGTCGAACAGGAACAGCTTGGGGTCACGCACCAGAGCCCGGCCCATTGCCACACGCTGTCGCTGACCACCCGACAATTGGCTGGGGCGGCGGTTCAGCAACGGCTCGATCTGCAGAAGCGAGGCGACCTCTTTCAGCTTGGCGTCCTGAGTTGCCTGATCGACGCCGCGCACCTTCATGCCAAAGGTGATGTTCTTGGCCACCGACATGGTCGGGTACAGGGCGTAGGACTGGAACACCATCGCGATGTCGCGGTCTTTGGGGCTGACATGAGTCATGTCCTTGCCGCCAATCGACAGCGTCCCGCCCGAGATCGGCTCGAGCCCGGCGATGCAGTTCAGCAGGGTCGACTTACCACAGCCGGAAGGGCCGACCAGCACCAGGAAGTCGCCCGGTTCGATCGAGATGTTGATGTCCTTCAGAATCTCGGTTGCGCCGTAATTCTTGTACAGGTTTTGGATATCGAGGATGGGAGCCATGGGTTATCCCTTCACGGAACCGGCGGTCAGGCCGCGGATGAAATACTTACCGGCAACGACATAGACGAGCAGCGTCGGCAGCCCCGCGATGATCGCGGCGGCCATGTCGACGTTGTACTCTTTGACGCCGGTGGTTGAGTTGACGATGTTGTTGAGCGCCACGGTCACGGGCTGCGTGCCCGCCTGGCTGAACGAAACGCCGAACAGGAAATCGTTCCAGATCTGGGTGAACTGCCAGATCACGGTCACCACGATGATGGGCAGCGACAGCGGCAGGAAGATCGACCAGAAGATCCGAAAGAACCCGGCACCATCCACCCGCGCTGCCTTTGTCAGCTCGGCCGGGATGGTGACGTAGTAGTTGCGGAAGAACAGCGTGGTGAAGCCAAGCCCATAGATCACGTGGACGAAGATCAGGCCCGGAATGGTTCCGGCAATCCCCATCAGGCCCAGCAGACGCGCCATCGGCAGCAGGACCACCTGGAATGGGATGAAGCAACCGAACAGCATCAGAGAAAAGATGATGTTGGCCCCTTTGAAACGCCACTGCGCGACGACAAATCCGTTCAACGCCCCCAGAAGGGTCGAGATTGCCACGGCAGGGACCGCAATCAGGACCGAGTTCCAGAAATAGGGCCGCAGGCCTTCGCACTGGATACCGGTGCAGGCGCCTGACCAGGCGGTTTTCCAGGCATCCAGACTGACCTCGCGCGGCAACGAGATCAGCGATCCCGTACGAATTTCCTCGAGGCTTTTGAGCGATGTTGTCAGCATCACGAAAAGCGGCATCAGGTAGTAGAGCGCAAAAAGACCAAGCAGGACATACAGCAACCAACGCAGGGCAATCTTGCCCGTGGCACTCTGGCTGCGGGTTCGGGTTTGGGGCATCGACAGATCAGTCATTTTTCGCCCTCAGTTCTGAGTAGAGGTAAGGAACCACGATGGCAAAGACGACCAGCATCATGATCATTGCGGACGCCGCCGCCTGGCCGATATCGCCGCGCGAAAACGCCATGGCATACATGTATGTTGCGGGCAGATCGGTCGCATAACCCGGACCGCCGCCTGTCAGGGCGATGACAAGGTCAAAGCTCTTGATCGCAAGGTGCGCCAACACGATGAAGGCCGACAGGAAGATCGGAGCCATCGACGGAATGATAATTGCCGTATAGATCCGCCAAGTGGGGATACCATCGACCTGCGCGGCCTTGATGATCTCACCATCCACCGAGCGCAGTCCGGCCAGGAACAGCGCCATGACAAAACCCGAGCTCTGCCAGATCGCGGCGATGACGATCGTGTAGATCGCGTAGTCCGGGTTCACCAGCCAGTCGAACTTGAAATTCGGAAAGCCCCAGCCCTGGACCATGGCCTCGATACCCAGACCCGGGTTCAGAATCCACTTCCACGCGGTACCGGTCACGATCATCGACAGCGCCATCGGGTAGAGATAGATCGTGCGGATCGCGCCTTCGACGCGGATCTTCTGATCCAGCAGGATCGCCAGCAGCAGGCCCAGAACCATCGCGATCACGATGAACAGCGCGCCAAAGACGTAAAGGTTGTTGATCGCCGTGTCCCAGCGGGGCGAGTCAAACAGGCGTTCATATTGGATGAAGCCCTTGATCTCGTATTTCGGCAGAAGTTTCGATCGGGTCAGCGACACCCAGGCGGTCCATCCGATAAATCCGTAGACAAAAATCAATACGGCGATGAACGACGGTGCCAGCACCACCTTTGGAAGGTGGTTTTCCAGCCATTCGGACATTTTTTCCTCCGGGGAAAGATGCTCTGCCCCGCAGTATAGGGGGCAGAGCGTGTTGGATCAGTAGCTGTTTGCCACCGCGTCCGCCAGTTGCTGAACCGCATCAGCCGAGGACATATCCGAGTTGAAATGTGCGGTCACGACGTCGGTGATCGCACCGGCCTGCGCACCGCGCAGCGCCATGCCATGCGCGTAGGACGGCAGCAGCGAGCCATTGGCGGACGAAGCGCCCATGTCTTCGGCCGAGATCTTGGCGCAGATGTCGAACTTGTCCAGCGCCACGTCGGTCCGCGCCGGAATCGAACCCTTGTTCAGGTTGAATACTTCCTGGAACTTGGGGGCAACGATCAGCTTGGCCAGTAGTTCCTGACCGGCGCGCTTGTCGTCGCCGTCCACGTCGAACATGGCAAAGCTGTCGACGTTGTACAGGTATCCGTCACCGGGGGTCGAGCCACACAGGAAGTCTTCGCCCGGGACTTTGCCCGCGGCCAGGAATTCACCCTTGGCCCAGTCACCCATGATCTGGAAGGCGGCCTCGCCGTTCATGACCATCGCGGTGGCCAGGTTCCAGTCGCGGCCCGAGAAGTTTTCATCAACGAACCCGCGCAGGGTGCGCATCTGGTCAAAAATCTGAACCATCGTGTCCGAGGTCAGAGTCTCGGGGTCCAGATCGACAAAGGCCTTCTTGAAGAACTCGGGTCCGCCGATGCCCAGCGCAACTGCTTCGAAGACGGTTGCGTCTTGCCAGGCCTGACCACCGTGGGCCAGCGGGATGATACCTGCTGCCTGCAGCTTCTCGGCAGCGGCGTTGAACTCTTCCCAAGTGGTCGGCATCTCGATGTCATTGGCGGCCAGGATGTCGGCATTTGCCCAGATCCAGTCGATACGGTGCACGTTGACCGGTGCGGCGCACCAGGTGCCTTCGCATTGCATATGCGCCGCGATCGAGGCGGGCAGGACTTCGGCCCAGCCCTCGGCCTCGGCAACGTTCGAGATGTCCGCCAGAACACCCTCTTCGTACCATTCCTGGATCGCCGGGCCTTTCAGCTGAACGGCGGTCGGCGCGTTGCCGGCCAGAACGCGGGCGCGCAGGGCGGTCATCGCCGCGTCTCCGCCGCCGCCTGCGACGGGCATATCCGTCCAGGTGCCGCCATTGGCTGCGAACTCTTCCTGCAGAACGGCGACCGACTTGGCCTCGCCGCCCGACGTCCACCAGTGCAGAACTTCGGCCTGCGGTTCGGCCATCACCGACGTGCCAGCCAGAACGGCCAACGACGACGCCGTGGCGAGTGCGAAACGTTTCATGTTTGGTATCCTCCCAGATCCTTGTTTGCTGCCGCGGGGCAGCGATGCGGGACATTACCGGCAGCCGCTTGCCGTCTGGCAATGGCAAATTTCCCATGTATCCGGCGCGGGCTGCAAATATTCCCGCCTTTTGTTACAGCGTGTTACGTTGACCTTGAATCTGTTGCAGTCCGTTACAATTGAGGGCAGCGTCGAGGGGGAAATCGGGGAGGAACAGCGTGAGCATTCCACGTCTGCTGGTTGTGGATGACGATCCGGAAATCCGGTCGATGTTGACCCAGTTCTTTCACCAGAACGGGTTCATTGCCCTGCCAGCAGCAACCGAGCGCGAGGTGCTGGCGCACCTGAAATCAGGCCGCATCGACCTGATCCTGCTGGATGTGATGCTGGGTGATGAAAACGGTGTTGATATCTGCGCCCGGCTGCGCCGCGAACAGGACGTGCCGATCATCTTCGTGTCGGCCCTGTCTGCCGATCATCAGCGTATGGCCGGGTACGAGGTGGGCGCCGATGACTACATCGCCAAGCCGTTCAACCCGCAACTGCTGCTGGCGCGCGTGCGCGCGGTGATGCAGCGCGCGCGGCGCACGCCATCGTTGGCCTATCGCCGGCGGATCCGCACTTTCCGATTTGGCGGGTGGGTCTATGACGGCAAACGTGACGAGGTGCATGCCCCGGACGGGTACCAGGTTTCGCTGTCGCAGCGCGAAACCGCGTTGCTCAAGGTGCTGCTGGCCAACCCGCACATTCCGCTGACCCGCGACGAGATCGCCGCCGCGCTGGACGTGACCGGCAGCGGTGACAAGCCCGAAGCGCAGGGTCGGGCCATCGACGTTCTGGTGGGGCGGCTGCGGTCCAAGATCGAGGCCAACCCCAAAGATCCGCAGATGCTGCGCACGGCCCGCGGTGTCGGCTATGTCTTCGCCTGCGAGGTCACCGTGGAACAGGAGGCATGACCCTGCGCTTGCGGGATCTGGGCTGGGCCTGGAGCCTGGGTGCGTTTGCTGCCGGGTTGCTGGCGGCAGGACTGTGGTTTTCATCCGTTCGCAACTGGGACGCCTATCTGACCCGGGCCTATGTTGCCGGGTTCTCGGTCTACGAAGATCTGCGCACAGGTCGCGCCTCGCATCCCGACGTGTTGATCACGCCACTGCCGCCCGAGGCATCAAGTCTGGCCGATGCCGGTGAATTCGAGCAGTTGCCCGACCTTGCAGGGCGCCGGTTTCTGACCAACCTGTCCATTCTGACCGACAGTTCCGCGCCGCTCAGCGGGCGGAACCTGACGCTTGCGGTCTTGTCCGACCGGCTGGTCTATCCGGTATCCGACATCGTGTCGGGCAGCGATCAGACCGGGCCGCAGAAGATGGGCAACCTGACACGCCTGCTGGCCACCTATTGCAGCGAACCCATTCTGGTGGCCCGGTTCGGACAGGGCGCGTGGCAGAAGATCGACGGTACGCAGGTCTGGGGGTGCGACGCGGCCCCGGCCGACCTGCGCCTGCCCGCGATCTTTCTGGCCGTCGTGGCACTTGCGATCATTCTGACATCGGTCGGCAATGTGACAGACAGCTTTTCGCGGTTCTCCCAGTCGCTGCGTGACCGCCGGCGCAGCGGGGGTCCGGACAGCTACGATATGTCCGGGCCGGCCGAACTGCGCGACATCGTATCGGCGGTCAATACGCATCTTGAGGACGAACGCGCACAGCTGGAAAAGCGTGCCACGGTCTTGTCCGGCGTCAGCCACGACCTTGGGACGCCAGCAGCCCGGGTGCGTCTGCGCGCGGCGCTGATTCCGGACGCCGAATTGCGAGAGAAGCTAGAGTCCGATGTCGACCAGATGACGGGCATGATCGAAAGCGTGTTGACCTACACCCGCTCGGAACTGAGCGTCGAAGACCCGCGCCAGATCTCCCTCACCTCACTGGTCGAGTCGCTGGTTGCCGACTATCAGGACATGGATCTGCCTGTGACCCTGAAACAGGTCGCCCCGGTCGAGGTGGAGGGCGCGGCGTCGCTCTTCATGTCGCGGCGCGGGCATGGCTCGCTTCCAGAGACCCGCCGCATCCTTGTCATGGCCCGGCCGATCTCATTGAAACGGGCGTTGACGAACCTGATCGACAACGCGCTGAAATACGGGCGCCACGCGACGGTTGAACTGGCAACCGACGCGGAAACCGCCACGATTGTCGTCGAAGACAAGGGAACCAACTTGTCCGTCTCGGATATCGAGGCGCTGATGGCCCCGTTCCGGCGCGGTTCGAACATCGGGTCGTCCGACGGGTTCGGACTGGGCCTGACAATCGTTGCAACCGTGGCAGAGCAACATGGTGGCTCGCTGCGCTTTGAAGCGGGTGATCAGGGTCTACGGGCACGGCTGCAAATCCGGCGCTGAGACCGTCCACACGCAGGCTAGGAATAGCTTCGCACCAAGGCACTGGCGATCAGGGACCACCCATCCGCAATCACGAAAAACGCCAGTTTGAACGGCAGCGAAACCGTGGCGGGCGGCACCATCATCATCCCCATCGACATGAGTACCGCGGCCACTACAAGATCGATGATCAGAAACGGTAGAAATATCAGGAATCCGATCTGGAACGCGCGGGCAACCTCGGACAGCATGAAGGACGGCATGAGAACCGAAAGAGGCGCCTCCGGCGACAGCTCCATCGACGCGGTGTCGGGGCGCAAGGCCGCCATGGCCCGAAACGTGTCACCATCCAGCCGCGCCACCATGAACTCGCGGAACGGCACCATGGCACGTTCCAATGCAGGCTCTACCGCAAGCGTTTCTTCGACCATCGGTCGGATCCCGGTATCCCAAGCCTGGGTAAAGACTGGCTCCATGATGAAGTAGGTCAGAAACAGCGCCAGGCTGACGATCAGCATGTTGGGCGGGGACTGTTGCAATCCGATCCCCTGCCGCAGAATACCCAGTACCGTGACCAGAAAGGGGAAGCAGGTCACCATGATCGCAAGGCCGGGTGCCAGGCTGAGCACCGTGATCAGCAGGATCAACTGAATGGTTCGCGCCGATATGGATCCGCCGTCGCCCAATGACAGCGACAGCTCCTGTGCCGATGCCAGTGCTGGTGTCAGCACAAGGATCGCCGATGCACACCAGGCCGCCCGACGCATCATCCAAGTCCGTTCTGGAAATCCGAAATCTCGGTCAGACGCACCGCCAATTGACCGGCGTTGTCCCCCTCCATTTCCTCGAGCAGACCACGGGCGACCAATTGGTCGCCGACATACAGATCCACCGGATCTTCGACCCGTTTGTCCAAGGTCAGAACGGCGTTCTCACCCATGGTCAACAAGTCGCGTATCAAGGGGCGCGCCCGACCGACGGAAACCGTCACCTCGATGGGAACGGCTTCGAACGGGTTGGGTCTTTCAGGTTTGGATGCAGGTGCGTCACTCATTTGACAAAGCCTCTTTTGCCTCAAAAACATATGCGTCGAAAGCGGCGGCGATCGCGTCCAGCAGCGCGGTGCAATCAACCTCGGACCGGGCGGTGCCGACCTGCAACCGCGCCTGACCTGGCAGCAACTCGGGGTCCGCGACGACCTTGGGGAGGGGCGTGATGTCGACGGGCAACAACGCCTCGACATCCCCTTCAACACCGGGTGGAACCAACAGAAGGATCGGTTCTGCAACCTGCGCATTGGCCATTTCGCTCAACTGCTCGATCACGCGGGCGGCAAGCCCCCGATCCAACGCCTGGGGAAGAACGGTCTGAACCAGAGCGCTGAACATCGGTTCAAGCGACAAGGTCATCCGGGTCAGAGCTTCCTGGTAGGTGAAGGACATGTCGGAGAAGGCTGCCCGCATATCCTCGGTCAGCGCAGCGCGATCTTGGGCTTGGGCCTGCAGCGCATCCTCCCACCCGGCACCATATCCGCGTTCGAAAGCGGCGAGCCGCTCTTCCTCCAAAGCTTCTTCGTCCAGCAATCGCAGATTCGCGCCGTCGGCCTGAGCGGTGAAATCCTCGAGGAGGTGGGCGATCGACATCACACCTTCTCCTCGTTTTCTTCCAGCCAGTTCCGCAGAATTTCGACCGTCTCTTCCTGTTTGTCCCCGATCATGGCGCGCAGACGGCCGACCGCATCTTCGCTTGCCGTGGACCCAATCGCAGGCACAGAGCCTCCGTTTTCACCCTGGCCGGTGAGAGCGCTGAATTCCTGTCCATCAGCATCTGAGATTTCACCGACAAGATATGGCGCGCCGCCCTCGGCGGAGGCTGCGGCAGGCGGCAAGGCTGGCACTGCGGCCGAACCGGTCAGGATCGGCCGGATCACGAACAGCCCCATGACCAGCGATACGATGGCCAACACTGCCATCTGTATCAGCGACATCGTATCCAGATGGATGCTTTGCCAGACCGAAGCGGTCGCCAATGTTCCCTGCGGTTCGACATTGGGCAGTTCCAGGGATTTCAGCGTGATGACATCCCCGCGATCCGCATCGAAGCCCACGGCCGAGGCGACAAGCTCTTCCAGAGCCTCCAGTTCCGGCTGTGCCATCGGTTCAAAAACCTCGGCACCGGTGGCGTCCGTTGTGCGGATTCCGTTGACGAGCACGGCAACCGTCAGGCGTTTGATGGCGCCCGGCACCCGCAGAACTTCAAGCTCGGTCTCTGAAACCTCATAGTTGATCCGCTCGCGGGTTTGCGTGGCTGAAGAATTCGATTCATCGCTGCCATTGCCGTCCCCGTCCGGCAGGTTGGACGCGACCGTCACATCAGACGACTGATTGCGGGAGGTATCCGACCGTTCCTCGACATCGGTGCTGATTGCGACGCGGCCCTTGGGGTCGAACCGCCGCTCTCTTATGGATTCGGTCTCGGTGACCGTGTCGACGCTGACTTCGACCACCGCATTGCCGGGTCCGACGCGTGCCTCGACCAGCCGCAGGACGCGGTCGCGCAAGACCTTGGCCTTGTCATCGGCAGTGTCGGCGGCAACCGCCGTCTCTTGCGGGCCGATCACCGCACCGTTGGAATCGATCACCGCAACATCCTCGGGCGCGAGGCCGGTCACGGCGGAGGCCACCAGAAAACGGATCGCCTTGGCCTGTTCGACCGTGATCTTGGCCCCGGATGGCACCAGATAGACCGAAGCGGTTGGCGAAACGCTGGGCTGGAACGGGCTTGTGGACCCGCTGGCAATGTGAACCCGCGCCTGCCCCACATGAGGGCTGCTGACGATGGTTCGCGCCAGTTCACCCTCCTTGGCGCGCCGATAGGCAGCGTCGAACATCTGCGAGGTCGTACCGAACCCACTCAGGGTATCCAGCAGTTCATAACCCCGGTTGCCATTTGCAGGCAGACCCTCGCTTGCCAGGGTCATGCGCAACTCGTCGCGTTGCGAGCCCGGAACATAGATTGAGCCGCCACGAATCTCGTAGGTGACACCGCGTTGATCCAGGGCGCGGACGATATCCCCCGCCGCCCCGCTTTCCAGCCCCGCATAGAGGAGTGTCATGGACGGAGATGTCACCAACCGCGACATCGCCAGGACACTCAGGAACACGACGACAGCCGCCCCCGCCACGATGATTTGTTTGCGCCTGCCCAAACTTGCCCAGACAGTTCCAATCTGCTGCACGCTCACCTCCGACTCGCCGACATTCTGTGCGGCTCGTGCCCTGTTTGAACGATTGCCCTTAACAATCGGTTAGTCCCTGCGGGGTTATGACGGGTGCCGAACGCAAGAATGAGGACGCCATGACAGACGCGACCGTGGATGAGGCAGAAGGCCCGAAGAAGTCGGGTAAAAAGGGACTGATGATTGGCGTGGTTCTGGCGCTGCTGGGTGCTGCGGGCGGGTACTATGTGACCGCGTCCGGGCTTTTGGGCAAAGCCCCAGAGGCCGAAGGAGAAACAGCGGAAAACGCGGACGCCGGACATGCGATCGATGCGTTGCCGGACTTCGGGTTCGTCGACCTGCCGCCCGTGATCGTGTCCGTGAATTCCGGCGATTCGCGCCATCTGAAATTCCACGCGCAACTTGAGGTGGCCGCCGGTCACGAGGCCGAGGTGGAAAAGATGATTCCCCGCATCATGGACGTGATGAACGGCTATCTCCGGGCCATCAACCTGTCTGACCTCGAGGACTCGCTGGCCCTGGTTCGCATCCGCGGGCACCTGCTGCGGCGCATCGGCATCGTCGTTGGCGAAGGTCGGGTACGTGACGTTCTGGTCACGGAATTCGTATTGAACTAGGAGGCGAAATTGGAACTGATCTCGGACATTCTGCTGGTCGCCGGCGCCTTGGGGGCCGGATTGTACTGTTTTGTTCTGTCCCGACGCCTCAGGCGGTTCACGGACCTGGAGCGGGGCGTCGGTGGCGCGGTTTCCGTGCTGTCCGCACAGGCGGAAGAACTGAAAAAATCCCTGGATGCCGCGCGTGCTGCATCTGACCAGGCCGGGCACAAACTGCAGGATCTGACCGTGCGCGCCGAGTCAGTCGCACAGCGGCTTGAGTTGATCATGGCGTCGATGCACGACGTGATCCCCGAGGACAAACCCGCGGCTGAAGAGCCTGCAAATTCCTCGGCCGAAACCAAAAAGCCGTCACCTCTTGAGGTAGAACCGGTCTCGTTGGAAGAAGAGGTCGGGCCAAAGGACCCCGAGCAACCCGCCGAGCCTGCGGCTGTGGAACAAATTCCATCCAGGCCGGAAGCCGAGGTCAAATCCACCAACGACCCCGCAGAGGATCCGGCCCCGATTCCCAAGGGCGTATTGTTCTTCAGGCACAAGGCGCAAGGTAGCGAGGCCCGATCCTGATGCGCAGCCTGCAACCTGCCCAGCGTCGACCACGTGGTGGCGTTCTGACCCTCATTTCAGCCTTGATGATCAGTTCCGCCATCATACGGCTGGGGCTGGAGGCTGGGCCAGCTTTGGCAAGGGGGTCTGACCCCTCGGAAGTCTCTGCACACAGCGCCGGCTCGGACGAAAAGCCGGACATGCAAGCCTTGCTGACCGAATTGCTGCGTCGGGAAGCAGCCGTCAAACAGCGTGAGAGCGCGCTGCGCGACAGGGAGCGCGCCCTGGAGATTGCCAACGAGGCCATTGCGACGCGCCTCTCTGATTTGCAAGAGGCCGAGGCATCGCTGCGCGAGACATTGGCCGTGGCGGACAAGGCGGCTGAATCCGACCTCACCCGTCTGACCGATGTCTATCAGAACATGAAGCCCAAGGACGCCGCGGCGCTTTTCGAAACGATGGATCCGGTTTTTGCGGCCGGCTTCCTGTCGCGTATGCCGCCTGAGGCTGCTGCGGGTGTGATGGCCGGTCTCAGCCCCGAGGCCGCCTATACCATCAGCGTCGTAATGGCCGGACGCAACGCCAACGCCCCCACTGAGTAGCCGCCATGAGCCCCACCCTCAAAGACCGCTCTGCCGGAGAGACCACATGATCGGAATTCTTGGAATCGTTGTTATTTTCGTAATGGTGTTCGGCGGCTACCTCGCCGCCGGCGGCAAGATGGCCATCATCCTCAAATCTCTGCCGTTCGAGATGATGATGATCGGCGGGGCCGCCATCGGCGCCTTTCTGATCAGCAATGACATGTCGGCGGTCAAACACACGATCAAGGATCTAGGCAAGGTTTTCAAAGGCCCGAAATGGAAGCCCGAAGACTACCGCGATCTGCTGTGCCTTCTGTTCTCGCTGATCCGGCTTGCCCGTTCAAATCCGGTCGAGCTCGAGCAGCACATAGAAGACCCTGAAAACTCGGCCATTTTTGCGGCCTTCCCAAAGATACAGGCGGACAAAGAGGCAGTGGACCTGATTTGCGACACCATGCGGTCGGCGGCGATGAACTATGACGATCCCCATCAGGTTGAAGAGGTTCTGGAAAAGCGGATGGATGCCAATTTCCACCACGCCATGCATTCCAGCCACGCCCTGCAAACCGTGGCGGACGGGTTGCCGGCACTGGGGATCGTCGCGGCCGTTCTGGGCGTGATCAAGACCATGGGCTCAATCGACCAACCGCCTGAGGTCTTGGGCAAGTTGATCGGAGGTGCCCTTGTCGGGACTTTCCTGGGCGTCTTTCTGGCCTACGGGCTGGTCGGCCCCTTCGCCGGAAAGCTGAAAGCGGTCGTGGAGGAAGACAATCACTTCTATCAACTGATCCGGGAAGTTCTGGTTGCCAACCTGCACAATCACAACCCTGCAATGTGTATCGAGGTTGGTCGCCAGAACACGCCGACCCACAATCGCCCCGGCTTCACCGAATTGGAGAAAGCCTTGAAAGAGATCAAGCAGGCGGCAGCATGATCCGGGTTTTGCTCCTGACCCTTGGCCTGAGCGCATCGGCAACTGGAGTGCTGGCGAAGGACGTTCCGGTGCGGTCCGGCGAACATGACGGCTTCACGCGGCTTGTTCTCGGCGTTCCTGCGGGCACCAACTGGAGCCTCGCCCACCGGAAAAACGGTGCGCGCCTGGCGGTCGAATTGGACGACGTGGAATTCAAGACCGGATCGGTCTTTGCACGATTGTCCGCAGGCCGGCTTGAGGCGATATCGCAGGCCGATCCCGGCGCGCCGCTTGAGCTGGACTTCGGCTGTGATTGCGCGGCGGCCGCTTTTTTGTACAAGGATACGATGATCGTTGTGGACATAGCGGCGCAAAAAGCCTTGCCTCCGCCAAGGCTGGACATTCCATCGATTGTGATCCCAGAACAGACTTCCAAACGTCGTCCACAGGCCGAAGCCCCATCAATTGAATTGGTTGCCCCCCTTCTGCAACTGGATCGCGATGGCCTGCAGCAGCGCCTTTCGACCCGTCTGTTGCAAGGTGCGGACCGCGAGCTTGTCGACCTGAATGTCACACCTCCGGGTCCGCGTGCTTCGGTGCCGGAAGCGCTTCCGGACATCGCGCGGGATCTGCCTGCGCATATCCAGGTAAGCTTGATCCTTGACGAGTTGGGCAAACTGGGAGAGCCACCTCTGCAACCTCTGGAGTCGCTGCCAGCCTGTATTTCGGATGCCGAATTGGGGTTCGACACCTGGTCTGACGGTCGGCCCTTTGCGCATCAGGTGGCTGAGCTGCGTGCAGGGCTGTTCCGGGAGTTCGACAGGGTCGACAGATCCATCGCGCTAAAGCTCGCGAAGCTGTTGGCACACTGGGGTTTCGGTTCAGAGGCCATTCAGGTTCTGCAGTTGATGGAAGATTCATCGCCGGAACAGGAATGGGTTCGAGCGGTCGCGCAAATAATTGATGATCAGCCCGTATCAGAGCCTAACCAACTGCGTGGGTTGCAACGCTGCGACGGCGCGGTTGCCATGTGGGCCGCGATGGCGGATGGCCAGTTGCAGGATGATGCGCAGCAGGAACGGATGGAACAGGCGTACCTGAGGCTTCCTGAGCATCTACGCCGGATCCTCGGCCCCCGGCTGGCCGAGATATTCGTCAACTCCGGCCAGCTTGAAGCCGCCCGGCGGGTATTGCGTTCGGTAGATCGCGTCCAAACTCTGCAACACCCCGAGGTGACACTCGCGCAGGCAACTGTGGCTGCCGCTGAGGGAGATGCGGACACCAGCGACACTTTGTTGAACGACGTCATCGACAACCCAAGCTCGGATTTGGAAGCCCCGCTTGCGCTGGCCCGGCTTGTTGAAAAGAAGTCGGCAGAGGGTGGGGCCGTTTCGCGACGCCAAATCGATCTGATCTCGGGCTACGCGATCGAACTGCGCAATTCTGAATTGGGCCCGGTCATGGCCCGCTGTCACGCCCTGGCACTTGCCCTGGGCGGCGAGTTTTCTGCGGCCTTCAATATCCTTGATGCCCATCGCAGAGACGAGACCTGGTCCGGCACGCGCAATCGTATCCTGCTTCTGGCAGCAGAGCGCGCGGATGACCTGACCTTTCTGCTGTATGCAAGTACCCTGAAACCACATGAATTAGAGTCTATTTCGACTGAGACTTCGCTGTTGCTCGCCAGGCGTTTTGCAGACCTCGGCTTTGCCAAGCTAGCCCGAGACTTGACTGGTGCAGGTTCGGATGGGACACGCAGGCGCGACCGCGCCATCCTTCGGGCCCGGGCCGCGCTGCTGGAAAACCGACCGGATCTGGCCCTTCGCGAATTGGCCGAGGATCCCTCCGATGACGCTGAAAGGCTGCGGGCGCAAGCCCTGACCGATATGGGTAATTACGCGGCCGCTGTTGAGGCTTGGCGGGACATAGGGGATGAGGATACCGCCGCTCGCCTGTCATGGTGGGCGGGGTTCAACTTGGAAGAAGTTGGGGCGAAGGACACCGCGCTGGGGCAGGTCATAGATCTGAGCTCGGCCCTGCGTGCGCCAGTGCAGCGAGACCCGGACAAGCCGATTTCGGACGCTGAACAGCTGCTTGAGGTCAGCGCCGACACGCGACAGAAGATAGCCGAATTGCTGAACGTGACAACTGAATTGGAATAGTTAGGATCGGCGCGACGAACGGTCGGCTTATGCGCCTCGCATTGAGAACATGCGCTTGTCTGAAAATGCAAGCACCGGCAGACTGCCCGGCAAATTCAACCTTATCCAGATCAGGGGCAACGGATGTCCGGAGCGCTCATTCGGTGTTTTGTCGCCATTCCCGTATCTTCCGAAATCGCCCAGCTATGCGCCGACGTCGCGCATGCAGCACATTGCGGTCGAAGTTTGCCTGCTGAAAACCTTCATCTGACGCTGGCTTTCCTGGGCGACCAGACCCGGGACGCCTTGATCGAACTGAATGATCATCTTGAGGCGGTTAGGTGCCCGGCCTTTTCTATCAGACTGTCCGGGCTGGGCAGCTTCGGCAACTCGCTGCACATGGCGGTAGAGCCCGATCCCGAACTCCTGCACCTGCATGAAAGCGTCCTGCAGTGCATTAGGCTGGCCGGGATGAGGCTGCAACGCCGCCGCTTTCGACCACATATCACCATCGTTCGGGGTATTGAATCGGCTCTAAACAGGGGCTTTTTGCAAATCCCAGTTCCCCAAGCCACCATGTTCGTGACCCAGTTCAACCTGAAGTCTTCGACATTACGGCCGGACGGGGCACGATATGAAACGCTGTCGACCTATCCTCTGCAGCTGCAAGGTTGGTCCGGTCAGGCTGACGACTTGGCCGACCGGTAGAGAGGCTGCACCATGTCACTAAACCGGGTGCCGGGATCGGTAAGGTTCAAAACCGCCCTGCTCAGATTCTTGGCAGCAGACTCTCCGATTTCTGCAGAAGAAAACTCGACAAACTTGTCGATGACGTCCTGTCGCGACATTGGAGCCTCAGGCCCGCCCCGGGCATGGATGTCACCCGAGCGGAAAACGCGACCGTCTTGCGTCGTTACCTGAACGTCGGCCCAGCGCCCGGCGGGAAAGCGGGAATTATGGCGGTCCGACTCGGATACGGTGATGCGGTTCAGGAAATCGGCGACGATCGGATCGGATAGTCCATCGCCGCTGATGTGCTCTACCCCGATCCGCCCGTGTACTGCAAAAGTCGAGACGGCAAATGGCAGCGAGTATTGCGCCTGCGACGTTGTCTCGGGCATCCCCGAATACAGTTGAACCGCTTCGTGAAAACTATGTATCTCGACGCGGGCGATCTGGTCATGGGTCAGATCGTGCGTGTTCATCACCGTGCGCAGCCCGTCGATGGCGGCATGGGCCCAGCGGCAGATCGGATAGGGTTTCACGTATTGATGTTCCATCTGCCAAAATGTGCCGAGGTCCTGCCAATAGGGTGCCGCGCGGGCTTTCTCGATGGTGATGGCGGGGGCGCCGGTAAAGCCGCGCTCGGCCAGAATTGCCGCCGACATGCCCACCAGCGCGCCCCAGCCCGACCCATCATGCAGCATGGTCGGGTTGGCAATCTCGCGCATCATCTGGCTGCGGGGGCCGTGATATTCGGCAATGCCAAGGCCTTGGCGCAACTGGTCCGGTGAATGGCCCCGCAAGCGGGCCGCCATTGCAACCACGCCCAGTGCGTTCCAGGCCCCCGAGGTGTGATAGTCACTGACGGTGGCATGCAGCACGATACCTGCGCGGCCCGCAATTTCGTAGCCGGTGATGACGGCGGCCAGCGCATCGGGTCCGGAAAGATCAGGGCAGTGCTCGGCCAATGCGCACAGCGCGGGCACGACCACCACGCCGATATGCCCTTTGGTCGGGTTGTAACCGTCGTGCCCGTCGAGATTGTCGGTCTGCGTGGCGGCCGCGTAGGCCGCGCCCGCCAGGCTGACCCGGCGCCCGTCGCACAGCATCCGCGCCGAGAACGCAGGATCTGTCGATCCGTACAGCAATGCGGCAGTATCGCGGGCGATCACGCCGGCCTCCATCGGGGTCGATGCGATCACGATGCCCAATGTATCCAGCAGCATCAGGGCCGCCGATTCGCGCGCGCTGTCGGGCATCTGGTCCGCCGGGCGGTTCAGAACAAACTCGGCAACGCGGGCGAAGGTTTCGGTCACCTGGCGCCCTCCATCGCCGGTTTCTGGTCTCGCAGGCGCAGGCCCTTTGGGTCGAAAGGAGGCGCATGCAGGATCCACGCCCTGTGCGGCTTGCCCAGGATGAAGACATGCACCTCGTCACCCGGCTGAGCCACCGCTGGGTTGGCGTATCCGATGGCCAGTGACTTGCCGACCGTATAACCATAGGCGCCCGAGGTGACGCGCCCGACGGGCGTACCATCTGGGGTGAAGATCGGCTCGCCCCCACTGGCATCGGCATCGTGGGTGACATCAACCTCGAAGATCGACAGCACCTCGCGCGCGGGATTGTCCTTGATCGCCAGCCAGGCCGCCTTGTGCAGGAAATCCTTGTCTGGCTTGATCAGCCCATCCAGACCGACTTCATGCGGCCAGTACTCCTGCGAATACTCGCGCCCCCATGAGCCATAGCCTTTTTCGATCCGCAACGCGCCCAGAGCACGGCCGCCGACCGGCCCGCCACCACAGGCGCGGGCAGCGTCCAGAAGCGCTGTATAGAGTCTGATTTGGTCCTCTTCGGCGCAGTGCAACTCCCACCCCAGATCGCCGGTGAAGCTGACGCGGATGGCAAGGCAGGTGACCCCGGCAACCTCGATCGTGGCCGAGCGCATGAAGCGGAACGCCTCATTCGAGAGGTCGGCGTTGGTCAGCCGTTGCAAGGCCTCGCGCGATTTCGGGCCGGCGATGTTGAAGCCTGCGATGCGGTTTGTGGCAACCTCGAAGGTGGTGCCCTCGGGTAGGTCCACCATGTTGAAGAACCTCTGGTGATAGCGTTCGGCCATGCCCGAGCCGATCATCATGTATTCGTCTTGGGCCGTCTTGGTGATGGTGAAATCGCCCGCCACGCCGCCACGCACGGAAATCAGCGGGGTCAGGCAAGACCGCCCCACCTCGGTCGGCACGCGGTTGGCCACCAGCCGGTCGAGCCAGTCATGCGCGCCCGGCCCCTTGACGACGTAATTGGCAAAGTTCGAAATGTCGATCACGCCCACACTTTCACGCAGCATCCGGGCCTCTTGCCCCACCGGTTCGAACCAGTTCTGGCGGGTGAAGCCGTTGGTTTCGACCATTCCGGGCCGGTCGGCGAACCACAGCGGGTGTTCCCAGCCGCAGTTGAGGCCGAAGACCGCGCCCAACTGTTTCTGCATCTCATAGGCGGGGCGCACGCGGGCGGGGCGGCCGGCGCTGCGTTCCTCGTTCGGGAAATGGATGGCGAAGCGGTGGGAATATTGATCGGCCACCCGCGCCTTGGTGAATTTCTTGTCGGCCCAGTCGCCGAACCGCGCCAGATCCCAGGCAAACATGTCGTATTGCGGCTCGCCCTCGATCATCCATTGCGCAGCCAACAGCCCCAGCCCGCCCGATTGCGAGAAGCCGGGGATGATGCCGGTGCAGCAGAAATAGTTGCACAGCTCGGGCACCGGCCCCCAGATGGCGTTGGAGTCCGGCGACCAGATCATCGGGCCGTTGATCACCCGTTTCACGCCTGCGGTGGCGGCCACCGGCACACGCTCGGTCGCGCGGATCACGTTTTCCATGATCCGGTCCAGATCGTCGGGAAACAGGTCATGGGCGAAATCCAGCGGCGTGCCATCCTCGGCCCAGAACCGCATGTCCTTTTCGTAGGCGCCGATCAGCAGCCCGTTGCCCTCCTGCCGGAAGTAATACTCGCCGTCGCGGTCGGCGATCGAGGGCAGACGGCGGCCAAGGGCGGCAACCTCGTCAATCGCTTCGGTCACGAAATACTGATGCTCGGTCGGTTGCAGCGGCAGTTCCAGTCCCGCCAGTGCGGCCACCTCACGCCCCCACAACCCGGCTGCGTTGACCACCCATTGCGTGTGGATGTCGCCCTTTTCCGTGCGCACGATCCACGAGCCGTCGGGCTGCTGTTCAGTCCCTATTACGGGGCAAAACCGTTGAATCTCGGCCCCCAGCGCGCGCGCGCCGGCGGCATAGGCATGGGTCACGCCCGAGGGGTCTACGTTGCCGCCATCGGGTTCATACATGATGCAACGGATGTCATCGAACTGCGCCAGCGGGTGCAGCTCCATCGCCTGTTCGCGGCTGATCTCATGGAAATTCAGGCCATAGAATCGCGCCTTGGCCTCTTGCAGGCGCAGCTGGTGTTCGCGCGCCTCGGTCTGGGCCAGATACAGCGAGCCCGGCTGGAACACGCCGCAGCCCTGCCCGGTTTCCTGCTCCAGCTGCTTGTACAGGTTCATCGTGTAGTGCTGGATGCGCGTGACGTTGTTGTTGTCGTGCAGCCCGTGGATATTGGCCGCCGCGTGCCAGGTTGAACCGCTGGTCAGCTCGTCCCGCTCCAGCAGTATCACGTCGGTCCAGCCCAGCTTGGCAAGGTGGTAGAGGATGGAACAACCGACAAGGCCCCCTCCGATCACGACGGCCTGTGCATGGGTTCTCATTGGACTTCTCTCCTGACTGGCGGGGGCGCGTCACCCCTCGGCATCAGAAGTCAGCCACAGTGTCCGCACACCGTATGCTCTGTTCCCGACCCCAAATGTCGGGAACAGTGCAAGTTGGGCCGGAATCCCGATTTGGGATCGTCTAGTAGGGTGCCTCGACGTCGTTCATAGAGACATAGACGGTTTTCATTTCCGAATAGTGGTTGATCGCCAGCTTCGAGTTCTCGCGCCCGACACCCGACAGTTTTGACCCGCCAAACGGCGCTTCGACCGGGGCCAGGTTGTAGGTGTTGATGTAGCAGGTGCCCGCTTCGAACCCGGCCACCACGCGATGGGCGCGGGTCAGGTCCTTGGTGAAGACGCCGGCGGCCAGGCCAAACTCGGTGGCGTTGGCGCGGGCCATCACTTCGTCCTCGGTCTCGAAATCCAGCACCGACATGACGGGGCCAAAGATCTCCTCGCGCGCGATGGTCATGTCGTCTGTCACGTCGGCAAAGACCGTGGGCTGAATGTAGAAGCCCGGGCGATCCAGCCGCGTGCCGCCATGGACCAGCCGTGCGCCCTCGGTCTTGCCCTTTTCGATATAGCCCAGAACGATGTTCATCTGGTTTTCGCTGACCATCGGGCCGAAATTCACGGCCTCATCCATCGGGTCGCCGATCTTCACGTTGGCAAGGCGTTCGGTCAGACGGGCCAGGAAGGCCTCTTTGATGCCCTTCTGCACGAAGACCCGCGTGCCGTTGGAACAAACTTGGCCCGAGGAATAGAAATTGCCCAGGATCGCGCCCGAGACGGCGTTGTCGATATCGGCGTCGTCGAATACGATCAGGGGCGACTTGCCCCCCAGTTCCATCGTGACGTGTTTCATGCCTTCGGCCGCGGCGGCATAGACCTTGCGGCCCGTGAGCACCGAGCCGGTCAGCGACACCTTGGCCACGCGCGGGTCGGTGACCAGCGCGGCGCCCGCGTCGCCATAGCCCTGAACCACGTTGTAGATGCCCTTGGGCGCGCCGGCCTCGATCAGGATCTCGGCCACTTTCAACGCCGACAGGGGCGTGGTTTCCGAGGGTTTGAACACCATCGCATTGCCACAGGCCAGCGCCGGGGCGCCCTTCCAGCAGGCGATCTGGGTGGGGTAGTTCCACGCGCCGATGCCGACGCAGACGCCCAGCGCCTCGCGGATGGTATAGACGAAATCGCCGCCTCCCAGCGGGATATGCTCGCCAGTCAGCGACCCGGCCAGCCCGCCGAAATATTCCATTGCGTCCGCGCCCGAGTTCGCATCGGCCACCAACGTTTCCTGCAACGGCTTGCCGGTGTCATGGGTTTCGAGGATCGACAGCTCGCGGTTGCGCTCGCGCATGATGTCGGCGGCGCGGCGCAGGACGCGGCCGCGCTCGGTCCCGGTCATCGCCGCCCAGGCCTTTTGCGCGCGCTTTGCGCTTGTTAGAGCCTGTTCGATGATCTGCGCCGTCGCCGAATGCAGGCGGGCGATGACCTCGCCCGTGGCCGGATAGATCACGTCGATCGGGGTGCCTGCGGTGTCTTCGACATATTCGCCATCAATAAAGTGGCTGGCCTTGGGCTGAACTTTCATCGCGGATCCTTTTTTACTCTGGCCCCGGGGAACCGGTGCCGGTCGGTTTCATCCGCAGGTAATGATTATTGATTGATCAGTCAATAAAGCACTGCTTTGGGCGAATTCTTGCCAACAAAAAAAGGGGCCCTCTTGAAAAAAATGGTTAATGTTCCATTTCTGTTCTACATGATCGGAGGATCACCAGATGGAACAGTCATTGCGCAAAACCACCCCGATGGGGCCGACCAACGACTACCACATTCTGCCCGTCACGGACCGTCAGATGCGCTATGCGCGCGCGATCGCCCAGCAGTCCGCGTTGGAGATTCCGGTCGAGGCGCAGCGCGACCGGCGATCCATGTCCGATTGGATCTCGGCGCACAAGCCGCACGATCCCTCCCCCTTTGCCGACTACCCGACGGGCAAACAGGTGGCCTTTGCCGAGCGGATCTCGCGCACAAAACGCCGCCCGATCCCCAGCGAGTGCTTCCGCGACAAACGTGCGATGTCGCAATGGATTGAGCGGAACAAGTGAAGAAATGTGGCCGGCGGGCTCAGGCGTCTTTGTCATGGCGATGGCGATGCGACCGACCATACAGCCCTACGGCCGCTGCCACGAACAGGCCCAGTAGAATATAGCCGGTAATCGCCTCAGCCACGGCAAGCGCGCGGCACACGCCAACCGGCCGCAAGTCACCAAAACCAACCGTCGTGAAGGTAACATACGAGAAGTACAGGACATCCGCCGGACCGCGGGCGCCTTCAACGCACAGATCGTAGTACCCGTATGACCCGTAGACTGCAGCGAACAGAAACGGCACGACCTGAATGAAGGAAATCCCCATCAGCAGCAACTGCCGCTTGGGCGAGCGCACAAGCACAATGTAGTACCAGGTTTGCGAGAACAGCCAAATCGCCAACCCGATGGTGGCTGCAGCTCCGATCGTGTCGCCGGCGGCGGATTCGGTCAGGTGTGAAAGGATGTACCAAGCCAGACCACTGAGCATGACAAGGCCCATCGCTGCGATCAGCGTGGGCTTCCAATCCTGCAATGTGGTTGGATCATGCGCCATCGTCCCCCTCCCAAGCACGGGTACCGGCCATTTTTTAACGCCGGGCGCATCATCGCAAGCTTTTTTGCGGGATTCGAAGCTATTGGCCGCCGATATGCTCTTCGCCCCGCGCCCTTGCCAGCGTGATCTGTTTCTGCCGTTCGCGGAACCGGGCCTTGTCGGCCTCGGACGTCTCGTGGATGCACTGGTGGCAGGACACGCCGTGCTCGTATTCGGGGCGCTCCATGTCCTGGGGCAGGATCGGGCGGCGGCAGCCATGACACAGCTGGTGCGGTCCCTCGGCCAACCCGTGCCCTACGGAAACGCGATTGTCGAACACGAAGCACTCGCCCTTCCAGGTGCTGTCTTCGGGCGGGACCTCCTCGAGATAGCGCAGGATGCCGCCCTTCAGGTGATAAACGTCCTCGACCCCTTGCCCCAGCAGATAGTTGGTGGATTTCTCGCAGCGGATACCGCCGGTGCAGAACATGGCGACGCGCTTGTTGTGGAACCGGTCCTTGTTATGCTCCCACCAGGTAGGAAAATCGCGGAAACTGGCCGTTTTAGGGTCGATTGCGCCGTCGAACGTGCCGATCGACACCTCATAATCATTGCGCGTATCGATCACCACCACATCATCCGAACGGATCAGATCGTTCCAGTCCTGAGGCTCGACATAGTGGCCGGTGCGGGCGCGCGGATCGACATCCGGCTGGCCCATGGTCACGATCTCTTTCTTCAGGCGCACCTTCATCTTTCCAAAAGGCGGCTGGCTGGCGGTGGCCTCTTTCCATTCCAGATCGGCGCAGCCCGGCAGCGCCCGGATATGCGCCAGAGCCGCGTCGATCCCGGCGCGTGGGCCGGCGATGGTGCCGTTGATGCCCTCATGCGCCAGCAGCAGCGTGCCCTTGACCGACTGCGCGCGGCACAGCTCCAACAGCGGCGCGCGCAGGGCGTCCGGGTCGGCAAAACGGGTGAAGTGATACAGTGCGGCGATCGTGTACATGGCCGCGATCTAATGCGCGGCCCCCCGCAACGCAAGACACCGCATTGACGACCCCCGCCCGCCCGCCTACCGATAGGACACGCAAAGGAGGCCGCCATGACCCATGCCCTGATCGTGATCGACGTCCAGAACGACTTCTGCCCCGGCGGTGCGCTGGCGGTTCCCAACGGGGATGAGATCGTCGCCCCGATCAATGCCATGATGCCCGATTTCGATGCGGTGATCCTGACGCAGGACTGGCACCCGGCGGGTCATTCCTCGTTCGCGTCATCCCATCCGGGCAAGGCGCCTTATGATCTGGTCGAGATGCCCTATGGCCCACAGGTCCTGTGGCCCGACCACTGCGTGCAGGGCACGCCCGGCGCCGAATTCCACCCCGACCTGCGCACCGACGCCGACCTGATCCTGCGCAAGGGCTTCCGCAGTGCGATCGACAGCTATTCGGCCTTCTTCGAAAACGACCGGACCACGCCCACTGGGCTGGAAGGCTATCTGCGCACGCGCGGGATAGACCGGTTGACGCTGGTGGGGCTGGCGACCGATTTCTGCGTGCATTATTCGGCGGTGGATGCGGCCCGGCTGGGCTTTGATGTGGCCGTCAGAACCGACGTTTGCCGCGCAATCGATCTGGATGGGTCGCTCGCAGCGGCGGAACAGGCCATGCGCGACGCGGGTGTTACGCTGGCCTAACGGTTCAGGGCGTCGCTCCGGCCGCAGCCAGATATTTCAGCAGGACGAACACGATTACCGCAAGGCCAAGGGCGAAGCCAATGCGCCCCGGCACGGTTCTTCGGTCAGGTTTTGCGGGCGCAGGTGTGGCCGGTTGCGGGCGGCGCACCGGATCGCGGCGTTTGATGCCGATCCCAGGCTGCGCGCTGCGAACATGGCGCAGAAAGTCGCGCAGATTGAATTCACCGCAATACTGGCCGCGCAATCCCGTGGCCCGAATATTTGCAAACAGCTGGCGCAGGACCTTTTCGCGGGCCGCGGCGTCTTCGGGCGGATAGAAACCACGCGATTCACCACTGCCGTGGCTGTCCAGAATGAATCCGGCATCTACGAACACCTGACGCAGATTCGGTGACGCCCCCCTCAGAGCATCAGCCGTCTTCACATCGCGAAAACGCGCGCAGACCGTTGCGGTTTTCGGCTCAGTCGTAGCCGACGAACCGCAATCGCTCCCATCTTTTGCAATCGTTACAATATCAAAGTCGTAAGCCAGACCCATTCAACCAACTACTACCTTCTCGTACCATCCCACCGACTAACTAGACCGCGAAAAGAACAGACATTATGCCCGCATTATGGCCTGTCCTTGGCATTGTTACCAAATCCGCGACTCTTGCCATTCACCGCCCTGATTGATCTAACAACGGAAATGGCAGGAGTTCCCCATGGTCGACATCGCGACCCGTGTCTACAATCACAAATGGAAGATCGACCCGATTGTCCGGTCGTTGATCGACACGGACTTCTACAAACTGCTGATGTGCCAGTCAGTGTTTCGAAACCGACCCCAAACAACGGTCGAGTTTTCCTTGATCAACCGCTCGAATCACGTCCCCCTGGCCAAGTTGATCGACGAGGGCGAACTGCGCGAACAGCTGGACCATATCCGCTCGCTCAGCCTCAGCCGGGGTGAAAGCACCTGGCTGCGGGGCAATACCTTCTACGGCAAACGCCAGATGTTCCGCCCCGATTTCATGGAATGGTTCGAGAATCTGCGCCTGCCGCCCTATCACCTCGAACGCCGCGGCGATCAGTACGAGCTGACATTCGAAGGCAAATGGCACGAGGTCATGCTGTGGGAGATTCCTGCCTTGGCGGTGCTGATGGAGCTCCGCTCACGCGCGGTTCTGAACGACATGCGCCGGTTCGAGCTTCAGGTTCTCTATGCCCGCGCCATGACCCGTGTCTGGGAAAAAATCGAAACGCTGCGCGGCATTCCCGGTTTGGGGATCGCAGATTTCGGCACCCGGCGGCGGCATTCCTTCCTGTGGCAGGACTGGTGCGTGCAGGCGATGATCGAAGGGCTGGGCCCGGCCTTCACGGGAACGTCGAACTGCCTGATCGCCATGCGGCGCGAGGTCGAGGCGATCGGCACCAATGCGCATGAACTGCCGATGGTCTATTCGGCGCTGGCCGAAACCGACGAAGAACTGGCCCGCGCGCCCTATGACGTGCTGAGCGACTGGCATGACGAACATGACGGCAACCTGCGGATCATCCTGCCCGACACCTATGGCACCAAGGGGTTTCTGGACCGCGCACCCGACTGGCTGGCCGGCTGGACCGGCATCCGCATTGACAGCGGCGATCCGGCCAAGGGCGCCGAGATCGCCATCGAGTGGTGGAAATCGCGCGGCGAGGATCCCAGCCAGAAGCGGATCATATTCTCGGACGGGCTCGATGTGGACAAGATCCGCGAATTGCACGGCCAATTCGCGGGCCGGGTGAAGGTCTCGTTCGGGTGGGGCACGTTGCTGACCAACGATTTCCGCGGTCTGGTGCCGGGGGATGCGCTGGCGCCGTTCTCGCTGGTGTGCAAGGCGGTCTCGGCCAATGGGCGGCCGACGGTGAAACTGTCGGACAACCCCGAAAAGGCGATGGGGCCGAAAGACGAGATCGAGCGCTACAAGCGCGTCTTTGGCGTAGGGGAACAAGAAGCGATCGAAGTGATCGTCTAGCCCGGCTCAGCCGTGATGGGCGGCCACGGTTTTCAACTGGGAAAAACCGTACAGCGCCTCGAACCCCTTTTCGCGGCCATGGCCCGATTTTCCGACCCCGCCGAACGGCAGCTCGACCCCGCCGCCCGCGCCGTAATTGTTGATGAACACCTGCCCCGCGCGCAGCCGTTTGGCCAGCCGCATCTGCCGCGCGCCGTCCCGCGTCCAGACCCCGGCCACCAGCCCATAGTCGGTGCCGTTGGCGATTTGAATGGCCTGCTCCTCGGTGTCGAAGGGGATCAGAACCTGGACCGGGCCAAAGATTTCCTGCTGCGCCAGCGGATGATCGGGCGGCACGTCACCAAACAGCATCGGGCGCACATAAGCCCCGCCCGGCGGCGCGTGATCCACGATCCGGCCTTGTGCGGCGATCTCAAGATCGGCCCCCTGCGCCAGAAAGCCGGTCACGATCTGCTTCTGCCGGTCCGAGATCAGCGGCCCGACACGCAGATCCTCGGTCGCGGGGCCGACGGTCAGGTCGGCATAGGCGGCGGCCATGCGCGCCTTGACCTCGGCATAGACGCCGCGCTGCACCAGAACACGCGACCCGGCCGAGCAGGTCTGGCCCGCGTTCTGGATGCCCGCATTCACCAGAAACGGCAACGCCGCCTCCAGATCGGCATCATCGAACACCAATTGCGGAGATTTCCCGCCCAGTTCCAGCGTCACCGGCACCACGTTGGCCCCGGCCGCCTGCTGCACCAGCGCGCCCGTCGCCACGGACCCGGTGAAAGAGATGTGGTGCACACCCGGATTGCCGGACAGCGCCGCCCCGGCCTCGGCCCCGATGCCGGGCACCACGTTCAGCGCCCCGGCCGGCAGGCCGGCCTCGGTGGCCAAATGGGCAAAGGCCAACGCGGTCAGACAGGCCTCTTCGGCCGGTTTCAGAATGCAGGCATTGCCCATCGCCAGCGCCGCCCCGACCGAGCGGCCGATGATCTGCATCGGATAGTTCCACGGCACGATATGGCCGGTCACGCCATGCGGCTCGCGCAGGGTGTAGACCGTGTAGCCGTCCAGATAGGGGATGGTCTCGCCCATCACCTTGTCCGCCGCTCCGCCGTAGAATTCGCAGTACCGCGCCAGCGCCACCGCATCGGCGCGGGCTTGGGTCAGCGGTTTGCCAACGTCCAAGGCTTCGAGCAACGCAAGTTCTTCGGTCCTGTCCTGCACCAACTGTCCAAGACTGGTCAGGATACGGCCCCGCTCAACGGCGGTCATGCGCCCCCAGTCTCCGTCCAGCGCCGCCTGCGCGGCCTGCACGGCGGCATCGATCTGCGGCACCCCACCACGCGCGATCCGGCAGAGCGGCGTGCCGTCGGACGGGTTGGTCAGATCAAGCGTGTCGTCGGTTGCGACCCAATCGCCTCCGATCAGGCACAGGGTGGGATCAAACCAGATGGGATTTTGCATATCTGCCTCCAAAACAGGCTCTAACAAAGCGGTATCATGCCGCGCCCTGCCCGATCTGGGGCAATTTCGGCACGGCTTGGATCAGGGTTTGCGTATAGGGGTGCTGCGGGTCCGCGAACACGCGCTCGGTCTCGCCCTGTTCGACGATGCGGCCCGCCTGCATCACCATCACCCGGTCGGTGATGGTGCGCACCACGCTCAGGTCATGGCTGATGAACAGGTAGGTCAGGTCATAGGCCGCACACAGCTCGGCCAGCAGGTCGAGGATTTGCGCCCGGACCGAGACATCCAGCGCCGAGACCGCCTCGTCGAACAGGATCAGCTCGGGCCGGATGATCAGGGCGCGGGCGATGGCGATGCGCTGGCGCTGCCCGCCCGAGAATTCGTGGATGTATTTGCCTGCATCGTCGGGCGAGAGCCCGACGGCGGTCAACATCTCAGCGATGCGATCCTGCCGTTCAGACCCGGTGGGCGGGGTTTCCAGCAGGTGAAAAGGTTCGGTGATCAGGCGGGCGACCCGGTGGCGGGGGTTGAAGCTGCCGAACGGGTCCTGGAACACCACCTGCATCTTGCGACGCACGGCCAGGTTGGGTTTGTGCCCGGTGAACACCGGCTGGCCGTCCAGCAGGATCTGCCCGCCCTGCACCTCCTCGAGCCCTAAAATGGCTCGCGTTAGAGTCGATTTTCCGCAACCGGACTCGCCCACAAGCCCAAGGCGTTCGCCCCGATTCAGCGTGAAACTCACATTGTCCACGGCGCGATGATGGCCGGGCTTTTCGAACAGCCGCGTGCGCGGCAGGCGATAGTCGCGCACCACGTTGAGGACCTCGAGCAACGGCGCGGGCGCGGGCGGCGCAGGCAATGCGACCCGGTGGCCCGAGGCCTGAAACAGCATCCGCGTATAGGCATGCTGCATGTGGCGCAGCAGGTGGTCGGTGGCCCCGGTTTCGACCACTCGCCCCTTCTGCATCACCACGATCCGGTCGGCCATGTCGGCCACGACCGCCAAATCATGGGTGATCATCAGCAGGCCCATGCCGTATTCGGTGACCAGCCCCCGTAGCAGATCGAGGATCTGCGCCTGCGTGGTCACATCCAGCGCGGTTGTCGGCTCGTCCGCGATCAGCAGCCGGGGGCGCAGGGCGATGGCCATGGCAATCACCACCCGCTGCCGCTGCCCGCCCGACAATTCGTGCGGGTAGCGGTCCAGCGGGAACCTCTCGGGCGGCAGGCCGACGCGGGTCAAAACCTCGCGGGCACGGGCCTCGGCCTGATCGGGCGGCATCGCCTTGTGGATCAGGATGGTCTCCATCACCTGCGCCCCGATGGTCTGGACCGGGTTGAGCGCCGTCATCGGCTCTTGGAACACCATGCCGATCGCCGCCCCGCGCAGGGCGCACATCTCGGCCTCGGGCAGGCCTAGCAGGTCCTGCCCGTCCAGTCGCAGCGCCCCCGATGTCCGCGCCCCGTTGGGCAAAAGCTGCATCACCGCCAGCGCCGTAATCGACTTGCCCGAACCGCTCTCGCCGGTGACGGCCACGATCTGTCCGGGATCGACGGACAGGCTTACGTCCTTGAGGATGCCGACGGCGTGGATCGACAGCGACAGGTTATGGATTTCCAGCAGGCTCATGCGCGCGCCGCCCGGATGCGGGGGTCGAGCCAGTCGCGCAGCCCGTCGCCCATCAGGTTCAGCCCCAGCACCGTGACGATGATCGCCAGCCCCGGAATCAGAGCCAGATGCGGGGCAAAACTGACCATTGTCTGCGCATCGGCCAGCATGCGGCCCCAGCTGGGCGTGGGAGGCTGCGCGCCCAGACCGACATAGGACAGACCCGCCTCGGCCAGAATACCCAGAGAGAACTGGATGGTGCCCTGCACGATCAACAGGTTGGCGACGTTGGGCAGGATGTGCTCGGCCGAGATGCGCGCCGCGCCCTTGCCCGCGACGCGGGCCGCCAGGATGAACTCGCGCTCCCACAGGGACAGCGCCGCGCCGCGGGTAATGCGGGCGAAGACGGGGATGTTGAAGATGCCGATGGCGATGATCGCGTTCACCGCACCGGGGCCGAAGACGGCGGTGATTAGGATGGCAATCACCAGCGAGGGAAAGGCAAAGACCAGATCGTTGCCGCGCATGATCAGCTCGTCCAGCCAAGACCCCTTGCGCGCCGCGGCCGTCAGGCCCAATGGCACGCCGAACCCCATGCCAATGCCCACCGCCACCAGCGCCACCGCGATCGAGGTGCGCGCACCCACCATGATCATCGAGAACATGTCGCGCCCGAAATGATCGGTACCGAACCAGTGCTGTGCGTTGGGCGGCTGCAGCTTCTCGGGGATGTTCAGCGCGGCGTGGTCATAGGGTGTCCAGACGAAGGACAGCAGGGCCATCAGCACCACCACCGAGGTCAGCCCCGCCCCAAGGATCAGCGCGCGGCTCATGTGCGGCTCCGCAACCGGGGATCGACCGCGGCATAGGCCAGATCGACCAGGAAGTTCACCGTGATGACCGCAAAGACCAGCAGCATCACCACCGACTCCACAACGATCAGGTCCCGCGCCGAGATCGCCTGGAACACCAGCCGCCCCAGCCCGGGCAGGTAGAAGACCTGCTCGATGATGATCGACCCGGCCAGCAGAAACGAGAACTGCAGCCCGATGATCGTCAGCACTGGGATAAGCGCATTGCGCACCCCGTGCCGCCACAGCGCCTGGCGGCGCGACAGCCCCTTGGCGCGGGCGGTGCGCATGAAATCCTCACCCAGAATGTCCAGCAGCGCCGAGCGCATGACCCGCGACAGAATCGCCGCCTGCGGCAGGGCCAGCGCGATCGCCGGCAGCGTCAGCGAGTGCAGCCCGGCCCACAGGCCGTTGTCCCACCCCGCGAACCCGCCCGCGTTGAACCAGCGTAGATTGATCGCGAATATCAGCACCAGCATCATCGCGAACCAGAAGTTCGGCACCGCGATGCCCAACTGCGTGGCCCCCATCACCGCCAGATCGCCCGGCTTCCCCCGGCGCGCGGCGGCATAGATGCCGACCGGAAAGGCGATCAGCGTCGACAGTGTCAGCGCATAGAGCGCCAGCGGCAGCGACACCCACAGCCGGTCGGCCACCATCTGCGCCACCGGCGTGCGATAGGTGTACGAGGTACCGAAATCTCCGGCCAGCATGCCGCTGACCCAGTTCAGGTAGCGCTGCGGCCGTGACACGTCCAAGCCCAGTTCGGCGCGCAGGGCGGCCAGCGTTTCGGGCTGGGCGTTCACCCCCAGCATGAACGAGGCCGGATCCCCCGGTGCCACCTCGATCACCGCGAAGATGACCACCGAAGCGACGGCAAGGCTGAGTGCCAGCGAAATCAGACGTTTGAGCGCATATCGGAGCATTGCCGCCACGTTAGGCCGGGATTGGCCGCCGGTCCAGCGGCACAGCGCGTCAGGACTGCATCAGAAACGCCCAGACCGCATAGCCCACGATCGCGGCATAGCCCAGCGGATAGATCCACTTGATCGCGTAGTTGTCCAGCTTGCGCGCCGTGTCTTCGCGCCCCGAGACTTTGAGCCGCCGCAGCATAACGTTGAACACCACCAGCGCCCCGGTCATCAGGAACATGCATTGCAGGATGAAATCCAGAAAGGTCAGATAGCCCAGCTTGGGCAGATCGGCCGAGATTGCCCAGTTGAAGGCGACAAAGACCAGCAGGTTGGCCCCCGCGATATCGATCCGCTTGCGGTATTCGTCCAGAAAGAACAGCGCCCAGCCGACCAGAACCAGCACCAGCATGGGCAGGAACACCCGGATGACATAGTAGGTCAGGTGGCGCTTGCCCTCGAAGACCAGCGACACCTGATCGCTTTCATTGCCCGACAGGCCGGTCGTGGTCGAGGCCAGCATACGGGCGTTGCCCAAAATCCACTCCTCTTCGCCCAGCGTGTCGCCCAGCCCCGAGAACTGGTCCAGCGCGTAGTAGTGCACGAAGTCGGACGGAAAGACCGAGACGACCTCGAAGTGGAACTCCTGCGTGTCGAAGGGGAACCTGAGGAAGTTGAAATGCGGCGCCTGCAGCGTCAGCGAGGATTTCTCGACAAACGTCACATGCCCATCATGGCGCAGAGCGGCCGCGGATTCGTGCACCCAGCGGTTGGATTGCTGGTTGTGGATGACGAAGGCCGGAACCACCGCATCCCGGGCGGCCGCATGGCGCACGAAGGCCGGCGGATCGAATACGCGGAAATCGCGGCCCAGCTCATCCGGATCGAACGCCAGGGCCGGATCGCTCCATTCAAAACGCAGCACGACCACTGCGCCATAATTCTCGGCCTTCTGATCGACCGAAGTGATCTGGTCGATCTTGATGCCGACGCCGACCTCGACCGGGTTTTCCGGGGTGCCCAACAGCGCGCTGTGGCCATCCTGAAACAACCCTTGCGCGCCCGAGGGCCCAGACAGGGCCAGGGCGACCATGAAGAAAAACACCGAAACCAGGCAACGTGTCATCTGAAACAGACCCTAATATGGGGAAATGGGCCCGCAAGGCGGACCCGAAAGGCTCATTCCGCCCAGCTGATCGCGGTCAGGTCAATGGCCGCCGTGGGCGCGTTTTCCCACAGGCCCTGAACGCCGGCCTTGGCCACGCCCAGCTTGGCCAGCTGGAACAGATAGGCGTTGACGTAATCCTCGGCGATCATGCGCTGCGCCTCGCCCATAAGGCGGGTGCGTTCGTCGGGGTCGGTGGTCGCGTTCAGCGTTGCCATCAGAGCCTGGAAGTCCAGGTTGTCATATTGGAAGTAGTAATCCGGCCGGGCATAGATGCCGATGTCCATCGGCTCGGTATGGCTGACGATGGTCAGGGCGAAATCCTTGCCCTTGAACACGGTTTCCAGCCACTGCGCCCATTCCACGTTGATGATCTCGGCTTTGATGCCGACCTCGGCCAGTTGCGCGGCCACGATCTCGCCTCCGCGGCGGGCGTAGGAGGGCGGCGGCAAGTGCAACGTGGTTTCGAACCCGTCCGCGAATCCGGCCTCGGCCAGCAGGGCGCGGGCCTTGTCCGGGTCATGTGCCGAATTGCCGGTCAGATCGACATAGGCCGGGTTGTGCGGCGCGAAATGCGTGCCGATCGGCGTGCCGTAGCCGAACATCGCACCATCGATGATCGCCTGACGGTCGATCGCATGGGCCAGCGCCTGCCGCACCCGCACGTCGTCGAAGGGCGGCTTCTTGTTGTTGCTCGCCAGAATGGTTTCGCCCTCGGTCGAACCGACAAGCACCTGAAACCGCGGGTCGGCCTCGAATTGCGGCAGGTTCTCGGGGGCGGGGAAATTGTCAAACACGTCCACGTCCTCGGCCATCATCGCGGCAAAGGCGGCGGTGGGGTCCGAGATGAACTTGAACGTGGCCTTCTCCAGCGCGGGTTGGTCACCCCAGTAATCGGGGTTGCGCTCCAAGGTGATGCGGTCGCCCTGGACCCATTCGGCGAACTTATAGGCGCCGGTGCCCACCGGGTTGGTCTTGATGCCCTCGATGCTTTCGGGCGCCACGATCACCGCGTCGCCCCAGGCCAGGTTGAACAGGAAATTGCCGTTGGGGTCTGCCAGAGTGATTCTGACGGTCAGCGGGTCCACGACCTCGACGCTTTCAATCCCGGCGAACAGGGCCTTCTGCGCATTGGCGCTGTCCTCGGCGGTGGCGCGGTCGAGACTGAACTTCACGTCCTCAGCATCCATCGTGGTGCCATCGTGAAAGGTGACGCCATCGTGCAGCGTGAAGGTATAGACCTTTCCGTCCTCGGAAATCTCCCAGCTTTCGGCCAGCCCCGGCACGACCGAGCCATCGCCCATGAACCGGGTCAGCCCTTCGAACACGTTGGTGTAGACCACCGAATCGATGGCTTGCGCGGCGGCGCTGGTCGGGTCCAGATGCGGCGGTTCCAGCTGCATGGCGATGGTGATGTCCGACCGGGCCATGGCCTGCGAGGCGAGCAGCCCCACGCCCAGCGCCATGGCGCAGGCAAAGGTGCGAAAGAACGGCTTGGTCATGTAAATTCCCTCCCAGAATGTGCGGATGGGCGGCGTATGACGCGGCCCTGACGGAAACAATGTCCCTGCAAACCTTGGGTCATTCAAGGAAATGTTCGCGCAACCGGGGTTTCTCTGGCCCCTGCCGATCTGCTATGCCGCGCTGCAACATGAACCCCGCGAGGAGCGAGCATGAGCGCCACCGCCCGCAAGACAGCCCCGAATGCCGAGGATATCCGCGCCCGCAAAGGGGGCGATCCGCTGGTCAGCCTGACCGCCTATACCACGCCGATGGCCCGGCTGATGGACCCCCATTGCGACTTCGTCCTGGTGGGCGACAGCGTCGGCATGGTGCTGCACGGGCTGAGCTCGACCCTGGGCGTGACGATGGAGATGATGATCCTGCACGGGCAGGCCGTGGCGCGCGGGCTGGAGACGGCGATGATGGTCATCGACATGCCCTTTGCCAGCTATGAAGAAAGCCCTGCGCAGGCCTTCCGCAACGCGGCCCGGCTGATGGCCGAGACCGGCGCCGGCGCGGTCAAGCTGGAAGGCGGGGTCGAGATGGCCGAGACGATCCGCTTTCTGGTCAAGCGCGGCATCCCGGTGATGGCGCATGTGGGTCTGACGCCGCAATCGATCAACACGCTGGGCGGCTACAAGGTGCAGGGCCGCGACGAACAGGCCGAGACGGTGCTGGCCGACGCCCGCGCCGTGGCCGAGGCCGGGGCGTTTTCCGTCGTGCTCGAGAAGGTTCCGCAGGGTCTGGCCGACCGGATCACCGCCGAGCTGCCCATCCCTACCATCGGCATTGGAGCCTCGGCCGGCTGTGACGGTCAGATCCTGGTGGTTGACGACATGTTGGGCTTTTTCACGGCCTTCAAACCGAAATTCGTCAAACGCTATGCCGATCTGGGCCCGCTGGCCGAGGCCGCCATCGCCGAATACGCCGCCGAGGTGCGCGCCCGCACCTTCCCCGCGGCCGAGCATGTGTTTGCCGATCAGGCGCCCGCCAAGGGGGGCAAGGCATGACCGCGCCCATCCTGCGCTCCCTTTCAGAGCTGCGCGCCAAGACCCGGGCCTGGCGCCGGGCGGGCCAGACCATCGGCGTGGTGCCCACCATGGGCGCGCTGCATCAGGGGCACCTGTCGCTGGCACAGGCGGCGCGGGCCGATTGCGACCGTGTGATCGTGACGATCTTCGTCAATCCCAAGCAGTTCAACAACCCCGAGGATCTGGCCAAGTACCCGCGCACCGAGCAGGACGACGCGGCCAAGCTGGCGCCGCTGGGGGTCGATGCGATCTATGTCCCCGACCCGGACCAGATCTATCCGGACGGGTTCGTCACCACCGTGTCCGTCGCCGGCCTGACCGACGTAATGGAGGGCGAATTCCGCCCCGGACATTTCGACGGCGTGGCGACCGTCGTGGCGAAACTGTTCCTGCAGACGCAGGCGGACCGAGCCTATTTCGGCGAAAAGGACTATCAGCAGTTGATGGTCGTGCGCCGCATGGCCCGCGATCTGGACATCCCGATCGAGGTGATCGGCTGCCCCACCGTGCGCGAGCCCTCGGGGCTGGCGATGTCCTCGCGCAATCTGCGCCTGTCGGACCAGGGGCTGGCGACCGGGGCGCGGATGCAAGCGTTGATGCAGGACATGGCCGGGCAACTGGCGCAGGGCGCCGCGTTCGCCGATCTGGTGGGGCCGGCCCGCGAGACGCTGCTGGCGGCGGGCTTTTCCGAGGTGGAATATATCGACCTGCGCTGCGCCGAAACGCTTGCGCCGCTGACCGCCGCCACGCGCCCCGCGCGCCTGTTCGCCACCGCCTGGCTGGAGGGCGTGCGCCTGATCGACAATATCGACGTGCCGGTGGCCTGAAACTGGGGTCTGGAACGGCCCCGACCAATCGCCTAATGTCCCCTGAAAATGACGACCGGGGGGAGCACGGGCATGACCTATATTCTGGCAATCGATCAGGGCACCACGTCCTCGCGCGCGATCCTGTTCGACGCGCAGATGCAGCGCGTGGGCACCGCACAGCAGGAATTCACCCAGTATTTCCCGCAGGAAGGCTGGGTCGAGCACGACCCCGAGGAAATCTGGGACAGTGTCCTGAACGTCTGCCGGCAGGTGATGGACAAGGTGGGCGCCTCGGCCGACCAGATCGCCGGGATCGGCATCACCAACCAGCGCGAAACCACCGTGGTCTGGGACAAGGTGACCGGCAAGGCCATCCACAACGCCATCGTCTGGCAGGACCGCCGCACCGCCGAGATCTGCCAGCGGTTCCGCGACGCGGGCTGCGAGGATGACGTGACCGCCCAGACCGGCCTGCTGCTCGACCCATATTTCTCGGGCACCAAGGTCAAATGGATACTGGACACCGTACCCGGCGCGCGCGACCGGGCCGAGGCGGGCGAGCTGCTGTTTGGCACCATCGACAGCTTCCTGATCTGGCGCCTGACCGAGGGCCAGGTCCACGCCACCGACGCCACCAACGCCGCGCGCACCCTGCTGTTCGACATCCACAAGGGCAACTGGAGCGCCGAGATCTGCGATCTTCTGGACGTGCCGCTGTCGATGCTGCCCGAGGTGCGCGACTGCGCGGCCGATTTCGGCCAGACCGGCCTGTTCGGCAGGACGATCCCGATTCTGGGCGTGGCCGGCGACCAGCAGGCCGCCACGATCGGGCAGGCCTGTTTCCAGCCTGGGATGATGAAATCCACCTATGGCACGGGCTGTTTCGCGCTGCTGAACACCGGCACGCAGCCGGTGGAGTCGAAAAACCGCCTGCTGACAACCATCGCCTATCAGCTGGACGGTCAGCGGACCTATGCGCTGGAAGGCTCGATCTTCATCGCGGGCGCGGCGGTGCAGTGGCTGCGCGACGCGCTGCAGATCATCGACTCGGCCCCGCAAAGCGGCGAACTGGCCGCGCAGTCCGACCCCAACCAGCATGTGGTGCTGGTGCCCGCCTTCACCGGGCTGGGCGCGCCCTATTGGAAGCCCGACTGCCGCGGCGCCATGTTCGGCCTGACCCGCAACTCGGGCCGGGCCGAGATCGCACGGGCCACGCTGGAAAGCATCGCCTTCCAGACCCGCGACCTGTGGCACGCGATGCAGGGCGATTGGGGCGCCGACGCGGACGTGATTCTGCGGGTCGATGGCGGGATGAGCGCGTCCGACTGGGCGATGCAGGGCCTGTCGGACATTCTGGGCGCGCCGGTCGACCGGCCGGTGATGCAGGAAACCACGGCGCTGGGCGCAGCCTGGCTGGCGGGGATGAAGGCCGGGGTCTACCCCGATCAGGCCGGATTTGCCGAAACCTGGGCGCTGGACCAACGGTTCGAACCGATCCTGCCCGAGGCTGACCGCGAAGCGGCCTATGCGCGCTGGAAACGGGCGGTGCAGGCCACCATGGCGTTCTGATCCATCCTGACCCGCGGCGCAGCCCGGGTCAGCTGTGATCCTTCAGCAGGCGCTGTTTCTGGCGCGACCAGTCGCGCTTGGCCTGGGTTTCGCGCTTGTCGTGGATCTTCTTGCCCTTGGCGATGCCGATCTTCAGCTTGGCCCGACCCCTGTGGTTGAAATACAGCACCAGCGGCACCAGCGTCATGCCCTTGCGCTGCGTGGCGTTCCACAGGTTCGACAGCTCTTTGCGGGACACCAGCAGCTTGCGCCGACGGCGCTCTTCGTGCTTGAACGCCTTGGCCTGCTCGTAGGGCGCGATGTAGCTGTTGATCAGCCACAGTTCGCCATCCTCGACCGCGGCATAGCTTTCGGCGATGTTCGCCCCGCCCGCGCGCAGAGACTTGACCTCGGACCCTTCCAGCACGATGCCGCACTCGATATCCTCTTCGATCGCGTAATCAAAGCGGGCCCGCCGGTTTTCGGCGATCACCTTGTAGTTGGGGTCTGTCTTCTGCTTGGCCATGACGCCGTGATGTATGCGGCTTCGTCAGCCCTTGCAAGATGGGCGCGTCAGGATTTGGCCGAGATGATCAGGTCGGGGCCAAAGATCGTGTCTGCGTGATTGTGCAGATAGATCTTCAGCCACGGGGTGAACCGTTCGGGGTGACGGCGCACTTCGGCCAGCAGATCGTGGTAGTCGATCCAGCGGATCTCCATCACCTCATCGGGGTTGGGCTCGATCTTCAGCGGCCCGCGCACATGCGCCAAGAACACGTCCACGACCTCGTTCTCGACCATCCCGTTGCCGACATCCGCATGATATTCCAGCCGGTGCCGGTATTCCGGATACAGCCCGGTAATGCCCAACTCCTCGCGCAGGCGGCGCACGGCGCAGTCCGAGGAGTTTTCGTCCCAGTCGGGATGGGTGCAACAGGTGTTCGCCCACAGGCCGGGCGTGTGATACTTGCCCAGCGCGCGGCGCTGCATCAGAATCTCGGTGCCCCGCACGACGAAGACCGAGACCGCCTTGTGCTTGAGCCCCTTTTCGTGGGCTTCCAGCTTGTCCACGGGTGTCAGCTCGCCATGAACCCAAGCCGGGATCATGATTCCCATCTGTCCTCTCCTGGTGTGACTGCGTCGGTCTGGCGGCATCGGCGACCGGGCGCGATGCGCTGGCGGATTGGGCGCAGTGTTTTTTTGGTCTGCGACAAAACTGGCGATGATCGACGTTGCAATCAAGCGCACGAAAGGCCGCAGGGCTGCGGCCTTTTGTACTTGTTCCGGTTTTTTGGCAAGTGCGGCTTATTCGGCCGAAACGCTTTGCAGATAGGCAAAGACGTCCTCGCCACCCTTCTTCAGTTTGAAGGTCATCTTCGACTTGGCCGAGGTTTCACCCAGGTAGTCCTTCAGGAACGCCTTGGGGTCCTGAACATAGGCAACAAAGCTTTCCTCGTCCCAGACCAGACCTTTTTCACCGGCCGCAACCAGGCTGTCGCCGTATTTGAAGCCTTCCTCTGCACCTGCGGCGCGGCCAGCGATACCGTACAGGTTCGGCCCGGTCTTGCCGCCCTTGACGATGGCTTCGCCGTCGGGCGTTGCGATCATGTGGCAGGACTTGCACTTGTTGAAGGTCTTGGCACCGGCTTCGGCGTCGCCTTCGGCCAGGGCCGGCACGGCCAGCAGGCCGGCGATGGCAGTCGCGATGATACGTTTCATTGGCGTTGCTCCGATATGAATTGGCTGCCCTTTAACCAGTATCAAACGCGCGCAGAGTCAATGCGCAATTTGACGCGCGGCGGCGACCTGACGCAGTCAAAAAGGTATATTTTCAAGGCGTATTTTGCAGATCCGACCAGCACGGCAACAGGTCGCCCGGCGCCGGTTTCGCATGATAGACCGCGCGCGCGATGGCGCGGGTCAGGCACAGGGCAGCGGCGTGGCCCAGCAGGGCCAGATCGGCCTCGGCAGAAGGGATCCGCCCCGTGCTGACGCCGAACACCAGGTCACCGTCGCCCGGCGTGTGGGCGGGCAGGATGGCGCGGGCGATCCCGTCATGGGCGGCCACCGCCATGCGCTGGCATTGCGGTTTGGTCAGGGCGGCATCGGTGGCGACGATGGCGATGGTCGTGTTGGCCTTGTCGGGCGGGGGATGGCCCATTGCCCGGGCCTTGCGGCTGGGCACGGGGTCCCCCAGTCCGGACGCCGCATCCGGCCCCAGCCCGCCGAACTCGGCCCCGATCTCGAACGGGGCGGCCCAAAAATGCCGGTCCCCCGGGGTGATGACGCTGCCCAGCGGGTTGGCTGCAACCAGCGCACCCACTGTCACGCCGCCCGGCAACACCGCCGAGGCGGAGCCCAGCCCACCCTTGCACATGGCCGTCAGCGCGCCGGTTCCGGCCCCGGCGCTGCCCAGATCGAACCTCTCCGCCGCGGCGTCGAATGCGGCCCGGCCCAAGGCGCGGTACGGGTTTTCACCCCACGCCTTGTCGCCACCGTTCAGCAGGTCGAACAGAATCGCCCCGGGTACGATCGGCACCACGGCTGACCCCACCTGAAACCCGCGTCCCTGTGCATGCAGCGCGTCCATCACGCCCGAACAGGCATCCAGCCCGAAGGCCGAGCCTCCTGAAAGCACGATCGCATCCACCCGGTCGACAGTTTTGTCGGCGGCCAGCAGATCGGTCTCACGCGTGCCGGGGGCGCCCCCCATCACATGCACCGAGGCCCGCAGCGATTGATCTCCGGTCAGGACGGTGACGCCGGATTTCAGGGCCGCGTCCTGTGCGTTGCCCACCAGCAGGCCGGGCACGTCGGTGATCAGGTTTCTGGGTCCGGGGGTCATTGAAGTTTGTCCTTTACTGCGGGAAAGCGGGCTGCCTCTGGCGGGGATATCTCTAGCCAGATGAAGGACAGGCTCAGATGCAGCGGCCCCCGTCCACCTCGAGCGCGGTGCCGGTGATCATGCTGGCCTCATCCGAGCACAGGAAACAGGCGGCGTTGCCCATGTCCTGCGGGGTCGAGAACCGGCCCAACGGGATGGTCGACAGGAACCTTGCGCGGATTTCGGGCGTGTCCTCGCCCATGAAGGATTTCAGCAGCGGCGTTTCCCCCGCCACCGGGCAGATCGCGTTCACGCGCACACCGGACGGGGCCAGTTCGACCGCCATGGTCTTGGTTGCGGTGATCATCCAGCCCTTGGAGGCGTTGTACCAGTTCAGGTTCGGGCGCGGTGACAATCCGGCGGTCGAGGCGACGTTCAGGATCGCCCCCGACCCGCGCGATTTCATATGCGGCACCAGCGCCCGCGCGGTCAGAAAGACCGACTTCATGTTCACGCGATAGACGCGGTCGAAGTCTTCTTCACTGACCTCCTCCAGCGGCGTCGGAAGGTGGGTCACGCCGGCATTGTTCACAAGGATGTCGAGGTGGCCGTAGAGTCCCAGCGCCGCATCCGCCATCGCCTGGACCGAGTCGCCGTCGGAGACATCCACCTGGCAGTGGTCGGCCAGCGGGCCCAGCGTTGCCGCCATGTGACGCGCGGCATCCCCGTTGATATCGGCGATCATCACCCGTGCGCCCTCGGTCAGGAATTTCTGCACGATCCCGGCCCCGAACCCGGATGCGCCGCCGGTCACGATTGCGGTTTTTCCCTCCAGCCTCATGGCCTTGCCTCCCTGCCGCCTGTTGCGGTCAGACTAGCAACGGCAGGGAAAGATGCCAGATCAATCTTCCGCCACCTTGCCGCGCAGCGCCTTGACGTCGGACCGGGCCTTTTTCGCCGCCAGCCGGCGCTTGACCGAGCCATAGGTGGGCTTCGTCGCGATCCGCCGCTTGGGTTTGACCAGCGCCTTGCCGATCAGCTCGGCCAGACGGGCGCGGGCGATCTCGCGGTTGCGGGCCTGGCTGCGGGTCTCGTCGCATTGGATGATGATCGCGCCATCCTTGGTCCAGCGCCGCCCGGCCAGCCGTTTCAGCCGCGCCTTGACCGGATCGGGCAGCGAGGGCGAGCGCACCGCCTCGAAGCGCAGCTCGACCGCGGTCGAGACCTTGTTCACGTTCTGCCCGCCGGGACCCGAGGCGCGGATGAAGCTCTCGGTCATTTCCCAATCGTGCAGGGTGATATCGTCGGTGATGCGCAACATGGACGCGACCTTACAGGCGCCACCCGGAAACAGAAAGGGCCGCCCCGGCGGGACGGCCCTTCGAAAGTTCAGGAGGTCGGGTCGGTTAGATCAATCGACCAGCCGGAGCGCGCGCTCCGCCAAGGGCTGCCCTAGCAGGCGGTCCCCCCGGTTGTTCCGACACCTCTCTCCAATCTCTTTCTCGACACTGGATCACCTCCTTTTCTATCTGTTGCGGTTGAAAAGGATGGTGACACAACTTGTGCCATTCTCAAAGCGTTTTTTACGCGGGCTGTGCGGTCAGGCGGGCGACGATCACCTTGAAGGGGATCAGTGCGACCAAGGCCAGCGACAGCTTCACCAGCCAGTCGGCAAAGGCCAGCGTCACCCACAGGGGCGCTTCGGGGCCTGACAGCATGAAGGGCACGGGCTCCCACGCCCAGTTGATGGCCGCATCCGCATCGGCGCCGAAGAAGGTCACCGAGGCCGAGAAGGCGATGGTGAAGAAGATCGCTGTATCCAGCGCCGACCCGACCAGGGTGGATACCAGCGGCGCGCGCCACCAGCGGCCTTCACGCATGGCGTTGAACACGGTGACGTCGGTCAGCTGCGCGATCAGGAACGCCGTTCCCGAAGCCACGGCGATGCGCAGCGGCACGGCGACGTAGGTGAAGCCGTCGCCCTGCAGCATGATCTGGCTGCCGATCAGCGAGCAGATCACGCCGGTGACGAAGCCCGCGAAGACGACCTTGCGGGCCGGGCCCACGCCATAGACGCGGTTCATGATGTCGGTGACCAGAAAGGCCAGCGGGTAGGTGAAGGCACCCCAGGTCAACAGCCCATCAAAGATCAGGAACTGGACCAGGATGTTCGAGGCCACGACGATGGCGGCCATGGCAAGAATGCCGGGGATAAAGTTGCGTTGCATGTTCTGATGCCCGTTTTGACAAGGTAGCGGCGACTTGGCCAAGGGACCGTCCCAAGGCAAGCCGCGCTTCTAGACCCGGGATCGGCCCGTGTCAATCCGGCAGCAGATACTCGACCAGTTCGGTACGCTGCAGCGCCAGAAAGTTGTCGTCCGAGATCATCGTGGCCCGCAACCGCCCCTGCCCGTCGCGCCAGACCGACAGCCCCTCGAGATTGTCATGGGTTCCGGTTCCGGTCTGGAACAGGATTTCCTCGGCCGCAGGTGTATCACCCGCGATCCGCCACCGACGCAAACGCGACCGGAACCCGGTCAGCGAGACCGCGCGTTCCAGAACGTAGAACCGCCCGTCCGGACCGAAATCGGCCGCTACGGGCAGAAAACCGTCCCGCTGCGCCAGGACAAAGGGCGTGGACCAGGCGCGCCCGTTCCACCGATAGACCGGAATGTCGCCATTTGCCGTGCGGCTTTTCTCGGGCAACGTGTACAGGCGACCCTGGGCGTCGATGGCCAGCCCCTCGAACGAACCATTCTGGTCGAGCGCGTCAAAGGCCTTGGGGCGCGGCAGCACCTGAGCATGGGCACCGGGCGCGGCATAACGGGCCACGCGATGCACGCCTTCGAACGAGAGGTAGAAGCTGCCATCCGGCGCCAGCGCCAGCCCCTCGGAGTCACCCGAGCTGCCGGGCATGATCCGTCCCCGGCTGGACAGAACCGGCCAGTGGCCAACAATACGGATGCCGACAATCTCATCGCCATCCCGGTCGATGCGGACCGATGCCAGGGTGGAGCGGTCGCTCAGCACCCATGCGTGCTGCCCGTCATCCGAGACATGGATGGCGGAAAACCCGCCGAACCAGTCATGGCCGGCGCGCCATGCAAAGCTGCCCAGATATTCGGCCGATTTGACTTCGACCGCCCAGGCGGAACCGGCCAGAAACAGGCTGGCGATCAGTTGGACTGCAAGACGGCGGCGCATTGCTGGGGCAGATCCGCCAGAACATACTCACGCCGTTTCTTCGGAGGCGGCGCGTTGGGGTCGGGCGGCGGCGGGTTCAGGATGTTGCGCACCCACTGTTCGGCCTCGGCGCAGCCGTCACCCTTGGGCGGCGGATCCTGATTGACGCACCCGCGCGAGCCGCGCGGGCAGTTCAGCCGGACGTGGAAGTGATAATGATGCCCCCACCAGGGCCGGATCTTGCGCAGATAGGCACGGTTGCCCTTCTCTTCCTTGCACATCTGCACCTTGGCGCCCGGAAACACGAAGATGCGGGCCACGCGTTTGTCCTTGGCCGCCTCGCGCAGGATGGCGTGGTGCTGTTTCGTCCAGTTGCCGTTCACATAGGCGCCGTTCGAGCGCCGCAAGGAGACCGACGAGATGTTCTCGCGCGCCTTGCGCGACAGGCGCATGTTGTCACCGGGCAGCATCCAGATGTCGATGTCCAGGCCCAGCTGGTGGCTGCGGTGGCCCGAGGTCATCGGCCCGCCGCGCGGCTGGCTGATATCCCCGATGTACAGCCCGTTCCATCCCGGTTGCCTTGCCGCAAAACGGCTGAGGTCCTGCACGAAGTCGATGGCTTGCGGATGGCCCCAGTTGCGGTTGCGCGACAGGCGCATCGCCTGCCAGGTGGGTCCGGTCTCGGGCAGTTGCACCGATCCGGCCGCGCATCCGCGCGAATAACTGCCGAAAGCGGCCGGCTTTTGTTGCGAACTGTCCTTCTGAGCCCCGAACAACTGCTTGGCCAGCGGTTGGGCCCCAGCCGCTCCGGCCAGCGCAATTCCTGCCAAAAATACCAAAAAACGTAATGAAATCATCTGCTCTGATCCCCTTCCGGTTTGACCCAGCGCATTAGGAACAATCCCAGAATAAACAACCCGACGATCGGAGACACCCCCAACCGAGCGCTGCCGGTCGCGGTTGTTGCAATTCCGATCAGCAAAGGCGCCGCAAAAGCGGTGGCGCGGCCCGACAGACCATAGAGGCCAAAGCTCTCGACCGGGGCGGCCGGGTCGGTGTGGCGCACCATCAACGAACGGCTGGCCGATTGCAGAATGCCCCCCATCCCACCGATCAGGATGCCGCAGCCAAAGAACACCATGTCCGGCAGGCCCGACCCTTGGGGCAGGGCGATGCCGAAGATCTGCGTCCGGTCCATCGACACGATGGTGGTGCAGACCAGGATCAGAACCCAGATCGCGGTCAGGATCACCGGCTTGGGGCCGAATTTCCGGTCCAGCTTGCCGCCGATCCAGGCGAAGACTGCCGAAGCCAGCACGCTGATGATGCCGAAGACGCCAATCTTGATCAGGTCCCATTCCAACACCAGCCGCGCATAGACGCCGCCGAAACTGTACAGCCCGTTCAGGGCGTCCCGGTAGAACATCGATGACCCCAGATAGCTGGCAAGGCTGACCCGGTGCCGCAAGGCAGCCACGGATTTGCCCAGCAGACTCAGCGCCTCGGATACGCTGCCCTTTTTGTCGGCGGCGGGATCGTCGCGCACCCACAGGAAATACGGGACCATGAACAGGATGAACCACCCGGCGGTGAACGGCCCCACGAAACGCGTGCCTTCGCGCGTGCCGGCGTCCAGACCGAACAGCGGCTCCATCCCGATCAGCGTCTTCCCGTTGGGCTGCTCGACGAACAGCGCCAGCATGATCGCCAAGGAAATCAGCCCGCCGAAATAGCCGAAGGCAAAGCCCGAGCCCGAGATCTCGCCCACCTCATCGTCGTCCCCCAGATCGGGCAGTTGCGAGTTGATGAAGATCAGCGCGTATTCGGCCCCCACGAAGCCCAGACCGAAGGCCGACAGCATCAGCCACATGTTCGACCCGTCCGGCAGCGTGAACCATAGCGCCGCAGACCCAACGGCATACATCACCGAAAAGGCAAAGATCCACGGGATGCGCCGCCCCGAGACATCGGCCATGGCCCCCAGCAGCGGCGCGCCGAAGGCGATGATCAGCCCCGTGATCGTCAGGCAGTTGGCCCAGACCGTCTGCGCCTGCGCGGCGGCGGCTTCGGCATCCATCCCGACGGTTGCGTAATATTCGGCCGCAACGCCGGCGAAATACGGGCCAAAGACAAAGGTCACCAACAGGGTGTGATACGGCTGGCTAGCCCAGTCGAAAAACCACCAGCCCCAGATGCGCCTGCGCTTGGAAATCTCTGCCATCTCTGCCCCTTGCCTGCTTTTGATTTCATAAGACGGGCCTTTGGGCCATTTCGCAAGCGTTCTGTGACTGCGGGCTTGCCTATTGCCGCTTGGGCACTTAGGTCTCAGGCCGTACGGAAAACGAGGTGCCCATGCTGTCGCTGATCCAAATCCTGCTGCTGATCCTGGACATCGTCTGGTTCATCATCCTGGCCCATGTGATCATGAGCTGGCTGATCAACTTCCAGGTCCTGAACCTGCATCAACAGCTGGTCGCCCAGATCTGGTACGGCCTGAACCGCCTGCTCGAACCGATTTACGGCCCGATCCGCCGCATTCTGCCCAACATGGGCGGTCTGGACCTGACGCCGCTGGTGGTGCTGATCGGGGTCTATGCGCTGCGGATCATCCTCATCAACAACGCGGTCTATTTCTACTGACCTCTTGTTCCCCGATTCCGACTGTGTGATTGTCCGTTCAAGAGCAGTCAAATCTTGAAACAGGGCACCCCCGCACATGTTCGACGCCGCGCCTCTGCTGCGAGATGTCTTTGGATTCGATGACTTCCGCCCCGGGCAGGAAGAGATCGTCGATGCCGTGACCGCCGGCGAGAACGTGCTGGCGATCATGCCCACCGGGGGCGGCAAATCCCTGTGTTTCCAACTGCCTGCCCTGCTGCGCGACGGCGTCACGGTGGTGATCTCGCCGCTGATCGCCCTGATGCGCGACCAGGTGCGGGGGCTGCAAGAGGCCGGGGTCGAAGCCGGTGCGCTGACCTCGGGCAACACGCCCGAGGAAACCGACGCCGTGTGGGAGGCGCTCGAGGCCGGGCGGCTGAAGCTGCTGTATATGGCGCCCGAACGGCTGGCGGCGGGCTCGGCGCTGGGCATGCTGCGGCGGATCAATGTCAGCCTGATCGCCGTGGACGAGGCGCATTGCGTCAGCCAGTGGGGCCATGATTTCCGCCCCGACTATCTGCGGATCGGAGAGCTGCGCCGCGCGCTGAACGTGCCCTTGGCCGCTTTCACCGCCACGGCGGATGCGGAAACCCAGGACGAGATCGTCGAGAAACTGTTCGACGGCACGCCCCCGCGCAAGTTCCTGCGTGGCTTCGACCGGCCGAACATCCACCTGGCCTTTGCCGCGAAGGACAGCCCGCGCAAGCAGATCCTTGATTTCGCCGACGCCCGCCGGGGCCAGTCGGGCATCGTCTATTGCGGCACCCGCAACAAGACCGAAGTGCTGGCGCAGGCCCTGCGCGAACAGGGCCACAGCGCCTGCCACTATCACGGCGGGATGGAAGCCGAAGACCGCCGCATCGTCGAAACCCGCTTCGCGCGCGAGGACGGGCTGCTCGTGGTGGCCACCGTGGCCTTTGGCATGGGTATCGACAAGCCCGACATCCGCTGGGTCGCCCATGCGGACCTGCCGAAATCGATCGAGGCCTATTACCAGGAAATCGGCCGCGCCGGCCGCGACGGTGGGCCGGCCGAAACCCTGACCCTGTTCGGCCCCGACGACATCCGCCTGCGCCGCAGCCAGATCGACGAGGGGTTGGCCCCGCCTGAACGCCGCGCCGCAGATCATGCCCGCCTGAACGCGCTGCTGGGTCTGGCCGAGGCGCTGCACTGCCGCCGCCAGACCCTGCTGGGCTATTTCGGGGAACAGGCCGAGCCCTGCGGCAAATGCGACCTGTGCGACAGCCCGCCCGAGCTGTTCGACGGCACCACCCCGGTGCGCATGGCCCTGTCGGCGATCCTGCGCACCGAGGAATGGTTCGGTTCGGGCCACCTGATCGACATCCTGCTGGGCAATGACACCGACAAGATCCGCGCCCGGCGGCATGACGAATTGCCCACCTACGGCATCGGCAAGGACTGGTCGCGCCCGCAATGGCAGGCGATCTTCCGGCAGATGATGGGCCATGACCTGGTCCGCCCCGACCCTGAACGCCACGGCGCCCTGCGCATGACCGAGGCCGCCAAGCCGATCCTGAAGGGCGAGGCGCAGATCACCCTACGCAAGGACACGCTGCGCAAGGCCACCCGGCGGCCCGCGGTCAAGATGATGGTCTCGGATGAGGATGCGCCCCTGCTGTCGGCGCTCAAGGCCAAGCGCCGCGCCCTGGCCGAGGCCGCCCGTGTGCCCGCCTATGTCATCTTCCCCGACCGCACGCTGATCGAGATGGCGGAAAAACGCCCCATGACCCTGGACGAGATGGCCCGGATCGGCGGCGTGGGCGCAAAAAAACTGGACCGCTATGGCGACACCTTCCTCGAAGTAATCGCGGGCGAGGCGCAGGCGGTCCACCCGGCGCGCCGCAAGCTGGCCGGGCGTGAACAGGGAAATATCTACGACCGTCTGCTCGAGGTGCAGGCACAGCTGGCCCGAGGCCCGGACGGGATCGACAAACCATTGAGCTGTTCGGCCGCGCAACTGGCGAAGGTTGCGCAGATGCGGCCCGACGACGACCGCGCGCTGGAGCAAATTCTGGGCGACCGCCGCGCCGAACGTTTCGCGGCCGCCTTTCTGGACGTGCTGCGCGCGGCGGGCTAGGTATCGGCGGGCAGGCACGTACAAGGGGGTAGATATGCTGGTGGTGATCTCTCCGGCCAAACGGCTGGACTGGGCAGAACGGGACGCGACGCCGACCCAGCCCGATTTTCAGGACGACGCGATCCGGCTGGCGAAAACCGCGCGCAACCTGACGCTGGGAGAACTAAAAAAGCTGATGAGCCTCAGCGACGATCTGGCCCGGCTGAACCGCGACCGGTTCCGCACCTTTGCCGATACCCCGCCGCCCGAGACCACCCGCCCGGCCGCGTTGGCCTTTGCCGGCGACACCTATCAGGGGCTCGAGGCCGCCTCGCTGGACGCCGACGAACTGGCCTGGGCGCAGGATCATCTGCGCATCCTGTCGGGGCTTTACGGCCTGCTGCGCCCGCTGGACGCCATTCAGCCCTATCGGCTGGAAATGGGTAGCCGGTTGAAGACCCGGCGCGGCAAGACCCTGTATGACTACTGGCGCGACCAGCTGAGCAAGGCGCTGAACGCGCAGGCCGAGGAGATCGGCACCGATACGCTGGTGAACTGCGCCAGCCAGGAATATTTTGGCGCGGTGGCCCCCAAGGCGCTGAAACTGCGGGTCATCACCCCTGTCTTTATGGAGGACAAGGGCGGCGCACCGAAGATCGTCAGCTTCTTTGCCAAAAAAGCTCGCGGCTCAATGGCGCGGTACATCATCCAGCACCGGCTGACCGACCCTGCGGGCCTCCGGGATTTCGACACCGGCGGCTATGCGTATCGGTCTGATTTGTCGGAACCGGACAAACCGGTATTCGTGCGCCCCTATCAGGCCTGATCCAGCATCGAGGCATCATACGCCACCAGTTCGACCGTGTTGCCCTCGGGGTCCGTGGTAAATACTCCGCGCCAACCGATCCAGCCGAACCGTTCGACACGATAGGGCTGGCCGATTTGGTCATACCAGCGCATGACGGCCTCCTGTTCCGCAAAGGGAAGAGACAAGGCGACATGGTGCAGCGACGATTGCGCCCCGGTCACGGGTTTGTCGGCACCGGTGGGGTGCAAACCCGGCCGCGGCGCTGCCCCATGGTGAAAAAGCGCCAGAACCTGTGTGTGTCCTTCGAACCCATCCGCAATCCGAAAGAATGTGATGGCGCTGTTATGGCCGCCATGCAGGCGGGTCAGCCCGATGACGTTTTCATAGAAATCAACCATTGCTGCCATGTCGGCGCAGCGTATTGCGATTTCACCCAAAGCGCGGGGGCGAAAACCTCGTTCCTGTGACATGGCGTCAGCCTAGACCGCACCAGCCGGCTCGACAATGACAGGTTGCGCATCCGTCGGGCAGTTGGACTGGATCATCTCGCAAATCAGCTTCTTCTGAAGCGGTTTCGTCAGGTAGTGATCCAGCCCGGCCCCAAGGATGCTGTGCTCGTCATCGGCCAAGGCATGAGCGGTCAGCGCCACGATCGGCACATGCTGCCCTGTGCCGATTTCGCGTCGGCGAATCTCACTCGTGGCCTGCTTTCCGTCCATCTTGGGCATCGAGATGTCCATAAGGATCAGGTCAGGGGCAAATTTCGCAAAGGCTTCGACAGCCTCAAGCCCGTTGGCCACCAGCTTGAGGTCTATGTTCAGATCCTTGGTCATCTTGCTCAGGATCAACTGGTTGGTGCGATTGTCCTCGGCTGCCAGAACGCGCATCTTGCGCAGCTTCGTGTTTCCGCCGGACGATTGGGCCGGCTCTGCGCGGCAGGGCGGGGAAACAGGCGCCGGCAACACAGCCGCGCCCAGCGCCTGAAGCCGCGAGAACAGCTCGGCCCGAGGGATCGGTTTCTGAACCACCCCTTGTATCAGCCGATGGTTCGGATCGGCGTGTACGATGGCCGGGTTTGCGGACATCAGCACGATCGGAACGTCGGACCAGCTTCGCTTGCGCAGAGTTTCCGCCAAATCCAGCCCGTCCATGTCAGGCAGATCGTGATCGCAAAGGATCAGGTCGACCGACGCATCCACCGCCCTCAGCGCTTCGGTGCCTGTGGCGCAAACCGTCACCTCGGCCCCCAAACGCCGCAGCTGCTTGTTCAGAATGGCCCGATTGACGGCCAAATCCTCGACCACGAGGACATGTTTCAGCCTGTCCGCCAAGGCAGGCGGTGCCGGTTGAGGGCCTTCGGCGGTGGGCAGTGTGATGCGGAACCCAAAGCACGACCCCTTGCCGGCCTCGCTCTCGACCCAGATCGAGCCACCCATCAAGGTAATCAGGCGTTTGGTGATGGCCAGACCAAGGCCAGTGCCGTCAAAGGCGCGGGTCTTTTCGTTTTCAACCTGATTGAACTCGCCAAATATGTGCTCGATCTTGTCCGCTTCGATGCCGATTCCGGTGTCTTCGATCGCAATGTGGATGTCGCAGGTCTTCTGATCGGCATGCGGTACTCCGGTGACCCGGATCAGAACATGGCCTTGGGCGGTGAATTTGACCGCGTTGCCCACCAGATTGGTCAGCACCTGACGCACCCGGCCCGGATCACCCACGAACAGCGTCGGCAGGAACAGGTCATAGTCGACCAGCAAGGTCAGCCCCTTGTCGCGCACCGTGGGCTGCAGCAGCATCGCAACTTCGAGAATGCAACGTTCAAGATCGAAATCCTCGGGATGCAGCACAAGCTTGTCCGCTTCGATCTTGGAATAGTCCAGAACGTCATTGATGATGACCAGCAGCGCGTCCCCCGAATTGCGGATCGTCTCTACATAAAGCCTCTGCTCCTCATTCAGAGGCGTTTCCGACAGCAGGTCGGTCATCCCGACGATGCCATTCATCGGGGTCCGGATCTCATGGCTCATATTGGCAAGGAAAGCCGACTTGGCCCGGTTGGCGGCCTCGGCCTTCTCGCGCGCGGCCTGCAGTTGCGCCTCATGCTGGACCGAGGCCGTGATGTTCAGGGCCAGACTGACCACATCGCCGCCCTGCCCGCGCTGGTCGATCAGCTTGATATATTGCCCATTCCACAGCTGGATCACTTCGGGCGGCGGGTTGATCCGGGTCCAGCGGCGCATCATGCGGGTTTTCCATGCCTCGACCGGTTCCGACCCGATATCGATGATGCCCTCGGTGGTAAGCAGATCAAGAATGCGGGGATAGGATATCCCGGGCGCGACCTCATCCAGTCCTTCGAACACGCTCAGATAGGCTGTATTTGCGCTGATCAACCGATCACTGCCGTCGAAGAAGGCGAAACCGTCCTGGATCGTCTGGATCGAGTGCCAGAGGCGGCGTTCGGCCACTTCGATCTTGGCATTTGCAACGGTCAGGTCCGATTTGACCTTTTCATTCTCGCCACGCACGGTTTCGACCTCGGCCTCAGTCTCGCCAATACGCTTGGTCAGGGCCATCGCGTATTCACCCAGTTTGCGATTGGCCTCGGACAGTTCACTCTGCTTGAGTGCAAGCATGCGTTCGGCGGCCAGACGCGCCCGCCGTTCCTGTGCCAGTTTTTCTGCAACACTCATGGTCATCTTCCCGGTCGGTTCGGGATCAGCATTCCCGCAGACCGTGAAAATCTGTTTAAGGCCAAAGGTCGATCAGCGCCGTCCTTCGCGCAACCAGCCCGCCAGCAGGAAGCCACCCGCCAACAGCAGCACCAGCCAGGGCGGCAACAGTCCGGCTTGGGTCACGTCACGGGTTTCATATGCCTCGCGCGGGGTCAGACCGATCCAGCCACGCCCGGCCGCAGGGCGCCCGGCGCGTACGTTGCGGATTGCCGGCAGCCCATCCTCGACCCGGATTACCCCGCCGCGCATCCCGGCCATGACCGGTTCAAGGATTTCAGCTGTTGCGATGGTGCGTTCGAATTCCCGCGGCGCCGCAGGGCCAAGGCCGATGACCGAGGACAGCTCACCTTCCTGCAGGCGATAGAGCCCAATTTCAGGCCCGAAATACTGCGCCTCGAACCGGCCGGGGGACAATTCGCGCAAGGGCACTTCAAGCGTGTCGCCATTGGGTCGGGTGACCGTGACAGGGCCCACCTCTTCGTTCAGGGTCTGGCGGATGATGCGCATTGACTGCCCGTTGGCCTCGGCCCACAGCGCCTCTTCTTCAAGCTCGGGTTCCTTCATCATCCAGTGGGCAAGGCGGCGCAGCAGTTCCAACTGCGGGCCACCGCCCTCGTAGCCGCGGCTCCACAGCCAGGCGTGGTCCGAAGCCAGCAGCGCCACGCGTCCTTCCCCCACCCGGTCCAACACCAGCAGAGGTCGATCTTCGACGCCGGTCATCAGCAGCTCGCCCGAGCGCTGTTTTACGTCGATCTGGCGCAGCCATGCGCCCCAATCGCCCGTCTCACCCAGATCGGCGGTCACCGGATGACGCTGGCCCAGGTCTGTCACCGTGGGCACGTAGCGTTCTTCGATGACCCGGGCCGAGGGCTGCGCCGGCAGGATCGCAGACAGGGGCGAGCGGAAGATGCTGTCGGCGGTGGCAAAGTCGGGTCCGGCCGCAATCAGCACCGCACCTCCGTCATTGATGTAGTTGGTCACGTTGTCCAGATAGATCGCCGGCAGGATGCCGCGCCGCTTGTAGCGGTCAAAGATGATCAGGTCGAAATCGTTGATCTTCTCCAGAAACAGCTCGCGCGTGGGGAATGCAATCAGCGACAGTTCGTCCACCGGAACCCCGTCCTGTTTCTCGGGCGGGCGCAGGATGGTGAAATGCACCAGGTCGACCGAGCTGTCGGATTTCAGCAGATTGCGCCAGGTTCGCCCGCCCGGATGCGGCTCGCCCGAGACCAACAGAACCCGAAGCCGATCGCGCACGCCGTTCATCTGGATCAAGGCGGTGTTGTTGCGGTCGGTCAGTTCGCCATCGGCCTGCGGAACCGTGAACTGGATGACGTTGCGCCCGCCATGGGGCAGGGTCACTGGCAGCTCGACATCCACACCGATCGGGATGCTGAACTGCTGCGGCTCGCCCCCGTCCACCGCGATCTCGAGTGGGGCGGACGCCGGACCGGCGGGCACCGCGCCACTGTCCTCGACCCGCAAGGTCAGAGTGACGGGCTCATCGATGATTGCAAAGGCCGGCGCGTTGCGCACGATCAGGCGGCGGTCCCAGTCCTGCGCGCGACCGGTCTGCAACAGGTGCATCGGCGCGGGCAGGTCTGGGGCCTGATCGACGTCATGCACGATGCCGTCCGACAAGACCAGAATTCCGGCGATCCGGGCGCGCGGTTCCTCGGCCAGCGCGGCATTCAGCGCCGCCATCACCTGGGTACCTTCGTCTCCGTCGCCGTCGCCCACGGTGATGCGGCGCAGTTCGGTGTTGTCGCGGGCCTCGATCTCGGCGGCCAAGGCCTCGGCGGTCTGCGCGGTCTGTTCGGCGCGGTCCGACAGGGTTTGGCTGGCGCTTTCATCCTCGATCATCAACACGATGTCGGTCAGCGGAGCGCGGTCCTCGATCTGGTAGACCGGGCCGGACAAAGCCGCCAGCAGCACCAGCGCCGCCAGTCCGCGCAACGCCCAACCCGACAGCCCGCGCCACAGCGCCAGAACCGTCGCGGCCAAAGCGATCGAACCGATGACCACCAGCACAAGCCACGGGATCAGCGGGTCAAAGATGACGGAACCGGTCATTGGCCCAACCTGTCAAGCAGAGCAGGCACGTGCACCTGATCGGATTTGTAGTTCCCGGTCAGCACGTGCATGACCAGGTTGACGCCGAACCGGTTGGCCAGCTCGCGTTGGCGTTCTCCGGCATAGCCGCGCCCGACCGGCAGCAGCGCCTGCCCGTTCCGGTCGATTGCCCAGGCCCCGGCCCAGTCGTTGCCACCGATCACCACCGGGGTGACGTTGTCGTTGAGGTTGCGGAAGGGCATGCCTTCGATCAGTTCGGCGTCCAGGGGCGCGGCCTCGACCCAGACCTCGGTTCCGGCAAAGCGGCCGGGGAAATCCTGCAACAGGTAGAACGCGCGGGTCAGGACGTGATCGCGCGGAACAGGCTCCAACGCAGGGATATTCAGCGGAGCAGCCAGTTGCTGCAACTTGCGGCCATTGGGGCTCGAGGCGCCAAACCCAGCGATGTTGGCGTCCCGCGTGTCAAACAGGATCATCCCGCCCGACCGCAGATAGCCATTCAGCTTAGAATAAGCTTCGGCCGAAGGCTGGGGCTGATCCGGCGTGATCGGCCAGTAGAGCAACGGGAAGAAGGCCAGTTCATCACGTTCAAGGTCCACACCCATAGGCTCGGCCGGTTCGACGGACGTGCGATAAAACAGAGTTTGCGACAGGCCGCGCAGCCCGGCATGGGCGACGTCGTCAATCTGGGCATTGCCGGTCAGTACATGGGCCAGCACCAATTCCTTGGTCGCCTGCAGGGCGAATTCAGTCTCCTCGGGCGTCTGCGCATGCGCCTGCGGTGCGATCAGAACCGCACCCAGCGCGACCGCCGCCGCCCGCGCCAGCCCAAGGCGCCCTGACAGAGCCAGCGAGGCCACGACGTCAACCGCCAGCAGGATCAGGGCCAGGCTCAGCAGCAGACCCCCGATCGGCGTTTCGGCACTGACCTCCTGCCCCTTGATGGGCACATCCGCAGGCCAACTTATCGGGCGCAGCGTGGTGTCCTCGGTGAGCACGTTCAGGGCCAGCTTCTGCTTGCCGCTTTCATACAGACCCGGGCGCAGGTCGGGGCCCAGGGCGCCGGATACCAGCGCCGGGCCATCGACACCGGCCAGATTGCCCGCATCAGACAGGGTTCCGAACCCGTCCATCACCTGAATCGGCTCCCACGTGGTGCCTTGCAGCTGTTCGACCTGCCGGGTCTTGGCGGCCGAGGCCACGGCCAGCCGGTCGAGCATTTCGACGAACAGGCCCGACAGCGGCAGGGTCGACCATTCGGCATCGGCGGTGACATGGAACAGCACCACCTGACCCAGGCCCAGCGGCTTGCGCGTCACCAGCGGCGTGCCATCCGACAGCGCAGCGATCACCCGGTCGGCCAGGTTCGGGTCGGGTTGCGCCATCACCTGGGTGCTGACGGTTACGTCGTCGGGGATCCGCAACCCGTAAAAGGGCGAGCCTTCCTGGAAAGGCGCCAGCCCCTTGGCTTCGCCCCAGCTCATCGCGCCGCCGACCGAGCGGCCACCGCTGCGCAGCCGCACCGGCAGCAAAGTGTCTTCGGCATCGCGGCCCAGATCGCTGCCTGCCATGTGCGGACCGGCAAAGCGCAGCAACAGCCCGCCCTGCTCGACCCATTCGACCAATCCGGCCTGTTCGGCGGGGGTCAGCTTGGCCACATCGGCCAGCACGATCACATCCGGGTTGGCGGGCAGAACCTCGGTCAGCCCGCCCTCGACGAAATCGGCGGTGGGGATCAGCACCTGCGTCAGGTAGTGCAGCGGCGACAACAGCTCCAGCCCCTCGCGATTGACGGTTCCGGCGATCAGGGCGACCTCGCGCCGGCGCAGGCTGTCATCGGTCAGCGACACCGCCCCGGCCGACCGCTGGCCCTGCAGCTCGAACCGAGTGATGCGGGCGCGCAGTTCGGACGGCAACGCCAGATCGGCCTGCGCCTGGGTCGCGCCGCTGTCAAAGCTGACCTCGACCGATTGCAGCAGGCGCATCACGCCCGCAGGGTCGCGCCCCTGCGCATTGATGGTGACGGTCTGCGCCGGACCGGGTGTGGCGCGCACCGCGGTCAGCCGGATCGCCCCGTCCTGATAGGTGGCCGGCCGCAGCGCCAGGATCGGCGCCGCCGCGCGATAGACCGTGACCGCGCCCCGCGCCTGCAGCGCGGACAGCAGGCTTTCACGGCCCGGATAGTCCAGCTTGTCCGTGAACCAGTGCGTATCGAACCCGCCCTCGACCGCCGACAGGTCGGCCAGGGCCTGTTCGATCTGCGCCGCGTCCGGCTGCCACGGCTGCGGAACCAGCCCGGGCAGGCGATTGCGCCAGGCTTCGGCGGCCTGGAAGACCGGCGGTTCCGGCTCGGTCAGGCGCAGGATCGACACGGGGCGCCCGGCCCGTCCGGCTTCGGTCAGCTGCGCGTCGATCTGATCCAGCGTGGCGGGCCAGCGCGTGGCCCCGGCCCAGCTGGCATCCAGAACCAGCAGCAATGGCCCCGATCCGGACTCATCGCGCGACGGGTTCAGTACCGGGCCGGCCAGCCCAATGATGATCGCCGCCGCCGCCAGCATCCGCAGCAGCAACAGCCACCACGGGGTGCGGTCAGATACGCTCTCGTCGTCCTTCAGGCCCAGCAACAGGGTCACCGCGGGGAACAGCCGGCGGATCGGCGCGGGCGGCACGGCGCGCAGGATCAGCCACAGGATCGGCAGGGTCAGCAGACCCAGCAACACCCATGGCGCGGTAAAGCCGATGCCCGCCAGAACCGTCATCGCGCCCCTCCGTCCAGCGCACGATAGAGCCACAACAGGGCCGCCTGCGCGCTGTCGCCCGTATGGTGCAGGCCCAGCTGCCACCCGGTCACCCGGCACAGGCGGGTCAGGTCATCCTTGCGCCGCGCCAGCCGCGCCAGATAGCGCTCGCGCAGGTCGCCGGCCTTGAGGGTCTCGTGCCGGACCGTGCCGCCGACGCTTTCGAAGATGGTGCGCCCGCGATAGGGGAAGTTCTCCTCACCCGGGTCCAGAACCTGCAGCAGCACACCGCGCACGCCGCGGTCGGCGGCCTTGGTCAGGGCCAGTTCGACCTCGTCCAGAGGGCCGAGGAAGTCAGAGATGAACACGGCGCGGGCATGGGGGATCATGGCGCGGTGCTCGGGCGGGGCATACTCGGCCTCGGTATCTTCGGACAGGGCCTGCGCCAGCCGGATGATCTGGGCGTTGCCGCGCCGGGGCGGCAGGGTTGTTCCGGTCAGGCCCACACGCTCGCCCCCGCGCACCAGAAGGATCGCCGTGGCCAACCCCAGAAGGCGGGCCCGGTCGGCCTTGGTGGGCAGAGATTTGTCGGACGCAAAGCGCATCGAGGCGCCCTGATCGACCCACAGCATGATCGACTGCGCAATCTGCCATTCGCGTTCGCGCACATATTGCTGATCGCCGCGGGCCGAGCGCCGGTGGTCGATCATCCGCCGGCTGTCGCCGATTTGCGCCGGCCGGTATTGCCAGAAATCATCGCCCAACCCCGAACGCCGCCGGCCGTGATCGCCCAGCAGCACGGTTCCGGCCAGGTGTTCGGCCCGCGCCAACAAGGGCGGCAGCCGGGACGCCTCGGCCTCGGATCTTTCGCGAAGGGTGCGGGCCGCGTTCACGCCGCCGCCTCGGCCCGGACAAGCCCGGCCGCGGTGGTTTCGATCAGGTCGGCCAAGCTGTCGCCGCGCGCCCGCGCGGCGAAGTTCAGCGCCATCCGGTGGCTGAGCACCGGGCGCGCCATGTCCAGCACATCCTCGGCATTGGGGGCCAGCCGGCCCTGCAGCATCGCCCGCGCCCGCACCGTCATCATCAGCGCCTGCGCCGCGCGCGGACCGGGGCCCCAGGCGACGGTCTCGGACACGCGCTCGGATACGCCGGGTTCTTCGGGGCGGAACGCGCGCACCAGATCGAGGATCAGTTCGACCACCGACTCGCCCACCGGCATCCGGCGCAGCAGAACCTGCGCGGCCAGCAGTTCTTCTTTGGTGAAGATCTGGTGCGCCTCCTCCTCGGCCGCGCCGGTAGTGGCCAGCAGGATGTCACGCTCGGTCTGGCGGTCGGGATAGTTCACGTCGATCTGCACCAGGAAACGGTCCAGCTGGGCCTCGGGCAGCGGATAGGTGCCCTCCTGTTCGATCGGGTTCTGGGTGGCAAGCACATGGAACGGCACGCCCAGCGCGCGATCCTCGCCCGCGACGGTCACCGTGCGTTCCTGCATCGCCTGCAGCAGCGCCGACTGGGTGCGCGGGCTGGCCCGGTTGATCTCGTCCGCCATCAAGAGTTCACAGAAGATCGGGCCAGGAATGAAGCGGAAATGGCGGCTGCCATCCTCGGCGGTGTCCAGAACCTCGGACCCCAGAATGTCGGCCGGCATCAGGTCAGGGGTGAACTGGATGCGATTGCCATGCAGGCCCATGACGGTGGACAGGGTTTCCACCAGCCGCGTCTTGCCCAGGCCCGGCAGCCCGATCAGCAGGGCATGACCGCCACACAGCAGCGCCGTCAGCGTCAGGTCGACGACCCTCTCCTGCCCGATGAAGCGGCGGGTGATCGAGGATTTGGCCTGTTGCAGTTTCTCTTCCAGCGCTTCGATCTCGGACACGAGGTCGGCAGGTTCGGTCATGACTTTCCCTTCCGTGGACTTATTATAGATGAAGTGTATCGCGCTGCGAGGAAATGGCAAAAACAATGAGCGGACAAAATCCTGTGAAACCGTCCCCCGAGGGTCTGGCGGCCTCGGTCAAGGCAGTCAAACCGCGGGGTCTGCCCTCTGTGGACAAGTGGAATCCTCCGTTCTGCGGCGATCTGGACATGCGCATCGCGCGCGATGGCACCTGGTATTATCTAGGGTCGCCCATCACCCGGTTCGAGCTTGTGAAGCTTTTTTCCTCAATTCTTAAGAAAGAAGGGGACGCCTATTTTCTGGTCACCCCTGTCGAAAAGGTCGGCATCATCGTCGAAGACGCACCGTTTGTGGCGGTCGATTTCGACCGGACCGGCGCGGACGAGGATCAGATTCTGACCTTTACCACCCATGTCGGCGATACTGTGACGGTAGGTCCGGATCACCCGATACGGGTTGCCATTGACCCGGAAACAAACGAGCCAAGACCCTACATATTGGTGCGATCGAACCTTGAGGCGCGGATCGACCGCAAGAGTTTCTACCGCCTTGTGGACATTGCCACGGAACGCGCCGGGCAGGTCGGGGTCTGGTCCGGCGGGCAGTTCTTTGTCTTGGGTCGCGCCGAGGAAGCGCCTTAGGCAACCCGTCGTGCGGGACGGTCTTGCGCAAGGACAACCGCCAGCGCCACGACTCCGGCGCCCAGCGCCCGGGTCCAGTTCCACTCCGAACCCAGAACCACCATGATGAGCATCACGTAGAACGGGGCCACATTGATGTGGAATGACGCCAGAGCAACACCCAGCCGGCCGATCGAAGCGATGAACAGGACCTGGCTGAGGCCGAGAGAGATCACGGCGTAGATCGCCAGCATTCCTGCCTGCTGCGGGTCGATCGGCGACGATGGCCAGACTTCGAACCCGAGGACGCTCGACAGATAGAACAGCGCGCCGGCCATGAACGTGCCGCCGATCAGCGTGATCGTGGTACGTCCGGTTTGGCTGAGGTCCGGGAAGTCCCGCGCGGTCGCCATGCTGGCCCAACAGAAAAGCGCGGTCGAGGCGATGGCGCAGAGCGCACCCAACCCCAGCTGGGCCGGCGCCACCGCGCTGGTTGCGATCAGGCCGCCGATGATCGAAACAGCAACGCCCAGCGCGAAGTTCCAGCGCAATCTGCGCGTTCCGGCAGCCAGCTCGAGCAGTGTCGCAACCAAAGGCGCGCAGGACGCGATGATGGCAACGGTAACAGGATCGGTCAGTTTCTGCGCCAGGATGATCAGGAACATGCCCAAGCCAAGGCCAAACCCGCCCACTCGCATCGCATGGGCCCAACGCGCCCGCAGAACCGCGTCCGCGCCATCGATCCACAGCCAGATCGGGATCATCACGGCCACCGCCAGCATCAGCCGCGCAGCCAGCAAGGCAACCGGCGGCCAGGTCTGCAGCAGGATTTCGGCCGCCGGGAATCCGGCCGCCCAGGTTAGCATCGACGCCACCGCCAGCCCGTTTCCGGACAAGGCGGATTGCCGCGCACCGGGCACAGCGAAACTGGGCCCGCGAACGGGGTCCGGACTCATCGCCATCGGTTTCAATCCTTTTGTTGGTGCAGCGCCACGAAAATGATTCGCTGCAATACCCCGACCCTTCACATTCGGCCCGCGCCGGTCTGGCCGATTTTCGACATATTGTCGTTTTCAAACCCTTTCTCTGCGCACCGCCCGCGACTAAGGTCAGCATGCCATCGGACCGAGAGGACAATGCCCCGATTTGCCGCCAATATCTCGCTGCTCTTTGCCGAGCTGCCCTATCTCGACCGATTCAAGGCGGCTGCGGATGCTGGGTTCAAGGCGGTCGAAATCCTGTTCCCCTACGATATCGCGGCCAAGGAAACCCGCCGCGCGTTGATGACCAACGGTCTGGACCTGGTGCTGATCAACGCGCCGCCGCCCAACTATACCGGCGGCCAGCCCGGCTATGCGGCCGTTCCGGGGGGCGAGGGGCGGTTCCAGTCCGACATCCGCCGCGTCCTGCGCTATGCCGAGGCGCTGAAGCCCGGCCTGATCCATGTGATGGCGGGCTATGCCTCGGGGGCGGACGCACGGGACTGTTTTGTGCACAACCTGCAATGGGCCGCGGATTTTGCGCCGCATCAACGGTTCACGATCGAACCGCTGAACCCCGTCTCGCAACCGGGATACTTCCTGAATGACTATGATCTGGCCGCCGCGTGCCTGGACCGGATCGACCGTCCGAATGTGGGCCTGCAGTTCGACAGCTTTCATGCCCGGATGATCCATGGCGATGCACAGGCCATCTGGGACAGATTCCGCGACCGGATCGTACATGTTCAGATCGGATCGGCCCCCGACCGGTCGGAACCCGGCCGGGATGAGACCGATTTCCCCGCGTTGTTCGCAGCGATCGACGACAGCGGCTATGACGGCTGGGTCAGCGCCGAATACACGCCCTCGACGCGGCGCACCGACGCCTCTCTGCACTGGATGCGATAGGCCTGTGCACCTGCGCACTGGAAATCACATCTTGGATATCGCATACGAAGCGGCAATTCAGTAGAGGAACAGCCGCATGATCCCCGCCCGCTTTGCCCCCGTCCTGTTCGGATTGATCCTGTCGGGGCTGATGTCCTGCATCGTGACCTGCATCGCAACGGTCAAAGAGATCGGGCTTGGCCCCGAGACCTTTGCCAGCTGGATGGGCGCGTGGAGCATCAGCTGGCCGGTGGCCTTTGCGGTGGTTCTGGTCATGGCCCCGCTGACCCGGCGGCTGGTCGCGCTGTTGGTCAGGCCCGAGGCCTGACCTGCCGCGAAGATGGCCCGCTGGGCCTGATGAGCGGCACGGCGCTTGCCTAATGCGCCTCGGCCCAGTTGGCGCCTTTGCCCGCATCCACCGTCAGTTTCACGTCCAGCTTCACCGCCGGATCGGGCGCGTTTTCCATCACGTCTCGGGCAGTCTCGATGGTCTGATCCACCGCGTCTTCGGCCACCTCGAACAGCAGTTCGTCGTGCACCTGCAGCAGCATCTTGGCCGGCAGCCCGTCGATCGCCTCGGGCATCCGCACCATCGCCCGGCGGATCACGTCCGCCGCTGTGCCCTGGATCGGCGCGTTGATCGCCGCCCGGCGGGCAAACCCCGCATGCGGCCCCTTGGCATTGATTTCTGTCGTGTGGATCTTGCGCCCGAACAGGGTCTGCACATAGCCATGCTCTTTGGCAAACGCGATGGTGTCATCCATATAGCGCCGGATGCCCGGGAAGCGTTCGAAATATCGGTCGATGAAGCCCTGCGCCTCGGCCCGCGGAATGCGCAGGTTGCGCGCCAGACCAAAGCCCGAAATGCCGTAGATCACGCCGAAATTGATCGCCTTGGCCTTGCGGCGGATCTCGGGCGTCATCTCGTCCAGCGGCACGTCGAACATTTCCGACGCGGTCATGGCGTGAATGTCCAGCCCGTCGGCAAAGGCCTGTTTCAAGGCCGGAATATCGGCGATATGCGCGAGGATGCGCAGCTCGATCTGTGAATAGTCGAGCGACACCAGCACGTTGCCCGGCTCGGCAATGAAGGCCTCGCGGATGCGGCGGCCTTCTTCGGTGCGCACCGGGATGTTCTGCAGGTTCGGATCGGTCGAGGCCAGACGCCCCGTGTTCGCCCCGGTGATGGCATAAGACGTATGCACCCGGCCCGTATCGGGGTTGATATGGGTCTGCAGCGCGTCGGTATAGGTCGATTTCAGCTTGGACAGCTGCCGCCAGTCCAGCACCCGGCGCGGCAGCTCATGCTCGGTCGCAAGATCTTCCAGCACGTCGGCGCCGGTCGAATACTTTCCGGTCTTGCCCTTCTTGCCGCCCTCAAGACCCATCTTGTCGAACAGGATCTCGCCCAACTGCGCGGGCGAGCCGACGTTGAAGGTTTCTCCGGCCAGCTCGTGGATTTCAGCCTCTAACCCGGCCATTTTCTGGGCAAAGGCGTTCGACATGCGGCTCAGCACATCGCGATCGACCTTGATGCCATGCATCTCCATCTCGGCCAGAACCGGCACCAGAGGGCGTTCAAGCGTTTCATAGACGGTGGTCACCTGAGCCCGGTGCAACTGCGGCTTGAACAGCTTCCACAGGCGCAGGGTGATGTCGGCATCCTCGGCGGCATAGGCGGTCGCCTCGTCGATCGGCACCTTGTCGAAGGTGATCGCCGATTTGCCCGAGCCCAGCAGCGGTTTGATCGGGATCGGCGTGTGGCCCAGATAGCGTTCGGACAGGGTGTCCATGCCGTGCCCATGCTCGCCCGCATGCATGGCATAGGACATCAGCATCGTGTCGTCGATCGGGGCCACATCCACGCCGTAGCGCGCAAAGATCTTGGCGTCGTATTTCATGTTCTGCCCGATCTTCAGGATCGACGGATCCTCGAGCACCGGCTTGAGCATCTGCAGCGCCTCATCCAGCGGCATCTGCCCCTCGGCCAGCGCGTCCGAGCCGAACAGGTCGTCGCTGGCCCCGTCGCGGTGGGTCAGCGGGATATAACAGGCCTCGCCCGGCTCGATGCAGAGCGAGATGCCGACCAGATCGGCGATCATTTCGTTTAGGCCCGTGGTCTCGGTGTCCACGGCCAGCCAGCCGCGCTCATAGGCCTGATCGTTCCATTTCCGCAGCGCGGCCGCATCGCGCACGCATTCGTATTTGCTGGAATCGAACGGAATGTCTTCGGCCTGCGGCTCATCTGCCGCCGGCGCCGGAGTATCCGCGATCACCGGCGGTTCGACGCCCAGCTTGTCGGCGATCCGCTTGGTCAGAGTGCGGAACTCCATCTCGGCCAGAAACTCCATCAGCTTGTCCGGATCGGGATCGCGCAGCTCCAGATCATCCAGCGTGAAGTCCAGCGGTGTTTCGCAATCCAGCTGCACCAGCCTTTTCGACAACTCGATCTGATCTCGTTTCTCGATCAGGGTTTCGCGGCGCTTGGGTTGCTTGATCTCCTCGGCGCGGTCCAGCAGCGTCTCCAGATCGCCGAACTCGTTGATCAGCAGCGCCGCCGTCTTGATCCCGATCCCCGGCGCACCCGGCACGTTGTCGACGCTGTCACCGGCCAGCGCCTGCACATCGACGACACGCTCAGGATAGACGCCGAATTTCTCGAACACTCCCTCGCGGTCGATGCGCTTGTTCTTCATGGCATCCAGCATCTCGACACCGTCGCCCACCAGCTGCATCAGGTCCTTGTCGGAACTGACGATGGTTACCCGCCCCCCGGCCTGGCGCGCCTGGCAGGCCAGCGTGGCGATGATGTCGTCGGCCTCGTACCCCTCCAGCTCTTTGCAGGCGATGTTGAAGGCCTCGGTCGCCTGCCGGGTCAGCGGGATCTGCGGGCGCAGGTCCTCGGGCATCGCCTCGCGGTTGGCCTTGTAGAGGTCGTACATGTCATTGCGGAAGGTGTGCGAGCCCTTGTCGAAGATCACTGCCAGATGGGTCGGCGCATCGGGGCCGTGGTCGCCATCCACGTAACGCTGCAGCATGTTGCAAAAGCCCGAAACGGCGCCAATCGGCAACCCGTCCGATTTCCGCGTTAGCGGCGGAAGGGCGTGATAGGCGCGAAAGATGAAGGCCGATCCGTCGATCAGATGCAGATGGCAGCCTTTGCCGAATCCCGTTGTCATCGCGCGCCCTTTCCCTCGTCTTCGCCAACCCAACTCATGGCATGGGCGCGCCGTCAGGGCCACCCGTCACGCGTGGCCGTCTGCTGTGTTCGGTCAAATTCTTCCGACCCGACAGGCCATGGGTGGTCAGGCCGCTGCTTCGTGCCCCTTCAGCACGTATTTGCAATCGCAATAGGGGCACTCGACCCAGCCCTGATCTTCGGGGATCTGCAACCAAACGCGCGGATGGCCCAGCGCGCCCTCGCCGCCATCACAGGCGACACGGCTTGTCTCGACGATCTTGGTTTCCGGAGCTTCGATTGTCACGGCGTGCGATCCTTCACTGGTTGTCGGCCTCGCGGGCATGCATTAGGTGCGTTTATGAGGGATCAGGAAACCGGGGGCAAGAGCCAGCAATGACCGATGCAGCGATCAGCCTTCGCGGCCTGCGCAAAACCTATCGCGGCGGCAAGGGCCAGCCCGAGAAACATGCGCTGAAGGGCATCGATCTGGAGATCCCGCGCGGATCGGTCTTTGGCCTGCTGGGGCCGAACGGGGCCGGCAAATCGACCCTGATCAACATCCTGGCAGGGCTGGTGATCAAGACCGCAGGCCAGGTGACGATCTGGGGCCATGACCAGGACCGCAACCCGCGCCAGGCCCGCGCCGCCATCGGCGTGATGCCGCAGGAGCTGAACCTCGACCCGTTCTTCACCCCCCGTGGCGCGCTCGAGGTGCAGGCCGGGCTCTATGGCGTCCCGAAATCGCAACGTCGCAGCGACGAGATCCTCGAACTGGTCGGCCTCAGCGACAAGGCCGAGGCCTATGCCCGCACGCTGTCGGGCGGGATGCGGCGGCGGCTGCTGCTGGCCAAGGCACTGGTGCACCACCCCAAAATCCTGGTGCTGGACGAACCCACCGCCGGCGTGGACATCGAACTGCGCCAGATGCTGTGGGCCAATGTTCGCAAGCTGAACCAGCAGGGCATGACCATCATCCTGACCACCCATTACCTGGAAGAAGCGCAGGAGATGTGCGACGAGATCGCCATCATCAACCACGGCGAGAAGGTGGCACAGGACAGCACCGCCAACCTGCTGGGCCGCATGGACGGCCGCACCATGGTCATCACCCCCGAGGCCCCCGTGACCGCCCTGCCCGCCGCCCCCGGCGTTCAGGCCAGCCTGCGCGACGACGGCAGCCTGGCGCTGCACTACCGCAGCCCGGAAACCAGCGCCGAGCAGGTGCTCGAAGCGGTCCGTCAGGCCGGCATCCGCATCCGCGACGTGCGCACCGAAGAGGCCGATCTCGAGGACGTGTTCCTTGCCCTCACCTCCTCGCGCGCCGACGATGCCCCGGCCGACGATCAGGACCAGCCGCGCCGGGGTCTGCACCGGGTCAAGCTGTGACCCGGTCGATCCGCGCCTGATAGCAGTTGTTCCGGGCCGAGCGTACATGGATATAGGCCACCTCGGGGCGGGCAAGTATTGCATCCACCGCCGCGCTGATCCGTCCGGTGGGTGTCACGACGCCGGTACCGTAGACAATCCGGTCATCGCGGCCATAGCCCTTGATCAGATAATCGGGCGATGAGGTCAGAACCTCTGGCAGATCAGTCCCTTCATACCGTTCACAAGGGCTTGCACACAGAAAGATCGGCCCCGTTTCGGCATAAGGATGTGTCTCTGCAAAAGGCCGATGGGCCAGAATCAGCATTTCTGCACCTTCGGGAATGTGCTGCAAGCAATGGCGGCACGGATTTCCGGTTCCGGTTGATACCGCGCGTTCAGGCGCGTGTCCGTAGGCATCGGGCGCGCCTGCCTGAAAGGCGCGTACTTCGTCGGTGGGCAGGGCGGTGATCTTGAACATCTCGAGTCTCCTTTTGTTGCCCTGACAATGCGCCTGCCACACGCGGGCAGACGACCCGTTTCCTGCGCAATGCAGACAGGGACTCGAAAAAGAACAAAACGTGAATATAATGTGGAATCGCCATGTATGCCGAGCTGTCGATCACGTCGAACTTCACCTTCCTCACCGGGGCCTCGCACCCCGAGGAGTACATGGAGCGCGCCGTCACCCTGGGCCTGCCCGCCATCGCCATCGCCGATGACAACTCGGTGGCGGGCATCGTCCGCGCCCATACCCAGGCGCGCGAGATCGCCCGCAAGGTGCGTGAGCGCCGCGCGTGGGAAGAGCAGAACACGCCCATCGGCCCGCCCTGCCCCGATCACATCCCGAAACCGCCCTCGTTCCCGGTGCATGCGGTGCCGCGCCTGATCCCGGCGGCGCGGCTGATCTTTACCGACGCCCCGCCCGTCACCGCCCTGCCCCTCAACCGGCAGGGCTGGGCCAGCCTGTGCCGCCTTCTGTCCACCGGACGGCTGCGCGCGGCCAAGGGCGACTGCATCCTGCACCTGTCCGACCTGCTGGAGTTTTCCGACGGCCTCCACCTGCTGCTCTGGCCACAGGCGGGCCGTCCGACCGGCGGCGCGAGCGGGTGGCGGACACAGGCGCAACAGCTGACGCGCCGCTTTACCGGGCGCATGCATTTGCTGATGCATCCGCGCTATGACGGGGCGGATTCGGCGTTTTTCCATTTGTTAGAGACTGAATCGTGCCATCTGGGCCTGCTCACCATCGCCAGCGCCGCGCCGATGATGCATCACGGCTCGCGCCGCCGGCTGGCCGATGTGCTGACCGCGATCCGGCTGCGCCGCAAGGTGGACGATCTGGGCCGTCACGCGCTGGCCAATGGCGAACAGCGCCTGCGCTCGGAACCCGAGATGCTGCGCATCTTCAAGGGGCACGAAGGCGCCGTGGCTCGCGCGTATGCGCTCAGCGAACAGCTCACCTTCTCGCTGGACGAGCTGCGCTATGAATACCCCAGCGAGGTCAGCGGCACCGAAACCCCCGCCCAGCGCCTGCATCGTCTGGCGCATGAGGGGTTGAAATGGCGCTATCCCGCTGGCGCACCCGAAAAGGTCAAGGCGATGCTGGCGCATGAGCTGACCCTGATCGGCAAGCTGAAATACGAGCCCTATTTCCTGACCGTCCGCGACATCGTGCAGTTCGCCCGCGGCCGCGGGATCCTGTGCCAGGGGCGCGGCTCGGCGGCCAATTCGGTGGTCTGCTATTGCCTGGGCGTCACCTCGGTCAGCCCCGAGATGGGCACCATGGTCTTTGAACGCTTCGTCTCCGAGGCGCGGGACGAGCCGCCCGACATCGACGTGGATTTCGAACATGAACGCCGCGAAGAGGTGATCCAGCACATCTATGAACGCTATGGCCGCCACCGCGCGGGGCTGTGCGCCACGGTGATCCACTATCGCGGCAAGCGCGCCATCCGCGAGGTGGGCCGCGCCATGGGCCTGACCGAGGACACGATTTCCGCCCTGTCCTCGCAGCTGTGGGGGTTCTTCTCGACCGCAGGGCTCGAGGCGGAACGGATGCGCGAAATCGGCCTCGACCCCGAGGACCGCCGCCTGAAACAGACTCTGACACTGGTGCATCAGATCAACGGCTTCCCCCGCCACCTGTCCCAGCATGTGGGCGGGTTCATCATCACCGAGGGCCGTCTGGACGAGCTGGTGCCCATCGAGAACGCCACGATGGAGGACCGCACGGTCATCTGCTGGGACAAGGACGACATCGACAGTCTGGGCATCCTCAAGGTCGATGTCCTGAGCCTTGGCATGCTGACCTGCATCCGCAAGGCCTTCGACCTGATCGCCCAGCACCATCAGACGAGTTACACGCTCGCCACCCTGCCGCCCGAGGACCCGGCGGTCTATGACATGCTGTGCCGCGCGGATTCGGTCGGCGTGTTCCAGGTGGAATCACGTGCGCAGATGAACTTCTTGCCCCGGATGCGGCCGCGCAATTTCTATGACCTGGTGATCGAGGTCGCCATCATCCGCCCCGGCCCCATCCAGGGCGACATGGTGCATCCCTATATCCGGCGTCGGAACGGCGAGGAGGAGGTCAGCTTCCCCTCGGACGCGCTGGGCGAGGTGCTGGGCAAGACGCTGGGCGTGCCGCTGTTTCAGGAACAGGCGATGCAGATCGCCATCGTCGGCGCGGGCTTCACCCCCGAACAGGCCGACCGGCTGCGGCGGTCGCTGGCGACCTTCAAGAAGCACGGCAATGTCAGCGAATTCCGCACCCTGTTCCTGCGCGGGATGCAGCGCAACGGCTATGACGCCGAATTTGCCGAGCGCTGTTTCTCGCAGATCGAGGGGTTCGGCTCCTACGGCTTCCCCGAAAGCCATGCGGCCAGCTTTGCGCTGCTGGTCTATGCCAGCGCCTGGATCAAGTGCCACCATCCGGGGATTTTTGCCTGCGCGCTGCTGAATTCGCAACCAATGGGGTTCTATGCCCCCGCCCAGATCGTGCGCGATGCGCGCGAGCATGGCGTGCAAGTGCGTCCGGTCTGCATCAATGCCAGCTTCTGGGACAACGTGATGGAGCCAGACGGCCATGGCGGGCTGGCCCTGCGGCTGGGCTTTCGCCAGATCAAGGGCCTGAGCGAAGAGGACGCCAGTTGGCTGACCGCCGCGCGCGGCAACGGCTACCACCAGGTTGACGACGTCTGGCGCCGCGCGGGCCTTGGCCCCTCGGTGATCGAGCGTCTGGCCGAGGCCGATGCCTTTGCCGCCTGCGGCCTGACCCGGCGCGAGGCGCTGTGGCAGGCCAAGGCGATCGCCACCGCCAAACCCCTGCCCCTGTTCGCGCAGGATCTGGAAGGCGAGGCGCTGGACGAACCCGCCGCCCATCTGCCGCAGATGTCGCTGGGCGAGCAGGTGGTCGAGGATTACGTCGCCACCCGCCTGAGCCTGCGGGCACACCCGGTGGCCCTGTTGCGGCACCTGCTGACGCCGGGGCAGCGCGACAATTCCGCCCCTGCATCCGGGCCGAAAAACGCGGTATCTGCCCGGAACAGAGCCTGAATCGAAAGCCTCGACCATGACCCGGCCCGTGCTGCCCCCACGTTTTCCCGCCACGCCCGACCAGATCCGCGCGCAGGTCACCGCATTCTACGCCCGCGTCCGGCAGGACGCCCTGCTGGGCCCGATCTTCAACCGCCACGTCACCGACTGGCCCGCGCATGAGGACCGGATCGCCGCCTTCTGGCGCAACGCCATCCTGTACGAGCGCGGCTACAGCGGCAATCCGCAGCGCGTGCATATCGAGCGTCCGAACGTGAAACCCGAAATGTTCGCCCATTGGCTGGACCTGTTCGAAGAGGTCGCCCACGGCACCCTGCCCCCGGAAACGGCCACGCCCTGGGTGGCGCTGGCCCGCCGCATCGGCGCGGGGATGCAGGCCGGTGTCGCGGCCGCCCGCCAACCGGCCGGGGCTCCGCCGATCCTGCGCTGAACGGCCGATCCCGCAGAGATGTTAGCGGTAAAGTTTGGACTATCCGACTCTGCCGATTGGGTTTAATCAGGCCTCAGACACAGCATCCAATCGCCCGGGACCAGCCAGATGAGCACACAGAACTCGACCCTGCAGGGACTTGGCTTTGCCTTTCTCGGGTTTGCCGTCTTTGCCACCCATGACGCGCTGATCAAGACGCTGGGCGGCACCTATTCCGTGCTGCAGATCATCTTTTTTGCCACGCTGTTTTCATTTGTGCCGATGGCGGTCACGATTCTGGCGGACCGGACCGCTGACAATTTTCGGCCGCATCACCCGTGGCTGGTCATGCTACGCTCGGGGCTGATGGTCACGTCGATGTCCTGTGCCTTCTACGCCTTTTCGGTCCTGCCCCTGGCCGAAGTCTATTCGCTGCTGTTTTCCTTTCCGCTGATCGTCACCGTCCTGTCGATCCCGATACTGGGCGAGGTCGTGCGCGCCCAACGCTGGGCCGCAGTGGGCGTGGGCCTGATCGGAGTGCTGATCGTCCTGCGCCCCGGCGCGACCGAGATCACCCTCGGCCACCTTGCCGCCCTGACGGCCGCGTTCTGCAGCGCCTTCGCATCCGTGCTGGTGCGCAAGATCGGAAACGAGGAACGCTCGGCCGTGCTGATCCTGTATCCGATGCTGCTGGCGATCGCGGTCATGAGCCTTGCGCAACCAGCGGTCTATCAGCCGCCTTCGCTGATCCATCTGGCGATGATGGCCTTGGTCGGCGTGTTCTCGGTGATCGCCCAGCACCTGATCATCCTGGCCTATCGCGCGGCGCCCGCCGGCGTGGTCGCGCCCAGCCAGTACAGCCAGATCATCTGGGCCACGATATTCGGCGCGGTGTTCTTCGGCGAAAAGCCCGACAAATGGGTGGCCGTGGGGGCCGCGATCATCATCGCATCGGGCATCTTCGTCGTCTGGCGCGAAAGCCGGGCAAATGTATCGCCGAACAAGCCGGTTTTGCGCGTCCGCTCGCCGCGCTCTGACACCGGGGCCTCAGCACGGCCGGGGTCATAACGCGGCGGAACGGCATAAAGTATTATCTATCTTTTGGCCTGATTTTAAGGCTCCCGTTTGCACTGGCCTCGTCAAACTTGCCTGTCGCGCGCACCAGATCGCTCAACCTTTTGAACCCATAGGTACGTGTGTCGAAATCGGGATAGTTCTTGCTGAGCTGACTCCCAACGCCGCTAAGTGCAGCCCACCCGTCCGGGTCATCCGATTTCAGGACGACATTCCGGATCAACTGATAAGCATGGTTCAGCTCTTGTTTGGCAGACGGCTTCTTGGATTTCTCCGGAGATTCGTTCGCCTGCATCTCCTCCTTTTTGATATTCTCAATGTAGATGAACCGGTTGCAAGCTGCGACAAAGGCTTTGGGCGTTTTGCGTTCGCCGATCCCGAACACGCTCAACCCTTGCTCACGGATTCGGCTGGCCAACCGCGTAAAGTCGCTGTCTGACGACACCAGCACGATGCCGCCAAATCGGCCAGAATGCAGTATATCCATGGCATCAATCACTAGGGCGATATCCCCGGCGTTCTTGCCGGTGGTATTGGCGAATTGCTGGTGCGGTACGATGGCGTATTCCGCTAGTTTCTCGGCGCTCCAACCCTGCGGCGTGCCACCCGAGAAGTCACCGTAGATCCGGCGCAGACCGGCCTCACCCAATGTGGCAACTTCTTCGAAAATCTCGGCAACATGCTTTGCCGGTACGTTTTCGGCGTCGATCAGAACGGCCAGGCGTTCCGTTGCATCAGTGGTCAATTTAGTCTCTCTATTCAGGTATTTATCAATGCTGTGAAGATAAGAGACAAAAAGGGCGGGTTAAACCCCGCCCTTGCAAATTCCGATTGTCAGTAAACCACCACCGACCGGATGCTTTCGCCCTTGTGCATCAGGTCGAAGCCGGTGTTGATGTCGTCCAGACCCATGGTGTGGGTGATCATCGGGTCGATCTCGATCTTGCCTTCCATGTACCAGTCGACGATCTTGGGCACGTCCGTGCGCCCACGCGCGCCGCCGAAGGCGGTGCCGCGCCACGACCGTCCGGTGACCAGCTGGAACGGACGGGTCGAGATCTCGGCCCCCGCGGGCGCCACGCCGATGATGATGGATTCGCCCCAGCCCTTGTGCGCCGATTCCAGCGCCGCGCGCATCACCTGCACGTTGCCGGTGGCGTCAAAGGTGTAATCCGCTCCGCCCTTTGTCAGGTTCACCAGATAGGGGACAAGATCGCCCTCGACCTCGGACGGGTTCACGAAATCGGTCATGCCGAACTTTTCGGCCATCTCGACCTTGGCGGGGTTCAGGTCGACGCCGACGATCTGATCGGCCCCGGCCAGACGCAGGCCCTGAATCACGTTCAGGCCGATACCGCCCAGGCCGAACACGATGGCGCGGCTGCCGATCTCGACTTTGGCGGTGTTGATCACCGCGCCGATGCCGGTGGTAACACCGCAGCCGATATAGCAGATCTTGTCGAACGGCGCGTCCTCGCGCACCTTGGCCAGTGCAATCTCGGGCAGAACCGTGTGGTTCGAGAAGGTCGAGCAGCCCATGTAGTGCAGGATCGGATCCCCATCCAACGTCGAAAAACGCGAGGTGCCGTCGGGCATCAAACCCTTGCCCTGCGTCTCGCGGATGGCCTGGCACAGGTTGGTCTTGGGGTGCAGGCAGTATTCGCACTCGCGACATTCGGGGGTGTAGAGCGGGATCACGTGATCGCCCGGCTTCAGGCTGGTCACGCCGGGGCCGACCTCGACCACGACGCCCGCGCCCTCGTGGCCCAGAATGGCCGGAAACAGGCCTTCGGGGTCGGCGCCCGACAGGGTGAATTCGTCGGTATGGCAGATGCCGGTGGCCTTGATCTCGACCAGAACCTCGCCCGCCTTGGGGCCTTCGAGGTTCACGTCCATCACTTCCAAGGGCTTGCCCGCCTGAACGGCGACGGCGGCACGGGTTCGCATGTTGCTTGTCTCCCTGTCTTGTTTGACCCGACCCTGCGTCAAATACAGGGTGTTTTCAACTGCGCTTTCATGGCAGTCTCTGTAAGCTTTTGATATTTCAGAAACGACATTGCCGAAAAGAGGAGCGCCAATGTACCGGTTCATCCCGATCCTGATCGTCCTGGCCGCCTGCGCCGAAACCGACCTGCCCGAACCGGGCTCTGCCGAGCTGGATGCCGCCCCGGTGGATCTGGCCTTCTGCAAGGGCGAACCCTTTGCCCAGTCCGTGGGGCAACCGGTCTCGACCATTCAGACCAGCCTGCCGGAACGGAGCCGCGTTCTGGGCCCTGATGACATCGCCACGCAGGATTACCGCATCGACCGGCTGAACGTCTATGTGAACGGAGCCGGGGTCATTCAGCGGCTGACCTGCGGATAAGGGCGGACTCGACTCGGGGCATGATTCTCAGATAAGAACAAAATGAGAACGCCTTGATGTCTGCCCGATGCCCAAACGCCGAATACTCTCGCTGTGGTTCCCCCGTCTGGGGGCCGAACGGCTGATCCGCGCCGCGCGGGGCCTGCACTCTGGCCCGCTGGCGGTGGTGGCCGAACAGTCGAACATGCAGGTCATCACCTCGCTGAACACTGATGCACAGGCTGCCGGTCTGCGCGTGGGCCAGCCGGTGCGCGATGCCCATGCCATGTGCGCGGCCCTTGTCACCCGCCCCCGCAACGCCCCGGCCGAGGCCGCATTTCTGACCGCGCTGCGCCGCTGGGCGGGCAAGTTCAGCCCCTGGGTCGCCGAAGAGGCACCCGACGGCCTGATCGTCGATCTGTCGGGCTGCGCCCATCTGTTCGGCGGCGAAGAGGCGCTGCTGGACGTGATCGAGACCGACTGCGCCGACATGGGGCTGAGCGTGCAGATGGGCATCGCCGACACGCTGGGCGCGGCCTGGGCGCTGGCGCGCTATGCCGGGCAAGAGGCCACGTCCGACCGCAATGGCGACGCCATTTCCCAAGAGGCCCGCGCCACCCGCGCCCGGGCTGGCAAGCGGCGGCACTGGACCAAGGGCGGCGCCGCGCCGCAGGTGGTGACCGTGGGCGGCGGAGCCAGGGTCGCGCCGCCGGGGCAGGCCTATGGCGCGCTTGCCCCCCTGCCCATCGCCGCGCTGCGGCTGGACGACCAGACCGTGGCGCAGCTGAACCGGCTGGGCCTGCGGCGGATCGGCGACCTGCTGGGCCAGCCGCGCGCGTCCCTTGCCCGCCGGTTCGGGCGCGGGCTGGTGCTGCGGCTGGATCAGGCGATGGGCAGCGCACCCGAGCCGGTCTCGCCCGCGCGGCCCCCGCATCACTTTGCGGTGCGGATGACCCTGCCCAACCCGATCGGTCTGGCCGAGGACGTGATGGCCGCCATCGACCGGATGCTGCCGACCCTGTGCGCGCGGCTGGAAGAAAAGGCGCGCGGGGCGCGGACCCTGCGGCTCGAGGCGCACCGAACCGATCAGGCGGCCGAGATCATCGAGATCGGGCTGGCCCGGCCGAGCCACGACAAACACCGCATTCGCCCTTTGTTAGAGATGAAAATCGACCAGATCGACGCGGGCTATGGAATCGACATGCTGCGCCTTGCGGCGGTGCAGACCGAGCCGGTGCATGCCCGCACCCTGACCGGCCATGCCGAAGCCAGCCGCGCCGTCCGCAACCGGCTGGAGGGGAACACCGCGCTGGACGACCTGATCGGCAAACTGGGCGCGCGGGTGGGGCTCGAGGCGATCACGCGGCGGCACCCGGCGGCCTCGCACATCCCCGAGAAAACCGCCCAGACGCTGGCGGCGGCCTGGTCGGAACCGGCGCGCGACTGGCCCGCCCCGCCGCGCCCGCGCCCCCTGCTGATGTGGCGGCCCGAGCCGGTGATGGCCCCCGACCGCCCCGATGTGCCCGCCAATTTCCGCTGGCGCGGGCGCGACTGGCACCTGGCGCAGGCCACCGGCCCGGAACGGATCGCCCCGGAATGGTGGCTGGATGACCCCAACTGGCGCAGCGGCGTGCGCGATTACTGGGTGGTGGTGACCGAACAGGGCGAGCGGCTATGGCTGTTCTACGGCCATGGCGGCACCATGTCGGCGGGCTGGTTCTGCCAAGGACGCTTTGGTTAGAGTCTATTTTCCGCGATAGACCAGAAGATCAGGAAGGTAATCGATCAGCCGGATGACCCACGAGAACGGCGCCGGAAAGTCGGTACGGAAGCGCCGGCGCGCCATTGCGCGCAGCACGCGCTGCGCGGCGTCTTCGGGCTCCATCAGCATCGGCATCTTGAAGCTGTTCTTGTCGGTCAGCCGGGTCTTGATGAACCCCGGATTGACGATGCGCACCGTCACCCCGGTTCCCGCCAGGTCATGCCGCATCGTTTCGGCCAGCGAGACCAGCGCCGCCTTGCTGGACCCGTACCCGATCGCCGCAGGCAGTCCGTGATAGCCCGCCAGCGACCCGATCAGGGTAATGTCGCCACGTCCCGCCTGCACCATGGCCGGCACGGTTTCCCCCAGAACCCGCAGCGCGCCTGAATAGTTCACGTCGCTGACGGCCAGCGCGGCTTCGGTCTTCCAGTCCTGCGCGCGCATCGGCTCATAGGCCCCGGCGTTGTAGACCAGACCGTCCACCGGGCCGACCTCGGCCACGGCGCGGCGCACCTGCGCCAGATCGGTCACGTCCAGCGGCACCGCACGGGCATGAGGCAGCGCAGCGCAGATCTGCTCCAGCCGCTCGGCATTGCGCGCGGACAGCACTAGGTGCGCGCCCTGACCGCCCAAGGCTTCGGCAAGCATCCGGCCCAGACCTTCGCTGGCGCCGATGATCCAATAGGTTTTTCCGTCAAAACTGCTCATGCAGGGCGGTTCGCATTTGCCGAAGCGTGAACAGCCGCGGTCTTGGGTTGGGTTGTCTCGATCATAACATCTTTCATTACGCGGACGGGCGGACCTCGGATCACCAGCAACCGCGATTGATGCAATCCTGACGCACTGCCCGCCGATCAGCGGGAAACAGGGAAAAACATGGCGCGGATTTGATCCGCTCCGGCCTACCCTGCGTATCTTATTGTAAAATGTCGCATAAAGAGGATGGCATGTTCGACGAAACCCGGGGCGTACGGAAAAAAATCGCAATTGTAGGCGCAGGCATCTCAGGATTATCAGCGGCTTATTACCTGTCAGAGAGTCACGACGTCACCCTGTACGAGGCCGAACCCCGTTTGGGCGGACATGCGCGCACGGTGATGGCCGGGCGCAACGGCGACCAACCGGTCGATACCGGGTTCATCGTCTTCAACTATGCCACCTATCCCTATCTGACCAAGCTGTTCGGTGAGTTGGATGTGCCGGTCATCAAAAGCGAGATGAGCTTTGGCGCCACAATCGACAACGGGCGCATCGAATATGGTCTGAACAACCTGCGCACGATCACCGCGCAGAAGCGCAACCTCGTGCGGCCCTCCTATTACAAGATGATCGCCGACATCCTGCGCTTTGGCAAAGAAGCGCCCGAGGCCGCTCGGGATGATGACACCACGATTGGTGAACTGGTTGACCAGATGCGGTTGGGCCACTGGTTCCGCAACAACTATCTGATGCCGATGTGCGGCGCGATCTGGTCCACTCCGGTAGAGTTCGTCGATCAGTTCCCGGCGCGGTCGCTGGTGCAGTTCTTCCGCAACCACGCCTTGCTGTCCAGCAAACGCGGCGCCCAGCACCAGTGGTGGACCGTAATGGGTGGCAGCATCGAATATGTCCGCCGGATCGAATCCGCTCTGCGCGGCCGGGGTTGCGACATCCGCCTCGGCGCGCCGGTCTCGAGCGTCGACCGCGACGCCTTAGGCGTGACCGTGCAGGCGCAGGGCCGCTCGGATCAATATGACGAGATCATCCTGGCCACCCATTCCGACCAGACGCTGGCCATTCTGGGTCAGAGCGCCACCGCCGACGAGACAGCGGCCCTGGGCGCGATCCGCTATCAGCCGAACCGCGCGGTTCTGCACTGCGACCCCAGCCAAATGCCGCGCCGCCGCGCCTGCTGGTCCAGCTGGACCTACCGCTCGCAGGCGGGCAACGTGGGCGTGACCTACTGGATGAACCGGTTGCAGAACATCCCCGAAAGCGACCCCCTGTTCGTCACCCTGAACCCGTCCTCCGACATCGCGCCCGACAAGATCTATGACGAGGTGGAATTTGCCCATCCGGTGTTCGACAAGGCCGCGCTGAAAGCGCAGGGCCAGATCCGGGAAATGCAGGGCCGCAACCGGACCTGGTTCGCCGGCGCCTACAACCGGCACGGGTTCCACGAAGACGGAATCGCCAGCGCGATGCACGTGGTCGGGCTGTTGACCGGCGATCCGCAAACCAACGGAGCTGAAAATGCGATACGTGATCCAAGCGTCGCTGTCCCGGTTACGGCCAGCCCGTAACGCAGCGATCCTGAGCCTGGTTCTGCTGGCCCCTGCCGGGCTGGCGGCCACCCCCGTCACCAACCTGCTGCCCGATGCCGAGCTGCGCGGCACTGCCACCTTCCGGTTCCTCGGTCTGCCGATCTACGACGCGCAGCTGTTCACCAAAGGCGGCGGCCCGCTCAGCTGGTCGCAGGATTTCGGCCTGAAGCTGACCTATCGGAAATCGTTGAAGCAGAAGGCGCTGATCGAATCCACGCTGGACGAGATGGCCCGGCAGGGCAACAGCGCCCCGATCGAGGCGCAGTTGAAAACCTGTTATCAGGCGGTTGGTGCCGGGGACAGCTATCTGGCCGTCACCAAAGGCCCCAACGCGATCGAGTTCTGGCGCAACGGTCGCAAGACCTGCACCCTGTCCTATCCGGGGATCAAGCGCAGTTTCATGTCGATCTTTCTGGGAAACAACACCCGGTCCGCCGCCTTTACGCGCCAGCTGCGGGGTCAGTGATGTTGTATCCGCGTGTCAGCCTCTATGCGCTGATGCTTGCTGCGGCGGGTATCCCGCTCTACATCCATCTGCCGCGTTTCGCGGCGGTGAACCTCGGGATCGGCCTGGGCGTGATCGGTACGGTTCTGCTGCTGATCCGGCTGGTGGATCTGGTGCAAGACCCGCTGATCGGTTGGGCCATTGACCGCTGGCCCGGCGGGCAGATGGGCTTTGCCGTCTTGGCCGCAGGGGGTCTGGCAGTGGGTTTTCCGCTGTTGTTCTCACTGCCGCAGGGGGCGAGCGTCGGCGCCCTCGTGACGATCCTGATCCTGCTGTTTTCCGCCTACAGCCTGGGCACAATCCTGCTTTATGGTCGCAGCGCGACGCTGGCGAAACAGGCCACCCCGCGCGAGTTGATGACGCTCGCCGCCTTTCGTGAGGGCGGACAACTGGCCGGCGTGGTCCTGGCCGCCAGCGCACCGGCGCTGTTCGTCGCCTTGGGCGCGGGCGCGCAGGGCTATCCGGCCTTCGGGCTGTTTCTGGGCGCGCTGGCGGTGGTCACCATGGTGCTGACATTGCCGATCTGGCGGCGCGCGCCCATCACCGGTCAGGGGTTGTCGTTCGACGGGCTGGGTCAGGCCGGGGCCCTGCGTCTGCTGGCGCTGGCGCTCGTCAACAGCCTGCCGGTTGCGATCACCTCGACGCTGTTCCTGTTCTTCGTCGAGGACCGGCTGCAATTGCCGGGCAAGGCCGGGCCGCTGCTGATCCTGTTCTTCCTCAGCGCCGGGGCCACAGTGCCGCTCTGGGCGCGGCTCAGCAACCGGATTGGCCCGAAACAGACTCTGATCATCGCGATGCCGCTGGCCATTCTGGGCTTTGTCGGGGCGGCCATGCTGGCGCCCGGCAATCTGGTCGGGTTCGCGGTGATCTGCCTGGCGTCGGGAGCGGCGCTGGGGGCGGACATGGTGGTTCTGCCGGCCATGTTCTCGGTGGTGCTGACACGCGCGGGGCTGAATGCCTCGGCGGCCTTCGGCATCTGGTCATTCGCCGGCAAACTGGGGCTGGCTTTGGCCGCATTCTTCACCCTTCCGCTGCTGGAGCGCAGCGGCTTCGTGCCCGGTCAGACGAATTCGGCGCAGGCGTTGGAAACGCTCAACCTGGCCTATGCCGTGCTGCCCTGCATCCTGAAACTCGGCGCGTTCGGAATGGTCCTGACGCTGCCTACAGAGGTACCCGCAAAATGACATTCCTTCTGATTGCCGCACTGGCCGTATTGGCCCTGATCGCGGTCAAAACCCGCCTTCTCAGCTTTCGCGCGCAATCGCCGTCGGACTATGCCGGAACCGGCCCCGATTTCTCGTTGAAGGATAATCTGAACGGAGAAATCCTGTCCGAAGGGCTGATCTATGGCCCGACCGGCAAGATGTCGAACAGCTTCGTTGCGCGGATGATCGGGGAATGGAACGGCAATTCCGGCACCCTGACCGAGTATTTCACCTATTCGAACGGCAAGCAGATGACCCGCAAATGGTACCTGACCATGGGCACAGGCAACAGCTTTACCGCAACCGCCGACGACATCGTCGGCGAAGGCCGCGGCGTGATCTCGGGCGCGACGGTCAAGCTGACCTATCGCATCGTTCTGCCCGAAGACGCCGGGGGCCATACCCTGGATGTGACAGACTGGATGTACCTGACCGAGAGCGGGGCGATCATGAACCGCTCGGAGATGCGCAAGTTCGGCCTGAAGGTGGCTGAGCTTGTCGCCACGATGCGCCCCGCCCCGCCGGAAAAGGCCGCGCATGTGCCCGGTGCAAACGGTCATGACCGCACCGCCGACCCGAGGGCCCTGCAATGACCCATCTCATCAAACGACTGGCCTTCGCGTGCCTGCTGCTGACGGCGGCCTGTGCCTTCAAACCAAAAGTTCCGACCACTTTTCTGTCGGACCGCCAGCTGAACCTCGAAGAGTTCTTTGAGGGCCACACCGTGGCCTATGGGCAGTTCCAGGACGTTCTGGGCAACATCCCGCGCCGGTTCACGGTCGACATCAACGGGACATGGGCCGGCCAGACGCTGACCCTGGTCGAGGATTTCGTCTATGATGACGGCGCCACGGAACAGCGCATCTGGACCCTGACCAAAACCGGCGAGGATACCTGGACCGGCACCGCGCCCGGCGTTCTGGGCACCGCGTCGGGAACCGAGCGCGGCGACACGTTCAACTGGAAATACCGCATCGACCTGCCGGTGAAAGACGGAACGATGCGCGTCGATTTCGACGACTGGATGTGGCTGCTGGACGACGACCGCCTGCTGAACCGCGCCTATGTCTCGCGCTTTGGCATACGGCTGGGCGAAGTCGTGCTGTTCTTCGAAAAGAAGTGAACGCGCCGCGCCGCGTCCTGATCAATCTTTGGAAAAAGTGGTGAGCCGTGCAGGATTCGAACTTGCAACCCACTGATTAAGAGTCTTATTTCTCTTTTTTCGACAGCATTATGGGCAGTTCGATTGAGTGGCGTACTCCCCTGCAAAATCGGAGTATTCACGCGCTGTGGTTGCTACAAGGCTCTCCCCAACTCCCCGCATTTTGCTTACCCTATGCTACCTAAGTCATCTGGATGCAATACGCCCAATGCCAGACTAACAAAATCAAGTGTCGATCGCATTTCAGCAACAAACCGGACGGTCGAAACGCAAGACACTTGGGCGATATGGGCCGACCTTGTCTTTGGGCGCCGCCCGCGAAATGGCACGCGCGCTTCTTGCTGACGTGGTGCGCGGCGGAGATCCTGTCGCGGATGCTCAAACGCTCAGGCATTCACCAACGGTGAACTCACTTGCAGCGATACATGACCGAACATGCGGAGCCAAAGAAACGTCCCGGTAGTGTTCGGAATGATCGGCCGATGCTGGACCGATACATTCTCCCCGAGCTTGGGGATTTTAAAGGCATTGAAGTGACGCGTCAGCATGTTCAAAAGCTTCACAATCAAATGCGCGATACACCATATCAAGCCAATCGCACTCTGGCCCTCATGTCGAAAATGTTTGAACTGTCTGTACGCTGGGGTCAGCGTTCTGACAATCCGGCGCGCGCTATAGAAAAGTTTCCCGAGGAAAAGCGGGACCGCTGGCTGTCAGACGATGAGCTGCAAAGGCTTTTGGTGGCTCTGTCAGAGCATCCAAATCAGGTTGCAGCCAACGCTATACGCCTGCAACTTCTGACAGGCGCACGGATCGGCGAAGTGCTGAAGGCAAAATGGGAAGACTTCGATTTGGACCGCGCGGTGTGGACAAAGCCGTCGCACCACACAAAGCAAAAGCGACAAAAGCACCTGCCGATTTCGTCAGCAACCTGTGATTTGCTTGCGGCAATGAAAGCAGGGGCATCTCCTGAAAGTCGTTGGTTGTTTCCGGGACGCTCTCCGGACCAACCGTACAAGGATCTGAAGAAACTTTGGAGCTCGGTCACCACATCTGCAGGTCTTCAAGACTACCGTATCCACGAAAATCGGCATACACATGCGTCGCATCTGGTTTCCAGCGGTCTGAGTCTGCCTATAGTCGGTCGGTTACTTGGACACACGAACCCGTCCACCACGCAACGCCATGCGCACCTCGCAGATGACCCATTGCGGCAGACAGCGGATGTGATGGGTAAGAAGATCAGCGGTGGCAGTTCCTGAAACCTGAGAACTTTCCTGTGCTGAAGACTCACGAGCGACAATTAGACTGCAGCTGTCGGCACAGTGTCGATGTTCGGGGCGGAAAGGAATGGACGGAGATCTAAGGTGTCCAAATCTCTACTTCCCGTTGTCACAACGCGTCGTCCGCCTTGGAACAATGGCAGACTAGCTGGACAAAAGCGGCCATTGCAGCCAAAGCAAGTTTGGGCCATTCGCGCTCGACTCGAACTTGCAAACAAGCTGAGAGACCTGACATTGTCCAACCTTGCCATCGATAGCAAGTTGCGCGGGTGCGATCTGGTCCGCCTGAGGGTTAACGATCTTGCCGTTGGCAACACTGTTCGCGATCGGGTTTCCGTTGTTCAAAGCGAAACTGCAAAGCCGGCGCAATTTGAAGTGACAGAGAATACACGTGAAGTCGTGTCGCAATGGGTCTCTTCTCAATACATGCATGGACAACGGTATCTATTTCCGAGTCGTATGCATGCTTTACCGCATCTTTCGACCCGGCAATACGCTAGGCTTGTCCGGGAATGGGTGTCAGCGATTGGTCTCGATCCGTCCAGCTACGGCACGCATTCGCTTAGGTGCACCAAAGCGGCTATGATATACAGAAAGACCGGGAACCTAGGTGCCGTTCAACTTCTGCTCGGTCACAGCAAAGTGGACAGTACGGCGCGTTACCTTGGTGTCGAGCTTGAAGACGCGCTGAGTATTGCCGAACGTATCGATCTTTAACGAAATAGGCGGGCGGGATCTCCCGCTCGCTGCTCCCAAGCAGACATTCGAATTCTCCGGTTCATCTTCCGCTCAGAGCCCATCTTGAACGATGCTGCACGTTGTGTCGAATGTCGGTTTTGATTGATCGACTCAACAAGTGGCAATCCAAACGTAGTTTTGCCGAGCATTTCTGGCTAAAGACTCTTTGCGGCTTGATAGGACCTAGTACTGCACTCTCGAAACCGTGCAACTCAGGTCTCTACTAGACTTTAGTTGGTTCCCGTTAATCGTAACAGTTGAGGTCATCGACCGATAATCGCCAACTCTACCACTGCCCGACGGGAAGAACTGCATAAACCTAGTTGTGTTTTCTACGCCCGGAGAGCTGCAAACATCCCCGGCACAATCGTAAGCGCTATCGGCCAAGATATCGCCATGTACACCCACAACCAAAGGACGAGCTTGCCTCTCGGTTCTCACAATAACCGAGTTATTTGAAACACAAACTGATACCCAATCTTGGCCGAACGACGTGGTCGGGCTTAAGCCAAGCAAAAAGGATGCCGATAGGAGCTTCATATTTTCTGTCAATAAAGCCGCAAGGCGCCACATTGCACCAACCTCAATCTTTGTGCCGCGATCTTGGGCAACCGTTCCGATTGCCTACGTATTCTGAGACAAGTCGCCGAACACTATTCGTTTGTACGACAGCACTTCTTGACCAGCCTCGTCAATCTCAACAGTGATTTCTTGTGCTAAGAATGCTTCAAGAAACAGATTATGCCCGCATGTGATGCTGCCTTCCCATGAGCCAACAATCGCGGCCGGATAAGGATTGAGCATTGGTTTGTTGTACCGAGCTTGATCAAGTTGCTCGCACAGATTGTATTTTTGAACCTGGTACAGTACCTCCACATACTCGCGAACTTTTGCTGCCGACGTCCGTGCACTGAGGATACCGACATGCGGTTGCTTGACGGCTGCGTGGCTCCCTACCCAGCTCCATTTAATTTTCCAAGCTTTCATTTATAGTACTCGCTGTTGATCCTACCTCACAGCCTGTTCTGAGCGGCGGCACAGGACTGTAGTACACCTTGCTGGTTCAAACCGCTCTTATGAATTCTCAGTGGAATACTGCCATTCGAATAGGGCACAGCGAAGGCCCGTTCCGTCCGCATAACGGTCGTTCGTGGGGACTGTAGCGAACGACCGCTTTGAGCCCGATTGATTGATGCCGCGTGGCTCCCTAATTACAGAAATGCGCTGAAATCTGACTTTGCAAAGGTGCCGTTCAAGCTTTTGCTCGCCTAACCAGACCGGCCCAAATAGCCGGAGACCCCTCTTGGAAGTGCGGCGCTTTAGATTGTTGGCCTATTTTGACAAAACTTAGGTACTGAGCATTGTTGGGCTACGTCAGCCAACGTTAGTGCTAGGGGAATAAGGGCAATACAAACTCCACCAAACCAGACGATATTGGTCGATTGACCTCTTTGTCCGAGCAATAGCTACCAGACAAGCTTCAGCGCTGTTTTCGTTTAACCGAAATAATGCACCCAGAGTGTTTTGGATGCCGTGCTGGTACATCCCGCGCCATAGCGTCCACGTTTCCTAGGTGCCGCAACGCTCCGCTGTTCAGCAATACACCACGCCCTGCGTCGTAACGGCGCTGTCCAAATCCGCTGGCAACGCATTCCCAGTTTTCCTTGGCCGCTGCGTTGCGGAACCTGGGTAAGTCGTGCGGGTCATGCCGTCCAGGTGTTGCTGCGACATGATCGTGTTTCTTTGAATTGCTTTGGTGGGTCAAATGGTGGGTCACCTGTGTTGTGCCAGTTGGCTGGACAGTACCGGTCGTCGGCCTTGGCTTTGGGCGCATAACTGTCACTACGCCTTGTGGTTTTGGATGTCCTGGGACGGCCACGTGAGTTGCCGTAGGTTTTGGTGTCAACTGTGGAACTTGGCCAGGGACCGCTGTGGGAACCTGATTGGGAGTCGCGGTTGGAACGAGCGGTGGCACAGCAGTTTGACCGCTGGGTTGAGGCGGAACCTGACCAGGAACCGCGACTGGTATTTGGTTAGGTGTTGCTGTCGGCACCAGGGGCGGCACATTGGGTTGAGGCGGAACCTGGCCAGGGACAGCTATCGGAACTTGATTGGGAGTCGCAGTCGGAACTTGCGGCGGCACAGCAGTCGGTCCGGTAGCCAACGGCGGAACCTGATTGGGAACGGCTGTCGGAACCCGGTTTGGTGTCGGGTTTGGCACCAATGGCGGAGCTAGTGTCGGCGCTACGATCGGCGTTGGAACCTGACCGGGAACCGCTATTGGCGTCGCGATAGGAACCCGACCGGGAATTGCGTTCGGAACCGCGCCCGGCGCAAGGACCGGCACTGCAACGGACGTGGGCGTTTGCGGCGTTCCCCGAGGTGGCAACTGATTTGCCACCGGCTGCGTTGGGCCGGTAATTTGATTGCCTGGCCCTTGCCCACCGGTCTGCCCGCATCCTTGGCCGGACTGGTGTGGGTTCCCTACACCTCGGCACCAACCGTATTGGTTTCCGCGGGCAAAGACCTGCGTAGCGGCCAGTCCGGCAATCAAACAAGCTGCGGAAAGTAAAGCAATGCGGTTCCGTTTCATAACATCCTCACCAACTTGTTGTCAGAGCAAGATACGCGCCAGGATCGCCAGAGTCGGTCAAAGGACCGTCCCTCAAAGGAACACCGACATATCCGGACAAGAATAGGTTCTGCTTAAACTCAATGTCCAAACCCAGACCAGTCGATGCCAGTGTAGCACTTTCAACTTCAAAACTCGCAGGGTCATTGTTCGAGATGTAACCCACGTCGAAAAAGGCAAAGGGCGTCAAGCGATGTATGCTCTGGGACCTGGGGAAGTAGGAATGAGACACTTCGAAAATCGCGGAGATCCCAGAATCACCATCTACCTCGTCAAAACGATATCCGCGCAAAGCATAACGATCACCAAGGAAGTACTCCTCTACCGAGGGCAGCCGGTCGGTTGTGAACTGGCCCCAGATCTCAGTGCGCCACGCTGTGTTGGGCGACAAGCCCGTAAGCGGGCTTTCGTATCCAATGCCGCCCCGTAGATGCCAGAATGAGGAGTCGCCGTCGTCAAAATTCGCGTCCGTCGTATTATTGTTGCCAAACGATAAGGTTAATCCCGCCTCCAAAGTTTGCCCTTTTGAATAGTTTTGCCCATAGAGATACGTTAGGCCGACGACACCTGCGTCACTGGATAATGGCACGCCGCCACTGACTGAGTCCGCTTCGGAAAGGCGATAATCCAGCAGAAGATATCCATAACGGGCCACATCGCGGATCACCGGGTAGCCCAACGCGACGGTGAAGTTCTCGCCATCAACATCTGTCCTTGCAAACTCCCCCGAGAGATCACGTTTTGCGTTTATGTTTCCGTAGAAAACCTCACCGTACAGACCATCGCTGTTCAGCGGCGTGCGATAGGTAACAGCACCCCACAAAGAGTGTTCGTCGTCTTTGTCCCAATTGTAGTTGCCAGACCCCTCAAATCGCAGCAAATCCCCGACGGTCAGCGTCGAATAAAACTCTTGTACGACATAGAAGCTGAGCGCTTCTCCCAGCTCACGCGGAGGGTTGTCGAGTGTCGCACTACCGGCTTGTTTGCGCAGAGGTTCGCCCAGTACCCTCAACCGAGCGCCAGCCTGATCCGGGTAATCAAGTTCGGTCGACACGTCCAAGTCGGGTATGTCCTCGGCTAACATGACCGCCCGCTCAAATTGTTTGAGAGTTATCGGGTATGCGGTGGTGAGTGGGCGAAAGATCTTCTCCAGGGTTTGGAACGTGCGCGTATCTACACCTTCAATTTCGATGGTTTGAATGCGCCCTTCATCCACAACTATGCTCTGCCCATCGGGTCCAGGCCAGGCCTCAGCCAAGAAATAACCGTCTTCTCGGTAGATTTGAGTGATCGTTGATGCGACCCCGTCCGCCGTGATGCGACCTGACCGATTGAAGGCCAATTGGCCGGCATAAGTTAGCAACTCATCCGCATCATATACCGTTACGCCGCTGACGGAGTGCCGGGATGCGATGTCCCAAGTTTGGGCAATGCCGTATTTTGGAACTGATACGACGGCTATAACAGTGCAAATGATCGCAAATACAACCGAGCTGAATACGTGCATTTTTTATAACCTTACGGAAATCGGGCATGTTCAAGCCCAATCTTATTACGACGTGCGCATGTGTGAACTTGACGCTATTCTAGTTTGATCATGGTTGGTGCTTTCCGGATACACACCTGAAAGGTCACAATGCGCCTTCGTCGCCCGGGAACTCGATACCGGCTGTCGTGCCATCACTGTAGGCGATACAATTCCACGGAGCCCGACCCTCTCCGACACCAACGGTGGCTTGTGTTCCAGCCTCGCTGAACGCGGATGAGAGCACGACGACTTGCGCGACGACGCCCAAATTCCGAGCGCATCTTTTTGAATGCGTAAGCTGTGAACTTGTCTATTTTATCACGATCAAGTGCTTGTTTCTGCCAGACGGTCTTGCCGTACCAACCGCCCGCATACTCTTCGACAATTTTGAAACTTCAAAGGTGTGCTGGGAGAGCGCCTGCTGGAAAGCAACACGCTGTGCGTCGGTAGAAAAGCGTCGATCTTCGCCGGTATGATTGGCGAGTTCCCGGCTATGGTAGTAGTCCAGAGAGCGGTAAGTTAGCCGGGCAAAGAAATCCCGCGCGAGCCTCGCAAATTCATCTCTCGAGGCAAAACTCGCAAGTGTCCTACGGATTTCCTGCGGTGTCGGTTCAAACAGGGTTGGCAACCGGTCGCGCAGCTGAATGGACAGGGTTTCCCGCAGCGCGACCTTCGCCAATTCTCCTACATCGGAAGATCCTCGGAGATCGAAGCTGTTGCGATCAACGGCACGATCCAAACCGGCCAGCAAGCCGGTCACTGTAACTGAGTTCCGACGTCGCAATGCCCAAATCAGCCAAAGCGTCTTCGAAGCCCGGAGCCCTTGCAAGCAAAGGCAGCCTCACGAGGAGATCACTTACAAACTGAAACCTGGGGTCACGACTCGCCAGTGCGAGATCGCTCTCAGATGCATCCGCTGCGGCCTCGGCGATCTCTTCGACCGACGTATCGGTTGCGATCAAATCAACGACCTCGCGCCACTTCTTGGACCGAGGCAACGTGCCAAGCCTGATGTGTCCCATCAGCTCTTCCCTTGCCTGCAAAGGCATGCAACCCTCGGGCGAATGTAAAGGGAAATATGGGCTCAGTCGCTTACCCTGTGCTTACCTGAAAGGAGCGCCTGGCACGAGATCGCCTCTCTGAGTCTTTGAAAAAGTGGTGAGCCGTGCAGGATTCGAACCTGCGACCCACTGATTAAAAGTCAGTTGCTCTACCAACTGAGCTAACGGCCCACTCTTTTCATCGGATCGTTGCGATCCGTGGCGCTGTCTAAGGCATTTTCCCGACCGGGTACAAGCCCTTTCTCGCACCGCGTTCCGCCTGAAATCATTGTGTTCCCGGCGTCCCGATAGGCGGCCTAATTAGGGTTGAGGCGGCGGGGGGTCAACCCCTTTTTTCAGGAATCTTCGCGCCGGGCTGGATTCATGTCTGCGGCAAGGCTATATGCCCGCCATGCAACAACGATCCGACACCGGTTTGCCCTTCATGAAGATGCACGGGCTTGGCAATGACTTCGTCATTGTGGACGCGCGCGCGCATCCGGTGCAGATCACGCCAGCGCTGGCGCGCGGGATCGGACACCGGCAGTTCGGGGTCGGATTCGACCAGCTGGCCGTCATCGAAAACGGCGAATCGGATGTGCACCTGGTGTTCTACAATGCCGACGGATCGGTCTCGGCCACCTGCGGCAACGCCACCCGCTGCATCGCCCGGTTCCTGATGCAGGAAAGCGGCAAATCCGAACTGACGCTGACCACCAGCCACGGCACGCTGCAGGCGCGGGACGCGGGCGACGGGCTGACCTCGGTCAACATGGGGCATCCGCAGCTGGACTGGGCCGATATTCCATTGGCCGAAGAGGTGGATACGCTGGAACTGCCGATCGAAGGTGGACCGGTGGCCACCGGCATGGGCAACCCGCATTGCACCTTCTTCGTCGAGGATGCCGAGGCGATCCCGCTGGAGGAATTCGGCGCGCGCTATGAGCATCACCCGCTCTATCCGCAGCGCACCAATGTGCAAATCGCCCAGATCATCGGCCCGGATCACATCCGCATGCGGGTGTGGGAGCGCGGCGTGGGCATCACGCTGGCCTCGGGCTCGTCCTCCTGCGCCACCGCCGTTGCCGCGGCCCGGCGTGGCCTGACCGGGCGCAAGGTGCAGATCGAGCTGGACGGCGGCACCATCTGGATCGACTGGCGCGAGGACGGCGTCTGGATGACCGGTCCCACCTGCCATGTCTTCTCGGGCACGCTGACGCCCGAATTCCTGAGGACGCTGGGATGAACCCGCCGAAATTCACCACGCTGGGCTGCCGGCTCAACGCCTACGAGACCGAAGCGATGAAGGAGCTGTCGCAGCAGGCCGGCCTGACAGATGCGGTGATCGTGAACACTTGCGCCGTCACCGCCGAAGCCGTGCGCAAGGCCCGGCAGGAGATCCGCAAGCTGCGCCGCGAGAACCCCAATGCCCGGCTGATCGTCACCGGCTGCGCGGCCCAGACCGAGCCCCAGACCTTTGCCGAGATGGAAGAGGTCGATGCGGTGATCGGCAACACCGAGAAGATGCGCCCCGAAACCTGGAAGGGCATGGCCGCCGATTTCATCGGCGAGACCGAGGCGATGCAGGTCGATGACATCATGTCTGTCACCGAAACCGCGGGTCATCTGATCGACGGGTTCGGCACCCGCTCGCGCGCCTATGTGCAGGTCCAGAACGGCTGTGACCATCGCTGCACCTTCTGCATCATCCCCTATGGCCGCGGCAACTCGCGCAGCGTCCCGGCGGGCGTGGTGGTGGACCAGATCAAGCGGCTGGTGGACCGGGGCTATAACGAGGTGGTGCTGACCGGGGTCGACCTGACCTCATGGGGCGCCGACCTGCCGGCAAGCCCCAAGCTGGGCGATCTGGTCATGCGCATCCTGAAACTGGTGCCGGACCTGCCGCGCCTGCGCATCAGCTCGATCGATTCGATCGAGGTGGACGAGAACCTGATGCAGGCCATCGCGACCGAGCCACGCCTGATGCCGCATCTGCACCTGTCGCTGCAGCATGGTGACGATCTGATCCTGAAACGGATGAAGCGCCGCCACCTGCGCGACGACGCCATCCGCTTTACCGAAGAGGCCCGCAAGCTGCGCCCCGAGATCACCTTTGGCGCCGACATCATCGCGGGCTTTCCGACGGAAACCGAGGCGCATTTCGAGAACTCGCTGAAACTGGTCACCGACTGCGACCTGACCTGGCTGCATGTCTTTCCCTATTCCAAGCGAGAAGGTACGCCGGCGGCGCGCATTCCGCAGCAGGTCAACGGCAAGGTCACAAAGGAACGTGCGGCCAGGCTACGTGAGGCGGGTGATACGCAGGTAGCAAGGCACCTGGCGGCCCAACTGGGCAAGACCCATCACATTCTGATGGAGAATTCTCACATGGGCCGGACCGAGCAGTTCACCGAAGTGACATTTGCGAACGCGCAACCCGAAGGGCAGATCGTGACTGCCGCCATCACCGGGGTTCGCGATCAGCAGCTGGTGGCCTGACGCCTCTCAGGCCGGCCCGTCAGTCGCCAGAAGCTCTTCCATGAAAACACTGATCAGTTGGGCCCGCCCGTCCACGCCGGCTTTTCCATAGATCGAAGCCGATTGCGCGCGAACGGTACCCACGGCGCGGCCTCGGATCCGGGCGATATTCTCATTGTCGACGCCCTTGAGGATCAACAGGCCCACTTCGCGCTCGGCGCTGGTCAGGCCCCAGCGGGTAAAGAAAGTGTCGATCACGGCGCTCATTTCGCCCTGCGCCGCGCGCAGGCCTTGTTTTGCCTGGTCCATTCGCGCCAGCAATCTGCGCAGCTCGAGCATGAAGAACAGGACGCCAAGGCAAAGTACGGTCGCGACCAGGGATTCCAAAACGAGATGTGCCAGGGGCTCGCTGCCATCGAGGTCCAGAATGGCGTCGCCCATGTAGAATGCGGCGCATAGACCCTGAACCACGATCATCGCCGCCATCAGAACGGCCCGGCGTGCATCCGCATCGCCGGACCGCAGGTTTTCGGTGATCCATTTGATCATTTGGTCGACCAGCCATCAGGAATATTCTTGTCTCCTGATACCATGGCTTTGACCAGAGCGACACCGGTTCGACGTTGGTCCAAAAGCACGCCAAGCACGTGCAGAAGAACGCTGAGCATCAGCCAGTTGAACGCCAGCTCGTGCGCATCCTCGACCCAACCCACCCCGAAGAAGGCCGCGGTACCCATCATGATGCCTGTGGCGCAGATGAAGCCCAACGTCATCCAGATGTTGTAGACCATCAGCGCGCCCAGAGGATTGTGCGACAGGTGAACCGACCGGTCGCCCCGGACGGTGTCACGCACATGTCGGACCGCAGCATTCGGGCTGAACGGAAATGCCGAGAACCTGGCCGGTGCCGGCCCAAGGACGCCCCAGGCCAAGCGCAGCAGAACCAGCCCGAGCACGGCATAACCGACATATTCATGCGGCAGCCCCTCGGGGTCGGTCACAGCGGCGTTGAGCAGAATGCCCAGAACCACCGACCAGTGGATCAGGCGGACCAGCGGGTCCCAGACCCGGATGGTGCGGGCGCCCTCGCGCCCGCCCTGGTGCTGGATTGACTCAGACATTGCCGGTCACTTGTCCTCGATCTTTTGGATCTTGCCGGACGCGGGGTCCACATAGACCTCGGCCATCTGTCCGTCTTTCACGACATAGGCCTCGATTTCACCGTCCTCCATTTCGATCTTGCGCACGTCATAGCCAAGCTCGGTCAGAGCGGTGCGCACTTCGGTCTCTGTCTTGCCCAGTCCCGTATCCGGCACCAGGTCCAGAGCCAGAACCGGAGTGGCCACAAGCAACGCGGCTGCAAGTATGGGTAGTTTCATGTCGGGTCTCCTCGGTTTCGATCCTGCGTCAGACCGCCTGACGCTGTCGAAAACCTGAGCAGCCGACCCCGCCGGCGCCATGCGCATTCCGCTTAAAAGCTGTGAATAAGCCCGCGCTGATGCCCGGTTCGGCGAACTTCCGACCGCAAAAAGAAACAACCCCGCGCCATGCGCGGGGTTGTCTTGCTTTTGCAGGTGACCTTCAGGTCAAACCGACTTTTTGCCTTTGACCGGCGCCCACAGGCGCTTGTTCACCAAGTAGAGAAGCACCGACATGATGGTCAGAAACAGAACCCCAACAAAGCCCGAGGCCTTGCGATCCATCATTTTCGGTTCGGCGGCCCACATCAGGAACGCTGCGACGTCCTGGGACATGGCCTCGACGGTGTTTTCGTGTCCGTCGGCAAACTCGACCTGTTCGTCAGACAACGGCGGACCCATCGAAATCCAGCCGCCCGGGAAGGCGGTGTTTTCGTACAGGATCGTGCCGGCCTCTTCTTTTTCCTTGCCGGTATAGCCGTCCAGCAGCGAGGCGATGTATTCAGCGCCACCCATGCCTTTGACCAGCTGGTTGATCCCCAGACCGTAGGGGCCGTGGAAGCCTGCACGTGCCTTGGCCATCAGGCTCAGGTCAGGTGCGCCCACGGCATCGTTGGCCGGGAAGTGATCGGTCGGCTTCGCGGGGCGGAAATCGTCCAGCTCGGGATCGAACACCTCGAACGAGCCGGCGGCATAAGCGATGACTTCTTCTTCCGAGTAGCCCAGCGCCGTGAGGTCGCGCAGCGGTACGTACTTCAGACCGTGGCAGGCCGCGCAAACCTCGGTATAGATCTGCAGGCCGCGCTGAAGCTGGTTCTGATCGTAAGCGCCAAAAGGCCCTTCGAACGAGAAGTCGAAGTCCTCGATATGCTGCTCGCCGCCTCCGGCTGCGGATACCGCAGCAGGAGCAAGGGCGATGGCAAACGCGGCACCGATTGCAAGTTTCTTGAACATGGTTTCCGGTCCCTCTTCTTACTCGGCCGGCGTGGCGTCGGCGTCAGCCTTGCCATAATGCGCGTTGAAGTCTTCTTCGATGGTTTCCGGCTGGGCATCGGGCTTTTCGATGACACCCAGGATCGGCAGGATCACGAAGAAATAGGCGAACCAGTAGGCGGACGCGATCAGCGAGAAGGTCGCATAGGGCTCTTCCGCCGGCATCGCACCCAGCCACATCAGGGCAAAGAAGTCGATGACCAGAAGGTAGAACCACCATTTGAACATCGGGCGGTACTTGCCCGAACGCACGGTCGAAGTGTCCAGCCACGGCGCCAGCGCCATCGCCAGGATTGCACCGAACATCGCCAGAACACCAAAGAACTTGGCGTCGATGATGCCACCGGTGATGAAGCTGGCGAACTGCACGACCCAGACTTCGCTGGTGAAGGCACGCAGGATCGCGTAGAACGGCAGGAAGTACCATTCGGGCACGATGTGCGCGGGCGTGACCAGCGGGTTGGCTTCGATGTAGTTGTCCGGATGGCCCAGGTAGTTCGGCATGAAGCCGACGATCGCCCAGAACACGACCAGGATGACGGCCAGCGCGAACAGGTCCTTGATCACGAAATAGGGCCAGAACGGCAGCGTGTCTTTCTCGGCCTCGGCTTTCGACGTGCGGCGAACTTCAACACCCGTGGGGTTGTTGTTGCCGGTGGTGTGGAAGGCCCAGATATGCACGATGACCAGCCCTGCGATGATGAAGGGCAGCAGATAGTGCAGCGAGAAGAAGCGGTTCAGCGTCGCGTTGTCGACGGCCGGTCCGCCCAGCAGCCAGGTCTGGATCGCTTCGCCCACGAAGGGGATCGCGCCGAACAGGCCGGTGATCACGGTGGCGCCCCAGAAGGACATCTGACCCCAAGGCAGAACATAACCCATGAAGGCGGTGCCCATCATCATCAGGTAGATCAGCATGCCGATGATCCAGGTCACTTCGCGCGGCGCCTTGTACGAACCGTAGAACAGGCCGCGGAAGATGTGGATATAGACCGCCACGAAGAACAGCGACGCGCCGTTCATGTGCAGGTACCGCAGCATGTAGCCGCCGTTTACGTTGCGCATGATGTGCTCGACGCTGGCAAAGGCCAGATCGACATGCGGGGTATAGTGCATCACTAGAACGATGCCGGTGACGATCTGCAACGCCAGGCAGAAGGTCAGGACGATGCCCCAGATCCACATCCAGTTCAGGTTCTTCGGGGTGGGGATCATCAAAGTGTCGTATAGAAGGCCGACGATGGGCAGACGGCTGTTCAGCCACTTCTCGCCGTTGGTCTTCGGTTCATAGTGATCGTGCGGGATACCGGACATGAGCGCGTCTCCTTAACCCAGCTTGATGGTGGTTTCGTCGAGGAACTCGGCGACCGGGATATGCAGGTTTTCCGGAGCGGGACCTTTGCGGATACGGCCCGCCGTATCGTAGTGCGATCCGTGGCACGGGCAGAACCACCCGTGAAAATCACCAGCGCCGTCGCCCAGAGGAACGCAGCCCAGATGGGTGCAGACGCCCATCATCACCAGCCATTCGCCGGCTTCGTCCAGCGTCCGGTTTTCATCGGTCGCGGGCAGGTTCGGCTTGTTTTCGTTCCGGTCGTTCTGATCCGGCAGATCCTCCAGCGGCACTTCGCGGCCCCAGTTGATCTCTTCTTCGGTACGGCGACGAATGAAGACGGGCTTGCCCAGCCACTTGACCGTGATCTGGGTGCCGATCTCGACGCCGCTGACGTCCACGCGGATCGAGGACAGCGCCTGAACGTCTGCCGAGGGGTTCATTTGGTTGACCAGGGGCCACACGGCGGCTCCCGTTGCAACGACACCTGCGCCGCCGGCGGCGTAGTAGAGGAAATCTCTGCGGGTGCCTTCGTGGTCTTCTGCGTGGGACACGAGGTTTTCTCCGATTCCAGCGCCCGGCTACGGGCAAACATGCATCAGCACCGCATCAAAGCGGCGTCTCATCGCGGGTATCTAGCTGGCGGAAATCGGTTCGTCCAGCGGTCATAGGCGCGCACTACGCCGCATCTGGGCATTCATGTCACAATGAAGGGGTCATTTTTCAAGAACTTCCTCGGATGTTGCGAAAATCGCCGTTCCAAGGCGCGAATCACTTCGCAGGTGATTCTCTGACCCTTCGCCACGGCTATCGGCCTTGGCCCGGCCGAGCACCTGTTCACTCGGGTATCCGGCACGAGGCATATACGACAGCAACCTGACTGCGCGGTTTCGGGACCACGAAACCCATGTAAACATCTATTTTGAAATCATTTTTTTGGTTGCGTTGCGATGAATTTCCCGGTTGCGATCCCGGGGTTTTTCAAGCAAAGGCGGCGGGCGCGCGACCGATCTGAATGAGGACCCAAATGACTTTGTCTAAAAATGCCATTCTGCTGCTCGCGTTCACCGCCGCACACCAGGCCGCCGCCGAAGGCGACGCCGCGCGCGGCGAGAAACTCTACAACCGCTGCTCTTCCTGTCACGCAATCATCAAGGATGGCGAGGTTCTGGTCAAAGGCGGCATCACCGGCCCGAATCTCTATGGTGTGGTCGGCAGGGCCGCCGGAACCGAAAACGACTATCTGAACGGCAGCGAACGGCTGCCCATCGGCATGTTCACCGATGACATGATCCGCGCCGGTGAAAACGGCCTGGTCTGGACGCAGGAGAACATCGCCGCCTACGCCCGCGACCCGATCGGGTTCATCCAGGACTTCCTGAACGACGACACCGCTCGCCCGAACATGAGCGTCAAGCTGAAGACAGGCGCCGAGGACATCGCCGCCTATCTGGCCACGTTCACCGACTGAACCCAACCCGGCGCCAGTCAACTGTCCCGCATCAGGGCGGCCAGTTGACCAAGCTCGGTGCCGATCCCGGACTGCTCGACATTCTCGGCTGCGGCCAGCCGCGCCGCCTCGGGCTTGTTCTGGTTCAGTTTCCAGGTGCCGTCGATCTGGGTGATTTGCATCTGGCAGGGCACGATCATGCGCATCATGCGCTCCAGCGCCGCCGGGTCCATCTTGTCGGCGCGCCAGGGCGGTTTGGGTTGCAGCCGCTCTTCGAAAAAGGCCGATTGCCGATCCAGAAGATCGCGCAGCCGGTCCTGGGGCTGCATTTCCAGCCGGCCGGTCAGGTGGACCGCCACATAGTTCCATGTGGGCACCTGATCCGCGACCCCGTACCAATCGGGCGAGACATAGCCGTCGGGCCCTTGAACCGCGATCCGCGCCTCCTGCGGGTTGGCCAGCGCCCGCACGATCGGGTTCGACCGCACCAGATGCAGCTCGGCCACCGCCCCATCCTCGGACAGCAGAAACGGCACATGGCTGATCAATGGCGGGCCGTCGACCGACAGTGCCAGTACACCGAACCCCCGGCTGCGGGCAAACTCCACATGGCGCGCGCGGTCCTCGGCGCGAAAGGCTGGGTTGGGGTGCATGACCGTCCTCCTGCAGACAGGTCTTGCAGATCGCGCGTGCGCTTGGCAAGGTCGCGCCGTTCTCAGGGCGGGGCGGAATTCCCCACCGGCGGTATGCGGGCCCAGGCCCGTCAGCCCGCGAGCGGCTCTGCCATCCAACCGGCAGAGTGTCAGCAGATCTGGTGAGAAGCCAGAGCCGACGGTTAAAGTCCGGATGAAAGAGAACGAGCAGCGCGCCCCGCCAAGGGCGCGTCTGTCCGTGATCGCCTTGGGTGACGTGTCATGCCGCGCTGGCCGCGAAACCGTTCGCACCCGCCAGCAGGCCACCAAGCTGAAAGGAGATCACGATGACACACACCCGCTATGCTTTCGTCAAAGCCAACTGGCATGCCGATATCGTCGACCGCGCGCTGGACGGTTTTCTGGAGCTGATCCCCGCCGATCAGGTCGATGTGTTCGACGTGCCGGGCGCGTTCGAGATGCCCCTGCTGGCCCGCGACCTGGCCCGGACGGGCCGCTATGCCGCCGTGGCCTGCGCGGCTTTTGTCGTCGATGGCGGCATCTACCGGCACGATTTCGTGGCGCAGGCCGTGGTTGACGGGCTGATGCGCGCGGGGCTGGAAACCGGCGTGCCGGTCCTGTCGGTGTCGCTGACGCCGCACCAGTACCAGGAAACCGACCATCACAACGCCATCTACCGCGCGCATTTCGTGGAAAAGGGGCGCGAGGCAGCTCGGGCGGCGCTGAAAATCGTCGAAACCCGCGCCGCACTGACCCGTGCGGCCTAAGCACACTGGGTTGGGGCAGCGATGCCCCAACCGCAAATCCGCTTGAGGCGGCAGGCTCTCGCCGTTAATCACGACCCTCAAAGGAGCACGCCCCATGTCGATGAACAGCTTTGGACACCTTTTCCGCGTCACCACCTGGGGTGAAAGCCACGGCCCCGCGCTGGGCGCCACGGTGGATGGCTGCCCGCCCGGCGTCCCGATCGACGAGGGTATGATCCAGCACTGGCTGGACAAGCGCAAACCGGGCCAGAACAAGTTCACCACCCAGCGGCGCGAGCCCGATCAGGTGGAGATCCTGTCAGGCGTGTTCGAGGGCCAGACAACCGGCACCCCGGTCCAGCTGATGATCGAGAACACCGATCAACGCTCGAAGGACTACGGGGACATCATGGACAAGTTCCGCCCCGGCCATGCCGACATTACCTATTGGCAGAAATACGGCATCCGCGACTATCGCGGCGGCGGGCGCAGCTCGGCCCGGGAAACGGCGGCGCGGGTGGCCGCGGGCGGGCTGGCGCGCGAGGCGATCAAACAGATCGCGCCCAATGTCCAGATCACCGGCTACATGACCCAGATCGGCCCGCACCGGATCGACCGGGCCAACTTTGACTGGGCGCAGATCGAACAGAACCCGTTCTGGACCCCGGATGCACAAGCCGCCGAGGACTGGGCGGCCTATCTGGACGATCTGCGCAAATCCGGCAACTCGGTCGGCGCGGTGGTCGAAGTAGTGGCGCGCGGCGTTCCCGCGGGCCTCGGCGCGCCGGTCTATGGCAAGCTCGACACCGATCTGGCCGCGGCGATGATGTCGATCAACGCGGTCAAGGGCGTCGAGATTGGCGAAGGCATGGCCGCCGCCGAACTGACCGGCGAGGCCAATGCCGACGAGATTTTCATGGGCCAGAACGGCCCGCAATACAGCTCGAACCATGCAGGCGGCATTCTGGGCGGTATCTCGACCGGGCAGGACATCGTGGTGCGTTTTGCAGTTAAACCGACCTCATCGATCCTGACCACGCGCAAGACCATCACCAAATCGGGCGAAGAGACCGAGATCATCACCAAGGGCCGCCACGACCCCTGCGTCGGCATCCGCGCCGTGCCGGTGGGCGAGGCGATGATGGCCTGCGTGATCCTGGACCACCTGCTGCTGCATCGGGGCCAGATCGGTGAGAACCGTGGACGGATTGGCTGAGCTGCGCGACCGCCTACGCGCGGTCGTCGCGCAGCGGATGATCACCGACCCGGCCCATGACCTGGCCCATCTGGACCGTGTCTGGGTCAATGCCCGCGCCATCGCCGATGCGCAAACCGACAGGACCGTGCTGCTGGCGGCCTGCTATCTGCACGATCTGGTCAACCTGCCCAAGAACGACCCCGACCGACACCTGGCCTCGCGCCGGTCGGCCGAGGAGTCCGAGCCTGTTCTGCGAGACCTGGGCCTGAGCGATGCCCAGATCGCCGCCACCCGCCACGCGATCGAGGCGCACAGTTTTTCCGCCAACATCCCGCCCGAGACGCCCGAGGCGCGCATCCTGCGCGATGCCGACCGATTGGATGCGCTGGGCGCCATCGGGATCGCACGGAATTTCTCGGTGTCCGGCGCTTTGGGGCGGACGCTCTATGATCCGGCCGATCCGTTCGCATCGCACCGGCCGCTGGACGATCTGCACTATTCCATCGACCACTGGAAGGTGAAGCTGCTGGCCCTGCCCGACGACATGCTGACCGAAGCCGGACGGCAGATCGCTCAGCAACGGGTCCGGCGCATGATCCGGTTTCTGACCGAATTTGCCGAAGAGATCGGCAGCCCCCTGCCCGACAGCTGGACACGCCCCAATCCGACCCGTTGATCTTTGCCGCGCAAAGGCGCAGGGTCGCGCCGATGGCCCAATCCCTGACCTCTCATCGCCCCGTGCTGGCCGTGACGCTGAAACTCAGCGCGCTGTTCCTGTTCACGGCGATGTCGGCGCTAGTCAAGGCGCTGTCGGCGGATTTCCCGCCAGGCCAGATGGTGTTTTTCCGTTCGCTTTTCGCGGTGCCGGTGATCGTGGCTTGGCTGATCTCGCGCGGGGAACTGGCGCAGGGCTTTGTCGTCAGGAAACCCATGGGCCATTTCTGGCGCGGGGTGCTGGGCACCACCGCCATGGGCCTGACCTTCACCGGGCTCAGCCTTCTGCCGCTGCCCGAGGTTACGGCGATCGGCTATGCCACTCCGATCTTCACCCTGATCCTGGCCGCGCTGCTGCTGGGCGAGCGCATCCGCCTGATCCGCATCGGCGCAGTGGCGATCGGGCTCTTGGGCGTGCTGATCATGATCTGGCCCCGGCTGGGCTCGGCCGATCTGGGTACCGGCGCCACGATCGGCGCGCTGTGCGTGCTGGGCGCGACCGTGGCCCGTGGCTTCGTGCAGATCCACATCCGGCAACTGGTTCAGGTCGATCACCCCGCCGCAATCGTCTTCTATTTCTCGATGACCGCCACGCTGCTGTCAGCGCTGACCGTGTTCTGGGGCTGGACCATGCCGACCCTGAACCAGCTGCTGATCCTGATTACGATGGGGCTGATCGGCGGCGTCGCGCAGATTCTGGTGACCTCGTCCTACCGGTTCGGGCAGGCCTCGATGCTGGCGCCCTATGACTACACGTCGATGCTGTTTGCGATCTTCATCGGCTATGTCTGGTTTGACGAGCTGCCGACCCTGGCGATCCTGCTGGGGGCGGCGCTGGTGATCGCCGGCAATGCAGTGGTGATCTGGCGCGAACACCAGCTGGGACTGGAACGCGGCAAAGCGCGGTCACTGACCGATCACAAACCCTGACTTTACCTTTCGCGCCCATCGCCTAGGTTGGCGCGAACAATCAACGAGGTTTTGCCATGAGCGACGCACAGGACCACAAACAGAAGATGCAACAGGTGCAGGCCCAGCACCGCAAGAAAGTGTCCGAGGCCGTAGATCCCGGCCGCGGGCTGGTGCTGATCAACACCGGCAAGGGCAAGGGCAAATCCTCGGCCGCCTTCGGCGTGGTGATCCGCGCATTGGGCTGGGGCCAGAAGGTCGCCGTGGTGCAGTTCATCAAGGGCAAATGGAAGACCGGCGAGCGGCGGTTCTTCGAAGAACGCGATCTGGTCACCTGGCACACGATGGGCGAAGGCTTCACCTGGGACACCCAGGACCGCGACCGCGACATCGCCGCCGCCACCGCCGCCTTCGACAAGGCGCGCGACCTGATGGCCAGCGGCGACTATGACTTGGTGGTGCTGGACGAGATCAACATCGCCCTGCGCTATGAATACCTGTCGGTGGACGCGGTGATCGAGGGGCTGAAGGCCCGCTCGGACCGGACCAGCGTGTTCCTGACCGGGCGCGACGCGCCGCAGGCGCTGCGCGAATATGCCGATCTGGTCACCGAAATGACCGAGGAGAAGCACCCCTTCCAGGCCGGCATCAAGGCCCAGCGCGGCGTCGATTTCTGATCGGTCAACGCGGGACAGCACCACTTGCCGGTGCCGCCGGCGTTTTCCGGGGGACGGTGGCAATCCGGGCGTCCGCGACCCCGGCCGCCCGATCACAGCGTCCGTTCTGGCACTTGCAGTCCAGGTAGGCCACCAGGTCGCCATCGGCGCAACACCCGCTGCCAAGGGGCAGGTCTGAACTGGACAGAAGTTCGAGTATCGGGTCGCGCATCGCGTGGCCTTTCCGAAATCGTTTCCGAGACGGTGGCGCGCCCTCGCAGGTGTTCGGCTTGGCGCGCAGGCCGTCTCGGAATCAAAGGCTTGATACCGGGGTATCTGGCGTTGGGCTAAAACTGACAATTTCTGTCGGATTTTTCAAGACCAAAATTCGCCCCGCCCAAATGGCCGGAGCAAGGGGTCAGGCGGTGGCTGTCTGGTCGGGCGCGCTGAGCGAGACTACGGCCACCACAGCGGCGCCATTCAGCCAGTAGTAGACCGCATCCAGACCGGTGAAGCCGAACAGGCTGGGCGCGAACAGGAAGGTGAGCCCCACCAGCAGATCGACGGCCAGGTGAAACCTGTAGGGCAGCACGCGCCAAACACCCAGGTGATGATCCGTCAGCGCCGTCAACACGAAAGCCGCCACGCCGGTGGCCACCGACAGCCACAGCGCAATCGGGTTCGACGCGCCCAGTCCCAGGGCAAAAGGCAGCCCAATCAGGGCCAGTGCCACCGGGTAGTCCAGATAGGCATGAATGGTGCGAGTAACAAAACGCAGAGACATGATGTTTCCTTTCCTTGATTGAGGACGGATCAAGGATAGGCTCGCCAACTCGAACGCAGCAGCCCAGATCGTTTGGGATATCTTGCAGATCGTCCGCCGAATCGCCGGATCAGTGCATCGCCCTGTAGGCGGCCGGAGACAGACCGATCTGCTTCTTGAACACCCGCGAAAACGCCGCCTCGGAGGCATAGCCGACCTGAGCCGCCGCGTCGGCCACGTTCCAGCGGCTTTCGATCAGTCCGTGGCAGGCGATCTGCATACGCCAGTCGGTCAGGTATTGCATGGGCGTGGTGCCCATCTTCTGGGTGAACAGCTGTGCGAATGTCGTGCGCGACATGCCGGCTTCACGCGCCAGCGATGCCACGCTCCACTCGCGGGCCGGGTCGCGGTGAAAGGCGCCCAGCGCGCGTGATATACGTGGATCGGCGAAGCCCGACAGGGCCGCATCGGTGGGGCTTTGATGTTCCAGATAGGCGCGGATCGCCTGGGCGAACAGAACCTCGGACAGTTTCAGCGCGATCAGGTCACCGCCGATCCGGGCGCCCGCAACCTCGGATTCGATCATCCGCAGCGTCGCCTCGATCCAGGCCCCGGCGGATTCGCCGTAGTTCTCGATCAGGATATAGGGCGGCAGGCGATCGATCAGCATGTGCCCGGTGCCGCGCCGCCCGGCCGGACCGGCAAACGAGAAATGCCCGCAGATCAGTTGGGTGTCACGGTCCTGCTCGGCTCCGCCATAGACCAGCACACCATCACCCTTGTAGCCGGCCCGGTCCAGGACCTGCTCCAGCGGCAGGGCATCCACGGGCCGGACCTCGTTGCACAGCAGCGCATGCGCGGCCCCGTGCGGGATCAGGATCAGATCCCCCTGCCGCAACCGCAGGGTCTCGCCGGTGGTGGACACATGCACCTTCAGCTCTCCGCGCTGGACGAAGTGAAACCGGGCGACGTTTTCGAATGCAGGTACCTGCACGCCGAAGGGCGGCGTGAACGAGGTCCGGAAATACAGGGTGCCCCTCAGGGAAAGGCGCGTCAGGATATCGCTGAGCAGGTCCAACATGCGCCAAGGATACGGATTCGCACCCGACCGTCCAGCGCTGCGGACGATCTGCAACAAGGTCCGGACGGGCGGCAAGGCCGGTTGGCCACCGCCCGCGCGGATGTCGGATCAGCTGCGGACCAGCTGCTCGTAATCGTTGGCGATCTCGCGGGTCAGGTCGCCGACCTCGAAGGTATACTCGCCGATCTGGCCCACCGGCGTGACCTCGGCCGCGGTGCCGGTCAGCCAGCACTGTTCGAAATCGGCCATCTCCTCGGGCAGGATGTGGCGTTCGTGTACGGTGATGCCCTTGTCTTTCAGCATCTGAATCACCGTCTGGCGGGTGATCCCGTTCAGGAAGCAGTCGGCCAGCGGCGTATGCACTTCGCCATCCTTGACGAAGAATACGTTGGCACCGGTCGCCTCGGCCACATAGCCGCGGTAATCCATGAACAAGGCATCCGAACAGCCCTTGGCCTCGGCCTTGTGCTTGGAGATGGTGCAGATCATGTACAGCCCCGCCGCCTTGGCATGGACCGGGATCGTTTCCGGGCTGGGCCGCTTCCACTCGGCAATGTCCAGCTTGGCGCCCTGCATCTTGGCGTCGCCGTAATAGGCGCCCCAAGGCCAGACCGCGATGGCCATGCGGACCGGGTTGCGCGCCGAGGCCACGCCCATATCCTCGCCCGAGCCGCGCCAGACCAGCGCGCGCACGTAAGCGTCTTTGAGGCCGCTTTTTTCCAGTGTTTCGGCCTTGGCCGCCTCGATCTGATCAACCGTGTAAGGCATCGGCATGTCCAGCGCCTCGGCCGATTTGATCAACCGCTCGGAATGTTCGCGGCTTTTGAAGATCTTGCCGTTATAGGCGCGCTCGCCCTCGAAGACCGAGCTGGCATAGTGCATCGCATGGGTCAGGACATGCACCTTGGCATCGCGCCAGGGCACAAATTCGCCATCCATCCAGATGACACCGTCACGATCGTCATATCCCGCCATCCGAAACCTCCTGACCCGGGCTACATTTCCGATTGTTGCGCCACTTAGGTCCGGCCCGGACACAAAATTGCGCAAAAACTGCGATTCGATACCTGTCCGCCCTTGGAATGTCAATAACGCTGACTTAAAGTCGGGGCGCGTAACGAATGAGGCCCGATATGTCCGAGATCCGCCCCGCCCCGGTCTTTGGCGGAGAAAGCCTGTTGTTTCTGACAGATGAACAGCTTCGGCAGGGGATCGAGGCGATGTTCTTTGCCTATCGCGGCTTTACCGCCGACCCCGACCGCATCTTAAGCGAAATGGCCTATGGGCGGGCGCATCACCGGGCGATCCATTTCATCAACCGCGCGCCGGGCACCACGGTGAACAACCTGCTGGCGATCCTGGGGGTGACCAAGCAGTCGCTGAACCGTGTGCTGCGCACGCTGATCGACGATGGCCTGGTCGAGAGCCGGGTCGGCACCGTCGACAAGCGCGAACGCCATCTGTACCTGACCGAAAAGGGCAAGGCGCTCGAGTCGCAGCTGTCGGACGCCCAGCGCGCCCGTATGCGCGCGGCCTACAAGGATGCCGGCCCCGAGGCGGTTGCCGGGTTCCGCAAAGTTCTTGAAGCGATGATGGATGCTGATATGCGTCGAGCCTATGTGAAACTGCGGGATTCAACTTCATGAGCGATGTGGACGCCCACCTTCTGATCGTCGATGACGATGAACGCATCCGCGATCTACTCAAGAAGTTCTTGATGCGCAGCGGATTTCTGGTGACGGCGGCGCGTGATGCCGCCCATGCGCGACGGGTCCTGTCGGGGCTGGATTTCGACCTGATCGTGATGGATGTGATGATGCCGGGTGAGGATGGCGTCAGCCTGACCCGAGCCCTGCGCGAGACACACGACACGCCGATCCTTCTTCTGACCGCACGCGGCGAGACCGAGCACCGGATCGCCGGGTTGGAAGCCGGGGCCGACGATTACCTGGCCAAGCCGTTCGAGCCCAAGGAACTGCTGTTGCGGATCAACGCCATCCTGCGGCGGATGCCGGAAACCACGGCGCAGGATACGGCCGCCAAGATCCTGCATCTGGGGCCGATCCGCTATGACATTGAACGCGGCGAGATGTGGCAGGGCGAAGAGCCGGTGCGGCTGACCGCCACTGAAAGCCAGTTGATGAAGATCTTCTCGGCCCAGCCGGGCGAGCCGATCAGCCGGTCGAAGCTGGTCGAAGATCTGGGGCGCGACAAGGGGCAGGCGCAGGAACGCGCGGTGGACGTGCAGATCACCCGCTTGCGCCGCAAGATCGAGCAGGACCCCAAGCAGCCGCGCTATCTGCAGACGGTGCGGGGCGCGGGATATATGCTGGCGCCCGATTGATTTTGCCGCTGCGCGGCGTTTTCTTGCCTTCGGCGAGGGTATTGTTGGCCAGATGAAGTGGGGGAGTTTCATGAAGACCGCTGTTTTGACGCATGCCGATTGTCTGGGTCATGTCACCCCCGAGGGGCACCCCGAGCGGGTGGCCCGGCTGGAACATATCCTGCATGCGCTTGAGCCGCTGGACCTGCAGCGGGTGACCGCACCGCTGGCGGCGGACGATGATCTGCTGCGCATCCATCCCGAGAGTTTCATCCGCGAAATCCGTGACAGCCGCCCGACCGAGGGGTTCCGCCAGATCGACGGGGATACGTTCATGTCGCCCGGCTCGGTCGATGCGGCCTATCGTGCGGCGGGGGCCGTGGTGCGGGCGGTGGACATGGTGCTGGGCGGTGAGGCGCCGAATGCGTTCTGCGCCATTCGGCCGCCGGGCCATCACGCCGAACGGGAAACCGCCATGGGGTTCTGCCTATTCGGCAACGCTGCTCTGGCAGCGAAGCATGCGCTGGATCATCACGGGCTGGATCGGGTCGCGGTGGTGGATTTTGACGTGCATCACGGCAATGGCACGCAGGATCTGCTGTGGGACGAGACCCAGGCGCTGGTGATCACCAGCCAGCAGATGCCGCTGTGGCCGGGCTCGGGGCGACCGGATGAAACCGGTGCGCATGACACCATCGTGAACATCCCGTTGGCCCCCGGCACCGGCGGGGCCGAGATGCGCGCGGCCTACGAGGCGCAGGCCTTTCCTCGGCTGCGCGCGTTCAAGCCCGAGCTGATCATCATCTCGGCCGGGTTCGACGCCCATCAGGACGATCCGCTGGCCAATCTGAACTGGTCCACCGACGATTTCGCCTGGATCACCGCGCAGCTGTGCCGGATCGCCGATGAGCTGTGTGGGGGCCGTATCGTCTCGACTCTGGAAGGCGGGTATGATCTGAACGCACTGGCCAAGGCCACACGCGCCCATGTTGAAGAACTGATGAAGGCAGCCCGATGACCGAGACCCCCGTTGAACAGATGACATTCGAACAGGCGATGAAAGAGCTGGAGGCCGTGGTCGGCCAACTGGAGCGCGGAGACGTGGCGTTGGACCAGTCGATCGCCCTGTACGAGCGCGGCGCCAAGCTGAAGAAACGCTGCGAGGACGAGCTGAAGCGCGCCGAGGAGAAAGTAGCCGCCATCACGCTGGATGCCGATGGTCAGCCCACCGGGACGACTCCTGTCGAAGGCCTGTAATGTTTTCCGGAAGGCTGGTGCAGGATGCTGCGCTGATCCAGGCGCAGTTCGATCTGGTTCTGGGCGCGCTGGACGATGTCGATGTGACCCGCGCGATGGCCTATGCCACGCAGGGCGGCAAGAGGCTGCGCGGATTTCTGGTGCTGGAAAGCGCCCGGCTGCACGGAATGGACGAGACCTGCGCGATCTGGCCCGCGACCGGGATCGAGGCGCTGCACGCCTACAGCCTGGTGCATGACGATCTGCCCTGCATGGACGATGACGATCTGCGTCGCGGTCGCCCCACCGTGCACAAGCAATGGAACGACGGCATTGCGGTTCTGGCTGGCGACGCTTTGCAGTCGCTGGCATTTGAACTTTGCACCCGGCCCGAGGTCGGATCTGCAGGCGTTCGGGCCGAACTGGCGCTGACCCTCGCCCGGGCCAGCGGTGCGCAAGGCATGGTTCTGGGTCAGGCGTTGGACATCGCTGCCGAAACTGCCGAACAACCTTTGACCCTGCCGGAAATCACGCATCTTCAGGCCGGCAAGACCGGGGCGCTGATCGAATGGTCGGCGTGCGCCGGTGCTGTTCTGTCGGAGGCTGATCCGACCCCATTGCGCCAATATGCCCGTGCGCTGGGTCTTGCCTTTCAGATCGCCGACGACATCCTTGATGTGGAGGGTGACAGCGAAAAGGCGGGCAAACGATTGCAGAAGGACGCACAGGCGGGCAAGGCAACTTTCGTTTCGCTGCTGGGTCTGGATGCAGCGAAGGCGCGCGCTGCCGAGCTGGTCGAGCAGGCCTGCGCCGCGTTGGACGCGTACGGACCGCGGGCCGAAACCTTGAAGGACGCCGCCCGCTTCGTTATTGCGCGTGAAAGCTGAACCGTAAGGGATGCCATGTCAGACCGTCCGAAAACCCCGCTTCTGGACCTTGTGAACCGCCCGGCGGATCTCAAGCAGTTTTCGGACGTGCAGCTGCATCAGCTGGCACACGAGTTGCGGGCCGAGACGATCTCGGCCGTATCGGTGACCGGCGGGCATCTGGGCGCGGGGCTGGGCGTGGTCGAGCTGACCGTGGCCCTGCACGCGGTGTTCGACACGCCGCGCGACAAGATCATCTGGGATGTCGGGCACCAGTGTTATCCCCACAAGATCCTGACCGAGCGGCGCGACCGCATCCGCACCCTGCGCCAGAAAGGCGGCCTGAGCGGGTTCACCAAGCGCAGCGAAAGCCCCTATGACCCGTTCGGCGCGGCGCACAGCTCGACCTCGATCAGCGCGGCGCTGGGCTTTGCCGTGGCCCGCGACCTGGGCGGGGTCACGCCCGAGGGGCTGGGCGACGCGATCGCGGTGATCGGCGACGGGTCGATGTCGGCCGGCATGGCCTTCGAGGCGATGAACAATGCTGGCCACCTGAAAAAACGCCTGATCGTGATCCTGAACGACAACGAGATGAGCATCGCCCCGCCCGTGGGTGCACTGTCGAACTATCTTTCACGCATCTATGCCGAAGAGCCGTTCCACGATCTGAAGGCCGCCGCCAAGGGGGCGGTGTCGCTGCTGCCCGAACCGTTCCGCGAAGGCGCCAAGCGCGCCAAGGAAATGCTCAAGGGCATGGCCGTGGGCGGCACGCTGTTCGAAGAGCTGGGATTCTCCTATGTCGGCCCGATCGACGGGCATGACCTGGACCAGCTGCTGCCGGTTCTGCGCACGGTCAAGGCGCGGGCGACCGGGCCGATTCTGATCCACGCGCTGACCAAAAAGGGCAAGGGCTATGCCCCGGCCGAGCAGGCCCGCGACAAGGGCCATGCCACCGCCAAGTTCGACGTGGTCACCGGCAAGCAGCAGAAGGCGCCGTCGAACGCACCGTCCTACACCTCGGTCTTCGGCAAGACCCTGGTGGATGAGGCCAGCCGCGACGACAAGATCGTGGCGGTGACCGCGGCGATGCCCGACGGTACCGGGCTGAACCTGTTCGCCGAACGCTACCCGTCGCGCTGTTTTGACGTAGCGATTGCCGAGCAGCACGGGGTCACTTTCTCGGCCGCGCTGGCGGCGGGTGGGCTGAAACCGTTTTGCGCGATGTATTCAACGTTTTTGCAGCGCGGCTATGACCAGGTGGTGCACGACGTGGCGATCCAGCGCCTGCCGGTGCGCTTTGCCATCGACCGCGCGGGGCTGGTGGGCGCCGATGGCGCGACCCATGCCGGGTCGTTCGACATCGCCTACCTGTCCAACCTGCCGGGCATGGTTGTGATGGCCGCCGCCGACGAGGCCGAACTGATGCACATGGTCGCCACCGCCGCCGCCCATGACGACGGCCCCATCGCATTCCGCTATCCGCGGGGCGAGGGCGTGGGCGTCGATCTGCCCGAACGCGGGCAGGTTCTGGAAATCGGCAAGGGCCGCCTGATCCAGTCGGGGGCACGCGTTGCGCTCCTGTCTTTCGGCACGCGCCTCGCCGAGGTGCAGAAGGCCGGCGAATCTCTGGCCGCGCGCGGTATCACCCCGACCATCGCCGACGCCCGGTTCGCCAAGCCGCTGGACCGCGACCTGATCCTGGACCTGGCCGCCAACCACGAAGCGCTGATCACCATCGAGGAAGGCGCCATCGGCGGGTTCGGCAGCCACGTGGCACAACTGCTGGCGGATGAGGGCGTGTTCGATCGTGGCCTGAAATACCGCTCGATGGTGCTGCCGGACATTTTCATCGACCAGGCCAGCCCCGCCGACATGTACGCGGTCGCGGGTATGAACGCCGAACAGATCGAAGCCAAGGTGCTTGCCGTTCTGGGCATCGCATCAATCGGAGAAAAGCGCGCCTGATTCCGACCGGATCGTCGGTTGCCCTCAGCCAGAGCGGCATTCGGGTCGAACGACGGGTGAACAAGGCCAGTCGCCCTCCAAGAAAACCTCACATTGGGGTCAACAACCGGTCTTGCCTACGCCCGTGGGACGGTTTAAACGATCCTTCGCACCGCATACCACGCCCCCACGGGCGCGGGTGCGCGTGGAAGAATGGGCCGCTGTAGCTCAGCTGGTAGAGCACGTCATTCGTAATGATGGGGTCGGGGGTTCGAGTCCCTTCAGCGGCACCATAGCTTCTCGGAACAAACTTCGGTGTTTCGCCGCCGGTTTTCCCGTCTGTTGATTCGGTTTCGCAATTTATCTGCCGTTCAATCTTTCCAGAAGTTTAGGTTGCTCATCCGCGAGGCGGCCCTAACTCGACGGAAATGACGCAGACAAACGAACGCTCCCCCAGCCGGCTCATCCTGGTGCTGGGCGACCAACTGAGCCAAGACTTGAGCGCCTTGAGCCAGGCGAAGATGGCGCGCGACACGGTGTTGATGGCCGAAGTCGCGGACGAGGCGGGATATGTTCCGCATCACAAAAAGAAGATCGCGTTTGTCTTTTCGGCAATGCGCCATTTCGCAGATGAGCTCGGTGCGGCGGGGTGGCAGGTTCGTTATGTCAGGCTGGATGACCCTGACAATACCGGCTCCATCACAGGCGAGATCGCGCGGGCCACCGCGGATCTGTCTATTGAGAGCGTTCAGGTGACCGAGCCCGGCGAGTACCGGCTGAAAGCCGCCTTGCTTGAGTGGGCGGACCAGAGCCAAACCGATCTACATATGCTGGAAGATGACCGGTTTGTCGCCACGCACCAAGAGTTCCGCAATTGGGCGGACGGACGCAAGCAGTTGCGGATGGAATTTTTCTATCGCGAGATGCGGCGCAAAACGGGGCTGTTGATGAACGGCGACCAACCCGAAGGCGGGCGCTGGAACTTTGATGCGGAAAACCGCAAGCCCGCCACTGCCGATCTGTTTATGCCCCAACCACCCCGATCCGACCCGGATGACATCACCACCGAGGTTCTGAGCCTTGTCGAAACCCAGTTTGGCGACAACTTCGGACAACTGCGCCCGTTCTGGTTCGCAGTGACCCGCGCCGGCGCGCTCGAGGCGCTGGACCACTTCGTGGAACACGCTCTGCCTCTGTTCGGGGACCACCAGGACGCAATGCTACAGGCAGAGCCGTTCCTCTATCACTCGGTCCTGTCGCATTACCTGAACGCGGGTCTGCTGGGGCCGATGGAGATCTGCCGGCAGGTCGAGCGTGCCTACTATGAAGGCCGCGCGCCTTTGAATGCGGTCGAGGGCTTTATCCGTCAGATCATCGGCTGGCGAGAATATGTTCGGGGCCTCTATTGGCTGAACATGCCCGGGTACACGGAGCGCAACCACTTCGGGGCAACCCGCCCGCTGCCGGATTTCTACTGGACGGCCAAAACGGAAATGGCCTGCATGGCGGCCGCAATCGGGCAGACGCGCGACCACGCCTATGCCCACCATATCCAGCGCCTGATGGTGACTGGCAATTTCGCGATGCTGGCCGGGGTCGATCCGCACGAAGTCCACGAGTGGTACCTGGCGGTTTACGCCGATGCGTATGAATGGGTCGAGGCCCCCAACGTGATCGGAATGAGCCAATTCGCCGATGGCGGATTGCTTGGGTCAAAACCCTACGCAGCAAGCGGAAACTACATCAACAAGATGTCGGATCACTGTTCGCATTGCCGCTATGACGTGAAACGCAAGTTCGGTGCGAATGCCTGCCCTTTCAATCCACTGTACTGGGATTTCCTGGCACGCAACGCCGACAAGCTGCGTGGCAATCCCAGATTGGGCCATGCCTACCGAACCTGGGACCGGATGGACCCCGAAAAACAGGCCCAATACCGCGACAGCGCGCGCGAGATACTCGACAGCCTCTAACTCTGGCCGGTCGAAGATGATCGGGCTCGGCGGCAACGCTGCGAGCAGTGGCGGACCTCGTCCCAGACCTTGGCCCATTTTCGCCGCCAGGTGAAAGGGCGCCCGCATGTAGCGCAGGTTTTCGTCGGAAGATCCGACTTTTTCCGCATCCGCATCTAGTCCCCCAGATCCAATGACAATTGCGCCGGGTTGCGGGTGACCGCACGGCTGTTTCCTTTCCGCAAACGCCCTTTGCGACTGCCATGCCGGGCCAAGACCTTCGCAGCCTCGTCCCGGAAACCGTCCCCGCGCCGCACCGCCCAGATCCGATCCCGGGCGAACCGGGCCGCCGCGACGTGATCGACGATGGGCATCGGGTAGCGTTTGCCCAGCACGGCACCTGCGTTCTCGGCCTTCCACGGCTCTTGCAGATGGCGATCCGGGATATCAGCCAATTCCGGCAACCAACAGCGTGTAAAGGTCCCGGTCGGGTCCTGATCATGGCCCTGTTTCACCGGGTTGTAGATCCTCAGCGCGTTGATGCCCGTGGTGCCGGCCTGCATCTGCACCTGGCTCCAGTGGATGCCCGGTTCGTAATCGGTGAACAGGCGGGCGAGAACCTCACCGGGTGCGCGCCAGTCAAGCCACAGGTGATAGCTGGCCGTCGCCATCACCATCGCGCGCATTCGAAAGTTGAGCCACCCCGTTGCCCGCAAGTACCGCATGCATGCGTCAACAAATGGCAGGCCGGTCTCACCGTTGGCCCAGGCCTCCAGCCGATGCGAATCCGGGGCCGAGGGGCGGATCCCGTCATAGGCGCGATGCACGTTCTGGAACTCGATCCGGGGGTCATCCTCCAGTTTCTGGATAAAGTGGCAGTGCCAAAGCAGCCGGCCTTCGAACGAGGACATCGCCCCCCGCCACTGTTTGTCGGAGGTGTGGCTCAGCGCTTTTTGCCGCGCCCATGTGGCCTGCATCACCTCGCGCATCGACAGCGTTCCCCATGCCAGATGCGGGGACAGGCGCGAACACGCATGTTCCCCCAGCTGAGGTGAGGACATCGCGCTGCGATAGGTCCGGCCGCGCGTGCTCAGGAATGTGGTCAACCGGTCCGACGCCGCCGTGTGGCCGCCCGACTGCCGCCGTGGACATGGGTCCGGGTGCAACCCCAATTCCGTGCTGGACGGGATCCCACCCGGGTCCATCGGGATGGGCCGCAATATGGGTGCGGGCGTGATCGGTTCGCTCATGAAGCGATCCCACTCTTTGGCCCAGCCATCGCGCGAAGCCAGACGGCGGCGAACCCCGTGATTGCGCGGCTGGTGCCAGGGAATACCCTGGGTTCGGCACCAGGACGCCACGCGTTTGTCCCGCTGAAAGGTCCAGTCGTTTCCCGTTTCTTCATGCGACCACAGGGCCGTGAGGTCGAAACTTTGCGCAAGATCGTCCAGGACCGACAGCATCTCGCCCGTCCGTACGATCAGGGGCTGGCCCAGTTCCGCAAGCTGCCTGCGCAGCTCGACCAGGGTTTCGTGGATGAACGCCCATTGGCGAGCGGAGATGTCGGGTTGACGCCAAAGATCGGGTTCAACCACGTAAAGCGGCACCAGCGCCCCCCGCTGTGCCGCCTGAGCCAGGGCACGATTGTCCTGCACCCTGAGATCCCGCTTGAACCAGACGATCTGCAAAACCGTTCTCCGAACCAAATCTGGGCAATAGCTAGTCTGGTCCGGCCAGCCCTCAACCGTGTTCAATGCGCCCCGGCAGGGCCGGGACGCAAAAACCGCGCGGAACCGGTTCCGTCATGGCCCGGTGCGACCGAAGCCTGTCGGGAAATGGGCAGGCCAGTTCACAAAGCGCTGCCTTGACGGGCGCTTTTTCGGTTGCAATGATCAAAACATGGGCGCTTTGAAAACTATTTTCGTTTCAGCACTATGCACTTTCTCATCCATCGGATTGCTTCATGCTGAAACCGACATGGTCAAATCGTTTGCCGGCTGCGCCGGGCGTTTTTCGGCCGAGATGGAGCATGCCTGGCTTCTGAACGACCCCAAGGCGCAGGACTATGAGTTGCTTCGCGGCGGCTTCGTGTCCTTGCTTGAGGCGACCGTGACGGCAGAGGAGGCCGAACTGGTCCTGAGCCACCGGGTGAACTCAAAACACGCCCATGCGCGCTTGCTCCATACGGCAACCTTTGGCTCGGACATCACGGCGGCCAGCGCCGCGCGGCAAACGGCCAGCGACCTTCTCGATCAGTGCAGCCTGCTGATACTGGGCGGCGTCTAAGACCACTCCTCGCTGCAGCGCCGCATTTTTGGGCGAACCATGCGGCACCGCCGCAAATTTGGGCAACACGCTGAATCAATCCAAAAACTCACGCCACCGGACTCTGAGCCCCGGCAAAAGCTGACCTAGCAATGTGGTGCGCCGAAAGACGGCTTGGAAAATGTGCGAAGGTGCCCGGCCTAGGAACCTGATGACGCCCTCGCACACCGCAATTAAGCGTGGGGGGTATATGGGATGTTTCGGCGTTCCGGACAAGCCTGCTGCGCATCGCACAAAAGGAAACGCTGATGCACTCCAAACTACTCAACACTACTGCTGCTGTATTGTTCGCAACCGCCCTGCCCGCGCTGGCCGATTGCCCGATCAAAGTGGGCGTTCTGCACTCATTGTCCGGCACGATGGCCATCTCCGAGACCACGCTGAAAGACACGATGGAGATGCTGGTCGAACAGCAGAACGAAGCTGGTGGCCTGCTGGGCTGCGAACTGGAAGCCGTAGTTGTCGACCCCGCCTCGGACTGGCCGCTGTTTGCCGAGAAAGCGCGCGAACTGCTGACCGTACACGAAGTTGACGTGATCTTTGGCAACTGGACATCGGTCTCCCGCAAATCCGTGTTGCCGGTCATCGAAGAGCTCAACGGTTTGCTGTTCTATCCGGTTCAGTACGAAGGCGAAGAAAGCTCGAAGAACGTCTTCTACACCGGTGCCGCACCGAACCAGCAGGCGATCCCCGCAACGGACTACTTCCTTGAGGAACTGGGGGTCGAGAAATTCGCCCTTTTGGGCACCGACTACGTGTATCCGCGCACGACGAACAACATCCTCGAAAGCTATCTGAAGCAGAAAGGGATCGCCGAAGAGGACATCTTCGTGAACTACACCCCCTTTGGCCATTCCGACTGGTCCAAGATCGTGGCGGATGTCGTTGCGCTGGGCGCGGACGGCAAGAAAGTCGGCGTTATCTCGACCATCAACGGCGACGCGAATGTGGGCTTCTACAAGGAACTGGCCGCCGCAGGTATCTCGGCGGATGACATCCCAGTAGTTGCCTTCTCGGTCGGCGAGGAAGAATTGGCCGGTCTGGACACAACCAACCTTGTCGGGCATCTGGCGGCGTGGAACTACTTCCAGTCGGCAGAGAGCGAAGCGAACGAGGCCTGGGTTGCCGCCTGGAAAGCCCGCATGGGCGAAGATCGGGTGACCAACGATCCGATGGAAGCGCATTACATCGGCTTCAACATGTGGGTGAACGCCGCAACTGAGGCGGGCTCGACGGATGTCGATGCCGTGCGCGCAGCCATGTACGGCCAGGAATTCCCGAACCTGACGGGCGGCACGGCCGTCATGCTGCCGAACCACCACCTCGCCAAGCCGGTTCTGATCGGCGAAATCCAGGAAGACGGTCAGTTCGACATCATCAGCCAGACCGAAGAGGTTCCGGGCGATGCCTGGACGGACTACCTGCCCGAATCCGCGGTTCTGGTCTCGGATTGGAAAGAGCTGGGTTGCGGTATGTACAACACCGAAACGAAAAGCTGCGTACAGATCAAATCGAACTACTAAGATCTGAACCGGAACACCTCGGGGCGCATCACATGTGCCCCGGGACCCAATGCCGAGGTCTCCCCAAATGACGCTTTCGATTTGCCGGGCTTTGCTTGCCCTGCTGCTGTTCGTGGCCCCTGGTCTTTTGCAAGCCCAATCCTCCGACGCGCCGGTGCAGAAGCTTTTGCAGGCCCATGCGGAGGTCATTCAAAAATCCTCTCGCAAGACGATCGGCCCGGCAATTGACGCCCTTGCGCAGAGTGGATTGCCCGAGGCACAAACCGTCCTGGAGCAGTGGCAGGCCAAGGACATGTGGTTCAACCGGGATACGGGCCTTTTCGTTTTTGCGTCCAAGGCCGATGGCGGTTTGCGGGTTTTCGATATCTCAGACGGGGCCGAGATCGGTGTCGTCGACAAGAAGAACTACAAACAACTCAAGCCGAACTCGGGCATTCGCGGATTGATCGCTTCGGCGCTGGTGCAGTTTCAATTGAACGACCCCGACCCGCTGAACCGAAGCGCAGCGCTGACGGCGATCGAGCGGGACGCGGAACCCTCGCACCTATCCGCCTTGCGCGGCGCCATTGCCGGAGAGCAGGACCCGGATCTGCGGGCCCGCAAGAACCGGCTCGAGCGTCTGTTGACGATCCGGTTTGATGATGACGCGGCCGCAAGGCTGGCTGCAATCGACAGCTTCGCCGGCGATCTGGGCGTTGACGTGCGCGCAACGCTCAATCCCCTTGTTGCATCTGAAATCAAGGTGTCCGACACGGCTCCGGATGGCGCTGTGACCATCGAGGCCGGGTCGGACGAACTGACACAGAAACAGGCCTATGACCTGTTGGTCGAGAACGGGTTGGCACCGGCCCTGGTGGACGACAGCACCATCAAAGAGACCCTGATTTCGAATATCGACGGTGACAGGGTCGCAGGCGTACAGGTGGCAAGTCTGGACGAAGATGCGGCACGACAAGCGGCATACCAGCTGCTGGCCGATCAGGGGCTCGCCGCTCCGCTAGTGACGCAGGACGACATCGCAGAGGCTGTGCAACAGTACAAGTTCTACCGAGTCTACACCTCGGCGCCGTTGCCGGTGGCGCTGGCGGCGCAGGCCGTGCTGGACAATATCGAGACGCAAGTCGCTCTCAACCAGACGGCGGATCTGGTTCTGGATGCGCTGTCGCTCGCCTCGATCTATTTCCTTGCCGCCATCGGCCTTGCCATCACTTTCGGCGTCATGGGCGTCATCAACATGGCGCATGGTGAGTTCATCATGATGGGCGCCTATACCGGATATGTGGTTCAACTGTTCATTCCGGACCTGACCCTGTCGATCATTGTCGCCATTCCCTGCGCATTCCTGGTGACCTTCGGCGCCGGTGTTCTGCTGGAACGTCTGGTCATTCGCTGGCTGTATCACCGTCCGCTGGAGACGCTGCTTGCGACCTTCGGGGTTTCCATCGCGCTGCAGCAACTGGCCAAGAACATCTTTGGAACCCAGGCGCGTCCCCTGACCGCCCCGGCCTGGCTGGACGGTTCGATGGTGCTGAACGATATCGTCTCCATCAGTTACATCCGCATCGCGATCTTTGTTCTGGCGCTGCTGTTCCTCGCGCTTTTCCTCATCGTCATGAACCGGACCCGGCTGGGGCTTGAGGTGCGCGCCGTGACGCAGAACCCGCGCATGGCGTCCTCGATGGGTATCAATCCCGACCGGATCAACATGCTGACCTTCGGCTTTGGCTCGGGCATCGCGGGCATTGCCGGCGTGGCAATCGGACTTTACGCCAAGGTCACGTCCGAGATGGGATCCGACTATATCGTGCAAAGCTTCATGACAGTGGTCGTGGGCGGTGTGGGCAACATCTGGGGGACGCTGCTGGGGGCCACGATGGTCGGCACGCTGCAGAAGGGGATCGAATGGTTCAACCCGTCCAATACCCTGGCGGCGCAGACCTACATGATCCTGTTCATCATCCTGTTCATTCAATTCCGGCCGCGCGGCATCATCGCGCTCAAGGGTCGGGCGGCGGAAGCGTGATATGGTTGACATGACATCCACAGCCAGCCCGATGCGAAAGCCATTTGTGCTGCGCTATCCCTCGGTCGCGATCTTTCTGATCGTCCTGGCGCTGTTCACGGCGACCATAACAGTGCTGGGCGAAGGGTTCGGGATCGGCCTGATATCCACCAGCTTCGTCAAGACATTGGGCAAGACCCTCTGCCTGTGCCTTGCGGCCCTGGCGATGGACCTGGTGTGGGGCTACACGGGCATCCTGTCCCTGGGGCATATGGCCTTCTTCGGTATCGGCGGATACGCCATCGGCATGTGGCTGATGTATGCGCGGACCGAGATCATCGTGATCGAAAGCCTCGCGTCCTCGGCCCTGCCACCAACGGCCCAGGAAATCTCTGACGGTATCGCCACCCAGATCTTCGGAGTCGTCGGCGCATCCGAGTTCCCACCGATCTGGGCTGTTGCGCATTCGCTGCCCTTGCAACTGGCTGCGGTCGTACTGGTGCCCGGCTTGCTGGCCCTTGTGTTCGGGTGGCTGGCCTTCCGCAGCCGCGTGACCGGGGTCTACCTGTCGATCCTGACACAGGCGATGACGCTGGCGCTGTCTCTGTACCTGTTTCAGAACGACAGCGGGCTGCGCGGGAACAACGGCCTGTCGGGTCTGCAGAATCTGCCGGGTCTGGATTCGGTGCCGCAATCGACGGTTTCGATCCTGTTCTTCTGGGCGTCGGCCCTGGCGCTGGGGCTGGGCTATCTGGTCTGCGCCTGGATGGTGTCCGGCAAGTTCGGATCGGTCATTCGCGCCATCCGGGACGACGAAAGCCGGGTTCGGTTCCTTGGGTATTCGGTCGAAGCCTACAAGCTGTTCATCTTCACCTTCACCGCCGTGATCTGCGGCATCGCGGGCGCCCTGTACTACCCTCAAGCCGGCATCATCAATCCAGCCGAGATCGCGCCCATTGCATCAATCTACCTGGCCGTCTGGGTGGCCATCGGCGGACGGGGCCGTCTGTACGGAGCGGTGATCGGCGCAGCATTCGTTTCTCTGCTGTCCACCTGGTTCACGGGTGGTCAGGCCCCCGACATCTCGCTGGGATTCTACGCGATCCAATGGGTCGACTGGTGGACCATCCTGCTTGGGTTGTCATTTGTCGCGGTCACGCTGTTTGCGCCTCGGGGCATCGGCGGTCTGATCGACAGGTTTGCCGAACGGCGCGCCCCGGACCGCCACGGCGCCGATCTGGGGCCGGACCTTGGGTCGCTGCGCGAAAAAGAGGCCGACGAATGAGTACGTTACTTGAAGTCTCCGGCGTGTCCGTAACCTTCGACGGATTTAAAGCCATCAACAACCTGACATTCCAGATTGGCCCAGCCGAAATGCGCGCGGTCATCGGCCCGAACGGGGCGGGCAAGACGACGTTCATGGACATCATTACCGGCAAGACCAAACCGGATGACGGCCATGTTCTGTGGGGCGACAAATCCGTGTCGCTTCTGTCGATGAGCGAAAGCCAGATTGCCCAGGCCGGCATCGGCCGAAAGTTCCAGCGCCCCACCGTCTTCGAGGACCAGAGCGTTCGCGAGAACCTGATGCTGGCCCTCAGGAACAAACGCGGCCCGCTGGCGGTCCTGCGGTTTCGGGCCGGACAGTCGGATCATCAGAAGGTCGCTGACCTGGCCGAGGAAATCGGACTGCAGAATGCCTTGAACCGCAAGGCGGGTGAGTTGAGCCACGGGCAGAAGCAGTGGCTTGAGATCGGCATGCTGCTGGCGCAGGATCCGCAGTTGCTGCTGGTTGATGAGCCGGCCGCCGGAATGACCCCCGCCGAGCGTGAGCACACAACCGACATTCTTGTCGCGGCCGCCAAAACCCGCGCCGTGGTGGTGGTTGAACATGACATGGAGTTCGTCCGCCGCCTGAACTGCAAGGTCACGGTGCTGCACGAAGGGTCAGTTCTGGCCGAAGGGTCGCTGGACCACGTCACCAATAATGACAAAGTGATTGAGGTGTATCTTGGCCGCTGAGCTTCTGGAAATCTCGGACCTGTCCCTGCACTACGGCGGCAGCCAGATCCTGAGCGGGATCGACATCACCGCACGTCAGGGTCAGGTCACCTGCGTGATGGGCACCAACGGCGTCGGCAAGACCAGCCTGTTGAAAGCCATCTCCGGAACGCACCCCCGCAGCGGCGGTGAATACCGGCTTGGCGGCGAGCAGATCGGCAAGGCCACATCCTATGAGCTGGCTCGAAAAGGTGTGGCCTATGTTCCGCAAGGACGAGAAATCTTTCCGTTTCTGACGGTCCGCGAGAACCTGGAAACCGGTTTTGCCTGCCTGCCCCGCAGCGAACACAGGATACCTGATTACATCTTCGAACTGTTCCCGATTCTCAAAGAGTTCCTGTCGCGGCGCGGTGGTGATCTGTCAGGCGGTCAGCAGCAGCAGCTCGCAATTGCGCGGGCCTTGATCACGAAACCCAGGCTGCTTTTGCTGGATGAACCAACCGAGGGCATCCAGCCCAACATCATCAAGCAGATCGGCGAAGTCATCCGCCTGTTGCGCGATCAAGGTGAGATGGCGATTGTCCTGGTCGAGCAGTATTTTGATTTCGCGTATTCTCTGGGCGACAGTTTTCTGGTGCTGGAACGCGGGTCGCCATTCCTGAAAGGATCAAAATCCGAACTTGGTCAGCAGCAGCTCAGGGCGGCCGTTTCGGTTTGATCTTACCGGCCCAGTGCTTCGGGCAGGTGTTCCACCAAGGCCCGCTGCACGACGGCAAACCGCGGCGTGCGCGCAATCTCTTCAAGCGTGGCCACCCACAGAGGAACCTCGATTTTCGGATCGATGTCCGGCGCCCGCCGCAACCGCGGGTCCGCATCACCGATGAACGTCGGCAAAAATGCCTTGCCGACACCTGTCGCAGCCATCTGCTCGAGCACAAGGAAACTGTCCGCGCCGATGGTGGTGTCTTCATCCCGCACATGTTCGGCCATCCATCTGGCCGGGACCGAACCGCTCAGCGCCCCGTCCAACCGCATCCATTTTCGGTTGGGGGACCCATCGTCGTAGACCCCGAAGGCCAACGCGCCAGCCCGCTCGCCCACCAAGTCTTCGCCCAGGCGTATTGATGGACGCACGGCAATGTCAGCGGTCAGCCGCGACAGGTCATGGTGATTGTTCCCGCTCAGCAGACTCAGTTCCAAACCCGGATAAAGCGCAGAAATGCGGTTCAGTATCCCGGGCAGCACAAGCTGGCAAAGACTGTCGGTCGAGGCAATCCGCACCCGCCCGGTCGGCGAACGGTCTGCGCCCACGATTGCCCGTTCGACCGAAAGCACCGCATCCTCGACATTTTCCATGGCCGAAAGAATGGCCCGGGCCTCGGGCAGCGCACTGTAACCCGACGGGTTCTTTTGAAAGATCACGCACCCATGACGTCGTTCAAACGCCGCCACCCTGCGCAGCACCGTTGCATGGGTCACGCCCAGCGCTGTGGCCGCTGCATTCAACGAGCCGTGCCGGCTTACGGCGAGTGCGTATCGGATGTCATCCCAGTTTTGATTGTTCATAAGTTAACAAGAAACGCAGAGAAATAAACAATTACAAGAAATTTCGATCAAGTTACCATTCGACACATTCATGTGGGAGAGATACCATGATCAAGAAATTCTCAATCCTTGCGGCGAGTTTGTTTTCTGCGGCCATTATTGGCACGGCCGTAGCCCAGGAAAGCGAAAACCCGGCCGTCAAGGCGCGGAAGGCCGTCATGCAGCTGTATGCGTTTAATCTGGGCACGCTTGGCGGCATGGCCAAGGGCGAGGTGGAATACAACGCCGAGGCCGCGACGCGCGCGGCAAACAACCTGGTTGCCGTGACGCAGATCGATCAGTCGGCCATGTGGCCAGCCGGGTCCGACAATGTCTCCGACCCATCTTCTCGTGCGCTTCCGGCGATCTGGGAGAACTTCCCGGATGTCAGCGCCAAGGGCCAGGCAATGGCTGAAGCCGCGGTTGCGATGCAGGCCGCCGCCGGGCAAGATGTCGAAGCGCTGAAAGCAGCGATGGGACCATTGGGTGGAGCCTGTTCGGCATGTCACAAGGCATACAGAGCCCCAAAGAACTGACAAGGCCCTGACGGTGCGGCGGCTTCTGACGATTGCCGCGGGCGTCGCGGTCGTGGCCGGGCTGACCGGTCTGGTTCTAACCCGACCGCAACACGTCGATCCGGCCGAGTTGGACGGTATTGCCCCTGATCTTGTCAGGGGCGAGACCGTGTTCTTTGCGGCCGGATGCGCCTCGTGCCATTCAGCGCCGAACTCCGAGGGTGAGGCAAAGCTGGTGCTGGCGGGCGGACGTCGGTTCGAAACAGATTTCGGTACGTTCATAGCTCCGAACATATCCAGCGACCCAGAAGCCGGAATTGGGTCATGGTCGGCGCTGGAACTGGCGGATGCCCTGATCTACGGAACCGGGCCGGCCGGGCAGCACTATTACCCGGCCTTCCCTTACACGACCTATACGAACATGACGCCGGAGGATGTCGTGTCGCTGCACGCATTCCTCGGCACCCTGCCGGCCGCCTCGCAGGAAAGCAGCGCGCACGAGGTCGGGTTCCCCTTCAACATCCGGCGAAGCTTGGGCGGCTGGAAGCTTCTCTACCTTGAACCAGGGTGGGTGGTGGACGGTGATCTCGATGCGCAGCAGCAGCGCGGGCGCTACCTGGTCGAAGCCTTGGGCCATTGCGCCGAGTGCCACACGCCCAGAGATGGCCTTGGCGGCTTGAGCCGGGATCAATGGCTGACGGGTGCGCCAAATCCCAGCGGAAAAGGGCGCATTCCCGGCCTGACCACCAACCACCTGGATTGGTCCGAAGCCGACATCTCCGAATACCTGAAGTCCGGTTTCGCTCCGGACTATGACAGCGCCGGCGGAGAGATGGCCGAGGTCATCGAGAACACTTCCCGTCTGTCCGATGAGGACCGGTTGGCGATTGCCGCATATCTCAAGGCTGTTCCGGTACCGGCCAACGACGCCACAACAGACTGAGCCGACGCCCACATCCCCCGGCAACCTATAAGCCTTGGCGATTCGTCTGGCGGCGTGATCTTGGCACCTTGGGCCTTTTCGCTTCACCTTTCGGACCTTTGGTTGGAAATTCGTCAGACCAAAGCCCGATGTGGACGGATCCAACCCGCTTTAGCCTCCCTTCGACAACCAGACATTTGTCGAACAGCAAAGGAGGCTGAAATGATTGCGAACCGGAAACTGGGACAACTTCTCAGCACTGTGGCACTGGCGACGTTGATTTCGGCGGCGCCATACACTCCCAAGTTCAGCACCGAGGGCGGCTTACAGCTTGAGCCCGCTTACGCGTTTGCGAAAAGCGGCAAAGGCAAGAGTGGCAGCGGTCGGGACGACGATGATGACGATGACGATCGGGACGATGATGACGACGACCGGGATGACGACGACGATGATGATCGGGATGATGACGACGACGATGACGACGATCGATCAAGTCGCAGCGGCAGCAAAAAGGGATCGTCGCAATCCGGAACCACCCCGACCGGGTCGGCCGGCATAACCAAGGTCGAGACAACTGCGAACGGGATCGAAGTTCGCTATGCGGACGGAACAAAGGAAGAAATCGAAAACGGCAGATACGAGAGAAAGAATGCTCAGAATCGGACCGTTGAGGAACGGCCAGCCACAGGTGCCGATATCTCAAGGCTTCGTTCCCTGGCGAACGGCATTTCGATCAAGAATGTAAGCGGATCCCGGCAAGGTGGCGCGGCCGGAAGCCGCCCCACAAAGATCGAACGTCAGGGCAACAACATCGAAGTCAACTACGCCAACGGCTGGAAAGAAGAGATCGAGTTCGGGCGCTACGAGCTGAAAGACCCCTTCAACCGGACCGTTGTGGAAAGAACAGCCACGGCCGCAGACATCCGGAGGCTGCAATCGGTCGCGAACTGACGAACAGCGCGAATTTCCCGGACGGTCTCTCGGTCGGAGAGGCCGTTTCGGCGTTTACAGGCTATGCGGGCTTGTTTTTCTTGCCCCACGCGTCGTGCGCGATAAGTGCGGCCTCGACCCGGTTCCGCGCGTGCAGCTTGGACAGGATCGCCGTCATATAGTGTTTCACCGTCTTTTCCTGAAGATCCAGCTCCACGGCGATCTCGCGATTGCTCAAACCCTTGGCCACGCGCCTGAGTATCTCCTCTTCGCGATGCGTGAGATCATCCAGGACATCGCTGCTGTTCGCAGGGCTTGCGTCGTTGTTGATCTGAAGAAGTACCCGCGAAGCCAGCCCCGGCGAAACGAACCCTTCCCCCGCGGCGATGCTGCGCAGGGAGGCGGTCAGTTCGCTCGCGGTTACGCCTTTGACAATATACCCAATCGCTCCGGCCTCGAGTGCATCGGCAACATCGCTGCTGTTCTCCGAAACCGTCAGAATCGCGATGCAGGGCGGTTTTTCCATTGCGGCGATCCGGCGTGTCGCGTTGATCCCACCTCCGGGCATCGAGAGATCGAGAATTGCGATGTCGGGCTGGTGCTGAGCGACAAGCGCAACAGCCTCGTCGGCGCTGGATCCGGCCGCGAGAACTTCGAACCCTTCTGCCTCATCCAAGGTCCGCCGCAGCCCATCCCGGAAAATCGGATGATCATCTGCTATGACAAGTGTCTGGGTCATGGTGAGCTCGTTTTGTTGGGAAGCAGGGTCATTTCGACGGTGGTGCCCTGGCCGGGACTGGACGAGACCTGAAACCTCCCGCCGATGCTTTCGACCCGATCGCGCAGCCCCAGCAGCCCCTGGCCGCCATCATCGCGCAGAACAGTGCCGTCCAAAGGATCAAAGCCAGGGCCATCGTCCTTGACCTGAATGACAATGCAATCGTCGCGAACATGGCAGGTGACGCTGCAGCGGGACTGCGGGGCATATCGCGCAGTATTCGACAGTGTTTCCTGAAGAAAGCGGAAAACGCACAGTTTGTCAGACACCGACAAATCCGGCATGTCACTGCCATAAAACGAGATTTCAGGCCGCAACGGGCTGTGCTCCGCGTGGTCCTCGACCGCTCTTTTTACGACGTCAGCCAAGGTCAGATTGTCGATATCGGGTGCGGACAGTCCCCGGGACAGTGCGCGGATTTCGGTCAAAGACTTCTGCAGCGACTGCTGGATTTCTTCGGCCTGCTTCGGTTTTGGGGATTTGTCCGAAAACGCGGCCTCCAACCGAAGGGCGGCAAGTGAAAGGTACTGCGCCGGGCCGTCATGAAGTTCGGCGCCGAGTTTCTTCAGAAAACGGTCCGTCTGCGCGGCATACCGCCCCGAGGCCTCGACCACGCGCGACCGCAGCATCGCATTCTGCGCCGCCATCCTTTCGCTTTCTGCCAGCCGTTTCTTCAATAGCCGCGCCTGCCGCCGGATGGTGTTGTCCCCGATCGCAACGATGCAAAACAGGACAACCGTGCTTGCCAGAAAGGCGGAACCGACCACCAACCAGCTTGTGCGCCTGGCTTTTGCCAGATCCATCTCCAATTGATCGGCCCTTTCATAGAACTCGGCCACGGCAATGATTTCACCGGACCACAGTTCACGAATGGGGCTGTAGACCTCGAGCAGCGGTATCCCCAAGGCTGCTTCGGCAGCGCTTTCATCGTGATCCAGTTCCTCGAACGAGCCCGAGATTTCGCCGATCCAGGCGCGCTGAAGGTCACCCGTCGGCTCGAAACGGTTACCGATGATGCTTGTGTCCGAGGCGTGTACGACCACACCACCCTGCTTCCAGAACTTGTATGATACGATACGATCGCGCATCGGCTGGGTCATGAAAATCTCGTCCAGCGCCCGCCTCGCCTGCTCGGACAGGCGGTCACCCAACGCCAGTTCCTGGCTGAGAGGTGAGACGATGCTTTCCATATACAGCGCCGCCGAATTGGCCGAGTTCTGCACGACCGCATTCTGGATTCGATTTGAAACCCACACACCGACGATCGCGGTTGCAGATCCCATCACAAGGATGCTTGCCGCAAGAAAAACTCGCGACAACGACCAATTCCCAATCGTCAGCTCAGCAACTTTCGTCCTCATTGTGGTCCCGACTATGACCCACAATCGAAAACCGCACCACAGACCTTGGTCTGACGTGATCCAGATGTTCGCCCCAGCAAGCCCCGACCGCAGCCTCAGAAGCACACCCCGATTTGCTATGCCTTTTGCGACTTGAAAAACACCCCGCACGCCGCAAGCATTGATACAACCGTTGCCCCTTTGGTTGAGCGTCGGCTGACCGGCGTTTCAGCGAAAATCAAATAGTTCAAAGGATTTTGATGCGCGCCGCCGTATTTTTCTTGTCGATCGTCTTTTTGGGTTTTTCCGGATCCGCCCAGGCACAGAGCGTCATTCCGCTTGCCCAAAAAGGCGGGCTGCACGCGGCATATGTGGTTCCCGTGAACGACTTCGACCGCGTGGATGTTCAGTTGATTGTTCTTTCGGGGTCGTATGACGACCCGGACCCGTCCGGCACAGCCCATCTGACCGAGCATCTCGCCGCGTTCTCGGCCGACGCCACCATTCTCAGAAAACCGCGCGAACGCGACATCTACGCCACCACGCACAATGTCGCGACAGTGTACACGAATTCCGGACTGCCATCCGAGGCGGAGATGCTGTTGCGGCTTTCCCGGGCCGTTCTGGACACGCCATCCGTATCCACGCAATTTGCGGAGAGCGAAGTCGCTATCGTCCAGCGGGAAACCTTGCTGCGTGAACGGCAATATCCGTTTCGCTGGCTCAGCCGAATGGCACTTCAAAACCTCTACGGCACTTTGCGCGGCCGGGCAGACAACACCGTCGAGGATCTGCCCAAGCTGAGCCTCGAAAAGGCCTATCAGTTTCACAAGGAACACTATGTGCCGTCCAACGTGACGTTGATCGTCTCCGGCAACATTGACCCAGCCCGGGCCGAAGAACTGGTGGCGCGGGTGTTTGGCGATACCGAACCATCGGAGGCTCCGAAAAAACCGTGGTTGGATCAAAAGCCGAATCCGGGGAAACAGTCCGTCGTGCGCCTGCAGTCGGATCGGTTGCAACGCGACACCGTGCTGTTCGCAAAATTCGGGGAATTCGAAGACCGCTCCACGAGCATCGACATGCAAGGCGCGTTCTTCATCGCAAGCGGGATTCTGAACGAACGGATCGCCAAGGTCCTGCGGCACGAGGACACGCGGATACTCAACCATGGCGTCAACTGGTATTTTGCGAAGAATGCCGATGTTGAACTGGTGATCGACCTGCAACTCATGCCTGGCTTCACCGTGGATGAAGCCAAGGATCTGCTGACCGAGACCTTGGCTGGCTTGCTGGACGAGCCCATCAGCAAATACGAAATTCATCAGCTTCGTCAAAAGGAGGTGGTCTGGTCCCAAAACATGGCCCGCCGTCCCTCTGTCTTTCTGTGGTTTCTGCAGAACGTCGCCGCCGATGGATTCCCACCCATCAGCCCGTCGGTCTTTGCCGAAACACTGAGCAACACCACAGATCAGGAAGTTATCGATTTTGCGGAAAAAGTCTTGCAGCCCTCGGCGACGTCTTTTGTTCTTGCAGAGAAAGCTGACTGACATGAGCGTTTTCAAGGGCCGGCTTCTCACAGTTCTCTTTGTGGCGCTTACCTTGCTGCAAGGTGAGCGGGCACAGGCAGAATTGATTGCGACTGCAGGCGAAACAAAACTGGTCGAGCTCTCTCCGCTCGAGAACGGCACGTCCGCGCTGACCCTGGTTTGGACGATTGACCACCCGACGCTGGACCGCACTGCCGCCATGTCCGCCGCCATTGCGAGCGTGGTGACAGGTGGGACCTCGACCCGCTCATCCTACGAAGTCAGTTCGTTCCTGAAGCTGAAAGGTGTCGAACAGAAAATCGGCAGAAGCGGCAAGAACCTGACGCTCACCGTCTCGGCGCCAAGCGACGTCTTCCCGGAAGTCCTGGTGCACCTCGAGAACGTATTGCTCGAACCCCGATACACACCAAACTGGTACGCACGAGAGCTTGAGACGTCTCGCCCAGTTATCTCGACCAGAACCAGACAGCCGTCGGATGTGTTGAACGAGATTACCAATTATCTGGAATTCGACCCTGCCGCCACGGACGAAGAAACCCTTGAAACCGACTTTCAGTTCGGACGACCTGCTCAGGTCATCCTCAGATCAGAGGGAGAAGAGGTAACGCGCCGCACCGTCCGATTGATCAATTCGCTGCCGGGCGCGCGGTTCCGGCTGGGGCGCGCCCTGAGCAAATGGGCCGAAGGGTGGACGGGCGCGAACGGGGCGCCCTTTGCCCTGCCCAAAGGTATCGTGCATCTCGCCGATCCCGACGCATCCGAAATGTTGATCCTGCTTGCCAATGCAAAGGCGTTTTCGAACGCACAGGACCAGCTTGGCTCGAACCTTCTTGTTGACTACATCGGCGCCAATCAGGGCTCGGAGATGTTTCGGGTCATCCGCCAGTCCATGCGCGCATCCTACGATCCACGTGCGGACTTTGTGGTCGTGGGCAAGAACAAGGCCGTGATCGCGCTGAGCGCGACCGTCGAAGCCAGCGCATGGCCCGAGGTCCACGGCAAGATCATGGAAATCTATCAGGGCGTCCGCGACGGAGGCGTTGTCCCGGAAAGTCTGGAAATCCAGAAAGATCGGTTGGACCGCACCTACTATCACAGATTCTTCACAGACCCTGACTGGGGCGCGCGCCAGTTTCTGGACGAACATCCTGACGGCGTAGAAGGCGAAATCACCCTTCCACTGTTTGAGGCATTCCGGACAGTCTCGACCGAAGAGACGATTGAGAACGCCGATACGCTGTTGCCCCCGGTTGAGGAGTTCCTGGTGATCTTGATTGGAGGAGGTGTATCCCCGTCGGCCGACATGCGGTCGGACGTGTACTGTGCCCTGCCCAAAGGCGCACCGATCAGCCGTTGCCTTAACAAGCTGTCAAACGCGGAATACTGACTGTCCGCGGGCCAATGCTGCGGTGCTTCAAAGAGCAGATGATCCCCGCGATACATCGTCTCGAAGGTACCGTGGGATTGACCCTTTGGGATTGTCTGTCGGTCACGTAAGCTTGGACTTGCCTGTCGCGCAGCAAGGAGAACGCTATGCGTGTTCTTGAGATACTATCTTTGGTTGGTCTGTGTTTGGTGTTGGTATCGCCACTTCCCGGAAGTGCGGCCCCAACGGCAGCAGAGTGCAATGGTGCGGGAGGAAAAACCGTCACGATCAAGGGAAAGACCGCTTGCGCGTTCGCGGGCGGAGCATGCCCAGAGGGGTGGCGCTCATACGATTCCTACCGAAAATGGCAGCCGAAAACCTGCGGTGGAGCGCAATGCACTGGGAATACCAAATGCACGACGAGCCGAGGCTGGTCCAAAACCGCACCAGAATGCAGATTTGAGAGAGGCAGAAACTCTCAGGGCGACTGCACCAAAAGAAGTGTATGCACGGCAAACAGGATCGCCAGGACTGCATGTACGAAGTAAGCGCGCCATCGCGGTTGAGCGGTGAAACCGAACCCGAAATCCGACTCGCGCTGAGTTGCTGGCGACCCCGGCAGGATTCGAACCTGCAACCTGCCCCTTAGGAGGGGGCTGCTCTATCCAGTTGAGCCACGGGGCCGCGCGGCGCCTTCTGTAGCCGGGTTTTTTCGGCTTGTCATGACCTTTGCACAACAGTTGAACAGATTGCCCTGTTCGCGCTAGCATCGGGGAAACAACAATGCAGGTATCCCCGGTGACAACAGAAACGAAACGCCCGCTTACCCTCCGTGATGTCTCAGAAGCGTCCGGTGTGTCGGAAATGACGGTCAGCCGGGTCCTGCGCAATCGGGGCGATGTGTCGGACGCGACCCGCACCCGGGTTCTGGCCGCCGCGAAAGAGCTGGGATATGTGCCCAACAAGATCGCCGGCGCACTGGCCTCGAGCCGGGTGAACCTGGTGGCGGTGATCATCCCGTCGCTGTCGAACATGGTCTTCCCAGAGGTGCTGACCGGCATCAACCAGGTGCTTGAGGATACCGAGCTGCAGCCCGTGGTCGGCGTCACCGACTATCTGCCGGAAAAAGAGGAAAAGGTCCTGTACGAGATGCTGTCGTGGCGGCCTTCCGGCGTGATCATCGCCGGGCTGGAACACACCGAGGCCGCGCGGGCCATGCTGGATTCGGCGGGCATTCCGGTGGTCGAGATCATGGATACGGACGGCAAGCCTGTGGACGCGATGGTGGGCATTTCGCACCGCCGGGCCGGGCGCGAGATGGCGCAGGCGATCCTGAAGGCCGGGTATCAGCATATCGGCTTCATGGGGACCAAGATGCCGCTGGACCACCGCGCGCGCAAACGGTTCGAGGGCTTCACCGAAGTTCTGGGCAAGCACGGGATCGAGATCGAGGACCGAGAGTTTTATTCCGGCGGCTCGGCCCTGGCCAAGGGGCGCGAGATGACAAAGGCCATGCTCGACCGCTCTCCGGAGTTGGATTTCCTGTATTATTCCAACGACATGATCGGCGCGGGCGGGCTGCTGTACCTGCTTGAGCAGGGTATCGACGTGCCCGGACAGATCGGCCTTGCGGGATTCAACAACGTCGAACTGCTGCAGGGTCTGCCGCGCAAGCTGGCCACCATGGACGCCTGCCGGCTTGAAATCGGTCGCAAGGCCGCAGAAATCATCGCCGCCCAACTGGCCGACCCGAATACCGAGATCGAAACACGCATAACCTTGACCCCCAAGATCAGCTATGGCGACACGCTCAAGCGGCGCTGAACGGGGCAAGCTGCAACAACTCGACAACCGAACCGCCCGTGCGTTGTTCATGGATCGTCATGCGCTGGCGGAACAGCCCGCAGGTCCGGCCAAAGGGCCCGATCTGCTGCATCTGATCCACCGGCTGGGTTTCGTGCAGCTCGACAGCATCAACACCGTGGCGCGCGCCCATGACATGATCCTGTTCTCGCGCCGCCCGTCTTATCGGCCGAACGACCTAAAGCGCCTGTACGAGCGCGACCGCGGCCTGTTCGAACACTGGACCCACGACGCCGCCGTGATCCCGATGGCATTCTACCCGCATTGGCACCTGCGCTTCCAGCGCGACGCCGAGATGCTGCGGGCCCGCTGGCGCAACTGGCGGCGCGACGGGTTCGAACAGCAGTTCGAAACCGTGCTGCGGCACATCCGCGACCACGGCCCGGTGTGCTCGGCCGATCTGGGGCAGGATGAGAAAAAGGGCTCGAGCGGGTGGTGGGATTGGCATCCCTCAAAAACGGCGCTGGAATACCTGTGGCGCTCGGGCGCGCTGACGGTGGTAGGGCGCCGAGGGTTTCAAAAGCAATACGACCTGACCGAGCGCGTGATCGATACCCATCTATGCCCCGGCGTGATGGAGTGCGATCATCAAGCGACGGTGGACTGGCTGTGCCACGCGGCGCTCGACCGGTTGGGCTTTGCCACCTCGGGCGAACTGGCCGCCTTTTGGGACACGGTCACCGCCGCCGAGGCGAAAGAGTGGTGCAAACAGGCTTTGACACGGGGTGATCTGCAGGAAATCGAGGTGGAATGTGCCGATGGTCGAATGCGCCGCGTGTTCGCGCCACCAGGCTTGGCTGACCAGGCTGCCGACCCTGCCCCCGCGCCGGGGCGAATCCGCGTGCTCAGCCCGTTCGACCCGATGCTGCGCGACCGCAACCGCGCCCAGCGCCTGTTCGGCTTCCACTATCGGATCGAGGTTTTCGTGCCCGAGGCCAGGCGCACCTATGGGTACTACGTCTTTCCGCTGCTCGAGAAAGACCGTCTGATCGGACGGATCGACATGAAGGCCCATCGCGACGAAGGCATCTTGCGGGTCCGCGCCCTGTGGCCCGAGCGCGGGGTCAAGTGGTCGCACGCCCGCACCCGGCGGCTCGAGGCCGAGTTGGACCGGGTACGCCGTTTTGCAGGACTGGAACAGGTCGCCTTTGCCACAGACTGGCTGCGCGCGCCTGTTTGAGCGGCTGAAAGCCCCTTCTTAGGGTCTATTCCGCCGGCCCGAGGGTCAGGCGGATGGGATCCAACCCGTCGATACCGCCGGTCAGCACATCTCCGGCGACGACCGGGCCGACACCGGCGGGCGTTCCGGTCAGGATCAGGTCGCCGGGCCGCAGGTGATAGAACCGGGACAGGTGCGTGACGATCTCGTCGATCTTCCAGATCAGTTCGGACAGGGTGGCGTCCTGCCGGACCTCACCGTTCACGCTCAGATGGATGCGGATGTCATCGGTCGGCGCCCAATCGGCGGCGCGGGTCAGCGGCGCGAACACCGCGCCATTTTCCACATCCTTGCCCAGATCCCAGGGGCGCTGCTTGTTGCGCTCGCGGATCTGCAGGTCGCGCCGGGTCATGTCCAGCGCGCAGCAATATCCGAACACGGCATCCCAAGCCTGCTGCGACGTCGCCTGAAACACCGGGCGACCAATGGCCAGAGCCAGTTCCATTTCGTGATGATAATTCTCGGTGCCCGGCGGGTAAGGCACGGTTTGCCCGGTCAGAATGGCATTCTGCGGGGACTTGGTGAAATAGAACGGCGCCTCGCGGTCAACCTCGTTTCCCATCTCGGCCGCATGGGCGGCATAGTTCCGTCCCACGCAGAAGATGCGCCCCACCGGATAGGTGTTGGCCTCTCCAACTACTGGTATCTGCACCACATCCGGCAGGGAAAACAGAGATTTGGCCATATTGCATCCTTTCCTTCATATTGCAGCGCAGACTAAAGGAGACACTCCGCTGTTCAACCCGGCAAACACGCCGATTATTGCCGGCCCGCCTGTACGTTTCGGCGCGAAGTTGCCAAGGCCGCGGACCTGGGCGCAAACCAGTTTCATCCGCGCAGACTATCCGTCTTTATTCCAGGGAAACTTGGGACCGCCCTGTTTAATAAACCGCACAGGCCGCGCATCATGAACGGAAATATCGGGCAGATATTCGAAGGCAGCGCAACAGGCCCACTGGCCGCGTCACTTTATTGCGACTTGGTTTCGCGGTCAGGTGCGCTAGGTTTTCTTTCAGGCGGTCGGCGCGCCCAGCCAATCAAGCTTTGTTCATCAGCGTGCCACCGTCACGAATACCAAGGAAAAATTACGGTTTCGGAGAACCGCCGCTCTGGCCTCATCCCCCTGGGTGCTTGGGCTGCGCTGTCGGGGTGCAATTTGGGCACCTCACATTCTCCGATTCAGGGCCGGAGCCCTTCAACACAGGGATTCTTCGGCCCCGGGCCAGGCAAATAACTTCAGACACCGTCTGGCCACCCCGCCGGAGTCGACCCCTAGTTTCTCCGGCGGGGTTCTCCGATCCGCACAACCGGTGCGTTTTTCTTTATTAGAGCCTGAATTTGGATCGAACGGGCGCCACGGTCCCACCTCACAGCGCCCTCGTCGTCCGGAATTTGATTGACCTGCCCGCCTGCATCGCCATCACTTGCCCGCGAAAGATGCGAAGGCGGAAGGCAGGGCAGATGAGATGGGATGAATTCTCGGAATGGGGCAAACGCATTTCCGAGTGGACGCAACATTATCACCAAACCGTCGGCCAGCACCCGGTGCGCGCCCGGACCGAGCCCGGCGAGGTGCTGAACGCGCTTCCCGCGACGGCGCCGGAACAAGGCGAACCGATAGAAGGGATTTTCCAGGATTTCGAACAGATCGTGATGCCCGGCATCACCCACTGGCAGCACCCGCGCTTCTTCGCCTATTTCAACTCGAACGCCTCGGCGCCGTCCGTGCTGGCCGAGTTTCTGGCCAGCGCGATCGCGCCGCAATGCATGTTGTGGCAGACCTCGCCCGCGGCGACCGAGATGGAAACCCGGATGATGGACTGGCTGCGGCAGGCGCTGGACCTGCCCGAAGGCTTTGCCGGGGTAATCCAGGACTCAGCCTCGTCGGCCACGCTGGCCGCCGTTCTGACCATGCGGGAAAAGGCGCTGAACTGGCAGGGCAACCGTCAGGGCCTGTTCGGGCAGACACCCTTGCGCGTCTATTGCTCGTCCGAGGTGCACACATCGGTCGACCGCGCCATCTGGGTAGCCGGGATCGGGCAGGACAATCTGGTGCGCGTCCCGATCAAGGGTGACTGGCGCGGGATGGACCCCGCAGCGCTCGAAGCCGCGATCCGGGCCGATCTGGACGCCGGCCTTCACCCCACGGGAGTGATCCTGTGCGTCGGCGGCACCGGAACCGGCGCGACCGATCCGGTGGATGAGTGTCTGGAAGTCGCGCAGAAATACGGGCTGTACACGCATGTGGATGCAGCCTGGGCCGGGTCGGCGATGATCTGCCCCGAATACCGCCACTATTGGCCGGGGATCGACCAAGCCGACAGCATCGTCTTCAACCCGCACAAATGGTTGGGGGTTCAGTTCGACTGCTGCGCGCATTTCCTGAAAAACCCCGACGATCTGGTGCAGACGCTGGCGATCAGTCCCGAATATCTGAAAACCCATGGTCAGGACGGGATCATCAACTTTTCGGAATGGTCGGTGCCGCTGGGCCGCCGGTTTCGGGCGCTGAAACTGTGGTTCGTGATCCGCGCCTACGGGCTGGAAGGGCTGCGCGCGCGGCTGCGCAACCACGTCAACTGGTCGCGCGACCTGCATGACCGACTGGCGGCCGAGCCGGATTTTCGGATCGTCACCCCGCCTATGTGGTCCCTGTGGACCTTCCGCTATGAACCGGCCGATGCTGCGGATCTGGACGACCTGAACCTGCGGCTGGTCAACGCCATCAATGATGACGGGCGAATCTATCTGACCCAGACCCGGGTCGATGGCGACATCGTCATCCGCTTTCAGGCCGGCCAGTTCGAAACCACCGAGGAGGACGTCCGGATGGCCTTTGACGTGATCACCGAAATCGCCCGCACCTTGCCCACACCCCCGCAGGAGGACCGCTGATGCCCGCCCCCAAAAACCCGTTCAAACAGGCTCTGACAAAGGGCGAAATGCAGATCGGCTGCTGGATGAGCTTTGCTGAAGCCATCACCGCGGAAATCATGGGAACCGCCGGTTTCGACTGGCTGGTGATCGATGGCGAACATGCGCCGAATGACATCCGTTCGATCCGCGATCAACTGATTGCGCTGGCCAACAGCCCTTCGCACGCGGTGGTGCGGCTGCCCGTCGGCGAGACCTGGATGATCAAGACCGTGCTGGATGCCGGCGCTCAGACGATTCTGGTGCCGATGGTCGAAAGCGCAGATCAGGCGCGCGAGCTGGTTCGGGCCTGCCAGTACCCGCCCGGAGGTGTGCGGGGTGTCGGGGCCGCCGCAACACGGGCGACAATGTACGGCACGATCCCCGATTACGTGGCCACGGCCGACCCCGAGATCTGTTTGCTGGTTCAGGTGGAAAACCTTGCGGGCATGGCCGCGCTGGACGACATCCTTCAGGTCGAGGGCGTGGACGGCGTTTTCATCGGCCCGGCTGATCTGTCCACCGACATGGGTTACAAAGGCGACAGCACGGTGCCAGAGGTCCGCACCGCCATCGCGGATGCTTTGAAACGGATCCGGGCAGCAGGCAAGGCGCCGGGTATTCTGGGCACCAATGATGAAGCGGTTCAAGCGTATCGGGACATGGGCGCGCAGTTCCTGGCGGTCGGTATCGACGTCATGCTGCTGGCTCAGGCCGCCCGCGGGCTGGCCGCGAAATGGCGTCCCTGAGAGCGGCTCATCCCTGCATTTCGGCGGCGGCCTGCGCATAGCCGCCCGATGCACCATCGACGAAATGTACGTGATCGTCGCGCGTGGCGGCGGGCACGAAGCAGGTCATCATCGCCTCTTGCTGGGAATGGATGCCGTATCTGATTTTGCCGCGTCCGCGCGCATCTTCCAGGGTCCGGGCGATGCGCGACAGGGTCTCGTCGTCACAATCCAGCGTCATCTTCAACCCGTCATCAAACTTGCGGAAATCCGCATTTCGGCTGACCATGTTCTTGTAGTGGCCCGGCTCAAACTCGCCCAGTTGCTTGCCTGATTTGAACAGCAGCCAAATCAGCAGGTTCTGCACAAGCAGCGCGGCCTTGCGCACGGCCAGATTGCGCCCAGCGCGCGAGACATGGGCATCCAGTGCAAGACCCGGAGGTGGCCACTTGATCGGAGGGCCGCCGGCCGGCACGGGATGGCCCGCGCGCTCCAGAGCCTCAGATGCGGACAGAACTGATTGCGCCAGATCAGCAAAATCGCGTTCTGTCGCCTGCGCAGTGGGCTGGATGACAAGTGACACGATCTGCCCATGCCGCGCAGGGCTGTTGGACCAGCGGCAGGACAGACCGGTCAGGTCGGGCTGCGCGTCTGACCCGGCGGGCGGAACCTCGTACCGGCCAGCTTTCATCTGCGCCTCGGCCCAGGCCAGTCCGCCACCGGTGAACATGGCATAATCCACCCCCGAGGACGGCGCATAGCGCGCTACCCGCAAGTCGTGCCCCTCCCCACGCACGTCGGACACAGGAACCAAAGCCGCACGTAGCGCGATGCCGAACTCGGTTTCCGCCCAACTGCGCAGCGCGGCCAAGGTGTCGCGCGCCATGTCGGCATCGCACTTCGGGATGGCAAATCCGGCACCGTCGCCACCAAATACATAGGGAAAAACCCGCCCGCCCAGCGCGTTGATCATGCCTGAGATCACCGCCGCACCAACCATGTTCACCGTCTTGTAGCGACCACGCGCGATTTCGCCGGTCGAGTCCACGATATCGGCGACGCCCACGATCCAGTCATCCGGGACCGGGGTGAATTGTTCTGGATCCGACAGGGCAAGAAAATCGCGCGTAATGGGTACGCGGCCATAGAATCCGATATCGGCGGTCTTCATTGTCCCTCCCGTTAGCTTGCCGCAATGATAGCGTAGTGCAGGGGCATTTCCCGATACTGCAACATATCACACGCGCTTGTGCATGGCATCGGGACGTGCCAAGCATCCCGGTGAGGCGGACGGCAGGGAGACTGACATGCAGGCAGGTTTGGTGATCTTGTGTCTGGCCTATGTCCTCAGCCAGTTCTTCCGCGCGTTCCTTGCGGTTCTGACCGCCGATCTGGCCCGCGACATCGGTGCCACGCCCGAGGATCTGGCCTGGGCTTCAGGCTTGTGGTTTCTGGTCTTTGCGGCAATGCAGATCCCGGTGGGATGGGCGCTGGACCGGGTTGGCCCGCGGCAGACGGCGGCGGTTCTGCTGCTGATCGGCGGCGCGGGTGGGGCTGCGGTGTTCGCGATGGCCACGACGCCCCTGCATGTAGCGGTGGCGATGGCGTTGATCGGGGTCGGGTGTTCGCCGGTTCTGATGGCCTCGTATTTCATCTTTGCCCGCGAATATCCGCCCGCGAAATTCGCGACCCTGGCGGCGGTGATGCTGGGTGTGGGGTCGGTTGGCAACCTCGTGGCCTCGTACCCCACGGCGCTGGCGGTCGAGCTGATGGGCTGGCGCGCGACGCTGGCGGGGCTGGCCGCGATCTCGGGGGCGGTGGCCGTGGGCATCTGGGTGACGGTCAAAGACCCCGCGCGGGTGGTGTCCGAGCAGAAAGGGTCGGTTCTGGACCTGCTGCGCGAGCCTGCGCTGTGGGCGATTTTGCCGCTGATGCTGGTGGCCTATGCGCCCTCTGCCGCGCTGCGGGGGCTGTGGGCCGGTCCCTATCTGCTGGACGTGTTCGGGCTGAGCGCCACCCAGATCGGGCAGGCTACGCTGGTCATGGGCGCCGCGATGATCGCGGGCACCTTTGCCTATGGGCCGCTGGACCGGCTGCTGAACACCCGCAAATGGGTGATCTTCGGCGGCAACGCGCTGGCGGTGCTGGCGCTGGGGCTGCTGGGGCTGTGGGTCGCCGATGCCGTCTGGCTGTCGGTTCTGCTGATGGCGCTGATCGGATTTCTGGGGGCATCCTTCCCGGTGATCATGGCGCATGGGCGCGCCTTCATCCCGGCGCATCTGGTGGGGCGCGGCGTGACCCTGCTGAACCTGTTCGGGATCGGCGGCGTGGGGCTGGCGCAATTCGCCACCGGCCGCATCCATGCGGCGACGGTGGACATGGGGCCAACCGCACCCTACACAGCGATATTCGCCTTCTTTGCCGTCACGCTGACGATCGGCTGTGTGATCTACCTGTTCAGCCGTGACAGCATGGAGTGAGACCCCGCAGGAGCGCGCGCCGTGAACGACCCCGTTGTAATCGCCCCCAACCTGAAACGCCGCCTGTCCGGCGTGACCGCCACGATCGCGCGGCTGGTGCCGTTGCAGGCGCAGTGGATCGACATCGCCGCCACCGGCCCGGGCCTGCCTGAAGACATCCCGCACATCCCGCTGGGCCGCCTGCCCTTTCTGTCGCGCAAGACGCTGCGGGTCTGGCACGCCCGCCGCAACACCGAGATGCTGCTGGGCCTGATCCTGCGCGACCTGCTGCGGCTGCGGCTGAAACTGCTGTTCACCAGCGCCTCGCAGCGGGCGCATACGGGCTATACCAATTGGCTGATCGGCAAGATGGACGCGGTGGTGGCCACCTCGCGCAAGACGGCCGGATACCTCGAGCGTGACGCGCAGGTGATCATGCACGGCATCAACCTGCAGGATTTCACGCCACCCGCGGACAAGGCAGCGCTGCGCGCGCAGATGGGGCTGCCCGACGGGCTGTTGCTGGGTTGTTACGGGCGCATCCGCCACCAGAAGGGCACCGACGCTTTTGTCGATGCGATGATCGACCTGTGCGGGCAGGTCCCCGACGTGCATGGCATCGTCATGGGCCGCGCGACCGAGAAACACAGTGCTTTCCTGACCGAACTGAAGGACAAGGTGGTCCGGGCCGGCCTGTCCGACCGCATCCTGTTCAAGCCCGAGGTCACAGTGGACAGGATCGCCCAATGGTACCAGGTGCTGGATCTGTTCATCGCCCCCCAACGCTGGGAGGGGTTCGGACTGACTCCCCTCGAAGCGATGGCCTGCGGCGTGCCCGTGGTGGCCACCGATGTGGGCGCGTTTTCCGAGATCGTGACCGACCCGGGGTTGGGTCGGGTGGTGCCTCCGGGCGACATTCCGGCGCTGACCGCGGCCGCGGTCGAGATGCTGACGGACCGTGATTCCCTGGCCCGCGCAGGCCAGGCCGCCCGCGCCCATGTCGAACGGAATTTCGACATCAACGGCGAGGCGCAGGCGCTTGTTGCGCTCTATCAGCAGCTGCTGAAAGCCTGAGTCGCCGTAAAACTGCGTCATTCGGTCAATTCCGCCGCGAAGGCCCTTTTTTATTTTCTGCAACGCGGCTATGAACGCGCGTCCTTAATTCAGGAGACTAGACATGGGCTATCGCGTCGTTGTCGTCGGCGCCACGGGTAACGTGGGCCGCGAAATGCTGAACATCCTGGCTGAACGCCAGTTCCCCGTGGACGAAATTGCCGTTCTGGCAAGCCGTCGTTCGCTGGGCACCGAAGTCAGCTTTGGCGACAAGACACTCAAGACCCAGGACCTGGACACTTTCGATTTCACCGGCTGGGACATGGCTCTGTTTGCCGTGGGCTCGGCCGCGACCAAGGATTACGCCCCCAAGGCGGCAGCGGCTGGCTGCGTGGTGATCGACAACTCGTCGCTCTATCGCTACGATCCCGAGATCCCGCTGATCGTGCCCGAGTGCAACCCTCAGGCGATCCACGACTACAAGAACAAAAACATCATCGCCAACCCCAACTGCTCGACCGCGCAGATGGTGGTGGCGCTGAAGCCGCTGCATGACCGCGCCAAGATCAAGCGCGTCGTGGTCTCGACCTACCAGTCGGTCTCGGGCGCCGGCAAAGAGGGCATGGATGAGCTTTGGGATCAGACCAAAGCCGTCTACAACCCGATCAACGAGGTCGCCCCGAAGAAATTCCAGAAGCAGATCGCCTTCAACGTCATTCCGCATATCGACGTGTTCATGGAAGACGGCTCGACCAAGGAAGAGTGGAAGATGGTCGTCGAGACCAAGAAGATCGTCGACCCGTCAATCAAGGTCACCGCAACCTGTGTGCGGGTGCCGGTTTTCGTCGGACATTCGGAGTCGGTGAACATCGAGTTCGAGGAATTCCTGGACGAGGACGAGGCCCGTGACATCCTGCGCGAAGCTCCGGGCGTGATGGTGATCGACAAGCGCGAGGCCGGTGGCTATGTCACGCCGGTTGAATGCGTAGGCGATTTCGCCACCTTCATCAGCCGTATCCGTCAGGACTCGACCGTGGAAAACGGCCTGAACCTGTGGTGTGTCTCGGACAACCTGCGCAAAGGCGCGGCTCTGAACGCGGTTCAGATCGCCGAGCTGCTGGGCCGCGAGGTCCTGAAGAAGGGCTGATAGCCGGACCAGACTGAAATCTTAAAACTCCGCGGCATGGGCTGCGGGGTTTTCATTTTTTGGCAATGCGAGAAGGAAGGCGCGCCAGGCATCACCGCAGGTTCTGCCCAAGCAAAAGTAAATTCGCCAGGTGAATATCTATTATTCACATAATCAATTTTTCATATTTCACAGCTGCTGGTATTTTTCCGCCCATTGAAGGCGCCTTCGTTTCAATCTCAGCCGAGGGGAAACGAGCCATGATTGACCAAACAGAGCCTGACCTGTCGCAGGAACCGGGGTTCGACACCGCGCGATCCCACCAGCTCTGGAACCGCTGACTAGGCCGATGTTTTTCTGGCCTTCGGTGCTCGACGCCGCACTGCCAGACGGTTCGGGCCGGGTTGGGCAGCATGGTTCGGATGCCCGCGGTAGAACACACCTTTTCCGGCAAAATCCGATTTTAACGCCCCGTGCGGCTCATCGGATATTCAAAGGAGACCGTTATGACCAGATTGCCCATCTTTTTTCTGACCACCGCAGCCATATTTGCCGTTTTGGGCATGTTGTGGGGTATCCAGATGTCGGCCAGCCATGATCACACGCTGTCTCCGGCACATGGCCACTTGAACCTGATCGGGTTCGTTGCGCTGGCAGTGTTCGGATTCTACTACGCTCTGACCCCCGAGGCGGCGCGCAGCGGTCTGGCGAAACTCCACTATGGGCTGTCCGTGGCAACAGTGCTGGTGCTCGTTCCCGGAATCGTGCTGGCAATCACCGAAAGGGGCGAAACCCTTGCTCAGATCGGATCGCTTCTGGCTGTTCTGACCATGGTCCTGTTCGTGTTCATCCTGCTGCGTCACGGTTTCGGAGCGACAGACGCGGACAACCGCAGGCCGGTGGCCGGCAATCCCAACCCAGCCGAATGAACAAGACCGCCCCGCCTGCGCGAGGCGGGGCTTCGCTCAACGGAACGACCGTTTATCCCGGGGTGTACCAGATCGGCGACGTATAGGCCCGTTCGGTCGTGATCATCGGAACATAGTCCGGCATCTCGATCCCGAACCGTTTGGCCTCGTAGGCGGTCCAGCGGGGGGTCGGGATCTCAATCACACGGGCATAGTAGAACGCAGACAGGTTGGGGTCGAAATCCGGATCCTGCCACGTGGTGATCAACTCACTTGCCCCGATGGTGTTGGTCCACGTGGCGTTTTCGACGTCGACGGTGTTGCCGACTTCGGGCAGTTTGCCGTTCTCGTCCATCTGGCGATCGCCGGCCCAGACGACGTTGTAGACTTTCTCCTGCAAGGCCCCGTCAGCATCGACCCAGCCCTTGACGATCTGGATGCGATCCAGGTTGCCGGAAATCGGGTCCTTCAATGCAAAAACAAGGAAATTCGGAGCCCGTCCATCGGGAGACGCCTGCAGGTTGCCCCCCATCGGTACGCCTTTTTTGTAGCCGGCATCCGCAGGAACACGGCTTGCGGCATCCTCATCGGTGAAGTCATAGCCGCCGAAAAACCGAACCCCCATACGCGACCCCGTGGTCGCGTAGGTCTCCCTGCGCTGCATCGCGTCAAAGATCGCCTCGCGGGTGTTTTCCGTCGCCCAGACCGCACCCAGTCCACCAGCGGCCTGTTTCCAGCCATAGATCGACAGCTCTGGATCGGGTGCTTCGATTACCAGGTGTTCCCAGCGGTTCGGGCCGGGCTCGACCCCGGAATGTTTGCCGAAAAAGTTGTCTTCCTGGGCCGTTGCCATACCGGTATGCGAATCCGTCGCGCCGACCATCCCGAACTTGAACGGGTTCAAACCCAGCTCCTGTTCGATCTTGAGCCCGCGCTTCAACGCCTCGCGTGCATACTCACCGGCCAGCATCTCTGGTTGCTTCAACTCGGTTCCGTTCAGATTGGCCGCGTCCCATGTGTCGAAATCTGCGAACTCATCATCGGGGCTGAGGAACGGATGCGCCTCACCGTCGCCCTTGATCTGCGTCGGTTCGTACAGCGGCTCGAACCGGGCGCGCAGACTTGCGATCTCTTGGGTCAGTGCGGATCCATCATAAGCGTTCAGAGAGAACATCCGCCCGTTCGACAGGTTGCCGTTATGCGCGATGGCCAGGACCTCGCCGCCTGTCCGTTCCTCGTATTCGGCCAGAAAGGCCCACAGGTCCTCGGGGTTCTTGCTGTCATATTGCGAGAACGGGCGGGTCTGGTTGGCCTGGTCGCGCCCATCGCGGAACAGCACGTTCCGGTGCAGGTTGTTGGCGCCCTCGGTGGTGTATTCATAGCCGATGATGGCTGAAAAGACTCCCGGCTCGTTGAAGCTGTCCGCGAGGGCCGTGTACGCCTCCCACGCATGCTTGATGGCCTTCGGGTTGTCGATGGGCGGGACGTCATCCGACAACGAGGCGACGATCTCCATTGCCGTGTCAAACGCAAGCTGGCTGTCACCCGCCGTCAGCGCCTCGTACCAGGCCTTGCCCTGGGGTGTCGCCAGAACCTCGGCGTCTCCGGCCAGCAGTTGCGGCATCAGCCCGTACATCTCGGCATGGTCCGAGACGACCAGCCAATCAAGCGGACGGGACAGCTTGGCCCGAAGGCCGTGGGTTGTCGTGACCTCTTCGCCGCGGGCAAAGCGAAACGCCTGTTCCTGGGTCAGCCGGGTCATCGTGCCGGCATCAACCGAAACCGAAGTATGCAGATGCGAGTCTCCCCACAGCGGCCGTTGGGGAAAATTCCGCCCCGCATAGGGAGAGAAATCATCAGGTGCCAATACGACGTCCGTGCTGTCCTGCTCGGTCTGGAATTCCTGCGCGGACACGGATGTGGCGGTCAGCGCGGCCAGACAGGCCAATGTCCACAAGGGACGTTGTGAAACGATTGCGAAAGACTTGGTCATAAAATCCCTCCCAGGTGTGGCATTTCCATTCGGTTGGTTCCGGAAACGACGGCAGCCTATCACGGAATTGGATATTCGAATAAAATTACCTGATGACGTAACCCGTGCCACGCGCTGCAGTACCGCGGCGCGCGGGCGGCAGACCAATGCAGGGCTGAGGAATCACTCCCCGGTCGGCGCGCTCTGGGCCAGGTCGGCGTTCTGTTGAAACTGGCTGCAGGGACGGTCATTAGCAGGACCCACAGCGCCAGTGTCGGCTGGCCCATTAGGTTCGTCCCCGAACAGGAACCATCCACCGGTGCGGCACCCAAGTTCGCGCGAACCTTCTTTCGAGAGATGGCGACCATCCCGATAGTATGCCGTCGTGCCGTCGCTGGCGCGGCACATGCCGTCAGCATCGCAAAGTATCCGATCCAGCCAGACGACCTTGTGGCGGCCCTCGAGCTGGTGCAGCATCTCACCCACCTCAAGAAGCTCCGGCTGTATGTCCTCGAGCGAATAGTCGCACAGATCCGGGTCAGCGCCTCGGAGTTCGGCATTCACCACGCAATAGCCCAGGTTTTGGCCATTCGAGGGGGGCGGAGACACAACGATCGGGGTTTTATCGGCAGACACAAGCCGTTCGAGCGTTTTTTCCAGGTTCCGCAGAACCGTGCTCTGCGGGCCTTCGGGGTCCATTGCGCCGTCAACGGCAGCAAGTCCGCCCGGCTCGAACAGGTAGTAGAACGGCGATGAGACGATGACATAGTCAATGCTGTCGGTCGAAGTGACATAATCCAGCACCTGGTCGCTGAAATCCAGACAGGCTTGCGGGGATTCTCCGGTCCGGCCGCGATCGGCAAAGGCGATACCGGCGATCGGCGCGCAGAGCGACTTGGTCAGCTGGACGACCCCAAGCTCGGGATAGGCCGCGGTCAGGCCGACCACCAGATGCATGGCGAAACTGTCCCCCCAAACCGCAACCTTGGGAGACTCGGAAGTCGCACAGCTGTCCGGCACCGGCATCCGACCGTTGCATTCATTGCTCAAACCGCGGTTCGGAGCCAGGCTTTCGGTCAGTCTCGGCAGATCGAGATCGCGCAGCGCCTTGCGATCGGGCGCACCATCGGTTGCGAAGATCGCCACCCCAACCGAGAACACCAAAGCCGATATCGCGGCGCTTCCGATGAAGATCCCCCGGCGGCTGAACAGACCTTCCCTGCGACGGCGAAAGGGTTGCTCGACGAAGCGCCATGTCAAGGCGGAGAGCACAAAGGCCAGCACGACAAGGCTGGCGATGGTCAGCGGTGTTGGGGCCGGAACACTCCGGATCTTGGCAAAGACCAACAACGGGTAGTGCCACAGGTAAAGGCTGTAGCTGATCAGGCCGATCCAGACCATGATCCGAGACGACAACAGCGCCCCCACCGGGTCCCGTTGGCTGGCGAAAAGGATGACCAGAACGGTTCCCAGAACGGGCACGGCCGTAAGGATTGACGGGTGCGGCGTGTACCGGTCGAACATCACGTAAGACACCAGCAGCCCGGCCATGCCCAGCAGGGGTAGCACAGTCGAGAAACGCCCCTTGTCCTGCCGCGGAACGAAGGCGCATATCGCGCCGGCCAAAAGCTCCCACGCGCGGGTATAGATGAGGTAGAACCCTGCTCTGGGTTCGTTTTCCGATGTCCACTGCGCCAGCAAGAGACTCGCCAAAAGCAACACCGTCAGGCCAATGATGCAGGTCCGGGTCCCTCTTCGAAACAGAAACAGCAGCAGTAGCGGAAACAGCAGGTAGAACTGTTCTTCCACCGCAAGGCTCCAGGTGTGGAGGAGCGGATGCATGTCGAATTCATCCGCGAAATAGTCCTTGTTCCGGAAGAAGAAGACGTTCGACAGGAATACCGCGACGGATGACAGGCTTCGCGAATAGACCCTGAGATCGGCCGGCAGCATCCAGATCCACGCCAGGCAGGTCGTCACGGCAAGAACCACGAAAAGGGCCGGAAGAATCCGCCTGGCTCGCCTTTCGTAGAAATCGACGATGGACAACTGTCCGCGTTGAATATCCCCGATCAGAAGCGAGGTGATCAAGTAGCCGCTGATGACGAAAAAGACATCAACACCCAGAAACCCGCCGGACAGCCATGACAATCCGGCGTGGTAGAAGACCACTGGCAACACAGCTATTGCCCGAAGGCCGTCAATTTCCCTTCTGTAGGCGATGCTCAAAACGGCCAACCTCAAGATGCTGGCTGAAATGCTAGCGCCCGTCCCGGTTGCCATCAACGATGTTTGTCAGTCAGCCGGCTCTGAAGGAAAATGTGTGGTTTTGCGAACAGGGATTTGCCTGTTCGCTCCGCACATCGTGCATGGGTCCACGCCATGACTCCCGAGGTTAGGCGCGCATCGGATCCCAAGCGCGCCGGGTCAGAAACGCTCGGCCCGCAGAACCTGGCAGTCGGTGACGCTTACAACCCCGATATGGCGATCAAGCACGGGAAGAATCGCGCTCAGCAGCCCGTCCAAGCGATCGGGGCGAATGATGCAGATGACCTGAACCATCCCGCTGGCGCGGCTGACCTGGCCAGAACGGCTCCATTCACCCGATCGTCCCGATCCGCCGAGCACCGGCAGGATCGTGAACCCGGTCACACCTTGATCGACCAGAGCATCCGTCAGACGGGATTTCACGATGGCTTCGATGGTGATCTCGACCCGTTTGGCCTCATGTGTCTGCATCGTCTTATCCTCCGGTAACGGCCCGGGCGACCGAGACGTAGATCGGCAGGCCCAGCGCCAGGTTGAATGGGAATGTGACGCCCAAAGACAGGGTCAGATAGATGGACGGGTTCGCCTCGGGCACGGCCACGCGCATCGCCGCAGGAACCGCGATGTACGAGGCGGAGGCGCCCAACACCATCAGCAACACCGCTCCACCGGTGGACAGACCCAACAGGAGCGCGGCCACCAACCCGGCACCAGCCCCGATCAGCGGCATCAGCACGCCGAAGCCAAGCAGACCCATCGTGATCAGCCCGCGCCCGGCACGCAACCCGCGCCCCGCGACGATACCCATGTCCAGCAGGAACAGGCACAGGACACCCTTGAACGGTGCGACCACGAAGCTGCTGATTTCGGCCAGACCGTCCTCGCCCGTGATCCAGCCGATTGCAAACGACCCGACAAGCAGAACGATCGAACCATTGAGGGCAATCTCGCGCCAGAGGTCCGAGTCCATCCGGCGGGCTCCGCCGCCGCGGGAGATCAGCCACAGAGCGGACAAGATCGCCGGCGCTTCCATCGCCGCCGCAACAGCCACCATGTAGCCCTCGTACATCAGGCCCTGACTTTCCAGAACCGACGTACCGGCCACAAATGTGACGATCGAGATTGAGCCGTAATGCGCTGCGACCGCTCCGGCGTTGACATGGTCCAGGTTTGTCAGCACCCGCAACAGGCCAAACGCCACCAGCGGCAGCAGTGCGGACAGAATGACACCTGCAATGAGGGACAAGCCAAGCGTGGCGTCGATCCCGTGTGCGGCAACACTGACCCCACCCTTGAAGCCGATCGCAAACAGCAGATAGATCGACATCGCCTTGGCGATGGCCTCGGGAATGGTCAGGTCAGATCGGGCCAATGCCGCTGACAGACCAAGCACAAAACTGAGAATGATCGGCGAGACCAGATTGTCGGCCGCCAGAGACAACAGGTTTTCCATACAGTCACCGCACCCTAATTGAACTAGCGTTCAATTAGGGTGCGTTTCTCCGATTTAAAGACTAAACCGGCAGGAATTTTTTTCCTGACGGATCATAATACTCCAGACCACCTTCGCCGATGTCGGTCCACAAGCCGTGCAGCGATATCGAGCCGTTCTGTACGGCTTCGGCCACGAACGGGAAGGTCATCAGGTTTTCGAGCGACGCGACAACCGCCTGACGCTCGAACTGGCGCGCCTGTTCGGCGGGGTCCTCGACATCGGAGACCAGATCGAATTTCGGTTTGAGGATGTCCATCCAGCGTCCGACAAAGCTCTCTTTGGCTTCCAGTTGCGGCGCTTCGCCTTTGCACATGTCGATACAGCCCTGCACCCCGCCGCATTGCGAATGCCCCAGTACGATCAGATGCGCCACTTTCAATGCCGTCACTGCATATTCGATAGTTGCACTGGTGCCGTGGCGCTCGCCGTCCGGTTCGTAGGGCGGCACCAGGTTGGCAATATTGCGGTGGATAAAAAACTCGCCCTGGTCGGCCCCGAAAATCGAGGTGACATGGACCCGGCTGTCACAGCAGGAAATCACCATCGCACGCGGACGCTGACCCTCGGTCGCCAGCCGGCGGTACCAGGCCTGGTTCTCGGAATAGGACGTGGCTTTCCAACCGTGGTACCGTTTTACCAGATAGCTCGGCAGAGGTTTGGCGTGGTGCATCGCGTTTTCCCAAATTTGCAGTTCGACCGCCGATCTAACGCAAGTTCGAACAAAATTCGAGACATTATCCCGATTGGCCGCAAGGAATTGCAAAGGTCTTTTGTGACAGGTTCGCAGATGCCGTGGGGGCAGAAAGATTGGGGTGAATGAGGTGGACAAGATCGTCACGCTTGAACAGAAGGAATCCGTGCGGCTGGATCCGGACCGGCTGAACGGGCTGTATCGGCAATTGGGTGACACGAACGCGGTCGACGTTCTGTGCCGAACGGTCGAGGAACTGGCAGTACGCCTGTCGAATTGTGAACGGCTCTGGCGTCAACGTGACTGGGCGGGGCTGCGGAAATGCGCCAAGTCTCTGGTCGCGATATCCGAACAGGTCGGCATGACGGCGCTGGCCCGGGTCGCCGGCGACGTGGCCCGGACGGTAGATGCCGGCGATGCGGTGGCGACCGGAGCTACGCTCAGCCGACTGATCCGGGTGGGCGAGCGGTCGCTGACCGCTGTATGGGATCAACAGGATCTTTCGATATGACGGGTTGCGGGCGAACAACAGGCGGCTAGTGTAGGCGTCACCAGAACAGTCCGAGGCGCCCATGTCCCTGTCTTTTGCACCTTCCGATGCCCCTGCCATTGATCTGCATGTTCTTGCGCAGGACGGGCTCGAGCCATGGCTGAAGTCTCAGCCCGATCAGACACAGGCCTGGGTGGCCGCGAACGGATTCACCGGCGCAATCGGGCAGGTTCTGCTGGTTCCCAGACCGACGGGCGCGCCGCAATTCGCGCTGGCAGGCTATGGAACAGACACCCGGCGCGCTCGGGTACGCTTTCCGCTTGCCGCCGCCGCCGAGGTTCTGCCCGAGGGCACTTACCGGATTGCGTCCGGTTTGCCGACTGACAGAGCCAAAATCGAAGCCCTGGGCTGGTTGCTGACCGGGTACAGTTTCGTCCGATATGCCGAACAGTCCGGCGCAAAAGCCCGATTGGTCGCGCCGGACGGTGTGAATGCTCCGCGGGTTGAGATCATGGCCAATGCCGAAGCTCTCACCCGTGACCTGGTCAACACTCCGACGGCCGACATGGGACCTCAGGCCCTGCAAGACGCCGTTGAAACGCTGGCGCAGGAGTACGGAGCTCGTTGTGCCGTCACCATTGGCGACGCCTTGTTGGAACAGAACTTTCCCATGATCCACGCTGTAGGTCGGGCCGCTGAACAGGCTCCGCGCCTGATCGAGATGACCTGGGGCACAAGCGGTCCGAAGCTAACCTTGGTCGGCAAGGGCGTCTGCTTTGACACCGGCGGACTGAACCTGAAGCCGGGTGCCTCGATGGGGTTGATGAAAAAGGACATGGGCGGCGCGGCGAACGTGCTGGGACTGGCGCGTATGATCATGGCGCTGGATCTGCCGCTGCAGTTGCGGGTGCTGATTCCGGCTGTGGAAAACGCGGTGGCGGGCAACGCGTTCCGGCCCGGCGACATCCTGACCTCACGCAAGGGCCTGACGGTCGAGATCAACAACACCGATGCCGAGGGGCGGCTGGTTCTGGCCGACGCGCTGGCGCTGGCGGATGAGGGCGCGCCGGATCTGGTGATCTCGATGGCGACGCTGACCGGCGCGGCGCGGGTGGCGGTGGGGGCGGATCTGGCCCCGTTCTATACCGATGACGATGCCGCCGCGCAGGCCTTGTCGCAGGCCGCCGTTCAGGCGGCTGACCCGGTCTGGCGGATGCCGTTCCACACGCCCTATGAGACGTTGATCGAGCCGGGCATCGCCGATCTCGACAACGCGCCGGCGGGCGGGTTTGCCGGGTCGATCACCGCAGCGTTGTTCCTGCGGCGGTTCGTGGAAAACAGCCGGTACATGCATTTCGACATCTATTCCTGGCAAAAGGCCAAAGAGCCCGGCCGCAGCAAAGGCGGGTTGGGGCAAGGGCCGCGCGCCCTGCTGACCGCCCTGCCCAGGATGCTGGGCCTGTGACCCGCGCGCGCATCATCCGCCCTGTCGTGGACCTGCTGCGCAGTCCGAAGGGCCCGCGCGACCGTCAGCTGCTGTATGGCGACGGCCTTGACATCACCGAACAGTCCGGCGGCTGGTGCCGGGTGGTTTCCGACAAGGATGGGTATCAAGGCTGGCTGCGCGCGGACCAGCTGGGCCCAGACGTCCCGGCCACGCATTGGATCTGGGCCCCGGCGACCCATGCCTATGCGCAACCCGACATCAAAAGCCCCGACCGGGTCAGCCTGAGCTTTGGCAGCCGGGTCGTGGTGTTGTCGCAGCAGGACCGCTTTGTCGAGACCGAGCTTGGGTTCATCCCCGCAGTGCATGTCAAACCGGTCGGAACCCTACTGAACGACCCGGTGGCCGTGGCCGAACTGTTTCTGGGCACCCCCTATCTTTGGGGCGGCAACAGCCGGTGGGGGCTGGATTGTTCAGGCCTGATTCAGGCCGGGCTGCTGGCCTGCGGCGTTGCCTGCCCCGGCGACAGCGGCGACCAGGAGCGGGAGCTTGGCACCGCACTGCCCCAAGGTACCCCGACGCAGCGTGGCGATCTGTTGTTCTGGAAAGGCCATGTGGCTTGGGTGTCTGGCGACAACATGCTGCTGCATGCCAATGCCCATCACATGGCGGTGGTATTTGAACCGATGGATCAGGCCATTGCCCGGATCGAAGCCCAGGGCGACGGGCCGGTCACGGCGCACAAGCGGCTCTAATCCGGGTCGACCGAGCGGATCAGCTTGCGTTCCAGTACCCGCAGGACGGCGCGCAGGTCGTGCCCGCGTTTCAGGATGCGCCCGTCCATGCCCACCACCGAATACATCCCCTGCTTTGAACGCAGCCGGGGGTGTTTTTCAACACGATAGATCGGGTGCTCGGCCGTACGTCGGAAGATCGAGAATATGGCAACGTCGCGCAGATTTGATATTCCGTAGTCACGCCATTCTCCGGCGGCGACCATCCGTCCATAGACGGAAAGAATCTGTGACATCTCTTGCCGGTTGAAGGCCACCGGCATCTGGACCGGGCTTGCAGGGTTCCGGCTGGGAGGCTGCATGTTCATGACTTCAGCCTTGCCGGAAAATGCGATCAGATCAAGCCTGTCACGACATGGTGTGGTATTTTTGAACCGCCCGTCAGTGCCGGCGCCCGACCTGGCGGCAGATCAGGATCACCGGCAGCAGGCCCACGGCCAAGATCACCAGCGACGGAACGGCAGCGCCCTCCAACCGTTCGTCCGAGGCCAGCCGGTAGGCCTGAACCGCCAGCGTGTCAAAGTTGAAGGGCCGCATGATCAGCGTGGCCGGCAGTTCCTTCATCACGTCCACGAATACGATCAGCAGCGCCGTCAGCAGCGAGGGCGTGAGGATCGGCAGATGCACCCGACGCAACGTGCCCAATGGCGTCTGCCCCAGCGAGCGGGCAGCGGCATCCATATTTGCATGAACGGTGCTCTGACCGCTTTCATAAGCGCTGAGCGCGGCCGCGAGGAAGCGCACCATGTAGGCCGCCACCAACAACCAGATCGAGCCGGTGACCAGCAACCCGGTCGACACGCCGAAGGTCTGCCGCATCCAGGCGTCCAGCGCATTGTCGAACCCGGCAAAAGGCACGATCAGCCCCACCGCGATCACGCCGCCTGGCACGGCATAGCCCAACCGCGCCGCATAAGCCGCCATGGCCGAACCGCGCCCGGGTCTCAGCCGTTGGAAGAAACCGACGCAGACCGCCGCGCAGACGGTGATCACCGCCGCCGTTCCTGCCAGAGTCAGAGAGTTCCGAATGAACCCGAGATAGCGGGCCGAAAGCAGGTTCTGCTCGGACTCCAATCCCATCTGAGTCAGCACGATCACCGGAAGTAGAAAGCCGAACAAAACCGGAATGGCGCATAAAACCCATGCCGCCACAGCCTGCCAGCCGCTCAGCTGTGCAGCGGGCAATGCCGCGTGGCGTTTGCCGGGTTGGTAGTATTTGGCCTTGCCGCGCTGGGTGCGCTCGGTCACGGCCATCACCAGCGCAAAGGCCAGAAGGCACAGCGCCAGCTGCGCCGCCGCCGCGCGGTCGGCCATCGAAAACCAGCTGGTGTAGATGCCGGTGGCAAAGGTCTGAACCCCGAAATAGGCGACCGTACCGAAATCAGCGATGGTCTCCATCACCGCCAGTAGAACACCGCCGGCAATCGCGGGCCGCGCCATCGGCAGCGATACCCGCCAAAAGGCCGACCACGGGCTGCTGCCCAGCGCCCGCGCCGCCAGAAAAGCGGTGGCACTTTGCTGCAGAAAGGCCGCGCGCGCCAACAGATAGACATAGGGGTACAGCACCAGGATCAACATCACCGCCGCGCCCTCGGTCGAGCGGATCTCGGGGAACCAATAGTCGCGCGGGCCCCAGCCGGTCACCTGGCGCAGCGTGGTCTGAACGATGCCGGGATGATCGAGGATGAAGGTATAGGCATAGGCCAGCACATAGGCCGGAAAGGCCAGCGGCAGCACCAATGCCACCTCGAACAGGCGTACGCCGGGAAAACGGGTCATGGTGACCAGCCACGCGGCCCCGACCCCGATGGCGAAAGTCCCCACCGAAACCAATGAGACCAGGATCAGCGTGGTGGCCGCATAGCCGGGCAGGACCGTGTCCAGCAGATGCCGGATCGTGTCAGTGCCGCCGGTGACGGCCGCCAGCACCACGGCGACCATCGGCAACAGGCAGGCTGCTGCAACCAGATAGGCCAAGGCCCCGACGAACCGGGTGCCCAAGGCCCCACGGTTGCGCGATCCATGTTCTGAGAATTCGATCTGGGCCATGGCCTCGGGTCGGCAAAGGTTGCGGTTCCCCTTTAATCGACCAAAAAACTCGGAAACGCCAGTGGGCAGGCACAGGATTCTGCGGCGCATTTGGCCGCAGAACCCCGGGCCGGATCAGTCGTAGACGCGCTGATCCTCGATCACCAGCCCGTCCTTGGGCAGCGTGCCGGGTGGCACCACCTGAACGGTGCCCTTCAGCTTGAGAACCTCGACCACCGACTTGGCATAGGTGCCGTCATCGCCGCCGGGGCTTTCGATCTGCACGGTCATCGTGTCCATCTCGCCCTGCCGGGCAGCGATGACGCGGGCCTTGACGATCTCGTCATGCTTGGCGACCAGCGCGGCCACCTGTTCGGGGCGCACGAACATGCCCTTGATCTTGGTGGTCTGATCGGCGCGCCCCATCCAGCCCTTGATGCGGAGGTTGGTGCGGCCACAGGGCGACTGCCCGGGCAGCACCGCCGACAGATCACCGGTGGCAAAGCGGATCAGCGGATAGTCGGGGTTGAGGGAGGTCACCACGACCTCGCCGACCTCGCCTTCCGCCACCGGTGTTCCGGTGCCGGGGGTCACGATTTCGACGATGACATGCTCGTCGATGATCATGCCCTCCATCGCGGCGCTTTCATAGGCGATGTTACCCAGATCGGCCGTGGCATAGCATTGCAGGCAGGAAATTCCGCGATCGGCATAGGCCTGGCGCAGGCTGGGGAACAGTGCCCCGCCGCCCACGACCGCCTTCGAGAAGTTCAGAGCGACGCCCATCTCGTCGGCCTTGTCCAGGATCACCTTCAGGTAATCGGGCGTGCCGGCATAGGCGGTGCAGCCCACGTCGCGCGCGGCGGTGACCTGAAGTTCGGTCTGGCCGGTGCCCGCGGGCAGCACGGCGGCGCCCACGGCACGCGCGCCGTTTTCAAAGATCATGCCCGCGGGTGTCAGGTGATAGCCAAAACAGTTCTGCACGATATCGCCCAGGCCCACGCCCGCCGCATGCAGGAACCGGCCCATGCGCCACCAGTCGTGATCGACCCCGCCGGGTTCATAGATCGGCCCCGGCGACTGGAACACATGGGCAAAGCCATGGGCGGGTTTGACGGTAAATCCGCCAAAGGGCGGGTGCTGACCCTGCGCCTTGGTCAGGTCGGACTTGCGCAGAACCGGCAGCCTGGGCAGATCCGCGATGGTCTGGACCGCGTCCAGATCGACATCGGCGAAATGGGCCGCGAACCCGGGCGCGGATTTCGCCCGCGCCAGCTGTTCGCGCAGACCGGCCGATTGCTCGGCGGCGCGCTGATCGGCCGAACGGGTTTCCAGAGCATCGTAGAATGTCATCGCCAGATCCTCCATCCGCTCACAGCCACCTTTTGCGGCGACGATAGGACCGCACATCGCGGAAACTCTTGCGGCCTTCGTCGGACATGCCGAGGTAGAATTCCTTGACGTCCGGGTTCTCGCGCAGTTCGGCGGCAGGGCCGTCCATCACCACGCGCCCAGATTCCAGAATATATCCGTAATGGGCAAAGCGCAGCGCCACGTTGGTGTTCTGTTCGGCCAGCAGGAAGGACACACCTTCCTGTTCGTTCAGGTCCTTCACGATGGTGAAGATCTCCTCGACCAGCTGCGGTGCGAGGCCCATCGAGGGCTCGTCCAGCAGGATCGTCTCCGGGCGGCTCATCAGCGCGCGGCCCATGGCGACCATCTGCTGTTCCCCGCCCGAGGTATAGCCTGCCTGTGACCGACGCCGCTCTTTCAAGCGGGGGAAATAGTTGTAGACCAGTTCAAGATCCTGCTGGATGGCGGCCTTGCCGTCCTTGCGGGTATAGGCCCCGGTCAGCAGGTTTTCCTCGACGGTCAAATGTTCGAAACAGTGGCGGCCTTCCATCACCTGGATGACGCCCTTCTGCACCAGGTCGGCCGGGTCGCGCTCGTGCACGTTCTGGCCGCGATACTTGATCGAGCCCTTGGTGACCTCGCCGCGTTCGGAATGCAGCAGGTTCGACACCGCCTTGAGCGTCGTCGTCTTGCCGGCCCCGTTGCCGCCCAGCAGCGCGGTGATCCCGCCCTTGGGCACGGTCAGGCTGACGCCTTTCAGCACGAGGATCACATGGTTGTAGATCACCTCGATATTGTTGACCTCAAGCAGGGTTTCCGCCTGCACGTCAGTGGTTTGTGCCGCATCCAGCATCAGCGCGTGTCCTCATGCCTGCCCCATTTCGGGGCTTGTCCGGTTCGGGACGGCGGTCAGCCGCCGTCCCGGTGTTCGTGCCGCTTAGTTGCAGCCCGGTTCGATGTTGTTTTCAGCCGCGTATGCGCTCGAGTCTTCCTCGATCAGCGGGCCGATCACGTCCGTATCGGTAGCCTTGAACTCCGAGATCAGAGTCCAGGTCTTGCTGTCTGCATCCCACTGGGTCACGCCCACAAGGGCATCCCCGCCGTGGTTTTCACAGCTGACCGAGAAGGTCGGACCAAAGTTCGGCAGGCCCAGTTCGGCCATCTTCGCTTCGGTCATCTCAAGCGCTTCCATACCGTCGCGCATGTCGCCCGAGGTGATGTCAGCCTTGCCCGAGATTTCCTGTGCCTTCTTTGCGGCCTCAGCGGCCAGCATCGCAGCATAGAGACCGCGGTTGTACAGGACCGTACCGACCTGATCGCCAGCACCGGCGGCCTTGCCAGCGTCGATGACGTATTTCTGCAGGTCGTCATACAGCGGATAGTCCGAGCCGACGTTGTGGAAGGTCAGCGCCTTGTAACCATCCGCGGCCGCACCGGCGGGCATCACGTCATGCTCAGCGCCCGACCACCAGATGCCGATGAAGTTTTCCATCGGGAACCGGATGTTCGCGGCTTCCTGGATGGCCACCTGGTTCATCACGCCCCAGCCCCACATCAGGACATAGTCGGGACGATCGCGGCGGATCTGCAGCCACTGCGATTTCTGCTCCTGGCCCGGGTGATCGACCGGCAGGGCCACCAGTTCGTAGCCGTGCTTCTTGGACAGCTCTTCCAGCGTACGGATCGGCTCCTTGCCGTAGGCCGAGTTGTGGTAGACCAGCGCGATCTTCTTGCCGCTCAGATCACCGCCGTTTTCCTCGAGCAGATAGTTGATCGCACCCGACGCACCGTCCCAGTAGTTGGCCGGATAGTTGAACGTGTGGCTGAACACCTTGCCGTTCTTGGCCGAGGTGCGGCCATATCCCATCGTGTGCATCGGGATGTCGTCAGCGGTGGTTTTCGGGATCAGCTGATAGGTGATGCCGGTCGACAGCGGCTGATACACCAGTGCACCTTCGCCCTTGGTCGATTCATAACATTCGACACCCTTCTCGGTGTTGTAACCGGTTTCGCACTCGATGACGTTGGCCGGAACACCACCGATGCCGCCGTCCCGCTCATTGAGCAGAGTGAAATAGTCCGCGTAGCCATCCGCGAAGGGGATGCCGCCCGCGGCGTAAGGCCCGGTGCGGTAGCTGAGCGACGGGAACACGAGGTCGGCCATTGCCGGCCCCGCGGCCATCAGCGCACCCAGCGCCATGGTTGCCAGTTTCTTGTTCATCGGGTGTCTCCTCCCTTGGTTTATCCGATGTTGGTTCGGGCTTTGCGCCCCCTTCTTGATTGGGCCGGTCCCTAGTGCGGGAAAGGCCAGAGTCTCAGTTTCTCCTTGGCGACGCGCCACAGCTGCGCCAGACCGTGCGGTTCTAGGATCAGGAACAGGATGATCAGCCCGCCCACGATCACCAGCTGCAGATGCGCCACGATGTCGGTGGGCCAGCCCAGCATGTCCGCGCCCACGACCTTGAGCACCACCGGCAGCAGGACCAGGAAGGCCGCGCCGGCAAAGGATCCGAAGATCGAGCCCAGCCCGCCGATGATGACCATGAACAGCACCAGGAAGGATTTCTGGATGCCGAAGGCCTCGCCCACCTCGACCGCGCCCAGGTAGATGGCGAAGAATAGCGCGCCTGACACGCCCACGAAGAACGAGCTGACGGCAAAGGCGCTGAGCTTGGCGCGCAGCGGGTTCACACCGATGATTTCCGCGGCGATGTCCATGTCGCGGATTGCCATCCAGGTGCGCCCGGTGGTGCCGCGGGTCAGGTTGCGGGCGATGATCGCGCAGGCGGTCAGGAAGATCAGGCAGAACAGATAGGTCGCCCAGGCCGGCGCGTTGGGGCCGGTGATGATGATGCCGAACACGTCGCGCTCGGGCGCGTTGATCTGCCCCGAGGCCGAATAGTTGTAGAACCACGGCACCCGGTTGAACAGCCACACCAGGAAGAACTGCGCCGCCAGCGTCGCCACCGCCAGGTAGAACCCCTTGATCCGCAGGCTGGGCAGGCCGAACAGCACGCCCACGATGGCGGTGATGCCGCCGGCCAGGATCACATGGATGAACATCGAAACGTCGGGAAAGGCGGTCATCAGCTTGTAGCAGGCATAGGCGCCCACGGCCATGAAACCCCCGGTGCCCAAGGAAACCTGCCCGCAATAGCCCACAAGAATGTTCAGCCCGATCGCCGCAATCGCATAGATCAGGAAGGGCAGCAGCAGCGCGTTGGCCCAATAGTCGTTGATGATGAACGGGATGATCCCGAACGCCACGGCCAGCACCACATAGTAGCGATACCGGTCGAACTTGATCGGGAAAGTCTGATTGTCGTCCCTGTAGGAGGTCTTGAAGTCTCCGGCCTCACGATAGAACATGTCTTACTTTCCCCATTGTTCCTGCGCCCGGTTGCGGGCTTCGGCGTCCAGTTGGTTGGACCGTTTGGCATATCCGCTCGCCTCCGAGGCGCGCACCAGTTTCATGTAGGCCAGAACACCCATCACCAGCCCGGCAAAGGCCAAAAGCGCGGCCACGGTCAGCTGATTGGCGGTCAGATCGTTCGAGGTCAGGGCGATGTACCCAAAGGCCCAGAACCCCGCCCACGCGATCACGTTGATGATGGCGATCAGCTTGGTCATGGCCTACACCCTCTCGATGATCTTCTCGCCGAACAGGCCCTGCGGCCGGAACACCAGGAAGATCAGCGCCAGCACATAGGCAAACCAGTTCTCGGTCGCGCCGCCTACCAGCGGGCCCACGGCGAACTCGAACAGCTTCTCGCCCACGCCGATGATCAACCCGCCGACGATGGCGCCGGGGATCGAGGTGAACCCGCCCAGCATCAGAACCGGCAGCGCCTTGAGCGCGATCAGCGACAGCGAGAACTGCACGCCCGACTTGGTGCCCCACATGATGCCCGCGACCAGCGCCACGAACCCGGCCACCGACCAGACCATGATCCAGATGAAGTTCAGCGAGATACCGACCGACAGCGCGGCCTGATGGTCGTCAGCCACGGCCCGCATGGCGCGGCCCTGCTTGGTGTACTGGCTGAACGCGACCAGTGCCGCCACCAGAAGCGCCGCGATGACCGTCGCCACTATGTCCAGATTGTCGATGAAGAAGCCGTAGCCGAATATGTTGTAGGTGGTCTCGTCGATCCACAGGTTGATGCCTTGCGGCAGACCCACGTCCAGCGTCTTGATCTCGGATCCCCACATCAGGTCAGCCACGCCTTCCAGGAAATAGGCCAGGCCGATCGTGGCCATGAACAGGATGATCGGCTCCTGTCCCACGAGGTGGCGCATGACAAAGCGCTGCACCGCCCAGGCCAGCAGGACCATCACGCCCATCGTCAGCAGAATGGCTAGCAGCGCGGGCACGTTCCAGCCGAAGTAATGAATATGCGTACCGAAGATCGCGTTGATCAGATGGGAGAACGGCACTTGCCCGTTCATGATCCCCACCAGCGTCATCGCCGCAAACAGGGCCATAACCCCCTGGGCATAATTGAAGATCCCCGACGCCTTGTAGATCAGCACAAAGCCCAGCGCGACCAGCGCATACAGCACCCCGGCCATGAGGCCGTTCAGAAAGACCTCCATCGCGAAAATCAACTGATCAGGCATCTGCGCCTCCCCTCAATTCTGTGCGGTGCTCAGTCATGGCTGACCCCCAGATAGGCGTCGATGACTTCCTGGTTGTTGCGCACCTCGTCGGGCGTGCCGTCCCCGATCTTCTTGCCGTAATCCATCACGACCACGCGGTCGCTCAGGTCCATCACCACGCCCATGTCATGTTCGATCAGGGCGATGGTCGTGCCAAATTCGTCGTTCACGTCCAGGATGAATCGGCTCATGTCCTCTTTTTCCTCGACGTTCATGCCGGCCATCGGCTCGTCCAGCAGCAACAGCTTGGGTTCGGCGGCCAGCGCGCGGGCCAGTTCGACGCGTTTCTTCAGGCCATAGGGCAGCCGCGCCACAGGCGTCTTGCGGATGTGCTGGATTTCCAGAAAGTCGATGATCTTCTCGACCGCCTCGCGGTTTTCCACCTCTTCCGCCTCGGCCTTGCCGCGCCAGATCGCCTGCTGCAGAATGTTTGTCTTCATGAAGTTCAGGCGGCCGGTCATCACGTTGTCCAGAACGCTCATGCCTTCGAACAGGGCGATGTTCTGAAAGGTCCGCGCGATGCCCTGTCGGGCCACCTCATAGGGTTTCATCTGCGGGCGTTTCGCCCCGTGGAACCAGACCTCGCCCTCCTGCGGGATGTAGAAGCCGGAAATCACGTTCAGCATCGAGGACTTGCCGGCACCGTTGGGCCCGATGATCGCGCGGATCTCGCCCTGGCGGATGTCGAACGAGATGTCCTTAATCGCCACCACGCCGCCGAACCGCAGGGTGATGTTCTTCATCTCCATCACCACGCCGCCGATCTTGCGGCCATCCTCGGTGACATATCCGTCGTCGGATGCATCCAGCATCGTCTACTCCTCAAACTGCGGGTGAACGGGACGGCGGGCGGGGCGATGGCCGCAGGCCGAGCGGCGCACGACCGGACTCATTCCGCAGCCACCTTCTGATGCGACACCGGCACGACCGGCACGTCGACGATCTGCAGCGTGGCGCTGATCGATCCCTTGCGCCCGTCCTCATAGGTCACCTCGGTCGTGGTCGAGACCGTCTCGGACCCGTCATAGAGCGCGGCGATGATGTCGGCGTATTTGTCCTCGACGAACTTGCGGCGCACCTTTCGGGTGCGGGTGATCTCGCCATCGTCGGGGTCCAGTTCCTTGTGCAGCACCACGAACCGGTGCACCTGGCAGCCTGACAGCATCTCGTCGGCGGCAACCGACTTGTTGACCTCTTCCACATGGCTGCGGATCGTCTCCAGCACCCGCGGATGGCCCGCCAGTTCCTGGTACGAGGCATAGGCGATGTTGTTGCGCTCGGCCCAGTTGCCCACCGCCGTCAGGTCGATGTTGATGAAGGCCACGCAGCGGTCACGCCCATTGCCGAACAGCACCGCCTCCAGGATGTCGGGATAAAACTTCAGCTTGTTCTCGACATATTTCGGCGCGAACATCGAACCGTCGGCCATCTTGCCGACGTCCTTGGCGCGGTCGATGATCCGCAGATGGCCGCTGCTTTCCTCGATGAACCCCGCGTCGCCCGTGGCGACCCAGCCTTCGGGGTCCTTGGTCGAGGCGGTGGATTCGGGGTTCTTGAAGTATTCAACAAACACGCCGGGCGAGCGATAGAAGATCTCGCCATTCTCGGCGATCTTCAGCTCGACGTCGGGGGCCGGAACGCCCACCGTGTCGGCGCGCACCTCGCCGTCGGGCTGGACGGTGATGAACACCGTCGCCTCGGTCTGACCATACAGCTGCTTCAGGTTGATCCCCAGCGAGCGGTAGAAATCGAAAATCTCGGGCCCGATCGCCTCGCCCGCTGTGTACCCGACACGGAACCGGCCATAGCCCAGCGTGTCTTTGAGCGGTCCGTAAACCAGGACATTTCCGATCGCGTATTTCAGGCGATCCATTAGTCCGACCGGGTGGCCGTCCAGGATGCGGCCGCCGACCTTTTTGGCGTGATCCATGAAATAGCGGAACATCCGCTGCTTCATCGGGCTGGCATCCTCCATCCGGATCATCACGTTGGTCAGCTGGGTCTCAAACACGCGCGGCGGGGCGAAGAAATAGGTCGGACCGATCTCACGCAGGTCGGTCATCATCGTGTCAGCGCTTTCGGGGCAATTCACGCAGAACCCGCACCAATAAGCCTGACCGACCGAAAAGATGAAATCGCCCACCCAGGCCATCGGCAGATAGGACAGGATATCCTCGTTCCGGGTCAGGTGGTCGAATTCGGCCGAGTTCTTTGCGCTCTCGATCACGTTGCGGTTCGACAGAACCACGCCCTTGGGCTTGCCCGTGGTGCCCGAGGTATATAGCATCACGCAGGTGTCGTCATAGGTGATTTCGGCGATGCGGCGGTCCAACTCGGCGTCGAGCCGGTGATGCCCAGCGCGCCCCTCGGCCATGATGTCGCTCAGCGCGTTCATCTGGCTGTGGTCGTATTTCCGCATGCCGCGCTTGTCGGTATACAGGATGTGCTTGATCTGGTTCAGGTTGCCCTGGATCTCGATGACCTTGTCGACCTGCTCCTGATCGCCGCAGACCACGTATTTCGCGCCGCAATGGTCCAGCACATAGGCCATCTCTTCAGCGACCGAGTCCTGATATAGCGGCACCGGCACCGCGCCCACCATCTGGGCCGCGACCATCGACCAGTAATGCGCCGGGCGGTTGCGCCCGATCACGGCGATATGGTCGCCCTTTTCAACGCCAATTTCCAGAAATCCCAGCGCCATCGCGCGGATCTCGGTGGCCGTTTCCGCCCAGGTCCAGCACTGCCAGATCCCGAATTCCTTTTCGCGGTAGGCCGGGGCATCCCCGAACTGCGCCGCATTGCGGTTTAGCAGCGCCGGAAGGGAGTGCACCCCCTCGGCGCCCGACTGCGTCTGAGCCAATTCTATCTCTCCTCCCCATCCGGCCCCGGTTTGGGCCGGAACGACGTCGCCGGGTCAGACCCGCGCGCCGCTGCCCCGATTAAGGACAAGGAGGACGATCAGCGTCAACTTTTTCGTGATGTTTTCCGGAATCTTACGAATTGTTACAGCCAGTCCCGCAAAATCGGGATCAATGGAACATCCGCCGCCGGCATCGGATAGTTGCGCAGCTCGTTCGCCCGCACCCATTTCAGCGCCTGACCCTCTTTCGACTGCGGAATGCCCTGCCACTTGCGGCAGGCAAACAGCGGCATCAGTAGATGGAAATCGTCATAGCTGTGGCTGGCAAAGGTCAGCGGTGCAAGGCACGAGGCCCAGGTGTCGATGCCAAGTTCCTCGTGCAATTCGCGGATCAGGGCAGCCTCGGGGGTTTCGCCCGGCTCGATCTTGCCGCCGGGAAATTCCCACAAGCCAGCCATGGCCTTGCCCTCCGGGCGCTGCGCCAGCAGCACCCGCCCATCCACGTCGATCAAGGCGACGGCAGAGACGAGAACCGTTTTCATGGTCGCAATCCCGGACGCAAAATCGGGCTCCACTTTTGCTGGAATTTCTCAGATTTCACGACCGGTAATCCGCGTTGATCTCGATGTATCGGTGGGTCAGATCGCAGGTCCAGACAGTGGCCTTGCCCTCGCCCAGCCCCAGATCGACCGCGATCACCAGTTCCTGGCCCTTCATGTAGGCGGCGGCGTCTTCCTCGCGATAGGTCGGGCTGACCCAGCCTTTTTCGGCCACGAGGATATCGCCGAAGGAAATGCTGAGCGTGTCGCGATCGGCCGCCGCGCCGGATTTGCCGATAGCCATGACGACCCGGCCCCAGTTCGGATCCTCGCCCGCGATGGCGGTCTTGACCAGCGGTGAATTGGCGATGGCTATGCCGTGGACTTTGGCATCGGCGTCCGAGGCGGCGCCGGTCACGCGGATCTCGACGAATTTGGTGGCGCCTTCGCCGTCCTTCACCACCTGATGCGCCAGATCCAGCATCACCGATTCCAGCGCCCGCGCGAAATCGGCATTGCCGGTGGCATCCGCGCCCGACGCGCCGGTCGCGCACAGCAGCAGGCTGTCCGAGGTCGAGGTGTCGCTGTCCACGGTGATGCAGTTGAAGGTCCGGTCGGTCTGCTCGGACAGCATCCGTTGCAGCGCTGATTGGTCAACCTTCGCATCGGTGAAGATATAGACCAGCATCGTCGCCATGTCGGGTGCGATCATGCCCGACCCTTTGGCAATCCCCGCAATAGAGACTGTTTTGCCGTCAATCTCGACCTGCGCGCTGGCGCCTTTTGGGAAGGTGTCGGTGGTCATGATCGCCCGCGCGGCCTCTTCCAGCGCGTCGGCGCGCAGGCCAGCGGTCAGTTCGTCCAGCCGGGCCACGATCCGGTCATGCGGCAGCGGCTCGCCGATCACCCCGGTGGACGAGGTGAACACGCGGTTCTGCGCCACGCCGGTGACCTGCGACACGGCAGCGGTAATCTGCTCGACCGAGGCCCGCCCGTACTGTCCGGTAAAGGCATTGGCATTGCCCGAGTTCACCAGGATCGCCGCCGGCCCGTCACTGGGCCCGCCGATCTTGTCCTGGCAATCCAGCACTGGCGCCGCACGTGTGGCCGAACGGGTGAACACACCGGCCACCGCGGTGCCCGGATCGAGCACCGCCAGCATCACGTCGGTGCGGCCCTGATACCGCACCCCGGCGGCGACGGCGGCGAACCGCACACCGTCGATGACCGGCAGATCAGGAAAGGCCGCAGGGGCCAGCGGAGACACCTTGGTGATCTTGGCCACGCCGGGTCACTCCTGAACCAGGTCCAGCTTGCGGACCACATCCGGGGTCAGGCCCTCGACCTCGGGGCGCTCGACGCTGCCCGCCTGGGTCAGCTCGTCGATCTTGGCCTGAATGGCCTCCTGACGAACGGACTGGGCCAGTTCATCCCGCACCGCCGCAAACTCGGGCGCTTCGGATTTGCGTTTGTCGTTCAGGACCACGACATGCCAACCGAACTGGGTCTGCACCGGGTCCGAGACCTGACCTTTTTCCAGCCCGATCACGGCCTGTTCGAATTCGGGAACCATCTGGCCCTTGCCGAACCAGCCCAGGGCGCCGCCATTGGGACCGGACGGGCCGGTGGATTTCTCTTTGGCCAGCTCGGCAAAATCGGCGCCCTCATCCAGTTGCGCCTTGATCTCCTTGGCCTCGTCCTCGGTCGCGACAAGGATGTGGCTGGCGTTGAACTCGTCCTCGCCCTGGAAGTCCGCGAACTGTGCGTCATAGGCGGCCCGGATCGCGTCGTCGGTCACCTGGGCATCGGTGATCTGGTTCACCGTCTGCACCGCCTTCAGCGAGCGCTCTTCGTTGGTCAGCATCAGCGCGTTCAGGCGGGTCAGCTCGTCCTGCTCCTGGCTGAGCAATTGTTGCTGGATCAGCTGCTCGACGATGAACTGGTACAGGACCTCGTCTTCCAACTGCTGATATTGCGGCGGCAGGCCAGCCGCGGTGGCAATCACGTGACCCAAAGTGATCTCGTCGCCGTTGACGCGCGCCACAACCGTATCGGCAGAGGGTTCGGTTTCAGCGGCGACAGGCAGGGCCATCATGGCCGCAAGAGCCAGCGATGGCAGAAAAGTGAGACCTTTGGGCATGAATTCATCCTATATTCTGGCCGCGACAGGGCGTGGCGTTGACACTCTGGAACCTGCCGCTTACATCGCTTGCAGCCTTTGACAGGACCATCTTTTCCTCCCAGCTATCTATGGGTTGCGCGCAAGGTGGGCAAGCCTGTCGCAACCAAGACAAGAAAAGATCCGCTGGAGTGAACATGCTGGGACTCGGTACGCTTGCCAAAAAGGTGTTCGGAACACCGAACGACCGCAAGATCAAGGCAACCCGCCCGCTGGTCGAAAAGATCAACGCGCTGGAGCCGGAGTTCGAAAAACTCTCGGATGACGATCTGAAAGCCAAGACCGAAGAGCTGCGCAAGCGGGCCAACGAGGGCGAGGGCCTGGATGACCTGCTGCCCGAGGCTTTCGCCAACGTTCGTGAGGGCGCCAAGCGCGCGCTGGGTCTGCGGGCCTTTGACGTGCAGCTCATGGGCGGCATCTTCCTGCATCAGGGCAACATCGCCGAGATGAAGACCGGCGAAGGCAAGACCCTGGTCGCTACCTTCCCGGCCTATCTGAACGCACTGACCGGAAAGGGCGTGCATATCGTCACGGTCAACGAATACCTGGCAAAGCGTGACGCCGAATGGATGAGCAACGTGTTCGGCGCGTTGGGTATGACCACCGGCGTGATCTGGTCGGGCCAGCCCGATGCCGAGAAAAAAGCGGCCTATGCCTGTGACATCACCTATGCCACCAACAACGAGCTGGGCTTCGACTATCTGCGCGACAACATGAAGGCGGATCTGAACGAGGTCTACCAGAAGCACCACAATTTCGCGATCGTGGACGAGGTCGACTCGATTCTGATCGACGAGGCACGGACCCCGCTGATCATCTCGGGTCCATCTCAGGACCGGTCCGATCTGTACACGGCCATTGACGGTCTGATCCCGTCCCTGCAGGACGATCACTATACGATCGACGAGAAGTCCCGCAGCGTGACCTTCACCGATGAAGGCAACGAGTTCCTTGAAGAGCAGCTGCACGCCAGTGGCCTGCTGCCCGAGGGCCAGTCGCTGTACGACCCCGAAAGCACCACGGTGGTGCACCACGTCAACCAAGGCCTGCGCGCGCACAAACTGTTCCAGCGTGACAAGGACTACATCGTGCGCGACGGCAACGTGGTTCTGATCGACGAATTCACCGGGCGCATGATGCCGGGCCGCCGTCTGTCCGAAGGCCTGCATCAGGCGATCGAAGCCAAGGAAGGCGCGCCCATCCAGCCCGAAAACGTGACTTTGGCCAGCGTGACTTTCCAGAACTATTTCCGCCTCTATGACAAGCTGGCCGGCATGACCGGTACCGCCCTGACCGAGGCCGAGGAATTCGCCGAAATCTATGGCCTGGGCGTGGTTGAAGTGCCGACCAACAAGCCGATCGCCCGTGTCGACGAGGATGATCAGGTCTATCGCACCGCGGCCGAGAAATACGCAGCCATGATCGAAGAGATCAAGAAGGCCAACGCCAAGGGCCAGCCGGTTCTGGTGGGCACGACCTCGATCGAGAAGTCCGAGATGCTCAGCGAGATGCTGACCCAGGAAGGCATCAAGCACAACGTCCTGAACGCCCGCCAGCACGAGCAGGAGGCCCAGATCGTGGCCGAGGCCGGGCGTCTGGGCGCGGTAACCATCGCCACCAACATGGCCGGCCGCGGCACCGACATCCAGCTGGGCGGCAACGTTGAAATGAGCGTCATGCAGGCGCTGGCCGAGAACCCCGAGGCCGACCCAGCCGAACTGCGCGCCCGGGAAGAGGCGCGTCATGCGGAAGAAAAGCAAAAGGTGCTGGAGGCCGGCGGTCTGTTCGTTCTGGCCTCGGAACGCCACGAAAGCCGCCGCATCGACAACCAGCTGCGCGGCCGCTCGGGCCGTCAGGGCGACCCGGGCCGCACCGTGTTCTTCCTCAGCCTGGAAGACGACCTGATGCGCATCTTCGGCTCGGAACGGCTGGACAAGGTTCTGACCACCCTGGGCATGAAAGAAGGCGAAGCGATCGTCCACCCTTGGGTGAACAAATCGCTGGAGCGCGCGCAGGCCAAGGTCGAAGGCCGCAACTTCGACATGCGCAAGAACGTTCTCAAGTTCGACGACGTGATGAACGATCAGCGCAAGGTGATCTTCAACCAGCGACGCGAAATCATGTCGACCGACGATCTGTCCGAAATCGTTTCGGACATGCGCGAACAGGTCATCGACGATCTGATCGACCAGTACATGCCGCCCAAAACCTACGCCGACCAGTGGGACACCGACGGGCTGCACGCGGCCCTCAAGGAAAAGCTGAACATTGATGTTCCGGTGCAGGAGTGGGCAGCCGAGGATGGGGTCGATGACGACGTGGTTCGCGAGCGCCTGATCAAGGCCACCGACGAGATGATGGCCCAGAAGGCCGCCGCCTTCGGCCCCGAGAACATGCGCAACATCGAAAAGCAGGTGCTGCTGCAGACCATCGACAGCAAGTGGCGCGAGCACTTGCTGACCCTGGAACATCTGCGCTCGGTCGTGGGCTTCCGCGGCTACGCCCAGCGCGATCCGCTGAACGAATACAAGACCGAAAGCTTCCAGCTGTTCGAGAACATGCTCGACAGCCTGCGCGAAACGGTTACCCAGCAACTGGCCCGCGTCCGCCCGCTGACTGAAGAAGAGCAGCGCGAGATGCTGGCGCAGATGCAGGCGCAGCAGGCCCAGATCAAGAAAGCCGCCGAACAGGCCGAAGCGGTGGCCGAGGCGCAGGCCTCAGGCGATGCGCGGCCCGGCTTTGTCGAGGACGACCCGTCAACCTGGGGTAATCCGTCGCGCAACGATCCCTGCCCCTGCGGGTCCGGCAAGAAGTTCAAGCACTGCCATGGTCGGCTTGCCTGATCCGGTCAGATTCCCGACATAATGAGTCCGCGTCGCGGCCACATATTGGCCGCGATTGTTAAGCACTCTCCGACTCGCTCCTTCAACTGGGGAGGGTGTCTTGTTTGTAATTCGGAACTACGTGACCACAGGTGGCACGGTCGCATGCGCCTTGGCCATCGGCTACCTGATGCAGAACGGACCGGCCTCGCAGCCGGACGTGCAGGAAACACGTCAAGCGATGATCCAGCCGTCTGGAGAAGGCACCGTGATTGCCGGGTTGGAAGGTATCGTTCTGACTTCGGCGACGCCGAATGCGTCCACGGCCCCCGAACCCTCGGCCAAGGTTCCGCCCCGGGCTGAGCCTGCCGTTCCTCAGGCGCAGGTCAACTGCGATCTCCGGGCCCGCGCAATGGCGGCTCCCAACGCGACAGCACGTTTGACCCTGAAGGCCCCCTGCAACCCCGATGAAACCGTCGAGCTGCACCACAGCGGCATGACGTTCAGCGCCCGTACCGACACGGATGGTCGTCTGGACCTGTCCATTCCCGCCCTGTCGGAATATGCCATTTTCCTGATCTCGTTCAAAAACCAGCGCGGCACTGTCGCCACCACTCACATTCCTGATTTTTCAGACTATGACCGGGTTGCGCTGCAATGGATGGGGGACACCGAATTGCAACTGCACGCGTTGGAGTTCGGTGCATCCTATGGCGAGGCCGGGCATGTCTGGTCGAACGCCGGCAGCTCCGGCACCGGGCAGGTTGTCCACTTCGGCATGGCCGGCGAGCGCAATGTCGAGATCTATTCGATCCCCCGCAACGCGGCCGACGCAAATGGCACCGTCGCCCTGAGCGTCGAGGCCGAATTGACTCCCCGGAATTGTGGACAGGACCTGGATCTGCAAGTGCTCGAGTTGCTGGACGATCAGGGGCTGCGGTCGCGAGAGCTGTCGATCACCCTGCCGGCCTGCGACAGCGGACAGGACTTTCTGGTGTTGAATAATCTGTTCCAAGACCTGACAATCGCCGCAAAGTAACGGCAGGCAGGTCAACAGGTCTTTATGAAGTATCTTCGCGCGACGATGACGGTGTTGTCGTTGATGGCTGGCGCTTCAGGCGCCCTCGCTCAGGACATCACGCTGACCTCGCATGACGGCAAGGTCGAGATCACCGGGAACCTGTTGGGGTTTGATGGTGAGTTCTACCGTGTGGACACCCAGTTCGGCGAACTGACGGTGGATGGATCCGGCGTTACCTGCGACGGTCCGGCTTGCCCAAACCTGATCGACTTTGTGGCCGAAGTGCACTTCTCTGGCGCATCGGTGATGGCCGAATCCCTACTTCCGGCGTTGATCGAAGGCTTTGCGCAACGAGAAAACCTGAACGTGCTAAGCGAAGGCACAGACCATGCGCAGCTTGTCTTTGCCCTGACGCAGCCGGATCGGACCGCCCCTTTGGCGCGGTTTTTCCTGCGCGTTTCGGACACCGATCGCGGTTTTGCCGATCTGACCGCCGATCAGGCAGACATCGCTTTGGCGATGCGCGAAATCCGCCCGCAGGAGGCCGCGGCGGCGCAAGAAAACGGTCTGGGCGACCTGTCCCGACCGCGCCGGTCGCGGGTGGTGGCGCTTGGCGCGCTGGTGCCGGTGGTCTCATTGGACAATCCGATCCAGCAGATCTCGGTTTCGGACCTGGCGCGGGTCATAAATGGCGAGGTCGCCAACTGGGCACAGCTCGGTGGCCCGGATGCCCCCATCGCCGTTCATCTGCCGGATGTGACAACCGGCGTTGGTCAGGCCGTACAAGACCAGGTGATGCAGCCAGCCGGTGTGCAGGCGCATGAGGCCGTGATCCGCCACACCCGCAGCGCGGAACTGGCAGCAGCGGTTGCGCGCGATCCCTTCGCACTCGGTATCGTCAGCCACGCTGACCCGCAAAACGTGCGCAGTCTGCCGCTGGCCGGCGGATGTGGTCACGCACTGCGCGCCACGCGCGCCGCCATCAAAACCGAGGACTATCCGCTGACCCTGCCGATGTTCCTGTATCTGCCGCAGCGGCGCCTGCCGAAGATCGCCCGCCAGTTTCTGGCCTATGTCCAAAGCCCCGAGGCACAGATGGTCATCCGGCAAGCCGGTTTCGTCGACCAGTCCCACGAACTGGTACGTCTCGGGCTTCAGGGCGACCGGTTGGCCAACGCCATCACCTCGGGTGGGTCCGAGGTGGGGCTGGAAGAGCTGCAACGGATGATCGAAACTCTGCGCCCGCTGTCGCGCCTGTCGGTGTCTTTCCGGTTCGAGCCGGGATCGTCGCGGCCAGACGCGCAGTCGCGGTCGAACATCCTGCAAATGGCGCAGGCGCTTGAATCGGGCCAGTATGACGGGCGCAAACTGGTCTTCGTCGGTTTCAGTGACGGAGACGGTGCTGCGGAAACCAATGCCCGCATCGCCTTGCGGCGCGCACAGACAGTGCGGAACGCGATCCTTGCCGCGATCGAGACCGCAGTCCCCGAAACCGTCGCGATCGCCGTCGAAGGTTTCGGTGAAGCCATGCCCATGGCCTGCGACGACACGGAATGGGGCCGCAAGGCCAACCGTCGTGTCGAAGTCTGGGTGCGCTAGCGGTCAGAGATAACCTTCCGAGCGGAAGCTCAGCTCGGTCGATTTGCCGATGATCAGGTGGTCGTGCAAGGTCAGCCCCAGTGCAGCGCAGGCATCGTTGATGCGGTTGGTCATGTCGATATCCGATTGCGAGGGGGTCGGATCGCCCGACGGATGATTGTGCACCAGGATCAGCGCCGAGGCGTTCAGCTCCAACGCGCGTTTGGCGACCTCGCGCGGGTAGACGGGTACGTGATCGACGGTACCCTTGGCCTGCTCCTCATCCGCGATCAGCACGTTCTTGCGGTCCAGATAGAACACGCGGAACTGCTCGATCTCGCGATGCGCCATGGTGGTGTGGCAATAGTCCAGCAGCGCGTCCCAGCTGGAAATCACATGCCGCTGCATCACCCGGGCGCGGGCCATGCGATGGGCGCAGGCCTCGAGGATCTTGAGGTCGGTGATGACCGTATCGCCCACGCCCTTGATCTGACGCAGGCGTTCCACAGGGGCGGTCAGCACCCGGTTGAAATCGCCGAATGTATCCAGCAGCAGCCGCGCCAGCGGTTTCACGTCCTGCCGGGGGATCGAGCGGAACAGGACCAGTTCCAGCAACTCGTAATCCGGCATCGCCCCGGCGCCGCCCGACATGAACCGTTCACGCAGGCGCTTGCGGTGGTCCTTGATATACGAGGGCAGCCGACCCGTGGGCAGCGGCGTCACCGGCGCTTCGTCAGTTTCGAACAGCGATGGGGCTTCGGCAAAAGCGTCCTTGGTCATGCGCCCATGATTGCCCCAGAATCGGTTTCCGAATGGTTAACGCGCCTCACCGGCCATGCGGGCCGTGGCGCGGCGCACGGCCAGATGCAGCAGGATCGAGAACACCCCCAGCGTCAGCATCGCAGCGAACATCAGGTCGGTCTTGGCGCGACCATTGGCCAGCAGCATCAGGTATCCCAGCCCCTGCGACGAGCCGACCCATTCGCCGATCACCGCCCCGATCGGGGCATAGACCGCCGCCAGCCGCATCCCCGAAGCCAGCGAGGGTAGCGCCGCCGGGATGCGGATATGCCACAACACGCTGCGCGGGCTGGCCTGCATGGTGCGGGCCAAGTCCAGATAGCCGGACGGCGTGCGCATCAGCCCGTCGAAAAACGACGAGGTGATGGGGAAATAGATGATCAGCACCGCCATCGCGACCTTGGACCACAGCCCATAGCCCAGCCACAGGGTCAGCAACGGTGCCAACGCAAAGACCGGCAGCGCCTGGGTGAACACCAGCATCGGCTGCACCAGCACTCGCGCAGCGCGGGAATTGGCTAGCTGCAGCGCGGTGACGACGCCCAGCACGGTGCCGCAGGCCAAACCGATCAGCACCTCGATGGCGGTGATCCAGGTGTGTTCGGCGATCAGCCAGCGGTTCTGCCACCAGGTCTCGGCCACCAATGCCGGGCCGGGCAGGATGAATTTCGGCAGGCCGGTCAGGGTGACGATCGCTTGCCAGAGGACCAGCGCAAACAGCGTCGCGGCAAGGGCCGAGAGCGTCTTCATGCCACCTCCTCGCGCAGCAGTTTCAGCAGCGCGCCCTGCGTCTCCAGCGTTTCCAGATCGTCCACCTTCCGCGGCACCGGCGCGTGAGGCGGTTGGCATGGGGTCAGGCCGTGTCGCGTCATCACCATGATCGACTGGCCCAGACGCGCGGCCTCGGCCGGGTCATGGGTAACCAGCAGGACGGTCCGTCCCTGCAAAGCCTCGGCAGCCAGATCCTGCATGTCGGCGCGGGTGCGCGCATCCAGCGCCGAGAACGGCTCGTCCAGCAGGATGATCGGCTTGTCTTCCATCAGGGTCCGGGCCAATGCCACCCGCTGACGCTGCCCGCCCGACAGTTCCGAGGGCTTCTTGGCCATGTGATCCTGCAGCCGCATCCGTTCGATCAACCGGGCGCGGCGGTCCTGATCGACCCGTTCGCCGCGCAGGCGCGCGCCCAGCGCCACGTTCTGCGCGACCGTGGCCCAGGGCAGCAGCAGATCGTCCTGCGCCATGTAGGCCACACGCTCGGCCACCGGCAGCCCGTCGCTGGCGCGGATCTCGCCGGTGAACTCGGCCCCCGTCGCCAACCCGGCGATCAGGCGCAGAACCGTGGTCTTGCCGACCCCCGATCCGCCCAGCAGACAGGTCCACTGCCCGGCCTTCAGCGACAGGGTCAGCGGCGCGAACAGAGGCGCGCCGTCGATACTAGCCTGTCCGCTGATGGTCAGATCGGGGGGCGGGGTCATGGGGTCAGACCCATCTGCCAGAAATTCACCTCGAGCTCAGTCGCGGTGCGGAAGGTCTGGCACAGGCGATCCCAACGCGGTGTGGTACGGAAATCCGCCCCAAGTCGCCTTATTAGAGCCGAATCCAGCAGTTCACCCACAGCCTGACAGGCTTCCTGATATTCACTGCTGGAATAGGCGTCGATCCAATCGCGGTAGGTGTCCGAGGCGGCCTCGGCCGCCAGCCGTGTGCCGATTTCCCCGTATCCCATTACGCAGGGCGCCAGCGCCGCCAGCAGATCCAGCAGATCACCGCTGTAGCCGGCCTCGAGTACATAGCGTGTATAGGCCAGGTTCTCGGGGCGTTCGGGCGTGGCGAACAGCTCGTCCTGGCTGATGCCCTCGGCCTCGCAAATGCCGATATGCAACTTCATCTCTTCGCTGATCAGACCGCTCACCGTGCGCGACGCGGCCAGCATCTCGGCATGGGTTTCCGATTTCACCACCGCCAGCGCCCAGGCGCGCGAGAAATGGATCAGGAACACGTAATCCTGCCGCAAATAATGCAGAAACGCCTCGCGCGGCAGGGTGCCGTCCTTCAGCCCCTCGACAAAGGCGTGGCGGGTATAGTCCCGCCACGGCCCCTGCGCCGCATCGCGCATCAGTGCGAAGGCTTTGCCATAGTCGCTCATTGCGCGGTCACGTCGATGGTGATGTCGCTGACCGGGTTGATGCTGTCGATCATGCCGGAGTCTTTCAGAAAGGCCTCGAACCGGGCATAGCGGCCGGCGTCAAAGCCTGCAGGGCGCAGCGCGAAACGCGGCAGCGTGTCGACCCAGGCGCGGGCGTTCAGCTCGTCCTGCAGCTCGGGCGAGGTGGCGGCGAAGATCTCCCAGCTTTTTTCCGGGTTGTTCACGATATACTGCGTGGCCTTCTCGGTTGCGGCCAGAAAGCGGGCAATCATGTCCTTGTCCATCGTTTCGGGGTTGGCCACATAGATCAGCTCGTCATAGGGAGGCACGCCTTCTTCCTCGATGTAGAAGCAGCGGCCCGGAACGCCTTCGATGTCCATCTGGTTCAGCTCGAAATTTCGGAAGGCGCCGATCACGGCATCCACCTGCCCCGTCATCAGCGACGGCGACAGCGAGAAGTTGACGTTGATCATCTCGATATCGTCCAGCGACACGCCATGCGCGTTCAGCATCGCGGTCAGGATCGCCTCTTCGACACCGGCGACCGAAAAGCCGACCTTCTTGCCCTTGAGGTCGGCCAGAGATTTGATCGGGCCATCCTCAAGCACCAGAAGGCAGTTCAGCGGCGTGGCGACCAGCGTCCCGACCCGTTTCAGCGGCAGGCCTTCGTGTATCTGCAGATGCAGCTGCGGCTGGTAGGACACGGCCAGATCGGCCTGACCGGCGGCCACAAGGCGCGGCGGGGCCGACGGATCGGCGGGCGGGACGATTTCGACCTCAAGCCCTTGTTCGGCGAAATAGCCGTTTTCCTGCGCCACGATGATCGGGCCGTGGTCGGGGTTCACGAACCAGTCCAACAGGACGGTCATCTTGTCCTGTGCCCAGGCAGGCGCGGCGGCCACCAGGGCAATGGCGGTGATCAGCTTCTTCATGGTCTGCGTTTCCTTTTGCTTCACGACGTTGCGGCGGCGACCAGAACGATCCGGCCGCGCCAATGGGGGTGGAGTTCCTCGGCCGCGCGCCAGGCGCGTAGCCCGGTGGCACAGCAGAGAGCCAGCGTTTTGTCTTTGTTAGGGCCTGTTTTCAGCGCGTCGACCGTCAGGCGGCGGAAGTTAGGGTGGATCGGCTGGGGGGCCTCATCGACGCTGCGCAGATCGACGATCAGGTCGTCCGGAGTCAGCTGCGCGGGCGCGACAAAGGGAAAATGGCTGTCGGGTTCCGGCGCGGTGTCAAAGCGGAAACCGCTGCTGGTGCAACTGCGCCCGTCCACCTGCACCATCTGGCCCAGCGGCGAGGGATCGAGGCTCAGGATCACGCCCAGCGCCATCTGCGCCTGCATCGCGCCGATCATCGCCACGACCGGTCCCAGAACGCCTGCGGTGGCGCAACTGGCCCCGCTGTCGGGCGCGTCGGGGAACACCGCGCGCAGGGACGGCGCGCCGCCGCAAAACCCGCCGACATATCCGGACAGGCCCAGAACCGAGGCGGTGATCAGCGGCTTGCCCTGCGCCAAGCAGGTATCCGAAAGCGTATAACTGGCCGCGTAGCTGTCGGCGCAATCCAGAACCAGGTCGACCTCGGCCACCAGATCAGCAGCAATTGCCGGTGTTAGACCCTGTTTTCGCGCTTCAACGGTGATCTCACCATTCAGCGCCCGACAGCGTTCGGCGGCCGCTTCGGCCTTGGGGCGGCCGCAATCGGACTCGGCAAACAGCGTCTGGCGATGCAGGTTCGACAGGTCCACCGTATCGGGATCGACGATGGTCAGATGCCCCACCCCGGCCCCGGCCAGCAGCGGCAGCACGGGCGCGGCCAGCCCCCCGGCGCCCACAACAAGAACCCGCGCGCGGGCAAGGCGGTTCTGCCCCTCGGCCCCGACCTCGGGCAGGATCATCTGGCGGGCGTAGCGGCTCATCGCGTGACCTCGATCCACTGGCGCACCCTGCCTTCGGGGTCGGGGTTCAGGGTGATGTCGGTGACGACGGAGACGATGTCGGCCCCGGCCTGAAACACGCCCGGCGCGCGCTCGACGCTCATGCCGCCGATGCCGACCAGGGGGATGTCGCCCACGCGCCGTTTCCACTCGGTCACACGCGGCAGGCCCTGTTGGTGCCATTTCATCTTTTTCAGGATGGTCGGGTAGACCGGCCCCAAAGCCACATAGTCCGGGTCCATCGCCAACACGCGCTCAAGCTCGTCATCGTCATGGGTCGAAACGCCCAGTTTCAGGCCGGCCTTGCGGATGCCATGCAGGTCGGCGGCGTCCAAATCCTCCTGCCCCAGGTGGATCCAGTCGCAGCCCGCGTCGATGGCGGCCTGCCAATAGTCGTTCACCACAAGCACCGCACCGTGGTCGCGGCACAGGGCCTGGGCGGTGGCGATCTCCGCGCGCACCACCGCGTCGGGCTGATCCTTGATGCGCAGTTGCACCAGTTTCACGCCCAGGGGCAGCATCCGCCACAGCCAATCGGCATGATCGAAGATCGGGTAGAAGCGGTCGAGCGTCATGACAGAAAGGCCTTTCCGATCACCGGGGTCGAGGCTTCGGCCATGTCGCGCGGCTCGATCGGGTCGGCCTGATGCGCCAGTTGCCCGGCCTGCACCGCCAGCGCCATGGCCTGCGCCATCGCCACCGGATCGCCGGCCCGAGCAACGGCGGTGTTCAGCAGAACCGCGTCATAGCCCAGCTCCATCGCGTGGGCGGCGTGGCTGGGCAGGCCGATGCCCGCATCCACCACCAGCGGCACATCGGGAAACTCCGCCCGCATCGCGCGCAGGGCGTATTCGTTGTTCAGGCCCCGCCCCGACCCGATCGGCGCGCCCCAGGGCATCAGCACCTGGCACCCGGCCGCCAGCAGACGTTCGGCCACGATTAGGTCTTCAGTGGTGTAGGGAAACACCTGGAACCCTTCGTCGGTCAGAATGCGCGCGGCTTCGACCAGTTGGAACACGTCGGGTTGCAGGCTGTCGGTGTGGCCGATCAGTTCCAGCTTGATCCACGGTGTGTCGAACACCTCGCGCGCCATGTGGGCGGTGGTGACGGCCTCTTTGACCGTGTGACAGCCGGCGGTGTTGGGCAGGATCAGCACGCCCAGATCGCGGATCATCGACCAGAAGGCCTGACCGGCCCCACCGGCGCCCTCGCGCCGCAACGAGACGGTGGCGACACCCGCGACGCTGGCCCGGAACGCCTGTTCCAGGATCGCCGGGCTGGGATATTGCGCGGTGCCCAGCATCAGCGGGTTGGGCAGTTCGGTGCCGTAAAACGTCTTCATCTTCATCCCCCCTGCATCGGTGCGACGACCTCGACCCGGTCGCCCTCGGCCAGATTGTGCGCGATGCGCAGGCTGGAGGGCACGAATTCTTCGTTCACCGCGGTGGCGACGCGGCCGGAAAAGCCGCATTCGGCCAGCAATTCGCCAAGGGTTTCGGCGCGCACCTCGCGCGGCTCGCCGTTAAGCACGATCTTCATCGACCATCTCCGAATGTGTGTCGTTCAGCGCCAGATCGGCCACGCCCCGGGCCAGCGCCGGGGCCAGCAGGTAGCCGTGGCGATACAACCCGTTGGCATAGATCGTCCGCCCCAGCCGGCGGATCCGCGGCAGGTTGTCGGGAAAGGCCGGGCGCAGATCGACCCCGATTTCCAGCACCTCGGCCTCGCCAAAGGCCGGGTTCAGCGCATAGGCCGCGCTGAGCAGTTCCAGCATCGAGCGCGCGGTGATCCGGCTGCTGTCCTCGGATTCGATCATCGTGGCGCCCAGCATGTAGATGCCCTCGCCCCGCGGTACGACATAGAGCGGCATCCGGGGATGCAACAGCCGCACGGGCCGGGTCAGGGTCACGTCGGGGCAGCGGATCACCAGCATTTCCCCCTTCACACCGCGCAAATCATGCAGGATGTCGCGCGCGTGCAGGCCCCGGCAGTCGATGGCGTTGTCCAGCCGCGACGGGGCCAGCTTGCGGTGGAATTCGACCCCCTTGTCCTGCAAACCGCGATAGAGGTCCTGCAGCGCGCGGCGAGGGTCCAGATGCGCCTCGTCGGTGAAGAACAGACCTTGGGAAAACCCGTGCAGATCAGGCTCTAATTCGAAGATTTTCGCTTGATCGACCTGCATGAATCCCTCGGTCCGGCGGGCAAAGCGGCGCAGGTCGGGCAGGTCGCGCGTGTTGGCCACGACCAGCGTTCCCTGCCGCGCGACCGGGGTGCGGGCCGCCCACCAGTCGATCGCCTGCTGCCCCAGCCTCAGCACCGGTTCCTCGGCATTTTCATATTCGCACCACGGCGCCAGCATGCCGCCGGCCCACCAGGAACACCCATGCGCACCGGGCGGCCCGCCCGGATCGAACACCTGTACCTGCGCGCCCCGCGCCACCAGTTCCGAGGCCACGGCCAAGCCGGCGACGCCGGCACCTATGACCGACCAGACCGTCACGCCGGCCATACCCGGTGGAAATGATGTACCGGCCCGTGGCCCGAGCCGACCTGCAACTCATCCGCGCGGGTGATCGCGCCTTGCAGGTAGTCATGCGCCTGCGCCACCGCATCGACCAGAGGCAGCCCCTTGGCCAGACCGGCCGCGACGGCCGAGGACAGGGTGCATCCGGTGCCGTGGGTGTTGCGCGTGTCCTGACGGGGCGCGGTAAATTCACCGATGACGCCGTTCTGATCGATCAGCAGATCATGGCAGGTATCGCCCTTGCCGTGTCCGCCTTTCATCAGGACGGCCCCAGCCCCCAGGGTGCACAGGTCATGGCCCTGCGCGACCATCTCCTCGGGCGTTTCGGCGACCAGCCGGTCCAGCAGACAGGCGGCCTCGGGCAGGTTCGGGGTCAGGACGGTGGCGCGGGGCAGCAGCACCTCGCGCAACGTTTGCACCGCCTCGCGCGCCAGCAGGGCATCGCCCGATTTGGCGATCATCACCGGGTCCAGCACGATGGGCCCGGCAAAGCCGGACAGGCCGTCGGCGACGGTTTGGATGATCTCGGGCGTGGCCAACATGCCGATCTTGACCGCGCGCACGTCCAGATCGGACAGAACCGCGTCGATCTGCGCGGCGATCACGTCCAGCGGGATACCATGCACAGCGGTGACCGCCTGCGTGTTCTGGGCGGTGACCGCGGTGATGACACTGGCACCGAACACACCCAGCGCCGACATCGCTTTGAGATCGGCCTGAATACCGGCCCCTCCGCCGCTGTCGGATCCTGCGATGGTCAAAGCGATATGCGCCATGTCGCTCCCTTCTTGCATGTGGGGCAACGCGGGCATGGAAAACGTCTGAGTGTTTTAGACCGTTCCCTCCGCCGGTATTGCCCGGATCAGGTTCGATGGGTTGGCTCGCGCCTCTCAGCCCCGGTTCCGGGGCACCCCAACGGTTGGCGCGGACATTCTCAAGGCTGAGGCCGAGAATCAAGGGCCAATTCCGCGCAGTTTCGGGCCAATCTGGACTTAGAAAACAAAAAAGCCGGCGATGATACGCCGGCCTTTCGGGGTCTGGAACGCTGGGATCAGCTTTGCATCCTTTCCCAGAAGGATTTAACGGACGAGAAAAAGCTTTTCGATTCCGGGTGGTTGTCCTCTCCCAGATCGTCGAACTCCTGCAGCAGCTCTTTTTGCCGCGCGGTCAGGTTGACCGGAGTCTCGACCGCAAGCTCGATGAACATGTCACCGATACCGCCGCCCCGCAGCGCAGGCATACCCTTGCCGCGCAGGCGCATCTGCCGGCCCGACTGGCTGCCGGCCGGAATCTGCACCCGGCCGCGGCCACCGTCGATGGTGGGCACTTCGATCGAGCCGCCCAGCGCCGCCTTCGCCATGCTGACAGGCACGCGGCAATACAGGTTCGGGCCGTCCCGCTCGAACAGTTTGTGCGGAGTCACCTCGACAAAGATGTAGAGATCGCCCGGAGGACCGCCGCGCATTCCGGCCTCGCCCTCGCCCGCCAAACGGATACGGGTGCCAGTTTCGACGCCCGCCGGAATGTTGACCGACAGCGCGCGTTCCTTCTCGACCCGGCCCGAGCCATGGCAGGATTTGCAGGGGTTCTTGATGATTTGTCCCAGACCAGCACAGGTCGGGCAGCTGCGCTCGACAGTGAAAAAGCCCTGTTGTGCGCGTACCTTGCCCATGCCGGAACAGGTCGGGCAGGTGGTTGGTTCAACTCCGCCCTCGGCGCCGGTGCCCTCGCAGGACGAACAGGCCACGGCTGTCGGGACGTTGATGGTTTTCTGCAGGCCGGAATAGGCCTCTTCCAGCGAAACCCTCAGGTTGTAGCGAAGGTCCGAACCGCGAGCAGCCCGGCGTCCGCCGCCGCCACGCTGTCCACCCATGAAATCGCCGAACAGGTCATCGAACACATCGGAAAACGCGCTGGAGAAATCGCCCGATCCAAAGCCGCCACCACGCTGGCCTCCGCCCATGCCATTCTCGAACGCAGCATGGCCGAACCGGTCATAGGCGGCCTTTTTGTCAGCGTCGCGCAGAACGTCATAGGCCTCGTTGGCCTCTTTGAACAGGGCCTCGGCGTCCGGGTTGTCTTTATTGCGATCGGGGTGCAGCTCTTTCGCCTTCCGGCGAAAAGCTTTCTTGATCTCATCCGCCGAAGCACCCTTGGACACGCCGAGCACTTCGTAATAGTCGCGTTTTGACATCGGTATTTCCTTCTGCCTCAACGTAAACGGGCCGGCCCGGCATCCGGACCGGCCCGAATTGGCCCGGTTACCCGTTAGTTGCGCTTGTCATCGTCCAGGTCTTCGAACTCGGCATCGACGATGTCGTCATCGCCGGGCCCCGCATCCGCGGCTGCCGGTTCTTCACTGGCCTCTTCGGACTGCGCCTTGTAGATCGCCTCGCCCAGTTTCATGGACGCTTCGGTCACGTTCTGGATGCCGGCCTTGATCTTGTCGGCATTGTCCGATTCCAATTCGTCCTTGAGCGCGGCCACGGCCAGTTCGATCGCCTCGACGGTCGCCGGATCGACCTTGTCGCCATGCTCCTCGAGCGATTTCTCGGTCGCGTGGATCAGGCTTTCGGCCTGGTTCTTGGCTTCGACCAGTTCCTTGCGCTTGCGGTCGGCTTCGGCGTTCTCTTCGGCGTCCTTGACCATCTTTTCGATGTCTTCCTCCGACAGTCCGCCCGAGGCCTGGATCGTGATCTTCTGTTCCTTGCCGGTGCCCTTGTCCTTGGCCGAAACCGAGACAATGCCGTTGGCGTCGATGTCGAAGGTCACCTCGATCTGAGGCATGCCGCGCGGGGCCGGCGGGATGTCTTCAAGGTTGAACTGGCCCAGGATCTTGTTGTCCGCAGCCATTTCACGCTCACCCTGGAACACCCGGATGGTCACGGCGTTCTGGTTGTCCTCGGCGGTCGAGAAGACCTGAGACTTCTTGGTCGGGATCGTGGTGTTGCGATCGATCAGGCGGGTAAACACGCCGCCCAGGGTTTCGATACCCAGCGACAGCGGGGTTACGTCCAGCAGAACCACGTCCTTGACGTCGCCTTGCAGAACACCGGCCTGGATCGCAGCACCCATGGCCACGACTTCGTCCGGGTTCACGCCTTTGTGCGGCTCTTTGCCGAAGAACTTGGTCACCTCTTCGATGACTTTCGGCATTCGGGTCATACCACCGACCAGAACAACCTCATCCACATCGCTGGCCGAGATGCCGGCGTCTTTCAGAGCGGCCTGGCAGGGCTTCAGCGACTTCTTGATCAGGTCGCCGACCAGCGATTCCAGCTTGGCACGGGTCAGCTTCATGACCATGTGCAGCGGCTGGCCGTTCGCGCCCATCGAGATGAACGGCTGGTTGATCTCGGTCTGGGTGGTCGAGCTGAGCTCGATCTTGGCCTTCTCTGCGGCTTCTTTCAGACGCTGCAGCGCCATCTTGTCCTGGCTCAGGTCGACGCCGTGTTCTTTTTTGAACTCGTCCGCCAGGTAGTTGACGATGCGCATGTCAAAGTCTTCACCACCCAAGAAGGTATCACCGTTGGTCGATTTGACCTCGAACAGGCCGTCGTCGATTTCCAGGATGGTCACGTCGAAGGTACCACCGCCAAGGTCATAGACCGCGATGGTCTGGCTGTCCTGCTTGTCCAGGCCATAGGCCAGCGCGGCGGCAGTCGGTTCGTTGATGATCCGCAGCACTTCCAGACCGGCGATCTTGCCGGCGTCCTTGGTGGCCTGACGCTGGGCGTCGTTGAAATAGGCCGGAACGGTGATCACGGCCTGCGTGACTTCTTCACCCAGATAGCTTTCGGCGGTTTCTTTCATCTTGCCGAGGATGAAGGCCGAGATCTGGCTTGGGGAGTATTTCTGCCCGCGGGCCTCGACCCAAGCGTCGCCGTTGCCGCCATCGACGATGGCGTAGGGCACCATTTTCTTGTCCTTCTGGACTTCTGCGTCATCCACACGACGCCCGATCAGGCGCTTGACGCCAAAAATCGTGTTGTCGGGGTTGGTGACCGCCTGGCGTTTCGCCGGCTGCCCGACCAGTCGCTCGTCTTCGGTGAAGGCGACGATCGAGGGCGTGGTCCGCGCCCCTTCCGCGTTTTCGATGACCTTCGGCTGCGCGCCGTCCATGATGGCTACGCACGAGTTGGTGGTCCCAAGGTCAATCCCGATTACTTTTCCCATTTTTCGATCCCTTTCTTTTCAAGGCGATGTCCCGAGGCCGGAACCCGTTACGGCATCCCTGCCCCGATCTGCTGGGCGCGACAGGTCTACACCATCGCGCGTCCCGGCGTATATAAGGGCGAGGCCTGAGGCCTGCAAGCGTTGTGAAATGCAGGTTTTCGGGAATTTTGGGCCTTTTTCGGCAAGGATTTCAAAAGGAATGAGGTTTCTGTCATGACGCGCCTGAATTTACGGGGGTTCGACATCCGAAAAGGCCATCTGGACGGCGCCGCTCAGCGGCAGATCATCGAGCTTCTGCGGCCGATTCTGAAAGCCGCTCCGCTGTTTCATCCCAGCACCGCTTCGGGGCGCAAGATGTCGGTGCGCATGACGTCTGCCGGAACGTTGGGCTGGGTGTCGGACGGGGCCGGATACCGGTACCAGGACGCGCACCCCAAGGGCATGGCGTGGCCCGCCATTCCGGACCCGATCCTGTCGATCTGGCGCGACCTTGCCGGAACCTCTCGAGACCCCGATTGCTGTCTGATCAACTATTACGGCGAAGGCGCAAAGATGGGGATGCACCAGGACAAGGACGAGGCCGATTTCTCGTGGCCGGTCCTGTCGGTTTCGCTGGGCGATGACGCCTTGTTCCGGATCGGCAACACGACCCGCGGCGGCAAGACCGAGTCCGTCTGGCTGAGTTCCGGCGACGTGGTCGTCATGGGGGGTCCCGCTCGGTTGGCCTATCACGGCATCGACCGGATCCGGTTCGGGTCTTCGCGCCTGCTGCCCAAAGGGGGCCGGATCAACCTGACGCTGCGCGTGGCAACCTAACGGCGCGCATCCCAGCTTTTTGAGATGTGCTTACGGGTAAAGAACTCTCCCAGCAACCCGATCATCATCAGGGCGATGCCGACCCACAGCGCATATTCCCAGCTGGAGTTGCGCGGAAAGTAGTTGCGAAACACGAAACCGCGGCACTGATCGATCACGTGAAACAACGGGTTCCAGGCGAACATGGCCAGCATCCATCCGCCCAGCGCATTGCCTACGAACATCTTGCCCGAGAAGATCATGTTCATCCGGCGATAGACATTGCTCAGTATGGTGGAGGTCTGCGGCATCCACGGCTTGAGCGCCATGAAGACCAGACCGACCGCGCAGCCGGTGTACCACGCAAGGATCAGCATGGCGAACGCACCGCCCGGGTCCTGCATCTCGATCGGATTGACCGCAACGCTGTAGACGAACAGGATCACCAGGATTGAAACGACCTGCGTGTACAAGGTCCCGAAGGCCGCGGCCAAAAGCAGAACCATCATGTTCATCGGCGAATGCAGCATCATGGGATTGTTGGTGCCCCCAAGCCCCGCGATCGCACCGACGGACTTGATGTGCGTCATGAAAAGAAAGATGCCGGAAAGGATGTACAGGATGAACTCACCCCGGATCTTGGCCACCCGTCCGCCCAGAAACGACATGATGAAATAGAACACGGTCGCCATCAAAACGACTTGGACGATGTTCATCATGATGGCGACTACGGCGTTGGAATGCTGCGAGCGGATGTTGCGGACCACGGCGTGAAACACCAGTTCCGCAAGGTTGAATGCCCCACCCACAAGGCTGCTGCTTCGCTTGTAATAGAACACTCGAACGCTCTTTCCCGGTTTTGTTCCGCCAGCGTGGCACGAATTCCTTGCCGTTCCGTATCCGGCACAGCATAAGTTCGTCAGGTTTTCGGATCAACAAACCATGGAAACGGAGCATTTTTGTGACCTATGACGACCTCATCCCCGTGATCAGACGCCTGGCCCTCGAAGCGGGCGACAAGATCATGGAGATCTACAATGCCGATGATTTTGACGTGAAGGTCAAATCCGATTCCAGCCCCGTGACCGAAGCCGACGAAGCCGCCGATGCGCTGATCTCGGCCGGGCTGCGCGCCGCCTTTCCCGACATCCTGCTGGTGACCGAGGAGCAGGCCGCGTCGCACAGCAAGCAGGGCGATACTTTCCTGATCGTCGATCCGCTGGACGGCACCAAGGAATTCATCAACCGACGTGGCGATTTCACCGTGAACATCGCGCTGGTCGAAAACGGCGTGCCCACCCGCGGCGTGGTCTATGCCCCGGCCCGCGGGCGCATGTTCTATACCCTGGCCGATGGCCGATCGGTCGAAGAAATCGGCGCTCTGGACAAGGACAAACCGGGCGAGGTCACGCCGATATCAGTCTCTGATCCGGACAATTCGGCGCTTTTGGTGGTGGCCTCGAAATCGCATCGCGACCAGGCCACGGATGACTACATCAACAAATACCAGGTCAAAGACAGCAAGTCGGCGGGCTCGTCGCTGAAATTCTGCCTTGTGGCCACGGGCGAGGCCGACCTCTACCCGCGTGTCGGCCGCACGATGGAGTGGGACACCGCCGCTGGCCACGCGGTGCTGGCCGGTGCCGGGGGCCATGTGGTGCGTTTCGAAGACCACGCACCGCTGACCTATGGCAAGGAAGGCTATGCCAACCCGTTCTTCATCGCCTATGCCCCGGGCGTCGAACTCAAGGAGGCCTGATGTCGGTTCTGATCGCGATCCCCGCCCGCTATGCCTCGACCCGCTATCCGGGCAAACCGCTGGTGCCGCTGACCGGCGCAACAGGAAAGCCCATGACCCTGATCGAGCGGTCCTGGCGCGCGGCCATGTCGGTTTCGGGCGTCGACCGGGTGGTGGTGGCCACCGATGACGACCGCATCCGCGCTGCGGCCGAGGGCTTTGGCGCCGAGGTGGTGATGACCTCGGAAAGCTGCGCCAACGGCACCGAGCGCTGCGCCGAGGCGCATGACAGGCTGGGCGGCGGGTACGAGATCGTGGTCAACCTGCAGGGCGACGCCCCCCTGACCCCGCATTGGTTCATCGAGGATCTGGTCAATGGCCTGCGCGCCGCGCCCGAGGCCGGCGTGGCCACGCCGGTGCTGCGGTGCGACGGCGAGGCGCTGAACGGGCTGCTGAACGACCGCAGGCATGGCCGGGTGGGCGGCACCACCGCCGTTTTCGCGTCCGATCACAGCGCGCTCTATTTCTCGAAGGAAGTGATCCCCTTCACCGCCGAAACCTATGCCGGGTCGGATCCGACGCCGGTGTTCCACCATGTGGGCGTCTACGCCTACCGCCCCGACGCGCTGGCCGCCTATCCGAGCTGGCCGGTCGGACCGCTGGAGCAGCTCGAGGGGCTGGAACAGCTGCGGTTCATGGAAAACGGGCGCAAGGTTCTGTGTGTCGAGGTCGAGGCAAAAGGCCGCCAGTTCTGGGAGTTGAACAATCCGCAGGACGTGACCAAGATCGAAAGCATGATGTCCGCGATGGGGTTGGAATAGACGCAAATTCCCCGTTCCCCGCGGGCAGCCTGGCAGCTAACCCATGACCGGCAGACATTCGGCAGGACCACGGATGACCAATATACTTGTGACCGGCGGCGCCGGATATATCGGATCTCATGCCTGCAAGGCACTGGCGCGGGCGGGCTATGTGCCCGTGACCTATGACAACCTCGTCACCGGCTGGCAGGATGCGGTGAAATTCGGCCCGTTCGAACAGGGCGATCTGCTGGACCGCGCGCGGCTGGATCAGGTCTTTGCCACGTACAAACCGGCGGCGGTGATGCATTTCGCCGCGCTCAGCCAGGTCGGCGAAGCCATGAGCGAGCCGGGCCGGTACTGGCGCAACAACGTCACCGGATCACTGAACCTGATCGAGGCGGCCGTGGCCGCCGGTTGCCTGGATTTCGTGTTCTCGTCCACCTGCGCGACCTATGGCGACCACGACAACGTGGTGCTGGACGAAACCACGCCGCAGCACCCGCTGAACGCCTACGGCGCCTCGAAACGCGCGATCGAGGACATCCTGCGCGATTTCGAACAGGCGCACGGGTTGAACCACGTGATCTTTCGCTATTTCAACGTGGCCGGTGCCGACCCCGACGGCGACGTGGGCGAGTTCCACCGTCCCGAGACCCATCTGGTTCCGCTGTTGTTGGACGCGATCGACGGCAAGCGCGACGCGCTGACCGTCTATGGCACCGATTACGACACGCCCGACGGCACCTGCATCCGCGACTATGTCCATGTCTGCGACCTGGTGGATGCGCATGTGCTGGGCCTGCACTGGCTGGAACAGGGCAAGGGCAGCCGGGTTTTCAATCTGGGCACCGGCACCGGGTTTTCGGTGAAAGAGGTGATCGCGCAATCGCACAGCGTGACCAACCGCGAAGTGCCCTTCAATGTCGGTCCGCGCCGGGCGGGCGATTGCACCAAGCTGGTGTCAGGTTCGACCCGGGCCGTGGCCGAGCTGGGCTGGCGGCCGAAACGTTCGCGGCTGGAGGTGATGATCGCCGATGCCTGGCGCTGGCATCAGAATGGCCACTACGAAAAGTGATCGTGCCATGGGCGCAGCTGTGAAAACCGACGAAAACGCCCCGGGCTGGATTCGCAGATACCGCCTGCGCCTGAAACGCAAGCGCCTGTTGTGGCGGTCCTTCCGCAGCCGCCACGCGGTGACGCCGGTATCGGACAAGACCCGGCTGATCGCGCCCACCGACATTCTGGCCTTTACCACCCTGCGCACCGAGATCGCGCGCCTGCCCTGGTTCCTGCGCCACTATCGCCGGCTGGGGGTCGATCATTTCCTGATGGTCGACAACGGCAGCGATGACGGCTCGGTCACTTATCTGCTCAACCAACCGGACGTGTCGCTGTGGCAAACGCAGGCCAGCTATCGCGAGGCGCGGTTCGGGCTGGACTGGCTGACCTGGTTGCAGATGCGGCATGGCCACGGCCACTGGACCCTGATGGTGGATGCCGACGAACTTCTGATCTATGCCCATCACGACAGCCGCGACCTGCGCGATCTGACGGGATGGCTGGACCAAATCGGACAGCCGGCCTTTGGCGCGCTGATGCTTGATCTATACCCGAAAGGCCCGTTGGGCACGGCGCCCTATGACCCCGAGACCGACCCGACCGAAACTTTGAACTGGTTCGATCCCGCCCCTTACAGGGCGCGCCGGCAAGAGCCGCTGGGAAACCTGTGGGTGCAAGGCGGCGTTCGCGAACGCGCCTTCTTTGCCGATTGCCCGGACCGGTCTCCAACTCTGAACAAGATTCCGCTGGTGAAGTGGGACCGTCGCTATGCCTTCGTGAACTCCTGCCACTCGGCGCTGCCCCGACACCTGAATTTTGCCTATGACGGGCCTTCCGGGCAAACCCCCTCGGGCGTCCTGTTGCACACGAAATTCCTGCCGCAAGTCGTCGAGAAGTCGCGCATCGAAAAACAAAGGCGCCAGCATTTTCATGATCCCGACCAATTCGGGCCATACTATGATGGCATCATTGCCGGGCCCGACCTTTGGACTCCACAATCAGAACGGTATTCAGGCTGGGCGCATCTGCAGAGCCTTGGACTGCTGTCAGCGGGCGGGTGGACGTGAACGGGGAATCCTGTGCCCCAAAAACCCGTGCTTGGCTAACGGCTTTTAAATACATTGCTTCGCAAGGTGCGAAAATGTCATAAAACGTTAGTGTCCGGCTCCCGTCTGGCCAAATGCGGACCCCGGACATGCTCGCGTATTACAAGAAGGTTGGGCAGCGCGTGAGCCTTTTGGATTCTTACCGGATGAGACTGCGGCGCAAGCGCCGTCTTGTGCGCTGCATCCGCCGAAGACGCGATCTGCGCACCGTCCGCAACAACACCCGGCGGATCCGGTCCGGTGATGTTCTGCTGATGAGCGTCGTGCGCAACGAAAAGATCCGCCTGCCCTATTTTCTGGACTATTACCGCAAGCTGGGCGTCCGGCATTTCCTGTTCGTCGACAATGACAGCACGGATGGCACGCTGGACTATCTCAAGGCGCAGCCCGATGTCTCGGTCTGGTATACGAATGCCAGCTATCGCCGTTCTACATTCGGGATCGACTGGTCCAACTACTTGCTGCGGAAATACGCCCATGGACACTGGGTCCTGACCGTAGATCCGGACGAGTTCCTGATCTATCCGTTCTGCGACACACGTCCCATCGACGCGCTGACCGATTGGCTGGACGGCACCGGAGTGCGCAGTTTCGGGACGATGCTGCTGGACATGTATCCCGAGGGGCCGATTCAGGACGCCACCTATCACGAGGGGCAAGACCCCTTCGAGATTGCCGCATGGTTCGACTCGGGCAACTACATGATCACCAAGAACCCCGCCTATGGAAACCTGTGGATTCAGGGCGGGCCACGGGCAAGGGTTTTCTTTCAGGACAAGCCCGCGAAAGCGCCCGCGCTGAACAAGATCCCTCTGGTCAAATGGGATCGGCGCTATGTCTATGTCAGCTCGACCCATGCGCTGCTGCCGCGCGGCCTGAACCAGGTCTACGACGAGTGGGGCGGCGAGAAAACCAGCGGCGCATTGCTGCATGCCAAGCTGATCAACACGCTGGGTGACAAAGCCCGCGAAGAACTGCAGCGCGGTGAACACTACCGCGCGTCCGGCGAATACAGGGCCTATGTCGACCAGTTGGAGAGCAAACCGGTTTTCTGGTGCAAATGGTCCGAGAAATACATCAACTGGCGCCAACTTGAGATTCTGGGTCTGATGTCCAAAGGGAACTGGGCATGAGCGGGACCCTGGGCATCGTGATGCTGGTCCACACTGCGCTGGACCGGGCTGAGCAGGTTGCCCGGCACTGGACCGCGGCAGGTTGTCCGGTGGTCATCCACGTCGACCGCAAAGTCGACCCGGCCGTGTTCGAAGATTTTGTCGCGGCCTGTGGTGATGATCCGCTGATCCTGTTCTGCGACCGCCAGGCCTGCGAGTGGGGCGGCTGGGGTATCGTTGCGGCTTCGCAATCTGCCGCGACGCTGATGCTGGAGCGCTTTCCCGACGTACGCCATGTCTTTCTGTCATCGGGCTCTTGTCTGCCATTGCGCCCGGTTCAGGACCTGATCGATTACCTGAGCGACCGGCCTCGCGTGGATTTCATTGAAAGCGCCACCACCGCCGATGTCAGTTGGACCGTGGGCGGGCTGGACCTTGAACGCTTTACCCTTCGGTTTCCCTTCTCGTGGCGCAAACACCGCAAGCTGTTTGACCGCTTCGTCAAGCTTCAGCGCGCGGTCGGATATCGGCGGACAATCCCCAACGGACTGATCCCGCATATGGGCAGCCAGTGGTGGTGCCTGACTCGGCAGACCCTGACCGCGATCCTGCAAGACCCCAAGAGAGAGGTCTATGATCGATACTTCCGGCATGTCTGGATCCCCGACGAAAGCTATTTCCAGACGCTGGCGCGGCTCTATTCCACCCAGATCGAAAGCCGATCGCTGACCCTGTCGAAATTCGACTATCAGGGCCGCCCGCACATCTTCTATGACGATCACCTGCAGTTGCTGCGCCGATCCGATTGTTTTGTCGCCCGCAAGATCTGGCCGCGCGCCGACCGGCTGTATCAGGCGTTTCTGAACGATCAGTATCTCGCCGGAAAACCCGCCGAGCCCAATCCCGGCAAGATCGACCGCGTTTTTTCCAAAGCGGTCGAGCGTCGTACCCGCGGCCGCGACGGCCTGTACATGCAAAGTCGTTTTCCCCGCCATGGCAGCGAAAACGGCCTGACCGCGTTTCCTTACTCCGTGTTTCAGGGTTTTTCCGAGTTGTTTGAGGGCTTTGAAAGCTGGCTGGGCAATGCGTCAGGCGCCCGCGTCCATGGGCATCTGTTCAACCCCACGCGTGCCGAGTTTGCCGAAGGCGAGACCATCCTGAACGGGTCCCTCAGCGACAACGCCGTTTTACGCGACTACAATCCGACGGCTTTTCTTTCGAACCTGATCTGGAACACCCGGGGCGAACGCCAGTGTTTTCAATTCGGCCCCGCTGACACCCAGAAGATCAATTGGTTTCTGGCGAGAGACAAGAACGCACAGGTCTGCGTGGTCACCGGTGCCTGGGCTGTTCCGCTGTTTCGGTCGAACATGAATTTCGCCGACATCCGCGCCGAAGCGGCCCGCCTGCAAAAGATCGAGACCGAACAGCTTGAGGTGCTGGATTCCGTGTGGACCAAAGCGCGCGTGCATGTTTGGTCAATGGCCGAATTCGTTGAGTCTCCGATGGAACATCTGCAAACCGTTCTTGAAGAGATGGGCGCGACGCAGCCCAGCCATCTGATCGAGGCGCCGACGATGGTTGATCTGGCCGGGTTTGGAAAGTTCCTGCAAAACCTCAAGAACCAGGGAATGCACCCTCACCTGATGGGCGACTTTCCTGCCGACGATGTATTCGGCAATCAGACCCGCCCGTATCGCAAGCCCTACCTGGTGCAATGACCCCGCATGCCGACCGACTTTGACTATTTCATCATTCTTGCCGAAATGCGCACCGGGTCGAACCTGCTGGAGGCAAACCTGAATGCGTTGGACGGCGTGCAGTGTCATGGCGAGGCGTTCAATCCGCACTTCATCGGATACCCGAAAGCAACCGAAGTGCTGGGTTTCTCACTGGAAGACAGGGATGCTGCGCCGGACCGCCTGATTGAAGCGATGCGTTTCGCGCCGGAGGGTCTGCACGGGTTTAGGTTTTTTCACTCGCACGACCCGCGGGCCCTGACGATGGCGCTGAACGATCCGCGCTGCGCAAAGATCATTCTCAACCGCAACCCGTTGGACAGCTACATCTCACTCAAGATTGCGCGGGAGACTCAGCAGTGGATGCTGACCAACGTGAAACGCAGGCGCGCCACCAAGGTTGCGTTTGATGCGGACGAGTTTCGGGACTACGTGGATGAGCAGCAGGCGTTTCAGCTGAGTTTGGTCAATCAGCTGCAAAAAACGGGCCAGACCGCATTTTACATCGGTTACGAGGATCTGACCCAACTGGATGTTCTGAACGGACTGGCGGCGTGGCTGGGGGTTGAGGCGCGTCTGGATCAACTGGCCCCGGATCTCAAACCTCAGAACCCGGAACCGGCCCTGTCCAAAGTGACCAATCCCGAAGCCATGGATGCGGCCCTTGCGGCGCTGGACCGGTTCAACCTGCACCGAACGCCGAACTTCGAACCACGACGGGGCCCGGCCGTTTCGCGTCATATCGCGGCCGCGGAAACGCCGTTGATGTATCTGCCGATCCGTGGTGGACCGGAACAGATCGTGGCCCAATGGATGTCCGATCTGGATGGCGGCGAGCTGATCACCGACCGAAACCAGAAACAGGTGCGCCGCTGGATGAAGGCGCATCCGGGTCACCGGAAATTCACGGTCCTGCGGCACCCGTTGGCGCGGGCGCATTCGGTGTTTTGCGAACGGATCCTCGGCACCGGGCCCGGCGCATATACCGGAATCCGCAACCGGCTGCGCAACGGGTTCAAGTTGCCTATCCCGGGCCAGGTGCGCGACGGAAACTATTCGCTCGAGCAGCACTATCAGGCGTTTTCGGCGTTTCTTGAGTTTCTGCAGCTGAATCTTTCTGGCCAGACCCCGATCCGGGTCGACGGGTTGTGGTGTTCACAAGCCCGCATGTTGGAAGGGATCGCGGGCTTTGCCCTGCCCGACCTCATACTGCGCGAGGAAGAGATGGCCGCCGCGCTACCGGATCTGGCCCGCGGCCTAGGGCACAATGCCCCGCCGAAGCCCGGCGTGCCCGCGCCGGACCAGCCCTATTCGTTGGATCAGATCTACGATGACAAGCTCGAGGCGCTGGCCGAGGAAGCCTATCAGCGCGACTATCTGCAGTTCGGATTCGGAAAATGGCGGCCTATCAGGGCCGCACGGTGATCAACGTCCCTTCGTTCACCATCGCATAGATCTCTTCGATCTCTTCGTTCTTGACGGCGATGCAGCCAGCGGTCCAATCCGGCGTCTTCTTCGCGCGCTTGAATTCCTTGCGCAGGTTCGGTTGGCCGTGAATGAAAATGTCTCCACCCGGGTCGAAGCCCATCGCCTTTGCCTTGGCGATATCCTGGCTGTTGGGATAGGAAATCCCCAGCGACAGGTGATATCGGCTGCGAGGGTTGCGGCGGTCGATCAGGTAACTGCCTTCGGGTGTGCGACCGTCTCCGCGCTTGACCTTTGTGCCGCTTGGAGCGAACCCAAGCTCGACATCATATTCGCGCAAGATCTGCTCGTGATGCAGCAGGTACATCTTGCGCGCGCCCTTGTTCACCACGATGGATGTCACCTCGGGTCCGTTGTAGGTTAGAAACCGGGGGCCCGCACTTCCACAAGCCGAAAGGCTCAGTGTTGCCAGTGCACCCAATCCAAATGCTCGACGATCCATGATTTCACTGCCTGCTCGTTTTTTCGCATAATGCCAAAATCCGGCAGAAACGGAAATCACTTTTTGCTGTTCATATGCTCGGTCAGGCGGCGTTCGATCGATTCAAGCCGGTCCAGCACCTCGTCCCGATAGGCATCTGTCTTGACTTCATCCTCGGCGTGGTGGGCATCCTGCATCGAATTCACGATCAGACCGACCAGCAGGTTCACGACCGCGAAGGTCGTGACCATGATGAAGGGCACGAAGAACAGCCAGGCGTAGGGATAGACCTCCATCACCGGGCGCACGATGCCCATCGACCAGCTTTCCAACGTCATGATCTGGAACAGGGTATAGGCCGACAGACCCAGATCACCGAACCACTCCGGAAAGCTGTCCGAGAACAGTTTGGTCGAGATCACCGCGCCGATATAAAACAGGATCGCCATCAGCAGGAACACGCTGCCCATGCCCGGCAACGCCTGGATGAACCCCTCGACTACCCGGCGCAGACGCGGCGCAACCGAGATCACCCGCAGCACCCGCAGGATCCGCAACGCACGCAACACTGAAATACCCGCACCGCCGGGCACCAACGCGATGCCGACGATCACGAAATCGAAAATGTTCCAGCCATTGAGGAAGAAACGGCGCCCGTTGGCGACCAGTTTCATCGCGATCTCGGCCACGAAGATGGTCAGGCAGATGGTGTCGAGCAGCACGATCACCGGCCCGAATTTCGCCATCAGGCCGTCCGAGGTTTCCATGCCCAGCAGAACTGCGTTCACCAGGATGACGCCGGTGATGAATTGCGAAAACCGCGGGTTTTCGACAAAGTCCTGCAGGCGCTGCCGGATCGTCATGCGAAGGGTCTCCTGTCGGGTCATGGATTCTCTGCCAGTTTGAAGCCGCCCACCAATTCGCTGTGGGATGACCATCGAAATTGGTCAACCACTTGGACCCATTCAAGGGCATAGCCCGCCTGAACAAGATTTTTTGCATCCCGCGCGAAGGTCACAGGGTTGCAGGACACATAGGCGATGACCGGACGGCGGGCCTGAGCCAGCTCGGCCACCTGGGCCTCGGCGCCGGCGCGCGGCGGGTCCAGAACCACGGCGTCAAAGCGGCGCAGTTCGTCCGGCATCAAGGGGCGGCGGAACAGGTCGCGCGCCTCGGTCGTGACCTGTTTCAATCCCGTGGACTTGCGCCAGCCCTGATCCAGCGCGCGGGTCATGTCGGCCGCGCCTTCAACGGCATGAACCTCGGCCCGTTGCGCCAGCGGCAACGAGAACGTGCCGCAGCCCGCGAACAGATCAACCACCCGTTTGGCCGGGCCGACAATCTCCAAAACTGCCAGTGTTAGAGCCTGTTCTCCATCTTTTGTGGCCTGGAGGAAAGCCCCCGGCGGCGGGACCACCGTGGCCGGACCAAAACGCTGTGCGGGTGGGTTGCGCATGGCGATCACCTCGCCATCCCAGGCCAGCCGCGCCAAGCCGTGCTGCTCGGTCGCCTGCGCAAGCGCCAGTTCCAGCGGGCCGTCCAGAGGTTTGCCGCCCTGCACCGCCACGTCCAGCCCGGCTTCGGATAGGGTCAGGGTGACAGACAACACGCCCTTGCGGCTGCCGCCCAGTTCGGCCAGCGCCTTGGCCACGGGGATGACGGCGGTCAGCGCAGGATCCAGCAGCTGGCAATCAGGAATCTCGGTGATCACGTCCGAGGCGCGGCCGTGGAACCCCGCCAGCGCGCCCTTCTTGGTGCGGCGCACCGCGATGGTGGCGCGGCGACGCGACTGCGGCGGCGACGTCAGGATCGGGCGCATCTCGGCCTGCAGCCCCTGAGCAGCCAGCGCGGTACGCACCACCTCGACCTTCCAATCGGCCACGAAGGCGTCCGAGGCGTGCTGCAACTGGCAGCCGCCGCAGCTTTTGTAGTGGCGGCACGGCGGTTTGACCCGATCGTCCGACGGCGTCAGCACCTTGATATCGGTCAGCTCCGAGCCGTCCAGCAGGCCGCTGACCCGCTCGCCAGGCAGCGTTCGGGGGGCATAGACCGGGCCCTCGGCGATGCCGTCGCCCTGATGCCCGAGGCGGAGAATGGTGTATTCCTGCGTCATGGCCTGCCTGATAGCCGGGCTGATGCGCCAACAAAACCCTTATTCGGCGGCCTCGGTCTGGATGAACCCGCCCGACTGGCGGTGCCAGAACCGCGCATACAGCCCGCCCTGCGCCAGCAGGGTGTCATGCGGCCCGCTCTCCACGATGCGCCCGTGATCCAGAACGATGATCCGGTCCATCTCGCTGAGCGTGGACAGGCGGTGGGCGATGGCCAGAACGGTCTTGCCCTCCATCACCCGGTGCAGCGCGGTCTGGATCGCGGCCTCGACCTCGGAATCCAGCGCCGAGGTCGCCTCGTCCAGCACAAGGATCGGCGCGTCCTTCAGGATTGCGCGGGCCAGCGCGATGCGCTGACGCTGACCGCCGCTCAGCTTGACGCCGCGCTCGCCCAGATGCGCGTCATAGCCCTTGCGCCCCTGCCCGTCCTGCAGATCGAGGATGAAATCATGCGCTTCGGCCTTTTTGGCCGCGGCGATCATCTGGTCTTCGGTGGCATCGGGCCGGCCGTACAGGATGTTGTCGCGGGCCGAGCGGTTGAACATCGCGGTTTCCTGCGTGACCATGCCGATCTGGCGGCGCAGGCTGTCCTGCGTGACGCGGGCAATGTCCTGCCCGTCGATCAGAATCTGCCCATTTTCCCTGTCGTAGAGCCTGAGAAGCAGCGAAACCAGAGTGGATTTTCCCGCCCCCGAGGCGCCGACGATTCCCAGTTTTTCGCCCGGCTGCACCGTCAGTGTCAGGTCCGAGACCCCGCCCACGTCGCGACCATAGGCAAAGCTGACATCGCGAAACTCGATCCGGCCCTCGGGCACCGTCAACTCGGTGGCGTCCGGCGCATCCTCGACCCGGTCAGGCCGCGCCAGGGTTTTCATGCCGTTCTCGATCTCGCCCACATGGGCGTAGATCCCCATCAGAGTAAAGCTTACCCAGCCCGTCATCTGCGCGATGCGGATCGAAATGGCGCCCGCCGCCACGATATCCCCGGTGGTCGCCGACCCCGCCTGCCACAGCCACAAGGTGGCGCCCAACAGCAGAACCGGCAGAAGCCCCGCCAGTGTCATCAAAATGAACCGGAAACTGGCCGACAGTTTGCCAAAGGCCAGCGACTTGTCGCGCAGCGCAACCATCGAGTCGCGGGCGGCCTGATCCTCGAATTCGGAATGGGCAAACAGCTTGACCGTCTTGATGTTGGTGATCGTGTCAACAACCTGCCCCGACACCATCGCCCGTGCCCCGGCCCGCGCGGCCGAGCGTGTGCGGATCCGTGGCAGGTACCAGCGCACCAGCAGGAAATACACCGCCAGCCAAGCCACGAAGGGCAGCATGACCAGAGGATGAATATACCCTAACAACAGCAAAGACCCCAAAAGCGAGGCGAGGGCAAAGACGATGGCGCTGATGGTTTCGGACACGACTGAGGTCAGCGCATTGGCCGTCTGCATCTGTTTCTGGGCGATGCGACCGGCAAAATCGTCGTCGAAATAGGTGACCGACTGGCCCAGCGTCCAGCGGTTCAGCTTGGCCAGCACCAGCGGCGGGATATTGGGCATGACGATATAGTTGTTCGAAACCGAGGACAGCCCGAACAGCAGCGGCCGGATCAGCATGAAGAACGCCACAGCGCCCAGGATCATCCACAGGTTTCGCGGTGTCAGAAAGTTCTCGGGTCCGCTGGCGGTCGCCATGTCGATCACCCAGCCCAGTATCCAGGCGGTTCCGGCCTCCATTGCACCTGCCAGCGCGGAAAACAGCGCGGCGGCGAACAAAATGGGCCAGGCACCTGTCAGGCACCAGCGAATGAACGCCCCCAGCCTTTGCGGCGGGGGCGTCTGGGTGGGTTCAAATGGTTTGATCAGGTCTGCGACCGTCATTCTGCTGCCTCTTCCGCAGGCTCGGGGTTCATGAAGCCACCAGATTGGCGCGCCCAGAACTGGGCGTAAAGACCGCCCTGCTCCAAAAGATCGGCATGGGTGCCTTCCTCGACGATCCGGCCTCCGTCCATCACAAGGATCCGGTCCATCTGGGCGATGGTGCTGAGGCGGTGCGCAATGGCGATCACGGTCTTGCCCTGCATCATGCCGTACAGCGTCTCCTGGATTGCGGCTTCGACCTCGGAATCTAGGGCGGATGTGGCCTCGTCCAACAACAAGATCGGCGCGTCCTTCAGGATCACCCGCGCCAGCGTCACCCGCTGCCGCTGTCCACCGCTCAGCTTGACGCCGCGCTCGCCCACATGGGCGTCATAGCCGGTGCGGCCCTGCGGGTCCTGCAGGTCGAGGATGAAGTCATGCGCCTCGGCCTGTTTGGCGGCGGCGATCATCTGGTCTTCGGTGGCATCGGGGCGGCCATACAGGATGTTGTCGCGCACCGAGCGGTGCAGCAGCGCGCCGTCCTGCTGAACCATGCCGATATTGCGGCGCAGGCTGTCCTGGGTAACGATGCGGATGTCCTGCCCGTCGATCAGGATCGCGCCGCTTTCCACGTCGTAGAACCGCAAGAGCAGCTTGACCAAGGTCGACTTCCCGGCCCCCGAGCGCCCGATCAACCCGACCTTTTCGCCCGGCTGGATGGTCAGATTGACATGATCCAGCCCGCCGGTCTCGCGGCCATAGTGGTGCGACAGGTCGCGGATCTCGATCCGGCCATCGGTCAGTTGCAATGGCTTGGCGCCCGGTGCATCCAGCAGGTCGACAGGCTGGGCGATGGTCTCCATCCCCTCGGCCACGACGCCCAGCTGGCGGAAGAAGCTTGTCAACGCCCACATGATCCACCCGGTCATGGCATTCAGCCGCAGCGTCAGCGCAGTGGCCGCCGCCACCACCCCGACCGAGGCGCTGCCCTGCATCCACAGGTAAATGGCCCAGCCGACCACACCGATGATCAGCACGCCGTTCAGCGCGACCAGAACGGCATCCATGATGGTGAAGATGCGCATTTCGATCTGGAAGGTGCGCCGGGTCTCTTCGATCGCTTCGCGCGCATAATCGAGTTCCTGCCGGGCATGGGCGAACATCTTGACCGAATGGATGTTGGTATAGCTGTCCACCACCCGGCCCGTCACCGTAGACCGCGCATCGGACGCGGCCTGCGACGCCGGCCCCACCCGCTGCACCGTCCAGCGCACCAGCAGCGCATAAAGCGCGAACCAGATCAGCAGCGGCAGCAGCAGGCGCGGATCAGCAGCCACCAGCAGGATCGCGGCGCCGATCAGATAGGCCAGCGAGAACGAAATCGCATCGAACACCTGGAACACCACCTCGCCCGCGGCGGGCGGGGTCTGCATGATGCGGTTGGCGATGCGCCCGGCAAAGTCATTCTCGAACCAGCCGACCGACTGGCGAAGAACGTGCTTGTGCGCCCGCCAGCGGATCAGCGTGCCGAAATTGGGCAGGATCGCATTGTTCAGCAGCAACACGTCCAGCACATGCAGGATAGGTCGCAGGAACAGGATGAACAGCGCGACCAGGACCAGCTCGGTCCCGTGGGCCTGCCAGACCTCGGACGGTGATCCGCCCAGCAGGTCGACGACCCGGCCCATGTAATAGATCAGCCCGATCTCGACCGCGGCCACGATGATCGACATCAGCGCGGCCCAGAAGAAGACACGCCGAAAAGGGCGGGAATAATCCAGCATGAAGGGCCACAGCCGTGTCGGCGGCCGGTCGACCTCTTCATAGGCAACAAAAGGGTCTACAAGGTTTTCGAAAAAGCGAAACATGGAGGTGCTCCGATTGAGCAGAAAAATTGAAAATGCGAAAGCAGATGGCGCCAAAACACCACCCGTACGGGTCAGGTGTTCTGGCTTTAGCCGAACCAGATCCCGTAATACATTCGCAGTCCTCCATCCATGTGACAGGCGCACCCTAGCCGGAAACCCAAAGGCTTGTCATCCCCTTTTGAGACTTCCCGTCAAACTTGCAGCAGCGCGTCCCGGTCCAGCGTGAAGTCCGAGGCGATCCAGCGGCTTTCCAGTTCGGTTAGTTTCGCGCCCAGCGCAGGGCCGGAGTAGCGCCCGAGCAGATCGGCGGCCTTGACCGGGAATGTCGCCGAGGCCCCTTTTTTAATGGCCGCGCCTGTCTCAGCCGTCCAGGGCTGTTCCAGAAAGGCACAGCGCAGCAGGGCCGCGTCCTGCCCGTCTTGCAGACCCAGCCGATAACCCAATTCGGCCGCCCCGGAACCGCCCTGCGCGCCGTCCCGGATCCGGGTCAGGCGGGCCAGTTGCGCCTTGCTGAGGCGAAGAGTCCCGGCAACCTCGGGCCCCGCGATGGCTGCCAGACGGAGCAGCGCGTCGGGGGCAAGTCCGGCCTGCGATTCAAGATGGATCAGGATCGGCAGCGCCCGATCGTCGGCGCCGGCCAGCAGATGGGCCAGAACGCCGATGCTGCGCATGGCGGCCACCGATGGGGCCGGGTCGGGCGCGGTCAGCAGTTTCAGCATCTCGGCCCCGACCCGTTCGCGCGACAGCCGGTCGAGCCCGTCCAGATCGGCCGCAATCGCCGCCAGAGCATCCGGGTCCATCCCGGCCTGCGCATCGCCATACCAGGCGTGAAACCGGAAATACCGCAACGAGCGCAGATAGTCCTCGCGGATGCGATCTTGGGCCGCACCGATGAACCGCACGCGCCGCGCCTGCAGGTCGGGCAGGCCGCCCAGCGGATCCAGAATGGTGCCGTCGGGGCGGGAATAGAGCGCGTTCATCGTAAAATCGCGGCGGGCGGCGTCCTCTTCCACCTGGTCCGAAAAGGCCACGACCGCGCGCCGCCCGTCGGTTTCGACGTCGCGGCGAAAGGTTGTGATCTCATGTGGTTTGCCGTCGCTGACCACGGTCACGGTGCCATGATCAATCCCCGTCGGAATCGCCTTCAGCCCGGCCCGTTCAGCCAGGTCCATCACCTGTTGCGGGCGGGCATCGGTGGCGATGTCGAGATCCGAGACCGGGGCCCCCAGCAGCGCATTGCGGACGCAACCCCCAACGAACAGCGCCAGCGCGCCGCCCTCGGTCAGCGCCGCACACACGTTCTGCGTGGCCGGGTTGGTGATCCAGTCTTCGGTGATCCGCATCATTCGCTCATCCGTGCCGCCAGCCCGCGCAACATGCGGGCCGTGGCGCCCCAGATGTAGTAGGGGCCAAAGGGCACCGCGAAGTAATACCGCCGTGTTCCGCGCCAGATGCGCGATTCAACCACATAATTCGCAGGGTTCAGCACATGCGCAAGAGGAACCGAAAATACTTCGTCAACCTCGCCCGGTTCGGCCACCGGGTCAAAGCCGCGCTCCAGAACCGCCACCACCGGTGTCACGGCGAATGACGTGACGGTTTCATGCACCGGCAAGGTACCCAGAATGCGTGGCAGGTCCGGCGGCAGGCCGATCTCCTCCTGCGCCTCGCGCAGGGCGGTTGCGGTCACATCCGCATCGGTGTCATCCTGCTTGCCACCCGGAAAGGCGATCTGCCCCGGATGGTGTTTCAGGGCCGAAGACCGCTTGGTCAGGATCAGGCGCGGATCGTCGCGGGCCAGGTCCACGGCGATCAGAACACCCGCGGGGCGCAGCTTGCGCCCCGCAGGCAGAACCGTCCCGGGATTGAGGTCGAAGTCGCTGGACCCGTCACCGGGACGGGCCAGCGCCGCGCTCAGACGCGGGATCAGGTCAGCCGGCATCCGGATCTTCTGCCTCGAACCCGACGGATTTCGGATCCAGCACGTAATGCGCGCCGCAGAACTGGCAGTCGGCGGTCACGGTGCCTTCATCCGTGGTCATCTTCTCGATGTCCTGGGCCGAGTAGATCGACAGGCTTTGACGCACGCGGTCCTCGGAGCAGGTGCAGCCGAACTGCACCGACTGGGCCTCGTACACGCGGGGCTGTTCCTCGTGGAACAGGCGCACCAGCAGATCGGTCGGCGCCACGGATGGTCCGATCATTTCCAGATCCTCGACCGTGTCCAGAAGAATGTTGACCCGACCCCAGTTCTCTTCTTCCTGACCATCGACCAGATCGGCGGCTGTCAGAACTTCGCCCGTACCCTCGCCGCTGGCGACAAACGGAGACGCCTTTGGCATGTGCTGCAGCATGATGCCGCCGGCGCGCCAGCGTTCGCCCACACCCGGCTCGGTCGACCGGCCAAAGCTGAGCGAGAAGCGGGTCGGCAGCTGTTCGGACTGCGCGAAATACGCCTCGGCACAGGCGCTGAGCGATCCTCCGGCCAGCGGCGTGATCCCCTGATAGGGTTGCGTCCCCTTGCCCTGGTCGATCAGGATCGCAAAGTATCCCTCGCCCACCTGATCAAAGGGAGCACCTTCGGTCAGACGGTCGCGGTCAAAGCTGGCATAGGCCCTGATCTGCGCGGGCTGACCCTCTTCGCGCGGGGCGTAATAGTCGGTGGCGATCATCCGCACGGGCCCCTTGGACTGAACCTGCAGCGACAGCTTCCAGCGCAGCGCGACGGTCTGGCCGATCAGCGCGGTCAGCAAGGCCATCTCGGCCACCAGCGCCTCGACCTGTGCGGGGTAGTTGTGCTGCTTCAGGATGCCGTCCAGCACCCCGTCCAGCCGGGCCACGCGGCCACGCATATCCGATACATCAAGTTGAAAGGGCAGGACGGTATCGTCCCACGCGATTTTCGTTCCAAGAGACATGGGGTTTCCTTAAGCGCCGCAAGTTGGCATATCGCCACCATATAGGTCGTACATTCGGGGTTGAAAGGGTCCTTACATGATCAGACGGTTCGGCGAAACCCCGGAACCGGGACGGAAATACACGCGCCGGGTCGGCGTCTATGCGCTGCTGCCGCGCGGGGCCAGCCTGCTGCTGACCTGCCAGACCGAACCCGGACCCGACTTGCAGCTGCCCGGTGGCGGGATCGACCCCGGCGAGTCGCCAATAGTCGCCCTGCATCGCGAAGTGTTCGAAGAAACCGGATGGTCGATCGCGGACCCGCGGCGGGTTGGTGCGTTTCGGCGATTCACCTACATGCCCGAATATGATTTGTGGGCCGAGAAGGTCTGTCTGATCTACCGCGCTCGCCCGGTTCAACGCAAAGGACCACCGACCGAACCCTTTCACGAGGCGGTTTGGATGAACACCGGCGATGCGGTTCACATGTTGGGCAATGCAGGCGACCGGCACTTCGCGCGGCTGCATCTATCTGGGCTTTAGTTTCCGTTGTACTCGAAAAACACGGCTGAAACGTCATCCTCCATCCCGGCACCCGGCGGCATACCCTGAGTTAATCGCCAGAACATGTCGTCCAGAAACTCAGGCCCGCTGTTCGCACCAAGACATTCCAGCGCCATCCGTTGCAGCCCGTCCTCATCGAGCAGATCACCGTTTTTGACACGGCATTCGGTGAAGCCGTCCGAGTACAACAGCAGCTTGTCACCGCGCTGCAGATAGGTTTCGGTCTGCTGGAACGCCACATCGGGCAGCAATCCGATGGGCAGGCCGCCATCCCCAAGGAACTCTGCCCGGCCGGTCCGGCGCAACAGCAGTGGATGGGGGTGCCCAGCCTGAACCATCCTCAGGTGGCCGTTGCGCAGGTCCACGATGGCGTAGACCATGGTGAAATACTCCTCGATCCCCGTGTCGGCCATCAGGCGGGCATTCAGGATGGCGGCCACCTGCTCGGGTGGCAGCAAGGCGTAGAACTTGTTGAACCGCTTCTCCATTGCGACGTTCTGATCGAAATGCTGGCTGGTCAGATACCCGCCCAACCGCGCCGTCATCATTGCTGACGTGATACCGTGGCCGGAGACATCGATGCTGTAGAACCCGATCCGGTTCGCGCCCGGCGAAAAAATCCCCACCAGGTCACCCCCGATGTGGCCGCAGGGTTTGAGCAGCAGGCTGACCCGGGACCTGCCAAATTCCCGATAGAGTTCCGGCACCAGTGATTCCTGTATCTTGCGCGCCTGGATCAGATCCCTGTCGATGGCGTCATGCGCAAGGCGCAGTTCGGACAATGCGGTTTCGATCAACCGGTTCTTGTCCGAAAGCTCGCGCTGCATATCAAGAATGCGGGCCCCTGCCGAAATGCGGGCCCGCAACTCGTCTGCTTCAAGCGGTTTGATCAGGAAATCATCCGCACCGGCATCCAGACCGCGCGCGACTTCCTGCTTCTCACTTTTTGAGGTCAGAAGGATGAAATAGGTATACTGGTCGTTCTCCAACGCGCGAAACGCGCGGCAGAATTCCAGCCCGCCCATGCCCGGCATCACCCAGTCACTGAGCACCAGATCAGGCAGGGCCTTTTTACAGATCTCGATCGCTTCTTCACCGCTGTCGGCCTCGACAACCGTGAATCCCCATTTCTTCAGCGACGCCACCAGAATACGGCGTTGCAGGCGGCTGTCATCGACCACCAGCACAGTCCGGATGGCTCCAAAATCCAGGTCAGCCTTGGCCTCAATTTGGCTGGACACTCGCACGCGAAACCTCTGCGTATTTTCCAACTGGGGTGGGGCAAAGCTACGGCGCTCGGCTTAACAACCGATGAAAGCTGTTCACCGCAGTGGCTTAACCCGGATTTTACCCCGGACCGGTATTCAGAGACGGTTTCGGTCAAGGTGGAGGACGGTGATGATACACTGGCCAAGGGTGCGCCAGCTGCGTGATGAAGTCGGGTCCGAGGAGTTCGACGAGGTCGTCCGGATTTTTCTGGATGAAGTCGGTGAGGTCATGGGCCGCTTGACGTCGGACACCGACCGATCCGCGCTTGAGCAGAACCTGCATTTCCTCAAGGGCAGTGCATTGAGCCTTGGTTTTGAGAGCCTGTCCAAACTCTGTCAGGATGGCGAACGGCGCGCTTCTGCGGGCCATGGGGCGGAAGTCGATCTGGACGCGGTCATCGCGGCTTTTGACCGCTCGCGCGCGGAATTCATGTCCGGCTTAAAGGACAACCTGTAATCGGTCAGATCACAAACTGCGCCAGCGTCTCGTCCTCGGTGATGTCGGTATAGACGAACCCGGCATCGTCGAGATGCGCGAACAGGCGCAGGAAATTGTCCGGCTTGCTGGTCTCGATCCCGATCAGGACTGAACCGAAATTGCGCGCTGATTTCTTCATGTATTCAAACCGGGCGATGTCATCTTCGGGGCCGAGGATGTTCAGAAATTCCTTCAGTGCTCCGGGACGCTGCGGCAGGCGCAGGATGAAGTACTTCTTGACGCCCGAGTAGCGCTGCGCCCGCTCTTTGACCTCGGGAAGACGCTCGAAATCGAAATTCCCGCCCGAGGTGACGCAGACGACCGTCTTGCCGCGCACAAAGCTCTGGACGTCGCCCACCGCCTCGATCGCCAGAGCGCCGGCGGGTTCCAGCACGATGCCTTCGACGTTCAACATCTCGATCATGGTGGTGCAAATGCGGTCCTCGGACAGAACGATCACGTCCGACAGGTGCCGGTCACGCAACAGCTGGAACGGCTTGTCGCCGATCCGGCCCACCGCCGCGCCGTCGACGAAATTGTCCACCTTGTCCAGCGCCACCGGATGGCCCGCCGCCAGCGCCGCGCGCAGACAGGCCCCGCCCGCGGGTTCGACGAACAGGCAATGGGTACGGTCGCCGAACCACGTCGCCACACCCGAGGACATGCCGCCCCCGCCCACCGGCAGCACCACGTGATCGGGCAGGCGGCCCAGCTGTTCTTCGATCTCCACGGCCAGTGAGGCCTGCCCTTCGATCACGTCGTCATCGTCGAACGGCGACAGGAAATACCCGCCCTGCTGCGCACACCAGTCCTGAGCCGCGGCAAGCGTGTGGTCGAAATAGTCGCCGGTCAGGTGGATCTCGACGTTGTCGCCACCAAAGATTCGGGTCTTCTGGATCTTTTGCTGAGGTGTCGTCACCGGCATGAAGATCACGCCTTTGACCCCCATGTGCTTGCACATAAAGGCCACGCCCTGCGCGTGGTTGCCAGCGCTGGCGCAGACGAACAGGTCCTGTCCCTGCTGCTTGCGCATGGCGTTGAACGCACCACGGATCTTGTAGGACCGCACCGGGCTGAGGTCTTCGCGTTTCAGCCAGATGTCGGCGTCGTATTTCTCGGACAGATGGGCATTGCGCTGCAACGGTGTTGCAGGAAACACGGTGCGCATCGCCTGTTCGGCGGCGCGGGCGCGGGTCATGAAATCACTCATGCCGCATTCCCTGCCCCATCAGGCCGACAAGGGCAAGGAATACATCGGTGTACGGGTTCTCAGCCCAGTTCGCGCTTTTCGATGAACACGCCGTACATCGTGGTCAGGATGCTGACGTTGATCATCGGCAGGATCAGGATCCCGAAAAACAGGGCGATCAATACACCCAGTACCGGAATGATCGACAAAACTCCGATCGCCAGCTGAACCAGGAACTGAAACAGGAACGAGACCACGATAAGAACGACGATTGTTCCAGCGGTACCCAGAGTGTTGTTCCATGCCTCGCTCAACGTGATCGGCTGGCCGATTGCCGCAGCCGGCAGGATGATCGACAGCCGATAGAAGCAAATAGCCAGGAAAACCAGGTAGCCGATGGTCAGGATGATCGAAATGGCAATCAGTCCTTCGCCGAGCATGCCTGTCAGGATCCCCATCGGCAGGAACGCAAATGCCATAAGGATCCCCAGCATCAGCCCGCGTCCGAAATAGGCCAGAATGCGATCGAACCGAAAGGTAGGCAGCACGCCGGAAGGATACTCTTCCAGAAGAATGTATCTGTGCCAGGCCACCGCGATCCAGCCCATGATGAGGACCATCACGACGAATAGGAGAAACGCGAACAGAATAAGGGCCCCCGGATTCACCCCCGGCGGTAGCCCGTTCGGATTGTCATCGAATGCCTCGAGTGGAATTCCGGACACCATGAACAGGCCGATGATCGCAACCGTTCCAATTACGGCCGGACCGATAACGATTTGCGCCACCTGCTTGAGATTGCCAAAAACCATCCGAAGCGAGTGGGCAAAAATATTCCATCCGAGCATTCCGAAATTTCCTTAATCAATCCACGGTTGATACCGTTTGACTGCAATTCCGCCGCCCGGTCAATCCACAGCTTCTTGCCCCCACGTCGAAAACCCGCTAGGGGCCAATCGTCTTACGCATAAGGGGAAGTCAGATGTCCGCGCCCAAGAAAGTTGTTCTGGCCTATTCCGGTGGCCTTGATACCTCGATCATCCTGAAATGGCTGCAGACCGAGTATGGCTGCGAGGTGGTGACCTTCACCGCCGATCTGGGTCAGGGCGAAGAGCTTGAGCCCGCCCGCCAGAAGGCCGAGCTGCTGGGGATCAAGCCCGAGAACATCTATATCGAGGACATCCGCGAGGAGTTCGTGCGCGATTTCGTCTTCCCCATGTTCCGCGCCAATGCGCAGTACGAAGGGCTGTACCTGCTGGGTACCTCGATCGCGCGTCCGCTGATTTCCAAGCGCCTGATCGAGATCGCCAAGGAAACCGGCGCTGACGCGGTGGCGCATGGCGCCACCGGCAAGGGCAATGACCAGGTGCGGTTCGAACTGGCGGCCTATGCGCTGAACCCCGACATCAAGGTGATCGCGCCCTGGCGCGAGTGGGACCTGACCAGCCGCACCAAGCTGCTGGAATTCGCCGAGGCGCACCAGATCCCGATCGCCAAGGACAAGCGCGGCGAGGCGCCCTTCTCGGTGGACGCAAACCTGCTGCACACCTCGTCCGAGGGCAAGGTTCTGGAAGATCCCGCCGTTCAGGCGCCCGACTATGTCTATCAGCGCACCGTCCACCCCGAGGACGCCCCGAACGAGCCCGAATATATCGAGATCGGCTTTGAAAAAGGCGACCCGGTCAGCATCAATGGCGAGGCGATGAGCCCCGCCACCATCCTGACCAAGCTGAACGAATACGGCGGCAAGCACGGCATCGGTCGTCTGGATCTTGTCGAGGGCCGGTTCGTGGGCATGAAGTCGCGCGGCATCTATGAAACACCGGGCGGCACCATCCTGCTGGAAGCTCATCGTGGCATCGAATCCATCACCATGGACCGCGGCGCGATGCACCTGAAGGACCAGCTGATGCCGCAATATGCCGAGCTGATCTACAACGGCTTCTGGTACAGCCCCGAGCGCGAGATGCTGCAGGCCGCCATCGACAAAAGCCAGGAACACGTCACCGGCACCGTTCGCGTGAAGCTGTACAAGGGTCTGGCCTCGACCGTGGGCCGCTGGTCGGATCACTCGCTGTATTCCGAGGCGCATGTGACTTTTGAGGAAGACGCCGGTGCCTATGACCAGAAAGACGCCGCCGGCTTCATCCAGCTGAACGCACTGCGGCTCAAGCTGCTGGCGGCACGCGACAAGCGGTTGTCCAAGTGACCGAGGATGACGGCCTGGACGACGAACTGGAAATGTTCATCGAAGCGCAGGACACGGTCTGGTCCGATGTCCTGCGCGAACTGGAACAGGGACAGAAGACCAGCCATTGGATGTGGTTCGTCTTTCCGCAACTGGCCGAGTTGGGCCAGTCGCACATGGCGCAGCTCTACGGGATCGAGGATCTGGGCGAGGCTGCCGCCTATCTTGCCCACCCCGAACTGCGCCGCCGCCTGTCCGAGGTGGCCCGGCTGCTGCTGACCCACGCAGGCAAGGACCCGGCCGAGATTCTGGGCAAGGTCGATGCCAAGAAGCTGCGGTCGTCCATGACCCTGTTCGCCGCCGTGCCCGATGCTCCGCCCGAATTCCAGGCGGTTCTGGATGCGTTCTATGACGGGCAGCCCTGCCCGCGCACGCAACAAGCCTTGGGCTGAGCGGTTTCCCGTAAGGTCACGCTTGCCCCGGCCCCTGCCCTCTGTCACCCCGAACGCAAGTGCGAAATAGGGAGGCAGGGATGCTGCAGGAGATCGCCGAGGGAATCCAGAAGGGACTGGCCGACAAGCGCTTTGACGGCTCGTTGAAATTCGATTGCGGCGCCGATGGCGTGATCGTGCTGGCCGACAACACGGCCACCACCCAGGACCGCGAGACCGATTGCACCATCCGCATCTCGCGCGAGAACCTGGGCAAGCTGCTGACCGGCAAGCTGAACCCGATGACAGGGGTGATGATGGGCAAGCTCAAGATCTCGGGCGACATGGGCGTCGCGATGAAGCTGGGGCAGCTGCTGGGCTAGGCGATAAACTCGTCTCACCACCGCGTGACAAACGGTTTCAACCGATTGCCAGCCGCCCCGTTGCGCGTCAGCCTGAGGCGGAAAGGAGGTCCGCCATGACCCGTTGCCTCGACCAGATCAAGCTGACCCTTCTGTTTGCACTGATTGCGCTGGCGCTGATCCTGCGCGCTCAGCCGGTCCCGGCGGCCGGGACCGAAACGCTGACCGTGGCGGGCGGCTGCTTTTGGTGCGTCGAAGCCGATTTCGAATCCGTGCCCGGCGTGATCGAGGCGGTTTCCGGCTATACCGGCGGCACGACTCCGAACCCCACCTACAGCCAGGTCACGAGCGGAGGCAGCGGCCATTACGAGGCGGTGCAGATCACCTTCGACCCGGCCCGCGTCTCCCGTGAAACGCTGCTGAACCTGTTTTTCCGCTCGGTCGATCCCACCGATGCTGGCGGGCAGTTCTGTGACCGTGGCGACAGCTACCGCACCGCGATTTTTGTCTCTAACACAGGCGAGAATGCTTTGGCCGAACGCAGCAAAGCCGAAGCGCAGCGTGCGCTGGGTCAGGCCATCGTGACTCCGGTCCTGCCGCTTGGGGCGTTCTATCCGGCCGAGGACTATCATCAGGATTACTACAAGGGCAAAAAGCTGGTGTTCACCCGGTTCGGGCCGAAACGCCAGCTGAATGCCTACAAGGCGTATCGCAAGGCCTGCGGCCGCGATGCGCGGGTCCGGCAATTGTGGGGCAACGCCGCGCCGTTTGCCGGATCTTAATCCAGCGCGGCCTCGCGCACCTCTTTCAGATCGGGAATGACATCTGCCGTGCCGGGTCGCATCACCATCAGCGCAGCAGCCCGATTGGCCTGGGTGATGGCCTGCGCCATCGGCATCCCCCGGTCCATTCCGGCCAGGACATATCCGGTAAAGGTGTCCCCGGCCCCGGTCGTGTCCACGGCCTTGACCTTGTGGGCGGGAAACTCTGCCACCGCCTGCCCGCGTTGATGATAGCGGGCCCCTTTTGACCCCAGCGTGACGATCACATGCTCGACCGCCAGATCGGCCGGGGCCAGCCCCGTGGCCTGCTGCAGCTGGGCGGCTTCGACCTCGTTCAGGATCAGGAAATCCAGATAGGGCAGCACCGCCTGCACCGCCGTCGCGCTGAAGGGGGCCGCGGCATAGCACACCGTCAGACCCCGCTCGCGGCCCAGCTTCGCGGCCTCGACCTGTGCGGTGGTCTCGTTCTGGAACACCAGAAGATCGCCCGTGTCAGAGTCTGCCAGCGCGGCGGAAACCTGACCGGCTCCGATCGCGTGGTTGGCGCCGGGGTACAGGATGATTAGGTTTTCGCCCTGCGCATCCACGGCGATGATCGCATGGCCCGTGGGCTGATCGACCTGCGCGATGTGCCGCGTGTCGACCCCATATTCGGTCAACCGGTCGCGGGCCCACAACCCGTCGGCCCCCACGGCGCCGATGTGGCGCACATGCGCCCCAGCACGCGCCGCGGCAACCGACATGTTCGCGCCCTTGCCGCCCAGAAACCGCTGCAACCCGCTGGCCGCCAGGGTTTCACCCGGCGCCGGCAGGTGCGGTAGCGCATAGACCATGTCGGCATTGATCGAGCCCAGGTTCCAGATTGCCATCGGATCACGCCATGTCGCACGAGGCCAGGATGGCCATGTTCAGGATGTCATTCGCGGTCGAGCCGGTCGAACAGATCTGGATCGGCTTGTCGATGCCGGTCAGGATCGGGCCGATCACCGTGGCTCCGGCCATTTCCTGCATCAGCTTGGTGGAAATCGAGGCCGAGTGCCGCGCGGGCACGATCAGGATGTTGGCCGGCCCGGTCAGGCGGCAGAAGGGATAGGCCTCTTGCTGGTGGGCGTTCAGCGCCACGTCGACGGTCATCTCGCCTTCGTATTCGAAATCGACGCCGCGCGCTTCCAGCACTTGCGGGGCCTTGTACAGCTTTTCGGTCCGTTCGGACACCGGATAGCCAAAGGTCGAGAAGCTTACAAACGCCACCCGAGGCTCCAGTCCCATGTGGCGGGCAACCGTGGCGGCGCGTTCGGCAACCGTCGCCAGATCGTTCTCGTCGGGCCATTCATGCACCAGCGTGTCGCCGATCAGCACGATCCGGCCCTTGTGCAACAGCGCGGTGATCCCGGCGGCGCCATGGGCGGCGTCGGCGTCGAATACGTGATTGATCTGATCCAGAACATGCGCCGATTTCCGGGTGGCACCTGTCACCAACCCGTCGGCGTGCCCATGGGCCAGCATCAGCGCGGAAAACACATGCCTGTCGCGGGCCGCGAGGCGATGTACGTCCTTGCCATCGAACCCGCGCCGCTGCAGGCGTTTGTAGAGAAAGTCCTTGTAGGTTTGCAGGTGCTGCGTGTTGGCGGCGTTGATCACCTCCAATTCACGCACCGCGTCGCCGAGACCAGCGGCCTCGAGCTTGGCTTTCACGTCATCGTGCCGGCCCACCACCAGGGCTTTGCCAAATCCTGACCGTTGATACATCACCGCCGCACGCAAAACGCGGGGGTCGTCACCTTCCGCAAAGACAATCCGGTTTTGTGCCGCACGGGCCCGGGCGTTCAGGCCGCGCAGAATGCTGGCGGTCGGGTCCATGCGCGACTTGAGGCTCAGCTCATAGGCCTCCATGTCGATGATCGGCCGCCGGGCCGCGCCTGTGTCCATCCCGGCCTTCGCAACCGCGGGCGGAATCCGATGGATCAGACGCGGATCGAACGGCGTGGGAATGATGTAGTCGCGCCCGAAGGTCAGCGATTTGCCATAGGCCAGTGCTACCTCGTCGGGCACATCCTCGCGCGCCAACCGGGCCAGCGCGTGGGCGCAGGCGATCTTCATCTCGTCGTTGATGGCGCGGGCGTGGATGTCCAGCGCCCCGCGGAACAGGTAGGGAAAGCCCAGAACGTTGTTGACCTGGTTGGGGTAGTCGCTGCGTCCGGTGGCCACGATGGCGTCAACGCGCACCTCGTGCGCCTCTTCCGGGGTGATTTCCGGATCGGGGTTGGCCATGGCGAAGATCACCGGATTGTCGGCCATGCTGGCAACCATCTCCTGCGTGACCGCGCCTTTGACGGATACGCCTAGGAACACGTCGGCGCCCTTCATGGCCTCTTCCAGCGTGCGCAGCTCGGTCGAAATCGCGTGGGCCGATTTCCACTGGTTCATGCCCTCGGTCCGGCCCTGATAGATCACGCCCTTGGTGTCGCAGACGATGCAGTTTTCATGCCGGGCACCCATCGCCTTGAGCAGTTCGATACAGGCGATTCCCGCCGCTCCGGCCCCGTTCAGGACGATCTTCACATCCTCAATCTTCTTGCCCGAGATGTGCAGCGCGTTGATCAGCCCCGCCGCGCAGATCACCGCCGTGCCGTGCTGGTCGTCGTGAAAGACGGGGATGTCCATCTCTTCCTTCAGGCGCTGCTCGATGATGAAACATTCCGGCGCCTTGATGTCTTCCAAGTTGATGCCGCCGAAGGTTGGCCCCATCAGCCGCACTGCACGGCAGAATTCGTCGGGGTCCTCGGTGTCCAGCTCGATGTCGATCGAGTTCACGTCGGCGAAGCGTTTGAACAGGACGGATTTGCCCTCCATCACCGGCTTGCTGCCCAGTGCGCCCAGATTGCCCAGCCCCAGAACCGCCGTCCCGTTCGAGATCACGGCCACCAGGTTGCCCTTGTTGGTATAGTCATAGGCGGTCTCGGGGTTTTCCGCGATGGCTTCACACGGAACCGCCACCCCGGGGCTGTAGGCCAGCGACAGATCGCGCTGCGTGGTCATGGGAACGGTGGCCTGCACCTCCCACTTGCCGGGGGTGGGTTCCAGGTGAAAGGCCAGCGCCTCTTCTTTGGTGATCTTCGCTTTGGGCATTGTGACGGTCGGTTCCATGACTTGGGGGCTTTTCGCCTCATACCGCAGCCGGGGGCGCGCCTCAACGACTATGCGATTTCACCTTTCGTCGCGGTTGGGGGATTTGTAAGGTCGCGCCGGAATACGCCAGAGGGGAGCAGCCTTGTCCAACGTCACGCCGATGATGGCGCAATACCTGGAAATCAAAGAGGCCCACAAAGACGCCCTGCTGTTTTACCGCATGGGCGATTTCTACGAGATGTTCTTCGAGGATGCCGTGAACGCCGCCGAGGCGCTGGACATCGCCCTCACCAAGCGCGGCAAGCACAATGGCGAAGATATCCCCATGTGCGGCGTGCCGGTACATTCGGCCGAGGGCTATCTGCTGACGCTGATCCGCAAGGGCTTTCGCGTCGCCGTCTGCGAACAGATGGAAAGCCCGGCCGAGGCTAAGAAAAGAGGCTCTAAATCGGTGGTAAAGCGCGATGTCGTGCGCCTTGTCACCCCCGGCACCCTGACCGAGGACGCCCTGCTGGAGGCCCGCCGCCACAACTTTCTGGCCGCCTATGCCGAGGTGCGCGACGAGGCCGCGCTGGCCTGGGCCGACATCTCGACCGGGGCGTTTCACGTGATGCCGCTGACCTCGGTCCGCCTCAGCCCCGAGCTGGCCCGGCTGGCCCCGTCCGAGCTGATCGTGGCCGATGGATCCGAGGCCAGTCTGCGCGACACGGTCCAAGACCTGGGCATCGCGCTCACCCCCATCGGGCGGGCCAGTTTCGACAGCACTGCGGCAGAAAAACGCATCTGCGGCTTGTTTCACGTGGGCACGCTGGACGCGTTCGGCAGCTTTGGGCGGGCCGAGATTTCCGCCATGGGCGCGCTGATCGACTATCTGGAAATCACGCAGAAGGGCAAATTGCCGCTGCTGCAGACGCCGATGAAGGAATCCGAGGATCGCGTCGTGCAGATCGACGCAGCCACCCGCCGCAATCTGGAACTCACACGGTCCTTGTCGGGCGGACGGGCCGGATCGCTGCTGTCGGTGGTGGACCGGACGGTGACCCCGGGCGGCGCGCGCCTGTTGGAACAACGCCTGTCCAGCCCCTCGCGCAATCTGGATGTGATCCATGCCCGGCTGGATGCGGTGGATTTTGCCGCCCAGGACAGCCTGATCGCCGCCGATCTGCGCGAGGCGCTGCGCAAAACGCCCGATCTGGACCGCGCCCTGTCGCGCCTGTCGCTCGAGCGAGGCGGTCCGCGCGATCTGGCTGCCATCCGCAACGGGCTGGCGCAGGCGCAGGCGATTGCCGAAATCTGTGCCGGTCAGGATCTGCCGGTGCTGCTGGCGACCGCGGTGCAGAACCTCGTGGGCTTCGACGATCTGCTCGGCCTGCTGGATCAGGCGCTGGTCGCCGATCCGCCGCTGCTGGCACGCGATGGCGGCTTCATCGCCCCCGGTTTCGACGCCGAGCTGGACGAGGCCCGCACCCTGCGCGACGAAGGCCGCTCGGTCATTGCCGGGTTTCAGCAAAAATACGCGGAACATACCGGCATCGCTTCGCTGAAGATCAAGCACAATAACGTGCTGGGCTATTTCATCGAGACCACGGCCACCCATGCCGAAAAGATGCTGAACCCGCCCTTCAGCGAGACCTATATTCATCGCCAGACCACCGCCAACCAGGTGCGGTTCACCACGGTTGAGCTCAGCGAGATCGAAACCCGCATCCTGAACGCCGGCAACCTGGCGCTTGAGATCGAAAAGCGGCTCTATCAAAGGCTTTCCGACGAGATTCTGGCGCAGGCTGCCCGCATCAATCAGGCCGCGCGCGGGTTGGCTGAACTGGACCTGACCACCGCGCTGGCCGATCTGGCGCGGGGCGAGAACTGGTGCCGCCCACAGGTGGACGGCTCCCGCGCCTTTGATGTCGTTGCGGGGCGTCATCCGGTTGTGGAACATGCGCTGCGCCAGCAATCCGGTGATGCCTTCATCGCCAATGACTGCGACCTCAGCGCCGAGGACGGTGCGGCCATCTGGCTGCTGACCGGCCCCAACATGGCCGGTAAATCGACCTTCCTGCGCCAGAACGCACTGATCGCGCTGCTGGCGCAGATGGGCAGTTTCGTTCCGGCCGAACGCGCCCATATTGGGCTGGTCAGCCAGCTGTTCAGCCGCGTGGGCGCCTCCGACGATCTGGCGCGGGGGCGATCGACCTTCATGGTCGAGATGGTCGAAACCGCGGCGATCCTCAACCAGGCCGATGACCGGGCGCTGGTGATCCTCGATGAAATCGGGCGCGGCACCGCCACCTATGACGGCTTGTCCATCGCCTGGGCCACGCTGGAACATCTGCACGCCGCCAACCGCTGCCGGGCGTTGTTCGCCACGCATTACCACGAACTGACCGCGCTGGCCGGCAAGCTGGAGGGCGTCGAAAATGCGACCGTCGCGGTCAAGGAATGGGAGGGCGAAGTGATCTTCCTGCACGAGGTTCACAAGGGCGCGGCCGACCGCTCTTACGGCGTGCAGGTCGCGCAATTGGCCGGCCTGCCCGCCTCGGTGGTCGAGCGCGCACGCGTGGTTCTGGACCAGTTGGAGAAGACCGAGCGCGAGGGCGGCAAGCAAAAGGCGCTGATCGATGATCTGCCGCTGTTTTCCGCCGCACCGCCCCCGCCGCCACCGGTTGCGAAGGCCTCGCCGGTCACCGACATGCTGGACCAGATCCTGCCGGACGAGCTGACCCCCCGCGAAGCACTGGACCTGATCTACAAACTGAAAGAGGCGGCCAGATCCTGACCGCCCCATTCAATTGTCACTGAAGCACTGGCCCGTCAGCTGGCCGGGGTCGAGCTGACCCCCACCTGCGCCGGACGCAGCAGGCGGTCATGCAGCATGAAACCTTCGGCCGAGACCTGGATGATCTCGCCCGCCTTGGTGCCCGGCACCGGGGCTTCGAACATGGCTTCGTGCAGGTTCGGGTCGAACTTGTCGCCAACCTCGGGTGTGATGACCTCGATCCCGTGTTTCTGGAATACGTCCTTCAACACGCGCATGGTCAGCTCGACACCTTCGATCAGGCCGGCTGCGACCTCTTTCTGCTCGTCCGTAGCCGCCTCGAGCGCTCGTTTCATGTTGTCGTAGACCGGCAGCATGTCGCGCGCCAGTTTGGACCCACCATACTGTTCGGCCTCGCGGCGGGCCCTGTCGCCACGCTTGCGTGCGTTTTCCGCATCCGCGAGGGCGCGCATGAACTTGTCGCGCAACTCGTCGCGCTCGGCCTTCAGGGCATCCAGTTCCAGCGCTTCTTCGCTGATCTCGGCCATCTCCTCGGCCAGTTCTTCCGCCTCGGCAGTTGCAATGTCGTCCAGAAAGTCTTCGTTCTTCGGCTCTGCCATCTTTTACCCTCTAGCTCCGATCGGAAATCAGCTTCCCAACCAGTTGCGCCGTGTAGTCCACGATCGGCACGATCCGCCCATAGTTCAGACGGGTCGGCCCGATCACGCCAACGGCGCCGATTATCTTTCGATCAGCGTTCATATAAGGAGACACCACCAAAGAGGAACCCGAAAGTGAGAAAAGTTTGTTCTCGGAACCGATAAAAATGCGCACACCTTCGCCTTCCTCGGTCAATTCGAGGAATTCGGCAATGTCACGCTTGCGTTCCAGATCGTCAAACAAGACCCGGATTCGCTCCAGCTCCTCTTCTTGACCGGTTTCGCCCAGCAGATTCGCCCGCCCGCGCACGATCAGACGCGCCGAGTCCGACGCCTCACCCTCCCAGGCCGCAAGGCCGCTTTCCACAAGCTCGCGGGCCAGCACGTCGATCTCTTGCCTGCGCGCTGCGATTTCGGTCTGGATCATCCGGCGCACATCAGACAGTTTCCGTCCCTCGATCAGGGCGTTCAGGAAATTGGCGGCCTCACGCATTGAACTGGGCGTCTGACCCGGAGGTGGCGTGAACAGCCGGTTCTCCACATGGCCATCTGCGAAAACCAAAACCACCAGGGCCCGGTCATGACCCAGGGAAACGAACTCGATATGCTTGATTTCGGATTCGTGCTTGGGTGTCAGCACCAGCGACGCGCCATGCGTGACGTTCGACAAGGCAGCCCCGACGCGATCCAGCATACCGCTGACATCACCGGAATTGCTGCCCAGTGTTTCATCCAGCTTCTTGCGGTCGTCCTCGCCCAGGTCGCCAACTTCAAGCAGGCCGTCGACGAACATGCGCAACCCGACCTGTGTGGGCACCCGGCCGGCGCTGACATGCGGACTGCCCAAAAGGCCCAGAAATTCGAGATCCTGCATGACATTGCGAACCGTTGCCGCACTGACTTTTTCGCTGAGCGACCGGCTGAGGGTGCGGCTGCCGACAGGCTCACCGCTTTCCAGATAGCTTTCGACGATCAGGCGAAACACTTCCCGCGACCGGTCGTTCAACTCGTCCAGAATTTTGCTCGCTTCACTCATCGGTGGTTCCCTTGCTGGGTGGCCATTAAATAGCTGCCAACAGAAAGGTCAATCGGGGTTGCATCGCTGCCATGCCGGGCGTTATCCCCAAGCCAGCAGACAAAGGATATCTCATGCGACCCTCTGGACGAGATTTAAGCGAAATGCGCCCGGTTTCAATCGAGACCGGGTTTACCAAACACGCCGAAGGTTCCTGCCTGATCAAGATCGGCGACACCCATGTTCTGTGCACTGCCACGATCGAGGATCGTGTGCCGCCTTTCATCAAGGGGTCAGGCCTGGGCTGGGTCACCGCCGAATACGGCATGCTACCCCGCGCGACGAACACCCGGATGCGGCGCGAGGCCGCCAGCGGCAAACAGGGTGGCCGGACCGTCGAGATCCAGCGTCTGATCGGCCGCGCCCTGCGCGCCGGGGTCGACCGCGTCGCCTTGGGCGAACGCCAGATCACCGTCGATTGTGACGTGCTGCAGGCCGATGGCGGCACCCGCTGCGCCTCGATCACCGGCGGCTGGGTCGCGCTGCGGCTGGCGGTGAACAAGCTGATGAAGGCCGGCGACGTGATCACGGACCCGCTGGTCGATCCGGTCGCCGCCGTATCGTGCGGCATCTATGCCGGCCAGCCCGTTCTGGACCTGGACTATCCCGAAGACAGCGAGGCCGGCGTTGACGGAAACTTCATCATGACCGGCTCGGGCAAGCTGATCGAGGTGCAGATGAGCGCCGAAGGTTCGGTCTTCAGCCGCGCGCAGATGGATCAGCTGATGGAACTGGCAGAAAAAGGCGTGTCCGAGCTGGTGGCCGCGCAAAAGGCCGCCACCGCATGACCCGCCGGTTCGAAGGTGATCGGCTGCTGGTGGCCACGCACAACAAAGGCAAGCTCGAGGAGATGGCCCATCTGCTCGAGCCCTTTGGCGTGACCGTCGTGGGCGCGGCCGAGATGAACCTGCCCGAACCCGAAGAGACCGAGGACACGTTCGTCGGCAACGCGCGCATCAAGGCCCACGCGGCCGCACAGGCCACTGGCCTGCCGGCCCTGTCCGACGATTCCGGAATCACCATCGATGCGCTGGATGGCGCGCCGGGCGTGTACACCGCCGACTGGGCCGAAACCGGAAATGGTCGCGATTTCCTGATGGCCATGACTCGCGCCCACACCGAGCTTGAGGCGCGCAACGCTCCGCATCCACGCACCGCTCAGTTCCGCTGTACGTTGGTTCTGGCCTGGCCCGACGGCCATGACGAGGTGTTCGAGGGCGTCGCACCCGGTCATCTGGTCTGGCCGATCCGTGGCAAGGACGGGTTCGGCTATGATCCGATGTTCGTCCCTGATGGATTCGACATTACCTTTGCCGAGATGGATCGCTGGGAAAAGAACAAGATCAGCCATCGTGGTCGCGCGGTGGAACTGTTCGTGAAAGGCTGCTTTGGCGGATGATTGGCGCAACGGGGGCTTTGGCCTGTACGTGCATTGGCCCTTTTGCGAGGCCAAGTGCCCCTATTGCGATTTCAACAGCCATGTTTCCAGAAGTATTGATCAAAAACAATGGCTTGATGCCTATCTGTCCGAGCTGAAGCGCTCGGCCGCCGAAACCCCCGACCGGGTTCTGAACACGATCTTCTTCGGCGGCGGCACCCCATCGCTGATGGCGCCCGAAACCGTCGCCGCCGTGATCGACACCGCCCGCAGCCTTTGGCGGCCCGCCAATGATATGGAAATCACGCTCGAGGCCAATCCCGGCTCGGTCGAGGCCGGACGGTTCGCCGCCTATCGCGATGCGGGCGTGAACCGGGTTTCGATGGGAATTCAGGCGATGAATGCCGAAGATTTGCGGCGGCTGGGTCGCATCCACAGCGTGGCCGAGGCCCGCGCCGCCTTCGACATTGCCCGCACCTGTTTCGACCGGGTCAGCTTTGACCTGATCTATGCCCGCCAGTACCAGACGCTTGAGGCCTGGCGCGCTGAGCTGACCGAGGCGCTGTCGATGGCGATCGACCATCTGTCGCTGTACCAGCTGACTATCGAGACCGGCACCGCATTCGGCGACCGCTATTCTGTCGGCAAGCTGCGCGGCCTGCCCGAGGACGACAGCGCCGCCGACATGTATCTGGCCACGCAAGAGATCTGCGAAGCCCACGGCATGCCCGCCTACGAGGTGTCGAACCACGCCGTCCCCGGGGCCGAGTCGCGGCACAACCTGATCTATTGGCGCTATGGCGATTATGTCGGCATCGGACCGGGCGCCCATGGGCGGATCACGTTGGATGGCCAGCGGATCGCAACCGAAACCCATTTGGCACCGACCGCATGGCTGAATGCCGCCACGCAAGGAAATGGCGAAAAGCTGCGGACCCCGCTGACCGCCGAAGAACAAGCGAATGAATACCTCATGATGTGTCTTCGCTTGACTGAGGGTCTAGATATGGACCGCTTCAATCGCCTGTCCGGGCACCCTTTGCCTCAACCCAAACTGGACTATCTGCAAGACATCGGAATGATCACCCAAGACGGCCCCCGCGTTTCCGCCACTGCTGACGGCCGCGCGGTTCTCAATGCGGTGATCCGTGAGTTGCTGGATTAGTCATGCACTATTTGTGGGCCACATTGGGATTGCTCTGCGTCGCGTTGGCCATGATCGGTGTTGCCCTGCCCCTGCTGCCCACCGTTCCGTTCCTACTGTTGGCCGCCTTCTGTTTCGCGCGCTCTTCTTCCCGGCTGCACAACTGGCTGATGTCTCACCGAACCTTCGGCCCGTTGATCCTTGATTGGCAAACCTCGGGCGCTATCCGGCCAGCCGCAAAAAAGGCGGCGACCCTGTCGGTTGCCGCCGTCTTTGGTTTGTCGGTTTTGGTCTCTGTGCCCAGCCATGTCCTGATTATTCAGGCCGTGACCTTGGGCGCGGTGATGATCTTTATCTGGTCACGCCCTAACGGCTGAGCTTGGCACACAGATCATCCAGTTGATCCAGGTTTTCATAGGTCAACACCACCTGCCCGGTCTCGGTTCCGGGCTTGTGGTTGATGACCACCTTCATCGCCAGAATCGCAGAAAGGTCTTTTTCCAAAGCCCGCGTATCCGCGTCCTTACCTGCATTGAGGTCCCGCGACCGCGGTGCGGGACGATCCTTGTCGCCCTGTTGTTGCTTCTTGACCAGCGCCTCGGTCGCGCGGACTGACAAGCCGTCTTTCACGACAATTTTCGCCAGTTCGGACGGATTATCCGCCGTGATAAGGGCGCGCGCGTGTCCGGCCGAAATTTTACCTTCAATAACAAGGGCTTGAACGTCACTTGGCAGTGAAAGCAGCCTCAGAAGGTTGGCAATATGGCTGCGGCTCTTACCCAGGGCTTCGGCCAGCTTTTCCTGGGTGTGACCGAACCGATCCATCAACTGCTTGTAGCCAGCGGCCTCCTCCACTGCGTTTAGATCAGCGCGCTGGATATTCTCGATGATGGCGACTTCAAGTACTTCGGTGTCGTCAAATTCGCGCACGACGACCGGAATGTCGTGCAACTGTGCCATCTGCGCGGCGCGCCAGCGGCGCTCACCCGCGACGATTTCATATTCGCCGCCGCCGACCGGGCGAACGATCAGGGGCTGGATGATCCCTTTCTCTTTGACCGAGGCAGCAAGCTCGTCCAGTTGATCCTGTGAAAATGTGCGGCGCGGCTGATTCGGGTTTGCCCGCAGCTTCTCGATCGGAACCTTCATGTCTGGCCGACGTGGTTCAGCTGTGACCCGGCCTTCAGGATCCTGTGATACATCCGCCATCAAGGCGGACAAGCCGCGCCCCAATCCGCGAGGTTTTCCTTTTCTGGCGCTCACTTCGCCCTCCTGACAGCCGCTCAGGCAGCCACTTTTTTGTTCTTTTGCATGATTTCGCGTGCCAGATGCCGGTACGCCATCGCCCCCAGAGACCCCGAGTCATATTGAAGGACCGGAAGTGCAAATGACGGCGCTTCGCTGACCCGGACATTTCTGGGTATCTTGGTTTTAAATACCATCTCTCCCAGATTGTCACGCGCATCCTTTTCGACCTGCCGGGACAAGTTGTTGCGGTTGTCATACATGGTCAACACAATACCTTCGATTCTGAGGTCTGGATCGCAGACTGGCGAACCTCTCGAATCGTCAGCATCAGTTGCGACAGGCCTTCCAGCGCAAAGAACTCGCTTTGCAACGGAACCAACACCGAGTGCGCCGCCACCATCGCGTTGACTGTCAGCAGATTGAGGGACGGCGGGCAGTCGATCAGAACGAAATCAAAACCGAACTTGTCGATCGCCGGTTGCCTGAGCGCGTCGTGCAGCAAGTAGCTGCGTTTTTCATTCGAGATCAGCTCAATATCGGCCGAGCTGAGGTCAACCGTGGCCGGAACGATACTGAGGTTTTCGATTTCGGTTTCCTGCACGACGGCCTCCAAGGGCGCCTCGTCCAGGATCAAATCATACGTGGTCCAATCACGATCCTCGACCCCAAGCCCGGTGGACGCATTTCCCTGCGGGTCCAGATCCACGACCAGAACCTTGCATCCTGCCTCGGCCAAACCCGCCGCCAGATTGATTGCTGTCGTAGTCTTGCCGACCCCACCCTTCTGATTGGCAACCGCCATGATACGAGGTCCTGCAGGGCGCGACAGATCAACCACGTGAGACTCCTTTGATCTTCAGGATGACAGCTTGGGGGTCAGTTAAACTATTAGCCGGCTCCGTGGTAAAACTCCATTCCCGTTGTGCCGCGTCGATTTCTTTTTTCCAGGTGGCGCCTTTGGGAAACACGGCCACTCCATCTTCCTTTAAATGCCTGTCACAAAATGACAATAAGGTCGTCAGGTCCGCGAGCGCCCTTGCGGACAGGACATCAGCGCCCAAGGGATCCACAACCTCGATCCGCTTTGAAATCACCGAGCAGTTGGCCTTGGTTTCTCGAATGACGGTCCGCAAAAACGCCGATTTTCTCTGATCGCTCTCAACCAGGGTAAATTCCGTCTCGGGCGATGTTTCAGAGGCCAGTATCGCGCAGACCAGCCCGGGAAATCCGCCACCGCTACCCAGATCGACCCAGTGATTCTTTGGCTCAACCAAATGAAAGACCTGGATCGAGTCCTTTACGTGCCGCGACCAAACCTCAGGCAGAGTGCTGCGCGAAACCAAGTTTATCTTCGGATTCCACTTTCGCAGTAGATTGACAAAGATTGACAGCTTTTCGAATGTTTCACGTGAAACATTCAAGCCATCGGGCGAAGCGCACGAGTCGCCGTTCATGCCTTTTTTGCTCTCTGACTGCTTCTGAGTTTCGCCAGTACCAAGGTCAAAGCAGCAGGTGTAACACCCTCCACGCGGCTCGCTTGGGCAATGTTTGCTGGTCGCGCGGTTGACAGCTTCTGCTTCAACTCATTCGAAAGGCCTGTGAGCGAGGAATAGTCAAAATCCGCAGGTATGGCATGGGTTTCGTCGCGCTTCATGGCTTCGACATCTCGTTGTTGCCGAGCTATGTAGTTGGTGTATAGCGCGTCCCTTTCGATCTGCCGACGGGTGTCTTGGTCGACATCCTCCAGCTGCTGGATCAGCGGCACAAGGTCCTCGAAGCACACGTTCGGAAAAGCCAAGATTGCCATTCCGTCCCTGCGGTTACCATCCTGATTCACTTCGATGCCAGCTGCGCGAATTTCCTTGGGGGTATAAGTCCTTTCGGTTAGTACTGACTTCGCAGCGCCCAGCTTTTCCATTTTTGTTTCAAAAGCCAGGCGGCGATGATCCGATATACACCCAATTTCCAGGCCTTGCGGCGTAAGGCGTTGATCCGCATTGTCGGCGCGTAAGGACAGACGGAACTCGGCGCGCGAGGTGAACATCCGATAAGGTTCCGCTACGCCCCGTGTGGTCAGATCGTCGATCATGACACCAATATAGCTATTGGCTCGGGTAAAATGAATTACGTCTCGCCCCTGAACTTCCAGCGCCGCATTCAGGCCCGCGACCAGACCCTGAGCGGCCGCTTCCTCATACCCTGTGGTTCCGTTGATCTGCCCCGCAAGATATAGTCCTGGGATCTCCGGCAAGGCCAAGGACGCGTTCAACGCACGTGGGTCCACATAGTCGTATTCGATAGCATAACCCGGCTGCAGGATCTCTGCAGCCTCAAGGCCTTTGATGGATCGGACATACTCAACTTGTACATCCTGAGGCAGCGAAGTCGAAATCCCGTTTGGATACACCGTGTGGTCATTAACCCCTTCAGGCTCCAGGAAAATCTGGTGGGAGTCCTTGTCCGCAAACCGAACAATCTTGTCTTCGATCGAAGGGCAGTAGCGCGGGCCAACGCCTTCGATATGACCACCATACATGGCCGAGCGCTTCAGGTTTTTCTCGATGATGTCATGGGTGCGGCTGTTGGTATGGGTGATCCCGCACGCGATCTGAGGCGCTTCTACCGCCTTCGACAGGAAAGAAAACAAGGTGGGATCGGCATCCCCTTCCTGGCGCTCCAGACCACTCCAGTCAATTGTACGCCCATCCAGACGCGGCGGGGTTCCGGTCTTCAAACGGCCCATCGGAAGGTCATAACTGTCAAGACGTTCGGCCAACCTGACCGAGGGCCGGTCACCCATGCGTCCGCCAGGGCGTTGGGCATCGCCGATATGAATCACCCCCCGAAGGAACGTACCTGACGTCAGAATCACCGCCTTCGCAGGAATCTCCGAACCATCGCCCAGCACAACCCCGGCAACACGCTTTCCGTCCATCCGAAAATCAACGACTTCGCCGGTCACGACGGTCAGGTTTTGACGCTTCCGCGTTTCCGCCTGCATGGCGGCCCGGTACAATGCCCGGTCAGCCTGAGCGCGTGGCCCCTGAACGGCCGGCCCCTTGCGGCGGTTGAGCAGGCGAAACTGGATACCTGCCCGGTCTGCGACCCGCCCCATAACGCCGTCCAGCGCGTCGATCTCACGAACCAGATGACCCTTGCCCAGCCCTCCAATTGCCGGGTTGCAGGACATGACGCCGATATCCGTCTCGGACAGCGTGACCAGCGCCGTATTCGCGCCCATTCTCGCGGCGGCATGAGCCGCCTCTGCCCCCGCATGCCCCGCTCCGATAACGACGACGTCAAACCCGAATGTTTCACGTGAAACACTCCTCACTTACCCAAACAAAAGCTGGCGAATATTTCGTCCAGAAGATTTTCCACATCTACTCGACCGACCAAAGACCCCAACGCGCGGATGGCGGTCCGCAGCTCTTCTGCTGCAATATCGTACAGGTCCGGGCCGGAATCCAGAACCCTGAGTGCTTCGGAGAGAGCGGCCGAGGATTTCAGCATTGCAACACGGTGGCGTTCCCGGGTGGCAATACCAGAACTTGCGGTTCTGTCTCTCAAAACTACCGATATGTTGTGAATCAGGCGATCGATTCCTCGACCTGTCTTCCCGACACGCCTTCTGTCCCATCTAAACGAAGGTCGGACTTCGGCAGAACCTGGATGTCGCCGGATTGCATATCGATTCCCAAAGCTTTCGGGTCCTCGGTCAGAAATACGCGAAGGTCGGCATTTTCCGCCCGCTTTCTAGCCAGAGCGATCCCAAGACCCTCTACGTGATCCTCGGTTTCGCGCAACCCGGCCGTATCTAACAGCGTGACCGGCAGACCTGCCAAGTCCATCCGCACCTCGATAATATCGCGGGTGGTGCCTGCATATTCCGAAGTAATTGCCGCCTCTCGGCCCGCAAGCGCATTCAGCAAGGTCGACTTGCCCGCGTTCGGTGGGCCGACGATAGCCACTTCAAAGCCGGAGCGAATTCGCTCGGCAATCCTCACGCCCTTCGCCTCCCGCTCTAGATCCGCCATGACAGCAGTTACAAGCGATCGGACCTCGGGTGACACATCCGTTGGCACGTCTTCATCTGCAAAATCGATGACGGCCTCCAGCAACGAGGCCGCCCGGATCAAATCCCGCCGCCACCGTTCCGCCAGGTCGCCCAATTCGCCGGCGAGGATTGTCTGGGCCTGCTTGCGCTGTGCCTCGGTCTCTGCGTCGATCAGATCGGCCAGGCCTTCGACCTGGGCAAGGTCCATCTTCCCATTTTCAAGAGCTCGCCGGGTGAACTCACCCGGTTCAGCCAGTCGCAGATCCGGCATTTCGGACAGGACACGAAGAACCGCGTTGACCGAAGCCGTGCTGCCATGGATCTGCAACTCGGCCACATCTTCGCCGGTAAAGCTGGACGGACCGTGGAAGGTCAGGACCACCCCGTCATCCAGACGCGACCCGTCAGGTGCCCGTAACTCACGCAGGCACATGCCACGCAACGGCAAATCTCCACCCGACAGAACCTTTGCCGCGTGGTGCGACTGCGGTCCTGACAGGCGGATCACAGCAACCCCTGCCTTGCCTTGCGCGCTGGCCAAGGCGAATATCGTTTCCATTCGAAGGCCTCGCGTCGGTTACAAGACCGTATTAGGTATTCATCGAGTCGAAGAACTCGGAATTGGTCTTGGTCTGTTTCAGCTTGGACAACAGGAACTCGATCGCGTCGGTTGTGCCCATCGGGTTGAGGATACGGCGCAGAACGAAGGTTTTGGCCAGATCGCCCTTGTCGACCAGCAGGTCCTCTTTGCGGGTGCCGGACTTGAGGATGTCGATCGCCGGGAACACCCGCTTGTCTGCGATCTTGCGATCCAGAACGATCTCCGAGTTGCCGGTGCCCTTGAATTCTTCAAAGATCACTTCGTCCATCCGGCTGCCGGTGTCGATCAGCGCGGTGGCGATGATGGTCAGCGAACCGCCCTCTTCGATGTTGCGCGCTGCACCAAAGAACCGTTTGGGCCGCTGCAGTGCGTTGGCGTCCACACCACCGGTCAGAACTTTGCCGGATGACGGGACCACGGTGTTGAATGCCCTACCAAGTCTTGTGATCGAGTCGAGAAGAATAACAACATCTCGTTTATGTTCGACCAGGCGCTTGGCTTTTTCGATCACCATCTCGGACACGGCCACGTGGCGGGTCGCCGGTTCATCAAAGGTCGAAGATACCACCTCGCCCTTCACCGAGCGCTGCATGTCGGTCACCTCTTCGGGGCGCTCGTCGATCAGCAGGACGATCAGGTAGCACTCCGGATGGTTGCGCTCGATCGAGTGCGCGATGTTCTGCAGGATCACCGTTTTACCGGTCCGCGGCGGTGCCACGATCAGCGACCGCTGGCCCTTACCGATCGGCGCAACCAGGTCGATCACCCGGGCCGACTTGTCCTTGATGGTCGGGTCCTCGATCTCCATCTTCAGCCGCTCGTCCGGATACAGCGGCGTCAGGTTGTCAAAGGCGATCTTGTGTTTCGCCTTTTCCGGGTCTTCGAAGTTGATCTTGGTCACCTTCGTCAGCGCGAAATATCGCTCGTTCTCTTCGGGGGCCTTGATCTCGCCCTCGACCGTGTCGCCGGTGCGCAGTGAGTGCTGGCGGATCATCTCTGGCGAGACATAGATGTCGTCCGGGCCGGGCAAATAGTTCGCCTCGGGCGAGCGCAGAAAGCCGAAGCCGTCCTGCAGCACCTCAAGCACACCGTCGCCGCCCACGGTCCAGCCCTCATCCGCGCGTTCGCGCAGGATCTGGAACATCATCTCGCCCTTGCGCATGGTCGAGGCGTTTTCGATCTCGAGCTCTTCGGCCATGGCCAGAAGGTCTTTGGGGCTTTTGGCCTTCAGATCGGCCAGATTCAGGGATTCGGTTGTCATGATGATACGGACCTTGGCCGCAAGGGTGCGGCACAGCGTTGAATTTCAAACAGGAAGATGCTCCATCCGGACGGATGGGTTGATCCCCATAAGGCCGGTCGCCGTCCGAGTCAAACCGGTGCGGAAATAGCCCTCAGAACTTCAGAATGACCGCCAGAACGATGATGACCATCAAAACGGTCGGAACCTCGTTCATCATGCGGTACTGGCGCCCTGTGAGCGTATTGCGGCCTTCGACGAAATCCTTGCGCCGGGCCATCAGCCAGTGATGAAACCAGGTCATGCCGATCACCGCGGCGCCCTTGACCCAGGGCCAGGCCCAGTCCCACCCGACGATGCCGGGAGTGAACACCATGATGAGGCCACAGACCCAGGCCACGATCATCGCCGGTCGCATGATCACGCGCAGCAGCTTTTCTTCCATTTCAAAGAAGATCTCAGGCGCGCCGTCGACGGCTTGTGCCTTTTCGACGTGATAGACGAACAGGCGTGGCAGATAGAACAGCCCTGCCATCCACGAGATAACCGCCATGATGTGCAGCGATTTCACCCAAGGGTACAGTGTGAAGAGAAGATCGGTCATCGGGTTTCCCGGCACTGGTCGGACCCTCCCTAATAAAAAAAATAGAAAAGAGAAAGGATGATGGTTTTGTAGGGTGGGCAAAATCCGTGGATTATTGTTTTGTCCGCCAGTTTTCCCCAGGTGGATGAATAATTTCCAAAACTGGTTGATTCTGGTGATTTCAGCTTTTACATAATAAAAACAAGAAGTTAAGTTAAATACCGCGGATCTGACTTGGGGATAACTCAAGGGACATCTTTTGATGAACAGGAAATCCCAAGATCCCGAGTTATCCTTGTCCCGATCGGACAGTCTTTGAGCGACTCAGGGAAGTTTCAGGCCGAAACCGCGGGCTTGCGTGTCAACCGGAAAACCATACAAACCGTTCAAGACTAATGATCGACTTGCCCACGGGGTTTTCCACATGACTGTCCCCATCGTTCTTGCCTCGGGGTCCGAGATCCGCGCGCAGTTGCTGCGGAACGCCGGAGTGCCGTTTTCCGTCCAGGTCGCCCGCGTGGACGAGGATACCGCCAAACGCGCGCTTGTGGCCGAGGGCGCCCCGCCCCGCGACATCGCCGATGCACTGGCCGAGCTCAAGGCGCGCAAGATCAGTGAAAAGACGCCCGGGGCGATGGTTCTGGGCTGTGACCAGGTTCTGGATTTCGACGGACGTCTGCTGTCCAAGCCCGAAACGCCCGAAGAAGCGCTGTCGCAATTGAAGGCGATGCGCGGCAAGCGTCACATGCTGCTGTCGGCGGCGGTGATCTATCAGAATGGCGAACCGGTCTGGCGCCATGTCGGGCAGGTGCGGTTGCGGATGCGCGCCAGTTCGGATGCCTATCTGAAGGGCTATGTCGCGCGCAACTGGGACAGCATTCGCCACGCGGTCGGGGCCTACAAGCTGGAAGAAGAAGGTGTGCGCCTGTTCAGCAGCATTGACGGCGACTATTTTAACGTCTTGGGTATGCCCCTGCTGGAGCTGCTCAATTTTCTTGCGGTCCGAGGGGTGATCGAACAATGACCGACAACCGCATTCCACTGGCCGGAGTCATCGGACACCCGATTGCCCATTCCCGATCGCCTGCCCTGCATGGCTATTGGCTGAAGACTTATGGTTTGCCGGGGCATTATGTGCCGATGGATGTTGCACCCGCCGATCTTGAAACGGTCCTGCGCAGCTTGCCCAAAGCCGGGTTCGTCGGGGCCAATGTCACCGTTCCGCACAAAGAGGCCGCGTTGCGCCTGGCTGATCACGTGTCGGACCGTGCCTCGGTGATCGGGGCGGCGAATACGTTGGTGTTCCGGGCCGATGGCTCGATCCACGCGGACAATACCGACGGGTACGGGTTCATGCAGAACCTGCGCGCGGGCGCGCCGGATTGGGTGCCGCAGGATGGGCCGGCGGTGGTATTCGGCGCGGGCGGTGCTGCGCGGGCGGTGCTGCAGGCGCTGGCCGAGGCCGGCGTGCCCGAAATCCTGCTGACCAACCGCACGCGGTCGCGCGCCGACCACCTGAAAGAGGAATTCGGCCAGCGCATCTCCGTGGTCGATTGGGTGCAGGCCGGAAACGTGATCGAAAACGCCGAACTGGTGGTGAACACCACGTCGCTGGGTATGCAGGGTCAGCCCGAGCTGCGCGTCCCGCTGGACGGGTTGCAGCCGGGAACGGTGGTGACCGATCTGGTCTATACGCCATTGAAGACCCACCTTCTGGAACAGGCCGAGGCTGCGGGCTGCACGGTCGTCGACGGGCTGGGCATGTTGCTGCATCAGGCGGTGCCCGGGTTCGAGCGGTGGTTCGGCCTGCGCCCCGAGGTTACGGAAGAAACCCGCGCAGCGGTTCTGGCATGAGTTTCTCTCTGGGTCTGACCGGGTCGATCGGAATGGGCAAAAGCACCACCGCCGACCTGTTCGCACAGGAAGGCTGCGCCGTGTGGGATGCAGACGCCGCCGTGCATCGGCTGTATGCGGAAGGCGGCGCGGCGGTCGTGCCGATCCGCGCGGCATTTCCCGACGCGATCGAGGATGGGGCCGTCAGCCGTGACGCCCTGAAACGGATCATCAGCGCCGATCCGACCGCGTTGAAACGGATCGAATCCATCGTCCACCCGCTGGTGGCCCAAGATCGGGAAGCGTTTCGACAGGCGGCCAAGTCGGACATCCTTGTCTTTGATATTCCTCTGCTTTTCGAAACTGGCGGCGAGGCGCAGATGGATGCGGTGGCTTGTGTGTCAATTCCCCCAGACGAGCAGAAGCGCCGCGTCATGGCGCGGGGCACGATGACCGAGGCGCAGTTCGAGCAGATCCGCGCCAAGCAGATGCCGAATGACGAAAAATGCGCGCGGTCGGAGTTCGTGATCGTCACCGACACTCTGGACCATGCCCGCGCACAGGTGCAGGATGTGGTCAGGCAGATCAGGGCAGGATTGGCAGATGCGTGAAATCGTACTGGATACGGAAACCACCGGATTCGATCCCGAAAGCGGCGACCGGATCGTCGAGATCGGGGCTATCGAGCTGTGGAACCACGTCGCCACGGGCGAGACCTATCACGTCTACATCAACCCCGAACGCTCGATGCCGGCCGAGGCCTTCGGCGTGCACGGCATCGGCCCTGACCTGCTGGAGCCGCCGCAACCTGCCGAACCGGGCCAGATCACCCTGAAGGACAAACCTGTCTTTGCGAAGGTCGGGCAGGCCTTCCGCGATTTCGTGGGGGATGCACGGCTGGTGATCCACAACGCTTCATTCGACATGAAGTTCCTCAATGCCGAGTTGGGATGGATGGGCCTGCCCCCGATTCCGATGGAGCAGGCGCTGGACACGCTGGCGATCGCGCGCAAGCGGTTTCCCGGCTCGCCCGCCTCGCTGGATGCGCTGTGCCGGCGGTTCAACATCGACAATTCGAACCGGGTTCTGCACGGTGCGTTGCTCGACTCGGAAATCCTGGCAGAAGTCTATCTGGAGCTGATCGGCGGACGCCAACCAGATTTTGGCCTGTCTTCGGCGTCTGCCGAAAGCTCAACCGGTGGCGACATTTGGCGCCCCGGTCCACGGCCCAGCCCACTGCAGCCCCGGATTACCGAGGATGAGCGTGCTGCGCATGATGCATTTGTCGAAAAGCTGGGCGAAAACGCCCTGTGGTCCCGCACCTGACCCGGGTCAGATGCGGGTTGCCTGATTACGCTTCGGCCTTGTCGGACGCCTCGGCCTGACGGCGCATCAACTCGTTGCGGTACAGACCGACGAAATCGATGTTGTCCAGGTTGACCGGCGGGTAGCCACCGTCGCGGGTGATGTCGCTGACGATGCGGCGCAGATAAGGGAACAGCATCCGCGGGCATTCGATCATCAGGAACGGGTGCAACTGATCATTCGGCACGCCTTCCACGTGGAACAGGCCGCAATAATCGATCTCGCACAGGAACAGGATGTCCTCCAGACCCTTGGCCTTGGACTTGAGGTTCAGCTTGATCGACACCTCGTATTGGTGGTCGGCCGAGCGTTTTTTCGCATCCAGGTTCACCTGGACCGAGATCTCGGGCTGCACGTCGCCCGAGACGCCTTTTTGCGCCATCACGTTTTCAAAGGACATGTCCCGGATGAACTGTCCCAGAATGCGCATCTGGATTTGGGGGGCTGCCTGGGGCTGGGTTGTGCCGGCGGCGGTTTCTTCGGTCATGGATCCGCTCCAAAATTTAAATTCGCCACTGCTTATCAAGTTGGGCCGGGCACCTCAATGCTGGTGCGGCCCTTCCACCCATTTCGACGGTTGTGCGGGTTTTGTGCGCACTTCCGAATACTCTCCGTCTATGATGTCATCCCCACCGAACGGATCGCGCGCCGCCCCGTATTGCGGGCCGGGGCCCATCTGGAACTGGGTAATCGTGACCCGTGATTTGAGATACCGAAAAACCGCGGCCCGCACCCCGGGAACCAGCAGCGCAAAGCCGATTGCGTCGGTGAAGAACCCAGGAGTCATCAGCAGAACGCCCGACAGCAGGATCATTGCACCATTGGCCAGCGGCTCGGTCGGGTCGTCCAGTTCGGAAAAGGCGCGCTGCAGCTGACCCATCGCCATGCGACCTTGTGTCCGCACCATCGCAGTACCCAGAACGGCGGTCAAAACCACGATCGCCAGCGTCGGCCACAGGCCGATCAGACCGCCGACCTGGATAAAAAGGGCGATTTCGATGATCGGCACCAATAAAAATGCCAAGAACAGATACATATGCGCTATCCTTTCCCATAGGCCGGGCTGTGGACTTGCCACCAACTGTCACCTACATAGTGGCACGAGGCCGCGTGTACAAAGTCTCGGTGCTGAAAAGAGGACGAAATGAATTCACCCCTGATCCAGCTTCTGGTGCTGGCTGGCATAGCCATCTTCCTGATCCTGCGTCTCAGAAGCGTGCTGGGCACGCGCGAAGGCTTTGAAAACCACCGGTGCCGCAGCAACCCGACACCGGGAAGTCGCGTCGTGATTTCGAAGTGATCGACGGCGGTCCGGATCGTGACATTACCGACCATGTTCCCGAAGACAGCGAATTGGCGCAGACGCTGGCTGCGATGAAGCGTGTCGAGCCGAGCTTTTCGGTCAGCGAGTTTCTGCAGGGCGCACGTGGCGCCTATGAGCTGATCGTCATGGGGTTCGAGCGGGGCAACCTGGATGAAATCCAGCCCTTCCTGTCCGAGGAAGTGTTCGAAACCTTCGTCTCGGTTGTCGCCGATCGCGAGGACAAGGGCCTGACGATCGAGGCCGAGTTCATCGGTGTGCGTGAGATGGGCCTGGTGGATGCACAATTCGATAAGGATTCAAACCGCGCCGAGATCACCGTGCGGTTCGTCGGCGAGCTGACGTCGGTCGTGCGTGACCGGGGCGGTGACATCATCGAAGGCAGCCCCAACACGATCAAGCGCCAAAAGGACAGCTGGACCTTTGCCCGCGTCATGGGCGCGGATGATCCGAACTGGCTGCTTGTCGCAACGGACGCATGATCGGAACGCTCCGGTCGCTGATGCTGGTGGCGGTTCTGACCGCCGCCAATGCCGCCGGAGCTGAGGCGACGCGATCCATCCTGTCATTTGCTGACCTTGATGGCTGGGCCGAGGATGACCACGGCGCGGCTTTGTCCGTTTTTCTGGACACTTGCGGGGATCTGGACGATCCGGACTGGCGTTCGTTGTGTGCAGCCGCACATACGAGCCCGATGCCGCGCGCGCCTTTTTCGAACTGTTCTTCCGGCCCATCCTGATCGAGGATGAAAAGGCCCCGCTGTTCACCGGATATTTTGAACCGGAATTGAACGGCTCGCGGACGCGGACTGAAACCTACAGATACCCGGTCTACAAGATGCCGCCCGAGGCGCGGGCGGCTGGGCAATGGCTCAGTCGACGCGAGTTGCTGACCAGTGACGTGATGAATGGCCGCGGCTTGGAAATCGCCTGGGTCGATGACCCGGTCGAGTTGTTTTTTCTGCAGATTCAAGGCTCGGGGCGCATCCGTTTGCCGGATGGAAGTTCGGTGCGTGTCGGATATGGCGGGGCCAACGGCCACCCCTATCGGTCGGTTGGGGTTGAACTGGTCCGGCGCGGTATTCTGGGTGCGCATGATGAGCGCCCGGATGATCCAGTCGTGGGTGCGCAAGAACCCCGAGATTGGGGCCGAGCTTTGATGCACAACCCGTCCTACGTATTTTTCCGCGAGGTTTCGCGGGTGGCTGCAGACCGCGGTCCTTTGGGCGCAATGAACCGGTCGATCACCGCAATGCGCAGCATCGCCGTTGACCCGGCCTATACCCCGTTGGGCGCGCCAGTCTGGGTCGAAAAAGACGGTAAGACTCCGCTGAGGCGCTTGATGATCGCACAGGACACCGGCTCGGCAATCAAGGGCGCACAACGGGCCGACATCTTTTTCGGAACCGGGGACGCCGCGGGACAGGCGGCGGGCCAGCTCAAGGATCCCGGTCGCATGATCGTTCTGCTGCCGATCCAGCGCGCCTATGCCATGCTGCCGGATGAGTTCTGATGACCCGCCGCAAGCTGACCGAAGACGAGATCGAATTGTGGCACAAGGTAACCCGGCAGACCGAGCGGCTGCACCCGGAGATTCCCCAATCCGTGCACCCATCGACCTTGCCGAAACCCAAGCCGCGAAAAACCCCAAAAGCGCGGATAGACGCCTTTGAACTGGGTCAGAATGCACCGACAAATGGGCGCGGCCACAGCTTGAAGCCCGCAATCGGCGACAGCCTGCGCGCCGCACCCGTACAGATGGACAGCAAGGCCTTTGCGCGGATGAAACGCGGCAAGCTGAAGCCCGAAGGCAAGCTGGATCTGCACGGAATGCGGGTCGATACGGCCCATCCTGCTCTGATCCGGTTCATCCTGTCGGCGCAGGCATCGGGAAAACGACTGGTTCTGGTGGTCACCGGCAAAGGCAAGGACAGAGACGAACCCGGCCCGATCCCGACGCCCCGCGGCGTGCTGCGCAACCAGGTGCCTCAGTGGCTGCATTTGCCACCGCTGGCCCAAGCGGTTCTTCAGGTCAGTCCCGCCCATATCAGCCATGGCGGTGATGGGGCTTACTACGTGTATCTGAGGCGGGTCCGCTAAAGCAGCCGCCGGGCCCTGTGAATACCGATCCAGACTATGCCGCACGTTGCCACGAAAAACCAGGCGATCCACAGGAACTGCGTGCTGAGTGGCACGCCCAGATCGATCAGCCCGCCAGTCAGGCCGGGCCCGACAGCAGACCCCAGCACCATGACGGCGGCAGCCATCGCCTTTATCGCGCCGATGTGACGGGTGCCGTAGAACTCGGCCCAGAACGCGGCGGGCAGCGTGCTGTTGGCGCCGACCGAAATGGCAAGACAGGACAAACCGATTACGGCGCCGGGGATTGTCTGGACAAACGCAAACAGGCAAACCCGGCAGCCATCGGAATCTGATAGAACGGCATCATCCGCGCCGTTCCCCATCTGTCCAACGCCCAGCCCGAGGCGAACATCGCCAAGATCGACACTCCGGTGTAGACCGGAAACAACGCAACCAGTTGGATGTGGGCCCAGCCCTTGGTCTGCGCCAGATGGACCTGGTGAAAGAAGAACGCGGTAATGAATGCCGAAGGTCCCATGAGCGCCGGCATCATGAACCAGAAAAGCGGGTTCAATAGCGTTTCGCGCCGGGTCCAGTGCCGCCCAAGCATCCCGGTCGCGCTGGTTTCCCGGGCTAGGCTTTGTGGTGTCCGTTCCTGACGCAGCATTCGCATCAACGCCGGTATTCCCAACAACGCGATGGCGGCGGAGAGCGCCCAAAGAAAATGCCAGTCGACAAAGGCCATGGCGGCGACGAACAGCACCGGCAGCAGGGCCTCGCCAACGGCAAATCCCAGCGTTGCGATAGAGAGCGCCCTGCCCCGCGTGGCCGTGAACCACCGGGCCATCGCAACCATGGCAATGTGACTGCACATGCCCTGGCCGAACAGACGCAGCAGAAAGATGACTACGGGCAACAGGATCACCCAGTGATTGACCGCCATCGCCAGCGGCGCACGCAAGCCCAACCGGACAGCCGGGCCCAGCACTCGGACACGATAGATGTCTGTCAGCCCTCCGGCCCAGATCATGACGATCGCAGAAACAGTCGTGCCCAACGAATAAAGACCGCCCCATGCGCCGTGGCTGAGGCCGAACTCGGCCCGGATCTGACCGGCGAAGATCGAAATGAAAAAGGTCTGCCCGAAACTGGACATAAAGGTCAGCAAGACCCCGCGCCCAACCACGGAGCATTGTCCGCAAGGAAAAGGCGGACCCCGCGCCCAATCACGGGTGCTGACCCGCACCTGCCCGGTTTCGGTCAGAACAACCTCAGTCGCGCCGGCATCGTTTCGCACGGCCGGCGGCACAAGAAGATCAATACCACCCTGATCCCGGCCAAAGGTCCTGCTGACCCGGCCCGCCGCGTTGAGAATCGACAGAAGTGCCGGAGATGTGGCGGCTACGAAATGCGAGGATTCCGCATCCTTGTTGAAGGCCGTGGTGTCAATGATGCTGACCGGGTACTGCGCCAGCTTCTCGGTCGAGCTGATGTTGCCCAGCCGCTCACCCTTGGCAGTTCCGCGCAGGCGTCCGGACACGTTCAAGATCTTGTCTTTGCGCGAGACCATGATCACAAATTGCTCGGGCGGAGATTTGATTACCGCCATCTGCGACCGGAACACGTCAACGTCGAGATCGGGCGAGATCAGCAACACACCTTCCAGATTGCGCCGCGACCAGCCCGGCTCGCGCAGCTCGGCTTGGCGCATCATCTCCATGGTCAGCGCGCCTCCCATCGAGTGCGCAACGATCAGCACGCGCGGGACGCCCAGGGATTTCAGCGTAGAGATGGTTTGTTGCAGACCGTCGCGGGCAAACAGCATGCTGTCCAGATCATAGGCATAGCCCGATCCGGACCCTCGGCTGGGCCAGGAATAGACCAACGTCTTGCCAGGCAGGCCGATATCGTGAGCCAACTGAGCCGCGCGAAAAACGGTCTCGGTCTGGGTGGCGTTGTAGCCATGAACAAAGATTGTGACTTCCTTGGCGCCGTTCAGCCGTGCTTTCAGATCCTGCTCGGACGGAAATTCGCGCACACCGGCCAAAACGAACTGCCGGCTCGGGTTCGGGTCCGAATAGGAAAACTCAAGCGTCCCGGGGCGGTGGTTCGGCGGGATCGAGACGGTGGTTTCGAGGAATTGCAGGCGGTCTGCACGACGATACCCGTAAGAGCCATCGGCCTCGCGTGCGCGGGTGGTCGCCGCGAACACGGTCTGCGCGGTGCCGACGTCCAACGCTTCGGGCAAGGTGACCGAGATGGATCGGTCAACGCAGCCTCCCAAAACGGAAACCGTGACGAAAATGATCAGATAGCGCAGCACGGAACGATCCCAGACCAACAGTTACGTGCTACGCATAGCGTAACCTGCCGACGCGTCCAGATAATTGCGCAGGACCAACCGGCAAAAACCGGCTGATCATGTTACAGAACGTAACGGCTCAGGTCCGTGGATTTGGTCAGCTCACCAAGGTTTTCATCCACAAAGGCCGCGTTGACCACGATTTCCGCGCCGGCACGGTCCGGCGCGACAAAGGACAGATCTTCGAAAACGCGCTCCATCACGGTGTACAGGCGCCGGGCGCCGATATTCTCGACGCTCTGGTTCACCTCGGCGGCGATCCGGGCTAGCGCGGCGATCCCGTCCTCGGTAAAGCTGACGGTAACGTTTTCGGTGCCCATCAAAGCCGTATACTGGCGGGTCAGCGCGTTGTCCGTCTCGGTCAGGATGCGAACGAAATCCTCTTCGGTCAGCGCACGCAGCTCGACCCGGATCGGCAGACGCCCCTGCAGTTCCGGCAACAGGTCCGAAGGCTTGGCGATATGGAACGCGCCGCTGGCGATGAACAGAATGTGGTCGGTCTTGACCGGGCCGTGCTTGGTGGAGACGGTGGTGCCTTCGATCAGCGGCAGCAGGTCGCGCTGCACGCCTTCGCGGCTGACATCCCCTCCGCGGGTTTCTGCCCGTGCGCAGACCTTGTCGATCTCGTCCAAAAATACGATGCCATTCTGCTCGACCGATTCCAGCGCCGCGCGGGTGACGGCCTCGTCATCCAGCAACTTGTCGGCCTCTTCCCCGATCAGGATGTCATAGCTTTCGGCAACGCTCATGCGGCGCTTGACGGTGCGCCCGCCGAATGCCTTGCCGAAAATGTCGCCCAGGTTCATCATGCCCATCTGTCCACCCGGCTGGCCGGGAATGTCGAACATCGGCATCGGGTTGGACGTATCGGCCAATTCAAGTTCGATCACCGTGTCGTCCAGCTCGCCGGATTTCAGCTTCTTGCGGAACATCTCTCGGGTGCTCTCGCGGGCGTCCGAGCCGGCGATGGCCTCGATCACGCGGTCCTCGGCAGCCTGATGCGCCTTGGCTTTGACCTCTTCGCGCATGTATTCACGGGTCTGGATGATCGCGGCATCGGCCAGATCGCGGATAATCTGTTCGACATCGCGGCCAACATAGCCGACCTCGGTGAATTTGGTCGCTTCGACCTTGATGAAAGGCGCGCGGGCCAGCTTGGCCAGGCGGCGGCTGATCTCGGTTTTGCCCACGCCGGTGGGCCCGATCATCAGGATATTCTTGGGATAGACCTCGTCGCGGATGTCATCCGCCAACTGCTTGCGCCGCCAGCGGTTGCGCAGGGCCACGGCGACAGCGCGCTTGGCATCCTTCTGCCCGATGATGAAACGATCCAGTTCCGAGACGATCTCGCGCGGGGTCAGGTCGGTCACAGGGCAGTCCTTTCGATGGTCGGCAGTCAGCTGCGGCTTAGGTAAGCACGGGGTCGGCAAAAACAACCGAGACCGCACATTTGGCCGCGTTGGTTAACAATGACCCGGCGCCAATGCAATTTTTCCTGACCTCCGTGTTGGGAGATTTCGGTGTCCTCTGATAGGGTTGGCGGAATGTGCGCGGGACCCGGAGCGTGAAATGACCAAGATTGCCAAGATTACCCTGCTGTTCGTGGTGTTCGTGGACCTGATCGGCCAAGGGCTGGTTTTTCCGATCATCAACTCGCTGATCATGGAGACGAAATCGGGCTTTCTGCCGGCAAGCACGTCCATGGGCAGCCGTCACTTCTACTACGGTCTGGTGATCGGGTGTTTCTTCCTGTCCTGGTTTCTGGGCGTCGTCTATGTCTCGAAAGTTTCGGACTCCATCGGGCGCAAGAATGCACTTCTGGTCTGCCTGGGCGGAGCGCTGGCCGGTTATGCGATCACGATTGCGGCGCTGTATCTCAACAGCCTGATCCTGTTGATCGTGGGCCGGTCGATCACCGGGTTCACGGCCGGAAACCAACCTATTGCGCAGGCGGCCATGATCGACGGCAGCACGGATGCGGCCGATCGTGACCGGAACATGGGTTATATCGTGACAGGGGTCAGCTTTGGCCTGGTCGGCGGCCCGATCATCGGAGCGGTCCTGTCGGATGCGGCGCTTTTGGGCAGCGTTGCCACGCTCAAGACCCCATTCTACGGCGCGTTTGTCCTGGTGCTTATCGCAATCCTGCTGGTGCTGTTCTTTTTCAAGGATACCCGAACCGAACGCGAACCCTTCGTCTTTCGCCCACGCGACGTAACCGACAGCCTGGTCGCCGTGCGTGGCCACCCCATGGTTCTGAAGATCCTGCCCGTCTACGCGTTCTTCATGATCGCGAACGTCACCTTCTACGTGTTTGTGGACAATTTCCTGACCAGCGCTTTTGGTTACGGCGTGATCGGCGGCAGCATGGCCATGGTCGTCATTGGTGTGGCGCTGGCCTTCTCCAGTACGTTTCTCGTGAAACCCGCGCAGGAACGGTTCAGAAAGCACAACATCATATATGTTTCGCTGATCGTCATGGTGATCTGCGGCTTTGCCTTTGCCTTCAGCCCCAGCGGCGTGCTCAGCTACGTGCCGGTGTTCCTGTTCTATTTCCTGTTCGGCGTGGCCTACCCGACCCTTCTGGGCCTGTTCTCCTCGTCGGTCAGCGAGGCGGATCAGGGCTGGGTCATGGGCGTAACCACGGCCGTGTTCTGCCTGGCGGGTGGAATCATGTCGCTGATCGGCGGCGGGTTGATGAGCATCGATATCCGCCTGCCCTATTACATCGTGATCGCCTCGGCCATTCTGGGGCTGATCGGGATGCACCGGCGGTGGAAGGGCAAGGAGATTTCGGCCCTGCTGGCCTGACCCCTAGCCCGAAATGCTCTCAACCGTCAGGTTGCCGTTGGTGTAGACGCAGATGTCGGCGGCAATTGCCATGGCCTCGCGGGCAACCTCCTCGGCCGACTTGTCGCTGTCCATCATCGCGCGCGCGGCTGCCAGGCAAAGTTGCCACCCGACCCGATCGCCGCCACGTCATGTTCCGGTTCGAGCACGTCCCCGGCCCCGGTGATCACGAACAGGTCACGGCCGTCGGTGACGATCAGCATCGCCTCAAGCTTCTGCAGGTACTTGTCGGTGCGCCAGTCCTTGGCCAGCTCGACCGAGGCGCGGGCCAGTTGACCGGGCGTGGCCTCCAGCTTGGCTTCCAGCCGTTCCAGCAGTGTGAAGGCGTCGGCGGTCGAGCCGGCGAACCCGGCGACGATCTCGAACCCGCCGGGCGACAGGCGCCGCACCTTGCGGGCGGTGCCCTTGATCACGGTCTGGCCCAGGCTGACCTGCCCGTCACCCGCGATGACGATCTGGCCGCCTTTCTTGACGCCGATGATCGTGGTGCCGTGCCAACCGGGAAAGTCGTTCTCCGCCATTCAAGCCTCCGTATCCGTTGATGCCCTATATGGGCCGGAGGCGCGATCCGCGCAACCCGTTCTCAAACTGCCCAAAGATATGCAATCCGTGCATCACGGGGTTGTCGGACCAGCAATTGTGAGTCGCCTGTCGCAAGACTAGATGAGGCTTACAACCGACACAGGGTCGGCTGTTTCAAAAAAGGAATGCGCAAATGGCAACCACCGCAAACATCCATGCGCCGCTCGGAGCAGCTACCATCCTGCGTGTAGTGGACGGCATCTCGCACGCTTTCGAAGCTGTCGCCGAATGGAACACCGCCCGCAAGACCCGCAAGCTGCTGTCGCAACTGAGCGATGCCCAGCTGGAAGATATCGGTCTGGTCCGCGAAGATATCGCCAAGATCTGAATTCAGACCGAATTCGACTAAAGACGAATGGCCGCTTGGATTTCCGGGCGGCTTTTTATTTTTGCGCAGACCATGCACAAAAAAAGGCGCCCGATGAGGAGCGCCTTTTTTGTTGAGTTCCGTTCGGTATCAGATGGATTCGTCGATCCAGCTTTGCAGGGCGGCCTTCGGGGCAGCGCCTGCGCGGTTCGAAACCACCTGACCGTCCTTGAAGATGAACAGCGCGGGAATACCGCGTACGCCCATGGCTGCGGCCGAGTTTGGGTTGCTGTCCACGTCGACCTTGGCGATCTTGACCTTGCCGCCATATTCAGCCGCCAGCTCTTCCAGAGCGGGGCCGATCTGCTTGCAGGGTCCGCACCACTCGGCCCAGAAATCCACCACGACGGGGACGTCCGAGTTCTTGACTTCGGCGTCAAAGGTTTCGTCGGTTACGGCTACGGTCGACATATTCTGTCTCCTGAATGACATGCGGTTGGGAGTCGAACGTAGGTGCGCCCATTGGGGAGGTCAAGATATCTGGGCCCGCACCAGCGCATCTGTCACAAGATCGTGTGGCAGCCACATCAGGCGCGCCGTCCGGGTCCACAAAATCGCGGTGCGGATCTCGCGGCCAGGATAGATCTGCGACAGCGCGGCGGCATAGGCGCCCATCTGGCGCAGCAGGCCCTCGGGGCAGGTCTCGGCCCGATCGGGAATCGTGGCGTTCGATTTGAAATCAATGACTTGCACCACGTCATCCGTCACGATCAACCGGTCGATCACCCCGTGGATCCGACGACCGTCCAGAGTGGCCGAGACGGGCACCTCGGCCAGCGCGGCCGGTGCAAAGACGGGGGCCAGGTCCGGCGCGGTCAGTACGCCCGCCGCCTCGGCCAGAAGGTCGCGGCGGTCACCGTCCTGCATATCGGGCAGAAGCCGGGCGCAGAGCTGATCCCACCGGTCGCGTGGCGCCTGGGCCAGATGTTCGAGCAGAAGGTGCAGGCGGGTGCCGCGCAGTTTGGCGGCCTCTTCCTCAAGTCCGGTCTCGCCCGGCAGGGCCTTGGCCCCGCCCAGATCGGACGGGCTGAGCGTCTCGGGATCGGGCGTCGGCTCGGGCGCGGGCCGGTGGAACAGGTCCGGCAGGGTATCCTGCACCGGTTCCGGGGTCGGGCGATGGTCCAGTGGCAGATCCTCCCAATCGCCATGCGCCAGACGGCGGACGCCGGTGCCGGGGATCTCGGTGGCCCCTGCCCGGCCCATCGCCTCTTCGACCAGCTGGTACCAGCTGGACCCGTCCTTGCCCAGATCGCCGGCAGCCGCCACGATCAGCCATTTCTCGGCCCGGGTCAGCGCAACGTACAGCAACCGCAGCCGCTCGTTCTCCTCGCGTTGGCGCGCGTCTTCGCGGGCGCGGGCCACAAGGCCGGGCGACAGGTCGGCGGGCACCTTCCACAGCGGCGTTCCGTCGGCGACCATGATCTCGGCATCGCGGGGCGGCTGCCGCTTGCCGGTGTCCGGCAGGATCACGATCGGCGCCTCCAGCCCTTTCGAGCCATGCACTGTCATCACCCGGATCATGTCGCCCACGCCGGTCATCTGGCGCTTGATCTCAAGGTCGTCGGTCTGCATCCACACCAGGAAGCCCGTCAGGCTGGGAATGTCCGACCGCTCATAGGCCAGTGCCTGCGACAGCAACGCGTTGATGCCGTCCTCGGCCTCGGCACCCAGACGGCCCAAAAGTTTGCGGCGTCCGTCATGTCGGGTCAGCACCCGTTCGATCAGGTCATAGGGGCGCAGAAAGTCCACCTGCCCGCGCAGATCGTTCAGTACCGCCAGCGTTTCGGGAAAATCCCCGGCTCGTTGGCGCAGCGCCGCCCACAGGTACCTTTCCTGCCGACGATGAGCCGGTCGAACAGCATCTGCTCGGACCAGCCGAACAGCGGCGATTTCAGCACCGTGGCCAGTGACAGGTCATCCTCGGGCGTGGCGAGAAAGCTCAGCAGCGCGGCCAGATCCTTGACCGCCAGTTCCGCGCCCACCTTCAGCCTGTCGGCCCCTGCGATCGGCAAACCCTGGGCCTTGCAGGCGCGGATGATCTCGGCGAACAGGTCCGAGCGGCGCTGAACCAGGATCAGGAAATCCCCCGGCCGCACCTTGCGGCGCACGAATGTGCCGCGCGTGGGGCCGTCTTCGGGGATGGTTTTGCCGGCGTCGATCATGGCCTTGATGCGCGCGGCTATCTGGTTGGCCAGGATCACCGTGTGATGCTGCGCCGCGGGCCGATCGACCGGGTCGGTCCAGTCGCCCTCGTCCGCGTCCTCGACCTTTTCCACCACCGGCCACAGATCGACCCGGCCGGGCAGATCGGCCTTGAAGGCGCGGTGCTGGGACTCTTTCTGAAACCCCGCATCGGCGCGGTTTTCGAACAGGATATCGACCAGCGACAGGATGGCGCTGGAGGAGCGGAACGAGTATTCCAGCGTCCAATCCCACAGTTTAGAGCCTGATTCCTTTAGTTTCCGCCCAAACTCGGCCTGCATCCGGTCAAAGGCCTGCGGGTCTGCCCCCTGGAAGGAATAGATCGACTGTTTCTTGTCGCCAACCACGAAGATCGTCCGCTCGACCCCGGACCGCGCGCCCTCGCCGCTGGTGAATTCCTGCGCCAGTTTCTCGACCACATCCCATTGATCGGGGCTGGTGTCCTGCGCCTCGTCCACAAGGATGTGGTCGATGCCGCCATCCAGCCGGTACAGAACCCAAGCGGCCACCGCCGGATCGTTCAGCAACAGGCGCGCGCGCAGGATCAGGTCGTCGAAATCCAGCCAGCCGCGCAGTTGCTTGCGGCGCTCGTATTCCGGCAGGAAGGCCGCCGCGAAGCGGTGCAGCACCAGAGATTTGCGTGCGGCTGCCAGCGCCAGTCGCCCTTCCCTTGCAGCTTCGACCCGCCGCATCAATGCCTCGAGCGGATCCATCTGCCCCGCCAGAACCCCCTCGCGTAGCGCCTTGGTGGGAAAGCTGTTGATCTTGGCGGTAAAGGGCTCTTTGGCGGATTTGCCGGTCAGGAACACGTCTTCCAGCACCGGCAACTGACCCAAGGCCGGTTCGGTGAAGCCCGACAGTTTCTCGGCCGCTTTGGCGTCGGTCTTGCCGCCGCCCGCCAGCGCCGGAAGGATCGACCGGACCAACTCGACCTCGCCGCCCAGAAACACCTGCACCAGCAGCGCGTCCTCGTCGAACCCCTCGGGCAGGTCAAAACGGGCCAGCAGGTCGGGCCATTGTAGCGCGGGCGTGAACAGGGTGCGCTTCTGGGCGATTGCGGCGGTCAGCTTGTCAAAGCCGGTATCGGTGATGTGGCGGGCCACGTCCTCGATCAGGCGGGCCTGCGGGCCCTCGGCGAAATCCTCGACGATTTCCTCGCGCAGAAGGGCCGCGGCGCGGTCTTCCATCTCGGAAAACTGCGGGCTGACACGGGCCTCGAGCGGGAACCGCCGCAGCAACGAGGCGCAGAACGAGTGGATCGTCTGGATCTTCAGCCCGCCCGGCGTTTCGATGGCGCGCGCGAACAGGGTGCGGGCACGGGCCAGGCGGTCGGGGTCGATCACCCCTTCGACGCCCAGCTCGGTCAGTTGCCGCAGCAATGCCGCGTCGTCCAGCATCGCCCACTCGCCCAGCCGCTTGAACAGGCGGTTCTGCATCTCGCTGGCGGCGGCCTTGGTGTAGGTCAGGCACAGGATGTGCTGCGGCTGCACGCCGTCCAGCAGCAGCCGCGCCACGCGGTCGGTCAGAACCCGCGTCTTGCCCGAGCCCGCATTGGCCGCCAGCCAGGTCGACGCATCGGGCCGCGCCGCCTGAACCTGCCGTTCGGTCGCTTCGTCGCGCGGGGTCATGTCAGATCCTCGGGCTTGGTTTCGGCGGTGCGGTCCCATTCGCCGAACCGCGCCAGGTGGTCATAGTCGCCCACGTCGCTGTCCTTGTGCATCATCCGGCGCGACGAAAACCCCTGATCAGGCTCTAAATAAGTGGAAATCAGCTCCTTCAGCTCGGCCAGAACCTTGTCGGGCGGCTCTTTGTCCAGGGGTGCCGGGACCTCTTTGTAGGTGCCGCCCATACCGATGAACACGGCGCTGGCCACGGCCATCGGGTCAAATCCGTCGATCCCGCCCTGTTCGGCCATCGCGGCCTCGATCAGCAGCTGTTTGTCGAACTTGGCCTGCTGCGATTCCGAGGGCGGCGTGCCGGTCTTGTAGTCGATGATGGTCAACGCGCCGCGGCTGTTGCGGTCGATCCGGTCGGCGCGGCCATTCAGGGTGAACCCAAGCGGTTCCAGCGTCAGGCGCATCTTTGCCTCGAACGCGATCGGGCCGCCGTCGCTGCGGCGGGTGATCTCGGCGCGCAGAAAGTCGTCGGCGATCCGTTCCAGCCGCGCCAGCCACAGTTTCCGGGCGGTGGGCCGGGGACATGCTGATCCAGCAGAGCCTCGGCCCGTTTCAGGAAGTTGTCACGGGTCAGCAGCGCGCCGTCCAACACGCTGTCCTTGACGAAATGTTCCAGGATCTCGTGGATCACGATGCCGCGCAGCAGGGCGTCGGGCGCCTGTACCAGCGGGTCCAGCGGTTTCAGGCGCAGAACGTGCTTGGCATAGATCGCATAGGGGTCGCGGATCAGCCGCTTGATCTCGGTCACCGACAGGCGGCGCGGGCGCGCGGCCACCGGCGGGCGCGGCGAGGGGCGCGGTGCGGCGGCGATCCGGGGCGCCTGTTCCAGCATCTCGGACCAGCGCAGCCATGTCTTGCCCCGGTCGCGCATCTGTTCCAGCGCCGCGCGGCCGCCCTGATCCGGCAGGCCCTGCAACAGGTTGGTCAATCGGTTCAGCCAGCGTGACGGAACGGTTTCGGCATCATCCGAACGGACCGCGCGGGTCAGCCAGACCTCGGTCGCGCCGATGGCCTGCTGGAAATCATGCGCCGACAGGCCGATGCGTCGTTCCGGCAGCAGCAGGCCGGCACGGTCGCGCATCTGGCGGTTCAGCCAGGGGTCTGGCGCGGGAGCCTCGGGCCAGCTGCCTTCGTTCAACCCACCCAGAATCAGCAGGTCGGCACCCTGAACCCGCGCTTCGAGCGTGCCCCAGATCATGATCCGCGGCTGGGGGGCGTCGCGGTCGCGGACCTCTTGTCCGGCCAGCAGCGCACCCAGCAGATCGGCGAAATCCAGCGCCGTCATCTCGCCGCCGTGCTCGGCCTCGTCCGCAAGGCCCGAGATCACCGCCAGCGCCGTTTGGCCAGCGTTTTTCTCCCACAACTCGCCTGCGCCGTCGGTTCCGGCACCGGCAATCGCCTCGGCCAGATCGCGCAGGCGCTGCACCCAGCCGGTCAGGGGCAGAGTGCCGCTGATCTGCTGGTCGCAGAAATGGCGGATCAACCACTGGACCCACGCGTCGGGTATGTCTTTTTCAACGGCAAAGCCGGTCAGGCTGGCGCTGTCGGGGAAGGGCGGGCCATTGCGACGCAGGCGCAGTTCCAGATCGCGGCTGTGCAACAGATGCGCGCCGCGGTCGCCGGCGCTGTGACACAAGGGGTGTTTCAGCAGGGTCAGCAGCGCCTCGGCATCCAGACGGCGCGCGAACAGCCCGGCCACATGGCGCAGGAACCGGCCCGGTGGCGACAGTTGCAGCGGCAGGCCGGCGCTGTCATCGGGCAGGATGTTCCAGCGGTCCAGCGCGGCGCTGACCTGGCGGGTCAGCATCCGATCGGGGGTGATCAGGGCGGCGGTCTGGCCGGTCTCGACCGCCTGCCGCAGGCGCAGGGCGATGGCCAGCGCCTCGGCCCGCGGCGATTGCGCTTCGACCAAGGTGATGTCGCGAGTCGCGGCATCGAGATCGCGCATCTGCGGGCCTTCGCTCATCCAGGCATCGGTGATCGGGGCCGGGCGCAATGCCAATGAAACCAGACGGTTGCGCGCGGGCGAGGGGGGCTGGTCCGGGGTCCAGGTTGCAATCTGGGCCGGCCCGATCCCCAGTTCGGTCATCAGCTTGCGGAACCGGTATTGCGGGTGATCCTCCGAGGTCATTGCCGAATCCAGCCGCTCCCAGACATGGGCGGGCTGGTCGAAATCGTACCCCGGCAGGATCAGCGCCCCCTGCGGCAGCCGCGCCACCGCCTGCATCAGCATCAGCGTGGTCCCGCGCGAGCCGGTGGACCCGGCCAGGATCACCGGGTGTTGCGGCGGCGCGTCCTGCCAGCGGGCGATCAGGTTCTCGACCACGCGGCGTTGGCGGGCCTGCACGTCCAGGCTGCCATCCTCGGTCTTCAGAAACTGGTCGGCGATGCCGATGAAGGCCTGCGCCCGTGCCCAATGGCCCGACAGGTCGGTCACGTCCAGCTGCCGGATCGCCTCGGGCGGGACGCCTTCTCCCTGCATCTCTTCGATCAGGGCGGCGAGGCTGTCGGACAGGTCAAACAGCGATGACCGCGCGGCCAGGTCCGGTTGCTGGTCCAGCAGTCGCGCCACCAGCTGCGTCAGTTCCAGCCGGCGACGCAAGGGCGGTACGGCGGGCGGTACACGATCAAGATCGACGCTTTCGCCCAGATCGGTGACCAGCGAAATGCGGGGCAAGAGGCAGGGCGGACCCTGATCGAACAGCTCGCGCACGGCGGGCCATGCGGCGGGTGTTCAGCACCAGTTGCACGGGCCAGCGCCTCGGGCGGGCGGC